>NZ_OZ457898.1:0-3091487 GCF_982447095.1 Marinobacterium marisflavi
GCGTTTTGTAAAGTGAATAAGTATTTTTACAACTTCTCAGGAACCTGATTTTGTTGTGGATAAGCAATAGTGATACAGGTAGACTTATCCCCAGTATGTAGATCTTTCCACCGAGAATAATAATGTCTGACGCCATTTGGTCCCACTGCTTAGAAAATCTGCGCGACGAGCTTCCATCGCAGCAGTTTCACATGTGGATAAGGCCGCTGCGCTTAGAAAGCGAATCTGAGGCTCAGATACACCTGGTTGCGCCCAACCGTTTTGTTAAGGACTGGGTGAATGATAAGTTTCTACAGCAGATCAATAATGCGCTCGAGACGCTAACAGGTGGTATTCCTCCAGAAGTCAGTATCAGTATCGCCGGGCAGCCCGACACTGCCGCTCGGGCCTGGCCTAAATCGAGTCAACCTCGTACGCGTCCCGCACCGATCCGACGTAACCCCGATCGATTCACAGATAGCGATTTAAGCGACTCTCAGCGTAGCTACGAGCCCAATACAATTGAGTCAGTAGAGCCTAGTGAAGTAGTCACTAACTCGAGTGAAAGTGAGCAGTCACTTGCACCGCAGGCCCGTGTTTTTCAATCTGAACCATCTTTGTTAGTTCCATCGCAGATGCGTTCTACGATGGTGGATCTGGTTGATCAATCTGAGATCGAGCGTGAGGTACAGGTTGAGGGTGGTCTACGGCATCAGTCTAATTTGAACCCTGAGTTTACCTTTGAGTCCTTTGTTCAAGGTAAATCGAATCAGCTCGCGTTGGCGGCTGCGCGTCAGGTAGCAGACAACCCTGGCGCCGGTTACAACCCGCTGTTCATTTATGGCGGTGTTGGCTTAGGTAAGACCCATTTGATGCACGCAGTCGGCATGGAGATGCGTAAACGCAACCCTAACGCCAAGATTGTCTACCTGCACTCGGAGCGCTTTGTTGCTGACATGGTAAAAGCATTGCAACTTAACGCCATCAACGATTTTAAACGTTTCTATCGTTCGGTAGACGCGCTGCTGATCGATGATATTCAATTCTTCGGTGGCAAGGAGCGCTCGCAAGAGGAGTTCTTCCACACCTTCAATGCTCTGTTAGAGGGCGGTCAGCAGATGATCCTGACCAGTGACCGCTACCCACGCGAGATCAAAGGCGTCGAGGAGCGCCTTAAATCCCGCTTTGGTTGGGGTCTGACGGTGGCGATTGAGCCGCCAGAACTAGAGACCCGCGTAGCGATTTTGATGCGTAAAGCATCAGAGGCAAAGGTGAAGCTTCCTGAAGATGCAGCCTTCTTCTTGGCTCAGAACTTAAGATCGAATGTTCGCGAGTTGGAAGGTGCACTGAAACGGGTGATAGCACACGCTCATTTTCATGGTGTGCCATTAAATATCCCAACAATTAAAGAAGCATTAAAAGACCTGCTGGCATTACAGGACAAACAGGTTAGTATTGAGAATATTCAGAAGGTTGTGGCGGAATATTACAGAATCAAAGTAGCTGATCTGTACTCCAAAAGACGCAGTCGCTCGGTGGCCCGTCCAAGGCAGATTGCTATGACCCTCGTAAAGGAACTGACCAACCACAGTTTGCCGGAGATCGGTAATGCTTTTGGCGGTCGAGACCATACCACGGTATTGCACGCAAACCGCAAGGTTACGGAGTTGCGTGAGACCGATTCGGATATGGCTGAAGATTACAAAAACCTCCTTCGTCTGCTGACGAGCTAAGTTGGAACTGGGATAGGAAACCACATGAGATTTGTTATCACCCGAGAAGCCCTGATTAAGCCGCTACAGTTGGTAGCGGGTGTAGTCGAGCGTCGTCAGACCTTGCCGGTACTGTCAAACATATTGATGGTGGCAGAGGGCGATCAGCTGTCACTGACCGGTACTGACCTTGAGGTTGAGCTGGTAGGCCGTGTGCAACTGGATGAGCCAGCGCAGGCTGGTTCGGTGACAGTTCCCGCTCGTAAGCTGATGGATATCTGTAAATCACTTGCTGACGATGCTCGCATTGAGATGGAAGTGGTTGGGCAGAAGATGGTGATCAAGTCAGGTCGCTCAAAGTTCTCGCTGTCGACGCTTGCGGCCTCTGAGTTTCCAAATGTAGAAGATAGCCCGCAGACGCTGGAGCTGAGCTTGCCACAAGCAGAGCTACGTCAGCTAATCGATAAGACTGGCTTCTCTATGGCGCAGCAAGATGTACGTTATTACCTTAACGGCATGCTTTTGGAAGTGAGTGAGGACTCACTCCGCGCGGTCGCAACTGATGGCCACCGCTTGGCTACATCACTAAGTGATGCCGAGGTTCCTGTGGGTACGCAGCATCAGATCATTGTTCCACGTAAGGGCATTCTGGAACTGGCTCGACTGCTCCAGGGTGGTGATGCAGCGGTCACACTGGTGATCGGTGCGTCGCACATTCGTGCCAACGTGGGTGATTACACATTTACCTCGAAGCTGGTCGACGGTAAGTTCCCGGATTACCAGCGCGTGATTCCAAAGAATGGCGATAAGATCCTTCTAGGAGACCGTCAGGAGCTGCGTCAGGTATTCCACCGTATCGCTATCCTGTCGAATGAAAAATACCGTGGTGTGCGTCTGACGCTCTCTGACGGCTATCTGCAGGTCATGGCGAACAACCCGGAGCAGGAAGAGGCGGAAGAGACCGTTGCTGTGGATTACGAAGGGCCAACCATCGATATAGGCTTTAACGTCAATTATTTGCTAGACGTGTTGTCGATCCTGCACTCTGATGTGGTTAAGTTCACGCTGGCCGATGCTAATTCCAGTGCGTTGGTTGAAGGGTTTGACGACCCGAACTCCACTTACGTCATCATGCCCATGCGTATGTAATCTGCTCGGGCCGGGCGCACTATCACAAGCGCTCGGCCTAGCTTCTCTCCAGCGATGCGTATTCAGCGCTTACAGCTTACTAATCTCCGCTCTCTCACCTCGCTTGCTCTAGACGCTTCGCCAGAGATCAATCTGGTGCACGGGGCCAATGGTAGCGGCAAAACCAGTGTGTTGGAGGCGATCCATCTTCTGTCGCTCGGGCGCTCATTTAGGACGCACCAAGCACGTCACGTTATTACCGAGGGTTGCGCTGAGGCCACGAGCTTTGCGCAGCTGTGCGACGAGCAGGGGGCTTCTGCCGGGAATCTCGGAGTATCACGCTCTAATCAAGGCGAGTTGAGAGCCCGCTTTCAGGGCCAGGATATAGACACTGCTGGCCTCGCTGCACTCATGCCGGTGCAGGTGATCGACTCTGAGGCTTTCAATTTACTGGACGGTTCGCCCGCCATTCGTCGTCAATTTATTGATTGGGGCGGATTTCACCACTCAAATCGATTTATTTCTACTTGGAGAGGCTTTCAGAGGGCCCTAAAACAACGGAATTCTCTGCTCAAATATGGTAGAATCGACCGATCAGTTTTGGAGGTGTGGAATCGAGAATTTCTCTCGTATTCTGAAGAGCTTACGAAGCTCCGCCAGGCTTATGTCGAGGCGTTAATTCCCCAGTTTCAGAGAATTTTGACCGCCCTTATTGGTGAGGGTGTGGGTGGACCGGATGTTGAACTGCGTTATTCACGGGGTTGGGACCGTGAGCGCAGTCTTGAAGAGCTCCTCGACGTCGGCTTCGAGAGAGATCAGCGTCAGGGTTTCACTGGCTATGGTCCTCAGCGCGCTGATCTGCGCTTTAGAGTCGGTGCTCGCAGTGCCGCCGAGCATCTGTCTCGAGGTCAGAAGAAACTCACCGTCAGTGCGCTTAAATTGGCACAGGGGCAGGTTTACAGCGAAACAACTGGCAGACGTTGTATCTATTTGATCGACGATCTGCCCGCCGAGCTTGATGCGCGGCATCTGGGTAAGTTCTGTACTTACCTCAAAGCGAGTGGCAGTCAGTGTTTTATCACCTGCGTCGACCCTCAGTTGCTATTGCAGCTCTGGGGGGCATCGGAGCAGGGAAGACTGTTCAAGCTAGAGAATGGAAAACTCACGGCCAGCGAGCCATTTGGAGATTCAGAATGAGTGATGAGAGCCAAAACTACGACTCTTCCAGTATCAAGGTCCTGAAGGGTCTGGATGCGGTACGTAAGCGTCCCGGTATGTATATAGGTGATACCGATGATGGCAGCGGCCTGCACCACATGGTTTTTGAGCTTGTGGATAACGGTATTGATGAGGCCCTGGCAGGTTTCTGTTCAGAAGTAGGCGTCATTATTCATGCTGATGAGAGTGTTACGGTTAGCGACAACGGTCGTGGTATCCCAACAGACCTGCACCCAGAAGAGGGCGTCTCTGCGGCTGAGGTTATCATGACGGTACTGCATGCCGGCGGTAAGTTCGATGACAACACCTATAAGGTCTCTGGTGGTCTGCACGGAGTAGGCGTCTCTGTTGTGAATGCACTCTCGACGGATCTACGTCTGACTATCCGTCGCGCCGGTGAAGTGCATGAGCAGGTTTATCATCACGGTGTCCCGGAAGAGCCGCTCAAGGTTATTGGACAGACTGATTCGACCGGTACGATCGTTCGTTTCCACCCATCACCAGAGACGTTCACCAACATTAAGTTTGAGTACGATATCCTTGCCAAGCGTTTGCGTGAGCTTTCGTTTCTCAACTCCGGTGTGCGTATTCGTTTGAAGGATGAGCGTGACGGCCGCGAAGAGGTGTTCGAATATGAAGGTGGTTTAGCCGCGTTTGTTGACTTTATGAACACTAACAAGTCGCCAGTGAACTCAATTTTCCACTTCAATGCGATGCATGAGAACGGCGTCGGTGTTGAGGTAGCGCTACAGTGGAATGACTCCTTCCAGGAGAACATCCAGTGTTATGCAAATAACATTCCGCAGCGAGACGGTGGTACCCACTTGTCGGGTTTCCGTGCTTCGCTGACACGCTGTTTGAATGGCTATATCGAGGCTGAACAGCTGAACAAAAAAGGTAACGTCAGCACTAGCGGTGACGATAGCCGCGAAGGTATCTGTGCAATTATCTCTGTCAAAGTTCCCGACCCTAAGTTCTCATCACAGACCAAAGATAAGCTAGTCTCCTCTGAGGTTAAGACGGCTGTAGAGCAGTTGATGGCGCAGAACTTTAACGACTACCTGTTAGAGAATCCTCAGGACGCGAAGGCGGTCGTGCAGAAGATGATCGATGCTGCGCGTGCCCGTGAGGCTGCTCGTAAAGCGCGCGAGATGACTCGCCGTAAAGGGGTGCTCGATATCGCGGGTCTGCCAGGTAAACTTGCAGATTGTCAGGAGAAAGATCCGGCACTCTCTGAACTCTACTTGGTGGAGGGTGACTCGGCGGGTGGTTCTGCGAAGCAGGGCCGCGATCGTCGTACTCAGGCGATTCTGCCGCTCAAAGGTAAGATACTTAACGTTGAGAAGGCGCGTTTCGATAAGATGCTGACCTCGGCAGAGGTGGGTACGCTAATCACTGCGCTGGGTTGTGGCATTGGTCGCGAAGAGTTTGATGTTGAGAAGCTGCGTTACCACAGCATCATTATCATGACCGATGCGGACGTGGACGGATCGCACATTCGTACACTGCTGCTGACCTTCTTCTTCCGCCAGATGCCTGAGCTGATTGAGCGTGGCCACATCTACATCGCTCAGCCGCCGCTCTATAAGGTTAAGAAGGGCAAGCAAGAGCAGTACCTCAAAGATGATGAGGCGATGGATAACTATCTGCTGCAGGGCGCACTCGAGGGTACTTCACTCTACCCATCAGAAGATGCTCCAGCGATCTCCGGTACTGCGCTTGAAGATCTATTCAACCGCTACCGTAGCGTAGGCGCTTTGATGTCCCGCTTGGGACGCGTTTACCCTGAATCAATACTTCGCCAGCTACTATTTATGAACAAGCTTGAGCTCGATGCTATGGGTGATCAGGTGCATGTAGACGAGTGGTGTAAAACTCTCCAGGCTCAGCTTGATGCGCTGCAGGAGAGTGGTTCAGAGGTGTACACGGTTGTACCAGAGCTTGATCGTGAGCACAGCCTCTATGTGCCTAAGATCTCGATCCTCCTGCACGGCATCAGCGATGATTACCGCTTGGACGTCGACTTCTTCCGTTCACGTGATTACGGCCAGATCTCGGCGTTAGGTGCTGAGCTGCAGTCTTTGCTGGCAGATGGCGCATACATCACTCGTGGGGAGCGTCGTATGGAGGTGAGCGATTTGGGAGTGGGTATCAACTGGCTGATGGATCTCGCACGTCGTGGCAGTAGCTTCCAGCGCTATAAAGGATTGGGAGAGATGAACCCCGAGCAGCTCTGGGAAACCACTATGGATCCAGATGCTCGTCGTATGCTGCAGGTGACTATCGATGACGCAATTTCTGCGGATCAGCTCTTCACTACACTGATGGGTGATGAGGTAGAGCCGCGTCGTAACTTTATCGAGTCTAACGCACTGAACGTCTCTAACTTGGACGTTTAGTTAGTATTTGGTTTCACGTGAAACAAAAAAGGCGACCTGTTGGTCGCCTTTTTTATTTAACCTAAACAGCTTCGTCAGGAACAAGCAGGTTCTTAATTGCGTTCACAAGAACCTCACCCGAGACTGGCTTTTGCAGCTTGAGGCTGATACCGAAGGCTTCGGCTAGGCTACTGAACCCCGCGTGGCCGGACGCGACGATGATAGGTATGTGCGGGTCAATCTCTCGTATCTCGGTGATTCCACTTATTCCCTCGTTCTCTGAATCCATCACTAGGTCGGTCACTATCAAGTCAGGATGTGTCCTGTGATAAGTATCGAGCAGGTTTCGCGAATCCGGAAGTGGGTAAATGCTGGCATTGGGAAAGGCATGGCCTATAGCCTGCTGGTAATCAGCCTGAATTAGAAACTCATCTTCGACAATAATTATGGTGTAGCCTGGCATTATAGGATCTCACATTGGTATTGACCACAGTATAGACCCCATACGAACACAGGGTGGTGACGGTGCATTAATTACTGGCGTTCTACAACTGTTTCACGTGAAACCTTTAGGCCTTGGGGCGACAGCAAAAGAAAAGCCTAGATATAAGCGCAAAAAAGCCCAGCAATTGCTGGGCTTTTGGGGGACGTACTGACCTTAAGCAAGCTGAGAGATATCAGCGATACCGATGAATTGCTGACGGAGATTGGCGAGTATAGCTAGGCGGTTCGCTTTAACGGCTTCATCATCTGCCATCACACGAACCTCATCAAAGAACTTGTCAATCGGCGCCCGCAGGCTCGATAGCGCATTAAGTGCGCCTTGGTAGTCTGCATCTTCAACCTTAGACTCAACCTCGGCACGCAGTGTGGATAGAGCGCTGTATAGAGCCTTCTCCGCATCCTCTTGCAGTAAAGCCTCATTGACGCTGGAATCTATATCGCCTTCAAGCTTGCTGAGAATATTGCCAACGCGCTTGTTACCAGCGATTAGTGCAGCAGACGCCTCTTGCTCAGCGAAGCTTGCGACGGCTCGAGCCCGGCGAACGAAGTCGAGCGGCACGCGCGGTTTGAGTGCGCGGACTGACAGATACACCTCAGCGCTAATGGACTCCTCTTCAAACCAGAAGCGGAACCGTTCTAGCATAAACTCAAAGACACTCTCGGCTGCATTATCAAGAGCTGGCAAGTCAGAGTAGTTCTTCGCTGCCACAACGAGAAGGTCCGCCAGATCGAGTGGTAGTTCGTGCTCAACCAGAATGCGAAGAACGCCTAGGGCAGCGCGACGCAGCGCGAAGGGATCTTTAGAGCCGGTAGGGGGTTGGTTAATAGCAAACAGCCCCACCAGCGTATCGAGTCGGTCTGCCAGTGCTACTGCAATGCCGCTCTTAGTTTGCGGCAGATCATCACCGGCGAACTTCGGCAAGTACTGCTCTTGAATTGCCACAGCGACTTCGTCAGCTTCACCATCATGCAGGGCGAGGTGGTAGCCAATTAGACCCTGGAGCTCGGTGAACTCATAGACCGTGTCAGATAGCAGGTCACACTTTGCTAGTTGTGCTGCACGAGCTGCATATTCAGAGTTGCCACCAATCAAGCCTGCAATGTGCTTGGCTGTCGCCTCAATGCGAGCTGCTTTGTCGTAGACAGTACCGAGCTGGTTTTGGAATACAACGCTCTTGAGCTTTTCTAGACGTGCAATCAGTGGCTGCTTTTTATCAGTTTCAAAGAAGAACGCTGCGTCAGCGAGACGAGGGCGGATGACCTTCTCGTTGCCGGCAATAACCTGCTGTGGATCTTTGGATTCAATATTGGCAATGGTGATGAAGTAGGGCATTAAACCGCCTTGCTCATTAACAAGGTGGAAGTACTTCTGGTTCTCTTTCATTGAGAGAATCAGGGCTTGCTCGGGTACTTCAAGGAAACGCTCTTCAAAACGACCAGTTAACGCGACTGGCCACTCATTGAGTGCACAGACCTCATCAAGCAGATCCTCATCAAACTCGACTATTCCGCCGATCTTAGCAGCCTGCTCCAGAACCTGAGCGCGGATCATCTCACGGCGTTCTGCGAAACCAGTGACCACGTAGCCAGTGTTACGCAGGGTAGGTGCGTACTCACTAGCGTTTATGATCTCGATCTCATGATCGTAGTGGAAACGGTGACCGCGGGTTTTGCGGCCAGATTTGATATCCAAAAGCGTACAGTCAACGACTTCGTCTCCGAAGAGCGCAATAACCCACTTAACCGGGCGCACAAATTCAGTACGGCTCGCGGCCCAGCGCATACGCTTAGGAATTGGTAGCTGCTGCATCGCATTTTGTAGCATCTCAGGCAGTAGCTCGGTCGCTGCACGGCCTTTTTCGGTCCCGCGGTAGACGTAGTATTCGCCTTTGTCGGTCTGTTCGATGCTGAGATCGGCCAAAGTTACACCGCAAGAGCCAGCGAAGCCCATCGCTGCTTTCTCAGGGGCTTTGGCTGAAGGGCCGGTGCGTTCGATAGAGCGATCAGGCTGCTCTGTGCTCAACTGCTTAACCAAGAAGCCAAGGCGACGCGGTGCGGCGTAGAGTTCAATTCCTTCAAAGCTCAGTTGCGCTGCCTTGAGTTGTGTCTCAATCGACTCACCCAGAGCGTTGGATAGCATCTTCAGTGCCGTTGGGGGTAGTTCTTCAGTACCGAGCTCAAATAGAAAATCACGTGTACTCATTACTCAGCTCCCTCTAGCGATGCCATAACTTCTTCTCGGATGCTCGCTTCAGCCAACGGGAATCCGGCTGCACGACGTGAATCAAAGTAACCCTGAGCAACACCTCGAGCCAGTGTACGAACCCTTAGAATGTAACGCTGACGTTCAGTGGCTGAGATCGCATGACGGGCATCAAGCAAGTTAAAGGTATGTGAAGCTTGGAGAACCATCTCGTAGGCGGGTAGCGGCAGTTTGGCCTCTAGCAGTTTGTTGCATTCGCGCTCATAGTGTTCGAAGTTTTCAAACAATTTGGGTACATCAGCCTGTTCGAAGTTGTAGGTCGACATCTCTACTTCGTTCTGATGGAAGACATCGCCGTAGGTAACAATGCTGCCATCCGGAGCGCGACTCCAAACCAAGTCATACACTGAGTCGACTTCCTGAATGTACATCGCCAGACGCTCTAGCCCGTAGGTGATTTCGCCCGTTACTGGGTAACACTCTAGGCCACCGGCTTGCTGGAAGTAGGTAAACTGTGTCACCTCCATCCCGTTGAGCCAAATTTCCCAGCCTAGTCCCCAAGCTCCGAGAGTCGGTGACTCCCAGTTGTCCTCTACAAAGCGAACATCGTGCGTCAGGAGATCAAAACCAAGATGCTCGAGTGAGCCAAGGTAAAGCTCCTGGAAGTTGTCCGGGTGCGGCTTCATTACGACCTGAAACTGGTAGTAGTGCTGCAGACGGTTAGGGTTCTCACCGTAGCGGCCATCAGTTGGACGGCGGCTAGGCTGCACGTATGCAGAGTTCCAGTTCTCTGGGCCGATGGCACGCAGGAAAGTAGCCGGGTGGAAGGTACCCGCGCCTACGTTCATATCAAGCGGTTGAACGATGACACAACCCTTCTCTGCCCAGTACTGCTGCAGAGCAAGAATCAGTCCCTGAAAGGTCTTTACATCCGGTTTAGCGATGTCAGTCACGAGAGTGTCCCTCGGAGGTCAAAATAAATGCGCGATTTGCAAAAAAATTAGCGCCACATTATACACGAAAATTCGCTAAAAGCGGCTTAGATATAGGGAGATAGCGCCTAACGACGCCAAAAAGCGGGTGTGAGGAGTACGAGAAGAGTGAATACCTCTAGGCGGCCGAGCAACATTGCCAACACCAGGATCCATTTTGCGGTCTCATTGATGTTGCCGTAGTTCTCAGAAACATCGCCAAGGCCTGGGCCAAGATTGTTTAGTGTGGCACCTACTGCCGACCAGGCCGTCACTTGATCCAGTCCGGTCGCCATCAGTGCGATAAGCATCAGCACAAAGACGATCAGGTAAACCGAGAAGAAGCCCCATACAGCCTCCAGCACCTTGCTGGAGATCGGTCTACGGCCAAGCTTAACCGGCATAATGGCATTGGGATGAATCAGGCGCACGATCTCGCGATACCCCTGTTTGAGGATCAGTAGGATGCGGATCACCTTCATGCCGCCGCCGGTCGAGCCAGCACAACCGCCGGCGAATGCCGCGACAAACAGCATGAACGGCAGCATCGCCGGCCAGTGGGCAAAATCGGCCACAGCAAAGCCTGTTGTTGTTGCGATAGAGACCACCATAAATACCGATTTTCGCAGCGACTCAAGCGGCGGATAGGTATCGGTAAAGTCGAGTACAAAGAGTGTCATCAGTGAGACGCTGATCAGAATGAATAGGTAGAACTTAAGCTCTGGATCGGCCAGGTAATGACTGAGGGTCCTCTGTCTGAAGGCGGCAAAGTGCAGGCCAAAGTTAATGCCCGATAGCATCATAAAAAACACACAGATCGATTCAATCAATGCGCTGTCGAAGTAACCGATACTCGCGTCATGTGTCGAGAAGCCACCAATGGCTACCGTTGCGAAGCTATGGCTGATCGCATCAAAGAGGGTCATGCCTGCGGCCCAGAAACCCAGTGCACAGGCTATCGTCAGTGTTAGGTAGATGTTCCAGAGCGCCTTGGCAGTTTCAGTAATACGCGGTGTCAGCTTAGAGTCTTTTACCGGTCCCGGAGTCTCTGCGCGGTAGAGCTGCATGCCCCCGATGCCTAGCATTGGCAGAATTGCAACGGCCAGTACGATGATACCCATGCCGCCCAGCCACTGAAGTTGCTGGCGGTAGTAGAGTAGGGATTTGGGCAGCTCATCTAGGCCGGTAATGACGGTTGCACCAGTGGTGGTGAGACCAGAAACCGCTTCGAAGATAGCGTCGGTAAAACTCAATGCCAGGGCATCGGCAAAGTGCAGCGGCAAAGCGCCGAAGAAGCTCAGTACGCTCCAGAACAGCACAGTAATTAGGAATCCATCACGGGTACGCAGCTCTTGGCGCACACGCATCACCGGTAGCCAGATAAAGAATCCTGTCAGCAAGGTGATTGCAAAGCCACCGATGAAGGCATTGAGGTTGCCGTCGTCGTAGTAGAGCGATATCAATGCGGGTGGCAGTTGCGTGATGCTGAAGATCATCAGCAGTATGCCTAGGATGCGGAGGATTACCCGAAAGTGCATGTGCGGCTCAGAAGAAGTGCAGGCCGACGGAGAAGAGTTTCTCGACCTCGGCAATCCGTTTGTTATCAACTAGGAAGAGGATGACATGGTCACCATCCTCAATCACCACATCATCGTGGGCGATCAGCACCTGATCATTGCGCACGAGTGCGCCGATGGTGGCACCCTCCGGTAGCTTGATCTCCTCAATCATGCGGCCAACTACTTTAGAACTCATCCGGTCACCGTGGGCTACGGCCTCAATCGCCTCCGCAGCACCTCGACGTAGAGAGTGCACGGCCGCCACATCACCGCGGCGAACATGGGTTAGCAGTGCGCCGATTGTGGTTTGCTGCGGAGAGATAGCGATATCGATGACGCCGCCCTGTACAAGGTCAACATAGGCAGGGTTATTTATTAGCGTCATAACCTTGCGTGCACCCATGCGCTTGGCCAGCATCGAAGCCATAATGTTGGCTTCATCGTCGTTAGTCAGCGCACAGAAAACATCGGTGTCTTCGATGTTCTCCTCGAGTAGTAGTTCGCGATCAGAGGCGCTGCCTTGGAGCACAATCGTGTTATGCAGATCACGCGCCAGTTGATGGCAGCGATTAACATTGCGCTCAATGATTTTGACCTGAAAATCATTCTCAATTGAGTCGGCTAGACGGGCACCTATATTGCCACCACCGGCGATGATGATGCGTTTATAAGGGTTGTCGAGGCGTCGCAGTTCGCCCATTACCGAACGTATATCTTTGGATGCGGCGATAAAAAAGACCTCATCGTCAGCTTCGATTACGGTCGTGCCTTCAGGAATAATCGGTCGATCTTGGCGGAAAATCGCGGCAACACGGGTATCCACATTAGGCATGTGAGCGCGTAAAACCGCTATCTCTCGTCCCACCAGTGGGCCACCGTAATAGGCTTTGACGGCTACCAGTTGGGCGCGCCCATCGGCAAAGTCGAGTACCTGCAAAGCTCCAGGGTGCTCGATCATACGTTTCACGTGTTGTGTTACCAGCTCTTCCGGACTGATCAGGACATCAATAGGAATGGCAGTGTCCGCGAATAGTTGGCGGTTGTTGTAGAGGTAATCCTGTTCGCGCACACGGGCGATACGCTTAGGCACCTTGAACAGGCTGGTGGCAACCTGACAAGCGATCATATTGATCTCATCAGAGTTGGTGACAGCGATAAGTAGATCGGCGTCACGTGCGCCAGCGCGCTCGAGCGTACTCGGCTGAGAGGCGGGCCCCTCAATGGTGCGAATATCTAGGCGGTCGGCCAGCTCGCGCAAGCGCGGCCCGTCTGTATCAACAACGGTTATGTCATTGGACTCGTTTGCCAGGTGCTCCGCGAGTGAACCACCAACCTGACCTGCGCCGAGAATAACGACATTCATCTGTTGTCTACGCCTCCTGCGCTCGCTCTAAACGAGCATAGAAAAATCCATCATGACCCTCTAACTGCGGGAAGAGCTGTCGACCAAACTCCCGCTCTACGCCCCAGTCTGCCTCTATTGGAACTAAGCGAGCATCGGCAGTTTGCTTGATAAACCGCTCAACGATTCGCTCGTTCTCCTGTGGGAAGATCGAACAGGTCGCATAGAGCAATGTACCACCCGGTTTGAGCATAGCCCAGAGATTATCTAAGATCGCGAGCTGAATCGATGCCAGAGCCAAGATATCTTCGTTGCGACGCAGGATCTTTATGTCGGGATTGCGGCGAATCACACCTGTCGCACTGCAGGGCGCATCGACCAGTAGCTGATCATATTGCTCACCGCTCCACCAGTCTGTAGTGCTGGCATCGCCAATCTTCACGCTTGCGCTGAGACCAAGCCGTTTGAGATTCTCATCAATACGAACGGCGCGTCGCGCCTCTAGCTCGACCGCTTCAACAGTTGCGGCAGGCTGCAGCTCCAGTAGGTGGCAGAGTTTCCCGCCGGGAGCAGCACAGGCATCGAGCACTCGCATTCCCGGTTGCGGCGCGAGTAGTTGCCCTGCCAGTTGAGCGGCCTCATCTTGTACTGAGACCCAGCCGTCACTAAATTTGGGTAGCTTATCGACTCCCAGCGGCGACTCTAGATAGATTGCATCCGCTGAGTGTTGACCAGCTTTGGCCTCGATCCCGGCGGCGGCCAGCAGACGCAGATAGCCATCGCGATCGCAGCGTTGGCGATTAACCCGTAGACACATAGGCGGCGCTTGGTCATTGGCATTGAGAATCTGTTCCCACTGATCGGGCCAGTTATGTTTGAGCTTGGCCAGCATCCAGTCTGGATGGTTGAAGATATATCCATCGAGCTTTTGGGCAGCTAGCGTTAGCTCCTCTCGTTCGCGTTGGTAGCGCCGAAGAATAGCGTTGAGCAGCTTGCCAGCCCAAGGTTTGCCGAGCTGCTTACAGGCCTCAACCGTTTCACTGATAACGGCATGATCCGGCACGCTAAGCTGGTCAAGCTGATAGAGCGCTGAGTTCAATAGAATCTGAATATCCTGCTCATCCGGATGGAAGGGCTTGCGCAACATCAGGCTGGCGAGATTCTCATAACGAAACCAGAACCTCAGTGTGCCGTAGCAGATCTGCTGCATCAGCGCGCGATCACGCTCGTAGGCTTTAGCGAGTGCTGCTGGCAACTGGCTAGAAAGAGATCCGCGCTGTTGCAGTAACGGTAAGAGCGCCTGAGCCACGCGGGCACGTAGGTTCAGTCCTGCACTCGATGGCTTGGTTTTATCAGTCAAACTGGGTACCCAACTGGAATGGATGATTGTTGGAGTTCAACAGTGCGGCTGCTTGTGTGGCTTTTTTGCCCGGTAGTTGCAAGCTCTTTATCCAGAGGCGACCCGTACCACAGCTCACAGCAATACCTCGTTTTGACGTTTCGCAAACTGATCCTGCAGGGGTGTTGCCGCTTTGGGCGTCGGGCTCCGCCAGCCAAATTCGCATCGCATTGCCGTCTAGGTGTGTGAAAGCGACTGGCCAGGGACTTAAGCCACGCACTTGGCGTGCAATGGCGTCAGCATCTTGGCTCCAATCTATCCGGCCCTCTTGCTTCTCGAGCTTTGTCGCATAATTTGCTTGGTTGTCATCTTGTTGCTCGGGCTGGAGTTCGCCAGCCAACAGCGCCGGTAATTGATCGACCAGCATTTGGCTACCTAGGTAGGCGAGGCGATCATGAAGTTCACCACTGGTCTCCTGATTGCTAATCTCGGTACGAACCTTCGCCAGCATTGGTCCCGTGTCGAGGCCCGCCTCCATCTGCATCAGCGTTACGCCGGTCTCAGCATCACCTGCAAGTAAGGCACGATGAATCGGTGCTGCCCCGCGCCAGCGAGGTAGTAGTGAAGCGTGTACATTAACGCAGCCGAGTTTTGGTGTATCGAGCACGACCTGGGGCAGGATAAGTCCGTAGGCAACAACAATCATCAAGTCAGCATTTAGCGCTGCCAACTCAGCCTGCGCCTCTTCAGCGCGCAAGCTCAGGGGTTGATAGACAGGGATATCCTGGCTGAGGGCGAGCTGTTTGACGGGGCTGGGCTGAAGTTTACGGCCCCGTCCTGCGGGACGATCGGGCTGGGTGTAAACCGCCGTCACCGGTATTTTGGCGTTGATTAGGGCTTGCAGGTGCTCGGCCGCGAAGTCAGGCGTGCCGGCGAAGATGATGCGTGGATCTGACATCGATACTCCAGAAGCGCAACGGGGCGCTTGAAGCGCCCCTGCGGATATAGAAGAGGTTAGGCGTGAGTGCCCTCAAGCTTATGTTTCTTCTCAAGTTTTGAGCGAATACGATCTCGTTTCAAGCGCGAGATATGATCAACAAAGAGCTTGCCATTTAGGTGGTCCAGCTCGTGTTGAATGCAGACAGCCAATAGCTCTTCAGCGATCAGCTCGTAGGGGTGCCCGTCTCGGTCGAGCGCTTTTAAACGAATACGATTGGGGCGCTCAACATTTTCATAGAAGCCCGGTACAGAGAGGCAACCCTCCTGCATTTGATCCTGATCTTCAGTGAGCACCTCAAACTCTGGATTGATCATGACCAGAGGTTCAGATTTATCCTCGGAGAGATCAATCACGACGATGCGCTTGTGTACGTTCACCTGTGTCGCCGCTAAGCCAATGCCTGGCGCGTCGTACATCGTTTCAAACATGTCGTCGATCAGCTTGCGAACTTCATCATCGACCTGCTCAACGGGCTCCGCGATGGTACGCAGGCGCGGGTCTGGAAACTCAAGAATCTTCAGTAGTGCCATAACAAATTTGTCTCTATATCGTGCGACCGTCGTCGGTCACACATGCATTCCGAAATTTTGGACTATTATACTCATAAAGCATTGCAATGTGTGCACGGTCAGCATGAGGCTAGAGCCGTGGCTTGCGCGTATTGAAAGACGTATTGAAAGACGTATTGAAAGGACTGATTATGCGATACCTACTCGGCTCCCTCTTGGCGCTGGTGTTGGCTCTTGGTACTCCCGCCATCGCGGAGATGCACACCAAAACACAGGGCGATGTGATTCAACTGCGTGATGACCACCCTAAAGAGTACGTTGTCGTGAAGGGCGATACCCTCTGGGATATCTCCGCGCGCTTTCTTCAGAGCCCCTGGCTCTGGCCGGAAGTCTGGGACATGAATAACCAGATCTATAACCCTCACCTTATTTACCCCGGCGATATCATCTACCTCTACTGGTGCGATGGTAAGCCGTGCTTAGGTCTGAAACGCGATACCGGCATGCAGCCTAAAGTGACTCCGCTCGAGGATGCGATTCCGACTATTTCGTTGCGCGACATCGCTGCTTTTCTGAATGATAACCGTGTTGTTGATGAGGATCTGCTGGAGAGAGCGCCTTACATTCTTGGCGGAAAGAATCAGCGCATCATTGCTGGCGCCGGAGATCGGGTTTACGCCCGTGGTGAATTGGTGAGTGATTTACGTCAGCAGAGCATCTACCGCCCGGCAAAAGAGTACCGCGACCCATTCGACAACGAGCTGCTCGGTTACGAGTTGTATAAGGTTGCAGACACTCTGGTTGCTGCCCGTGACGCCGATGTGCTGTCGCTGGATTTGACCGATTCGGTGGAAGAGGTGCGTCTACGTGATCGCGTATTGCCGCGCTCCGAAGAGCCGATTCAATCGATCTTCACACCGCGTGCTGGCCCACCGTTAGATGATGCGGTGATCCTCAGTGTCCTCGGTGGCGTTGCGAATATTGGTCAGTTTGACGCCGTTACCATAAATGCGGGTCTGCGTGAAGGTTTGGACGCGGGTCATGTCTACTCTGTTTACAGCAAGGGCGAGGACGTGCGTGACCCAATTAATGGCGAGACTGTGCGCCTGCCATCTGAGCGTGCAGGCGAATTGATGGTGTTTAAATCGTTTGAAAAGGTGAGCTACGCGCTGATTATGCGCGCCACTGATGTTATCTCTGTTGGTGACGAACTTCGCCAGCCATAGCAGCCCCCGGCTGCGGTAGGCACTAATAGCTTTAAATCGCGCCTCAAGGATGGGGCGCTGTTCACCAGGACTGCAAGGAGCGCAGATGTCCGACACTCTCCTCTGGCTGCAACTTCTGCAGCTTCCACTTACGCGGCTTCAAAAGCGCAAATTGATTAACCGGTTCAATTCCCTAGCAACTCTGTTCGAGAGCGATGAGGCCTGGCAGTTTGTCGCCGAATTTTGTCGTAAACACGAACGGCCGTTACTTGCGAGACAAGATTACAGCGCTGGCGCTGATCAAATTGCCGAGCAGTGTGAGCAACTAGGATGGCAGATACTCAGCGAAGAGCATCCTGATTTCCCTGAGCGTCTGCGAACAATTCCTGACCCGCCATTTCTACTGTTTGCATGCGGTGAACCTATGGCCGTAAGCGAGCCTCAGATCGCGCTGGTAGGCAGTCGTAAAGCGACACCGCTCGGAATTAAAGTAGCAGAGCGCTTCGCTAAACACCTCTCAGATTGGGGTGTGGGTGTAGTGAGTGGGCTAGCACTGGGTATCGATAGTGCTGCGCATTTGGGCGCTCTACAGGGCCCTACCGCTACAACAGCCGTGCTAGCGAACGGCCCAGGAAAGATCTATCCCCAGAGAAATCATGCATTGGCAGATCAAATCGTTAAGCAGGGTGGCCTGCTGCTGACCGAGAATCCGCCCGCAGCGTCGCTTGATGCCTGGCGTTTTCCCGAACGTAACCGTTTGATTGCCGGGTTAGCGCTCGGGACACTCGTGGTTGAGGCTGATCTCAAGAGCGGCTCATTAGTTACCGCAAAGTTGGCATTGAGTCAGGGGGCAGAGGTCTTTGCTGTCCCTGGAGCGCTCTCTAATCCTCAAGCGCGCGGTTGCCATCAATTGATCAAGCAGGGAGCGGTTCTCGTTGAATCTCCAGATGATATAATCAACGCCCTTCATCAACCGCTGCGTCAGTTATGTAGTAGCTCCGGTGATCGCGATGCATCTTCGAGCACTAAGGTTTCAGCAAGCGGTAAGGATCCAATTCTATCTTTGCTGAGCAGTGAAGACCTGAGCTTTGACGAGCTTGTTGAAGTCAGTGGTTTGGATGTAGCTCAGTTGCAGGTGGAGCTAGCCAAGCATGAGCTGACAGGTAAGCTTGTACGTAGAGCGGGTCGCTACTTTTGCAACAGTTAGGAATAGAGCGAGACAGGTTAAATTATGTTGAACGCGTGGCAGATTCGACGGGCAGTTGATTACATTCAGCAGGATGGGGTGATAGCCTACCCAACGGAAGCAGTTTGGGGGTTGGGTTGTGATCCCTATTCAGAGTCAGCCGTTAAACGACTCTTGGCACTGAAGAAGCGGCCGGTTGAGAAGGGTTTGATACTAGTCGCCTCAAAGGTTGCGCAGGTTGAGCACCTGTTAGCCAACTTAACAGTTGAGCAACGCGACACCGTTTTAAACTCCTGGCCTGGGCCGAATACTTGGCTGATTCCCGATACAGAAAACCTGATTCCTGAGTGGATAAAAGGTGAGCACAGCTCGGTGGCGGTGCGTGTATCAGACCACCCGTTAGTCTGTGCGCTCTGCGATCGTTTCGGCCGTTTGCTGGTGTCGACATCGGCCAACCCTGCTACACGTGAGCCCGCACTAACTAAAACCAGAGTAAATGCTTACTTCGGCCCTGAGTTAGATTTTGTATTGGCTGGAGAGTTGGGCGGTCGTGGCGCGCCCTCGGTTATTCGTGATGCAGTGAGCTTAAAGACGCTGCGTAGTTAAAAGATTTATTGGAGACGAGTTAATGAGCCAACCCAGTGTTGCTGAGGTAAAAGCTTACCTGCTGGATCTACAGGATCGCATCTGTTCCGCGCTTGCGGCTGAAGATGGCGGTGCCGATTTTGTTGAAGACAGCTGGGATCGCCCCGAAGGCGGTGGTGGCCGAAGCCGTGTTATCAAGAACGGTGCAGTTTTTGAAAAAGGCGGCGTTAACTTCTCTCACGTACATGGCAACCAGATGCCAGCCTCGGCGACGGCTCACCGCCCCGAGCTTAAAGGTCGCGATTTTGAGGCGATGGGCGTCTCTTTGGTGATGCACCCAGAGAACCCAATGGTGCCCACATCACACGCCAATGTGCGCTTCTTTATCGCAGAGAAAGAGGGTGAGGAGCCCGTCTGGTGGTTTGGCGGCGGTTTCGACCTCACTCCATACTACGGTAACGATGAAGACTGCATCCACTGGCATCGTATCGCCAAAGAGGCCTGTGAACCCTTTGGTGAAGATGTCTACGCACGCTACAAGCAGTGGTGCGACGACTACTTCTTCTTGAAGCACCGTGATGAGCCACGCGGCATTGGCGGTCTCTTCTTTGATGATCTAAATGAGCTCGGCTTTGAGCAGAGCTTCGCGCTGATGCGTGCTATCGGTGATGCCTACGTCGACGCTTATCTACCAATCGTGCAGCGCCGCAAAAACGACCCCTATGGTGAGAACGAGCGTGATTTCCAGCTGCATCGTCGTGGCCGTTATGTCGAGTTCAACCTGGTGTTTGACCGCGGCACGCTGTTCGGTTTGCAGACCGGCGGGCGCACCGAGTCGATTCTGATGTCGTTGCCGCCTGAGGTGCGCTGGGACTATAACTGGGCGCCAGAGCCAGGCACTCCCGAGGCCAAGCTGACAGAGTACTACCTGCAATCTCGTGACTGGCTCGGAGAAGCGGGATGACCGACCTTTACCAGGTTACAGGGAATCCTGTTGGTCACAGCCTGTCGCCGCGTATACATACAGCGTTTGCTCAACAGTGTAAGCAAGATCTGGTCTACCGTGCGCTGCAACTCGAGTCTGAAGAGTTCACTGAGACCATGGAGCAGCTGTTACGTTCAGGCGAGATCAAAGGCTCGAACGTCACCGTGCCACATAAGGAGTTAGCTTGGGATTTGGCGCAGCAGCGGTCTGAGGTTGCCGAGTTAGCTGGCGCGGTGAATACCTTGTTTGTTAGCGCTGCCGGTGAGATCTGTGGCGACAACACTGATGGCTCGGGTTTAGTTGCCGATCTAACCAACAACCTGGGCTTCAAGCTCGAGGGCGCTCGCATTCTGCTGCTTGGCGCCGGTGGTGCCGTGCGCGGTGTGATCTTACCGTTACTGACAGCCGGCGTAAGTGAGTTAGTACTAGCAAACCGTACATTAGCCAAAGCAGAGGTTCTGAAGGAGCTTTTCGACGACGAGCGAATCGTTGTAAGTCGTTTCGAAGAAGTCCCAGCACCGGCCTACGATCTAATCGTAAACGGCACTGCTGCGAGCCTCGCTGGTGACTTGCCGCCGGTACCTGAGAGCGCTGTCGGAACCGAAACGCTCGCTTACGATATGATGTATAGCGCTAAGAAAACGCCTTTCTGCGCTTGGGCTGAATCCCTCGGTGCTCGCTCTGTCGACGGTCTCGGAATGTTGGTAGAGCAGGCAGCAGACGCTTTTTGCATCTGGCGCGGTGTGCGCCCTCAAACAGCGGACCTGTTGGCTGAACTCAACGCTGAGCTGCACCAAACGAGCTAGGTCGATGTTTTTCAGCTTTTGGTTTGACTTAACCTTGCGCGGGTATCAGTCTTAAGGAAAAGATTCTGCCGACTGGAACCGCGCATGGAAAAGCACGCCCCTCTGAGCATCGAACAACTTTACCGCGTCTGCGATACCGACCTTCTCCCATTCAAAACTACCGAAACACTTGAGCCCTTTGCCGGATTTTTCGGCCAAGAGCGGGCGCTAGATGCGATGGAGTTCGGCGTGGGTATGGACCGTCCGGGCTATAACCTCTTTGTGATGGGGACGCCGCACACTGGTCGCTTCTCCTTCGCGATGGAGAGTCTACGTACCGTCGCGAAGAAACAGCGTAAGCCGAGTGACTGGTGCTATCTAAATAACATTAGTGACTCTCGCCATCCGGTGGCGCTCAAATTGCCTGCGGGTAAAGCCGGTCAGTTCCGCCGTGATGTCGGTAAACTACTGGATCGGGTGTTAACCGAGCTACCCGCTGCCTTTGAAAGCCCGGCCTATCAGCGCAAGAAGAGTCAGATAGAGCGCGATTTCAGCCGTCGTTATGATAACGCCGTCGAGACGGTCGAACGTCAGGCGCGTGAATACTCCATCGCTGTCTACCGCGACGCTGGAACCATCGGTTTTACCCCGGTTGCGGAAGGGCAGGCGATTGATGAAGCGGTCTTCTCAGCACTGCCGGAGGAGATTCGAGACGCCTTCACTAAACATATTTCAGATCTCGAAGAGCTGTTGAATGAAGAGCTAACCGAGCTACCAAAATGGCGACGTGAAGCAGCAGAGGCACTGCGTTACCTCGATCGCGACACCGCCCGCGCTGCACTTCAGCCGCTGTTTGCTGAGGTTATTGATCGCTACTCCAGCCACGCATCGGTTGGCCCCTACCTTGAGGAGGTTGAGCGCGACCTAATCCGCAACGCCGGTGAGCTCATTGCCGAGGGTATCTTTGAGAACAAGTCCGAAGCGGCCCGCCGCACCTTTATGGACGAAAATTATGGCATCAATCTGTTGGTCGACAACGAGAAGACCAAAGGCGCGCCGGTCGTCTACGAGGCGCATCCAAATTACGAGAATCTATTTGGCCGCATCGAATACAACTCAGAAATGGGTGCGATGGTGACCAACTACCGTCTGATTCGTTCGGGCGCATTGCATCGCGCTAATGGTGGTTACCTCATAATAGAGGCGGAGAAGCTATTTGAGCAGCCATTCGTATACGGTGCCCTGAAGCGGGCACTTAAGGCGCATGAGATTCGTATTGAGAATCCAGCCAGTGAGTACACCGGCATTAGCACGATTACGCTCGACCCTGAAGCGATCAAGTTGCATGTAAAAATTGTACTGATTGGTAACCGCAACACCTTCTACCTGCTGCAGGAACTGGATCACGACTTCGAAAAGATGTTCCGTGTAGTTGTCGATTTTGAAGAGGATGTGGAGCGCACTCCGCAAACAATCCGCCACTACGCCCGTCTCATGAAGACCCTGGCCACAGAAGAGAAGCTGGCACCGCTGACACGAGGCGGGGTGGCTCGCTTGGTAGAACATAGCTCGCGGCTAGCCGGTGATCAGGAGATGCTCTCGACTCACATTGGTGAACTCAAGGATCTGCTCTGCGAAGCTGACTACCGTCGCAACGTTGATGGCGCAAAACTCATAGCATCAGAGCAAGTGGACGAGGCGCTGGATGCGAAAGAGAGACGGACTGGGCGCTTAGCGCAGAAGATTCAAGATGGCATCACCAATGAGACTGTACTGATCGATACCGATGGTGAAGCAGTCGGTAAATCGAATGGCCTAACGGTTCTGCAGGTGGGCGATGTCAGCTTTGGTACACCGGCGCGTATTACGGCAACCGTGCACCCCGGCTCGCGCGGTATTGTTGATATTGAACGTGAAGTAACCCTTGGCCAACCGATCCACTCCAAAGGTGTGTTGATACTCTCAGGCTATCTTGGCCACCGCTACGCCAAAGACTTCCCAATGACGCTATCGGCCAGTATTGCGATGGAACAGTCTTACGGTTACATCGATGGTGACTCGGCCTCAATGGCTGAGATCTGTACGCTGATCTCTGCGCTAACGCATATCCCCATTAAGCAGAGCTTTGCGATGACAGGCTCGATTAACCAGTATGGCGAGGTACAGGCGATTGGTGGTGTAAACGAAAAGATCGAAGGCTTCTTTAGGCTGTGTGAAACCCGCGGGCTAACAGGCCGCCAAGGTGTCATTATTCCACAGGCGAATGTGCGTCACCTGATGTTGAAACAGTCGGTGGTTGATGCGGTCAAAGAGGGGCTCTTCGCGATTCATGCGGTCTCTACTGTTGATCAGTGTCTTGAGATTCTAACCGGCAAAAGCGCTGGTAACACGAAAGCGGACGGCACGTTTACTCAGCGCTCAATCGGGGCAGAAGTGGTGAAACGCTTGAGGGAAATTGCCAAAGCCAAGCCGTAGGCGGGTCAGGATGTAGGAGGCATCTACGCAAAGCGTACGTCGCCGACCCCTCTTTACTCAGCCTTTACTGCGCGTGCGCCCAATCCTCGGCCAGATGCTCATCCTTAAGGTTAACGTAGTTTCCGGCCGAGTAGCTAAAGTAACTCAGCTCCTCCTCGCTGAGATCACGTACCGCCTTGGCTGGACGCCCCATGTAAAGCTTACCTGACTCCAGGCGCTTGCCGGGAGGTACCAGGGAGCCAGCCCCAATCACCACATCATCTTCTACCACCGCGCCATCCATAATGGTGCAGGACATGCCGATCAGAATGCGGTTGCCGATCGTGCAACCGTGCAGCATTACCTGATGACCAATGATAACCTCGTCGCCGATAATCAGTGGGTAACCCTCGGGGTTGTAACTGCTGGCGTGAGTAATATGCAGGATAGAGCCATCCTGCACATTAGTGCGTTTACCGATTCGAATGCGATGCATATCGCCGCGAATCACGGTCAGCGGCCAGACCGATGAGTCATCGCCAATCTCGACATCACCTAAGACTACAGCACTGGGGTCGACAAAAACGCGCTTACCCAGTTTAGGTGTGATGCCTTTAAAGGGGCGGATTTTCATGGCGCTCTCCAGTTGTATATCGTTATCCGGTTGAAAGTCTGATCTAGGCCCCCCATTCTATAGTAAAGGTTATTAATTCCCAGATTTCCGGAGATCTCCATGAGCAACCCGCTGCTTACCCCAGCCTCTCTGCCGCACTTTAGCGCGATTAAACCCGAGCATGTTGTCCCTGCAATCGATGAGCTTCTGAGTCGCAACCGCGCGCGTGTTGCTGAACTTGTTGAGCAACCGATGACGGACTGGCAGAGCCTGGTCGGTGAGATCGAGCAACTGAACGATGAGCTGGCGCAGGCTTGGTCACCCGTCTCGCATCTTAACGCGGTGCAGAACACGGATGAGATGCGTGAAGCCTACAACGCCTGTCTGCCGAAGCTTTCGGAGTACTTCACTGAGCTGGGCCAGAACGAGAAGCTCTATCAGGCATTCGAAGCTTTTGCAGCGACTGACACCTTCGCTACATTAACGACTGCGCAGAAAAAAGTAATTACTAACTCACTACGTGACTTCCGCCTTTCGGGGATTGGTTTAGAAGGCGAGCAGCAGAAGCGTTACGCAGAACTGCAGCTTGAGCTCTCTGAACTGACCACTAAGTTTTCTGAAAACGTCCTAGATGCGACCCAGGGTTGGGTGAAGCAGGTAACTGACGAAGCGGATCTAGCCGGTTTGCCAGAGCACGTATTAGTTGCAGCTAAAGCAGCTGCAGAGGCGCGTGAGCTGGAGGGGTGGGTGCTGACACTGGACTTCCCGGTCTACTACGGAGTGATGCTACACGCTGACAACCGTGCTTTGCGCGAAGAGTTCTACACCGCTTATGCGACGCGAGCGTCTGATCAGGGACCGAAAGCGGGTGAATGGGACAACTCTGAGTTGATGCAGAAGATCCTGACAGCCCGTTTAGAGCTGGCCAAACTGCTTGGGTTTGAGAACTACGCCGAGTACTCGCTGGCAACCAAGATGGCGCAGTCGACCGATCAGGTCGTACAGTTCCTCGAGGATCTGGCTGAGCGTAGTAAGCCGCAGGCGGCTAAAGAGGTTGCGGAGCTGCGGGCGTTCGCGGCCGAGGAGTCCGGCCTTGAGACACTCGAAGCCTGGGATATGACCTACTATGCCGAGAAGCTAAAGCAGAAGCGTTTCAATATATCGCAGCAGGAGCTGCGCCCTTACTTCCCATTGCCACGTGTTCTCGAAGGCCTGTTCGGTGTAACCGAGCGCTTGTTCAATGTCAGTGTGCGAGAGCTACAGGATTTTGATACCTACCACAAAGATGTGCGCCTGTTTGAACTTAGCCGAGACGGTGAAGTGGTTGCACACTGCTATTTGGATCCCTTTGCACGTTCCGCCAAGCGCGGTGGCGCCTGGATGGATGATTGCCGCGTACGCCGCCGTATCGATACCAGTCTGCAGTTGCCTGTTGCTTATCTGGTCTGCAACTTTACTCCGCCGATTAAGGGTGAGCCGGCGTTACTGACGCATGATGAGGTAACGACGCTGTTCCACGAATTTGGCCACGGTCTGCACCATATGCTGACGCAGATGGAGCACGCCGATATCAGTGGTATCAATGGTGTTGCTTGGGATGCAGTAGAGCTGCCAAGCCAGTTTATGGAGAACTGGTGCTGGGAGCCCGAGGCTTTGGCACTGATCTCCGGCCATTACGAAACCGGTGAGCCGCTGCCTGCACAGATGCTCGAACGCCTGCTGGAGGCGAAGCACTTCCAGTCGGGCATGATGATGGTGCGCCAGCTCGAGTTCTCGTTGTTTGACTTTGTACTGCACCGTGATTACCAGCCGGGTGACACCTCGGTGCAAGCAGTACTCGATCAGGTGCGCTCGCAGGTTGCTGTTGTCACACCGCCAGCATTTAATCGCTTTCAACACAGTTTCAGCCATATCTTTGCCGGTGGTTACGCGGCTGGCTACTACTCTTACAAATGGGCCGAAGTACTCTCAGCGGATGCCTTCTCGCGCTTTGAAGAGGAGGGCATCTTCAATGCGGATACCGGTCAGTCATTCCGCACTGAGATTCTAGAGAAGGGGGGCTCGAAAGAGCCGATGGAGCTGTTTGTAGCTTTCCGTGGCCGTGAGCCTGAGGTTGATGCACTACTACGCCACTCCGGTATTGCAGCATGAGCGTTGTGAAACGCTTTATGGCCGGCGTGGTCTGTCCACGCTGTGCCGCGATGGATAGCACCCGTATGTATCGTGATGACGAACGCGAGTACCGCGAGTGTGTGGATTGTGGTTTTGAGGACTCAATGCGCCTTGATGGCCGTCCGGAACCCAAAGAGCTTGAGACCCGTGTCTCGAAAGAGGGTGTGGATCCACTGAAAAACACACCAGCAACTGAACCCGAGGCTCAGCCGATTAAGTTCTTTGTGAATCCGAAGCTGCAGAAGAGGGATCACTAGTATGAGTGACACCTCACATACCTGCGGTTGGGCGCGCAACTCTGAGATAGAGCACCGCTACCACGATGAGGAGTGGGGTAAGCTAAAACTAGATGACAGGACTCTGTTCGAGTTTGTCGTGCTGGAGTCGGCTCAGGCAGGGTTGAGCTGGCGCACCGTGTTGAACAAACGCGAGGGCTACCGCCAGCACTACCTTAACTTCTATCCCGAAAAAGTCGCGCAATTTGGCGAATCTGAGATAGCCGCGATGCTTGATGATCCCGGCGTTATCCGTAACCGCGCAAAAATAGAAGCCTCTATCGGCAACGCTAAAGTGTTCTTAGCGCTGGTAGATGAGTTTGGCAGCTTCTCCGATTACCTATTCAGCCATATGGGCGGCTCGGTCATAACCAACCGCTGGCAGTCGATGGCAGAGCTACCGGCCGAGACGGATCTCTCTAAAGTTATCGCGAAAGATTTGAAAAAACGCGGTATGCGCTTTTTCGGCTCCACCATCGTTTATGCGTATCTACAGGCCTGCGGTTACGTCAACGACCATATCGAGTGCTGTCCCGAGTACGCTCGGGCTAGGGCCGTGGCAGACAGGGCTGGCTTTCTAAGTTAGTTGATCTTAATCGGTGTTGAACCAGCGCTCTTCGCGCGTAAACTTGATGTAGTAGTAGAGGCCAGCTAGCCCGCGCGCGACAAAGGCTAGCGTAAATGTTAGCCAGAGACCGGTATTCTCCAAGGGTTGAGTTATCCACCAGAGCGGTAGGAATACCAGCAGCACGGTAATCAACATGATCTGCTGCATCGCCCGTGTCTGGGTCGTACCAATTAACACCCCGTCCAATAGGTAGCTGCCTACAGCAATGATTGGCAGCACCCAAATCCAGGGTAGATAGTCGACTGCGATCGCCATCACCGTATCGATATCGGTCATCAGGCCCAATATCGGCTCGCCAAAAAGATAGAAGATCATGGTTAGTGCCAGCGCAAACACCAGCGACCAGATTGCAGCGCTAAAGACTGCCTCATAAAACCCCGGTTTGTCGTTGGCACCAGCATAGCGCCCACAGCCTGCCTCGCTGGCATGCGCAAAGCCATCAAGTGCATGCGAAATGAGCATCAAAAAATTAAGCAGCAGAGCGTTTGCCGAGAGCACTTCGGTACTGATTCGTGCACCTTGGGACGTAAAGAAGGCGAACATAAACAGCAGCAGTGCGGTACGGATAAAGAGATAGCGGTTCACCCGTATCAAGGCACGATAGGCCTCCAGCCGAGTCAGCAACTCCTGTTTGATCTGTCCATCCACCAGTTTAAGCTGGCGAGCGACAAAATAGAGGCCTGCAACCAGACCGGCGTATTCGGCGACAAGCGTGGCCGCGGCTACACCTTGAGCACCCCAACCAAAGCCCATTACAAACAGCAGGTCGAGCGCAAGGTTAACCAGATTTACCAGTGTCAGCAGGTAGAGCGGTACGCGTGTATTCTGATTGCCTACAAACCAGCCAATAATCACGTAGTTGATCAAGGCGGCGGGTGCACCGTAGATGCGGGTATAGGCGTAATCTGAGGCGCTATCGAGCACCTCAGCTTCCGCACCCATTAGCTGCAAGCCAATATTAAGTAGCGGCCACTGCAGCAGTACCATCGCCAGTGCCAGAACCAGCGCGAAGATGATCCCCTGAGCTAACAGTGTTCGATTACGATCGCCATCATTGCGGCCAACGGCCTGAGCCACGAGTCCCGTGGTGCCCATCCTCAAGAAGCCAAACGCCCAGTAGATGGTCGTAAATAGAGTGGCGCCTACAGCGACCGCCCCAAGGTGGCGCGGATCGTCCAGATGCCCGACTACAGCCGAGTCCACCAGCCCAACTAAAGGCACCGTGATATTAGAGAGCATCATCGGCCAGGCAAGCGCCCAGACGCGACTGTGCATCTCGCGACTAGGCCATTTGATAGCTTGGCCGCGGATCATGCGCGGGCTCGTGGTGCCAGAAATATCAGCATAAATAGAACCAGGGCGCTGACCACTACGGACGGCCCGGCGGGTGTGTCTATAAACCAAGAGAGGCTAATACCGCCCAAGACGGAGAGCGTGCCGAGTAGGCCGGCAAAGATCGCCATCTGCTCTGGCGTCTGCGACAGTCGCCGTGCAGCTGCGGCCGGAATTATCATTAAAGAGGTAATGAGCAGCACGCCTACAAGTTTCATAGCCCCGGCTATGACCATCGCTATTAGCAGCATGAGAATGAGACGGTAACGCGACACGTGAATCCCTTCGACCTGAGCCAGCTCCTCGTTGATAGTAATCGCCAGTAGAGGCTTCCATAGCCAGTACACGAGGCCTAGCACAATAACTGCGCCAATTAGGATCCAGCGCAGGTCCTCGGGTGTGATCGCGAGTAGGTCGCCAAACAGATAGGCCTGCAGATCAAGGCGCACATTATCGAGCAGCGATATGGTAACAAGCCCCAGCGATAGAGCACTGTGCGCCATAATACCAAGCAACGTATCGTTGGCGATCCAGTGCTGGCGCTGCATCGCCACAAGTGCCAGAGCCAATCCAACGCAGCAGAGCACGACGGCTAGACTCAGATTGATATCCATCAGCACACCCAGTGATATTCCCAGTAGTGCCGAGTGAGCCAGCGTGTCACCGAAATAAGCCATCCTTCGCCAGACGACGAAAGCGCCAAGGGGCCCGGATACCAGTGCCACAGCGATACCGGCGATAAGAGCGTATAACAGGAAATCAGCCATGGTGATGATCTCCGTCGCAGCGCTCGCCTTGAACCACGTCACCGTGAAGGTCATGGCTGTGATTGTGATGATGGTTGTAGAGCGCCAGAGTTGCAGCGTGTGACGCGCCGAATAGCTCGATATAGGCAGGGTCGGCACTGACTGCCTCAGGGTGGCCGGAACAGCAGACATGGGTGTTCAAGCAGATAACGTGATCAGTCGAGGCCATAACCAGATGCAGATCGTGCGATATCATCAGCACACTGCAGTGTCGCTTTTTACGAATACTGGTGATCAGGTTGTAGAGTTCGGTCTGGCCGTTGATATCGACTCCCTGTACGGGTTCATCGAGTACCAACAAATCTGGGTTGCGCAGCAGTGCACGGGCCAACAGCGTACGCTGCATCTCACCGCCCGAGAGGTCGTGAATCGAGTAGTCCAACAGATGTGGCGCGCCTACATCTGCGAGTACTGACTCAATCTCTAATTTTGAGTAGCTATAGGGAATCTGCAGGAAACGTTTCACCGTCAGCGGCAAGGTACGGTCTATCTGGATTTTTTGCGGCATGTAGCCGACCACAAGTCCTGGACGCTTCCACACCTTGCCACTGGTCGGCTTCACCAGTCCCAAAAGAATCTTCACCAGCGTCGATTTACCGGCTCCATTGGGCCCAATCAGTGTGGTGATGCAGTCATCATGCAGCGACAGATTGATATTACTGAGAATCTGCTTTTTACCCGCCTGTAGGGCGATACCCTCTAGACGAGCTAGGTCAGGGTGGGTCACTTAGCGCCCCCCTGGCAATGTTGGCACAGCCCTATGAGCTCGACACTCTCCTGCTCGACCTGAAACCCCAGGGTTCCGGCAGCAGCCGATAGCGCTGAGTTAAGCTCGGCGGTATCTAGCTCGGCCGCGCTCTTGCATTCGCGACAGATCATGAACGCGTTGGGGTGTGTTTCATCTGGATGGCTGCAACCAATAAAAGCGTTCATTGAGGCGATACGGTGTATCAGTCCAAGCTCTTGCAGAAAGTCGAGTGCACGATAAACGGTTGGAGGTGCTGAGTTGAATCCTGCTTCAGCGAGCTGCGGTAACAGCTCATAGGCCCCCAGAGGCTGATGACTCTGCCATACCAGACGCAATACAAGTTCGCGCACCGGTGTTAACCGCTGGCCACGATCACGACAAAGCGCTTTGGCACTTGTCAGTGCAGCGCTGACGCATTTTTGATGATTGTGGTTGCTGTTGAATGCATCGCTGTTGAATGCGTTGGCCTGTGTGTGCATAATGCGCCTCCCGAAGTGGCGTTATATTATAACAGTACACTTTTTATCGATAGGGTTTTGTCAGTTATGTTGTTTCAGCGTTCCTTTACTATCGTTGCGTCTGCGCTGTTCTCTGTCTCGGCTTCGGCCGCAACGGTGGTTGCCAGTATTAAACCGATCTCACTGATCGCCACTGAACTGCTTGACGGTGTAGCACAGGTTCATACGCTACTCCCCGAGGGTGCTTCACCGCACGACTACGCGCTTAAACCGTCTGACCGCCGCAAGATTGACGAAACCGAACTGATGATCTGGATTGGCCCCGATGTGGAGCCCTACCTGACGAAGATGATTGCCGCCTCGGGTGTTGCTGATATGCGCTGGCTGGAAACCGCAGAGGAGCATGCGCATGAAGAACACGAGCATGACGAGCACGAACACCAAGAATCACAGCACGATCATGATGCTGATCATTCCGACCATGCCCACCATGCCGACGAGCACGGCCATGACGAAAATGAAGTCCATGAGGGTCACGACCACGACAATCTTCACCCCTGGCTGAGCCCAGAATCGGCTGAGCATTTTGCTGAACGTTTGTCCGTGGAGTTGCAGCAGCGTTTTCCTGCTAGCGCTAAGCGTATCGCTGCCAATACCGATGCATTTCTCAGCCCCCTAGTTGCGTTCGACTCCCAAGCGGCAGTTCTGTTGGAACCTCACAAAGAGACGGGCTTTTTCGTGTTCCATGACGCCTACCAGGGCTTAGTGGAGCATTACGGTTTGAACCAAGTCGGTTTCTTTACGCTCGATCCATCGCGCAAGCCCGGCGCTAAGCATCTGGCGCAGCTGCGTCAGCAGCTGGAGCAGGCTCAAGTGAACTGTGTTTTTGTTGAGCCACAGTATTCGGCTGCTCTCATTGAGTCGGTCACCCGTGGTTTGAATGTTCGCCAGGGAGAGCTTGATCCTCTGGCTGGCGCAATTGAGCCAGCGGTGGGCAGTTACCAGCAGTTTATGTCGGGCTTAGTCCAACAGCTTCAGCGCTGCCTGGCACCTCTGTGATGGCCGTAAAGCGCGGTTTGGAGGCTGGTTAAAAAACTATCAGCGGGGCTTCACAAGGTAGTGGTGCATCTATATAATGCGCCGCACTTTCCGAGCAGATGTGGTGGAATTGGTAGACACGCTAGCTTCAGGTGCTAGTGCCTTCACGGGCGTGGGAGTTCGAGTCTCCCCATCTGCACCACTCTTTATCTACCTACAAAGAGTGGCTGCAGCGGTTTAACTGTCCAGGAAAGTAACAATTCGATTGGGTCGTCAGCCCTTCAAAAATGACAACACGCAGATGTGGTGGAATTGGTAGACACGCTAGCTTCAGGTGCTAGTGCCTTCACGGGCGTGGGAGTTCGAGTCTCCCCATCTGCACCACTCTCTATTCTTGTTAGATCACAGAAGCGCCCATAGAAAGCAGGGTTGCTGCCAGAACCAGCATCCAAGCTGGGATCTTGACCTTCTCGATCAGACCGTAAACAGCAACAACTCCGGTCGCCAAGTAGATCGACGTAATTGTTTCCAGTGAAATACCAATCAGCGCGGAAAGAAGCACGCCGACAACTGCAGCGTTTGCACCCGCGATCGCGACTCTGATGGTGTTGTGCGTCTTGATCTGCTCCCAAATCGGTAAAACGCCGAAGAGGAGTGCAACGGCGGGTAGAAAAATCGCGAGGGTTGCCAGCACGGCTGTGCTGACATCACCATTTAATGCGCCACCTAGAAAAGCCGCGAAAGTGAAGAGCGGGCCTGGAACTGCTTGAGCTGCGCCATATCCAGACATGAATATGTCTGAACTGATTAAATCTCTCGCGACGGTCGCATCCGCCAATAGCGGTAACACCACATGCCCGCCTCCAAAAACCAGAGCTCCTGCACGAAAGAAACCATCCAACAGCTGTATTAACTGACTACCGCTTGAGGCTAGAACTGGCAGAGTTAATAGGCCCCCAGTGAACACCGCTAACCACAAGATACTGGGTAGACTAAGTTGCACGCTTAGCTTTCGTATTGAGTGCCGCGCTGAGTCCAGTGTCACAGATATTGTGCCAGCTATCAGTATCAGTATCGGAGTTAGCCAGGGAGAGGCAGCCAGCGATAATATGATTGCACAGCCGATCATCAGTAAGAGATTAGTGGGTGTTTTGCAGAAGTTGCGAGCCATCCCAATCACGGCCTGCAATACCACTGCGATTGCGATCACCTTGAGAAGTAACAGTAAGAGCGGCGGCAGAGTGGTGGAGGGATTGGCTAGGCTCACCCCCAGATAGCCGAGTGCTGCGGCCGAAGGGAGTGTGAAGCCCAGCCAAGCTAACAGCGCACCTAAGTAGCCTGCGCGCTGATAACCTATAAGAAGCCCGACTTGGCTCGAGGCTGGGCCGGGAATGAGTTGGCAAAGTGCTACGTTGTCGGCGTACTGCTGCTCACTGAACCAGCCTCTGCGGGATACAAATTCATCGCGGAAATAGCCTAGGTGAGCGACGGGTCCACCAAAGGAGGTGAGGCCGAGTCGAAAGAAAATAAAGAAGAGAGATAGTTTTGAGTTCATGCGCTATTTATACCCTGCTAGTGCATGAAGTTTAATAGCGTTACCTAAGTCAGGCGACGCACCGATTGCTAGTGAACGTCAATAACGACTCGACGATTGCGTACCTCACTTACGTTATCTGCGGTGGGTACCAGCAGATCGGTTTCACCGCGACCCTCTGTGGTGATAATTGCTGGATCGATTCCGATTTCAATTAGGCTCTGGCGAATTAATTCGGCGCGGCGCTCGGATAGTGCAATATTGTATGCCGCAGAAGCTTGGGTATCGGTATGCCCTACAACCAGTATTTCGGCAGCGGGATATGTCAGGATATCGCTGTATATCGCGTCAATCTTGGCCTTTGATTCATCGGTTAGATCGGTGGTGTCATTGTTGAAGTAGACTGTGCGAATTATCGGCGCAGGGGGTTTCATTGGATCTGGTGCAGGACAGAACACAGGCGGCTCCTCTGACAACACATACTCACCAGCCGGCTCGCGTAGATCCGACACGGGATCTTCAGGCCCTAGTGAATTCACGGCAGTCGAATAGACTGAGCAGCCCCCGAGAAATAGACTGGTGGCCACTAGCGTGAGTGGAAGTTTGATCGCGCGCATTAGGTTCTCCTCTACTACAGATCGATCGGCCGATCTGTAGCGGCCTTGTTGGTCTGACTTCTTAAATATAGGCGAGATGTAGAGGTCCACAAGTACAGCTAGCGAGAACAACTAGGGCATGGCGAATTAAGGTGTATACTCATAGGGGTGGAAAGAGCCACAACGGCTCATTCAGTTGCAAAGAGCACACGAAAAATGCGGAACCCAAGAGTTACGCCGATGCGTCCGGACGATATCAAACTGAGCTTTGGTATTTTCATACTCTATCTGTGCTCATTTCTGATTCAGAACTACGTCATTTTCCCAATTGAGAGCCGATTATTCGAGCCCGCTGTGGTTCAAATTGCCAGTTTGATGTTTATCCCTCACGGTGTAAAAGTGATTGTGGCCACTCTTTATGGCCATCTTGCCGTCTTTCCTATTTTGGTGGGGCAGACGATCGGCATCTACATGTACACCTATGACTTTGAGTTCGCGTTCAGTTTTGGTGCCATCGCAGTCTTGGGTGTCTATATTCCCGTTTTTTTGATTAGTTACCTAGAGCGCGGCGGCTTTGAAGATGGCTCGGATGTGCTAGCTGGTAGGAATACGTTGCTATTAGGGCGTAAAGTGTTGGTAATTGCGTTGATCAGCTCATTATTGAACTCCTATTTCGCAAGCCTTCTGAATGGCGTCACACCTGAGTCTCAAATTTGGTTGCGTTTTCTGGCTGGCGATATGCTAGGCGCTGCTGCAGTGTTTATGGTGGTCTATCTGGTGCGCAGCAAGATACGGAGTTGGTTGTTTAATCGGGTCGGCGTTGAAACGACTAAGAAGATGTAGAGGAGCGCTACTAATGTCCACACTCAATGGTTCATGCCTCTGCGGTGCGGTTCAGTACCGCGTTAAAAACGAGTTCAAACGCTTCTTTATGTGCCATTGCACCCAGTGCCAGAAAGCCACAGGGTCCGCTCATGCATCCAACCTCTTTGCTGTGCCGAATAATTTAGAGTGGTTGACCGGCGAGAATCTTATCAAGCGATTCGATCTGCCCGGGCGCTCGCTGAGCAAAGCGTTTTGCAGCGAGTGTGGTTCAGGCGTTCCGTACACCTCACGCGCAAGTGGTATGTGGGTTGTACCGGCAGGTTCTTTGGACGGTCAGCCGTCAATGACACCGATGGCGAATATTTTTTGGCCTGAAAGGGGTAGCTGGTATGAGGCTGGGTTGGAAGCGCCGCGTTTTGAGAAATTTATGAAGTAGGTGCGTGCGTAGCAGGTGATTTTTGAAGCATCAGGGATTTCGAGCGGACAAAACGGCAGGACAGCCGTTTTGCCCTGACGCGCAGCGTCACCCGTAAGGGGCGAGCACAGGGATGTGCGAGCGGAATGCTCGGGCCATCCTGGCCCTCGGCCCGTTGGGCCCGCCCTTCGGGCGTCCAAAATTGCTCTTGGAAATTTTGTCGAACCACCGGGTCGTGCTTCTCATCCGGCCCCGAAAAACCATTAAAAAAGCCGCACTAAGTAGCGCGGCTTTTTTAATGGTGCCTCGAGGCGGAATGATCAAAATACCTTTTGGGTATTTTGACCCTTCGGGCTTCGCAAGCTTTGCTTGCTCGTCGCCAACTCCTCCTACTCGTCGGAGTTGGTCGAACCGATTGTGATTCTCATCCAACCGCAAGGAATCCAAACAAAAAAGCCGCACATAAACGCGCGGCTGTTTTGTTTGGTGCCTCGAGGCGGAATCGAACCACCGACACGAGGATTTTCAATCCTCTGCTCTACCAACTGAGCTATCGAGGCAACTCAGGAGGCGCGTATTAAACCGAGATTGGATTGGGCTGTCAACAGCTAAGAGGGGAATTCTCTTATTTGCTCGGTGGAACGTATCCTTCGGCCTGCGCGTACTCTTCGCCGGAAAGGAATTTCTGCATCTCTTCCTGCAGGAATTTACGGCTAGCCGGGTCCATTAGGCTTAGGTGTTTCTCGTTGATCAGCATGGTTTGGTGATCAGTCCACTCCTGCCACGCCTTCTTCGAAACGTTGTCGAAGATGTCCTGCCCGATTGGGCCGGGGTAGGGTGCGCGCTCGAGGCCTTCGAGTTCCTCTTTGAACTTCTTACAAAAAACGGTACGGCTCATCTTAGTCTCCAGTGTCGAGCTTATTCAGGTTGGCCAGCAACTTTTTTACCGGGGCTGCCAGGCCGATCTCTGTGGGTTGGTCGCTGTTATACCAAAGCGAAGCCCGCTCTTCCATTAACGCAGCAAAATCGAGATCGGATGCATCGACTAACATCGGTGTAATGTCGAGGTGGTAGTGCGAAAACGTGTGGCGTAAAGGGGCGAGCGGTTTCACCCGATCGATATTGAGCTGCCAGCCTTGGGGTAGGTCGCGCAGATCCGGTGTCTCCGGGAAGCTGTAGAGTCCGCCCCAGATTCCCGTGGGTGGCCTCTGCTGCAGCAGCACCTCAGAGCCACGGCGCACAATCAGCACTAAAGTCTGTTTCTCGGGCAGAACTTTCTTAGGGCGAGGGTGCGGCAGCTCGGTTACCCGATTTTGACTGAGTGCCTTGCAATGCTGTGCTAATGGACATCGATCGCACTCAGGTTTGCTGCGGGTACAGAGCGTTGCACCCAAGTCCATCATCGCCTGGGTATAGTCGCCAACCCTTTCGGTTGGTGTTAGCGCTTCGGCGAGCTTCCAAAGCTCCTTCTGCACACTAGTTGTACCGGCCCAGCCCTCAACACCTGCAAAGCGCGCTAGTACCCGTTTTACGTTGCCGTCCAGAATAGCGGCGCGGCGCCCACCAGCAATTGAGGCGATTGCACCGGCGGTGGAGCGACCGATGCCTGGAAGCGTCTCGAGCTGCTCGGGGTCGGTAGGAAATATCCCGCCAAAGTCCGTAGCCACGTATTGTGCTGCCTTGTGTAAATTGCGAGCGCGAGCATAGTAGCCAAGGCCAGTCCACAGATGCAGCACCTCATCAATCGGCGCTTGAGCTAGATCGGAAACCGTTGGGAAACGCTCCATAAAGCGCTGATAATAGGGAATGACGGTAGCCACCTGCGTCTGTTGCAGCATGATCTCCGAGATCCAGGTGTTATACGCACTCTTCTCCTGTTGCCAAGGGAGGTGCTTGCGGCCGTGCTGATCAAACCAGCTCAGCACGGCCGCGCTAAAATCAAATCCACTCATTCGGGGAGGCAGACTCCTAGTTTCCGAGCTCTTAGTTGCCGAACAGCCCCTTCAGCAGTGAACCCGCTTCACCTTTGAGTTTATCGCCAACGCTGTCCTGCAAGTTCTCTTGCAGTTTCTCTTTGGCTTGCTGTTCGAGCTCAGCTTTTTTCTTGTCGATCTCGGCCTGTGCTTTAGCGCCGAGCGCCTTCTTGATCACGTCGCCGACAAAGCTCGTGTCGAGGGCACAGAGTTTAACAGGGTCGGTATCAAAATTACCCTTGCAGTTCACAGGGATACGCACACCTTTCAGTGCTGGGTTGATACCACAACTCTGCTGAAACAGATCATCGGTAAGCGACAGTCCCAAGTTGTAGTCAAAAGCCTGCTGTGGCAGATCGATGGTACCTTTGGCATCCAACAGGGCTGCATCGAGGCCTGCTGTGGTGCTGGGGTTCGTGACTACGCCATTTTTGATGGTGTAGCCCGACTTCAGATCCGCTATTGGCGTAGTGCGATCAACCTGATCAGGATTGAAGCCTAGCGATGTGATGTTTTCGATCTTTTGACACAGCTCCTGCGCCATGTCGATGCCTTGGATGATCCCCTCATCGGCAGAGAGATTCAGATCGCCATTGAGACTATTGATGATTGAGTGCAGTGAATTACCCTGAGTGGTCAACGCCGCATTGAGATTGGCGTTAGCTTTTACTGGTGTCTCCTCCATCGCTAGCGCCATCAGTTGCTCTACTTTGATGCCGGTAAACTTGGGCTTGATCGCTATCTTAGCCGACGTGGCACGCGCATCTAGTGCACCACTGATATCGGCAGCACCACCAAAGGCCTCGGCCGTCAGTTGTTTCAGGCGAATATCGCCCGCTTTCGCACTCAAATCTAGATTGAGGTTATCGATGCTGTTGCCCTGATAGGTCGCTTTGCCGATGGCCAGTTTGAGGTCGGCATTGATGGCCTTGAGTGGTTCAGCATCAAACAGTGGCTCCTTCGACCAGCCCTTCTCTGCGGGCGTGGTCTCTCCAACGCCTGCAGCTTCAGTAGCTGGCGCCATGTAGGTATCCAAATTGATCTGATCAAGGTTAAGGTTTGCCGCTAACGCACCGCTCTCAAGGTTCATGGCCAGCAGGCCTGTAATCTGAGTCTTATCGACGGTCAGTGCTAAATCTTGTAACTGTACGTTGCTGGCACTACCGCCTAGTTTGAATTTGGCCGCTGCGCTACTCAGAGCGCCCTCTCCGAGGGCTGGCAGTTCAGCGCCAAAGCGCGCTGCCACAGCTCGAGGGTCGAACTGCGCGACATTAATATCGCCTTGTAATGCCTGTGTTGTGAAGTCTGTAAGTGCTAACTTCCCGCTGATATCTAGATCTGCCAAGCTGAGTTTCAGGTTATCTAGATTGATGCGCTGCTCCGTCTGATTCAGACGTAGATCCGAGCTCAGATCAACCACTAGGGGCTGCGCCAAACCTGCTTGTTCGAGCGAGAGCTTAGAGACCAGATTTCGAAGCTCGATGACTCCTTGCTGCACATTCAGACTCAGCTCAGTGCTCAGCTCCATACCCATCTGGGTGGTCAACTCACCGGCATCAGTCTGGGTTAGCGACCCGGTGAAATTGATTGGAAATGCTTGATCAAGAGAGACTGCATTGGCGCTCAGGTTGAGGTCTGCCAGTTCGATTTTACGTGCCCAAATTTGATCTTCGAAGCTCACTTTGGCGTTGCTCAGGCTAATGCTATTGATCGCCAGCCGCAGGTCACCGCCATGCTCACCCCGTCCACTATCTCCATCCTTGGACTCAATCTCAACGCCAGTTTGTGTAGTGGTAACCCAGTTCTCATTGCCCTTGGCATCACGCACCAGATTCAGCTCCAGGCCGTCCACCAGAATGCTATCGAGCTGGACCGCACCGCCGAGCAGCGCGGGAATATTTAACGCTGCTCCGGCACTCGCCAAGGTAGCCAACTGTGGTTGCCCCGGATAGTTAACGCTGAGCTGCTTCAACTCCAGCCCAAGCCAGGGGTAAAACGACCAACCAATATCCCCATTGATCTTCAACTCAACCCCGCCATCCAGCAGTGCCCGCTCCTCAATCTGAGCGCGGTAATCATTGGGGTTAAAGAAGAACATCAGATAGGCCGCCAGCGCCGCCGTCACACCGACGACAAGAAACACCAACCAGCCAATAAGCTTGAGCAAAATCCGCATAGCAGAGCATCCTTTCTTCATATTTGTAATCTCACCCCAGTGTAGACCACAGACAGCCGTTGGGCTCGTCGGCTTTCGGAAATTAGGTCGCGTCGTTCGCTTTGCTCACAACCCTCCTACATGGTGGGTTTTACACACCAAAGCCGCTATAATTGCGGCCTTCGCGCAACTTCTATGGAGCAGAGCATGGCTGAACGTGTAGCCAAGGTCTCTCGAGATACCCTCGAGACTCAGATTAGTGTCGAGATCAACCTCGACGGTACAGGTCAGTTTAACGCTGAAACTGGCGTCCCTTTCCTTGACCACATGATGGATCAGATCTCCCGTCACGGCCTGATCGATCTGAACGTCAACGCAAAGGGCGACCTGCACATCGATGATCACCACACTGTGGAAGATATCGGTATCACTCTGGGTATGGCGTTCAAACAGGCAGTGGGCGACAAGAAGGGAATTCGTCGTTACGGTCACGCTTATGTGCCTCTTGATGAAGCGCTGTCTCGTGTTGTTATCGACTTCTCTGGCCGTCCAGGCCTTGCCATGGATGTAGAGTTCGTGCGCGGTTCTGTGGGTGGTTTTGATGTGGATCTGTTCAGCGAGTTCTTCCACGGTTTTGTAAACCACGCCGGTGTGACGCTGCATATCGATAACCTCAAGGGCAAAAACACGCACCACCAGGCCGAAACCATCTTCAAAGCCTTTGGCCGTGCGCTGCGTATGGCGCTGGAGTTCGATCCACGTGCAGAGGGCATGATGCCTTCAACTAAGGGCTGCCTTTAAGCATGAATCGAATTGCTGTAATCGATTACGGTATGGGCAACCTGCACTCGGTTGCCAAAGCACTGGAGCTGGTCTCTGAAAACACCGAAGTGGTCCTCACCGCAGACCCGCAGGTAGTACGCGATGCAGATCGCGTGCTGCTACCGGGTGTCGGCGCGATTCGTGACTGTATCGCTGAGATGCGCCGTCTAGGTGTAGACGCAGAGGTCAAAGAGGCGATCCAATCAGGTAAACCATTTCTCGGTATCTGCGTGGGCTACCAGGCGTTAACCGACTTTTCGGAAGAGAACGGTGGCGTTGATTGCTTGGGCGAGTTCGGTGGTCGAGTAAACTTCTTCGGCAAGAGCCTCAAAGATGCTCAGGGCGAAAAGCTCAAAGTGCCGCACATGGGCTGGAACCAAGTTAAGCAGACGCTGGACCACCCACTCTGGCAGGGTATCGAGCAAGATACACGCTTCTACTTTGTCCACAGCTACCACGTACATCTTGCCGACAAGGCGTTGGTTGCGGGTACATGTGAGTACGGCGTGCCTTTCGATGTGGCGCTGGCCAAAGAGAACGTCTTTGCTGTGCAGTTCCACCCTGAAAAGAGCTCCAAAGCAGGCCTTAAACTGCTACAGAATTTTGTAAATTGGAACGGCCAGCAGTAAGCCCCGTTCAAGCGTTAGGAAGCTAGTTCAATGCTGATTATCCCCGCGATCGATCTAAAAGATGGCAAGTGTGTACGCCTACGTCAGGGCCGTATGGACGACTCAACCGTCTTCTCTGATAACCCTGTTGATATGGCGGCTAAATGGGTCGATGCGGGCTGTCGTCGTCTGCACCTCGTGGACCTCAATGGCGCCTTCGCCGGCAAGCCGGTCAATGGTGAGATCGTCCAAGAGATCGCTAAAGCCTACCCTGATCTGCCAATTCAGATCGGTGGCGGCATCCGCTCTTCCGAGATCATCGAAGCTTACCTCGCAGCGGGCGTAAGCCAAGTGATTATCGGTACTAAAGCGGTAAAAGAGCCTGAGTTTGTGACTGAGATGTGTAAAGCCTTCCCGGGCCACATTATCGTCGGTCTGGATGCGCAAGATGGTCGCGTCGCCATTGATGGTTGGGCTGAAGTGACCGACGTGATGGCTGTTGATCTGGCGAAGCGTTTCCGCGATGACGGTGTCTCATCAATCGTTTACACCGATATCGCCCGTGACGGCATGATGCAGGGTGTCAATGTTGAGGCGACCGTAGATCTGGCCCAGCAGGGTGGCATTCCAGTTATTGCGTCGGGCGGTGTGACTAATATCGATGATATCCGCGCACTGGCACAAGTGGCTGGCAAAGGTATCTTTGGCGCCATTACTGGCCGTGCGATCTATGAAGGCACCCTCGATGTTGCCGAAGCACAGGCGCTGAGCGATCAGCTGACTGGCAACTAAGCAGGACTCCAAAGATGGCACTGGCTAAGCGTATTATCCCCTGTCTGGATGTTGAAAATGGTCGCGTTGTGAAGGGCGTGAAGTTCCTTGACATCCGTGATGCTGGCGACCCGGTTGAGGTGGCCCGCCGTTACGATGAGCAGGGCGCCGATGAGATCACCTTCCTTGATATTACCGCTAGCCATGAAGGCCGCGACACCATGGTTCACACCGTTGAACGCATGGCTTCGCAGGTATTCATCCCTCTCACCGTCGGTGGTGGAGTGCGCACCTGTGATGATATTCGTACGCTTCTGAATGCTGGCGCTGATAAGGTCTCTATCAACACGGCGGCGGTATTTAACCCCGAGTTTGTGCAAGAGGCGGCCGAGCGCTTCGGTAGTCAGTGTATTGTCGTGGCGATCGATGCCAAGAAGGTATCTGCTCCTGATGAAGAGGGTCGCTGGGAGATCTTTACCCACGGTGGCCGCAAGCCGACCGGGCTCGACGCAATCGAGTGGGCGCAGAAGATGGAAGAGCTGGGCGCTGGTGAGATCCTGCTGACCTCAATGGACCAGGATGGCGTTAAAAACGGTTACGATCTGGGTCTAACGCGTGGCGTGTCAGAAGCGGTTAACATTCCAGTGATAGCCTCAGGTGGTGTCGGTAACCTAGACCACCTTGTGGATGGCTGTATAGAAGGTAAGGCGGACGCTGTTTTGGCCGCTAGTATCTTCCACTTTAACGAGTACAGTGTTCCAGAAGCCAAAGCTTACATGCGTGAGCGCGGCATTGAAGTTCGCCTGTGATAGGCTCAACTAAATAGGGAGTAGAACATGATCTCAGAAAACCGCTTTGAACAGCAGATACGCGCACTCGAACCTTGGCAGCAGATGCTCTTCGCGACCGCGCTATCTGAGCGCATGTTCCTTAACTTTGCACTCTTCTCCCGCCTGATGAACTTTGGCGATCTGGAGAAGATGCGTAATTTGCTCAGCTCCATCTGGGAAGAGCAGATGCAACGTGGCACCAAAGTGAACTACGAAGTGCAGCTCAACCATGTTGAGGATAATATCGTCGACCTCGATGAGTACGACATGTTCGGTGCTATCCCAGCTCGCGATGCCATGATGGCGCTCTTCTCCACGCTGATTTTGAAGCTAGAGCAGGAGAGTGATGAGGCAGTTGCGGTCTCTAACCTCTCGTACGACACCATCGGCGCCTATGTCGAGTTCGCTGAGGCCGATGATCAAATGTCTGATGAGGAGCTAGTGCGCCTGATCAATATGCACGATCTGATGCTAGACGAGGATGCCTTCCAAGAGGAACTTCTGGAACGTCTGTCGGGTACTAGCTTCAAACCCGCCGTGGTTGAGACTGTGCGTGAGCTTGCGCAGAACCAAGGTGTATCCAATATCGGAATTAGCGACGAGGATTGATGCTTAAGCTAGGTCTTGCACTGCTAATCTTGCCCGCTATCGCTCTGATGGCTGGTTACATGGTCGAACAGAATCAGGTCGAAGCCTGTATTCAAGGTGGCGGTGTTTGGCACTGGGCCGCTGAAATCTGTGAAGAGTCCGGCAAATACCCCTTCGTTTCGTTTATGCAGCGTAATCCCCTACTGGTTAATGGCGGCATGTTACTGGTCGTCGTTGGCCTGTTTATGACCTTGATTGGCCTCTACCGTCCTAAAGCTGCGGAGTCACGTTAAGTGAAGAAGGTGATACTGCTGGCGCTCGTGTTAGTCGGCGTTGCTGGTTACATCTGGGTTAAGTTCTACAGCGATGAGTGGCTGGCCGAATTCAATGATGAGCGCCAGAATGCAGCTGCTGAATTTAGACAGCAGGGGCAAGCTTTCGGTCAACAGTCTACTCAGCAGGGCTGTTTTGATCAGGCGCTCACAAGCGTTGAGGATTGCCGCTCACCGATCTGCATGGTCGACTCAGGTAACTTCCTTCGCGGCTGCTTTGAGACCAGTGCCGAAACTCCCAACTTCTGTGAGGGTGTACCCGCCTATCAAACCAAGATCACCGAGGATGAGAAGTCCTGGGCACGCTATGGTTGTTGGGATATCAATAACAAGAGCGATGGCTGTCGACTGCTAAAGCGCCAGCAGCAGGCGCTCTGTAGCAATATCGATACATCTATAGAAACTGAGGTTAACTGATGAATCAGATCTTATTCACCGTAGAGCCTTTTTTCTTTTGGGGTGGCCTGATCGTCTACATTGCATCCCTGTTTATCTACGGCAACCGCACTGGTGACTGGAACGCTATTCTGCGCTTCTGGCAGCCGATGATTCAGTTCAGCGCGCTGGAGTTTAAAGTGAACCGTGCCGGACTTGCGTTAATGATTCTTGCTGTTGTAATTCGTATCTACCTGAACTTCTTTGCATCATGAGTGGTAATAACCCTATAGCAGGATCGCTCTACCTGGTGCGTGGCCTTAGCTACCTACCCAAGCCCGGTATCCGTGCGTTTGTGCTGATTCCGTTGCTGATCAATCTGTTCCTTTTTGGCGGTGCGATCTATCTGCTGATGAGTAACTTCTCTGGTTGGGTGCAGTATCTGATCGACCTCTGGCTGCCTGATTGGGAGTGGCTGAGTTTCCTTGAGTACCTACTTTGGCCGCTACTAGCGGTGCTTGTCGTGATCGGGGTCTATTACGGCTTTTCGGTGGTCGCTAACTTTATCGCAGCGCCGTTTAACGGGATTCTGGCCGAAAAAGTGGAGCAGGATCTGCGCGGGCAGGTGAACTCCAATTTAGACAGCTGGCAATCCGTCGTAAAGATGATTCCTCAGGCTTTAGGCCGTGAGCTCTCTAAGCTCGCCTACTACCTGCCGCGCCTGCTGATGCTGTTCATTTTAAGTTTTATCCCGGTGCTGAACCTGGTGATGCCCTTTGTCTGGTTCGTCTTTGCGGCTTGGATGATGGCGATCCAGTACTGTGACTACCCGATGGATAACAACCGCGTAAGTTTCAAACAGATGAAGCAGCTGCTCGCCGAGCGACGCTGGTCTGCGTTGGGTTTTGGTTCGTTGGTGCAGTTGGGTATGCTGGTGCCGGGGCTTAATTTGATTTTAATGCCGACAGCGGTAATTGGTGCAACGATCTTCTGGGTAGAGCAGTACAAGCGCTAGTCGCGTGTAACTCGATGTGCAGGGAAGGTTATACTGAAGCGGCTGCCCTCGCCAAGCTTGCTGGATACGCCTAGTGTGGCATTGTGACGAACCAGTACATGCTTAACGATTGCTAAGCCCAGCCCGGTGCCACCGCTGTCACGAGAGCGCCCCTCATCAACGCGATAAAAACGCTCAGTTATGCGAGGAATATGCTCTGCAGCGATCCCTTCGCCGTTGTCTGTGACGCTGAACAGTGCTCCTCGCTCCATCGCTTCAAGCTTGATCGCTATTGTTCCCTGTGCCGGCGTATAGCGCACGGCATTGAAGACCAGGTTGGACAGTGCACTTCGAATCTCAGCTTCATTACCTAAGATATCCAAACCCTCCACCATCTCTAGGCTTATCGCGTGTTGCTGGTCACCAGAGACATCGCGTGCTTCGTTGGCAATATTGGTGAGCATGTCGCGAACTTGGATCGGCTGTCGGCTGCGGTTCTCTGCACTCGTCTCTAGGCGCGATAACGTCAAGAGATCAGCAATCAGTGCAACCATCCTATTGCTCTGTGACTGCATGGTGCCGATAGCCCGTGCGATTGGGGCCGGTAGCTCTTGCTCGCGCAGCGTCTCTAAGAAGCCGTGAATCACTGTAATTGGCGTTCGTAGCTCGTGGGAGGCGTTGGCTAAAAAGGTCTGGCGCATCTGCTCGAAGCGCTCGTTTTCAGTCACATCGCGAGCGATCAAAACACGTTCCCGATTTTTTTCGCCGAAGCGATGAATGCGGTACTCAAGCGTCCGTTGGCCATTGGGAGATTCCAGTTTCAGCGACCGTTCCGCCTTGGGGTTCTGATAGAACTCGACGAATTCGGGTTCATTAATCAGCTCTTCCGGGCTGAGCATGCGCGGATCGGGCTTGAGGCCAAAGATGGTTTGAGCAGAGGGATTCCACCATTCGATCCGGTTCTTGCGATCAATGATTATCACGGCATCACTCATGGCCTGCGTTGCCGCTTCGAACTGGTTCATATCCTCATGAACCTCATCATATTCGGCATCGGTTTGATCCCGGTACCTCACCAGGGTCTCTACCACTCGCTCCATCTCAAGTGGTAGTTTTGGCTTCGGCAGCGTCAGCTGGCTGGCGGTCCAGCGTTGAAGTTCTGCAATCCAGAAAACTGTCAGCAGCGCCCAAAGTATTAGGCCGATTAGCGCCCCGTAGATTGAATTGAGATCGATGCTGTAGGCGAGCAGTGCAGGCAGGCCAGTAAAAACCGCCAGAATCAGCAGTTGGCGCGCGATCGATCCTATCAATTGAGACTCCTAGAGTTTGGTGGAGAACCTATAACCGGTACCACGCACCGTTTGGATAAGGTTCTCAAGGTCTGTGCCCAATGCTTTTCTCAGTCGGCGAATGTGCACGTCGACTGTACGTTCTTCAACGTAGACATTACCACCCCAGACCATATCGAGTAACTGGCCGCGCGAGTATGCCCGATCTTGATGGGTCATAAAGAAGTGCAGAAGTTTGAATTCAGTGGGGCCTAGGTTAAGTGATTGTCCGGCAGCATCACTGACTCGGTGAGAAACTGGGTCTAAGATGATGCCACCAATAGAGATCGCGTCTTCATCAGCGTCCGGCAAGGCGCGGCGTAGCACGGCCTTGAGGCGAGCGATCAGCTCTTTGGGTGAGAAGGGCTTAGTGATGTAGTCGTCGATGCCTGCCTCTAAACCTTGCACTTTGTTATCCTCGTCCGCTTTGGCGGTAAGCATAATAATCGGCAGATCCTTGGTCGCTGGATCGCTGCGCAGACGTCGCGCTAACTCAATGCCACTAGTACCAGGCATCATCCAGTCCAACAGCATCATGTCAGGTTTCTCATCAATAATCATGGCGTGGGCGCTCTTTGCGTCGTTTGCTTCTAGCGTGTCGTAACCGGCTAGCTCTAGCGCCATAGCAATCATTTCGCGGATAGCGGCTTCATCATCAACGATTAAGATACGTCGTGCTCTGCTCATGCTCTTTCTCTGCTAATTTGTGATCGCTCCATTTAATGATGCTTTTGTTACAAACAGATGACAATTGAGCTTACCAGTAGGCGGCAATAATCCCCAGAAGCACGAGCAGTTCGGCGACGTGGTTGTTCAGGAAAGCTTTAAAGCAGCCTTCGCGCTGTCGATCGCGTATCAACCACTGCTGATAAGCGAATAGGGTGACTGCGCCTGCGAGCCCCAAATAAAATACGGTACCTAGCTGCTCGATGACTCCTACCCAGATCAAAATTGCGATGGAGAGGGCGTGCAGGGTTGCGATAGCAATCTTATCGTACTGACCAAAAAAGACCGCCGTCGACTTGATGCCGATCTTAAGATCATCGTCGCGATCGACCATTGCATACTGGGTGTCATAGGCGACTGTCCATAGAATCTTGGCAAGGTAAATCAGCCAACCCACCGAGGTTACTTCACCCAGAGTGGCGGTAAATGCCATCGGAATACCCCAGCCGAATGCCATACCCAGGACCACTTGCGGGAAGTGGGTGTAGCGCTTCATAAAGGGGTAGCTGAAAGCCAAGAGCAGTGCCACAGGCGAGAGAAGGATGGTCTCTTTATTGGTAAACAGTACTAGAACAAAGGCCAGCAGCATCAAACCGACAAAGAGTACTATTGCTTCTTTGCTACTTATTCGACCTGTGGGCAGGGGACGCGATGCGGTGCGTTTTACATGACCATCCACTTTACGGTCAGCAAAATCATTGATAACGCACCCGGCTGAGCGAGTAACCCATACCCCAGCGCTAAAGATGATGATTAACTGCCAGGCTGGCAACCCTCCTGCGGCGATCCAAAGTGCCCAGAGGGTTGGCCACAGAAGGAGATAGGTACCAATTGGCTTGTCCGCACGCATGAGTTGCCATGCGGCATGGATTTTATCTGCTGTTATCACGAAAGCGCTCTGAGGTTGGGCGTTTCGCTAAGTATGAAGTGGCAGCATACTTAAAACAACAGAGCCATTTTAGTCGCGTACGATCTCGCGAATCTCTTGGTTATCCATATGTCGCACATCGGTACCGCTAACTTGATAGATTAGCTGCTCTGCGAGATTGCAAGCGTGGTCGCCGATTCGCTCGAGCGAGCGCAGCACCCAGATTGCTTTAAGCACGTTAGTGATAGCGCGTGAGTCCTCCATCATAAAGGTGATTAGAGAGCGCATGGCTGACTGATACTCCTGATCGACATGCTGATCAAACTTAACCACCTTGTAGGCAAGCTCCGTATCGCCGTTGCTAAAGGCCTCTAGCGCAAGGTTCAGCATCTCAACAACGAGCTCACCGGTATGCCGAATCTCAGAAATCCCTTTAGTACCGCTATCAGCCGCAATCAAATCAATCGTCTGTTTTGCCACCCGCGAGGCTTCATCCCCAATTCGCTCGAGGTCGGAAACCGCTCGGCTGATTGAGATGATCAACCGTAGGTCAATTGCTGCAGGCTGGCGAAGTGCAATGATCTGTGTGCAGTCTTGATCAATGCGACGCTCGAATTCATTGGTTTGTCGATCGAGGTCGATCACTGCCTGCGCCAACTCTTGGTTTTGCTCACGCAGTGCTGTAACAGCGTCGCGTGTCTGGCTTGCGACCATCTCACCCATTTTGGAGAAGTCGTTACGTAACTGCTCCAACTCGTCGTTAAACTGTTTGGAGATATGTTGAGAGTAAATTCGGTTGTTGTCGCTCATTCTGGCCCTCGTCATTAGCTGGCAGAAACACTTTGACGCTATTGTTTCACTGAATTGTTAGAGTTTTATGACAATACAAATTCGATCTAGATCTATGGTCTGGTCAGAATCTGGGCCTGAAGGCTAGGCGTAAACCGGCACAACCCCTATGATTGGGGTATACGCAGTGGTTTCACCTAGGGAAGCTTTGATGCAATTAAGCGAGAAAGAGTTAAGTTGGCTCTCATTTAATGAACGCGTCTTGCAAGAGGCGGCGGACGAGCATGTGCCGATCATCGAACGGGTGCGGTTTCTTGGTATCTATTCTAGTAATTTAGATGAATTCTTCCGTGTCCGTGTCGCCGATCTTCATCGAAAGCTTAGGCTAGAGCGTGCAGGTGCTCTGGTGCCGAGTGGAATGTCGGCCGAGGAGCTAGTCCACCGAGTTAATGAGAAGGTGCAGGAGCAAGCTGACCGATTCAACGATATTCACATTGATGTTATCAAGGGCTTGGCACGACGTAAGATCTTTCTCGTTAACAATGACCAGCTTAACGAGAAAGAGGGCGCTTGGTTGCGCAAATATTTCCGTGATGAGGTGCTGCACCATATCACGCCTCTTATCTTGACTGAGACCACAAAGCTCGCTGCGGTAATGAACGATGAGGACGCCTACCTCATGTGTGCACTGCGTCAGGGTAGTAAAACTCAGTACGCACTTGTGCCAATACCCTCAGAACAGACAAATCGTTTTGTGGAGCTACCCCGGATCAAGGGTCAGCGCCGTAAATCCATCATCGTGCTAGATAACGCCATTCGCTACTGCATCGAAGATATTTTTGACGGGTTTTTGGAGTTCGACTCGGCCGAGATGTACTCGGTTAAAGTGACTCGTGACGCCGATTACGACCTCGAGCGTGACGTCGAACTATCGCTGCTCGAGAAGATGTCTCAGGGTATCAAACAACGCGACACTAACCGTCCCGTGCGCCTCGTTTACGATGAGATGATGCCGAATTATATGTTTGACTATATGTGCGAGAATTTGGGACTTGAAGCCGATTCAGAGACCACTGCCAGTGGTCGCTACCGCAACTTTAGGGACTTTATCGGTTTCCCAAATGTTGGTCCTCGTTATCTAGAGAATGAAAAGCTACCGGCGCTCAACAGTAAACAGTTTGATAGCGCCACCAACGTGTTTGAAGCGATATCTAAAGGCGATATCTTGCTGCATTACCCCTATTACAAATTCCGCTATCTGACCGACTTTGTGCGCGCCGCCTCTTTTGATCCGGCGGTGCAGCAGATACAGGTCACAGTCTATCGCGTTGCGCACAACAGTCAGATTCTTAAATCTCTGATTGAAGCCGTGAAGAACGGTAAGAAGGTTATTGTCGTCGTCGAGCTTAGCGCTCGGTTCGATGAAGAGGCTAATATTGAGTGGGCGCGCGAACTGACCGAGGCCGGTGTTGTTGTGGAGTTTGGCGTGGCATCGCTCAAGTGCCATGCAAAGATCATCCACGTGCTGCGTCAGGAAGGTGAGGAGCAGGTCGCTTACGGTTACATCAGCACCGGTAACTTAAACGAGAAGACCGCGCGCACTTATACCGATTTTGGCCTCTTTACCAAGCACCCGGAGATCACTGCCGAGTTGGGACAGGTCTTCGATTTCATTATCAATCCGTATAAAAAGTTCAAGTTCAACCATCTGTTAGTGAGCCCAAACTTTAGCCGTGAACCGATCTATGAACTGATTGATGAGGAGATAGCCGCAGCGCGTGAAGGCAATCGTGCGGAGATCTTCTTGAAGGTTAATAACCTCGTGGATGATGGTCTTGCTGGTAAGCTTTACGAGGCTAGCCAGGCCGGGGTGAAAATTCGCCTAATTGTACGTGGTATGTGTAGCTTACAGCCCGGAGTAAAGGGTTTGAGTGAGAATATCACTATCACCAGTATTGTGGATCGATATCTTGAGCACTCGCGGGTGGCACTCTTTTATGCCAACGGTAAACGTAAGATGTACATTACCTCTGCTGATTGGATGACCCGCAATATTGATCATCGGATTGAGGTGGGGTGCCCTATTCTAGACCGCAATATTCGCAAGGTGATCAAAGATCAGATGGACCTGCATGTCCGCGACACCAGCAAGGCGCGCATCCTTGATCCGGAGCAGCGCAACGAGTACGTGACGCGTGGCAATCGCAAGAAGATCCGTTCGCAGATCGCGATCTATGAGTACTTGAAGCAGTTGGAGAAGTCGCGTGACTGAGAATCAGAACGTCGAGTCAGAAACGCAACACTTTGCGGCAATTGACCTAGGCTCCAACTCCTTTCATATGCTGGTGGTGCGCAAGCTCCATGATGATGTGCAGATACTGTTTAAGCACAAAGAACGGGTGCGCTTAGCCGAGGCTCTAGATGCGAAGAATAATCTTTCGAAAGAGGGTATCAAACGCGGTGTCGAGGTGCTGCAAACCTTTGCTGAACGGCTAAAGCCCATAGAGAACTGTGGTGTGCGTGTTGTCGGTACCCACACGCTACGTATTGCTAAGAACCGCTTCGAGTTTCTCTCTGAGGCGCGCAACGTCTTCCCCTATGATATTGAGATCGTTAGTGGTCAGGAGGAGGCGCGCCTGGTGCATCTGGGTGCTTCAAGCAGCGAGCACCTGGCCGGAAATACTCTTGTCGTCGATATAGGCGGTGGCTCTACCGAGGTTGCGCTGGGGACTGAGCGCAATATGGAGTTGGGCCGCTCTCACACCATGGGGTCCGTAAGCTTCACCCAAGCCTTTTTTCGCGATGGCGTTGATAAGAGCCGCTACAAACGGGCGAAGCTCTACGCCCAACAGCACCTCGAGCGCTTCTCTGCGCACTTTGTTGCTCTGGGTTGGAAGCAGGTCAGATGTACTTCAGGCACCGCTCAGGCCATTGCTGCAGCGAGTGAAAATTTGGGTCTGGAGCCCGGTGAGATAACCGCTGATAGTATTAAAAGCCTGCGCAAGTTAACCATTAAAAATGAGCTCTCCACCAAGGTGATGAAGGGTATCAGTCCAGAACGCGCTACGCTTTTTGCGGGTGGTTTAGCGATATTAGATGCGGTTTTCTCGAGTCTTCAGATCGAGCAGGCGAAGTTTTCATCGGGTGCACTGCGGGAGGGGCTGATAAGCGAATTTCTCTCCTCAGGTGATCAGCTTGATACTCGTACACGAGCAATTCGCTCTTTGATGGCGCGCTATCATGTGGATGTTGCTCACGCCGAGCGTGTGGCCGATACGGCACTTAAACTTTGGCGTCAGGTAGCGCCTGATCTCAGACTGCCGCTGTTCACCAAGCGCTACCTGCAGTATGCCGCGCTGACACATGAGATCGGTCTAAACATTAACTCCAGTGGGTTACAGAAGCACTCGGCCTATATCCTTGAACACTCCAACTTACCGGGCTTCAGCTTCGATCAACAGCGTCTGGTGGCATTGATGGTGCGTATGCACCGCAAGAAGCTGAAGCGTTCCCTGGTCACCAATCTAGGCATGATCTCCAAGCGTCATGCAGTTACGTTAATACTGCTACTTCGCATGGCGGTACTATGGCACCTGACGCGTAATCCTGAGACGCCTGAGGTGCCGCAGATGGAGTTCGATGGTGAGAACCTGACCCTCAGGCTCGACGCCAGCATCGCGGAGGAGAATCCACTCCTTGTTGCTGACCTCGAGCGTGAAGAGGCTTATTGCGAACAGTTTGGCCTCACTACTCGGCTTGAGTTTCGACTTTAGCTTTCAACCAAAGCGACCCGTAATGTAGTCCTGCGTGAGTTTATGCGATGGGTTAGTGAAGATCTGTTCGGTACGCCCCACTTCTACCAGGTCACCGAGGTGGAAGTAGGCCGTACGATCTGAAACACGTGCAGCCTGCTGCATAGAGTGGGTGACGATAACAATCGTGTACTGCTGTTTCAGCTCTTCAATCAGCTCTTCTACCCGCGCTGTAGCGATAGGGTCCAGAGCCGAACAGGGCTCGTCCATCAGAATGACCTCTGGACTCACAGCAATCGCGCGCGCGATACAAAGGCGTTGCTGTTGGCCGCCAGATAGGCCAGTCCCGGGTTGATCTAATCTATCCTTCACCTCACTCCATAGCCCGGCGCGTTGCAGTGCAGATTCAACTACGTCATCTAGCTCGGCTTTGTTGCGCGTCAGCCCATGAATGCGCGGGCCGTAGGCGATATTGTCGTAGATGGACTTAGGGAAGGGGTTGGGCTTCTGAAATACCATACCGACCCGAGCCCGCAGGGGTACAACATCGACGGAGGGTGCGTAGATATCTTCGCCGTCCAGAGTGATTTCACCGCTGACTCGACAGATATCTATGGTGTCGTTCATACGATTTAGCGTGCGAAGAAAGGTCGATTTGCCGCAGCCCGATGGCCCGATAAAGGCGATGACCTCTTGCTCAGCGATGTCTATGGTTACGTCTCTGATCGCGTGTTTATCGCCGTAGTGCACATTCACGTTGCGAGCAGTCATGCGAGGGTTGTCTACATACACATTGCCTGTCGTTGTTGTTGCGATCGTTTCCATGGTTGTACCTGTCGAGCTATTAATCTGTTTTAAACTTGTCATCGTCTCGCCTCTTACCAACGTCGCTCAAGCTTCTTACGCAGGGCGATGGCTGCTGCATTCATGGTGATAAGGAATGCCAGTAGTACGATAATTGCCGCACTAGTTTTCTGAATGAACATGCGCTCTGCGAAGTCTGCCCACATAAAGATCTGCACCGGCAGAACCGTTGCTGGATCGGTAAATCCAGCAGGAATATCGACAATAAAGGCGACCATCCCAATCATAAGTAGCGGGGCTGTCTCTCCGAGTGCCTGTGCCATGCCAATAATTGTCCCTGTCAGCATGCCGGGCAAAGCTAGCGGAATGACATGGTGAAAAATCACCTGCATCTTCGATGCCCCAATACCTAAAGCTGCATCGCGAATACTCGGTGGAACAGCTCTGATAGCAGCGCGGGAGGAAATAATGATGGTGGGAAGTGTCATTAGAGCCAACACAACCCCCCCAACCAATGGGACTGAGCGGGGCATGCCAAAGGTGACGATAAAGATTGCTAAGCCCATGATGCCGAAGACCACCGAGGGTACTGCAGCGAGATTGTTGATATTGATCTCGATAATCTCGGTCCAGCGGTTTTTAGGCGCCAACTCTTCTAGGTAAACAGCGGCCGCCACCCCGAGTGGAAAGGCGATACTGATACAGATTGCCAGGGTCAGCAGAGAACCGATGAGTGCACCTTTAATGCCGGCCATCTCAGCATCACGCGAAGCGGAACCAAAAAACAGATAGTCGCTGATTTCGTAGGAGATCAATCCCGCTTGCTGCCATTTATCGACAACTTCAATTGTTAAGTCGTCGATACGGCGATCTTTCTCAGGCGTCTCTCGCTTAATGAAACCGCGTAAAAACGAGTCAATATCATCATCAACGGCAAACTTTATACGCTGCGTTGTGCCCAACTGCTTTGGATTGTCGGTTACGTACTCAATCAGACGGATTGAGGCGCCGGAAGAGACCATTTTACGCAGCGCTTTTTTAAGTTTACGCCCACCCTCTTCGCCAATTGAGGACAGCGATGCTTCGAGGATTAGCGCTTCGGCATCCCCTGAATAGAGCGACGCCGCTGACAGATCGCCTGCAGGGTCAAGTCTGGCGCGATCAAGTTCCACTTCGAGTTCCACGTAGTACTGAAACATCCCCGGTAACCCTTTGCTTAGGATGCCGGTAAACAGAACCGCGAGGAAGGTGAGTGCCAAGGCTACAGCAGAGAGCCCCATCAAACGGAAGCGCTTTTCACGCTTGCGGCGTTGCTTCAGCGAAGCCGCTACCCGCAGAGTTGCCTCTTGGGGAGAGAGCCCCTTAAATTGATGATCAGTCATATTGCTCCCGATACTTCTTAACGATCTGCAACGCGAAAAAGTTGAGACCTAGTGTCAGAATAATCAGCATGGTTGAGAGGGCGAATGCGGACAGTGTTTTAGCCGACTCAAACTCCTGGTCGCCGACAAGGATAGTGACGATCTGAGATGTAACGGTCGTTACCGCGTCCAGTGGGTTAAACGACAGGTTAGCCGCAAGTCCTGCTGCCATAACCACAATCATGGTTTCACCAACGGCTCGTGACACCGCCAGAATAACCGCAGCAACAATGCCCGGAAGTGCCGCCGGCAGTACAACCTGACGCGTGGTTTCACTCTTGGTTGAACCTAGACCATAAGCGGCATCGCGCAGCGCTTGAGGCACAGCGTTGATGACGTCATCCGCCAGGGATGAGACGAAAGGAATGATCATGACACCCATGACCAGGCCTGCAGCCAGTGCTGACTCAGAGGCCACGGTTAGCCCCAGTGACTCGCCTATCCCTTTAATGGCAGGTGCTACTGTGAGTGCGGCAAAGAATCCGTACACCACGGTTGGAACACCGGCCAGGATCTCTAGCAGGGGCTTAACGGTGGAACGAATCTTGGGACTGGCATACTCCGCGAGGTAGATCGCACTTGCTAGGCCAACAGGTACGGCAACAACGAGGGCAATGGACGAGATTAGGAAAGTACCGGTAAACATCGGTAGCATGCCGTATTTAGCCTCACCACCTCCGGAGCCCGCACGTTCCGCGCCTTCAAATTGTGGGTTCCACTCGGTACCGAAAATGAACTCGGTGGGTGGTACTAATTGGAAAAAGCGTATTGTTTCAAACAGCACTGAGAGCACAATACCTATGGTGGTTAGAATTGCGATCGTGGAAGCACTAATCAGCGCCCAAGACATAATCCCTTCTACAGCATTACGCGCTCGGAACTGGTTGGAGATTTTGCGGTATGCAAATAGACCTCCACCAAGGGAGAGCGTCAGTACGGCAACGGTTTTAAAAGTAGTGGAGTTAGACTCCCATGCCGTCCAGGCGTTGCTCGCCTCAACCACCCAAGCTTCGGGTTCACCAAATCGTACACCCGCGACTAGGTTTTCTACCTTAGCCAGGGCAACGATCTCTTGTGAGCCCCCAGCTGTATGAATCTCGGCAGGATAGAAGTCACGAACCCAGTGTTGAAAAAGCTGAATCTCGATAAGCGACCAGAGCACCAGTAAAATCGCGGCGGGCAGAAAACCAAGCAGTGCGGCCCAAAGACCGTAGTAGTTTGGCAGAGAGTGAAACAGTTCACCTCTGTTCCGTGCTTTGGTCACTCTTTGTGAAGCAACCACATGGAACGCAAGAGCGATTGTCAGTAAAGCGATTAGCAGTGTCGTAAAGGCCATGTATACCCCAAATGCTCGAAAATCCGACCTGAGAACCTCAGGCCGGATTGGTTCAAGGCAGATCGAAGAGTTACTTCAATGCGTCTGCCGTCAGGACTGGAAGATCGCGTATGCGTGCGGCCATCTCCTCACGTTCCGCGTCTGGTAGTGGGATCATGCCGGCGTCTGCCAAAATGCCATCCTCACCCCAATGTTTAGTCCACTCGTTCAAATACTCTTGGATACCTGGCACTACGCCGATATGTTGATGTTTTATGTAGGAGTAGAGTGCACGAGACGCTTTGTAAGATCCGTCAGCAATGGCTTCGAACGTTGGCTCGACACCATCCAGCTGAGCACCCTGCAGCGTGTCGGAGTTCTGATCCAGGTAGGAGAAACCGAAGATGCCAAAGGTTTCGCTATCCTCTTGTAGCTTCTGCACAATCAGGTTGTCCTGCTCGCCCGCTTCAATGTAAGCACCGTCTGTGCGCATCGCACGGCAGGTTTTCGCTTTTTTATCTGCAGCTTCAAGTGCCGCCTTCATCTCTGCATCTTTGCCACAGAAGGCTTTCTCATTAATGATTTCAGCGAACGAAGCGCGCGTGCCTGAGGTTGTTGGCGGGCCGTAGACGCGGATCGCGATGTTAGGCAGGGCTGGGTTTACGTCGCTCCAGTTCATGTAGGGGTTGTCTACCAACTCACCGTTCACGGCCACTTTAGCTGTCAGGGCTTTGCCCAGATCTGATCGAGAAATCTGTAATTGCGGCGCCTCTTTCGAGTTAGCCAGCACGATACCGTCGTAGCCCACTTTAACTTCGGTGAGTTTCACACCGTTGGCGTCACAGTACTCAAGCTCGCCAGTTTTCATGCGCGACGAAGCGTTACCGATATCGATAAACTCAGTACCGATACCATCACATACGCCTTTCTTACCAACTGAAGAGCCACCCGATTCAACAACCGGCGTGTTAAAGGCCGGGTTTCGACCCAGACGTTCTGCAACAATGGTAGCGAAGGGAAGTACAGTTGACGAGCCGGCAATACTTACGTTGTCACGTGCCATTGCCGGGGTGCTGAGTAGAGCGGCAAGTGTAGCCGTTGCTGTAAATTTTGCTGCGGTTAGGCGAAGGATCATTTAGATCTCCTTACTGTCGAATCAGAGTTTCGAAGTTGGGGTTGGCCTTGGTGTCCAACCTTACTGAGATCTATTAGAGGCTTTTTTTGTTACAGGGCCGTGACGCGTTTATGACAATTTCGTGATAGTTACAGAAACGAAAAAAGCCCCGTATAGGGGCCTTTTTGTTGAAGCGATCGGTGGTGTTAAACCATCACACCGCGGATTACGAAGAACAGGATTGCAGCCAGAGTGCCTGAAGCAGGTACTGTGATGATCCACGCTGCAGCGATTTTGTAGACTGCAGAGCGTTTAACCAGCTCCTGTTTGTAGGCTTTCTTCAGTTGCTTGCGCTCTTTCTTGCTCAGTTCAGCAGAAGCAGTTTTCTTCTTCAGCTGCTTAAGCATCGCGCCTTTCTCTTCGATTGTTGCGTTCTCGAATTCAGCCAAGAACTGCTCTACCTCCTCCTGATCCGCGCCCTGGTGGTGAGATTTGATCTCATCCATCATGCGAGCGTGGCTCGATTTGAGGTATTCACGCAGGAAGCCCACACCGAATACACCACCCACTGCGATGTGAGTTGAAGATACCGGCAGACCCAGCTGCGATGCGATAATTACAGTAATTGCCGCAGCCATCGCAATTGAGAATGCGCGAGTCTGGTCAAGTTCAGTGATTTCAGAACCGACAGTCTTGATCAGTTTTGGACCGAAGAGCGCCAGACCCAGAGCGATACCCAGCGCACCGACCATCATAACCCAGAGTGGAATGCTCGCTTTAGTTGAGACACCGTGGTTGATGATTGAGTCGTTGATTGCGGCCAGAGGGCCGACTGCGTTCGCGACGTCGTTTGCGCCGTGTGCAAAGCTTAGCAGTGCCGCAGCGAAGATCAGCGGAATGGTGAACAGCTTATTGACACCAGATTTATCGTTGTCCAGGCGGTCAGCCGCTTTAGCAACCAGACCTTTAACAATGAAGTAGACAACGACAGCGATCGCAAAGCCGATAGCCAGTGCCGATACGAAGTCAAGCTTGATCAGTTTCTTAACACCTTTGAGTGCAAGGTAAGTGCTGAATGCCCAAGCCATCAAGAAGATCAGAACCGGAACCATCTTCTTGGCTGCAACACGCATATCCTTTTTATAGGTTATCGTTCGCTTGATTAGGTAGAGGAATCCGGCTGCAATAAGACCACCAAAGACTGGTGAAATAACCCAGCTCGCTGCGATAGCACCCATCTGATCCCAGTTAGCAATGCCCCAGCCGCCTGCCGCGATACCAGCCCCAAGTACACCACCCACGATAGAGTGTGTTGTTGATACTGGAGCACCGACGTAGGTCGCGAGGTTAAGCCACAGAGCACCCGCAAGCAGCGCCGCCAGCATTAGCCAGATGAAAGTGTCAGCATCACCAATCGCAGACGGGTTAATAATCCCCTTCTTGATTGTGCTCACAACGTCACCGCCGGCTATAAGTGCACCAGCCGCTTCAAAGATCGCAGCAATAAGGATTGCGCCGGTCAGCGTAAGAGCCTTGGAGCCAACAGCGGGCCCAACGTTGTTGGCAACGTCATTGGCACCGATGTTCATCGCCATGTAGCCACCTACAACAGCCGCTACAACGAGAATAAATCCACCTTCGATACCCTCGATATGAGTGCCGATGTAGAGAATGATGCCAACCATGAAGAGCAGTGCGTAACCAATACGCATCGCCTCTGAGCGGCCCGAAGCTGTCGCTTTTTCAAGCTTGTTCATCTGTTTAATGTCCAAGAGAAGCTCCTCTTGTTGATGGTTCAAGATGCGGCACTTAGAGCACCGCGGAAATTAATTCGCGCCATTACAATACAGTTTTGTTACAGCAATGTTACACAGCGGTAATTTTTCTTTAATTTAACTGAAACATTTTTGGCTTGCCCTCAATTATCTGCAAACAGCAGTTCAGACAGGGATATTGTATGGTGTAATAATCTGCAGGTTTTGTGGTCTTGGCAGGGCCTGAGGTAGCGTTATCCGATGTGCAGAGAGAAGTAGCTCGCAGGCGTAGCGCATATCCAGCTTTAGATCGTGATGCAGTACTGCGCTGAGGCGTTGTTGGCGCAGTAGTGTCAGGTTGTCACGATCAAGGTCGTGAGCAATGAAGCAGTCGAGTGATCGTCCAGCGCTATCAAAGGCGTCAAGTATGGCCTGGTTTGCACCGCCAATCGAGTAGACCGAATTGATATCCGGTTCATTCTTTAGCAGTTCAGTTACTGCATTGAAGGTCTGGGTGTAGAGGCCGCTGCCCTGCGCAATCTGGCTAACCTTGGCCATAGGGCGACGCTGTTTGATCGCCTCAAGGTAACCCTGTTCACGCTGCTCCTCACCATGAAATTCTAGGCTACTCAATGACAGCAGGGTGTGAAGCGGACGGTCGGTAGCCATCCACTGATCGGTCAGATAGGCTGCAGTTGAACCTGCAGCGACATTATCCAGGCCGACATAGGCAAGGCGAGCGTCTTCATCGAGGTCTGTAACTAATGTGACTGCTGCAATACCCTGTGCGGCGAGCTTACCAACAGTAGCGCCAAGTTCAGGTGTGTGCGGCAGTTTGAGTAGCAGACCCTGAGTGCCGCGGTTACCGATTTTCTCCAGAGTGCGCCTCAGCTCTCCAGCTGGCCAGTGTTCTGCTAGGTGGTATCGCACACGTACCGCTGCAGGCTGCAGACTGTTTAGCTGCGTCTCTAGCGCTGCTGTCACGGCATCGCTGAAGCGCCTGGGCGTCTCCATCACCAGATCAAACATGAAGCGCCGTCCTTTGAGTCCGAGCACCTGCTCCTGCTGAGTAAGTTCATATAGAGCTTGTTCAACGCGTATTCGCGTCTGTTGGCGCACTCCGGGACGACGGTGCATGACTCGGTCGACAGTCGCGAGGCTAACGCCCGCCTGCTGTGCAACCTGTTTCATCAGAAAGCGGTGTGCCATCGTTGCTGCCCTGATCTATTTGAGGTGTTTTTGAGGTGTTTTATGCTACCTCCAGATCCTCAGGCAGCGCAATATAGGAGCAACTTAATGGAGCCCGCTATGTCGAACTACAATAACTACCTTGACCATCAGAATATCGATCTGCAGCCGTTGCGCGAGCTAATCGCAAGCCATACCGCGCCGGAAGGTCTGCCTTTTGCTCAGGCTATTGATTGTCAGGTGGCAATCTACTCTGCCCAGCAACTGCGCCAGAAAATCACTGAGAATCCCTCTAGTTTGCGAGATATCCAAAGCGAGTGGCACTGGGTGTGGGCAGATGGCCCAGGTGTATTGGTTATTAAAGGGGCATTCGAGGTCGATGTTGTAGATGAGGCGAGCGAGGCGTTCCGCGAAATCATTGAACGAGAACGCGGTACTTCACGTGGTGATCACTTCGCCAAACCTGGCGCTAACGATCGTGTCTGGAATGCTCAAGAGAAGCTGGCGCTGTTAGCGCCTAATTTATACGCCCGTTACTACGCCAACGATATGTTGGCCTGGGCCTGTGAGGCCTGGATGGGGCCCGCTTATCAGATTACTTCACAGGTGAACTCGGTGAACCCGGGCGGCGAAGCCCAGGTGCCTCATCGAGATTACCACCTCGGCTTTATGACACCGGAACAGGCAACTCAGTATCCAGAATCTGTGCATCGTATGTCAGCGCACCTGACCCTGCAGTCGGCTGTCGCTCACGTCGATATGCCGGTCGAGAGCGGGCCAACCCTGCTGCTGCCACATTCACAAAAGTTTAGTCATGGTTATCTGCTGGCCAATACGCCTGAAGCGCATGAGATTTTTGCGCAGAACCGCGTACAACTGCCGCTGGAGAAAGGCGATCTGCTGCTGTTCAGCCCAGCGCTACTGCATGCAGCGGGTTCAAACGTCAGTACCGATATCAAGCGTATGGCAAACTTATTACAGATCTCATCGGCTTTTGGCCGCGCGATGGAGACGGTGGATCGCTTGGCGATGTCGCGTCTGGTTTACCCCGAGTTGTTGGAGTTAAAGCAGACCGGGGCGCTGAATGCAGAGCAAATTCAGCATGCTGTGGCGGCGACGGCAGAGGGCTACGCCTTCCCAACTAACCTCGACCGTGACCCGCCAATTGGAGGGCTTGCGCCAAAGAACCAGCAAGCGCTGATGCTTGAGGCCTTAGAGGCAGGTTGGAGTGCCGAGAAGTTTAGCGCAGCGCTCGACGCTCACGCTGAGCGTCGATGGACTAGCTAGCAGAGAGTCTTGCAGGCTTGCTGCTTAACAGGGCTGCAGGTTGGCAAATCCGACCACTAGCCACTTTACCCCTTCGTAGTCGAAGTTAACCTGTACGCGCGCTTTGGGGCCTGAACCTTCAAAGTTGATCACCATCCCTTCACCAAACTTCGGATGGAGCACGCGTTGGCCCAAGCTTAGTTGCGTATCGGGCACATCGTTACCGCTGCGGTAGTCGCCAAAACCAGAGGGCGCGGGTTCCGACAGCGGGCGGCGAACTGAAGCGTTTAGCCGCACCTCTTCAACTAATTCGATAGGAATCTCATTGATAAAGCGTGACGGGCGGTTGTAGTTAGTCTGGCCATGCAACTGGCGGCATTCAGCGTATGTGATGAAGAGCTTCTGCATCGCGCGCGTCAGACCGACATAACAGAGACGGCGCTCCTCTTCGAGGCGGCCGGGCTCTTCAGCGGACATGCTGTGTGGGAAGAGCCCCTCTTCCATGCCAGCCAAAAATACTAGGGGGAACTCCAAACCTTTTGCGGAGTGTAGCGTCATCAACTGTACCGAATCGGTGTACTGGTCCGCCTGTGCATCACCAGCATCCAGAGCGGCTTGGTCCAGGAAAGCCGAGAGCACATTGGTCTGCTCTTCGCCCTCCATATTCTCCCAGTTCTGCTCGAATTGGCGAGCGGCCGTAACCAACTCCTCCAAGTTCTCAATACGGGACTGGGCTTTTTCACCCTTCTCTTTTTCGTGGTGGGCGATCAGGCCTGAGTAGCGAATAACATGCTCAGTCTGCTCGTGCAGCTGTGCATGCTCGGTGTCCTCTCCTAACTGATTGATTAGGTCGAGGAAGGCCTGCAGCGCGTTGCTGGCGCGGCCCGGCAGTTTTTGATGCTCAACCAGCTCGTTGGCAGCGCGCCACATAGAGACCGACTCGTTGCGCGCATAGTCGCGGATAGACTCGAGTGTGCGCGTACCAATACCGCGCGTCGGCACATTGATAACACGCTCCATCGCAGTGTCGTCATCGCGACTTGAGATTAATCGCAGATAAGCAAGGGCGTTCTTGATCTCGAGGCGATCATAGAAGCGCTGACCACCATAAATTCGGTAGGGTATGCCGGCACGTATCAGCATCTCTTCAAGGACGCGCGACTGGGCGTTGGAGCGGTAGAGAATGGCGCTCTCATCCCGGCGGTTGCCCTCATCAACCCACTTGCTTATTTGATCTACGATAAAGCGCGCTTCATCTTGCTCGTTAAACGCTGAGTAGAGGCTCAGGGGCTCGCCTTCGTTGCCCTGTGTCCAGAGCTCTTTACCCAAGCGCCCTTGGTTGTTCCGGATCACGGCGTTGGCAGCGTCCAGAATTGTGCCAGTCGAGCGGTAGTTTTGCTCCAGACGGATAGTTCTTAGCCCTGGGAAATGTGTTGGTAGGTTCTGAATATTCTCAATTCGAGCTCCGCGCCAGCCATAAATCGACTGATCATCATCGCCGACGGCCATCAGCTTCTCTTCGCCCTGACAGAGCAGACGTAGCCAAGCGTACTGTATCGAGTTGGTATCCTGAAATTCGTCTACCAGCACATAACGGAAGCGCTCACGATAATGCTGCAGCAAATTAGGTGAACGATCGCGCAGCAGCTCAAGACAACGCAGCAGTAGCTCGCCGAAGTCGATCATACCGCCGCGGTCACAGGCCTGCTCATAGGCCTCGTAGACCTTAATCAACGTATCCTGAACGAGGTCGCCAGTCCGTTGGAGATGTTTAGCGCGCAGCCCCTCATCCTTCTGCGCATTGATGTACCACTGCATCTGTTTTGGTGGCCAGCGCTGCTCATCCAGAGCCATCTCTTTAGCGATGCGCTTGATCAGGCGCAGTTGATCATCGCTATCCATAATCTGGAAGTTTTCACGCAGCCCTGCATCTTGCCAGTGCGCGCGCAGCAGTCGATGTGCCAAGCCGTGGAAGGTGCCCACCCACATTCCATGCACATTGACGTTTAGCAGTGACTCTATGCGGCCTCGCATTTCACGCGCCGCTTTGTTTGTAAACGTTACTGCCAAAATAGAGTAGGGAGAGAGCCCTTCAGCCTCGATTAGCCAAGCGATGCGGTGCACGAGGACGCGAGTTTTACCGGAGCCCGCGCCTGCTAAGACAAGCAGGTTGGAGATATCTGCTGATACTGCGTCACGCTGGGCATCGTTTAGATCATCAATGATGTGGGTTACATCCATGGGGCTGTGCGTCCAAGCTTAACTGTGTGGGCGTACAGTATACGCATTTACAGGAACTAATGACTAGGATTAGAGTCTACTGAAAGGACGTACACCCAAGGATGATTTGTGGAAAAAGAAGAGCCGAGAGCGAACAGCGGAGCGCAGCTTACTAGCGCCCCCGAGGTCGGACCTCGTCTGCTCTTTTTTAGTGGTGGTACCGCCCTGAATAGTCTGGCTGCAGAACTCAAGCGGCACACCCACAACTCAATTCACCTTGTTACCCCTTTTGATTCGGGCGGCAGTTCAGCCGCATTGCGCGCGGCGTTCAATATGCCTGCTGTCGGGGATCTTCGCTCTAGGATGATGGCACTGGCCGACGATACCTGCGCCGGACACCCTGAACTCTACCGGTTGATGACCTATCGGCTACCCACGGAGCTTGGGCAGCAGCAACTGCGCCTGCGCCTCGAGCAGATTAGCCAAGCCACTGACCCTCTCTCGAGCTCGTTACAGCAGCCGTTGCAGGGGCTGATCTGTCATTACCTCGAGAGCTTCCTCCAAGAAGCGCCTGAGGAGTTCGATTATCGCGGCGCTAGTCTCGGCAACCTGGTGCTTACAGGTGGCTATTTGCAGGATGGGCGCAGCCTGACGCCGATCACCCTGCTTCTTGCTGAGTTGCTTGAGATGCGGGGTATTGTCTGCCCCATTACGCAACAGGTTGGCCAACTTCGCGTAACGACCGAGTCTGGCCGCACTCTCGTTGGCCAGCATCTGATGACGGGTAAAGAGACTCCACCCCTGGGTGAGCGCATCACAGAGGTAGCATTGGAGCATCCGCCGGGCCAGATAGTCTTACTGAGACCTGCCGAGCGTGACCTGATTCAATCTGCCGATCTACTGGTTTTTCCACCCGGCAGCTTCTTCTCGAGCCTGATTGCCAACATACTGCCGGAGGGTGTCGCTGGTGCGATTGCTAGTAGCCGCGCTCCTAAGGTCTTTGTACCTAACTTGGGGCTGGACCCAGAGCTGTACGGCATGACTTTACGCGATCAAATCGAGGTGTTGCAGCGCCAGTTGGGTGCAATTACAGAGCCTCAAAGGGCGTCGAAGATTGACCTCTTGCTGACGGACTCGAATCTACACCCTGAAGTGGATAGCCAACTTATTTGCTGGCTAAAAGAGCAGGGTATTGAGCTACTTGATATGGATCTGGCAGGTGCCAGCACTGATCGATATGACGAGCAGAAGCTGTGCCGGGCTCTGCTTGCACTCGCCTAATCTAAAACAGCTGTATTAGGGTAGAAGCGAGGGGGTCTGAATACGGTGAAGTAGGATCTCTTTGTACTCATTCGGGTCGAGTAGCGTCTTGCCGGAGCCCTTACCCTGTTGAGCTTCCACCCAAGGTTCCAGGCGCGACAGCCAGAAACGCATCGCGGCAGTGCGCGTGAGTAACGCCCAGGCCTCCCGTTCGGCTGCAGTAAATGCGCGCACCGATGCATAGCCCTCTAACAGCGCTTGCTCCTTCGCAGGGTCGATCTGTAGATCCGCATTGATACACCAGTCATTAGCAACGATCGCGAGGTCGAACAGCAGATAGGCGGTGGCGGCGTTGTAAATATCCAGCACGGCAGTGAGCTGATTATTATCAAACAGCGCATTATCGTGGAACAGATCGCCGTGAATAATGCCCATCGGTAGGTCGGCCGTCTCGCGCAGCTGATCAAAAGCGTCCACTTCGCTCTTCAACAGTGCTGCATCGTCAGCTGGGATCTGACTCGCCAGGCGGCTCGACTCTCGACGCCACCAAAACACACCGCGGTGAGCTTGGCGTTTCATATAGAATTCGCTGCCAGCTTGGTGGTAGCGCGCCAGCATAGCCCCGATCTGAGCACAGTGATCAGGCGTCAGAGCATTGCGTTTGATATGGTCGCCGCTGTAGCAGGGCTGCAGAATTGCGGGTTTGCCACACAGCTGTTTCAGGCCGATGCCATTGCGGTCTGCGATTGCATAGGAGACGGGCACATCGCGATCCGCCAACCAGGTCCCCAGTTCAACAAAGAACGGAACTTCGTCGGGTGATATCTCTTCAAACAGAGTGAGCACATAGCGGGTCGTTTTGCTCGCCAGCTCGATATCAACGAAGTAGTTGGTGTTCTCAATACCACCAGAGATGCCATGTAGCGCTGTTGCCTGGCCGAGTTCGAAGTCTGCCAAAAGGTCGTTGACCTGTTGCAGGCTCACTACTGTGTAAACCGCCATACTATCCTTAAACCGATCGGTTGGCCCGGCGCGCTCAGAGCGCTGAATCAGCACTTGGCGGTAGTCGGCCACTCCCTATTTGTCTATGATGTTGCGTCAAATCTTAGCTCACTACAACAAGTATCTTCATATGACCGATAGCACTAGCGCACCGATTGTCCTCGTTGATGGATCCTCCTACCTCTATCGAGCCTTTTTTGCCTCGCAGCAGGCGGATATGCGTACCAAGGATGGCCGACCCACGGGCGCTATCCGCCTAGTAACTTCGATGATGCGTAGTCTATTGAAGGCCTACCCAGAGTCACCGATTGCAGTGATCTTTGATGCTAAGGGTAAAACCTTCCGTGATGAGATATTTCCGGAGTACAAAGCGCAGCGCCCGCCGATGCCGGATGATCTGCGCTCGCAGGTAGAGCCGATCCATAAAATTATCGCTGCCATGGGCATCCCGCTTTTTGTTGAAGAGGGTGTAGAGGCAGATGATGTGATCGGTACGCTCGCGCGTCAGGCCGAGAAAGCAGACCGCTCGGTAATCATCTCGACCGGTGATAAGGATATGGCGCAGCTGGTAGATGAGCGTGTCACGCTAATCAACACAATGAACGATACGCGTATGGACCCGACCGGTGTGGTGGAGAAGTTCGGCGTTGGACCTGAGCTGATCATCGACTTCCTTGCGCTGATGGGCGACAAGGTTGACAACATTCCGGGTGTGCCGGGCGTGGGTGAGAAGACCGCATTGGCGTTGTTGCAGGGCATCGGTAGTATCTCCGACCTTTATCAGAACCTCGAAAAGATCGCTGAACTGGAGTTTCGTGGTTCAAAGACTATGGCGGCAAAGCTGGAAGAGCACCGCGAGATGGCTGAGCTATCCTATCTGCTGGCCACCATTAAAACTGATGTTCCTTTAAGCATCGATCTGGGCGATATCTGCTGCCCCGAGCCTCAGCCAGAAACGCTGGCGGAACTGTTCCGCGAGTGTGAGTTTCGCACTTGGGTTGCCGAACTTGAAGCGGGTGGTGTTGATAGCGCTTCAGTGGCTAAGCCGACCAAAATTGATGTTGTGCGCGAGTACGAAACGCTACTGGAGCAGGCTCAACTTGAAGCCTGGATAGAGCGACTGACAGCGGCTGGCACCTTCGCCGTCGATACAGAGACTACTAGCCTGAACTACATGGAGGCGAAGCTGGTAGGTCTCTCTTTCTGTTGTGAAGCGGGCAAAGCCGCTTACTTGCCACTCGGGCACGACTACATGGGAGCGCCTGCTCAGATCGATTTCGACTGGGCGCTTGAGAAACTCAAGCCGTTGCTGGAGAGCGAAACGATCACCAAAGTGGGTCAGCACCTCAAATATGATATGAACGTGCTGGCCAACTACGGTATCGAGTTGCGGGGCATCGCGGCCGACACCATGCTGCAGTCCTATGTGCTCAATAGCACGGCGACCCGTCACGATATGGATAGCCTCGCCAATTACTATCTGGATGAGAGCACCACCAAGTTTGAAGAGCTGGCTGGCAAGGGTAAGAAGCAGCTCACCTTCAATCAGATAGAGATAGAACCTGCCAGCGCTTACGCGGCTGAAGATGCTGATATCACCTGGCGTCTTTATGAGACACTGCAACAAGCCTACGCCGACCAACCAGAATTAAACGCTGTGCTAAACGATATTGAAGTGCCGCTAGTACCGGTGCTTTCACATATCGAACGTAACGGGGCATTGATCGACCCGGCAATGCTGCTCGCGCAAAGTGCAGAGATTGAGATCCGCCTAGCCGAGCTGGAACAAGAGGCATACGAAGCGGCAGGCGAGCCGTTTAATCTGAGCTCACCCAAGCAGCTGCAGACAATTCTGTTTGAGAAGCAGGGCTTGCCGGTCATCAAGAAGACACCTAAGGGCGCACCTTCAACTGCGGAAGAGGTGCTGCAAGAGTTGGCACTGGAGTACCCACTACCGAAGCTGATCATTGAGCATCGTGGTTTGGCCAAGTTGAAATCGACCTACACCGATAAACTGCCCACCATGATCGACCCCAGCACTAAACGCCTGCACACCTCCTATCATCAGGCGGTCACTGCGACAGGTCGTCTCAGTTCGACGGATCCGAACCTCCAGAATATCCCGGTACGCTCGGCTGAAGGCCGCCGTATTCGTAATGCGTTCATTGCGCCTGCTGGCTACAAGATTGTGGCGGCCGACTACTCCCAAATTGAGTTGCGTATTATGGCGCACCTGTCTGGCGATGCCGGTCTGGTGAACGCCTTTGCCGCTGGTGAGGACATTCACCGTGCAACGGCAGCGGAAGTATTCAAGGTGACCCCGCTTGAGGTATCAGACGATCAGCGTCGCAGCGCCAAGGCGATCAACTTTGGCCTGATCTACGGCATGTCAGCTTTCGGCCTGGCGAAGCAGTTGGGCACGGGTCGAAAAGAGGCCCAGAGCTATATCGATCACTACTTCGAGACCTACCCCGGTGTGCGGGCCTACATGGACAACACCCGTGAGAAGGCGCGCGATAAGGGGTACGTAGAGACCATCTTCGGCCGTCGCCTACACCTGCCCGAGATCAACGCGCGTAATCCGATGTCCCGCCAAGCAGCTGAGCGCACCGCGATCAACGCACCGATGCAAGGAACTGCCGCCGATATCATCAAGCGCGCGATGTTGGCGGTGGATGCTTGGTTAGCTGAGTCGGATATTGATGCCCATATGATCATGCAGGTGCACGATGAACTGGTGTTTGAGGTGGCAGAGTCACAACTCGACGCGTTTAACACCAAGATTCACCAGCTGATGGAGAGTGCCGCTGAGCTGAGCGTGCCCTTGTTGGTAGAAGTGGGCGTTGGCGAGAACTGGGAGCAGGCTCACTAAAGTGCAGACAAAAGGCCCTTTTCTTCGCGGTTTCCGCCAAGGTTTCTGGAGCGGCTTACCCTTCGCACTGGTGCTCGGCCCATTCGGAATGCTGTTTGGCGTGATTGCCACCGAGGCAGGGCTTAATCTGGCAGAGGTAATGGGTTTCTCAGTGCTGGTGATCGCGGGTGCTGCTCAGGTAACTGCGCTCAGCTTGATGAACGAAAATGCTCCGGTATTAATAGTCGTGTTTACCGCTTTGGCGGTAAATATGCGTATGGCTATTTACTCGGCCGCACTGGTGGAGCACTTTGGCGCCTTCCCGTTGTGGAAGCGGGCGGTCGCCGCCTACTGGCTGTTCGATCAGCCCTTCGCGATGACTTCAGTTGATATCACCAAAAATCCACAACGTCCGCGTGATGAGCGCTTCGGCTTCTACTTGGGGGTAGGCATTCCTCTGGGGATTCTCTGGTATGTTGTGACGTATCTGGGCGCTACCTTGGGAGATCTGCTGCCGACCGATATCGGCATGGAGTTTGCGATACCGGCAACCTTCCTTGCCCTAGTCGCGCCGCTGTTACGCTCGCTGCCACACCTCGCCGCAGCGTTTACTTCTGTGGCGGGTACCCTGGCTTTCGCATCACTGCCGTTCAACTCAGGACTGCTGCTGGCTGCACTGCTGGCCCTGATTGTCGGAGCAGAGATCGAGAAACGTCTTGAGCGTCGGAGGTCGGCGGATGTTTGATTCAAGCTACGTATGGACCATTATCATCCTGCTTGGTATCGGCACCTGGATGATTCGCTTCTCATTTATGGGCCTAGTCGGCGATCGTCCATTGCCGGCATATTTCCGCCGTATGTTGAACTACTCGGCAGTAGCAGTGCTGCCGGGTATCTGTGCGCCGATCATTCTGACCAACAAGACCGGCGACTTCGAGCCGTTGCGACTAATAGCCGCGGCCGCGATCCTAATCATCGGTGTCTGGACCCAATCACTGATGAAATCGATCTCCGCCGGCCTCCTGATCTACTTCGGCATCAACGCCCTGCTCTGAATACACTGAATGCCCTCTCAGCAGGGCTTTACATCAATCTGCGGAGACAATCAGCCAATTCAGGTTTAAACTTCAGTAAATTCACGAATTTAAGTACCGACAATGCCCACAAGAAAAACCTGTGCCCACTGTGGCTCTGACGCCCTCATTCGACTCTCAAGCATCGACTCATTGCTCTGCAGCGACTGCAAGCAGTACACCAACTGGAAGCTGAAACCGAGTGAAGCGTCTATGCTCATCGAGGGACGTGTCGGTGAGGATGATGACAGCCAGGTGACCGGTTGCGTTACGCGAACCCCTGCCGAACTTGAGATGGATGACGACTGAGTGGCGAGCTGAGGAGCTTACTCCCCAGTCGCTTCATGCTCTTCGGGAAGCATCCAACTGCTCAGTCGGTTCTGTAGCAGATCGACTCCCTGCTTCTTCAGTGCAGAGAATACCTGCACGCTCACCTTGTCGCCGAGCACGGCTTTAAGCTCTTTGCGTAGTTTCAGCAGCGTACTTTGTTGCGGACCACGCTTGAGTTTATCTGCTTTGGTGAGCAGGACATGCAGTGGAATACCGGTCGCCTGACACCAGCCCACCATCATCTCATCGAACTCCTTCATGGGATGACGGATATCCATCACTAGTACAACGCCCTGAAGACACTCGCGCTTCTGCAGATACTCATCAAGGTGCTGCTGCCAGTGCTGCTTCATTGCTACGGGTACCTTAGCGTAGCCGTAACCCGGTAGGTCAACGATGCGCAGTCCCTCGATATTAAGCGAGAAGAAGTTGATCAACTGAGTGCGTCCTGGCGTCTTCGAGGTGCGTGCCAGGCTTGTCTGCTGGGTCAAAGCGTTGATCGCACTCGACTTGCCGGCGTTTGAACGCCCTGCAAAGGCTACTTCCGCACCGATATCTTCCGGACACTGGTTCAACTTGGACGCACTTATCTGAAACTTGGCGGTGTTGAAGTGGATTTTTGGCGTTTCTTCAGTCATCTATAGCTCGCGGTTCGACGCTTATTACCAGAAAATCGGTTTTAGAAACGCCTTATAAGGTTTATAATGCCGCCAATTTTAGCGCCCTAGCGACAGAACCACCACAAAAGTTCAGCGTAAATTGGGTAAGCAAACGAATTGCAAGCAAGTTAATTGGAAGTCTAAACGATGAAAAATCTTGTTATAGGAACACTGCTCACGTTCGGTCTAGTTGCCGGTGCACAGGCTGCGGGTGACGCAGAAGCGGGACAGACTAAGGTTGCTGTATGTGCCGGCTGTCACGGTGCTGATGGTAATTCTGCTGCCCCTAACTTTCCAAAGTTGGCGGGTCTAGGTGAGAAGTATCTGTTCAACCAGCTGAAAGATATCCAGTCTAAGAAACGCAACATCGTAGAGATGACTGGCCTGCTAGACGCCTCTTCGGAGCGAGATCTGGCTGACATGGCGGCTTACTACGCGGGTCAGAAGCGTCAGGGTGGTCAGGCTGATCCTGAGCTGGTTGCTCTGGGTCAGGAGATCTACCGTGCAGGTGATGAGTCAAAAGGCTTGGCAGCATGTACAGCCTGTCACGGTCCTACCGGCGATGGCCTGGAATCAGCTGGCTTCCCAGCACTCGCTGGTCAGCACGCAGCATACATCGAGAGCTCACTAGTTAAGTTCGCCAAAGGCGAGCGCGACAATGTGATGATGATGGGCGTTGCTAAAAAGATGAGCGAAGCTGATATGAAAGCGGTCGCTTCCTACATCCAGGGCCTGACCAAGTAAGGTCTGGCACCTGTTAAAAAAAGCAGCTTAGGCTGCTTTTTTTGTCTCTGTCGAAAGCTGTTCAGCATTGTTGCTAGGTTTCAGCTAAGATTCAGCCCACACACCTTTACTATAGCGATAACAGAAACTTATTCGGAGATAACAATGACTAATCGCCTTACGCAGTGGTTTGTTGCAGCACTTTTTGGACTGAGTGCCCTGACAGTGCAGGCGCAAGAGTGGATTGCCGGTGAGCACTACCGTGTAATTTCTAATCCAGTCCCAACTGCAGATGCAAGCAAGGTCGAAGTTGTTGAGGCTTTTGGCTACTGGTGCCCGCACTGTAATGCGTTCGAGCCGATGCTGGCGCCTTGGTCAAAGCAGTTGCCGGCGGATGTAAGCTTCGAGAACATGCCGGTGGTTTTTAGCCGTAGCCACGAGTTGATGGCCCGTGCCTACTACGTTGCTGATCTGCTGGGTGTGAAAGAGAAAGTGCACCAGGCAATATACGATGCACTGCATCTGCAGCGTGTCCGCTTCCGTGACGCTGAGCAGGTTGCCGATCTGTTCGCAGATTACGGTGTAGACCGTGATCGTGTGCTTAAGGAGATGAGCGGCTTCTCCGTAGGTATGAAGTTGAAGATGGGCGCTTCGCGAGCCAAGGGTTATGAAGTGCAGGGCGTGCCGTCTATGATCGTTAATGGTAAATACATCGTCAGCGCTTCTGAGGCCGGCAGCAATGCCAATATGCTCAAGGTAGTCGAGCATCTGATCGAAAAAGAGCGCGCGGCTAATTAATTTGCCTTATCCAAAGGCTCTAGCGACCGCCCCAACTGGGGCGGTTGTTTTTTGTGGGGACTTTAACTGGCATAATGCCGGCTTAACTTATCTGTCTGAGTATCAGCAATAGTGCAAACCATACTAAGGTTGCTGCGCATCTACTGGGTTATTGCGCGCTACCGTCTGGATACCTTCCTTGATCAGGCTGCCTTGCCTGCCTATGTTCGTCTGCTTGTTAAGTTGCTGCCTTGGCGCTTGTTTTTTTCAGCGCGTGCCAGTTCAGCCGAGCGACTGCGTTTGGCGCTGATTGCCCTCGGTCCGGTATTCATTAAATTCGGGCAGACACTCTCAACTCGCCGCGACCTGTTACCTGAAGAGTTGGCGAATGAGCTAGCGAAACTGCAGGATCGAGTGCCTCCGTTCAGCGGTCAGGAAGCACGAGCGATAATCGAAAGGCAGCTACAGCAGCCAATCGAAACGCTGTTTGCCGAATTTGATCCAGCTCCACTTGCTTCCGCTTCAGTCGCTCAGGTTCACCCCGCCCGTCTTCATGACGGGACAGCCGTAGTCGTAAAGGTTATTCGTCCGGGCATCGATAAGGTAATCCGCCAGGATGTGGAGCTGCTCTATACGCTGGCTCATATGGTGCAGCGCCTCTGGTCTGAAGGGCGGCGGTTGCGTCCCGTAGAAGTGGTTGCCGAGTATGAGCAGACGATCATCGATGAGCTTGATCTGCGCAAAGAGGCGGCTAATGGCTCACTTTTAAGGCGCAATTTCGAGGGTTCCACTAGCCTCTATGTGCCAGAGATCTTTTGGGATTATACCCGTCCTCGTGTACTGGTGATGGAGCGTATCTCGGGGATCCCGGTGGCTGATGTTGAGGCGTTGCGCGAGCAAGGTACAGACATGGAGAAGTTGGCGGAGCGTGGTGTGGAGATCTTTTTCACCCAGGTCTTCCGAGACTCTTTCTTCCACGCCGATATGCACCCCGGCAACATCTTTGTTTCGCGTGATAACCCCTCCGACCCGCAATACATTGCGGTCGATTTCGGTATTGTTGGTTCGCTGAACGCTGAAGATCAGAGCTATTTGGCGCGTAATATTCTCGCCTTCTTTAAGCGTGACTATCGTCAGGTAGCACAGCTGCACATTGACTCTGGTTGGGTGCCGCCCAATACCAACGTTCAGGCATTTGAGACGGCGATTCGGTCAGTCTGCGAGCCCATTTTTGAAAAACCGCTGAAGGATATCTCCTTTGGTATGGTGCTATTAGGGCTGTTCCAGACCGCTAGGCGTTTCAATATGGAGGTGCAGCCGCAGCTTATTCTGCTACAGAAGACACTGCTCAATATTGAAGGCTTGGGTCGTCAACTCTACCCCGACCTGGATCTGTGGAAGACCGGTAAGCCTTTCCTCGAGAACTGGATGCGTGAGCGCATGGGCGTGAAGGCAGTGCTAAAGAATCTTAAGCAGCAGGCGCCCGATTGGATTGAGAAGCTGCCGCAAATTCCGCAGCTTATATACGACAACCTTCAGCAAGGCCGCACGGCGCAGCATCAGCACCTCGAGAATTGGGAGAGCTTGCAGCAGAGTTGGGATGTGCGTCGACGCAAAACGCGCCGTTCACTGCTATTGGCGGCAACCCTTGCCGCAGTTGCATCGCTTATGCATCCTACGTTGGCGCATGAGGTCGAGGTGCTGCCCTGGTTTACCTGGGTGCCTGTTGTCGCGTCTTGGTGGTTGATCTGGCGCGCGTAAGAGAGATGAAAATGAGTACTGACTGGTTAAACGCGATTAAATGGGATGATAAGGGGCTGGTACCAGCGATTGCGCAGGATGCCGAAACCAACGAGATCCTAATGGTAGCTTGGATGAATGCTGAGTCGTTGGAGCTGAGCATACGCGAGGGTCGCGCTATCTATTGGTCGCGTTCGCGTCAGAAGTTGTGGCGCAAAGGTGAAGAGTCTGGCAATGTTCAGCAGCTTAAAGAGATGCGTTTGGACTGTGATGCGGATGTTGTCCTCCTGAAAGTGGAGCAGATTGGCTCAGTGGCCTGTCATACAGGTCGACGCAGTTGCTTTTATCGTAAGCTAGACAGCAATACGCTTAGTTGGGAGACGACCGACCCGGTTTTGAAAGATCCCAAGCAGATGTATAGCAAGTAGGGACAAAAGGTGAATATGGTTATTGAGCAACTCGCTGGTATTCTGGAGGAGCGTAAGGGCGCTGATGCAGATTCGAGCTACGTCGCGAGTCTCTACGCTAAGGGATTAAACAAAATTCTTGAGAAGGTTGGCGAAGAGTCCACCGAGATGATTATCGCTGCAAAAGATGCAGAGAAATCCGGTGAGAAAGCTGATCTGGTTTATGAAACCGCTGATCTTTGGTTCCACTCAATGGTCGCTTTGTCGCACTTGGGAGTATCACCTAACGAGGTGGTTGAGGAGCTGGGGCGACGCTTCGGTTTATCAGGCCTTGAAGAGAAAGCAAATCGCCCTAATAAATAATAGAGTTTTACATCTATTCGACTTATCTTTACGAACAACAACAAAGTTACTCTAGGAGAGACACAATGGGTTTTGGTGGAATCAGCATTTGGCAGTTGGTGATCGTTCTTGGCATCATCATTTTGCTGTTTGGTACTAAGAAGCTGCGTAACCTGGGCGGTGACGTAGGTTCGGCCGTTAAAGGCTTCAAGAAAGCAATGAACGACGACTCTGCAGATCAGAAAAAGATTGAATCAGAAGATAAAGATGCAGAGTTCAAAAAGGACGATGTAGCCGCGAAAACTTCTGAGAACACTGAGTCTAAATAATCTCCTATGTTCGATATCGGTTTCGCTGAGCTAATGGTGGTAGCCATCATGGGTCTGGTTGTACTTGGCCCCGAAAAGCTACCGACCGCAGCACGGACAGTAGGTCTGTGGGTTGGCCGTATACGGCGATCGCTTAGCTCTATTCAGCGCGAAGTTCAGGCAGAACTCAAAGTTGAAGAACTCAAGCGCACAGCTGCGGTCAGCAAAGAGCAGGTAGACAAGGAGCTTAACGAGATGTCGCAACCCTTCTCCAAGCCTTTTGGAGAGGACTCACCTGCGCAGAAGGCAGCGATGGATCCACCGCAGATGGATTTTGACCCCGCTTCTTTCACCGCTGATCCTGCTGTCAAAGAAGCCTATGCTGCAACAGACGCCGGGAGCGTTGAGCAGTCAGAGGCTGTTGAGCAGGAGATTGCGTCAGCGCATGAAGCCGACACCCATGCCCCTGAATCCGAGTCGAGCGATACTAAGCGAGACGTATGAGCAATCCTAAAGCAGTAGATCAAGAGCAGCCGCTCGTAGCGCATCTAATAGAGTTGCGTCAGCGGGTGATGCGGATGTTGTTAGCAGTGCTAATAATATTTCTTGGGCTGTTCTACTTCGCTAACGACCTATATACCTATCTGTCGGACCCACTTACTGCACTGTTGCCAGAGGGCACCAGTATGATAGCGACCGATGTAACTTCGCCGTTCTTTGCGCCATTCAAGCTAGCGCTAGTATTGGCGATATTTATCGGTATTCCTTTCATCCTGCATCAACTTTGGGGCTTCATTGCTCCGGGACTGTATGAGAATGAAAAGCATCTGGCGGTACCGCTGTTGCTCTCGTCGATCCTACTCTTCTATGCCGGTATCGCATTCGCGTACTTCGTAGTCTTCCCGCTGATATTCGGCTTCTTTACCAGTGTGGGGCCAGAGAATGTTGCGGTGATGACGGATATCAGTAGTTACCTCAACTTTGTACTGAAGCTTTTCTTCGCTTTCGGTGTAGTGTTCGAAATTCCTATCGCGACACTACTGCTGATCTGGTCGGGTGCTACAACGCCTGAGAGCCTCACTAGCAAGCGTGCTTATGTAATTGTTGGCTGCTTTGTAGTCGGTATGCTACTGACGCCACCGGATATCATCTCTCAGTCTCTGTTGGCAGTGCCAATGTGGCTGTTGTTTGAGCTGGGTGTGATTATGGGTCGTATCTTTACTCGTGGTCGCAAGGATGAGTTAGATGATGAGTTCGAGGCTGCAGAGGCAGAGGACGCATTAAATCGAAATGATTCGGACTATTAAGACGCAGCATTATTGTGCAGTGCAAAACGGTCAGCTTATGCTGGCCGTTTTAGGTTTCTGACGCAGAGAAAATGGTCGGTATCGGCGTGACGATCGAAGCTGGTAATACCGCGATGAGTGTTTAGCCCAAATGCATAACCGAAGAGTGAGTCACTACTCCAGTAGTCAGTCTGTTCAATAAAGAGCCTTTGTTGATTGCCGTAGTTCAATGCAAGAAGCTCAATCATTGTTGGTAAGCGCCAATCGCTTGCAAGAGCGCTACACTGCTGAGCCGAGTCGTTCCAGCTAAACTGCTCGCTACTTATATGCTTTGTTTGCAACCCCGTCGGCTCGGTCTGTAGGACAGCAACTGTCAAGATAGTGAAGCCGCCGACTAGGGCGCTGATACCTGTAACAAAAATTTTCTTAAGCATCACTCTAGATCCACTGTTTGTTTAGGACTTGATAAAGCAGATAACGGGCCAATCTGAACTTTGTCGCGACACAGGAAAATTATTTCAAAGTTTTTACATTTTTTTGCAGATGCGTTGTTGACTTAAGTCGTAGGCATAGTAATATACGCGCCTCGCTTGGGGAGACAGCGGCAACGCGGACTACCGGCTACAAGCAACGCTCTTTAACAAATAGATCAAGTAATGCGTGTGGGCGCTTGTCAGGATTAGGCAACAAAGCTTAATCAAGACAAGCAACCTATATGTGAATTCATTTAGCGTAATGTTTTTCTTGAGCAGATTTAGATGGAAAGCCTTCGGGTTTGAAATCGAAAACTTTTAACTGAAGAGTTTGATCATGGCTCAGATTGAACGCTGGCGGCAGGCCTAACACATGCAAGTCGAGCGGTAACAGAGATAGCTTGCTATCTGCTGACGAGCGGCGGACGGGTGAGTAACGCGTAGGAATCTACCTAGTAGTGGGGGATAAGCCAGAGAAATTTGGTCTAATACCGCATACGTCCTAAGGGAGAAAGGAGGGGATCTTCGGACCTTTCGCTATTAGATGAGCCTGCGTAAGATTAGCTAGTTGGTGAGGTAAGAGCTCACCAAGGCGACGATCTTTAGCTGGTCTGAGAGGATGATCAGCCACACTGGGACTGAGACACGGCCCAGACTCCTACGGGAGGCAGCAGTGGGGAATATTGGACAATGGGGGCAACCCTGATCCAGCCATGCCGCGTGTGTGAAGAAGGCCTTCGGGTTGTAAAGCACTTTCAGATGTGAGGAAAGGTGAGTAGCTAATACCTGCTTACTGTGACGTTAACATCAGAAGAAGGACCGGCTAACTCCGTGCCAGCAGCCGCGGTAATACGGAGGGTCCGAGCGTTAATCGGAATTACTGGGCGTAAAGCGCGCGTAGGTGGTTTCGTCAGTCAGATGTGAAAGCCCAGGGCTCAACCTTGGAACTGCACCTGATACTGCGGAACTAGAGTACGATAGAGGGGAGTGGAATTTCCGGTGTAGCGGTGAAATGCGTAGAGATCGGAAGGAACACCAGTGGCGAAGGCGACTCCCTGGATTGATACTGACACTGAGGTGCGAAAGCGTGGGGAGCAAACAGGATTAGATACCCTGGTAGTCCACGCCGTAAACGATGTCAACTAGCCGTTGGGTAACTTGATTACTTAGTGGCGCAGCTAACGCGATAAGTTGACCGCCTGGGGAGTACGGTCGCAAGATTAAAACTCAAATGAATTGACGGGGGCCCGCACAAGCGGTGGAGCATGTGGTTTAATTCGAAGCAACGCGAAGAACCTTACCTACTCTTGACATCCAGAGAACTTTCCAGAGATGGATTGGTGCCTTCGGGAACTCTGAGACAGGTGCTGCATGGCTGTCGTCAGCTCGTGTTGTGAAATGTTGGGTTAAGTCCCGTAACGAGCGCAACCCTTGTCCTTATTTGCCAGCACTTCGGGTGGGAACTCTAAGGAGACTGCCGGTGACAAACCGGAGGAAGGTGGGGACGACGTCAAGTCATCATGGCCCTTACGAGTAGGGCTACACACGTGCTACAATGGCCGGTACAGAGGGCTGCGAACTTGCGAGAGTAAGCTAATCCCAGAAAACCGGTCGTAGTCCGGATTGCAGTCTGCAACTCGACTGCATGAAGTCGGAATCGCTAGTAATCGCGAATCAGCATGTCGCGGTGAATACGTTCCCGGGCCTTGTACACACCGCCCGTCACACCATGGGAGTGGACTTCACCAGAAGTAGCTAGCTTAACCTTCGGGAGGGCGGTTACCACGGTGGGGTTCATGACTGGGGTGAAGTCGTAACAAGGTAGCCGTTGGGGAACCAGCGGCTGGATCACCTCCTTAAACGATAGCCGAGTCCTGGCAAGCGTTCACACGCATTACTTGATACTGACCTTCTCTTTGAGAGATCAGTATTTTGTCGCTCTTTAAAAATTTGGATCTGAAAAAGTCGTGCTAATTGACCTACTCTAGCCGGGTAGGGAGTTAGCACAAGATTGTCTTGTATTGTTTGATACAAGCGCCAACCGGCGTAATCAATCGTTACGAACCATTCAGTTGATCAGACACCTTCGGGTTATATGGTCAAGTGAATAAGCGTGCACGGTGGATGCCTTGGCAGTCAGAGGCGATGAAGGACGTTGTAACCTGCGAAAAGGTTCGGGGAGCTGGTAAACAAGCTTTGATCCGGACATGTCCGAATGGGGAAACCCACCCGCTTGCGGGTATCTCTTTACTGAATATATAGGTTTAGAGAGGCGAACCTGGGGAACTGAAACATCTAAGTACCCAGAGGAAAAGAAATCAACCGAGATTCCCTTAGTAGCGGCGAGCGAACGGGGACCAGCCCTTAAGCTGTTTAAGTCTTAATAGAACACTCTGGAAAGTGTGGCCATAGTGGGTGATAGCCCCGTATATGAAAAGTCTTTTACAGTGAAATCGAGTAGGACGGGACACGTGTTATCCTGTCTGAATATGGGGGGACCATCCTCCAAGGCTAAATACTCCTGACTGACCGATAGTGAACCAGTACCGTGAGGGAAAGGCGAAAAGAACCCCTGTGAGGGGAGTGAAATAGACCCTGAAACCGTGTACGTACAAGCAGTGGGAGCCGACTTAGTTCGGTGACTGCGTACCTTTTGTATAATGGGTCAACGACTTACTTTCAGTAGCAAGCTTAACCAGTAGGGGAGGCGTAGGGAAACCGAGTCTTAATAGGGCGCATAGTTGCTGGGAGTAGACCCGAAACCGGGCGATCTATCCATGGGCAGGTTGAAGGTTGAGTAACATCAACTGGAGGACCGAACCGACTACCGTTGAAAAGTTAGCGGATGACCTGTGGATCGGAGTGAAAGGCTAATCAAGCCCGGAGATAGCTGGTTCTCCTCGAAAGCTATTTAGGTAGCGCCTCATGTCTCACCTTGGGGGGTAGAGCACTGTTTCGGCTAGGGGGTCATCCCGACTTACCAACCCGATGCAAACTCCGAATACCCAAGAGTGCAATCATGGGAGACACACGGCGGGTGCTAACGTCCGTCGTGAAAAGGGAAACAACCCAGACCGCCAGCTAAGGTCCCAAAGTTCTAGTTAAGTGGGAAACGATGTGGGAAGGCTCAGACAGCTAGGAGGTTGGCTTAGAAGCAGCCACCCTTTAAAGAAAGCGTAATAGCTCACTAGTCGAGTCGGCCTGCGCGGAAGATATAACGGGGCTCAAACTAGACACCGAAGCTGCGGATGCCTTAGGGCATGGTAGAGGAGCGTTCTGTAAGCCGTTGAAGCGGAAGCTGTAAGGCACCGTGGAGGTATCAGAAGTGCGAATGTTGACATAAGTAACGATAAAGGGAGTGAAAAACTCCCTCGCCGGAAGACCAAGGGTTCCTATCCAACGTTAATCGGGGTAGGGTGAGTCGACCCCTAAGGCGAGGCTGAAAAGCGTAGTCGATGGGAAGCAGGTTAATATTCCTGCACCTCGCATAACTGCGATGGAGAGACGGAGAAGGCTAGGCTAGCGCGGCGTTGGTTGTCCGCGTTTAAGGATGTAGGCTGAGGAGCTAGGTAAATCCGGTTCCTCTTAAGGCTGAGATCTGATGACGAGCTTCTATATGAAGTGAAGTAGTTGATGCCCGGCTTCCAGGAAAATCTTCTAAGCTTCAGGTTATGTGGGATCGTACCCCAAACCGACACAGGTGGTCAGGTTGAGAATACCAAGGCGCTTGAGAGAACTCGGGTGAAGGAACTAGGCAAAATGGCACCGTAACTTCGGGAGAAGGTGCGCCGGTTTTGGTGATGGGACTTGCTCCCTAAGCTGAGGCCGGTCGAAGATACCAGGTGGCTGCGACTGTTTATTAAAAACACAGCACTCTGCAAACACGAAAGTGGACGTATAGGGTGTGACGCCTGCCCGGTGCTTGAAGGTTAATTGATGGGGTTAGCTTAGGCGAAGCTCTTGATCGAAGCCCAAGTAAACGGCGGCCGTAACTATAACGGTCCTAAGGTAGCGAAATTCCTTGTCGGGTAAGTTCCGACCTGCACGAATGGCGTAACGATGGCCACACTGTCTCCACCCGAGACTCAGTGAAATTGAACTCGCTGTGAAGATGCAGCGTACCCGCGGCTAGACGGAAAGACCCCGTGAACCTTTACTATAGCTTCACACTGAACTTTGACCTTACTTGTGTAGGATAGCTGGGAGGCTTTGAAGTGGAGACGCCAGTCTTCATGGAGCCAATCTTGAAATACCAGCCTGGTAACGTTGAGGTTCTAACTCAGGTCCCGGAACGGGATCGAGGACAGTGTGTGGTGGGTAGTTTGACTGGGGCGGTCTCCTCCCAAAGAGTAACGGAGGAGCACGAAGGTACCCTCAGGCTGGTCGGAAATCAGCCAATGAGCGCAAGAGTATAAGGGTGCTTGACTGCGACACAGACACGTGGAGCAGGTACGAAAGTAGGTTCTAGTGATCCGGTGGTTCTGTATGGAAGGGCCATCGCTCAACGGATAAAAGGTACTCCGGGGATAACAGGCTGATACCGCCCAAGAGTTCACATCGACGGCGGTGTTTGGCACCTCGATGTCGGCTCATCACATCCTGGGGCTGAAGCCGGTCCCAAGGGTATGGCTGTTCGCCATTTAAAGTGGTACGCGAGCTGGGTTTAGAACGTCGTGAGACAGTTCGGTCCCTATCTGCCGTGGGCGTTTGAGATTTGAGAAGAGTTGCTCCTAGTACGAGAGGACCGGAGTGAACGAACCTCTGGTGTTCCGGTTGTCACGCCAGTGGCATTGCCGGGTAGCTACGTTCGGACGGGATAACCGCTGAAAGCATCTAAGCGGGAAGCCCCCTTCAAGATGAGATCTCACTGGACCTTTGAGGTCCCTAAAGAGCCGTTCAAGACTAGGACGTTGATAGGCTGGGTGTGTAAGCGTTGTGAGGCGTTGAGCTAACCAGTACTAATTGCTCGTGAGGCTTGACCATATAACGCCAAAGTTGTCTGAGGTGTGCTGATTAGAAGCACATCAAGATGAACAACTGAGTGGTTTAAGATTGATTACGGTTGTAGCTTGTATCAATCGATACAGACAAAGACTTTTTCGCTGATCTGACCCAACAAGGTTCAGACAGACAAGATCCGAATTAGCTAGTAGCAGTGCAAAGCAGCAGCTAAGCACATAGAAAGCGCAAAACTAGCAACCAGTTTTGCCTGGCAACAATAGAGCCGTGGAACCACCTGATCCCATCTCGAACTCAGTAGTGAAACGCGTCATCGCCGATGGTAGTGTGGGGTTTCCCCATGTGAGAGTAGGTCATTGCCAGGCACCTAATAAAGCAAAAACCCCATCCACGTTGTGGATGGGGTTTTCTGCTTTATAAGCCACTGCAAGCAGTGGCTACACAACAAGTTCAAGGCGGAGTCACACTGAATATCTACCTCAGCGTGCACTGGGAAGCACTTCAAGGAGGGCAGCCTTGCAGGCTGCAGAGTAGGGCGTCGCCTTTCGCGCATCCATGCGCTCGGCGACATAAAACCATCCTGGTTTTAATTGCCGATCGCTGCGCGATCCCTTATCCCGATACCCCTTGTATTCAGATGTCTTGTGCCTAAATTCGAAACTCAACCGGTAGGTGTCCTGAGACTCTTGATTTACAGGGATGTAAATCACGAAGCGATACACGGACGTCTCGAGCGGGTCTTAGGACATCTGCCGGTTGGGTTACCCAGACCTAAGCTAGTTCAGTTCGTTTCTAGGTATACCACCATCGTATCCGTTCACTACGGCATCGCCTTATCGTGCATCCATGCACTCGGCGATGTAAATCCATCCAGGATTTAACCTGCCGGTTGGGTTACCCTCGCAAACAGATCATTTTGCCGGCGGTATGAACGCCATTTAGCGTTGCTTTTCCTATCCACATCCCCTAGCCTCAGCACATGCATTTTATCCTGATCATTATTGGTGTGGTTCTGTTCATTTACTGGCGGTTTTTTCGGCCGCGTCAGCTTGAGGTGATCATTCTTTCGGTATTGGCGACTATCGCGACGATGACGCTGGTGGCAGTTGTTGCTGATGATGTGAAGCTAGGCTTTATGTTTGTGTTGTCGATTATGGGGTGGAGTCGAGCTTTTCAACATCTGCTGCGTCAGAACTCACCGTTGGCGGTGAAGCTCAAACGCTTCTTAGGCCGTTAACTGAGGCCTTCCAAAACCCTTCAAATTCATCTGCTGGCATGGGTTTGCCGTAGAGGTAGCCCTGAGCGTTATGACAGCCCTCAGCTATAAGGAATGCTGCCTGCTCCGCCGTCTCTACACCTTCAGCAATAACTTCCATATCCAAACCGTTACCCAGCTCTACTATGGTTTTCGTCAGTGCCATATCGGCCTTGTCGTTGGGTAGCCCCCGAACAAACGACTGGTCGATTTTCAGTTTGTTCATTGGGAGGTCTTTGAGGTAGCTAAGCGAGGAGTAGCCTGTACCGAAGTCGTCAATCGCGATAGTGACTCCAAGTTCTCGCAAGGCTCGCAGTTGACTGATTGAGCGTTCGGAACGATCCATAACGAATCCCTCAGTTACCTCCAGCTCAATCTGTTTACTCTCCAGGCGGTACTGGCTCAGTAATGCGCCCAAACGTGTCACTAATCCTCCGCGGCTAAGTTGCAGTGAGGCAACGTTAAGGGCTAAATGATTTACGTTGAGACCCGATTGCTGCCAGCTACTCATCTGTCTGCAACCCTCCTCTAAAACCCAGTCACCGATCTCAACGATTAATCCTGACTCCTCTGCGATAGGGATGAAGCGCGCTGGGGATACAGTGCCGAGGACTTTGTGATTCCAGCGTATAAGGGCTTCAGCGCCTATAACTTCCCTGCGCTTCATATTGATCTGGGGTTGGTAGTAGAGAACCAACTCTTCTCGCTCTGTTGCCTGACGAAGGTCATTTTCGAGGAGTAAGACTTCGAATGCTTTGCGCGTCATCTCCTCTGTGTAGAACTGATAGGTGTTGCGGCCCTGGGCTTTCGCGTGGAACATTGCGGCGTCTGCGTTGCGCATCAGTTCAGATGCATTGGCTCCATCCTCGGGGTAGACACAGATTCCCATGCTCGCCGTCATATTAACGATCTGGTCTGGCAGCTCGATCGGGGCAGCTAGCGCTCGTTGAATTCTCTCGGTCATGAAGCCAAGTTTAGCGATATCTTCGATATCCTCGAATAGCAGAACAAACTCGTCACCGCCAACTCTCGCGAGTGTATCGTCATCGCGAACTACGTGGCGCAGGTTATTTGCCACGTCCGCAATTAATTTATCGCCAACCGTATGGCCGTAGCTCTCGTTGATATGTTTAAAACGGTCCAAGTCCAACATCACTAGAGCGACCCGATTGCTGGTACGGTTAGCGTGGCGGATTGCCTGCTCAACTCGCTCAACCAGAAGCGCTCTATTTGGCAGGTCTGTAAGCGCATCGTAGTGGGTAAGGTGCTTCAACTTCTCTTGTGAGCTTTTTAGCTTCGAGATGTCGGAAAAGATGCCGACGTAGTGAGTCACCTCGCCCTGCTCGTTCTTAAGACTGTTTATAGTCAGAAGTTCGGGGAAAACCGCTCCGTTTTTTTTACGGTTCCATATTTCGCCCGACCAGCGGCCGCTCTCTTTGATGGTTTTCCACATCTCTTTGTAGAAACCTATTGTATGGCGCCCGGATGAGAGAATCGCAGGCGTTTTGCCCACGGCATCCTGTTGTGAGAAACCGGTTATCTGGCGGAAAGCATCGTTTACCTGCACGATGCGCTTATTGGCGTCAGTCAGCATGATCCCCTCTGCCGTATTCTCGAATATCTTGGCTAAGAGTTCGATGCGTCTATTGAGTCGCTGCAGGTCGGTAATATCGGTCAGGGTGATTAAATAACCCCGTTTATTGTGAGCTTCGTTCTGCAGTGTTTTGCATTGAAGCTCGAACTCCTCGCCGCGACCACTGGCTTGTATAACACTGTCTCCGTCTGAGACCAGCTCCCCAAGACGCTCGATCAGCGGTTGCACGTCGCTTTTCGCTAGTTCAGGCAGGTCCCTAAGTTTTTGGCAGCAGGCTTGGGGCTGGGTAAGGCCAAAATAGCTATAGAAAGCCCGATTCGCCCTGCGAACACGAGAATCTGCATCGAGAATCAGGATCTGCTGCTCAGCTTGGTTTATCGCCTCCGTCCACTCAAATTCGGTATCTGCAAGGCGGGTCTCTATGTTTTTCTGTCCTGTGATATCGGTCACGATTGAGGTCAGTCCCAGTAACTCCCCCTCGGCGTTATAGCGATAACTCCAATCAATACGTACCCATATCGCTTCGCCTGTCTTGGTTAGATTATTTGCGATAATGGGTGAGGGTATTGGTCTATCTGCGATGATGTGGGTCAGGTAGTCTCGCGTATCTGCCCTGTCTTGGTCAGTCACGGTGAAGTCCCAGATTTTGCGCCCTATTAACTCGCCTTTGGCATAGCCGAGTATGTTGCGATGTGCTTTGTTACTGAAGGTTATTGTTCCCTCTAGGTCATTTTCCTGTATCCCGTAGGGTAGTGCGTTCAAAATTGAGCTGAGGCGGCTCTCTTTGGCTTCAAGTTGAGCGCTAGCCGCTACAACCTCTGTTACGTCTTGGACGGTACCAACGGTCCGTAGCGGTGTACCGTCGTTTGCATAGGCTGTCATACCGCTCTCGTGAACATATTTGATTCGCCCGTCCGGCAACAACAAGCGATGGGTGAGGCCGTAAGGACGCCGCTCTTCAACCGATTCAGTAAAGGCCTGGTTAAGCAGTTCGCGATCTTGAGGATGGATCAGGGCCAAGAAAGATTCGTATGAAGCGGGTGAAGTCAGTGGATCGAGCTCAAAGATTTTATAGACCTCTAGTGACCACCAAAGCGAATTTTCTAGCAGGTCGAGCTCCCAGCTCCCGACATGACTGAGCGCCTGAGTCTTCGCCAGATGAGCAAAGAGCTTCTCGCGACTCGACAGATGTTGCTTTTCAGGTTTGGGTTGAGCTGACATTGGGGCCTCAATTCAGGGAGCGACCGGTTTATATCTTCGCTGTTTTCAGGGTTTTGTAACTTTAGTAGAGGCCCAACGAGCGTCAAATAGGCAGTCGTGACAGATAAGAAGCTTGTTACAGTTATTTGTAAAAAATTTAGCTAAACTATCGGACCCCAAAATCTGAGTGTGCTCTGCCTCCTTTATGCCCCAACAAGAGAACCCACCTCGCCGACCCTACCTTGCTCGCGGAGCGGGTGTGATTCGTTGCGTGAGTTGTCATCTTCCACAGCAGAGCTGTATCTGCGAGTTTCGCAATCAGGTAAGCGCAGAGGTCGAGTTTGTTGTATTGATGCACCGCAATGAGACCTACAAGCCCACCAATACCGGGCGTTTAATTGAAGCAACGATCGCCAATACGCATGTTATTCAGTGGGTGTCCCGCTCTGACCCTGGAGAGCCGTTGGAAAGGCTGTTGGAGGATCCTGCATATCAACCGATACTGGTATTTCCACCAGGGGATGGTTATCGCGAACGGATGATCAAAACGCCTTTTGCGGCAGAGCAGGCGGGTAAGCCGCTGCTAATTTTACTTGATGGTACCTGGCGACAGGCGCGGCGGATGTTCCGTCTCTCGACCTACCTGCAGAATCTACCGGTGATCAGTTTAGATCAGGTGCGCAGCTCTACCTATGCTTTGCGTAAGGCGATTCATGAAGGTCAGTTGTGTACGGCCGAAGTTGCCGCAGCGCTGCTGCATCAATTGGGTGAAGATAGCGCAGGTGATGCATTAGAGACCTACTATCAGAAGTTTAATTCGCACTACATCGCTTCTCGCCGTCGTTGGGCCAAACGCGACTCAAATACCGGCGAAACCTACGATCTGTAAGAGCGATGTAGCGCACAGCGCTATTTCGCGAAATAAGCCCTTTGCGTATTACCCTTAAACGAACTGCACATACAAAAAAGCCCGGACAGTGCCGGGCCTCTTTTGCTTTCCGCTCAATTACTCAGCGGCGGCTTCAGCGTTTTCGCCTTCGCCCTGTTCCGCTTTGTGCTGCTCCATCAGCTGCTGCAGCTTCTGCTGGTAGAGTGCGTCAAAGTTAACCTGCTGCAGCATCAGAGCTGGGAAGCTCGCTTTAACTGCCAGGTTGTCGACTGCTTCACGTGCATATGGGAACAGTAGGTTTGGACAGTAAGCGCCCAGAGTGTGGTGCATCTGTGCAGGCTCGAAGCCTGAGATCATAAAGATTGCTGCCTGGTGAACTTCGATCAGGAATGCAGTCTCTTCACCAACTTTAACGTTGACTGTCAGAACCAGAGTGACCTCGTAGTGGTTCTCATCCAACTGCGCGTTCTTGGTGTTAACTTCGAGGTTAACAGCTGGAGCCCAATGCTGGTTGAAAATTGCAGGTGCGCCCGGGCACTCGAGTGATGCATCTTTAAGGTAGATGCGCTTCATACCAAACTGTGGCTGTGGAGCCTGTGCTTCTTCTGACATTGTTCGTTCCTAAAACTTATCTTAGTTATTGTCGTTGCTGTTCTTCGCCAGCAATTCATCAAGTTGACCGCTACGCTCTAACGCGTAGAGGTCGTCACATCCGCCCACATGTACTTCATCGATAAATATCTGTGGGACGGTTCGTCGGCCACTGCGCTGCATCATCTGAGCGCGCAGAGCGGAATCTTGGTCGACATCAATCTCATTGTACTCAACCCCTTTGGAGTCGAGCAGCATCTTGGCCCGCATACAAAAACCGCACCAGCGTGATGAGTAGAGATCGATATTCATGGGGCTGCCCTTACTTGGAGACGACAGGCATATTCTGCCCACGCCATTCAGTTATGCCGCCAGATAGACGCACTGGGTTAAAACCAGCAGCCTTGAGTTTGCGACAGGCCGTGCCGGCAGTCTGACCCATATTGCAGACCACAATGATCGGCTTCTCCTTGTGAGAGTTAAGCTCGCTCATGCGACGGTCTATATCTGCCAACGGCATATTGATTGAGTTAGCGATATGGCCTGCGCCAAACTCTTTCTTCGCTCGGATATCAATAACCACCGCATCCTCTTTATTGATCATGCGCGTCGCCTCTGCTGGAGAGGCCGATTTACCGCTCTTCTGACGCTCAGTAAAGATCAGCATCATTAGGGTAAAGACCCAAGCGAGCACTAACAGAGGGTTATTGCCGATAAAATCGAAGATGTTTTCCATGGAGCATCCATCTGTACAAAAAATTATGGGGCAGAAGTATACCCTGACCGGCGCCTCGGTATAAGAGTTTGAGCCAAATTAAGCCGCCAGCGCGTGGCCTTGCGGCGGCAGAATCGGTAAGATTCACACAACTTAAGTCTTAGATGCTGAGAAGAGAGCAAATGACCACCCCAAAACAGACAAAAGCGCTGATTATTCTTGATGGCTATGGCGTAGAGGCGACTGAATCCTCTGCCGTCGCTGCCGCTAACACCCCTGTGTGGGACCGCCTGTTGAGCGCTAATCCCAATTCGCGTATCCAGACCTCAGGCATGGCCGTAGGCCTGCCCGATGGTCAGATGGGCAACTCTGAAGTCGGACACATGAATATTGGCGCAGGCCGCACGGTCTACCAAAACCTCACGCGCATCACCAAAGCGATTGAGGACGGCGACTTCTTTGAGAATAGCGTGCTGTGTAACGCGATGGATGCGGCGATTACCAACGGTCGTGCCGTGCATCTGCTGGGTCTGCTGTCGCCGGGCGGTGTGCACAGCCATGAGGATCATATCTTTGCGCTCGCAGAGATGGCTGTAAAACGTGGTGCCAAAGCTGTCTATCTGCATGCCATCCTTGATGGCCGTGATATGCCGCCACGCTCTGCTGAGGCTTCATTGAAAGCGGCCGATGCGAAATTCGCTGAGTTGGGTGCGGGTGCAGTTGCTACGGTTGTCGGCCGTTACTTTGCCATGGACCGCGATAACCGCTGGGATCGTGTACAGCAGGCGTACGATGCTATGACGCTGGGTAAGGGCCAGCAGACGGCAAACTCGGCCGCAGAGGCGCTGGCCGCGGCCTATGCCCGCGATGAGAACGATGAGTTTGTCGCTGCAACGGTTATAACCGATGCAGCAGGTCAGCCTAAGGGTGTAGTTGCCGATGGCGATGCGCTGATCTGCGCAAACTTCCGTCCAGACCGCGCGCGTGAGATCACCCGCTGTTTTGTTGAAGGTGAGAGCTTTGACGGGTTTGCACGGGCGGCTAGGCCTAAGCTTGCCGACTTTGTGATGCTGACTGAGTATGCTGCGGATATCCCCGCCTCTTGCGCCTACCCACCAGAGAGCATCTCTAATGATCTGGGTGCTTATCTCTCCTCCATCGGCCGCACACAGCTGCGTATCTCAGAAACCGAGAAGTACGCTCACGTCACCTTCTTTTTCAATGGCGGTGCAGAGGCTGTGTACCCCGGAGAGGATCGTATTTTGGTGCCTTCTCCGGACGTGGCAACCTACGATCTGCAGCCTGAAATGAGCCTGCCGGAGGTGTCGGACAAGCTCTGCGAAGCGATTCGCAGTGGTAAGTACGACCTAATCGTTTCGAACTTTGCTAACGGCGATATGGTTGGTCACACCGGTAAGTTTGATGCCGCAGTGAAGGCCTGTGAAGCGGTTGACGCAGCGCTTGAGAAAGTACTGGCGGCGATGGCAGAAGTTGGTGGTGAGACACTGATCACCGCTGACCACGGCAACGTTGAGCTGATGGTGGACCCGAATTCGGGCCAGCCGCACACCTCACACACCACCTGGCCGGTAGCGCTCGTTTATGATGGCCCTCGCAACGCTTCGTTAAAGCTGCGTGATGGGGCCCTATGTGACCTGGCTCCGACACTACTGAAGCTGATGGAACTACCTCAGCCTGAAGAGATGACCGGCCAACCTCTGGCGGATATCTAAGTTGAAGCTTCGAGTTGCTGTGCTGCTGTTGGCTAGCTTGATCTGGCCAGCAGCAGCGCAGACTGCGTCTGAAACTGGCGCTGAACTCGAGCAGCTCAAACAGCAGATCGCCAAGCTAGAAAAGCAGATCGATGCAGAGTTGGGTGATCGCGAATCGCTGCAACGCCAGCTGCGTGCTAACGACAAAGAGATCGCCGACCTTACGTTGCAGCAGCAAGACCTGCAGTTGCGGATCAAAGCACTCAACAGTCGTGCAGGGGATCTCACTGCTCGTCGCGCGCAATTACAAGCTAAGATTGGTCAGAGTCGTGAGCGCCTACAGCAGCTGCTATTAGAGCAGTATCAGCAGGGGCAGCAGCCTCGCCTTAAGTTGCTCCTATCCAACCGCTCTCCTGCCGATCTTGACCGCATGATGCGCTACTACGAGGGGATTAGTTCAGCGGTCAAACACCAAGCCGATGCTTTTAACGCGCAACTGGAGGCACTGGCGACAACGAACGCTGATATTGATGCAAACGAGGCTGAACTGCGGGCTGAGGGTGAGCTCTTAGCTAAGCAAAAACAAGCAGTTGAGACGGCTAAGATTAAACGGGTTAAAACACTGGCCCGTATCAACAGCTCAATCGATAAGAAAAAAGGTCGCGTGGCTGAGCTCAACGCAGACGTCGCGCGATTGCAAAAGCTACTTGAGGATATCAATCGATCAGTCGATCTGATGGCGCTAGAGTCGGGCTCTGCCCCCTTTGATAAGAGCCGAGGCAAGTTACCTTGGCCGGTGCAGGGTAAGGTTCTGCAGCGCTTTGGTTCAGAGCGCAGCAGAGATGGGGTGGTGTTGGCGGTGGATGCCGGTAAAGCCGTTTATGCCATCCATCCAGGCCGCGTGGTATTCTCGGAGTGGTTGAGGGGTTACGGGCTTCTAATTATCGTTGACCACGGCCAGGGCTACATGAGTCTGTATGGCCAGAATCAATCTCTGATGCGTCAGACAGGGGATTGGGTCGGCGCTGGAGACGCCATTGCAGTTTCTGGAAATAGTGGTGGTTATGCCCAACCGGCCCTCTACTTCTCGATCCGACACAATGCCCAAAGTGTCGACCCGATGAAATGGCTTAAGCGATCATAGCGAGGTAAGCATGTTCAAACTCCGTCCACTGATGCTGGCAACAACGCTGGCTCTAAGCACCCCTGTAGTGCCAGTTATGGCGGAGGAGTCCGAGCAGCTGCCACTTGAAGAGCTGCGTATGTTTGCTGAGGTGTTTGGCCGCATCAAGAGTGCCTATGTTGAACCGGTGACGGATGAGCAGCTCCTAGAGGATGCCATTCGCGGTATGGTCGCAGGCCTCGACCCTCACTCCTCCTACCTGGCTCCCGATGACTTTGGCAGTTTGCAGGAGAGTACTTCTGGGCGTTTTGGCGGCTTGGGGATAGAGGTGGGTATGAAGGATGGATTCATCCACGTTATCTCACCGATTGATGATACTCCGGCTTCGCGAGCAGGCCTTCAGTCGGGCGATCTGATCATCAAGATTGATGATACCCCAGTACAAGGCATGGGCTTGAGCGAAGCTGTAGACCTACTGCGCGGTGAGATTGGAACCAGCGTGCGTCTATCGATTATGCGTGACTCTGCTGATGCACCTTTTGAGGTGGAGATTGAGCGTGCGGCGATCAAATCCTCAAGCGTGAAGAGTCGTCTGCTGGCAGATGGATACGGTTATGTGCGCATCAGCCAGTTCCAAGCTAATACCGGTGAAGAGCTCAACAGCGCAATTGCGAAAGTCAGTGAAGCTCAGCCGCTAAAAGGGTTGGTTGTGGATCTGCGAAACAATCCCGGTGGCGTGCTTCAGGCGGCGGTCGATGTCTCTGATGCGTTTCTAAATGAGGGGCGAATCGTCTACACCGAGGGGCGTCTGGAGCGTTCAGAACTGAGTTTTGATGCCAATGCTGATACCGCAGTGCCGATGGAGACACCGGTTATCGTGTTGATCAATGGCGGTTCAGCCTCGGCTTCAGAGATTGTGGCCGGTGCACTGCAAGATCAACAGCGGGCGGTAATTTTGGGTACCCAGAGCTTCGGCAAAGGGTCTGTGCAGACGATCTTACCGCTTTCTGAGGATCGTGGAGTTAAGATTACCACCGCCCGGTACTTCACCCCCTCAGGCCGCTCTATTCAGGCGCAGGGGATAGTACCGGATGTGGTTGTCGAGCGGCGCTCGTTGACGGATGCGGATACACCCGAGGTGGATATCGTGCGCGAACGCGATCTAACCGGTCATCTGGAAAATGGTGACGAGAGCAAACCGGTTGCCGAAGAGCTGAACGGCGAAGATTTCCAACTTTACCAGGCCTACACCCTACTGAAAGCCTTGAATATCGTCAGTAAAAGGTAGGAGTGATGTAGCGCGCAGCGCTATTTCGCGATATCGCTCCCTTATCGCTATGGGTCGCTATGGGTCGCGCAATACGCTTTGCGTACAGCGCTTCTACAGCAGCTTTTACATCTACTCGTCAATCTTACCCGGCGCGCAGACAATCCAGCCGGCAAGGTTCTGTAGCGTTATAACGGCAATGATTCCCCAGACCACAAGCGTCCACTCGTGGCTGAAGTCGTAGATAGCACCCACCAAGCTTGGTGTGACACTGGCTCCCAGATATCCCAAACCCTGTACCATTGCCGATAGCGCCGTAGCTTGGCGCATATCGTGAGTTTTGATCGCGAACAGCACCAGCGCCATACTCAACGAACTACCCCCGTAAATACCTAGCAACGATACCCACAGCTCAGCAAATTTCTCTGGCATCAGTAGCAAGCCAAACATGCCGGCCAACCCAGTGATCAGAATCATTAGAATTAGGCCGCGTTGCGACTGCATACGCGAGGCTAATACTGGAATTATAAAAGCCGCAGGCAGACCAACGAGTGCTAGCAGTGAGGTTAGAGAACCTGCATAGACATCAGTGTAACCACTATCCATCAGAAGACGCGGTAACCAGGTCGCTAAAACATAGAAGACCGAGGACTGCAGTCCCATAAAGGCAGTCAGTGCCCAGGCTTTAGGGAGTCGCCAGACACTCGCGCTCGGTGTCGGCATGTTTTGTGGGGTGAAGCGGACCCGCAACATAGGTAACCAAACCACCGCTGCGAGCAACGGGAGCAGAGCCCACACAACCATAGGAGCCTGCCAGCTATCAAAGTAGTCGCGCATCGGAATGGCACTGACAATACTCAGTGTGGCACCCATTGTTAGAACGACGGTGTAGAGGCCCGTCAGCGAACCGCTCTGTTTCGGGAAGAGCCCCTTCACCAGTCCAGGGATCAATACGTTCAGGACAGCGATACCGGTACCCATTAACAGGGTGCCAAGCAGCATAATTGGGAAGTTGATCAGTAGTCTCAGTGCTGCGCCCGCAGCGATCAGCAGGGTCGCCCCAAGTACCACTTTTAGAGGTTCTATTCTGCGGGCGAGCGAGGGCACAAGCAGCGAAATTAAACCGAAGCATATCAGCGGTAGCGTCATCAACATGCCGAATGCCGAAGCACTAACGCCGAGGTCAGCACGCATGTCGGCGACGATGGGCCCAATAACTACTAGGCCGCCGCGCAGGTTCGCTGCCGCTAGCATCAGCGCAAAAATAGCGCCTACAAAAGCCCAACGCCGATTATCGAAATGTCCAGTCTGCACTTATACGCTCTTCGTTCGGAACAGCCCTTGGGCTAAGCGTGTCCACTGCTCCGGCCAGAACTCTGTTGGGCGGCGACGGAAATCCGTGCGCACGTATTGACGGATGCGTCCTTCAGCCGTCGCAATGATCAGGTTGGCCGCGGAACCGGCTGGAATCTCCGTGCGTGAACCATCGCGCATCTCCGCTTCGCGCAGGACTTGTTTGATCTGCGTTTCGAGCCGTTCGAACAGTTGATTAACTTGCGTGCGCAGGCGTTCAGTTTCACCAGCGAGCGCATCGCCCGCGAGAATACGAGCCATACCAGGGTTCTTCTCAACAAATGCCAGTAGCAGGGTCATCATCTGTTCGCACTGGCGTGCGGCCCCGGCATCGGATTGAACAATCAGTTTAACGCGCGTGAAGATCGTCTCTTCGATAAAGTCGATCAGCCCTTCAAACATGCGTGCTTTGCTGGGGAAGTGACGATAGAGTGCCGCCTCGGAGACACCTACCTCTTTTGCTAGTGCGGCAGTCGTTATGCGCTGGCCGGGGTTGCTCTCCAGCATGCCCGCCAGTGCCTGCAAAATCTGCTCGCGGCGCGAGACTTTTAGTTCGGTCATGCTCCAACCTTTAAGTTCTTGTTAGTGATCAGTGTACCCACACCCTCATCGGTGAAGATCTCTAGCATGCAGGAGTGCTCAACACGGCCATCGATAATGTGTGCCGAGGTCACGCCTGACTTAACCGCGCTCAGTGCACAGTCGATTTTTGGCAGCATACCGCCGTAGATCGTACCGTCTTCAATTAGCTCATCGACCTGTTTAGGAGAGAGGCCAGTCAGTACTTTACCGTCCTTGTCCATGAGGCCGGCGATATTGGTCAGCAGAATTAGCTTTTCAGCCTGCAGTACCTCGGCAACTTTGCCAGCAACCAGGTCGGCATTGATGTTGTAAGAAGCACCATCTTCGCCGACACCGATCGGGGCAATGACTGGAATGAAGTCGGACGCTACTAGCATCTCTAGTACCTTCACGTTGACGCGCTCAACTTCGCCGACATGACCGATATCAATAATTTCAGATGCTGCCATCTCCGGTGTTTTATGCTTCACCACCAGTTTGCGTGCGCGCAGCAGGTCACCATCTTTACCGGTCAGGCCGATTGCTTTACCGCCGGCAGAATTGATCAGGCCGACAATCTCTTTGTTTACCGCGCCACCAAGCACCATCTCAACCACATCCATGGTTTTAGAGTCGGTTACGCGCATGCCGTTAACGAAGTGCGACTCGATTTTTAGCTGTTCCAGAAGTTCACCGATCTGTGGGCCACCACCGTGGACAACAATAGGGTTTAAGCCGATCAGTTTCAGCATGACGATGTCGCGTGCAAAGCTCTCTTTGAGCTTGTCGTCAGTCATTGCATTACCGCCGTACTTAATCACCAGCGTCTTGCCAACAAAACGTTGGATGTAGGGCATCGCCTCTGAGAGGACATTTGCTGTGGAGATCGCTTGATCGCGGTTGAGTGGCATGTCTGCCTCCTGAGTTGTCAGTTAAAAAGCTCGATCGCGCATTCATTTGCGCCTATCTGAGCTAAACTTCGGTTAAATATCGTAATTATCTCGTTTATTCTCTCGCGGCTGTCCGCTTCGAAACGCACCACCAATGCCGGTTCGGTGTTGGACGCGCGCAAAAGCCCCCAGCCATCCCCGAATTCAACACGTAATCCATCGATGCTGATCAGTTCGCGGGCCCCGAATTCAGTACTCTCAAGCTGGCGCACAATCTCAAATTTGCGTTCATCGGCAACTTCAATGCGCATCTCCGGCGTGCTGACACGTTGAGGAAGAGAATCAATCAGCTGATCCAGTGTTTGACCCTTGCGTTGCAGTAGCTCTAGCAGGCGTACCGCAGTGTACAAGCCATCATCAAAGCCGTACCATTCGGCAAAGTAGTAGTGGGCACTCAGCTCGCCGCCACAGAGTGCGCCGCTCGCCTGCATAAGGCGCTTCATCGGAGAGTGGCCGGTACGGCCGATCTGTATGACACCGCCTTTAGATTCAATCTCAGAGCGTACTAGGGAGCTGCACTTTGCATCCATCAGCACCAAGCCCTGCTCTTGTTCAAGGATATCGCTCGCCAGCAACATAAGAAGTTGGTCGGGCACCAAGATACGACCGCTAGCGCTAATTGCGACCACGCGATCTGCGTCGCCGTCGAGCGCAAATCCGATGTCTGCTTTCTGTTTTACGACTGTACGCTGAAGTTCCAGCAGGTTGCTGGCAATGCAGGGGTCTGGTGAGTGGTTAGGGAAGTCTCCGTCCACATCGGCAAACAGCGGGCTCAGGCGGGTGTTGAGGCGCTTGAATAGCATCTCCGTGACTGGGCCGCCAATACCATTGCCGCAATCGATGACTACCTTCATCCCCGGTTTAAGGTCAAAGCGCTGAGCAATGGCGTGTACGTAAGAGGCGTTCTGCGTCTGCTCACGTAGTTTGCCTGCACCCGAGTGCAACTCGTCGCTGCAGCCAAGGGTGGCGAGCTCGCTAATCTCATCATCCAGTAGGGCGCGGTTGTTAAGAATCAGTTTTAAACCGTTCTGATCGCTGGGATTGTGACTCGCGGTCAGCACAATGGCGTTCATAGTCTCTTGCTGTGCTGCGGCAAAGTAGACCACTGGCGTGGCGCAGAAGCCGCAGTCGAGTACATCTGCGCCACCTTCGCGTAGCCCTGCAACCAAGGCTTGTTTGAGTTCAGGGCCGGAATTGCGGCCATCGGCGCCGACGCACACCTGAGCGTCATTTAACCCTCTGAGTTGATGGGCATAAGCGCGACCGAGCCAGTAAACCGCCTGAGCGGTTAACTGGGTAGCGACTCGACCGCGGAAGTCGTAGGCACGGACTATTTCCCGGTCTATTGCCTGTAGGGGCTGGCGAAAGTCAGTGCTCATTGGCGCCCATCAGCTCGGCAATCTGTTCGATCAGCGTCCGCGCAAGTGAGTGTTTACTGTCTCGTGGGAGCTTGAAATCACCCGCAGTACTGACGAGTGTGACCTCGTTCTCATCAGCGTTAAAACCGATGCCGCTCTGAGAGACATCGTTGGCGATTACTAGGTCTAAGCTTTTTCGCTCTAGCTTTGAGCGCGCATAAGTAAGCACGTTCTCAGTCTCTGCCGCGAAGCCGACGGTAAAAGGTCGGTTAGGCAGTGCGGAGACGCTCGCGATAATGTCTGGGTTTTTAACCAGACGCAGTTCCATCAGCTCCTCTTGCCCTTTCTTAATCTTCTGATCGGCTACAGCTACGGGTCGATAATCGGCCACCGCAGCTGCTCCAATAAAGATGTCAGCGGAGGGCGCGACTTCGAGAGCGGTTACTAGCATCTGTTCAGCAGACTCTACGTTGATGCGCTGCACACCTGCCGGAGTCTCCAAGCTGACTGGGCCAGAGATTAGAATAACTTCAGCGCCGGCTTTGGCAGCGGCCGCCGCTAGGGCGTAACCCATCTTGCCGGAGCTGTGATTTGAGATGTAGCGCACAGGATCTAGCGCCTCGCGAGTCGGGCCCGCTGTAATGCAGACACGCACGCCATTCAGATGCGGTTTTCCGAAGGCTTCAGCGGTAAGTTGGGCGAGCTCTGTAGGCTCCAGCATGCGTCCAGGCCCTACATCGCCGCACGCCTGTTCACCCGCACCGGGTCCCCAGAGCTGCACACCCTGAGCCGATAGACGCTGAGCATTCTCTTGCGTACGCGGGTCGCGCCACATCGCTTGATTCATGGCTGGGGCAATACAGATAGGTGCATCGCTCGCCAGACAGAGCGTTGTTAACAGATCATTAGCCATGCCGTGGCTGAGGCGTGCCATAAAATCGGCACTGGCCGGGGCTATCAGAATCAGGTCGGCCCAGCGAGCCAGTTCAATGTGGCCCATTCCCTGCTCAGCTTCGGGGTCCAGAAGGCTCTGATGCACCGGGTTGCTAGAGAGCGCCTGCAGCGTCAGCGGCGTGATGAACTCAGCGCCCGCCGCAGTAAGTACGATGCGCACATTGGCGCCGGCGCCGACTAGTGCACGCGTCAGTTCCGCACTCTTATAGGCAGCGATTCCACCCGTGATTCCAAGCAAAATATTGCGGTTAGTAAGTCTATGCATACCCCGAAAGCCCAGTCATAGCTGAATTGGTTAGGAGGTGGAGAATAGCACCTATACTGAAAACCAAGCAATCTAGAAGCGTGCACAAGGAGGTGCAGAGATGAAGATTCAGAACTGGCCGGCCGCCGAACGGCCACGTGAACGGCTATTGGCCCAGGGCGCAGCGGCACTCAGTGATGCCGAACTGCTGGCACTCTTTATCGGGCAGGGGCTACCCGGACAGAATGCTGTTGAGCTGGCGCGAAGCTGGTTGGCCAACCATCAAGACCTAGCAGGACTGTTAGCGTTAGATAAAAAAAGCTTCTGCCATCTCAATGGTGCGGGTAGTGCTCGCTATGTATTGCTGCAGGCGGCACTGGAGCTCGGTCGACGTGTAATCAGTCAGCCGCTATTGCGTGGTAACGCGCTCTCAAACCCGGAGCAGGTGCAGCAGTTCCTGCAGCTTCAGATCGCGCGCTCCCCGCGTGAGCACTTTGGTGTGCTTTTCTTGGATACTCAGCATCGCGCTCTGCATTGGGAGGTGCTTTTTAGTGGAACGCTCAATGCGGCGGCGGTTTACCCGCGTGAAGTAGTGAGGGCTGCTTTGCAGCAGGGTGCCGCCGCAGTGATATTGGCGCACAACCACCCCTCGGGCGTTGCAGAGCCCTCATTGGCCGATCGACAGATCACCGAACGGATTCAGCAGGCGTTGGCACTTGTGGATATCCGCACCCTAGATCATCTGGTGCTGGGCGCTGGCGTTACTGTCTCGTTTGCCGAACGTGGTTGGCTCTAAGATCTGTTTGACCTCGCGCCGGTGGTGATTATTTGCACAAAAGAGTGGCGTATAGAGGGGTACTTGTGTATTATTGCGCGCCTCTGTCTCACTGGTACGGGATTTTTGTCTCGTTTTCGGACGCTCCGCCTGAGGCTACAGCGAGTTTAAGTGCAGTAGCCAATAAAGATCTGACAGGGTTAAGAAAACATTATTAACTGAGGTTTTAAAATGTCTCGAGTATGTATGGTTACTGGTAAGCGCCCAGTAACGGGAAACAACGTTTCTCACTCACAGCGCAAAACACGTCGTCGTTTCCTGCCTAACCTGCACTGGCACCGTTTCTGGGTAGAGAGCGAAAACAAATTCGTTCGTCTGCGCGTCTCTTCTAAAGGCATGCGTATCATCGACAAGAAAGGCATCGATGCCGTTCTTGCTGAAGTCCGTGCAAACGGCAACAAAGTTTAAGCAAAAGGAGCTAGATCATGGCTAAAGGCGCACGCGAAAAGATCCGACTGGTTTCTTCTGCTGGTACAGGTCACTTCTACACCACAGATAAGAACAAGCGTAACACTCCAGACAAGTTCGAATTCAAGAAATACGATCCTGTTGTACGCAAGCACGTTATCTACAAGGAAGCTAAAATCAAGTAATTGATTTTGCTTCTAAAAGAGCCCGCACTCAGCTAGTCTGACTGCGGGCTCTTTTGTATATGGATGTACTTCTGCTGCGAAGGACAGGATGCCCGAGAGCAGCGCCCTCGATTCATAACTGGGCCTTTGAGTAATCTATGCACCTCTCTAACAATTTCACCCGCGCAGTCCCCTTTCTCTTTGTTGGTCTATGGAGTACCGGCTTTATTGGTGCCCGCTGGGGTTTGCCTTACATAGAACCGTTCAACTTCCTGTTCATCAGGATGTTGCTGACACTGGTCGCCTTTCTCGGCCTGATCTTGTGGTTTAAAGCGCGATGGCCGACGTTAAAGCAGAGTGGCCATCAGATGGTGACCGGTAGTCTTATCCATGCCGGTTATTTGGGCGGAGTCTTTGCGGCGATTAAGTTAGAGCTACCAGCGGGCGTTGCGGCGATTATCGTCGGTTTGCAGCCCCTGCTTACGGCATTTCTATCAAAGTACTTTTTGGGTCAGTCACTGAGTCAGCGCGGCTGGATTGGACTATGGCTGGGACTAGTCGGCGTGGTGGTCGTGCTCGGTTCGGGCGTGTTTGAACATCAGTTTGAGGTGCATCCGGGAGCGCTAGCGGCCGCGCTTGTCGCGCTCTTCAGTATCACGATTGGCACCCTTTACCAGAAACGCTTTGGCGGCGGTGTTAACCTGCTAACCGCCTCATTTGTGCAGTATATAGCGACGGCGATCTGGATGGGGCTGTTAACCTTTAGTTTTGAAACCCGTGAGATCATTTGGGACCCACACTTGATGGGGGCTCTAGCCTGGCTGGTATTTGGACTGTCAGTTAGCGCAATCTTGCTGCTGCTATTTATGATTCGTGAAGGTGAGTCGGCCAAGGTGGCCAGCTATTTCTACCTGGTACCTATGGCAACGACCGTAGAAGCTTGGATGCTCTTTGATGAGCAATTATCGATGCTGGCGCTGGCGGGTATAGCGGTTACCGTGATGGGTGTTTATCAAACCCAGCGAGCGATAACCGCTAAGGTCTGAGTTAGTCGACAGAACAGCTCATATCTTGGCCGCAGCACATCGGTGATTTGATCTTACCGTGGCCGTTCGGACAGCTAGAGATCTGTACTTCGCTACCATCTTCTAGTTTTAGACTGCCGTTTTCTAGTGGTGCATCGCAGTGGCCGCACGTTGCGTTAACAGACATGCCACAAACTTTACATTCGTATGTTGCCATGAGGTTGTTCCTCTTTATCGTTGTTCTTGAGTGTTGATCACTTATCTAGTTTAGACCTTTTCGTAATATGGTTCCTAGGTGGGATGGGACTCCTATCGAAAAGAGGTAGAATTTGATCATTAAACTTCCACTCTTAGGTGTAGTCAGATGAAAAAAGTGATGATGTTGGGTTCGGGTGAGCTCGGTAAAGAGGTTGTAATTGCGTTGCAGCGTTTGGGGCACCATGTGATCGCCTGTGACGCCTACGAAGGAGCTCCTGCCATGCAGGTAGCCGATACCTACGAGGTCTTCTCTATGCTTGATGGTGACGCGCTAGACGCCGCTGTAGCTAAGCACCAGCCTGATATTATCGTCCCTGAAATCGAGAGTATCCGCACCGCCCGATTCTATGACTACGAGGCTCAGGGCATTCAGGTAACGCCGAGTGCCAAAGCCGCCAACTTTACGATGAACCGTAAATTGATCCGTGATCTGGCAGCTAAAGACTTAGGGCTTCGTACAGCGCCCTACGACTACGCCACAACCTACGAGGAGTTTGAGGCTGCAGTTGCGAAAGTGGGTATTCCTTGTGTGGTTAAACCGCTGATGTCGAGCTCCGGTAAGGGGCAGTCTGTAGTTAAGAGTGAAGCGGATATGCGCCATGCGTTTGAGTATGCGCTTGAGGGGTCGCGCGGCGATTTGAAAGAGATGATCGTCGAGGGCTTTATCGATTTTGATTTTGAGATCACCCTGCTGACGGTAACCCAGAAGAGTGGCGAAACTTTGTTCTGCTCTCCGATCGGTCACCGCCAAGAGCGCGGTGACTACCAAGAGAGTTGGCAGCCTTGCTATGTCGAGCCTAGCCAACTTGAGGAGTGTAACCAGATGGCTAAGGCGGTCACTGAAGCACTGGGCGGTGCTGGTATTTGGGGTATCGAGTTTTTCATCTCTAAAGATGCTGTCTACTTCTCTGAATTGAGCCCACGCCCACATGACACCGGTATGGTGACACTCGCCGGCACACAAAACTTTAATGAATTTGAACTCCATGCCCGTGCGCTCTTGGGTCTACCGATCCCAGCAATTGAGCAGCGTTATCCCGGTGTGAGCGCCGTGATTCTGGCCTCGCAGGCGGGAACTCCGAACTTCTCTGGGGTTGAGGAGGCGTGTGCATACCCACAGGCGGACCTGAAGATTTTTGGCAAGCCAACTACGCGTCCTTATCGTCGTATGGGTGTAGCGCTAGCTTACGACCGCACCGGTGAAGAGAGTATGGATCAACTGCGCGCACGTGCTGCTGAAATCGCCTCTAAAGTGAAGGTGCATTAACAGCGTGCCCGAATTACCTGAGGTTGAGACTACCCGCCGAGGGATTGAGCCCCACATTGGTCAGCGGCGGGTCACCGACGTGCGCGTGCGCCAACCAATGCTACGTTGGGCTGTGCCGACTAATCTAACTGAGCTGTTGGTTGGCGAGCAGGTGCGCGCGGTTAAGCGTCGCGGAAAATATGTGCTGGTTAACTTTGATACCGGCGATCTGCTGATTCATCTGGGGATGTCGGGTAGCCTGCGTGTGTTACCGCAAGAGACAGTGCCGGCCAAGCATGATCACGTTGATATAGTCTTTGATACTGGCATGATGATTCGGTTGACGGACCCTAGGCGTTTTGGCGCTGTACTCTGGCAACCCAGCGGTGAGGTGCATAACTTGCTAGCTTCGCTCGGGCCAGAACCCTTGACCGATGCATTCGATGTCGAGCATCTAGCTAAAGCCTGCAAGGGGCGTTCGCAAGCGATCAAGCTGTTGATCATGAACTCGCATGTTGTCGTGGGCGTCGGTAATATCTATGCCAATGAGGCGCTGTTTCGCGCAGGAATCGATCCGCGGCGCGCTGCGGGAAAGATTTCGAAGGCCAGGCTGGCGCGCCTCGTGGGAGAGATTAAAGCGGTTCTGGACTATGCTATTAAGCGTGGCGGCACCACACTGCGCGACTTTCTCGCGTCGGACGGTAAGCCCGGTTACTTTGCCCAAGAGTTGCTGGTCTACGGCCGAGCGGGTCAGCCCTGTAAGAGCTGCTCTAAATCGCTGAAAGAGATACGTCTTGGTCAGCGTTCAACGGTATTTTGTACCCACTGCCAACGGTAAGCCTGTGACCCAAGCACTGCTTCAGGTACCACCAAGCGTCGATGCGCTGCAGGTCAGTATGCGCCAGGGGCTCGGGATTACCGGGATACTTGAGCTGCGAGAGTGCTGGCTATTTGAAGAGCAGCTTCATGTTGAGATCTATCCCCGTTCACACACAGCCCCTACACTGATTTTCCTGCCCGGCATTGGTACTTATGTTGAGCTCTATGCTGAGCTACTAAGTGCGCTGCACAATCGCGGTTTCAATGTCGTCGCGATCGATCCACCGGGCCATGGTTTTTCGGCGGGGCAACGTGGCCGCTTCGAAGTCATTCCATTTGTGCAACAGATTAGTCGGCTAGTCGATGAATTGCAGCAGCGATTTACCGGCAGTTGGGGTGCTTATGGCTACTCGATCGGAGCAGTCAGTGCACTGGCTCTGGCCGAACGCGATGAGCGCATAGAGACGCTGGTATGCGGTACCTTATTACTCAGTGAGTTTCCACCGGATCTGCTACATGCGCTGGGCTGGTCTTGGACATCAATGAGTGCGGTCTGGTTCCCGAGTGTCTGTGTGCCGCTGCGAAGTTTTATTGATTTCGAGACGCTGCTGGGCAGTCACCCAGCAGGGCGCTGGATCAATCAGGACCGGCGCATCGTTTTTGATTATCCGTTGGCAACCTTGGCAAACCTTTTTAGCCATAAGTGCGGTATTTTGGATCGCACGTACCCGTTTAGACTCTACCTTTTGCAAGGTGATCGTGACGAGGTGCTCTCAATTGACTATGCGCAGAAAGTGAAGGAGGAGTCTGAACATCCTATCCAATTAGAGGTTGTTGCCGGGGCTGGGCATATGTTGCCTTGGGATGATCCAGAGGGTTTGGCTAAGCGGGTTTGGGAGTGTTTTTAACAAAGGACTTATGTGGGAGGTTTATTCGGCGTAGCCGAATGACGCGATAGGATTCTGGCCTACGATGCCTTTCTCTCTGCGGGCCGAAAATGAACGGTGGCCTACGACGCCGCGCTCTCTTCGGGCCGAAAATGAACGGTGGCCCACGACGCCGCTCTCGCACATCCATGTGCTTCGCGGCATAAGTACATCCATGTACAAAAAAAGGGCACTCGAATCCTTCGAGCGCCCTCGGATGAGATCTTCCTTTATCCTTGCAGCCTTATCCGCATTCTGCGTGACCCTGATCGCCGCGTAAAATCTCAAAAAGTATCAATCCTTGATTGCTGGCTAATCCTTAACCAACGATCCACACGTGTAGATTAAACAATTCACCGATCTGCAGATATTGGAATAGTTCCTAAATTCCGATTTTTTGGAATAAATGATTCATCTTTAGTCTTATATCGAACAGGTCGTCTATTTCAATCGTTGCAGACAGGCATCCAACGTCGCACCTAAAAGCTCTGCGGGTTATACTCTGCGCACTCTAATTAACTAGCCTTTTGAGGTGTAAAGTGGCCTTCGATCCTAGTCAGCGTGCCTTTCCGTCCACCCGTATGCGCCGGATGCGTGCCAATGAATTTTCACGTGCGATGATGCGCGAGTCGCAGCTCACACCGGCGGACTTTATCTACCCTATGTTCGTAATTGAGGGCGAGGATTGTTCTGAAATTGTCCCATCAATGCCGGGTGTTGAGCGCCTCAGTATCGACCGCCTGGTCAAAGCCGCGTGCGAGGCATGGGATCTGGGTATACCAGCAGTCGCACTCTTCCCCGTCACCCCTCTGGACGTTAAGTCCCTGGAAGCGGAAGAGGCGTGGAACCCGGAGGGGCTTGCCCAGCGTGCAGTGCGCGCGATTAAGGCAGCCTGTCCGGAAATTGGTGTTATTACTGACGTGGCGCTGGACCCATTCACGACTCATGGCCAGGACGGCATCATTGATGAAGAGGGTTATGTTCTTAACACTGAGACAGTGGATGCACTGGTAAAGCAGGCACTGTCTCACGCTGCGGCAGGTGCTGATGTTGTCGCGCCAAGTGACATGATGGATGGCCGCATCGGTGCTATTCGAGAAGCACTCGAAGCGAACGGCTTCATCAACACGCGTATCCTCGCTTACTCAGCGAAATATGCCAGTGCATACTATGGGCCTTTCCGAGATGCAGTAGGCTCGGCGGGTAACTTGGGTAAGGGCAACAAGTACTCCTACCAGATGGATCCTGCCAACTCGAATGAGGCGTTGCATGAAGTCGCACTAGACCTAGCCGAGGGCGCCGATATGGTGATGGTGAAGCCTGGCATGCCCTACCTCGACATCGTACGCCGTGTGAAAGCAGAACTTCAGGTGCCCACTTTTGCTTACCAGGTGAGCGGCGAGTACGCCATGCATATGGCTGCTTTCGAGAAAGGCTGGTTGGATGAGGAGTCGGTGATGCTGGAATCTCTGCTGGCGTTCAAACGCGCTGGCGCCGATGGCATCCTGACCTATTTTGCCGTCAAGGCGGCGCGTCTATTGAACAAAGCTTAAGTAGGCTTAGAGAAGTTCTGCAAAGCCCCGGCGATAGTCGGGGTATATGAGCTCATAGCCTGTCGCACGCAATCGGGTGTTGCGACAGCGCTTACTCCCACCACGCTGTATCGGTACCTCTGATTGAATCTCCACGCCCATCCGCTGTGCCAGCCAATGGGTAATCTCACCGATCGGGCTGGGCGCATCGTCACTTGCCAGATAGACCGGTTCTAGCATCTCGCCTCGCGCATCCAGCTGTACTAGGTGGGTAATAAATCCAGCGGCGTCGTCGCGATGAATTCGGTTGCTGTAATGCAGCGGCTCCATAGGCGCGACCTCGCCGACACGCACTCGATTAAGTAGATGCATACGACCGGGGCCGTATATGCCCGAGAGCCTGACGCGGGTTACAGCGGGATGGGCAGCTGCGAGCGCGAGTTCACCCTGCAACAGCCGTTTACCGAAAGGATTGCTAGGAATAACCTCGCTCTCTTCGTCGATCCACTGATGCTGGTTCTGTGCATAGACTCCCGTAGAACTCGTCAGTATTACCCGCTTGGTAGGTTGAGGCAGCGCGGCCAAAATTTTCAGTGGGCCATCGACATAGATTTTCTGATAGATATCGAGATCACGCGACTTCGCGGCGGCGGTGTAAAGCAGATAATCAACTTGCGGTAATTTTGGTGGCGCATCGCCGTTTAATAGGTCATATTCTATTGGAACCACTGAAGTTGATAGCTGGTCTATATTGCGGCGCATGCCGTAAACGCGTAAGCCTGCGGCGCTCAAGCGCTCGGCAATTGCGTTTCCCAAGTCTCCGCAACCGGCAATAAGAACAGATAACTGCGCCACTTAAACCACTCCTTTTAGTCGCTCACACTGAGGTTTTGGCTAGGGTAGCAGAGGATAGCCTATGACGCTTACTGAACTTCGCTATATCGTCACACTCGCCCGTGAGCAGCACTTTGGCCATGCGGCCGAACGCTGTTTTGTTAGCCAGCCAACCCTCTCAATTGCGGTGAAAAAGCTTGAAGATGAGTTGGGTGTGGCTCTATTTGAGCGCAGCAAGAATGCGGTACGAGCGACTCCGGTGGGTGAGCGTGTGGTAAAGCAGGCTCAGAAAGTGCTGGAGCAGGCGGATGCCATCAAGGAGATCTCCAAAGAGGGTAAGGACCAGCTAGCCAGTGCGATTCGTGTTGGTGCGATCTACACCATCGGCCCTTATCTTTTTCCAAAACTGGTACCTGAGATGCAGCGCATCGCACCGCAGATGCCGCTCTACATTGAAGAGAACTTTACCGAAACACTGCGCCATAAACTACGCAAAGGCGAGTTGGACGCGATCATCATCGCACTCCCTTTCCACGAGCCAGATGTGCTGACTCGGCCCCTATATGACGAGACCTTTAGTCTGATTACGCCGAAAGACCACCCTCTGGTTGCTAAGGGTGAGGTGGATAGTACCGAGTTGAACGAGTTGAGCCTGCTACTGCTGGGCGAAGGGCACTGTTTTCGTGATCAGGTTCTGGAGGCCTGTCCTTCAATCAATCAGTCATTCCACGATCAGCACCGGGTGACCGAGGGTAGCTCGCTGGAGACCATCCGCATGATGGTGGCTTCGGGTTTAGGCACCTCTGTGTTGCCAAAATCGGCCATTGAGGGGCATCCAACCCAGGGGATGGTTGAAGTTTTGCCCTTTAAAGCGCCGCAGCCACAGCGTACAGTAGCTCTAGGTTGGCGAGCTAGCTTCCCGCGTCCACAGGCAATAGACGCGCTGGTAAACGCCATTATCAAGTGCCACGGATCCAATTGACACCAGACTAATGCCCGTTACAGCTATTGCGGAGCGCCCAGTTACCGATCTGAAAGGGGTCGGTACAGCGCTCGCACTCAAACTGCAGCGCCTAGGTATTCACCAGCTGCAGGACCTGTTCTTTCATCTTCCTGCTCGCTATCAGGACCGCACGCGCCTCTCTGCGATGGGTGGGCTGATGCCGTCGATCGAGGCCGTAGTCGAGGGTGAGGTACAGCTCTGTGATATTCAGATGGGGCGACGTCGTGCGCTGCTCTGTCGATTACACGATGGCACGGGTTCTCTCACGCTCAGGTTTTTCCACTTTAATGCTGCTCAGAAGAATCAGCTCTGCAAAGGCGCTCGCGTGCGCTGCTTTGGTGAAGTACGCCCGGGTCCAGCGGGATTAGAGATGGTGCACCCCGAGTATCGCGTGCTCAAAGCGGGCAAAGAGGAGCCGCTAGAGCAGGCCCTTACGCCAATTTATCCCCTGACTGAAGGGGTAACGCAGAGTCGTTTACGCAGTCTAATCCTACAAGCGTTGGAGATGTTAGGTAGCCAGCCGCTTGATGAGCTGGTACCCGAAACGGAGCTGAAACGGCGCAACTATCCTGCTCTAACCGATGCAATTCACTACCTGCACAAGCCTCCTGTTGATGCCGATCAGCAGGCGTTGTTAGCCGGCAGTCATCCAGCGCAGCGGCGTTTGGCGTTTGAAGAGCTGCTGGCGCATAACCTGACCTTGCGTCAGGCGCGCACCAAGATTCAGCGCTACGGTGCTCCACCACTTAAAGCGACCGGCCGTCTCAGCCGTCCCTTCCTAGATCAGTTGCCCTTTCAACTAACCGGTGCACAGCTGCGAGTTGCGCGCGAAGTCGCCCGTGATATGAATAGCGAGCAGCCTATGCTGCGTCTAGTTCAAGGTGATGTCGGCTCGGGTAAAACAATGATCGCCGTTTTGGCGGCCCTTCAGTCTATCGAAAACGGTCGGCAGGCTGCTGTGATGGCACCCACCGAGATACTGGCAGAGCAGCACTATATAAATTTCAAAGGCTGGCTCGAGCCGATGGGGCTCAAGGTGTGTTGGCTGGCGGGTAAGGTGAAAGGCAAGGCCCGTGCCGCGGTACTTACAGAGATAGAGAGCGGTGAGGGCCAGATTATTGTCGGTACTCATGCACTGTTTCAGGATGATGTGCATTTCAACGACCTAGCGATGGTGGTGATTGATGAGCAGCACCGCTTTGGCGTTGATCAGCGCTTGAGCTTGCGTGAGAAGGGACGCAAAGACGGAACACTGCCGCACCAACTGATTATGACTGCAACGCCGATACCGCGAACCTTGGCTATGAGCGCCTATGCCGACCTCGATTGCTCGATCATCGATGAACTACCGCCAGGGCGTACACCGGTTAAGACCCTTGCAATAGATGATTCGCGCCGCGCAGAGGTGATTGAGCGAGTGCGTCAGGGCTGCTCGCAAGGCAAGCAGGCCTATTGGGTCTGCACGCTGATCGAGGAGTCTGAAGCGCTGCAGTGTCAGGCGGCTGAAACCACTGCCACGGAGCTCGCCGAACTCCTGCCGGAACTGCGTATCGGTTTGGTACATGGGCGTCTTAAGCCGGCTGAGAAGGCTGAAATCATGGCGCGTTTTAAAGCGCATGAGCTCGATCTGCTGGTGGCAACTACGGTTATTGAGGTGGGTGTTGATGTACCCAACTCCAGTCTAATGATTATTGAGAATCCTGAACGTCTTGGTTTGTCCCAGCTGCACCAGCTGCGTGGGCGGGTAGGACGCGGTTCACAAGAGTCTTTCTGCGTTCTGATGTATCATGCACCGCTATCGCAGCAAGGGCGCGAGCGAATCGCGGTGATGCGTGAAACTACTGACGGTTTCCGCATTGCCGAGCGTGACCTCGAGCTCCGCGGTCCGGGCGAGGTACTAGGCACCCGCCAGACCGGTATGATGCAGTTTAGAATCGCTGATCTACAGCGCGATGCGGATTTGATGGAGGCGGTGCACCAGTGTGCCGTGCATATCAGTAGCGAGTCGACTCAGGCACTCGCTCTTGGCCGCCGCTGGATAAGCGATGCAGAGCAATACGCACAGGTTTAATAGATGCAACCCACGATACAACAGCTAGCCATAGTTAAAGAACAGATCGGCCGCGAGCCGCGTGGAATCGCAGCCGTTGCGGTTGCTAACCCCGAGGGCGTGCCGCTGGTGCTGCAGATGCGCTCGCTGGTTAATGATAAACCCTTCCCGACCCTTTACTGGCTCTGCAGCCGTGACCTGAGCCGCGAGATCGGCCGCATAGAGATGACCGGTTGGATCAAGCGTTTCGAAGAGGAGCTGGCGGATGACGCAGAGCTGCGGGCCACTTTTCATCAACAGCAACAGGGCTACGTAGATCGGCGATGGGAGCTAATGGACCCCTCGGATCGCGCGCGTTTAGAGGCGCTGGGCTACACCGATATGTTCAACAACGTCGGTATAGGCGGTATCAGCAGCTGGGATAAGGTGCGCTGCCTGCATATGCAGTACGCTCACCATCTGGCTGGCGACAACTTAGTCGGCCAACGCCTCGATGCCGAGTTCAAATTGAACGAACTGAAGCCTCAGATCTAGTAAGAAATGAGATGGACCCACCCACTCTGTGCCAAGATTGGTTTTTGAGAATCAATCAAGTACGGCATCCAAGAAGGGGGTCCACATGAATAAGACTAGCATTATTGGTATCGATCTGGCGAAGAGTGTTTTTCAAGCTCACGGTATGACGAGCAGTGGTAAGCAGACGTTTTCGCGTCAGCTCAAGCGCGCTGAGGTCGCCAAGTTTATAGCTAAACAACCCAAGTGCATTATTGGTATTGAGGCGTGCAGCGGTTCTCACTATTGGGCCAAGTTATTCAAGCAGTATGGTCATCATGTGAAGATCATCCCGCCTGGCTACGTAAAGGCGTACGTGCGGGTTAATAAAAATGATAAACGGGATGCCGCAGCGATTGCGGAGGCAGCGTCCCGAGAGCAGGCGCCGGTAGTAGCTGTTAAAACGACGGAACAGCTCGACCTACAGGCTCTGCACCGAGTCCGCGAAGACTCGGTTAACAACCGTACGCGCATCGGTAATCGGATACGGGGACTACTTGCTGAACAGGGCGTCGTAGTTAAGCGTGGACATGCTGCAACTCGCTATGAGGTCGCTTTGATACTTGAGGACGCTTCGAACGGGTTAAGTTACGGTTTAAGAGAGATCATTGCCGATCTCAGAGAGGAGTGGCTACGCTGCGATGATCGAGTTGATTACTACACCTCACGGATCGAAAAGATCGCTAGGTCTGATGCGCGCTGTAAACGGTTGATGACGATACCTGGTGTAGGCCCAGTCATATCGACCCTGCTGGTTGCGTATGCGGGGAATGGTCAATCATACCGGGGCAGTCGCGACCTAGCCGCCTCGTTAGGCTTGGTGCCCGCCCAGCACTCAAGCGGTGGTAAGGACGTGTTACTGGGGATCAGTAAACGAGGAAATCGACAGTTGCGCAAGCAACTGGTACACGGCGCGAGGGCTGCATACCGCTCACTAGAGAAATGCCCCGAAAGCAGCCGACTTGGCTTATGGGCACAGAGCTTGAGGGCTTCAGGCAAACACGTAAATAAGATCGTGGTAGCGATCGCAAACAAGCTGGCCCGTATCGCCTGGAGCTGCTTAGTAAACGAAAGAGATTACAAAGCGTTGTAATCAACGCAGTACGGAGCCTGCCCAAGGCAGGATAAATAGAGTTAAACCCAACCAAAGAGTTGCGCAGAACGTTAAGACACGACAGATAAGATCGACTTGCTGAAAATCTGAAGATCCCTGTGGCTCACCAAGAAGCCGGGTAAGAGATAAGAACAGCAAGAGCACATCTCATAATGGCCCGGGTGGATACGCCCAAACTGAGAGGCCGGATATAAGCGTGCAATCTACTTCTATCGAGCCAAAACGGTCTTGCAACAAACGGGTGGGTCCATATAAGCGATCTGCGTAAAGCGCACGTTCGCGATCCAATTGGCATCGCTCATCGGCAAATAGCGCTGCGCGCTACATGCCTCGTACAAGGGCAAAAAAAGGGAAGCTTAAAAGCTTCCCTTTTTTTGCGCCGTGCATGCTATCAACCAGCAGCGATCAGTCCTTCATACTTAGCCATCAGCATATCTTCGGTCTCGACGTGATCCGGATCCTTAGGAATACAGTCTACCGGGCAGACTTCGACACACTGTGGTGTGTCGTAGTGGCCAACACACTCAGTACATTTCTTTGGATCGATCTCGTAGATCTCATCTCCCGGAGAGATCGCTTCGTTTGGACACTCTGGCTCACACACATCGCAGTTGATGCATTCATCAGTGATCATCAAAGCCATTTTGACTTACCTCTTAAATCGGACCGCGGTCCGTTAAACTTCAGAAAAATGTTGCTTCAGTGCAGCGTTAACAGCAGGGTGAACAAACTCTGCTACGTCGCCGCCCAAAGACGCGATCTCACGAATTAGCGTAGACGAAATAAATGAGAGGTGCTCATCCGGTGTGAGGAAGAGGCTCTCAGCTTCAGGCGCCAATTTGCGGTTCATATTTGCAAGCTGAAACTCATACTCGAAATCCGAAACCGCTCGCAGACCACGCAGAATTACGTTTGCGTCGTGCTTACGCAGGAACTCCGCTAATAGGCCAGAGAAGCCAACTACCTCAACATTGTCGAGGTGTGCCAGGGCCTGTTTAGTGAGTTCCACACGCTGCTCCAACGGCAGCAAAGGACGCTTTTTAGGGCTCTCGGCAACGGCAACAATGACGCGATCGAATAGTTTAGACGCGCGCTCTACCAGGTCACTGTGACCATTGGTGATTGGATCAAAAGTACCCGGGTATGCAACGGTGTTCATCCTGCTTCTCTCAAGCTAGACCTTATTGCCGCGCATCTTAACGAAGTTCCGCCAACGCGACAAATATTAGAGCATAGTGATAAAGATAAGAAGTTATAAAAAATGATTTGCTTATATTAATAAAGAATATTCGGCTGAGGCTACTGCTCTCGATTGTAAAGTCTATAGCTGACCTGCCCGGCCGCTTTCTCACGATGTAACCGCCAGTTTGACGGCACCTCGGGTGTGCCCAACTCTCTCTCGGTTTCGACATAGATGTAGGCGTCATCGGCTAGAAGGTTACGGCTCTCAAGCAGTTCAGCGATCGGCTTGAGTAGACCCTTGCGGAATGGCGGATCGAGAAAGACCAGATCAAAGCGTTGAGACAGATCGGCGGGTTGCCTCTCTAACCAGCCCAGTGCATCGGCTTCATGAACTTCGGCGTTCTGTGCCTTAAGCGTCTGCAAGTTGGACTTTAGAGAGCGAACCACCTGCGGCGAGGCATCGATCAGAGTCGCTTGTGCGGCACCACGCGATAGCGCTTCAAAGCTGAGTGCACCGCTGCCGCTGAAAAGGTCGAGGCAGCGTGCGGCAGGGGTAACCGCCTGTAGCCAGTTGAATAGAGTCTCGCGTACACGATCGGGTGTAGGGCGCAGGCCCTCTGCTTCCGGGAAACTCAGCTTACGGCTGCGCCACTCGCCGCCGATAATGCGCAGTTCGGAAGCGGGGCTGGTGTTTTTAGGCGCGGCTCTGCGCGGATTGTGTCGACTCATCGTTAACCTTGCTGAGCATTAAATAGACGAGCGCGGCGATCGGCACCCTGTTGCAGTTGCTGGAGTAGGGGTTGCAGCAGCGTCTCTGAGTCGGACCTCAAACGCTTGAAGGCAGACGTCAGCGATAGGGGCTCTAAGTTGTAGAGCAGGATCGCTTCACTCCAAGAGCTCCTGTTTTGCTCAATCGCTTGAGCCCAGCGTCGCTCCAGTTGATCAATCGCTGAATTAAACAAGTCGCTGTCGGAACTCACTTGATTGAGTGCAGCTGTTAGAGACTCTGCCTCAGCGGTTGTCTCGATCAACACCAGTGATCCCTGAGGGGCTAGCTGTTGCTGAATTCTAGTGCTGGGCAGTTCCGCCAGAGATTGGCTGATCAGCACACCCAGTGTCTGTTGGGCTAAATAGCTCGCGCTATCTGTCGGGGCCGCTAGCTGCCAGAGCGAAATGGTGCTCGCCTCTTTGCTGCGCACAGAGATTGATGCCTTGCCCGGCTGCAGCCCACTCAGTTCTGTGTGGCTTTCCAGCGATTGCGGCAGAGGTTCGGACGCAGTCTGGAAGAGTAAGTGAATAGGTTGATCAACCAGCTCGACGTAGGAGCGAGCCGTGAGCTGTAAGTCACTGCTGCTAAGCAGCCCGTCTAATGCGCGCTGACGGCCGTTCTGCCCTGCAAGGTAGGCCTCGGCTGAAATGCGCTCGATAATAGGTGTCCAATCTATTGCCGGCGGCTGTTTTAGCAGTTCGAGGAGGATAGTTAGCGCCTCGGAGTCGATAGAATCGGCCGCAGAGATTGCCAGTGCAGTGTAGAGGCTAGAGCTCTGTGGTTTGACGCGCCAACTCTGTTGGTACAGGAGTTCGTTGATCTGAGGATCATCGAGGCGCAACTTGAGCCCTTCAAGCAGCAGTGCCTGACGCGCGGCATCTTTAGTTGTGAGGCCCGAACCCTGAGAAAAATAGATAGTGAGCTGTGGCTTCTCGCTCTCAATCCAGAGTTGGTCAGGCGCAATCGTTTTACCCACCTCATCAGCGGATGGCTCAAGGCGACTGAGTATCAGAATCGCAACCGGTAGCAGCCAAACGAGTGTCAGCAGATACTTTCGATTGAAGAGCGGTTTATCGCCACTGAATATCACGCGCAAACCTCTATGTTGGGCAGGTTCTTATAGTTGGTCTCTATGCTAAGATATTGCGCAACTTTCTGAAAGCTTTAAACAAACTGTATCCGGCTAGCGCTGGGCCTTCTCTGGAATAGTAGATCATGGAATCGCTGTACGTTTGGATGACTGAGCAGGGTTACGACCCGAGCATCGTCCCGTGGATTATTGGTGGTATCGTCTTTTTGGTGATGCTGTTTATCTGGCGTCTGATTAAGAACGACAACTCTGAGGCGGCCAAAGAGCTGCAGGCTAAAGCCGAGAAGTCGATCGCTGCACAGGAGCGCCGAGAAGCAGCAGCTAAACAGCCAGTTGAGCCCGATCCAGTTGAAACAGTTGAACCTGCTGTAACTGCGACGCCCGTCGAAGAGGTTCAAGAAGAGCAGCCGGCAGAAGCGCAAGTAGAAGAGGCCGAGGTCGCTGCTGTAGAAACAGCAGAGCAATCTGAGCTTGAAGTAGAGCCAGAGGTTGCTGAAGCTGCTGACGTTGATACTCCGCAAGTTGAAGCTCAAACTGAACAGCCAGAGCCAGAGCCAGAGCCAGAGCCAGAGCCAGAGCCAGAGCCAGAGCCAGAGCCAGAGCCAGAGCCAGAGCCAGAGCCAGAGCCAGAGCCAGAGCCAGAGCCAGAGCCAGAGCCAGAGCCAGAGCCAGAGCCAGAAGCGCCCAAGAGCTTCTTCGAGCGTGTGCGCTCGGGCCTGACACGTACTAAAGCCGGTCTGACATCACAGATCAGTAGCCTGTTCGCCGGCTCGCCTGATATTGATGAGGATCTTCTCGAAGAGATCGAGACACTGCTTTTGATGGCTGACGTGGGCGTCGAAGCAACAACCTCAATCATTAGTCAGCTGGAAGATCGTATCAGCGCCGAGAAACTCGATTCAGGTGAGGCGGTTCAAGCAGCTCTGCGTGAAATTCTCGGTGAGCTACTAGCGCCTGTAGAAGAGCCACTAACACTGCAGGCAGAGAAGAAGCCAACCGTTATTCTGATGGTGGGTGTGAATGGCGTTGGTAAAACAACCACGATCGGTAAGCTGGCCAAGCGCTACCAGAGCGAAGGCAAAAAGGTGATGCTGGCGGCAGGTGATACCTTCCGCGCGGCTGCTGTGGAGCAGTTGCAGGTGTGGGGTGAGCGCAACGATGTTCCTGTGGTTGCACAGCACACTGGCGCTGACTCAGCTTCAGTACTCTTTGATGCGCTGCAGTCTGCACAGGCTAAGGGTATTGATGTACTGATCGCCGATACGGCCGGTCGTCTGCAGAATAAAGACAACCTCATGCAGGAGCTGCAGAAGGTAGTGCGCGTTATGCAGAAAATCGACCCCACCGCACCGCACGAAGTGATGCTGGTGCTGGATGCGGGTACGGGCCAGAACGCGATTAGCCAGGCACGCGAGTTCGGTGATGCCGTGGGTGTCACCGGTATCAGCCTGACTAAGCTCGACGGTACAGCGAAGGGCGGCATCATCTTCGCGATCGCCAAACAGTTTGGCCTACCAATCCGCTTCATCGGTGTCGGTGAGCAGATCGACGACCTGCGTCCGTTCGAGGCGAAAGCCTTTGTTGACGCACTGTTCGACTAGGCGCACAGATGTCTGCCATCCGTTTTAGCCAGGCTAGTAAGCGCTACCCCAATGGGCACGATGCGCTGCGCACGGTCGACTTCGAGCTGGAGTCGGGCGAGATGGCCTTTCTAACCGGTCACTCCGGCGCGGGTAAAAGTACACTGCTCAAGCTATTGACGCTGGTCGAGCGACCGAGTCGCGGTGAAGTTTGGGTGGGGGACTACAACCTGGCTACGATGGATCGCCGTCGTATCCCGGGTTACCGCCAATCCTTGGGTGTGGTCTACCAGAATCACCGTCTTCTGAGCGATCGCACGGTTTTCCAAAACATCGCACTGCCGCTGCAGATCGCTGGTTATTCGGATGATGATATCGGCCGGCGCGTGCGCGCTGCGCTGGATCGGGTTGGCTTGCTCAGCACCGAGAACGCCAATCCACTCGCGCTCTCGGGTGGTGAGCAGCAGCGCATCGGTATTGCTCGTGCCATTGTGCACAAGCCGCGTCTACTGATAGCCGATGAGCCTACCGGTAACCTCGATCCACGCCTATCGCTGGACATCATGCAGCTGTTTGAGCAGTTCAATCGCATCGGTACAACCGTATTAATTGCGACGCACGATGTCGCGCTGATCAAACGGATGAAGCACCGCGTGTTGATTCTCGATAAGGGGCGGATGCGTCATGTCTGAAACGCAGAAGGTCCCTAGTCGCAATAGACCAAGCCGCGGCGCCAGCGGCCACCGCATTACCCGTACAGATCGTCTTAAACGCTGGGCAGCTCGTCATCGCTACGAAGCGCAAGATGCACTGGCCCGCCTGTTACAGATGCCGGCATCCGCGCTAATGACCCTGTCGATGCTGGCGGTCGCCCTCGCAGTTCCGGGCTTTTTGCTTACGCTACTGATCAACTTTGAGCAGCTCACCCCGACCACCGAGCTCAAACCCCAGCTAGCCGTCTATCTTAAGCCGGCGACTGAGGCCAAGCGTGTGGATCAGATTAGTCGTGAGATGTTGTTGCGCGATGATCTGTTGTCGGTTGAGTTGATCAGCCCAGATACTGGCGCGGCGGATTTTCGTGAGCGCTCCGAGTTAGGTGGGCTGCTTGAGCTGTTCGAAACTAACCCGCTACCGGCGGTGATCCTGCTGGTGCCACGGGATGAGGATCCTGAGTCGCTGCAGGCTATGCAACAATCACTTTTTGCCATTGAAGAGGTCGATACGGTCGAGCTGGATATAGAGTGGTTGGTGCGGCTCTCGGCAATACTGAACAGTTTCGAGCGTATTAGCTTTATTCTCTCACTATTGCTGGCGCTAACGGTGTTGCTGGTTGTGGCGAATACCATTCGTACGATGATTGGTAATCGCCTTGAAGAGATTGAAGTCAGTCTGTTGATGGGGGCCACTTCTGGTTGGGTGCGTCGGCCATTTCTGTATGCGGGTCTCTGGTATGGGCTATTCGGCGCCATCTTGTCGATCCTGCTCATTTATCTGGCTTTAATTCTGGTGGAATCACCGCTGCGAGAGATGACGGAGCTCTATCTGGGGGCGTTTGAGCTGCAAGGCTTGGGCTTTCAGGGAGTGGTCAGTCTTTTGGCGCTAGGATCACTCTTAGGTTGGGGCGGTGCTTACTTGGCGGTTTCACGTCAGCTGACCCAGTTTGAGCCGAATTAGGCAGCTCGAGCCTAACTAAAGAGCCTGAAAAGGTGATCTGTGATAGCAAAACTTGCGTTTATCACAGGCTCTGGTACATTTTTCAGTCCGGTCGGCTAATATTAGTAACATCTTATGGAACTTTTGCCGCCGAGAAATGTCCAAGTAATAGACAGGACAAGCTCAGTGAAAGCTGAGTAGGTTATTGATTTATATAGAGGTTGAAATCGAATAATGGGCACTAGCTTGCAAGTTGTTGAACATCTGTCACCGGGTCGAGATCTCGACGCGTATGTGGCCAATGTCAGCACTATTCCTATCCTCAACGCTGAAGAGGAGAAGACGCTGGCAGAACGTCTCTTTTTTGACAACGATCTTGAGGCCGCGCGTCAGTTGGTAATGTCGCACATGCGCTTTGTGGTGCACATCGCGCGTAGTTACCAAGGGTACGGTCTGCCACTGGGTGATCTTATCCAAGAGGGCAATGTTGGCCTGATGAAAGCGGTTAAGCGCTTCGACCCAACCATGGGTGTGCGTCTGGTCTCTTTCGCCGTGCACTGGATTAAAGCCGAGATGCACGAGTTCATTCTGAAAAACTGGCGCATCGTTAAGGTTGCGACTACCAAGGCACAGCGCAAGCTGTTCTTCAACCTGCGTTCGCAGAAGAAGGGCCTGGGCTGGATGAACAACGAAGAAGTTAACGCAATCGCTGAAGATCTAGGCGTTGATGCAGCAACCGTTCGTCAGATGGAGGGCCGTATGGCTGCCACTGATATGGCGTTTGATGCACCGTCCGACGCTGATGACGACGCAGCGGTTATGGCACCTTCAATGTTCTTGGAAGATCACTCAGCTGATCCCGCGCTGCTGTTGGAACATCAGAACTACGAAGAGAACAACAACCAGCAGTTGGCAGAAGCGATGTCTGAGCTGGACGAGCGTGCGCGCGATATCCTCGCCCAGCGCTGGTTGGTTGAAGAGAAAGCGACCCTGCACGAGCTAGCGGCTAAGTACGAAGTCTCGGCTGAGCGTATCCGCCAGATCGAGAAGAACGCCATGAAGAAGCTCAAGAACGCCATCATGATCGTCTAACTTGAGAGTCTCTCCCCAGAGGGCCGCTGATGCGGCCTTTTTTGTGCCTGTTAGTTGGCGAATCCGAATTCCTGCGTGCTTCGTTTAAGGAAAAGTCATGCGAACTTCGTTATGACATACTTTTTAGCCGAGTAGTTTCGGTTTGAGGTCTTTATGCAAGATAATAAAAGAGCACTGCTAGTTCTGACATCGCACCGCCAACTCGGAGATACCGGGCGTGGCACCGGCTTCTATTTTGATGAGATGGCCGCTCCTTACTACGCACTGATAGATGGGGGCGTAGACGTTACGCTGGCATCCGTCGCCGGCGGTCAGGCTCATGCTGATCCCAAAACTCTGGTTGAACGCGATAAGCGTCCACCCATGGTGGCGCGCTTCATGGATGATGAGATTGCTATGGCAAAGCTAGCGTCAACACTAAAGGCCTCTGAGGTCGACGGCAGTCAGTATGATTGTGTGTTCTTCCCTGGTGGGCACGGCGCGATGTGGGACTTCGATTCTGAAACCATTGGGCAGATTGCAACCCAAGCCTGGGCGGCTGGCGCTATCGTCGGGGCTGTCTGTCACGGCCCCGCCAGCTTGTTGAAGGCGAAAGCTGAGGATGGTTCGCCGCTTGTCAGTGGACGGCGCGTTAATAGTTTTACAGATTCCGAGACAGAGCAAATTGAACTGATTGGAGTGGAACCTTTTCTGCTAGAGACTGAGCTGCGTAAGCTTGGAGCGTTGTTTGAGAATAGCACTAACTTTACTTCCCACGCTGTACGAGACGGTCGTTTGATAACGGGACAGAATCCTCAGTCTACGATTGCAGTTTGCGAGTTGTTGCGAGAGGCGATGGCAGAGCGATAGAAGTTTCACTGATCTCGATACCTTCACCCTCTAAAATCCAGGAACTGAGCCTGGATTTTTTTGGGGCAGATAAGCGAGTCGAGGTAGTGTATCCTTGCCGCACTGAGAATTGAGGTGAAACGGTGACGCGTAACTTTCTGGTAATTGCCGCTCTGCTTGGCGCCACTGGCGTCATGCTGGGGGCGTTTGGTGCTCACGGTCTGCGTGACCTACTAACGCCAGAGCGTATGGAGACTTACCAGACGGCCGTTACCTATCAAATGTGGCACGCCCTCGCTTTACTAGGTGTCTCCGTATTAGGGGCGCACTTCAGCGCGCGACCCGCTGCAGCAGGCATAAAATCGCTGACTGTTGCCGGCTACGCGCTTACTACAGGCACCCTAATTTTCTCCGGTAGCCTCTACCTGCTAGTGCTGCTGGATCTTCCTATACTCGGCGCCATTACCCCGATCGGCGGTGTGGCCATGATCACTGGCTGGCTTGCGCTAGCCTACGCTGCCCTGCAGTTAAAGAGTTGAGATTTAAAGATGAGTGAAAACGACCAGATTTCTGACCAGACACCTGAAGAGAGCAAGGATTCAGAGAAAAAGCACCGCCGCATTCGTAGCTTCGTTGTTCGCGCAGGCCGCATGACAGAAGGGCAGCAGCGCGCCTACGACGAGAACTGGGCAGAGTATGGCCTAGAGCTAGATGGCGGCATGCTGAACTTTAGCGAGCTATTCGGGAACGATGGCGGTGTTACGGTAGAGATTGGTTTCGGCATGGGCGACTCACTGATCGAGATGGCGCGCCGCGCACCCGAGAAAAACTTCATCGGCATAGAGGTACACCCTCCAGGCGTTGGCCGCCTGCTGGCGCGCGCCAAAGAGGAGGAGCTGACTAATATTCGGGTCTTCTGTGACGATGCAATTGAAGTTCTCGCACAGTGCATCCCAGACGGGTCGCTGGCCGGCGTACAACTCTTCTTCCCCGATCCATGGCATAAGAAGCGTCACAACAAGCGCCGCATCGTTCAGCCCGAGTTCGCTCAGACTATTCGAAATAAATTAAGCATCGGTGGGGTGTTCCATATGGCAACCGACTGGGAACCTTACTCAGAGCATATGATGGAAGTGATGAGCGCCGCAGAAGGTTACACGAACCAGGCGGGTAATGGTCGGTTCTCACCACAGCCCGACTTCCGTCCCGTCACCAAGTTCCAGAAGCGTGGTGAAAAGCTGGGTCACGGCGTTTGGGATCTGATGTTTGAGCGGGTTAGCTAATGGATAACCAGCCCAATAACCCGCTTCACGGTGTCAAACTCGCAGACATCGTTGAACGCCTTGTCGACCATTATGGTTGGGATGAATTGGGCGATCGAATCGATATTAACTGCTTTCAGGTCGACCCATCCGTTAAGTCTTCGCTTAAGTTCTTGCGTAAGCAGCAGTGGGCACGCGATAAGGTTGAGCAGCTCTATATCGATACTTTTTGCTCCTGAGTAGCTGCTTTTAGCTATCTCCCCAATCGCGCCGCTTCCGCGCCAGTTCGCTCTCCCACGCTTCGGCATCACCATACTCCAGGAATTTAGCTGTGCGGGCGTGAGCGCCGCGAGCGCGCTTGGCGTGTTTGATAGGGCACCAGAACTGCTCTGTGCGGGCGGTGATTTCACGCCCGTAAGCCATCACACCGTTGCCGTAGCCGCAGTAGACGCAGTTGAGCTTTTCGATAGCGTTGAGGTAAGCGAGCATGTGGCGGTCAATCACGATGTATTCGCTGCGTTTAACAAGGGGGATGCCGTAAATCCTGAAGCAGATCTGTTGATAGATGGTCATTCCTAAGTCGAGCAGGGCGATCGGAATTACCATTGCGTAGATTATCGGAGCTGAAAGTATATAGCTTGGCGTAGCGCCCCGCAGATACTGCCACACGGTGCGCCGATAGCGTTGTTGAAGTAGAGCAACTGCCTCTTCAAAGCGTATTTTCCCGCTCTCTACTTTATAGTGGAAGCGCTCTTTCTGCTCGTCCACGAGCCGTTCAATCTCTGCTGAAACGTCCTCCTCGGCCTTGCGAACGCGTTCGATAAGCTCCTCAAGTCGCGATTCATTCGCCACGCTGTTCTCCCCAATCAGAATAGTTCTTATACTCTAAGCTTAGTCGAGGAATTCAATGCCGAGGGTGTAGCGATAATGAGTGAATTACCCGGATTTAAGCTCCAGTTTGCAAGTGACAACACCGCCGGTGTCTGCCCGGAGGCGCTGTCGGCATTTAATGAAGCAAACGCGGGCTTTGCTAGCCCCTACGGTAATGACGTCTCTACCGCAAAGGTTTGCGACTTGCTGCGTGAGGTGTTCGAGCGCGATGAGTTGGAGGTGTTTTTTGCTTTCAACGGTACTGCGGCTAACTCGCTAGCGCTTGCCTCAATGTGCCAGCCCTATCAGTCGGTTATCTGCACCGATGCGGCGCACGTAGAGACGGATGAGTGCGGTGCACCGGAGTTCTTCTCCAACGGCTTAAAGTTATTAACCGCACCGCATCACCAGGGCAAGCTGACCGCAGCTGGGGTCGAGGCACTGGTTAAACGCCGTGATGATATTCATTATCCGCGTCCTAAGGTGGTGACGCTGACGCAGTCGACAGAGATCGGTACGCTCTACCACAAAGGGGAAATCGCCGGCATTTCGCATGTGTGTAGAGATCATGGCCTCAACCTTCATATGGATGGTGCCCGGTTTGCGAATGCTGTAGCTAGCCTCGGTTGCGCGCCGGCGGATATCACCTGGCGCTCGGGTGTAGATGTGCTCTGTTTTGGTGGGACTAAGATGGGTCTGCCGGTGGGGGAGGCAATTCTCTTCTTTAACAGGGAGCAGGCTGAGGACTTCGCTTATCGTGGTAAGCAGGCTGGCCAGTTGGCATCTAAGATGCGCTACCTGAGTTCGCCTTGGTTGGCGATGTTGCAGCAAGATAACTGGCTTAAACATGCACGGCATGCAAACAGCATGGCTAGGATTTTGAGCGATCGTATTGCCGACCTACCTGGAGCCGAGATGCTCTATCCCACCGAGGCCAACGCCGTGTTGGTCAACTTGCCGGACGCTGCGGTGACCGAGCTCAATCAGATCGGTTGGAGCTTCTACAACTTTATTGGCGGTAGCGCGCGGTTTATGTGCTCGTGGGCGACTACGGAGGCGGCAATTGACGCGCTAGTGGCCGACATGTCGCGGGTGCTGGAAAGTCTCTAGTCCCGCGCTCTTATGTAAATTTTCAGCGGCCCAAGAATCTATCAATGCCCTCGGTGGCACCTGGATCCATCATGTTCTGCGCCATCACCTCGGCGGCGAAGTCGTAGGCTTCGGCCAGATCCATCTGACGCTGTGGGTGGAACATCGATTTGCCATAGCGAATCGCAGCGGCGTTCTTGCTCAGAATCTTCTCAACCTTCGCCTGCACCGCGGCTTCGAGTTCGTCATCCTCAACAACTTCGCTAATCAGACCGGACTCCACTGCCGTTTCAGCACTTATCATGTCGCCCGTTACCAGCATATCGAAAGCGCGTTTAGCGGAGACCGAACGCGATAGTGCTACAGCGGGGGTAGAGCAGAATAGGCCGAGGTTGATGCCGGGTACGGCGAACTTGGCTCGTTTACCGGCGATGGCGAGATCACAGCTTGCGACCAACTGACAGCCTGCCGCAACGGCAGCGCCGTGCACCTGGGCAATGACTGGAACTGGCAGTGAAACCAGACTCTGCATCATTTTGCCGCAGCGCTTGAATAGTGTCTGGTAGTAGGCGTGCTCTGGGTTTGAGCGCATCTGCTCGAGGTCGTGTCCGGCACAGAAGGCGCGACCCTCAGCGCTAATCACGACACAACGAACATCAGGATCGGCGTTTATCGACTCGATCTCCTGCTCCAGCCGACCGATCACATTTTCGGAGAGCGTATTAAGTTTGTCTGGGCGATTGAGGCGCAGATAGACCACATGGTCTTTATCCGTGCGAATTAGCTCGTCTTTCATGGTCAGCGCAAGTTCCGTAAGTTTTTGGGTTGTCCTGATCATAACTCAGTCGACGCGATCAATACCAAGTCCATGTGGTGATTAATTAGTCGAAATCCGATGCGAGATTTGCGATTATTCTGAACTGCACATACGCGACGGTCGTAATCCTGACGATAACAATAATCAATTCAGCAGAGTTTCGAGATGCATTTAACCGAACGCTTTTTTAATCAGAGTGAAACCGTCCCTCAGCAAACCTGTTTTGCCTCACGATCGCCAGAAGGATGGCAGAAACTTACATGGCGTGAATCTGCACAGTTGGTGCGCTCTGCGATGGCTGGGCTGCGGGCCGCAGGCGTAAAACCGGGGGATCGCGTTGTTCTGCTGTGTGAGAACCGTCCTGAGTGGGCAATCTTCGATCTAGCGATTATGGGTGTGGGCGCTCTGGTTGTGCCGGCCTACACCACACACTCGCGCGCCGACTTGAGTCACATTTACGACCTGGTAACCCCCTCAGCGATTATCGCCTCAAGCAAAGCGCTTACCGAACGGGCGCTGGAGGGGGCCGAGGACTATCGAGGTATAGAGCATGTTTGGTCGCTGCAGGCAGATGCTTTTGATAGCGCGGAGGTGAAATCCTGGAGTGAGCTCCTCGAGGCAGAGCCGAGCGATTCAGCTGTAGAGCCGGGCACACCAGACGATACTTGCTGCCTAATTTTTACGTCGGGTACTAGCGGTCTGCCTAAAGCAGCTATGCTGACGCACCGCTCGATTGGTGCAAACTTAGATGCTGCGGTTCGCCTCCTGAGTGAACTCGGTGTTGGCTATGATGACCGCTTCCTCTCCTTCCTGCCGATGGCCCATGCCTATGAACATATGGCTGGTTTGCATCTGCCAATCGCGCTCGGATCAGAGCTCTGGTTCTGTGAATCTACCGATAAGCTGCAGCAGTATCTGCAAGAGGCTCAGCCAAGTATGGCAACGGCGGTGCCGCGACTTTATGACCTGTTGCACGCACGGATAACCGCGCAGGTTAAGAATGCGCCGCCTACCAAGCAGAAGCTCTTTAATGCGGCAGTGACTCTGGGTCGCAAGCGTCTGGCAGGGGAAAAGCTCTCTATGCTCGAAAGCCTCTTCGATAAGTTACTAGATCGATTGGTTCGCAAGAAGGTGAAGGAGCGTTTCGGCGGACGTATTCGCTACTTCATCTCCGGCGGTGCGGCGCTCAACCTTGAGGTTGGACACTTTTTCACTAGCCTGGGACTTGGCATCATCCAGGGTTACGGCCAGACCGAGGCGAGTCCACTGATCAGTGTGAACCACCCCAATCGCGTCAAACTGCATACCGTCGGTGAGCCGATGGATAATGTAGAAGCGCGCTTGGCCGAGGATGGCGAGCTGCTAGTTCGGGGCGACTGTGTAATGAAGGGCTACTGGGAGGATGAAAAGTCGACCCAGGGCACGATCATCGATGGTTGGCTGCACACCGGAGACTTGGCTGTGATCGACGAGGATGGATACATCGAGATCGTCGGTCGTAAGAAAGATCTAATCGTCACTTCCGGCGGTGACAATGTCGCCCCCGCGAAAATTGAAGCGGCACTCTGTGCTCACCCAGAGATTGAACAAGCCGTAGTCTTTGGTGACGGTCGCCCTTGGTTGGGTGCGGTCATTATTCCGTCGCCTGATGAGGGTGCGGATGAGTCGCAAATAGAGGCGTGCGTGCGCCAAGTAAACCAGCAGTTGAACAACTATGAGCGGGTGCGTAAGTTTGTCATTCAAACAGAGGTCTGCTCCATTGAGAATGGTCTGCTCACCCCAACGCAGAAGGTGAAGCGCGATAAAGTGTTAGCGATTAATCACGAGCAGATTAGCGTGCTCTACTGATTTAGCTAACGGTAAACCAGGTCTTCATTCCTGCCATTTGGTGTTCAATCATGTGGCAGTGGATGAGCCATTTACCCAGATTATCCGCTGGCATACGAATAGTGACGCGCTCTTGTGGCGCCATCAGCAAGGTGTCATGCCAAGCGCTGGCGGGGTAATTTGCGGAGTCTGACTGAAAGTGATGCCCGTGAAAGTGCATCGCGTGATCCCAAGCGGTGTTATTGATCATCTCAATCTCCACCAGGGTACCGCTGGCTACATCAAACATGGGGTCTTCTGCCATATTGGCAATGCCGTTGAGGGCCCAAGCTTGCTGACGCTGCATCAACTCGCGCCCTGAAAGGCGCTCGCCTTTGTAGGTGGCCTCGGATAACCAGCGCATAGCGCCGCCCTGCATCTCGAGTTTTAGCTTCAGACCGGGCTCCCCACTGAGTATCTCAATAGGATTTGCGGGTAGTGGTTTAGGTTCACCGCGAGTCGCTAATGTACTCGCCGGTTCGCTGACGAGGATTTGGGCGATCTCGTAGAACTGACCCTGATATTCAAAGCCAAAGGGCAGGATTGCACCCGCCTCGTTTGGAATATCGAGTAGCAGGTCATAGCGCTCTGCCGGTGCAATATTCAGTGAGCCCTGTAGGGTTGCGACCTCTGCCAGAGGTTGGCCATCTTTAGCAATTATCCAGCCGGGAAGCGGGGCGCGAATCGTCATAACGCGAGCGTTCGCTGCGTTGATCAGCCGCACTCGAACACGCTCACCTGCTTGAGCATCTAGCTGAGGGCCGAGCTGCTTGTTGACGCTCAGCACGTTGCCCATGCGGCCTGAGTGCGACCAGTCGTGCATATCCTCGAGCGATTCTAGATCAATCTGCCCATCCTGCTTAACACGCCAGTCATCCAGCATCATGACTAACTCGCGATCGTAATCGGGTTGAGTGGGCTCCTCAATAATCAGCGGGAGGTAGAGGCCCCGGGCCAGCTGTTCATAGGTGCGATGGTGCGTGTGGGCCCAATAGGTGCCTGCATCCTGAGGGGTGAATTTGTAGATAAAAGTTTCACCCGGCTGAACCGGTTGTTGAGTCAGACCGGTCACCCCATCCATCGCGTTATCGATACGCAGGCCATGCCAGTGCACACTGCTAGGTTCACTCAGTTCGTTTACGAACTCAATCTCGACGGGTTGCCCCTGCACTAAACGCAGTTCATTCTCGGAGTAGCCCCACAGATTCGTCGAGGTGTTCTCATCGAGCATGTTGCGGGTCTCTTCCCGAGCGATTAACCGAATTTTTCGAACACCCTCCTGAGAGTATTGCTGGGCGATGACCAGACGCGGCGCTAGTGTTGCAGCTGCGGTCAGTGCTAGAAAACGACGACGATTGAGATTCATACTAAGCTCCAAATTTGCCTTCAGTGTACCAGCGGTTGGCTGTCATATAGCTGAAGCCGCTCGCGGGCAGAGGAGGCGCAGCTTTAAAAATTTGTCATCAACTGTGCGTCTAGCAGCGCGTGTTTCTCAATTAACCGCGCAAAGTGGAGTTGTTGGGTTTGGCTGGCAGGGCCGAACCCCAAGAATTGACCCTCTTGATGCCTCAACTCTTCAAACCACATTTTTGAATCACGATAAAACACGCGCCGCCGCTTCAGGCCACCGAGCTCGTTACTGATATGTTGCAGTACAAGCGTCGGGCACTCGCGAATCGGCGAGGTCTCCTTAAAACAGGCATCCGCGAGTAAGACGTGGGTGTCTGTCGCAACGAAGAAATAGAAAGCGTACTGCACATTGGCCACCGTTGATTCCGAACAATTTGGATACGAAAAAGCTCGGGCGGGCGATCTAGTTTTTCTTCATAACCGTTAGACCAGAGTAGATTTCTTCAGCAAACGATTCGGGGATTAGCGTGAACGGTTTTTTAGCAACGGCTCTCTTAAGTCTCAGTTTGTTTCTCGGTTCGGTGCATGCCAGCGAGCCTACAGTGATACGTTTTGATCCCCAATCAAGTAGCCTGCTGATCAGCATACCTTCACAAGCAATGCCTCAGAGCGAACATGAAATACCGAAGTTTTTAGCCGTAACAGCTCAGACGCAAGATCTAGTGACTCTGACAGGGAAACTTCCAGAGATTTCGGAGCCCGATAGCCGTTTCGGTGTGGGTGAGGGGGGGGCGTTTCTTTTCAGCGCCATCGATTGGTTAGATCCTGCGGTGTGGGCGGGCGGTTATTTGCGGCTCGAATCACCCTCGGGCTATCCTGGTGTGGCTTCCGGCAGGCGGGTGAGTGAGTTAGATGCGAATGGCCAGTACATAGCGGAATACCGCATCAATAGCGACGAGGACCTTAGCCAGCTTCACGTGTTTTTTGGCCCTTATTTGATCAACACAGAAATACTAGAGCTGAATGACCAAAGCATCGAATTGAGAACGTACTTTAAGCCCGAGAATCAGCCGGACTCTCCGGCCTACTTGAGAGCAGTTGCCACCTACCTAGAAGGGTACTCAAATCGTATTGGACCCTATCCGTTCGAGCGCTTTTCCGTTGTTTCTGCACCGCTTCCGGTCGGACTCGGATTGGACCGTATGACCTATGTGAGCGAACAGATATTGGGGCACTCCTACATGCTGGGGCGATCGCTGGCGCACGAAGTTTTGCATGGTTGGTGGGGCTCGGGTGTGAAGGTTAACTACCAACAAGGAAACTGGGCTGAGGGGTTGACCACTTTTATGGCCGACTATGCGTTAGCGCAGCAACAGTCCGAGGCAAAAGCCATGGAGATGCGTCGAGGCTGGCTGGAGGCACTCAATAGAGTCGATTCATATGAGCCCTTGGGTCGTTTCAGGTATGCCCCGAGACGCACCGATCAGTCTGTTGGGTATGGCAAGAGTGCGATGTTCTTTCACATGCTACACCAGCGCTTGGGTGATGAGGCTTTCTACACAGGGATACGCCAATTCTGGAACAGCTCGAGAGGCGCCTCAGCCGGATGGTCGGAGATACAACATGCCTTAGCGAAGTCGAGTGGCGTTGATCTCTCCGCGGATTTCGAGTTCTGGTTAGCGGCGCAGCGACTACCCAGCTATTCAGTCGAGATAGCGGATCAGATGCAAGCGTCGAATGGCTACAGGGTTGTACTGTCCATTCATGCGACAAACGCCCCTCAGACGGGCCGTTTACCCATAAAGTTTCTAAGCAGTGAGTCTGCCGAAACGCGCTGGGTACAGTTTAATAGGGAGTGGTCCGAGGTTGATCTCATCTTCGCGAATAAGATCGATACAGTGGTAGTGGATCCGCACTTTGAGGTGTTGCGTCGCTTGGATACTAAGCAGTAAGAGCAATCAGAAAATGATTCCACTGGACTCACTGCACCAGCCCTGTAAAACTAGCCGAAAATGCATTGTTAAGGAAAAAACGCTCTCATGAGTTACGAACTATCCGGAACCGTCAAAGTTATTCAACAGCCTCAGACCTTTGCTAGTGGTTTCTCGAAAAGAGAGCTGGTGGTGACTGTGCAGGACGGCAACTACCCGCAAGACATAAACCTTGAGTTCGTAAAGGACAAAGCGGATCTGCTTGATAGCCTTTCAGTGGGTGATTCTGTAAAGGTGTGGTTTGATATCCGTGGCCGTGAGCATAACGGGCGTTACTACAATAACCTCAGCGCCTGGAAAGTGGAGAACCTCAGCGGTAGTCAGCAGGGTGCTGCACCCGTTCAGGAACCGCCTCCGTTCGACGATGATCTCGATGATGTACCCTTCTAACCCTCTCTGAGTACGAATCTGAGTGGATCATCGTCTTCCCATAGACACCCGTGCAACCATGCTGATGACGCTCCTCTGCGTCATCTGGGCAACTCAGCAGGTCGCACTCAAAGCGACCGCGGCTGACTTCTCTCCAATGCTACAAACCGCGTTGCGTTGTGGCTTTGGTGCGCTGCTTGTCTCCCTGTTTGTTTTGGTGCGCCGTCAAGGCGGCTTTACCCACACCGAGCCGACCTTCTGGCCGGGAGCGCTTGCGGGCTTGCTGTTTGCCTCGGAGTTCATGCTTGCGGCGATCGCTATCGAACTTACTAACGTCGCTCATTTGATTGTTTTGCTCTACACCGCGCCCATTTTCGCGGCTATCGGATTGGCGATCTATCTACCGAACGAGCGCTTACATCGGCTTCAATGGCTGGGTATCTTACTGGCGTTCGGCGGAATCGTGATCGCTTTTTGGGAACCGACCGATCAGGGGCTGAGCGATGTTCTGATCGGTGATCTTCTGGCGCTTGCTGCTGGGGCAATCTGGGGTTCGACAACCGTGGTTGTGCGCACTACCAGCCTTACCCGGGCACCCGCGGCCCTAACGCTGATCTACCAACTGGTTGCTTGTTTCCTATTGCTGCTCGCAGTGGCGTGGTTTACCGACGATCTGCGCTTCACTCCAACACCGCTGGTATTGACCAGTTTTACCTTTCAGGTCGTAGTTGTGTCGTTTTTTAGCTATCTGGTCTGGTTCTGGATGTTGAAAACCTACCTGGCCTCACGCTTGGGCGTCTTCTCGTTTTTGACCCCTGTGTTGGGCGTGATGCTCAGCGTACTGCTACTCGATGAGAGCTTTGGGCCGCGTTTTCTCATTGGCACCCTGCTGGTCGTCGTCGGAATTACGTTGGTTAGCGCCCACAGTTTTATCTCGAAGCAGCTAGGATTGCGCAGTAAATAATCGTTGCAACTTTGCATCTGGCGTCGGAATATCTGAGCACAATCCGAATCCCAAGGAGCTCCGATGCTATCCTCCTCTGAAGTCTCTCAAGCCGCCGAACTACTGATTACTGCTCATCGTCAGCACAAACGTATCAATCAACTTCCCGCATCGCTAACACCGACCGATTTTGCGGATGCCTATGCTATTCAAGAGCGGGTTTGGAATGCTTTGGAGCAAGTCGCAGACCAGCGTATTTCTAACTGGAAATGCGGTTGTCAGACGCCAGAGTCAGATCGCTTTGTCGCACCGATCTATACAGATCGCGTATTTTCTAATGGTGAGAAAGTACCGGAAAATCTACTGCATGAAATTGCTGCAGAGTCGGAGATTGCCTATCGAATAGGCAGAGACCTACCTCAACGGGACGAGCCCTATACTGACGAAGAGATACGCGCAGCGATCGATGCGATCGTGGTCAATATCGAGATCTGCGATAGCCGTATAGAGGGTTGGCGTGATGCGCCGTTTTATTGGCAATGTGCAGATAACCAGAACTCGGGGGTCATGGTGGTTGGCGAGGCCTTCAGCGATTGGCAGAGCGTTGATATGGCGCAGCAAGAGGCCCAGCTTTGGGTCGATGGCGAGCTCAAACTTAGTGTGGTTGGCGGTAATACGGTGATCGATCCGTTCAAGGTTGTACCCTCTGCCGTCAATCAGGTCATCAACCGTACAGGCGGTGTTAAAGCTGGGGACCTATTTACTGCCGGCAGTTGTCTAGGAACCCTTGTGGTGTCGCCTGGCAGCGATGTGATCGCGCGTTTCCCCGGCATTGGTGAGGCCAGAGCACTGCTCGGAGTCTAATTATGGAGGCGTTGAAGCTGCAGCGGGGACATTTGACTGATGCTCAGGTCGAAAAGTACTGGGAGCAGGGCTACCTCTTTCCGATACAGGTCTTTGGTGAAGCTCACGCCGCTCAGATACGCGCGGAACTCGAACGGATTGAATCTGACTGGGCGCAGGCAGACCTGCCGCGCTCGGTGAAAACCTACAAACGGGTCAATGCCCACGCCGTCATGCCCTTCGCCTATGACTTGGCTCAACGCTCCGAGCTTTTGGACGTTGTTGAGGGGATTCTGGGTCCTAATATTCTAATCTACGGGGTCGAGTTCTTTATCAAAGAGCCTAATACCCGTCAGTTTGTCAGTATGCATCAGGACCTAACCTACTGGGGCTTGGGTGATACACAGAAGATGGTGACGGCTTGGCTGGCACTCTCTCCGTCCACGACTGAAAGCGGTTGTATGGAGTTTGTTAGTGGAAGCCACAAGTTGGCAATTCAGCCCCATAAAGACACCTTTGCAGAGGATAATCTTCTTTCGAGAGGCCAAGAGGTTCAGGCGGATGTGTCACCTAGTCAGCGCACACCCATTGAGCTGGCGCCGGGTCAGATATCTCTGCATCATGGGATGACAATTCATGGCTCCGGCCCTAACACAAGCGATGATAGGCGTATCGGAGTCGTGATCCGCTATATGTCGACTGATGTCCGGCCGCAGAACGAAGCGCCTGATTACGCGGTGCTTGCTCGCGGAGAATATGATTTCGGTGCGTTTCATCCGATAGATCGCCCTCAAGCACTTTTTCACCCTGACGCCTTGAGTGCCTATGATGAGATTCGAGCGGCACAGGCCAGTGTAAAGTTAGCTAATACCCGGGTAGCCAAAGATCCCTTTCATGAATAGCCATCTATTCCTGTTCGCTTTGCTGACTATGCTGGGGTCCTCCACCCAAGCAGAGGTTGCGCTCAGATTAATTGATCCACACTCGCACCACGAGCGTGATTACGAGACCGAGTTTGATTGCGCAGATGTGATAGCGGCCCTAGACGCGGCATCGGTAGAACGGGTGCTGATCACTAGTGGGGGAAACCACTCCTCCCAGCTCTGTTTCAAGAGGTATCCAGATCGCATTATTCCTTTCTATTCGGTCTATGGCGGGGCACTGGATAAACAGACCTGGATGCATCAACCGGCAAAGATTGATGAGGCTCAGGCAGCGCTAGAGAGCGGCGAGTTTAGTGGTATTGGCGAGCTGCATATCTTTGCTCAGGACAGTGAAAGTGAGGTCTTAGCAGGCTTAGTGGGTTTAGCCCGTCAGCATCGCCTACCGATGCTAATACATGGCGATGCTGAAGTCATCGAGACGGTGTTTACCCTCAATCCTAAAGCACGTGTGCTCTGGGCACACCTAGGAACTGAGCCCGAGATCGAGTTGTTGCAACAGCTGCTAGATCGCTACCCAGAAGGGCTTTATATCGACACCTCAGTGCGCGACACGTTATTGCTTGGAAACCCCATTGTTAATGGCCCGCAGCGTAACCGCCTTACTCCCGATTGGCATGCTTTCTTGGTGCGCAACCAGGATCGATTATTGGTCGCTGTTGATACCTACAGTCTGAATCGCTGGCGCAATTATGCTGAGGTTGCTGATCAAATTCGCCTCTGGCTTTGGCAGTTACCGCCATCGGTAGCAACGAAGCTGAGCTACACGAATGCCCAACGATTTTTTGATGATTCACACAGAGAGTAGCTATGCAGATACGTGAACTGACGCCGCTTGACCGCTTTGAAACCCTTAACCTCTTTAGAACGGTATTCACTGAGTCCGAAGGGGTTGAGGAGGGCAAGATGCTGGAGTCTCTGGTTGGAAAGGTCTTTGACTCGTTGGGCGCGCCCGCGATTTTGGGCTTTGGGGGTTATCTCGATGAGCGTTTGGTGGCTGCGATCTTTTTTAGCCAGTTGGATTTTCCTGACGGTGAGCAGGTTTATCTGCTCTCGCCGGTCGCAGTCGCTACAGCGGAACAACGTAGCGGCCTCGGTTCAGCGCTTATCAAAGCGGGGCTAAGCGAACTTAGATCGCGCGATGTGGTAGTTGTGATGACTTATGGTGACCCCGCCTACTATGGTCGCTTCGGATTTGAAACGGTATCCGTTCAGACTGTTGCTGCGCCTTACCCTCTCTCTATGCCGATTGGTTGGCTAGGTCTCTCTTTGGGCCAAGATAAGCTGCTAGGTCTCAGTGGAACGCCACGAACGCAACCCGCATTTGCAGATCCGGCAATCTGGTAAATCGGCGTTTCCGAGACAGATGTCCGCGGTAATTGAGTCACTTTCAACGCCCCGCTACCGCGTTAACGTCGGCAGGCGCTCTGAATCTCTCTCAGAGCGGGCTGCCAGCGTTCAAAGTCGATAAGTCTGTTTCGCTCTATTGCCGCAAACTTTGACTGGGCAAACCACTCGTTTACACAGGCTTGCACCTCGCCCTGTGTCTCTCCTAGGAAAGCTTCTTTGTCGATCTTTACGCCAACCATGCGTGAGAAGCCATCGTTTAGCCCCATCGCATAGACCCGCTCGCCCGCGCAGCAGACCGCACAGTTGGCTAGGTCGTCATAGGGTTGCCAGCCCCCTAGAGTGGTTGGCGTGTCACCAGACGCATCGGGGTTGAGCATCTCAAGCATGCTCTGCATGCGCCAGTCAGTATCATCCAGAGGATTGAGCAGACGGAAAGGGGTGGCCGCGACTGAGTAGAAGAGCTGCTCATCTGCTAGACCGATAAAGCTGGGATAACCGTCGTTACAGCGATCACCGGCCCACTGCCACCAGAGTGGATAGGCTTCACCGTTCGCCTCTTTGCTAACCATCGCCAGCAGACCAAAGTGGCCAGAGCCCCCAGTGTTAAACATCAACTCTAAGAAGGCGAGTTCACTATCCTCACCAGTATCGAAGCTGCGAAAAAGTGAGTAGCTGTTGAAACCAGCGTAGCCCGGGTATTCAGGGTCTTCAGGATTATCTGAAGAGAAGCTGGTCTGCTGCTCGCCCTGGTTGTCCCAGCTGTGCGTCTCAATCGGTAGTTTGATCAATTCGGGATCGCAGTTCAGCGGCTTCTCTGGATCTATCCCCTCGCCGGAGAACACCGATTTACCGAAATCGGCAAAGCAGTGAGGATGCAGAAACGGCTCTTGAGCGAGTGAGTAAGCTGAAAGTGTCAGCCCTAGGATCGATAGTACGAAGCTTGCGAGGTTCTTCTGCATAGAGAGCGGCCGGTTATTGTTAGAGTAGTTGTTTACATTGATCGTAGCGCAACTCGTTATAGGATATTTGCGATGGGTCGTGCAAAACGCTGGGCGTACAGTACTCCTACAGCGGTTCAGTATAGCTGTCACATCAGCTCCCAAAAAGCCGATACTAGTGGGTTCTTCAGGCTCTTTTTCAACGTGAATAGTCCGATATCAAACGGCTCGAGCGCAGGGTCTACCTCAAGCACTTGGACGCGCTCTGCCAGTGGACTGTTGTCCAACACGATTTTAGGTACGACACCGATCCCGAACCCAAGACTCACCATACTTACGATCGCCTCGTTACCGGCCACTTGCGCATAGATATTCGGTGCGATGCCTTGCTCTCTAAACCATTCGTCCACACACCCGCGTGAAACCCCCGCTTCGGACAGAATCATCGGCACTTGGGCCCACTCTGCAGTGTTTTTAGGCGACGTGGTTGGCAGATTCGGTTGCGGCTGAAGCGGGGCGATAAATAGCAGCGGAGACTGTGTGATTGGCTTGAATGCCAATCCACGGTGCACGATATCTGGGCGTGCGGCGATGGTGACCTCTTCATTGCCGTCCAAAATGCGTGAGATGGCGCGATCGGGATCGCCCGTGTGCAGTTTAATCTCTATACCCGGATGCACTGGACGGAAGCGATTAAGCAGCTCGTAAAGGAAGGAGTAACTAGCGGTTACCGAGCAGTAGATACTGATCTCACCGCTCAGCTGACCGGACTTATCGGTTAGTTCGTGGCGAATGAGATTCCACTGGCTGGCGGTATCGCGAGCGAACTGCAGAAACTTCTGCCCCTCAGCGGTAAGCTCAACGGTGCGGTTATCGCGATTAAACAGACTAACCCCTAACTCCTCCTCCAACTGACGGATATTGCGCGACAGTGCTGAGATGCTGATATGGCACTCTTCACTCGCGCGGCCGAAATGCAGCGTGTCTGCAAGAGCAAGAAAGTGGCTGAGGGTCTTTAGGTTCATTGCGCCATTCTAAACCTTTATCGATTGTGTTGCGAAATATGGGACGTTGTTTTGCAAATATATCAATTTACGAAAAGGTTTGGCTTCTGTACATTGCACGCATTCGCGAATCATCTGCGCTGTTTATCGGGCATCTGAGTCGTTAATTTCACCAAAATTGGGATGTGTTAAGCATGGCTAACTACTTCAACACTTTGCCACTGCGTGAGCAGCTTGCTCAGCTGGCAAAATGTCGCTTCATGGAAATGTCTGAGTTCGCTGACGGCGTAGATGCGCTGAAAGGTAAGAAAATCGTTGTTATCGGTTGTGGTGCTCAGGGTCTGAACCAGGGTCTGAACCTGCGTGATTCAGGTCTAGACGTATCTTACACTCTGCGTGCTGAAGCGATTGAGCAGAAGCGTCAGTCATGGAAAAACGCAACTGAGAACGGCTTCACTGTAGGTACCTACGAAGAGCTGATCCCAACTGCTGACCTGGTTCTTAACCTGACTCCAGACAAGCAGCACACGGCTGTTGTCAACGCTGTAATGCCCCTGATGAAGCAGGGCGCTTGCCTCTCTTACTCTCACGGTTTCAACATCGTTGAAGAGGGTATGAAGGTTCGTGAAGACCTGACTGTAATCATGGTTGCTCCTAAGTGCCCAGGTTCAGAAGTTCGCGCTGAATACGTTCGTGGCTTCGGTGTACCTACACTGATCGCTGTGCACGAAGATAACGATCCTAAGGGTGAAGGTCTGGCTCTGGCTAAGGCTTACGCTGTTGGCACCGGCGGTCACAAAGCTGGCGTTCTGATGTCATCTTTCATCGCTGAAGTTAAGTCTGACCTTATGGGTGAGCAGACTATCCTCTGTGGCATGCTGCAGACTGGTTCACTGCTGTGCTTCGACAAGATGATCGAAGAGGGCGTTGACGCTGGTTACGCGTCTAAGCTGATTCAGTACGGTTGGGAAACTATCACTGAAGCACTGAAATACGGCGGCGTGACTAACATGCTGGACCGTCTCTCTAACCCAGCTAAGATCAAAGCTTTCGACCTGTCTGAAGAGCTCAAGGAGATCATGCGTCCGCTGTACAACAAGCACCAGGACGACATCATGGACGGTACTTTCTCACGCGTGATGATGGAAGACTGGGCTAACGATGACAAAGATCTGCTGGGCTGGCGCGCAGAAACTGCTGAGACTGCTTTCGAGAAGACTCCAGCAGGCGACATGGAGATCTCTGAGCAGGAGTACTTCGATAACGGTATCCTGATGGTTGCAATGGTTAAAGCGGGCGTTGAACTGGCGTTCGAAACTATGACTGCTGCTGGCATCATTGACGAATCAGCGTACTACGAGTCTCTGCACGAAACTCCGCTGATCGCGAACACTATCGCACGTAAGAAACTGTACGAAATGAACGCAACTATCTCTGATACTGCAGAGTACGGTTGTTACCTGTACAACCACGCATGTGTTCCACTGTTGGGCGATTTCATGAAAGGCATCAAGTCTGACGTTATCGGTCGCGGTCTGAACGCTGAAGACAACGGTGTTGATAACGCTCGTCTGATTGAGGTGAACACTGCACTGCGCTCTAACCCAGTTGAGAAGATCGGTACCAAGCTGCGTGGTTACATGTCTGACATGAAGAAGATCGTTTAATTTCTGATAGGAATTAGATCTTCTAAAAGCCGGGTGCCTCGCGAGGAGCACTCGGCTTTTCTCTTTTTGAGAAGCTAGTCATCTTTTTTGAATTTCTGATTGCGTAGGTATCGGTAATGGCATCTGCAATACGTTTAGACAACCTGCACGTTAACTTTGAAGAGCGCTTCGACCTGCTCGATATCAACTGGACGCTCGAGCCTGACCAGCACTGGGTTATCACCGGCACTAACGGCTCTGGTAAATCAGCGTTAGCGGCAGTGCTTGCCGGGGCGGGTGATATTAAATCTGGCTCGTTGGAGGGCCTTCCTGCGCGCATTGGTCTCGTCTCGTTTGAGGTACAGAAAGAGCTGATTGCGCGGGAGTTGAAAAAAGATGATGCGGATATCATGGACGTTATCTCAGAGGGGACTCCCGTCAGTGAGATGATCTTTGACTATGTTGCTGATGCCGAGTTGGCGCAGCAGCTAGTTGAGAAGTTTGGACTGTCACACCTGCTGGATCGTGCTTTTCGCAAGCTCTCCACCGGTGAGACGCGCAAGCTAATGCTGATTCGTGAGCTCTCCAATAAGCCGGATCTGCTGGTACTGGACGAGCCCTTTGATGGACTGGATGCCGATACCTTAGCGATGCTGCAGGAGCATCTGGCGTCGATCATCGATACCACCCCTATGGTATTGGTGTTGAACCGTTTCGATGAGATGCCCGATTTCGTGACCCATATCGCCTATACCGAGAAGCGTCCGGGCGATGCGGGTACATTGTCGTTTACAGTGGATCGCAGTGACGAGGCCGCTTACGCCGACCTTTACCAACTGCTGCACCTGAAAACGACGGATCTGGCTGTTCCATCAACTGATCCTGCACACTCTCTGCCACAGCTCGACTCGGCTCAGCCGCTGGTACGCCTGACTGATGCCACCATCAAATATGGTGATACGGTCATTGTGGATAAGCTCAACTGGACGATCGAGCGTGGTAAACACTGGCAGCTGAGTGGCCCGAACGGTAGCGGTAAAACTGGCGTGCTGTCGTTGATTACCGGTGATCATCCTCAGTGTTACGTCAACGATATCTTCGTATTTGGTTTTCAGCGGGGCAACGGTGAATCGATCTGGCAGATCAAACAGTTCATCGGCTTTGTCTCCAGTGCGCTGCAGTGGGAGTACCGCGTTAGTGTCAGCTGTAAGAACGTAATCATCTCTGGCTTCTACGACAGCATCGGTATGTACACCAAGTCGACCGATGCGCAGAAGGAGATCGCCGATCAGTGGCTAGCGCTGCTCGGTATGACTGAACGTGCAGATGACTCCTTCAACAAACTCTCGTACGGCGATCAACGTCTGCTTTTGATTGCCCGTGCAATGGTTAAGCATCCACCGCTATTAATTCTTGATGAGCCTTGTCTAGGTCTTGATGATATGAACCGTCAGTTGGTACTGGCGCTGATTGAGAAGATCTGTGAAGCGGGCGAAACAACTGTGCTCTATGTGAACCATCACGCCGAAGATCAGATAAAAGGTATAGAGAACTATCTGAAACTAGAGAAGAACAGCTAAATCGCCCCGTAGGAGCGCATTCTTCAGGGCAAGCAAATCGCCGCGTAGGAGCGCAGTTTACTGCGCGATTATGCTGCCTCTCAGATAGACAAATCGCGCAGTAAAACTGCGCTCCCACAGCGAAGGTAAAGACCATGCCGAGCCACGACACCCGCGAAATCAACGCCGATCGCAGCGACATAGAAGCGCTGCATCAGATCTGGCTCTTCGGCTACGGCTCGCTAATCTACAAGGTCGACTTCCCCTACGCCGAATCAGCCCCAGCCTACATCACCGGCTGGCAGCGCCGATTCTGGCAAGGCAGCCACGACCACCGCGGTACACCAGAAAAGCCAGGGCGCGTCCTAACGCTTATCGAGGCACCTGCCGAACGCTGCTTCGGTATCGCGTACCGCGTCTCGCTTGATGTCTTCGATCACCTAGACCATCGCGAAAAGAACGGTTATCTTCGCTCAATTCAGACGCTGGAGTTCACCAATGGCGATTCACACCCCGGCGTTGTCTACATCGGTCAGCCCGATAACCCCGCCTTTGTTGGGCCTGCCCCCGCAGAAGAGATCGCGAAACAGATCTTTCACAGTGTCGGCCCCAGCGGCCCCAACGCTGAATATGTTCAACTGCTTGCCGAGGCATTGCGCGAGCAAGGCGAGACGGATGAGCACGTCTTCGAAATCGACCGCCTACTTAGAGAAATGCGCCAATAGGAGCACTATCTATTTTCTATCACCAAGACTTGGAACAAGGGGTCTGAACCGATACATTCAGATGATTCACGAACAATAGGAGCTTGATGTGAATACATTGGATGCGACGGCAAAGGGCGTCTACCTTATCACTGTTACGCCGTTTACGGATTCGGGTGCTCTAGATTTGGACAGTACTGATCGAATGGTCGATTTCTGTTTGGAGTCTGGTGTTACAGGCCTGACTGTTTTGGGCATCATGGGTGAGGCGACCAAACTCACAGCGCAAGAGTCCCGCCTGTTTGTTAAGCAGGTACTCAAGCGTGTTGATGGTCGAGTTCCTGTAGTGGTGGGGGCGTCTGCTGCGGGTTTTGCGCCAATGAAAGAGCTGACCCAAAGTGTGATGGACCTTGGTGCGTCTGGCGTTATGGTTGCGCCCCCGTCGACTATGCGAACAGATGATCAGATCATTGGCTACTTCGATATGGTTACCGAAACTCTGGGCCCCGATGTGCCTTGGGTGTTGCAAGATCATCCTGTCTCAACGGGCGTTAAGATGTCCGCTGCAGTCATACTTCGTATTGTCGAGAACTCACCCACCTGTGTGATGCTCAAGCATGAAGATGTTCCGGGCTTGGCGAAGATCTCTGCGTACCGTACAGCGAGTGAAAAGGGAGAGGCGCGACGTATATCGATACTGACAGGTAACGGTGGCGGTCTGTTCCTACCCGAGGAGCTATCGCGTGGCGCCGATGGCGCTATGACCGGCTTTGCTTACCCAGAGATGATGGTCGATGTTGTCGCTGCTCATGCGAGAGGTGATATTGAGCGCGCGCACGACCTATTTGATGCTTACCTGCCGCTCTCACGCTATGAACAACAGCCCGGTATTGGATTAGCCGTGCGCAAGCACCTCCTAGCTGAGCGCGGTGTGATTGCCAGCGCTACGATTCGTAAACCGGGGCCTAAACTTTCGGCGCAAGATATTGCCGATATAGACCGCTTGGTGAAACGCCAAACCCGCCGCCTTGCTGAGCTGGGTTAGATAGAACTTCTGTAGGAGGGTTATTTGGCGAAGCCAAATGACGCAACTTTATGGGTCGCCACTTTCGCTGCGCGAAAATACCTCCTACACGAGGTTCTTACTTCCCGAACTGCAGCTCAGCCCAGCGTTTGTAGAGTGAGTTGCTCTCGATCAACTCAGAATGAGTTCCGGTAGCCACCAACTTGCCCTGATCTAGCACGGCAATTCTATCCGCATTCACCACGGTTGCGAGGCGGTGCGCAATGACCAGTGTGGTGCGCTCTTTGGTGAGGCTATCGAGGGCTTTTTGCACCATATGTTCAGATTCAGCATCGAGGGCGCTGGTTGCCTCATCGAGTAGCAGCAACTGGGGATTCTTGAGTATCGCTCGTGCGATGGCTAGACGTTGACGCTGTCCGCCCGAGAGACGGACACCGGCTTCACCGACTTGCGACTCGTACCCATTTGGCAGGCGTTCAATAAACTCATGCGCATAGGCTGCTTTGGCCGCTTCAATGACCTTAGCCTCTGAGGCCTCAGGCGTGCCGTAGCGTATATTATCGAGGACGGTGCCGCTGAAGAGCGTGGGCATTTGTGGCACTAGACCGATGTGCTCACGCAGCTCGAGTGGGTCGATATCACGAATATCGACGCCGTCAAAAGCGATTCGCCCTTGCTGTACGTCGTAGAAACGTAGCAACAGATCGATCATTGTCGATTTACCTGCCCCTGAAGCGCCAACCAAAGCCAGGGTCTCGCCGCGCCCAATATGCAGAGATAGCTGATTGATCGCTAAGTGATCGAGTCGAGTAGGATAGCTAAAGCTGATCTCTTCAATGCTGATATCCGCCTGTGCGCTATTGGGTAGCGTTTTGATGCTTGTAGGGGGAGTGATTAGGTTGGTGACGTTTAGCAGTTCGATTAGTCGTTCAGTCGCTCCGGCCGCACGCTGTAGATCCCCCATCACCTCACTAATGGAGGCCATGGCAGTCGCTACCATGATGGCGTAGAAGAGAAAGGCTGCCAGTTCGCCACCGGTGATTGCACCGGATTGCACATCTTGACCGCCGATCCAGAGCAGCACCGAGATACCGCCAAAGACCAAAATGATAACCGCGACGGTTAGCCAGGCGCGTTGCTTAATACGTATGACCGATATATCGAAAGCATCTTCGACATGCGCGCCGAAGCGTTGTCGGTCCTCGGCCTGGTGATTAAACGCGTGCACCGTTTTTATATTGGAGAGCGACTCATTTACATAGCTGCCTACGTCAGCAATTTTGTCTTGAGTGCTGCGCGAGAGCTGGCGTACTTTGCGTCCGAATATCAGGATAGGTATGACCACTAGGGGCACCGTACCTAGCAGTATTAGCGTGAACTTCACATTGGTGATAAACAGCCAGATAATACCGCCGAGGAACATCAGCACGTTGCGCAGCGCGACCGAGACCGATGATCCCACTACGGTTTGAATCAGAGTGGTATCGGTGGTGATGCGAGACTGAATCTCGCCACTTGAAGTGGATTCAAAGAAGCCTGGGTGCAGCGAGATAATGTGGTTAAACACCGCCTTGCGCATATCCGCGGTGACCCGCTCACCGATCCACGAGACCAGGTAGTAGCGCGTAAAGGTACCCACAGCCAGCAGCACAATCAGGATCATAAAGAACTCAACTGAATCGGCTAGTGCCGCCGCCGAGTCCGAGGCAAAGCCTCCATCAATCAGCAGACGGATCCCCTGACCAATCGACAGTGTTACCCCTGCTGTGAACATCAGTGCAAGCGCCGCACCAAATAAACGCCAACGGTAGGGCGTGATGAATTTGAGAACCGGACGCAGAGCGCTGATTTTGCCTTTGGTCGCGCGGGCGTCAGCTCGAGAGGTTTGGGACATTGATAAGACTCTTCAAAGATTTCGCATATCATACACTGTGTTGGGTCGCGACCGTGCGCTGCGCGCAGGTTCCTCCTACAGAGAGCTGTTGTAGGAGGGTTGTGAGGTGCAGCCGAACGACGCGACCCGACCCGCAGATTCTTCGTACAAAGAGCCATTGTAGGAGGGTTGTACAGCGCAGCTGTATTACCCGACATCCGGCGGATTACAAAAATCGCCTTCTTCGCTCGCTCCTACTGTAAAATGGGCGCTTCACATTCACAGGTAAAGGTACGGCATGGTAGGCTTTTCTGATCTTGGACTTCGCACTGAGCTGCTTGAGACGCTGAGCGTGCTCGACTATGCCGAGCCGACCCCAGTGCAGCAGAAGGCGATTCCACAGGTTCTGAAAGGTCATGACCTGATCGCAGAAGCGCAAACGGGTACCGGTAAAACCGCCAGCTTTGCGCTGCCCATGATTCAGCGTCTTAGTACGCTTCATGTCGAAGGCGAGTATCGTCAGATTCGCGGCCTGGTATTGGTACCCACGCGAGAGCTCTCCGTGCAGGTGGCGGATGACACCCTAGAGTACGGTCGTGCGTTGAAGATGCGTGTGGTCGCGATTTACGGCGGTGTGCGTTTCGACAATCAGATTCGCAAACTTAAACGCGGCGCCGATATTTTGGTCGCGACTCCGGGTCGCCTGTTAGATCTGATTCGCCATGAGGTGATCTCGCTCGCAGAGGTTGAGATGTTGGTGTTTGATGAGGCCGATCGTATGCTCGATCTCGGCTTTATCGACGATATTCGCAAATTGCTCGCCCTGATCCCCGAACAACGCCAAACCCTGCTGTTCTCGGCCACATTGAATGACTCCGTTGAAGTACTAGCCGAACGCATTCTGACGGAGCCTAAGCGCATCGCCATCGCCGCACGTAATTCGGCTAGTAAGCAGGTGAAGCAGAGTGTTTATGCAGTGGAGCGGGGCGATAAAGCTGATGTGCTCGCCTTCCTGATTCAGGCGGGCAACTGGCAACAGACATTGGTATTTACGCGTACAAAAGCGGGTGCCGATGCGCTTACCGAATCGCTGCTTGCCGAGGGTATCAGCGCTGCCGCCATTCATGGTGATCGTAAGCAGCGCGAGCGACTAGCTGCTCTGCAGCAATTCACCAATGGTGAAATTCGCGTATTGGTTGCCACTGACGTTGCCGCTCGCGGTCTGCATATTGAAGCGCTGCCTCAGGTGGTGAACTTTGATCTACCGAACCAGCCTGAAGCCTACGTGCATCGTATTGGTCGTACAGGGCGCGCAGGCCTTAAAGGGCATGCAATTTCGCTGGTGGGTGGGGACGAGCGCCGTTTCCTCAAGGCGATATCGGAGCTGATTGGTAAACCGCTGCAGTTACAGCCGGTGCCGACACTTGAAGACGGGAAATTGGTGGAGGGTGGCTACCTCTCAGAGAAGAAGCGCAACCCCAGCAAGCGTGAGCGTGCTGCGAATAAACAGCAGAGGGCCGCTAAGCCTGCTCCGACTGAGTATCAAAAGGACAAGTCGCGCCCGGCCCTGCGCCAGTCGCTGTTTAAGAAATGATCGTGAGAGGCACTGCGCTTAGCCGTAGTACGAGCGATGTAGAGCGAAGCTCTATTTCGCGGCTCTATCTCGGTATAAGTGTCGGGCAATAGCGCTGCGCGCTACAGCCCTCCTACAGTAGTTGTTCTCCAACCTCAGATTCACTAATCTACGCGTCAATTTCTAACTATTTCTGGTGTTATTTATGAGCAGTTCCAATCAGGCGCTGAATGCATTTGAGCGTATTCGCTCAAACAAAATTTTTGAGCTCAGTGTTATCTCAGTCATCATCGGCTCAGCACTACTAGTTGGCGCGAAAACCTTCCAGTTAAGCCCGCTCGGAGAGCAGATCGTCTACTGGTTGGATATCGCTGTAACGATCTTCTTCCTTCTAGAGATCAGCGTGCGGTTCATCGCCCATGAGAACAAGAAGCGCTTCTTTCACGATCCCTGGAATGTGTTCGATACACTTGTGGTAACGATCAGTCTGGTTCCGATCAGCCAGGCCGATACTGCACTTGTAGCTCGCCTTGTTCGTGTGTTCCGAGTGCTGCGAATGGTGTCTATCATCCCCGAGCTGCGGATGCTGTTGAATTCTCTGGTGAAGGCGCTGCCGCAGTTGGGTTACGTTATTTTGCTGATGTTTATCATCTTTTACGTCTATGCGGCGGTTGGTGCGACGCTGTTCCACGCCATTAACCCGACGCTCTGGGGCGATGTAGCTGTCTCCATGCTAACGCTGTTCCGCGTGATGACCTTTGAGGACTGGACTGACGTTATGTACGAGACCATGACGGTCTACCCGCTTAGCTGGATCTACTACCTGTCGTTTATTTTCCTCACCGCCTTCGCTTTCCTCAATATGGTGATCGGTATCGTCGTGAACGTGATGAACGAGGAGCATGAACGCATCATGCGCGAGGAGGCCGAGGCAGCGAATGAGCCAACCATCGCCGACCTCAAAGCGGAGCTCACTGAGATCAAACAGATGTTGGCGCAACGCAGATGAGTGAACTGAAGAAACACTCGCTGTTTGAGGACCTCCAAGCGATCTTTACCGGTGCTTTGGCGGTGGCGGTGGGCGTACTATTTCTGAAAACAGCGGGCTTGCTGACGGGTGGTACAACGGGGCTGGCGATACTGCTTCACTACTCGACGGGTATAAATTTTGGTCTGACGCTTTTCTGTGTGAATCTGCCGTTCTACATACTAGCTGTAAAACGGATGGGGTGGCGCTTCACTCTGAAAACGCTGTTTGCTGTTTTCCTAGTATCCTCAATGACGGAACTTATCCCTCTTTGGTTACAAATAGAAGCGATTGACCCAGTTTTCGCGTCAGTTGGCGGTGGTTTATTGGTAGGTATCGGTCTGCTGATTGTGTTTCGACACAAAGCGAGCCTCGGTGGCTTCAATGTGCTGGCGCTCTATATTCAAGACCGCTACGGTATAGCTGTAGGTAAAACACAGATGGCGCTGGATGTGAGCATCGTTGTAGCGGGGCTCTGGTTGATCCCGCCTTGGCTACTCGTCGTTTCGGTCGCGGGCGCTGTGGTGTTGAACTTCGTCATAACGGTCAATCACAAGCCGGGGCGCTACACCGGTTTTTAGCACCGCATACAATCAAGAGAGGCGCGTATGAGAATTGCAGAGGTCAGGGTTCATCCGATATCAGTGCCATTGGAGACGCCCTTCTACTTCTCCCAAGGGTGGGTGCATCAGCGCAGCTCAGTCATCGTCGAACTGGTATCAGATGATGGCCTGACGGGTTGGGGGGAGTCACTCTGCCACGGCCTGCAGCCGCCGCAAATAGCCGCTGCCTTTATCGAACATGTGTTTCGTCCGATCCTTTTGGGCGCTGATCCTTTGGATGTAGAGCTTCTTTGGGAGCGGATGTACAACACCACTCAGCCTTATGGCCAAGGCGGGGCCGCCGTCAACGCGATTAGTGGCGTCGATATTGCCCTCTGGGACCTGATTGGCCGTTCGCTAAACAAGCCGATTCACAAGCTTATAGGTGGCGCTTTTCGTAGCGATGTGCAGCCCTATGCGACAGGTTTCTACAGGGTTGAGGGCGCAAACTATCCTGAAGATTCGATCGTTGAAGCTCAGAGCTACGTTGAAGCAGGTTTCAACGCCTTTAAGCTCAAAATTGGCTTCGGAGTCGATGAAGATATCGCTCTTGTGAATGCGATACGGGATGTTATAGGGCCAGACGTTAGAATCATGGCCGATGCCAATGCGGCCTACTCGGTGGGCAGCGCACGCAAGCTGATTGAAGCGACTCGTGACGCCAATCTCTACTTCTACGAGGAGCTGTTAGCACCCGAAGATCTCAAAGGTTACCGAGAGCTCAAAGGGTTATCCTCATCACTTATTGCCGCAGGCGAGCAGCTCTTTGGTAAGCAGGGTTATGCGCCTTGGCTTGAGGCGCGAGCGCTGGATCTAATTCAGCCTGACCTCTGCTCTTCAGGTGGTTTCACGGAACTGAAGAAGATCGCTGCGCTGGCACAAGCTGCTCATACACCGATGACTCCTCATGTTTGGGGTTCAGGTGTCGGCCTGGCGGCATCCTTACAGTTCATCGCTGCGTTACCCTCTCTACCGCTGACGCTTAATCCTGTTGAGCCGATGTTGGAGTTTGACCGTTCGTCACACCCGTTTCGTCGCGAGCTGATCTTTGATGGCATTCAGATGCAAGCTGGCCGGGTGCAGATTCCAGATGCTCCGGGGATCGGCGTTGAGGTTAACCGCGAAGTGTTAGCGCGCTACGCCGTTTAGAAGAGATCTAACTGTTCGTCTGGATTAGGTTTTGGGGCATCGGTCTGATCGCCATTGCGTGCTTCGCTCGCTCCTACAGGCGATATTTCTTCGCTAGTTTCTATTGCGCCGAATAGGGCTGCACCCAAGCCGCTGGCGCGTTCCGTGCGTCGTTGGGCGATTGTTAATAGGTGATCAGGGCGTTCTGAAATCAGTGTGAAAAAGCTGCGGGCGCGGGTGATGGCGGTGTAGACCAACTCACGTGTCAGTACGGGGCTATCCTGAGGTGGTAGCAGCAGCGCGCAGTGCTCAAACTCCGATCCTTGGGATTTGTGGACTGTCATCGCAAAGACTGTTTCGTGAGCCGGAAGACGGCTGGGTGGTATCCAGCGCATCTGTTCATTCGTCTCGGTTGGCATGAAGGCGACTAAGGGGCGATCACCAATAACCAAGCAGATACCCACATCACCGTTCATCAAACCGACGTTGTAGTCATTCGCGCTGATCATAATCGGGCGCCCGTGGTACCACTCGTTGCTGTTGTCGATCAGCTTCAAGGCGTGAAGCTTCTGTTCGATACGTTTGTTTAGCTCGGTTACGCCGAAGTCACCCTGACGTACCGGGGTGAGCAGTTGGAAGCGACTATAGGCTTGGAGCAGTTCGGCAGCCGCTACATTGCGAGCTTCGTAGGTAGTCTCAGCTGTCAGTCGCAGCTCGGACAAGCGTTTCAGATAACCGGCGTAACTCACTTTTGCAGCATCACTAGGCGCCGTGTTCAGGCAGGCCTGTTGCTCGGTTAGCCGCAGCAGGGCCTCAGAACGCTCGGTCGCCTCAGTTTTTTCGGGACTCACAAAGTGTATGTCGGCGTAATCCCCCGCGATGGATGCGTTTAGGATCTCATTAAGTGACTGGTCGGTATTGATTGCCGTAGCCAATTGGCCGATACCTGAAGCTGCATCGAAGCGATAGCTGTGACGCAGCATTGCAACGGATTGGTCGAGTGCCTGACCCTGCTCATCTGTGAGTGTTGCGGGTAGTTTGATACCAGCAACTTGCCTGAGCCAATCAACAGTCGTGGGGAGATAGTGTCCGTCTCTTGAACGAGAACATAGCTCGCCCAATATTGAACCCGCTTCAACGGATGCGAGCTGGTCTTGGTCACCCAGTAGAATGAGTTGTGCATCGGTTGGTAACGCACCTACAACCGCCGCCAGCATGCTCAGATCAACCATTGAGGCTTCGTCGATTACCAGTACATCGATCGGCAGTGGATTATCGCTGTTGTGGCGGAACTCGCGGCTAAAGCGTTGTGAACCCAATAGGCGGTGCAAGGTGCGCACTCTTGACGGTAGGTCTGCTTTAGTTAGGCCGCAGGCTTGGAGTTGGGGTTCGATAGCATCTACCGCTGAACGAATCGACTCGTTGAGGCGCGCTGCAGCCTTTCCAGTGGGTGCTGCGAGTTCGATACGATAGGCTTGCTCTGTGCGTGCTGAATCCGTTTTTGCTTGGGCCTGGAGTAGCGCTAGGAGTTTGATCACGGTTGTGGTTTTACCAGTGCCGGGGCCTCCAGTGATCAAACCAAAATGGCTGCGCGCGGCTAGCGCACAGGCAGCGCGCTGATAGTCAACGGCATCGGTCGCATTGAACAGATGGTTCAGGGTCTGCTGCATTGCTTGCGAGCGTTCTGAAGCCTTATCGTTCAGCCCCTCACGTCGGGTAAGTCTGCTCTGAATCGCTGTCGTGACCTGCTGCTCGTACAGCCAGTAACGGCGCATGTAGAGACGCTGCGAATCAATGACGAGCGGTGTGACCTTTGTGCCATCACTGGCCAGTTCAGTGTGCAGCAGAAGTTGTTCAGCCGCATCAGGGTTAAGTTCGCTTAGCAGGCTCGCGGGCAAATTTGCTTCTGCAGCCTCTTTTGCAGCGAGTTTAGACTGTGGATAACGCTTTTCAGGTGGCGGTATCGCAAGCTGTGAATTGGGTTCGCTCAGCAGGCCAGCTAGGTCGATACAGACGTGCCCACGACCAACTTGATGACTCAAGAGTGCTAGGAGCAGTAGAGCGCTATCGGCACTCTTCTGATCGCTAATTGGAGTCAACTTTACAAGCTGTTTGGCAAACTGCAGATCCACTGCACGAATCCATTCCGCGTCTAACCAGTGCTGCAGAACGCTAAGCATATTGCGACTCATAATGCGGCTCCTGCAAACAGTCGGTCCATCTGCTCAATCAGTGCTTTTGGAGGACGATCGCCTAAAATTCCGGACGTCTCGCTATTAATTCCGCGAAGATACATCACTAGAGCACCACCTATATGTTTGTCATAGTCATAATCGGGCAGCCGACTGCGCAGGTAGCGATGCAGTGCTAGCGTGTAGATCAAATACTGCAGGTCGTAGCGCTTCTCTAGGGTTTTAAGCAGCATCTTCTCTTGGCTGTATGCGCTATCATCTGGCCCGAGAAAAGTCGATTTGTAGTCCAGCACATAGTAGCGACCTTGGTGCTTAAAGGTGAGATCGATAAACCCTTTGAGCATGCCGTTGAACTCTAGCTCTTTGGCGGCCGGGCGAGGAACGGTTGTTGGGGCAAGTCGATTGATCAATTGGTCCAGCTCGACCACTTTCAAATCATTCACCTCAAACCAAAACTCCATCTCAGCTTTGGCAGATTCCAGCCCGTTCAGAGAGCAAGAGTCGCCGTTTGGAAGCGTGAAAGGTCGAGAGATAATTGCCTGTATCCATTCAGTCACAAGTTTAGGATCGTAGTCCGGACTGTTCTTCGATTCGCAACGGCGTTGTACTTCAGCCTGCAACAGCTTTTCGTCTATGCGGTTGAAGCCTTGTTCGCAGCACCACTCGAGGATTGAGTGCAGGAAGTCACCGGGTCCCGCACCTTTAACAAAGGCGTGGAAACCCTCGAGTTTAGTTAGGGTTGGGCTCTGTTCTACAGGAGGCTCATGCTCGTCGGCACGTTTCTCGGCACTTGGGTCATCGATATCACCAAGGCTCTTTGCCTCGTACTGAATGCGCGAATAACTGGCGATCCACCAGTTCTGCTCTAACTTCTGTTGAGCCGCTAGCGCGCTGCCCAACTGCATCTCATCTGAGTCGTTGTAGATCTGTTGATCTGCTTCAGGCTCGCAGATGAGTTTAATTAGGTCATCATCCGCCAGTTGCTGCAGTGCCGGCGATATCTCGGACCCGGGAGATTCCGACATACCCAGCGCATAGCCTAGTGCGCTGATGTGCCAGTTCTCAGTTGCAGCTGCTCCAACCCACATCGCGTATTTGGCACGCGTTAGGGCGACATAGAGCTTGCGCAGATCCTCAGCAAGGCGTTCACGATCTGCGGCTTCTAACTCCGCTTCTGTTGGGTTAAAACGGGTAACCCAGCGGTTGTCGCTGTCGTGATAGCGTACGTGATCTTTGTTTTTCGTCTCGCTACGCAGGCTGGTGCCGAAAGGTAGAAACACCAGCGGATATTCAAGACCTTTGGATTTGTGCACCGTGACCACCTGTACCAGGTTGGCATCGCTCTCCAAGCGCATATTAAGGTGCTCACTCTCCTCATCGGCACTCAGGAGCATCGCCTCATATTGGCGAATTAGCGCATGTTCACCATCCAACTGCATGCTTTCACTCTGCAGCAGCTCACCCAAATGCAGAATATCGGTCAGCGCGCGTTCGTTGTGATTAGCTAGCAGCTTTGCCGGCACCTGATAGTCGTTGAGGTAGCGTCGCAGCGTGGCGTAGATGCCATTGCGCTGCCACTGTCGTTGGTACTCTTCGAACTGCTCTAGCACTCGGCCGAGCTCAAGCTCATCCGAGTTAATGGCCTCAAGTTCAGCGTGAGTCAGTGCAACTGAAGCTGTGCCTAGAGCCGCGCGCAGCAGGTCGAGGCGACGGGGTTCTGCAAAGGCGCGAATCCAGTGCAGGAGCTCCTGTGCCTGCTTGGATAGCAGTACCGAGCTGCGATCGGATAGATAGACGCTTTTTACCTGACGTTCAGCCAGCGCTGCGCGCACTGCATCTGCTTCGGTGCGATTGTTTACCAAGATTGCGATGTCGCCCGGTTCGACCCGTCTAAACTCTGTGTCATCCAAAGCTGCGGCGAAACCGGCTTTGCGGTTGCTCAACAGTTCAACAATCTGACTAGCACAGACGGCTCCGAGAAGTTTGCGCGTTTCTATGGTCCCGAGTGTTTTGAATTCGCCCTTTTTCTTACCCTCGGGAGGATCAAACGCCCAGAGTGTCAGTGCTTTCTGGGACTGGCGGTCAACGTAAAAATTCTTTTTAGTACCATTAGCAGCCATCTTCTCGAAAGGAAGGTCAGACTCTTCGCCCGAACCAAACAGGAAAGCTCCCTCCGATGTTTTGTCCGCATGCAAGAAGAGTCGGTTCACCGCGTCGACCACTGCCTGGTGCGAACGGAAATTCCGACCCAACGTATGGACGCGGTCGGCGACACTGTTGCGTGCATTCAGATAGGTGAAGATATCGGCACCACGGAAGCCGTAGATGGCCTGTTTTGGATCGCCGATCATTACGAAGCAGGAGTTCTGATCGTTATCCGCAACACTATAGATACGATCAAAAATCTCATACTGTATCTGGTCAGTATCCTGAAACTCATCTATCAGGCCGGCTGGGAACTGCGCTCGAATCTGACGTGCCAAGTGTTCACCACGGGGCCCATGCAGCGCAGCATGAAGGTTGTCTAGAAGGTCGTTAAACCCAAGCTCTGCTCGCTTGCGCATCTGTGCGCTGACTCGCTTGTTGAGCCAGTCGGAAGCGTGCTTAAGCAGTGGCTCGGTTAGGTTGTTTAGTTTGGCTTGCAACTGGTAAAGCTGATCGATCGCCACAAAAGCGGGGTGGTCGACCTGGGCCGGAGGCTCAGCCATCATCTCGCGCAGTCGTTCGGGCCGCTGATTTTGGAAACCTTTACTGGTAGCAAAACTTTCCGGGAAGGACTCATCGCTTTCAGCCCAATCTAAAAGCTTGTCCCAGGCTTTAACCATCGAGTTTTTACTGGTGCCGTTTAGCTTGTTGACCTTATTGAAGCTCTGCAGCAGATCGGGGATCTCGTCGTACCATTCAGACCAGGGTAGAGCCTTGAGTCGTGCCAGTTCAGCCTCGAACGCCTGCTCAAAATTATTGAGGAGTTCACCTAGAGAGTGATTATCACTATCTATGCCACCTCCCAGACCTTTGACCTTTTTGAACAGGATTTCAGGGTCTGGGTAGAGGCCTAGATAGCGATCGGCACATGCCCCAATGAGTGGATAGACCTCGGTCCTGTAATAGTCACGAAGTGCCGCAAGTTGCAGCTCTTTGATGCTGGTGACCAGCGTCTGACTAAACAGATTGCCGCTGTCGAAGGCGTGCTCCTGCAGCATCTGGTAACACCAACCATGGATGGTGGATATTGCCGCTTCATCCATCCACTCGGCCGCCAATAGCAGCTTAGCCTGTTGTGTTTTGTGCTCGGACTCATCGAACTGCTCACGCAGCATGAAAAGTATCTCGTTATCTGAGTTGCGCTCGACGTCGCCGGCAAACACCTCAGCCGCCTGAGTTAATCGTTTGCGAATACGCTCGCGCAGCTCCTTAGTAGCCGCTTCGGTAAAAGTCACCACCAGCAGATTCTGTGGCAGCAGACCGGCGGCCAATTCAGCGTTCGATAGTTTAGGTTGGCCCAGCACAAGGCGGACGTAGAGCAGGGCGATGGTAAAGGTTTTCCCGGTACCCGCGCTCGCCTCAATCAGGTGGCTGCCAACCAGAGGTAGTTTTAATGGCTCGAGTGTGTGGCGTTGGCTCATGCTTCCACCTCGCCGCGAGCACTCAGATGTATCAGACGGAGCGGCTCATAGATCTGGCCCGTGTAGAGAGTAAAATTCTCAGAATCATAGAGTGACTCAAAATTTGGGTAAGCGCGTGCAAGGTAGCCGCGATCATAATCTTTGAGCTGTGTCTCATACTTGGCAGCAGCCTTATCGCGCACCTTCTCTGCATCGAGTTTAACTGCAGCTTCGAGCATTTCGTAAGCCACTTCTGGCAGAACGGGTAGCGGTTGAGTCATACCTCTGATCCAGCCCGCCATGATCGCGTCGAACAGTGGGCGCGCCTTTTCGGCAGTTAGTTGAGGCAGTTCGATGCAGCAATCCTCCTCCTTGCTGAGGATAAAGCTTCGGAACCCTACTCCATCGAGTTGCCCTGCTAGGTGAACAACCCAGTCGTTAAGAAGCTTCTCATATCGAACGCGCTTTTTGTTCTGACTATCCAGCAGTTTAGAACCCGAAATATGGATACGCGCGCGTTCGCCCTCTGTGTTTGTTCTCAGTTCTGTTATCCGATCGGCAACCTCGATAGTGCCCTGCTCGTTGCAGTACTCCAGAGCAAAGAGTTGATCAGGAGCGCTCATTGACCAGTGCGTCAGCAGTTCGCAATAGCGCTCAAAAAGATTGGGCATGTTGGAGCTGATCACCTTTGATAGTTGCCTCTCGATGCTATCGACACCGATCGCACCACTGCCCGCCCAGCGTTCCAGCTGCTGTTGCAAGCTGCGTTCAAAGGCTGGGGTGTCGGCACTTTTCTGCACAACTTTTTGAATCAGTTGCGACTCAAAAATGGCCTTCTGCAGATGGCTGAAGGTGAACAGCTCGTTGTCCGTATCGATTTCCTGCAGATCAGTGAACCAGATATTCAACCGCTGATTATAGAAGTAAGCGATTGGGTTCTTCAGGAAGTTAGCGATCGCTTTAAAACTGAGCGGCTCATCAGGCTGAATATAAGATAGTGGGCGTTCACTATCTCTGGATCCGCAGCTAGATCTGTCAAGCGCGTCTCTCCAACTCGTATTGTAGGTGAAGAGTTGGCGCTGTTTTAGCACTGTATCGAGTGATTCCGCTCGGTTCTCTGATGCGTAGTACCGAGGGCTGAACGGTTGCAGCGGGTGGATCGTGCTGAGTAGTTGCGAGCTGCTTTTGTCTGCAACTGGGCTGCTCCAGAGCAGATTGATGTAGTCCTGTAACTGCTCAACTAGCACCGAGGCTGGGCGTTCGGAGTCATCTAGTATGCTACGGGCGACCCAGCTTATGTAGAGCTTTTCGCGAGCAGATAGTAGCGCCTCCAAGAAGAGGTAACGGTCGTCATTGCGGCGTGAGCGATCGCCGGGGCGATACTCGCGAGACATGAGATCAAAGTCCATCGGTGTGCGACTGCGCGGGTAGTCGCCGTCATTCATACCTAGTAGACAGATCATCTTGAAAGGGATCGAGCGCATTGGCATCAGCGTAGAGAAGTTGACGCTTCCTGAGAGGAACCGCTGCCTTAGGTTCGTCTCGTCCATTGATCCAATAACCCGTTCACGGGCGATCAGCAGTGGGATCTCCTGATCGAGTCCGCTACCGATCTCAAGCTCGTCCTGCCAGCGCTGAAGTTGATGCCCTAATCGATCGATCAGTAGCTCATCGGCTGGCTCTTCTGCGGCAAAAAACTGCTGCAGCAGCTGTTTGATACGCTCTATCCAGTTTCGGCCTGTCTGTATTTGACCTAAGTTATGGGTCAGTTGCTGCAGTGCCTCAACAAAGGTGGCTAGGTTACCCGCAATGGCTATCTCACTTCCGGATATTTCGCTATAGCCTTGGATATCCATCCAAGCCTCCTGTTGGCCCAGTGAGAAGCCAACTAGCATTGCCTGAACGCCAGAGAGCCAGGTGTTACGGGCTCCGATAGCCGGGTTGTCAGAACTGCCACGCTGGTCGGCATCTAGACCCCAGCGAATGTGCGTGCCGTCGATCCACTGCGCGATCAGTTCAAGGTCTGATTCGGCGATATTGAAGCGATTGCGCAAGGCGGGCGCCTCCAACAGACTCATCACTTCACTGACACTGCAGCGAGCCTGCGGCAGCGACAGTAATATCTCTAGCGCGCTGAGCAGCGGACTTTGACCGCGTTGCCCAAGGTCAGCAATGTTGAAAGGAATATGCTGTGCTGACTCTCTTGGATACTGGCTGAAGACGGCTTTGATGAACGGGGCATAGACATTGATGTCCGGCACCATCACCATGACGTCGCGTGGTTGTAGTTGTGGATCTGCGTTGAAAGCCGCGAGCAGCTGGTCATGTAGAATCTCAACCTCGCGCAGTGGGCTGTGAGCGAGATGAAACGCCACAGAGTGATCGCTGCCGAGATCGAGTTGGCGTTGCTCCTTCTTGACCTCTTCAAGATCACTAAGGTGGAAAATATCGTCCTGTATTTGGTGCAGCAGAGAAGGAGCATCGGTCTCGCTATGTGGGAAGAAGAGGTCGATCTCGTTACGGTATAGCCGGTAGGCTGCCGCACGTGCTTGGGTGTCATCAAATTCATCGAGCATGCGCAGAAAATCACGCCCCTGCTTGCCCCATCCAGCCAGCAGTGGGTTGGCGTGGCCGTGCAGCGCTTCTAACTGGCAACCGGGCTCAAATCCATCTTTCTCTTTGCCGCGGCGCCTTTCGGCTGTCAGCAGCTCGCGGTCACTGATGATCTCAGCCCAATGGTACTGGCTCGGGTTCAGCACACAGAAGATAACTTGAGAGAAACGGCTCAGCAGTGCGAGCGCCTCGAGTGTCTGCCAGGGTAGAGACGAGACGCCAAATACAAACACGCGTTTGGGTAGCTTGGCACCGACCGGAATCGCGCTTAGCCTTTTTGCCTGCTCAACGAAATGCGTGTGAACGCGCGAGCGACTGGTATTCGCTTCTTGATTGCGCTGCGTATGTATATCTGCACAGATAGCGCGCCACAAAGCGGACTGCCAAGTGTCATCGTCACTTAATGCGGTTTCAAATCCGCTGCTGCTTAGGATCGAGTCGGCTCCCCCCTCCCAATGCGCCAACCAGTCGGCACGATAGACCTGATACTGGTCATAGAGGTCGGCCAGTTTCTCTGCAAGCTGATAGGTTCTTGTTAGCGGTTCTTCGCCTTCAATAAAGCGTTTAAGCGGCCCGTAAACAGGTTGATTAATCAAGGTTGGCAGTAGACCATACAGGCGCCAGCTCAGTGGGCGTTTGTCATACGGAGAGCTCTTTGGAACTTCACTTTCTGTCAGAACTGAGCGGTAAACGCTCCAGATAAATTCGGCGGGCAACTGAAATTTGAGATCAGCGGCGATGCCTAAACCGCCCACAGACGCATCACTGCCTGGATTGGTTGCGATCGATTGCTTCAACCATTGCGCGATACCGTTACTCTGCACCAGCACCACATCCTCATCAAAAGGGTCCAGCGGAGCGGTGCGCAGGAAGGTGATCAGTGATTGGCGCAGATCCTCAAGGCGGTTGCCGTGAATCGCGATAAAGCCACTGTCATTCGGTGCCGGCATTAAAATCTCTTTTCTGGAAAACGGGCGCTAGGAGATTGAAAAATAGCATGTTCTGCACTCAGTTAGGAGCGAATCAGAATCAAATCCCTTATACTTGCTCCATCGAAGAACAGTCATGGAAATCCGATGAAACTCCTTATTCGCAACCTCGCTCGCTCAACAACTGAAGCTGACTTATTGGAACTATTCGAAAGTTACGGCAGCGTGCAGTACTGCAACTTGGTTATGGACTCTGTAACCGGTGGGTCAAAAGGGTTCGGTTTTGTCGAAATGCCTAAGGTAGGCGAAGCCAAAGCGGCGATGAAAAATCTCAATAACACGCTGGTTAACGGCAATATCATTCGCGTAAAGAGAGCTGAGGATAAACCGGTATAGGGCTGAGGTTTTAACATGCTTGCACTGAATCGACTTAATCTCAGCAATGCCCGAGGCGATCTTTTAGGTGGTGTGACGGCCGCGGTTGTCTCTCTGCCTTTGGCACTGACCTTTGGTGTGGCTTCCGGCGCCGGTGCTGAGGCAGGTCTTTACGGCGCCATTCTTATCGGTCTTTTCGCCGCACTTTTTGGTGGCACTTCCACTCTGATCTCCGAACCTACAGGTCCGATGACCGTTGTGATGACCGCAGTCGTCAGTTCGTTGATCGCCGCCGACCCGGAGAATGGATTGGCTATGGCGTTCACCGTCGTCATCCTTGCCGGTATTTTCCAAATAGTTTTCGGCTATCTTCGCCTTGGAAAGTACATCACGTTGATGCCGTACTCCGTCGTATCCGGATTCATGTCCGGTATTGGCGTTATTCTGATCTTGATGCAGTTGGCACCGGCGCTGGGTCAGCGGGCGCCTCCGGGTGGCGTAGTTGGCTCGTTGATGTCACTGCCTGAGCTGATTATGAACATAGAGTTCATTGAGCTGCTGCTGTTCGCTCTTACTCTTGCTGTGCTGTTTAAGATGCCAGAGAAGTACCGCAAGTTGGTGCCGCCCCAGTTGGTTGCGCTAGTAGGGATCTCGCTCTTTTCAGCGCTATTCATATTTGCGGATATCGATGTGCGCCGTATCGGAGAGGTCAACGCCTCGCTGCCATCGGTAAATATGCCCTATTTCACCCACGAGCAGCTCGCAGTCATGCTGGTCGATGCGATGGTGTTGGGTATGCTGGGGTGTATTGACTCCATGCTCACGTCAGTCATTGCGGATAACTTGACGCGCACCGAGCACAACTCCAATAAAGAGCTGGTCGGTCAGGGTTTGGGTAACATTATGTCTGGCCTCTTTGGTGGTCTGCCTGGTGCCGGCGCCACCATGGGCACTGTGGTCAATATTCAGGCAGGTGGGCGTACAGCCCTATCAGGAGTCATCCGAGTTGTTGCGCTCTGTATCGCCGTGTTTGGTTTGGCGGGACTGATTGAGAGTATTCCGCTAGCGGTGCTGGCAGGGATTGCCGTCAAAGTCGGGCTGGATATCCTTGATTGGTCGTTCATCCGTCGTGTTCATAAAGTGTCGAAATACAGCACGATGATTATGTATGCGGTGCTGGTGCTGACAGTCTTTGTTGACCTCATCGTTGCTGTTGGCGTGGGTGTGTTTGTCGCTAACATCATCATTATCCAGAAGCTATCCGCTGCCGAAGAGGAGAACGTGCGTTCGATGTCCGATGTGGATGATTCGATTCCGCTGGATGATGAGCAACGCGATCTTCTCAATGCTGCCGATGGGCGAGTCCTACTGCTGTATTTGTCGGGTGCAATGATCTTCGGCGTGGCCAAGGCGTTGTCGCGTGAGCGCAAAAATATCGATAAACACGACGCAGTTATTTTCGATATCAGTGAGGTAACTTATATAGATGACACCATGGCGTTGTCGCTAGAGAACGTTATCTACGAAGCGCTCGATGCCGGTAAGCATGTGGGATTAGTTATCGGTTCAGATCTGGCCAAGGATAAGCTGATGAACCTCGGTATTGGCGAACGCCTGCCACTCGAGAATTTTGCGCATTCTCGCACTGGGGCCCTGAGACAGGTGTTGGAAAATTTAGAAATTGATGTCCGCTCGGACACGCAAAGATAACGCTCGCGAACACAATTAAACTCTTTGAGCTCGACTGTTTACAGCCCTGCGAGCTTGAAGAGTTGTCTGGTTGTAAACACTGTTGGTTTTAGTATCTCCTCGCTCATATCGATTCCTTTTTTAGGTGTTTTTCCACGCTAGCCCTGCAGGTCAGGCCCGATCTGGCTCTAAAGATCAGACATCAATTAGCAGATGTGATTACCGTGCGTTAGCCGCGGGCCTTTGAAAGTGCGTGGTGCAAATAAGCCAATGTGGTCCGTATGCGTACAAATGTCGTAAAAGATACTAATGCCAATCTATATAATCTTAAAAACCATCTGGTTAGGGGTACGCATGCAAACCAAAGTTACAAAAACAGCGCTGCGGCTGTCGTTAGTTACGCTATCGGCCGCCTTCATTCTAGGTTGCGTGCCTAACGCGGCGGTGAACAGTTCAAACGAATCAGTTGGGATCTATGGCTACAAAGGCGCAGCACAAGCCTTTCTCGACGACTCGGGAGCCCCCTCAGTGAATCCTGATGACCTTCACGAGTTGTTGGTTGCGGGTAAAGCGCTTCATGACGCAGGTATGTGGGAGCAGAGCCGTGAGGTACTCGATACAGCTGGTCAGCAGTTAATGTGGAAGGAAGATACGATAGATACCCCTTCGGAGGCGGTAAAGTTTATTGGAACGACTCTGACAAACGACACTTTGGCTGGGTACAACGGAAAAATTTATGAAGGGTTGATGTTGGACTACTACCAAGCCATCAACAACTTAATGCTGGGTGACGAGAGTAGCGCGCGTGTTTCATTCAATAGGCTGGAGGAGCGCCAGGGCAACGCTGAAATCCAGCTCCAGTCGTATACTCGTTCGCTTAATGACGCCGATATAGAGGTTGACGACCAGCAAGACCGGGAGATCGTCGAGCAGACAGTAGCTGATGCCGATGTGAATTTTGCGCAGGGTTTGGCCAACCTTCCTGAAAATCAGATGGCTGCTCAAATACGCTCACCCTCAGGTGATTTGGTGAATGCTCTGTTTCGACAGACCTCTTCAGCAAGCGCTGATCGTTCTAGCGATCGCACTAAGCGTGCAATCAAAGCGGTTCAGGCCAAAGCGCCTGACGCGACCGCTCGCCGATTCGCAGGGGCACTTGAACAAAGCTTCGCCAATCTAAAAGCAGACCATGTATTCGTTCTTTATGAAGACGGTAGCGGGCCATCTATCGAAGAGTTCCGTGTTGATCTTCCCCTAGCACTTGTCAGTGATGACCTACTGTATGCGGGGGTCGCACTACCTGAGTTTAGACGAGGGTATGTGAACAATCCAAGCTTGACCCTCACCCAAGGCTCTCTGGCAGCTGATACGGTGCCCGTTACTGACATGAACCGCATAGCTTCGTTAGAGTTCAGCGCTGCGTATGACAAGAAGGTTGCAAAAGAAGTTACCAGTGCAATTATAAAAACAGTTGCCCAGGTTGCAGCGAACAAAGCAATTGATCAGGAAGTGGACAACCCACTCGCAGGGCTGCTGATGAAAGTTGCGGTCGCAGGAACTCAAGCTGCACTGACAAGGGCAGATACTCGCCACTGGGTAAATCTTCCCAACCAAATCCAGATGGCGTCTTTTAAGAAATCTGGCACTGAGGCAATCAAAATTTTCGATGCCGTTGGCAATCCAATCGTAACAGTGCCAGCATTACCCGGACACCAGCTGATTTACGTTCGCCAACAGACTCGCGGCGGGGATGTGAAAGTCTACGCACAGCGTCTGCCTGCGAACGACCGGGCGGTAGAGTATGTCACCAACTGGGCACCTGCTGAGTAACCAAGGAAAATAATATGATTAAGTACAGATCCATTGCACTCCTAGCTCTTTTTGCACTTGCGGGATGCACATCCAATCCAGCAGTCGTCTCAACGAATCCGTTATCCGGTTCGGCGACCGGAAACAAAAATGCTTACGAGTCATTTTCTATTACTAGCACTGACATAGGTTATGCAGCTAATGAAGCGGTTCAGCAGTTCTTGGAGGCGCCAGAGTCAATGAAACCGGGTGGTGGTCGATATGTGATTGCCGTAGATCAAATCATTAACGATACCCTAAATAATTTCGAAACCCGAAGACTGACTGCTCAGATCAAACGCAAATTGCGTCAATCGAATCGATTCCGTTTCACTAACGCAATTGGCGCAGATCAAACAAAAGCGATAATTGATGAGCGAGAGCTTCAAGACTCAAAGCTCTTTGATCAATCAACGGTTGCTCAGGATGGAACTCTCGCCGCTCCGGAAATCTATTTGACCGGCGCAATCGTCGTTGATGCAACGCGCTCAGGTGATGGCAAAAAACAGCAGCTGAATTATGCCTTTATGCTCGAGGTGGTCGATAAAGTGAGGGGTTATGTGTTGTTTGATAGTTACATAGAAATCGATAAGACGGGTTCAAACAAAAACTTTGCGTGGTGATTGATATGCGCTTTATCAGCCTAACTCTCGTACTTGCTAGCGTTTCGTTTAATGGTTACGCGGTTGCGAATACTTGCGATAACGCAGTTGCACAGCCTTCTGCGTCCGAAGTCATTGAGAAGCAGATGCGTGCCTTTAGACAGACTGACTTTGGCGCGGCAATTGCTAGTCGAGCAGAAGCTGGCTCACTAGTTTCATTGCGAAGCGAAGCTATTTCTGTTGATCGAAACGTCAGCCACCCTGACTTTGCCAAGTCCCGCGATTTTGCCTATGCAAAGGCTCTGGTGAACGTTCAAGCTAAATTTATATTGAAGAAACAGTCAGAGCTTGCGGCCGAGATTGTCACTGAAGAGTACAACGCAGAACCGGCCTCTGTTGATCTGCAATTCAATGACTCGGACCGAAGCGATGAATGGGTGCGTATCGGGGATAAAGCACTCAGATTAACTGAGGCGAAATTGGACAATGCCCTACGCGAGGAGGGAGTGTCTGATGCTGAAATTAAAGGGGCAACCCGTGAAAAGCGCGTTGATCTTTTCAGGGAGTCAATTGCGCGCAAGACGTCGAGACGAGCTTTTGGAGCCGCTGCGGGTGTGATTCCAGTTAAATCGTTTGAAGCAGTGGATTGTAATGGCCGGGCATCGGTATCCATAATGGCGGTTTACTCCGAGAAGAATCGTGAGTTTGTTCAAGCGATTTTAGGTGGAGAGAGTATGAAGCCCGACGCCTCGAGAGCGTCCGCCATGCCGTTTGAACTTTCAGTAGAGTCTGAGATTGATGACGGCTCAATTGTTTACGAATGGGGTATTCGCAAACTTTATGACTCCACCGGTTTACCGCTCCTCGCGAGTTATGGCCAGTGGGGGTATGTACCACAGGAGGGTATGGCTAAGGCGAATGAGCGCCGTCGCCGGAGTGCCTTGAATCAGGCTGATGCGGGTGCGCTTGAGCAATTGACACTGTTCCTTGACAGCCAGGCGAATTTTCTTAACGAGACATCTCGCGAGGAGTTCTCCAATAGTTTCGTAAAAGTGAACCAGACTACTGAGGGCACTACACGAACTGAAGAAGATGTCAGTGAGATTGTTGAGCGTAGTACCGAGCAGTTTCGAGCTCGCGGATCAGTCCGTTTAACCGGTCTGTCTGATCCTATCCATTGGGATAGGGCATATCCTCACGAACAGGCTCAGGCTAATGTGGTCGGCTCTGTTATCTATTGGTCGCCGAGAGCTGAGGACGCTATTAATCGTGCTACTGGACAGCGCGCGGATCGAGTTTTAACCGAGAAGCCTATAGCTGAGCAACCTCAAGGGGAAGCTCAATCAGCTGGCAGCAAGGTGAAGAACAGTGCAGATGATTTTTAAGTTTCTGTCAGTCTTGGCTTGCACATTGGCGATCGGAGCCAATGCACAGGTTGTAACTCTTTCAAAAGACGCACGTGGGACCGGTGATAGCCGTGGTGAAGCTGTACTCGTAGCGTTAGAAAACGCGGTCGGCAAAGCCTTCGGTTTTCGTCTCGAAGGTGAACTGAGTCGATTCACGTCAGAACACTCGTCATATTCCAACGATAGCGGCAGTGAAGAGCTCGTTTCCAGCGTAAGTCGAGAGATCCGTAAAAGGACTAACACCCCGGACAATACGCCCGTTGTAGGGTATGAGGTTCTGAACGCCTTTGAGACCGGCATGGGGTGGGAAGCGCAGGTACGTTTGCTTTACAAGAGCTATCAAAAGCTAGGCGCTGCCGATAATCGACGAACCGTTGCTGTCTACGCTGAAAATAAATCAGCTTCCAGTCTTGCCGGTGCGCTCGAGAGCTCGCTTGTCGCAAGTCGCCGCTTTAATTTGCTAAAACGGGACTCTGAAACCGCTTTTAATAGAGAGAAAGCTTTTGTGCAGGGCGCCGATGCTGCTTTTGGAGAGGCCGCAAGGTTAGGGCAAGGTGAGGGTGCTGACTATCTTGTTTTAGTGCAGACCTCGGGCTATTACAACCGTGAACTGCCTGTAAGAGTTATAAAAGCGACTGGGGAGCGTCTGTATGCGTCAGAGGCAGGCCTTAACTACAGCATTGAGGTAGTCGAGTTCGCCAGTCGTGAAATAAAGTGGCGTAAAAGAGGTGTCATCGCGGTCGAGTCCAATAGACAGCCCTCTGACGTAGGGTCGAAGTTGGCGGCGCAGCTGAATAAGCTCTCCTTGTCTGCCGCCACAGACCTAACGGAGGCTATTTACCCGGCTCGGATTGCGCGTGTGATGGGTTCTCAAGCCGTGCTAAATCGTGGAGATGGTGCTGTAGCTCTCGGACAAAGGGTCAATATTTACTCAGTCGGCGAGGCGTTGGTCGACCCTCAAAGTGGTGAGTCGCTGGGTGCTTTGGAGGTTCAGGTAGCGTCGGGTTTGATCGTTGATGTCAAACCCAAATTTTCCGTGCTTCTGGTAGAAGATGGGTCGCTTTCAGAGGGCGAGGATTACATTGTCCGCTGGGATGAAGCTAAGGATCGTAAGTCGGTGCAACGGAAATCCAGCGTTAAGCGAGAGCTCGAGCAGAACACGACAGATTCGGTAAGGAAGTTAGACGACGCTTTCCTGAATTAGATTTTAACGTCCACCTAACCTATATTGAATGGACGCTTAAACACCAACAGGCGGGTGTCGATTGTTTGACGTAGGTCGCCGTATTGATTTTTTGTCTCTACATGGATCTGTACGGTGCCGCGATCGGGTTTTGAGCGCGATTCGGTTAAATCTATCACCTCAACTTCGATATGCAAAATATCGCCAGGTCTTGTCGGGCTGAGCCAACGCAGGTCGACGCCGCCTCCTATGACGCCTGTCGCAATCGGTAAAGTCTGTGCCATCAATCGCATAGTTACCGAACCTGTATGCCAGCCACTAGCCGCGAGCCCCTCAAAAAAGGTTTTCTTGGCCTGCTCGTGATCAAGGTGAAAAACCTGAGGGTCGTAGTGCTCGGCAAAGGCGATGATACGCTCCTCGGTCATCTCATACTCTTCGCTGATAAAGCGTTCGCCAACATAGAGATCTTCAAAGTATTTCATCTGCGTAATTCCGTTAATATGGTGTCAGTCATTAGGCCGCAGGCCGGTTTGATCTACAATTACCTAAGAGTACAAATGCGAGGATAAGGCGATGCGTGCACTCTTTTTGTCGATTCTGATGGTGCTCTCACTTGGTCTGAGGGCCGAAACCTTCAACGAGGTGATCTCCATGGACGAGCGCCCAGATGGAGTGGTGTTTGAGATTCTTGCCCCGAATGAGCGCAGCTGGACGAGGACTCAGCCGAAGCTGCTGCAGGCCATAGAGCAGCTCAAGCGCCGCTGGCCAGACATTGATATCGCCGTTGTCAGTCATGGTAACGAACAGTTTGCTTTGACCACTGAGAAGGCGAGTGTCTTCCCTGAGCTGCACCAGTCAGTACTGAATTTGGGCGAACAGGGTGTCGATGTGCACGTCTGTGGCACCTATGCTAGCTGGCGCGATATCAAACCTGAGGCGTTTCCAGACTATGTTGATGTCTCCGCCTCAGGCCCAGCCCAGATCAATGATTACATAGCGCTGGGCTACGTCTTGGTGACCGATTTCGCTTTTTAGCTCGCTGCTTTTACCTCTGACGCCGTTGTTGATGCTAGGCGATCATCGCGAATCATCTGCGAACCCTTGGCTGCAATCATGATGGTTGGCGAGCTTGTATTACCCGAGGTGATCGTTGGCATGATCGAAGCGTCAACAATGCGCAGTCCCTCAAGTCCAATAACACGCAGGCGGCTATCAACGACGGCCTGAGGGTCATCAGTTCTGCCCATCTTACATGTGCCGACGGGGTGGAAAATTGTTGTGCCCACGTCACCGGCTGCTTTAGCCAGCTCTTCATCTGTCTGATACTCAGTACCGGGTACAAACTCTTCTGGTTCAAACGGCTGTAGCGCCTGTTGCTGCACAATTTTGCGCGTCAAACGCAGACTGTTGGCCGCAACCTCTCGGTCGCGGTCTGTCGACAGATAGTTCGGGGCGATCTCAGGCGCGCTGTTCGGGTCGGTATCGGTGATTTTAATAGTGCCGCGCGAGGTTGGACGCAAATTACAGACGCTGGCGGTAAAAGCCGGGAATTTGTGCAGTGGATCGCCAAATTTATCCAGTGATAGTGGCTGCACGTGATATTCAATATCCGGTGTCTCTACCTTGTCATCCGAGTGGGCAAACATCCCTAGCTGACTGGGGGCCATTGTCAGAGGCCCGGTCTGAAAGAGGGCGAACTCCAGTGCCATCATCGCCTGGCCCCAGAGAGAGTTGGCTGTCTTATTAAGAGTTTTAATACCTTTGACTTTGAATACGGTGCGCAACTGCAAGTGATCCTGCAGATTTTCACCGACGCCGGGTAAGGCATGTATAACCTCAATGCCTTTGCTCTGCAGGAACTCTGGGTTACCAATACCGCTGCGCTGCAAAATAGCTGGTGAGCCGATTGATCCCGCTGCCAAAACGGTTTCGATGCGTGAACTTGCTTTGCAAGGCTGGCCTTTATGTAGGAACTCGATGCCGGTTACGCGTTTCCCTTCGACAGTAACCTTGTCGGATAGGGCCGCCGTCATAATGGTCAAATTAGGGCGCGAGCGCACAGGGTCAAGGAAACCGCGTACGCTAGACCAGCGCCAACCGCGCTTCTGATTGACCTCAAACTTCGAGACACCGAGATTGTTGCCAGTATTGAAATCCGGATTGGTTGGGATGCCTGCTTGGTTCGCGGCAGATTCAAAGTGATCGAGGATCTCCCAGCTGAGACGCTGCTGCTCAACGCGCCACTCACCGCCAGAGCCGTGATTGTCGTTCGCACCACGCCAGCTATCTTCAACCGATTTAAAAACGGGTTTAACGCCATTCCAGTTCCAAGCACTGTCACCGGTGAGTTCAGCCCACTCATTGTAATCACGCTCCTGACCGCGCAGGTAGAGCATCGCGTTGATCAGTGTGCTGCCACCCAGGCCCTTGCCGCGCGCATAAATGATAGAGCGACCATTCAGCCCTTTTTCGGGAACTGTTTTATAACACCAGTCAGTGCGGGGGTTGTTGATGCAGTAGAGATAGCCAACCGGTATGCGCGTCCAGATCCACTTCTCATCATTACCTGCCTCTAGCAGCAGAACGCTGACATCTGGATCCTCTGACAGACGGTTAGCCAGCACACAACCGGCCGCACCGCCTCCAGCGATGATGTAGTCATAGGTTCCCAGGTCTTTCATGCGGCCACTCCCGAAGGTTTAAAAAGAGCGTAGCTCTTTTACTGTTAAACGTGTCTGGTGTTGAATTTAAGCGCTGTACTCATGCATATCCAATGAATTATTGTTAGGGTTGTTATTAGAGATTTTTATATCTATGGACCTCAATAGTCTCAAAACTTTTCTTATTGTTGCCCAAGAGGGGAACCTCACTAAAGCCGCAGAGCGACTCTGCCTAACCCAGCCGGCCCTCAGCCATCAGCTGAAGAAGCTGCAAGCTGAGTTGGGCGTGCAACTGTTGGTGCGCGGCTCGCGAGGTATGCAGCTAACCGAAGAGGGGCTAAAACTTTTACCCGCAGCTGAACGCGCCGTTAGAGCAGCAGCGGAATTTTCAGCCTCAGCTAGTAGTCTGCAATCGGCGCTCTCTGGACGGCTCAAGCTCGGCTCAATTGTAGACCCCGGCTTTTTGCGGCTTGGACGTGTGTTGAAACTCCTAGCGTCTCAGCATCCGGTACTGCAGTTTGATTTGACCCATGGAATGTCGGGCCGCGTATCCAGGCAGGTGGAGCAGGGCGAGTTAGACGTAGCCTACACTCTGGGTCATCCCGGGCTATCAGAGTATCAAGGCAGCTTTTCTGTTCTGCCGCTGACAGAATTTCGTTATCGGGTTATCGCCCCGCCCGGTTGGCACAGCATGGTGACAGGACGGGGCTGGCGCGAGTTGGCGAGCCTTCCCTGGATCTGGACGCCCGAAGACTCAGCTCACAATCGCTTTCTGAATACGCAATTCAGCGCAGCTAATGTGCGTCCGAATATCGTGGCCCAGGTCGATCTGGAGCCGTCAATGGCCGATCTCGTGCGTTCGGGGGTGGGCTTAAGTCTAGCCCGTGAAAATTTAGCGTTGGATGCCGCCCATCACGAGGGTATTGTGATCGCGGATGCTGTCTCGGTTGAGGCCGCTCTTGGATTCATCTGTCGGAAGGAGCGGCGGACCGAGCCTGCGATTCAAGCTGCTTTCGACGCTGTAGAGACTGTATGGCACTCTGAGCTGGGCTAAACCTTTGTAGTTTTTCGTGCAGACTTATTGTTCTTCGAGCCTGTGCTCTCAGGCTGAGCGGTTTCAGCATGTGTCAGCTCGAGTTGCGGTTCCGCTGTGGGTTTGCCCCAATGAAAGCCCTGAGCGTAATCGATACCGATCTCTTTAAGCAGATCGACAACGCTTTCATCCTCTACGTACTCCGCCACGGTCATTTTACCGAAGCCTTGAGCGATCTGATGGATGGCGCGCACAGTGGCCTCGTTGGCACTGTCTTGCAGGATATTTACGATGAAGCTGCCGTCTATTTTGACGAACTCTACCGGGAGGCTGCGAAGGTATTTGAAAGAGCTGAAGCCGGCACCAAAATCATCCAAGGAGAAGAGGCAACCGAGAGCGCGAATCTGCTCGATAAATTCAAGCGCTGTATCAATGTTCTCGATCGCGGCTGTCTCGGTAATCTCAAAAATCACGCTCAGTTTCGGTATCTGATTCTCTGCTATCAGTTCACGTATACGCGCCAACAGTTCGCGGTTGCCGATAGAGCGCCCAGAGAGGTTGATGCTGAGCTTCAGTGACACGCCTTGATCTTGATAGGTTTTCATCGTCCGTAGAGCATGGGTAACGACCCAGGCATCGATGTCACCCATCAAACCACTGCGCTCTGCTACCGGGATGAATTCCGCGGGCGAAATGGGTTGTTGATTACTGTCGCGCATACGCAACAGCACTTCATGGTATGCGATGCTGCCGTTGCGAATATCGACGAGTGGCTGAAAATTGAGGGTTAAATCATTACGATCCAGTGCCCTTCGGATCTCGCTTAAAAGGTTAAACTCGCTCAAATTACTCCGCCCGGCTAGATCGTCGGGGGCGAAACAGTGAAGCTGATTACCGCCTGAGCGTTTAGCAACATAGCAGGCCAAATCTGCACGTCGAATTACCTCGGACGCATCTGTACCGGCTTGGTCTACCGTTGTGAGACCCGCGCTGAGCGTTATATCAAAGGCGTGTGTATCCCACCGAAAAACGAATCGCTTAACTAGATGCAGTATGTGAGTTGTCAACGCTTCAGCGTTTTCAAGTGAGGTGTTCGGCAGCAGTAGCGTAAATTCATCGCCACCCATTCTGGCGAATAGATCCGAATTGCGGAGACGGGACCGAACAATACGCACAATGTCCTTGAGTAGCTGATCTCCCGCTTGGTGGCCCGCAGTGTCGTTAACCACTTTGAATAGATCCATATCGAAAAAGATCAGAGAGCACGGGCGATTTGTACCGACTTTTTTAAGTTCACGCTCCAGAGCTGCGTTAAACTGGTGTCTGTTCGCAACACCGGTCAGTAGGTCATGCTCGGCAAGGTATTTAATCCGCTGCTGTGTCTCGTGTGCCTCAGAGATATCACGAAAAACCATAACAGCTCCAACAACACGACCCGATTCAAGTCGAATCGGAGAGGCTGAGGCGGAGATCACAAACTCTTGCTCGTTGTGCTGTACCTGCACCCGCGCCTCGTTAACTAGAACTGACTCGCCAGTCTGCAGGCAGCTCTCTAGAGGCGTTTGTACCTCTGTGTTGTAGGGGCCCTCAATAAGACCCAAAATTTCAGAAATATGCTGATTTTTTGCGATCTCCTCGGAAACCTGTGTAAGCCGAACCGCAGCTTCGTTGAATACTTCGACAAATCCCAAGCGATCAGTCGCGATAACGGCATCAGCGATACTCTGTAATGTGATCACCGAGCGCTCATGCTCGTACTCTATGGTCCTTTTACTTTCGAGCAGCTTGACCAGTGTACGCCGATTGTTCTCGAGCTCTCGGTTCAAAGCAGAGAACTGACCGGACCCCTGAATCTGCCAACTGCAGTGCAGTGCAATCATTTTTCCGTGACTGGATATCGAATCTGATTCAAACCGAGAGGCGAAAGTTTTCAGTTTGAGATTCTCTCTATTGTGTCGCCAGTTCAATGGCGTCAATGTTGGGCTGGTACTTCTGGCTGATCGCGCTAAAAACTCTCGCAGTTGTGCTTCGGAGTTATCTAACAGAGAGATGAGTTCTAGGCCCAGAATAGTGTTGGCCTGCAGATTAAATTGTCGTTGCGCGGCTCGGTTTGCTGCGACTAGTCGACCATCTAGGTCAACTAGAAAGAAGATATCTGGAACGGCATCTATCAGTCTTATGAGCGTCGGAAACGGCACCGGTTAACCCTCGTAATACTCGATGCCACGCAACGAATCTTCATTCGCGGGCGGGGAGAGGTAGACAATCACCTTGCAACAGCCATCACCGGCAGCAATGGTTTTATCCAAAATGACTCGAGAGTAACCGTTATTCTCGGCAGCGATAGTGCCAAAGACCGTCGACGTCATCATGCAGAGCGATTGTCGACCCAATACTTTGTCACCAAAGGGACAGCGGCTGTTACTTAGGACCACTTTGGTCTCGTCGACTGATTCCAGTTTGAAATCACCCTCGATTCGCTCTTTCAAGTCGACCAATACTTGCGCCAGTTTATCTAACGGCAGTCGCTCGAGTTCATACTTAGAGCGATATTCACTGTTTATCCAATCGCCGATTTTCTGCCCAACAAGTGAGATATACCCAGATGCCTCTTCGAGGCCCACAAGGTCCTCAAGTGTACCGCTCAGTTCACGCAGTAAATTGCGCAGAAAAATGTCTCTGTCGAGTTCGATTTTGAGTTCGTGTGCACTTAGATCGCTCATTCACTTTACCTGCGCAGGCAAGCCTCCAGTGCTCATTGGATACAACATCGCTCCAGATGTTGAGAGGAATTTTAAGTGTAGTTGGGATTTGGGCGCTCTGGGGATTCCAACAGACGTTAAGCGGGCAATGAATATGAAATTACTTCAAGCTTCTCAGGCGCTTAGGACATTTATGCAGGTTAGCGCCCGCCGGCAACATCTACCAGATTGCCCGTTACATAGGAGCTCTGCTCTGATAGCAGCCCATAGATGGACTCAGCCACATCGTATGTCTTCCCTGCGCGCTGCAGCCGAGGCGATATCTCCGGCAGCCTCAGGACTGGAGTGACGTCGCAAGTACTCAGGGCAACAGAGAAGACAGCTATTGACGTTTTCCTGGATGACCTTGTTGAAACGGTCAAAATAACGTAACCCAGGGTAGTCCGTTGAAATAGGATACCGACATTAATGGGGGTGTTTTAAGCTGATGACTTCACTGTGGTGCACAGCAGCAGCGCAAAAGGTAAGCTAGCAGCGATGGTTTTCAATAGAGTTTTAGTATGCAAATTAGTCGCGCAGAATATGGCATCAGTCGAGCAGGTCAGGCCGTTGATAAATACACGCTCACAAACGACTCGGGTATGAGTGTTGAGCTCCTTACCTATGGGGGACGAGTAAGCGCAGTCTATGTGCCGGCGGCTGGCGGTGAGCCCGAAAACGTCGTTCTCGGTTTCGATGATTTAGTGAGCTACGAACAAGATAGTGCCTATATCGGTGCGCTTGTGGGTCGTTATGCGAACCGGATTGCTGGTGCGTCCTTCGATATTGAAGGTAAAACGTACCAACTCAGCGCTAATGAAGGCGAGAATCAGCTGCATGGTGGTTTTCAGGGTTTGCATAATCGCGTGCTTGAGTCTGATACCTTTGAATCTCCTGATGAGGTAGGCGTGAAGCTATCGACGGTTCTGGAGGACGGCCTAGAGGGCTTTCCCGGCAATCTCTCTGTTCGCGTTCGAATCTCACTCAATTCCAGCAATGAATTGAAGTTCGACTATCAAGCAAAGTGCGACACGCCTACGCATGTTAATCTGACTCACCACGGATATTTTAACCTGGCCGGGGCCGACTCTGGCAGTTGCATGGGGCATGAGCTTTGGATAGATGCCGACCGTTACACACCAGTCGATAGTCAGTCGATTCCCACGGGCGAGCAACGCGCTGTTAGCGATACAGTTTTCGATTTCAGGCAGGCAAAGAGTTTGGGAGCCGACTCAGGCGCATTTGTTGGAGAGCCTGCCGGTTTCGATCATAACTTCGTGCTGAATAAACACGAGGGAGAGTTGACGGAGATAGCTAGGTTGAGAGATCCAGTTTCGGGTCGCTCAATGTTAGTTAGCACTACGAAGCCCGGTCTCCAGCTTTACACCGCGCAGTATTTGGATAGTAGTTCGGTTGACGGCCGGGTTCGTTTTGCTTCGTATGCGGGTGTCTGTTTGGAGACTCAGCACTTTGCAAACAGTCCCAATGAACCCTCTTTCCCATCTACGCTGTTGCGACCGGGTGAAGAGTACCGTCAGCAGACTGTCTATCGCTTCGAGTATCAGTGATTAGCCTGCCAGACTGTTGAGCCAAGCTCGGTGTCCCAGTGCCATATTAGCCATCTGGCTGCTTTGACGTGTTAAAAAGTCGGTAGTCTCACGCGCGAAACGCTGAAACTGTTTGTCTTGATTCATTACTTTGCGGGCAAGGTTTTGATTGAGTAGCCCAAGCCCGTCTAGCACAGGTAGGTGTAGCAGCTCCTCTAAATGGGGAAGGCCATCTAGTTCGTTGCTGAAATCCTCAGGCCCCGGCATTTTCTGGCTCCAGAGCGCCAGACGTTCTCGGGTTTCTGGCTGAACATATTGCTCTGCGACATCGCACCAGAAGGGTGAGTCCCTGCGTTCGCTGACATAGTGCAAGTTAATAAAGTCTCTGAAGTCGTCGGTCTGTCCGCAAATTGCACGGTTGAACGAGGCCTCTTCGTCCGCAGTTATCGTACTAAGATTGTTCAGATGACGGCCCGCGAATAGCAGTATGCTTACCAGCGTACCGTGTATCGATGTCGCCTCTAGGGGCTCTAGAAACGAAGCTGCCAGGCCAATAGCGAGCACGTTCTTATTCAGCGGCTGCTCAACCCGACCTGACTCGATCTTTATATCGTTGCGAGGTTCTATCGGGTGTCCCAGTGTCCGCTCAATTTCAGCCTGGGCTTGCTCAGGTGTCAGGTGCGCATCGGAGTAGACATAACCGCAACCGATGCGCTTCTGGGTGGGTATCTGCCACATCCAGCCCGAGCTTTGTGCCCAGGCGTGGGTGTAGGTTGGGATCTCATCATCATCTTTGAGTTCTACCCAGAAGGGCATCGCGCGGTTGACGGGCAGCACATCACTGTAACTTTTCCACACGGAACCCATTTCGTTGCAGATAAGAGAACGTCTGAAACCAGTAGCGTCTATAAAAAAACTGCCCGATACCGTTTCACCGGTATCGAGCACAAGCGAGACAATCCTGCCGTTTTCAGAATTCAGTCTCGCACCCTCTACTGCTGCATCTATATGCGTGATGCCATCCGCTTTACTGCGCAACCAGGCCCCGACTTTAGCCTGATCGAAATGGTAAGCGTGGTGGAACTGACTAAGGGGCTTCAGCCCGCCCGGTGTTTGTGCCACAGGTGCCCGGTTCTGTTGCATCAGGGCGCCAAACAGGTGCGGTTCCGCTACTGATCGCCCGGCAGCAACACAGAACGTATCTATCCAGGAGCCTTTTCCTTCGACCCGATCAGCCAGGTGATAGACGTCATCTATAGGGCCGTCATAGACATGCCCTTTGCGACGCCAGTCGCGATGGCGGATACCGTATTTTATGGTCGCTTCGGTCTTGGCGATAAACTCCTGTTCATCAAGGCCTAACCGGTGCAGTACTCCGCGGAATAGCGAGGTTGTGCCCTCGCCAACACCTATGGTCGGTATCTTCGAGCTCTCAATAAGCGCGATAGAGAGAGGCTTTCCAGCGCTTTTAGACTCTGCCTGAAGGATCATTGCGGCCAGCCATCCAGCTGTGCCGCCGCCAACAATTACGATATCTGCTGTGCTTTGTGCCATCTCTCTCGCTTTACCTTAGTTCTTGGTGTGTACCCACTCTGGTAGCCATTCGCCGTGCGCCTCGATCAGCTCATCGATCAACTGCCAGATCTGCTCCAGGTCTAGTTCGGCACCTGTATGCGGATCCATCATCGCCGCGTGGTAGATGTGCTCGCGCTTCTCCTGCATCAGAGCTTCAACTGTGAGCTCCTGCACGTTGACATTGCTGCGCATAATAGCCGCAAGCTGCGGGGGAACATGATCGATGCGTGTTGGTTGGATGCCGTTGTGATCCACTAGACAGGGTACCTCAACCGCACAGCCATCGGGTAGCGCGCTGATGTAGCCGTTGTTACGTACGTTACCGTAAATCACGCTGGGGGTGCCGGTCCAGGCCGAGTTAATGATCTGTGAGGCGTACTCTACTGAGCTTGGAACCTCGATTTTCTCGGCTTGCTGGTACTCAGCGAGCTGATCTTTCCAGCGACCAATCTGTTCAACGCAGCGTTTAGGATACTCATCCAACGGAATACCAAACTTCTCAATCAGATCCTCGCGTCCCTCTTTAATGAACCAGGGCGTGTACTCCGCAAAGTGTTCTGAGCTCTCTGTACAGAAGTAGCCAGTGCGCTTCATCATCTCGTAGCGAACCTTGTTCGGGCAACGCGGGTTCCAGCTCGATTCTGGGCGTGGGTAGACGCCATCAGCGTAGCCTTTCTGCAGGTCAGGGTAGAGATCGCGGTAAGTACCGTCCTCCATGATCTCCTCAAACTTGAGGAAGAATGCAACATGGTTAATACCCGCCGAAATATACCGAATTTTGCTGTCATCCATCTGCAGATCAGTCGCGAGTTCATGCGCGGTGCCTTGAACCGAGTGGCATAGGCCAACCTGTTTGATCTGGGGGTACTTGCGCGCAATCGCCCAAGTGTTGATTGCCATCGGGTTAACATACTGCAGCATCAGCGCGTCTGGGCAGACCTCTAACATATCCTCACAGATAGCCCAGAGGTGCGGTACGGTGCGAAGACCGCGCATGATGCCACCGACGCCAAGAGTATCGGCGATAGTTTGGCGTAGCCCGAACTTCTTTGGAATTTCGAAGTCGGTTACCGTGCAGGGCTCGTAGCCACCGATCTGAAACGCAACTACTACGAAGTCTGCACCTTCAAGTGCGGAGCGTCGATCTGTGTGTAGAGAGTGGGTCGCTTTTGCACCCAGGGAAGCCACCAGCTTGTTGAAGACAATCTCTGATTCAGCAAGACGTCCTCCATCTATATCCATCAGGGCAACGTGAGCAGCTGACAGTGCCGGGCGCTGCAGTACATCACCGATGATGTTCTTCATGAAGACGGTGGAACCTGCACCTATAAATGCAATCTTAGGCGATGAGCGCATAGTGTTTCCTCTTAGCTATCTATATCTGTCTAGGCGACAACATTAAAAGCAGCATCAACAAGACGCTGGGTATATTCGTTAGTTGGGTTACTGAGTACCTGCTCGGTTGGCCCCTCCTCAACAACTTGACCGTGCTGCATCACAATCACGTTGTGGCATAGAGCACGAACCACCTTGAGATCGTGGCTGATGAACAGGTAACTGAGATCGTGTTTGCGGCGCAGTTCGCGCAGCAGATCGATTATTTGAGCTTGTATCGACAGGTCGAGTGCTGAAGTCGGTTCATCTAGCAAAATAAATTCGGGTTTAAGAGCCAGAGCGCGAGCGATCGCGATGCGCTGGCGCTGTCCGCCGGAGAATTCATGCGGGAATCGCTGCATCGCATCGGCTGGCATTTGCACATCCTTAAGCGCTTGCTTAATCAACTCCTCGCGCTCGGACGCTGTTTTGCCAATGCCGTTTACGATCAGCCCCTCTTCCAATATCTGGCGCACGATCATACGCGGATTGAGTGACGAAAAGGGGTCTTGGAATACGACCTGGATACGGGTGCGATAGGGGCGCATCGCCGTACGATCCAGTTGATCTATACGGTCGCCATCAAAATAGATGGCCCCGGAAGTCACCTCTTGTAACCGAACCATAGACATCGCAAGCGTCGTTTTGCCTGAACCACTCTCGCCTACAATACCCAGCGTTTCGCCTTTACGAATTTTTGCCGAGATGTCATCAACGGCGATCAGTTCATAGTTCTTGCGGCTGAAAAAGCCACCGTATTGGGTGTTGTAGACCTTTCGCAATTTGTCGCTGGACATAACAACCGGTGCAGTCTCCTCCAGCGGGTCGGGATGCCCCTTAGGTTCCGATGCGAGCAGGTGTTGGGTGTAGGGGTGTTGAGGGTTGGCAAACACCTCTTCGGTACGACCGCGCTCTACCACCTCCCCATAGCGCATCACTACGACGTTATCAGAGGTCTTCTCAACTACCGTCAGGTCGTGCGTAATGAGAATAACAGCCATGTTGTGGCTGCGTTGTAGCTCTTTCAGTAGTCCAAGAATCTCAGCCTGAACCGTAACGTCCAGTGCCGTAGTGGGCTCGTCTGCAATGAGAAGATCGGGTTTGTTAGCCAAAGCCATAGCGATCATGACACGCTGGCGCTGGCCACCTGACATCTCATGCGGGTACTGGCTCAAACGCGCTTCAGGATTTGGGAGGCGCACCTCTTCAAATAACTTCAGCACTTCGGCCATCGCTGCTTTCTTTGACATGGGGCGGTGGGTCAAGATGATCTCTGCCACCTGATCCCCAACGCGGTAAATAGGGTTGAGCGAGGTCAGGGGCTCCTGAAAAATCATTGAGATCTGATTACCGCGCAGACGCTGCATCTCCAGTTCTGAATACGTGGAGATATCTTTGCCTGCAAAGGTGATGCGTGAATCCCCACCTACAACCGCATTTTCGGCTAGCATCGACATGATCGCGCGAGCAGTAACCGATTTACCCGAACCACTCTCGCCAACGACAGCAAGGGTTTCACCACGGGCGACCTCGTAAGAGACACCCCGTACGGCGTTAACGGTACCCGCAACGGTCCGGAAATCGACGACAACATTTTCGACTTTAAGTAGTGGTTCAGTCATTGGCGTATGGATCCATTGCATCGCGCATGCCGTCACCAAAGGCGTTGAAAGCAAGTACGGAGATAATAATCATGGCTACTGGTGCCATCAGCCAGGGGGCTGCGGCAAAGGATTGAAAGTCTCTCACCTGGTTGAGCATGGTTCCCCAGCTCACCATTGGAGCCTGTACACCCACGCCCAGGAATGAGAGGAAGCTCTCTAGTAGAATCACCTCAGGGAGTTGATAAGTAGCCCATACAATCATGTGCGAAGAGGTGTTAGGCACAATGTGGCGAGCTAGTATGCGTTTGTCTGATGCACCTACAGATACTGCGGCACGCACATACTCCATTGAGCGCAGGGAGATCACCTTACCCCGCAATTCGCGGCTGATATCTGCCCATCGAAGCAGCACCAGTATCGCCGCGAACATGATGAAAATAGTCATCGGTTCAGCACGGCGCGGCAAAATAGCCACCAGTGCCAGATAGAGCGGTAGATCCGGGAAGGATTTTACGAACTCCACGATACGCTGTGTGATTAGGTCGAAGCGACCGCCATAATAGCCAGACGCCACGCCAACACTGGTACCGATTACCAGTGCCGCGCCCATTACTAAGAAGCCCATGAGCAAGGTGATTCGCGTCCCCCAAATCATGCGCGAGAAGACGTCTCGTCCGAGCGAATCAGTGCCCAAGAGGTGGAATTTGGCCCCCGAAGTGGTACCAAAAAGGTGCGTAGAGAATTCCATGCCAAGCAGCGTCCAACTATCGCCCTGAACGAAGAGGCTGAGATCGTGTCGGTCGCTTGGATCTGGAACGAAGGTGATCTCGAAGGTGTTCATATCCATCTCCTCGGCAAAACCAAGGATATAGGGGCGAGCCAGGGATCCATCTTCATTGAAAAAATAGATGGACTGGGGCGGGTGATATATAGCCTTGCGATCCTTAGATTCAACGCCGTACGGTGCGATCAATCCCGCAAAAATGGCTGAACAGAGCACAAAGATACAGCCGATGAGTCCAGCAACACCGTATCGGTTGCGCATAAAGCGGCGACGTACGAGTTGCCAGTAGCTCAGGCCTGAAGAGTTCTGGGTGGCCTCTGCGTTCATGCTGATATTTGTCGTACTCATCAGATCAACCCCGCGCCAATGTTGCACGGCGAACTCGCGGATCAAGCAGCGCCAGGATTAGATCGGCAAACAGGTTGCCTAGAACAAGAAGTACCGCAACCATCATGAATATGGCTGAGACGACGTACATATCACGATCAGCCACTGATGAGAGAATCAGCGGACCAACCGTCGGAATACCGAGGACAATAGCGATCTCAATCTCACCCTTAATCATGTAATCGAAGCGTGTTCCGAGGTTCATAACGACGGGGTGGAGCGCGTTCGGTACGGCGTGTTTATAGAGCACTTTACGACGACTCAAACCTTTGGCACGTGCGGTTTCGATGTATTGCATATTCATTACGTCGAGCAGGTTTCCGCGCATCATTCGAGTGGTGTATGCCTGTCCTGCCCAGATAGAGACCAGCAGTACAGGCCAGACATGCTTGAGGAAATCCCAAAACTTTGGCAGATCCCAGTAATCTTGCAGCACATACTGTGCTGAGTTCACAGCCCCGATGTAGGGGGAATGCCATACGAAGGCCAGCAGGTAGAGAATAACCAGTGAGATAACGAACTTCGGTATGACAATGCCGATAAAGGCGATAAACGTAGCGATGTTGTCGCCGAGTTTGTACTGATGTGTTGCGGCAAAAATACCTAGCATGACACCAATAACCTGACTCAGCACGACGGTAATGATCGCCAGAAAGAGCGTTCGCGGCAGGCGAACACCGATTACCTCAGTGACAGGTCGGTTGTGTCGAAAGGACATGCCGAAATCACCAGAGATCACAATATCTTTAACCCATACCAGATACTGAACCGGTAGAGGTTCGTCTAGTCCCAGGCGTTCGCGCATCACTTCGGCCTGAGGCAGGAGTTCATCATAGGATTTGCCGGTTTGTGCCGATGTGGCGGATATCCAAGTGTCGACATAGTCGCCTGGCACGGCCTGGATAATCCCGAATGAGACGATCGATATACCGATTAGGAGCGGTATGGTCGCCAACATTCGTTTGGCAAAGAAAATGACAAAGTCCATCTTAAAGACCTAAAGCTTGGGTGAGAATCTTGGATAGACCGCCCCCGGGAGTCCGGGGGCGACTATTTGCGCTGAACTTACTTGTAAGTCGGAATGGTGCCAGGTAGCAGCTCAGCCATCTGCTGATCTTCTGGTACCCAGAGGCGCTCGCGAACTACACCATCCTCAGCCCACTCGTACATAAATACGGGTGTTCCAGGGTGAGCGTTCTTAACACGCTTGTTTACCAGTAGTGCTGCAGGAACTTGCACCAAGCCAACGTTGTAGACGTTTTCAGTCAGCAGCTGCTGCATGCGGTTTGCATACTCGGTCTGCTTCGCGGCATCGTCCGTTGAGTTGAACTTAGTCACCAGTTCGCCCAGCTCAGCTTCAAACGACATCAGCTCACGACCGTCGCTGCCTGATAGGTGGAATGCCGGACAGATATCTGACACAGGCAAGTTACCGCAGGTTTCACGCGTTGGTAGGATGAAGTTTGCGCGCTGTAGGATGGCAGTGAAGTCACCCGAGTTGCGCATTGGGTCAAAGCTGGTCTCGTCTACCGATTTTGGTAGTACACGAATGCCGACTTCAGCGAGCTGTGAGGTAACCGCGTCCATCTGTTTGCGGTCATCGTTGCGCTGCGCTTTGTAGGTCATATCGATCACCAGATCCTGACCTGTACCCGGCAGGTTCAATACGCCATTGCCGTCGGTGTCTTTCAGCCCAAGACCTGCCAACAGCTCACCGGCCTTCGCCTGATCGAACGGGGTGTAGTCGGTAGAGTCAGCGTTGTAGTACGGTGAACCCGTTGCGTAGCCGCCCATGTATGGGTAGGCAAATGGGCCACGTGCAAGCGCCTGACCTACAGCATCACGATCGATTGCATGAGACATGGCTTTACGGAAGTCGAGATTGCGGAACAGGCCGCGGAGCTCTTTTTCGTAATCATCTTTACCCATGTTCTGGGCAAAGTTCAGTTCGATGCGCCACGCCAGAGTACGCGGACCAAACTTAGCTGAAACTGGCGAGCTTGCGTCCTGAGACTGCTTTAGCGCCTCAACGAAGTTGCCGGGGTTCTCCATGTTTGACCAGTCGCCGGTGCCGGCTACTGCCTGAGTTGTACGGTCATCCCAGGTGGTCAGCTTGAAGTGCATCTCGTTGATATATGGAAGCTGGTTGCCCTTGTCGTCGACTTTAAAGTAGTAGGGGTTGCGACGCAGGATTACGATCTCGTCGGGCTTGTGCTCGACTGGAATCCAGGCACCTAGGCCAACAACCGGCATTTTGTCTGAAGGCGCGGCGTTCAGATAGTCGTCATAGGTCTTCGCTGAATTGTATTTAGGGTGCGACTCTTTCAGGATGTGAGACGGACCCGGACAACCCTGAATGTACGCCAGACCTTCAACCAGAGTATTGGACTGTGCAGACGGGAATACAAACTTAAAGGTGTGCGCGTCGATGACTTCGAGCTTAGCACCACCGCCAAAAGAACCCTGCGAAATACGCGCGTTTACGTTTGGATCTTCGACGTTGTCGTTGTACCAGAACGCAATATCTTCGGTATCGAACGCATCACCGTCAGACCATTTAACACCTTCAACAAGATGCATGGTTAGCTCGGTCATGTCGCTGTTCCACTCCCAGCTCTTGGCGAGGTTTGGTAACGGGCCGGTCTGGTCTTCAGGTTTAACCTGCCAACGTGGACCCTGGCGCACGAGACACTCTTGCACCGCCATGTTGATACCACCCCAGCCTTGGTGCTGACCTGCAAGCCAGTTGAAGCCTTCAGGGCGACCGCCGATTACATGGCGGAAAACACCGCCGTAAGTGCCCACACCGTCCGACATCACGCCTGAGTTGTGAACTAGTGGCTCTTTAGGGAGGCGATCTTCAATCTTAGGGAGCTTGCCAGCTGCCACAAGGTCAGAGAGGAATGGTGCTTCGTTGTATTTCGACAACGATTTGTAGGTCCAGAGGTCATCACGTCCGATCAGCTCATAGTTAAGACCTGCCAGACTCTTTTCTGGAGGCATCTGATCTGCAACTGCAGGTGTTGATAACAGGGCGGTAGCGCACAGGGTGCTAACAACGCAGCTTAAGGGTTTTAATCTAAACATCGGCTTTTCCTTTGTTATTGTTCAGCGCATTTTTAATCTACTGGGAAATTACCGCAGTAAACTTCCGAAAAACTAATGTGAGTTTCCAGAAAAGGGTCTATTCTCGAGTTTTGCTGTTGTGTGATTAGAGAGGCTTCGTTAATTATGTCTGCGAAACGTTTTTCAAAGGCAGTAACTTATGGGCGCAAATTTGGCTAGGGCGAGAGATGTTGCAGAGGTCGTTCCCTACTCTGAACAGCATGACCGCACACGCATGCCTGCGCCGAATCAGTTCATTATTGAGCGGCATGAGCCGGCTATGTTTGATGCGCCTTTCCATCACCACACCTCCGTCGAGATCAACTTTTTACGTGGCTGTGAGATGCAGTACTCCTTCTCCGGCGTGCCTGTGAGTGTAAAACGAGATTCGCTCACGATTTTCTGGGGAGCCCAACCCCACCGCGTCATCTCTGTTTCTCCGGGGGGAGAAATTACTAACCTCTACCTATCTCTCGGCCAGTTTCTGCGCTGGGGGCTACCTGAGGAGCTGGTGCAGGCGATACTTGCCGGTACGGTGATTGCGGGTCGCACCAGCAGTTTCGATGATGCTGGCCTGATGGACCGCTTGTGGAATGAACGAGAACGCGATCGAGAGAATGGTGCCTGGCGCCGCACCCATCTGGACGAGATCAGCAACCGCTTGCGTCGACTCGGCCTGGAAGGGTGGGATGTACTCTTGGATCCGCGCTCAGCCTCATCTGTTTTAGATGCTGATGTGCGGACGATGAATCATGTGGAGGCGTTGCTCCGCTTTATCGCGGATAACTTCAACCAGCCGGTAAGCATCGCCGATATTGCGGCCGGGGTAAGCCTATCAGCTGGACGAGCAATGACGTTATTCAAAGAGGTGATGGGAGTATCAATTAAACACCACCTCACACGTACGCGGCTGAGTCACGCCAAAATGTTACTCAGTGAAACCGATCAAAAGATCGTCAATATCTCGATGGATAGTGGCTTTGGCAGTCTCTCTAGCTTTTATGATGCCTTCGCAGAGCACAACGAGGGTATGTCACCGGCTAAATATAGACGGACCATGCGAAGGGGCTAGGCCGCTTCAATTTTTGCTTTAATAGGACAGATTAAATGACACAGACAGCTACATTTCACGACCTACGCGATACCGTGGTTTTCATCACCGGTGGTGGGTCAGGCATTGGTGCGGCCCTTACTGAAGGCTTCCTGCAGCAAGGTGCTAAGGTCGGTTTTGTTCAGCGCTCCGATGCGAGCTCCTTTGTTGAGGAGATGGCGGCGAAATATCCTAACGCACCTCTTTTCGTTCAGTGCGATATCTCTGATGTTGATGCGCTTAAAGCTGCCATCGCACAGGTTGAGACAGCGCTTGGCACTATCTCTGTCCTGGTGAATAACGCAGCCAATGATGCTCGCCATACTCTCAATGACTACAGCGTCGATGAGTGGGATCGGGGTATGGCAGTGAATCTTCGCCCGCACTTTTTTACCGCTCAGGCCGTTTTTGAGGGCATGAGAGCGGCCGGTGGCGGTTCGATCATCAACTACTCATCCATCTCCTACATGATGGGCAATGCCGGCTACCCAGCGTACGCCACCTCTAAAGCTGCAATTACAGGTTTAACACGCTCGTTAGCACGGGAGTTGGGACCGGACAATATTCGCGTCAATGCACTGATGCCGGGCTGGGTATTAACAGATAAGCAATTGGAGATGTGGGCTACGCCCGAGGATCTGGCGACGCACCTGGAAAAACAGTGTCTAAAAGAGCACCTAAAACCCCAAGATGTGGTTGATGCGACGCTCTTTCTTGCCTCGCAAACCAGCCGCATGATTACCGGGCAAGCGCTGGTAGTTGACGGCGGTGTGGTGGTTACGGGATGAGTAACCTGGAGTGGATTGCGGTTGACTGGGGTACCAGTCGGATGCGCCTTTGGGCGCTGGATAGCCGCGGTAGTGTGATAGATAGTCAGAGCTCTGACACGGGCATGGCAAAGCTAGCGCGCGACGAGTTTGAACCAACCCTGCTTGGTTTAATTGAGCCGTGGATAAACGATGCGACTGGTCCTGTGCCGGTGATTGCATGCGGCATGGTTGGTGCCCGACAGGGTTGGCAGGAGGTGCCGTATGAAGCGGTCCCTTGCAGGCCTTCTATCCAATTAAGCCGAGCTGAAACTCAGTCACTGAAGGTCGACGTACGTATCTGCTGGGGGCTTAAGCAGCTGGATCCCGCCGATGTAATGCGCGGGGAGGAGACACAAATAGCAGGCTTGTTGGGTAACTATGCAGATTATGCTGGCGTTGTCTGTTTGCCCGGTACGCATTGTAAGTGGGCACGGGTTGATCAGGGGGCTGTGACGGAATTCCAGAGTTACATGACGGGTGAGATATTTGACCTGCTGTCGAAAAGCTCAGTCCTGCGCTTCTCGATTGATCAGCAAGACTGGTTGGATGAGGTGTTTGATGCTGCGGTTCTTGAGGCATTAGATGCACCTGAGAAAATCAGTGGGTGGTTGTTTGGTTTGCGCGCTGAGTCTCTGGTTAGCGAGGATCCTAGAGGCGGCAATGCCGCACGCTTGTCTGGTTACCTGATCGGTCTGGAGCTGGCTTCGACGCGCTCGTACTGGGAGTCTAATGAAGTTGCTATTATCGGTGCCTCGGCACTAGCGCGACACTATCAACGTGCATTGAGTTTAGTGGGGAGAGCAGCGCAGATGCTGGATACCCAAGAGATGACGCTGGCCGGTTTAACAGCCGCTTACACTGCCTATAAGGATCGAAATAATGTCTGATCGAGAGCTAATCGCCATACTGCGCGGTATCAAACCTTCTGAAGCAGTGGATGTGGCCAGTGCTCTAATAGACGCTGGATTCAGCCGCATTGAGGTCCCGCTTAACTCCCCTGACCCGATTACTAGCATTGCTAAAATGGTCGAGGCATTCGGTAAGGATGCGCTCATTGGTGCCGGCACAGTTCTCAATGTCGAGCAAGCCGAGGCAGTCGCTGCGACAGGTGCAAAACTGATCGTTTCGCCCAACACCAATACTGCCGTGATTGAGCGTACGCGAGAACTTGGCATGCTCTCCTATCCTGGTGTTATGACACCTACTGAGTGTTTTGCCGCGATCGATGCAGGTGCCACGGGGCTGAAGCTCTTCCCTGCTGATTTGGTTGGCGTTGCGGGCGTTAAAGCGTTCAAAGCCGTTCTGCCATCTGAGATGAAACTTTACGCTGTTGGGGGCGTCGCAAATGACAATCTGGGACAGTGGCGTGCCGCTGGCGTGACCGGTTTTGGTATAGGTAGCTCACTCTACAAGGCAGGTCGCACTGTGGATGAAGTGCACACTATCGCGAAAGGGATCGTCGCTGCGTACGACCAACTTTAATGCCTCTTGGAGCTCGCCGATATGAAGCCCGAACTTGGTTGTTGTTACTACCCAGAGCACTGGCCTGAAGAGCGCTGGGCAATTGATGCTCAGATGATGGTTGAGTCTGGTCTTTCGTGGGTCCGCATTGGAGAGTTTGCCTGGAGTCGGTTAGAGCCCAAACCTGGGCAGTTTCAGTTTGAGTGGCTCGACAGAGCGATAGCGACTCTGGCCAATGCTGGTTTGAAAATTGTATTGGGAACTCCGACCGCCACGCCGCCACGATGGATGTTAGATATTTACCCGGACATGCTGGCAGTTGATCGTGAAGGTCGTGAACGAGGGTTTGGATCGCGGCGCCACTACTGTTTCAGTCACCAAGGCTACCGCCAAGCCTGTGCAGATATTGTAGAGAGCTTGGGCCAGCGGTATGGCTCTCACCCGGCGATACAAGCTTGGCAGACCGACAATGAATATGGTTGTCACGATACAGTCCTATCGTACAGCGATGCTGCGCTAGTCGAGTTTCGCATTTGGTTGCAGCAGCGTTATCAAACGATTGAACGACTGAATGAAGCCTGGGGCACAGTTTTTTGGTCGATGGAGTATGCGTCCTTCAATGAGATAGGGTTGCCGAATCTGACTGTGACCGAGGCAGCGCCCTGCCATGAACTGGATTTCAAACGTTTTAGCTCTGGCCAGGTGGTGAGCTTTAACCGTCTACAGACGGAGATTCTGCGCCGCCACACCCCTGCTGCACTGATCCATAACTACATGGGCCGCATTGTTGAGTTTGACCATTTCGCCGTTGGCGCAGACTTAGATATCGCAAGTTGGGACGCCTATCCGCTAGGTTTCCTCGAGGATCGAAGTGACTATGGTGAGGCTTGGCGTGCGCGGTTCGCACGTCAGGGAGACCCGGATTTTCAGGCGTTTCATCACGATTTATATCGCGCGGTAGGGCGAGGCCGTTGGTGGGTCATGGAGCAGCAACCGGGTCCGGTAAACTGGGCGCCGTTTAATCCTGCGCCTCTCGATGGCATGGTGAAGCTCTGGAGTTTAGAGGCGATCGCCCATGGGGCAGAGGTGGTTAGCTATTTTCGCTGGCGACAACTGCCATTTGCCCAGGAGCAACATCACGCCGGCCTGTTGACGGCAGATGGCCGTCCGGCCCAGGGATTGAAAGAGGCTCAGGCGACAGCAGCTTTACTAGCGCAACTCGGTGAGCTTGCGCAGAAACCGGCAGATGTGGCCATTTTGTTCGATTATGAGTCCGCTTGGGCCTGGCAAACTCAGCCTCAAGGAGAGAGCTTCGACTACTTCAGATTAGTATTCGAGCAGTACCGGGCCCTGCGTCGTCTAGGTGTCAACGTCGATATCATCAGCAAGCAGGGTATCTCTCAACAACGCTACAAACTGCTCTGTGTCCCTGGGCTAATGAGTGTTGATCAAACGCTACTGTCCCAAATGCGAGATTGCGCTTCAATTCTTTTGATGGGCCCACGAACTGGCAGCCGTACGGAAGATTTCCATATGGATACGCATCAACCGCTGCTTTTTGAGACAGTCCATCAGGACCGTGTTGAATCCTTGCGGGCCAGTGCGGCTTATAACACCGGTACCGGTGCGATAGAGCATTGGTTTGAGCACTATGATGCTCCCGATGAGCTTGTGGTGCATCGCACGGAGACGGGCCGGCCTGTGTTGCTCGAACAGAACGCCAACTTCTATCTGTGTGGTTGGCCCGATGCTGAATACGCGCATTCGCTCTTTGCTAATCTGCTATCGCAGTTGGGCATCAATACGTACGAGCTGCCCGAGGGATTGCGATTGAGGGAGACCAAAACACATCGGTTCTGGTTTAACTACGATAGTCAGCCTGTGGTATTTCGTGGTTTAGAGTTGCCTCCGACCGGAGTAAAAATTGAAGCGCTCTAGGGCGGTTTAAACAGATATTAGCCTTCGCCAGCTATAATCTCGCTCGCAATCTATGTTTAAAGGCTGGGTGAATATCTGAGTTCGTCTCATCAGTTATTGGCTTGTATCAGGCGCTGAGTCAGGCTCGTTCTCTTGCTGCAGATGCCACATCTGCGCGTAACGTCCGGCCTTGGCTAAGAGTTGTTGGTGTGTTCCGGTTTCGATTAGCTCGCCGTGCTCCATTACAAGTATCTGATCTGCATCAACAATCGTAGAGAGTCTGTGAGCGATTACGAGGCTGGTGTGGTTGCGAGCGAGTGTCTCGAACGCAGCAAGAATGGACTTTTCTGTTGCGCTATCGAGGGCCGAAGTTGCCTCGTCAAACAGGAGGATTGGTGGACGTTTCAGTAATACCCGCGCAATCGCGATACGTTGCTTTTCACCACCTGAGACTTTCAGTCCTCGTTCGCCTACTTTGGTTTCGGTGCCTTCGGGTAGGGAGCTAATGAAGGGCTCGAGATTAGCCATGAGAATTGCATCACGCACCTCTTCAGCAGAGGCGGTAGGGCGCCCGTAGGCGATATTGTTGTAGATGCTGTCGTTGAACAGAACTGTATCCTGAGGGACTACGCCAATGGCCTGTCGCAGACTCTCTTGTGTAACCTGGCTGATTGACTGCCCATCAATGCGTATCGCGCCTCTCTGAATATCGTAGAAACGAAATAGCAGACGGGCCAAGGTCGATTTGCCTGACCCGCTTGGGCCTACGATCGCCACCTTCGATCCGGGCTCGACTTTAAAGCTCAGATCTTTCAGGATCGGCCTTTCTTTGTGATAGGCAAAGCTCACCTTATCAAATTCAATTCCGCCCTCTGTTACTCTGAGGGGCATAGCTGCTGGAGCGTTTTCAATGCTGGGATTGCGCTTGAGCAGGCCAAACATGTTCTCTAGGTCTGTCAGTGCACGGCGCACTTCGCGGTAGACCATGCCGAGGAAATTAAGTGGCATAAACAGTTGCAGGATGTAGGCGTTAATCATCACCAACGAACCCAACGTAATTGCGCCGCTGGCAACATCGCGCGCAGCCATCCACAACAAAAGTACCATCCCTAAGCCAATAATCAGTGCCTGACCTGAGTTCAGTAGCATCAGGGTCATGCGGGTTTTCAGGCGTGCGCTCTCCCATCGCGCCAGGTTGGAGTCATACTGCTGCGCCTCAAACTCCTCGTTGTTGAAGTACTTAACCGTCTCATAGTTGAGTAAGGAGTCGATGGCGCGAGTGTTGGATTGGGAGTCCAGCTGATTGGCTTCACGCACAAAACGGTTGCGCCACTCGGTTGTCAAAATGGTGAAGTAGATGTAGCAGCCAACACTGACGAGAATGATAATCGCATAGAGGTAACTGAAGTTAACTAGTAAAATCGCGGCAACCATACCCAGTTCGATCAGGGTTGGCACTATATTGAACACCAGCATGCGCATCAAAAAGCTAAAACCATTCCCCCCGCGATCAATATCGCGTGATATGCCACCTGTTTGACGCGAAAGGTGGAACTCAAGCTCTAGCGAATGGAGATGGCGGAAAACCTTAAGCACCATGGAGCGCATGGCCCGTTCAGTTATCCGACTGAATATTGCATCTCGCGCCTCAGCAAAGAAGACCGATCCGAAACGTAACAGGCCATAGGCGATAATCAGCATGACCGGAACGACGAGCACCGGATTGATCGACTCATCCAGACCATCAACAATCTGCTTGAGAACCCAAGGCATAGTGACCGTGGCCACCTTCGCGAGCACAAGCAGCACAAAGGCAAATCCGAGGCGAGCACGAAACTCCCACAGATAGGGCCAGATCATCTTAATCACATCAAAAGCCTCAGACCAACCAGCCGGTTTACGGTCGTTGGAGGCACTGTCAGCCGAACTAGAATGGCGCAATATACGGCGCTCCGAATGAGAGGGGTTTTATTGTTATTGAAGCCTATCAGAAATGTGGAGCGGGTGTTCAGTCTATCATTGCTAGTTCAAGTACATCGGGCGCTGCAAGACAGACGGCCTGAACTGTTTGCTCAGCCGGATCAGCCTCGCGTTTTAGCTCTTTGAGCAGCAATTCGCGCTCCTCAAAACAGGTGCTCATCTTCAGGTAATGACCCTCTGATGTGGCTGCGACTTCGCCTGTACCCAGCAGGCTTACGAATACTAGGACATAGCCCATATTGACCCCTCGAGTGCAAAAACACTCTACTGGTGTGTCACGTCTTACCCTTCAGTCCCTGAGTGCGTGAGCTTCTCTTTGTTCTACGTATAAGTTAACGGCTAAGATCTACTTTTCCTTGAGGTATAAAGAGCTTTAACTGCTAGACTGCAATGCAGAGAATGGCTAGCCCGATACAAAGGAATGGAAAGATGGCCGTAACGATTAATGAGACCTCCTGGCCGCAACTCCAGCGGTTGCGCTTTATCGAACGTCAGTTGCTGTGGGAGCGCGAAGTGACGCCCACCATGCTAACCGGGGCTTTCGGGATTCTGCGCCCACAAGCTCTCGAGTCAATACACACCTATATCGAGTTGGCACCTGAGAACGTGCGTCCTTATGAACCGTCTGATCGCAGCTATAAGCCAACCTCCGAATTTAAACCGAAATTGATTCCCGACTCAGCAGACTCGTTGATCACCATCTCGCGTCTGGCTGTGCCGAGCAACCCTGACTTTCACTCGGTGCCGGTACTCAGTCGCAGTACCGCGCCAGGTACACTCGCAGCGATACTTACCGCCATCGAGCACCGTATCCGGTTTGAAACGACCTATGTCTCGATGCAGAACCCAAGCGGTTCCCGCCGTAGTCTGACACCCTGCGCCATTATTAGTGCGAGTAACCGTCTGCACGTTCGTGCGTACTGCTGGGAACGCCAGGGCTTTCGTGATTTTGTCCTCAACCGTTTTCGCGGGACCCCTAAATTAAAGTTCGGTGAGCCCGACCTGTTACCAGAGGATAGCGCCTGGGAGGAGAGTCTAGAGGTGCGTCTAGTCCCGAATCCTGCACTTTTGCCTGAGCAGCAGACCTTGATCAGTGATGACTACGATCTAAATCAGCTAGAGCCATTTAAGATCCGAAAGGCGCTGATCACCTATTTTTTGCAGGCCAACCTGCTGCCGACCAGCGATGCGGAACTGAGCGAAGCAGCGCAGATGCCACAGCGGTTTCCGGTTCTGGCAGTCAGTGCGGATAGCGGGGAGAGCGTCGTTAGCTTTGCTTTCTAGTACGGATGTTGTCGTCCGTACGCGAACAAGGAGACCTAAGTCCCCTTGTTAATTTAATCTAGCGACGTGTTAGTCGTCACACTTCTCTTCACCGTGGCCGCCGCGTTTACCCCAGCCCTTACCTTCGCCGTGGCCCTTTTTGCCTTTATGCTCACGATCGCCGCGCGCCTCTTTTTCGGCATGCATCTGATCAAATAGAGCGACCTGTTCAGGTGTTAGCAGTGCTTTAATCTGTGACTCAGTCTGAGCTTTCATCGCGTCACGCGCATTCTCGCGAAGGTTCTCACGCTGCTCTTCGGTGGTGCTCTCCATCATGTTTTTACGATCGAGGACCTTTTGGTCAAAGATCTCTTTGATTTGCACCTGCTGCTCTTCAGTCAGGTTAAGACGCTCAGTTAAGCGTTCAACAGCACCCTCAGGGCCTTTGCTGCCTTTGTGAGCGAATGCTACGCCAGAGATAGCACCGGCAGTCAGGGTTACAGCAGTCAATATAGCGATCAGTCTCTTTTTCATGGTTGTCTCTCCGTTGAGGGCTCATCAATGTCTCTGTTTCGATGAATTCATTATGGCGAGGAGCAATGCTAAGTTGGGTTGCGATAGCGTAAAGAAGGGTAAAGATGATCGGCTCTTACTAACAAAAAACGCCCGCTTTTGCGGGCGTTGAAGTTAGTTAGGTAAGCGCGGCTTACTCAGATGCAGTGTTGCCGTATGGAGCCTCTTCGAAGCCTTTCATGTCGAAAGCATGAGCGACAGTCGCTTCAGCTGCAGCGTAATTCTCGGCTGGGCGCTGCACACCATACGTTGGCTCCTGGGTGTAGGCGGTTGCCACGGTTGCCTCGCCAATGGCACGCAGAGCAGGCTGCTGGGATTCGCCGTATGTTGGCGCCATCACGTAAGCCGAGCTGACTTGTGCTTCCTGTTCAGCGTAGGTTGCTCCAACTGCTGCAATAACTTTTGGTGCAGCAGATTCAGTCGTCTCAGCTGCGTTGTACTGGTAAGCGGTCGCAACAGTCGCTTCGCTCAGAGCTCGGTTCTCAACAGGTGTTGCTTTACCGTATGTTGGCTGCTGTACGAATGCTGATGCGACAGACGCTTCGTCAATTGCCCGCAGTGTCGGCTGTTGTGATTCACCAGAAGTCGCTGCCATTACATAAGCGCTGCCGACTGTGGCTTCGCTCTCAGCGTAAGTTAGGTCTGCGGCGTTTACTGCAGAAGTTGCCAGGATTGCTGCGCCAAGGATTGAAACATTTTTCAGGGTATTCATCGTTGTATCTCCAACTTGTTCGTTTTGATGAGTCCAGTATGGTCTTGGCGCGCGTTAAGTTGGGTAAGGGCAACGTAAAGTTGCGTTAAGTTTGTGTAAGTATTTTAAATGAGCATTAAACTGCAGATATCGATTGAATAAGGACACTACGAGAAAATGGCTGCACGCATTCTGCTAGTTGATGATGACACCGATCTTTCTGACTTATTGGCTGAGTATCTTGGCAACGAGGGATTTGAGGTCCAGACCGCTGATAGTGCCGAGGCTGCCATTGCCCGCCTGAATGCTCAAGAGAGTTTCGACCTTTGGGTGCTGGATATTATGATGCCGGGCATGTCCGGTTTAGAGCTCTTGCAGCAGGTGCGCCCGCGCATGCAGACACCAGTAATTATGCTGACTGGCCGCGGTGATGATATCGATCGAATTCTGGGATTGGAGATGGGGGCTGATGACTATCTGCCCAAGCCCGCAAATCCACGTGAACTCTTGGCTCGCATTAAAGCTGTGTTGCGCCGTGCCCAGTCGCACCCAGCCGAAACTGCCGATGGATTTCCACAACAGCAGATGCATCTCGGTGATTTGAGTCTCGACCCTCAGCTGCGCGAGGTGCGCATAGCTGGCGAACCTCTGAGCCTGACGAGCGCAGAATTCTGTGTGCTTGCTTATTTGATGCAGTCAGCTGGCCACCTTGTAACTAAAGAGCGACTGACCGAACAGGTTCTACACCGGAAATTAACTGCCTATGACCGCGCTATAGATGTCCATGTAAGTCGCGTCCGTACAAAGCTTGCGCAGGTATCGACAGGACTGGCAGAGAGCATAAAAACGGTTCGCGGTCAGGGGTATCAGTTAGCCCTGAGGGAGTCGAGCTAATGCGCTGGTATCAAAAGCTGTTCTGGCGCATCTTTGGCGCTATCTGGCTGGTCAGTATGGCCGGTATCCTTGTAAGTGTGGGTGTCTACCAAGAGTTGGCGCAAGAGCAGGAGCGCCGTGGGCTGCAGCAGGAACGCGCTCAGCTATATGCTGAGCAAGTTATCGAACGCTATGAGTCCGGTTTAGAGCTGGAACCCCGTCAGGCGCGTGGCTTACCTATCTGGGTGATCGATGAGAAATCAGGACGCCAGATCTTCGGAGGTAAACGCCGGCCTCCGAGAGATGCTCAGCACATTGAAGTAGAGTCTCAACAGGGCAATGAATACAAGATATTCTTCCCTTCGGCACCCGATTCGCAAATGTTGGAGCGGATGTTCCACTTTGTGCTCTCTTTCCAGGTTCTCTGGCTGCTTATTGTCTCGTTGATTAGCAGCCTACTGCTCGCCTGGCTCATTGTGCGTCCGATCAACAAGCTCCGTGCTCAGGTACGAGAGGTTTATGACAGCGATGACTGGCGCCCGAAGAGTAGTTTTGCGCTGCAAGATCGCAAAGACGAACTTGGCGAACTCGCACGCGAGATGAATCAGGCTGCTCGCTATGTAGAAGAGACGCTCAACGCCCAAGAGAATCTCCTACGTGATGTCTCACATGAACTGCGTGCTCCGCTGGCGCGCCTTCAGGCTTCAGCCGGTCTGGCCGAGCAGAAGTTAGGTGAAGACGACAAGTTAGTGGTGCGTATCAATACCGAGTGCGCGCGCCTCGAGAAGTTGATTAGTGAGCTGCTCTTACTCTCGCGCCAGCAGGTTGCCCAGGCGAATCAACAGCCAGTTCTGCTCAAACCACTGTTGCAGGAGCTGATTGAGGATGCGCGACTATTGGATCCAGCGCGCGAGATTAGTGCTGACTTCAACGCAGTAGGCGAGTCTGTGCGTTTCTCTGCCGAGCCGCTTAGTCGAATCGTGAACAATCTATTGGCTAACGCTGTTAAGCACGCTGGCGATAGCGCCAAAGTTGAACTGAAGGCGATTAGCACCAGTGAACAGCTCAAGGTAGAGGTGTTTGACGATGGTGTTGGTGTGCCTGGTGAACTGCTTGCTCAGTTGGGTCAGCCGTTTAAACGTGGCGCTAAATCTAGCGGGTATGGCCTGGGCTTGAGTATCTGTCAGCGTGCGGCCCGTCAAGTTGGCGGTGAGGTTCGCTTTGCCAATCGGGACTCTGGCGGCTTCAGTGCTACTTTGATTCTGCCGTTGCGGTAAGAGTCAAACTTCAGCCATAAAAAAGGAGCCATCAGGCTCCTTTTTTATGATCTTACTGCTATTACAACGCGTCTGAACCGGTCTCACCTGTACGGATACGGATAACCTGCTCAACTGGCATAACGAAGATTTTGCCGTCGCCGATCTTACCAGTGTTCGCAGTTTTAGTGATCGCTTCAATCACCTGATCAACCATATCGTCGTCGATAGCAACCTCTATTTTTACTTTAGGAAGGAAATCTACAACGTACTCTGCACCACGGTAGAGTTCGGTGTGTCCCTTCTGGCGACCAAAACCTTTAACTTCAGTTACGGTGACACCCTGTATGCCGATGTCTGAAAGTGCTTCACGTACATCGTCGAGTTTGAAGGGTTTGATAACCGCAGAAACCAGTTTCATTCTTTTCTCCTTAGTAGTGAACGCTCATCAGCCCTGACTAGCGCATTGCTCACTTTGGGTTATTAAGAAAACAAAATCTTATTACAGCGCATTATGGATGCTAAAGCGGGGTTACTCAAGTCGGTTATTTTTTGCGGGCAGTTGAACCACGTACGACCAGCTCGACGCTGTCCACGCGTTGCATCTTCGCTGCGGGTTTATCCTCAATCAGATCGAGAACCATTTTTGCTATAGGGGCGCATGCGTCATTAATTGGCCTGCGTGTCACGGTTAGCGGTGGGCTGAACTCGTTGGTCTGACCCTGAGATATATCATCATCGTGTGCAATGACAGAGAGATCCTCGGGAATTCTTAACCCAAGTTCACGCGCGGCTCGGTAGACGCCCAATGCTTGGAACAACCCGTTAGCGCAGTATATGGCAGTAGGGCAATCGGCCTGGCTCAGTGCGCGTTTCGCAATTGAGTAAGCGAAATGGGACTGGTGCTCGTCGATTAGCAGTTCTGAACTACAGCCACTGTGCTTAGCGACTGCACTTTCGAACCCATCGAGTCGGCTGGCGGCAAACGCGAGATTGGTATCACTGAGAAGAATGGCCAGGCGTTCATGGCCTAAATCACAGAGGTAATCAGCCGCCTGTTTGGCACCTCCAAAGTTGTCGATGTCGTAGTAGGCGTAGCCTTGATGACGAATATCGCGACCGTGGACTACATACTTTGCACCTGCCTCTTCAAGTGCTTCTATGCGGTAGTCGTCTACATGAGGAGCGTTGATAATGATGCAGTCGACGAAGTTGCGGGTAGCAAAACGTTTGTACGGTTCCGTTTTCTCTGAGGGTGAAATTAGGCGCACGACTAGGTCTAGGTCATGTTCCGCAAGGGTGTGAGTAAGCTGGCCTAGGAAAGAGTCGGTAGAGAGATCCAGCAAGCTGTTTTTCTCTTCCTGCACTAGCAGTGCGACTACGCCGGAGCGTCCCGTTATCAATTTGCGGGCATGCAGATTTGGGCGATACCCAAGTTGCTTGGCCGCCTCGCGGACTTTGGTTTTGGTCTTTGCGCTAACTTCCGGAAAATCATTAAGCGCCCGGGATACGGTAGCGCGAGACAAGCCAAGATGGTCGGCAATATCTTGTAAAGTTGCCATGCTTTACCCCTTAACGCCGCCGGCTGACAGGCCCGAGACCAGGAAACGCTGCGCGAAAAGGAACAGCATTGTGATAGGTGCTCCGGATAGGATTGCAGCTGCAGCGAAATCGCCCCACATATATTTGTTATCCATTAGATATTGGCGCGAGCCTACAGCGAGGGTTAGGTTCTCCTCGGCGCGCAACATTATACTGGCGAGAGGGTAGTCGCCAATTGCGCCAATGAAGGCCAGCACGAATATTACCGCCAAAATGGGTGTTGCTAGGGGTAGAAATATCCATTTAAAGGTTTGGAAGTGGCTGGCGCCATCAATCGCTGCGGCCTTATCCAGCGCTGGGTCTATTGAGTCAAAATAGCCTTTGATGGTCCAGATATGCATCGCAACGCCGCTGAGATAAACCAGTATCAGTGACCAGTGACTATCGATTCCGAGGATCGGTAACACGTCGCCAAGCGAGTCAAACAGCGCATATAGCGCAACGATTGCCAGTGCTGCCGGGAACATCTGTACGACCAGCATGGTATCCAACAGTGTCGCTTTTCCTCGGAATCGCAATCGTGAGAAGGCATAGGCGGCTGTGGCAGCCATACAGAGCACACCAAAGGATGCGATAAAGGCGATCTTCACCGAGTTCCACAACCAGAGTAACACCGGGAAAGGTGGCTCTACTACTGTGCCATCTGGGCGAACGTACTCAAGTCCAAACGCCAGATACCAGTGCTCCAACGTTGGGTTGCTTGGGATAAGACTTCCGGTAACGAAGTTACCCTCTCGAAAAGAGATCGACAGCGTGACGAAGAAGGGAAATAGAATAATGCCGAGGAAGATCCACAGAAATCCGTGAGCCAGAAGCTTGCGCACAAACAGATTCTTTTTGGCGTGTACCATGCTCATACTAGCGCGTCCCCTTAGCCATTTTGCGCATCGCTATTAGATTGGCGTAGGCGATAACGGCCACGATAATGAACATCACCATCGATATCGCGCCTGCCAAGCCAAAATCTTGCGCTGAGTCTGAGAACGCGATGCGGTAGGTGAAGGAAGCCAGAATATCGGTGCTACCCGCTGGTATAAGCGTTCCTGGCATATCGGGTCCGCCGCGAGTCAGCAGAATAATCAGCACCAGATTGTTGAAGTTGAAAGCGAAAGCTGAAATCAACATAGGCACAAAAGGCGGCAAAATCTGTGGCAGTGTGATGGAGAAGAACCGCCGCACAGGCCCCGCCCCCTCAATAGCTGCAGCTTGATAGTGATCGGTCGGGATAGACTGTAGGAACCCCATCGCCAGCAACATCATGTAGGGGTAACCCAGCCATATGTTGACGAAGAGTACTATTGAGCGAGCCAGGAAGGGGTCGGTAAACCAGTCAGGTTTTATGCCGAACAATGTATCTAACAGGAAGTTGATCTCGCCGAAGTTCTGGTTGAAGAGTCCGCGGAATACCAAGATCGAGATAAACGCGGGCACCGCATAAGGCAGAATTAGCAGAATACGGTAGATGCTCTTACCACGCAGTTCGGGCCATTGCAGAATGAGTGCGAGCAGCATGCCAACACCGAAGCAGCCTAGAACTGAACCAAAGGCGAAGATAAGGGTCCAGATAAAGATCTCAACAATCGGTTCGCGAATCCCCTCAGAGTTGAGCATGCGATCGAAGTTGCGTCCTCCGACCCAGGTCTTCCAGCCAGGCTTCAGATGCTCACCATCTGCTGTTTGGTAGTACCCTTCGGAGTGGTCCGGCGTCAGGATCTGACCGTTAGCGTCCTCGAGCCGTCCGGTCTCATCAATCAAGCGGTAGGCGGGTACAACTGTAGCCAGTGTTTTGATGCTAGCGCTCTGGAGTAGCACTCCATCAGGCGTTTCAAAATTTAGCGTGCCCAGCAGCTTGCGCTGTTTAACCATCGCTTTAATCGGCAGAGTCTCTGTCGGTTCTGTTGAAGGTGCTAGCTGAAGTATTGAACCTGTTGAATCCGCGGTAAACGGTTCTGAAAGCAGTTGAGAATCAGGCAGCCAAAGCTTTAACCCATCGCTGGTCTCGCTGAGTTTGAACTGTTGCTCAGTGCTCTTATCGACGACCACTTGTGTGGTGTAGAAGCGCTGTACCTGCTCGAAGCTGAGTAGGTTGGATCCACCGTAGTTTGTGAAACCTACATACCCTGTGTAGAGCACCGGGAAAACAGTGAACAGCAATAGCCCGCCAATAGCCGGGTAGTAAAAGCGGGCAGTATAGAGCCGCTTCGATGTGAAGATGATGGCAAACGCCGCCGTAAGCACCACAAAGACCATGGCCAGCGCGTACTGTTGGGTGATGAATAGCGCAGTGCTAGCGTACAGCAGTAAAAGCAGTACAGCGGCAGTCGTGAGTGTCTGGGCGTTGAGTTTTAGTGTCATAAGTGATGGCGCCGGGGGAGTGCCCCGGCGCTTGTCAGTAGCGGTGGATTATTCGCCGCTCAGGATACGTTTGGCAGCATCATCCAGTGCGTCTTCAGCACTCTGCTGACCGCCTGAGATGTTAGCCAGTGCTGGGCCCATTGCGCCCCAGAACGCACCCATTTCAGGGTTGTTTGGCATCGCAATACCGTTCGCTGCGTTCTCTAGAGTAATTGCCAAACGTGGGTCATCTTGAGTAGCTGCAACGGCTGCGTTAACCATCGCTCCATTCAGTGAAGCGGCCAGTTTACCCAAGCCGTCCTGCGTCATCACATACTCTTCCATGAAGAGCTTCGCCAGGTCTTTGTTTGGGCTTGCCGCATTGGTAGCGACCGAGAAAACGCCAACAAAAGGTTTTGAGGCATTTCCGTTGATTGATGGAATAGGCGCCAGACCGATGTCGAGGCCAGCCTGCTCGTAACCACTCCAAGACCAAGGCCCGTTGATGATCATGCCGACTTTGCCAGCTGCGAATTCCGAATCCATGATGCCGTAGTCAGCACCTGCAGGCATGCCGTTGTCGATCAACTGTTTGATGACTGCAGCACCCTGTTTGGCGCCGGCATTATTCACACCGGTATCTTTACCATCGTAAATGCCGTTTTTCTTGGCGAATGCATAGCCGCCGTTTGCGTGCAGCAGTGGCATAGTGAAATAGGTGTTGTTGTAGTCCCAAAGAATTGGCTGAACGCCGTCTGGAACTTTTACATCGCCAGCGAGGATCTCTTCAAACGAGCTGGGTGGGTTTGGCACCAGGTTCTTGTTGTAGATCAGTGATACGGCTTCAGCAAAGATTGGGTAACCGTATACCTTGTCACCAATTGTTACTGCGTTCCAGGCAAACTCAGCCGACTCTTTTTTGAGGTCAGCATCGACGTCAACGGCGGAAATCAGGCCTGAATTCGCCCAATCACCAAAGCGGTCGTGAGCGAAAAAGATGAGGTCAGGGCCATCACCGGTTGATGCTGCCTGTTGGAACTTTTCAGTGATTGGATCTGGGTTTTCGATAACTAGGCTCACACCTGTATCAGCTTCGAATGCTGCACCTATCTCAGCCCAAGCGTCTGCGCCGCGCTCGCCCCAAATGACGAGTTTGCCGTCTTCGAAAGCTTGAGCGCTTGATGCCATGCCAGCAAGCACCGCTACTGCCAGGAGTTTGCGAACTGGAGTCTGCATATTTTGACCTCATTGTTGTGTTTATTTAAGTAAGTGCTGTATTTGTACAGAAATTTAAATCGATTTGGAAGTGTTGAGTTTGAAATCTTCTATTCGGCAGATAAAGTCACGTATTTGGCTATCTAAATGGTGAATTTAGGAATTAAATCGATTTGAAAATGCGTGGTGAATTCGCCGTAACCTGTGTAAGATTTTGCAGAAAATTAGAGCGAGGGTGTCAAGAGACGATGGAATCGGTGCTGAAGATTTCGGATCTGGATAAGGTCTACGAAAACAATGTCTCCGTGCTGGAGAAGATCAATATAGAGATGGAGCCCGGTGGTTTTCTGATTCTGGTTGGCCCCTCCGGATGCGGTAAGTCAACGCTCCTTAACTGCATTGCCGGGCTAGAAACCTGTACTTCTGGCGCTATTGAGATCGCTGGGCGAACCGTGACAGAGGTAGAGCCCAAAGATCGTGATATCGCCATGGTTTTTCAGTCATATGCTCTCTATCCGACCATGACGGTAGGCCAGAATATCGCCTTCGGTATGAAAGTCCGAGGCGTCCCGAAGTCAGAACAGCAGGCAAAGGTTTCTGAAGTGGCCAAGCTGCTACAGATTGAAGCCTTGCTAGATCGTAAACCTGCACAGCTATCGGGGGGGCAGCGTCAGCGTGTCGCTATCGGTCGCGCGCTGGTGCGTCAGCCGTCACTCTATCTGTTTGATGAACCGCTCTCGAACCTGGATGCCAAGCTGCGAGTCGAGATGCGTGCTGAGCTCAAAGCGCTGCACCAGAAGACAGGTTCATCCTTTGTCTACGTTACACATGATCAGGTTGAAGCGATGACCATGGGAACGCAGATTGCGGTACTCAACGGCGGAAGTGTGCAGCAGTACGGAACGCCGGCAGAGATCTATCATAATCCTGCGAATGTCTTTGTTGCCTCCTTTATGGGGTCGCCACCGATGAATATCGCCAAGGCGCGCGTGGATCGTTCTGCTGGATTTGCGGTAGAGCTGAGTGATGGTCAGCGTCTTCGTCTGCCTGCGTATGAGACAAGCAAGCTTCAACAAGGTAATCAGGTGCTGGTAGGGGTGCGCCCTGAACACTGTCATCCGGAACTTGGTGATATCAGCGTGCGGCTAAGTGCAGTCTCCGTTGAGGTGACCGGAGCAGACCAGTTTGTCCGATTCGACCTAGGGGTTGGCGACAAGCTTACCGCCCGATTTACCGATATTGCCCCTGTGCATGCAGGATCTGAGATGAGCTTTACGCTGAAGTCCGCTGATGTGCGTCTGTTTGACTCTCAGACCCAGCTTGCTGTGGAGGTGTGCTGATATGAGTGCGATTGATCTCTCTTTGCGTCCACCTGAATGGTACAAAGACGCGGTGATCTATCAGGTTTACCCGCGCAGTTTTCAGGATAGTACTGGAGATGGCGTCGGGGATTTGCAGGGCATCAGCTCCAGATTGGAGTATCTGGCAAGTCTTGGGGTCGACACAGTTTGGCTATCACCCTTCTTCAAATCACCCATGAGAGACTTCGGGTACGATGTCAGTGACTACTGCGATGTTGATCCGATATTTGGCAATCTTGATGACTTCAAAAAACTGGTAGAGAAAGCCCACTCACTTGGATTGCGCATTATTATCGACCAGGTGCTTAGCCACACATCTGACCAACACCCCTGGTTTGTTGAGAGTCGAAAGAACCGAACCAACGACAAAGCCAACTGGTATGTCTGGTCCGATCCGAAAGATGATGGCACTCCACCAACGAACTGGCTATCAATCTTCGGCGGCACTGCTTGGCAGTGGGATGCGCGCCGCAGGCAGTATTATCTGCATAACTTTCTGACGGAACAGCCGGATCTCAATTTCCATGAACCTGAGGTGCAGGATGCAATTCTTGCAACGATGAAGTTCTGGCTGGATCTTGGCGTGGATGGTTTTCGCCTCGATACCGTGAACTACTATTTCCACGATCAGCGCCTACGCGACAATCCGCCGAACATATCCAGCATAACGCAGGATCCAAGCGATCGCTCGCACTCGGTTTATGATCATCAGCATCACTACTATGACAAGTCTCGCCCGGAAAATATTGTCTGGTTGGGGCGTATGCGCGAACTCTGTGACGGCTACCAGGCGGTACTGCTTGGAGAGATTGGTTGTGAGCGGCAGATAGAGCGGATGCTCGAGTACACACTGGGCGATGACAAACTGCATACCGCCTACAGCTTCGCGTTGATGGGGCCAGACCACTCAGCTGAGTTTATCACTGAGCAGGTGATGCCCTTTGTTGAGAATCAAACCGAGAGCTGGCCTTGTTGGGCGACTTCAAATCACGACGTCAAACGTACAGCGAGCCGCTGGTTGGTTGACGGTGAGGCGGAGGCGAGTCGCAGCGCGCTGGAGAGTCATGCGGTACTGCTTGCGACTCTGTTTGGTACACCCTGCATCTATCAGGGCGAGGAACTGGGCCTAACCGAGGCGGACTTGGCGTTTGAGGATCTGGTCGATCCCCCGGGCATTACCTTCTGGCCTGAATATAAAGGTAGAGATGGTTGCCGGACGCCGATGGTATGGAACGCTGAGGCTGTGAATGCGGGATTTTCCGATGCCAAACCTTGGTTGCCTGTATCGCCTGAGCACTTGGCGAAAGCGGTGGATCAGCAGGTTTCGAATAGCGCATCGCTGCACGCTTTCTATGTGCGCTTGCTGAGTTGGCGCAAGCGTAACGATGTTGTGCGTCGCGGTGAGTTTAGGTTTGTTGATGCAGCCGAGCCCCTGTTGGCTTATGAGCGCAGCTTAGATAAGCAGATGGTGCGAGTGGATATCAATCTAGGTTCAACCAGTGCCGTTGTAGATGAAGTGCCGGGTGAGTTGGTGTTCGGTGTGCCGGGTGCTGAATTGCAGCCTGGTGAGTACAGGGTAGTGATGCGGACAAAGTAGGGTGATGTTGCGCAGGTCTCTCAGTGCTTAACTTTAAGCGGTGGCCCACGAGCCCCGGCAGTGTGCTCCTGCACTGCCGATATACAGTACATCCGTCGGGCTAATTCCAGACTTACGGCGCCGCTCTCGCACATCCTTGTGCTTCGCGGCACCTGTGCCCGGACGGGTATAAGTGCGTCCATGCACAAAAAAGCCCCAGCTGGAAGGCTGGGGCTGGAGAGGGCGGCTGAGTCCTTCAGCCGCGGTCAACAGATGTGGGTTACTTGCGAGTAGTGGTGAACTCTGGGTACGCTTCCATACCACATTCAGAGATATCTACACCTTCGTACTCTTCCTCTTCGCTTACTCGTACACCCATCACAGCTTTGATGATGGTCCATACGATCAGGCTGACTACGAATACCCAAACGAAGATGGTACCTGCGCCGATCAGCTGGCCAGAGAAGCTAGAGCCATCGTTAGTTACTGGTACCAGAAGCAGACCCAGCAGACCTACAACACCGTGTACAGAGATCGCACCGACTGGATCATCAATCTTCATCTTATCAAGAGTCAGGATAGAGAAGACTACCAGTACGCCACCCAGCGCACCAAAGATGTGAGCCTGAAGTGCAGAAGGAGTAGAAGGTTCAGCTGTAATAGCTACCAGACCAGCCAGCGCACCGTTCAGTGCCATTGTCAGGTCAGCTTTGCCGAATAGCATGCGAGCTACGATCAGGGCAGCAACAGCACCGCCTGCGGCAGCAGCGTTAGTGTTCATGAAGACAACTGCGACAGCGTTTGAGTTCGCAACATCAGAAGTCGCCAGAACCGAACCACCGTTGAAGCCAAACCATCCCAACCACAGGATGAATGTACCCAGGGTAGCCAGTGGCAGGTTAGCACCTGGGATCGCATTGATCTCACCGTTCTTGCCGTACTTGCCTTTACGAGCACCCAGTACCAGAACACCCGCCAGAGCAGCAGCTGCACCAGCCATGTGTACGATGCCTGAACCTGCGAAGTCAGAGAATCCGAGGTCACCCAGAGTGTACATGCCAAAGACAGCGTTGCCGCCCCAAGTCCATGAACCCTCCATAGGGTAAATGAAACCAGTCATGACAACTGCGAAGACTAGGAATGCCCAAAGCTTCATACGCTCAGCAACTGCACCCGAGACGATAGACATAGCCGTTGCGACGAATACCACCTGGAAGAAGAAGTCTGCCGATGGCGCATAGGTTGCAGGCTCGTCACCGGAGAAGCCATCGCCAGTGATACCGGACAGGAAGTACTCGCCGCCGTACATGATTGCGTAGCCGCTGACGAAGTACATGATAGAAGCGATCGCGTAGAGCGCGATGTTCTTGGTTAGAATTTCAGTTGTGTTTTTAGAACGGACCAGACCTGCTTCGAGCATCGCGAAGCCAGCAGCCATCCACATGACTAGGGCACCACACACCAGGAAGTAGAAGGTGTCTAGTGCATACTTGAGCTGAGTTACATCCACAGCTGTTGTGTTGAGCATCTCTTCCATTGTTCAGTCCTCCAATGGCAGCAAAATTAAAGTGCGTCGTTGCCGGCTTCGCCGGTACGGATGCGGATAACCTGTTCCAGCTCAGAGACAAAGATCTTGCCGTCGCCGATCTTGCCGGTGTGAGCTGCTTTAGTGATCGCCTCGACAACCTGATCTACCAGCTCGTCAGAGACAGCAGCGTCTAAACGAACTTTAGGGAGGAAGTCGACAACATACTCGGCGCCCCGGTAGAGCTCGGTGTGGCCCTTCTGGCGGCCGAAGCCTTTAACTTCTGTGACGGTGATGCCCTGCACACCAATCTCTGACAGTGCTTCACGCACGTCGTCGAGCTTGAAGGGCTTGATAACGGCTGACACTAATTTCATGTCTGTTCTCCTTAGAAAGAAAATCGGTCTTTTTCGAATTCGTATGTCTGGGATTGCGTAAGTCGTGCCAACTATTAATAAAATTATTTATAAACAATGAGTTATAAGTGTTTTTATGCGTGGGGAAAGTTCTTAGGAAAAAGTCTGTGCACCTTTTTGGAGAGTGATGCGTGCACATATTTGGTGCGCGCACTATTTTGGTGCATTGCGAGATGGTGCAGACAGCCTGTGTATTCAATTGGGGGGTGTGGCTAGCGGCTGGTATACTGTGTGCTCTTTTTTGGCGTTTTTTCTGGAGATGAAAAAGATGATCGATCCCAAGGTTTTCGAGTCAATCAGTGCTGGAATGGCGCAGTTCATGCAATCTCGACCAGATCTTCCGGGGCAGGAGATGCTACAGCAGCAGATCAAGCAGATGTTGCAGAGCAGTTTTTCTAAGCTAGATCTGGTGACCCGGGATGAATTTGATGCCCAGGCGGCTGTTCTGAGTCGAACCCGAGAGAAACTTGAGCAGCTCGAAGCGCAGGTTGCCGCTCTTGAAGCGCGCCTGAATGAGCAGCAGTAGGCTTCTAGCTGCAGCTTAAAAAGCGGCTTTAATAACAGGGTCCAGATCTGCTGCTACACTGAAAAGCAGTTCTGAACAGAGACACAAGGATGGTGTCATGGCCCTAGCTAAACTAAAAACCCGGGCGCAGCTCGGTATCGATGCACCGCTGGTAAGCGTTGAGGTGCACCTCTCCGGGGGACTCCCCCACTTCACAATTGTTGGCCTAGCTGAAACCGCTGTCCGCGAAAGCCGTGAGCGGGTGCGCAGCGCGCTGTTGTTATCCGGTTTCGATTATCCTCAGCGGCGCATCACTGTGAGTCTGGCACCGGCAGATATCCCCAAAGAGGGTGGCCGATTCGACTTGGCGATCGCGTTGGGTATTTTGCAAGCCTCGAACCAGATCAATAGCGCTCATCTGCAGCAGTTGGAGCTCTATGCCGAGCTTGGGTTAGACGGCCAGTTGCGTCCGGTATCAGGTCTGTTCCCAGCGCTGCTGGCCTGTCAGCAGAGCGATAGCGCTGCCGTTGTTGCGCCCGAACAGTACGCAGAGGCCGGGTTGGCGGGCTGTTCGGTGCTGAGTGGGGTTGCCAATTTGTTGGAGCTTTGCCATCGTCTGCAGCAGGCTGACATCGAAACTCAGCAACCAGATCCGGCTCTGTGCGGCGCTGAAAATGCCGAGCACGCCTCCCAAGAGCTGTCGCAGATTCGCGGGCAACTGAGTGCGCGCTTTGCGCTAGAGCTGACAGCAAGTGGAGCACACAATTTACTGATGCAGGGCCCGCCAGGCAGTGGCAAAAGCCTTCTAGCGCATGCGTTACCGGGTATTCTGCCACCGCTGACACCGCAACAGGCGCGCGAAGCCGCTGCACTGCACTCGATCACCGGTAAGCCGATAGATTCGCTCTTTGCAGGCCTGCCACCGATTCGATCGCCGCACCACAGCGCTTCGGCTACTGCCATTATTGGGGGTGGCTCGATCCCTCGCCCAGGAGAGGTGTCGCTGGCCCATAATGGTGTGCTATTTCTCGATGAGGTGGCGGAGAGTTCACGCAGTACACTGGATATGTTGCGCGAACCACTGGAAACGGGCGCGGTCACGATAGCGCGGGCTAAAGCACGTTTTACCTTTCCTGCTCGCTTTATGCTGATTGCGGCGCTCAATCCCTGTCCTTGTGGCTACTACGGCGACGGCAGTGACCGCTGTGTCTGCGCGCTAACCGCGATTGAGCGTTATCAGGCGCGTCTCTCAGGCCCTTTGCGAGATCGCTTTGATCTGCAACTCACATTGGAGGCAGTTGATCAGGAGGATCTGATTCGAGCATCTCAACCGATGGAGGGCAGCGCTGATGTGCGAGCGAGGGTATCGCGAACCCGAGAAGTACAACTTCAGCGTCAGGGGTGTCTCAATTCACAATTAGATATGGAGGCGGTGCAGGCACTGCTGAGTCACTCAGAGCCGCTGCAGCAGCTCTATATTGATGCCAGCTCTAAGCTCAAGCTCTCCGCCCGAAGCACCCACCGATTGTTGCGCGTGGCGCGGACGCTAGCCGATATGCAGCAAGCTCAGCATATAGAGGAGTCACACTTGTTGCAGGCGCTGAGCTATCGTCATTAGCTTAGGTCACTGGCATTGGGAATGCCCGGCTGAGGGTGTAAACTTGTCGCCCGCATAACACTGCCGAGTACACTGCATGTCACGACTCAATCCACGCCAAAAAGAAGCTGTCGAATATATCGGCGGGCCGCTGTTGGTGCTGGCCGGTGCAGGTTCGGGCAAAACCAGTGTAATCACCCGCAAGATCGCCTACCTAATCGAAACCTGCGGCATCGAGGCGCGCAATATCGCTGCGGTCACATTTACCAACAAAGCAGCGCGCGAGATGAAAGAGCGTGTGCTGCAACTGGTGCAAGGGAAGGCGAGTCGCGGTTTGACGGTCTCAACTTTCCACAACCTTGGGCTCACCATCATTCGGCGTGAGCACAGAGCGCTGGGAATGAAACCGGGCTTTTCTCTTTTTGATGATCAGGATTCGCGCATCCTGATACGTGATCTACTGCTGCATCATGATGAGGATGCCGACCACGTGAATACCGTGCAGAATCAGATCTCTGCGTGGAAGAACGAGATGATCACGCCGCAGCAAGCGATCGCCCAAGCGGATGGTCCGTTAGAAGTTCTCTGCTCTCGCGCCTATGAGGCGTACGAGCGCTCGTTGCGGGCATATAATGCGGTCGATTTTGACGACCTGATACTTGTGCCCGTTCGCCTGTTCGATGAAAACCCCGAAGTTCTCACCCGCTGGCAGAATAAGATCCGCTACCTTTTAGTCGATGAGTATCAGGATACCAACCTATCGCAGTATCGTTTGGTGCGTCAGCTAGTGGGTCACCGTACGGGGCTGACTGTCGTCGGTGATGATGATCAGTCTATCTATGCCTGGCGTGGCGCGCGTCCTGAGAACTTGGCGCAACTCCAGAATGACTTTCCAAGTCTGAAACTCGTGAAGCTAGAGCAGAACTACCGCTCAACTAGCCGAATCTTGAAAGCCGCCAATACGCTTATTGCCAATAACCCGCACGTGTTTGAGAAGACCCTATGGAGTGAGATGGGCATGGGCGACCCGATTAGGGTTATTCATGTACCCCATGAGGATGCAGAGTGTGAGCGTATCGCCACTGAGATTCTAGAACGTCATATTCGAGAAAAGGCACCGTTTAAAGACTTCGCCATTCTCTACCGTGGCAACCATCAGGCGCGCTTGCTAGAGATCAAACTGCAGAACTTTAAGGTGCCCTACAAGCTCAGCGGCGGTACCTCTTTCTTCGCACGCGCGGAGATCAAAGATCTGATGGGCTATTTCAAAGTACTGATCAATCGTGATGATGACAATGCGTTCTTGCGCATCATCAACGTACCTCGGCGTGAGATAGGCCCTGCAACGCTGCTGGCGTTGGGCGAATATGCGACGGGGCGCGGTGTTAGCCTCTATGCCGCAATTAACGAAATTGGCGTTGAGCAGGTACTCAAACCTCAAGCATTAGCGCGTCTGCGAAGCTTTAGCGAGATGATGGAGCGCCTACACGATCAGTGTCAGCGCGCGAATCCTATCACCGCCATACACGACTTGATCGCTGAGATCGGTTATGAGGACTGGATCCGCTCCAACTGCTCCAGTGACGGTGTTGCCGAGAAGCGGATACAAAACGTGTGGTTCTTGGTGGAGTCGTTGAAAAACACCTTGGAGCGTCTTCAGGAGGACGAGCCGGATGCCGGTATTGAAGAGGCGATATCACGTCTCGTACTGCTGGACTTACTGGAACGCCAGGAAGAGGAGGATGACTCCGATCGCGTGCAGTTAATGACGCTACACGCCTCCAAAGGGCTGGAGTTTCCGCACGTCTACCTAATGGGTGTGGAGGAGGATCTTTTACCGCACCGCAACTCGATTGATAGCGACACAGTCGAGGAGGAGCGCCGCCTCGCTTATGTGGGTATCACACGCGCCCAGCGTACGCTGGCTCTGACGCTAGCGAGCAAACGCAAGCAGTTTGGCGAGTGGCAGAACTGCGAACCCAGTCGGTTCCTAGAGGAGCTACCTCAGGAAGATCTTGAGGTAGAGGGGAAGGGGCAGATGGACCCCGAGCGTAATCGTGCGCGGGGTAAGCAGACATTGGCTGGGCTACGAAGCCTGCTCGACGATCTCTAACCTTTTACCAGGTTCGGTAGCTCCAGACATTTCGCACAGTTATGAGCTCGGTCTCTATTTTACGAGTGGGTTGAGTGAGTACTTCGCCAGCCGCCAGGCGTATTCCCAGCTCTGCAGCGAGTGCGCCAATTTTTGATGGAAACTGTGCTGCCGTCGCTTTGATCAATGTGTCGTCCTCTTTAATGCGCAGTTTGGCCTCGGGTGCGCCATCAACGCTTACAATCATCACATCATCTCGACCGGCGGCCAGCGCCGCCTGCTCGGCGCCCATTGCGCTGGGGTCGTTGATTGCAAACACGGCATTAATCTCTGGAAAGGCGGTAAGCAGGTGAGTCATGCGCTCGAAGCCCCCATCAAAGGTGCCACCGCCGTTCTGATCGGTATCCAGCACCTCAATAGCGCTGTGCTGTGCGAGCACATCGAGACAGCCATCAATGCGGTCGATGATAGAGGAGACGGGGGGGCCATTAATAACGCCAACCGTACCTTTGCCCTTCAGTTGCTCGGCAATGTAATCACAGCTGATGCTGCCAGCTTGGTTGTTATCCGTCGTGATGGTTGCATCAACGCCCTCGGCTTTCACGTCGACGGCGATAACCTTTGCACCTTTGGCACGCAGCTCTGTGATTGTCTCTGTGAGACCATCGTAGCTCGCCGCTGAGACCAGCATGATGTGATATCCCTCAGTGAAGAAGCGTTGGAGCTGACGCGATTGACGCTGCAGGTCGTAGGCGCTGGAGACGACTAGAACATCAACACCACCCGCTATGCGACCCGCCTCAGCTTCGGCTGCGCGTGAGAGCTGCCGAAAATAGGGGTTGGATAGGTCCGAGACTGAGATGCCGATTTTTAACGGTTTCTGCTCTTGGGCGTTGGACAGCGGTATCCAGCTTAGACTCAAGGCTAGGGTTAGGGCGCTAAGCCAGTATCGATTGTGCATCGCTGAACTCTCCATTCTTGTTCTATGCCAACGCTTGATTGAGGCGTTCCAGTAGCGCCTCTTTGCTGTACGGCTTTGCCAGTACAGTCGCAGTGCTATCCAATCCAAAACTCTCAGTCAGTTGTTCTGGAGGTAATCCCGATGTCAGTACAACCGCCGTTTTGGGCCAGTCTCGCGCTATTTGCTGCATCAGGTCGATACCGGTTCGGCGCTCGCCTAGGTTGATATCGGTAAATACCAGTTGAATATCCGAGTTGCTCTCTAATGATCCTATGGCGGAATCATAGTCAGCAGTGGCGGTCGGCGAAAAACCTAACTCGGTCAGCATGTCGGTGATCATGGCGCGCACCTGCGGGTCATCCTCTACCACCAGAATCTGCTGGCCGTGGCCTCGTTGCGCGGTACTCCTTGGTGCGTCGCTAAGAGCGTCCCTCTCATCGATCTCCAGAGGGTCGGTGACTGGCATCCAGATTGAGATCTTTGTCCCTTGGCCAACTTTGGAGTCAATATGTAGTTCGCCATCTGATTGCTTCACAAAGCCGTAAACCATACTTAATCCAAGGCCGCTACCTTCACCCACCTTCTTGGTGGTAAAGAAAGGCTCAAATACGCGGCTTAGGAATTCTGGGGCAATACCTGAGCCCGTATCGATGACATCCAAAAGCACACCGAAGTCGCCCGCCGGACCCGCTTTCAGGGCTGTTCGTAATACTAGCTTGCCACCCTCAGGCATTGCACTGGCGCTGTTAATCGCGAGGTTCAGCAGAGAGTTCTCCATCTGTCCCGGGTCGAGTAGGCTCAGCGCATCTGGAGCTTGAAGGTCGAGCTGAATATCTATTTTACTGCCGACAGAGTACTCCAGCAGGTCGCGTATTCCCTCGATGAGTTCATCGATGATGGTGAGCTCGGGTTCTAGGCGTTGCTTACGCGAGAAAGCTAGAAGGCGTTGGGTTAGCTGCTCGCCGCGCTCAGCGGCGGTGAGTGCGCGTTCAGCGGCACCTCGTGCCTTGTCAGCCTTGTCTAAACGCATCTCTACAAGTTGCAGGTTACCGATGACCGCTGCTAGCAGGTTGTTGAAGTCATGGGCCACGCCTCCCGTGAGCTGGCCAAGTACCTCCATCTTTTGAGCTTGGCGCAGTTGGGACTCAATCTCTTTCCGCTCTGTAAGGTCAGAGTAGAGGGTAACAAAACCACCCTCAGGCAGCGGGCTAGAGCGGAACTCTACGATTCGACCATCCTCGAAACGGCGTTCAAATCTTTGAGCGGTCTGCTGGCGCTTCACGCGTAGCTCATCGCGGTCAAGTACACCCCCTTTCAAACTCCAGCTATCCTGTGCCGCTTCTGGCAATAATTGGGTGATTGCCTCCATCGGCATGCCGGGCTGCAGCTCGCTCACCGGCAGTTTAAGCATTGAGGCGTATTGCGGGTTCCAGGCGCGTAACCGGTCGTGCTTATCGAACACACTCAAACCGTCGTTGATGCTGCTAAAAACCGTCTCCAACAGCTTGGTTTGCTGGCGCAGTGAGTCACCCATCTCCTTTATTTCCTGTGCATTGCGCTGGAAAACGCCAAAGGCGGTCACGAGCTCACCGATCTCATCGTTCTCTTTGACGCGTGGGGGAGATGCGGAGCGGTCGGCCCGGGAGAGGCGTGTCATCATTGAAGTGACTGCGGCAAGATTTTTTGATAACCGTCCCACAATCACAATACCGGCGATCGCGACGATCACACAGAGTGCAGTCAGTAGGGTGATACGCGTGAGGCCCTGAGCAAGCTGGTCATTCACCTCGGCTGAGCGACTGTTGGCCAGTGCCTCAGCGCTGGCAACGAAGCCACCCACTTCTATGCTTAACTGGTCGGCAATGGCACGGGTGGTCGAAAGTAGAAAGCGCCCTTGTTGTTCCAGGATCAACTCGGTGCGTTTAAGTTCAAACAGGTTGCCCGGATCAATTGCGGCGTGCTCAATGGTGCGTTGCCACTCCCGGTTCTGTCCGAGTAGTAGAGGGTCCATCTGCAGGTACTGCATGCGTACTCGTTGATTCAGGCGCGCCAGTTCACCGATGCTATTAAGTTTAGTACTCAGTTGCATCCGTTCGGCCATAAGCAGAATCTCTGAGCCCTCTGTTTCGTCTAACATCTGGACCGAGGCTACAAGGCTGTCGATATCGTATTCGAACTGCAATAGGTCTTCGCGCAGAAAGAGCCGCTGATTCGTAAGTTCAACTAGCCGGGTTACCGTCTGCTCTAGCTGTGATAGCAACTCCTGTAATCGCGGAGCTGTTTTTTCAAGCTCAGGTATTGAGTCGGCCAGCTCCAAAACTAGCCGGGTACGTTCCTGTAGGTCTTCACTCTCCGAGCGCAGGGTCGATGCACTCGCTGCGTTAGTGAGGTAGGGTGCGGCCGCTGCAAGGTTGGAGGTTCGTTCTGCCAGCTCAAGAGAGCGGGAAATATCGGGCAGGGCATCTGCCTGAAAGGCCGTGAGTGCGCGATTTGCGTCTTGGAGAATATTCCAACTTACGGTAGCGAGCGTCAGCGTTGCGAAGATCAAAAAGAAAAACGCCAGCATTAAGCGTGTTCGTACCCGCATGCTGAAGTTGTTTAGCACGCTCGAACCTCTTCGCGGAAAATGTAGCCCAAACCGCGCTCTGTTTGGATGTAGCGTGGTCGGCGCGAGTCCGGCTCAATTTTGCGACGTAGGCGCAGTATCAGCACATCAATCGTACGGTCAAACACGTCGGCCTGCATGCCGCGTGTCGCCTCCAACAACTGCTCGCGGCTGTAGACACGGTTAGGCGAGCGCACGAGTACTTCCAGTAACGAGAATTCGGCAAAGGTGAGTTGCTCAAGTTTTCCATCGGGGCGCGTCAGCGTGCGTGACGTAAAGTTGATGATCCAGTTATCAAAGCAGAGCTGTTCGAGCTCTACGCTGGGCGTGGCAATTGCCGACTCGGTCACAGGGACAGCTTGTGGTTTGGCGCGACGCAAGAGGGCACGAATGCGTGCGATCAGTTCGCGATTGTTGAAGGGTTTCATCATGAAGTCATCGGCTGCCAGCTCAAGACCCACAATGCGGTCGGTCTCATCACCTTTGCCGGTCAGCATTAGAATCGGAAGGTCGGAATCGGTCCGTACAGCGCGGGCTAATTCCATACCATCTTCGGCCTGCAGTCGTAGATCGAGCAACAGCAGATCCACATCGTTGGCAGCTAGATGCTCACGCATCTGCGCGCCATCGGCGGCTAACAGCGGAGTAAACCCGTGCGATGACAAAAGATCCGCCAAGAGTTCACGAATCTCGATTTCATCATCGACAACTAGAATGCGAGGAGTGACCTCATTCATTACGCGTTGGTGCTCTTATTATTCTCTGTATGAGCCTGCATTATTGCAGATACGGTGGGTACTGATAAGACAAAAAAATCCCCGCATGAGGCGGGGATTATTCAAGGTTTTTTGGTGCTTACTGCGAGTTCGCGATCATATCTTCGATCGCCAGTTTGATCTCGTCGTCAGAACAGTCACCGCAGGTACCGCGAGCAGGCATGTTGCCGATACCGTTGATTGCGTTGGTTACCAGCATATCGAGACCTTTCTCGTCGAGACGAGCCGCCCAGTCACCAGTACCGGTTTTCGGTGCGCCCAGTACACCGGCGTTGTGACAGCCTGCACAAGCCTGCGCCACGATATCTGCGCCAGTACGCGCTCCGCCCGCTGCAGCTGCTGCAGCCGTACCACAGCTGTCATCGCCCTGAAGGCAGACGCTGCCGACAGGTTTGATGCGCTCGATGATCGCCTCATCGCTTGTTGCAGCATGAATAGTAACTGACAGAGCCAGAACTCCCAGAGCAGCCGAAGCTTTAGCAAACAATGTTTTCACAGGTGTGACCTCATACATAGTTTTGTTGCTGTCGCCTAAGAGTAGATACTCTTATAGCCAACAGACTGAAATTTGGCGGCGATTATACCGACAAATTATGCACAAGCGAAATATGAATTGGACTAACGGCCTAGCCAAGCTTGCAATGGGATAGTTTGCAGGTAATATGCGTCATCTCTCGTAAGCGATATAACGAGTCTATCTCGTCGTTGGATAGCACTATACAATTTAGGAAAAATTACGCGCCCGTAGCTCAGCTGGATAGAGTAGCAGGTTCCGATCCTGTTGGTCGGGGGTTCGAATCCCTCCGGGCGCGCCACCTAAAGGTATTATCAGATGAACATCACCCTCTACTCCAAGCCCGCGTGCCCTGGCTGTGACCAGATCAAAAACTACCTAAAGGCGGCCCAGGCTACCTATACTACCGTTACTGCTGGCGTAGATCTGTCTGTTGAGGATATGCAGGCAGAGGTACTAGAGAAAACAGGTCAGGCGCTGACTACTGTACCTTTCGTACTGATTGATGGTGAAGTGCTGGGTGGGCTGGACAAGTTCATGCCCTGGTTCCGTGAGCACAAAGATGGCCTGAAAGAGGCGACTGCCAAAGATGAAGACATGGATCTTGGCGATCTCAGTCTCTGACACTTAGCCCTTAAAGCCTCGACCCACGACATACACCTCACGTGATCTAGCACGTGAGGAGTCAGGCTTGCGAATCACTACGCTGTCGAACTGCTCGCGCACCTGCGCAACAAAGGCGTCGTAACCTTCCCCCTGAAACGCTTTAGCGACAAAGCTTCCCTTAGGTTTGAGCACTTGGTTAGCCATATCGAGGGCGAGTTCTATCAGATAAATTGAAGCGGCTTGGTCTGCTGAGGAGATACCGCTCAAGTTTGGTGCCATATCCGAGATCACTGCGTCCACGGGCTGGCCACCGATAGCCGCCATAATTTGGTCAAACACAGCCTCCTCGGTGAAGTCGCCCTGGATGAAGTCCACTCCCGGCAATGGGTCCATGGGTAGAATATCTGAGGCGATCAGTTTGCCGTGGTCACCTACAAGCTCCGAGGCCACCTGCGACCAGCCTCCCGGTGCTGAACCCAGATCGATTACCAGCATGCCCGGTTTTATCAGCTTATCTTTGTCGCTCAGCTCTTTGAGCTTATAGCTGGCACGCGAGCGGTAACCATCCTTCTGTGCCTGTTTCACAAAAGGGTCGTTGACGTGCTCTTTAAGCCAGCGCGCGCTGCTTTTTGATCGTGCCATTGCTACTACGAATCCGGTAAACGTGAATTAAGCGCGCATTATAGCGCTGCATCGCAGCCGCGCACAGAGAGCGGACTCGCGCGGAAAGTTAGGGGCGCGTATACTCTGCCAGCAAAGTAAAAGGCCCTCTATGAACCTCGATACCATCAAAAAACTGCAGCAGAAAAAGTACCGCAATGAACTGGGGTACTGCTTGGTCGAGGGTGAACACCTGATCTTGGAGTTGCAACAGGCGGCAAAGTCTCAGCCCGGCCTACTGCAGGCAGAGCTCTACCTTACTGAGCAGTACGAGAACTGGGAGACTGACTTTAAGGTCAACTTGGTCACGGCCAAACAGATGACGGCCCTAAGTGCGACCAAAAGCCCGCAAGGCATTTTGGCGGTACTACCAACTGATGCGATTAAACCGAGTTCAAATGCGTCCGAAGCCGGTATCTATTTTCATGAGATTCAAGATCCTGGCAACCTCGGTACTATCCTGCGCACGCTCGCTTGGTTTGGCGGCTACCGTTGTCTGCTAAGCCCGGGTTCGGTCGATCCGTTTAATCCCAAAGTGATTCGCGCCAGTATGGGGGCGATATTCCATGTGCCAATAGAGTTGGATGTTGAGCTAGACTCTCTATCCAAGCGCTACCAGAGGATAGGATGTCTCGATATGCAGGGGGACGCACTTAGCTCTGCGGCGTTTAAAGCCTGTGATTGTTATCTATTCGGCAACGAAGCCCGCGGTGTTCCACGCGAGCAGTTGAGCGCACTTAACGCTCAGGCCTTCACCATCCCTGGCGTTGGTCTAATTGAGTCACTAAACCTTGGTACCGCGGTTAGCCTGAGCGTCTACGAGCGTCAGCGTTAGATTAATCGCACACCGATAACCTGATCTACCGCCTTTACGGCGTCGATCAGTTCGCTGTCCGGCGCCTCCTCGATATCAATGATGTTGTAAGCGATATCACCACGGCTTTTATTCATCATATCGAGCACGTTTACATTATGCTCTGCCAGTACAGAGAGCACATGTCCCAGCACCCCAGAGACGTTTGCATTACAGAACGTGATACGTGCGCTACCTGCACGAGCCATGGTCACTGCAGGGAAATTAACAGAGTTTTTAACGTTGCCGTTCTCGAGGTAGTCCATTAGTTGCTCGGCAGCCATCACCGCGCAGTTCTCCTCAGCCTCGGCGGTGCTGGCACCGATATGAGGCATGGCGATCACGTCGGCACGACCGAGTAGACAGGGCTCAGGGAAATCACAGATGTACTGCGCCAGATTACCACCATCCAAACTCTGCACGATCGCCTCAGGATCAACGATCGCATCACGGGCAAAGTTGACCAGAATCATCCCTTTTTTAGCGGACTGCAGCGCCTCAGTATTGATCATATGCCGCGTTGCATCCAAGGCTGGCACATGAAGACTGACATAATCAGACTTTGCTAACAGAGACTGCAGGTTCTCCATACGCTCAACCTGGCTCGGTAGTCTCCAGGCGGCTTCCACCGAGAGGGCGGGGTCGTAGCCTAGCACCTTCATGCCCATAGCGAGCGCCATCTCCGCCACCATGGAACCGATCGCGCCGAGACCAACAACACCCAAGGTGCGGCCATAGAGCTCGTTGCCGGCAAAACGCTTCTTCTCTTTTTCGAGCAGTTTCGACATCTCGCTAGCGTCGGTGATATCGGTGAGACTCTGCACGTAACTCATCCCTTCGGTGATGCCGCGAGAGCCAAGTAGGAGGCCGGCCAGAACCAACTCCTTAACCGCATTGGCGTTGGCACCCGGCGTATTAAATACCACCACGCCACGTTTGGAGTACTGCTCGACAGGGATGTTGTTTACACCGGCACCCGCGCGGGCCACAGCGACGAGCGTGTCTGGGATAGGCTCGTCGTGCAATTTCTGGCTACGCAGTAGAAAAGCGTCAGGGTGGCCGATTTCGCTGGCCACCTCATAACGGTCGCGTGAGAAGCGATCAAGCCCTTTAACGGAGATCGCGTTGTACGTTTTGATCTTAAACTTGGCCGTCTCTGACCCTGTTGCTGCTGACATTGTTGTTCCTTTTCATTGTTATTTTTATTCTCAGACGTTGTCTAAGATCATCGGCTACTGTGTCGCTTGGGTGTAGGCCCAGCTTAGCCAAGGCATGAGTGCCTCAAGATCTGCTTCTTCAACCGTTGCACCCGCCCAGATACGCAGCCCAGCAGGTGCATCACGGTAGGCGCCAATATCATAGGCAACACCCTCGGCCTCAAGCAGTTTGGTCATCGCCTTAACCTGATCTTCATTCGCATCAAGAGTAAAGCAGACGCTCGTGTTTGAGAGAGTTGCAGGATCCTGTGCGAGGAAATGGATCCAGTCGTTGGCTGCAACAAAACGCTCCAGCACTGCCAGGTTTGCTTTTGACTTGTCGATAGCAGCCTGCTGCCCACCAATCGAGCGGATCCAGTCGAGCGCGTCCAGGTAGTCGGCTACCGCTAGCATTGACGGAGTATTAATAGTCGCACCCTTGAAAATACCCTCAATCAGTTTGCCGCCTTTGGTCATGCGGAAGATCTTTGGCATTGGCCAAGAGGGTGTGTATGTCTCGAGACGCTCAACCGCTCTGGGACTCAGAATTAGCATGCCATGAGCACCCTCACCCCCGAGCACTTTCTGCCAACTGAAAGTGACGACATCGAGCTTCTCCCAAGGCATCTCCATCGCGAAGACCGCAGACGTTGCATCACAAATGGTTAGCCCCTGACGGTCGTCAGCAATCCAGTCCGCATGAGGAACTTTTACACCGGCAGTGGTCCCGTTCCAGGCGAAGACAACGTCGTTATCGCAGTTCACCTGTGTCAGGTCAGGTAGCTGGCCGTAGTCTGCTTTTAACTCAGTAACATTTTCGAGTTTCAGCTGTTTGGTGATATCCGATAGCCAGTCAGAACTGAACGCCTCCCATGCCAGTACATCGACTGGACGTGCACCCAGCAGAGACCAGAGTGCCATCTCAACCGCACCGGTATCAGACGCTGGCACAACACCCACGCGGTAGCCTGCCGGCAGGCCGAGGATATCGGCTGTATCGCTGCAGGCACGCTCTAAAGCTGATTTGCCAATCGCAGAGCGGTGCGAGCGGCCCAGCGTAGTCAGATCGAGTTGGTTAACGTCGTATCCTGGTCGCTTGCTGCACGGGCCTGATGAGAAGTTGGGATTGTTGGGCTTAACCTGTGGTTTCATGATCGTCCTCATTAACGATTAACGCCGCCTCGATGGGCGCTTAGGTGTTCCATTGTTGGCACTGTTACCGCGGCTAGATGGTTTACCTGCCCGCGGCCCCTTAGTTGTCTGTTTTGCTCCACGAGCACCGGGAGCGGCTTTACTGCTTGTGTTCGTTCGGCCTCGACCAGGGGGTTTCTGACTACTTGCGCCAGCACGTGTCTTAGCAGGCTGCTTTGCCCCTCTCTCTTTACCCTGACCTTGGCTTACTTGCGCTTTCGCTGCGCCGGCAGCGTTTGATTTACGTGGTGTATGGCCACGCTTTTTAGTGCCGGGTTTTGCTTCAGATGAAGAGTGCTCTACTGACTTTAGCAGCGTCCCCAGCTCTTTCTCTGTCAGGTCGCGCCACTCGCCAACTGGCAGCTTGTTCAAGCTAACATTCATGATGCGCGTGCGTTCGAGTTTCACTACCTCGTAGCCAAAATGCTCACACATACGCCGGATCTGTCGGTTTAAACCCTGAACCAACGTAATGTTGAATACGAAAGGCGCGAGTTTCTCTACTGGGCACTTTTTGGTCATAGTGCCGAGAATGGGCACGCCACCTGCCATACCTTGGATAAACTTGTCGGTAATCGGCTTATTCACTGTAACCACGTACTCTTTCTCGTGGTTATTACCTGCACGCAGTACTTTATTAACCAGGTCGCCATTGTTGGTTAGAAAGATCAGCCCCTGTGAGTCTTTGTCGAGACGTCCAATCGGAAAGATGCGCACACCGTGATTAACAAAATCGACAATGTTGTTGGGCCGGGTGGTTTCCGTGGTGGACTCAATGCCAACTGGCTTATTTAGCGCGATAAAAACAAAGTCTTCGGCGTCCTGTGGCTCAATAGTCTGGCCGTTAACTTTTACAAAATCGCCGGGGGATACCTGGTCACCTACCTGAGCCCGTTTGCCGTTTATAAAGACGTTACCCTGCTCAATATATCGGTCTGCCTCACGGCGCGAGCAGATGCCGCTCTCGCTAATATACTTATTGAGGCGTTTAGAGTTGGACGGGTAAATGGGGCACCACCTAGGTTTTTCACTTCAGGGTTGAACGAGTGGGTATTTAGCCCCAATTCCTCTTGAGTAGCAATCCAACCTCTGGCAATCCAACTTAGCAAGAGCACAGATCGAAACAGATCAGCTTGCGTATAGCTAGATGAGCGAGAAAGGAGCTTAATTGATGCGAAGATGGTTCGGACTTCTGTTGGCTGCACTGCTGTTGAGTGGCTGCGGTGCTAAGTTCGCGTACAACAATCTCAGTTTGATCACCCCCTGGTATGTGGATGACTATATCGACCTGACTGAGCAGCAACAGGTGATTTTCGACCGGCACCTCGAGAATCTGCATAGTTGGCATAGGCAAACCGAGTTGCCTGAGTATCGTCGGCTATTCAGCGACCTGCATCAGCACCTGCAGCAACCTGAGCTCGATCCACAGCTATTACGCACGAAGATCACCAAACTGAGAGGCCACTGGGATGCGCTGATTCAGCAGGCTAGCCCTGCTGTAATTGAGCTCAGTGCAACGCTGACCGACGCGCAGCGAGAAGCGTTTTTTGCTGCACTTGACGAGCGTAACCAGAAACGGCTCGAAAGGGCCGACACGCCAGTGGAGCACAAGCAGGAGAGCTTAGAGCGCATTGAGAAGTGGATGGGGCCCCTCTCCAAGCAGCAGCGCACCTGGGTGGAGCGTTTCGCCGCTGAGAACCCCGATTTAACAGAAGAGACGGTGGCTGCTCATCGCGCGTTTCAGGCTCAGCTCTCCAACCTGATGTCGCAAAGTACGATGGCGAGTTTCCCATCACGAGTCGGCGCTCTGCTGGCTGACGCACTGGGAGGGTCGCAAGAGGGACAAGAGCTGAACAGACTGCGCGAGCAGCAACTCAATGCCCGGGTGGAGCTGTTTCAAAAACTCTGGATTAGCGCCACCGACAATCAGAAGCGCAAAGTGCGCTCCCGATTAAAGGGGTACATCGATGATATCGATGATCTGTTAGAGGGTTAGCCGCTGTTAGCTGTTTGCCGCCGCCGCTTTGTCAGCGCCCTCGCGCAGCGCTTTGAGCTTCTTCCAGGTCACGCCGGGGTCTATCTTGCCATAGCCTGCAAAGGTACCGAATCCGCAGTCTGTGCTGGCTACAACACGGTCGATCCCCACAATATCGATAAACCGCTGCAAACGCTGAGCCACTAGGTCCGGGTGCTCAATGTAGTTGGAGCAGGTATCGATTAGTCCGGGAGCCAAAACCTTATTGTCTGGGATCTTGGCATCGCGCCAGACAATCCACTCATGTTCGTGGCGTGGGTTGGCGGCCTCAAATAGAACCGTTGCCGGACGCGCTTTGAGGATTGAGTCGATCACCTGAGTTAACGGGATATCATGGTCATGCGGTCCCTCGTAGTTACCCCAGCAGATATGCATGCGCATCTTCTCCGGTGCAATATTGGCGGTGGCAGCGTTAAGCGCCTCGATGTTAGCTGCCGCAATTTTGACGAACTCCTCATCGCTCAGATCTTGATAGCCTGTATGGCGCGACATCGCCAAATCAGGGCAGTCCAGCTGTAGGTAGAAGCCAGCATCAACAATCGCCTCGTACTCAGCGCGCATCGCGTCCACGAGATCCGCCAAGTAAGCTTCGTGAGATGGATAGAACTGGTTGGGCTGAAACGCGGTAATCAGACCAGGCGAGGCCGAGTTCATAAAGGCTTTTATCGGTTGGTTAACGGCACCTAGTGCGGTTTTGAAACGGCGAATATCGTCGTGTAGCGGCTGCAAGTTAACCAGTTTCACCTGATCGATACAGGCAGCCCGCACAAACTCCTGCGAACCCATGATTGCTGACAGCTTTTTCGCCAGATCAGGGTGGTTGGCGAGGTCGCGCGCAGGTTTGCGTGCAATATGCGCATCGCCGAAGCCGCTCAAGCGCTCTGTCATATAGGTGGAGTAGCCCACCTTGCCAAGTTCACCGTCGCTCACTACAGAGACGCCTGCGTCTATCTGGTGGCGTAGTGCATCTTCAATTTCACTCTCTACTAGGGTGTCAAAGGCTGCATCGTCCGTATGTTTGCCGTGATCGCGGGCAATCAACACCTCGGCAAGCTCCATGCTGCGTGGTAGGCTGCCAACGTGGCTTGTATCTATCTGCTTCGAACTCATCTTGTTGCTCTCTTATTTTTCTTGTTAGCTGGCGCGCAGGTCGACTGACCCGAGGCGTTGACTGAATAACCACTGGCCATCGACGCGCTCTAACCGGTCTTTAAATCGACCGATTAGATAGGGTGGTTTGGACTCGGTGGAGTTGATAGGTGCCGTGTAAAGCAGGACGTAGCTCAGTGCTTCGGCTCTGTTCTCGTCGACAATGTCGACCAATATGTTACTGATGAAGTGGCGGCTGATCCGCAGTGGACGCGCTTTGAAGGCGGCAAGTATCGCCTCTTTGCCGCTGAGAATATCCTGAGGCTGACTGGGTCGGGCGAATTCGCCCGATTCGGTAAACATCCCGACCATCTCGTCGTATGCGTTTTCATCATTAAGCACGGCAAAACGTTTAATTAGTCGTTCGCACTGGTGCTCAGCAAGCATCCTTTCAGCCGGTGTCATCCCGCCTCCGATCTGTTGTCATTATTGGATAGACCAAATGAGATACGCGCCACGTCTGAGTAGCGGATTAGCCTTGGCTAGTTATACATAAAAAAGCCCGCCGATGTCTCCATTGGCGGGCCTTATTAGCTGTAAGAATAGCTATGATAAGCGCTCAGGGTTTGATGCGCTCTTCGCTCTGTGGATCGAAGGCTACGGCCTTGTCCATGTTGATCGCAAAATCGAAGCTCTGCTCCGGTGCTATGTTCACATCGGCACGCATACGTGCGATTACATCTTTACCTGAGAGTGTCATTGTCACGAAGGTATCAGAGCCCGCTGGCTCGGTGACGCCTACCGTGTTGGTCAGGTGCTGCACGTTAGTTGCATTGCGGTCTGCACCCTCAGAGTCGGTGATCGCCTCAGGGCGAATGCCCAGCAGAATCTCTTTGCCGTTCCACTCTTGCAGGTAGTTGGTGTTGAACTTCAGCTGCTGCTTGGCTCCGTTTGAATCTTCGATCTCGGCGTAAGCATCATCACCGTTGATAACCACTTTGGCAGGCACGATGTTCATCGCTGGGCTACCCATAAAGGTGGCTACAAACACGTTGGCAGGGGTGTCATAGATCTCTTGTGGGGTGCCAAGCTGCTGTACGTAACCGTTGTACATAACTGCGATACGCGTAGAGAGCGTTAGCGCCTCGATCTGGTCATGAGTTACGTAAACTACTGTTGTTTTCAGCTTCTGGTGCAGCTTCTTAATCTCAGTACGCATATCAACACGCAGTTTCGCGTCGAGGTTAGAGAGCGGCTCGTCGAACAGGAATACGTCGGGGTTACGTACCAGGGCACGGCCCATGGCAACACGCTGGCGCTGACCGCCGGAGAGCTGACCTGGCTTGCGATCCAGTAGGTGGTCGATCTGCAGCAGCGACGCAACATCGGCCATAGCCTTATCACGTTCAGCCTTAGGTACGCCGTGCATCTCCAGGCCAAAGGTGATGTTCTGACCTACAGTCATGTTGGGGTAGAGCGCGTAGCTCTGGAACACCATCGCGATGTTTCGACGTGATGGGTGTACGCCATTCACCACGCGACCGTTGATAGAGATCTCACCTGAAGTGATCTCCTCAAGACCGGCGATCATGTTCAACAGGGTTGATTTACCACAGCCAGACGGGCCGACAAGTACGAGGAACTCACCCTCCTGCACGCTGATATCTACGCGGTGCAGTACTTCGGTATTACCGTAAGCTTTGGTGACGTTAGCAATATCAAGAAAGCCCATAATTTTATCCTTTTACTGAACCCGCCATCAGGCCGCGGACGAAGTAGCGTCCGGCGACAATGTAGACGAGCAGAGTTGGCATGGCGGCTAGAATGGCGCCTGCAAAGTGTACGTTGTACTCCTTAACACCCGTTGAGGAGTTAACCAGGTTGTTCAGTGCGACTGTCATTGGCATCGAGTCCACGTCGGCAAATGAGGCACCGAAGAGGAAGTCATTCCAAATGTTGGTGAACTGCCAAATGATCGATACCACCGCGATCGGTCCCGATACCGGCAGCATGATGCGCCAGAAGATGCGGAAGAAGCCAGCACCATCAATCTGCGCTGCACGCACCAGTTCAGTTGGGAATGCTGCATAGTAGTTACGGAAGTAGAGGGTCGTGAAGCCCAAGCCGTAGACCACGTGAACCAGCACCAAACCTGGTGTTGAGCCTGCCAGCCCCATGATGCCAAGCATACGAGCCATGGGGATCAGGATGATCTGGAATGGAATGAAGCAGGAGAAGAGCAGCAGACCAAAAACGATGTTATCGAAACGGAAGCGCCATTTAGTCAGGACGTAGCCGTTCAATGCGCCCAGAACTGTAGAGATCGCTACAGCAGGCACCACCATAAGAATGGAGTTCCAGAAGTAGGGCTTAAGTCCGGTTGGCTCTACACCAATTTGCGCAGACGACCAAGCCGCCAACCAAGCGTCTATGGTCCAAGTCTCTGGTATCGCCATCATGTTACCGCCGGTCACTTCAGCCAGAGGCTTGAGTGAGTTGGACAGCATCACGTAGAAAGGCACCAAGTAGAACAACGCGAACATTACCAGTACAAGGTAGATCGTCGCGCGGACGAAACCGCCGGTGCGTACCGCTGTATCTTGAGAAGCAACAGACATTATTTCTTCTCCTTCAGTTCAGCGTAGATGTACGGGGTCATAACAGCGGCGATGGTCATCAGCATGATTACCGCGGATGCCGCACCTATACCCATGGAGTTACGTGTAAAGGTGTAGGAGTACATGAACGTCGCTGGTAGTTCAGTTGCTCGGCCAGGTCCACCACCGGTAAGGGCGATAACCAAGTCGTAAGACTTAACGGCAAGGTGTGCCAAAATCACGACTGCAGAGAGGAACGCAGGGCGCAACAGAGGGATGACGATGCGACGGTAGAGGCTCCAGTTTGAAGCACCGTCGATCTGTGCTGCTTTAAGAATCTCATTGTCGATGCCACGCAGGCCCGCCAGGAACATCGCCATAACGAAACCACTGGTCTGCCACACAGCGGCAATCACAACGGTGTAAATCGCCATATCGCGGTCTTTGATCCAGCGGAACTCGAATGACTCCCAACCCCACATCTGCATGGTATTTTGCAGACCTAGACCCGGATCAAGGAACCACTTCCAAGCAGTACCGGTCACGATGAACGACAGTGCCATAGGGTAGAGGTAGAGTGGACGTAGCACGCCTTCGCCACGGATCTTTTGGTCTAGCAAGATCGCTAGCGTCAGGCCGATGAGCGTACAGATGCCGATGTAAAGTGTCGCAAAAACTGCGAGGTTAGTAACTGCGGTCCACCAGGCGCGCAGGCCCCAGAGTTTTACGTAGTTATCGATACCGAGCCAGTCATAGCTGGGCAGCATCTTCGAGTCAGTAAAACTGAGGTAAACGGTGAACACGATAAAGCCGTAAACAAACACAACCATGGCTGCGACAGTCGGCGATAACACGAGCTTGGGCAGGAGATCCTGTAGTCTCGTGCGGAAATCGGCTTCACTTGCGTGATTGGCCATATCCCCTCCTAAATTCGTGCGCTGGCACGAATCAATAATTCAAATGTGCTTAAAGATCAGGGTGTAGCAGAAGCAAAGTCGGGGGCTTTGCAGCCCCCGACTCGTTGGATCAATGGATTACATTGATTCCAGAGCAGCAGACAGCTCTTCGACTGCAGCAGCAGCGTCGAACTCACCGTTGAAGTGAGCAGTTACGACGTCGTATGCAGCGTTTTTCAGTGCAGCTGGCTGGCCGTGGCCGTGTGCCAGTGAACCTACGAGACCGCCAGTTGCGTTAGCGTACGCCAGGTCAGCCATACCTTTTTGTGCACAGATATCGAACACGCTACGGTCGATGTCAGTACGTGAAGGCACAGAGCCTTTAACCTGGTTGAATGCGATCTGGAAAGATGGAGCCATGATTGCAGAAGCCATCTTAGCCTGAGCATCTTTCGCTTCAGCTGAGTCTACGTTGAACATAGCGAACTGGTCAGCCAGGAAGGTCATAGAACCTTCTGAACCTGGTACGCGGAAACATAGGAAGTCTTCACCTGGTACTTTACCAGCGTTGATGAACTCACCTTTCGCCCAGTCACCCATGATCTGGAATGCAGCTTCACCGTTGATAACCATTGAAGAAGCGAGGTTCCAGTCACGACCAGAGAAGTTGTCGTCTACGTAAGAGCGCAGTGTCTCCATACGTTTGAATACTTCAAGCATACGGTCGCTCTCTAGAGCAGAACGCTTACGCTCGATCAGAGCTTCACGGTAGAAGTCAGCACCGCCTACAGAGAGTACGATACCGTCGAATACAACCATCTCCTGCCAAGCCTGACCACCGTGAGCCAGTGCGATCTTGCCAGCAGCTTTAGCTGCAGCCATGGCTGCTACGAACTCATCCCAAGTGTGTGGCTGTGCAACACCAATCTCGTCGAGAACAGCTTTGTTAGCCCAAACCCAGTTGTCAGAGTGGATGTTTACTGGCGCAGAGATCCAGTTGCCATCGTACTTAGCGAAGTTCTGCAGTGGAGCAGGTACTACGTCGTTCCAGCCTTCAGCTGCAGCGATGTCGTTCAGGTTACCCAGAGCGCCTTCAGCAGCCCAGTCCTGAATGTCGTAACCAAGCATCTGTACCGCAGTTGGTGGGTTACCCGCAGTTACACGTGCACGCAGAGTGGTCATAGCAGCTTCACCGCCACCACCAGCAACTGGCATGTCAGTCCAGCCGATGCCCTGACCCTGAAGGTCCTCTTTCAGTACGTTCAGTGCAGCAGCCTCACCGCCTGAAGTCCACCAGTGCAGAACTTCTACATCTGTTGCGTGAGCAGCAGTTGCAGCCATAAGGGCGCCAGCAATGGCAAACTTTTTGACGAATTTAGTTTTCATGGATTTACTCCGACTTTTGTTGTTATCGATCTACCGTCTTTTGCAAAAGTGCGGGGCAGCGGCCGCCCCTGTTGAACTTCTAACGGGTGGAATCGTGCAATTTGAATGTTAATGGAATATTTCAAAATTTAAGTTTTTTGTTACAGATTGAAATATTCCGATCTAAAAAACGGGTGAGACTCAGACCTCATAGTCAAAGGCGAGAATGCCAGAGTGGTCTGGATCGCAGGCGGCAATGATCTTTCGCCCGGTAGCCTGATGGTTAGGGTCGGCCTGATAGAGAGCCAATGCATCCCAAGAGGCTAGCGCCAGTGTGAAGCCGTAGTTATAGCCGTGATCACGATCTTCCGGCGTCTTATTAGGCCCATGCTCAAACCCCAGTATTCCCGGATGCGTCGGCTTAAGTGCCTCTATCTCATCCATTAGGGCGATAAATTCTGCCTCGGTCACCTCAGGACGCTTCTTGAATAACACGACATGCTTAACTTGCTTAGACATAACCTAACTGCTCCTTGCCAAGTGGGCTGAGTTGATCGGGTGTAAACCGGCCTTTGAAGTCGATCTCATAGTCCTCGGGAGCGAAGTCGGGGCAGGATTTACCGGCTTCGAAAGCGGGGCGCAAAATCTCAAGGAAACGGCGGTTTTTTTCGCAGTCCGGTGCTGCACCTATATACATCACATTGGAGTAGCCACTGCCGGTGTGTTTGTCCTCAACACCGTGTATGACATCGGGGTGCCACCAGACGGTGTCACCCGGATTGACTGTAGGAATCGGCACATAAGCATCCATCACCAGCTCGTGGTACTCCTTGAACACGCCGAGAGCACGTCCGGCTTTGGCACGGCAGAGCGCATCGGCTGGAATATCATCGGCCAGGGCCCGCAGTAGCAACCAGGCGATGGTGCGAGTGATTGGAACGATGTTGAGAGTACCGTCACCGGGGCCCTGTTTGGTCAGTGCCGTCCAGCCCTGATAGGTGCGGAACATCTGGCATACCGCAGGGGAGGGGATCTCGTTAGTGCGTGTACGATAGTGGGCATCCCAAGGGTTGTATTTCTCTGGGTCGCCAAAGAAGACTTCGCGGTAGACTTCATGGAAGCTCGGATCGATCCAGCGCTCGACCGAGCCACCGTCGATGTGCGGGCTCAAACCGAGTGAGGCATCTCCCGGTTCACGCTGGCGGATACGATCTGCGTAGAGGCACTCCTTGTTTGGATCAAATTCAGGATTGTCAGCGTCTAGCTCCCACAAATCATTGAGCCATTTGCGCAGATCCGCCATCTGCTGCGACGTACGTGCCTGCATCTGCGGTTGCGACCAGTAGAGGCCGAAGATCTGCGGTTTGCTTGATGCCAGCGCACCAAAGTAGTTATCCAACCCCGCCTTCTCTTTCTGCTTGTCGAAGTAGTTGTTGTCGGCAACGTAGCGCATCAGATTGTCGTTCCAGGCATTTACCTGCGCCTGATCGAAAACCTTACGTACAACGATAACACCACGTCGGTGAATCTTATCGATGGTTGCCTGGCTTATCTTCCCAGCCTGTATGTCAGCAAAATCAATATCCACCACAGCATGCCCCTCAGCCATCTCCTGTTTTACCGCAGCGATTTCAGCTTTAAGACGCGCTGTCTCTTGCTCCAGGCGCTGCTCAAAGTCCGGCATGCGCTCACGTAGTGTCCGCTTGGAGTCGATGATCTGCTGTTCGATGTTGTTTGGGTCTAACATTTTCGGGTCCTCAGTCTAGGGGATAGGCCACAGGGATTAGGGTCTGGATTGGTTCGCGGGTGGGCGCACGTAGACGAGTAATCAGCGTCTCTGCAAGCTGCTCTCCAGCCGTGTAGAGATCTTCGGCAATCAAGCGGATGCCGTCTTTGAGCTGGTAGCCAAGCGGCTGGCTCAGTGCTTTAACAACGTATTCTGGTCGTGGATTGGTGGGATTCTGATGTCGGCCCTCAAATAGTGCCGGCAGAATTGCATCAGAGAGCAGCACTAAGCCGTCATACACTTGCTGTCGCTCTTTTGCCCAGCTGACCAGGGCTTCGGCCGGCGATTCGTTATTGATATCGCTGATCACCTCGCCTTGGATTCCAAACGCACTGCAGGCGTTATTGAAGGCGCGGCGCGTAATGAACTCATAGGTGGTATTCGCGCTTGGTAGAATGATGCCTAGTTTGTGTGCGCCTCGTTGAGCAAGGTCTGCTACAGCGCGCTGAACAAAGGCGTCGTTATCGAAGTCGACGTAGTCATGCTCAAAATCGAGCAGAGTACGGCCGTGGGTTACAAAGGGGAAACCTTCGGTGTGTAGCCAGCTGACGCGGGGATCTTTTGGCGCTGTATGGGTCAACACGACACCGTCACAAGCGTTGTAGCGTTTGAGGTACTCAATGGAACCGAGTGGTGAGATCTCATGCTCGGGTATCACGACAAGGTGGTAATCATCCTGTGACATGCGGTCCGTCAGGCCGAGCAATAGTTGGCGCGCAAAGCTATCCGATGGATCGGTTCGATTAAGGATAAGGCCAATGACTCGGGTTTCACCGGTCTTTAGACGGCGAGCAGCACGATCGAGTTTGAAACCCAGCTCATCGCACGCGTTGTCGACTAGGTCACAGGTTTTGGCTTTGACCTTGTCTCGCTGACCATTAAGTACGCGCGATACGGTTGCGACTGACACGCCAGCTAATTGAGCTACATCTTTTATGGTCGCTTTTGTCATCTAATTTGGTAATTACTGTTGTTGATCTAGATTTTCAAAATGTAAACGTTTACATTGTGTTACATTAACCGATTGATAGAAGATTTAGCAACCCGGTTTTAGATAAAATTTGAACAAAAATTCACCAAAGAGTTGAGGGCATGGTTATGCGATGGGGTTTAGTAGGAGCCAGTACAATTGCGGCGGAGTGGATGATCGATGCGATTCGCGCCAATGGCGGAGAGATTATTGGCGTTCAGTCTGGTAGCGCCGAGCACGGCGCTGACTATGCGCAAAAACACGGGATAGCATACTCAACCACCGACCTCGCAGCGCTGTTGGATCAGAAACCTGACGCGATCTATATCTCGTCAGTCAATGATAAGCACCGTGCACAGTTAGAGGCCGCGGCTAGTCGTGGTATCCATGTGCTGTGCGAGAAGCCCTTAGCGATAAGCCTTGATGATGCTAAAGCGATGATCAAGGTCTGTGATGAAAACAATGTGCGCTTTGCGACCAACCATCACCTGCGTTGGGCAGCGACTCATCAGGCGATACGTGCAGCAATAGAAGCAGGCAAGATAGGCGAAGTGCGCTCTGCGCGTGTCTTCCATGCTGTTTACCTACCCCCACATTTGCAGGGCTGGCGCATCGATAACCCGGCTGCCGGAGGCGGGGTTGTTCTTGATATCACCGTCCACAACTGCGATATCCTCGCGTACCTGCTGGGCGAATACCCACAAGAGGTGGTTTCGATGACCGATCATAAGCTCTTCGGAGATCTCGTCGAAGATGAAGCGATGAGTGTTTGGCGCTACCCCAGTGGAGTGCTGGCTTACACACACGAGAGCTTCGCCACGCCACATGCTGGCCACGGTATCGAGATCCACGGCAGTGAAGGCTCCCTGTTCGGTGAGTCGGTGATGAGTCAGCAGCCGGTCGGTAAGGTCTATCTACAGCGAGATGGTGAGCGAGAGGAGCTACCCGTGAGCCCACATAACCTCTACCAAGCCGGTGTAGCTGACTTTATAGCGGCCATCAACGAGGGTAGAGCACCAGCCTGTGATGGCATTGCCGGTACGCGCTCGCTGGCCGTCGCCTTGGCTGTACTAGAGTCCGCTAAGAGCGGCAATAAGGTGAGCGTAGACTATGCGGGAGTTTGATATGCAGTTTGATACGCGCGAGTTTCTGCAAACACACACCGAGTCTGTCTTGGCTTTCTACGAGCCGGTTGTGCGTGACCCTAAGGGCGGTTTCTTTCAAAACTTTCGCGACGACGGTTCTGTTTACGACCCGGTGAATCGCCACCTTGTTTCGTCTACGCGTTTCGTTTTCAACTATGCCGAGGCCTACCGCCGCGGCTATGGTGAGCACTATGCGGACTGGGCGCGCATGGGTCTTAAGTACCTGGAGACACACCATCGAGTGGACGCTACTGGCCATTTTGGCTGGATGCACGGTGATGAGCTGGATAACACTGCCATGGCGTACGGCCAGGCTTTTGTGATTCTGGCTTATTCGCACGCACACCTAGCAGGGCTGACCGATGGTACTGCGGCGATCGCGGCCGTCCATCAATTGTTGGACGAGCAGTTTTACGAGCCCGAGCACCGTGCCTATGCTGATGAGCGCAGTGCTGACTTGCAGACACTCGACCCTTATCGCGGGCAGAATGCCAATATGCACCTGTGCGAAGCTTACATTGCGGCGTACCGAGCAACGCAAGATCCGATCTACTTCGATCGCGCAAACTCACTCGCGCGCCGTTTTGCTGGCGAGCTTGCCGGCGTCTCAGGCGGATTGATCTGGGAGCACTATGACGCGGATTGGAATCCCGACTGGCAGTACAACATCGACAAACCCGACGACCTATTCAAACCCTGGGGTTTCCAACCGGGGCATCAGAATGAGTGGGCCAAACTTCTGCTACAGCTTAACGCGCTGAAACCAGATAGCTGGTATGTTGAGCGCGCAAAGGCACTCTTTGATGACGCGGTAGAGAAGGGGTGGGACAGCGAGTTTGGCGGTCTAGTTTACGGCTTTGCGCCCACCGGTGAATTTGCTGATGCGCAGAAGTACTTCTGGGTGCAGGCTGAATCAATCGCTGCGGCTTATCGCCTCTATAAGGTAACGGGTGAAGAGCAGTATCTGGATTGGTACAACCGTATCTGGCAGTACAGCTGGGACAATTTGGTTGATCACCAGTACGGTGCCTGGTTCCGTGTAGTCGGGCGTGATGGTTCAAAGATATCAGATGAGAAGTCCCCGATGGGCAAGGTGGATTACCATACCCTCGGGGCCTGCTGGGATGTGATGGATAATTTGAGCTCAGCTCAGCTTTAAGATCTCACTCTTAAGCTCGAACTCTTCGATGAAGCGGCCCAGCGCCTGACTGGCATCCGCTTCAATATTGGCGAAGGTCTGGAAAGCGTCGATGCCTTGATAGAAGAACAGATCAAAGCCGCTTACCAGATCCAGCCCAGCCGCATGCGCGGCTTTTAGGAACTCAGTCTCCAGAGGTACATAGACCGCATCAAATGCCCACTGCTGCCCGCCAAACAGACTTGGATCCAATGGGATGCCAGGGGTTGCGTAGTGGCCAACCGGAGTGCAGTTCACTAGGCCATCGGCCTGCCTCGCTGCTGCTTCAATCTCATCTGCGCTAATAACTTCCGCCGTGTAGCCCTTGGCGTTCACCGCATCCGCGAGCGCTTTGGCGCCTTTTGTATTCAGGTCAAAGATTCGTAGTTTGGTAGTGCCGCAGTGGAACAGACCGAATGCGACTGCACGGCCTACACCACCCGCGCCCAGCATCAAGACTTCGCCGGCGGGTTTATCGCCGCGGCGCGCTTTGTAGCCGCGAATAAATCCGGTGTAGTCGGTGTTGGTCGCGCGCACTTTCCCGTCTGCCAAGTAGAGTGAATTGGTGGCGCCGACCTCGACTACCGCCTGGTCAGGCTCATCCACATACTCCACCGCTAGCGCCTTAAATGGGAATGTGACGTTACAGCCGGTGTAACCCTCATCTTTGAGCGTCTGCAACATTCCCTCAAACGCCTCACGGCTATTCTCGCCCGGATCGTTGAGGTTGTAGGTAACATCCACCCCGTAGATATCGCCTAGCATGCGGTGTAGGAAAGGCGCGCGCGACTGAGAGATAGAGTTGCCGATCAGGCCGAGTTTAATGTTCATGGGGACGTTCCGAATAAAAAGAGAGTGCACACATGATAATGACTTGGCGTCTACACTCAAAGCTGAATGGTAATAGGAGGCGAGTGTGGATAACGACGTATTGGAGTTCTGGTTCAACGAACTCGAGCCTAAGCAGTGGTTCGTAAAAGACCGAGATTTGGACGCGATGATCGAGGCGCGTTTCTCTTTGCTAGTTGAGCAAGCGCGCGCGGGTGAGCTGTTCTCCTGGCGAGTCGCGCCTCAGGGGCGCTTAGCTGAGATAATCCTAATCGATCAGTTCTCGCGTAATATTTTCCGCGACAAACCTGAGTCGTTTAGTGCCGACCCTGTTGCTCTAGTGCTGGCGCAAGAGGCGATTGGTGCGGGTGCCGATCAGCGGTTAGATGTCCAGGAGCGGGCATTCCTTTATATGCCCTTTATGCACTCGGAATCGCAAGCTATACACGAGCAGGCTGTTGTACTGTTTGATCAGCCAGGGTTGGAGTACAACTTGGAGTTTGAGTACAAACACAAGGCTATAGTCGATCGCTTCGGGCGATATCCGCACCGCAATGAGATCTTGGGACGCAAGTCGACTGAAGAGGAGATCGCCTTTTTAAAAGCGCCGGGATCATCATTCTAGGGGTTCTTTTATGGTGCAATTTGGTCTGACCATCGAAGTTTGTACGTAGTTTTGATATAGCTCGATAGATAGTTTGATAGATAGTTTGATAGAGAGTGTGTAAGGATTCAGCGCGCTCGACGACAAAACAATAACTAGACCCGCTAAGGAATTTATGAACATGTCAAAACGACCCCTTCTGCCGGCACTTCTGCTGGCTTTACCCTTTGCTTCAATCACTCATGCACAAGATTGGAATGCTGTAGAGAGCGAAGCGCGCGGGCAGACAGTCTATTTCAATGCCTGGGGCGGTAGTGATGTTATCAACAACTACATTGAATGGGCCGCAGGACGTGTTGCCGAAGAGTCCGGCGTACAGGTCGAGTTAGTCAAAATTACGGACGCAGCAGCAGTCGTTACCCGGATCGCCACAGAGTTTAAGGCGGGTAACACAAACGAAGGTAGCGTCGATCTAATGTGGGTGAACGGCGAGAACTTCCGCCGCCTGAAGCAGGAAGGGTTGCTGGCTGAATCCTGGGCACAAGATCTACCCAATGCCGCTCTAGTTGATTACAGCTTGCCTGTGACCACGGATTTCTCGATTCCCACTGAGGGGCAAGAGAGTCCTTGGGGCGGCGCGCAGCTAACGCTGATCTATCATCCGGATCGATTGGAGACGCCTCCCGCGGATGCAAAGGAACTGCTGGCGCTGGCTAAAAAGCAACCCGGCACACTGGCCTATCCTCGCGTCCCTGATTTTCATGCAACCAGTTTCCTGAAGCAGCTGTTGCTTGATCTCTCGGACGAAGACAGTGCGCTCTACCAGCCAGTGACTGATGCTGAGTTCGAGCGCGTGACCGCACCGCTATGGAGTTATCTGGATCAGCTGCATCCGCTGCTCTGGCGTGAAGCTCAAGCTTTTCCTCAGGGTATTGCTCAAATGCACAGTTTGTTTGCCGACGGTGAGTTGCTAACGTCGCTCAGCTTTAACCCAAATGATGCCGCTAATTTAGTGCGCTCGGGAACCTTACCTGAGGGTGTGCGCAGCTTTGGGTTTGAGCGCGGAATGCTCGGCAATATTCACTTCGTAGCGATTCCCGGTAACTCAAAATCGAAAGCCGGCGCGCAGGTGTTCGCCAACTTCCTGCTCTCACCTGAAGCGCAACTGCGCAAGGCCGATCTGGATGTATGGGGCGACCCGAGTGTGCTGGATTCGAGTAAGGTCTCAGGGCCGAGTGCTAGGCAGCTGAAAGAGCGCGATCCAGCTGCACTACCAGCTAAGACTCCATGGATAGCAGAGCCGCATGCAAGCTGGGTAGAGCCGCTCGAAAAAGCCTGGCTTGTGCGTTATGGAGCGGGTAGTTGAGTATCAGGCTACTCGGTGTTGCCGCGCTACTGATCTCTCTTACGCTCTATCTCCCGGTCATAACGCTCTTCGCTCCGTTTTGGGAACTTGAGCTCCTCTACTTGTGGGCAGAGTTGTTCAAGGCGACTGAGTTTGGGCCGGCGCTCGCAGCAACTCTGGTCTCGACACTCGCAAGCTTGGCGGTTGCGCTAGGGCTCAGCTACCTGTTGATGGGCGCTCTCGTCTTTACCCACGCTTATCAACGATTCGCCCGTCAGTTGCCGCTGCTATTAGCCGTACCGCACTTAGCCTTTGCTGTTGGCCTGTACCTGCTACTGAGCCCTAAGGGGTGGCTAGAACGTCTCGTCGCCCCAATGGATGTCGGTATCTGGGTGCAAGATGGCTATGGACTGAGTTTGGCTGTGGCGTTAGGCATTAAAGAGAGCTGGTTCCTCTGCTGGATGATCTGGGCGCAGCTGCAACAGAGCAGCTTGGCAGATCAATTCTTGGTCGCCCAGTGCCAAGGATACCAGCGCGGGCAAATAGTCAGACAGATCCTCGTACCACAGCTGCTGCCCAAACTGCGATGGCCGCTACTCGCTGTCGCGGCTTACAGCTTATCATCGGTTGAGATGGCTTGGGTGTTAGGGCCCACTCATCCACCTACGCTTGCCGTTTTGGCCTGGAACTGGATGCTCGATCCGATGGTGGAGCAGCGTGACCTCGGCATGGCGTTGACGCTCTTGTTAATGGTACTGATGCTGGCGCTATCACTGACGATTTGGCAGCTACCTCGGGTATTCAGCGGCATAGTGCCCTCGGGAAGGCGCCGTGTCGGGCGACTACGCATCGGTCTGCCTGCGAAGCGGCTGCTCCTTATGCTGCATCTGGTATTGGGGCTATTAATTCTTCTCTGGTCGTTTACCCACAGCTGGTTCTATCCAGCGCTATTGCCGGGACGTTGGAGTCTGAACGCCTGGCAGAGCCTAGCCGTTGAGCCGCTATTGAACACCCTCAGCCTCGGCCTCGTCTCTGCACTACTGGCAATAGCGCTGGTGTTGCTGGTGTTAGAAGCGGGTATCAAACAGACGGGTTGGATATTGCTTCCACTCTTCCTTCCAGTGCTGCCGTTGGTGGTGGGGCAATACCAGATCAGTCTCTTTGTGGGTATGCCCCCTAGCTGGTCAGCCGTGCTTTTGGCACATCTGCTGTGGGTGCTACCCTATGTTTATCTGGTTCTAAAACCTGCTTATCTCGCGCTGCCCCATGAGCAGTTACTGACGGCTCGCACACTTGGCCTGAATCAAACCGACTTGTTCATGCGGGTTAAGCTACCGCTGTTGCTACGTCCGATCTGTGCGGCCTTTGCGCTTGGGTTTAGTGTTAGTCTGGCACAGTACCTGCCAACGATCTTTATTGGGGCAGGAAGGGTGGAAACACTCACCACGGAGACTCTGAGCCGCTTTGCCGGCGGTGATAAGCGTCTACTTGGTGCTCAAGCGATGGCGCTGTTGGCGGTGGCCCTGCTTGCCTACATCCTGGCACAAAGGTTGCCTCAGATTGTCTATGCCAAACGGAGGGCGATGCACTGATGTTGGAGTTGAGCCGGGTCGAGATAGAGACGCCTGAACGCAAGTTGTTCGGTCCCCTGACGTTTCAGATCGAGCGCGGAGAAATTCTAGGGCTGCAGGCTGCCTCCGGCAGTGGAAAGTCAGTGCTGTTGCGCTGGATGCTGGGCGCCGTACCTGAGGGGCTGAGTGCTAGGGGTGAATTATCCCTGGATGGCCGCAGGATTCATCAATTGCCCACAGATGAGCGGCAGATCGGATTACTGTTACAGCAGGCGACGCTATTTCCACATCTCAGCGTAGCGGGAAATCTGCAGTTTGCGATGCCACCATCGTCAGACCGAGCACAAAAGATCGCTCAGCTTTTACAGCAAGCGGGGCTCAATGGTTTTGAACAGCGCGACCCGGCAACCTTGTCGGGCGGGCAACAGGCGCGGGTGGCACTGTTGCGGGCACTGGCAGCCGAGCCGAAAGCGCTGCTGTTGGATGAGCCCTTTTCGAGCCTAGATCCTGAGCTTCGAGCAGAGTTCAGAGCTTGGGTGTTTGATCAGATTAGGGAACGGCAAATTCCAGCGTTGGTGGTGAGTCACGATCGCGACGATCTGCAGCAGTGCAGCCGGGTGTTGAGATTAAACGGAGAAACAGTCGATGTTTGATGCGCGTGTGCTAGAAGCGAGCCGGGCTTGGATCGAAGATCTGGCCGAAGCACTTGATGAACGGGGATTCAAAGCGGATCAGGTAACCTGGGCCGGTTTTGCGCTTGGCCTGCTGGCGCTGCCTTTTTTGGCGCTGGGAGCAGAGTTATTGGCGATCATAGCAATACTCGCCAACCGAGTTGCAGATGGGGTTGATGGAGCGTTAGCGCGTAGGCAAGGGCCAACCGATACCGGTGCGTTCCTCGACATTCTGCTCGATTTTATCTTCTACGCCTCAATACCGCTGGGGTTTGCACTACAAAATCCGGAGCAGAACGCTACTACAGCGGCGCTGCTGCTATTTAGTTTTATCGGTACTGCCAGCAGTTTTTTGGCGTTTGCGATCTTTGCCGAGCGGCGCAAGCTGAGCAGTCTCGAGTTTCCTCGTAAAGGTTTTTACTATCTTGGCGGGCTAACCGAAGCGACCGAGACGATAGCGCTCTTCCTGATCTGCTGCCTCTTTCCTGGTCTCTTTCCAACCTTGGGTACGCTCTTTGCGGTGCTCTGTCTAATTACCACTGCAATGCGACTGAAAGCAGGTATGGAGGCGCTAAGCTGATATGAAAAAGATTCTGATTGTACTGTTTGTGTCCGCTTTAGGCGCCGCCTATCACTTTGACTTGACCAGTTATCTGAATTTCGACGCTGTGCGCGGGCAACTCGATAATGCTCGCGCAGAAGCTGCTGCGGCGCCGCTCTTTGTCGGGTTGCTGTTGTTCGGGATCTACACGGCCGTGACGGCTTTATCGATTCCCGGTGCGGTACCGCTGACCTTGCTGACTGGCGCTATTTTCGGTCTAGGCTGGGGTACCCTGATCGTCTCCTTCGCCTCAACTCTGGGCGCGACCTTAGCGTTCCTAGTGGCACGTTACCTGCTACGTGCCTACCTTGAAAAACGTTTCGGTTCGACATTCAGCAAAATCAATGCGGCGATGGAGCGCGAGGGTGCGCGCTACCTCTTTTCACTGAGGCTAGTGCCGCTCTTTCCGTTCTTTTTGATCAATTTGCTGATGGGTCTGACCCGTATTCCAACGCTGAAGTTCTATTGGATAAGTCAGCTTGGCATGTTGCCCGGAACGCTGGTCTACGTGAATGCAGGTAGCTCGCTGGCGGAACTCGAGAGCCCTGCCGGAATTCTCTCTGTGGAGATGTTTGTTGCTTTCGCGCTTATCGCGCTACTGCCCTGGGTCTCCAAGTGGCTGCTTGGTTGGATGGATAGGCGTCGGGTTTACCAAGGCTTCAAACGTCCAGCCAAGTTCGATACCAATATGGCGGTGATTGGTGCCGGTGCTGGCGGTTTAGTCAGTGCCTATATCGCGGCAGCGGTAAAAGCCCGGGTGACTCTCATTGAAGGGGCCGAGATGGGGGGCGACTGTCTTAACCGCGGCTGTGTGCCGAGTAAGGCGCTGATTCGGGCGGGCGCTGTGGTTCGAACCATTGAGACCGCTAACAAGTTTGGTGTTAACGGCACGGCAGAGGTCGATTTTCCGGCGGTAATGCGGCAAGTACGGCAGGTGATTGCTGAGGTTGAACCGCATGATAGCGTTGAGCGTTATACCGGGCTCGGCGTGGACTGTGTGCAGGGTTGGGCGCGATTTGTTGACCCTTGGACGCTAGAGATAGAGCAGCAGGGCAAGCTGAGCCGACTAACCGCTGAAAATATTGTCGTGGCCACCGGTGCTAAACCGAGGCAGCTGCAGATTCAAGGATTGTCGGATGCGTTGACGCTCACTAGCGACTCCTTATGGGACTACTTGAGTTCACTCGATACTGCACCCGAGCATTTGGCTATTTTGGGTTCGGGCCCTGTAGCCATTGAGCTAGCGCAGGCGCTTAATCGTTTGGGCGTCAGAATAACGTTGGTGGTGCGTTCCGAACGGATCCTAAAACGAGAGCCGACTGAAGCGGCCCAACTGGTTCAAACTCAGCTTCAGGCTGAAGGGGTTGAGATGCTGTTTAACGCGCAGGTCAGCGAGGCTAGCTCAACTGAACAGGCAGTGCTCAGTATCCAGCATTCTGGGGGTGTCTGTGAGGTGACAGTCGATCGTGTGCTGTTCGCATTGGGGCGCGAGGCCAGCATGGCGGGGTTGGGGCTTGAGGCGCTGGACGTCGATACCTCAGAGGTGCGCTTGAATGAGTATCTGCAGACGCACTTTCCGCATATCTACGCCGTCGGCGACCTGGCTGGGCCTCATCAATTTACTCATGCAGCTGCGCATCAAGCTTGGTACGCAAGCGTCAACGCGTTGTTTGGCAAGTTTAAGAGCTTTAAGGTCGACTATTCGCTGATACCGCGTGTCACTTTTAGCGATCCGCAGGTCGCTGCTGTCGGGTTGACGGTTGATGAGGCCAAACAGCGTAACATTGGATATGAAGTGACACGATTCGACCTTGAGGAGCTCGATCGCGCTATCGCCGAGGGGGAGGCGCGCGGTTATATTGAAGTTTTGACGTCGACTGGGTCGGACAAGATCCTAGGTGTAACGATTACCGCACCCGAGGCAGGTGATCTCTTGGGTATCTTCTGTGTCGCGATGCGCCACAAACTCGGCCTGAACAAACTCCTCAGCGTGGTGCATGCCTATCCAACGATGAACGAAGCGAGTAAATACGTCGCGGGCAACTGGAAACGCGCACACCAGCCCGAGCGTCTGCTTAAGTTCACAAGCTGGTGGTTCAATCGTCGTTTAAAGTCCTGAACGGAAAGGGAGGGTTAACAGCTTCCCTAGCGGCACCGCACGAGGGTTAGGTGTACGGCTGATTCCGAAGGTGATGCCCAACTGGCCGTCGACCGAGTCAGCTCTGTAGGTGCCGAAGAGCTTATCCCAGATCGCCAAATTAAAGCCGTAGTTGGAATTTGCCTCCTCCATGCGCCACGAGTGGTGTACACGGTGCATATCTGGGGTTACAAACAGCCTTCTGATAACGCCATCGAGCCTGTTTGGCAGGCGAACGTTAGAGTGTGTGATCATCGCGCAGCCATTCAGGATGATCTCGAAGAGCAGTACAGCAATCGCTGGAAAACCGAACAGTAGAATCAATGCAGCTTTGATAAACATCGAGAGCAATACCTCGATGGGGTGAAATCTAAGTCCCGTTGTCAGATCAAAATCTAGGTCGGCATGGTGCACACGGTGCAGCCGCCAGAGGATAGGAATCTTATGGAACAGCAGGTGCTGGTACCAGATAAACAGGTCTAGCAGTACGATAGATGCCAGTACCACCCACCAAAGCTGCCCTATTTCAAACCAGTGAATCAGACCTATCGAGTTGCTCTCAGCCCACAGGGCTGTGCCGACGGCGGCCGCTGGGAAGATGAAGCGAATAACCAGCGTATTAACGACAACAAGGCCGAGATTATTGAGCCAGCGTCTGCCTTTAGCGATGCTCAACTCGCGTCTCGGAGCCAGAATTTCCCACAAAGCCATCACTACAAAGATTGATAGGAAGGCTCCGAGTCGAATACTAGATTCAATTTCAATAAGATTATCCATGCTGTAAAGATACGCAGAGAGAGGTTTTCTGATCAACAAAAAACGGCACCCGAAGGTGCCGCTTTGTCGATGGTGGCCGATTAAGGCTTAACCGTCGTCAGGCCGAGGTTCTCCCAATCCTGCATGCCGCCACGGTACCACTTGATCTTGTCAGCTGGGTAGCCGAAGTCGAGCAGCGCCTTGATGTTAGTTGGCGACTGGCCACACCACATACCGTTACAGTACATAACCAAAGTTTTAGCGCCGCCAAACTTCCACAGGCCGTCAAACTCTTCTGCACCGAACTGTTCAGTGAAGATATCACCGATAGAGATTGGGTCAGCCCCTTTTGCTGTGTTCAGTGCAGTCCAAGGGATATTGACGGCACCCGGAATCATCCCACGCTCCGCCCAATCTGGGGTACGTGAGTCGATAACGAGAATGGAGTCGTCACCGGCTGTCATCTTCTCTAGGTAGGCTAGCATCTCAGTCTCACCGATGGTCTCCACTCCTTCAGACAGTTTCATCGGCTGAATACAGAATGGCGGGCAGGGACGGGAAGTCAGTGCGAAGCTAGGGTTAACGGTGTTTTTGTTGTCAGCGTTACGGGAAATCGTGACCGACGCACCGTTGTGCATCACATCAACACTCATCAGGCTGCTTGTAACGCCGACTGGTTTACCCGCAGGTGCTGCCGCTTTTTCTGCCGTAGCTTGGCAGCCGCTCAAGATAAGTGCACAAGCTGCAATAGTAAGTAGTTTTTTCATGGTCGGGCTCTCTTATTGTTATCGTCTCTACAAAGTGCGAATAAAAAAGCAGTGCTTTTGAGGGCACTGCTTTCTATTTTGACTGAGCTAATCCTCAGCTTATGGCTTAACTGTAGTCAGACCCAGGTTTTCCCAGTTCTGCATACCGCCACGGTACCACTTGATCTTCTCAGCTGGGTAGCCGAAGTCGAGTAGCGCTTTGATGTTAGTTGGCGACTGGCCACACCACATACCGTTACAGTACATAACCAGAGTTTTAGCGCTGCCAAACTTCCACAGGCCGTCAAACTCTTCTGCACCGAACTGTTCAGTGAAGATATCACCGATAGAGATTGGGTCAGCACCTTTCGCTGTGTTCAGTGCAGTCCATGGAATGTTAACTGCGCCTGGAATCATACCGCGTTCAGCCCAATCTGGAGTACGTGAGTCGATAACCAGAATTGAGTCGTCGCCGCTAGACATACGATCAAGGTAGTCAACCATCTCTACTTCACCGATTGTCTCAACGCCTGGAGCTAGTTTCATAGGCTGGATACAAAACGGTGGGCAAGGACGTGAAGTCAGAGCAAAAGATGGGTTAACAGTATTTTTGTTGTCAGCGTTGCGCTCGATAGTAACCGCTGCGCCGTTGTGCATTACTTCAACGCTCATAAGGCTGCCAGTGATGCCAACTGGCTTATCTTCGGCAGATGCTAGAGTGGCAAAGCCAGATGCAGCAATGCCGATTAGGCCAACCATCAGTGATTTACGGATCATAGTTTGTTCCCTCAGTGTTTCTTTTATTTTTGAGTGTTGCGGTGTTTACGTGACGTTACCTAGTGACTGACTACAGATTAGTCACACTCCGGCTCCGGTTCTCCATCTGGTACACAGAGTGAACCATCATCACAGTAAATCGATTTCTTCTCAGCGTCCTCTGCTGCAAACGCACTGCTACCAACAAACCCGCTCATCAGCGCAAAGGTAGCGAGCAAGACAGACATAAATCGTACCAACATTAGCTCTCTCCATTTTGATCGCCTCTATGCTAGAGGGGTGAGCCGTCAATCGCAAAGCGAAATGGTATAAAAACCTAGACTGATTACACATACTGAGCATAAATCATATGACATATATGAATATTCGACCTTCGAATATGGGACTAATAGAATAACAATATATCTATATTGTATATGTGTATGCAGTTTGTAGTACTTATGGTCAGACCAATCAGTTTTGGTCAGAAAGCTAACGGTTTATTTAGTTTCGCATGAAAACTCAGACCGCATCATCATTGTGATCGCGTCGACGGCATTTGCGGGGCGCTTCGCTTGATCTCGCCAAAAGTTGAGAAAGCTAGCGTAGATTACCTGATCGGCATCAGGTCGTAGTGGAATCGCAAAACACTCGCGGGGATCAGTTGAGTGCTTGAGCGCGTCAACAACGCCGAGGGTGTATCCCTGCAGCACCATCGACTCTTGTGACAGGGCATCGTAAAGGTCGTCACCGCTGATAAAGCTGTAGGGCTCTGGCATCTCTGCCTTCGCAGAAACGCTGAGTAGCACACTCGCCAGAAGAGCGGCGACGAACTTCATTAGAGGCTCCAGCGCTCTGCAATCGCTGAGCGAGTCGGAAGGTCGGCTCCTACGCGTTCGCAGGTGAGGGCAGCCGCGTGTGAGGCAAAACGACAGACACGCTCGGCATCTAGCGTATCCAACATGGCGGGGCCACCCTGCTCAAAGATCTCGAAGATCATCGCCGCTTGGAAGGTATCACCGGCACCCACGGTATCTTTAACATCAATCTTAGGCGCAGCCACACTGAAGTGTTCGCCGTTCTGACCAAACACCTGAGAACCTTCACCACCTTGAGTCACAAAAACCCAGCGTGGGCCTAGCTCCAGGCAGCTCTGAGCGTACGCTGCGATGCTGCTGTCCGGAGCCAAGAAGGCGATATCCTCATCAGACAGTTTCATAACATGGGCAATAGATCCGAGCTTTTCGACGGTTGCTTGCCAAACTGCACGATCCGGCTGAATAGATGGGCGAATATTTGGATCGTAGGCGATCAGAGCGCTCTCTTGTGCTTCATTCGCAAACCAAGCCAGTGTGGTTGCACAAGGCTCTACCACAGTGCTGTAAGATCCTAGCGAGATCGCTCTGAACTGCGACGGTTCTGGGCACTGCTCTTGGCTGAGTGATACATCGGCACAGCCCTCTAGGTAGAAGGAGTAGCTTGGATGGCCCTGTTCGTTCAACGCAATCATTGCCAGTGACGTGTTGAGATCGCTGGGCGCAAGAAATTGAGTCGAGACGCCGTTGGACTCGAGATGTTTAGCCAGTTTCTGGCCCAATGCATCTTTGGAGTTTGCTGTAAGGTAGCCGGTCTCTAAACCGAGGCGCGCCATGCCGATCGCGACATTGAGCGGTGAACCTCCCACAGTCGCGTTGAGTGTGATCTGCCCGGAAGAGGCTGAGTCACCAGGAAAAACATCATAAAGGGCATCGCCACAAGCAAGAAACATCATTACTCCCTAAGTACCTACGCAAAGTAATCGCTATGAATTAGACGGTGAAGTCTTATACTAAAGTTTTGGATGAGGCGGATTTTACCCCGATGGAATGGCTATTAGATAGTGCGAAGCGTGAAGATTGGAAGAGAGTATCAATCACGGGGCTTTTTTCGGCTATCACCACTAACCCATTGTTGATTCAGCGCGCTGGGTTAGATGTTAGCTTTGTCCGCTACCGCGCTCTGGTTGATGAGGCGCTTGATCTGGGTTTTGAACATATCCAACTACAGGTGTTTGGTGATGATTGGCACGGCGCAGCCGAACAGATCCTAGAGCTTTCAGAGCAGACAATCGTTAAAATTCCTGCCACTGAGGCGGGTTTTTCCCTAGTGAAAACCCTCGGAGTGCCTGAACGTACCACGCTAACCGGTGTCTACTCTGTTCGTATGGGGGCGATTGCTGAGCGCCTCGGTGTACGCTACGCCGCACCCTACTACGCCCGCTTGATCGAGTCTGATCGAGATGCAGACGCAATTTTTACCGGACTTAGAACGAGCTGCCAGAAAACCAACATTCTGGTGGCAAGTTTGCGAAATATCGGGCAGTTTGATCACTTGCTGGCAAATGGTCACCGCTGCTTTACCCTGCCTGGCCCGCTCCTTGATGATCTACTTTGCGATCCGATGACGCTTGATGCGGTCGCCCAGTTCGATGAGGCGGCTAGACTTTCGATTAGTCGACTATAATAGTAGTTCCGACATACTCGATGACAAAAGTGCAGACGAGCTCGTTCGTCGCCATAATTGAGACCCAAATCAGTGAATAACCGTTTTGAAGAGCTAAGACGACGAATTGAGCGTGCAGGGGTCGAAACACCTGACAAGGATTTCGTAAAGCTGTCCTCTGATGAGTTGATTCACGAGATCAGCGTCTACCACGCCGAGCTTCTCGCGCAGAATGAGGAGTTGGGACATGCTGCGGTGCTTGCTCAAGATTAAGCTGCCGCCAACACAGCCCGGCTCAAGTAGATGCGGATGCCGTTACCAAAGCTGAACAAGTTGAGTCAGTACTGAATGGTGCGCGGATCTTATTAGCTGACGACGATCAGTTCCAGCGAATGCTTTTGAAAAGTACCTCGAAAGCCTCGGCGCAGTGGTTGCTGAAGTTGAGGACGGCGCCGTTGCACTGGAAGTTTTGGAACAGCAAGAGTTTGATCTTCTCGTATCGGATCTGAATATGCCGAACCTTGACGGGTTAGACTTACTCAGGGAGCTGCGCCTGATTGGAAAGAGGCTTGATAGCCTGATTGTTACTGGGAGTACCGACCCTGATACACGTCAGCGGCTTAAGAGTCTAGGGGCCATTGATGTCCTTCATAAGCCTGTTACAGCTGCAGACATTGCGCAAACGGTAGCCAACCACCGTTTTTCATAGCCGAGAGGTAGTTGACTCATCATGAGCAGGCCGCTCAACTGATAAGTGGCCTCGATTTTGGACTGTTACGCATCCTTCAACAGCGGTTCGAAGAAGTGGCACAAGCCGTCAAAATCTTCCAGCGGTAGCACATCAGCTACATACTGATCTGGGCGCACAATAATGATACAGCCCTCACGGCTGATGCCGCGCATATCATAGATATCAGGTCCAGTTAGATGGTCGACACAGAAAGCCTTTTCGTGATCACGCAGCCCGTAGCGGCCCTTCTCTGGCGCCAACACTGGATGCATCGAGGTGGTCTCGAACGATTGGTGGTGCTGCTGGAACACCGCGCGCACATCAATGACTGAATCGGGATCAGCATCTGCCGGTGTATAGCGTTTAATGGGTGATTTTAGATCTGTGGCCAAGCGTTCGCACAGAGCCTTAACTCTGCAGCTGTCGCTCATCGGCTCTTCTGGACCAGCAAATAGGAACAGACGGTAGGCGGCGTTGGCTGTGATGCAATGGCCGAGTTGTACGGGCTTAGCATCGCCATGACGAATGACCGGTGCTGAGTGGAAACGCATGCCAATCGTTTGGCCAGTAGCCAGATCCTGGTGCTTGCCCTCGCTCGTCATGATTGATGGGCGGTATTGGATAGAGACACCCGCAGTGTAGCGACCGAAGAGTTGGAAGTAGCGTTTGAACTCTTCCGGATCTACGCCGTTTGGATTCTCTTTAGTCTTTGGCTTGGCACTGAACATCGCTGCCCACTCTTTATCAAAGTCGATTAGCTTCTTGCCGTATTCATGACGCTCTGTTGAGTAGGTTTTAAGCAGCGACTCATCCGCGCGACCTGTCAGGACATGGGCCATCTTCCAGCCAAGGTTCCAAGTATCCATCACTGAAGTGTTTAGGCCCTGGCCCGCTTTCGGGCTGTGGGTGTGGCAGGCATCGCCAGCAAGGAATACGCGCGCAGCGCGATCCTCAGTCGAATCATCAAAGCCGGTAGTGATGCGCTGGCCAATCTCGTAAACGCTCCACCAAGCAACCTCTTTAACATCAAGTGTGTAGGGGTTCATAATGCGGTTAGCCGCTGCGATCAGTATTTCAGGCGACATCTGATCACGCGCGACACGCTCGTCCTCCTTGAGCTTGTCCAGCTCGACGTAGATACGAATCATGTAACCACCCTCACGTGGGATGATCAGCATATTGCCTTCGTTATCGGACTGAATCAGTGCTTTGAGGCGTACATCGGGGAAGTCAGTATTGAGCAGGACATCCATCACACCCCAAGCCTGGTTCAGAGGATCGCCTACTAGTTCCTTGCCAATCGCCGTACGCACACTAGAGCGTGCCCCATCACAACCGACAACGTATTTGGCTTTAACGGTCTCAACTACCTTGTTGAACTGCGCCACGCTGACACCGCGCTCGAGGCGTACCGTAACTGGGTACTCGCCACCCTCTGGATCGACTTCAATATCGAGTAGACGACGCTGGTAGTGTGGCTCTACTTTGCCCGGACTTTTACGCATTACATCGAGGAAATGATCGTGCACTCGCGCCTGGTTGATAATCAGGTGCGGCATCTCCGAGAGATCCTCTTCGACATCGGCGACCTTGTCAGCACGAGCGATCTTTGAAGAGTCGCTTGGATCGGGTTTCCAGAACGCGGCCTCATTAACCTGGTACCCCTCTTGAATGATTTGATCCGCAAAGCCATAAGCTTGGAACATCTCTAAGGTACGACAGGCCATCCCATCAGCCTGACCAACAAGTAGACGGTCATCCTTCATATCAACTATTGCAGTTTTTATCTCGCCGAACTGGGACAGCTGCGCAGCTAGGTTCAAACCTGCAGGTCCGCAACCCACGATCAGTACGTCTACCTCTTCTGGCAGTGAGCGTTTAATCGGCGGTGGAACTACTGCGTCTTGAGGATCTGCATAGCGAGGGTCACCGGGGGTGTAACCGTTGAGATGAAATTGCATGGTCGTCTCCTTGTTTTTGGACACTCTAATGCTGATTAGGTATAAAGAAAAATAGATATTTTCTTTCAGATATAAAGAATACGCATATATGAATCCTAACCTATTGAAACAGTTAGCTATCGTTGTAAAGCAGGGTTCGATTAGTAGTGCAGCTGAGCAGCTCTATGTCACTCAGCCGACCTTGACGCGTGGTATTCAGCAGTTAGAGGCCCGTGTGGGTGCGCCGGTGCTGAAGCGCACACGATACGGAGTCGTTCCCACTGAAATTGGTGCGCGTTTGGCGCTAATCGGTGAGCGGATTTTGGCCGATACCGATCAGGGTGAGGAGGTCATTCGGCAGTTTCACTCGGGCTATCAAAGTGAGTTTGCGATTGGTATCGATCCGCTCTGGGAGTTTGCCACAGCGCGAGATTTTGCTGAGCTTTTGCTGCAAGAGTCACAGCATGTATTTCACCTTCGTACCGGTTCTGCGTCCGTACAGATGCGCTTACTGCAGGAGAGGGAGCTGGATTTTTTGCTGGCCCCAGCGCATCTCACCGTGCCTCAGGGGGAGTTGCAACGCGAAATACTGTTTCGCGACCGGGCCGGGGTGCTGGCGGGAGCCAAATCAAAACTCATTGGACGAGCGGGGCCGATATCACCGCAGGAGCTGGAACAGCAACAATGGATTACCGCAGGTGCGCGGGCCGGTTTTCTCGATGCCCAAGGCGAGTTTGCCGGTCCCCAAGCAGCTAAAATGGCTTTTACTGGCAGTATATTCACCGTTCTACATCTACTTAAAACGACGGACTATTTAGTTCGCATGCCGGCGCGGTTAGCGTTGCTCACTGGGCAACTTGCCGAGTCGCAGCTATTAGATGTCGCTACCGAACCCGGGCCGCGTCGTGATGTCGCTCTTTGGTATCGGGCGGCCGATATTGAGCGCCCCGATTTTAGCCGCGTACATCATACCCTACAGCAGCTTGTCTCCAACCTCGATGCTCAAGCCCCAACATTTGGCGTCAATCTTGCTAGATGAATCCAGTAATAGAGTCGTGAGAATTATTCCTAGATAAGTTAGTCTACAAATTAAAATCGGTCCATAGCCATGCAAACACTAAGAAGTCGTTGTGTTTAAGAATTTATCGCGAAAGAGATTATTAGATTTGGCACTGCTGCTAGCCGCACTGTTTTGTGTGGTCGAGCTTCTCTTTTTTTTGATAAACCACTCACCCGAACAGAACAGGTCGACCACTACCTATTTGGAGCTGATTAGTGCGCTGCTGGGCTTTGCACTTTTTGCGCTGCTGTTGGTCTACCGTTCCGGATATAAGCAGATCTCGGCGGTGGGGATAGCCTTGGACCATGCCGCCAACCTTTCAGGCGTTGGTTATCTGCACTATTTTCCGCAACAGGGTCGGTGGGTCGCCAATCATGTGGCTCAAGCCTTGTTACGGCGCTCGACACCTGAATTCAATGCGACGCTGGTAGAGATCTTGCAGAGAGTACATCCTGATGACCGAGAAGCCGCCGCAGCTGCCGCGGAATCAGCATTGCGTGGGGGGGATTCTGTCAGTGGGCGGGTGCGTATCGGTGACAGTGTGTATGGCTATACATTGGTCAGCTACCACGCCTACAAACTACAAGATGACTCCCTGTCGATCTCTCTGGTTGATATTGATCCAGAGCACGAAGCGCGCAGGCTTGCAGAACGGACGGACGGTAGGCTAAAGGATGCTTTGAAGGCGGCGCGAGCCACTCGGTTTGAGATCGATCTCGACTCGCTACAGATCGTTGCTGCCGCGGCGGCTCGAGAGGCTATAGGGCTCGAACCTGCGGGAGGTCTGTTAGATCTGATCAACTGCGTTGATCTGGAGTATCGGGATGATCTGCAGCTACGCTTTGAACAGCGTCAGGCTTTCGAGAATCTCTATCCCGTAACAACGCAAGACGGTGCAAAGCGCTGGCTACGATTTACTGCCAGCGTTGAGGCCCGCTCTAGGCTTAATTTGACACTGGTCGATCTGACCGAGCATAAAGAGGTGGAGTTTGAACAGCGTAACTCGTTGAGTCAGATTCAAGCTGCGTCGAGAGTCGCTAAGTTATCGATCTACAAGGAAGAGACAGAAACAGGCATTCTGGTGCCGATCTACCAGGATCCGCAGCAGAAGTTTGATTTTTGCGGTGGTGAACAGCGACTGCTGCGTATTCCTGCCCAGTACCACGCTTTGTTGAGTGTAGCTCTAGAGAGTATCGGTGAAGTCGTTGAGTTTCCCTACTTGGCTGACAACGGCTCTGAGGTCTGGTTACGGTACTCGGTTATTGCTGTTGATGCGCACTCAACACCACCGACTCAGACAGTAATAATTCAAGATATTACAGGTTTGGCGGCCCAGCGCCAGGAGCTTCAGGACTCCTTACATGAGATGGAGAAAGTCCGCGGACAGTTACAAAACCGAGCTGAACGAGAGCGGCAGATGTTTGCGGTAATAGGACATGAACTGCGCACACCTGCGGCGAATATAAAGATGCTGCTGGATGAGCTTGAGCTTGATCAGGCCTCGGAACATGCGAAGACATTGGCCGATCAGGCTGATCATCTGCTGGATGTGTTGGATGACGTACGCATCCTTGTGAGTCCCGATCGGGTCTACAAAACTCAAGAGAGCTTCATGGCGCTGCGCCCAATTCTGGAGCGAGCAACCCTAGCTTTGCAGCCGCTGACACTGGATTCGCGGCTCGAGGTCTCCCTAGCGGCCGACGAGGGTGCTGAAAGACTGTACCGCTTAAATCCACAACTTCTTCGTCAACTCACGCTCAATCTTATCCGAAACGCTTGCTTCCATGCAGACGCCAGTTTTTTGCGAATTACTCTTCGCACGCGAGAGATTGATGATCTGAGTACCAGAGTGATGTTGAGCTTCGCAGACAATGGTAAGGGCGTGCCAGAATCATTTAAGGGACAGCTTTTTCAGCCGTTCCATCGGGCAGATAATGAGTCCCAAGGGATGGGTCTTGGACTGTCCATTTGTGAAACGCTGGCGAAAAAGCTCAATGGTAGTATTCGATATGAGGATACTCCCGGTGGCGGAGCGACCTTTGTAGCGGAGTTCGAGTTGACTCCTGTCGCTCAGGCTGCTGACCAGATAGAGGCTGACGATAGCGCAGAGGTGGCCGAAGCGGAGCAGATTAATTGGCAAGGTCTGCGGATTCTATTTGCTGAAGATAATGCCACGTTGCGACTGTTGACCCAGAAGATGTTAACTGTGAAAGGGGCGTCAGTGGTTGCTGCTGAAGATGGTCAGTTGGCACTTGCGCAGTTCGATAGCGGTACGTTCAATTTGGTTGTCACCGATATCTTTATGCCGAACGTGGATGGTTATGACTTTGTTGCCGAGCTGCGCAAGCGCGGTTTTGACGGACCGGTAGTTGGTATCTCAGCTGCGGTAGTAGGTGAAGAGACCGACAAGTTGATCGAATCGGGTGCTGATGCGGTATTGAGTAAGCCGATCAACATGGGTGAGTTTGAGCAACTACTGAAAGCTGAGGCTGAGCGCATCCAGTATTTCGATGGCTCAGCCGGTGAAGCTTAGGTTTTAGCTCACTTTCACGACTACGCGCCCACGCAGCTTACCGTCCAAGATTCGGGCTGAGGCATCAATTGCTTCAGTGAGTGAAATCTCCTCAGCAATGGCGCCCAGTTTTGCAGGATCCAGATCTTCTCCTAAACGTCTCCATGCCTCGAGGCGCAGCTCGCGCGGTGCCATCACTGAGTCTATACCTGCCAGCGTAACACCTCGCAGGATGAAGGGCGCTACGGTTGACGGCAGGTCCATACCACCCGCTAAGCCACAAGCTGTTACGGTACCGCCATATTTGGTGCTGGCGCAGGCGTTGGCCAGCACGTGCGAGCCAACAACATCGACCACGCCGGCCCAGCGTTCACGCGCTAGTGGACGCCCCGGCTCAGACATCTCCTCACGCGGGATAATATCGACAGCGCCGAGAGACTGCAGATACTCCTTTTCCTCTGGACGCCCTGTTAAGGCAATTACCTGATAGCCAAGCTTTGCTAGTACTGCGATAGCGACACTGCCGACACCGCCTGCAGCACCGGTTACTAGAATCTCGCCATCTTCAGGTTTTACACCCTGACGCTCCAGAGCTATCACACAGAGCATGGCCGTGTATCCTGCAGTGCCGATCGCCATGGCTGTTTTAGCATCGAACGCCTCGGGTAGTGGCACCAGCCATTCGCCTTTGAGGCGAGCTTTTTCGGCTAGGCCGCCCCAGTGACCTTCACCCACGCCCCAGCCGTTAAGTAGTACTTTGTCGCCGGGTTTGTAGTCTGAGTTTGCTGAGTCAGATACGGTTCCAACCAGATCGATACCGGGTACCATCGGGAAGGAGCGTACAACAGGCGCCCCTTTGTTGATGGCAAGCGCATCTTTGTAATTCAGCGTGGAGTACTCAACGGCAATGGTGACATCACCCTCGGGCAGAGATGCTTCATCAATATCGCTTATTGCAGCGGTTAAAGTGCCATCCACTTTGTCGATCAAAATGCCTTTAAACATGGGTTCTCCCTTAGGGTTGAGTGTTTAATACTTAGTTCGCCAAAAACGCTCTAGCGAAGAGTTTTAGAGGACGATCGGTTCGTTCGAGCTTGGCTCGCAGAACCGCACCCTCCCAGCCGATCCAAAATAGGTATGCAAGTGTTGTCGGCGCCGTGTGATTAGACAGTTGGCCGAGTTGCTGAGCTTCCTGTAGACACTGAGCAAGGCGCGCCTCCCAATCAGCGAAAACTGTCTCGATCTGAAAGCGGAAGGGTTCGGGGAGGGTGCTAACCTCCTGCCCCAAGTTACCTAGTAGGCAGCCGCGGCGGAATTCGTAACGGGCCATGCCAGCCGCCGCAGCCTCAACAAACTTGAGAATACGCTCGAGCGGTGGGTGGCGAGCGTCCAATAGATGCTTATCAAGCAGGCTGGCGAAAAACGCAGCATATGCGTCAATGACCTCGGCAACGAAGGCATCTTTGGATTCGAAATAATAGTAGAACGAACCTTTTGGAACGCCAGTGGGTTTGAGAATCGCATCTATCCCAGTGGCGGAATAACCGCGTTCGGTCAGCAGCTCCATACCGCGACGAATCAGTGTGCTGCGCATCGCGCGAAGCTGTTCAGGCGACTTGGCTGGGCGGCCGCGACGGGGCTTTTCGGCTGTTAGATTATCCATAAGAATAATATTAGACCGACCGTCTATTAAACTCAATCTGAAATGCTAAGACCAGTGCTCGTCCTCTCTCGAAGCGCTGAATTGGTGGTCCTCGCCGCTGGCGCCGAGCTGCTGAATCTTTTGCGGAACACCATCTTTGTCAAACTCTATCCAGCCAATGCCGGGGGAATTTACCAGGCGTCGTCCGATAGGAAATTGGCTCGGGATGCGCGGTCGGATGCGCATCAGACGGCGCTTAGTGAGCCAGTTAAGTGGTGACCAGCTGGCGTAAAGCCAGCGATTGAGCCGATCGAGAATTGCCAGAAGTTTCCCTGGGAAAGCATTACGCAGACCGCTGCTGGTAATTTGATAGATTCTGGGTCCGCCGTTGCGAAACCGTAGCTTGATATCGTAGACAAAGGAGTAGTGCACATCGCCAGAGAGCACGACAAACTGCTCTGGCGTGCGGCTGTGTCGGAAAATATTCAGAATGACATTGGCGGAGCCGGGGTGAGCCATCCAGTTCTCCGCATCGACCATCAGTGGCTTACCGATAAGAGTGAACACACGTTGTATCGCTTCGATAAGTTTGACACCAAAAATGGGTGCGGCTGAGACCAGGATGACCTGTTTACGATTTATCAGGCTCTGTTGCAGGTCGACCAGTTGCTCCCAATCCATCAGTCCAGAGGGTTTCTGCGGACTGCGCTTCGACCGCCAACGTTGGGTACGGGTATCCAGCACAACAATACCCGGTTCAATTGGAATCTCATTACCCCAGTATGGGTATGACTGCAAGGCTTATCAGGTGGTTGCGTGCCGAATCTGACGTGAATATTGGCTTGCGCTTGGCTTCGAAGAAGCTGCGTTGCAGGTCCTCGGTCGCTTCACTATCCGGCAGTAGTTCACTGCGCTGATAGTAGCAGCGCGGGTCACGCTCTTGATTATCAGAGTGTGCAGCCAACAATGACTGCCTAAAGGATAATTGAGAGACTCAATCTGCTTCTGTTCAAGTTCAGTGATCAAACCGTCGGGGCCGTACAGTTCTAATCGATATTCGACGATTCTGCTCGAGACCAGCTGTAGACAGATCTGCTTCGGGCTCGCTCGTCGAAGGATGGGGCCGACAAGCACTGCGGGTAGGGTTTTATCCGGGTCCGTTGAGATCATAGAGTAACTCTAGTTCGTTGGGACGCAGCTGCCAAAGAGAGCGGTAAAAAATCCCGCCCCGAATTGCTTACTAGAGCATGCTGGGGCGGGTTACTGCTGAAGGGGCAATAAGAACAACAGTCGCAGGATATTCGGTAAAGCTGACAAAAACCTGAGACCTCCTATTGAATATATTCTATTTGGTTATGTTCTTATTGGTTTTGTGTTGCTATGCTCGCCGGCAAGTTATCTTGGGTGAGGAAGTATTAAATGAAGAACACAATTTTTGCAGCGCTCGCGTTGGCGCTTACAACGGCTCTCACGCCTGTTTACGCCAATGAAGAGGCGATAGAGGTCATGAACGACTACATGGCCTTCCAAGAATACGAATCTGGCATTATGGTGCCGCAGCAGATTGATCAGGTTGTATTTGAAGCGTCGACTTTCATCGACACACGTGATGCGGAGCAGTTTGCTGCTGCCACGATTCCTGGCGCGATCAATATTGAGTGGCGTGAGGTTTTAGAGCGTATTGATGAGATCCCAGAGGAGGGTAAGGTAATTCTGTTCTGTAATACCGGTTCTCTGTCCGCTCAGGCGACCTTTGCGCTGCGTGTTGCTGGGCGCGAGAACGTAGTTGTTCTACAATCAGGATTCTTGGGTTGGCAGGAGAACGCCGCCTACAAGCCGTAATAAGTCTGAAGCGTCTATACTCAGATAAAGGATGCACACAGAAGGACCCTAAACGATGAGAGTTTTCGATAATACCGAATGTTATCTTGGCGAGGGTCCACTTTGGCATCCGGAGCTGAAGCAGCTCTTCTGGTTCGATATTGTCAATGCCAAGCTCTACTCCCTCTCGGGGAATACTGCTTCCTCGTGGTGCTTTGACCAGATGGTCTCCGCGGCAGGATGGATCAGCAAAGAAGAACTGCTAATCGCGGGTGAGACCTCTCTGTTTCGATTTAACCTGCGCACGGGTGAAGAGAGTGAGTTGGTCCCGCTTGAAGCAGATAACCGAGTCACACGCTCAAATGATGGACGCGCTGACCCTTGGGGTGGTTTCTGGATTGGAACCATGGGTAAAAAGGCAGAGACCGGTGCTGGAGCGATTTACCGTTATTACGCCGGTGAGCTTCGTCAGCTATACCCCGATATCAGCATTCCCAACGCGATCTGCTTTGCACCTGATCGCAATTGCGCCTACTACACAGATACGCCAACCCGTAAGGTAATGCGTCAACCCTTGAACGCCAAAGATGGTTGGCCCGAGGGTGAGCCTGAACTCTTTATCGACCTGAACGACGCGGGGTTGAACCCAGACGGTGCAGTAACAGACTCAGAAGGAAATATCTGGATCGCCTGTTGGGGTGACGCAGCCGTGCGTGCTTTCAACCCGGCTGGTGAAGAGATCGAGAGAGTCGCTTTACGCGCGGAACATGCAACTTGTCCCGCTTTCGGCGGCTTAGACTTATCAACGCTTTACGTTACCTCTGCTCAGCAGGATATACCGATGGAGAAACGCGACCTGCAGGCCGCAGGGCAGACTTTCTTTGAGGGTGTTCGGTTTACGGGTGTGCCTGAGCCGGCGGTGCTGATTGAGGAAGAGACGGGCGACTAGGCGAGGCGTTTACCAATCGCGATCAATCTGTTTTTAGCTACCAGTAAAAGCAGAAGCACCACAACAACTCCCAGCATATCCCCGATGAAATACTTCAACGCTACCAGATCGAGTGGTGACGTAGAGAAGCGTACAGCCCCTATTGCCCCATTAACCAAAGACGAGATGGCACCGACAACGATCACAAGCCGAAATAGGCTGAGATTCTCTGTGTTGCCAACGGCGAGCGGCGATAGCGCCGGCTGGTGACTCAGATAATTAATTAGAACCAAAGGCACCACCATTGCTAGAACGGTAGCTGCCCCGGAGATCGCTCCTGCAGTTAAACTGAGCCCGATCGCTAAATCCGTTATCAAATGAGCAAGAAAAATAGGCGCAAGGGCGGAGGCGCCGCTGAGTACGACGGCGATTGCGCGTATTCCGTGCGGTATGAACATCAAGCTGGCTACAGCGAGAGGGCTGTATTCAAGCAGCGAACTTTCGATCTTCCAGATGACTTGAAACTGGATTAAAAGCGATATCAGCATTAGCGCTAGGATGATCAACTGTTGGGATAACATTCTCATAGATACTGCCCATAGAGCTATAAGATCGACATTGTACGCATTCTGCTACAGCAATGCGTAGAATTTTATTCAACAAGCGGTGGAATGTTGTGTCGGTGGTGTTGGGCTGTTTTATCTATCTTGGGTCTGTGTCCGGATAGAGTGATGGTTGTGATCGAGGCGGACAAAACGGCAGGACAGCGGTTTTGCCCTGACGCGTTAGCGTCAACCGAAGGGACGAGTACAGAGAGGTACGAGCTGAACTCGAGCCGGAATGATCCAAACGCCTTTAGGCGTTTGGCCCCTTCGGGCTTCGCAAGCTTTGCTTGCTCGTCGCCAACTCCTCCTATTCGTCGGAGTTGGTCGAACCGATTGTGATTCTCATCCAACCGCAAGGAATCCAAACAAAAAAGCCGCGCTCAAAGCGCGGCTGTTTTGTTTGGTGCCTCGAGGCGGAATCGAACCACCGACACGAGGATTTTCAATAATCGAATGCGATTATAAGTTCAATTAAATCATATAGTTACTGGGGTGTCTGTTGCGTGACTTTCATAACTATACATAACAAAGCACTACTTGTTCACGCAAAACTCCGAACAGATTGGCATTGCTAATTAATGACTCATTACCCGCAACACCGGTCATTCAATGCCATCCATGCTGGGAGTCTGCTCTCGATCCAGAGCGGTCTTTGCATGCGAAGGGTCTAAAGAACAACCGCACAATCGTAAAATGCCGGAGAGATCCGGAATCATTACTACGTCGCCCGCAATTAATTACTAATATACCGGCGCAGATCGAGCTTTTAATAAAACCTATTCTACTCTTCTGATTTCATGTCGAAACTTTCCATGGGGAGGCTCGGTGTGCATGACTCTCTAACGTATTTATAGATGGAATCAAGCCCTCTGCGAGGGATTGAATACTGAGACTAATCAACACAAATAATTCGATAGCGAATTATTTGTGTTGACCTAAATCAAATTTATATCTACCATTATCAAAATTAGCCATCTAACTTTAAGGTGGTAGCGTCTGACAGCATAGGTGCGTCCGCTAGGCGATTAGTCTGTAAGCGCATCACATATGAACTAGAGATTGTGCGTAATGCATAGATAATAACGGGAGGTCTAGAGGAAGGGAGATATATTTATTGGCTGTCGTGTAATCCGGCAGCTGAAGACAATACACATAATGCTTTACATAGTTGGTTGACTACCAAGTTCAAAAATAAGAGGAATTTAACTATGTTATCAAGTTTGAAAAAGTGTCTTGCAGTTTCGTTAACGACAGCTGCATTGCTTCAAATGCCAACCGCACAGGCTGAGTCATATGAGATGACTGTTGCAGGTGCGTCTCCGGGAGGGCTGTGGAGCTTGTTAGGCGCTGGTTTAGATTCAAGCGTCAGAGCAGCATACCCTGATTCAAAAATCACCTATCAAACCTCTGGTGGTGGTATCGCCAACATTGGTCAACTAGACCGAAATCAAGCAGATCTGGCCATTGTTCACGATGCAGAATTGCTACTGGCCAAAAAAGGGGAATCACCATTTCGCGAACCGATAGATTCCATTCGCGTTCTTTCCTATTTGTACACTTGGGCTCCGATGCAGGCGCTTGTACGTAACAGCTTTGCAGAAGAGTATGGTATTCATACCCTTGAAGATATCGCTAAAGTTAAACCACCCATCACAATTGCTATCAACAAGCGCGGTAACATCGCATCAAATGTAGCCGTTGAAATGCTGAATGCTATCGGTGTTACTGAAAAAGATATCGAAAGCTGGGGCGGTAAAGTTATCTATGCTGCTTCAGGTGAACAGGTGTCTTTGATTACGGATCGCCGAGCAGATCTGATGATCAACTCGCTCTTCGTACGCCACAGTTCTATTCAACAGGCAGCTAACAGTGTCGAATTAACCCTGCTAAGCATGGATCCTGCAACCGTTGAAGCTGTGAACAAGGTAAGTGGAACGATTCCTTTTGTTATTCCTGAAGGGACCTATGAATGGTCACCAGGAAAGGTCGACACCCCGTCCTTGGGTGCAACCCTCGCTGTAAGAGCTGATATGGATGATCAGAAAGCTTACAACCTAACAAAGGCCATCTTTGAAAATTACCAGCAAATCGCTGGCGTACATCCAGCCATGAAAGCGTTAACTCCTGAGGTTATGGCCTCTGTCACTGTGGTTCCATACCACCCAGGTGCGTTGAAGTATCTGGAAGAAGCAGGCTTACGTTAAGCTAATAAAGCTATAAAAGTTATAAGAGCTAGTTAAATGTCGAATATACTTTCATCAATGTTAGAGACCGGTACTAAACGTCAGTTGAGTCCCGGGCTTGCCCGAATACTCCAATCAATCGCAGCAATAATAGCGTTAGGAGTGATCTACACAACTACTATCGTCTACGTCGATCTCTTTGCGATGACGATCGTATTTTTGTCATCAATGCTAGCTCTTCTGTTCTTGTTATACACACCTGGACCCTGGGGGCGTACTAACGCCCCTGGAATAGCCGATTGGTTACTTTCACTGACAAGCGTTGCGGCCGGTGTTTACTTTCTAGTAGAAAGTTCTCGAATCGTAGAACGGATTACGTTGTTATTTCCTCTGGAAATGCCCGACCTTATTGCGGGCTCGGCACTATTTTTCCTGACAATTGAAGCCACGCGAAGAACAGTCGGATTTGGCCTAACCAGCGTAGTAACGATTTTTGTACTCTACAATCTCTTTGGGCATGGTTTGCCCGCGGGACTTGGTTTCCGTGAAGTAGGGTATAACCACTTTCTTGATATCATGATGTTTACCAGTGATGGATTGTTTGGCGTACCACTCCGTGTAGCTGCAACTTATGCGTTTCTTTTTGTACTCTTTGGGACTTTCTTATCCCGAGCTGGTGGTGCAGATTTCTTCTTTGATCTTGCATCGGCTGTGGCGGGAAGGCGGGTTGGCGGTCCAGCAAAAATCGCTGTTATCTCTTCAGGTCTGTATGGAACGATGTCTGGCAGTCCTACATCTGATGTTGTAACTACCGGATCGATTACGATTCCGATGATGCAACGTTTGGGTTACGGAAAATCGTTGTCTGGAAGTGTTGAGGTTGCAGCATCGACAGGCGGTAGTTTGTTACCCCCTGTTATGGGGTCAGCAGCCTTCATTATGGCTGAATATACGGGTATCGAGTACCGGGATATTGCTATCGCAGGTATTGTTCCAGCGCTTCTGTACTACGTGTGCGTTTATACACAGATTCATTTGCGATCTGAAAAAATGGGCCTTAAAGGTCTAGAGGAAAACGAAGTTTCAACGGTAAAAGTAGCAATGTCGAACGGAGGATTGTTCATTATTCCTCTACTGGTTCTTTCAGTAGCTCTTGTTATGGGATATTCGCCAACTTATGTTGCAGCATTTGCCTCTTTAAGTGTCATTGCAGTTGCAGCGATAAAGCCCTCGACTCGTATGGGACTAAAATCCATTTGGGAAGCGCTCGGTGAAACGACCCTTAGAATGGTTTCTGTAACAGCTGCTTGTGCTGCTGCCGGTCTCGTAATCGGTGGTATATCAATGACAGGACTCGGTGGTAAATTTGCTGACCTAGTGTTCATGCTTGCGGGTAACAGTAGTATCTTGGTTCTGATCATTTCAGCAATTTTGGCAATCATTCTAGGTATGGGTATGCCAACACCGTCGGCATTTATACTCGCGGCAGTATTGGTAGGGCCGACCTTAAGCTCGCTTGATTTCTCTGCGATGCAGTCGAACATGTTCATCCTTTACTTCGCGGTGCTTTCCGCTATGACCCCGCCGGTGGCTGTAGCTGCATTTGCTGCTTCGGCGATAGCGGATGCAAAACCTCTTGGTATATCGGTTGGAGCGGTAAAGCTTGCGATTACAGCGTTCGTGGTTCCATTCGCCTTTATGTATGGAGAAGGGTTACTGCTTGAAGGGCCGATTACGGGGATAGTTTTGAACTGTCTGACTGCTACCCTAGGCGTTATCGTGCTAAGTGCAGGTATAGAAGGATACTGGAAAGCACCACTATCAGGCATAGCGCAGGCTATGTTGTTGGTGGCTGGCTTAATGTTCTTGGCACCGAGTATCATCGCATTGGGCATAGCTGTCGCTTTGGTGGTGGCCGCTGTCATATCAACACCTCATCTGAGGTCTCGAGCCAAAATAGCTTAATCATTCAGAATGATTGATTTCTAACCGGACATTCTTTAAAGCGAGGCAACATAGTGGAAGTGATTTATGCATTATTGTCTTCCATTATGTTTGCGGCTACATTTTTACTTGTGAAAATAGGTCGTGAAAGTGCCTCGCACCTTTCTGTTTTATGGATCACGCTTACCATCAATGTCGTTGTGCTGGGTTTATCTACCTTATTTATAGATATTCCTAAATCTCTAACGCTGGTTGATCTTAAGTTTTTTATTGTTTCGGGTATATTTGCGCCATTACTTGGCCGGCTATTCCAGTTCGTTGGTATGTCTAGATTAGGGGCAAATACAACGACAGCATTAACTTTGACTCATCCTTTGGTAACAGTATTAATAGGATTAGTATTTCTCGGCGAGTCCGGAAGTGTTGTTCAAATGCTTGGTGCATTTTTGATAATCACAGGGTCGTTGTTAATTGCTATATTTTCTGGATCAAATGGAAATCTAAGAATTTCGAGTGGTTATCAGATATATCTTATATATCCTCTGCTGGCATCATTGACCTATGGGATATCTATTGCGCTAAGGAAAGTGGGCATCGACCAACTTAATTCACCTGTACTCGCTAGTGCGGTGACGGTTTCTGCCTCGTGGATTATACTGAGCCTATATATTTTGGTTGCTAGATGTAAAATTTCATGTAGTAGTCGAGAGTTTACTTATTTTGTTTACGCAGGAATACTTTCAAGTATAGGGCCGATTTTTCTTTATCTATCGTTGGCAGTTGGAAACCTGCTTCTGATTGCTCCCTTAGCGGCTACCACTCCGTTGTTTGTACTGGTGGGGACTTGGCTTTATTCAAAGAATAATGAAAAATTTGGATATCAGATAATCGTTGGAACAGTCGGTATATTTATTGGAGTGACACTGCTAACGCTATTTAAAAATTAGCAGTGTGCTTGGTTTGAAGTTGATAACTCTCAAACTTCTGGTAGCCAAGACTTCTGAGCCTTAATCGCTCTTGTTTTCCATAGATTCCATGGGCGGTCTACTTGCCCTTCGTTGGTTACTTGAGTAGCTTGAGCCTCTCCTTCAGATAAGAATTCAATTGGTCCGAGTCTGGACGCTTCGATCTGTAATTGTGCGTTAACTTCTACATAGACCGCTCTATAAACCGCTTGTTTGAGGCTAGGTGCAACGACTGTAGAGCCATGGCCTCTCATCAGTACTAACGTATTTTCTCCAAGAGACTGGGTTAGCGAAGAACCAAGTTTCCGGTTGGTAATCAACATATTGGTTTTATCACCCGCTACATCGCGTATTTCAAATATAGGCACATGTGTACCCATGAAACCACTCATGTGGCACATAGGTTTTAAGGGGGCAGATTTTACAACACTAAAAGGTACCACAGAGTGAGAGTGGCTATGTACGATCGCCTCGACATCATCTCGCTCTCTGTAGATTTCGCTGTGAATATAACGTTCTAGATAGACCTTTCTGGGATCGTTGTTTACAACTTCACCATCAAGGTTAAACTCGAGTATATCTTCCTTGGTAACAAGCCCTGGGGCCATATTTCGAGCTAAGAAAAAATGATCTCTGTTATGAGGATTTCTTACGCTTACGTGGCCGAAAGCATCCAGTACACCTTCATTGAATAGAATTAAATTTGCAGTTACTAAATCGTCTATTAGGCTTTCTAATATTGTATTATTCATGGATATTCCTTTTCATTTTGTTATTTGTTTCAGGGTTGAAAGTAATAATTTATTATATATAATTAGCAATCTAAGAATTTGATTCTACACCTCATTAAAAGGAAAATAAATGATGAGTTATGAGTCTCCTTATCAGGCTCTGAAAGAATCAGGGATTCGAGATTTGGTTAATGAGTTTTACAGAATCATGGATGCCTCGCCAAACTATTCAGAGCTGAGAGCTATGCATTCAGCTGATCTGAGTGGTATTTCTGAAAAGTTAGGTGACTATTTAGTTGGTTGGATGGGCGGTCCACAAATTTATTTAGAAAAATATGGGTCGGTATGCATGACAGGGCCGCATAAAGCTTTTTCTATTGGTCCTAAAGAAAGGGACGCTTGGGTCTCGTGCATGTATGAAGCTATGGATTCGTTAGCACTTAGTGACGATGTAAAAGAGATGCTAAAGAATCCGATATACCGCCTCGCTAATGCTGTGAAGAACAGGTAATATCATTTCTAAATATGGCTTGTTTTAACTACTAGGTTCCTCGAGGAGCTGCTTTGTTGCAGCTTTTCTTTCGCAGATATTCTATATCTGCTTTTTTTTGAACGAGAAAATTTTATCTATCTAGAGACTATGGCAAGGCCCTAGTTTCCTAGACAGCTGCCAGCTTTTGTAAATACTGCTCTTCATATTGAGCTGGAGACATCCCATTATTGTTGCCGTGACGGCGCGATGAGTTGTAGAACAGCTCGATGTAATTAAAGATATCCGCTCTTGCTTCATTCCGTGTTGGGTAGATTTTGCGCTTGATCCGCTCGGTTTTGAGGTTCGAGAAGAAGCTCTCGGCGACGGCGTTATCGTGACAGTTCCCGCGTCGACTCATGCTGGCTTCTAAACCGTGGTCCTTTAAGAAGGTACGCCAGTCGCTGCTAGTGTATTGAACACCTTGGTCGGAGTGGATCAGAACAGTTCCTTTGGGTTGCCGACGCCAAAGAGCCATCATAAGCGCATCGATGACCAGCTCTGCCCGAGGATTGTTCTTCATACTCCAGCCGATGACTTGACGGTTAAATAGGTCAATGACAACAGCCAGATATAGCCAACCCTCGTGAGTTCGGATGTAAGTAAAGTCGGTCACCCAAGCCTCATCGGGAGCGTCAACATCAAACGCTCGAGCAAGCGTATTCGGCACCACTAGACTAAGATCCCCGCCACTGAAGCCTCTGTGTTTCTTATAACCCCGGTGAGATGAGATGTCGTTCTGCCGCATAATACGATGCACTCGGTTTTTCCCGACCTGCTCGTTATCATCCTTCAGATCTTTTGTTATATTTCGGTAGCCGTACACAAATCCACTCTCAGCCCAAAACTGCCTGATCTTCGTTAATAAGCGCTTATCTTCCTGTGCGCGTTTCGACTCCGGGTTCCTACGCCAGGCGTAAAAACCGCTGCGTTCAACATCGAGCACTCTGCACATCGCTGCGATTGGGAACTGATCAAGTCGTGACTTTATGAACGCGTACTTCTCTTTGACTCGGCTGCAAAGTACGCTGCGGCCTCCTTTAATATGTCTCGTTCTTCAGTGACACGTCTAAGCTCAGCCTTGAGTTTACGGAGCTCTTCCTGCTGATCATTAATCGTATGATGTTGAGAGCTCGCGGAGCCATATTTCTTAACCCAGTTGCGAAGAGTCGGCTCTGAAACTCCTAATCTCGTAGCTACTTCGCTGAGCCTGTAGTTGCGTTCCGTGACTTGCTTGGTTGCTTCGATTTTGAACTCTTCAGTGTAACGTTTCGCACTCATTTGTGATCACCTCATGTTAGGCGTTAGTGTAACGCTAACAGGTGTCTACAATACTAGGGCCTTGCCACTAGCCATTTTTGTAATTTCTTGGTGAGCCAGGGCGCGATTAGAGCCGTTGTTATCCCAGTAAGAATTGTGGCGACTAACAACAGACCGATAGGTTCGGGTACTTTCGACGTAATCGGCTTTAGTAGATAGATTAATACGATAAGGGCCGGGTAAACAGCGACTAAGCTAACAATCCATCGTTTCCAAAGGCGTGGAGGCTTTGGGGGGATTGGTAGGTTAACAACAGGCTCAAACCAAATATTTGAGCCATAGGCTTGTTGTCTGTCTACGTCGAGTACGGATAGTGTTTCAATAGGGTCAAGTACGGTCTTCCTGTCCGGAGAAAGCTTCCAGGCTTCTAAATCATCTTTACTTCTAAACCTCGCGATACAAAATATATCGATGCCTTGCCCATCATCTCGACGAACTATGTCGATAGACTCAAATCCGTCATGATCTTCTAATAGAAGATTCAATTTAGCAAGATGCGATGCAAACCTATCAACGTCTGAATAATTGATACGCAGAGAAACTAAATAGGATGCTGAATGGACGGTATTGTGCCCTGCATCGAGTAAGTTATCATCGTTCATGTGTTGAATGTCTCTGTATCGGAGTAATGGTTCAATATTGGGTAAAAAAACCAGCGAGGAGTGACCTGGCTGGTTTGCTTCTATACCGTTTGTAACTAAAGATATCTACAGAGAATAGACCTCGGTAGTTGCTGGGTGGAACAGTTCATCTACAGAAAGATGTCTTGAACTCAGCCCCTGTTCGTAGTGGTTGCGCAGGAAGTATTCTAGCGTTTTGACGTTCGGTGCGACTCCGTATGACCAAAGATCCTTGGACATTTGTTGCGTTACGCCCAAAACATCTTCGACAAATGGCATTGTCACTTTGGTTGCTGAAGTATCTGATAGGGCATCAAGCGCCATTGTTTTAGCTTCAGTGAAGGCCTTGAGTAGAGCGCCGGGTAACCAGGGGTGCTGCTCAGCTAGGCTACGACGCACACCTAGAACGTGCATGATTGGGAACAACCCGGTGTCTTGATGCCATTGGCGTGCAGCAGAAAAACCATCTTGCCATAGGCGACGGATCTGAGGGTGGCCTTCGTGGAAACAACGTGGCCATCTAGGGCCGATGAAACCATCAATTTCCCCGTCGATTAGCATCTGGTTTAGGGTAGCGCCTTCTGGAGCGTTCTCGATAGTTACGTTGTCTGGTAGATCAAGTTTGATCTTTTCAGGACGTCCTGGCTTGTCCATTCCCCCGCGTACCCAGGTAATCTGATCAGGAGTCACACCTGCATCTGCAAGAATAGCTCTAACCCATACGTTTGCTGTCAGTTGGTATTCCGCGATGCCGATGCGGCGACCTTTGAGATCTTGAGGTGTTTCTATTCCTCTATCCGCACGAATATAAACAGAGGAGTGGCGGAATGCGCGGCTAAGGAAAACAGGAATTGCGATGTATGGAGGATTCTCTCGAGTCAACGAAACGCAATATGAACTCAACGATATTTCTGAAATATCGCTGGTTTCGTGGCGAAATGCGTTGAAGAACATCTCTTCTGGTGATTGAAGAAAAGTGATCGGATCGACACCGTCGATCTGTACTCGTCCATCATGAATAGGGCGAGTTCGATCATAATCACCCATTGCTAGGGAAAGTTGGAGCTTAGACATTTTTTATCCTTCTTGGTAATTAAGTGTGACTGTGTCACCCGTTTCGCTACTGGTAAGTAGTGCATGACAGATTTCGAGTGAAGCTCGGCCCCATTTGCCATCCTGCAATGGAGTCGTTTGTTCACGAACTGCGGCATAAAGTGTGTCAAATACTTCTGCTCGGGCGGTTCTAAAAGGTGCGGGGTAGAATTCGGGTCCATTCGTATCGGTAATTTCTACTCCGTTCGGCGTCAGGCGCAGGTCTCCGCGGTCGCCGAATACGAAAACCTGACCAAAGTGCTCGTGAGTTTGAGCCTGAGGGCAGGTTTCGAGGGATGAGAAACCACGTGATGACTTAAACTCCGATTCGTCCTGGACGGATTCCAGTATTTTGCGGGCGCTCTTGAATTCATCTGACTTGGGTATGCCTAATTCAGCAGTGTTCTCCATTAGCCGGTCGCCATCAAAATGAGCGTAACCTGAGTACGTCAGGCTGGCATAGACACCTTCGCTGAAATCAATCAGCATGCTGTAGGCGCCCTCGGTCGGTCGGTCAGCATCCCAGGCTCCACCCGTTCTGGCGGTAACACGCTGAGCGGGGACAGCAGCGAGTCGGCGGACGAGATCGATTTGATGGACGGCTTGGCTAAACACTACACCTCCACCTAAGTCTGTAGAAAGCTCTGCCGCTGTTCTTGGGCGATATAAAAAATCGGTTGCATAGAGCGCATGTATCATCCTTACGCGCCCTATCTTACCTTCCGCGATTAAAGCTTCAGCGAGCTTAACCGGACCATCAAAGCTGTGGCTAGGGCCAACAATGATCTGTACTCCCGCCTTTTTTGCCGCTTCAATTAGCGATGACGCATCTTCTAATGAGACAGTCATCGGCTTTTCGATAAGGACGGATTTGCCGGCGTTTATAGCAGCTAAAGCATGCTCTTTATGTAATCCATGAGGCGTGGATACATAGACCGCTTCCACGTCTGGGTCTGTTACTAGGTCGCGAACATCGGCATAGGTCTTTGCACCAAAAGTCGTTTCAAATGACCTCCTATGCTCGGAGTTTGGCTCCGCGCCAGCGACTAAGTTAACACCTGGGTGTGCATGAATAGCGGGGGCTGATAGCGCAAAGGCTCTCCCTAATCCCGCTACGCCTAGGCGTATTGGATTAGATATCGAGGACAAGGCGATCACCTTTTGCTCGGGATACACACAGCATAATAGTGTCGGATTTCTCGTCATCCATTAAAGCTAAGTCACGGTGATCCACTTCACCTTCCGTATATTTGCATTTACAGGTGCCACAAGTCCCGGTTTCACAGGAGCTGGAAAAATCGTGTCCATTAGCGCGCAGAGCTTCCAGAATAGTGTGATCCGCGGGAACAGTTATCGTTTCACCTGATTTAGCGAGTTCGACGGTGAATTCGGTATCGCTATCTCGAATGATTTCTACGGGCATGAACTCTTCAAAATGCACTCGGCCATCAGGCCAATGGCCCGTACCGCCTTTCACTTCTTCCATTAGAGACGTTGGCCCACAGCAATAGATATGCTCCTGCGTTGGCGTCATCAGCAGATCCCAAAAATCGAAAGCGTTTGAACTATCGCCTTCGCTATAGTGGATAGTGATTGCATCTCCGCAAAGCTCCTGAAGCTCATCAGCGTACGCTGCTTTTTCATAGCTGCGAGCTAAATAAACAACTCGGAATTTTCTACCTTCTGCTTTTAGTCTTTGTGCCATAGAGTAAATCGGTGTGATACCAATACCGCCACCGATTAACAAAGCATCGTGCTTCGGACCGAGAGGAAACTCATTATCAGACGTTTCTACATCCAGAACCGTCGATACTGTTGCCTGTTCATGCATCGACTTTGAACCACCACGAGAATTGGGCTCTTTTTTGATCGCAACGGTGTACGCGCTTAAGTTGTCACCAGAGTAAACCAACGAATAATAACGATGAGCCCCAGAGGGAGTGGTGATAGAGATGTGTGAGCCAGGCTCTGCTGGTGGCAACTGTTGCCCATCAACAGGGGTCAGGGTGAATTCTTCAATCTCTGGCGTGAGTGTGCGCCGAGCAGTTACGTGCAGTTTCATTGTTCTTCTCTCTAGGTATCACTACATATTGATTTGGTGTCATCAATCCTTAAATAGGGATGTTCGTGACTTGGATCAATATTAGCAATCTAATTATTTATCGTCAATAAAAATTAGATTGCTAATTATGTTGACTGTGCAAAATTAGATATCTATTATTTGTTCCGTTGAGGTAATCGAACATGAGACTGATTTTCTGTTAACGCCTCCTCGACATGTTTTGTCGACTCGTCAAATAGAAACTTGGTTACAAATTTGGCTTACAAGCAGTGACGTAGGGTGCTTGTAGCTATACGAAATAAAATAAAATGGAGAAAGGCACAATGCTTACACCACAAGAAAATGAATTGTTAACTCATGTTATGCCAACCGACCCGATGGGTAAGCTTATGCGCCAGCATTGGACGCCGGTTTGTTTGCTCGAAGAAGTTAAAGAGTGCGATGGCACTCCAGCACTGGTTGAAGCATTAGGTTCTCGTTATGTTGCATTCCGCGATACTGAAGGTCGAGTGGGGTTGTTGGATGAGCTTTGCCCACACCGCTTGGCTTCCTTGGTGATGGGTCGTAATGAAGATTGTGGTATCCGCTGCCTGTATCACGGCTGGAAGTTTGATGTGGAAGGTAACGCTGTAGCAATGGCTTCAGAGCCACCGGAAGCAGAGAAATCAATGTGCTCTAAAGTAAAGCACAAAGCTTATAAAACAGTTGAGTGGGGTGGTTTCCTTTGGGCTTGGTTGGGAGAAGGTGATGCGCCGGAATTTAAAAAGCCAGCATTTGCACCTAATGAAGATGTGCAAGTCTCTATCCTCAAAATTCGCCTACCATGTAACTGGGCTCAAGTTCTAGAAGGTCAGATTGACTCAGCTCATTCTTCATCATTGCACTCTTCGGACATGGTTCCTGCAAAAGTTGAAAGTGCGGCTGCGGATGATCAAGGTTGGTACCGTCCATCAACTGATAAGTCCCCGCGTATGCAGTCTGCGAAAACTGATTATGGATTCCATTACGCTGCGATTCGTCGTCCTATCGCGAATGCTGCAACCCACGACTACATTCGTATCACTCAGTATGTCGCACCTTACTACGCGCTGATTCCGCCTAACACTTCATACAACGTCGCAGCAGTCATCGTTCCGATCGACAATGAAAACTGTAACTTCCACTTTATTGCCTGGGGTAACCCTGAAACTACGCCAGATACGACTGCTTGGCGTGAGTTTGCTCGTGCGGTACCGGGAGTAGATGTTGATCCAATCACTTGGGCCACGGTCGGTAATATGGAAAACCGTTTCCGTCAGGATCGTGTAAAAATGAAGGAAGGTGATTTTACTGGTATCGCGGGTATTCCAAACCAAGACATCGCGATGTGGGTATCGATGGGTAAGATTGTTAACCGTACCGATGATATTCTTGGTTCTTCTGACTTGGCGATTGTGGAATTCCGTCGCACAATGGTTGAGGCTGCTCAAAAAGTTGCTGATGGCGAGCCTGCGATTGGTGCTAGTCCTGAAATTATTCAGTCTTCGATCGCTTCGTTCCAGGGTGTTGTGCCAAAAGAATCGGATTGGCGTGAACTTTGGAAAGAAAACGTAGTGGCGGAATAAACACTAAAGAGGTTGGCTTCCTTTAAGGTTTCTTAGAAGTGCCAAATGCCCCAGTATGAGCAAAGTCTTGTGCTGGGGTTTTGCTTTCTGCTATCTCGCTACCGGCTATTTTCTGCCTTAGCAGTCATCACAAATTAGGTATTGTCTTTCACAAGGTTGGAATGCATGTTCAATAAATATTTGCGAACGATTGCAATTTCCTCAGGGCTCATGCCGCTTTGAGCGACGTCATTGACCTCTTTTGCTAGAGGTTCAAGGGTGTCCTTAAGGCTCTTTCCATATTCAGTTAAATAAACGACCTGTCTTGGCTTTCCTTCAATGATAGGACGAAGTTCAACGAGGCCTGCCGCTAACATGCGTTTAACAACGGAGTTCGTTGTGGGTCCAGTAAGCCCCACTCGTTCACTTAAGGTCTTTTGGGAGATTCCTTCCTCGTTCCACAGCTCACGTAAATATCCCCAAAATCCATGGTTTACGCCGTAGGGCAGTAGTCGCCGTTCCAATGAATTAAAGTACTGCTTAGAGAGCTCTCGAACGATGTGTGCCATCCTCTCGTATTTTAGCTCTGGAACAGTATTTAATTTCTCTACAGACATGTTCTTGTTTCCTGAGATTTCTCATAATATCGAACCTGTAAACTTGGCTTTGAAAGCTCTTGGTTTACTGGTGCTTTAAGCATCAGGGTTAATCCGATCGTGTTGGTATAACAAAGTTAACTAACACGATCTGTGATCTTAGGCCCTTACTATGCTTCCATGTATAGCCGCATCGATAAATCGACGGCTGTAACATCTTTGGTAAGCGTACCCATTGATACATAGTCAACGCCAGCTTGTGCGATGTCTATTAGCGTATCGTCATTTATACCGCCAGAGGCTTCGATTTTCGCCTTACCACGGCTCAGTTCTACCGCTTTCTTGGTATCTTCTAATGAGAAATTATCCAGCATAATGATATCTGCACCGGATTGGAGCGCCTGCTCTAGCTCCTCAAGAGTTTCAGTTTCAACTTCGATTAGCTTATTTGGCGCTAGAACTCGTGCGGCCTGAACAGCTTTATCGATACCACCGCAAGCTGCGATATGATTTTCTTTTATCAAGAATGCATCGTACAGACCCATTCTATGATTCTGTCCGCCACCACAAGTGACAGCATATTTTTGAGCCAGTCTTAGCCCAGGTATCGTTTTCCGTGTGTCGATGAGTTCCATTTGGTTGCCACGAACTTTACTAACAAAGTATTGAGTTCGCGTTGCAACAGCTGACATGAGTTGAAGAAAATTAAGTGCCGTTCTTTCACCTGTGAGGAGTGAGCGGGCGGGTCCAGTAACCTCTACAATAAGATCATCAGCTTTGAGGCTATCACCATCGTTAAAGTGCCAGCGTAGTTCGATCGAAGGATCAATTTGGCGGAAGGTCTCGATCACCCAAGCTGTTCCGCATAGCACAGCATCTTGCCGTGTAATAATTTTTGCAACAGCCGTTTGAGACTCTGGGATAAGTAATGCGTTGATGTCCCCACTCGCAACATCTTCAGTAAGAGCTGCACTTACATTCGCTGCAATCGCAATCTGTAACGCTGTATTATCTAAATTGTACACTATTATAACTCTCTCTCTCTCTCTCTGATATTGCCACTGTGTAAATTTATTAAGGCTACTCAATGGAGTACGCGTGAAAAATTTTGACAGCGTTACTATCTGATAAATTTACTATTTTTGAGTAACGATTCTACCACATGAAGTGGACTCTTTTGGTAATTATTAGGTATGTAATATTTTTAACAGTGAGGCTTAAATTAGCATACGGTTGAAAGTTACCGATCGAGGTTTCAGGTAGGTTGGAAGTAGACCATCCAATACTGAAGGTCTATTTATCGCTCATTGGAGTCGTTCAAAAGCCTCCAAATCGTGTGATTTGATAGTCTGCTTTTGAGGGTTATCTTGATCTAAATCAGCACCCGAACCTGCTTCTCTGGCTGAGTTGCGAACATGACCTAGTCTTCAATCTCCAATAAACATTGGAGGTGAAAGATGAGATATTCCGTTCAACATGATGGCTCTTGGAACAAGGGCCGTATTCTGGGACAAAAGCGTCCATTGAAGTTAAAGGAGATCTGGGCTATCCGCGTACGTCTGGAGCTCGCCAAGGCGATTCGAGACTTGGCTCTATTTGATCTAGCGATTGATAGTAAGTTGCGTGCCTGTGATTTGGTAAAACTCCAAGTGCATGATGTCATGCATGGCAATACGATACTTTGCCGCACGATGGTAGTTCAGCAAAAAACCAAGCAACCTGTTCGTTTCGAAATAACAGAAAAAACACGAGACGCTTTGAAGGCCTGGATCACGGAAGCCAAGCTCAGAGGAAGTGACTTTATCTTTCAAAGCCGGTTGCACGCTTCACAACACCTATCAACGCGACAGTATGCCAGGATTGTGAAGGGTTGGGTTGAGAGCATTGGGTTGGATTCTGCCGAATATGGAACGCATAGTATGCGACGCACCAAGGCCTCTTTGATTTATAAGAAAACCAAGAACATTCGTGCGGTTCAATTATTACTAGGCCACACCAAACTTGAAAGCACAGTGCGTTATCTGGGCATAGATGTCGATGATGCTCTTGAGTTGTCGGAACAGATTGATGCTTGAGCGTGTCTTTGTCATCGCGGATGAAAAGAGTACAATGTACACCGGCAGGAGGTCCGCGTTTGACTAAAGCGATAGAGTTTATTGAAACGAGTATATTTACTCGTCAGATTAAAGAGTTAGCTACTGATGATGAGCTGAGAGAGTTGCAGACGGAGCTGATTGCAAATCCAACAACTGGCGCACTGATCGTAGGAACCGGCGGCCTGAGGAAGATTCGGCTCGCTACCGGTGGAAAGGGGAAAAGCGGCGGCTCCCGTATTATTTACTTTGTAGCTACGGAGGAAGTGATTTACCTCGTGTTAGCCTATCCGAAATCTACGAAAGAGACTTTAAGCTCTGCTGACAAGGCCGCTTTGAAGTCGCTTGTGAAGCAGTTGAAAGAGGAGTGATTACAATGAGCATTGCTGAAGATTTAAAAGCTTCCCTAGAAGAAGCTATAGACATTAAAAATGGTCGGAAAGACGCATCACGCCTTACTCGCTTTGATATAGCTGATGTAAAGGCTATACGTGCAGAACTCAATGTGTCTCAGGCAGAGTTTGCGCAGGCCCTCGGCACCAGTATTGATACTGTGAAGAGTTGGGAAGGTCGACGTCGCAATCCAACAGGACTGGCTGCAAAAGTTCTCGCGTCAATAAAAGATGACCCGAAAATATATGAACAACTGGCCTCTCACTAGCTGGTGACAGGTGTTTTTTCAATACCATCGCGTTTCTAAAATTTCTCTACTGATTGCCTCACATCCGTTTTAAGTATCGGCTCCCAAGTGATTTAGACGGCTGAACGGCGGGAATTGGATCAACTTTAGCCGTTCAAGTTACATTGATTGTTCTGAATCGAACGGCGGGAAAGGGCAATTATAAGACATCATTCACATGCTTTTAGCGGCTGGTTCTTTTGTAGAGTATGGTAAAATTAGGGTGTTCTAAATTGAGGTGCACCCTATGCCTAAATTGAAGAAACCATCCACATTAGAGTCCGAAATTCTAGCTGGCGCTGGTAGTGAATATATATCAGCAGAGCTTGCTGAGGAGCTTTTTAAAACGGGTGACGGATCTACTGTAGATGTTTCGAAATTCGTCTCAGAAGCTCGCTCCTTGGCTGAGAGTGTTAAGTCTGGAGACAATGGTAATCTTGTCGATAAGCTAACATCGCAACTTCACCTGCTTGATGTGCTTTTTACCCGTACTACCCGGCTAGCTGTCGCTCAAAACAACCCTGAACGAATGCTGGCGATCATGGATATGGCGCTGAAAGTTCAGAACCACTCACGTCGAACAGCTAGTACGATCAGTGAACTAACCCACCCTAAAGCCAATGTGAGCTTTATCCGTGCTGAGAATGCCAATGTGGCTACCAATCAGCAGATCAACTTTTCAGAAAAAAATCTCGAAAACGAACTAAACACTGGTGATATCCATGAGATGGACAGACGAAGCTCGGGCAAAGCAAGCAGAGCGGATCAGGAAATCGAAGCCTTGGTTGAAGTCGACAGGGCCTAGGACAGAGCAAGGTAAACGTGTTTCCCGAATGAATGCTCGGAAAGCTGGCGTATTTGATGCCGAGATGCGTGAACTTAATGAGCTAATCAACGCACTCCTATCGTAATACCCCCGCAATACATACCTGTGCACCAATGCAACATAACCCGTGCATATATGCCCTCCTGTGCAATATATTTATGTATATCTTTAATAATTATAGGGTGGATCTATGGGTACCAGTTTTCCAGGCGACTATTTACATGGGGATTTCTTAAATTCTGCATTTGCCATACCAACATTTGCAGCTCAACAAATTGCATTAAGCCATGGTCTCACTGAGGAGGATGTTAAGTCTATTCAGAGCGTTGTATGGGCTGGATTATTGGAATGGGTTGCGGAAAATACACCTAGGTTGCTTCCAATTGTTCGTGAATATTCGATGGATCAATTGATCGTAGATAGTAACTTTTGGGGTGAGCTGAACGTTGAAATAGTCGACATTATAGATGCCATTGTGATTATCCAAGATAGTAATGGTGATTCTTTATTATTGGGTGAAGCATTCAATAAGATAGGTCATGAAAAAGTTTATGCTGCGTTGATTTTGTTGGGTGCTGAGGTCGCATCTAAAAGGCCTGTACATAAGTTTAAGTTGGAGTTTTTGAGTTTGTCCTCCATGGTTAATAAGTGTTACACCCAGTTAACACTCCTTGAAGACGGTCCATTTATGCATAAAAAACAGCATCTCAATGAAATTAAAGCTGTTCAAAAAATGCTGGCGCGAGGTAATCAGTATATGGGGGAATCTGGCGGTAAGGGCAAGGGGAAATCATACGAGCCTATTAGGGAGCTATTGCAGAAGCTTATTAATGAGAGAAGACCAGCTTCTATGGCTGAAGCAGCAGGTATGTTTTTAGATGAAGTTATAGAGTTTGATAAAAATGAAAAGTGTTTGTTTTATAAGACAGAAGATAAGTATAGGGCTGTTTATAACCAAATATCGAAACTAAATAATGATAAGCGACTATTCAAAGTTTTTACCAAGTAGCCATTTAATCGTTTGCTGAATACATAATACTTGTATTGTGTAAACGAAATACTTGTATTGTGTTTTTTCGTCAGAATTGAAAATGAAATAGTTTAGGTTCCAGTAATTATTTGGGATCTGAACATGAAAAATGAAAATGCTTTTAACCCTTCAAACCTTCGCCTTTCTCAAAACTTTAGAGAAAATACTGGTGTGAAGAAACACCTAACAACCATCCCTGTCCGAAAGCCGGGCAAACAGGACTTTGTTAGGGTTCACCCAAGCCAAGAGTATCGCGTTGATACTGCAGTTATCGAATTAAAAGAGGAGCGTGAAATTTATCTTCTCGCACCAGATCTTTTATCCGAGCTCCCATCTGAATGGGTGGCAAAATCCTTAATCACATACATTAACAGGCAGGGAGTTCTTGCCCTCTGGCCCATCGGTCTCCCAAATGCAGAGGGTCGCACTAACAGCTGGAACGAATCTGCTCGCGATGCCGCTCAGATAGCCCAGGATTCCTGGGTGCGTGTATCGGCGAATATGTCACTGGGCGCATACGATACTTTTACTGCGTTAGGTGATATCCCAGAGCCAGAATGGCCAGATCTTTCATTTGAGGAGATCTTAAAAATTGCCTTCAAAGGTAAGTACATCGAATCGACTGATCATGTTGTTATTCGTGACTTGCTAGGAGGTGAGCTATGAGCAAGCTCATGACGCCAATCAAATCTATCTGGTTTGTTGATTTTGAGTTCATAGCAATCGATGGTAACAATCCTGAGGTGGTTTGCCTCGTTGCCCATGAGTACCTATCTGGGCGAACGGTTCGCTACTGGCAGGATGAGCTCATACAGATGGAAGAGCCTCCTTACGATATAGGTAAAGACTCCGTTTTTGTTGCCTACTATGCCTCGGCTGAGATGGGTTGCCACCTTGCCCTAGGTTGGGACATGCCAGAAAGGGTGGTTGACTTGTATGTCGAGTTCAGAAACCTCACCAACGGCTTAGATACGCCCTGTGGGCGGGGTTTGATAGGTGCGTTGGCATATTATGGTTTGGATGCATTAGAGGGTGCTGAGAAGGATTCTATGCGCGAGCTGATTTTAAGTGGTGGGCCCTGGAGTGAATTCGAGCGCCGGCAAATTCTTTCCTATTGCGAATCCGACGTTCAGGCACTTAAACGACTATATCCAGCAATGGAGTCTGATCTAGAGCTCCCGTATGCATTCATACGAGGCTCGTATATGAAGTCTGTAGCGCGCATGGAGTTCAATGGAGTGCCCATAGATACAGTGTCCCTCGACCTTCTCAAAGGCTCTTGGGACTCTATTCAAGATGCTCTCATCGAACAAATTGCAGGTGAAACAGGTATCTATGAGGGGCGGACATTTAAACAAGATCGATTTGCTCAGTTCCTGATTGATCATGAAATACCTTGGCCCCGCTTACCTACTGGTAAATTGGACCTGAGTGATGACACGTTCAGGGATATGGCCAAGTCGTACCCTGAAGTGTCTCCACTGCGTGAGCTGAGATACCTGCTTTCTAAGATGCGGCTGTCTGATTTGCCTGTTGGGGCTGATGGAAGAAATCGTTGCCTGCTTTCACCTTTCAGTGCTCGAACAGGCCGCAATCAACCCAGTAACTCTCGATTCATCTTTGGCCCCTCAGTGTGGTTGAGAAGCCTTATCAAGCCCAAAGAGGGCTACGGTATTGCTTACATTGATTGGTCACAGCAGGAGTTCGGTATTGCTGCTGCACTCTCTGGTGATAAGAAGATGAAAGCAGCCTACAAGTCTGGCGATCCCTACCTTGCGTTTGCTAAACAAGCTGGCGCTGTTCCAGAAAGTGCCACTAAGCATAGTCACAAGTCAGAACGTGATCAGTTTAAGGCATGTGTCTTAGCGGTTCAGTATGGTATGGGGGCCGAGTCGTTAGCAGCTCGCATTAATCAACCAGTTGTCAGGGCAAGAGAGCTACTCCGACTTCACCGAGAAACCTACAGAGAGTTTTGGGCCTGGTCAGACGCAGCTGTAGATCGAGCTATGCTCCGTAATCAGCTATACACAGTCTTTGGTTGGAAGATCAATGTTGGTACAAACCCCAACCCTCGTTTCTTGAGGAACTTCCCCATGCAAGCAAACGGGGCTGAAATGCTACGGATGGCAATTAGCGTCATGCTTGATGAGGGTATCAAGGTATGCGCCCCCATCCATGATGCGGTTCTTATTGAAGCACCACTCGATGAATTAGATGAAGTCATAAGCAAGGCACAAGTCATCATGGCAGATGTTAGTGACTATATCTTGAGTGGATTCCGCTTGAGCTCTGATGTGGATGTCGTGAAATACCCCGAACGCTATTCCGACGACAGAGGTGCTCATTTGTGGGAGACCATTATTGGGCTAGCAGCTGACACCTTAGGCTGAGGGTAGTGCTATGTCGATTGATCCTAAACAGATTGCTTTACCTAATGGCCTCCGTCCTGCATCTACTTCCACCAAAAATGAAGTGGTTGTTGATAAGGCTTCTAGGAAGCGAATCACAGGCCGTTTTCTGAGGGGTCCGATACCCCTGGAATGGCTCATGAAAGCTGGTCAGCAGTCTGGTCAGGCCCTTCATGTAGCTATAGCAATTTGGTTTTTAACTGGAGTAAAGAATACGAATTCTGTCCAGGTGTCGAACAAATTGCTGAGCGAGTTTGGGGTCAATCGATATTCTAAAAGAAGAGCACTGAAACAACTTTCAAATGCGAAGTTGATATCTGTAGAGCAAGGCCGAGGTAAAAGCCCTGTTGTAACAGTGTTGGAGTGCTCAGATGTCTGCTGAACAAATACTCCTACCCCGATTGATTAGGTTGCGTGATGCTCCGTTTTACTTGGGTATGGATCGCAATAGGTTTAGTGCTGAAGTACGGCCTTATGTAACTGAAATAAAGATGGGGGTGCAAGGAGTCGCGTTCGACAGGCTTGAACTAGACGCTTGGGCGGAGCAATATAAGGCTCGCAACGGGCGTCCTGGTCAACCGAAAGGAGAGGCCATATGGGACGTAAGAAAATACCCGGACTCATCAAAAGAGCCGGTGTCTGGCACATCGACAAGCAAATCTCAGGGCGGCGCATTTGCCGCAGCACTGGCACAGATCAACTTGTAGAGGCCGAAAAACTCCTAGCGCGAGTGATCGAAGAAGCTCGCCAGGCGGAAATATACGGTGTAAGACCTGAGCGGTCATTTGAGCAAGCTGCGGCTAAGTATGTGTTGGAAAACACTCATAAGCGGAGCCTGAAGAATGACATTAGTCGTTTGAAACAGCTTATGCCGTGGATTGGCGATACATCAATCAGCCGCCTGAATCTAGGATCTTTGCAGCCGTGGATTGACCACAGGCGAGCAGAGGGTGCTGCCGCTGGCACCATAAACCACGGCTTAAAAGTTGTGCGCCGTATACTCAACCTTGCGGCACACGAATGGGTAGATGAGTATGGCCTGAGTTGGCTTCTGACAGCACCTAGAATTAAGTTGTTGCCAGATGTTGATAAGCGCCAGCCTTATCCACTTAGCTGGGATGAGCAGGAGAAGTTGTTTGAGGCGTTACCAAAACACCTTAAGCAAATGGCTCTGTTTACAGTGAATACGGGTTGTCGAGACGCTGAAGTTTGTAATCTCCGATGGGATTGGGAAGTTCAGGTGCCTCAACTTAAAACCTCAGTATTTATTATCCCCAGCGAACACGTTAAGAACGGAGATGAACGTCTCATCGTTTTGAACGACGTAGCTAAGAGTGTTGTAGAGGAACAGCGAGGTTTGAGTAACACCTATGTGTTTCCATACCAAGATAGACCGGTACAACGCATGCTTAATGGGGCTTGGCTACGTGCTCGAAAGTCAGTTGATCTTGAGATGGTGAGGGTCCACGACCTAAAACATACTTTTGGCAGACGATTGAGAGCAGCTGGTGTTAGCTTTGAGGATCGGCAGGATCTCTTGGGTCATCGCTCTGGTCGGATAACAACGCATTATTCGGCTGCTGAGTTAACGTCACTGATTGAAGCAGCAAATAAGGTCTGCTCTAAGAGCGACAAGCCAGATTTAGTCGTGATGAGAAGGTTGAGGCTAGTGGGGTAGGTCCCGCAAAAGTCCCGCAAGGGAAAAATAAAAAAGGCCCGCAATCTCTGCAAGCCTTTAATATTGGTGCCTCGAGGCGGAATCGAACCACCGACACGAGGATTTTCAATCCTCTGCTCTACCAACTGAGCTATCGAGGCATCAGGCGGCGGCATTAAAACCTTTGAGAGAAATTAAGTCAACCGCTGTGCAGAAAATTGCGTTAGAAATCAGACGCTGATGCCGTATTCGGCGCGGTAGGCTTTGATCGCCTCTAGTTCTGTGGTGTGATCGCCGAGCTCTTCTAGATATTCGATCAGGTCATCCAACGAGATTATGCTGGCTACTTGCATGCCATAGTCGCGCTCAACTTCCTGAATGGCAGAGAGCTCGCCCTTGCCTCGCTCCATTCGGTTAAGTGCGATAACCGTTGCGGCGGGGATGGCGCCGGCCTCTTCAATAATCACCATCACTTCGCGAATCGCTGTGCCCGCAGTGATCACATCATCGATGATTAGAACACGACCCTCTAGAGGAGCACCTACCAGGTTGCCTCCTTCGCCGTGGTCTTTCTTCTCTTTGCGGTTGAAGACGTATGGCACATCCCTGCCGAAGTCATTGGCAAGTGCCACTACAGTAGTGGTTGCCAGTGGAATACCTTTGTAGGCTGGGCCAAGCATGATGTCGTAGTCGATACCCGAAGCTTCAATCGCAGCTGCGTAAAAACGCCCGAGTTTGGCGATCGCCTCGCCGGTGTTGAACAGACCTGCATTGAAGAAGTAGGGGCTGGTGCGACCAGATTTAAGAGTGAATTCGCCGAAGCGCAGCACGCCCTTCTCGATTGCAAACTGAATGAATTCGCGCTGGTATGACTGCATGACTCTGAAACCTCGGAAATTGCGTATTTAGAGAGGCGCTAAGGATACCTGAATTCAATCAAAGCGCCCAAATTTCTCAGCCTTGAAGTTCTGTAAATAAGACCGTATCAAGGCTACAATGTTTGCTCTCCTTAATAACGCTTAGAACGGAGTACACCATTTCAATGCGTGTGATTAGCTTTAACGCTCAGGGAATCGTCCAGGCTGCCGATCGCGGCTTCTTTGACTGGATGGTTAAACAAGATGCTGATGTCGTCTGTATTCAGAACCTTAAGGCGCGTGAATACCAGCTTGACGACGAACGTTATCACCCAGAGGGTTATCATGCTTACTTCTTCGAAGCTTGGGATGATGGTTACTCAGGTGTCGCAATCTACACGCGCCAAGTACCTAAAGCGATCATGACCGGTCTAGGCTTTGAGGCGTGCGATACCGAGGGGCGTTTCATTCAAGCGGACTTCGACCGCGTTAGCATCAGCTCATTCACTATCCCATCGGGTTTGAAGAGCGAAGAGGCACAAGCGCGCAAGATGGATTACCTTGAGCACTTTCACGGTCACCTATCCAAAACCCTGCGTAAGCGTCGCGAGTTTATCTTTGCCGGTACGGTTAATATTGCCCACAAACCGGTGGATCTAAGCAACTGGTATGTGAATCAAAAGGTGTCGGGATTTTTAGCTGAAGAGCGTGAGTGGATCGAAGAAGTGTTCGGCGAAATGGGATTCGTGGACTGTTTCCGCGAGGCCAACAAAGCCGAGAAACAGTTTACTTGGTGGCCTGACTACAACCGCGCTTGGACTCTAAACGAGGGCGCACGTCTGGACTATCAGATCTCCACGGCCAACCTGCGTAAAACCGTCCGCTCAGCCTCAATCTACAAAGGTGAGCGTTTCTCTGACCACGCCCCTCTAATCATCGACTACGCGATCGATTTCTAGGCATCTGCCGACAAGTTAAATGAAGAAGGTCGGCTTAATGCCGACCTTTTCGGTTCTGGATCTCGCCTCAAGAGACGACCTACTCACGGGTTGGTTGTGTTGAGCAGGTCAGGTCTTGATCTGGCAGGCCGATAACCTGCGATGCTCAGCTTTCGAGAGCTGCAGTCTGCGCAGCTGTGATTTCAGCTATCCCTTTACGCGCCAGAGCCAACATCGCATTGAGCTCCTCTTCGCTGTACGGTTCGCCTTCAGCGGTACCCTGTACTTCAACAAAGCCGCCTTTTTCAGTCATCACAACGTTCATGTCTGTTTCGGCAGAGGAGTCCTCAGCGTAATCGAGGTCGAGGACGGCCTGCTCTTTGTAAATACCTACTGAGATGGCAGCGATCTGGTGTTTCAAAGGGTTGCCCTTCATCGCACCGTTTTTGTCCTTCTTCAGGAAAGCGATCGCATCGCACAGCGCAACATAGGCGCCAGAGATCGATGCGGTACGCGTGCCGCCGTCAGCTTGAATAACATCACAGTCGATGGTGATAGTATTCTCGCCGAGTTTGTTCAGGTCCATAGCGGCACGCAGTGAGCGTCCGATCAGACGCTGAATCTCCAGAGTGCGTCCACCCTGCTTACCGCGTGAAGCTTCGCGTGCTGTACGTGTATTCGTAGCGCGTGGCAGCATACCGTATTCGGCGGTAACCCAACCCTGGCCAGAGCCGCGTAGGAAACGTGGGACGCCGCGCTCGACTGATGCAGTGCAGAGTACTTTGGTATCACCAAACTCAACCAGTACGGAACCTTCGGCATGCTTGGTGTAATTGCGCGTAATGCGGATTTCACGCATCTGGTCTGGTTCGCGACCGCTTGGGCGCATGGCATCGAGGCCGAGATTTTTTAGTTGATCTGACAGCGTAGAACTCATTGAGGTACCTTCCTGCGCGTTCAAAAGGCTAGTCGCCCGATAGAGCGGATAGTGAACGGCTGTTATAGTGAGTGGATAACCGAATTTTAATAGAGATTGCCCGTTTATGACACAGAGTATGACCGCATTTGCGCGCAAAGAGGCGACTTATTCCTGGGGAAACCTGAGTTGGGAGCTGCGCGCGGTGAATCATCGTTATCTTGAACCACAGTTAAAGATTCATGAGGCTCTGCGAGATATCGAGCCGGTTGTGCGTGACAAGCTGCGCTCGAAATTGAGCCGCGGCAAGGTTGAGTGTGCGTTGCGCTTCCATGCCGAGTCAGGTGCCTCAGCGATTGAGGTTGATTCGCACCGAGTCGCTGCGCTGATTAAAGCGCTGGAACAGATAAGGTCTCACTCTAGCGATCTCGCGCCTGTGGATCCGCTGGCGCTGCTGCACTATCCGGGCGTGCAAAAGAGTGCCGGCATCGATACTGATGCGGTGCTCAGTGCCGCTGCGGCACTGTTGGATGAGACGCTGGAGCAATTTATCGAAGCGCGCAAACGTGAAGGGGTAGAGCTTGCGAAGCTCATTGAACAGCGCCTAGACGCCATTGATCAAATCGTGGCCGAGGTTCGTCGCTTGATGCCAGAAATCCTGCAGGCGCAGCGTGGTAATTTGCGTCAGCGTGTCGAGCAGCTCGGTGTGGACCTTGATCCCGAGCGCTTGGAGCAGGAAGTTGTAATGCTGGCGCAGAAAGCGGATGTGGCTGAAGAGCTTGATCGTCTCGAAACTCACGTGAATGAGGTCAGGCGGGCACTCAAACAGAAGGGTCCCGTGGGCCGTCGCCTCGACTTTCTAATGCAAGAGCTCAACCGTGAAGCCAACACGCTCGGATCTAAGTCGATAGTAACCAGCACTACCGCCTGCTCGGTTGAGTTGAAGGTGTTGATTGAGCAGATGCGGGAGCAGATCCAGAATATAGAGTAAATTCCATAAATATCTCGGACTGTCCAATAAGCCCAGTATTTACTGGGTTTTTTGTTGCTCGTAATCCTGTAATGTCTTGTGAAATCTTTTAAAATCCTGGTCTAATTGGTGGGTAAAGTGGTGGGTATTTAGTGATTTACTCATTTAAAAGTGGTGGGTATTATTGATTTTAATTGGTCGGCTGCAGTGGATGGTTGGATATGAGTGAGAAGTTAACGGTTAAAGAGATCCAGTCTCTAGTTGGTAAAAATGAAATAGGAAAACATCCTGATGGAGGTGGTCTTTACTTTGTTATACCAAGATCAGGTACGCCATATTGGATGCTTCGTTATACCTCTAACAAGAGACGTAAAGAGATGACTTTGGGTCAGTACGCAGACTTGTCTCTAAAGGATGCCAGATTCGAAGCTGCAGCTAAGCAGAAGCAGAATCGTGAAGGTATGGATCCGCTTTTGGCAAAGCAGCGCTCAAAGCAAGAAAGCATTAAAACAGTAAATGATCTCTTTAATGACTGGTACCCGACTCTTGAGAGTAGGCTTAAGCATCCGCAGATTCCAAAGAGAATTTATACAAAAGACATAGCGCCACATATCGGCGAATTCAAACTAGATCAGCTATCAGCACGTGACATCCGAAATATTATCGAAGCGATTAAGAAAACGGGAAGAATGGCGATAGCAAATGATGCATTGGGATATTGTAAGCAACTATTTAATCACGCAATCAAGCTTGATTTGATGGGATTGAATCCAGCGTCAGCTTTCACATTTAGAGATGCAGGTGGCTTGGAAAAGAGTCGAGAGAGAGCCCTAAGTGAAGGCGAATTAAAGCAATTCTTCTCAGTGGCAAAAGCAAATAGTAAAAGTTTTAGTCGCGAAAATTATTTGGCGTGTCTGCTATTAGTATCAACAGGGGTTCGTAAATCAGAACTTTGCGAAGCTAAGTGGGAAGAGTTCTCTTTGGAGGAAGGTTTATGGAAGTTGCCTGCGTCTAGAAGTAAAACTAATGTTGGTTTTGATATTCCACTAGCTCCACAGGTTCTTGTATGGCTAGAAGAGTTAAAAGTAAGAGCGTTTGGTTCAGGCTATGTGTTTCCAAGCCGACGAACTAGCACTAGGCCTCACATGGGAGCCGATACCTTAAATAGAGCGATTTCTAAGTTATTTGGTCATGAGGCTGGTAAGAAAAAACAACCACCTAATCTGATGGGGGATATGGAACACTTTGCAGTTCATGATTTGCGAAGAACTTGCCGTACGCTCCTGGCCCAGCAGGGTACACCAGGATATGTGGCTGAGCGGTGTCTCAATCATAAGCTGAAGGGGGTAGAAGGTGTTTATAACAAACATGATTATTTAGATGAGCGAAAGGTAGCTCTGAACTTGTTGGCTGAAAAGGTAAGTAGTCTCCAGCCATTGCAGCAAAACTAGGTGCGCAAAACATAGGCATCTCTATAATTTGTTAGATGCGAAGTGTGCAGTTGTGCATACCAAAAACTGCACACTCTTTGCATAGTTGCTGCGCACTTGTTGCACACATCCTGCGTACTTCATGCGCACCCTAAATCTCTAATCAATTACACTGGATGACTTAAGTATTAGTTAGCATGTCAGCAATTTGGAAAAAAGGTTGTTTCAGCATCTCTTTGGTGTCGATATCACATTCAATTGAGTCCAAGGCCATATCCATACACAGCATCCATTGGTCTCGATCGTGTTCGGAGATTTTATACTTTGAATGTGAGTCGGTAAGGCATAGGCTACCACGACGTTCTAAAAAGTAGTTGGGTCCTCCCATCCATGTGATGAGGAACTCGGCGAGCATCGCTTTTATTCCGGATAAGTCTTTTGCATGCATAGCTCGGATAGAGCTTGCTGATGGTAAATCATTCATGATGTCGTAAAAATTTGAGGCTAGGTCTCTGATTTTTTCTTCGCCGAGCGCTTCAAAAGGTGTCGAATGTTTATTCATAATGTATCTGTGTAAAAAAATCTGGAAGGCCCGATAGAACCTTCCAGAGGATTACTTCTTAGGGATAAGCGTGGCTAGCGCGGCGGTATTATCTATCAGAGCGTCTTCTGGAGGAGATAGCTCTAACTCGATCAATTTTTTGCCTACCATAAATGCTTTCGCATTGTTGATGGCATCGACTGATATCAAGTTGCCTTCTTTGAAGTACCATATTGATAAGCTATTCGTTGTTTCCTCATTACGGACTACGGTGTGGTCATATCCAATGTTTAACCCTGCAATCTGTAGCTTTGTTTCATATTGATCGGACCAAAACCAAGGAATTGCCGAATAGCCGAGATTTGCTTTGTTACATATAGAATCGGCAGCTAACTCTCCCTGAACGATCGCATTTGGTACCGATTCAATTCGAGTTTTAGTGCCGTGGTATGAGTAAACACAGCAATCTCCGACAGCGTAGATAGATGGGTCGTTTGTGCGGCATCTGCGGTCGACCAAAAATCCGTTCTCCGTCTTGAGATCGCAGTCAGTTGCAAGGTCGTCATTCGGGATAACACCAATACCAACGACGACGATGTCAATTTTAATGCTGCTACCATCTGAGAGCATTGCTTGTTCGGCATTCTGGTTGCTACCAGTTAGGTCTTTTAGACCTACTCCTTCGATGATTTTGACGCCGCGATTAGTGTGTAAGTTTCTAAAGTAATCAGATGTCGTAGGTGACGCTACACGTTGTAGAATCCTTTCTGACATTTCAAGAACAGTAACCTCCATCCCAAGTTCCCTAGCAACGGCAGCCATTTCGAGACCGATATAGCCACCACCGACAATTAACATGCGAGACGCGCTGCCCAATTTCGAACCCAGACTTTTGGTATCGTCGAGTGTTCTTAAATAGAAAATGTTCTCAAAGCTATGAGCGACACTATCAGGCAGTTTTCTGGGTCTTGAACCAGTTGCGATTATGAGGTCATTGTATCGGAGAGTATCCTGACTTGATGTGAACACGGTTTTGGATGTTCTATCAATCGCGGTAACAGATGTATTGGCTAAGATGGCGATGTTTTTCTGAGCGTAGAAATCATCAGGTCTCAAGTACAGCTCGTTTTCGGTAATCTCTTGCTTTAGAAATTTCTTCGAAAGAGGAGGTCGTTGATAGGGGAAGTAACTCTCATCTCCGACTATTGTGATGTCACCCTCATAGTCATTTTTTCTCAGTTTTAGCGCCGCAGATGCAGCTGCCTGTCCGGCACCAATAATTATAGTAGATGGCTTCATAATTTTATTCTCGACACCTATCTGAGATCGTTAGTGAGATAGTGATCTTCCCATTCACCGAACGAGACCTTTACTCTTACTTCATCCAATACTTCGCATTCGAGCGTTAATGAATTAGCAAGTTCTTCGCTGTTAGAAAATTCTTCTACTTCTTTAGAAAAGTGAAGCGCGTCATCTTTTGTCAGACGCCACTCAACCTTGTAAGTGTCTTTATCGACCAGCCAAGCTCCCGGTTTTCGACCGTCTTGATCTTTATGTTCAACCAGAAACACTTCGGTATCGGTAGAAAAAATATTCTCTTCTCTCAAACTTTTGGAAACGCCATCCTTGGCGAATGTTTTAAGAATGTCTGCTACAGCCATGAGTTCAACACGACTTCCTAGGATTAGAACAATCGGGTGAAAGTCAGAGGGCATAAAGCTCATTCTAAGCATGATAAATTCCCTTTATTTTCTCGTTTAACCGTCGACTTCGACTTCTGCGATATCCTGGCTGTGAACCAGTTCGCTTTCTTCGTCGTCGAATGTACAGGACAGCCACTGTCCATCACCGATATTTTCATCGACGACACAAGTGCGGCCATCTAAAAGAGTAATCTTTGCACCAACTGGAATCTGAAGAATATCCGTTGTGGTATTAAGAATTAGTCGTCCCATTTTAAAGTCCTCACTAGAAGAAGGTTGATAGGTTTTTAGCCATGAGAACGTTCTGATCCAGGATGATTTCCCTTCTCAGCAGCTTCCATTCGTCATTTTCCTTAACCAATGTGTCGTAACGGCGACCTACAAAAAAGTAAGTTTCGTATTCAACACGGTTGAGGTAGACGATGAACCGACAGGAGCTCGATACTTTTTTAGGATCTTCGATATTATCTACTTCCTGAATTTGAACGTTTGTAATCAAATGCGAAGTTCGAGATAGGGGTTCTTCAGCGTAGTGAACGCCAGTAAGAATCTGTTCGACGCGCTTGGTTACAGTCCACTTATCTTCGTTGAACCAGCTGATGCCTTCGTCTTCACGCGTGTTTTCGAATTCGGCGTGTTGACCGAATTTTACGTTGCGTCGCATTGGCATGAAGTAGCGAAGGTCTTCATGAAGCATGTCCAGCCAGCCGTGGAAATTGCGGTTGTCGATATTCTCCGCTTCATCGTAGAAGAATTCTTCGATATTGGATCGAAGTTGGAAATAACTATCGTTGCGATCGATATTCTTTAAGTTTTTTGATTGCATAATTAAGTCTCAGCTTTATAAGTTTCACAGAGGGGTAGATGACCCTTGATGGAAGAAACATCCGACATCGATTACTGTTCCAGAAATCGAGTCACCATCGTCTGACAGCAGGAACGAGATGACTTTCCCTAGGTCATCTCCGCTGGTGTATCTACCCGCAACATTGCCCACCGCGTTCTTTCTCAACTTTTCATAGTCACCGGAGACGCGACCAAGGCTCATCCCCGCAGCAATGCCGCCGCCGCCTGGGATGACAACGTTGACGGCTATACGATCTTTGAAATGATCGAGCGCTAGTGCGGAGGAGAAAGCAATAAGTCCACCTTTGGAAGTTGAGTAGGCAGCCATATTCGGCTTGCCCCAACCGGCACCGGATCCAATATTGATTATTCGACCCACGCCTTCTGATTTCATCAGAGGAATAATCTCTCTGGACATTAGGTACGGTCCTTTCAAGTTAACCGCCATGATTTGATCCCAGAGATCAGGGTCTGTATCAAGAATTGTTCCCAAGGGCCCAATAGCCGCATTATTAACAACGCCGAATATTGATCCGTGTAGCGCTAAAGTGGTTTCAACAACTTTTTTGATATCGGACGCATTAGTTACATCCGCTTCAATAAATTTGATGTTGAAACCACTGTTATCCGCCTCAGCCTGAAGTGCCGCTATCGTCGTATCAGCGATACTCGATACCTGTGGAGCTTCTAGACCGATGCCAACAACGGGCCAACCGCGTTGTGCAAGTAGGTGAGCGATCTCCTTACCGATGCCGAAAGTTGCACCGGTAACGATTACTGCCTTTCCTTCATAGGTGCTCATTTAGAACTTTCCTGAGCGTTTGAGTGGTAGTAAGGATCATCCTTACCTGACAAAACGTCCCAGCTCTTTCCGTCAATGTACTGTGACCAGCGCTTATAATAGCCGAGCGCCATGTGCTCAGTTTCCTGCTGGTTTACTACGCCACGTAATTGAATACCGTGGACAATGGGATCCAGCTCCGCTTTTGTCATAGACTGTGAGTAGTTGAATGGGTATCGGCGGGCAACGGTACCGACAGATGCGGCAGTCGCGTAGAGCCAGTTTTCCATGTCATCCTGTTCAGTCATGCCGGCTGGGCCGGAGTAGCGCATATAATAAGTACGCAGGAAGTCTTTAACGGCCTTCGGTGCGTCTGCATCTACCAGAAAGAATCTCCAACCCTCAGTCTTATCGGGTCCATGCGGATGCCAAACGCATAGGTTTCGAGGTTGGCGGCCGTGGTATGAGGTGTTCGGGAAGATGGTCCCTACGAAAGGAAGGAATCGGGAATCGTCACCGAGGCGTTCTTTACGCTGCTCGTAGCAGTTGCGGAAGTACTCTTCGATTTCTGGATCGTTTTTAAATTGCTCTTTGTATGAGGAGCCTTCAGGCATTACCGCTGAGTGAACACCGTGTCCGCCTGCAAAAGATACCCAAATGTGCTGAGCTACTTCGAGCTCGTTATCACGGCGTCCTTTGACACCTCCTTGCGCGGATGGACCGATGCCGATCAGATCGACAGATCTGTGGCTGGGGTTGTGGTACGTATCACCCAAGAAGTTTTCAGCAGCGAACTTCCAGTTGGAAGGGAAGATCCATTTGTGAACGCCGATTACCTCTGAGCCGCCTGGACGTCCGTCACGGCAATCCAAAGCGTGATCCAAGTGAAGCTTTGCCTCTCCCAAATAGGTTTCAAAATCTGGTGCGTTTGGATCCCAAGTTGCCCAGATCGAGCCTTTGTAGTTAACAATCTGTGCGACTTCGATGAGAGACCAGTCATCACGTTCCAGTACGCCTTCATACAGGGTTTTGTAACGTGGAATACCACGGATTTTGCCGTCCGTTGTATACGTCCATGAGTGATACGGACAAGTGAACAGAGTGGTGTTGCCTGACTCGTAGCGACAAACCTTCATGCCTCTGTGGCGGCATGAGTTTAGAAATACGTGAATCTCATTAGCTTTGTCTCGAACAAGAATTACGGATTCCTCACCCATTCTTGATGAGAAGAAATCGCCTGGGTTCGGTATCTGGCTTTCATGACCGACAAACAGCCATGCGCGCATGAATACGGTTTCCAGCTCTTTCTTATACACCTCATCGCTTACGAAGATTTCTCGACTGATCGTTCCTCTTTCGAGATCAACGAGTCCTTCAGCATTTAAGTTATTGTTCTCAACCATTTTTATATTCCACCTTCGGGCTAAGTAAATCTGACACACGGTTCTGAATGCCATCCCTTAATATAGTTAACTTGTTTACTATAATTCTGTCAACACTAGCTTTTTTATCCCGTCAGAATTTGTTGATTAAAATTCATACAGGTTGCAGTATGAAAATAAAACCCATAAACATCATTAAGTTAAATATATTATTTGACGATACAATGCTTGATAAAATAAAAATAACTAGCAACATAGTTGATTGACCGAGATCAATGAATTACTGTTAACGTGTTAATTGAATTCAGGTAGGACTGATCGATTGGCGTCTCGTTGAGGAAGACCTTACAAAATGAATAAGCAGGTAGCTTGATGAAAATGTTGAAAAAAATACTTACTTGCACAGCGATATCGATCGCGATTGGTGCAACTACAGCAAAGGCTGAATTAACTAACATAACCGTTGGAACAAACCCGTCCGGGTCGACTTTTTACCTACTCGGGGGCGGTTTCAGTAAGTTGTTTCAGGAAAAGTTAGGTATTAGATCTTCTGCACAGCCCTTCATGGGGTCGTCAGTTTATCTTCCGATGATTCAACAGGGCGATGTGACTTTGGGGATTTCCTCTACTGTCGATGCGCGAATGGCGTACACGGGCGGTTTGGAGTATCCAGCGGAGATGACCGATCTGCGCGCCTTGGCAAACGTATGGGAGCTTCCATATGCATTCATTACTAGAGCAGATAGTGGAATAAATACTATCGAGGATCTAGCTGGAAAGCGGGTTATGGGGGATATCCCCGCGTCACAGGCCTTGACTTTAATTGATACCATCATGCTTCGCTCAGGCGGTCTTGAGCTGAGCGATGTCGAGTTCATGAAAAGTGGTGGTTTGATGGATGGTATCAATGCGCTGGTTGAAGGGCGAGTTGATGCGGCACCTGTTGCGACCACGATGCCAGTTCTTACCGAGTCAAACTCATCTGTACCCGGTGGTCTGAGAATAATTGCTAACGGCAAATTGGCTGAAGATCCAAACTATTACTCGACACAGTTGCCAGGTATTAGAAGCACTATCGCCAAAGAAAATCCAAAGCGTCCTTACATTATTGGCGACACTCCAATCGTTGCATATAACACGTTGCTTGTCGGTAATGTGAATCTTACTGAGGACGATGCCTATCTGCTGACTAAAACTCTTTACGACAACTGGGAAGAGCTTCAGAAAGACTATGGTCCTTTGCGCGGTGTTCAAAAGGATGATCTTCTGATTGGGCACAACACAGTCCCATATCACGATGGTTCAATTCGATTCTTTAAAGAATTGGGTCTCTGGACGGATGCTAATCAAGAGCACCAGGACGCCTTGCTCAAATAATAATAGGTAGTAGAAACCACTCCTAACCTGAGAGTTCTCGCAGGTTAGGAGTATCCGAGATATGACTATGAACAGTGTGAACAAGACAATAAGTACCATACTCTTATTAGCTGTACCGATCCTCGGGATACTTTGGATTCTTAATGTCCCGCAATATTTTGGTTTGCCTTGGGTTACACCTCAGGTCGTAGCGGCATTGCTTGGTATCGCAACTGGTGCGGTATTGTTGACTCACCCTTACCCCACTAAGTTCCGGTATTTTGACACGATACTTGCTGTAGCGGCTGTGGCCTCATGGGGATGGTATGCGTGGAATTTCGAACCTTGGGCCGTCAAGATTGCGTTTAGAACGCCTGATATGTGGATTCCAGGGATTATCGGGATTGTGTTGCTGTTAGAGGGTCTGCGGAAATCAGTAGGTTTGGGAATAGCGGTCCTAATTTGGGCGGTAATCGCGTACGGCTTTTTTGGGGATGTGGTTCCTGGTTCTCTTCAGGCCCAAGTAATGGCCCCTACTAGAACAGTGCTATATCTTTATGCTGATTCAAATGGGATTCCGGGTCTGGTGCTTACGGTAATTACTACGTTAGTGCTGCCCTTTGTGATTTTCGGAAAAATGATGGAAATCTCGGGGGGCATGAAGTTCTTCAATGATCTGGCTTTTGGACTAATGGGTCATAAGCGTGGTGGTCCAGCGAAAGTTGCTGTTGTTGCATCCGGTTTCTTTGGAACGCTGTCCGGTTCTACAGTAGCCAACATTATGTCGACTGGGATTATCACAATTCCATTGATGGTAAAAAGCGGATTCAAGCGCACATACGCGGCCGCTATCGAGGCGGTAGCCTCGAATGGGGGGCAGATAATGCCGCCGATTATGGGTGCGACAGCCTTTATTATGGCTGAGTTTTTACAGCTTCCGTACTCTGAGGTAGTCGTCTCCGCGGCCGTTCCTGCACTCATCTATTACTTAGTATTGTTGATGAAAATCGATGCAATATCTGAGCGTGATAACATCACTGGAATTGACAAGGAAGACCTTCCTTCGGTTAAGTCTACGCTGGTTGATGGTTGGATAGTAGTTATCCCACTTCTGTATCTGTTTTATCTTCTGTTCTACAAAGGCTACAACCCGGGTATTTCCGCCCTGATGTCGTCAGCCCTCATGTTTGGCGGATACGCATTGAAAACGCGTCTAAAGATAAACTTCAAGGAAGTATATGAATTAGCTTTGGATGCTGGACGGGAGATGTCTCCTCTACTACTGATAGGTGGAGCAGCTGGAGCAGTAATTGGGATGCTTAATTCTACCGGCTTCGCATTCCAGTTATCTTTGATGCTTACAACTATGGCGCAGGACTATGGTCTTTTGGTTCTGCTTCTATTGACGGCAATCATTTCGATAATTCTTGGGATGGGAATGCCCACGGCCGCCGTTTATATCATTCTCGTAACAGTAGTAGCTCCGTCCGTTGTTGACTTTGGTGTGGAGCCGTTAAGCGCGCATCTATTCCTTTTCTACTTCGGGCTGATGAGCATGATAACTCCTCCGATTGCTATCGGCAGCATCGTTGCAGCAAGGCTGGCAGACGCCAATATGTGGAAGACAGGGTACAACGGTATGAGATTTGGTCTCGCTGCCTATTTGTTGCCGTTCTTGTGGATATATAACCCTGCGTTGTTACTTAAAGGAACGGTGCTGGAGATCGTGTTGGTCCTTATCACAGTTGTGATTGCGGCTTACGTGTTGAAGCAGACTGTGTATACAAGTCCTTGGAAGGTAGTGCCCACTTGGCTACACAGGGTTGCAATGTATATAGCAGCCCTCTTCGTTGGGAGTTCGACGGTTTACCTGGGTAATGATCAGGTGGTGAGCTTAATCCCGGCAGCGATTCTATTGGGTTACATCGTAGTTACCAGAAAGGTGGCTGCCTCAACACTGTAAATCTATTTCATTCTAAGACCCTCGAGGAGCGCTTCACTCCTCCTCGATGGGTGATAGGACAAGTCTTGTAAAAACAAACTTTTCCGGAAAAAGTAAACAAGTTAACAATTATTATCGAATGGAGAAATATCATGCCTACGGTTAACTATGTGATGCCAGATGGCTCCGTAATAGTCGCGGAAGTTGACGAAGGTCGTTCAATCATGGAGGCCGCACTCGCAAGCGGTGTTGAAGGGATTATCGGTGAATGCGGTGGAGTGTGTTCGTGTGCTACATGTCACGCTTATATCGATTCTGAATGGATAGAAAAAGTAGGCGAGGCGGTCGATGATGAGGCAGATATGCTCGAATTCCTTGACTCGTGCAAGCCAGAATCCAGGCTGACCTGTCAGATTCACATGACAGATGAGCTTGATGGTATAAAAGTATACATACCTGAAGAGCAAGACTAATAAAGTCGTCAATAGCAGTGTTGTATCCAAAGCAGTGTTGTATCCAAAAAAGGCGACAGACTTTAGCGTCGCCTCCTGTCAAACCCTCTTGGAAGAGAGAGCATAAGCCTAGGTCTCATATCATTATGCTCTCGATTAACAGGTGAATTGTGTATAGTATGTCCAATCTGCTTGTTAATGTAGCGTTCGATATGTCACCTTCCTCAAAATCCAAATATGCCAGCATGCCGTATGCTAGACGTTCATTGGCGATTGCCTGTATTCGTGGGCGTGAAGCGGTTGTAAGTCGGTTTAAAGATCTACTACTTTCAGTAGATCTTACTGAGCAGCAGTGGCGTATTATGAGGATCGTTTACGATGAGTCTCAGATCTCCGGTACGGAATTATCTCAGTTATCTTGTATACATAAAGCAAGTATGTCTCGAATATATCTAGTATTAGAAAAGCGTAAACTTATACAGCGAGTTTCAAGTGAATCAGACGGTAGATCATTCATCGTTAAATTGACGGCAAAAGGTAAAAAATTCATGGATATTGCGCTACCAAAGGCTGATGAAATTTACCTTAGTATAATTTCGGACTTCGGTGAAGATAGATATCTTGCGCTTCTGGAATTGCTAGGAAATTTGGCTGATATCAATGCAAAGGATTTTTAGGTTCTAATAACATCTTCAAATTTTCTTTGTTTCAATTGGTTTAAGATATTTCGGTCACTGGTTCCTCTTTCGCTATTTTTAATACTCAGTTGGTTGCATCCGGGTATCCCGTCAAGGAATACCATCTCTCCGTCGATTCCTTCTTCCTCGCTCATGGTAATCGTGTATTTTATCCCGTCATATAATCCTTGGAAGTAGAGTTGTGCATTAATGAATTGCATTAATCATATCATTCGTAAGCGTTGACTGCTTACACCTAGATCGCTTCAGCAACCTGTGAGTCGTTGAGGTTGATGTTCCAAGGCAGCAGACTGTTCACCTCTGAAGTCTTGGTACTGTTGATCCGTTTCAACACAGCCGTCAGATAGGCCTTCGGATCGATACCCTTGAGCTTGGCGGTAATGATGCTGGGATTGTTTTGGAAGATGCAAAACTAGATGAGCTTGCTTTTAAGAAGTTATATCTTGGTGCATTTATGAGTTCAGGCCAGGTTTGTATGGCATTGAAGCGTTTATATGTGCATAGAAGTCGTTTCGATGAGGTTGTTCAGGGGCTGGAAGATATTTGTAATAAACAGATCATTGGTGATGGTACGCTTCCTGAAACAACAATGGGACCTTTAAATAATGCAAAACAGTTTAAAGTTGTTAGATCCATGATTGATGAAGCAATTGCTGCTGGAGCTGACGTAAGAGAGTGCGGTCAAGTCCCTGATAAAGAAATGTATAAAGAAGGGTATTTTCAACGTCCAACTTTGATTGTAAATCCTAGTCCATCTCTTAGAGTTGTCTGCGAGGAGCAGTTTGGGCCTGCATTACCAATTATTCCTTTTGATACAGAAGATGAAGTTATTGAAATGGCAAACGATAGTGAGTTTGGTTTGTGTTCTTCAATTTGGACAGAAGATTATAAGAAGGCAGTCAAACTGAGCCGTCGATTAGAAGCAGGTTATACCTACCTAAACGCTCATGGCCCATCAGCTCAAGATGGTAAAGGCCCTTTTGGCGGTTTTAAACAATCTGGATTTGGGCGTAATTTCGGCTACGAAGGAGTGATTGCTTTCCAAGGTTACCACTGTATATCGGCACCTAAAGGTAATTTATTTGCTAGTCATTGAAACCTATTTCTTGGGGCACCTTGATTAACATTCTTGGTGAATTTGGGTGGGTCTCACCTTGAGCCGCATTTCATTTGAGTGCGGTTTTTTTTATATTGATAAATCAATTCGTTTATTGCCTATGATTTATCCCAAAAACTAGTCCACTCCTGCGTTATCAACTCTAGTTGTCGAGGGGCTGCTATGTGCCGGTAACAGCCCCTCATTGTTACTGGTACATACACTAAACTAGTCCTCCTGAATTACCTACACGACCATACACCTAGCTCTCGCGTTCCCATCCAGGAACCTTTACATACAAGCCCATACACAGAACAGGTTTTGACGTACATGAAAGTACAGTTAAGTTAATGTCAGAGCGCTTTAGTAACTAGGTGACCATCATCATGAACGGATAACAAACTACCCAGCGATAATTAATCCGTCCGCATTAAATTAGGGATAAGCGGCTGCTCACGACCCAAACCGGACCTAAGTACTCTCTCGAGATTGAGTTGCAGCTCAGTAAAAACGCATTGTTTCACTGATTCAAATCACCCAAAAGCAGACCTTTGATCTCGTTCGCCAGCAAGGGGTGAAATGCTCATCAATACTTCTTCGTGATACTTACGAGGATAAAATAATGAGTGAAGAAAATCAGAATGTACCCTGGAATAAAGGCAAACTACTCGGACAGAAACGCCCACTGAAGCTTAAAGAGATATGGGGAATCCGTATCCGTCTTGAGCTCGCAGGACAGACCCGCGATTTGGCGATGTTCAACTTGGCGATAGACAGTAAGCTCAGAGGCTGTGATTTGGTCGGGCTGAGGGTGAAGGATATTAGCCACGGAAACACCATCCAGCGCAGAGCCATTGTCGTTCAAAAGAAAACGGGGCGGCCGGTGCAATTCGAGATCACTGAGGAGACGCGTAAATCTCTTCGTGTATGGATCGATGAGAAAGGGTTAGGCAGTAATGACTTTCTATTTCCGAGTAGGATTAGCCGCGGTCGGCCCATCTCTACGCGCCAATACGCACGAATCGTCGATAAGTGGGTCACGAGTGTCGGACTCGATCCCTGCGATTATGGGACGCATACAATGCGAAGAACAAAGCCCACGCTGATTTACCGCCGGACTCATGATCTGCGTGCTGTGCAGCTTCTTTTGGGACACTCCAAGTTGGATAGTACTGTGCGGTACCTGGGCGTAGAGCTGGACGATGCGTTAGTTTTAGCTGAGCAGACTGACGTGTAAAAAGATCCGTCTTCAATAAAGTGGCCTTTTAGCTGCAGTGGGTTACCGTTGGTCAGCTACAAATTACTCGGTAGAAGGTGGCCATTGCTGTGCGGTGTGCAATACCCGCAGAATCCGTACAGAGATCGCGTTTTCGTCGTAGACGACTACATGATTTGTCCAGATGACTAACTCTCGGGTGCCTTCTACCCGCCCAGGCCGCCCCATTCTGGGGAAGTCTTGTAATCTTGTTACTTTGTATTCAATGTCATCCTTTACACGTTGGGCCGCATCAGGATTATCATCTGCAATGTATTCGATTATCGACAGTAGATCGGCACGGGCAGGCTCTAGCCATTCAAGTTCAGGCACCGCGACGTTTCCTGTCGATCATTGCTTGAACCTCATCCATTACGTCCTTATGGGCAACGGTAGGACGATTATCTTGCAGAGCTTCATTCACTTTTTCTCGAAACCAGGCATCGTGAGCTTCAGGATCTGAGGTGAGCCCAGCTGGCAAGCCGCCTTCTTTAGTAATTCTGGTGAGCAAAATCCTTACCGCGTCGGAAACGGTCAATCCGAAGTTAGCTAGAGTTTCAGTTGCTTCGGTTTTCAGCTGGTCGTCGACGCGAACGTGTAACATTGATGAGTGAGCCATAACTGATCCTCCAAGTAGTAACAGTATTATGTATCTCAATTGAGATACTCGCAACCTCGCGGAGGTCTATCAGTTAGATTTCGATTTGGACGTGAAGATAGTCCGGCGAAGTTCTTGCTCAAGTAGTGCAGTTAGAATCCACGGCGCCACCTCTTCAGCAGACGATAAAAGCCAGCCCTTTAGCGACGAGTGCTGGCCCAAACCGGTCCGTTAGCGATTTCTAATAAATCTATATAGCGGACGAAAGAAATTCGATTATTTTCTAGCGATGCATTTGGTTTCATCCCAGCGCTATCACGTAGACTCTGCGAATCAGAGGATTCGTGCGCAGATCTATTAACTTATCTGTGTGGAGTGGGCTCCAGATGGATTTTATCTACAAAACGTCCAAGAACTCTGGATGCTCTGGTAGATATCGGTTATCGGCCCTGATATACCGGTCGGCGTTTTTCCATAAAGGCACGAGGCCCTTCGCGTGCATCCTCTGATGACATCACAATTGCTTTGGCTTCATCTTCTAGGGAACATGCGATCTAGTCCCTTGTTTTCGGCTAATTCGGCAGTTGCAGCGCCATAGCCATTATTTTGGCCGAATTTCAGCCAAACTTTCTCACTTTTCAGTGTCTGGGTGCTGACTTTTCAGAATCCAGACGGATTTGTCCTGCTATCGAGCCCGTAACATCTGGTCTACGCGAACAATATTCGCCAACGTAAACAGCATAGCCAGCTTACTGTCGTTCCTCACCAGACCACGATAGCGCGCCTTAACGAATCCGAATTGACACTTAATAATCCTGAATGGATGCTCAACCTTGGCGCGGATACTGGCCTTCAGATACTCTGTACGCAACTTACGTTTATTGATTCTCGGATGCTTTTTGAGTGCCCGGATTTTTCCAGGCTGTTCCGCGATATGCCATCCCGCTTTAACACCTTGGAGCTCCTTGCGCTTCTCGGCTCCACGGTACCCAGCATCAGCAAAGATAAACTCCTCCTTCCCATGAAGGAGATGACCTGCCTGATTTAAGTCGTGCTCATTTGCAGCCGTTGTTGTAAAACTATGTGTAATACCTGTTCGAGCGTCTACGCCAATGTGCGCCTTCATCCCGAAATGCCATTCATTACCTTTCTTGGTTTGATGCATTTCAGGATCCCGTTCGCCTGACTGATTCTTTGTCGACGTTGGAGCCTCGATGATCGTAGCGTCTACTAAAGTACCTTCTTTGAGTAAAACATTAGCTTCCGTCAGCCACTGATCGACCTCGTTGAACAGCTTTCGTGCCAACCCTTTACGTTCCAGAAGATGGCGGAAGTTCATAATGGTCGTATGGTCTGGTATCGCCTTATCAAGCGATAGGCCCGCAAACAGCCGCATCGATGCAATCTCATATAGCGCATCTTCCATAGCGGGATCACTCAGGCTGTACCATTGCTGCATACAGTGAATGCGTAGCATGGTCGATAACGGATAAGGCGTCCGGCCATTGCCTGCTTTAGGGTAATGCGGTTCGATGATGAACTCCAGACGCTTCCATGGAATCGCCTTGTCCATACGCTCTAGGAATATCTATTTGCGTGTGCGCAGGCGTTTCTGGTTGAACTCGCTATCGGCGAAGGTCAGTTGGTGATCCATCAGTGATCTCTAAGCAGGTTGGGCGGCGGATTCTCTCAATTTGAAGGACTTATTCGCAACTACCCTAGGTAGATTGGTTCTTTATAGATAGCTCTATATTTTGGTATTGAGGCCGGTTTAGGCTCTTTGAACCTACAAGGAGTTATTGTCAAAAGTAGACGGAGCGGTAAAAAGTCACTGCTCTTCTTTTGGGAAACGTGATTCAGCGTGACCGACCAGTTTCCGCTTGAGCGACTTTGCAGGGCATTCAGCTGATTTCAGCGCACTCATCGCACTTCCAGCTTCAGTTGCCTACCAATCAGAACAAGAATAGGCCGTTTCAGCCCGTATAGGCCGCGACACGTTTAATATTCATGCCCAGCGCTCTCAAATAGACCGCATACTTCAAAGAGTGTCTGCCTCGAACTCGTAAGGAGGATAGACCCATCTGATGCTTCAGTCTCGACATAGTTGCCTCAATGCCTGCGCGCCATCGGTACCGATCAATAAAGTATTCCGATTTCTCAGCTAGCCTGCGACGGCGTTGTGCGACTCGATCTGGCGTGTATTGCCATCGACGATTGTTCACACTCTTTGATTGAGTGTAACCAGGACAACGCTGACGGTCTTTGCAACTACTGCAATCATCCTGATCAAACTGAACCTCAATCCTCTTCGTGCTTTGAGAAGTACTCACAGGTACAAGCCCCGCAGGACAACTGACCACAACACCTGAAGCATCCAGTTGAAAATCCTCCAGATTCAGTTTTCCGAGCTTATAACCTCGTGGTGGCATGGATGGCGATACGACCTCAACGCCTGTTTGCACAATCCGCTTCATCGTCTCGACAGATCCGTAATGACTATCTCCTAAAATGACCGCGGGCTTTATAGCGCGCCTCTCCAGTTCATCAAGCGCGGGCTCTATGGCTCGAGAGTCGTGTTGCGTCATTTTTTGGACGTCAATATAGGTGATGAGATTAGGTTTGTTGTCCTCAGAAGGCGACTCTGGGGTGTACGTCTCCACAACCTGAACAAGATAGCCCACACCACGGTGGCTGTTATAACTGGCATCAGGATCTGATGGGTTTTGCACCGTATCACTCGGGATGGTAGACGGCTCTTTAACCTGAACTAACAAGTCTTCGGTAGTACTGTGAACCACTTCGCATTGCTCTTCGAATACGCGAGACAGCACTAGATAGCTTTCTAAATCCGCAGCGCTTGTATCTCTGTATTGAGTTACTAAATCAGCTAAAACCTGTGCCGCTTCCGGTAACTGGCGCTTCGTTTCACTGGGTTTTCCAAAACCGAAACACTCTCCCTCGCGATCGACATAGCGTTGAATAATTTGTGGCTCAACCTGAGCATGCAAAGCAGGATTATGACGCGCTAGTTCGCGCAGAAACTTGCTAACCGCAGCAACCAAAATACCCAGTCGAGTCATCGTACGCATTGCTGAACGGACAGCCGTTGAGTCAATTCGCTGTCGAGTCGTGTCTACTGCAAACGCATTGATTAGCTTGTCTGTAAGGTGTTCAAACAGCTCTTCATCTAGGCCCTTATCAATGACCCATCTACGATAAGTTCGCAGAGTTCGCTGACAGATATAGCTTTCGGAGGAGTGTTGAATATCCAGGGCATAATGCCACGCAATATTGAAAGAGACCGCCTCGACAGTGGCCGCATCAGTCAAATCATGTAGTTGCTGCAAAACCAACGCGCCAAGAACCACGTGCAGATCTTTACTCGGCCGGCCGAAGGATTCAGTCAATTTATCAGCTAACTTCGCAGCAGGGAGTTGTTTCAATAAATGCTCGCGGAATACACCCGCCCAGCATCGGTCCAATAGCTTTCTTCGCTTTTCACCCAAGGACTCCCAAGGGTCAAAAAGGTTGTAGGTGCTTCTGTCGCGTAATGTGATCATCTCGAAAGGATAACTCAACGCATATACCATACGCATCTATATCGGTACTTTTTGCCGCCCCGTCAAAAGTAGTGTTTAGGCTGTTGCCCGAACGGTGGTCTGGCTGAGGTGCGTCACCTCTTCACCATCTTTAAACCTGATGCCCTGGATAACCTTGGCCAGGTAGTTAAATCCTCGTTGTTTTCTCCAGTTCTTCTGAGCACACTCGCCCAGTTTGAAGATCATATGTAACATCCCATCGCGGCTCATACAGCCTTTTGATCGTTTGGTTCGGTGACGGATCGTACCGAACGTCGATTCAATTGGATTGGTGGTTCTCAGACTCTGCCAGTGCTGGGCGGGAAAGTCGTAAAATGCCATAAGCTCTTGCCGATCTTTCTGTAAACACTGCACCGCCTTTGGGTGCTTGGGTTCGAACATTTTCTCGAATTTACCGAAGGCTTTCTCAGCATCATCCCGCGTGGGAGCACGCCATATATCATGCAGGCAATCTTTCATCTTAGGCTGCACTGACTTGGGCGCGTAGTTCAGTACATTACCTGTCTTGTGCATCCAACAGCGTTGCTGACGAGTCTCTGTAAACACCTCATCCATAGCCGCCCAGAAGCCCATTGCACCATCACCGATAGCGAGCTTCGGTGTATTCATGTCTCGCCCTTTGAGGCTCAGCAAGACCTCTCTCCAGCTCTGCGTGGACTCACGTACGCCGTCTTCAATCGCCAGAAAGTGCTTCTGTCCGCGCTCATTGACACCGATGATGACCAGGGCACACAACTTGGTATTTTCTGCCCGTAAACCACTGTAGATACCGTCTGCCCAGAGATATACCCAGCGATCTTTATCCAGCCGTGACTCCCGCCATAGGCTGTACTCATCTGCCCACTGTCGCTTCAATCTTGAGACCGTACTGGCTGACAGACCCTTTGCGTCTGGACCGACCAAAACCTCCAGAGCATTCTCCATCTCCCCGGTAGACACCCCTTTAAGGTACAGCCAGGGCAAGGCTGCTTCCAGTGAGCGAGTTTTGAGCACATACGGCGGAACCAATGCGGAACGAAATGCGACAGGTTTCCCATCACGTGATCGCACCTTCGGTACCTGAACAGTGACTGGACCAATGCCGGTTTGAATCTCTCGCTCAGGATGATGTCCGTTGCGAATGACGGCGGCTCGACCATCTTCAAGACGACGACTACCGAAGCTTTGAAGATACTCGGCCAACTCAGCTTCAACAGCTTTCTGAATCAGCTCGCGCGCGCCTTCACGCAACAACTCTGATAAAGGATCAGTTGATCCTGCTCGACCTGAAAGCGCGACAACGTTACTCTTATCCATGCGGTGTATCTCTGTGTTGTTTTGATTTGTTTGGCGACAACAAATCAACCAGATACACCGTTCTTATTCAACCTACCCAAACACCAGATTCAGTTATAACTCCCTACAAGTTCGTATATAGGTTAACAAGGAAGAAACTCTACATTATGTGAGTTATTCTTTTTGCTCCATCTTGTAGTATAGGTAATGAGTTTTTTATGAAATCGTCGAGAGACTGTCGGTCGGTCTGAGTGCTAACTCCAATAGCAGCAATTGCTGTGCCCTGATTGTTTCTAATTGGGACAGCTAACGCGAGTAGTCCTATATCAAGTTCTTGATCAACAATAGCATAACCTTGCGCTCTCACTTTGGTTAACGATTCTTTAATTTCATTTACGTTGGTTACCGTGTAGGGTGTCAATGATACAGGTGGATTTCTGACGAAAAATTCATCTACCGCTTCTTTGTCAAGTTCGGCAAGAAGAGCCCTTCCCATACTGACGGTATTGACTGGAATACCGCGCCCAGGAGTCAAGTTGACTTTTAGCTGCCGAGGGCCTTGAGCTCGAGCGACTACGATTATTTGGTCGTTAGAAAGTACTCCGATCGAGCATGGCTCGTGAAGTTTTCGTGAAATCTCCTCCGCAACTGGATTTGCTAATTGCCACCACGGTAAGTTCGATAAGTAGTTATATCCAAGTGTAAGTACTTTTGGGGTAAGGCTGTATCGCTTATTTGACATAGTTAAATACCCTAGGTCTACCAGTGTTAATAAGAAGCGCCTGGTAGTGGCAAGGTTCAGCCCAACATTTTCTGCGACTTGACTAAGCGTCAATTCAGATCGTCCGTCTGAAAAGCTTTGTAGAACTAGTAGCCCCTTGTGGAGCGATTGCGCTCTATCCGAGCTTTTGTCGACTATGCTTTTTATCATGGTCATCCCGTATAGATTAATTCAAACCCAAGCATAGTGTAATCATGACATAGCTTGTACGCCGGCTACTAGCTAAAACGGCGTTAAATCAAGGTGTTGTTTTTACTATAGCCTTGAAAAGCTAGTTCAGAGCAAGTTGTAAAACGCTTGCTTTAGGTAGTCGTATCAAGGCCAATACAGTTTAAATCCATTTCATGGAAATCGTTAGCTATGGAAGGTGCGATCAAGCACCCAGTTTTCGGCTAATCCACGAGTTCTAGTGGCTTAGCCGTCATGTTGGCTGACTTTGAGCCAAAACTTCCCATAATTTTAGTGTCTGGAAGCTGATTTAGCAGGTGCCATACGGATTTATCCTAGTCTTAGGCCCGCAAGAGTTGGCTCACGCGAACGATATTTGCCAGCGCAAACAGCATCGCCAGCTTTGAATCGCTCTTCATCAGTCCAAGATAACGAGCCTTAACAAAACCGAACTGGCATTTGATGATCCGGAACGGATGCTCCACCTTGGCCCGCACACTCACTTTCAAGTATTCAGTGCGTATAGGCGCTTTGTTCTTTCTTGGATGTTTCTTCAGTGCCCTGATCTTTCCGGTGCGCTCAGCAATGTGCCAATCGGCTGCAACAGATTTGAGTTCTTCTCGCTTCTCGGCGCCCTGATAACCCGCATCGGCGAAAATAAACTGCACCTCGCCATGCAGGAGCTGGCCAGCTTGATTGAGGTCATGCTCATTGGCCGCTGTGGTCGTGAAGCTATGGATGAATCCTGTACGCGCATCGATGCCTATATGCGCCCTCATGCCGAAGTGCCAGGCATTGCCTTTCTTGGTCTGATGCATATCAGGATCACGCTCGCCCGATTTGTTTTTGGTCGAAGTGGGCGCTTCGATGATGATGGCATCCACCAGTGCGCCTTCTTTTAACAGGACGCCCGCATCGGTCAACCACTGGTTAACTACCTTGAAGATTTTACGGGCCAACTTCTTATGTTCCAGAAAGTAGCGAAAGTTCATGATCGTGGTTTGATCAGGAATCGGCTTATCCAACGAGAGGCCAGCAACGAGTCGCATTGAGGCAATCTCGTACAGCGCATCTTCCATAGCGGGATCACTCAGGCTGTACCATTGCTGCATACAGTGAATGCGTAGCATGGTCGATAACGGATAAGGCGTCCGGCCATTGCCTGCTTTAGGGTAATGCGGTTCGATGATGAACTCCAGACGCTTCCATGGAATCGCCTTGTCCATACACTCTAGGAACATCTATTTGCGTGTGCGCAGGTGTTTCTGGTTGAACTCGCTATCGGCGAAGGTCAGTTGGTGATCCATCAGTGATCTTGTCAAAAAGGCATTCGCTGATTGTCTCAGGTCAGGGGACTTGATCGCAACTTTCCTAGCTCTTATCTTCTATAGCTCCATCAAAGTTTTTTCATCTTCACGTACGGTCGCTAATAGTATTCAAAAGCGCTGCTTTTGGATGTCAGTCAAGACTAGGCTCATAGCGTTAAAAATCTCGATTGACTTGACACATGCAATGCCTAGTGATAATTTCAATATAGAAATAAATATTAGGATAATGAAATTAGAGGGTCGAAATGCATTCGTTAGAGTTTTGTATGCGCGAGACGGAAGGTCTGGGTTGCATGTCTAAATCTAAAAAGTTGTTCCTAAAGTTGGGAGCTCAAGATGAACGCTAACAGGAGGGAGCTTTCCGGTATTTCGGCGAGATTAGTTCTTTTTATGGCAGCTTTAGTCCCGGTTTCGGCATTGGTTTATGCTATGAGGCTACTGCCTGAAATTGGAGTTATCATCTATAAAGAACAGTTTTTGGCATTCTTTCTCTCCGTTTGCCTGATGATTACATTCATGGTGAAGCCGGCGACTGCAAAGGCAGTTGAGGTGAAAGTACCGTGGTATGACGTAGTTTTGATTTTTGCCACGTTAGGTGCTGGCGGATATACAGCCCTTTGGTACCACGAGTTGGTTGAAACTATGGGATTGATAACCCTAGACAAAACTATATTAAGTGGGATTGGCTTGTTTGTGCTCTTAGAGGCGGCGCGCCGACTAGCCGGGTTAACGATGGTGATGGTCGCGATTGTTGCACTAGGATACGCGTTTTTTGGGCACTACCTGACAGGTATGTTCGAAACGCGTGCCATTCCTGTTGAACGCCTGTTGATCTATAACTTCCTAGGCACGGACGCTGTTCTTGGTACTCCTTTGTACGTCGCAGCTACTATCGTTACCGCTTTCGTTCTTTTCGGTCAGATTTTGTTCTTAGTTGGTGGTGGCGAGGCTATATCCAATCTTTCATTTTCCCTAATGGGGAATCGTCGGGGTGGACCGGCCAAGGTTGCTGTTTTTTCGAGTGCGCTGTTTGGTTCATTGTCAGGAAGTGCTTCGGCCAACGTGGCAACAACCGGAATGATTACGATCCCTATGATGAAGAGAGTTGGTTACTCGAGCGAGAAGGCTGGGGCGATTGAGGCTGTGGCGTCGACAGGGGGACTAGTCTTACCGCCGGTAATGGCAGCTACGGGATTTCTGATGGCGGAGTTTTTGGGCGTTCCATACAGTGCCATTGCGATAGCGGCGGCTATACCTGCTCTGCTGTTTTACTTATGTGTTTATCTGCAAGTCGATCTAGAGGCTGGGAAAAGCGGAATTTCGGCGCTGGAAGGGAATGAAGTACCTCCTTTGAAGGTTGCGTTGATACAAGTGGCGCCGGTTGCATTTTCTTTTGCGGTACTACTGTATTTTCTGTTTGCTTTGATGCAGAGCCCAGAGAGTTCGGCGTTCGCGGCAACGGCGGCAACAGTGGCAGTTAGCTTGTTTCTTCCGTCTATGCGGAGAGCTTTTCTCCAATACGCGAAGGTTCTTTCAGCAACTGGAGAAGCTGTGGTTTTTATCGCAGTGATGTGTGCGGTCGCAGGTTTAGTCGTGGGATGTTTAGGATTAACTGGTCTAGGTTCTAGTTTGTCGCAGAATCTAGTGAATTTGGCCGAGGGCAATGTATGGTTGCTACTAATTTTTTCGGCTATTGGTTGCATAGTTCTAGGTATGGGCGTTCCGGTAACGGCTACGTACATTATTTTAGTAATTCTTGTAGGGCCAGCTCTGACTCAAGTGGGAGTAAATGAACTTGCTGCTCACATGTTTGTGTTTTACTTCGGAACCTTATCATTCTTAACTCCTCCAGTATGTCTTGCGGTATTTGTTGCAGCATCTATCGCTGGTTCAAAACCGTGGTCGACAGCTTTATATGCGCTTCGGTTCGCCGTTATAGCTTATCTGATTCCATTTGTATTTGTTTTCAATGACGCATTCCTGATGCAGGGTAGCCTATTTGAAATAGCGCTTGCTTCTGTGGCAGGTGTAATCGGTGTTTTCCATCTCTCTATCGCTTTGGTTGGCTATTGGAACGGTGTGGTCAGTCCAATATTAAGAGTATTCGGCTTTGGCTCTGGCATTTTGGCATTTTCTCTAGGATCTACATCTTGGGTTGTATGCCTGTTTTCAATGTCAGTTTTAATAGGGATTCATTATTTGCAGAAAAGAAGGAGTATTAAATTAGTATCTACATGAAAATTTTACGAGTTTAGATATTTATCGACGATAAATTAACGGTTAGCAATTAGATTGCTTAGAGGATATAAAAATGAAAAAAGCAAAACTCCGTAATAAGTTTGTTGGGGTAGTAGCAGGTGCTTTATTAAGTATGGCTGCATCGGTGTCATCAGCAGGAATAATTGTAATGGGGGGTAATCCTGCGGGTAGTCTTTTCTATACTCAGGCGCAGGCTCTGGCAACCACTATAAGCAAATACAGTGGCGACCGAGTTGATGTTTTACCTCAGTCTGGATTGGTGTTTTTCCCGATGTTTATGAGCCAGGAAGCAGACTTGGGGATCGCTAGTCCGGTAGAGGCAAAGCTTGCTTACGATGCAGAAGGCCCTTTCGAAGGAGTCAATCAAGGTAAGGGTTACGAGATGCGTACCCTGATGCTTGGATCGAAGATTAGACTGTCTTTGGTTACTAGGAAAACCGACGGTATTAACTCTATAGCGGAATTAAAGGGTCGGAGAGTCGTGGTCGATTATGGGGCTTTCGCTGGTGCGACTAAGACGGCACTTGCTGCTTTAGCAAACGCCAATCTCACTGAAAATGATATTCAGGTGGTTCGGGTTTCTAGTTATCCAGAGGGTGTTCGTGCTGTCATGGAGGGGCGAGCAGATGCGGCTGTCGGTTCCGTTGGTAGTGGAATACTTCAAGAGTTAGATGCGCAATCCGGCGCTAAGCTTCTTCCTATTGATCCTTCCCCTGATGCGATGCGTCGCTCGCAAGAAGTTGGGCCTGCTTTTGTCTCCTTTCACACAAATGCAGGGCCGGTAGGAATAGAAGATGGTGATATTGACGTTCTTAGTTATCAGACGACTCTTTATGTGCGGCCTGATCTGGATGACGATACCATCAAAAAAGTGATGAATGCTCTCTGGGATCACGCAGATGAGCTGCCGCTGATCACTCGAACTTTATCAACTTGGACTCCTTCAGCATATGCAAACACAGATGCAGTAATACCTTTTCACTCGATGGCTGTTGATTTCTATAAAGAAAAAGGTGTTTGGACTGACGAGTTAGAAATTCATCAGCAACAATTGCTAAATTCGAAATAGATTTAAAATGTAGAAAATAGGGCGTTATTTTAATTCACTTAACGGAATACTATGCGCCCTAAATTTAAAATCTAATTATTTCTTAATCTTTAAATCACAAAGTAAAGCTATCTAAATCATATTCATAGAATTGATTTATAGGTGAGTATTGTCTTCGAAAACTCGAGAAGGAATTTATATGACGACTCCAAAGCATCTAGTTTTAGCCAGCGTATCAGATGTTCCAGTTGATGATGTAATTGCTGTGCATGTTTCTGGGCACGATATAGCTCTCTATAACGTAGATGGAAAATTTTATGCTTCGAAAGACCTATGTAATCACGGTAACGCCATGTTGTCGGAAGGCTTTTTAGATGGGGACGTTATCGAATGCCCACTCCACGGAGGTTGTTTTAACGTTGTTACAGGAGACCCGTGCGGAGCGCCTGTGACGCATCCGATGATTACTTATAGCGTAGACGTAGTGGATGGTTTGGTTGTGTTAACCGCTCCAGAGGAACTGGAGCTTGGCAATGCCAACTAGAAAACGGATTGTGATTATTGGAACTGGTATTGCAGGCTCTACTGCTGCGGTTAGTGCTAGGTCACAAGATTCTTGCGCCGAGATTATCCTAATTGGTGAAGAGCCGCATTTTCCCTATGACCGTACACACCTTTCTAAACAGCAATTGGATGAAAATGCGAATCTATCCACTTCAATACTAATAACTAGCGCTGCGTTTAAAGAACTAAATATACATTTAGTAACGGGAGTGAAGGTAAGGGAATTACACACAGATGAACATTTTATCGTTCTCGATAATGGAGAGCAGTATTTATATGACAAATTAATTGTAGCTACTGGATCGTCTGTGCGTCCCTTGCCAGATTCATGGGGGTGTATTAACGATGAGCGGATCCATTCTGTAAGAACGGCAGAGGATTCACATCGTCTCCGTATTGCACTAGGAAAGTCGGAAAAGATCGTTGTTATAGGTGCTGGGTTAATTGGGCTGGAAGTAGCTGCGGTGGCCCGGGAAAAAGGGATAGATGTAACTGTAGTAGGTCCTGGTAAGCGTATATTGACGAGATCCTGCGATGAGGTAACTGCTGATAGGTTGGAAAGCATTCATCGTGACAATGGAGTTCACTTTAGGCTTGGCATGTCAGTAGAGGCTATTAGGAAGCTGACTAGCGGTGAGCTAGAAGTATTACTATCAGATGGTAGCACATTGGCTGCGGATAATGTGGTAGTCGGAATCGGAGTACTACCAAATGTCGCAGTAGTTTCAGGCACAGATATTGAAATTAACGACGGTATCGTAGTAGATCGTTTTGGCCAAACTAATATACCGGATATTTTCGCCGCCGGTGAAGTTGTTAGTTTGTTAGACGAAACAGGAACCTCGAATTTCAGATTAGAAACTTGGCGGCACTCTCAAGAACATGGGCGCCTAGTTGGTGAAAATGTTTTAAACAATGAGATGAGAGCATACGAATTAAACTCATCATTTTGGTCCGATCAGTATGGTCATAGGCTTCAAGGTGTAGGTTTAATTCCACCCGAGAACTATAACCTTATCGTTCGCGCATATGATGATCATAGTCATATCAGCTTCTGCATTGGAGCAAATCAAAAGTTACTGGCTGTAGTAGGCCTAGATGATAGTAAAGATGTCAATGCGGTGGGCCGCCTAGTAGGTTTTCCATTGACAATATCGACCGAAGTATTAGAAGACGCCTCAAAGCCGCTCGTACCTTTGGTCAAATCAATCCTGAAAAAAATGAAATAAGAGGATTTCTAGCATGTCTGAAATTATAGCTAAGTCGAGTGATATTCAGTGGCCATCGAATAAGACATCGACAATACCTTATGCTTTATATACTGATGCTAATCAGTACCACCTTGAACGCGAAAAAATATTCAAGGGACCAACTTGGAATTATCTTTGTCTAGCAGCTGAATTGCCTGAACCTGGTACATATTTTGTTTCTCGTATTGGTGAGACCCCGATTGTTGTTACCCGTGATTTAGACGGAGAGTTACATGCTGTAGTTAACCGATGTTCTCATCGCGGTTCTCTGCTGTGCCTTAAAAAACGTGGCAAAGCAGAAAATCTAACCTGTGTTTATCATGCTTGGAGCTATGATCTAAAAGGGAATCTGGACGGAGTAGCTTTCCAGCGCGGGATAAAACGACAGGGTGGTATGCCAGATAAATTTTGTAAAGGCGATCATAACCTTCGTAAGCTAAAAGTTATTGAATTTTGTGGTTTGGTATTTGGTTCATTTTCTGAAGATGTTCCTGAAATTGAAGATTACCTTGGTCCTGAGGTGTCAGGTCGAATCAAGCGAGTATTAAAGAAACCGCTGCGCGTTCTTGGCCATAATACCCAGGTTCTAAAGAATAACTGGAAGTTATACTTTGAAAATGCGAAGGATAGTTATCACGCAAGTATACTTCACACATTTTTTACAACTTTTGAGATCAATAGATTAAATCAGGTTGGTGGCATCATTGTTGATTCTAGTGGAGGTAATCACGTCTCATATTCGATGGTTGATCCAAGCATATCAAACGAGGTTTACGGCGATCAGCAAATTCGTTCCGCGAAGGAAGAATACCGCTTGGCGGATGGTAGTTTACTAGAATCCGTTGATGAATTTGGAGATGGTATAACACTTCAGATTCTTACCGTCTTTCCTGGCTTGGTGTTACAGCAGATTCACAATGCTATAGCAGTAAGACAGATTGTGCCAACGAGCGTAGATACAACTGACCTAGTTTGGACTTACATCGGATTTGAAGACGACGACGAAGAGATGATCCAACGCCGTTTGAAACAAGCGAATCTTGTCGGGCCTGCAGGGTTAGTTTCGATGGAAGATGGCGCGATAGGCAATTTCGTGCAGCGTGGGATCGCTGGTACTGATGAAGATACTGGGGTAGTGATGATGGGAGGAGAAACCGCAGAGAGTCAGCCGTTTCGAGCCACTGAAACGTCCGTCCGAGGTTTTTGGAAAAAGTATAGAACCTTGATGGAAGGTGAAGTTCCAAACGCATAAATAGTTTAAGGAGACTTAATATGTTCGAGAAAAATAGAAGCTTGATTGAGAATCTTATGATGGATTACTCAGAATCAATAGATAGCAAAGAATATGAACGGTGGCCTGAATTATTTACTGAAGATGGTCATTATCGCGTGACTAACAGTGACGATTTTTACCAAGGTTATAAACATGGAATAATTTGGGTTGATTCTCGTGGGATGATGAAGGATCGTGTTAGTGCGTTGCGTGAAGCGAACGTATATGAAGAACAGGGTTATCGCCATCTAAATAGTATGGTTCGGGTTTTAAAAGAAGATCCGGATAATAATACATTATCCTTAACTTCTAGTTTCATGGTCGTACGTATTCTTCATACCGGAGAAACTCATTTATTTGCTACTGGTAGATATCTTGACCGGATTCAAATTAAAGATAACGTTGCTCTGTTCAAAGAAAGGATTGTCGTGTGTGACAGCCAAAGAATCGATACGCTATTAGCTATTCCTTTGTGATGGATTTTAATCGAAAAATAGTGGCTGTCCCAATTGGGGATCCGGCCGGTATCGGCCCAGAGATAGTTCTCCGGGCCTTAAAAGATCGGAAAATCCGAAACCTCATGGATATTGTAGTTGTTGGTGAGGCTGAGGTATTGAGGCGTCATTCGGAAGCCTGTGGATTGAATATCGAAGTCAAAGAAGCTTCGATTTTAGTTCCCAGTTTACCACCGGTGAAGCTTATAAATGTTCCGGTTCTAGAGAATCATGATTGGAAGTTCGGAGAAATAAGTGGAGCTACAGGAAAAGCGTGTTATGAATATGCTTGTACTGGAATAAAGCTAGCTTTAGAAAAAAAGGTAAGTGTGGTAGTTGCAGCGCCCCATACCGAAGCGTCAGTTAACTTAGCTGGATTAAGGTTTCGAGGTTACCCAGGATTGGTAGCTGAAAAAACAGGTACTCCTCAAGAAAGCACGTTTCTTATGCTGCTCTCCCCATTCTATCGGGTTGTTAATGCAACCCTTCACCTTTCCTTAAGAGAGGCAATTAATTTACTCGATAAGAAACTAATTCTGAATGCTCTAAAATCTACAAAGCAGGCTTTGGATGATTTAGGTCTCCCTGATGGTTCCATTGGCGTTTGTAGCTTGAATCCTCATGCAGGAGAGGGAGGTTTAATGGGGTCAGAAGAGGCTGATTTTATCGAACAAGGGGTTTATGAAGCTAGAAAACTAGGAATTAATGCAAATGGACCATTCCCATCGGACTCTTTATTTGGTGATCGAAGGTATGATGCGTATTTAGCTTTGTATCATGATCAGGGACATATACCAGTGAAAGTTGCATCACCAAGGTTAGCTTCGGCTATCACTATCGGTACACCAGTCTTATTTGGATCAGTGGCTCATGGTAGTGCGCTTGATATAGCTGGGAAGGGTGTGGCCTCTGAAAAGGCTTTTATACAGGCGCTAAATAATCTCGTTAGTTACTCCGATTTGGAGGCTTTATAATACATTTTAGCTTTAATATTCTCCTTGAGTAGGGTTATTTATATAACCTCTATTCGTTTGGCCTGCGTAAGCAGGCCTTTTTTGTTTAACCTGTCGATCCTGAAAAATACGCAACCAATTGATTCTTAATGATTTATAATAGGTCTCTGTTCTAGAAAACCTACGGTTTTCACCCTTCAGAGCCCAAAAAGTTGCAGAATCGTTGATTTATGAAACCGAAGAAAAAGCTTTCAGAACCGCAAAACGATATGTTCAAGCCTCGACTGGAGGATATTGTCAGTCCTGCGCATCCTCTGGTTCGTTTGTCGGCGGTGATTGATTGGGATCGGATAGATCAGGAGCTGGACCATCATTTTGCAACGGTGGGTGCGTCAGCATTACCCACTCGATTGATGACCGGGCTGATGTATCTGCAGCATATTCATAACCTGTCAGATGAAGCGCTTTTGAATCAGTGGTTGGAGTCACCGTACTACCAGTATTTCTGTGGAGAGACTTTCTTCCAGCATAAGCTGCCGTGTCATCCGACCAGTCTGATCAAGTGGCGTCATCGGTTGGGCGAAGAAGGCTGCGAATGGCTGTTAACCGAGACGATTAACGCAGGTTTGAAGCTTAGCGTAGTAAAGCCATCCAGCCTTAAACGTGTCGTTGTGGATACGACCGTTCAGGAAAAGAATATTACCTTTCCCACCGATGCGAAGCTGTATTACAAAGCGCGGAAAACATTGGTATCGGTAGCTCATGACCACCGAATCACCTTAAGACAAACGTACGATAAAGCCTGTCAGGATCTGATGCCAAAAATTGGCCGCTATGGTCACGCGCGTCAGTTCTAACGGATGCGCAAAGCGATCAGGCAGGTTAAAGGGTTTCTTGGGCGTGTTGTTCGCGATCTGAAGCGCCAGGTTGAATCTCAAGGCATTCGGCTGAGTGACGTGCAACGATCACATCTGAACCAGGCGAAGCCGCTTTTGGAGCAGACGCGTAAAAGTAAAAACAAGATCTACAGCTTGCACGAGCCAGACGTCGATTGCATCTCCAAAGGCAAAGCCAATAAGCGCTATGAGTTCGGTGTAAAAGCGAGCATCGCCGTTACCGCTAGAGAGTCATTTATTGTCGGTGCACGCAGTTACCGGTAATCCGTATGACGGCCATACGCTTGCCGATCAACTTCAGCAAGTTGAAACATTGACTGGACGTACACCTGAAGCCTGCTTTGTCGATCGCGGCTATCGTGGATCGGGCGTGAAGAATGTTGCTGTTTATATTGCAGGCCAAAAGCGTGGTTTACCCGAGAAGGAAAAACGCTGGCTGAGTCGACGGAATAGCGTTGAACCGATCATTGGACACCTGAAATCTGATGGAAAAATGCGACGATGTTACCTGAAGGGCAAACTGGGTGATGCAGTTAATGTTCTGCTGAGCGCCTGTGGCCAGAATCTGCGTAAGCTACTGCGGTGGCTTTATTTTGCGCCAAATAAATACCGTATTTTGGCGGCTTATTTGATCGGGTTGTTGAAGCAGAGAGAAATGAACACACAACACGGGATTTTAGGTTGTGCGTAAAGGGTATTTTTCAGGGACGACTAACAAGGCGCATCAGTTCGCAGCCATAGGCTGCCGGAATCGCTACGCTCGTCGCTTTGCGCGGCGTTAAAGTCAGCAAAGAGCTCTCCAGCTGAGCGGGAGAGGGAATTGCCTCATAGCCAACTTCTGCTGTTGGGGTCTCGGGTAAATTTGGTTCTGACCGCTATGTGCGCTTATCAGCTCTGAGAAAATTGGAAGCTAATGTCTGGTATTGCGCAGTCATTCACAGAGTTATTGGGTTCACTTGTTCACGCGGTTCCAGAGGGTAAAGCACAGCCTTCAATTCCGAGAGGCTAAATACTAATCCCGATACTTGCAGTCACTTGTCACTCTACGTTCGTTAGTTTGGCTAACGTCCGCTTCTGAGGATTCTCTTCAGTAGCCTTTGGGTCGCTGTTTACACTTTGCAACTATTCACCGTTTTGAGGCTAGGGTCCGGAGTGTGCCGATAACAGCCGCTGAATTAGCCATCTCTCAATCGATGTTTGCCACTCCTAATGGAGTGTCATCATCTCTAATACTTCGCGCTTATGGAGTGCGTAGCTCCGTGTCGCTTCGCTAACTACGCTACTGCTCCAGCGCTCAGTAACGAGCTGAACAGCATTGCTTTCTAGTTCTTAGGTTTAGTTCTGTTTTTATTTTTACTTATAGAGAAATGGAACGATCTTGCCTGGCAGATCATGCTGGGCTGTTAATGAAACTAGGGGATATGCCCCTGGCACATACTTCCTAACGATTGCTCCCTAGTTCTCTTGCATTTCTTGTCTCGATCAGTTTAAACCTTAAAACAATAGCTTTCATACGTAGCTATTACGCGTTTACATTTCTAACCATCTTTTAATCATAGTTAGTAAGATTGAACCGAAACTAACATCACGTGAATTCACTATGGCAGTTAAACCAGGCTATATCTACATTCTGAAACATCCCTCTGATGAGACCTTGATCAAGGTTGGCATGACTACACGTAATGTTGAGCAGCGTATCAAGGAGCACAACACACAGCTTGATAAAGCAGTTGGAAAATTAGTGAAGGCAACCGGCCAAGAGTGGGTACTTTATGATTCATTCCCTGTAGTAGATACATACAACGCAGAGGCTGCATTTTGGCAACGACCACCATGGACAGAGATTCCATTTAGAGGAAAGGAAGAGCTTATTAGATTAATTGGTGGGCTGGATTGGTCCTGGGTAGAAGAGGGTGTCGAAGCAGCAAAATCAGCAGGTGTTCGTAGTGATATATCAAAGCCTCCCATTCCTACGCCTAGTCCAAAAGCTAATGCTGATAGTTATCAGGAACAACTCTCAAGAACAGGTATAAGTCCAGTAAAAGGTTACGGAAACGGTATTACTAAGGTTTGGTTTTCTTGTTCTAACAGCCATGTCTTTAAGCTAGATTCAAAAACGCTATGTAGATTTTTAGCATGCCCTTTATGTGAGCCATCTAAATTTGATGACTACACATTAAACAGAGTTGAGTACGAATAGATAACAGCGACTAGGCACCATTACTCCCTAGTTTCCCTTCAGTGCCAACCATTACACCTGCCATGCGTTACGCAGGCATTGCCCCCAAATTTGGTATTACTTCTATCTTTAATCTTATATAGGGGTTCACCACTTTTGGACTGGCTTCCTCAGCAACTTAGTTGACCTGAACTCGCCATACGTAAAATTGCTCTCGTTTGGTGAGAGGGTATTACTTACTTACACAACTTACTGATCATACATACCCCCCTAGTTGTATTTATCCAAGGGGCTCATTTCCCGAAGTTCGATTCTTGTGGGTGGAATCTAACAACTAGGGATAAGCCCATGAGTAAATTTACAAACCAAGAGCAGCAGTTAATCAATGCTGCGTTACACGTCATACACAACAAGCTCAGCCAAGAGAATGGCCTGGCATTACCAGTAGAGATGCAGAACTATCTGAGGATACGCCTAGCTTGCGATAAGGATGAATGGCTATGCGCCATGTTCATGAACAACCAGTACAGGATGATCAGCTTCCAGAGGCTCTTCAGGGGGGCTGTGAGCGTATCTAGCATTATGCTGAGGGTTATTGTCCGTAAGGCGCTAGAACTCAATGCTGGGGCTGTGGTGCTGTGTCAGAATCATATAGAGGGGGACGTAGTACCTAGAGATGAAGACAGGGTGTTAACAAGTAAGGTCAGAGATGCGCTGGCGTTGTTTGGTATTCAGCTGCTTGATCACATTTTTGTATCTAAGAAGGACTCGTACTCTTTAGCTGAGTATGAGTTGTTGTAATGGCTACAGGCATACACCACCTAGCTTTATGAACAGGACCTTGGAGATGTTTTTGATTTCTTCAGGACAGATGGCATAGCCATAAGAGCGTTCTCAGCCTCTGCCGAGGCTTCGTCATCTTTACCCCTTAGTCTTTTGCTTACGGAACATTGAAGCACTTCGCTTCGCTCGGGTGCTTCTAGTTCCGACGCAACGACACGGGGTAAATCTGAACACTAGGTGGGGAGTAGGGTGATGCTAGGTCGGCATCTCCTTCCAGATTTCTGCCACCTTCTCAAAGCTGTGGGCTGGTATGAAGAGGTATGGGTTCAGCACGTATTGACCAGGTTTGACTTGCTTAAGCACGCCCTTCTTCTCCAGTGTCTTCCGATTTCTGTTCTGACTCATCCTAGTTCTAATGCTCTGATGCATCGGGTTCATTTTTTTCTGAAGGACAACTAGGTTGGGGTTCTCCACTTTTCTCTTAGCAAAATGGTTGTCCATATTCTGCTCGATCAGAATATCTTTCAGATCAATGAATAGAAGCTGCTGAGCCTTCGTTAGCTGAGCAAAGATATCAAAGGCATCAATTGCCATATCCTCAGGGCAAGTCTTGGATGACTTGCCGTTGCCAACCGAAATGAACGGTGGTGTTTTGTCTTTTCGTTTTTTCTGAAAGATGACTTCGAGTTGCTCGTCACTGTTCAGATTATCGAGCTGTTGCTCTAATTCGTTAAGTTTGTTCATGATTTAATTCCTAAAGGGTTGATAGATTTTTGAGTCAAAAATCTGTTGGATTGATTGGTTGGATTGCTATTAAGTAGCTGTTTTTAAACGTTTTTTAATAGTTATTAAATAAAAGTAAGGCACTCGCCCATTCCTGATAGAAGCGATACATGTGATCTAGTGATCTAGAGGGTTTTGCTTGTTTGGAAAGGGTGGAGCGGGGTGACAGCAAAGATCTGCCAAATTATTCTAAATGAAATGATTGGAGCATGCCGTCACTCCCGTCATTGTGCCGTTTCATTTAAGACAACGTGATACCTTTAAAACCGCGGGTCTTGCTATTGCGGAAGGGTTGAACAAGAGAGTTGTGTTCGAAGTACAACGCAGCTCGTTTACTGAAGCCCTGCATTCGCTCTGGAATCTTGAGGTTATCTCTACACCAGGTTTCGTATGCATCGAACAGTTGCTTGGTCGCGATGACCTGATCGGCATCAAGCACAATGATGTTGTTCAAGAACTCGGTCACTGAGTCGATTTCAATCCGATACTCTAGACTCTCATCAAAGATTTGCTGAGGTGTCTGTAGTCCATTCTGATTCCAAGCTGAAAGTCCATCTAGCGCCCAGTTAAGGATGCCAGGCAATTCAGCCTTTAGCTTATGGAGCAGAGCTGGATCTCGGTCCTCTTTAGGCACAACGTAGCCAAAGTGGATGAAACGGAATCGACGCCAGAAGCCTTCATCATTGATATTGCCATATGGCTTATCATTCCCGTACATCACTAGCTTAGCTGTCGACTTGAACGTGATCGGATTCTGACGTAGAAATCGACCAGTCACCTCATCATCACCAGAAATCGACTTGAGTGTTTGAGCATCAAATGCTGAGTCACCATCATTGGTTTCGTCAGTAATTGCTAATCGAGCACCAGCTAGCATGGCTAGACTTGCTTGAGCGCCCAAATTCAAAGTCCCACTGCGCTTTTTCATGAAGCTATCGGATGACACCTTCACTCCATAACTTCCCAGCAGGCTCTTGACCAAATCAATAAACGTTGATTTGCCATTAGCTCCTGTTCCGTAGAAGTAGTAGATCTCTTGCTCTCGCGTGCTGGCTGTTAGGAAGTACCCAACAAGTCGCTGAAGGTAATCAATCATCTCCTGATCGCCCTGCATGGCTGAGTACAGGAATTGCTTCCATTGTGGACAGTCAGCAGTTGGATCGAAATGAGTACCTAATGACTTGAAGACCAAATCCTTGGCACGTGCCGGCCTAGTTGTATTGGCATCAATTTCATACACCATATCCTGAATGCCAATGAGGTTATGATCAGCATTCATGCTCTTGATGCCTTTAGCGGTCAGAATCTCGACATACTTCAACACAGCAGAAGCCTTGTTTTGATTCATGACGCTTTTTAGCCATTTGGCATCGCCAATTTGATATTGAGGGTATTTGTAATCTGAGATGTCCAGAACGATTCTGTAGTAATACTCTAGAACCTTCCTGGCTGCATCTTCAGCCTCAATCCATATCCCATCACAGAACACTTTCCATTCCTTAAGTGAGGTGTCGTAAATCAGGTTGTCTCCATGTTTTTTTACGAGCAAGTCAGCAACCATTGCGTCATGTTCATCAATGAGCAAATTGTCTTCGCTGCTCGTGTTGTTGGTTTTAATAGAACTAGCATCTTTGGCTAGGTGTTGTATTGCCATAATCGGATTGTTCTTCGTATGGACGTTTACTAAGGTTGAGTTCATTAGATTTCTCCTTGTTAGTTGGTTTGAGTTATTAAGGTGTACTTCGCTTGACGCCTAGGAAATAGATATTTCCCAGTCCTCTCCTTTACGCGCCGTGACATGATGCACAGCCCCTTTTTCCTGAGTTTATTGATGACCGCACTAGGGCGCTTGATGCCTAGATCAACAAGTAGATCAGTGGTTGCTGATCCTCTTTGCTGAAGAACCGCAATAACCAATTCCTCTTGGGTGTATTTTCGTTTGATGTCGTTAGAGCGAATGATTAAGAGATTCATAGAGATGCACCTCCATCCCGACAAGCAATTCTGCTTTCCACCCAATCCTGTACTTCAGATTCCAGCCATGCACTGGATCGTTCGCTGAGTTTGATTGGTTTTGGGAATTCCCCTTTTTGTATGAGCGCATACATATGCGATCGAGATAATCCAAGGTTAGATGTGATATCAGTCCTTTTGAGTAATTTATGATTTGTCATATTTAGTTTCCTTAATGAGTGATGCGTCAGTGACGCTAGATAAGTTAATAGGCATAGATAGCCCTCCTTCCCTGTTAGGTTCTAGTTGGGATTGCTCAACAAATGAACATGGCAGCAGAAGGATTTGGATGAATGAAAATAAAAAGATATTTTCATCATCCCGTACGAGGCGAAGAGAGAAATGAAAAAGAGAGAGCAAGCTTATGGGTAAGATAATTAAATAAATAATTACTTATCCTTCTTCCCATAAAATAAAAATATAAGTTTTTGCTTTTATTAATATAGCTTGTATTTTTTAAAAAAAGATCGTTAAAACAATAAGTTATAAAAATAAAATACTATACCAATCATAGTAATATTAAAATTACACATATAGATTGTATTGAAAATTCAAAAGTCATTAACCAGCTTCTAAGTTGAAATTGAGGTTTTTTTCTATTTCTTATATAGTGTTTTGAGTAATAAACTATATTTAATGAGATGTTTTTTAGCATTTTCTATATAAAATATAACCAGTATTTTGCATTATCGGAGGTGATATGGAGCTTGAAAAAGCAGCTGTGACTGTAGAGAAACCGCCTTACTGGAAAGATCCTAAGCCGCCCTACACCATGATTGGAAGTGGGGAAAAAAACCGTATGTTTCCCCAGGGAACTGTCGATGCACTTTGGGTTATTGGATCGCTAAATAAATCTCAACTGACCCTCTTCATGTGCTTTAAACTTTTAATAATGAGTAACTATCAGTTGGATAGGGAGATGCCGGGGGGTGATAAGAATAGAAATCTAAACGAGGTAGATCTTAGGGTTAGCGGTATCGATGTGATGAAGAAATTGATGCAGCGCAACAACAACATTAAAGCTTTAACTGAGAAGGGTATAGTTAAGAAGGGCAAGGGTAAGCGCTACATGGTCAATCCGTATATCCTCATCCCTAATCGTGATTTCAAGCGGCATGCTGCAACGTGGATGTATTACAAGCTGATTGATGCAGAGAAGGGCCTTGACCTTGAGATGGTTTTAACCGGGATGAATTTGTCGCTCGAAGAATCAATTAAGCAGATGAAGCATGACATCTAAGCCTAGTTGATATTTGCTAAGCGTTGGTTTTAAGCTCGTCTAAGTAATCAGTCCAGTGCTGCATCATCTCAGTTCTTTGAGCTAGGTGCTTGGTGTGGTTGTAACTCAACGGCTTGGTAACGGCAATCCTTGTGGTGGGTTAAATGGTGGGTAAAAGATAAAAATCACTAAAATATTTTTATTAAGCTACTGATAAATAATAATTTTAATTTGATATTCTATATTCAGATACAGAATATAGAGTAACCAGAGGCGCTCTCCTTGGTTTTGCCCTCCCAAAGAGAGCTATCACAGTGCCCGCTGAAGTATGTCGCGATACTCTTCAGGTGTTGCGACCCGCGGGTTGGTCAGGTGGCAGTGATCCTTCGTTGCACCGGCGATGATCTTATCGAACTGTGACTCACCTATACCCATCTCAGACAAGCCGCTCGGCATGCCCAGGCGTTCATTCATTGAGTTGAGGGCGCCAACTACCGTTTCACCTGCACCTAAGTTCATTGCTTGGGCCATGCGCATCAGCTTCTGCTCACGCTGCATTGTCTCGGCAGGTGTGTTGAACTCAACAATCAGCGGCATAAATATAGCGTTTAAGGTTCCGTGGTGTAGTCGCGGATCTACGCCGCCCATCGAGTGGCTCAGGCTATGTACCGCGCCTAGACCTTTCTGGAATGCCATCGCGCCTTGCATTGACGCACTCATCATATTCAAGCGCGCTTCGCGGTTGCTGCCATCCTGGGTGGCCCGCTCGATGTATGCCCAGCCCCGGCGCAGGCCATCCAGAGCGATACCATCGGCCGGGGGGTTAAACGCCGGAGACATGAAGGTCTCCATGCAGTGGGCGATGGCGTCCATCCCGGTTGCTGCGGTGAGAGCGGGCGGCAGGCCAAGCGTGAGCTCAGGATCACAGATCGCAACTTTCGGCATAACATAAGGGGAGATGACGCCAACTTTGCGGCCGTCATCTAGAATCAGAACGCCGGCGCGACCCACCTCGCTACCCGTACCCGCCGTTGTCGGGATGGCTATAACCGGAGCAGTTGCTGAGGTGATACGGTTTAATCCGCCCTCAATTAACGCGTACTGGCTTAACGGTCCCTCATGGGTTGCACATACAGCAACGCCTTTTGCTAGATCGATGGCTGAGCCGCCGCCGACGGCAATCAAACCGTCGAAACCGCCATCAGAGTACTTTTGCGCTGCCAAGCGCACGGTCGCTTCATTGGGGTTGGGTGGTGTCTGATCGAATATCTGCTCTTGTGAAAAATCGTTCAGTTGGGTGCCTACTTGGTCGATTAACCCAGCCGCTCGCACCCCTTTGTCAGTAATGATGAGCGGACGTTTGATTGATAGCAGGTCGCATTCGCTCTGAAGAGAGGTCAGGCTGCCAAAACCAAATTGAACACGTGTGAGATAGTTGATCAGATGCAAAGCCAGCTCCTAGCGCTGAGATTCCAGTTGTTGAATCTCTTTATATACCGCATCGGCTTTTTCGGATAGCTTTGAGTAGCCTTCGATATCGCCGTTGCGTTGAGCATTCATCGCCTGCTCGAGAAGCTGGCCATACTCTTTATTGAGTTGCTTAAGGGGATCTTTCTTGAATAAACCGAACATCGACTGCTCCTCTACATTAATTCAGTACCTGGGTACGCAGCCCATGCCATGACGGTTCGGACTCTGGGGTATTTACTCAGCGTTGGTTTTTGCCTGCCAAGTGTTTAAAGGTTTTGAGATTGCACTTTCGGCGAATAGGCAAAGCCCTTCTTGAGGCGTAAAGTCGGAATCACTGAGATTATATATTGTTGTTCTGCACAACAATTAATTGTAAAGTTCATCTAAGTCTTAAAGTAGATGCTCAAATACTAATAATAGATTGGGGGCACCATGAGTCACTCACCCTTTGAAACGAATTTAGATCAGTGCGCTGCGAACTACGCTGCGCTGACGCCGATCAGCTACCTCGAACGCTCGGCATTTGTATATCCCAACAAAGTGGCAACGGTTAATGGTGAGGTGCGTCGCACCTGGAGTGAAACCCTCAAACGTTGTCGCCAGTTAGCCAGTGCACTAAAGAAAGTGGGCGTAAAAAAGGGTGAAGCGGTCTCTATTATCGCCTCCAACCTACCTGAGCATTTTGAAGCGCACTTTGGTGTGCCCATGGTCGGCGCCATTCTCAACTCAATCAATACACGACTGGACGCCGCGACGGTTGCCTTTATCCTGCAGCACGCTGAAGCCAAGGTTTTCCTAGTCGATAAAGAGTTCGCTGAGGTCGCCACAGCGGCACTTGCAACCATCGATAATAAGCCACTGGTGATCGGTATCGATGATGCCAGCTTTGAAGGCGGCGAGATGATCGGCGAGATGGACTACGAAGCGTTCATCGCAAACGGTGATGAAGAGTATCTTGGCGAGGCGGTAACCGACGAGTGGAATGCCATCACCCTGAACTACACCTCAGGTACTACCGGTGATCCTAAAGGGGTTGTGTACCACCATCGCGGTGCTTACCTGAACGCAGCGAGCAATGCGCTCTCATGGAGTATGGGTATGCATCCGGTCTACCTCTGGACGCTGCCGATGTTCCACTGTAACGGCTGGTGTTTCCCGTGGACTATCGCTGCTCAGGCGGGTGTCAGCGTGAGCCTGCGTCATGTTCGCGCCGACAAGATCTTTGAACTGATCAAGAGCGAAAAGGTTGGCTTCTTCTGCGGTGCGCCAATCGTTCTGAATATGCTCAACTCAGCGCCTGCTGAGATGAAAGCGGGTATCGATCACAAAGTCAGTGTTATGACTGCAGGTGCTGCGCCGCCGGCAGCAGTTATCGCGGGTATGGAGAGTATCGGTTTTGATGTGACGCATGTTTACGGCCTCACCGAAACCTACGGCCCATGTGCTATCTGTGCTTGGAATAACGATTGGGACGATAAATCTGCTGAAGATAAGGTTGTGCTCAAGGCGCGTCAGGGTGTGCGCGCGCCGATGCTTGAAGATATGGCCGTGCTGGATCCTGAAACCCTTGAGCCGGTACCTCAAGATGGTGAAACCATGGGTGAGATCTTCATGCGCGGTAACCTTGTCATGAAGGGCTACTTGAAAAACCCAGCGACAACCGAGAAATCCTTCCGTGGTGGCTGGTTCGCTTCAGGTGACTTAGCGGTTTGGCATGCAGACGGGTACGTGCAGATCAAAGACCGCTCGAAAGACATCATTATCTCCGGTGGCGAGAACATCTCATCAATCGAGGTTGAAGGTGTTCTATACGCCCATCCGCACATTCAGGAAGCTGCGGTTGTCGCTAAGAACGATGACAAATGGGGCGAAACGCCTTGTGCTTTTGTCACCCTCAAAGAGGGAGCGCCTGATGTAAGCGAAGCCGAGGTGATCGAGTTCTGTCGTGAGAATATGGCGCGGTTTAAAGTGCCTAAAAATGTGGTGTTCGGACCACTGCCGAAAACCTCAACCGGCAAGATTCAGAAATTTATTCTACGAGAGCAGGCTAATTCGCTCTAAGAGTTAACCAAGGCGCCGAGCAGGTTTGGGCGCAGAAGGAAGTAAAGATGAAAGCAATAGTCGCGGTTAAACGCGTTATCGATTACAACGTGAAGGTTCGCGTTAAAGCTGACAACTCAGATGTTGATCTGGCGAACACCAAAATGTCGATCAACCCTTTCTGTGAGATCGCTGTTGAAGAGGCGGTACGCCTGAAAGAGGCGGGTACGGTATCTGAGATCGTAGTTGTCTCGGTTGGCCCTAAAGCGGTACAGGAGCAGATGCGTTATGCCATGGCTCTGGGTGCTGATCGCGGAATTCAGGTTGAGACTGAAACCTCTCCCAGCTCTCTCGACGTTGCCCGCTTGCTGGCGAAGATCAACGAAGAGGAGAATGCTGACCTGTTCATCTTGGGTAAGCAGGCTATCGATTCCGACAACAACCAGACAGGCCAGATGCTGGCTGCGCTGCTGGATATCCCACAGGCAACCTTCGCCTCTGAAGTGAAAATTGCTGATGGCAAAGCTGAAGTAACCCGCGAAGTGGACGGTGGTTTGGTAACACTGGAGATGGATCTGCCAGCTGTTGTTACTACCGACCTGCGTCTGAACGAACCACGTTTCGCTGCGCTTCCCAAGATCATGCAGGCCAAGCGCAAGCCACTGGCAGTTAAAACGGTCGAAGAGCTGGGTGTTACGCTGAGTAACAGCACCGAACTTCTCTCTGTAGAGCCGCCAGCCGAGCGTCAGGCTGGAATCAAGGTGGGCTCAGTAGACGAGCTACTCGATAAACTGCGTAACGACGCTCAGGTTCTTTAAGGAGAGATGATGAAAACCCTGATTATTGCCGAACACGAAAACGGCGCTATCAAGAGCGCAACTCTCTCAGCAGTTACTGCAGCGGCAGACCTAGGTGCCCCTGTTGACATGCTGGTAACCGGTAGCGATGTGGCCGCGGCTGCACAGGCAGCTTCACAGGTTGCTGGTGTCTCTGCAGTACTGACCGTAGAGGACGCTGCGCTGGCACACCCTCTGGCTGACCTTATGGCCCCTGTCGCGAAGCAGCTGGCGGGCGATTACACCCACATTCTGGTGGGTGCGAGCACCTTTGGTAAGGACTTGGCACCACGTCTGGCGGCGCTGTGCGGCGTAAACCAGATCTCTGACATTATCACAGTGATCGATGCGGATACCTTCAAGCGTCCTATCTACGCTGGTAACGCTATCGCGACCGTTAAGAGCAGTGATGCCACTAAGGTGATCACTGTTCGTGGTACGGCTTTCGCAGCAGCAGCTGCAGAGGGCGGTAGCGCTGCTGTAAGCGCAGCAAGTGCCACTGTGGGTACCGCAAAAGTTCGCTTCGTGCGTGCCGATGTTACCGAATCTGATCGTCCAGAGCTGGACTCGGCCGATATCGTTGTATCGGGCGGCCGTGGTGTAGGTTCTAAAGAGGACTTCGCTAAGGTATTCGAGCTGGCTGATAAGCTCGGTGCTGCTGTAGGAGCATCACGTGCAGCGGTAGATAGCGGCTTCGTTCCTAACGATATGCAGGTAGGCCAAACCGGTAAGATGGTTGCACCTAAGCTCTACATCGCTGTAGGTATCTCGGGTGCTATCCAGCACATTGCAGGTATGAAAGAGTCAGGCGTTATTGTTGCGATCAACAAAGACGAAGAGGCGCCAATCTTCAATATCGCTGACTACGGTCTGGTAGGTGATCTGCACGATATCCTGCCGGAACTCGTTTCTAAAATCTGATCGACCGCCGGGGCCGGCTCTGCGCCTTCCCCGGTTCGCTAATTTTCTGAGACCCTAACCATGAGTATCTACAACGCCCCGGCGCAGGACACTGCTTTTGTGCTCGACCAGTTAGTGCAGTTAGACAAACTGTGCGAAGCGATGCAGCTTGAGGAGGTTAACCTCGAGCTGGCTAATGTGATCGTAGAGGAGGCGGGTAAGCTCGCGTCTGAGGTGCTGGCGCCGTTGAACGCTGAAGGCGATTCAAATGGCGCTAAGCTCAGCGATGACAAAGTGCAGGAGTCTGCGGGATACTCAGATGCTTATCAGCAGTACATGGAGAATGGTTGGGCGACGCTGACAGCTCCTGAGGGGTTTGGCGGTCAGGCGCTACCCAATGTTGTAGGTACCGCAGTAAACGAACTTTGGCACTCAGCCAATATGGCGTTTGCGCTCTGCCCAATGCTGACTCAGGGTTCGATTGAGGCGTTGATAGCGCACGGTAGTGATGAACTCAAGCAAGCCTATCTGCCGCGCCTAGTCAGTGGCGAGTGGACAGGTACAATGAACCTGACTGAGCCCGCTGCCGGTTCGGATCTCGCAGCTGTGGCAACCAAAGCGGTACCCAATGGCGACCACTACCTGATAACCGGTCAGAAGATCTATATCACCTGGGGTGATCATCAGATGACCCCGAACATCGTTCACCTGGTGCTGGCGCGTCTGCCTGATGCACCCGCCGGCGTGAAAGGGATCTCACTGTTTATCGTGCCCAAGTTCCTGCTCGACGAAAACGGCGAGCCGGGCGAGCTGAACGATGCTAAATGTATCGCGCTGGAGCATAAGCTCGGCATTCACGCCAGTCCTACCTGCACCATGAGCTTCGGCGACAACGGCGGTGCCGTAGGGTACCTCGTGGGTGAGGCTAATAAAGGTCTAGCCTACATGTTCACCATGATGAACCATGCGCGTCAGTCGGTTGGACTGCAGGGTTTGTCTATCTCTGAGCGTGCATATCAGCAGGCGGTTTGGTACGCCAAGGATCGCACTCAGGGTAGCCGTAAAGATGGCTCAAAGATCCCTATTCTTGAGCATCCCGATGTGCGTCGTATGTTGATGGCGCAGCGCGCAGGGTGTGAAGCGATGCGCGGACTGGCGCTTATCGCCGCTGCAGAGATTGACCGCGCACATGTGGGCGAAGTGGGAGCTTCTGCCCGTGTTGAGTTGTTGACCCCGATCGTCAAAGGCTGGATGACCGAGATGGCGAACGAGCTCACCTCGCTGAATATCCAGGTGCATGGCGGTATGGGCTTTATCGAAGAGTCAGGTGCGCCACAGCACTACCGCGATGCGCGCATCCTGGCGATCTATGAGGGCACTAACGGTATTCAGGCGCTCGACCTGATTGGCCGCAAAACAATCTCAGACCAGGGTGCTGCTCTTGCCGCACTGCTTGATGAGATGGCGGGTCTAGAAGCTCAACTGCGCAGCGCTGGTTTGGATAAGCTTGCTAAGCGTTACGCCGCATCTGTTACGCGTGCCAAAGAGGTACGTGAGTGGATTTTGGAGAACGCAGCAAAGGACCGTCAGATTATGGGGGCGGTGGCGTTCGACTTCCTCATGCTCATGGGTTACCTCAGCGGTGCTTGGGTGATGGCTAAGTCAGCTGTTGCAGCGAAAGCGCTTGAGGCGCAGGAGAATCCTTACGGTGCACCTTTCCTCAGTGCTAAAGTGGCAACAGCACGTTTCTTTGCCGAACACTATTTGCCGCGCGTCGAGCAGCATGCCCAGACCCTTATGACTGGTCTGGATGCAGCCTTTGTTCTGACTGACGAGCAGTTCTGATAGCGCTGCAGCGCGTTAAAGATTTTGGAGATCCCGATGGAATACGAAGTAATGGTGTTTGATGTCCTGATTGTGGGTGCTGGCCCTGCAGGACTCTCGGCTGCTTGCCGCATCAAACAGCTCAACGAAGAGCTGAGTGTCTGTGTGGTGGAGAAAGGCTCCGAAGTGGGTGCTCACATACTTTCAGGTGCTGTAGTAGACCCTAAAGCACTGAACGAACTCTTTCCTGAGTGGAAAGAGCAAGGTGCACCACTGGTTACTGAGGCAAAAACTGACGAGATCATTCTGCTCAAGAGTGACACAAAGTCAGTCACTATTCCTAACTTCGCTGCACCAAAAACCATGCACAACCACGGCTGCTACATAGCGTCTGTTGGCAACTTGGCGCGCTGGTTGGCTGAGCGCGCAGAAGAGCTTGGTGTAGAAGTTTTCCCCGGCTTCCCAGCAGCAGAAGTGCTCTACAACGAGGATGGCGGTGTTAAGGGTGTGCTGACCGGCGCAATGGGCGTAGGTGAGAACGGCGAAGAGAAAGACACCTATGTACCGAGCATGGCGCTGGAAGCTAAGTTCACACTATTTAGCGAAGGCTGTCGTGGCCACCTTGGTAAAGAGCTGATTAACAAGTTTGATCTGGCCGCCGGTAAGGATCCGCAGCACTACGGCCTGGGTATCAAAGAGCTTTGGGATATTGAGCCTGAGCGCCATCAGGAAGGTCTGGTTATCCACGGTAGCGGTTGGCCACTGTCGGATGGTACTAGCGGTGGTTTCTTCCTCTACCACGCTGAGAACAACCAAGTGGTTGTTGGTCTTATCGTAGACTTGAACTACTCCAACCCTTGGGTGAGCCCGTTCGATGAGTTCCAGAGAATGAAGCATCATCCGAAGCTGGCGCAGTACCTCGAGGGTGGTAAGCGCGTCTCTTACGGTGCACGTGCAATCGCGAAGGGCGGTTACAACTGTCTGCCTGAGATGACTTTTGATGGTGGTCTGTTGATTGGCTGTGATGCCGGTACGCTGAACTTCTCGCGTATCAAGGGCGTTCACACAGCAATGAAGTCAGGCATGCTCGCGGCTGAAAGCGTTGTTGAAGCGATTGCTGCTGGTAGTACTAAGGCACAAAGCTTCAATGACAAGTACAAAAACTCCTGGCTCTACGACGAGCTCTACTCGTCACGTAACTTTGGCCCAGCGCTACACAAGTTTGGTCCTATTTTGGGCGGTGCTTTCAACACCCTAGACCAGAACATCTTTGGCGGTCGCATTCCGGTGACACTGCACGATACCCATGCAGACCACGAGCAGATGCGCAAAGCAAGCGAGTGCAGCAAAATTGAGTACCCTAAACCGGATGGCAAGCTGAGCTTCGATAAGCTCTCGTCAGTGTTTATCTCAAACACTGCGCATGAAGAGGATCAGCCCTGTCACCTACAGCTGTTGGATGCTTCGGTGCCAACCAGCGTGAACATCCCCGATTATGCCGAACCAGCGCAGCGCTACTGCCCAGCAGGGGTTTATGAAGTGCTCGAGGATGAGGGTGCACCACGTCTGCAGATTAACGGTGCCAACTGTTTGCACTGTAAGACCTGTGATATCAAAGATCCCATGCAGAATATCCGTTGGGTGACACCGGAGGGTGCAGGCGGCCCCAACTATCCTAATATGTAGGGCCAAATATGTAGGGCCCAACATGTAAGTCCAAACATGTCGGGCTTACCGTCTAGAGTCGTGGGTTTAAACGCCGTGATCTGATATTGTGCCGACTCGTAAGACGGCACATCTGTTGTAGCCGTTGGCAAAAGTATTTGTTTTATAATTCGATTGGCCTAAAGGTAACACTCTTTAGACTAAACTGCTTTAAACCCCCCTGTTGGAGCTCCACATGGCAACTAGCCGCCTCACTGTCGTCCTCGCGGCACTACTTCTGACACTCAATGCTCAAGCAGAAACGCCTGTCTCAGCCGAGCCCGTATCTGCACTGGTGTTTTATCCTGAATTTAGTGCACCCGCAGAGGTAATCAGCAAGCAGGATGCTTTCCTCAGTGCGCAGATAAGTGCCCAGATCGAGAAAATACATGCCCAGGTGGGTGATCAGGTGGCTGCCGGCGATACTCTGGTTGAGCTCGACTGTGCAATCTATCAGGCGCAACTCAATACCCAGAGCGCGGCCTTGGGTGAGATTGATGTCCAATTGAGCCTCGCATCAGATCAATACAACCGCGCTAAACGGCTCAACGAAGCGGGCAATCTGGGTGAAGAGGGTCTGCAGCAGCGCGCGACCGAATTGGAAGCGCTACAGGCACGGCGTGTGGTACAGGAACAACAGGTTAAGGTTGCGCAAATCTCCGTCGATCGCTGTGTGGTCATCGCACCTTTTGCGGGTGTGGTGACGGAGCGTGCAGCGCAACTTGGCGCTCTAGCAGCTCCGGGCTCACCGTTGATACGTCTGGTGCAGTTGGCTGATGCTGAGTTGAATGCTCGAGTACCGCCAACGCAGAGCTTTGCAGAGAATCAGCTGTTGATCTTCGACTATCTTAACCGCGACTATCCAGCGCAGTTGCGTGTGGTACTGCCAGTGGTGGACAGCCGGCAGCGTACCCAAGAGTTGCGCCTCACCTTCCCAGAACACATGCCTCCACCGGGTGCCGCTGGACGGCTGCTGTGGCAGGCGAGTCAGCCGCACCTCCCCGCGGAGTTGCTAGTACGTCGTCAGCAAGGTGAAGCCTGGAAATTGGGTGTGATGGTTGCGGTGGATGGAACAGCGGTGTTCTATCCGACTGATAACGCGATAGAGGGGCAACCCTTCGCCACTGACTTGCCACAAGACTCGATGATTATTACTGATGGACGCCTTTTGGTGCGTGAGGGTCAGGCGGTGAGTCTACGCGGGGACGACCTCTAATGTTCCAGCGCTTCATAACCAACCACGTGTTGGCAAACCTCGCGTTTGTTCTGGTGCTATTTATCGGTTTGACCTCCTACCAGTCACTGCCGCGCCAGCAAGATCCAACAATAAACTTTAACTGGATCATTGTAACGACGGTTCTACCGGGCGCCTCCGCCAGTGATGTTGAGTCTAAAGTGACGGGGCCGCTAGAGGATGCGATTCGCTCTTTGGCGGATGTGAAGTTCGTCTCCAGTAATTCGCGTGAGGGTATCTCCAGCATGCTGGTGCGTTTTGTCGATATCGATCAACGCACCTTTGATAAGCGACTCTCGGATCTGCGCCGGGAGATTCAGAATGCCGAAGCGGAGCTGCCGGACGAGGCTCTCGATCCCCTTATCTTAGAGATTACCAGCTCTAACGCCTTTCCATCGGCAACGCTGGCCGTAACCAGCCTGGCCGATGACGAAAACCTGCGTGCTCAAGCCACGCGCATCAAAAAGGATCTCGAACGCCTCAAAGGTGTATCGCGTATAGACCCAGTTGCGTTACCCGATCCCGAACTACAGGTGAATTTCGATCTGGCTGAGATTGAGAATCTCGGTATCTCGCCACAACAGGTCGCCAATACCGTTACTGCATTCTTCCAAGACGAAGCCGCAGGATCTTTGCGCCAGGGTGATCGTAACTGGTTGGTGCGAGTTGTTGGCACCGCATCTGATCCGAGTTACCTCGCACAGCGGCCTGTGTTGGGTGCCGCCGGTGAGCTTAACTTAGGGCGAGTGGCTCAGGTAGAGCGCGCACGGGAGAAGGCGAGCTATCTGGTGCGTGTCGATCAGAAACCTGCGGTGCTGTTGGCGGTAATGAAGAAGGAGTCGGCGAACACTCTGGAGCTGGTTGAGCGCGTACAAGCTTACATGGATGATCGTAATCGCTTCGCCGCCGATACCGGCGTTGAGTTGGTGTTAATCGATGACCAGACTATCGCTACACGTAATTCGATTGCGATTATGGAGAACAACGCGCTGATCGGTCTTATCCTGGTCTTGGTGGTTGCATGGCTCTTTCTCGGTACGCGGATTGCTCTGCTCACAGCAATCGGTATTCCATTTGTACTTGCGGCTACCTTCTGGGTACTCGCGGGTACTGGCGAGACACTCAATGTAACGGTGCTTCTGGGCGTCGTTATCGTTCTTGGTATGTTGGTTGATGATGCTGTAGTGGTGGTGGAATCGATCTATTACCGACTGCAGCGGGGATTTGATGGGCTCTCGGCGGTTAAAGGTGCTTTGCATGAGGTAGCAGCCCCAGTCACAGCTGCGGTGTTAACAACGATCGCCGCTTTCATGCCGCTGATGCTGCTGCCCGGTATCCTCGGGAAGTTTATGAAAGTGATCCCGATGGTGGTGTCGATTGCGCTGGCGATCAGCTTGATCGAGGCGTTCTGGATGCTACCTTCACACGTGCTTGCCGCAAAGGTGGGCTTTGCTAAGAAGTCGCGAATACAGCGCGCACGTGAGTGGTTCACCCACCGTATTCAGCTCTTCTATGTGCGGATGCTGATCAAAGCGTTGCGCCGTCCCTTCTTGGCGCTGCCGCTTGCCATTCTGCCGTTCGTTGCCGCAGTAGGTGCGCTGGGGCAGGGCTATATTAAGATGGATTTCTTCGCATCCGATCCGATGCGACTCTTCTACGTCAATGTAGAGATGCCTCCAGCGACGCCTGTATCCCGAACTATGGAGCTGGTGGCGCGCGTGGAAGATCAGGTGCGCAAGCATGTGAACGAGGGCGAGGTTCGTGAAATGGCCGCTTACGCCGGTCAGATGTTTACCCAAACTGAACCGCGCATTGGTGAACACTACGGGCAGATTCTGGTCGGCCTTAATCCTAAAGCAGAGGGTTTGCGTGACGTCGATGAGATGATCGAAGCGATGCGTGCTGATGTCACCTCTGTGGTCGGTCCGGTGCGGATCTCCTTCCTGCGCATGGCTGGTGGCCCGCCTGTGGCTAAACCTATCTCTATCAAGGTGCGAGGCGATGATTATCAGGAGTTGCGTCAGGCTACCGATGAGCTGATCGCCATTATGGCGACCAACTCTGACTTTATTGATGTTGAAGATGATGCTGCTCGCGGCCGCTACGAGCTTGAGCTAGAACTTGATACTGATGCCATTAACCGTGCTGGATTGAATCCGATCGATGTGCGCCGCACGCTGCGCCTGTTGGTGGACGGTGAGATTGTCGCCAGTATGCGAGATCAGGGCGAAAAGCTCGATGTGCGTGTACGCGCTCTGCCCGAATCGCGCCCATCTCTGGAGCGCCTGCTGAGCTACCGTATGCCGTTGGCCGACGGTGGCTCTATCCCACTCTCTGAACTGGTCGAGCAGGAGCGGCGTCAATCACTGGGTAATATTCGTCACTACAATTTCCGCCGCGCGATCACGCTCGAAGCCGATCTGGTAGAAGGTGGCTTGGATACTGTAGCGGCAAACGCGTATGTGCTTGAACGCTGGAAGGCTATAGAGGCGAACTACCCGAATATCGCACTCGACTTCTCCGGGGAGCTTGATGACATCCAGGAGAGCTTGGACTCTATCGCGGTGCTCTTCCTCTTTGGGGTTGGGCTCATGTATATGATCCTTGGCACCCAATTCCGCAGCTACTGGCAGCCGTTGATGATTCTTGCGACTGTGCCCATGGCATTCACTGGCGTAGTGCTGGGTCTGATTCTGACGCAAAATCCTCTGAGTCTATTTACTTTGTACGGGGTTGTGGCCCTTGCAGGTATTGCCGTGAACGCGGCGATTGTTTTAATCTCCGCGGCCAACAGTCGACTAGAAGCGGGCATGAGCCTGATGCACGCAACACTCTACGCCGCGCGTCGACGGGTAATCCCAATCATGATAACTACTCTGACAACCATCGCGGGCCTCTTCTCGCTAGCGGCCGGCTTGGGTGGTGACTCTCTGATTTGGGGGCCTGTAGCGACGTCGATTGTATGGGGTCTGGGCTTCTCGTCTGTACTGACACTCTTCGTCATTCCGCTGCTCTACCGCATAAGTATGCGCGGCACGGCGAAGAAGATCGCCCAGCAGAGAAAAACAACGTAGTAGGGATCTCGCGCAGCGAGGTCGCGACCAATATGGAAGTGTCGCGACGTTCGCTCTGCTCACATCCCTCGTACAAATTTAATCGACAGCCGAATATGAATCTCCAAATCGATCAGCTAATCCAACATTTAGATGCCCTGCCTAAACAGGGGCGCCAACTCGTCGCTGTAGTCGGTGCCCCGGGCGCGGGTAAATCTACCCTTTCTGAAGCCGTGGTGGAGCATCTGCGCCAGTCAGGTCGCAGGGTTCAATTGGTACCGATGGATGGATTTCACCTGGATAACGGCATTCTCAATGCTCGTGGACTCTTCGCTCGCAAGGGTGCGCCACAGACGTTCGACGCTGCCGGTTTCCTGAGCCTGGTACAGCGTTTGGTCAAAGGCGAAGAGGTAATAGCACCGACCTTTGATCGCATGCATGATCTGTCGATCGCTGGTGCCGTTCAGGTTCCAGCTGATGTGGAGTTGCTAGTTTTAGAAGGGAACTATCTGCTGCTTGATCAGCCTATCTGGAGAGAGCTAAAACAATACTGGGATCTCAGTATCTATCTGGACGTGCCGTTAGACGAGCTGGAGCGTCGTTTGATTCAGCGCTGGTTGGATCATGGGCTGGATCCAGAGGCGGCCGCTGCGCGTGCTCGCGGTAACGATCTGGTGAATGCTCAACTGGTGGTTGAGCATTCACAACCAGCCGATGTAACGATTCAAAACTACTGATTTTTTCGCGACATTCGCTGCGCGAATATCCCTCTTACAGAGCTCTCTTGTTGGAGGGATCTGCCAAAGGCAGGTCGCGACCCGACAAGACACTTAAAACGGCTGTGGGTACCTGCGTAACACAGCCGCAACCTCAGCCTGAACCTCTTCGCTCAACGGCATATCAAAGGCTGCGATATCCTCTTTCAACTGCTCCATGGTCGTGGCACCGATAATTGTCGAGGTCACCCCATCGACCTGATCACACCAAGCCAGAGCTAATTGGCAGGGTGTGTAGCCATGGCGCTTAGCAACCTCGGCATAGGCCGCGATCGCTTCATGTGCTTCTGGAGTGTTGCGGTGTAGTGATGCGGGGTTAGAGATACTCCAACGACTCCCTTCAGGCATTGCTCCGTTAGCGTATTTGCCGCTGAGCATGCCGGAAGAGAGCGGCGACCAAGGCAGGTAAGCAACGTCCTCGTGCAGGCAGTTCTCAATTAGGAACGGCCAGTCTTTGGTGTGCAGCAGATTGAACTCGTTCTGGATCGATACGACGCGTGGCAAGTCATGCTTTTCGCTCAACTTGAGATAGGTGTTGATGCCCCAAGTAGTGTCATCTGACAGGCCGAAATGGCGAATCTTACCCGCTTTTACGCACTCGCCGACGCCCTGCAATATATCCAACATCTGCGCTTCGTGATCTGCAGCATCAATATCGCTGAACTTAAAGAAGTTGGGCGCATGTTTACCGAAATGTGGAGAGGTGCGGTTTGGCCAATGCAACTGGTAGAGGTCTATGTAGTCCGTCTGCAGGCGCTTGAGCGAGTTATCGACCGCCTCGATAACCGCTTTTCCAGTGATCGGGCCGCCATTACGTACCCAGGAGAGTCCCGGACCCGCGATCTTGGTTGCGATAATCATCTCGGAGCGGCGCTCGGGGTTACGTGCCAGCCAGTTACCGATGCAGGTTTCAGTCTTGCCGTAAGTCTCAGCAGTCGGTGGGACAGCGTACATCTCGGCAGTATCGAAAAAATTGATGCCGACAGAGAGTGCATATTCGATCTGCTCGTCAGCCTCAGCCTGAGTATTCTGTCGACCCCAAGTCATTGTGCCTAAACAGATCCGCGAAACCTCAAGTCCTGATCGGCCGAGTTTGGTGTACTGCATTGCTAACCCCTTAAATTGAAATAAGTTTGCTCGGTTATACGTTGAATTTAGGTTGGAATCCACCCGCCCGATCACTTTGGCTTTATCGCATGTCAGTGGAGTCACAATAGTCTATAGTCAATGAAGGTTTAGGTATCGGACAGAACAATGAAGAATAGAGGCTTTACCTTAATTGAACTGATGATGGTTGTGGCGATCATTGGCATTTTGGCGGCCATAGCGCTCCCTGCTTATCAGAAGTATGTCTATCGGGCTAAAGCTGCGGACCTCGTGACCGAGTACGATGCACTGAGAGTGAAGTATTGTGCTGCTTTGGCAACGGGGGATGTCTCTTCCTCAAAATCTCTTGGTGCGATTGGCAATCATGTGGAACATTTCGATGTTACGGTCAGCAGTAAGCCAGGTCCGATTGTCGCTTTTCACCCGAATGATGCTGAAGGTAGACATATTGCTGACGCTGCTCTTTCAATCTTACCTACGTCAACATTCGCACCTGCTAAAACTCTTCAAGCTAAGGTATCTTTGCAAGGGGGTACGCTGAGTTTGAAGTTAGATTGCGGTCTCTCGATGCCCAAAACTTTGGCGTCACAAAGCGGGACCTCACCGAACCCTCAAATTCCAAGTGTCGCGAATAAAAAACAACCCAAAGTGGTTACGACGAGTAAGCAGGTTCAACGCATACCGGCCTGCCCGATGGATCAGAGAGTGTACCACTCAGTTCCTAATCCAAATGATCCATGCTCACGACCTATAACTGAACGCCCCGCTAATTACTGTGCGCCTGCGCTTATCGTGTATGTGGCAAATCCTGATCCGGCTGATTCCTGTCAGCGACAAGCCCCATCACAGATTGCAGTGTTAGCACCACCTAAAATTGCCCAATCGATCCCTCAGGTTGCGCCTGTGGTGGCTCAGACCCAAGTCTTTATTTGCCCTGTCCCTCAGAGTTGCAGCGGGTCGGGCGCATCATCCAATGGCCTGGCTGATTGCCCCTCGACCCAAACTCGGCTGTACTCGACGGCTGCGGGCTTGGTTTTTTCAACCACTGCTCAGCCTTGCCCAAAAATTACAGGACCCGTTGCCACGGCCGCTGTTGTTAATCCGTCGGCCACGAGGCCCCCGCAAACGTCTCAGCCGCCCAGTTCAAATACGGGAGGCGTAGTCGTTCAGGCGACGAGTGTGAGCCAGGGACAAACGTCCAATATGAACCCGCCAAGGTCTCCTGCGCCCGCAGGTGTGTGTACTACCCGTGCTCCAACCGATGAAAAACACTGTCGACAGAACGGCTTGTGGCACCATTTTTGCCCAATTAAGAAGATCTACTCAGACAGCAGTTGGGACCCCAAGTCCGGGTTTAGCTGCTAAGTGATTGAGGAGTAAACAGAGTGAGTACGTTAAACGAGTTAATCGCTGCGGCTGTTGATAGCGACGTGGAGGATACCCCCGAGGTACGACGGGTGAAACGTCGTTCAAAAATTAAGATGACGTCGTTGCTCTGGCTCTGTTTGGTGATACTGATTGCTTATGAGGCTGAGCATATTCTCATTGGAATGGGTTTAGAGGCCGCTAAGCCGGTTGAGACCCTTTCTGTCGAGGCTATGTACGATCGTGCTCAGCAGATTTTGACGACTCGTTTCCAAAATGGGCAGCTTCTTGATCAACCCTTCGAGGATCCGGTGCTCGACCGGTGGATTGCCATCATCTATGAGGGTAGAGGAAGCTACACACTTTATTACATGGGTGCGCGCGATCATGAAATAGCCGGGCGCAACTTACAGTTCAGCTGGGAGTAACAGATGCAGTGGCTTGTTGATCTGCTTTCGCGCAGTAAACCCGAATATGCCGAGACACTCGCTAGTCTTAAGCTTCCAGAGGATCCCGGCCATGCTTGGTCCGTTATTGGTCGAAAGCTAAGTATAGGTACTGATCAACTGCTGAAAATAATCAGTAAGAGCGGTATACCCGTAGCGGATTTGGATCGCATCGGTGCCAGTGAGATTACTCGGATCCCTGAAGCGATTGCGCGTAAGTATCAGGTCGTTGCTGCGGCCCGCACCAGAAGCCACCTGCAGCTAGGCTGTGCGACACCGCTCAGAGATGACTTGGCTAAGGAGCTTGGGTTTGCCCTCAAGCATCCAGTCGAGCTGCTCTTCTCTCCGCCCGACCAGATCGCTAATTCACTCAACCGCTTCTACTCCGCCAATGTTGGTGAGGCGGGGCGTACGCTTTGGGTCGATGAGAAAGAGCTTGAGAAAGCCAAGGTCAATCCGGAAGAGGCGATCGCCCGCATTACACAGCACATTCTTAACGATGCGGTGAAGCTGGGCGCCAGCGACATACATATTCAGCCATTCTTGGGTGGCGGCTTGGTGCGCTACCGCGTAGATGGCATGCTGATGCGCGGTACCAGTTTGCCAGTGACGGTGCGTGATTCGGTGCTGCGTTTTAGTCTGACCCAAGCCGATTTAGACATCTCTAATCACACGACTCCACAAGACGGCCGCTTACGCGTGCAGATCAACGATGGCACCTATGATCTGCGTATCTCCTATCTACCAAGCCATGACGACAGTCGGTTGGTTATCCGCCTGCTCAACCAGAGCCGTAATTTTTCGTTAGAAGCGCTGGGTTTCCCGATGCGAGACCAGCAGACGCTAAAGCAGGTTTGTCGCCAGTCGAAAGGCCTGATCTTGTTCACCGGCCCGACAGGCTCGGGTAAAACGACCAGCCTCTATTCTCTGCTAGCCGGTCTGAATAAACCCGAAATCAATATCATGACAGCGGAGGACCCGGTGGAGTATCAGTTGCAGGGTATCAGCCAGATAGAGGTAGACGAGGGGCGGGGTCGCCGTTTTGATACGGTCCTTAAATCGATGCTGCGTCAGGATCCTGATATCATCCTGGTGGGTGAGATCCGTGATGCTGAAACGGCTCAGATGGCGATGCGGGCCGTGATGACCGGTCACCTAGTATTTTCGACTCTGCATACGCAGGATGCCCTGGGAACCATTCAGCGCCTCGTTGACCTGGGAGTGACGCAGGGGCAGTTGGCCGATGGCCTTAAAGCGGCTGTGGCGCAACGTATGGCACGTAGGGTCTGCTCGCACTGTGCCGAAGAGGTTAAGCAGCGTACACCGCTAGAACAGCTGTTTTTTGATAATTTCAGTGAAACACCGCCGTTACGAGCTATCGGTTGTGAGAGCTGTCACTTTACGGGTTACCTGGGGCGCTTCCCGTTAATCGAGATTTATCAGCCTGATGCGGATGCGCGTGCTCGAATGCGCAAGAGTCAGTACCTGGAAGAGCCGGATCTTGAGTTGAATCGCAGCCTTGCCAAGGTTGCCGTGCAGGCGATTGTGGGTGGAATTACAACGATCGACGAGGTTACTCGTGTCCTTGGTGCTGACTTCTGGGGCAGTATCGATCCGGAACATATCAATGTGGCGATGTCGATGGCTGGGCTGGAGCTTAACGATCAGCGCAAGCCCGGTTTCTTGCTGCTCGGCGGGGATCAAACCTTGGCTGACCAGTGGTCTGAAGTGATCGATTATCCGATTACGATTGCCGGTAGCGGGCCAGAAGCGGCCCGTATCCTGCGTCAGGATACGCAGATTTTTGGGCTGATCTACCACATCGATATGCCTGATGAGCAGGTACGCCCGCATATGGAGAGCTTGCGCCGATATGTTGCGTGGGCAGGTCTGCCGCCGGTTTATGTGTTGGCGCAGTCACATCCTGAGCTGGAAACGGCACTAAGACAGCATGGGGTTAACGATTGGGTTACAGGCTCAGATGATACTCTCAAACTCAAGCAGCTCTGTGACGGAGCACTTACGTAGATCCGGATCAGGCACTGGGGCTATTACTAGCGCGATATCTGGCCAAGTCAGCCATTGCTTAGACTCGTTGAGCGCATGCCATCAACAGAATCTATCTACCCTAAAAGTTTTAATTAATCCGATTAAACTCTGACGCACTTTATTCCGCAGGTGCGAAATAAATCTGCATCAAAGTTTAAATATCTGGGCGGATTGTTTAAAAATCACACAGCTTCCGGTGCTACTCTGATGCGCAGACTCTGGCTAGAAGACGTTAAAACTTGCTTTAACGTACTAGAACGGGCTCTAAGAAGAATAATCCATCAGGAGTAACACAATGAAACTGAAAATGCTCTCTGCTGCCGTTGCCGGTAGTATCCTCGCATCAACAGCCGCTATGGCAGGTTCTCACGCCGGTACTGAGCTGGTTATCGCGACTGTAAATAACGGTCACATGATCGAAATGCAGAAGCTGACGCCAAAGTTCGAAGAAGAGACTGGCATCAAAGTTAAATGGGTAACCCTAGAAGAGGGTGTGCTGCGTCAGCGTGTAACAACTGACATCGCAACGAAAGGCGGTCAGTTCGATATCATGACTATCGGTATGTACGAAGCACCCATCTGGGGCGCGAAGGGCTGGCTTGCGCCACTTAACTTCAGCGCCAGCTACGACGTAGATGACATCCTGCCAGCAATGCGCGGCGGTCTGTCTCATGAAGGCAACCTCTACGCTGCACCGTTCTACGGCGAGTCTTCGATGGTCATGTACCGCAAAGACCTGACTGACAAGGCTGGTATTACTCTGCCTGAAAACCCAACTTGGGCTGATATGGAACAGGCTATCGAAGCCATGCATGATCCAGCTAACGGCGTCTACGGCGTGTGTCTACGCGGTAAGCCAGGCTGGGGCGATAACATGGGCTTCATCACCACGTTGGCAAACACCTTCGGCGCTCAGCTATTCGGCATGGATTGGAAACCACAGTTCGATTCACCTGAGTGGAAGCAGGCGATCAACTACTATGTTGACCTGATGAACAAGTACGGACCTCCAGGTTCTACTGCCAACAGCTTCAACGAAATCCTTGCACTGATCAACGAAGGCAAGTGTGGAGCATGGATTGATGCGACCATCGCTGCATCATTCGTATCTGACCCATCACAGTCTAAAGTTGCTGACGTAATCGCTTACGCTCAGGCGCCTACACAGAAGACTAAGCGCGGTGCAAACTGGCTGTGGGCTTGGGCACTGGGTATCCCAGCTTCTTCTGAGAAGAAAGATGCTGCGATGAAGTTCCTCGAGTGGTCAACGTCTAAGGACTACATCAACCTGGTTGGCGAAACTAACGGTTGGGGCCGAGTACCTACAGGTACACGCGCATCTACCTACGCTAACGAGAAGTTCCAGGCTGCTGCTAACTTTGCAGATGCCGAGCTGACAGCGATCTACAGCGCTAACCCATACGACTCTACCTTCAACAAGTCTCCATACACTGGCGTACAGTTCGCTGCGATCCCAGAGTGGCAGGCAATCGGTACAGCTGTAGGTCAGCAGATGGCTGCTGCACTGGCAGGTGAGAAGTCTGTTGATGAGGCACTAGAAGCGGCGCAGGCTGCAGCTGATCGCGAAATGCGTAAGGCGCGTTACTACTAAGCGGTGCTAACGGTGGGGCTTCCAGCCTCCCGGTAAAATCAGAGCCCGGCGCTGGGTATCCGGCGCCGGGCTCTTTGTTTGGTCTATTTGAACGGGTATCTTCCCATGTCTACTGAGCGCACACAGAGCCGATTTATGCCACGGCTTCTGCTGAGTCCGGCTGTAATTACGCTGTTGATCTGGATGATCGTGCCACTGGCTTTGACGATCTACTTCTCGTCTATTTTCTATAACCTGATGCAGCCCGATGTGACCGGTTTTGCTGGTTGGATGAACTATGAGTTCATGATTACCAACCCAGCGTTTACCGACGCCATCTGGAACACGCTAGTACTGTTGGCATCAACTGTTGCGATTACACTGATTGGTGGATTGGCTATCGCATTGTTGATCAACGAAGCCTTCCCCGGACGCGGTATTGTGCGTCTGCTGTTGATCTCCCCCTTCTTCGTCATGCCTACAGTGAACGCGCTGTTGTGGAAACACATGATGATGAACCCAATTTATGGTGTGCTGGCCCAGGTTTGGACCTTCTTTGGCCTGACACCGATTAACTGGCTGCAGGACCTGCCGCTCTTCTCGATCATTCTAATGATCAGCTGGCAGTGGCTCCCCTTTGCCTGTCTGATTCTGATGACCTCACTACAGTCTATGGACCGTGAACAGCTGGAAGCGGCTGATATGGACGGTGCCAACTACTGGCAGAAGTTCCGCTACATGTACCTGCCACACCTGGCACGTCCGATCTCGGTTGTGATCATGATTGAGGTGATCTTCCTGCTGTCGGTCTTCGCAGAGATCTTTGCGACCACCAACGGTGGCCCAGGTACGCAGAGTACTAACTTGGCCTACCTGATCTTTAACGAAGCGCTGCAGGCCTTCGATATCGGTGTCGCGTCTGCAGGTGCTGTATTTGCGATCATTCTGGCCAACATCGTAGCGATCTTCCTGATTCGCATCATCGGTAAGAACCTGGAGAAGTAAGACGATGAATACGAAAAAGAGATGGACTCCAAGCCTGATTATCCGCACCGCGGCGGCTTGGGGTATCGCACTGCTGCTGTTCTTCCCGCTGATTTTCATGGGCTTCACAGCATTCAAAACTGAGTTGCAAGCGATCGCTGTACCGAGCCTCTGGGCATTTGAACCGACCTTTGAGAACTTCGAAGTGGTCAACGAGCGCTCGGACTACGTTCAGTTTGCGTGGAACTCGGTAGTAACCAGCGTGTTGTCGACTGTACTGGGTCTGCTGATCGCCGCACCGGCGGCTTACAGCATGGCGTTTGCACCGACTAAGGGTACTAACGGCCTGCTGCTATGGATGCTCTCGACCAAGTTTATGCCAGCAGTCGGTGCACTGCTGCCGATCTACGTCATTTTCCAGCAGCTCAATATGCTGGATACCAAAGCGGCGCTGGTCATCATCTTTACCATGATGAACCTGCCGATCATGGTGTGGATGCTCTACACCTACTTCAAAGATATCCCGCAGGAGATCCTTGAGGCGGCGCGTATGGATGGCGCAAGCGTTTGGGATGAGTTTAAGCATGTACTACTGCCACTGGGTATTGGTGGTCTGGCCTCAACCGGTCTGCTCTGTCTGGTATTGGCGTGGAATGAAGCCTTCTGGGCGCTAAACCTCGGTGCGGCTGAGGCCGGCACCCTGGCAACCATGATGGTGAGCTACTCAAGTCCTGAAGGTCTGTTCTGGGCGAAACTCTCTGCCGCGTCGCTGATGGCGATCGCTCCAATCGTTGTGATCGGTTGGTTCTCGCAGAAGCAGTTGGTTCAGGGTCTCACCTTCGGTGCAGTGAAATAAGTTGTTGGAGTAATTAGAAATGTCATATTTAGAGCTTAAGGGCGTTGAGAAGTACTACGGCGACTTTCACGCAATCAAAGGAATTAACCTAAACATCCAGAAGGGCGAGTTCATTGTATTCGTTGGCCCTTCCGGCTGTGGTAAATCAACGCTGCTGCGCATGATCGCGGGCCTTGAAGATATCAATGGCGGTGATCTGGTGCTGGACGGTAAGAACATCACAGACATGCTGCCCTCCAAGCGTGACCTGGCGATGGTGTTCCAGTCATACGCGCTCTACCCGCACATGACAGTGGAGGAGAACATGTCCTTCGCACTGCGTATCCAGAAAGAGGATCCGGCAGTGATCCAAGAGAAGGTGGCGAAGGCGGCTGAGAAGCTGAACCTGACCGACTACCTCAAGCGCACACCGAAGGAGCTCTCCGGTGGTCAGCGTCAGCGTGTGGCGATTGGTCGTGCGATCGTTCGCTCGCCTAAGGTGTTCCTGTTTGACGAGCCACTCTCTAACTTGGATGCGGCGCTGCGTGGCCAGACGCGTGTTGAGATTGCACATCTGCACCGCGAGCTGAACGCAACGTCCATCTATGTAACGCATGACCAGGTTGAGGCGATGACGCTGGCAGACCGCGTGGTGGTTATGCAGGCTGGTGTGATCGAGCAGTGTGGTACGCCGATGGAGTTGTACGATCGCCCAGCCAACAAGTTTGTGGCGCAGTTTATCGGCATGCCGAAGATGAACATGATGCCGGCCAAACACTTCCCGAGCGTCGCTCCAAACGTAGCTGAGGTGGGGGTGCGACCTGAACACTTTTCGCTGGTCGACGCCGGTAGTGGCGATCTGCAGGGCAAGGTTGAAATGGTTGAAGCCCTCGGTAACGAGACCCTAATTCATGTCGAACTTGAAGATGGCGAAATGATTATCGTGCGTCAGTACGAGCAGACGACACTGCGTCCAGAGGCAACTGTGGGCGTCAAGTTCGATCCAGTTCAAATTCACTGTTTTGATGCGCAGGGACAAGCGGTTCGCTAAGAGGTAAAAATTATGAGTCAGGCACTTACACAACTTCACTTGGGTCTAGGTTCATTTCATCGAGCTCATCAAGCCGTTTATCTGCAGCAACTGCATGATCTTGGTGATACCTCATGGGAAATTGCTGCCGGTAATATCCGCGCGGATAGCGAGGAACTTATTCAAGCGCTGATAGAACAGAAGGGACGCTACACTCTCGAGACAGTCACACCCCAAGGGGCACGCAATTATAAGGAGATCGGTTCGATTAAACGTGTCGTCGCCTGGGATGCGGACTTGAGTGGATTGACGCAGGTTGCTGTTGAACCCACCACTCGGATTATCTCCTTCACCGTAACGGAGGCGGGGTATTATTTGGATGCCCTCGATCAACTCGATCACTCGTATCCGGATTTGGTCAGCGACCTGAAAGGCGACACTTGCTGCACACTATACGGCGCGCTATCGCGCCTGCTGGATGCACGTCGTGCTGCAGGTGTAGGGCCAGTCACATTGATGTCCTGTGATAATTTGCGCTCCAATGGGGACCGTTTTGCCAAAGGTTTTAAACAGTTCCTTGAACAGCAAGGCAAAACGGAACTTTTGGCTTGGGTAGCGGCTAACACGAGCGCCCCCAATGCGATGGTCGATCGTATTACCCCCCGTCCAACACTCTCCGTAGCTGAGCGCGTAACAGCAGCAACGGGTGTCGAAGACAGAGCCGCACTGAGCGCTGAAGCGTTTATTCAATGGGTCATTGAAGATCATTTTGTGGCCGGACGTCCCGCTTGGGAGAAAGTAGGCGTTGAACTGGTTGAGGATGTGCTGCCTTACGAGGAGGCGAAGATTCGTCTTCTAAATGCGACGCATAGTTGCATTGCTTGGGCCGGAACTCTTGCGGGATATACCTATATTCATGAGGGTGCACAGGACAGCGAAGTGCGTCAGCTTGCATATAACTATGTAACTCAGGATGTGCTGCCTTGCTTACAGCCCTCGCCACTAGACCTGCAGGATTATCGCGATGTGGTATTGGATCGTTTCTCTAATCCAAATATTCTTGATACAAATGCTCGTGTAGCGATGGATGGGTACTCTAAGGTACCGGGCTTTATTCTGCCAACCATTAGTGACCGCCTGACTTCGGACCAGAGCATTGCATGTGTTGCGGTGCTGCCGGCTCTTTTCTTGGAGTTCTTGGCCCAGGAGCGAGCTGGCTTCGTACCTTATCGCTACGAGGATCAATTGATGGAGCCAGGCACCGCAGAGGCGATACTGGATTCCGACGATCCAGTACAGGCCCTATGTAACGAGCGCTTGTTATTTAACGACTTAGCAGGCGATACTCGATTGATTGAGGCCGTACGTGATGCATACGCGCGCGTCCAGGCTTTCTCAAAGTCGCGTAAAGCAGCTTGAAAAGAGACAGTCTAAATGGTGCCGCGACTAGTGAGTTGTCCGGCACCTTGAAAGTAAGAGGGATGACGTTATGGGAGTCCATAGAGGTAGTCTGAACAGCTTACAAAAACCGGTGATGGAGAAGAGCTATCAGCGGGGGACTGAGCTTGGTTATGAGCCGCAAGTTGATGGCCTCTTGCGGTTTGTTGAACATGGCTCGCCCAGTCCACTGATTCGCTGGCATCAGCACGATGAGTATGAGCTACATCTAGTCACGGCTACGCGCGGACGGATGTTTATCGGTGACTTTATCGGAAACTTTGAGCCCGGAAATTTGGTGCTGACCGGCCCGCGTCTGCCCCACAATTGGGTGACCACTGAATATGAAGAGGGCGATGCTGCACCTTTGCGTGATCGTTGCCTCATCTTCCTCGATGACCCTATTCGTCGTGCTGCTGAATATATTCCGGAGATGCGTTCTGTTTTTCCGCTACTAGAGCGAGCAAAAAACGGAATCCAGTTCTTTGGTATTAGCGATTCGGTTTCCAAACACCTGGACCAGATTCGAGATACTCAGGGTGCGCGACGGATGGCGGCCTTTATGGAGTTGCTCAGTGATCTCGCGCAGCATGAGAACTACAGACTTTTGTCGTCAGCGCAATTGCAGAACTTTGGTGATCATAAAGCGCAGTCTCGCATCAGTGAGATTGTTGATTACATTTCGGATAACTTCCATCAGCATCTCTACATGGGTGACGTTGCCGAGCGTTTCGGTATGAGTGAGAGTCGCTTCTCCCGCTATTTCCGTAAGGAGACGGGTAACTCGTTTACTGACTTTGTGAACCAAATCAGGGTAAATAAAGCCTGCCAATTACTGACCGAAACTGATAAGTACATCAGTACCATTTGCTATGAAGTTGGCTTCAACACAGTCGCAAACTTCAACCGCCGCTTTGGTGAGTTGCGTGATATGACTCCGACGGAATTCCGTAAGAACGCTAAGATGCGCTACCTGCACTCGTAGTTTCGGTGTAGGAGGTATTTGCCAAGGGCAGGTCGCGACCTGCGGCTTTGCCGCATATCCCTACAGTGCCAAGTCCTTGAGTGCTGGATAGATGCGGGTGTAGTGCTGGTAAGCATCTTCGTAAGCAGCTTGATGCTGCGGCTCAAATACCGCATCGACCGCCGGAGTGGTCAGCAGGTCGGTTGGGTTGGCTCCGCTAGCGGCCTGTTGAGCCAAGCGTGCCGCGCCAAAGGCTGCACCAAAATCACCATCTTTGGGCAGCTCAACCGGTAGGTTGAGAATATTCGCTAAGGTTTGCAGCCAGAATTTAGAGCGCGAACCACCCCCAACCGCAACTACGGACTGCAACTGAGTACCTGCGCTGCGCAGTGCTTCCAAGTTGTCTCGGATAGCGGAAGAGACACCTTCAAGTACGGCCTGAGTCAATGTTGCTTGATCGGACTGATGCTCCAAACCAATAAAAGCGCCGCGAACACGGGCATCGTTGTGTGGCGTTCGTTCCCCAGAAAGGTAAGGGAGAAAACGAACACTGCTTGGCCCTGAGGGTGCGTCGCCTAGGGTGGCCGTAAGAGTCGCCGCATCTTTACCGGCAATACCTGCATACCAGTTCAACGCATCGGTGGCTGAGAGAATGACACCCATCTGATGCCAGGTGTTGGGGATCGCATGACAGAATGCGTGAACGGCGCTTTCCGCCTTGGGCTTGTAGCCATCAGTTGCTGCGAATAAAACGCCAGAGGTGCCGAGAGAGAGAAAGGCTTGTCCCTCACGCACAACACCCATCCCTATCGCCGAGGCGGCGTTGTCGCCAGCGCCTCCGCCAACTACAGGTGCTTTGCTAAAGCCCCAGTGAGCAGCTAGATCAGCACGCAGCTCGCCAGCCATCTCAGACCCTTCAACGAGTCGTGGCATTTGCTCTACGCGCATACCGGAAGCAGCAAGGAGCTCGTGAGACCAATCCCGTTTGGCGACGTCAAGCCAGCTAGTCCCCGCGGCATCGGACATCTCCGATACATACTCACCGGTTAACCAGAAACGCAGATAGTCTTTCGGCAAAAGTACTTTGGCAACGCGGGCGAAGTTCTCTGGCTCATGCTTAGCTACCCAGCAGAGCTTTGGCGCGGTGAAACCCGGAAAGACAATATTGCCCGATAGTTGGCGAAACAGGGGATTAGCATCCAGCTCTGCTGCCTCCATATAACTGCGGGTATCATTCCAGAGAATGCACGGGCGGATTACCTGTCCAGAGCTGTCTAATAGTGTTGCTCCATGCATCTGGCCAGAAAACGATATCGCCTCGGTCGCTGTTAACTCGACAGGATACTTTTCACGCAGCTCGGCCATCGCCTGTCCACAGGCGCTGATCCAATCTTGCGGGTTCTGTTCCGACCAGCCCGGATTCGGCCTTGATACATTAATGTTCGCGTTTGCCGAGCCAATGATACGCTGCTGGGCGTCCATTAAGAGCGCTTTGATACCTGAGGTGCCGAGGTCGAGGCCAATGTACATCATTGTTTCCTATGTGATTTTTGCGACTTTCGCAACGGAATTCGTGAGTAAAAGTACTCTAATTCTTGAGTTATATTACTGTAATCTTATCTTGCAGTTTTTTACGCAAATGCGAAATAGAAGTGCAAATAAGTACAACACTTTGTTAAGGCCGTACAATTCTGTACCAGTTTGCGGTGCTACTCTGTTGCACAGACGCTGACAACCTAACCTGTTGCTGCGGAATTGCGTATCAGCGGTAGGCGTCTGGATAAAAATAATATTCCTTCAGGAGTAAAAAATGAAAATCAAAATGCTTTCTGCTGCCGTTGCCGGTAGCATCCTAGCTTCTACTGCAGCTCTGGCTGGCTCCCACGCTGGTACCGAACTGGTTATCGCTACTGTAAACAACGGTCACATGATCGAAATGCAGAAGCTGACACCAAAGTTTGAAGAAGAGACTGGTATCAAAGTTAAGTGGGTCACTCTGGAAGAGGGTGTTCTGCGTCAGCGTGTGACAACTGACATCGCAACTAACGGCGGTCAGTTCGACATCATGACTATCGGTATGTACGAAGCACCAATCTGGGGTGAAAAAGGCTGGCTTGAGCCTCTGAACTTCAGCGCTAGCTACGACGTAGACGACATCCTGCCAGCAATGCGCGGCGGTCTGTCTCACGACGGCAACCTCTACGCAGCACCTTTCTACGGTGAGTCTTCTATGGTTATGTACCGTAAGGACCTGCTGGACAAAGCGGGTATCACCCTGCCATACAACCCAACTTGGGCTGATATGGAGCAGGCGATCGCTGCAATGCACGATCCAGAGAACGGTGTTTACGGTACCTGTCTGCGCGGTAAGCCAGGCTGGGGTGATAACGCTGCATTCATCACTACTATTGCGAACACCTTCGGTGCGCGTTGGTTCGATGAGAACTGGAAGCCACAGCTGGACTCTCCAGAGTGGAACGCTGCAATCACTTTCTACGTTGATCTGATGACTAAGTACGCGCCTCCAGGCTCTACTGCAAACAGCTTCAACGAAATCCTTGCACTGATCAACGAAGGCAAGTGTGGTTCTTGGATCGATGCAACTATCGCTGCATCTTTCGTATCTGACCCATCACAGTCTAAAGTTGCTGACGTAATCGCTTACGCTCAGGCGCCTACACAGAAGACTAAGCGCGGTGCAAACTGGCTGTGGGCTTGGGCGCTGGGTATCCCAGCTTCTTCTGAGAAGAAAGATGCTGCGATGAAGTTCCTGGAGTGGTCAACTTCTAAGGACTACATCAACCTGGTTGGCGAAACTAACGGTTGGGGCCGTGTACCTACAGGTACTCGTACTTCTACCTACGCGAACGAGAAGTTCCAGGCTGCAGCAAACTTTGCTGACGCAGAGCTGGATGCGATCTTCAGCGCTAACCCATACGACTCTACTTTCGAGAAGACGCCATACACCGGTGTACAGTTCGCTGCGATTCCTGAGTTCCAGGCTATCGGTACAGCAGCTGGCCAGCAGTTTGCTGCTGCACTGGCAGGCGAGAAGAGTGTAGAAGAAGCGCTGGCTGCAGCTCAGGCTGCAGCTGACCGCGAAATGCGTAAAGGCCGTTACTACTAAGCAGTAGTAACCGGGTGGGGTTTCGCCTCACCCAACACGTACACCACCCCCGGCAGAGTCTCCTTGTCGGGGGTGTTTTTCCCCTGAATAATTTTCGGTATCTGATTATGTCATCGCAATCCCGAAGCAGTCGCTTTATGCCGCGTCTGTTGCTAAGCCCGGCTGTGATCACGCTGTTGATCTGGATGATCGTGCCACTGGCTTTGACGATCTACTTCTCGTCTATTTTCTATAACCTGATGCAGCCCGATGTGACCGGTTTTGCTGGTTGGATGAACTATGAGTTCATGATTACCAACCCAGCGTTTACCGACGCCATCTGGAACACGCTAGTACTGTTGGCATCAACTGTTGCGATTACAGTGATTGGTGGATTGGCTATCGCGTTGTTGATCAACGAAGCCTTCCCCGGACGCGGTATTGTGCGTTTGCTGTTGATCTCCCCCTTCTTCGTCATGCCTACAGTGAACGCGCTGTTGTGGAAACACATGATGATGAACCCAATTTATGGTGTGCTGGCCCAGGTTTGGACCTTCTTTGGCCTGACACCGATTAACTGGCTGCAGGACCTGCCGCTCTTCTCGATCATTCTAATGATCAGCTGGCAGTGGCTCCCCTTTGCCTGTCTGATTCTGATGACCTCACTACAGTCTATGGACCGTGAACAGCTGGAAGCGGCTGATATGGACGGTGCCAACTACTGGCAGAAGTTCCGCTACATGTACCTGCCACACCTGGCACGTCCGATCTCGGTTGTGATCATGATTGAGGTGATCTTCCTGCTGTCGGTCTTCGCAGAGATCTTTGCGACCACCAACGGTGGCCCAGGTACGCAGAGTACTAACTTGGCCTACCTGATCTTTAACGAAGCGCTGCAGGCCTTCGATATCGGTGTCGCGTCTGCGGGTGCTGTATTTGCGATCATTCTGGCTAACATCGTAGCGATCTTCCTGATTCGCATCATCGGTAAGAACCTGGAGAAGTAAGACGATGAATACGAAAAAGAAATGGACTCCAAGCCTGATTATCCGCACCGCGGCGGCTTGGGGCATCGCACTGCTGCTGTTCTTCCCGCTGATTTTCATGGGCTTCACAGCATTCAAAACTGAGTTGCAAGCGATCGCTGTACCGAGCCTATGGGCATTTGAACCGACCTTTGAGAACTTCGAAGTGGTCAACGAGCGCTCGGACTACGTTCAGTTTGCGTGGAACTCGGTAGTAACCAGCGTGTTGTCGACTGTACTGGGTCTGCTGATCGCCGCACCGGCGGCTTACAGCATGGCGTTTGCACCGACTAAGGGTACTAACGGCCTGCTGCTATGGATGCTCTCGACCAAGTTTATGCCAGCAGTCGGTGCACTGCTGCCGATCTACGTCATTTTCCAGCAACTCAATATGCTGGATACCAAAGCGGCGCTGGTCATCATCTTTACCATGATGAACCTGCCGATCATGGTGTGGATGCTCTACACCTACTTCAAAGATATCCCGCAGGAGATCCTTGAAGCGGCGCGTATGGATGGCGCCAGTGTTTGGGATGAGTTCAAACATGTACTACTGCCACTGGGTATTGGTGGTCTGGCCTCAACCGGTCTGCTCTGTCTGGTGCTGGCGTGGAATGAAGCCTTCTGGGCACTGAACCTCGGTGCGGCTGAGGCCGGTACCCTGGCAACCATGATGGTGAGCTACTCAAGTCCTGAAGGTCTGTTCTGGGCGAAACTCTCTGCCGCGTCGCTGATGGCGATCGCTCCAATCGTTGTGATCGGTTGGTTCTCGCAGAAGCAGTTGGTTCAGGGTCTCACCTTCGGTGCAGTGAAATAAGTTGTTGGAGTAATTAGAAATGTCATATTTAGAGCTTAAGGGCGTTGAGAAGTACTACGGCGACTTTCACGCAATCAAAGGAATTAACCTAAACATCCAGAAGGGCGAGTTCATTGTATTCGTTGGCCCTTCCGGCTGTGGTAAATCGACGCTGCTGCGCATGATCGCGGGCCTTGAAGATATCAATGGCGGTGATCTGGTGCTGGACGGTAAGAACATCACCGACATGCTGCCCTCCAAGCGTGACCTGGCGATGGTGTTCCAGTCATACGCGCTCTACCCGCACATGACGGTAGAGGAGAATATGTCCTTCGCACTGCGTATCCAGAAAGAGGATCCGGCAGTGATCAAAGAGAAGGTGGCGAAGGCGGCTGAGAAGCTGAACCTGACCGACTACCTCAAGCGCACACCGAAGGAGCTCTCCGGTGGTCAGCGTCAGCGTGTGGCGATTGGTCGTGCGATCGTTCGCTCACCGAAGGTGTTCCTGTTTGACGAGCCACTCTCTAACTTGGATGCGGCGCTGCGTGGCCAGACGCGTGTTGAGATTGCACATCTGCACCGCGAGCTGAACGCAACGTCCATCTATGTAACGCATGACCAGGTTGAGGCGATGACGCTGGCAGACCGCGTGGTGGTTATGCAGGCGGGTGTGATCGAGCAGTGCGGTACGCCGATGGAGCTGTACGATCGCCCAGCAAACAAATTTGTGGCGCAGTTTATCGGTATGCCGAAGATGAACATGATGCCGGCAAAACTGATTTCTGGTCAGGCCGATAACGTAGTAGAGGTGGGTGTTCGCCCTGAGCACTTTGCACTCACTGGTGCTGGTGAAGGTCAGTTGCAGGGCGAGGTAGAGATGGTTGAAGCGCTCGGCAACGAGACCCTGATACATGTCGCACTAGAGGGCAGCAAGGAGATGGTTATCGTACGTCAGTACGAACAGACATCAGTGCGTCCTGGCAATAAAGTCGGTATTAACTATGATGCGTCGCAGCTGCACTGCTTCGATGCTCAGGGTTTAGCACTTCGCTAAGGGGGCTCTATGAGTCAGGCACTCACACAACTACATCTTGGATTGGGCTCGTTTCATCGTGCCCATCAGGCGCTCTACATGCAGTTTCTGCATGACATGGGCGATACATCCTGGGAGCTTGCCGGCGGAAATATCCGCCCGGACATGGCAGAGCTGATTGAAGCGCTGCAAGCTCAGAATGGAGCCTATATGCTTGAGACAGTCTCACCTCAGGGTGAACGCGAATACAAGCAGATCAGCTCAATTAAGCGAGTGATTAGCTGGGATGCTGAACTCGCGGGTTTGACTGCGGTAGCTGTGGAACCGACCACACGTATCATCTCCTTTACCGTAACAGAGGCGGGCTACTATCTGGATACCAGTGACAAGCTGGATCAGAACTACCCGGATTTGGTATCCGATATCAAAGGCGATACCTGCTGCACGCTCTACGGTGCGCTGTCGCGCTTGTTGGATGCTCGCCGAGCTACCAATGCAGGCCCAGTGACTCTGATGAACTGTGATAACTTGCGTGCAAATGGTCACCGTTTCGCTGCAGGTTTTAAACAGTTCTTAGAACTTCAGGGTAAAGCTGAGCTGCTGGATTGGGTTGAAGAGAATACCAGCACGCCTAACGCCATGGTGGATCGCATTACACCACGCCCAACACCGGCTGTTGCTGATCGTGTAAAGGCCGCCACAGGCGTTGACTGTAAAGCAGCCCTAATGGGCGAAAAGTTTATTCAGTGGGTGATTGAAGATCACTTTATCGCTGGCCGCCCTGCTTGGGAGAAGGTTGGCGTGGAGATGGTTGAAGATGTGATGCCCTATGAAGAGGCTAAAATTCGCATCCTCAATGCGACACATAGCTGTATCGCTTGGGGCGGAACGCTGGCAGGCTTCAACTACATTCATGAGGGTACGTTAGACGAGGAGGTGTGCAAATTCGCATACGACTACGTCACAGAGAATGTAATTCCCTGTTTGACACCTTGTCCGCTACCGTTAGAAGAGTACCGCGACGTTGTTCTGGATCGTTTCTCGAATCCAAACATTCAGGACACCAACGCCCGCGTGGCGATGGATGGTTACTCAAAAGTGCCTGGCTTTATTTTGCCGACTATCCGTGAGTCGCTTGAGAAGGGATTGGATCTGAGTGCGGTTGCGATGCTGCCAGCCTTTTATCTATCGTTCCTGCTACGCGAGAACAAAGGGCTGATCCCATACAAGTATGAAGATCAGTTGATGGATCCTCAGAGCTTCAAGCGTATTGTAGAATCTGACGACCCAGTGGCCGCTTTTGTAGCGGAACCCCTGTTGTTTGATGATTTGGCGGGGAATGAGCAGGTGACCGCGGCGGTGCGCGACGCCTATGCCCGTTCTGAAGCCTTTACTGCGAAACGAGGCGCGTTCTAATGAGTGGATTGCTAGAGGGAAAAGTTGCAGCCGTTACCGGTTCTGCATCAGGAATAGGTTTGGCCAGTGCTGAGGCGATGATGGCCGAAGGTGCCCGGGTTGTCTTTGTTGATTACAACGAAGCTGCACTGGCTAATTTGGTTGCCAAACATGGTGGCTCTGCCATCCCTTTGGCAATTAATCTGCTTGATGCAGATGAGTGCGCATCCATGATGCCGCGCATTCTGGATCAAGTAGGCCAGCTCGATATTTTTCACGCAAATGCCGGCCTCTATGTAGGCGGTGACTTGCTGGAGAATGATCCGGCAGCGATCGACCGCATGCTGCAGCTGAACGTGGCTGTAGTGATGAAAAATGTTCAGGCTGTACTTAAACATATGACCGAGCGCGGTACTGGTGATGTGTTGGTTACCAGTTCGTTGGCGGCACACTATCCAACCCCCTGGGAACCGGTGTATGCGTCGTCTAAGTGGGCGATTGATTGCTTCGTGCAGACCACACGTCGGCAGATGTTTAAACATGGAATTCGTATCGGATCGGTCTCACCCGGTCCGGTAATTACCGGTCTGTTGGCGGACTGGCCGGCAGAGAAACTAGCTGAGGCGAAAGCCAATGGCAGTTTGGTGGAGACAGAAGAGATTGCACAAGCGCTGATCTTTATGCTGACTCGACCAAGGCACGTTACCATCCGCGATATGGTGATAATGCCGACTAATTTTGACCTCTGATTTAGAGGTAGGGACACTGAAGCTGAACGTTGTTCAGCTTCATTATTAGGGTCTCTGAGCTTACAGAAATATAATAAAGCTCGTGTAGTGAGGTAGTGGTATGGCGCAAGCAACCAGAGTGCATCAGGCACCCGAAGTTGAAAAAAATTATCAACGAGCACCGGAGTTAGGGTACGAGCCTGACGACGTCGGTCTGTTACGATTTCTTGAACATGGCGCGCCACATCCTCTCATTCGTTGGCATATCCACGACGAGTACGAGCTACATATGATCACCAATACCTACGGCAAAGCCTTTGTTGGGGACTACATTGGTCATTTTGGACCGGGGCAGTTGGTGTTAACAGGTCCTCGCCTTCCGCATAACTGGATCACGACTGACTATCCTGAGGGTGGCGAAGCCCCGTTGCGTGATCGCGCTGTGCAGTTTGGCGATACACCCATTCGTGAGGCGGCCAAGCTGATTCCTGAGCTGCAGACTATTCTTCCGTTGTTAGATCGTGCCAAGAACGGTATCGAGTTTTTTGGAATTAGTAACCAAGTCTCTATCTATCTGGACCAAATCAAAGACAGTGTTGGTAGCAAGCGTCTAGCAGTTTTTATCGAACTGATGACAGAGCTTGCAAATCACAGTAACTACCGCCTGCTATCCTCCGCACAGATTCAGAGTGAGGATGATCAGCAGCAGCTCGATCAGGTGAATGATGTGGTTGAGTTCATCACCTCCAACTACGCTGAACCCTTTAGCATGGCTGAGGTTGCAGAGCGCTTCGGTATGAGCGAGAGCCGCTTCTCGCGCTATTTCCGTCGCTCTACAGGCAATACATTTACTGACTTCGTTAACCGCGTGCGCGTGAATAAAGCTTGTCAGTTGCTGCTGGAGACGGATAAATACATCAGTACCATCTGTTACGAGGTCGGCTTCAACAATGTGGCCAACTTTAACCGGCGCTTTAGTGAGTTCCGCGGTATGACCCCGAGTGAGTTCCGTAAAACGGGTAAGTTAAGGTATTAGGCGCGCTCTGTAGGCCACTACTTTGTGTGAAATGTGATGGACCCACCCACTCTGTGCCAAGATTGGTTTTGAAAGATCAATCAAGTACGGCATCCAAGAAGGGGGTCCACATGAATAAGACTAGCATTATTGGTATCGATCTGGCGAAGAGTGTTTTTCAAGCTCACGGTATGACGAGCAGTGGTAAACAGACGTTTTCGCGTCAGCTCAAGCGCGCAGAGGTCGCTAAGTTTATAGCTAAACAACCCAAATGCATTATTGGTATTGAGGCGTGCGGTGGTGCTCACTATTGGGCCAAGTTGTTCGAGCAGTATGGCCATCATGTGAAGATCATCCCGCCTGGCTACGTAAAGGCGTACGTGCGGGTTAATAAAAATGATAAACGGGATGCCGCAGCGATTGCGGAGGCAGCGTCCCGAGAGCAGGCACCGGTAGTAGCCGTCAAAACAACTGAACAGCTTGACCTACAGGCTTTGCACCGAGTCCGCGAAGACTCGGTTAACAACCGAACCCGCACCGGCAACCGGATAAGAGGACTGCTTGCAGAACAGGGCATCGTAGTAAAGCGCGGACATGCTGCAACTCGCTACGAGGTCGCGTTGATACTTGAGGACGCTTCAAACGGGTTAAGTTATAGCTTAAGAGAGATCATTGCTGATCTGAGAGAGGAGTGGCTACGCTGTGATGATCGAGTTGATTACTACACCTCACGGATCGAAAAGATCGCTAGGTCTGATGCGCGCTGTAAACGGTTGATGACGATACCTGGTGTAGGCCCAGTCATATCGACCTTGCTGGTTGCGTATGCGGGGAATGGTCAATCATACCGGGGCAGTCGCGACCTAGCCGCCTCGTTAGGCTTGGTGCCCGCCCAGCACTCAAGCGGTGGTAAAGACGTGTTACTGGGGATCAGTAAACGAGGAAATCGACAGTTGCGCAAGCAACTGGTACACGGCGCGAGGGCTGCATACCGCTCACTAGAGAAATGCCCCGAAAGCAGCCGACTTGGCTTGTGGGCACAAGGCTTGAGGGCTTCAGGCAAGCACGTAAACAAGATCGTGGTAGCGATCGCAAACAAGCTAGCCCGTATCGCCTGGAGCTGCTTAGTAAACGAAAGAGATTACAAAGCGTTGTAACCAACGTAGTACGGAGCCTGCCCAAGGCAGGATAAATAGAGTTAAACCCAACCAAAGAGTTGCGCAGAACGTTAAGACACGACAGATAAGATCGACTTGCTGAAAATCTGAAGATCCCTGTGGCTCACCAAGAAGCCGGGTAGGAGATAAGAACAGCAAGAGCACATCTCATAATGGCCCGGGTGGATACGCCCAAACTGAGAGGCCGGATATAAGCGTGCAATCTACTTCTATCGAGTCAAAACGGTCTTGCAACAAACGGGTGGGTCCATATAAGGGATCTGGCGAAGCCAGGTCGCGACATGAAATTTGGTCGCGACCTTCTGCTCTGCACAAGATCCCTCCTAAAAATCCTCATTTTTTGCTACATTTACACCATTCGCTCATATCCCCAAGGCACATCATCGGCTTATGCACTCTAAAGGTACGCTCTACATCGTCTCTGCACCCTCAGGTGCGGGTAAAACTAGTCTGGTTAAGCAGCTGTTGGAGCGTGATCGTAAGATCATGGTGTCAGTCTCGCACACCACGCGCGAGCCGCGCTGGGGCGAAGAGAATGGCGTTGCTTACAACTTTGTCTCAACGGAAGAGTTTGATGAGTTGATTGCCCGCGGCGCTTTCCTGGAGTACGCAGAAGTTTTCACAAACAAGTATGGAACCTCGCAGCTCTGGGTACAGGACCAGCTGGATAAAGGCCGTGATGTGATTCTTGAGATTGATTGGCAGGGTGCGCAGCAGGTGCGTCGCCTCGTTCCTGAAGCGCTGTCTATCTTTATTCTGCCACCCAGTCGTGAAGAGCTGGAGAGTCGCCTGCACAGCCGCGGCACCGATTCACACGAAGTGATTGAGCAGCGTATGTCCCAGGCAATCAGCGAGATGTCACATTATGGTGAGTATGATTACTTGGTGATTAACGACGATTTCCAAACGGCACTGCAGGAGCTACACGCGATCTTCCTTGCGACACGTCTGCAACAGCCGACTCAGGCACAGAATCACGAGCATCTATTGGCGGCGCTCTTGTCTTAGGGTGGTGATAATCTGTACAATCGCCGGTTCCGAAATTTAGTGTAAATAGTTTGAGGCTTGTTAAATGGCTCGCGTAACAGTTGAAGATTGCCTGGATAACGTAGAAAACCGCTTTGAGTTGGTTATGGTTGCATCTAAGCGTGCTCGCCAGATCCAGGTTGGCGGCAAAGACCCTAAGGTTGAGTGGGAAAACGACAAGCCGACTGTTGTCGCTCTGCGTGAAGTTGCAGAAGGTCTGACCACACCAGCCGTTCTTGACGAACAAGAAGCCGAGTAAGCTTCCAACTCCCTCGCCTTTGCGGCATCATCTACGCAGTAACCCTCTATACTGATAGATGATGCCAAACATAGACGCACTCTCCGAACGCCTTCACGACTACCTGGATCCTGCACAGATCCAGCGGGTTAGGCGCGCCTATTTCTATGCCGAGCAGGCACATGATGGCCAACGCCGCAAAAGCGGCGAACCCTACGTGACTCATCCCCTCGCTGTTGCCAATGTTCTGTCAGAGATGCATATGGACCATGACAGTTTGATTGCGGCGATGTTGCACGATGTCATCGAAGATACTGAGATCAGTTATGAGGGCATACATACTCAGTTTGGTGAACAGGTCGCGACTATCGTTGATGGCGTCTCCAAACTGACGCATCTTGAGTTTGAAACCAAGGCTGAAGCCCAAGCTGAGAACTTTCAGAAAATGGTGCTGGCGATGGCGGAGGATATCCGCGTTATCATCGTGAAGCTTGCCGACCGCTTGCACAATATGCGCACTCTCGGTGCGATGCGCCCTGATAAGCAGCGTCGCATTGCAAAAGAGACACTGGATATCTATGCGCCGATCGCCGCACGTTTGGGTATGCGTGATCTGCAGGTCGAGTTGGAGGACTTAGCCTTTCAGGCTTTCCATCCGATGCGCGCTAAATATATCCGCCGTGCGGTGGTAAAAGCGCGCGGGCAGCGCAAGGACATCATTACTGAGATTCAGCAGGCAATTCAGAAGCGCCTGGATCAAGAGCACATGAGCGGCATTGTCACCGGTCGCGAAAAGCACCTCTACTCCATCTACCGTAAGATGAAGAGCGAGAATCGATCTTTTGCCAGCATCATGGATGTGTTTGCGTTCCGAATTGTGACCGAAACAGTTGATGACTGTTATCGTATTTTGGGCGCAGTTCACAACCTCTTCAAGCCAGTTCCGGGTCGTTTTAAAGATTATATCGCCATCCCCAAAGCTAATGGTTATCAATCGCTGCATACCGATCTTTTTGGTGCGCGCAACATCACCATTGAGGTGCAGATCCGCACCAAAGAGATGGATGCGGTTGCCAGCCAGGGTATTGCTGAGCACAGCCACTACAAAGTGTATGGCGACTCAGAGAGCGCAGTCGGCTCCTACAACCGTGCACGAAAATGGGTTGAAGGGCTGTTGGAGATGCAGCAGCGAGCCGGTGACTCTATGGAGTTTATCGACAGTGTGAAGAAGGATCTCTTCCCTGATGAGGTGTATGTGTTCACCCCTAAAGGGAAAATATTCGAGCTGCCACGTGGCTCCACGCCGGTCGATTTTGCCTATGCGGTGCATACGGATATCGGCAACTCCTGTGTCTCCTGTCGTATCGACCGCAGACTCGCGCCGCTATCTGAGCCGCTATCGACTGGTCAGACAGTTGAGATTATCACCACACCGCGAGCCCAGCCCAACATGGCGTGGCTCAATTTTGTTGTAACCGGGAAGGCACGGACTTCGATTCGTCACTTCCTAAAAAATCAGCAGCGGCATGAGTCCGTGGAGTTGGGACGCCGTCTGTTGAATCAGTTCTTGGCGACCTATGACCTGAGCATTGAGCAGGTGGACTCTGAAAAGTTGGAACAATTGCTTAAAAGCGCTGATCTCAATAAGCTTGATGATCTGCTCGAGGATATCGGTATGGGTAACCGTATGGCCTATGTCGTTGCTCGAATGCTGCAGCCCGATCCTTTTATTGAGGCCTCGGAAGCTCAGCAAGATCGTGCTCGCGGTGCGGCGGTGGGTATACGTGGTGCTGAGGGTATGGTGATGCATTATGCCCGCTGCTGTCATCCAATTCCTGGTGATAGCATAATTGGCAATATTTCGACGGGTCGTGGATTGGTGGTACACCGCGCAGATTGCCGTAACCATAAGAAGAAATCGAAAGACGAAGAGCAGCGTACTATCTACCTCGAGTGGTCAGAGACAAATGATGATGAGTACCCGGTGGTATTGCAGCTTCAGGTCGAATCACAGCGCGGCATGATTGCGCAATTGGCAATGGCGGTATCGGCTGCAGGTGCTAACCTTCTTAAGGTGGACTCCGGTGAAAAAGATGGCCAGATGAACGCCGTCTCCATGGAGCTCACCGTGCATAACCGAGTACACCTTGCGCGAGTGATGAGAAAACTCAAAACAGTGCGACAGGTAACGCGCGTTACACGTCAATAGTTTAGGGAGCTCCGAGTCTCCCGATCCCGTAGATTGGAGTGTGGCTATGGAGCAACAGGGGCAGAACCTCAGGCTTCTGATGATGCAGGATGAGCTGGGCAAGCACCTGCTCGTTATCCCTGCTGATATGGAACTCAAAGCGGATCTATTGGAGGAGGCGACCGACCGCCAACTCCGCGCTATCTCTCCAGCCGCGCTACAGCGATACTTTCGCCAGCCAGGTATGCGCCGTCCCGAAGGTCAAGCTAAGCTTTTTGATGGCCTCCCTGTCCTAGCGGACAGCTCTGTTAGAGCCGACGAGCCCCTCTTACTCGAGGCGACAACCGGTATGCTGATCGATATGGATCTTGCAGAGACCCGCTTAAAAGATATGCCGCGCGCTAATCTGGGCCGTCGAATTGCGCCTGTTAAGACGCCCGATGATAGCTTGGATAAACAGATAGACTCTGCGCTGTTCGAGCACACTCAACGCCGTATCGGAGAGCGTATCGAAGAGACCCTCTCTATCCCCACCCTTTCACCAACAACTCAAAAACTGCTGCAGTTACGTGGCAATCCTGATGCAGGTATCGGAGAGCTTGTGCCTTTGGTCAGCTCCGACCCCAGTTTGAGCTCACAGGTGGTAGCCTGGGCGAATTCACCGATGTTCGCTGCGCCTGGACGGGCCAAGTCAATTGATGACGCAGTGGTACGTATCCTTGGCTATGACCTAGTGCTTAACCTGAGTATCTCTATGCTGCTCAGCAGTGAGCTCAATTTTGAAGTGAAGGGGCCGCGCGGCGCTGTACCCTTCTGGACGCGAGCACTGGCTACAGCTCGCTTGTCGGAGTTGTTGGCCCGTCAGATCCCAGTCACGCGCCGACCCTCCATGGGGTTGGTCTATTTGACCGGCTTGCTGCACAACTTTGGGACTCTTATTCTGGCTCACCTTTTTCCACCGCAGCACGCCAAACTCTGTCGAGCTATCGAGCTAAACCCGCATATCGAAGCTTGGCGCCTCGAGCGCAGTCTGCTGGGAATTGATAGTGCACAACTGGCTGCTTGGCTCTTCCGTCACTGGGCTTTGCCGAACACACTGGTTGAAGCTATTGAATGGCAGAATCAACCCGAGCATGCGCCGCAGGGCTCAGCTATGGCCATGTTGTTGAGTCTCTGTAATCGACTTTTACGCGAACAGGGTTTTAGTGACGGCCCGGTTGAGGCGCTACCGGAGGGTATCACCGAAAAGCTTGGGCTCAGGTATCAGCAGATTGAAGAGGCCGTGCAGCTGTTTGAGGGTATGCGCGAAGAGATTGCAGAGACGGTTTCGCAATTGAATGGATAAGTTATCGCGTGCTGTGCTCGCTCCTACAGATCGGGAGCGAGCGTAGCACGCCACCTAAAGCGCCCTAGGCTAATTCAGCCTTAAAGAACTCAACGGTTCGGCTCCATGCCAACTCTGCAGCCGCCTCGTCATAGCGACCGGTAGAGTCGTTGTGAAAACCGTGATTAGTCTGCGGGTAAACGTGCGCAGTGTAGCTTTTGCCTAGCTTATCAAGTACCGCTTGGTACTCTGGCCAGGTGGCATTTACGCGTTTATCCAATTCAGCAAACTGAATCACCAGTGGTGCAGTGATATTCTCAAAGCCCTCACTCGCAGGGGTGCCGTAGAAGGGGACGCCGGCGTTAAGGTCGGCACCGAGATCAACTGCGAGCTTGTTGACTAAGTAGCCACCGAAGCAGAAGCCGACCATACCCAGTTTGCCATTGCTGAAGCTGTGGTTTTTCAGCATCTTGGAGGCGGCGATAAAGTCCTGCTCAATCTTGCCGCGATCAAGGGTCTTCTGCATCGCACGGCCATCATCGTCATTGCCGGGGTAGCCACCGAGCGGGTAGAGCGCGTCTGGGGCAAAGGCGATAAAACCAGCCTTGGCGAGACGTCGAGCCACATCTTCGATGTAGGGGTTGAGGCCGCGATTCTCATGGGCAACCAGAACAGTCGGTGCCTCGTTCATCTCATCGACGCCGGTGGGTACGACTAGGTAACCGCGGCCTTCGCCATGGCCCATAGGTGAGTCAAATTTTACGTAGGTGCCCTTGATGTCTGGGTCGGTAAAGTCGACCTGATGCGCCAGAGCGTAGTTCGGTGTTAGTGCTGCGGTCATCGCGCCCAGAGTCAGGCCGGCGATTCCCAGTGTGCCGAGGCGTGCTAAGAAGGTCCGTCTATCAATATCTCCATGCGCATACTCATCGTACCAGTCGAACGCGACCTGGGGGATGTGCAAAACCTCGTTTGAAGCTTGTTGTTGCTGAGTTTGCATCTGTGCTCTCCTAAAGTTAATGCAGCAGTCTGCTTTCAGGCTTACGGCGCCCTTTACTGTTCAGACTGCTACGAGAAATATAGAAGAGATTTTTGAATCAGGTAGGTGCGTTTTCAAGCCGACACCGAGTTGAACGAGCCCCGATCTACAGCGACGCCTCAAGTTCGTCCAGCGCTTCCTGGCGCTCCATCCAGTCGTTCTCAGCTTGATTGAGCCTGCTGGATAGCTCAGCTTGTTGTGCCAGCAACTCCTTCAGCTCAACTTTGCGCTCATCGCTGTAGATGTCAGGGTCAGCAAGCTGATTCTCTACCTGCTCGAGTTTTGTGCTGATGCTATCGACCAGCTCCTCAAGCTTTTCGACCTGCTGTTTTAGGGGGCGCAGTTTGGCGCGTCGTGCAGCTTCAAGGCGCTTCTGCTCTTTGCGATCAGCTGCACTGGCACCGCGACTCTCGGTAGTGATCTGCGGTTTAGCCTCTGAGCGCTGTGATGCCAACCACTGATGGTAGTCGTCTAGGTCGCCAGAGAACTCCTCCACCTTACCGTCTGCTACGAGCAGGAACTGGTCAACGGAGTTTGCCAACAGGTGACGATCGTGCGACACCAGAATGATGGCACCCTCAAAGCTCTGCAGGGCCAGCGTTAACGCGTGGCGCACTTCTAGATCTAGGTGGTTGGTCGGTTCGTCGAGTAGCAGCAAGTTTGGCTTACGCCAAGCAATCAGAGCCAGGGCTAAACGCGCCTTCTCACCACCAGAGAAGCGTTTAATCGGCTCCAGTGCATCATCCCCGCTAAAGCCAAAGCTACCCAAGAATGACCGCAGATTCGCTTCGCTCGCCTTAGGATCCATGCGCTGCAGATGCAGCATCGCTGAAGCCTCGAGGTCGAGCGCTTCAAGTTGATGCTGGGCAAAGTAACCAACGCTCAGATGTTCGCCGGCCTGGCGCGCACCACTAATAAGTTCGAGATCACCCATCAGGGATTTCACTAGGGTCGATTTGCCGGCGCCGTTGCGCCCCAGCAGGCCGATACGCTGTCCAGGTACAAGGCTTAATTTAATTCCGTCGAGAATTTTTGCTCCGGGGTAACCCAAATCAGCTTGGTATAAATTTAACAGCGGCGATGAGATTTTATCGGAGCTATCAAAGCGGAAGGTAAACGGACTGTCGATATGAGCCGCCGAGATCATCTCCATGCGCTCGAGTTCTTTGATTCGGCTCTGAGCCTGTTTCGCTTTGCTCGCTTTAGCTTTAAAGCGACGCACGAAGTCCTCAATCTGTGCAACGCGCTCTTGCTGCTTCACGTAGGCTGCCTGCTGCTGCGCTAGACGCTCCGCACGCATGCGCTCGTAAGCACTGTAGTTACCTTTATAAAGGTGCAGCTTGCGCTGGTGAAGATGTACAACGTGACTCGCGACAGCGTCAATGAAGGTGCGGTCATGCGAGATCAGAATTAGCGTACCGGGGTAGTTGCGCAGCCAGCTCTCTAGCCAGAGCGTGGCGTCTAGATCCAAGTGGTTGGTGGGCTCGTCCAGTAACAGTAGATCAGAGCGACTCATCAGTGCTTGGGCAAGGTTCAAGCGAATACGCCAACCACCCGAGAAGGCATTAACCGATTTTGACGCATCGGCTGTGCTAAAGCCGAGGCCGTCCAGCAGTTGATGGGCGCGTGATTCAGCGCGATAGCCGTCTATCGCTTCCAGCTCGGCATGCAGGGTACCCACCTCGGTGCTGTGATCAGCCTCTGCTTGCGCCAGTTTTGCTTGAATATCGCGCAGTTGCAGGTCGCCATCCAGCACGTAATTCAGTGCTGTTCGATCACTACTCGAGACCTCTTGCGCCATATGCGCTATCTGCTTGCGGTCAGGTACACTGAGATCACCGGCGTCCGCATGTAGCTCGCCCAAAAGTAGTTTGAATAGACTCGATTTGCCTGCACCATTGGCACCCACGAGGGCCAATTTCCAGCCGGAATGGACGCTCAAGTTGGCGCCGTCGAGAAGTTTTGTAGAGCCGCGCAGCAGGCTGAGGTTTTCGAGTCTGATCATGGTCGCGGATAGTACCAAAAAGCGTGCTAGCATAGGGAAAACTTTCGCTATTGGAGTTGTCTGTGATCCCTGACGGCATTAGGTTGCAAAACCCGCTCTGGGAGTTTGCACTGGAGGTCTACCCAAGGCTGAGCGAGCCGCTGTTAGCACTACAAACTGAGGGTGCGCGGGTCAATCAGCTACTCGCTGCTCTGTGGTGTGTTGAGACTGGGCGAGCTTGGCCCGGCCCAATCCCGAAAGAGATTGAGGCTTGGCACAACATCGAAGTCTTACCCATGCGCCAACGACGTATGGCGCTCAAACCGCAGTTAGCGGACCATCCCGAGCTAGAGAAACTCTACCAGGCCTACAAACAGGTGGAGTTGAACTGCGAGCGGGTTGAGTTGGCTATGCTTTATCAGTGGTTGGAAGGAAGGCCGTCCGGGGAGGCTATTGATCTGGCAGCAACAATAGCTGATGTGCTCGAGCTCAATCGTATACCGCGCCCCTCCCAAAGGATGCAGCCCCTAATAATTGCTTATCAGAAATTAATTAGCGAGAGGAGTTAAGCGATGGCCTTAACGCTATTCACTCACACCGACTTTGAGCTACACAATATGGGCGACAGTCACCCTGAGTCGCCACAGCGTTTGGCCTCTATCCGCCAATCGCTTGAGGAGTTTGCGAGTGATGAGCTCGAACTTAATGACAAAGCACCGCTCGCCGAAATCGAACAGCTGAAGCAGACCCATCAAGCCGCCTACATCGACAACCTTATCGAGAAAGATGGCTGGCTGGCGCTACGGGTCAAAGAGGGGGAGGTGAATCCTGAGGTTCAACTAGACCCCGACACTGCGATGATGCAGCATACCTGGAAAGCAGCTCGGCGCGCAGCCGGAGCTGGTATTGCAGCGGTTGATGCGGTCTTAGATACCAACAATAGGCGTGCTTTCTGTGCCGTGCGTCCGCCGGGCCATCATGCGTTACGCGACGGAGCTATGGGCTTTTGCGTGTTGGGTAACATCGCCATTGCTGCACATCATGCGCTGAATCATCGTGGTTTGAAACGCGTGGTGATTGTCGACTTTGATGTTCACCATGGCAACGGTACGGAGAATATCGTAGAGGGTGATGAACGGATTCGGCTCTACTCCTCCTACCAGGCCAACTATTACCCGTTTCCAGACATTAGCGCAGCCAAACCGAATGTAATTCACACACCCCTCGCTCGCGGAAGTGATGGTGCTATTTTTCGCGAGGCTGTGACGCCTTGGTTTGCCGATATTGATGCGTTCGCGCCTGAACTTATTCTGATCTCCGCGGGCTTTGATGCTCATGCTGAGGATCCGCTAGCGCAGATTAAATTAGTCGAAGAGGATTATCGCTGGATTACGCTTGAGCTGATGAAACTGGCTGACAAGCATGCCGATGGTCGCATTGTCTCTATGCTCGAAGGTGGCTACAACCTTAGTGCTCTCGGTCGTTCAGTAGCGGCACACATCGAAGTGTTGGTAAAGAGCTAGATATCATCCTCGCTGTCGTACGCTGCATTTGTGGGAGGGATCTGCCGCAAAGTCGCAGGTCGCGACTTATTAATTTCCTCCAGAGGTTGTTTTCATGTGGAATTCATCTTAGGTTGTCAGCCTAGTCTTAGTTGATACAGCATTCAAAGTCTATTTAGGAACTAACCCAATGAAAAAAGCGATTTTAACAGTCGCACTGGCCAGCACACTGACCTCAGGTGTGGTACTGGCTGGCTCACACGCGCCACAGACTGACGAACAGAAATTGAGCTACGGTCTGGGTTACATACTCGGCCAGCGTTTGAAGCCGGATTTTGATACCTTGGATTTCGATATGCTTAAACAGGGTATTGAGGATCTGTTCACCGGCGCTGAACCGCTGATGACTGATGGCGAGATCGCCGAGCAGATGCGTGCCTTCCAGCAAGCTAAGATGGAAGCGCAGCGCGAGCAAGCAGCTGCCGTTGCCGTCGAAAACTTGGAGCAGGGCAAGGCTTATCGCGAAGAGAACGGCAAGAAAGCCGGTGTAACCACTACGGCCTCCGGTCTACAGATCGAAATTATGGAGCAGGGCGAGGGTGCGCAACCCACTGCGGAAGATAGTGTAAAAGTTCATTACCGCGGCACGCTGATTACCGGTCAGGAGTTCGATAGCTCATACGGCCGGGGTGAGCCGGTAACCTTCCCGCTGACAGGTGTGATTCGTGGCTGGACCGAAGGTCTGCAGTTGATGAATCAAGGCGGGAAGGCACGTCTGGTCATCCCATCAGAACTGGCTTACGGTCCTGGCGGAGCGGGCGAGATGATCGGTCCTAACGCTACGCTGGTGTTTGAGGTTGAGCTGTTGGAGATCAACCCAGCGGAGTAACACTCTGCGTATCAACGAGAAGCCGCCAATGGGCGGCTTTTTGCGTTTATTTTGTTTCTTGGTTGGTTTGATAAATAAAGACAATGGCTAAACATATCTCGTTTTGAAGATTTGATTCTTACAGTGAGAGTGGTTATTTAATTGGTTTTTCCTATTTTCAGGGCCGAAAATAAAAGTACTGACACTCAACTCAAGTTTTGGAGGTACTCAATAGGTCTACAAAACAGGATCTAATGGAATATTAAGACTTTTTCTTATAGACATCTGTCACTTCTGGGTCGATAGTCATGAGATGCACAAAAGTAAAAAATTAAGGGAATTCACTTTATGCAGATAAAAGTGAGGAACCGACAATGGCAGCGAGACTAGCCCTAGCGCTCTCTCTACTCCTGACTTCTTGGGTTGTCTGTGCAGACCAGCCTATTCTTTTGTTCGAAGATAGCGAAGGACAGCAGACGATTTTTGATGTTTCCCAAAACCCTCAATGGTTTACGGAGACTCAGCAGACCGCCCGCGGCGTTACGGATGCGGTTTTTTGGCTCAAGGTACGAATCTCCAACCTCTCAACTGAAGCCAGCCATAGGTATGTCGTTTTTGAATCTAATCGGCTCGGCTCTGTTGTTGAATTCAAAAAGATAAGCGAGGGGTTTCGACAGAGAGAACATGGCGCCGACGTACCTTTAAACCTGCGGGCTTCCTCCGGCACAGCGATCAGTTTCCCGCATAACTTTGAAGAGCGTCAAACTGACGTCGTCTATTATCGCATCAGCGGTCAACACGTGATTAACCTGGGTTACAGCGTCGTTGACGGCGAGGTCGCCCAACGGATTGAGGCACGTGGTGCTGCAGTTGACGCTGGGTTAACGGCAGTAGCGATAACGCTACTGCTATTCAACCTTGTGATAGCGTTCTATCTAAGGTCACCAATCTACTGGTATCTTTGCGCATTTCTGGCTTCGACCGCACTGCTGATCCTTAGCTCCACCCGGTTGTATGAGTTGGTGGGAATCACCACCAATCAACTAGCGATAGAGATGGCCGCTCGGGCCTTGCTCTTTGTAACAGCCTATTTACTGATCGAGTGTGCTTTCCAGCGCCACAATAACGTGTTTATCAAGAAATTGAGGAGCTCAATTATTGCGGCGGCTGTCCTTTACACAGCGAGCATCGTCCCTGTCGCACCGTCGGGTGCTCGACATATTTATGCGGCTGGGGGCTCATTCCTTGCAATGCTGGCTATCGGGTATCTCATCATCAATGCACTGCGGGCAGGCGATAAGCAGGCCTGGGTGATGTTGTTGGGATTCTTACCCCTTGTAATTAGTTCCGTCAGTTACAGTCTGTACACTCACGCGTATCTGGGGCCAGAGGCTGAGCCTGTTGTATTTGGCAGTTTGGTTGTACTCGGGCCGTTATTCTCGCTTCTACTAGCGTTCAAACTAAAAAGAGCGGATAGAACTGAGGAGTTGTTAGCGCAAACTAAGTTCGTTGCTGAGAAGACAGGAAGCGCCTACTGGCATCTAGATCTAACCGCTAATCAGATGAGTTATAACTCAACCTTCGCACACCGTTGGGGGTTGTCCGAAGATCAAAGACTTAACTTCAATGACTATATCGCGAGGCTATCTCCGAACGTTCGAGAGGTAGTTGAAGATGCGATGGAGCGTGTCGTTACCTCTAAGCGGCATACTGAACAAGTGTTCCAGACGACTCAGCATGGTTTGAAAGGCCGGTGGATGAAACTACAGCTCGAGCCTGTTGCTGATGAGCGAGGAGGGGTAATCGGTGTTGTTGCGGCGAGTACTGACGTCACGGAGCTCAAATTAGCAGAGATCAACCTAGAGCGTGCGGTTCTGGATAGTGAGGAGGCAAGGTTACGCAGCGATTCAGCACGTCATGCAGCCCAAGAGACTTTAGCAAGACTAGAAGCTGTGAGTAGTGCTGTCGATATGGTGTATTGGACCTATAACGTCAAGAGTTCTACTGTTGCTTACGGCGACCGCTTCGCTGAGGTACATAGCCTGAAGCCTGGCGGCACGCTGAGTTGGCAAGAGTTTGGGCGGTTGAATCTACATGAACCTCGATCGCTATTCGGACAGATGATTATGGATGTACTGAAAACTGGCAAAGAGTGTCGTAAGACGCATCCCGGCATACAATCTGGACATCGGAATAGAACCCACCAAACGATCTGTTTGCCTGATCAGGTTGTACAGCCGATCAGTAGTGTCACCTTTGTGACGCGGGATATTACTGACCTGATGCATAGCCAGCGTGAATCAGAGAGAGTTGCATCAGAGCTAAAAAGAGCCAACCATGCTTTGCAGACTTTGCAAGAGAAGCGTAATCAGCTCTTCGGTATGGTAGCTCACGAGTTACGCACACCGGTCGCGGCTATCATGATGATGGTCAACGAGAGCAGTGACGCTGAACTGCTGGAGCGCAAATCTGACATTTTGCGGTCTAGTCGGGATTTGCTCAACACGATTGATGATATGCGCATGTTGGTAAATCCAGATTTGAAGCGGCCGATTCGCTTGGAGACCTTTACTGTTGAGGAGTTGAATGAGCAAATATCCACCAGTGTTGCATCGATTGTCTCTGCGACCGGTATGCAGTACTTGCAGCGCAACGCCCTCCCAATCCGCTCGGCAACACAGTCGTTCTCCAGTGATAGCTACCGAGTGCGTCACGCGGTTGCCAATCTAATCAAGAATGCCTGTCTGCACGCAGACGGGTCGCGCGTCAGTTTGATCTCCCGTATCTATCAAGATGGGCTCGGTGATGATTATCTGCAGTGGGTTGTCCTGGATGATGGAGTCGGTATCCCCGAGGCGATGGTTCAAAGGTTGTTCTCAGCGGGTGAGCGCGGCCACTCCAAATCTGACGGCAGCGGTTTTGGCTTGTATATAGCAAAAAGCTGGATTGAAGAGCTAGGCGGTTCGGTGAATTACCGATTACGCCAAGGGGCGAATCGGGGTAGCGAATTCAGAGTCACTGTACCGCTGGTGCGTGAGTCCGCTGAGTCGCCCGTCGAAGTTGCATCAGAGTCTGAAGCACAACGCCTGAAGCAGTTCAGTGAACTCAAAGTTCTTATGGTTGAAGACGAAGCAGTGCTCAGGATGCTAGGTCAGAAATTGGTTGGGCAGGTCGTTGCGAGCGTGGATGTCGCTGAGAACGGCGCTGTCGGTTTAGAACGATTCTCAGAAGCGTATGATCTTGTGCTCACCGACTACTTCATGCCGCAAGTTAACGGCCCAGAGATGATCAAGGCGATGCGTGCTCAAGGTTTTAAGGGGCCAATTATTGGAGTCACTGCGGCAACTATTGGCGAGCAACGCTTGGATCTGCTCGATGCAGGTGCGGACTTGGTGCTCAATAAACCGTTAACCAAAGAGTCGATCATCGATGCTTTTAAGCAACTCTCTCAGAGCGGCCGGTTGAAGCAGACAGAAGAGCAGGGCAACCACCGTGAATGATGCTGTCGAGATAATTGTGGTAGAGGATGATCCTCTCTACCAAACACTCTACGCAGATGAACTCTGTGCCATCGAAGCAAATGTGTCCTACTGCTCCAACCTTGCTGCAGCTGATTTGTTGATCCATGACATGCCGCCAGACGCAATCATTGTCGATCTATCGCTCCCTGACGGAGACGGCACTCAGATCGTGGAGAAGTTAACCACTTCAGAGTCAGGCGCTCCTCCAATGATTATCGTAGTGACCGCTGATACTGATGCGCAGAGGCTTGCTGCCGTTGAACGTGCAGGTGCGCAACGCGTGATTACCAAGCCGTTTGAAGCGGGCGCGATACAGAGTGCGCTCGCCACCTTGCCAATGAGACGGCTACTAGGCTGATTCCGCTGACCCTAATGCTGCTGTCGTGCGTACTGACAGCAAAGCAGAGGAGTCAGAGATGCTACCGAGTGACACTGTTCAATGCCCATTTTGTTGGGAGAGCATAGAGATTGTTTACGAGCCAGACGAGGGCACCGACGCGTTCGTCTGCGACTGCACGGTCTGCTGTAATCCCATAAACTTTACTGTCGTTGATGATGGTATGGGTGGCACCTATTTAGTGGCTCAGTCGGATGATTTTTGAATCCGCCCCATATCCTCTAGTTTTTCCTTTGATCCAATGCCTCGATAATTCCCTAGGACTCAGTAACACCTGATTGAAAGTAGTTTACAAACTAAAGCTGATTCGCTACATTTGATGAAATCGTTTTCATGCTTATGGTTAGATAAAGTAAAGGCTGAGCAGTTAAGCCTGAAAACGTTGCCATAAATCCGTAAAGCACAGCTCTGATTGAGTAGACATTTAAATCAATGGGCAGAGGAATAACAATGAAAAAGCTTGGTATCGCTACAGCCATAGCTACTGTTGTAGCAACTGTGAATATCGCACATGCCGCTGGTGCGCATGCTCAGGGCGGCACGTTGACCGTCCCTATTATCACACAGACATTCGTAGAGGACTTTAACCCCTACTCTGGTGCCCAGGCCGACATGGTAAGCGGAACCATGTACGAGCCACTGTACGTAATTAACACGCTCAAAGGGGATATCAACTGGCGTCTAGCCGAGAACTACACCTACGCCAAAGATCTGATGTCGATGACCATTAAGCTCAAGAGTGGCCTCACTTGGTCAGATGGTCAGGCGTTGAATGCAGATGATCTCGTGTTTTCCCTTAACCTCGGCCGAGATGATGCCAAGCTTGATGCAACGGGCCAGTGGGGCTCGAAGAAATTCAGTTCTGTGGAAAAGCTGGATGATCTTACTGTGAAGATTAATTTCAGTGCTAAGGATGGCACTATCGATTGGCATCTGCCGCGTCTGCATGTAGTGCCGGAACACATATTCGCCGGTGTAGAAGATCTGTCCACATTTAAAAACCCTAACCCGGTTGGTTCTGGTCCTATCACGGAAGTTAAACAGGTACGCGATAATCAGATCGAAATCTGTCGTAATCCGAATTACTACAAAGCCGCTGAGGGGCTTCCGTACCTCGACTGTATCAAGTTCCGTCAGTACACCGATAACTCCCAGATTCAGGCTGCTCTGATTAATGACGAAATTGATTGGGGTTCAAACTTCATTTCAGATATCGATAAGACATATGTAGCAGCTAACCCTGAGACGCATGGCTATTGGTACCCTGCTAATGACCTGATTAACGTATATCTGAACACGCGAGAGCTCCCGTTTAGCGATGTCCGCTTCCGTCAAGCTTTCTCAATGGCGATGGATCGTGAGTTGATCGTAGATTTGGCAGCCTATGGTTATCCAACAGTTGAGACTCAGGTTTCAGGTATCGGCGAGTTCTTTAAGACCCACCTCAATGATGAGGTAAATAGCAAGTACAACTACCTTGCTGAGTACAACCCAGAGCGCGCGATGGAGTTGCTTGAGGAAGCTGGCTTTAAAGATGTTGATGGTGATGGCTTTGTTGAAAACCCAGACGGTTCTGAGATTAATTTCGACATTCATGTTGTAAATGGTTGGACGGACTGGGTTCAGACTGTGCAGATGGTAAGCGAGTTCCTTGCTGAAGTCGGTATCAAAGCGAACACCAAAACGGTTGATTGGTCTGTTTACGACAGTGCGCTGAAAGAGGGTACCTACCAGGCCTCAATTAACTGGTCGCGCACCAACGGCGAAGATCCAATCCAAGCCTACCGCGACTACTTCTACACCGCTCAGCAGGGCCTCTCTTGGCACACTAACCACGGTATCAGCAGTGAAAAAGTGGACAAGCTTATCGATGAGTACTCCGCCACTGTTGATGAGGCGCGTCGGAAAGCGATTCTGGCAGAGTTGATGGAGTTTACATCCGAAAATCTGCCGTTCGTCCCACTCTTCTCTAACCCGACCTGGTATCAGTACAACGCTACGCGTATTGGCGGATGGCCGACTGAAGAGAATGATTTTGTGCAGCCAGTTTTCTATAACGGCGGTAACAAACTCCTCGTGTTTGAGCAGCTTTACGCTAAGTAAATCATGTCGCTCGCGGGGTTTTGCCTCGCGAGCAGTTTTCGGCCACGCTCTGTGGCACGCTTTAATCGTATCTTACGGGTGCAGTCATGAGCTTTATCCTCAGGCGCTTTGCGTTCTATTTGGTGGCGATACTCATAGCCATTTCGTTTAACTTTCTGATCCCCAGGCTGATGCCAGGCGACCCGGTGGATGCACTGTTTGCCAGCGCGCAGGGCCGTATGCCGTTGGAGACACTGCAAGCTTACAAGGAGATGCTCGGCTTCGTAGATGGCCCGTTGTGGGTACAGTATCTGCAGTATATGAAGAGCATCTTTACTTGGGACCTCGGCCCAACGATTATGCTTTTCCCTTTGCCAGTTACCGAGCTGTTGGCAGTTAAACTGCCATGGACACTGGGCTTAGCAGGTATGTCTACGGTGATCTGTGTGATGATCGGTCTGATCATCGGCACCTTTGCGGCCTACAACCGTGGCGGCTTCACCGACCGCTTCATGCCAGCATTCTGGGCCTTCATGGGTGCGATGCCGCAGCCTGTTACTGCGCTTTTCTTATTCTTTATATTGGCGCTGAGCTGGAAGTGGTTCCCACTTTCCTACGGGGCCAACCCTGACCTCGATCCAGGCTGGACGCTAGAGTACGTGTCTAGCGTGCTTCACCATGCGGTATTACCAATTCTTTGCATGATCATAGGCGGCATCGGGGCTTGGATCTTCAATATGCGCAACGCGATGATCAATGTTTTGGGCGAGGACTACATCACCATGGCGCGCGCCAAGGGGTTGTCAAACCGTCGCGTAATGACCCACTACGCGGCTCGCAACGCACTGCTTCCGGTGGTGACCGCTGTATCCATGCAGGTCGGCTTCGTGATGGCGGGTGCAATCTTTATCGAGACAGTATTTAACTACCCAGGGGTTGGGCTTCTGCTCTTCAAAGCACTCGCAGCGCGTGACTATCCGACGATGCAGGCCTGCTTCCTGATGATCGTCGTATTCGTTTTGGTCTTTAACTTCATTGCAGACCTATTGAATCTTTGGCTGGACCCAAGGCTGCGCAAGTAGATCCAATTGCGTAGCACGGAGCAATATTATGTTTTCAAACAAGTTTTTTAAGTTTTTACGTCGTTTCTACAAGGGTAATCCGGCCGCAATTATTGGCTCGTTTATCGTCGCATCGATGATTCTTTTGAGCGTCTTCGCTGGTGCGATTGCCGAGAATGACCCCAATAAACGTGTGGCAAGGGGACATCAGCCGCCTAGCGCCGAACTGCTCTTGGGCTCAACGCGTTCAGGCAAAGATGTATTCAGTCAAGTTCTTCATGGTGGCAAGATCTCGCTGCTTGTTGCTTTCTCTGCTGCTGCAATTACTACCGTAATCGCTGTGGCGGTGGGCGTAAGTGCCGGGTATTTTGGTGGGCGCGTCGACGAGATTTTGATGTCGACCACAAATATCGTATTGGTTTTCCCGCAATTGCCTTTGCTCATCATCATTGCGGCCTTTGTAGGGCAGGTGGGGCCATTGGTCATCGCACTGATCATTGGGCTGTCATCCTGGGCGTGGGGAGCTCGCGTCATTCGCAGTCAGACGATGGCGGTAAGAAATAAGGAGTTTGTCCTCGCTGCCGAGGTCATGGGCGAATCAAAATTACGCATCATCTTCGTTGAAATCCTGCCAAATCTTACGAGCATCGTGGTTGGTGGGGCTATGGGTACGTGTATTTATGCGCTTATGGCAGAGGCTGGCCTTGAGTTCCTCGGGTTGGGTGACCCAACTATCATCACGTGGGGCACCATGCTGTTCTGGGCTCAATCCAATTCAGCCTTTATCGTAGGTGCTTGGTGGGACATGGTTGTTCCAGGTGCTGCAATTGCGATATTTGGCGGTGGTCTTGCGTTGCTCAATATGTCGATTGACCAGGTGGCTAACCCGAAACTTAAGACGGGTGGGTACATTAAGACTTGGCGTCGAATGAAGGCTGATGTCGAAGCACGGAGGGCCGCAGCATGAGCACTCCTTTACTTGAGATCAGAAACCTCTGCGTGGATTACGTTACTGATTCGGGTAACGCACGCGCGGTCAATAATGTAGATCTAGACATCTATCCAGGAGAGACTGTAGGTCTTGCAGGTGAGTCGGGCTGTGGTAAGAGCACATTGGCGTTTGCTATCGCAAACCTACACAGCGCGCCTGCTCTGATCACTGGTGGTGAGATACTCTTTGAGGGCCAGGACGTTCTCAAAATGTCTGAGGAGGAACTACGTGGTTTCCGCTGGGCCAAAGCGAGTATGGTTTTCCAGAGCGCGATGAACGCCTTGAACCCCGTGATAACAATTGGTGAGCAGCTTACCGATGTTGTTTTGGCGCACGAAGATGTTAGCCCTGCTGATGCTCGTGAACGAGCGATCAAAAATCTGGAGTTGGTTGGTATTCACGCCTCGCGCATGGAGTCCTATCCGCATCAGTTGTCGGGTGGTATGCGCCAACGTGTCGTGATCGCTATTGCTCTGATTCTGCGTCCGAAACTTATTATTATGGACGAGCCGACTACAGCGCTGGATGTGGTGGTTGAACGTGAGATCATGGATCAGCTATATGAGCTCAAAGAGCAGTTCGGTTTCGCAATTTTGTTCATCTCGCATGACCTTGGCTTGATGGGCGAGATCACTGACCGCATTGGCGTAATGTACGCTGGGAAGATGGTGGAGCTTGGGGCATCTAGCGAATTGATGGCTGCCCCTAAACATCCGTACACACGTGGTTTGCTTAAATCCTTCCCCACGATATTCGGGCCAAAGACCCGTTTGGAGGGGATACCGGGTAACCCGCTTAACCTGCTTGAGGTTCCTGATGGATGCTATTTTCAGGCGCGTTGTGGGGAGTGTGTCGATCAGTGTATTTCAGCTATGCCACCTCTTAAACGCATAGCAGGCGGGTCCGAGCGGCTTGTCGCTTGCCACCTAGTTGAGGAGGGTGAGCTTGTATGAACCAGTCAGTAGATGCCAAGGTGGTTGAAATGAAGCAGTCCGTTAGTGACGTTGAACAGCTAGAGGTAGACGGGCTTGTAATCGACTTTGCGCTCGATAACGCGCTGTTCAATCGCCAATATATGCGCGCCGTTAACGATGTAAGTTTTTCAATTAAAGCGGGCGAGGCACTGGCGATTGTCGGCGAATCTGGCAGTGGTAAAAGTACCTGTGCGCGGGCGTTAACTCGCCTTTACGAGCCGGCTAGTGGAACCTTGCGCCTCAACGGCAAGGATATCAACGACAAAGCTGCTCCCATAGCTCAGGGCGCATTGGCCAAGCAGGTGCAGATGATTTTTCAGGATCCTTTTGGATCGCTGAATCCAGTGCACACAATTCGCCATCACCTGTATCGCCCAATAAAGATACACATGCCTCATCTCAAAGGTGAGGCGGTTGAGCAACACATGCTCGAGATGCTTGAGAAGGTAGGGCTAACCCCTGCGGCGCAGACGGCCGATAAATACCCGCACGAGCTCTCTGGTGGTCAGCGTCAGCGTGTCGCCATCGCGCGTGCTGTTGCGACAGGCGCGCGTTTCATCCTGGCGGACGAACCCATCTCCATGCTCGATGTCTCTATCCGTTTGGGCATTCTCAACCTGATGGCGGATATGAAAGACGAAGGCATAGGTTTTCTATACATTACCCACGATATCGCTACAGCTCGATACTTTGCTGAGCGCACGGCAGTGATGTATGTCGGGCATATGGTGGAGTGGGGCGAGAGTGACTCGGTGACGCAGAAACCAAGACACCCTTACACTCAGCTTTTGCTCAGCGCAGTACCCGAGGTAGGGCGCCAGCGAGATGTGAAACGTGCTGATAGCAAAACGAAGAATCAGATCCCGTTGTGGAAGCCTGACTCCGTTGGCTGCCCGTTTGTTTCAAGGTGTACGCTCGCTACCGATCGCTGCAGTCGGGAGATGCCCGGGGTAAAACAGATTGCTTCTGATCACTTTGTTCGTTGTTTCGCAGTCGAATGAGGTAGAATTCGTCTGTCGTAAGAGATTATCCAATGAATAGATCGAATATATTAGAAGTTGCAAAGCTTGCGGGTGTTTCCCCGTCTACTGTGTCACGCGTTACCAGTGGTAACGCAGTTGTAAAGCCTGAGACCCGCCAACGTGTTCAGGAGGCGATGGACAAACTGGGCTACAAACCCAACTCGGCGGCGCAATCGCTCTCATCAAAACGGTCGAATACAATTGGAATGGTGGTAGCCGGTCTGGACGGTCCTTTCTACGGCCCCATGATTGCTGGCGTTGAATCGGCACTCCGGGAACGTGGCAAACACCTGTTGATCGCTAGTGGTTCGGGTACTACCGAAAGCGAGATTGAAGCCGTTGAATTCTTGCTAAGCCGTCAAGTGGATGGCCTCATTCTACTAACGGAATGGTTGGAGCAACGCTACGTTTCTGACTTAACTGCGAGAATCCCTGCCTATATGATCAATCAGTATTATGACGGTATGGAAAACCGGGTGATGTTGCTCGACGATGTTGATGGTGGTTATCGCGCAACTAAATACTTGTTGGATAACGGGCACACAGAGATTGCTTGCATCAGCGCACAGGAGTTCAAACAGGATGCTAACGATCGAGTCAAGGGCTATAAAACGGCTCTACGAGAAGCCGGCATTCCTGTGCTCGATGACTTAATTGCACGAACCAGCTTTGAAGTGCAAGGCGGGATTGAAGGGATGCAGCAGCTGTCTGAGCGAGGTGCAAATTTCACAGCAGTCGTAGTAGGCAACGATGAGTCTGCGATCGGTGTTTACTCGTGGGCGAAAGACCGCGGATTACGAATACCGGAAAACCTATCAGTCATCGGCTACGACGATATTCTGTTAGGTCGCTTCCTAACCCCACCGCTCACAACGATGCATGCTCCGAATTTTGAGATGGCCAAGCGTGCCGCTGACAGTGCGTTCAATGAAATTTATCGAAAAGGTTCACCGTTGGGTGGAAGTTTCAAGACGAAATTGATAGAGCGGGAATCGGTTGCCCCGCTTATACGCGAGGTAGATAAGCAGGCACTTACCAGTTAATTGCCGGTTACAGAGTTCGTATAGATCGGCAGTGTGAAAAGTCATCCTAGGGTGGCTTATTCTTTTTCTGGGCGTCAAATTCAAACTGGAATTATGAAATCATTTTCAATGATTAAATCCCGCCTGCTTTGTGATCGAAAAATGTCCTTTTTTCATATGAATTAACGCCATTAGCTTGATGGTTGGCTTGCTTTCTATTCCGGCTTGTAGCAATATCATGAAAACGATTTCATGATAATTAGCCGGCCTCGCGCCGAAAATAACGATAACAGGGCAGGATCATACAGTGATTACTGATACGAAGACGTTCTCTCCATCCATTCTTGCTTCGGCAATTATTGCTGCAAGTACCTTTTCAACATCTGCGATTGCGCGTGGGCCTGATCTGCCCGTTGAGCTGCTTGGCGGTAGTTTGACCGTTGACGGCCTCGTAAAGAACGGTGCCGCGCGCCAGTTGGATGGTGGTAATTCGCTCTTTCTCGACCTGGGTTTAACAGGGCTGGGGTTCGCAGGTGAAATGACGTTGAATGCCATGACTAAGTCATCGGACAGTGACATCTACTTCAAGTACGGTGATCGCTTAGAAGCCCAAGACTATCCGAATGGTGGCAAGAAAGTTGAGGTATACAGCTTTACAGCAAGTCACATTGGAGACGAGTATGACCTGAATCTCTTCTACCATGTTCCACGTTACCACTGGGGTTACGAAGGTGACGCGTTTGGTCTGATGCGCGAAACCACCAACATGGCTGATCAGGATACCTGGAATGCCAAAGCGCCTGCAGGTGTCGAGTTTGTTGGTAAAGGCTCTCTCGACGGTCTTAAAGTGGTGGGTGGTAAGCAGATCTACTGGGGTGCTGAGCCGATGATTATGGCGAAGTACCAGTTTGGTGATAAGAAGCAATATTCATTCATAGCCTCTAGCGATACTACCGATGGGGTTAACGATCAGCAGTTTTCACTTCAAGGCGGATTTGAACTATCCGATACAGCATCTCTTGACCTCGGTTTGTTGCGTTCGGGCGCTGAGAAAGTGGGGCAGAGCTTTCTCTATGACGATGGCGCGAACGTCTACTCAGATGAGGTAGACTCAGCAGACGCATATGCCGTAAAAGCGCGCGTTACAGAGAAGTTCTCAGGTGGTGTAAGCGCGTATGTCGAGTTTAATTACGCGGGTCTTGTGGCCGACGCTGGTGAGCATCAAGAAATATGGACAACAGGTCTTCCTTACTCAGAATTGGGGAACAAGAAGTCTGTAGAGCTCACGGGTGAGATCATTCGCGGTAACTGGATGTTTAAACCTCGTCTATTCGCGCGTCGCAATTTGGTTGATGCGTTGTCGCTAGCAGCTCAAGCCGCGCGCGGTAAGAAGATTACCCGGTCAATCACAACGACGGAAACCACAGTTGTCTCGCCGTTTTCGGTTACAAGCAACCGAGAAGCTGATGCTGTTGAGCTTTTCGCTACCTACGATACAACCCCAAATACTTACTTCTACGAGTGGGATAATTACCTGCGTGAGGATGCCCCAGTCGCCTTTAATATCGGTATGACACACATTGATTTTAAGGGCAAGACTGACTCTAGCATTATGAATTTTGATACGGGGGCTTTCCCCGATGCAGGGCGTGGTGCTGAGAAGGTTACGAAGGTTGAGGGGCGTTTAGTCCTAAACCCTACCGATGCGATCCGTCTCAATATGAACTTCGCAGTGGGTAAACAGCAACCCGTCTTTGCACAGGTGCCTGTTACCAATTTTGCATCCGTGGCGGGTACGGTGGTTCATGCGTCAAAAAATATCTACGAGTTCAAATTGGCGCGTGATGCCTACGGTGAATACGACTTCCAAGAGGAGCAGGGCGTGGCTTACCCATTGCAGATGGTGCTGGGTTACGAGCGAATTATCGATTTGGGCGATGGCGACAGCCGAGTGGGTGTTAAGGCGACAAAACGAACAAATGATGGTGCGGCGGACGAGTCGGAAGTTCGTGCCTACTTTACTTACAGTTTTTAAGTAAGAGATCGAGTACTGATGAAGCAACTTAGCTCTATATTAGCAGCGTCCATAATCGCTGCATCATCCTCCGCATCGGCTACAGACGGTGATTTTAATACGATTGATTATGCCCTCAAGAAGGGTTGGAAACTTGAGTGGAGCGATGAGTTCGACGGCAAGGATGTTGATGAGTCGAAATGGGATTGGGAAGAGAATTGTTGGGGCGGTGGTAACAATGAGCTTCAGTGTTACACCGATCGACACAAGAACTCTTTTATTCGCGATGGAAAGCTCGTTATCCAAGCCCACAAAGAGACTTTCCGTGGGCTTGCAGATGTAGAAGAGTCGGGAACGAAAGAGAAGAGAACGCTCCCGTACACTTCTGCTCGCTTGCGCACTAAAAATAAGGGTGATTGGACCTTTGGGCGGATCGACGTCCGTGCCAAGCTCCCGGCTGGTCAAGGTCTTTGGCCAGCGATCTGGATGCTGCCAACCGATAGCAAATACGGAATCTGGGCAGCTAGCGGCGAGATCGATATTTTAGAGATGGTCAGCCAAGCACCTGAGGACCCAAACAAGGAAGTTCATGCAACTCTTCACTACGGTCGTACCTGGCCAAACAATGCGTATTCAGGCTCTACGTATGAGTTTGAAGACACGGATCCGACCAAAGAGTTTCATACCTACTCCCTAGAATGGGCGGACGGCGAAATGCGTTGGTACATCAATGACCATCACTGGGTGACCCAGTACGCCTCAGGTTGGTGGACCCAGGTTCCGGATGAGAACGGCGACCTCTACAATGTGGAAGGAAACGCACCCTTTAATGAGCGTTTCCACCTCTTACTTAACCTGGCGGTCGGCGGAACTTGGCCAGGCTCACCCGACGACACCACCAAGTTTCCAGCAGAGATGGAAGTGGATTTCGTTCGTGTTTACTCATGTCCCGGTGCGGAAGCCTCTCTTCGCGGATGTGCAACCAAGAACCGTCGCGCAGAGCGTAACTTCGGCACACAGGCGCCTGAGATTATTCAATACGACCCCAACTTCATTAACGCAGATATCGTAGATGTGTTTACCGATGAGGCGATACCACCATATGCACTCGGTACATACGCTGCAGGTGGTAGTATTGACACCCTGCTTGTGGATGCGGGTGATCGCGGCAAGGTTACTCAGCTCAACTTTAAAACTGATCAGGGCGTGGCCTACTGGCAGAGTCTGCAGGGACATGACTTCTCACCGTTCCAGTACGTTGAGTTTGATCTTCGAAAGATCGCGGATCCACGTGCTAGCGGCGACATCATTATTAAGGTGGACTGTGGATTCCCATGTAGTAGTGGTGAGTACAAGCTCAAAGATGCGCCGACTGATGAGTGGAAGAGCTACCGCATACCGCTTTCTGAGTTGGTGGGCAATGCAGGCTCGTCGCTTGATCTGAAAAAGGTGAACACACCGCTGGTAGTATCGCCTGAGTTCGGTAATCAGAACGGTGTAGTAATTCAGGTAGATAACGTTCGCATGGTTCGTTAACCCTCATCGCTTCAGTGTGACAAAACAAAACCGGTCAATTGACCGGTTTTTTTGTTTGCTTTGGGCGGTGGTTCTGAGCTACCTAGGACTATCGCTAGGCGATCAGAGTATCGCTAAGACACGCTTGGCATTCAGAGTGTAATCATCGAACAGCGAGTTCACTGCGACGGCTATCACCTCCGTGGAAGTTGCCCACGAAACAATGAAGTACTTCGTGACCCAACACTTCAAGATTCACGCTATGCCCGACTGTGATTTCACATGTGTTGTACTCTTTTCCTGTAGATTTAAGAGTTTTGTTAGGGGGCCATCTGGCGCAACTTTGGTATCTGGCCACGACTTGAGGATAGTTGGTTCCGGCACCTTCATTGCAGCTGTCGTGTACATCGTCGACGACCTTTATTTGCAAGACAGAGACGTTTCGTTGCAGTTCAGGCAAGGGTTTTTGGGGAAAAGTACAGCCCGTTATCATTAAAGCCGTACAAACTATAATTGACATTTTCAAGGTTTTTACCACCAGCAATTTTGGTCATAATATTGAGATGGTAGTCTAGACCCGTTGATAAGTCTCTTTTTGGAAACGTTTTCATTAAAAATAGTTTAAACATCTTACTGCAAAGTAGAATTAATAGAGAGTTAGATTACTTTGAGCCTGTGGTGCTGTAGGAGTGATAACATCTACTCAAACCATAGGGAGCAGAGTGATGCTTGAAGCTGGAGCGAGTAAATTTTGAGTGGTATGGCATAAAAAAGCCGGCTCAAAGCCGGCTTGATAGAGGTTACAGATTACTAAGCGATGTAACCACCAAAGTTTACGTTATCGAAATAGTAGACTTCACCGTCACCCGCATTGCCAAAGTCGAAGAAGATCGACGCCTTGTCATAGTTGTTGAGATGATTGAGCCCATCCACGGCTGAGAGATCCCAAGATAAGGTTTCCCATGCGTCCGATCCGTTGCTCTCAGTGATTGCATCGAGTTCAACGACTATATTGCCGTTTGAGCTATCCTCTAGTTTTAGTCGAACTGCAACTCCGTCTTTTGCACTGAATACATCAGCCGTGATTACTGATCCTCCATCGCTTATGAGCTCGCCGTCACCGGAGAGTTCAAAGAAGGTAGTGCCGGCCCAGGTTTCAGCGCCAGTAGTCTTCAATACTTTCACAACTGAACCGTCAGATCCTGTCGGTGCGTCAGCACCAGCAACAACACTGGAGGCGTTACCACCGAAATCAGTCAGCACAAAACCTGAACCATCATTTGAGTCGAACGTTAGAGTTAGTTCAGGCGGTGTGAGGTCTGCAACAGTTCCGTCTTGCTGGTATATGCGAACGTAGTCGACTTCCATGGCGTACTCGAAGTTACTGCTTGGTACTGTTCCACCCAATGTGCCGCCAATCGCGATGTTCAGAATCAAGTCCATTGGTCCATCGTATGGCCAGGTATTGTTTGTGGCATTTTCAGGTTTTGAGTACACCAAGTGGGAGTCTGCTTCTGTACCATCCACCCCAATTTTAATTGAGTCAGGTGTCCACCATAGCTGGTAGGTGTGCCACTCATCGACGGCGCTGGACAGCGTTGCGTTGGTATCGTTGGCACTTTCACCATGGGCAGCAGGATAATGCAACGCGCTAATGATCTCTGTATCGCCGCTAGCGTAGGCCGATGACCACTCAACCAGATCGATTTCGCCATCAGCAGGCCAAGTTGAACGACCTCCCTCACCAAGCAGCCAGATTGCTGGCCAAGCACCCGCTTCAGACGGTAACTTGGCGCGCACCTCGTAGTAGCCGTACGGGCCAACATCAATGTCACTCTTCACACGTGCAGAGGTGATAGTCCCGTCTACGTTCTTGGCTGTGATGCGCAGAGCACCGTTGACCGCAGTTGATGGGTCCCAGTCAACGATTTGTGCATCATCTAAACCAGACTGATAGTCCTGAGCCTCACCGTTACCCCAGCCATCGTTTCCTAGGTCGAAGGTCCAGTTAGTCGAATCAGGCGATTCGCCTACTGCGTTGAATTCGTCCTCGAAGACTAGTGCGTAGCCGGTCAGGTCGGCCGGGCTGACAGGGCTATCCGAGTAAGTAGTGTACTGAGCACCGCTGCTCAGTTCGGTGTCGGTGAAGAAGAAGTCGAATGTTGCATCAGCCTGATCCCCTGGAGGGCCCATGAGATAGCCTGAGTGGTTAGCGATCTGATCAGCATTGCTAAACTCAGAGAACGGAATGGACACGGAGTACCAACCGTTGCCTTCATCAATTGAACCTGCGTAGGTGTCGAGATCGATAGTGGCAACACTGTCGAGACCCTCGCCTGCGCCAATGAATTTCACTTCGAGGTTACCCAGAGGCGAACCATACACTTTAGCGTTGAAATGATCAGCGCCATCAGTGAAGCCTGCTCCGATACCTGGGAAGGCAGCAAACGCCACATGTACACCGGCGCCATAGCCTTCGCCGCTGGTGATCTGGAACACCCGGCTGTAAGTGCCTGCGGGATCGGTTGCGTCGCCGTTGAATGCGGCACCGCTGCCGAAGTTTTCAACAGCATTCCAGTGGTTGGGGTGGTCAGCATCTGCGGAGGTGTCTGAAGAGTAGAGCTGAATACGTACCGACTCTTGAGTTGGCTCTTCGGTTGTCTCTTCTTGCGAAACAGAATATTGAGCACCGCTGCTCAGTTCGGTGTCGGTGAAGAAGAAGTCGAATGTTGCATCAGCCTGATCCCCTGGAGGGCCCATGAGATAGCCTGAGTGGTTAGCGATCTGATCAGCATTGCTAAACTCAGAGAACGGAATGGACACGGAGTACCAACCGTTGCCTTCATCAACTGAACCTGCGTAGGTGTCGAGATCGATAGTGGCAACACTGTCGAGACCCTCGCCTGCGCCAATGAATTTCACTTCGAGGTTACCCAGAGGAGAACCATACACTTTAGCGTTGAAGTGATCAGCGCCATCAGTGAAGCCTGCTCCGATACCTGGGAAGGCAGCAAACGCCACATGTACACCGGCGCCATAGCCTTCGCCGCTGGTGATCTGGAACACCCGGCTGTAAGTGCCTGCGGGATCGGTTGCGTCGCCGTTGAATGCGGCACCGCTGCCGAAGTTTTCAACAGCATTCCAGTGGTTGGGGTGGTCAGCATCTGCGGAGGTGTCTGAAGAGTAGAGCTGAATACGTACCGACTCTTGAGTTGGCTCTTCGGTTGTCTCTTCTTGCGAAACAGAATATTGAGCACCGCTGCTCAGTTCGGTGTCGGTGAAGAAGAAGTCGAATGTTGCATCAGCCTGATCCCCTGGAGGGCCCATGAGATAGCCTGAGTGGTTAGCGATCTGATCAGCATTGCTAAACTCAGAGAACGGAATGGACACGGAGTACCAACCGTTGCCTTCATCAACTGAACCTGCGTAGGTGTCGAGATCGATAGTGGCAACACTGTCGAGACCCTCGCCTGCGCCAATGAATTTCACTTCGAGGTTACCCAGAGGAGAACCATACACTTTAGCGTTGAAGTGATCAGCGCCATCAGTGAAGCCTGCTCCGATACCTGGGAAGGCAGCAAACGCCACATGTACACCGGCGCCATAGCCTTCGCCGCTGGTGATCTGGAACACCCGGCTGTAAGTGCCTGCGGGATCGGTTGCGTCGCCGTTGAATGCGGCACCGCTGCCGAAGTTTTCAACAGCATTCCAGTGGTTGGGGTGGTCAGCATCTGCGGAGGTGTCTGAAGAGTAGAGCTGAATACGTACCGACTCTTGAGTTGGCTCTTCGGTTGTCTCTTCTTGCGAAACAGAATATTGAGCACCGCTGCTCAGTTCGGTGTCGGTGAAGAAGAAGTCGAATGTTGCATCAGCCTGATCCCCTGGAGGGCCCATGAGATAGCCTGAGTGGTTAGCGATCTGATCAGCATTGCTAAACTCAGAGAACGGAATGGACACGGAGTACCAACCGTTGCCTTCATCAACTGAACCTGCGTAGGTGTCGAGATCGATAGTGGCAACACTGTCGAGACCCTCGCCTGCGCCAATGAATTTCACTTCGAGGTTACCCAGAGGAGAACCATACACTTTAGCGTTGAAGTGATCAGCGCCATCAGTGAAGCCTGCTCCGATACCTGGGAAGGCAGCAAACGCCACATGTACACCGGCGCCATAGCCTTCGCCGCTGGTGATCTGGAACACCCGGCTGTAAGTGCCTGCGGGATCGGTTGCGTCGCCGTTGAATGCGGCACCGCTGCCGAAGTTTTCAACAGCATTCCAGTGGTTGGGGTGGTCAGCATCTGCGGAGGTGTCTGAAGAGTAGAGCTGAATACGTACCGACTCTTGAGTTGGCTCTTCGGTTGTCTCTTCTTGCGAAACAGAATATTGAGCACCGCTGCTCAGTTCGGTGTCGGTGAAGAAGAAGTCGAATGTTGCATCAGCCTGATCCCCTGGAGGGCCCATGAGATAGCCTGAGTGGTTAGCGATCTGATCAGCATTGCTAAACTCAGAGAACGGAATGGACACGGAGTACCAACCGTTGCCTTCATCAACTGAACCTGCGTAGGTGTCGAGATCGATAGTGGCAACACTGTCGAGACCCTCGCCTGCGCCAATGAATTTCACTTCGAGGTTACCCAGAGGAGAACCATACACTTTAGCGTTGAAGTGATCAGCGCCATCAGTGAAGCCTGCTCCGATACCTGGGAAGGCAGCAAACGCCACATGTACACCGGCGCCATAGCCTTCGCCGCTGGTGATCTGGAACACCCGGCTGTAAGTGCCTGCGGGATCGGTTGCGTCGCCGTTGAATGCGGCACCGCTGCCGAAGTTTTCAACAGCATTCCAGTGGTTGGGGTGGTCAGCATCTGCGGAGGTGTCTGAAGAGTAGAGCTGAACACGTACCGGTTCTTGAGTTGGCTCTTCGGTTGTCTCTTCCCCGGTGCCGATGTCAGCTCCGCCGGCATAATATTCGGGCTCACCAAATCCCATAACGACATTATCTACATAGTAGGTAACGTCCTCTGTTAGCGCTGCTCCAACCTCGTTACCGGCGTAATCTTTGCCGTTGTTCCAATCGATGAACAGGCTGAGTTTGTCGTAGGTAGCATCTGCTGCGATTGGTGTTGCTAAAGAGCCATTAGCTTCGTCCACGTAACGAACAACTGGGCTGGCGAAGTCAAAGACAACATCGTTCCACCCGGTACTCAGTGTCGCTTCAGCATGTACATTGAAGTACATATTTTGAGCTGCTACCGCTGAAGAATCAGCAATCTCCATTCGCGCGACGATGCTGTCTGACGGTGACCAAATGCGAGCATTAATTGTTGTCTCGCCAGCATCTGCGTTGATCGGGATTTCACCTACCGTTGAGCCGGTTAGGTAGCCCAAGCTGACACCTGAATAGTGCTTCGAATCCGGGGTTCGTACAAATTTTAGAACAGAGTTGGATGTATCGGTTGGATCTGTAAGCAGTCCACCGTTAGATCCTTCGAAGAACTCTATCTGGTATTCGTTCGCGGCTAATTCGAAGTCCAATCCGCCAAAGGCATTATTATTTGGTACGCTGGCACCAGCGATCTCTGAGTCGACATCGAACTGATCAAGCGTCGTCAGGGCTGCAGTAGCATCATCGGCTTCAAGTACCGAAGTGGCGCTCTGGGCTAACCCGACCTGAGCAGTTTTAGCGGCTTTGTAAATCTGCTGTAGAGCAGCGGTAGGATCACTAGCGCCTGAAGTTGCTGCGCTTAGGATTGCCGCGTTTGTGGCGGCTATTTTGGTGCTCAGCGAGTTGCTGAGTGCTGCGGTAACACTCGTATCGATCTGCGCACCACTGTCGTTGATAATCGACTCAAGTGTCTCCTTCACAACGGTCGCATCAGTCAATGAGAAACCGACAGTATTGAGCTTGGTTGCGATGGTGCTTGCAGCAGTTTGAGTCGCGGAAGCAGAATCAACCCCTGCGGAGCTGAGTGATTCTGAGGAGACATCAAGGATGTTAGAGACCGCTGTACTCGCAGCTTTGAACTTCAGCGCTGCTTCGATTTCAGCCGTACTAGCGCCTGTAGCTGTCGCGGCGGCGATTGGATCGAAACTTGTAATGTCGATACTGGCGTCGAGGCCGAATGCTTGTTTGATTTGCTCTTGCGTAGCACCGGCACTCATCAGCGTTGAGAGCGGCGAAACTACTGCGCTTCCGGCCGGTGCTGTGAACACCGTAGAGACACTCGCGCCGGTAGTCTGGTCGGTCGCGGTAACTGTGTCGCCCGAGTTGTTGGTCCAAACAGGCTGAGCGATAATCTGCCCGGCACCCTCTACGTAGCCGTTTAGGCTAAAACGCCCAAGCGAGTCGGTTGTGCCTGTTGGTTCGCCACTGTCGAACGTGCCGTTCCCGTTGTTATCCTGGAAGACGCGCGCATCCTTTATGTAGCCGTTGATCAACTGCCCAGAGAAAGAGGAGTCGAGTGTCGAAACAACGGTACCGCCACCGCCACCGCCACCACCACCGCCAGCCGCAAGACCAAGCGCTCCCAAACCTGCACCAGGTCCAACGAAGCCTACATCCGGCATCGATAGTAGCTCGGCTTCCGACTCGGCCGCAGCCTCAGCGATCTGCTGCAGCTCCTCTGCGCTAGCTTGCTCCAGCGCCTCAGCATATTGCTGTTCGAGTTCGCTTAGCAGTGCGGCTTCTTCTTGCGTCAGTGTGCCGACGGCCTGCTTCGCTTTGAGTTCGTTAATCTGCTTGGAGAGTGCTTCAACTGCAACCATCTTTCAGTCCTACGCTATTGCGGTTTTTTAATTATGTTTCCAGGATCAGCTATGGCTGCTCTGAAAATTATTGTGTTGAAATCGTTTTCATGGGAGTATCTAGCAATAGGTGAGTAAATGTCAACCCATTAATGAGTTTGGCTAACCTTGCAGTTGCGAACTCGCTGTACGTCCCGGATTGTTTGGTCTAGTGGAATAGAAAACCGCATCGATATATCTGGCGTAATAGAATAAAGATGGCCGTATTCGAACGCTTGCTGCTCTGAAAAGGCTTTCATCAAAACAATAAAGGACACAGGTATATGACTCTTCAAACGGCCATCAAGTTAGTGCCGGTAACGATTCTGCTAACTTTCGGTTCCGGAACTTTCGGTGCGGAGCCGACACAATCCTTGTCACTTGAACGGCTATTAGAGCAAGTCAGATCAAATCCAGAACTCGGTGTTGAGCAGGCACGCAGTAGCTCTCGGCAAGCCCGGTTGGATATTGTCGAATCTCGAAGGCTGCCGACTCTGCAGTTTGCCGGGGACGGTGATCTGATTAGCTCGACCAGCGAGCAACGGTTGATCAGTGCAACTGTAGAACAGACCATTATCGACTGGGGAGCGCTCTCATCCGATCTGCAGAGCGCCTCGGAAAGCCTCGAAGCGCAACGCCAAGCCCAGTTAGCCACTGAAGTTGAGTTGCGTCGCAGGGTTGTTGATAGTTACATGGCCGCGGTTGTAGCAGAACAACAGCTAGAAGCGACTCAAACAGCAATTGCCACAACGTCAGATATTCGCAGTATCATGCAGAGGCGAGTTGATCAACGTGTTGATGCCGCGAGTGATCTACTACTTATAGACAGTCGCATCAGTCAATTGGAGGCACGAGTCTTCCAACTCAGAGGCGCCCAGAGAGACGCTCAACTGAACCTGTTGCAAACGGTGGGGTTTCGCGCCGACGTGCGTGAGTCACTCAGCTGCAACGGTGATTTGGATGAAGCCTACCTCGCCGAGCTCGCTGTTGAGCGTTCCGCTGACCTAGCTGCAACCAAAGCGCGCTCGCGCAGCATTAAAGCCGAATTTGGTGCCGTTGATGCCAAGCGTTTGCCTGCAATTGTCGCTGGTGTGACACTGAGCCGTGACGTTGACGATGCGGACGATGAGGCGCGGGCCTTCTTGCGCGTTCGATATAACTACGATCTTGGGGATAGTCTAGACTCGGAGCTCGCCGAGTTAAACGCAGACTACTCCGCGTCTGTCTACGAAGAGCAGCGATTGGCGCAAGCCATCGTTCGGGAATCAGCGGGCCTTGTGAATCAGTATCAAGTCAACGCATCGCAGTTGCCTGTCTTATCTTCGCTCACTGAATTGCGTCAACAGCAGCTGGATTCGTTCAGCCGGCGGTTCAGTTCGGGTAAGTCTTCACTGCTCGATTTGCTGAATGCTGAATCGGAACTTCTGGACGCACGGCTCGCTAGGGCGGATGCGTTCGGCAATGCGTGCCAAGCTATCCTAACGTTGGAGCAGTTCGTTGGGAGGAACCTGCGTGACTGAAATCAACAGAGCGGCTCCAGAACAACTGGAAGACGATACAGCACCCTCACATGCTATCTCTGCGCTGCTAAGCCAGCTTTCGATGGCAAAGGGTAACGGTGCTTCTCAGCGTCGCATACTTGAATGCCTTGAACGATTAGAGCTAAAAAGCGCCGGTGATATAAATCGCAAACGGCTACGCAAGGTATGGAGGGATCTTTTTCCGAAGTCACGGGTCGAAGAGCGCTCGCTAACTGCCCTCAGTGAAAGTGACTATCCCTGTCTTCTAATCGATAGAGATTCGCAGGAGGCATACCTCTGCAAAGGTCAGTCGCCAAAGGGTGTGCTGTTGCAAGATTCGCTCGGGCAGAGCCATGTTCGCGACCCTGAAACTTTAAACAGTCAGGTGTTCACCTTTAATTCGGTCAAGCAGCGAACGAGTCGCAAGCCGATAACGGCAAGCGATCTGTTTCGACTGGCGATGAGATCTCACCGGCGCTTGCTTAATGAGGCGTTACTCGCTTCGTTGGTGGCTGCAATACTAGGTGTGGGTTCTGCGTTATACACCATGCAGGTTTACGATCGAGTTGTCCCAACGGGAGCCTACTCGACTCTAATTGTGCTGTCTGTCGGTGTTGCGGTGGCGGTGCTGTTGGAGTTCTTTTCAAAGCAGATCAAAACAAGCTTCGTTGATAGAGCCACCGAGTCAGCCGATCTTGGTTTAAGCCAGCTGTTCTTCGAGCGCGGTATTGACCTAAGTCTGGCAACGCGCCCCAAAACCGTTGGCACGCTGGCAGCCCAGATAAAGAACTTTGAGTTAGTTCGGCAGTTTATGGTGACTTCGCTGTTCTTTTTGTGGGCAGATCTGCCATTTGCGATATTTTTTCTAGGGGTCATCTGGATGATCGGCGGGCAGATTGTTCTAGTGCCTCTTGTTTTGCTCCCATTAGGTGTGCTCTTCGGGCTGCTGCTTCGCGGCCCGATTGAAAAAAATACCAAGCTGAACATGCAGGAGTCCAATAAAAAAAGTGGTCTTCTAATCGAAGCGCTTGATGGTATCGAGACAGTCAAGGCGGCGGGCGCGCGTAGCTTCTTCACGCAACGGTGGAAGAGTTTATCTGAGGCTGTAGTAGTGGGTGAATTCCGGGTCAAGCGTCTGTCGGCGTTGGCGACTAATGTGAGTCAGACCCTGCAACAGTTCTCTTACATTGGAATGGTTACTTTTGGCGCCGTTTTGGTCACACAGGGTGAACTAACTATGGGGTCGTTGATCGCGTGTACCATTTTAGGTGGTCGTGCCTTGGGCCCGCTATCTCAGTTCCCGAATATGCTGGCTCAGGCTAAAAAATCGAAGATTGCGGTCGAGGCGTTAAATGGCATTATGGCACTGCCTGTCGATAGAGATGTCAATCAAAGTAAGGTTGTTCCTGATCGTTGCACCGCCCGTCTGGAGACTGACGCGATCTCTTTTGGTTACGACCAGCGACCCGCGGTCTCTTTCCCTGCGTTGCGTTTTAATCCAGGTCAAAAGACTGCAATTCTTGGGGCAGTCGGTTCCGGTAAATCCACCTTATTGAAAATACTAGCCGGCCTGTATGCACCTTCAGAGGGTCGCGTACGGCTGGACGATTATGATCTACACATTCTTGCCGAAGACTTTGTGCGCGAGCAAATTAGTTACCTACCTCAGGACGTGAAGCTTTTCAGTGGGACGCTGCGTGACAATCTGACGCTGGGCTTACCGATGATCAAAGAGAGTGAGCTCAATGAAGCGTGCCAACTTACGGGGTTGTCGCGGGTCATTGCAGGTAATCCGATGGGGCTTGATCTGCCGATTCATGAGGGTGGGCAGGGGCTTTCGACAGGTCAACGTCAGCTTGTCGGTATCACGCGTCTACTGTTGGCAAAACCAAAGATCGTACTCTTGGATGAACCCACTTCAGCACTAGATCAGCTGTTGGAACAACACCTTCTCAAGGTGATCTTCAGTCAATTATCCGAGGCCACGATCATTATGGTGACGCACAAGCTGGCCCACATAGAGTATGTCGAACGTGTAGCCGTAGTTGATCAAGGGCGCATGGTGATGGATGGCCCGCGAGCCGAGGTGATGGCACGCCTTAACGGAAAAGCAGATGCAGGAGGTGCCAAATGAATTGGCTATGGTTCAGGGAGGAGCTTCCCACCGACTTTGGCGCAGTTGAGGTCCGTGCCAGGGTACGAGGGCGACGAGTGGCATTGTGGATGCTGGTGTTCTCTCTGGTTTTGTTCTTTGCATGGGCTGAGTGGGCCGAGATTGATGAAGTGACTCGCGCGGGCGGTTCAGTTATCGCGAGCTCCAAAACGAAGGTTGTTCAGTCGCCAGAGCCCGGAATCGTTGCCGAGATAAATGTGGTGGAGGGCTCTCGTGTCGAGCAGGGGGAGTTAGTTGTCGCTTTGCAAAAGGATCAGACTGCAAGTGAGTTGGCCGAGGTTCGTGCAGAAAAGGCATCACTTGCAGCAGTTCAAGCACGGCTCAAAGCGGAGATAGATCGCGTGGAGCTCAAGTTTTCTGCTGAATTGGATGAATTTCCGAGCTTTATCAGTACTCAGCGCGCGCTTTATGAGACTCGGCAGAAGGCTCTTGCGGATGAGGTGAAAGCAATAGAGGCTATCGCTCGGAATGTAGAGCGTGAATTGAATCTGCTTCGGCCTCTACTTGCAAATAATGACGTTGCGGAAGTTGATGTCATTCGTTTGGAACGCCAGCTTGACGAACTGCGTGGTCAGGCGGCGAACACGCGCAACCGTTTCTACCGCGATAGCGCGGCTGAACTGAGTAAAGTCGAAGAGCAGTTGGCCAGTGTGGAGCAGCGGTTGAACCAAAGTGAGGACCGACTGTCTCGCACTGAGCTGCGAGCACCAGTAAACGGAATCGTCAAAAATCTCGCAGTGACAACTGTAGGCGGTGTTGTTCGACCCGGTGAAGTGCTGCTAGAGATCCTTCCATTAGATGACAGCCTGATTGTGGAGGTGGAAATTCCTCCGTCCGAGATCGCGTTTGTTGATTTGGGCATGCCAGCGACCATCAAAATGGATGCTTATGACTACACCATATTTGGTGATCTAGAGGGAGAGCTGGTTTACCTGAGTCCGGATACGCTGCTAAAACAGACGGACGCCGGTTCAACGCCGTATTATCGAGCGCAAGTACAGACCCTAGGTAAGCGGTTCTCTAAGCGTCCCAACTTCGAGTTCGATATCATTCCCGGTATGACTGCGACTGTTGAGATCAAAACGGGTTCAAATACGGTACTGAACTACCTGACTAAACCTTTGACTAAGACATTGGCTGAGTCGTTTAGCGAGCGCTGATTCCGTTATGTAAGCCAGATGGATCATCAGCGGTTGCGTTTGTCTGATAAACGCAGAGCACAAAAAATACCCCGCACAAAGCGGGGTTAATTTTGCGTGCTTCTTTTCGAGGCTAATCTGGCTGGAAGCGTATATTACCCAGTCGGAATTTTACTGGCTGCTCGCTGTAGATTAAGAAAGGCGAACTCAGATTGATAAAGTCTGCGCCCGCTTCGTCGAATTTAGACAAGGGTATCTTGACCGTCGTCCAACTTGACTCGCTCGTCGAATTGACGTCGGGCAAGAGATCGATAAGCGAAATTTCACCCATGCATGGCCAGGTGCAGTGCATCGCGAGCTTGAGCACAGCCGGCGGCTCTGAGATTAGGTCAATATCGAACACGAGGTGCCCGCCAGAGCTTATGTAGCCACGGGCATCCAGGGTGTCGTCTTCCAACATTCGGACATAGATCTGCGCGGGCTCACCGCTAAATTCGACTAATAAGGCATCTTGCTGGTGTTTGTAATCGATAGGCGTAGTAGAGACGCCGGGGACCGATGTTTTCGTGCCTTTCGACACTTTAACGGGGCTCCAGTTGTTGCCCGCACCCGACATGACCATCTCAAAGTCGGCATCAGCAGTGGCGCCAAATAGTTCGAGTAACTCTGTCGCCGTTGCTGCTGCAGAGATACCGCAAGCACCCTCACTTAAGTCGAGCTTGATATCGCTTAGGTCGACACCCAAATCAGTCGCTTTGTTTCTGTCATAGGCGAGTCCGTAGCCAAACGGGAACAGTGGTGCGTGTTCTCCGTTCAGGTCTTGCTCGTGCGCGGGGCGCTCAAAGTTGGGTATGTGAGAGGGCGCAACATTGATTGAGGTTCCGCATTTAGTTGCTGGCCACGAAAAGCTCAGTCGGCCGCGGAAGTCATAACCAAACTCCTCAAAGAGTACATCGGTAATACCCCCTGCCTCAGTCCCAGGTAGCCACGCTGCAACGAAAGCATCAGATAATTGAATCTCCTCATTAACGTAAAGCGGTCTGCCGCTATACATCACTGTTACCACCTTGCGGTTAGAGGATTTTAGAGCGCGGAGGAGTTCCAAATCGGCAGCGTAAGAGCGTTTGATCTTGGCATATTCAAGGGTGCGCGAGCCTTTGATATCGCCCATCATCTCAGCGTACGGATCCTCGCCAATCACGACAAGAGCAATCGCATCCCCAGGCGCTTTTTCTAGATCGGTGTATACGTTCTCGATACCTACAACACTCTGTACTGCTTGCAGAAGCGTTTGCGCACCCGGGAAATCGCGATCGATAATATTCTCATCGCCTTGCCAGGATAGCGACCAACCGCCAGTCTGTTTTTGGATATCGTTTGCGCCACTACCCAAAACAACAAACTTGCTCTGGCTCGAGAGTGGCAGGGTAGCCGAGTCATTCTTCAACAGCACAAGAGACTCGCGCACAGCTCGGCGAGCGAGCGTGCGATGTGATTCTCGGCCGAGAAGATTCTCCGCTCCAGCATGTCGGCGTGCTGCAGGGGACGGTTTTTCCCATAGCCCAGCACGCATTTTGACCCTAAGTACACGAGTTACGGCATCATCGATGCGACTCATCGGTATCAGCCCGGCCTCTACCTGAGTCACAACATTGGAAAAGAACTGTTTCCAGTCTTTGCGCGCAGTCACCATGAACACATCGTTACCAGCCAAAACCGCTTGAGGGCAGTTGCCTGAGGTGCAGCCGCTGATTTCTGAGTGCCCGTTCCAGTCGGTGACTACGATGCCATCAAAGCCCATTTTGTCTTTAAGAACGTCTGTAATGATGTATTTACTACCGTGTAACTTGTAGTTGTAGCCGCCGGATTCGAGGAGGTCGTAGTTTTTGGCGTCATGCCAAGAGTTGAATGATGTCATAACAACTTGCGCACCGGCTTCTAGTGCTGAGAAATATCCTGGCGCATGAATATTTATAAGATGCTCTTCGCTGTAGTGGTTCTCGCCACGATCGACACCTTTGAATGTGCCACCGTCGCCAACCCAGTGTTTCACAGTAGAGATGACTTTATCTGTGTCTAAGCCTTGACTGAGGTCGCCTTGTAGCCCCTTAACCATGCGTTTAGCGTATGCGTATGTGATTTGTGGATCTTCTGAGTACCCCTCATACACACGTCCCCAGCGGTAATCCCGCGGTACAGCAACTGTGGGGGCAAAAGTCCAATCCAAGCCTGTGGCAGCGATCTCCAGTGCTGTAGCAGCGCCGATCTCTTCAATGAGATCCGGATTATTTGCTGCACCCAGTCCGATGTTATGCGGGAACAAAGTCGCTTTGAACACGTTGTTGTGGCCGTGTACTGCATCAGTTGCCCAAGCAAAAGGTACCCGGAATCCGCGGTCGGAGTAACCGCGCTCCAGAGCTTGATAGAACTTCTCCGACTCTTGCGCCCAGTCAGTTGCTGAAGCATATTTGTTGTTGCTAGGCCAAGCTCCACCACCATTTAAAACCGAGCCAATTTTGTACTCTTCTGCCTCTTCGGGTGTTATTTCGCGCAGGTCAGGCTGAATCATCTGACCAACTTTTTCTGGCAGTGTCATCTTGCTGAGTATCTCGGCGATACGTTGCTCGTGTTCTGGTTTTTTTCGCACCGAGCTCTGGATTGCAGGCCAGTCTGAGTAGTAAGCCAGTGTTGAGTATTGGGGTGTATGTTCCACTGTCATCGAGTTATTCCGACTTTTTATCGCCCACCAGGGACTTTTGATACTTTTGATGGACGGATGTTACCGCGAATTGACAACAAATGAAATCGTTTTCATGAGGTAGAGGTTTGAATTTAGAATAGGGTTTTTAGGAAAGCGGTTCTGAGAGTAGCTGAATTAGGTACAGTGGGTGAGGTATCTATCTTTGGGAGAGGAGAGAGATTGCATTTACTGAAAACGGTTCCAAATCCCGTTAGAACCCATAGCGCTGATACTCGAGTCGGGACCAAAAGCGACATCGTAAACGCCGGTCTGTACAGGGCCATAGCTCTCCTTGGTGGCAACCCGCCAGCGCTGTAGCTCTTCGCCGCTAGCGACATCCCAGAGCTGCACGAGGCCGGCAGCCGTGCCGGTGAGGAGCTGACTGCTGTCGTCCGAAAAACTGGCGGTGAGATAACTGACTCTCTTTGGCCAATACCACTCATCGCCGCTAAGACTATGGATCATCTCTCCAGTCGTGATATCCCATATCTGCGCGCTGCCGAGCGTCTCGGCGCTGAACGCGAATTGGTTGTTGGGTGCCAAAGCAACTGAGTCGATCTGGTTGGTAAAGGCACGCTCAAACAGCATGGTTTCGGTGGTGACATCCCATATACGGGCGACGTAATCATCGGCGCCCGTCAGCGCGAGAGTGCCCTCGGCATTAATCGCCACACTACGCACACTCGCGGGGTGATACATACGCTTGAGCACGCCGCCTTGCTGGATATCAAAGATCACCGCCTCAGCATTGTCCAGACCCAAAAGGGCATAGCGTCCATCGCTGACCAGGTCGATATCGTGTATTTCGTCCGGTGTTTTCCAGTACCACTGGGGTGCTCCCGTTTCGATGCTCCAGAGCACGAGATCAAAGGGGCTGGCGGTCACCGCCAAGCGATTGTCTTTGGAAAAACGGGTGTGGTTTAGAATGGTGTAGCCACCTTGCTGATGGTTCCAGTCGAATAGGCGTTCGCCTGATCGAAGGTCCCAGAGTGAGCCGCCGTGATCGACGGCCGCGACTAGGGCAAAGTTGCCATCTGAGGAGAGGGCAGCGGCGTTGGCACCACGGATGGTGGTCTCCAGCGTTTGTTGCGGCCCGGGGGCATCACTACAGGCTGTCAGAAGGGACAGGCTGAGTAGCGCACCGCCAAGCCGTTTTATCATTAGGACTCCGTTGAGGCCTGCTCCCGATGAGACTCATGCAAAAGTGCAATCATCTTGTCTTCAAGATCAAAGCGCTCTTCCAGGAATTCGCCTAGTTCAGACAGGCGTGTGCTGAAATCTCGAATTTCAGCAACTGAGGGCTCATCGAAGCGAGTAAAGTCATCGTTGAAGTCCAGCGCACGGTCGGTCGACACCTGAATCAGCGGCAGCAGCTTTTCACCCGCTGCGTCGGAGCCATCAGCGAACTCTTTGCCCTCAAGCATCAACTGCTCGTAGACCTCAAAGTGGCCGGATGAGAGGTAGTCCATTAACAGATCGCAGAAGTTGCTCAGACGCATATTGAGCTCCTCTCCGATTGCTGCAGAGGGCAGTGATACGAACGCGCTGATCAGAGCCTGGCGTGAACCCAGCCAGTTGTCGATAATCTCGCTAACACCACCCCAGCGCTCCTGCGCCGTTTTGCAATTTTCCAGCATAGAGTGTTCTCCTTTTTCGTCAGTGTATCCCTCCCCCTGCAAAATTGCCAAAGTTCCTCAGAAATAGTCCTAAAAAATTGTTTGGAATTCCGATCTATACTGCTCGTAACCGTTTCAAATTGAGGGAAGTACCATGCGCTTGCTGCGAATAGGTTTGTATTCTGTTTTCGCCATGCTTCTAGGTTGGAGCACCGCCGCAACAGCTGAGGGGGAAGAGGGCACCCCTTATGTAGGGTATATCGAGCTGAAGCCTTTCGTAACCAACTTTGATGGCGGCGACAGACTACGATTTTTGAAGGCTGAGGTTACTGTGCAGGTTGACCAAGAGATCGCCCATCACTATATAAACTCCCACAAGGCTCAAATACGTAATGATCTGCTATTCCTCTTCGCCGAGCAGACTGAGCAGGATGTCAAAGGGGTGGCAGCACAGACGACGCTGGCGGGAAAAGCGCTGGATGTGGTGCAGAAGGCGATGATTGCAGAGACGGGTGAGCCTCAAGCCGCAGACCTGTTCTTCACCAGTTTTGTAATTCAATAGAGGTAGATAGGCGCAACCCACTAGGTTGGCTTTCAAGCCAACAATTTTGGGTAGATCTGGTCTCAAGAGGTTACCTACGTTGGGCCCACTAGTTTTCCAAATAGTGCTGTAGGAATTGATCAAAAGGCTCCTGCGGCTGCGCTTCTTGTTCTTTCTGACTTTGAATAGAGTCCGCGGCCATTTTATCGAGCTCATCTCGGCGTGCATCCGCTAGTGGCTCCTTCGCCAAGGCTTGGCGATGCTCGCGACTCTTCTCTAGCGCCCAATCTTGATAGCTCACCCCCGAGCTCTTCAACTGCGCCAGAATCTGCGCTGAGGGTGTTAGCTCCGGATCAGCTAAGCGAGCGCGCTGAGTCGCTACAGACGCTGTGTAAGCTCGGGTAGAGTGCACTTCGTCCAGCATTTGTGCCACCAGCTCCACCTGATCCAGAATATGCGTTCCGAGGAGTTCGCGCGAGGTCTCGCCATCTAGCTGTTGTAAACGCAGGCCCGGCTTGCGCCCCTCTTTGACCACGGTGCTTTTGTTCAGGTTGAGCAGTGAACACTCGCGGTCGCTCAGATGGTTGTCGGAACCGAGTAGGCAGGAGATCAGGTAAGCATCCATAAAACGTGCTTGTTCTGCATCGATGCCCAGCGGCAGTAGTGGATTGATATCAGTATTGCGTACTTCAATGTACTGAACGCCGCGATCGATCAGCGCATGAACTGGCTTCTCACCACTGAACGTGACACGTTTGGGGCGGATATCGCTGTAGTACTCGTTCTCAATCTGCAGCACGTTCGCACTGAGCTGACGGTAGTGGTCGTCCACTTTCACGCCCAGAGCCTTGTAGGGCGGGTGTACTGTTCTGATCGCCTGCTGCAAAGTGGTGGCATAGGTTGATAGCTGATTAAAGCAGACGTTCAAACCTTTTTGGGCGCGGTTTGAGTAACCTAAATCTGACATGCGCAATGAAGTAGCGTGCGGCAGATAGAGCGTCTCGCTATCCAGTTCGGCCAGTGCATGAGCGCTGCCTTGCATAAAGTCTTTTCCCAGGGCCGGCGAGGCACCAAAAAGATAGAGCAGCAGCCAGGAGCTGCGGCGGAAATTACGAATCAGGGTGAAGTAGCCGGCACTGGCGAGGTGCTTATCACTCAGGCTGCTCTGTTTGAGTTCGCGCCAGAGCGGCCAAAATGCCTCAGGCAGAGAGAAGTTATAGTGAATCCCGGCAATGCACTGCATCATCTTACCGTAGCGATACTCCAAGCCCACTCGATAAATATGTTTGAGCTGACCAACATTGGAGCTGCCATACTCGGCGATACGAATATCCCGATCAGAGGCGATGCGACAAGGCATGCTGGCATTCCATAGCTCCTCAGTGCTGAGCTTCTCATAGCTGAACTGATGCAGCTCTTTGAGGTGGTTTAGTAGCGCATCGATATCCTCTTGAACCGGAGTAATAAACTCTAGCAGAGCCTCGGAGTAGTCGGTGGTGATCTGCTCATGGGTGAGCGTCGACCCCAGTGCAGCTGGATGATCGCTCTGAGCGATAGCGCCCTGCGCGTCGACCCTCAGGCCCTCTTTCTCTATGCCGTGCTGCAGGGAGCCCAGAAGTTGGCTCTGACCAGATTTGACCAGCAGGTCCAGGTTCGCGATGAGATTCTGTGGCACAAGAGATCCTTAGAGAGGCATTTTGAGCTGTGATGAACAGTTGGCAATAGTATAAACCACTGTACTCTGTGTTGTTAGTCGCTGGCTGCCCCGAGGTTAGGCTTGCAAGCCGTGCTTCAGTGCGAAAGAATCGAAACTAGAGGACTCAGAGTTTCATAATGCTAACAACGAAGCCGCTCCAACAATCAAACCGACCGCTGATTCTGGTGGTGACCGTGACGCTATTCGCTGCGCTGATTATCTATGTCAGCTTGGTTACGCGTGCTCAGGTGATGGTGGAACTGAAGCAGAAGGCGGCTACGGACCTAGCCCAATATCAAGATAGCTTGCAGCAGCGTTTGGAGCGCTATCGAAGCTTACCTCAGCTTTTAGCTAACCATGACCTGCTGCGTCTGGTGGTGACCGCTGGGCGTACCCCAGAACTTGTTAACCGAGCGAACCGCTATCTAAAAGACTCTGCCGAATTGGTGCATGCGCTTGATGTATACGTGATGGCAGCTGACGGTACAACCACGGCCGCGAGTAACTGGCAGAAAGAGACCAGTTTTGTCGGCCGCAATTTTAGTTTTAGGCCCTATTTTACCGATGCGATGCAGGGCAAGCCGGGGCGCTATTTCGCTCTGGGTAGCACGACCAAAAAGCGTGGCTATTACTTCAGTTACCCTATCGAGAGTCCAAACGGGGTTATTGGTGCTGTAGTTGTTAAGATCGATCTCGATCAGATTGAGGAGCGTTGGACTGATCCCAATACCCAGATTATGGTCGCTGACGATGACGGCGTGGTTGTAATCAGCACCCAGCCTGAATGGATGTTTAGGACACTCAGGCCGTTGGATAACCAGCAGATGCAGCGTATCGTAGACAGTCTGCGCTACGGCGACCAACAACTGGAGTCTCTGGATATTGTCTATCAAGGTGAGGCCGATGGCGTAGAACAGGTAACAGTTCTTAGTGGAGATAGGCTCGGCGGTGATAACCTGGAGGCTGTGCAAGCGCAGCGGTTTTTCCGTATCTCCGAAGACCTTGCAGACACAGACTTGCGTGTACATATGCTGGTCAGTCTCGAGCCACTTGAGGAGCGTGTTCTGCTTGCTCAGGCGCTCTCTTCATTCCTCTTTCTTTTGGTCGTGTTGGTCATCAGCCTCACACAGCAGCGTCGGCGCATTCGTCGTGAGCGAGAGCTGTTCCGCAAGCGTGAGGAGCAGGTACGCCAAGAGAATGAGGCGCGGGTAACAGGGATCCTTAACAACACCCACGCGGGTCTTGCGTTGATCAATACCGACGGCTGCATTGAGTACTTTAATCCAGTACTTCAGCGTCTATTTGGTTATCAGCCTCAGGATATGATGGGCGAGCCGTTCTATCGTCTGTTGGCTTCGGAAGACCAGACATTGATGCAGCAGTACGTAATGCGTGAAGTGAGCACGCGAGAGCAGAACTTACGTTTGGAGGTCAGTGCTCTTAATGCCCACGGTGAGCAGATTCCTGTTGAGATGACGCTCAATACGATGCTGCTTAGTGGCAAGTACCACTTAATCGTAACCCTTGTAGACATCACTGAGCGCCGACTCCATCTTGAAGAGATGGAACGGATACAGGGTGAGCTGGAGCAGCGAGTGACCGAGCGGACCAGCGACCTGGAGGCGACTAACCAACTGCTACGTACCGAGATGGAACAGCACCGCCAGACTGAGAGTGAGTTGGTGCAAGCTGCGAAGTTAGCGGTCTTGGGGCAGATGTCTGCTGGCATCAACCACGAGTTGAATCAGCCACTGACCGCGATTCGCAACTATGCGGATAATGCCCAGCGTTTTTTGCAACGGGGTATGCCCGAGAAAGCGGACTCTAATATGACGGCCATTGCCGGTCTCACCGAACGCATGGCGCGTATTCTTCACCCGCTAAAAGAGTTCGCCCGCAAGAGTGACGCAGACACCAGCAGAGTCTGTCTGCGCGACCTGCGTGATGGCGCAATGTCGATACTCTACGGGCAGCTTGAGAGAGCCGGAGTGCGGGTAGCCTGGCCAGAGAGTCTCGAGCGTCATTGGGTTGCAGGTGATCAGCTGCGTCTTGAGCAGGTGGTCGTCAATCTATTGAACAACGCGATGCAGGCGATGGAGTCTGCTGAGACCAAAACAGTTCAGGTGCACCTCTACGATGACGAGTCTGGCCGAGTCGTGCTTGGTTTTGAGGACAGTGGGCCGGGTGTCACCCCAGAAGTCGCTCGCCGTATATTCGAACCTTTCTTTACCACCAAAGCTCAGGGGCTTGGACTAGGGTTAGGCCTCTCTATTTCCCAACGTATCGTGCATAGCCTCAACGGCGAGCTGAGGCTCAGAGAGGGTAAGAGCGGCGGTGCTGAATTCATCTTAAAACTATCGCGCTGTGAGGCTCCACAATCACAGCCCAAGCAAGTGAGTTAACCGTGACTGCAACGCTGGATGATAAGACTAATTTAATCTTGGTTGATGACGACCCGCATATCCGCGAAGCCGCGGGTCAGACGTTGGAACTTGAGGGCTATGAAGTAGCAACCTATGCCAATGCCGAGGACGCCCTGGCTGCCACTCCTGAGGGCTGGTGTGGGGTTGTGGTGAGCGACATAAATCTGCCGGGTATGAGTGGCCTCGAGTTGCAAGCACAACTGCATCAGCGTGATCCCCAACTACCGGTCATCATGATTACAGGGCACGGTGATATCTCTATGGCGGTCAATGCGATTCGCAACGGTGCCTATGACTTCATTGAGAAACCTTTTCCTTCGGACCTGCTTATTGATGTGGTCCGCCGTGCGATTGAGACGCGTCGCCTCACACTGGAGAACCGCGCGCTTAGAGAGGAGATTGCCACCCACAATATGGCGGGCCCGCGAATCATCGGAAATGCGCCCGGCATTCAGCGCTTACGCCTGTTGGTTAAGAATTTAGCCGATATGCCAACTGATATCTTGATCCATGCTGAGACTGGCTCGGGTAAGGATATGCTAGCGCGCTACATCCACGAGACCTCGAATCGTCGTAGTGCGAACTTCGTTGCCATCAACTGTGGTGCTGTGCCCGAGAATCTTATCGAGTCCGAGCTATTTGGCCATGAGGCGGGTGCTTTTACCGACGCTAAAAGCCGGCGCATCGGCAAGTTTGAACATGCGAATGGCGGCACGTTATTTCTCGACGAGATTGAGTCGATGTCGATGGCGATGCAAGTCAAACTGCTGCGCGCACTTGAGGAGCGAACCATTGAGCGGCTCGGCTCCAACCAATCCATACCACTTGATATTCGCGTGATAGCCGCAAGCAAGAGCGACCTGAAAGCCCTAGCTGAACAGGGGAATTTCCGCGAAGATCTCTACTACCGACTCAACGTTGTACGGCTCGATATCCCCCCGCTGCGTGATCGTCGGGAGGATATACCGCTACTGTTTAAACACTTCTCGTTGGTGGCTTCAGGTCAGTACGGGCGCGAAGTGGCGCCGCTGCCTACCGAGCAGATGCAGGCGTTGGTAGCACACAACTGGCCCGGTAATGTGCGTGAGTTGCGCAACCTGGCGGAGCGCTATGTCCTGTTAGGAGACACCTGCGATTTCGACCTTGGTTCACAGGAGTTGCCGGCGGTATCGAATAGCACACTGAGCTTGCCGCAGCGGGTGGAAAACTTCGAAAAAATGCTGATACAGAACGAGCTAGAGCGTCATGCAGGATCGATCAAAGAGACCCTAAATACTCTGGGTGTTCCGCGCAAAACCCTTTACGACAAGATGCGTAAATACGCGCTGGACAAGGCTGATTACAAGTAGGAGGAGCGCAGAGCAAAACTCTGCTGACTAATGTTTGTTTAGCAGTTTCTCCCCAGATCACTGAATTGATATACTGCGCGCCGTCGATTTTTTTGAGGTTATTTTTGTGGGAATGGTTGCTGCCCTCTGGGGCTTTGCAGGGATTTTTCTGCTGCTATCCAGCGCAATTTATCGCCTAACACCGATGGCGTTAGATATTCCCTTTGCTGAGATCGGCCTATTTCATTGGGTCGTGCTGGTAGTTTGGGTGCTGATGATGGCTTACTCGGAAGGCTACAAAGGCTTCCAGAAGAACTTCTCGCCGCGCGTTGCCGCGCGTATCCGTTATTTGCGCCACCACCCGACACCGGTTCGTTTTCTGCTGGCTCCGGTTTTCTGTATGGGGTTTTTCTATACAACACGCAAACGCAAAATTGTCGCATTCAGTCTGACGACCGGTATCATTTTGCTAATTATTCTCGTGCACTACATCCCTCAACCTTGGCGCGGAATCATCGATGCCGGAGTCGTTGTTGGACTGACTTGGGGGCTGACCTCGATGACGCTCTACACCATTCAAGCGATGGTACGAGATCACTTTCATCACTCACCCGAGACGCCCTGTAACAATACCAGTAGCCCTAACTAGAGTTATGAAGTAGAGCCGATCAACGCCAATCGCTCCTGAATCGGCTGCATACCTGCCGTCAATGGCTCGATAGCGCTCCTACATGGTTGCTGGCGTACCGAACTTCTTGGAGCGCTAGATAGTCCTCAAGCTGCTGCTGTTGCTCTTGCGATAGACGTAAACCCTGCTTCGTTCTGCGCCACAGCACATCCTCGGCCGTCACAGCCCATTCGTTCGCTATCAGATAATCGACCTCACAAGCGAATAGTGTCGCGCCGAAGTGTTGCCCCATATCTTCTACGCATGTCCGACCGGTGAGCACCTCATGAGTCAAAGTGCCGTAGGTGCGCACGTAGCGTTTGCGCACGAGCTCGGGTAGCCAGGGGTATTGGCTTGCCAGTTCGGTATTGAGCGATTGATGATCACTAAAATCGCCGCCTGGCATCGTTGCGCTCTTGGTCCAGGCTTTTCCAGCCTGTGGAAAGTGCCTGCAAATCGCGTTTGTTGCTGCTTCGGCCAGCTTACGATAGGTCGTGATTTTGCCACCAAATACAGATAGTAAGGGGGCTGAGCCTGCAGGCGCATCCACCTCAAAGGTGTAATCACGTGATGCCTTCTGTGCCGATCCACCTTCGTCATCCATCAGTGGGCGCACACCGGAGTAACTCCAAACCATATCGGCGGGAGTTAGCTGTCTCTTGAAGTGTGCGTTTACAACACCCAGCAGATACTCTATCTCCTCATCAGAGATTGTCGCTTTCTTGGGATCGCCGGTGTAATCAACATCTGTGGTGCCAATGAGCGAGAAGTCATCTTCGTAAGGGATAACGAAGACGATGCGGTTGTCCTCATTCTGAAGGATGTAGGCTTCGTCATGATCGTAAATCTTTGGCACAACCATGTGGCTGCCTTTGACCATGCGTATCTCTTTAGGTGCTGGCGTATGCAGTGCCTCTCCGAAGAGCTTGCTGACCCAGGGCCCAGCTGCGTTTACGAGCGCCTTTGCCGAGACAGAACGTTTCTCGCCGGTCTGCATATCCTCAGCCTCGATGATCCAGAGGTTGCTCTCTCTTTTTGCGGAAGTTACTTTGTTGCGAGGCAGAATGCTTGCACCATGCTTTTGTGCCTCCAGAGCGCAGTAGACAACCAGTCGAGCATCATCAACCCAACCATCTGAATACTTAAATCCCTTTCTAATGGTATCTTTCAGTGGGGAAGACGAGTCAAAACGCACTCCCTCAGAGGCCCTCAAGGTCTCCCGTTTAGCGAGATGGTCATACAGAAATAATCCTATGCGGATCATCCACGAAGGCCGAAGGTGCGGGCGATGTGGAAGAATAAACCGAAGAGGCCACATAATGTGGGGCGAGTTGCGCAGCAGTGACTCGCGCTCTGCTAGAGCCTCTTTAACCAGTCTGAACTCGTAGTGCTCGAGATAACGGAGTCCGCCGTGGATTAATTTGCTGGAATTCGAAGAGGTTGCCGCTCCGAGGTCGTGCATCTCGATCATCGCGACCTTTAGACCGCGTCCCGCTGCATCCATCGCAATGCCCGCACCGTTAACGCCGCCACCAACAACGACAACATCGAAAACCTGTTCAAGTTGAGCCATAAAACTAACCGCACCACATACTGAATTGTTGAAGTTTACTATTTCAATCTAATATCGAACATAAACGAATTAAAAAGAAAAATAAACGAAAATAAAGTAAAAATAGTTAGTGCTTTGTTACGGCTGTTTTCGATTTTGCTTCAGTTATGAAGATTGTGGACAGTGAAGTTGAACGCCATAGGATTTGATAAGTTCTGGATACTCCCCACCGGGACAATCGTCCGTATAGAGATCATCGATCTGTTCTAATGTGCCCAGCCTTACCATTGCGCTGCGCCCAAACTTACTTGAATCCGTACACAGCATTACGCGGCGTGAGTTTGCGATGATTGCTTGGGCTACCTTTACCTCGCGGTAATCGAAGTCGAGCAGGGTCCCATCCGCCTGGATTCCGCTAATACCAATAATCGCGAAATCCATTTGGAACTGCCTTATCAGGTCTACAGTGGCCTCACCTATTATGCCGCCATCGCTGTGCCTCACTTCGCCGCCTGCGATGATGACTTGAAAATCTTCTCTCTGAGAGAGGATCGAAGCGACGTGTAAGTTGTTGGTCACAACCTTCAATGCCTCTTTCTGTAACAGCTCTCTAGCGATGGCTTCAGTTGTTGTACCAATGTTGATGAATAGAGATGAGCCATCGGGTATGTCTCTGGCGACCATTTTCGCGATAGCGTTCTTTGCTGAGGTTCCTTGCGTTTGACGGGTGTTATACGCGGTATTCTGCGTGCTTGACTCTATGCCGGCCCCGCCGTGATGGCGGACTAGATGGCCGGAGTCTGCGAGTTGGTTTAGGTCCCGTCTTACGGTCTGAGGGGTCACGTCAAATAATTCAACTAGCTCATCTATGCTGACGAATCCGGTCTCCTCAAGTATCTCGAGAATTCTGTCTTTTCGTAATTGCTGCTTCATAGCGGCCTCTTTTATTCCCTCTCTAATCGTTGTTATCGGGAAGTCTACGTCAATTTTCGTAAACTCGCTCTGGCTTCTGTAATAATTCCTCCAATATTGATTCACTAAGTCTCGGTACGAATATCTTAGGCACAAAATACGAACATAGTCGAACATAAAAATTTTCCTTTACTTTCGATTTTTACTTTGGCACATTTTGGAAAGCCGATGGAGCCTCCGTCTCAGCGGCGACAAGAATAATTAACAAGGAGATGAAGCTATGCGTAAGCAACTTGCTGTAGCAGTAGCGCTGGCGTCAATGACGCTTACAGGTCAAGTTCAGGCAGATATCGCTGCGGCTAAGAAGTGGATCGAGTCTGAATTCCAACCCTCATCACTCTCTCAGGAACAGCAAGTTTCAGAGATGCAGTGGTTCATCGACGCTGCCAAGCCATATGCGGGCATGGAGATCAACGTCCTATCAGAAACCATTCCTACTCACACCTACGAATCGACAGTCCTAGCCAAAGCGTTCGAAGAGATCACTGGTATAAAAGTGAACCATCAGCTGCTAGGCGAAGGTGAAGTGGTTCAGGCTGTTCAGACTCAAATGCAGACCAAGCGTAATCTTTACGATGCGTATGTAAACGACTCTGATCTTATCGGTACTCACTCACGACTGCAGCTTGCCTACAGTCTGACAGACTTAATGAACGGCGCGGGCAAGGATGTTACTAGTCCAACGTTAGACCTCGATGATTTCATGGGGCTGCAGTTTACAACGGGTCCTGATGGTGAGGTCTACCAGTTACCCTCGCAGCAGTTCGCCAACCTATACTGGTTCCGCAAAGACTGGTTTGATCGTGAAGATCTGCAGGCACAGTTTAAAGCTAAGTACGGTTACGATTTGGGTGTGCCAGTTAACTGGTCGGCTTACGAAGATATCGCAGAATTCTTCTCTAATGACGTCAAGGAAATTGACGGCACAGCTATCTACGGTCACATGGACTACGGTAAGCGCGCTCCTGACCTAGGCTGGCGTATGACCGATGCGTGGCTCTCCATGGCAGGTGCCGGTTCGAAAGGCCTACCAAATGGTACTCCTATCGATGAGTGGGGTATCCGCATGGAAGAGGGTAGCTGTAACCCGGCGGGTGCAAGTGTAACCCGCGGCGGTGCCACTAACGGCCCTGCGGCTGTATACGCAATCCGCAAGTGGGATGAGTGGCTGCGTAATTACGCTCCTCCGGGCGCTGCATCCTACGACTTCTACCAGTCCCTGCCAGCATTGAGTCAGGGTAACGTAGCTCAGCAAATTTTCTGGTACACAGCGTTTACAGCTGACATGGTTAAGTCTCAGGCAGACGGTAACAACACGGTTGATGCGGAAGGTACTCCTCTGTGGCGCATGGCACCAAGCCCACATGGTCCATACTGGGAAGAGGGTCAGAAAGTCGGTTATCAGGACGTGGGCTCTTGGACAATTCTGAAATCTACCCCAGAAGATCGTGCAAAAGCGGCCTGGTTGTACGCACAGTTCGTTACCTCCAAGACCGTTGATGTTAAGAAGTCACATGTCGGTTTGACGTTCATTCGTGACTCTTCAGTTAACCACGAATCGTTCACAGAACGTTCACCAAAACTGGGTGGTTTGGTTGAGTTTTACCGTTCGCCTGATCGCAACATGTGGTCACCCACCGGTGTAAATGTTCCAGACTATCCGAAGCTGGCACAGATCTGGTGGCAGCAGATTGGTGACGTAAACTCGGGTGCGTTCACTCCGCAGGAAGCGATGGATCGCTTGGCTGAAGAGATGGACATCACCATGGCTCGTATGGAGCGCGCTGATAAAGGTGCAGAGGTATACGGTGGCTGTGGCCCACGTTTGAACGAAGAGAAAGACGCGTCCTACTGGCTGGGTCGTCCAGACGGTCCTAAGGCTAAGCTCTCTAACGAGAAGCCTCAGGGTATGACCGTGAACTACGATGAGCTCGTCAAGAGCTGGACTAACTAATTAGTCTACATGAGCCACTCCGCCGGAGTGGCTCATTTTTTTTCACTGTTTGAGAAAGTTGTCATGAAACTCGAACTTCGAGATGTATCGAAGCGCGTCGGCGCCGACATACATATCCATGAAACCAGTTTGGTTCTTGAATCCGGTGCATTTAATGTTCTTTTGGGGGCTACGAATGCCGGAAAAACTACGCTGATGAAACTGATGGCGGGTCTGGATACTCCGACCTCAGGTCAGGTTCTGTATGACGGCGTAGATATGACCAAAGCGCCGCCACAGCAGCGCAATATTAGTTTCGTTCACCAGTTCTTCATTAACTACCCTCACCTAAGCGTACGCGACAACATTACTTCGCCTCTGCGTCTTGCAAAGGTAAGTCCGTCTGAAATTAAGCGCCGCTTAGATGAAACGGCAGATTTGCTGCGCCTGGGGCCAATGCTGGATCGCCGTCCTCATGAGTTATCCGGCGGACAACAGCAGCGCTGCGCTCTGGCGCGCGCGATTATTAAAGATTCAGTAGTGGTTTTTCTTGATGAGCCACTCGCAAACCTTGATTACAAGCTGCGCGAAGAGTTGCGTTCAGAATTGCCGGGGATCTTTGCAGATCGTGGGGCGATTGTGGTTTACGCGACCTCTGAACCCGCTGAGGCTCTGATGTTGGGTGGTCATACTGCTGCCATGTATGAAGGTCACATTGCTCAATTTGGCAGTACCGCTGACGTCTACCGTTCCCCAGCGAATCTTAATGCGGCACAGGTATTCTCTGACCCACCGCTGAATATATCCAAAGTACAGAAGCGCGGTGGCTCGATCGCTCTTACGAACGCGTTTAGTTGGCCCGCGCAAGGTGAGGCGGCAACGCTGACTGAGGGCGAGTATACCTTGGGAGTGCGTCCGCATTTTGTAAGACCGAAACCGGATTCGGAAGCAAAAATACCCCTGCATGGCGATGTTAGGGTAACTGAGCTCTCCGGTTCCGAGAGTGTTGCTCACTTCCAATTGGACCACGAGGTCTGGGTATCTCAATCGGACGGCCTGCACCCATACAAAGTCGGAGAACGACATGATTTTTATCTTGATGACAGCCGCTGTTTCTTCTTCGGCGCTGACGGTCAGCGAGTTGTGTAGGGGGCAGTATGGCTAAGATTAAGCTCGAAAATATACGTCACTCCTACTACCCAAATCCAAAGAGTGAAGATGACTTCGCTCTAAAACGGGTACATTTTGATTGGCAGGATGGTGGTGCCTACGCACTTCTGGGGCCCTCGGGTTGTGGTAAGACAACACTTCTGAACATTATTTCAGGTCTCTTGGTGCCTTCACATGGCAAGCTGACGTTTGATCAGACTGATGTGACTAAGCTATCGCCTAAAGATCGTAATATCGCGCAGGTTTTCCAGTTTCCCGTCATATACGACACTATGTCTGTTTATGACAACCTTGCATTTCCGTTGAGAAATCGTGGTGTTGCAGAGGCTAAGATCGATGCAAAGGTCCGTGAAATCGCGGGCATGCTCGAGATCGAGGATATGCTCTCCAAGAAAGCTGCTGGGTTGTCGCCCGACAATAAACAGAAGATCTCTCTGGGTCGTGGCCTCGTTCGTGAAGATGTAAATGTCATCATGTTTGATGAGCCGTTGACTGTTATTGATCCGCACCTGAAATGGAAGCTCAGATCAAAGCTAAAAGAGCTTCACCAGCAGGTGAAAACAACGATGATCTACGTCACTCATGATCAGACCGAAGCTCTGACGTTTGCTGATCAGGTGGTCGTGATGAACTTTGGTCAAGTATTGCAGGTCGGCACGCCTGAAGCATTGTTCGATCGACCGGAACACACCTTCGTTGGCCACTTTATTGGTTCCCCAGGCATGAACGTGTTGCCGGCAGAGGTTAAGGACGGAGAGGTTTGGGTCGAAGGGCAGTGTGTTGCGGTTGATAGTCCTACACATGACCTTCCGGAAGGTCCATTGGAGATCGGGGTGCGCCCTGAGTTTGTGTCTCTGGCCGACAGTGGTGTGCCCGCCAAGGTTCGAAACTTGATGGACGTAGGTCGGCACAAGGTTCTGGAAACCCTGGTGGGTGACCGAAAAGTCAACGTCATCCTTGATGAACATCAGGAGATCAGCTCAGAGCAGGTATTCCTTCAATTTGAACAGTCTAGCACGCGCCTCTACGCCGACGGCTGGTTAGTTGATCTGCAGCACGAGTTTGAGGAGGCATAATAATGAAAACAGAGAACCCTAGAGCTTGGTTTCTAGTGCTGCCAGTAATTCTACTGGTTGCGTTTAATGCGTTGATACCGCTAATGACAGTGGTCAACTACTCCGTACAAGAAACTTTTGGTAATAACGTATTCTTCTGGCAGGGCGTTGATTGGTTTGAGCAGATTCTTCACTCAGAACGATTTCACGCGGCCTTAGGTCGGCAGTTCCTGTTTACAGGAATAATCTTGGCTATCGAGATCCCATTGGGTGTGGCGATCGCCTTGGCTATGCCGCGCAAGGGCATTTGGGTGCCGGTGTGCTTAATTCTGATGGCGCTACCACTACTTATCCCCTGGAACGTCGTTGGTGCGATGTGGAACATCTTCACTTTGCCTGACATCGGTCTGATGGGTTACGGCCTGAATAACTGGTTGGGTATCGATTACGATATGACTCAAAGCCCGTTAGCGGCGTGGGTGACGATCGTCGTAATGGATGTCTGGCACTGGACCTCGCTCGTGGTGCTGCTCGCATATGCTGGTCTGGTATCGATTCCGGATGCTTACTATCAAGCGGCCGAGATTGATGGTGCATCTAAGTGGTCGGTTTTCCGCTTCATTCAGTTGCCGAAGATGAAGCAGGTTTTGACGATTGCCATACTGTTGCGTTTCATGGACAGCTTCATGATCTACACAGAGCCTTTCGTTCTAACCGGAGGTGGTCCGGGTAACTCCACCACCCTGCTCTCTATCGATCTAGTAAAAGTGGCGTTAGGTCAGTTTGACCTAGGCCCTGCAGCTGCGATGTCGCTGATCTACTTCGCGATTACGTTGCTGGTTAGCTGGATTTTCTACACATTGATGACGAAAGAGTCCAAGGACTAGGAGAGGGTGCTATGAGACTTCGAAGCGTAGCTCCGCTACTTTACATTCTATTTTTGATGCTGCCTATTTATTGGCTAGTGTCGATGAGCTTTAAAACTACTAACGAGATACTCAGTGGGTTCTCCTTCTTTCCGCAGGTGTGGACTCTTGAGAACTACGCAGTGATCTTTACTGACCCAACTTGGTATTGGGGTTACATCAACTCTACGTTGTACGTGGCTATCAATACAGTCATCTCGCTGATGGTGGCTTTGCCCGCAGCTTATGCATTCAGTCGCTATCGCTTTATGGGTGATAAGCATCTGTTCTTCTGGCTGTTAACTAACCGTATGGCCCCACCAGCTGTTTTCGCACTGCCGTTCTTTCAGCTGTACTCGGCTGTTGGGTTGTTTGACACGCACATAGCAGTTGCACTTGCGCACTGTCTGTTCAATATACCGCTAGCTGTCTGGATCCTTGAAGGTTTTATGTCGAGCGTGCCGAAAGAGTTAGACGAAACGGCCTATGTCGATGGGTATTCGTTTAAGCGCTTCTTCGTTCAGATCTTCATGCCGAATATTAAGGCAGGTATTGGTGTGGCAGCTTTCTTCTGCTTCATGTTCTCCTGGGTGGAGTTGCTACTTGCGAAAACTCTGACAGCCGTGGACGCAAAGCCAATCGCAGCAACGATGACAAAGACAGCATCAAGTGCCGGATATGAGTTGGGGCTACTTGCAGCTGCAGGTGTGCTAACCATTATCCCTGGCGCGATTGTAATCTACTTCGTGCGCAACAATATCGCGAAAGGTTTCGCGATGGGGAGGGTCTAATGTTGAGTTGGATGGCATGGACGTGGCCAACGGCAGCAATTTTTGTCTTCATATTTTCTTGCATCGGAATTTTGGCCTTCCTCGAAGCCAAATACCCCGGAGGCGCCGAGCGAACTGGTGTATTTGGCATCACTACAACCCGCGGCGACAGGCTCTTTATCTCAATTCTAGGATCAGTATTTATTATGCTGGGCTGGCTGGGATTTATGGGCACCCCCTTGTGGGGAGGGCTTGCACTTTGTATCTTCTGGGCGGTATTCGTTTTTAGGAAGGTATAATGACAAAGTACATTCTCGCGATCGATCAGGGTACAACCTCGTCCCGCGCTATTGTGTTCGATACGAACCTGCGGCCGGTCTCTACCGGTCAGCAGGAGTTTGAGCAGATATTCCCGAACTCCGGCTGGGTCGAACACAACCCCGATGAGATCTGGTCATCCACAGTAGGCGTTTGCAGTGCAGCGATCGAGAAGGCAGGTATCTCTGCTGCAGATATCGCAGCAATCGGTATCACCAATCAGCGCGAAACCACCTTGGTCTGGGACAAAGCCACGGGTGAGACTGTCTACAATGCGATTGTTTGGCAGGATCGTCGCACCGCTGAGTTCTGTGAAGGCCTAAAACAGCAGGGTCACGAACCGCTCTTTACTGAGCGTACGGGATTACTGCTCGATCCTTACTTCTCTGGTACCAAGGTGAGCTGGATCCTCAATAATGTTGAGGGCGCTCGCGAGCGCGCTGAACGAGGTGAATTACTGTTCGGTACGGTGGACACCTATCTGATCTGGAAACTGACTGGCGGTGAGTCATTCGTTACCGACGCCACAAACGCTTCGCGCACGTTGATGTACAACATCCGAGACGGTCACTGGGACCAGGAGCTGCTCGATATCCTCGGCGTTCCGGCCAGCATGCTGCCTGAAGTAAAAGACTGTGCCGCTGATTTCGGTACCGCGCGCAAAGAGCTGTTTGGTGGGTATGCACTGCCTATCTACGGTGTGGCCGGCGATCAACAGGCAGCAACCTTGGGGCAGGCCTGTTTTGAACCTGGGATGTTCAAGTCGACCTACGGTACTGGTTGTTTTGCACTGCTGAATACCGGCGATAAATGCGTACATTCGAAGAACCGTCTGCTCTCCACGATCGCTTATCAGCTGGATGGTAAACCGACCTATGCTCTGGAAGGGTCCATCTTTATCGCTGGCGCGGTGGTTCAGTGGCTGCGTGATGGTCTGCAGATTATCCGCCACGCCAGTGAGACTGAGGCGCTTGCCTCGGGGGCTAAACCTGAAAACCGCGTCTATCTTGTGCCAGCGTTCACCGGTCTGGGTGCGCCCTACTGGGACTCTGAGTGCCGCGGCGCGATCTTTGGGCTCACTCGCGATACCGGATTTGCTGATCTTGCGCGTGCTGCTTTGCGTTCGGTGGGTTATCAGACACGAGACCTGTATGAAGCGATGCGTTCAGATTGGGAAGCGAGTAGCGGCGAGTCTGCAGAGGCCGTGCTGCGCATTGATGGCGGCATGGTAGCGAATGACTGGATGGCGCAGTCGCTAGCTGACATTCTGCAAGCGCCGGTGGATCGTCCTAAGGTCATAGAGACAACCGCTGTCGGTGCGGCCTGGTTGGCTGGCTATAGAGCGGGCATTTACCCAGCTCAAGGTGAGTTTGCCAAGACTTGGGCGTTAGAGCGCCACTTTGAACCGCAGATGAGCGCGGCAGATGCCGACGAGCGTTATGCTGGGTGGTTGGACGCGGTTAGGCGGGTTTTAACCAAGGGGTAGCCCAGGGTCGGGTAATGCGCTTTGCGTACAACCCTCGCACAGGACGTTTTTTTGCGTACGAGGGATGTACCGCGCAGCGGTATTTCCCGAAATTACACGAGACCCTAGGTCGGGTCTCGACCCGACCTGTTCTGCTTAGGCCGACTCTTTAAACGCGATAGAGGCCAGAATACGACGATCGCCTTCGAACGGCTGGCGAGCGTGCAGTACCGTGTGGTTGTTAATCCACAGCACGTCACCTTTCTCCCATTTGAAGTTCACACATTTCTCGTCCATTGCTTCGACTAGACGCGCCATAACGTCCGCATCGAGGTACTCCCCATTTGCCGTAAGCACAGCGGTTTCGCCTTTGTTGCGGCTATCGTTCCAGCCGGTGTAGACCGCCGCCAACGAGTTGAAGAACACTTTGCGATGGGTCTCTTTGTCTAGTCGAACGGCGGGTAGAACAGCGGTGTATGTCTTCACATCGCCGTTCTCCAACCACTCCCACTCCATGCCAGCGGCGCGCATCGCCTCCTCAGCCTGTTCGCGCGTCTCAACCTGGAAGGTATCTTTCCATGAACGACCAATAGCTGACGCAGTATCGGTTATCTCAGGCATCACGCGGATGTAGCGCACGCCTTGTTCCTCGACTTTGGCAGCAAACTCCGGGTTGAGTTCAAAGAAGGTGTCGCAAATCTCTGCCGAGTGCAGGATAGAAGTAGCTCCGCCCACTGGTGACGGAATGTCGCAGTAGAAGAAGATGTACCCGGGCGGTGTAGGTACCTGTGCCATCTCGTGGTGAAATGGGATCTTTTCAGTCGCCGGCGACTCATTTGCAGTGACAATACGCGAAGCGGTCACTTGTGTACGTGGCGCAGCCCCACCGATGTACGGCATATTTTCGTAGTTTGTATGGTCCAACATGCGTTCGAACGCATCTGAAGAGTCCACTGGGAACCCGCGGAACAGTACAGCTCCGTGCTTGATCAAGAGCTGGTGCAGCTCTTCGCGATTATCACTAATCCACTGGAGGCTGGATGCCTCAGTTGCACTTACCTCATCCGATGGCGGTGTGATCAGCAGTGGGAAATCTAAACCGTCTACCTGCTTCTGTTCTGCCAGTTTTGAAATTTGGATGCTCATGATGACTCCAGCTCTTTAAATCGCTTTCTCAATAAGGTGAATCAATAATGCATGAATCGCACCTTATCTGAAAAAACATCGCATGTAAATGATTAGTGTATGAATTTATTTATCAGCGGTAGCTCAGTCCCGAATCAACAATCTCTACAGCTCTACCTGTGCGCGCCGACTCTTGCGCCGCTAGGCCGAGAACGACAGCCTTAAGGCCGTCTTCGACAGTCACGTCTACCGCGCCGCCCTCGGTAATCGCACGGAAAAAGCCAACGTGCTGGTAGTAGGTTGATCCGTTGTGATCGCCGGCTGCCAAGATTGTCTCATCCACAGGAATATCCAGCTCGATCGGACCTTTAGGTTCGCGTGGGCTGATAACGAGTTTAGGAATGGGAGCGGCTCCCAGTGTCTCCGTTGGCCAGAAGCGGCCGGGGCCCGGTACAAAGCACTCTAACTTCGCTTTCGGTCCGATCGCGCAGATCTCCTCTTGGTATCGCGAGCCCTCGGCGAACATGTTTAGATCGAGCGATGCCCGTTTGCCGTTGGCGAAGTCGACAATCACAAAAGCGTTATCGATGATGTCAGGGGTCTTGCCGTCGTATGTTTCGTCAAGATGGTTAGCGTCTTGTCCGGTCGAGGCGTACACACGGATCGCCTCACCGCCCACGATTAAACGCATAAGGTCAAAGAAGTGGCAGCACTTCTCAACCAGAGTACCGCCTGTTTTGTGGTTGAAGCGGTTCCAATCCTGGACTTTTTCCAAAAATGGAAAACGGTGCTCGCGGATGGCTAGCATTTTCAGATCGCCGAGGTCTCCTGCGCTAATTTGCTCGCGAAAACGCGCTACCGGCGGCATGTACCGATACTCCATAGCGACCCAAACCGGCGCCGGGTGTTTTGCAGCGGCTTCATGCACTGCCACCGCTTGTTCTAGCGAGGTCACGATCGGTTTCTCAACCAAAATAGGGAGTGTAGTGCGCTTAAACAGTTGTAGCAGTTGATCAGCGTGCTGATAGTTGGGTGTAGTTATCACCAATGCATCTAATTCAGTGTCGCTGTCGAGTAGTTGCTCAAGCGTGTCGTAGCAGATGGCATCCGGAACCAGTTCTAGGCTGCGCGCACGCATCTGAGCGTCGGGCTCTACCAGCGCTACGACCGTTGCGCCATCTATCAGCGCTAGATTGCGCAGGTGCTCCTGTCCCATCATGCCTGAACCGAGTAGGCCGTACCGAACAACATGTGTCATTATCGAGATGCTCCGAAAAAGAGAGATTAATTAGCGCCAACGCGCCACATAGCGGGCCTTGGCGGGATCAAACCAGGTGTAGGAAAACTCTTCCACGTGGTTTTCGTTGGACCAGCTCCAACGTTGAACACGTGGTAATACCGAGCCTTCGGGGAGTCCTAAAGACTCGCAAACCCAAGCAGGGGCCTTGGCACAGTCAATCTGATCCTCGACCTTGCTGATCCAGAATCCGAAGTGAGTTTCGTAATGTAGGTACAGCGATTCGTGTAGATCCTTCAACTCCAGTTTTTTTGCGTGCGCAGAGTTGAAAAAAATCTCCTCCATCGCCACCAGACGCCGATTTAGCATACGCTCGCGGCGGATACTCCATACTCGGCCGCCCGGAAAGGTGGATGCGAGGAATGTAACGTCGCGAGGCTCCACCAGCAGGGTGTTTGCTGACGGGGCGCCGCCACCTTCAACTAACTCAAGGTGGAAAAAGGAGTAGATCGCTTTGCCATCAGGTGCGCGTTTGACATAGGTTCCGGAGCCTTGACGGCGCTCAATCAAGCCATCTTCCTCCAGTTTTGCCAGCGCCTTGCGTAGCGTGCCCACTGCAACGCCCAGATTCGCGGCTAGTTCTGCCTCTATCGGCAGGCGATCGCCGGCCAGCCAGCGACCGGAAAGAATCTCGCGATGGAGGTATTCGCTAATCTGCTGGTAGATCGGCAATTTGTTACTAGTCTTAGAGCTGCGGGCTGGCATTGGGCACCTTATCACTGTGAAGATCGAATATTTTCGAAAAGAATAACGAAAATACCTACAACATTCATTTACATTATTTCAGCTCGTTGTTAGGATCAAGCAAAATTGATTCACTATTGATACTTATTTTTGGTAGCACAGAGTAAACAGGGGTTCAGTATGCAGCGTGTCACTCTCGGGAAGTCAGATCTATCACTCAGCCGTCTCGTTTATGGGGTTTGGCGTCTTGCTGATGGCGATGATCAGAGCTCTGCGACCGTACGCGCCAAGATTGATACTTGTCTTGAGCAGGGTATCTCTAGTTTCGATCATGCAGACATTTATGGTGATTACGAGTGTGAGCGCTTGTTTGGCGAAGCGCTGAAAGAGGCGCCTAGTCTGCGCGACTCTATGGAGCTGGTGAGCAAGTGCGATATCGCGCTGATCTCCGACAAATATCCTGGCCGTCGCGTGAAATACTACGACACCAGCGCCGGCTACATCAGCACGAGTGTTGATAATAGCTTGCGTCACCTACACACAGATCACCTCGATCTGCTCCTGATTCACCGCCCCGATCCGTTTATGGATGCCGCTGAAACAGGCGCAGCCCTCGACAGTTTGATTGCTAGCGGTAAGGTTAAACAGGTGGGTGTCTCTAACTTCGGCGTCTGGGATTGGAAACTGCTCCAACAACACATGACCAATCCGCTAGTGGTCAACCAGATAGAGATGAGTTTGTTGCACCGCGATCCATTCACTGACGGAACGTTATCAGCGATGCAGCTGGACAACATTAGCGCGATGGCTTGGTCACCACTGGGTGGTGGCTCGCTATTTTCAGGATCGGCAGCAGCTGATCGACTCCAGCCAATTTTCCAACGTCTGGAGTCTGAACAGGGGGTTTCGAGTGACCTAGTGTCACTAGCGTGGTTGCTTGCGCATCCGGCACAGATCCTCCCGGTGATCGGTACCAACAACCTTGGCCGAATTAAAAGCGTTTCAAAGGCCCTTGAGGTCGAGCTTGATCGCGAAACTTGGTTTGAACTCTTGACGGCTGCTGCTGGACACGAGGTACCTTAAGTTGGATAGTCGTAGCGATCGGACTGACTGCTCGATCGCTACGCGGGTGCCCGCGGGGCAACAACAAAAAATATAATAAAGGACAGTCAATGAGAGCGGTTGATAAAGCGCTGGATGGTCTTGGGTGGGTAAATGATCAGGCTGGCAGAGTAGGTCTGGGTATCGCCTGGGTTCTGGTCGCGATTATGGTCGCGACCATCCTCTTGCAAGTCGTTATGCGGTACGTATTCAACAACGCCTTACCCTGGCCGGAAGAGGTAGCACGTGCGCTAATGATCTGGATGATGGCGCTTGTCGCTGCGCCAGCGTTGCGTCGCGGTGATTTTGTCGCAATTACGTTATTGCCTGACTCCCTTCCGCGATTCTTGAGCCGTCTTTTACGCCTAGTCTTGACCTGTGTCGCCGTTGCCATTCTGGTGATTCTCAGCGATATCTCTATCGACTTCTTTCAGCGGGGTTTTCGCACTCGCGCGGCGAGCTTTAATCTACCTAGGGCTTGGATCTATCTCGCTATGGCAGTCTGCTACTTCACCATGCTTTTTGTCACTATCGAACTGGCGCTGAAGCATCTCAAAGCACTCTTCAGCGGGGAGCAGTCAGCATGAGCTTAACCTTCTTTTTACCGCTATTCCTGATTCTCATTCTGATCGGCATGCCGGTGTTTTTTGCAATGTTGGCCGCGCCCGGTTCTATGCTGATGCTTCTAGATATGGATCGCGATATTCCGCTGCTGTTCCGCAATATCTATAACGGCATCGATAGTTTCCCATTGATGGCGATTCCTTTCTTTATGTTGGCGGGCGAGTTGATGAACCGTGGTGGGATTACTCTGTCACTCGTGCAGTTTAGTCAGTCACTACTCGGACACATTCGCGGTGGTTTGGCCCATGTGAACATCTTCAGCTCAATGCTCTTTGCCGGACTCTCGGGTAGTGCAGTAGCCGACACCAGTGCCTTGGGATCGATGCTGATCCCGGCAATGGAGAAGAATGGTTATAAACGTAAATTCGCAGCGGCAATCACCGCAGCTAGCTCGGTTATAGGCCCTATCATCCCGCCGAGCGGCATCATGATTATCTACGCGTACACCATGGAGGTGTCGGTTGCAGCGCTGTTCGCCGCGGGCCTAGTGCCGGGCATTCTAGTGGGTGTGTCTCTGATGGCGATCACCTCAGTCATGGCGCGCAAATACGATTTCCCTGTGGCGAGCAAAAAAGCGAGTTGGCGTGAACGAGGCCAAGCCGCGCGGAGTGCGTTTCTGCCTCTGCTGACGCCCGTTATTATCCTTGGTGGTATCCTCGGGGGTATTTTCACACCGACCGAAGCCAGCGCTATCGCAGTAGCCTATGCCCTTGTTCTGAGTCTATTCATCACTCGCACATTGAAGATGAGCGAACTGCCAGAGATCTTTAATAAAGCGGCGATGTCGAGTGCAGTCGTTCTCCTGCTGGTCGGTGCTGCTATCGCCTTCAAAACCGTGGTCAGTTTGTCACATGTGGCCGAGGATTTAGCGACCTATGTTCTGGGGCTCAGCGACTCGGTTTATATGTTGCTGTTCCTGATCAACATTTTGCTATTCGTTGTGGGAATGTTCTTGGATGCAGGTCCTGCAATCATCATATTGGGTCCTATCCTAGGCCCCGTGTTTATCAGCATGGGCATAGACCCCGTGCACTTCGCGATCATTATGAGCGTCAACCTGACGGTTGGTTTGGCGACGCCGCCCATGGGGCTGGTGTTGTTTGTTGCCAGCTCAGTATCAGGCGAAAAAGTGGAGACTATTAGTCGTGCGATTCTGCCATTCTTGGCGGTCGAGATACTGGTGATATTTCTAATCACCTATTTCCCGGCAATATCGATGACGATACCCAGATTGTTAGGGCTAGCGAACTAACCCTGATTAAAACCGAGGCCCAGCCTCACCCAGCAAGCAAGAGGAAGCAACATGTTTAATAAAACCAAAAAAATGTTGAGCGCAGCCCTGATTGGCTCAAGCATTGCGCTATCTGGCGCGGCAATGGCGGCTGATTACAATCTGCGTGCCGTCGCAAACTCAAACGAGAACGACGAAGACTATGATGGTCTAGTAGTTTTCAAAGACTACGTAGAAGCTGCGAGTAACGGTGCGATTAAAGTTGACCTGTATATCGGCACACAGCTTTGTGCTAACGGTACCGAGTGTCTGCAGGCGATTGAGGACGGTAGCGTAGATATCTACATCTCTACCTCGGGTGGTGTTGCAAGCACGTTCCCATACGTGCAGATGTTCGACCTGCCATACGTAATGGCGAATGACCGTGTTGCTGAAGAGGTTCTGACTGGCCCATTCGTGCGTGATCTGCGTGATCAGATGCTGAAAGACTCTGACGGTGTTGTACGTCTGATGACCGTTGGTAACACTGGCGGCTGGCGTAACTTTGCGAATACTAAGCGCACTCTGAAATCACCTGCAGACTTTGATGGTTTGAAAATCCGTACCGTCGTTGCGGACCTGCCGCAGGAGCTGGTTAAAGCTCTGGGTGCAAGCCCAACGCCAATCCCATGGCCAGAGCTGTTCTCAAGCTTCCAGACCGGTGTTGTAGACGGTTCGAAGAATGGTATCACCGATATCATGGGCATGAAGTTCCCAGAAGCGGGCCTTAAATACGTAACTCTCGATGGTCACGCCTACATGGCAGCGCTGTGGATGATGAACAACGAAGTGTTCACCTCTATGCCAGAAGATATGCGTAAAGTGGTTGTTGATGGTTTCGCCGCGCTGCAGCAGGCGACCTTCGCAAGCCCCAAGCGTAAGTCAATTCAGGCATACCAGGAGTTTAAAGAGATCGGTGGTGAACTCTACGTGCCGACACCTGCAGAGAAAGCTGCACTGGCCGAAGCTGCTAAGCCTGTTTACGACTGGTTCCAAACTAACGTGCGCGAAGGTGATCGCTTCTTCAAAGCCTTCCAGGCTGCTTCTCAGGAAGCTGAAGCTAAGTTCGCTAAAGAGTACGAACGTGATCTGATGTAATTCAGAGCTAAGTAAAAAGGGGGACGTTTGAGTCCCCCTGTTTTATTGGAATGGGTAGATATGAGCGCGGTAATCTTTAACCAGTATCAGGCTCTGTTCAATCTCTTCTGGGGTCATCTTTTTAACGATCTCCTCAAGACTGATCGCCGCATCCGGATCGCCACCTATGGCAGACAGGGTGTACCAAGCGTAGCCCCTTACAAGGTCAGGAGCCGGCATGCCACGGCCGACCTCGTAGTACCAGCCGATACCCGACTGTGCGCCCGGATGGCCACGCAAACTCGCGCGCAGATACCATTCGAAGGCGCGAATGTCGTCGCGTTCAACGCCAGTGCCCAGCGCATACATGCTACCAATCAGCTCTTCTGCTTCGGCGTTGCCGGTTTGAGCCATGGGGTAAAGTACCTTGTAGGCCTCCTCGTACTCCCCGCGTTCCATCATATTTTTCGCATCCTCAACATCGATAGCCAAGACCGGAGTTGATAGCGCAATGCAGGTTGTTAAAACTAAAGTTTTAAGCATTCTTACTCTTATCTCTCTGCCCGTATTTGCTGAGCTGCCGTGGCAGCCAATCAAGGTGGAGGATTATCTTACCACTCGACCTGAAACTGTCGAGCTCGGTAAGAGGCTCTTCGCTGATGAGATTCTCAGTGGTAACCAAAACATATCTTGTCAGACCTGCCATCACCCAGATCAGGGCACGGCTGACGGTCTCTCATTAGGGTTGGGCGAAGGGGCGATGGGTATTGGTCCTGATCGCAAGGCCAACCCTGAGATTATGAAACGTGTACCCCGACATTCGCCGCATCTGTTTAATCTTGGACACAAGTCAGTTACCGAACAGTTCTGGGATGGGCGGGTATCGATAGATCCCGGGGCTCCCTCGGGGTATGACAGCCCAGCTGAGGCTTGGCTGCCGCATGGACTCACCAGTTTATCAGCCGTTCAGGCCACACTACCGGTGACAGCTCAATTTGAAATGGCTGGAAATACCGGCGAGAACGAGGTGATAGGTGCGGTGCGTCAGCGTATTGATTACGCCTGGCCGGTCATTGTTGAGCGTGTAATAGCCGATGATGAGTACTGGCGCTTGATCAACGCGGCCTATCCGCAGTTGGAGCGCCGCCGAGATACGGAATATACCCATTTAGCCAACGCGATCGGCGATTACATAAATTCCGAGTTTCAAAGCTTTAACGCGCCTATCGACCGCCTATCGCGCGGTGAACAGATTGATATGAGCGCTGATCAGAAAGCGGGTATGGCATTGTTCTATGGCGAAGGCCGATGCGGTGAATGCCACTCAGGGCCGCTGTTTACCGACGGCAAATATTACTCACTAGGCTTGCCTCCGATGGGGCCCGGTCGCACTCGCCAGTGGGACCCCTGGGCACGAGATGTCGGTCGAATGGGTGTCAGCAATCGAGCCGAGGACGCCTATGCGTTTCGGGTGCCGAGTCTCAGGAACCTCTCATTTACGGCACCTTATGGTCACAACGGGGCCTATGCAACGCTGCGTGCGATGATCGAACATCATAATGACCCGATTGCAGCGCTTGAAAGCTATGATCGCTCCCAAGCTATCTTGCCTGAGGCGCCCCATATTGAGGTGATTGATTGGATCGGCTTCGCCGATAAACGCGAGCTAGAGCGCATCAAACGCTCTGTTGATCTTGAACCTCTGGGTTTAAGCGATGCTGAGATCGGTCAGATTCTCGAATTTTTGAAACTGCTTGATGAACCCGAACTGATAGCCAAATTGCAGTCCCGATGAGTGCCTCGTCGCCTCGTTCGCCGCTCGGCGGCTCACAAGCCTCGTACAAAAGTGTTTTGTACGAGGGATCGTCGCGTAGCGACGGTCGCGACTTGGCTAACCCAAAAACAGCGTGTATGCCGGGTTCTGTGTCTCATCAAACCAGGTGTAGCCTAGTTCGTCGAGGTAGTGGTTCACCTTCTCACGATCTTCCGGCGGCACTTCCATCCCCACCAGTACTCGGCCGTAGGCCGCACCGTGGTTGCGGTAGTGGAACATGGAGATATTCCAGCGCCCGCCCAGCTTGTTGAGGAACTTCATGAGAGCACCGGGGCGCTCAGGAAACTCAAAGCGGTAGAGCAGCTCATGCTCAACTTGCGCTGGCTTATGGCCGCCAACCATGTAACGGACGTGTACCTTGGCCATCTCGTTGTCGGTCAGGTCCTCAACTTTGTCGAGCTCCTGCTCGAGTTCCGCCATCAGTTCTGCGCGGCCGCCATTGTCAGGATTGACCTGTACGCCGGCGAACACAATCGCCGCTTGAGAGTCCGCGTAGCGGTAGTTGAACTCGGTGATATTGCGGTTGCCCAGCACCTTACAGAAATTCTTGAACGCGCCCGGGCGCTCTGGGATCTGCGCAGCGATCAGCATTTCGCGCTTCTCACCCAGCTCAGAGCGCTCGGCGATATGACGCAGACGGTCGAAGTTGACGTTCGCCCCCGAGTTAATCGCGATGAGCGTCTGTTCGGTGCACTGCTCACGCTCAACATAGGCCTTCAGGCCTGCGACGGCGAGCGCGCCAGCTGGCTCTGAGATAGAGCGGGTATCGTCGTAGATATCTTTCACTGCGGCGCAGATCTCATCGACACCAACCGTGATCACCTCATCGACATGATCTTTACAGATATCCCAGGTGTGTTCACCGATCTGCGCAACGGCGACACCGTCAGCGAAGATACCAACAGTATCAAGTACTGCGCGATGGCCCTCTTTCATGGCAAGTGCCAGACAGGCCGACTCGTTAAACTCGACACCGATCACTTTAGTCTCGGGGCGCAAATATTTGACGTAAGCGGCAACACCGGCGATCAAGCCGCCGCCACCAACAGGCACAAATATCGCATCGATGGGGCCGGTGTGCTGGCGTAAGATCTCCATGCCAACAGTGCCCTGACCGGCAATGACCTCCATATCATCGTATGGAGGGATGTAGGTCAGCCCCTTCTCTTCCATCAATTTCGCCGCATGTTTGCGCGCGTCGTCGAAAGCGTCGCCATGTAGCACCGCACGGCCGCCCATGCGGCGCACGTTGTCGACTTTGACGGAAGGGGTGGTCTTAGGCATGACGATGGTTGCTTTGATGCCTAGATGACGCGCAGAGAAGGCAACACCCTGAGCGTGGTTACCTGCGGATGCAGTGATGACGCCACGGGCTTTCTCTTCATCGGTGAGCTGAACCATACGGTTGTACGCGCCACGAATCTTGAACGAGAAGACCGGTTGCTCATCTTCACGTTTGAGTAGCACGTGGTTATGTAGACGCTCGGACAGACCACGCGCCTCACTTAGAGGGGTCTGCTCGGCAACGTCATAGACGCGTGCTTCAAGAATTTTACGGATATAGCGCTGCATAGTCGGAGTTACTCACGGACCTAATAATTTCCAGTGCGCAAATGGTATAGATTTGGGCTAATTTCGTCTACATAACTGCCCAGTTCACGTATAATCGAGGCACTTTTTTACACGAATCTAGTGAGATCGATCCGATGACTCAAGACGAAATGAAACAGGCCGTTGCTCAGGCTGCAATCGACTATGTTGTCCCTAAACTTAAGTCAGATGACATCATCGGTATCGGTACAGGTTCAACTGCGAACTGTTTTATCGATGCGCTGGCTCAACACAAGGATAAGTTCCAGTCCGCGGTAGCCAGCTCAGAAGCCTCGGCAGAGCGTCTGCGCTCGCACGGTATTGAGGTGGTCGATCTGAATCAGACTGGTGGGCTGGAGTTCTATGTGGATGGTGCCGACGAGTTCGACCCACATCTGAACCTCATTAAAGGTGGTGGCGCAGCGCTGACGCGCGAGAAAATTGTGGCCGGAGCGTCAAAAGAGTTTGTCTGTATCGTTGATCAGAGCAAACAGGTAGACGTGCTTGGCGCCTTCCCGCTGCCCATAGAGGTCATTCCTATGGCGCGCTCCTATGTTGCGCGTGAATTGGTAAAGCTCGGCGGTGAGCCAGAGTACCGTCAGGGTGTAGTGACAGATAATGGCAACATTATTCTCGATGTGCACAACATGAGCATTCTCGACCCGAAAGCGGCCGAAGATCAGATTAACAACATCGCCGGTGTTGTGACGGTCGGTCTGTTCGCGCTGCGTGGAGCTGATCTTCTGATGATGTCGACACCTGAGGGTGTTGAGGTGATCAAAGCCGATTGATACTGGAGGCTGGGTCCATGACCCGGTCTACTGCCCCACCGCTGCATATTAAGCTAAAGACGCTTCATGGAAGTATCTTTAGCTTAGTCGGTGCTCACCACTGAACCACGGTGAGCAGGGCAATGCTCACAGGCATCGTAATCCAAGCCAAAGCGATTAGGTTGATGACAATCCAGCCCCAGCCGCTCTCGTCGCCTTTGAAATCTTCGTGTGCCATGTTTACTCCGAAAAGTTTGATTCAAGTCAAAAAATTTGGCGCGGATTCTAGCAGGTGTTGACGATTCGTGCACGGTCGCACGGATCCGCTGAATCTAGCTCTTTGGTTTTAGATTGATCAGGTTTTCTTGGTGTAGAAACTCGTGAGCTGAACTAAGCTTAAGGCTCTAGACCCAATTATTTTAGCTGGAATGACTGCCTCTATGAGACTTGTTTACTGGATCGCATCTCTGCTTCTGGTGGGCGCCCTAATGTTGCACTCCGCGCCCTACGTGGCACGCGATGTTATTGTCTATTCGCTGATTGAGCGGGGTGCCGACAGTGCCAAGCTCAAGCGTGTACGTATCGATTGGTTCAACGCGAAGCTCGAGCTCCAAGGGCTCGACTTGAGTTATCAGGGGCGCTCCGCGCTGAGTGGTGAACGTCTGAGTTTTGATATCTATCTGCAAGAGTTGCTAGATAATCGTCTGCGCCTGTCGGGTCTTCGACTTGAGGGTATCTCGGCTCAACTGACACAACAGGATCAGCTACTGCTGCTGGGCCCGATTGTGCTCTTGGGTGGGGAGTCTCAGGTACAGAAACTCGAGGAGAGTGAGAGCAGTTACGAGTTCGGCTCGGATCTGATCGAGCTTGTTGATGTAGATATCGAACTGTTACAGCCAAACGCCTCGCAAAAACTCAACATTGAGCGCCTAAATATCGGTGGTCTGTATCAATGGTCACCGCTTGAGGCCACCGATCTGCGCTTTGTTGGTCACCTTAATGGTGCGCCAATCACTATCGACTCCTCCGCACTGCCACTGCCCGAGCGTAAAACACTCTCAGTACAATTGGCGCTTCGACAGTTGGAACTGACACCCCTGGTCGCAACATTCTCTCCCGGGCTAGCGGCCACCGTCGACCTTAACTTGAACGTTGAGTTGGCTTTGGAGGGCTACCAAGCCTGGATCTCTCAATCGGGCAGCGTGCAGTTGAGTGAGGTCTCATTAGCTCTGGATGAGAGTCGAGCCGAACTGGGTAGCCTTAGTTGGCAGGGCGAGAGCTCGCAGCTGCTCAACCTGCAGGAGGGTGCTGAACCCTTGATTGAGTTGGCGCTTAACGGATTGCTCGGGGCAGATCAGATCGAACTTTTGCAGGGCGATCTTGCTGCTCGGCTATCTACGTTTTCACTTAAGACCGATCTAAGCGTCACGCCGGAAACGCTGACTATGCAGGGCTCAACCTCACTAGCTCTGGTTGAATTGGGTTTGAGTCAGCCTGGTCAAAATCTGGAGTTGGGCGCCCTGGATGTGAATATTCCCGATCTCTCAAGTGGCCCCCAAACCAGCGTCGATTTGAGTGCGACTGACCTGCGCGCGACGCGAAGCAGCGCCGAAACTCTGAGTCTCGCACGACTCAACGCAGATCTAGTTTTGGGCCAGCAGAGTGGTCAGCCAATCTGGCAGCCAGTCTCGGTAGCTGGGGATATAAGTTTAAACCAGCTGGATGCCAGTGCTGAGGGTATTGAAGTTGCTCTGCAACAGCTGCAGGCGAAACTATCCAGTAGCTCGCTCAGTGAAGTTGAGAAGCTAGCGGTGGATGCAGGCTTTGAGGGTATGACTGCACTGCAGGCCGACACCCGTATGATCCTCGGCTCGGGGAATGTGGCGCTCAATTATGATGTTGCTACCGAGCTGTTTGAGCTGCGCTCAGAGTTAGGTCAAAGCGAGCTGTGGTTAGCGGATCAGCAGCTTAAGTCCGACTCCATTCGCTCCACCGTGAATGGCAGTTTACCGTTGGACTTCAGTCAGTTTAGCGGCGAGGTTGGATTGCAGTCAGAGCAGCTGATGTTCTTCGCATCCAAGCTTGATGCTAGTTGGGAGGCGCTAAGCTTCGCGGGACCGGTCAAACTCCAACTCTCGCCCGATATTTTGAGTCTACCGTTGACCCTTAGGGGTGACCTCGGACTTAAACAGCTGCAGTTGAAGGCCGCTGAGACAGATCTCAGTTTGGCGGGTCTTGCAGGCAGCCTGAAACTGAACCAAGAAGAGGCACTATCTCTAGCGGCCAGCTTAAGAATCGATCAGCTGAATCTCGATCAGAAAGGCCAGCGAGCTAGATTCAACAGAGCGCAACTGCGCCCCAATCTTAACTTCAACCACTCGCTCGCCCAGCTTGATCCGCTAGCGGTTGAGGGGGGCGTGCAGTTAAGCCTGAATGAGTTGGGCGCCAATTTTGGCGGGCAGGATCTTAGTCTGACTCGGCTCACATCCGATCTTCAACTGCAATCTGATGCCAAGAGACAGACTCTGAAGGGCAGTCTGAGCACCGGAGCGTTGAGCTATCAAGCAGATCAACAGAGCCTGGAATTAGCCGAGTTTAGCGCTCAACCTGAGATTGCCCGAGACAGTGCGGGCGTGACAATCGATACACCAATCAGCCTGTCAGGCTTGGCCTATCGAGACACGGACCAGAGCGCTAATCTGGATAAGTTGAATGGCTCAGTCAGCACTCGACTGAATCCCGATTTAAGCTTCTTCAGTGCAGAGCTCAGTGCGCTTTCGCTGACCGGTCTGATGGCAGAATTTGATGAGATACTCCGGCTAGAGCAGGCACAGCTGGCCAAACTGACTGTGGAGCAGCCACTGCACGCGCAACTACAAGCACAACTGCAGGCGCTCGAACTTAGGCAGTTCAGCTTTGGACCGCAAGAGGCAAATCTGGTTAGCCTGAGCAGTTTGAACCTTGACCGAGCCACGTTTGGTGATGATCTGTTAGACCTCGGTGTATTACTTACGGAGAACTTACAGGCGAATCTGCAATCAGAGTTGAATAGCCAAACTGTGAAATCTGAGTCGGATCCCAGCCAGACGAATGCGACAGGGCCATCCGCTGATCCAGCCCAAGATCGTCACCTGCCGATTGATATAAGACTTCAAAGCTTTGATGCTCGTGGTCAGACACAGCTGAATTACCGGGACTCTTCGCTGGCAGCGCCGCTGAATCTGAATTTGGTTGCGTCAAAATTGAGCGCTGGAAGCTGGGATTCGCGCGCTAGAAAGCCGCTCGCAATTAATCTGCGCGCGAAGCTTAATGAATCGGCTGATATCTCCCTAGATGCCAGTTTTACGCCATTGAAGGCCAAACCTGATGGGCAATGGAACGCCCAGATTCAATCGCTGCAGATGCCTATCTTAAGCCCGCTGGTGCAGACCTTTGCCGGTTATCAGATTCGCGCAGGGGCGTTGAGCCTAGATGCTAACGGCACGCTAGAGGCAGGGCAACTGAATGGTAGCAACGCCGTACGGATCCAGCGTCTAGAGGTTCAGCGTGGTGCCGAGAGCGCTGCTGATGAGACAGATAAACTCTTCACGATGCCGCTACCCAGCGCCGTCTCTCTGTTGGAGAAAGAGGAGCGGTTAATTGAGTTGGATCTGCCGGTGAGTGGCGATATCAATGATCCCAAATTCAACTACCAAGACATCATCCAGATTGTTGTGACCAAAGGCGTGAAGGAGGGGGCAACGCTCTACCTGACCAACGCCCTGCAGCCTTTTGGCGCCATCTATATGCTCTACAACACCGTTAAGGATGTGAATGAGAAGGGTCGGTTTATTCAACTGCAGCCGCTGGAGTTTGATCCGGCAACCGCTGAACTCAATCGTGCTGGTAGAGACTATGCAGCCAAGCTCGGTGGCATGATGCAGGAGCGTCCAGGCCTGACGCTCGAGATCTGTCCCATCACTCTGGAGAGTGAAGAGCAGTTGCTTTGGGATGAGCTGGTAAAAGCGCAAGAGGGCGCAGAGAAGGCGCTAACCGGTAAAGCACTCGGCGATGAGTGGAATCAGCGAATAGCCGCTTTGGCCGCGGCGCGGATCGAAGCTCTGCGCTCTAGTCTGATTCGCTTGGGCGTCGCAAACGAACGCATCTTCCCCTGTATCGCTCGCAGCGGCGCTACCGAGGGAGCGCCGCGTGTTGAGCTCGCCTTCTAGCCTGGAGCTATCAGGTCTTGCTGCGCAGTATGTGGTAGCACTGCTCAATCCGCAGCGGCGTGCGCAGCATAAAGCCGATGCCCACAAACAGTAGAACCGCGAGCGGTGGCAGGCTGAACCAGAGCTCGGGGTGCAGGCGGACATCAACACGCAGTAGATTCTGATGCAAGGCTGCCAGCACTAGCTCAGCACTGGCTGCTGCAAGGGCACCACAAACGGCACCCAAGAGCGCAAACTCGAGCAGGTCCAGTCGTTGTGTCTGTTTTGATGTGCTGCCCAAAGTCTGTAGCAGTGCAGCTTCAAACCGGCGTTGTTCGAGGGCCTGCAGTAGCGTAACGGCAATCAGTATCAGGCCACAGGCGAGTGTTAGACCCAGTACCATCGCTGAACTATCTGCTAAGCGCTGCAGCCAGCCTGCGAGCTGCTCGAGAAGTTTATCAATATCGATCAGGGTCAATGATGGAAACTCGCGCAGCATGTCGGTTGCCGCGGTGCGTTTATCATCATCCAGTTTGAAACTGGTAATCCAAGTGCCCGGGTAGTTCTCTAAGGCCTGACGCGAAAAGATAACGTAGAAGTTAGGGCGGAACGACTCCCACTGCACTTCGCGAATGCTGGTTATGGTGCCGCTGACCGGCTGGCCACCCACATCAAACCCGAGTTTGTCACCTAGCTTCAGACCTAAGTCCTCAAGCATATCCCGTTCAATCGAAATCTGCGGTTCAGTCGAATTCGCGTCCCACCACTGGCCGCTCAGTAGCTGGTTGTGCTGCGGCATGGTGTCGCGCCAGGTAAGGTTGAGCTCGCGGCGTAGCGCACCATCTTTAAGCTGCTCCTCGTTTAGCTGTGGGCGTATGGGAGCGTCATTGAGCTCAGTGAGTCGGCCACGGATCATCGGGTAGAGATCCGTCTCTATCTGACGCTGCTCAAGGAACTCATCTAACCCTGGCTTCTGCCAATCTTGGATATTAATGACGAAGTAGTTGGGTACGTCATCGGGGAATTGCGCTTGCCACTCCTGCAGTAGATCCTGACGGCTGACCCATACAACACTTAAAAGCGTCAGCAGCAGTACAACAACGGCCGACTGCAGACGGTGCCAACGACGCTGCTGGCTTAAGCGAATTTTCAACAGGCGCCCCAGCGTCATCTGCTTGGCCAGTGGTTTGGCAATCCAGTGCAGCAGTTGCTGGGCAACCCAGCCAAAGAGAATGCCGCATATGCCGAGAGCTAACAGCAGCAGAAAGGCTGCGAGTGGAGCTTGCAAGAAGAGCAGAATGGTTACGCCCAAGAGCGCCAAACTGAGTGCGTAGAGCGAACGGCCCGAGCCAGTTTGGGTGCCCAGTTCTTCGCCTCGCAAAAGCTGGGCCACCGGGACCCGTGCTTGCTCCAATGTCGGGGGTAGACCTAATAGAATGAGCATCGCAAAGCCGAGTGCCGCACCACTGAGGTAGCTCCACCAGTTTGCAGAGGGCAAGGCTTGAGGTAGTAGGTCAGAGATCCAGTAATCTGCGATACGTTCAAATGTGATTCCGCTTATTGTGCCTGCAGCACCAATAACGAGCGCCGCTATCAGCAGCTGCCAAAGATAGAGGCGCACCACTTCGCGTGGCTGAAGTCCCATAGACATGAGCAAAGCACTGCGCCCCTGCTGGCCATTACTGAATCGGCGTAACGCAAGCATGATCGTTAGCGCAGACAGAAGGAGCGCAGTGAGCGCACTCAGGCGTAGGTAGGACATACCGTTGCCTAGCGCATTACCGGTAACCGGCTGATCGCTGGTTAGCGATAGCAGGCGTTCGTACTGCGCCAAATTTGGTTCAAGTTCTGTCTCAAAAGCGGAAATCAGTTCAGCGGCTCCTGCCATCAACAGCCTGAACTCTGCCCGGCTCCCCGGAGCCAGTACACCGCTTGCTTCAAGATCAGCCTTGTTGACTAACACATGTGGGCTAAGGCTACGAAAACCGCTGCCGCGGTCGGGTGAAGTGAGCATGCGCGCTGTGACGGTCAGATCGACGTAACCAAATTGAATGCTGTCACCGATATCAATTTGTAACTGTTCTAGAATCCGGGGCTCCACCCAAGTCTCGCCGGGGGCTGGAACTGCTGTGCTCTGAGACGGTTCGGTAACGATTTCGCCTCTCAGTGGATAGGGTGCGGTCACGATACGAGCCGAACTCAGTACTAGGTTATCGCCGGCGCCAACCATAGTGGGGAACTGTATAACCTGGGTGGTCTCTAAGCCTGCTTGCTGCGCATCCAAAACGCGCTGCTCGTCAAGTGGTCGACTTGAGCGTAGCACCAGATCGGCACCCAACACGCTGGCGCTCTCTCGCAACAGCCCCTGTTCCAGACGATCACTGAGCAGCGATAGGAAGGTGGTCAATGTAATGGCCAGCCAGGTGGCCAGCACGAGAGCGCGCCACTCAACGGTGCGCAACTGAGCCCAGAGCTGGCGTTGAGCGAGCTTTATAACAACAGGATTCATTAACGCTCCTCCAGAGTACCGTTCGCGAGGAGGATGCGACGCTGGCAGCGAGCTGCCAATTCAGAATCATGGGTGATGAGAATCAGCGTGGTGCCCTGCTGTTCATTGAAAGCAAAGAGCTGATCAATAATCTGGTTGCCAGTCTCCTCATCTAGGTTACCAGTTGGCTCGTCAGCGAACAGTACCTTTGGCTCACCGGCGAAAGCACGGGCGATTGCCACACGCTGCTGCTCACCACCCGAAAGCTGCGAGGGAGTGTGGTCAAGACGCTCTCCCAATCCCACTCGCTTCAGCCAGTCTACTGCTTTCTGCATTGCGTTGGGTTCGTTACGAATCTCCAGTGGCAGTGCAACGTTAGCCTGTGCGTCCAGCTCGGGTAGCAGGTGAAATGATTGGAAGATAAAAGCGATCTGCTCGCTGCGTAGTTTGGCGCGTGTGGCATCATCAAGCGTGTCGAGTCGCTGGCCGTCCAAGCTAATCGAACCAGAGGTAGGCACATCTAAGCCTGCCAAAAGGCTTAGCAGTGTCGATTTGCCTGCGCCGGATTTCCCTACAATTGCTAGAGTCTCTCCCGCTTTAACGCTCAAGTTGAGCGACTTAAATAGTTCGAACTCGCGTCCGGCGGAGCGAAAAGATTTAGCAAGATTTTGAGTTTCGAGGACAGTTGCAGGTGCATTCATCAGCGCTTTGCTCTTCTCATTCAGGTGATCTAAAGATTTGCAGTCTAGTATATGTCAATACGCCCTATCCTGTTGTTTAGCTCAGGTTTTGGAAGGAATCGACGTGATAAGACTTGGTATAACAGTATTTATAACAGCCCTTACTTTCACTTCGCTGAATGCCCGTGCCGACGGCATCCTTGTGCTCGGCGACAGTTTGGCCGCCGGTTATGGGTTGCAAGCTGATGAGGGGTGGGTTGATATGTTAGAGCAACGCCTCGGTGAAGCGCCGCAACCGATTGAAGTAATCAATGCGAGTGTGAGCGGCGAAACGACTTCGGGTGGCCTGTCGCGCCTGCCCGACCTGCTAAAACTGCATAAGCCTGATATGGTGCTGCTTGAACTCGGCGCCAACGATGGTCTGCGCGGCCTGCCGTTGCAGATTGTCGAGGAAAATCTTAATGCCTTGGTGGAAATGTCTCAGCAATCGGGTGCACGTGTGGTGGTGCTGGGCAACCGCCTCCCGCCGAACTACGGGCCGCGATACACTCAACAGTTTTTTGATCTGTTCGGCAAACTGGCAGCTAAGTATGAACTACCGCTCGTCCCCTTCCTGCTGGATAAGGTCGCGACTGAGTGGGATCTAATGCAGTCCGATGGCCTGCACCCCAATGCTCAGGCTCAACCTATCATTTTTGATACAGTCTGGGCGGTGCTCGAGCCAGAGCTGTAAGAGCGATCTGCCGAAGGCATGTTCGCGATCGATCGTGTGCCGCCAATATGCAGCCAATGCAGGAGTTATTTGCAGATATCACATATGCAAAGATGACTGATCAGTTGAGACGTAAATGATTTGAAATGCGACAGATTGGCGATTTTCGCCCCAATCGCTCCCTTTTCGGTGCTAACATCCAACCCTAATTTTAAATAGAACAATATCTAGGGAGATATGATGAGAACTCGTGCTGCCGTCGCCCTTGCACCGGGCAAACCACTGGAAGTTATGGAAGTTAACCTTGAGGGCCCAAAAGCCGGTGAGGTTCTAATTGAGATCAAGGCGACGGGTGTGTGTCATACCGATGAATTCACACGTTCAGGTGATGACCCAGAAGGCCTTTTCCCAGCGATTCTTGGCCATGAAGGAGCGGGTGTTGTTGTGGAAGTCGGCGAAGGCGTGACTACGCTCAAGCCAGGTGATCACGTTATCCCTCTCTACACGCCTGAGTGCCGCCAGTGTCACGCTTGTCTCAGCGGCAAAACCAACCTCTGTACTGCGATCCGCGGAACTCAGGGTCAGGGTTTGATGCCAGATGGCACAACCCGTTTCTCTATGCTGGACGGTACGCCAATCTACCACTACATGGGCTGTTCAACCTTCGCTAACCACACGGTTATGCCTGAAATCGCTCTAGCAAAAGTGCGTGATGACGCGCCATTCGACAAGATCTGTTACATCGGTTGTGGTGTGACGACGGGTATCGGTTCTGTTATCAACACGGCGGGCGTAGAGATTGGCTCAACCGCTGCTGTATTTGGTTTGGGTGGTATCGGTTTGAACGTAATCCAGGGCCTGCGCATGGCAGGTGCTGACAAGATCATTGGTGTCGACCTCAACGACGACAAAGCTGAGATGGCGAAGAAGTTCGGTATGACTCATTTCGTTAACCCATCGAAGATTGAGGGCTCCGTTACTCAGGCGATCATCGAGCTGACTAAGACCGAGCAGGACCAGTTCGGTGGAGTAGATTACTCATTCGACGCTACGGGTAACGTTAACGTGATGCGCGATGCACTTGAGTGTTCGCACCGTGGTTGGGGTGTCTCGGTCATTATCGGTGTAGCACCAGCAGGTGCAGAGATTAGCACACGTCCATTCCAGTTGGTCACTGGCCGCGTATGGAAAGGTACGGCCTTCGGTGGTGCTAAGGGACGTACTGATGTGCCTAAGTTCGTTGACTGGTACATGGATGGCAAGATCGAGATCGATCCAATGATCACGCACAAGCTCAAGCTTGAAGACATCAACCAGGCGTTCGATCTGATGCACTCAGGTGAATCTATTCGCGCGGTTGTTGAGTTCTAAAGTAAAGGGTCAAAGGAAAGTTCTGATGGAAGTTCTATCAAGCAACAAGAGCTTCGGTGGTGAGCAGTTGGTAATTCGCCATGCTGCTAAATCCACTGGGTGTGATATGACCTTTGCGCTCTTCCTGCCCCCGGGTGAAGGGCCGTTCCCAGTCGTTTGGTATCTCTCGGGCCTTACCTGCAGCCACGCCAATGTGATGGAGAAGGGGGAGTACCGCCGTGTCGCCGCTGAGCTGGGTGTGGCGGTGGTCTGTCCCGACACCAGTCCACGCGGCGAGGATATCGCTGGCTTCGATCCATCCGATTGGCAGATGGGGCAGGGAGCAGGCTTTTACGTTGATGCAACGCAGGAGCCCTACGCAGCAAACTACCAGATGTACTCCTATGTAACCGAAGAGCTGCCACAGCTGCTGTTTGCTGAGTACCCTCTGGATGCCCAGCGTCAGTCTGTGTTTGGTCACTCTATGGGCGGTCACGGTGCGCTGGTTTGTGCGCTCCGTAACCCCGATCGCTACAAGAGCTGCTCTGCGTTCGCTCCGATTGTGCAGCCATCAACGGCTGACTGGTCTAAGCGTGCGCTGGGTGAGTACTTGGGCGCGGATGAAGCCAACTGGCGTGCATACGACAGTGTCGCGCTGATCGAAGATGGTGCACGTTTCCCAGAGTTCTTGGTGGATCAGGGGGAGGCTGATGGTTTCCTCAACGACGGTCTGCGCCCTTGGCTCTTGGCCGATGCGTGTAAAGAAGCGGGAATTAATCTGACGCTGCGGATGCAGCCAGGTTATGACCACTCCTACTTCTTTATCTCCAGCTTTATGGAAGACCACCTGCGCTGGCACGCCAAGCGTTTGCGATAACTCTCTTTAGGAGCGCAGCTCTGCTGCGTTTGGATTCGTTTGTAAGAAATGAGATGGACCCACCCACTCTGTGCCAAGATTGGTTTTTGAGAATCAATCAAGTACGGCATCCAAGAAGGGGGTCCACATGAATAAGACTAGCATTATTGGTATCGATCTGGCGAAGAGTGTTTTTCAAGCTCACGGTATGACGAGCAGTGGTAAGCAGACGTTTTCGCGTCAGCTCAAGCGCGCTGAGGTCGCCAAGTTTATAGCTAAACAACCCAAGTGCATTATTGGTATTGAGGCGTGCAGCGGTTCTCACTATTGGGCCAAGTTATTCAAGCAGTATGGTCATCATGTGAAGATCATCCCGCCTGGCTACGTAAAGGCGTACGTGCGGGTTAATAAAAATGATAAACGGGATGCCGCAGCGATTGCGGAGGCAGCGTCCCGAGAGCAGGCGCCGGTAGTAGCTGTTAAAACGACGGAACAGCTCGACCTACAGGCTCTGCACCGAGTCCGCGAAGACTCGGTTAACAACCGTACGCGCATCGGTAATCGGATACGGGGACTACTTGCTGAACAGGGCGTCGTAGTTAAGCGTGGACATGCTGCAACTCGCTATGAGGTCGCTTTGATACTTGAGGACGCTTCGAACGGGTTAAGTTACGGTTTAAGAGAGATCATTGCCGATCTCAGAGAGGAGTGGCTACGCTGCGATGATCGAGTTGATTACTACACCTCACGGATCGAAAAGATCGCTAGGTCTGATGCGCGCTGTAAACGGTTGATGACGATACCTGGTGTAGGCCCAGTCATATCGACCCTGCTGGTTGCGTATGCGGGGAATGGTCAATCATACCGGGGCAGTCGCGACCTAGCCGCCTCGTTAGGCTTGGTGCCCGCCCAGCACTCAAGCGGTGGTAAGGACGTGTTACTGGGGATCAGTAAACGAGGAAATCGACAGTTGCGCAAGCAACTGGTACACGGCGCGAGGGCTGCATACCGCTCACTAGAGAAATGCCCCGAAAGCAGCCGACTTGGCTTATGGGCACAGAGCTTGAGGGCTTCAGGCAAACACGTAAATAAGATCGTGGTAGCGATCGCAAACAAGCTGGCCCGTATCGCCTGGAGCTGCTTAGTAAACGAAAGAGATTACAAAGCGTTGTAATCAACGCAGTACGGAGCCTGCCCAAGGCAGGATAAATAGAGTTAAACCCAACCAAAGAGTTGCGCAGAACGTTAAGACACGACAGATAAGATCGACTTGCTGAAAATCTGAAGATCCCTGTGGCTCACCAAGAAGCCGGGTAAGAGATAAGAACAGCAAGAGCACATCTCATAATGGCCCGGGTGGATACGCCCAAACTGAGAGGCCGGATATAAGCGTGCAATCTACTTCTATCGAGCCAAAACGGTCTTGCAACAAACGGGTGGGTCCATATAAGGGATCCGCCGGAGGCGGGTCGCGACATAATTGTTCGGTTGTCGCACATTCGCTTTGCGAATATCCCTCCTACCTTGTTAAAGCATTTTCGCTTTTTTGTCGGGAAATACGCCTTTGGCGTACATCCCTCCTACGGAGTCGCTCTTCGCTGGGTGTACTTGGAGATCGACCACTCCAGGGCTACGCCGACTACCAGTGCCGTCATCAAGCCGCCCCAGAGAGCAACTACCGTCATAGCGGCAATAATCAGCTTGCAGGAAGGTCTTACCTTGAGAATCTTGGCGGGCTCCGCGAGGTGCCAACTGGCAAATAGCACCAGCACAGCTACAACTTCCATGGGTACAGCAGTCAGTAGGTGCGTGACCTGCGCGCCAAACAGTGCAGCCAGCACGAGGCAAGTTATGCCGAAGATAGCGATGGACCATCCCGAGCGTGATCCCATCGCATGATGCGCCGCCAGTCCACCTGCGCCGTGACACATGGGTATTGCCCCCAGGGGTGCGAGTAAGAAGTTAGCCAGCCCCGAACTCAGAGCCAGGCGCTTTTCGGTTGCCGGCTGCTTATCATCGGGAAAATAGTCCTGCGCAATTACCGCCGTAAGTATGAGCGCGTTGGTAAGCGTCAGTGCCAGCTGTGGCAGATAAGCGAGTTCCAGAGCCGAGGTGAAGGCTGCTGCTTGAGGGAACTGTATTTCGGGCAGGCTAATTGCGCCTAAGGCTGCTGCCGGTATCTCAGAATCGCCCAGAACCATCCACCCTAACGCCAAAATCAAGAGTCCGCTAAACGCACGCAGTGCAGTGAACTGCAGGCCGACCAGCAGAAGCAACAGCGTGCCGGTCCAATACAGGGATATGAAACCAAGACCGTAAGCGTTGGTGATCAGTGTAAGCGCCAGAGCCGCACGCATGCCGTGCAGTATGGTTGGTGGGATCAGGCGTTTAAGTTTTAGCGTCAGTTCAGTCTGGCTCAGCAGTATCAGCGTTAGGCCAAGCAGCATACCTGTAGCAATCAGCACCTCGGTACCAATCATCCCAGCAACGGCCATAGCGGCTGTCGCTTTCATCGGCTGAACAGGTATAGGTCGTCTGTAGAAGAGGGCGGTACCCAGGGCGAAGAGGCCGAAGCCGTATAGCAGACCAATAGGGTCAACGCCAGCAAGCACAATGAGGCCAACGACCAGAGGTAGAAAGGTACCTAGGTCGGCAAAGGCGGCGGATGACTCAGTCAGTGCTCGGGTTGCCTTCATATTGGGCTCTTATTTTTCTTCTCTCTACATCTTAGTGATTTTTCTTCGGCTTGCAATTGATCCGTTTACGGTAAAGAATGCGAAAAAATTACATATTCTGAAAAAAATGCACAAATATGCTTATTGATGCGTTCTCTGAGGCCGTTATCCTGATCGGTTCGGCGGACCCTGATCTCTTTGAAATCATGCTGTTATCCATCGAGGTCAGCCTGACAGCCCTACTTATCTCTGTGCTCTTGGCGTTGCCTTTGGGTACCCTGTTGGCTATCAGTCAGTTCCCGGGTAAACGCATTGTAATTACCTGCCTCAACTCTTTGATGGCGATGCCGCCGGTCGTCATTGGGCTGCTGGTCTATCTGATGCTGTCGCGCTCGGGCCCACTCGGTGTACTCGGGCTACTTTACACTCCTACTGCCATGGTCATTGCGCAGGTCCTGCTTATTACGCCAATCATCGCCTCTTTGGCTCACCAGACAATGGAGGATCTGCACCTTGAGTACTCCGAGCTGTTTCAGAGTCTTCGTGTGTCGAAAATGAGAGCCATTCCTGTCTATCTTTGGGATGCGCGTTACTCGCTTGTAACCGCCGTGCTCGCGGGCTTCGGACGGGCCGTTTCTGAGGTGGGTGCCGTGATCATAGTGGGCGGCAATATCGATCACTTAACACGTGTCATGACGACGGCCATCGCGCTGGAGACAGCCAAAGGCGAACTCGCGTTGGCGTTGGCGCTGGGGATTATTTTGGTGACGATGGCGCTGTTAGTGAATGCCGCAGTGATGCTAGTTCGGACTTTCGCCCAGAGGAACGCCTATGTTTAATCCTCAGCCACTCGCCTCTAACCTAAATGAACCTGTGCTTTCGGTACGTTCACTGCGTCTTACATTGAGCGGACAGGAGTTGCTGCGAGGGCTGGACCTTAATTGCTATGAGCCTGGCGTTACCATGATGATGGGTGCCAATGGTGCGGGCAAAAGCCTCTTCTTGCGCTCCCTACATGGTCTTTTACCGGCTGAAGGTGTGATTGAGTTTACCGGTCGTTCGCTGCGAGAAGCTCAGGGCGAGCAGGCGATGGTGTTCCAGAAGCCTACACTGTTGCGTCGTACCGTTGAGCAAAACATGCAGTTCGCCGCTCCTGAGGGCACGTCAACTGCCCAGATCAATGCGCTACTGCGCGAGGTGCACTTGAGTGAGAAGGCAAAGCAGCCAGCACGCCGGCTCTCGGGTGGCGAGCAGCAGCGTCTGGCGCTGGCGCGTGCTCTGCTGACACAGCCGAGGATACTGTTGTTAGATGAGCCGACTGCGAGTTTGGATCCTGGCTCCGTTTTGATTATTGAGCGTCTGATTCAGCAGGCATCTGCGGCGGGCGTCAAAGTTATCTTCGTCTCTCATGATATCGGCCAGGCGAAACGTTTAGCGTCCGATGTGGTGTTTATGCATCAAGGAAAAATTACCGAGCATACGAGCGCTCAAACATTCTTTCATCAGCCAGCTTCGCGGGAGGCGCAGGCCTATCTCGCGGGTGAACTGCTGATTTAACGACCCGGGAAATACAAGAAGGAAAACCCTCAATGAAAAGCCCAAACGCTCTACCCTTTGCAACAGCGCTACTGGCTGCGTCGCTATTCAGTGGCATCGCTCTTGCTGACTCAATCATTGTACAGTCGACTACTTCAACCAAAAACTCAGGACTGTATGACCATCTTTTGCCGATGGTAGAGGCTGATACGGGTGTCAAAGTTAACGTTGTCGCCGTCGGCACGGGGCAGGCGATCAAGAATGCTGAACGTTGTGATGGGGATGTGCTGCTCGTTCATGCCAAAGCATCAGAAGAGAAGTTTGTTGCAGCCGGTTACGGTGTTAGTCGCTCTGATCTGATGTACAACGATTTTGTTGTGGTCGGCCCCAAGGCAGACCCCGCAGGTGTGCACGGTTCTAATTCAGTGTCGCAATCCCTAGAGAAGATCGCCGCTGCTAAGGCGCTTTTTGCCTCACGTGGTGACGACTCCGGTACGCATAAGGCTGAACTGCGTCTGTGGAAAGCAACCAGTGTAAATCCTGAAGCGAGCTCTGGTACTTGGTACCGTGAGACGGGCTCGGGTATGGGCGCTACCCTTAATATCGCAGTAGGCATGGGAGCGTACGCGATGACAGACCGCGCTACCTGGACCAAGTTTGGCAACAAAGATGACTTCCAGATTCACGTAGAGGGTGATACGCGACTGTTTAATCAATACGGTGTAATACTGGTGAACCCTCAGAAGTGCCCCAATGTTAATGTTGAAGGCGGACAGCAATTTATCGATTGGTTGGTTTCGGACAAGGGGCAGAGTGCGATTGCCAGCTACAAAGTGGCAGGGAATCAGCTATTTTTCCCAAACGCGAACTGAGCTCTAACGGGTTCCGTTAAAGAGCACTTTACCGGTCTGGGTTACGTCGTAACCGACGTAGCGGTTGGCCTCTGCAGCGAAGGCGGATGTTCTTGTGAAACCCAGTAAAGACTGTATAGCTGGCTCGAAATAAGCGTGGCGGTCTATCACCAAATCGTAGGACTCGATACAGATCGGTACGAAGTCGAGACGATAGCGTTCGGCAAAACAGCGTAGTCCGAACGCAACATCCGCTTGATCTTCGAGTATGGCAAGTGCCGCTTCCGTTTCTGTTTGCGCTTCGCGGGTAAAATTGAGCGCTTGCGGACTCAGTCCCGCTTGCTCAGCGCGTGATAGGAAGGCGGTTTGGGAGCCGGTACCTGACTGACGCGCCACCAGCCGTTTGTCAGCTAAATCAGTGAAGCCGGAAATCTCTGCACCCGGTTTAACGATCAAGCCGCGCTCGCGCCGAGCCCAGTGCACTAACACACTCTGACTGTTTGCGAGCTCTTGATTGACTATCTCAGAGTTCCAGCCGGACTGATCAGCGTTCTCAATATGAATTGCGCAGATAATACCTTCTCGGTTTTTGAAACGCTGCAGGCCATCGTAGCTGCCGCTGAATAGCGTAGGAATGCCTGAGCCAGATGCACCGAGTGCCCACTCAAACACTGGATCATGTGATCCCAGAACGACTGCCGCAGGTGCAGCCGTTGTGTCGGAATTGATTCCTTTTTCCTGCATCCAAGCCTTAATTTCGGCTTTTGGAAACAGCAGTTTGCCGGTGGCTTTGGCGCAGGGGATAGCATTGCGAGCCGCGAGATCATACACCTTGCGCTCCTTGATGCGCAGTAGATCGGCCACCTCTTTAGTCGTTAAAAACTCTGACATGGTTTACTCTCTGAAGCAGAGCGTTAAGGATACAACAGTCGAGCGACTCAGCGTACCGCAGTTTAGATCTTTTGGCTGATCAGAGAGGCTGGTCTGCACGTATTGAAAGAGATATGCAGCCTCGCCCGCGATTAATTAGCCCCTTAGCTGGCAATAATATTATGAACCAGAAAAATCCTGTCCCAAATCCAAGTGATCCGCGTCTCTCTCGAGAGGTCGAAGGTATTGATGAACTTGGACAACCTAAATCAATCAAGGTTATTGAAGAACGCCCGCTGACAATCTATCTCAACTCACAAGAGATCGTTACGGCGATGACGATTGGTGATTACCCTGAATACCTTGCGCTTGGTTTTCTGCTAAATCAGGGAATGCTCAAGCCGACTGATGAGATAACGGCCATCGACTATGACGAAGAGCTAGAGGTTGCCGTGGTGCGCACGGCGGCGCCGACCAATGTTGAGGCGAAACTCGAGAAGAAAACCCGCACCTCGGGGTGTGCAGTAGGTACAGTGTTTGGCGACATGATGGCCGGACTAGAGGGTTTGGAGCTCGAGGATACGCCCGTAAACACTAGTAGCTTCTATGCACTCTCTTATAAGGTGAACCATACTCCGAGCCTCTATATGGAGACCGGAGCTATTCACGGTACAGCGCTTTGTCAGGGTGAGGAAGTACTCGCTTACATGGAGGATGTAGGACGCCACAACGCGGTTGATAAAATTGCAGGTTGGATGCATGTGAACGGCATCAGTGCCGCTGATAAAGTCCTCTACACTACGGGCCGACTCACCTCAGAGATGGTCATCAAAACGGCGTTGATGGGTATTCCAACGCTGATTAGCCGTTCTGGATTTACCGCCTGGGGTGTTGATATAGCCCGCCAGGTTGGTCTGACGCTGATTGGCCGAATGCGCGGGAAAAAGTTTACCTGCCTCAGCGGTCAGCACCGCTTGATCTACGATCAAGATCTTAATTTGGTGGTCGACGAGAGCGACAAAATGCAACGCAAAGGAGCGCGACTTGGCTGAGTGTGCGGTTATATTGGCGGGCGGGCAGGCGACCCGTATGGGCGGTATCGATAAAGGCCGTCTTGAGCTGCACGGGCAAACTCTGATTGAACGTGTTATCGCGCGAATTTCGCCGCAGGTCGATGCGGTTGTGATCAATGCTAATGGGGAGTTGGAGCGTTTCGCTGATCTAGGTTTACCGGTTGTTGCTGACTCTATATCAGACTACCCGGGCCCCCTTGCGGGGGTTTTGGCGGGTATGGATTGGGCTGCAGAGCAGGGCTATGAATGGATTGTTAGCGTTGCAGCGGATACCCCGGATTTTCCTGCAGACCTCGTTCAACGTTTTCGCACCGAGACAACCCCCGTTGTGCTAGCGGCAACACCTGATCCGCAGCGTGGGCGCCTGCCTCAACCGACTTTTGGGCGCTGGAAAGTGAGCTGCAGGGACGATCTGCGCCAAGCGTTGCAGGAAGGGGTAAGAAAGATTCGCCAGTGGACGCAAGCTCAGGGTGAATCTCTGGTACTCTTCAACGAGAACGACTTCTTTAATATCAATACGCCAGAGGATCTGGCCCGGGCGGAGCAGCACCTTAAGTGAAGATTATCGGGATAGTCGGTTGGAAGAACTGTGGCAAAACAACTCTAGCCACTGCTGTTATCAATGAGTTGAGTTCTCGCGGGTTCAACGTGAGTTCTGTCAAACATGCCCACCACTTTGTTGATGTAGACCAGAAAGGTACTGACAGCTATCGGCATAGAGAAGCTGGCGCAAATGAGGTGATCCTGGCTAGTGGTCAGCGTTACGCAATCATGCGTGAGCTGCGTGGTGCGCCCGAGCCAGATCTTGACGAGCTACTCACTCGGCTGAGTCCTTGCGACTGGGTCGTAGTTGAGGGAATGAAATCCCACCGGCATCCGAAAATTGAAGTACACCTACAAACTTGCGATCAGACTCCGCTGTTTCATCAGGATCCCGATATAATCGCGGTGGCGACCGACCATAAGCTGGACTTTGACGGCCCAGAGTTCGATATTAATGACGTCAAATCTATGGTCGACTTTATTCTGGTGCAGGAGGCACATGAAGCCCTTACGTAATGACTGTTTTGCGCTGCCGCCTGGTGTTAACTGGACACCGGTTGAGGAGGCGTTGGCGCGCTTAAAAGAGCGACTCCATCCCGTTGTTGAAATTCAAGCTGGGGTGCCGCTGGCCGAAGCCAATGGCCGTATCCTTGCACAGGATGTTGTTGCTCCACGCGCTCATCCGCCGAGTACCAACTCAGCGGTTGATGGTTACGCCCTTGCCGGTCCACTCACGGATGTGCCCGCGCAGATGCCACTGGTCGATGGCCGCAGTGCGGCAGGGGTCCCCTACCAAGGGGAGGTCCCTGAGGGCTATGCAATTCGCATTCTCACCGGTGCAGTCGTACCAGCGGGTACCGACACTGTCGTATTGGATGAGGATTGTGAGGTTATTGACGGCGTATTGCACCTCAATGGCACGTTGAAACAGGGCGCTAACACACGCCTGGCGGGTGAAGATATTCACTCCGGTGATGCCATTATCACCGCCGGCACTCGTCTCGCACCGACCCATATTTCGGTACTCGCCAGTGTCGGTGTAACCCATGTAGATGCCTTCAAGCCGCTTCGAGTTGGGGTGCTCTCTACCGGGGATGAGGTGAAACCGGTCGGATCTGAAGTGACGGACTGGCAAATCTACGATGCGAACCGGCCGATGTTGATCTCCTTGGTTGCTCAATTGGGTTACCAAGTGGTCGATTTGGGCCATGCACTTGATCGCGCTGAAGAGGTTGTGGCGGCGTTGGACAGGGGCGCTCAGCAGTGTGACATTGTTCTGACCAGTGGTGGTATCTCTGCGGGCGATGAAGATCACGTCTCTAAAACCCTGAAAGCCGAGGGTGAGATCAGTAACTGGCGTATCGCTTTGAAGCCTGGCCGGCCGTTGGCACTGGCGATGTACAAAGGGACGCCTGTCGTTGGTCTGCCCGGCAATCCGGTGGCCGCTTGGGTGTGTACGCTGAGATTTGCTGCGCCTGCGATGGCCTTGCTTTCAGGTGGTGAGTGGTTTGAGCCTCAGGGGTTTGAGATGCCGGCTAACTTTACCAAGAATAAGAAGCTAGGACGTTCAGAGCTGCTGCGCGCGCGAGTGCGTGATGGCAAGGTTGAGGTGTTTAGTTCTGAGGGTTCAGGCCGGGTGACCGGATTAGCTTGGTCTGAGGGCTTGGTCGATCTGGATGAGTCAGCTCAGCAGATCGAACCAGGCGTTATAGTGCGCTACATCCCTTACTCAAGTTTTGGGCTCTGACCAGAGCCCGTTTTAACTTCAAGTTTCAGTCGTAACTGCCGTGCACCGCAAAGGCTTCGAGTGAGGCATCCTGAGGTGCGCGGGATCGATAGGTCTCCTCTACGCCTAGATCGGTTAGAGTCCTGCTCACCATCAAAAGAGTGTTGTCCTCGAAATCCTCACACATAGCCTGCATCTGCTCAACTTCATCGATCGCTACCGGCATGGCTGCTTCAATGCTTGGTGCACCATAGATCTCTACAAAGGTCTGAGCGAGCTGTCTTTTTACGGCGTCTAGTTCCGCCTCTGTAATGGCGCATACGCTGACGAAGCTGGCTCGGCCGCCAGACTCCACGCTATACCAGCCATTGCTAAATGCCTGTTTGGCTTTACCTTTGAGATCGACTTCGCTCCAGTTAGAGAACTCAAAACCGCCCGAAATAGCCCACTCACCGCTTTCGGCAGGCTGGTCAAACACATTCTGATCGGAGATGTCTAAGCGTACAGTTCGAGCTAACTTCATTGGTGCTCCGCGTAGTTAATCAGGCTCAGTGTTTCCGTCATTACGCCTTGGCGTAACAACATCCGTCCCTTCTCGTCCAATCCGACAAACAGCCCTTCCATCGGCGCTTCAATCTCTTTGCCGAGGCTGTCGCAGCGGGGCCGCCATTCGTTGTGGATCCGGTCGAAACCGCTATCCAGAAAGTAGGTAAGCCACAACAACGTGTGTTTCGACCAGCTCTCCAATAGCGCCATAGGTTCTATCTCGCCGCATCCCTCTTCGTAGAGGCATGTCTGGTGAGGATTAGCGCCGGGATCATCCGTTTCAGGTATGAACGCGACCTCAATTCCAATCACCAACCAGTTAGGTATCTGGCCCGGGTCCATGGTCTCTGCGGCATAGCGAACTCGACCGCACGCCGCGCCGTTCACTTTGATGCGGTCAGGCCACTCGAAATGCACAGGCACTTCGGGCGGGGCCAGAGCGCCTAAACTCTCTGCAAGGCCGATTTGAGCCACATACACTGCTTGTATGGACTCTTCTAGAGGGGTTTCTGGCGCAAGTACTAAGGCTGCCCTTAGTGTGTCGCTATCCTCAGAGTAGAATATGGTTCCTGAATCGATACCAGCAACCGCACGGCTGACCGCCTTGTCAAAAGGGTCAGTGTGCTTTGGTACTTTTTCACCGTTAAAGAGCGGTGGAAATTGGGGTGTCTGTGTCATAGAACCGCCTGGGCGTAGACCTCAGAGTTAATAATCTGATCAGCAATGCGACTAAAAGCCTGAGCTTGTGGGCTGTCGGGTTTAGAGACGACGATGGGTACGCCGCCGTCTGCACCGATACGGATATCCAAATCCAGAGGAATTTCGCCCAAGAAGGGCGCGCCAATCTTCTCTGCCTCGGCGCGTGCACCGCCAGAGCCGAAGGGATGGTGCTCTTTGCCACAGCCATCGCAGACAAAAGAGGCCATGTTTTCGATCAGGCCGAAGAGGGGTACCTCCATGCGTTTGAACATATCGATGCCCTTGCGTGCATCCAGCAGAGCAATGTCTTGGGGTGTAGAGACAACGACTGCACCCGCTACAAAGAACTTCTGACTGAGCGTCATCTGCACGTCACCGGTGCCTGGTGGTAGGTCAACTAGGAGTACATCGAGCTTGCCCCACTCAACCTGGTTCATCATCTGCTCAAGTGCACCCATCAGCATAGGTCCACGCCAGATAATTGCTTCATCCTCCGGCATCATTAGACCGAGTGACATCAAGGTTACGCCGTGGTTTCGCAGCGGCAGAATGGTCTGACCGTCTGGACTTGAAGGACGCCCGGATACGCCCAGCATACGGGGTTGGCTAGGGCCATACACGTCGGCGTCTAGCAGACCCACCTTTAAGCCTTTGGCGGCAAGTGACACCGCTAGGTTGGCTGAAACCGTTGACTTGCCTACACCGCCTTTGCCCGATGCGATGGCGATTATGCGATCGATACCGGACGGATTCTTATCCTGCGGGCGTGGCGCATCAGTGCCGATAATATTTGGGTTGGCGCCTACGTCTACAAATTGTTCCATGTTCTATTCCATTATTCTTCTTAGCTGTCGAGATAGTCATCAGTGGTGCGGACTCTTGGTCGCTCGCCCATTGCCATAGGAGAGCTCTCTCCATGGTATTGTGCTTTCACGCGGCAGTCATCACACATCTTCACTAACTGCAAATTATCGGTATTGGTGTACATCCAGTGGTTGCCCTCCAGCTTCTCCACGATTCGATTGATCGTACTGGCAACGCCAAAGGGTTTGCCACAGCTGATACATTCGAACGGGTCCTCACCATGTAGCGCACGCTTCTCAAGCGCACTTTTGCTCAGCTCCAGTTGAGGGATAAGTTGGATAGCGGTTTCCGGACAAGTGCTCTCACAGACACCACATTGTACACAGGCATTTTCGGTAAACTGCACCTCTGGACGGTCGGGGTGGTCGGCCAGTGCTCCGGTTGGGCAGAGCGAAACACAGGCTAGACAGAGCGTACACTTATCGGAATTGATCTCGATCGCACCGTAGGGCGCGCCTGCTGGCAACGCTATAGCCTGTTCGGTTGAGCCACCTGCTTTGGTTGTAATTGCAGCTGCGGTAACTCGAGTGATATCACGTCGACCGCCGAGAAGCAGGACAGGATCGCAGGCAGCTACAGTGTGCGTTGCCGCCGAGCTCAACTGCTCGACACCGATCAGTTTTACTCGCTCTGCTTGCGACGAGGCACCCGTTAGCATCGCATGTGTCAACTCCAGCTGTGGTTGCAAAACCGCAGCATCTTCAGCGCTATCTGGAAGTATCAGTACTTCAGAAAAGCCAGCGCCCAAAGCAGCTAGCATTTCGGCGTGTCCGAAACGGTCGGTATGTTCGATCGCAAAAGGGATCAAATCATCGGCCAAGCCCTCTGCTTGACGCGCGTGTTTAGCTATGGACTCGTAACCCAATTGCGCAGTGTGCACCAGTAGTCGTGGCGCCTCTTTGGTCTGTTCGGTGTAGGTCTTCGCCATCAGTGACAGCGCTTTGGTAATAGACTCGAAGGGCGACTCATTCATATCGATGGCGGATGTAGGGCAGACTGATGCGCAGGTGCCGCAGCCAGCACAGATATTCGAGTCGATCTGCACAAAGTCGCCAGCCGAGTAGATCGCTTCGGTTGGGCACACATCCAAGCAGCGTGTGCAGCCAACCTTGGATGCGCGCGAGTGTGCACACAGATTAGTGTCCAGCTTGTAGTAGACGCTCTTCTCAAACTCGCCCACCCGCTCGCGAGCGACCAAAGCGATGCGTTCTAGTTCGCCGTCTTTGGCGGGATCTGCCCAAAAGTAGCCGTTACGTTTTTTGTAACTAGGGAAGGCTGGTTCTGTGCCGCGCAGGTCTATGAATACGTCACAACTGCTGCTGGCAGACGGGTTTGGAGCGGAGAAGCTGGGTGTACCGCGGCCAGGATGGCTCAACGTTTGAAGGTTGGTAAACTCAAGCTCGAAGCAGCCGAGGGCACCTTTGGCCGATTTTAATTGACCCTTGGCGACATCGTAACGCGATGACGGCAGTGCGATTGGGCCTGAGTCAGTCACAACACAAGTGACCCCAAGATCGTCCTGAACCAGCTCGGCCATCCGTATGCACTGCTCTGTGGGGCCAACTATGCAGCAGACTCCGTCGGAAACAATGTTTTTAAGCGGCACGATCGGGTTAGCGAGTTGTGATGCAGCGAGCAGTCCTGATTGCTTGGCCGTGACGCGTTTTGACTTCGCGCCTTTGGGCGCCCAGCCAGCGCGATCACGTAAATCAATAAAATCGAGTGGTGCCACTCGTCCAGCATTTTGCTCTATCTCGTCAGACAGTCGCTCGAACAGAGCTGCTTGCTGCCCGCAAGCTATTAGAACCTCGCTCTCACCATTCAAATGCTGCACTGCGACGCCGAGTTCGTTTGTGCACAATTGATCGACTTTGACAGCTTCGTCAGCCTTCGCAGCGGCTTTTAATGCATTGATATCAATAGATTGAGTTTTGTCGCAGCTGCACAGCAGCAGGGTTTTGTTGGTCGCCATCAGGGAGAGACTCGTGTTGTTATTAGGTCTACTTATTCTGCATTTCGCAATGCGGACACTCTGTTATTACCAAAGTGATCTACGAACGTCTATATTAAGTAGATTAGCGTAGGTTCGCGAATTCGGATAGAACAACAAGAGAATAGCCATGAGCGGTCGTACTGATAGTTGGAGACGAGAGCTTCCTGTCGGCGCAGTTGTGCGTTGTAGCCCCGGCGTGACGCGCTGGGCCAAGCATATTTGGAAGCCGGTAGCGGTCATACCAGGCGCCACAGATGCGTTCTGGAAAGAGCTGGTGCGCGAGGGTGATGTCGTTGACTATCACGCAGGCACGGTAACGCTGGAGCTGTTCCGCGCTGACGTAGAAGCCTACCTTGTCTCTCTTAACATGGCTGTCCCTTCTCTCTGGGTGGTTCTCGACCGAGACGAAAGTGGCCAATCCCCTTCTGATTATTTCCTCAGTGCTATCACTGCGAGTGCATACGAAGCGCAAGATGCCTTGGACAGCGGTGAAAGCATCGTTGAAGCCGTGCCGATGCCTGACTCTTTGGCGGCGTGGATCAAGGAGTTTATCGATATGCACTACATCGAGGAGCCATTTAAAAAACGCCGTCGTGATAAACAGAAGGTGGATGGTATCGAGGATGGCAAAGGTGATGTGCGTATTCGTCAGGAGAGTGACGTCTACCGGGCACCTACCACGATCAAAAAGGCGAGTGTGCACTGATGGCTGAGTCTCGATTTGAGCGCTGGTCGCGTCGCAAGTCTGAGGCGCGTCAGGAGGAGCAGTTAGCCGAACAAACGGCGGTGGAGTCGAAAGAAGAACTCTCTGAGGAGCTTTCCGAGGAGGAGCGCGAGCTTGCCGTCAATGAGACGCTTAGCGACGAGGAGATTCTGGCGAAATATGAGCTGCCCAATCCAGATGTGTCTGAGCTCGGTATGGATATCAAAGGGTTCATGCGAACCGAAATCCCGGAGGCGCTCAGGCGTCGTGCTTTACGGTCGCTGTGGCGTTCTAATCCGGTGTTGGCTGTACTCGATGGTCTGAATGACTACGACGAGGACTTTAATGCCGTGACCACCGGTGCTGAGGGTGTGAAGACACTCTATCAGGTTGGCAAAGGGATGTTTGACAAAGCCCAGAGAGCGCAAGAGAAGTTAGACGAGCTAGCGGCTCAATCCCAGAATGAGATCCAGAATTTTGAGGTCGACGTAAGCATTCCGGTTGAGCCGCAGATTCAAGCAGCCGCATCTGAGCCTGAAATGCTGACTCAAGACGCGGCGCAGATAACCGAAGACTCTTTTGAACGCGAGGACAAGGAGAGTTCCCAGAGGTCAGAAGAGGTGCAGCAACCGGAGATCCCAGCGACTCGATACCGGCCGAGAATGAGTTTTAGTTAAAGGATTGAAAGCCGCTGTGCAGGATGCTTAGCGCCGTTTGAAACAAGACGTAAAAACGCCTTACCAAGAACAATTAAAAGGAAAACACCTTGGAAAATAGTGCGGAAAAACAGTGCCCTCGATCTATCACCCCTGAAGATCGAGCCCGCGCGCAGCTATATCAGTTGCTGGGCAGTCTGCTCAGCGCACCCCCGTCTGCCGAACTCTTGGCAGGGCTTGCAACAGTTAGCGGCGATGAGACACCCGTCGGCCAAGCAAGTCAGAACCTTGCCAAACTCGCGGCGAGAACCAACTCATCCAACGCTGAGCGCGAATTCAACAATCTTTTCATAGGTCTAGGGCGCGGCGAACTTCTGCCTTATGCCAGTTACTACCTAACCGGTTTCCTCAATGAAAAACCCCTAGCAGATCTGCGTACCGATTTGATGCGCCGCGGTATTCAGGCAAACGAGGACGTGAAAGAGCCAGAGGACCACATGGGCACTCTGTGCGAAATCATGGCCGGGATCATCACCGATGAGTTTGCCTGCGATGGCGATCTTGCATCGCAGAAAGCGTTTTTCGACGCCCACTTAGGGAAGTGGGCTGAGCTCTTTTTCGCTGACTTAGAAGAAGCGCAAAATGCTGTGTTCTATGCCCCTGTAGGCTCCCTCGGGAAAGCCTTCATGGCGGTAGAGGCTCAGGCTTTTGCAATTCAATAACCGGGACTTTCGAGTCCTTTAAATCAGGTGGAGGTGTTCCATGGAGAACCAAACGCGTGAAAACAGCCGTCGCCGCTTTTTGCGGTTGGCAGTAACTGCAGCCCCTGCTGCTGTTGCTGTGGCAGTTGCACCGAAAGCCGCCGCTCAGGCCGCCGCAGATGGCGTCCCTAAGAGTCGTGGCCTACGTGACACTGAGCACACACGCAAGTATCTGGAATCGGCTCGCTTCTGAAGAAATTTTGATCCCCGCGGTTGCGTGATGCCCACGGGGTGAATTTTTTTTGACGAACGAGAAAAATAAAAACATGAGGTAATAGGCATGTTAAGAAAGAAAACGAATGGGGTAGCGAAAGGCTCCCGTGCGGGATCTTTACTATCATCGCTTGCGGCCAAAACATTGGATCGTCGATCATTCTTGGCGGCATCCGGTGTGGCAGTAGGCGGGTTAGCAACCTTGTCTCTCGGCTCTTCGCGAGTACAAGCTGCTACACCATCCGATGCGGGTGGTGAGGTAGTACGTAAGAAGTCGGTATGTACACACTGTTCAGTGGGTTGTACCGTTGAAGCAGAAGTACAGAATGGTGTTTGGACTGGCCAGGAACCTGGCTGGGATAGCCCATTCAACCTAGGCGCACACTGTGCCAAAGGTGCTGCTGTTCGTGAGCATGCTCACAACGAACGCCGTCTCAAACATCCGATGAAAATGGTCAACGGTGAGTGGCAGAAGATCTCTTGGGATCAAGCGATCAACGAGATCGGTGACAAAATGTTGCAGATCCGTGAAGAGAGCGGTCCTGACTCTGTCTACTGGCTTGGTAGTGCGAAGTTCTCGAACGAACAAGCCTACCTGTACCGTAAGTTTGCAGCCTACTGGGGTACAAACAATATCGATCACCAGGCTCGTATCTGTCACTCAACTACGGTGGCAGGTGTAGCGAATACCTGGGGTTACGGTGCGATGACCAACTCCTACAACGATATTCACAAGTCGAAAGCGATCTTCCTGATCGGGGGTAACCCAGCTGAAGCGCACCCAGTGTCTCTGCTGCACATCCTCAAAGCGAAAGAAGAGAACAACGCACCTGTGATCGTATGTGACCCACGATTCACCCGTACCGCAGCCCATGCTGACGAGTACGTGCGTTTCCGTCCCGGCTCAGACGTTGCGTTGATCTGGGGTATTCTCTGGCACATCTTTGAGAACGGCTGGGAAGATAAAGAGTTCATCCGTACTCGTGTCTACGGCATGGATGACATCCGTGAAGAGGTTAAGCGCTGGAACCCTGCAGAGGTTGAGCGTGTAACCGGTACTCCGGGTGCGCAGCTCGAGCGTGTTGCTCGCACTTTGGCGAACAACCGTCCAGGTACAGTTATCTGGTGTATGGGTGGTACTCAGCACACCAACGGTAACAACAACACACGTGCATACTGTGTGCTCCAGCTGGCGCTGGGCAACATGGGTGTTGCGGGCGGTGGTACCAACATCTTCCGTGGTCACTGTAACGTACAGGGCGCAACTGACCTGGGTGTTCTGGCAGATACACTGCCAGGTTACTACGGTCTGGCAGCGGGCTCTTGGGCTCACTGGGCGCGTGTATGGGAAGAGGATCTCGATTGGCTGAAAGGTCGCTTCGCTACACTGGATAAAGACGGAAAGTCTCGTCCGATGATGAACGAGAAGGGTATCCCTGTATCTCGTTGGATCGACGGTATCCTGGAGACGAAAGAGAACCTGGATCAGCCTGATAACACACGCGCAATGGTGCTTTGGGGTCACGCTCCGAACTCACAGACGCGTATGCTAGAGATGAAAGAGGCGATGGAGAAACTCGACATTCTTGTTGTAGTTGACCCATTCCCAACTGTCTCTGCAGTACTGCATGACCGTAAAGATGGTGCTTACCTCTTGCCTTCGACAACCCAGTTCGAGAATGCAGGTTCAGTAACAGCATCTAACCGCTCACTGCAGTGGCGCGAGAAAATCGTGGAACCGTTGTTCGACTCTAAAGTCGATCACGAGATCATGAAACTCTTCGCTGATAAGTTCGGATTCACCGACCGTTTCTTCCGCAATATCAAGCTCGAAGGCGATATCCCGAACACCGAGGACATTACTCGCGAGTTTAACCGTGGTATGTGGACGATCGGCTACACCGGTCAGTCTCCAGAGCGTATCAAGAAGCACATGCAGTACCAGCACCACTTCGACAAGACCACACTGCGAGCAGTGGGTGGACCTTGTGACGGTGATGTCTACGGTATGCCATGGCCTTGCTGGGGTACACCTGAGATGAACCACCCGGGTACACCTAACCTCTACGATATGTCGTTGCCTGTGTCTGAAGGTGGTCTCACCTTCCGTGCACGTTTCGGTGTAGAGCGTGATGGTGAAAGCCTGCTGGCTGATGGTGTCTACTCGAAGAACTCGGAAATCAAAGATGGTTACCCAGAGTTTACGATGCAGATGCTGATGGACTTGGGTTGGGATAAAGATCTCACTGCAGACGAGCGGGCGGCGATCGATGCAGTAGCGGGTCCTAAGACCAACTGGAAAGTCGACCTCTCCGGCGGTATCCAGCGTGTAGCTATCAAGCATGAGTGTGCACCATTTGGTAACGCGAAAGCGCGTGCGATCGTCTGGAACTTCCCAGACCCAATACCGCTTCATCGTGAGCCGTTGTACACCACTCGACGTGATCTGGTTGAAGATTACCCAACCTACGCTGATAAGAGCTTCTGGCGCGTTCCGACTCTTTACGAGTCAATTCAGAAGAACGACTTCAGTAAAGAGTTCCCAATCATTCTGACCTCCGGTCGACTGGTTGAGTACGAGGGCGGTGGTGAAGAGACCCGTTCGAACCCTTGGCTAGCAGAGTTGCAGCAGGATATGTTCATAGAGGTGAACCCGCGTGATGCGAATAACCTGAACATACGTGATGGCAACGACGTTTGGGTCTCTGGTCCGGAGGGCGGTCGCATCAAGGTCAAAGCGATGGTAACCGAACGTGTCGGTGAGGGCGTAGCCTTCATGCCGTTCCACTTCGGTGGTCACCTAGAGGGTAAAGACCTGCGGTCGAAATACCCAGCGGGTGCCGACCCATTCGTTTTGGGTGAATCATCCAACACCATTCAAACATACGGTTATGACTCGGTTACCCAAATGCAGGAAACCAAGGCGACCCTATGTGCGATTGAGCCAGCATAAGAGGAGGTGTAGAAGATGGCACTTGAAGGACAAGCACGCGCAAAGTTCCTTTGCGACGCCGAACGCTGCATCGAATGTAATGCTTGCGTCACGGCTTGTAAAAACGAGCATGAGGTCCCTTGGGGCATCAACCGCCGTCGCGTGGTAACCATCGAAGATGGTAAGCCAGGCGAGCGTTCGATCTCGGTAGCATGTATGCACTGTTCAGACGCGCCTTGTATGGCAGTCTGCCCAGTGGATTGTTTCTACCAGACAGACGACGGTGTGGTGTTGCACTCTAAAGATCTCTGTATCGGATGTGGCTACTGCTTCTATGCTTGCCCATTCGGCGCACCTCAGTTCCCGCAAGCGGGTAACTTCGGTAGCCGAGGCAAGATGGATAAGTGCACATTCTGTGCAGGTGGTCCGGAAGAGGACAACTCAACTGTGGAGTTTGCTAAGTACGGACGTAACCGTATTGCAGAAGGCAAATTGCCTATCTGTGCGGAGATGTGTTCGACCAAAGCGTTGTTGGCCGGTGACGGCAACGACGTAGCAGACATCTATCGTCAGCGTGTCATTAACCGTGGTTTCGGTTCTGGCGCCTGGGGATGGGGCACAGCCTACGAGAAGAAAGCCTAATTGGGCTTTGGCCGGGGCCTATGGGCCCCGGGTTATCTCTAACTGCTTCATTTAGTGAATTCTATTGGAGTGCTCTTATGAACTTCAAAGCGGTAACTGCTGCCTTTCTTTTGGTAGCATCACTGTTAAACACCAGTTGGGCGAACGAGGCGGCTCCGGTCGTTGATCGCACGTCAACTGGCGGTGCTCAGACACTGGAAGACATTATGGCGCGTCAGGCGCAGTTGAATGTTGATGAGCGCTTCAGATCCGAGAACATCGGTGATCCGAGCCGAGCTAAGCCGATTACTGAACAGCTCGGTACTAATGGCGGCACCTCAGATTCTGAGGTTTATCGCGCAATTCGTTACAACGAGATCGACCCGTCGCTGCAGCAGCGTGGACCGGCAGCCGCAGTCCTGATCCAGGATGCAGGTATGCCCTGGTACAAGCTGCGAGAGGGGCCAGTCATCACTTACGGCGGTGGTGCTCTGCTGGGTATCATCAGTCTATTGATTATTTTCTACTTCGTCCGTGGCCGAATCATGATCGATGGCGGTCCTGCTGGCACAACGATCGAGCGCTTCAAAGCGATTGAACGTTTCGGACACTGGCTGTTGGCCGGCTCTTTTATTGCACTGGGCATCACTGGATTGTTGACGTTAATGGGGCGTAAGTTCCTCATACCGGTCATGGGGCCAGAAGCCTTCGCAACATTGGCGGCGGGCTCCAAGTTTATTCACAACAACATCGCCTGGGCCTTCATGATCGCGCTGGCAATGACCTTTGTTATGTGGGTGGCTCACAACATTCCGAATAAACTTGATATCAAATGGCTATTGGCGGGCGGCGGTATTTTTACTAAATCCCACCCGTCGGCTAAGAAGTTCAATGCCGGTCAGAAGATCATTTTCTGGACCGTCATGTTGCTGGGCTTCTCGGTATCGCTGTCGGGTTTGTCTCTGCTATTCCCATTCGAGCTGCCGATGTTCGCCAAAACTTTTGCGCTAATCAATTCAGTGGCTGGTACTGATCTACCTACGGTGCTCCTGCCGCATGAAGAGATGCAGTACGCCAACATTTGGCACTCCATTGTGGCATTCGTCATGATGCTGGCGATCATTGCGCACATCTATATCGGTTCTGTCGGTATGGAGGGCGCGTTTGATGCTATGGGTAATGGCCAGGTGGATCTTGAGTGGGCGCGTCAGCACCATGACCTTTGGGTTGCTGAAGTCGAGGCCAAACAAGGTATAGGGCAGGGTAAAGGAGGTCCATCATGAAGGCTATGATCTCTGCTTTCGTGATTGCACTGGTGATCGCCTTTGCGGCGCCATCGGTGCTAAGTGAGTTTGGTTGGTCGTCTGCAGAGCGAGGCAGCAGTGCAAGCAGCGTACGACTTAACTGAGCAGGCTGAGGTGATGCAGGTTGACGCTGTCGGCCTGCTTTGCCCTCTACCCATTCTCCGCCTAAAGAAGCGCACCGCCGGCCTTGCGAGTGGTACGGAGGTAGATTTCCTTACTGATGATCCCAGTGGCCGTAGAGATCTGTTATCCCTCTGTGAGCTTGTAGGACATGAGCTGCTTTCGATTGAAGAGTCCGATCGCGGTGTTATTCATTATCGGATTAAGCTCGCCTGATGCAGCGCGTTGATGGCCAAGCTGAATTTCAGCGCCTTTGGCCGACACTGTTTATGGCGATCCGCTTGCCGGGCTATGATGCGGCTAATCCTGTTCTATCCGCTTTGGTGCTGCAAGCCAATGCCCAGCATAATCAGCTTACTACTAACTATCTCAATCAAAACCTATTCGAATTAAATCATCCTGCCATAGGCTGGCTGCAGCAGTGCGTAATGCGTGCGATCGCTGATTATACAGTCGAGACGGGGATGGAGAAGATGCCAGAGGTTTCGGTACAGGCCTGGGCTAATGTAAACGCTAAAGGCGATTACCATAACCTACATAATCATCCGCACTCTTGGTTGTCTGGTACCTACTATCTGGATGTGCCTACTCAACCAGAATCGGGATCTGCCCGCGATGATCTGAACCCTGGCTGTATCAGTTTTTTTGACCCTCGCGGTACGGCCAATATGAGCGCGCTGAGAAACGATGGTCAATTCGACCCAGAGTATCGGCGTCTACCTGAAGCCGGCGAACTCCTGCTCTGGCCTGCTTTTCTACATCACTTTGTACACCCCAATATGGCTGATCAGCCAAGACTCTCTATCTCATTTAACGTCGTAGTCACCAACAAATCCAAATTCCTGTAGGAGCGATGTAGCGCAAAGCGCTATCTCTCGACCTGACCCTGTAGGAGCGCACTTTATGCGCGATCGCGCAGCATAGCCGCGCTCCTACAGGGTGGTCTGTCTCAGTAACCGGTGAACTGATCGGTCAGTTCAACGTCGCAGGTCTGTTCAATCTGCTCAGCATTGAATCCAGCGCTGAGACGGAAGGTACCCGCGTCTACACGCCAGCCTTTGGCATCGACATCGCAGTAGGCGAAGTCGCGCAGACCCAGTTCAAACTCTACAACCGCGCTCTCGCCAGCCTCCAGTGTGAGTTTGTTAAACTGCTTCAACTCCTTAACCGGACGCTCAACCTTGCTGTTCAGCTCTGAGGTGTAGAGCTGCACTACGGCAGTACCGCGGTTTGCACCGGTGTTGGTCACGTTGACGCTAGCTGAGACGCCGCCGTCAACATTGGTTTCTGCGTTGAGGTCGCTCAGCGAAAACTCGGTGTAGCCCAAGCCAAAACCGAAAGGGAAGAGTGGCTTCACACCGGTCGTATCGTAGTGGCGGTAACCGATATTGAGCTTTTCGCGGTACTCGACACGGCCAGCTTTGCCCGGGTAGACCAGGTCATCACCCATAGCTGTTGGGTTGTCGCTCCATTTTACGGGGAAGCTCTGAGGCAGGCGGCCGGTTGGTTCTGCATCGCCAAAGAGGACATCGGCAATCGCGTTACCGCACTCCTGACCAGGGTACCAGGCCTGCACAACGGCCGGGGCCTGATCGATCCATGGCATTTCGATGGGGCCACCCGTTTGAAGCACAACGATTGTGTTTGAATTTACCTCAAGTATTTTGCTGATTAACTCATCCTGGCGCCCGGGAAGGGTAATATTTTCCAGATCACTACCTTCAGTGTCCCACTCTCCAGACCGCCCCACAAAAAGAATAACTGTATCGGCTTGAGTTGCAGCTTCAATTGCAGCTTGAAGCTCGATATCACCGAGCGGCTTCGATATACCCAGGCGCCACGCTGAGAGTGTGAGGTTATCGCTCTCGCGGCTCATGAAGTCGAAATGAATTTTGTACTCGTTGCCTGCCTCTAGCTCTACTGCAACCGTCTGCTCGTCACACCCCTCTTCGAAGAAGGTGCGGCCTTTCTGCCAGTTGTCTGTTAAATCAAGAATAAGCTGATCATTTAGAAAGACCCTAGCGAGCCCGGCACAATGAAACCCGAGGTGGTGCGTGCCGGAACTATCAGCTGTGTATTTGGCTGAGACCCTTGCGGAGAAGTTACCAACTTCAACTTTATTGCCGCCGAAGGGAGGTATCCAGAAGGCAACACCATCTGTCATCGTTTCGGTGTGCACAGGTTCGCCGGATAATTGTCGGTTAGCAAAAAACTCAACTTGCAGCTCACCTTCGTACAACGGTTCAAATCGATAATTGCTGCACCCCTCGGAGAAGGTTAGTTTGGAACTCCCTATCCGAGCTTCAAGGCCCTCTAATGGGGTCACTGCATAGTGCGGGTTAAGCTGTGCAGAACCGCCGCCCATAATGCGGGCTACCTTCGCATTGGGGCCGATGACGGCTACTTTTCCCGCGCTCTCTGCTTTGAGTGGCAGCAGATTGCGTTCGTTTTTTAACAGCACCATACCTTCCGCACCCGCTTTCCGAATCAACGCGCGATGTTCGGGGAGGTCGTCTGCGTGCTCTTGAAATGGGCGATTGTCATCTAGCGAACCGACGCGCTCCATTAAGCGCAGAACGTCGAGTGCTAAGGCCCTCACTTGATCTCGAGTAACCTCTCCTGAGTCGACTGCATTGATCAACTTCTGGCCACGATCACGGACTGGACCTGGCATCTCCATATTGAGGCCAGCATTAATTGTTGGAGAGGTTGAGCGTGAGCCGAACCAGTCAGAGGTGAGTGCACCGTCAAATCCCCACTCTTCTCGTAGAACTTGAGTCAAGAGCCAGCGATTTTCGGCTGTGTACGTCCCGTTCAACTTGTTATAGGACGACATCATCGACCATGTGCCAGCTTTCTTAACAGCGTCTTCAAATGGGCGTAAGTAGATTTCGCGCAATGTCCGTTCATCAACGATGGAATCGATGGTAGTCCGCTCAATTTCGCTCTCATTTCCAGCAAAATGTTTCACAGCAGATCCGATACCCTCTTTTTGCAGTCCCTTGATATAAGCTGTTGTCAGCGACGATGCTAGCTCTGGATCCTCTGAATAACATTCAAAATTTCGGCCATTTGTACAGCTGCGGTGCACGTTTACCGTTGGTCCCAGTGAAAGGTGTGCGCCTTTGGACTTTACCTCTTGCGCGATCGCTGAGCCGATCTCTTCGGTGAGTTCTGGGTTCCAGGTTGCACCAATACAAATTCCACAGGGAAAGCAGGCGGCGCTTACACCGCCAAACAGCGAGCCGGAGCCGCGCGCGCCGTTAGGGCCATCTGTTACGCGCATTTTATTTATTCCAAGACGCGGTATAGCCGGTAAAGACCAAAAGTCTTCACCTGACAGAAGGCTGACCTGCTCCTCTAGGGAGAGTTGATCGACAAGTTGTTCGGCGCGGCTTGATTCGGTTGACATATTAGCTACCTGTTGGATTGGCATCACGTTTTGAAGGTGTGAATTTATAACGTTGCAAAAAATGTTGCAACGTTTTAACTTTGTTGGGAAAGAAGTTCACTAGATCGAAATAAGATGGCACGAGCAACACTCAAGAGTATCGCACTCGAACTAGGCGTCGCAGTCACTACCGTATCAAGAGCCATGCGCGATGATCCTGCAATTAAAGCTGAGACGCGCCGACGCGTGAAGCAGAAAGCGGATGAGCTTGGCTATGTGCCAGATAGAGCGGGAGTGCGTCTACGAACCGGCAAAACGAACGTTATCAGCGTGCTTTTTCCGATAGAGCGAAACATGTCGAACTATCAAACGCGACTACTTGAGGCGATTGCTGAACGGCTGAAAGGGTCCGGTTATCACTTAAATACCAGTTATTACTTCGATGAGGAGGATGCTCTGCGCGAGACTCGGTATTTGGTGGAGACCCGCGCGGCCGACGGTATAATCCTCAACAATACGTCCCCGCGTGATCCGCGTGTGCGCTATATGCTGGACAATAACTTCCCATTTGCTGTTCACGGTCGAACTGACTGGTGTGAACGACACGCTTATTACGATTATGATAATCACCGCTTCGCAACCCTAGCGGTCGAAAAGCTGACTCAGCTGGGTCGCAGGAAAATATTAGCCATTCTTCCTCCAGAGAGTGCAAACTATAGGTTTGAAATGCTGTCAGGCTTGGAGGCGGCTGCAGACGATATTAGCGTTGTTACATGTCCAGAGGTGCATGCTGATAGTCCGTATCTCGAGATTGAAAAGGCAGTGGAAGAGGCCGTGGATGCTCTACCGCAGATCGACGGTATACTCGCCTCGTCTCCAGTGTCGTGTATGGCGGCGGTAAGCGCCGTTGAGAGGCGTGGGCGCAAGCTAGGTAAAGATATTGATGTGCTTAGTCGGGAGGCGATACCTTTTCTGAAGATGTTTCGTTCAGAGCTGATAGTCGCTTATGAGGATGTTGCCAGCGCGGGGTTGTTTTTGGTGGACGCCCTGCGTCAGCAAATCGAACAGTCGGAATGTTCGCCTTTGCAGCACTTGGCACCCCCTAGCATGAGCGACTTCAGATAATCTAGACACAAAAAAAGGAAGCCGTAGCTTCCTTTTTTTTACTTGGGCCTGGCTTATGCAGCGAGGTTCGCGTTTGCGAACTCCCAGTTTACCAGTGACCAGAAACCGTTCAGGTAATCTGGACGCACATTGCGGTAATCGATGTAGTAAGCGTGTTCCCACAGGTCAACAGTCAGGATTGCAGTCTGACCGTCAGTCATCGGGCTGCCAGCGTTGCTGGTGTTAACGATGTCGAGTGAACCATCAGCGTTCTTAACCAACCAAGTCCAAGAAGAACCGAAGTTGTTAACCGCTTTATCGTTGAACGCTTCTTTGAATGCGTCAAAAGAGCCCCACTTAGCATTGATCGCATCAGCGATAGCGCCTGTTGGTTCACCGCCACCGTTTGGTGACAGAGAGTGCCAGTAGAAAGTGTGGTTCCAGATCTGTGCTGCGTTGTTGAATACGCCACCCGCTGGAGCAGACATGATGATCTCTTCCAGTGTCTTACCTTCAAACTCAGAGCCTGGCAGCAGGCCATTCAGTTTAACAACGTAAGTGTTGTGGTGTTTGCCGTGATGGAAGTCCAGAGTCTCAGCTGAGATGTGTGGTTCCAGTGCATCTTTTGCATAAGGCAGTGCTGGCAGTTCAAAGCTCATGGGTTGCTCCATAATGATCAATTGTTATCGAAAAGCCTGTAAAGCGCTGGGGCGTATGATAACACCCTTTTCTAATACTTAAAGCGCAGATACAGGGCTGTTTAGCGCTCTTAGTTAGGCGCTTATAACTGGTTTGCGTGGTGCAACTAAAGTTAGCTGGCGCCACCCCTCAACAGCCTTACAATAGGGCCGCATTTTCATTATTCAAGGTTAGGCTATGTCAAAAGTGCTCGTTTGGATCAGTATTGTGATGCTGGCAATCTATGTGGTGAAGACCCAGTACCTTACTTCAAAGACTTGGGAGCCGTTCCGCGATGGCTGTACCGCTGGTGGTGGTACTGAGGCGCAGTGTAACTGTCTGGCTGATTATGTTCACGAGCGCTTCTCAGATCTGGAGGTCGAGCGCATCATGCGAATGGAGCAGGGTGATTCGGCTTTTGAGGCCAAGGTGGAGCAGACGATTATGGCTGGAACGCTGGCTTGTAAAGCGGGCGAGTGAAGCCTCGCGAACATGCCGTTGGCAGATCACTCATACACGGATGCTAACGATTCTCTGCCAACCAGTTCTTCAGCAGGAATAGAGCTGCAATAGCCCGGCCTTCATGGAAGTCAGCTTGGGTGATCAGGTCATCAATTTCGGACAGGGGATGGCGCACTACTTCAAGAGGCTCGGGTTCATCACCCTCAAGCTTGCTTGGGTAGAGGTCGCGGGCGATGACTAGGTCGAGCATATGCCCCATATAGTTGGGTGCGGCGCTGATGCGTTTAAGGGGATGCAGTTCTCGAGCACCGAAACCGGCCTCCTCCTGCAGTTCCCGATTTGCCGCTTGCAGCGGATCCTCACCTGGATCGATCACCCCCTTGGGTAGTGTCAACACATACTCATCAAGCCCGGCAGCATACTCTCGGATCAGGATCAGTTGATCGTCCGAGTCGATCGCGATCACCATCACAGCCCCGCGCGGTGGCGTGATCAAACGCTCGAACATCCGTTCTTCACCGTTACTAAAACGCAAATGGACCTGCTCTACATGAAAGAGGCGTGAGCGCTCTGGGCGACTTAGCTTCAAAATCTCTGGTTTGATGGGCATACTTATAGTCTTCCGTGCTGAACCCTGAGTGTTCCCTGATTATGTTGAATTGGCAAGCGATAGATACCGTCTTTCTCGATATGGACGGAACTTTGCTCGATCTCCACTTCGATAGCCACTTCTGGCTAGAGTTTATCCCTGCTGTCTATGCTGAGAAAAATCAGCTCGATCCAGATGAGGCCCGAATTTGGCTGCACGAACGCATTATGCGCGAGGTCGGCACACTGCAGTGGTACTGCTTCGACTACTGGTCAAAAGAGCTGGATCTGCCGATCACCGAGTTGAAAGCAGAGGTGGCCGATAAGATTGGCTACCGTGACTCGGTGCAGGAGTTTTTGCACCGTGTGCGCCAAACGGGTCGACGCATAGTGATTGTGACCAACTCTCACAGAGGCGGTGTTGATTTGAAATTCAAACACACTGAGCTGGAATCTGAGATCGACCGAGTTATCAGCTCACACGATTTAGGTGTGCCAAAGGAGCAGCCGCTATTCTGGGAAAAGCTGCAGGAGATCGAACCCTTCGATCCTGCGCGTACTCTGATGGTGGATGATAGTCTGCCGGTACTGCGTTCAGCGCGCGAGTACGGTATTGCTCATCTGCTCACCATTGCACAGCCAGATAGTCAGCAGCCGCCGCGTGATCTAGCCGATTGTGATTTTCAGGTATTAAATGATTTTTCTGAGGTATTTCCCGACTAATGAGTGATTCAGAACAGGTTCGGCTCGATAAGTGGCTCTGGGCTGCGCGTTTCTACAAAACGCGCGGTTTAGCTAAAGAGATGATCGAGGGGGGCAAGGTTCAATATAACGGACACAAAGCGAAGTGTTCGCGAAACGTTGAGATAGGGGCCGAAATTAAACTGCGTCAAGGTTACGAAGAGAAAACCATCGAAGTCCTCGGATTGTCCGATACGCGCCGCGGAGCGCCTGAAGCGCAGAAGCTCTACCGTGAGACTCAAGATAGTGTCGATAAACGAGCATCCAACGCCGAGGCGCGCAAAAACCTGGGCTCTGCACCAGAAAATCGACCCAATAAGAAGAGTCGTCGAGAACTGCTCCGTATCAAGGGGTTCTGGGACGGTTAAAACAGACTCGGCTGCTGCCCATTTTTTCGTTACAATTTGCGCCTCGCAAAATATGCCGTTTTTTATCGAGTTTGAGCCCAAAAATTCATGAGTAGTCCCGACCAGATTCAACGCCTTCTGTTTGATGATATTGATGTGCGAGGCGCCCTAGTTGGCCTCGACAAAGCGTACGCTGAGGTGTTGTCGCGCGCCGACTACCCGGAGCGCTTGCAGATTCTGTTAGGTGAATTGCTAGCAGCCGTTGCGCTGCTTACCTCGAACCTCAAAATCGAAGGCCGTGTGTCACTCCAAGCTCAAGGTGAGGGCGCTGTTCGGATTCTGATGGCTGAAGCGACGCATGATAACCATCTGCGTGGTATTGCGCGTTTCGATGAAGGAGAGCTGCCTGAGGTCGAGCGCTTTGACGAGCTGTTGAAGAATGGTCGTATGGCTCTCACGATCGAGCCAAAGGACGGTCAGCGCTATCAAGGCGTTGTGCCACTTGAAGGTGCCACCCTCAGTGACTGTCTTGAGCGTTACTTCTCTCAATCGGAACAGCTACCCACCAAAATTCAGCTTGCCGCTGATGGGAAGCATGCAGCCGGTATGTTGACTCAGGTGTTGCCGGCGGCAGGTACGGGCTCAGCGGACTGGGAACATATCGTTGCCTTAGCTCAAACGCTTAAAGCCGATGAACTGCTGGGGCTTGATAACGAGACCATTCTCTACCGCCTTTACCACGAAGAGAAAGTGCGTCTGTTTGAGCCCGATGACCTTATCTTTAATTGCGACTGTAGCCGCGAGCGTAGCGCTAATGCGATGCAGATGATGACGCAAGAGGAGTTGCTCGAACTTGCCGAAGAGCAGGGCGGTGCAATCGAGATGAGCTGTCAGTTCTGTAATGAGCTGTACAGTTTTGATACGGCGGATATTCGCGCACTCTTTCACAACGATGGCCGTCTAAATGATGAGGGCTCATTGCACTAATAGCTAAGGCTCCAAACGTACGCATGCGCCGCGGCTTGTGAGAAAATCCGTGGCACAAGATTTGCTTCGTTACAGAAGCTAGCGACACAACAAAACAAGAGACTAGATCGACTGGTCCATATCCTACCCAAGCAAAGCGTCAATGAACGTGGCCCGCTAGAGGCCAGCTGGGTTTTTATTTCCAGGTAAACGGGGCAGTGCCCGAAAGGATAGAAAAACAGATGACTAAAGAGTCAGTTTCCACGACCCACCTTAATCTAGCGCCCGCAGCGCTGGTTGAAGCCGCAGTTGCTCGCGGTGAAGGCGTGCTAGCCAACACTGGCGCGCTTGTTGTAACGACGGGTAAACGCACCGGTCGCTCACCTATGGACCGTTTCATCGTGCAGGAGCCGAGCACCGCGGACTCCATCGACTGGGGAGCAATCAACCGCCCATTCGATGCAGCTAAGTTCGATGCGCTCTGGTCACGCGTTGAAGCGCACCTGAGTGACAAAGAGCACTTCGTCTCTGAAGTGCATGTTGGCTCAGATCCAAACCACTACCTTGCAGTACGAATGACAACAGAGACGGCTTGGCAGAACCTGTTCGGCCAGAACCTCTTTATTCGCCCTGCGCACTTCAACCCGAAGGATAAAGAGGAGTGGCAGATTCTTAACGTCGCCAGCTTCGAATGCGATCCTGAGCGTGACGGCACTAATTCAGATGGCTGTGTCATCCTCAACTTTGCTAAACGCAAGGTGCTGATTGCCGGTATGCGTTACGCCGGTGAGATGAAGAAAGCGATGTTCTCAGTACAGAACTTCCTGCTGCCCGAGCGCGATGTGCTGCCGATGCACTGTTCAGCAAACATCGGTGAAGATGGCGCGACAACGCTCTTCTTTGGTCTTTCTGGCACCGGTAAAACGACCCTCTCTGCGGATCCTGATCGCTACCTCATTGGTGATGATGAGCACGGTTGGGGTAAAGGCACTGTCTTCAATTTGGAGGGCGGGTGCTACGCCAAGACGATTAACCTGAGCCACAAAAACGAGCCGATTATCTGGGAAGCGATCCGTTTTGGTGCAATTGTTGAGAACGTGACCCTTAATGATGCACGTTGTGCTGACTATAACGACACCAGCCTGACGGAGAATGGTCGCTGTGCCTACCCGCTCGAGCATGTTGAGAAGCGCTCAGCGACCAATATGGGTGCCGAGCCCGACAATATCATTTTCCTTACTTGTGACCTGACCGGCGTGCTACCACCGGTATCCGTACTCACCAAGGAAGCTGCGGCTTACCACTTCCTGTCGGGCTACACAGCGCTTGTTGGATCTACGGAGATGGGTTCAGGCGGTGGCATTAAGTCGACCTTCTCAACCTGTTTCGGTGCGCCCTTCTTCCCTCGTCCAGCGGCTGAATACGCCGAGCTACTAATGAAGCGTATCCAAGAGTTCGGTTCGCGTGTCTACCTGGTTAATACCGGTTGGACTGGCGGTAGCTATGGCACGGGTCAGCGCTTTAGCATCCCAACCACGCGTTCAGTGATCTCAGCGATTCAGAATGGCTGTTTGAATGATATTGAGACCCAGCACATTGATGGGCTGAACCTCGACGTTCCTGTGGCTGTGCCTTCAGTGGATTCTAATCTTCTTGTGCCACGCCAGACTTGGGAGTCGACTGAAGCTTATGACGCTGCCGCAGCTGAGTTGGCCTCGAAGTTTGTGAAGAACTTTGAGAAGTTCAGCGGTGTGGATGAAGCGATTATCGCGGCGGGCCCACAGGTTTGATCGGTTAGGAGCGATGTGTCGCGAACGTACGCTTCGCGTAGATCGCTGCTACACAATCGTCCTGTAGGAGGGTTGTAGCCGCAAAGCGGCTATTACCCGACCCGTTCCGTTGGCTCTTTTACCACCGATGTAGCAAACCACCGATCCAGCATCCTATCTGGAATCAACGGAATGAGCCTCGCAATGATTGCAATCAGAAGCAGCGCCCAGATCAACCTGTAACCCACCACTGCCCAAAGTGATGCGCCGGTCAGTGCAATCAGCAGGGTATCCTCAATCAGGCTGTGACACAGTCCCAGCAAACTGATGGCCGAGAGAATTTCTCGTGGCGTGAGTTCGCCTTTTTCCGCTTCGCGAATCAAAAGGCCGCCGCCAAACGCGAGCCCTAATGTCATACCGATCAATGTCATCGACAGCGCTTTTTGTGAGATTCCAATCAGTTTCAGCAGTGGTTTAAGAGCTCTCTCTAGCATGCGTTCAATGCCGGTGACCTTGAGAATCTGTAGGGCCGTGACTAGCACAAAGATAACAACGGCTGTCCAGAATAGGCTGGCGAGCTGGGTTTTAGTCCATGTCGCCCAGTCCGCGCCGCGCACCTCGGGCTGCCAGATGAAGGCGTGGGTTTGCTGCATCATCGCATCGTCGGCGTAGTACCAACTCAATAGCCAAGCGAGTAGAAAGGCGCTGACAATCCGCATCAGTGTTTGTGGCAGGATGCGACAGCCCGCTTTACGCGCAATGCTGACCTCTACCAGCAGGTTATGAGCGCCGAGCATCAACATACCCATGCAGGTCACCTGCGCCAGTGTCCAATCGGATGCGTAGGTGATCATGATCACCAGACCGGCATAAATGTTGGTCAGCATCGCTGTTGCCCAAATCAATCCAGCCAAGGGTGGCAGGTCGATTAGGTGCATCAGTGGCGCCAGTAGTTGGGCAAGTAAATCAACAAATCCGGCCTGTTCCAGCAGGCGTACCACAATCAATGCTGGAATCAGAACTTTAAACAGAGTGACTGTGATTTCGTACCATTGATGAGCCACTATACGGCTATGTTGGGCAAAGCTCAGGTGCATGTTTGAATGATCTCGAAAGGGGTGCACAAGTTAAACCTTGGGGCGATTCCCCAAAAGTGGATACAGATGCTATTATCCAGCCACTGTTTTGCGCAATAGAGTGCGTAAGAATTCGTTTCATAGACGTATACTGATTAACAGCGTGCAAGCGCTTTGGAGAGATTCACGAATGAGTGAGAACATCGTTAATGTAAGTGATGCCAGCTTTGAAGAAGATGTACTGAAAGCTGACCTACCGGTATTGGTTGATTACTGGGCTGAGTGGTGTGGTCCATGCAAGATGATTGCACCTGTCTTGGAAGAGATCGCGAAAGAGTACGACGGACGCATTAAAGTCTGTAAATTGAACATTGACGAGAACAATGAGACTCCGCCTAAGTTTGGCATTCGCGGTATCCCAACGCTGATGCTTTTCAAAGGCGGTAACGTTGAAGCGACCAAAGTTGGCGCGCTGTCGAAGTCGCAGTTGGCTGCCTTTGTAGACGCAAATCTATAAGCTTTTGTTATTCGAAAAGAGCAGATTTCATCGATCTGCTCTTTTTTTGACCAGTTTGCTGGACAGCCCCGCAGACGCTGTATATATTTAGCCTGACATTCCGAAAGAAACTTTTCGAACTCCTTCTTCTTAACTTAAACCTTCCGGCAATCCAGCCGTTCGGCTGCAACTAGCCCTTCATCTATTACGACAATGAATCTTACCGAACTTAAATTAAAATCTATGCCCGACCTGCTCAACATTGCAGCAGAGATGGGACTCGACAACCTCGCTCGTTCACGCAAACAGGATGTTATCTTCGCGATTCTGAAGAAGCATGCGCGCAGCGGTGAAGATATCTACGGCGACGGCGTACTTGAGATCCTGCAGGATGGCTTCGGCTTCTTACGCTCCGCGGACTCCTCGTACCTGGCCGGCCCAGACGATATCTACGTATCACCTAGCCAGATACGCCGATTTAATTTGCGTACCGGTGACACAATCTCCGGTAAGATCCGTCCGCCGAAGGATAGTGAGCGTTACTTTGCGCTGCTGAAGGTCTCTGAGATCAACTATGATCAGCCAGAGAACGCTAAGAACAAGATCCTATTTGAGAACCTGACGCCACTGTTTGCGCAGAATCGCATGCGCATGGAGATCGGTAACGGCTCAACTGAAGATATCACTGCGCGTGTACTGGATCTGGTAAGCCCTATGGGTAAAGGTCAGCGCGCGTTGATCGTGTCACCGCCGAAGGCAGGTAAGACACTGATGCTGCAGAACATTGCTAACAGCATCACGCGTAACAACCCAGACGTGTACCTAATCGTGCTGCTGATTGACGAGCGTCCGGAAGAGGTAACCGACATGCAGCGCACCGTGCGCGGCGAAGTGGTTGCGTCAACTTTCGATGAGCCTCCATCACGCCACGTACAGGTTGCAGAGATGGTGCTGGAGAAGGCGAAGCGCCTGACCGAGCACAAGAAAGACGTGGTTATCCTGCTTGACTCTATCACCCGTCTGGCACGCGCGTACAACACGGTTATCCCTTCATCCGGTAAAGTACTGACCGGTGGTGTGGATGCACACGCACTCGAGCGTCCTAAGCGCTTCTTTGGTGCTGCACGTAACATTGAAGAGGGTGGCAGCCTAACCATCATCGCGACTGCGCTGGTCGATACTGGCTCCAAGATGGACGAAGTTATCTTTGAGGAGTTCAAAGGCACAGGTAACTCTGAGGTTCATCTGGATCGTCGCGTTGCAGAGAAGCGTGTCTTCCCTGCGATCAACATCCGCCGTTCAGGCACGCGTCGCGAAGACCTGCTGACGACTGAAGAAGAGCTGCAGCGTATGTGGATTCTGCGCAAGCTGCTGGATCCAATGGAGGATGCAGCTGCGACTGAGTTTGTCATCGATAAGCTGAAAGACTTCAAGACTAATGAAGAGTTCTTCCTGTCGATGAAGCGCAAGTAATAAGATGTAGGGGCTCGCCCCGAGCCGATAGGCTAATCCATCTACAAAGGGCGAGCGTAACAACTCGCCCTTTTGTTTTTCTGCCGCTAGCACTGTTTAGGAGCAAAGATGGCATCACCGAAGTACAGAGATCTACGCGACTTTATCGATCAGCTTGAGAAGCGTGGTGAGCTCAAACGTATCAGTCACCCGGTCGATCCTAACTTAGAGATGACGGAGATCTGCGACCGCACACTGCGCCGCGGAGGTCCAGCGCTGTTATTCGAAAACCCGATCGGCTATGAGATGCCGGTATTGGGAAACCTCTTTGGCACGCCCGAACGAGTGGCACTGGGGATGGGAGAAGAGTCAGTCTCAGCACTCAGAGAGGTCGGTAAGTTGCTGGCGCAGTTGAAAGAGCCTGAGCCGCCCAAAGGGTTTAAAGATGCCTGGGATAAACTCCCGATCTTCAAGCAGGTTCTTAATATGGGGCCCAAGCAAGTACGCAATGCGCCCTGTCAGCAGGTGGTGCTTGAGGGTGATGAGGTTGACCTCAACCGCATTCCCATTCAGACCTGCTGGCCTGGTGACGCTGGCCCATTGGTGACCTGGCCGTTGGTGATTACTCGTGGCCCGAATAAGTCACGGCAGAACTTGGGTATCTATCGTCAGCAGCTAATTGGCAAAAACAAACTGATTATGCGCTGGCTAGCGCATCGCGGTGGAGCGCTGGATTTTCGTGAGTGGAAAAACGAGCGTCCGGGCGAGCCTTTTCCCGTAGCTGTGGCGCTAGGAGCCGATCCGGCTACCATCCTAGGTGCAGTTACTCCAGTGCCTGACACACTCTCTGAGTACGCTTTCGCGGGACTATTGCGAGGCGGTAAAACGGAGGTTACTCAATGTATTGGCAGCGATCTGCAGGTGCCTGCCAGTGCTGAGATCGTGCTCGAGGGTTACCTCTACCCCGATGAGATGGCAGACGAGGGGCCGTTCGGCGATCACACGGGTTACTACAACGAGGTGGATCAGTTTCCAGTATTCACGGTAGAGCGCATTACGATGCGTAAAGATCCGATTTACCATAGCACCTACACGGGTCGTCCACCCGATGAACCAGCCATCTTGGGTGTGGCGCTGAATGAGGTGTTCGTCCCCATTCTGCAGAAACAGTTCCCGGAGATAGTCGACTTCTATCTACCGCCAGAGGGTTGTAGCTACCGCATGGCAGTGGTCAGTATGAAGAAAGCCTATCCAGGGCATGCCAAACGCATCATGCTCGGCGTCTGGTCATTTTTGCGACAGTTTATGTACACCAAGTTCGTTATCGTCTGTGACGACGACGTGAACGTACGTGACTGGAATGACGTGATCTGGGCCATTACAACGCGCATGGATCCGGCCCGCGACACGACGATGATTGAGAACACACCGATCGACTATCTCGACTTCGCCTCACCTGTTTCTGGCCTTGGCTCAAAAATGGGAATGGACGCTACCAATAAGTGGGAGGGCGAAACCACTCGCGAGTGGGGTGAACCGATCACGATGGATGAGTCTATTAAGACGCGTGTTGATGAGATCTGGAAAGATCTTGGTATCGATGACTGAATCTTTCAGTCTCGCAATTGAAGGGGTCGACCAGATGTTTCAGGTCGATCCCGAACTTCCTCTGCTGGAGCAACTCAACGGCTTCGGTATCAATCAGCGCAGGGCATGCCGTAATGGGGTGTGTCAGATCTGCGATGCTGAACTACTGGCAGGCTCAGTCTTTCAGCGCTATCCCCGAGCCGAGTTTAGTGCTCCAGCTACCTTTTATCTTTGTACTTCCTTCGCGCGTTCCGACCTAAGGCTCAAACTTATTCGAGCTGAGTTTTAGTCCAAGCTTATTCAGAAGCCTTTGTGTACGAGCGTTGTACGCGAAGCGTATTACGCGACAGCGATTTAGCTTTGTCGCGAAACAGCACTGCGTGCTACATCGACCCTACATTGGGTTGTCCCTTGCCTAGGTCGCTCTCGCACATCCCTGTGCTACGCGACACAGACCATCCCTGGCTGGCTGCTCTCGCACATCCTGTGCTTCGCAGCACTAAACCGTCCTGGTTTAGACTTTCTCCTGCCACTCCAGTTCGCCTAGGCGAACTTGTAGCCAGTCAAAGCCGATGCGTTTGGCTACAGCTGCTGCGCCGTCGAGGCTTTTGAACTCCCGCTCTTTCTTTGAGCGCTGCAATTCCAACTGCACTGTCTCTCCATCACGCGTCAGAAAGCGCAGTGTCCAACCGCGTGACATCGAGATTGGAGCGCACTGTGCACGCTCAAAAACACCGGCTTTGAACAGTAATCGAATCTCTTTTTCCTGCATCTCGAACGACTCCTGATTAGTCAGTTAAGCTTTAATGATTATTATAAAATTAATATTGATTAATCACAAATAAATAACAATATATTTCTTTTAATAAATATCAATTAAATCAATAGGTTAGGAGATGGTTTGTGGCTGGCGTTAGAAGGATTGGTTGCGACTCTGTAACTCTTTGTTTTTGATAGGCTTATTGATGGTTTGCCTCGCGTGTTTAGAATGAAAGTTTCTAATGTTTTTATGATTAATCATTAATATATTTCGATAATTTGAAAATAATTTTTGTTTGTCTATTCAACACGCGTTCGTCTGTCTGGTATGGGTAGTTGTCGCTTGGGCGGACTTGAACTGTTTGATGCCGCGCCCAGTTGCTTTGCTAGAGGGTCGAGCCCCAGGGTGATCAATGAGAGGTGTTGGACGGTTTGGTCGAAGACGGCCAGTGCTGGCTAAGAGGGTTGAAGTTGAGCAGAGAGTAACATCGGGTCAGATAAGCGGCGTAGGCTAGATAATTCCTTTCAGATACCTTATGGTCGTGAGATGGTGAGGGCTAGAAGTTGAATGTAGAAAACAATAAAAAAAACAGGTCGCTCTCGCAGATAGACAGACTGCGGTTGCGCCTCAATTACGTCACTTTTTTTGCTGTTGTGGTAGCCACTATTGTTGTCGTCTATTTTCCCGCTGAGGATGCGCTACTTCGCTTTCCAATAGTGAGTTTAGTTGTCCTGCTTATTCTTTTACTTCATGTATATGCTGTCCGCTCTGGATCGCGCCAACTCTCACTTTGGGTAGAGAATGCAGTTTTTCTATCTGGTGCAGTAATGTGGATGCTTGTCTGGTTCAACGGGGAGGTGGCCACTATTCTGTTGCCCGGGTTTGTAGCGTTCGCTGGAGTATTTGGGTTTGCTCGTTTTTGGCCTCTGGTCTATTACTCGGTTGGTTCCGTCGCAGTATTGCTGGTTGCACTGATCTTCCTGCGACTTGACCCAGCTGTAGTGGGGCGCTCACTCGTCACTCTCATCGCAGTGATTGGACTGCTGTTTTTTCTGCGCGGGTATATCCGGTTATTGGATCGATCAGAGGGTAAACTGAAGACCCTAGATATCACACTTAGAAGTGTGCTCTCGCAAGCGAAAATCAATGTGTTTGATCTGCGCCCGAGCACTGGCGAGGGTCAGTTTCTCTATGCCTATGACTCCAAAAATCTAGAATTTATCGATCAGTCGCGCTGGTTGGAAATGATCGAGCCGAAATATCGAAGTGACGTGCTGAGCAATCTTATGCAACTTGGCACGTCAACTGAGTTTCGCGTGAATCTGCAGGGGAGTGACTCATCGCCCTCTTGGCATTGGCTACGAGAAGAGATGATACATGAATATGTTGATGAGTCTGGCGAGCTTCATCGCATCGGCTATTCACAGAATATCGACGATGAAGTGGCAGTGAGAGAGCAGTTACTTTCGTCGTTACAAATACAAATAGATGAGAAGGCTAAGTTAGCGGTTGAGTTTGAGAAGTTTGATAGTGTTTGTGACCAGTTGGAGTTGGTGTTTTGGCGACTGTCGTTGGGGGACGGCACTATTACCTATAACAATCAATTTGCGCGGCGCTGGAATTTGGAGTCCGGCGGCTCCATCTCGTTTGAGCAGCTCAAGTCGTTTATGCATCCAGAGTATGCTGATTTTCATGATCATTGCATCCAACAGACACTGAAGCAGCAGAGTACTCTCGTAACCACCTATCAGGCTCCGTTGGGGCCGCGCGAAGGTCGTTGGTTTGAGCTCAGGTATTGGCCCGACTATGACAACCATGAAAATATGGTCGCGGTTAATGTGAGTAATACGGATATTACCGATCTCATGGAAGTGCAGAGTGAGCTTCGGCTAAAGCATGCCGAGTCGGTGGTTCAACAACGACGTGAGAAGGATATGTACTCGGTGATTGCGCATGAGATGCGCACACCGGCAGCTATCTTGAAAATGCAGCTTGAACAGGAACGCAGAGGTCTAGGCCAGATCGATCGCAAGCTGTTCGAAACCAGTGTGGATCAGCTGCTCAGTGTGGTCGATATGCTAAGGACTGTCTCTCAACCTGAAGAGATGGTGTCGCGCGAACTCTCGGCAGCTTTACCCTGCGAACTTCTCGCAAACCAAATAACCATACTGAAGGCACTGGCTCAGGAGGAGGGTATGGAACTGATTACGCTTTGTGACTCAGTAACCGATCGCCCTCTGATGTTAATGCAGGGGCCGCTGAAACAGTTGATCTCCAACCTTGTGAAGAACGCCTTGTTACATTCGCAGGGCTCGCAGGTGATCTTATCTGCAGACTGCGAAGAGCTTGAGGGTGGTTTTTTCGATTTGACGCTCTACGTGGATGACGACGGACGAGGTATACCGTCTACTGAGATCGACAGACTTTTTGAGCCGTACGAGAGAGGAGAGGGGGCAATTAATGGTACAGGTCTGGGGCTGTTTGTCTGTCGTCAGATAGCGAATATCATGGGCGCAACTCTGAGCTATGCCGATAGCCCACACGGCGGTGCCCGTTTTGTATTAAATTGGAAGGCAGAGATAGTCAGCGAATCAACTAACGCGGAACTTGCGGTTTACCCAGCGGCCAATCAGGCTCTAGCTGAGCTATCGGTTCTCCTGGTTGAAGATGATCCAGGTATATTGCAGATGACGGCTGTACTGCTCTCTGATGAGTGCTCTGCTCTTCGGATTGCCAAGGATGGCCAGCAAGCTCTGGATATTCTAGCTAAAAGTCAGGTGGATCTGGTGCTTACCGATATCTTTATGCCGCAGATGAATGGTATTGAGCTCGTCACGGTAGCGCGCGAGCAAGGATATAACCAGCCGATAATAGGATTGACCGCAGCGACCCTAGGTCAGGAGACCGAGTCGCTGCTTCAAGCGGGTGCAAATGCAGTGATGAATAAGCCCATTCGAATAGAGGAGCTGAAAAAGCGTGTTGGCGAGCTGGTCGCTAAGGACGCCAACTCTGTCCAATAGCTGACAAGGGTAGATCCAACTCCAGCTCGGGTACCTGTTCGGCAATCCATGAAGGAAAGGTGTTCGAGTTTGGGCCCGGGAAAAGTTTGTACTCGTTAGCCCAGGGGTAATCTCTTGCCGCCTTATCGATTGCTGTAATCAACTGATCCACGCCCTCACCTTGATGTGCGGCTAATAGTTGTGGCTCAGCACCAAACCAGTAACGATCGGGTATGTCACGGCGAATGACGAGCGCGGGCAGGCCTCGATTGGCACGCCATCCCAGTATCTCGTATATCGTATAGCTCGATGCGCCGCTAGGTTTTGCTGCAATCCAAGTATGTATTGCAAATATTCCTCGCCAGCCATACACATCGGCACCGTAAACATGCAGTACGGCCTCCTCTGTTGTTTCCGCAGGTGGTGCTATACCTGCGGAATCACGGCGAGCGGTTTGCCAACCATCGCGTGAGCAACCAGACAAAAACAGGGTAAAGGTTAGCGTTAGTATTAGTATGGTTTTAGATCGCATCGCATCGTCTCCTCCTGCACTCGTTACGTCACTTTATTTCGATTCGTTCAGAGTGGTTCGCAAGATCACAAGATGCGATTGACAAAAAAGGTCGACTGTTTAGCCGACCATTGAGATGACACTAATTCCATTGAGCTCGGATTAACCGATCTTCTTCTCGCCGGATGCGACGCACTGGTAGATCAGCGTATTAATGGTCATTGGTCCAACACCGCCCGGCACTGGAGTAATTGCGCTAACACGCTCATGCAACGGCTCGAGTTCGATGTCGCCAACACCGCCTGGATGGTAGCCGGCATCCACAACAATCGCTCCATCTTTAATCCAGTCAGCTTTGATAAACTCGGGACGGCCCACAGCACCCACAACGATGTCGGCGCCTTTAATAATGTCGGCCAGACCTTGGGTGCGTGAGTGGCAGATGGTTACGGTCGCGTCTTTGTTTAGAAGCATCATTGCCATGGGTTTGCCCAGTATCGGACTGCGACCAACAACGACCGCGTTCTTACCCGACAGCGGAATATCGTATGCCTCAAGCAGGCGCATGATGCCTTGCGGAGTAGCTGAGCCGTAAGCCTCCTCCTGCATCGCCATGCGGCCAAAACCTAGACAAGTGACACCGTCTACATCTTTCTCTAGATCAATGGCGTCAAAGCAGGCGCGCTCATCAATCTGCGCAGGTACTGGGTGCTGCAGCAGAATGCCGTGGCAGTTTGGGTTTGCGTTCAGCTCGTGGATTTTAGCCAGCAGCTCTTCGGTCGTTGTCTCTTCGGGCATCTCGACGGTAATCGACTCCATGCCGATCCGTTTGCAGGCGTTGCCTTTCATGCGCACATAGGTGGCAGAGGCTGGATCGCCGCCGACTAGAATAGTGGCCAGCGCGGGAGTCTGACCGCCGCTGCGCTCTTTCAGAGCAGCAACGCGCTCAGAGAGTTCGGCTTCAGTTTTTTTGGCTACGGCACTGCCGTCGAGAATAAGAGCTGACATGTGACTTCCTTAGATCGAGTCCTAGAACGAGACACCGCAGCCGCAGCTGCAGTTTAATGCGCGGTATTCTACCCTGATTTGATCGAGAGTTTTAGGCGAGCATTGAACTCTTCTTCGCTAATTGGAAGCGTGCGGCGGGTTGGTTTACAGCTTCAGTATGTTCGGTTCTAGTGCGGGCTCCCGATAAGGTCGCGCCGTGTAAGGCAGCGGTCGACGCAGATAATAGTCTGGCTCTGTTCGCTGGCGCCAAAGTACCGGTATGAATTCTCGGTAAGCCGCCAGTATTGATGGGCTTGGTTCGGGGAAGTCGTCTTTGATTCGTTCATGCAGAGCGGGCAGCGCATGATAAGGCACTGTCGGGAACATATGGTGTTCAACGTGGTAGTTCATGTTCCAGTAGATGAACCGGCTTATTGGATTCATGTAGACGGTGCGGCTATTGAGCCGGTGATCGATGGCGTTATCGGCCAGTCCCGCATGCTGCGTCATACCGGTCAGTGCCATATGCCAGGCACCATAGATGCGGGGTAGTCCAATCAGCATCAGGGGAATCCAAGACTGCAGGGCAAAGGTTGCTGCCAGCGTTGCGGCATAGATCAGCACCCAAACGCGCGCAACGCTGATCGCCTTCTGTCGATCCATCTCAGGAATGTAAGTTTCAGTCTCTGGCTCTAAGCGTCCTCTCGCATTGATCAGCATCACTTTGAGACCGCTAATCACATCCATAATGCCAACATAGTTCTGCAGTAGACGCAGAAAAGAGATCGGTTTTTGCGTGACTATCTCAGGATCCCGTCCGACAATGATGGTATCGGTATGGTGGCGCGTGTGGCTCCAGCGCCAGGCGACAGGATTACGGATCATCATGAAACAGGCGACCTGGTAGAGCCACTCATTCATCCAGCGAGTGCGAAAGGCAGTGCCGTGGCTGCATTCGTGCCAGCGAGAGTCCATTGCAGATCCATAAAGCACGCCATAGGCTGCCCAGAATGGCACCGCGTACCAGCTACCCCAGAGGTAGATACCCCCGGCGGCGAAGCCGACCATCAGCGCAAAAAGCAAAATAGTGTCGCGAATAGCGGGCTGGTCAGAGCGTTGCATAAACTGCTTCATCTCTTTGCGAGGAATATCAGACCGATACCAATCGGCGTCAGCCAAGCCAAGTTGCACAGCTCGTTTTCCGCTTTCACCTAACAGGCTGTAATCACGCTCTGCCATCATCTACACCCTATTCTTTTCAGTCGATTATAAGGATTTGGTCAGGTAAGAGAATGGGTTGATTGGTTTTCCTGTGCGAAATGCCCTGTTTGACTATAGACCTTGCGCGAGAAATGGTTAATTCTCTAGATAAGAGTTTTGGAGAGGAAAAAGCGCCGTGGCTCGGGCCTCAAGAACAAAAATAACCTTAGCTGATGTAGCTGAACTGGCGGGTGTCAGTCGTAGTGCGGTTTCGCGTACCTTTACGCCCGGAGCATCTGTTTCCGGCGAGACGAGAGCGCGTGTCGAGAAAGCAGCGCGAGAACTGGGTTACCGGCCCAATATTCTTGCGCGCAGTTTAACCACGGGGCAGACGGGTCTTGTGGGGCTGGTCGCCAATAACTTCAAAAACCCTGCCTATTTAGAAATTTTCGACACCTTCACGCGTCTTCTTCAGGCGCGGGGATTGCGTGCGCTGCTAATCAACCTATCGGATGAGGTGGAGCCGCAGCGAAGTCTAGATCTGTTGTTGCAGTATCAGGTGGATGCCGTTGTCGTGGCTACCTCAACGCTGCCGATGGGCTTCACAGATGCCTTTGTCGACGCCGGTTTGCTTGTTGTGCATGCGTTCGGACGTGACAATGATGGCCAGTATGATGTTGTCAGCATAGATAACCGAGCGGCTGGTGCTTTGGCGGCGCGTCGTCTGCTGGCTTCGGGATACACGAGTCTGGGGTTCTTAGGTGGTCCGCAGTTAGCAACGTCAACTCGAGATCGTTTGAGTGGGTTTATGTCTGTTGCTGAAGCCGAGGGGGCTGATGTGCAAGTGCACTTCGCTCAGGGTTATACCTTTGAAGCAGGTAACGAAGCGATGCACCATCTGATGGAGTCAGGCTTAGCCCAGGGTTATCTGTGCGGTGACGATATGATCGCTTTTGGTGCGGTTAGTGCGCTACGAAGCGCCGGAGTCAAAGTACCCGAGCAGGTCGGAATATTGGGGTTCAATAACATCCAGATGTCGGCTTGGGAGAATATACGCCTCACCACCATTGCACAGCCTACTGCGCGAGTGATGGAGTTGACGGTTGAGCGTCTGCAAGCGAGGCTCTATGCCGCTGAGGCCTTTAAACCGAGTGTCACGCTACTGCCTTGTGAGGTTATTGAGCGTGACACCCTGGCACCGATTAAGCAGAGTTAGAGTCTCTCCCAACTGCCGTTGCTGTTGCCTGAGCGCGCCACCGCTGCGATCGCTTTAATCGAGTCAGCACCGGCATCTACCATGGGTATCAGGCCAAGATCGGGCGTCTGGCCCTGTTTTTCCATCTCAATCGCCTGAGCCAGCTCGGTGTAGATGTTACCAAATGCGAGTGGCATCCCCTCAGCGTGACCCACCGTTACACGGCTCGAACGATCCGCTTCAGGTGAGAGATTTGCTTCACCGCGCTCAATCACCTGTGTGCGGCCACCGACGGGCGTGTAGTAGAGCTGGTTTGGCTGCTCTTGTGCCCAGCGCAGTCCACCGGTTTCACCGAATACCTGAATCGTCAGGCCGTGCTGGCGACCGATGGCACAGGATGAGGTCCACAGACGGCCAACGGTTCCCTCAGACATGCGGAAGTTCACCATCGCGTCGTCCTCCAGCTCGCGGCTAGGGATCAGGCTGACACAGTCAGCGCTGAGTTGTTCAACCCGTTGGTTGGTTACAAAGCTCGCCATATGCATAGCGTGAATACCGCAGTCCGCAAACTGTGCGGATACTCCGACTTTGCTTGGATCGTAACGCCAGCGCACGCGCGGGTTGTCGGCATCGGCTGCATCGGCGTGGTGACCATGGGCAAACTCCGCAAATACCATTCGCACTTTGCCAATATCCCCGCGCGCAACCATGGCACGCATATGACGTACCAGCGAGTAACCGGAGTAACCATAATTCACTGCGCAGATCTTGCCGCTAGCTGCAGCGACGCGCACCAGATCTTCAGCCTGCTCGACATTCATTGTTAGCGGTTTCTCGCAAAGGACGTGAAAGCCCGCTTCCAAGAACGCTTTACTGATCTCGTAGTGGGTGTCGTTGGGCGTGGCGATGGTGACCAGTTCAACGCGATCGTCGCGGTTGCGTTCGCCCTCCAACATTTCGCGCCAATCGCCATAGCTGCGATCCGCATCCAAACCGAGCTCAACACCATAGGCGCGACCCTCGTCAGGACGGTGATCCAGGGAAGCTGCTTTAAAGTTAAATAGACCGTCTAAGCGGGCGCCGAGACGGTGGGCGGGCCCTATCTGGCTGCCGCGGCCGCCACCAATCAAACCCCAGTTAATCGGTTTCATGTAGAACTTCTCCAGTAGAAAAATTAAAAGCCAACGCTGGCGAGAAACTCGCGGTTTGCGCGCGCATCGGTAATCGGTGAAACGTCTAGCGTTGGGTCGCAGTCTTGCTCGACAGTAATCCAGCCGTTGTACCCGCGCTCGGTTAGCAACTGCTTAACCGCATTGAAGTTGACCTCGCCTTTGCCTAGGTTACAGAATATACCCTGCCCACAAGCGTCATAAAAGCCGGTGCGATTGCGAATGACTTCAGCTTTCACGGCCGGGTCAATGTCTTTGAAATGAACGTACGCGAGGCGGTCGAAGTGACGCGTCATGAAGTCAACGGGATCGAATCCTGCATATGTCTGGTGCCCTGTATCGACGCAGAGTTTAAGATGTTCGGGGCCGATCTCTTTTAGTAACTGCTCTAGTTCTGGAAGATAATCCACAAAACCGGCACTGTGACTATGGATGCTCACTGTTAGGCCATACTCGTCTGTACCGAGCTTAGCAACCGCTCGAATACGCTCAACGAACGCGCTCCACTCAGTGCTATCCATTTTTACAGCTTCATCAGGGCGGCCAGCAGAGGGGGCACGGCGCTCTGAAATTGAGTCGATAAGCACGAGTTGGTTGGCACCGTGCGCTTTCAGCGCGCGACAGGTTCGATGCGCTTTGTCTAGCAGTTCCTCGAATGCCTCAGGGTCGTGAAATGGCTGATAAAGAACACCCGCAGTTAATTCCAAACCATACTTCTTTAGTGCGTTGGCAAGTTCGGCTGGGTCTTCGGGCATGAAACCAATCGGTCCAAGCTCAATACCTTTGTAGCCTGCTTCAGCGCACTCCTTGAGGACAGTCTCCCAAGTTGGGTTGCGCGGATCACCCGCAAATTCAACACCCCAGGAGCAGGGTGCGTTACCAACACCTATTGTCATTCTCTTTTCCTTTTATCTTTGTTCTGAGAGGCTTACCCAGCCCGATTGTTTGTGTGAATCTCTGACCGCTTCAACAACACGCATAACCTCAGCTCCGTCGTTAAAGCTTGGCCATGCGGGCTGCTGGCCCAGAATGGCACGGAAAAAATTGGCCTGTTCGATGATGATCTGGTCTTGATAGCCTGTGCCATGCGCAGGACCTTGGCAAAAGAACCGGTAATCGCCATGAGCGGGACCGGCAAGGATACGTTGAAACCCTGCATTTGGGCCGCTATCGCGTTGATAGAGCCAGAGGCAGTTTTGGTCTTCTTGATCGAAGCGAATGGTCCCTTCGGTGCCATGTATCTCGTAGGCGTAGCCCATTTTGCGCCCGTGGGCTACCCTGGACGAAGAGATAAAGCCGTTCGCTCCACTACTGAACTGACACATGAACTGAATCTGATCGTCGTTTGAATTACTGCTTTTGCTCTGGCGACGTGATTCGGGACGGCATTTGATGTCGGCTACAAGCGAGTCTATGGGACCGCAAAATGCAAGGGCGCACTGTATAACATGCGGAGCCAGGTCACCGAGGGTGCCATTGGCGTCACCATAAAGACGCCAGCTATCCAGAGGCTCAACCATAAAGTCTTCATTATGTTCGCCACGGAACCAGGTGATCTCACCAATCGCGCCGTCGGCAATAAGTTTGCGTGCATAGGCGCTAGCCGGTGTGTTGATGTAGTTGTAGGCGACTAGGTTCACAACGGGCTTGGCTGCCGCAGCTATGGCTTGAGCTTCAGCTAGGGTTCTTCCCATCGGCTTCTCGCACATGACCGGTTTGCCGGCTGCGGCGCAGAGTTTAACAAATTCAAGGTGAGTGTTTTGCGGGGAGGCGATAACGACAGCATCTATCTCGTCTGACTCGATCAATGCTTGCGCCGAACCGAATGAGCGCGGTGCTTTGAACATCGCTGCGTAACGCGCAGCGCTCTCTGGCGAGCCGGCTGCAATGCCCCCCAGTTCAACAGCGGTATCGAGCTCCATTACGGCGCTGACTGAGTGCGCTGCGATCGCATGGGCCTTGCCCATGTAGCCACCACCAATAACGCCGAGCCTGATTTTTTGCATCTTTTATCCTTAGGTTTGCAACCGGTTGCAGATGTTGTATCGTCATACGAAAGAATAATCAATAACAGGATGCGTCAATGACAACAACTTCGGGCAAATTTCTAACCCTGACTACCGCCCAAGCAATCGTGAAGTATCTGCAGAATCAGTGGATAGAGATCGACGGCGAACGGGTGCGCCTGTGCGGTGGCGGTTTCGGTATTTTTGGCCACGGCAACGTGACCTGTCTCGGCGAGGCACTTTATGAGGTCCAAGACGACCTGCCGCTCTATCGGGGGCAGAATGAGCAGTCTATGGGCTTTGCTGCCGCAGCCTACTCGAAATATCATCTGCGTCGCCGATTTATGTTCTGCACTGCCTCGGCAGGTCCCGGAACCGCCAACCTAATTACAGCCTCTGCATTGGCGATGGCAAACCGCCTCCCGATGCTGATGCTCTGTGGTGATAATTTCGCCACCCGTCTGCCTGACCCTGTGCTGCAGCAAGTAGAACATTTCAATAACCCGACGCTGGGTGTTACGGATGCGTTTAAATCGGTGACCCGTTACTGGGACCGTATCACGCACCCAGCGCAGATTCTGCAATCTTTGCCGCAAGCGATCGGCACGATGCTCGATCCAGCGGATTGCGGCCCCGCCTTTATTGGCTTGCCGCAGGATGTGCAGGGTTGGGTCTACGACTACCCTGAGTCCTTCTTCGCACCCAAGGTGCATCGAGTGCGCGCTGTTCTGCCTGATCCGGTCGAACTAGCACGCGCCGCTGAGCTGCTTAAGAGCGCGCAGCGTCCGCTGATTATAGCGGGTGGAGGTGTGCAGTACGGGGATGCAATTGACACCCTGCGCGTTTTTGCAGAGACGCACCAGATACCGGTGGTTGAGACGATAGCAGGGCGTGCAAATTTGCGCTGGGATCACCCGCTCAATTGCGGCCCACTCGGTGTCACAGGATCTGATTCTGCGAACAATTTGGCCGATAAAGCTGATGTTGTCCTCTGTGTGGGAACACGTCTACAAGACTTCACTACGGGGTCTTGGAGCGTATTTGGCGAAAGCACGCAGTTGATAAAAATTAATCCCGGTCGTCATGATGCACTCAAGCACCAAGGCGTTGAGGTGATTGCTGGCGCTAAAGAGTCGCTCCGGCCTTTATCTGAGATCTTAGGTGAGTACAGGTCGCCGGCTGGCTGGTTAGACATGGCTGCCTCGGAGCGCGAAGCATGGGATGTGATTCGCGCAGCCAATACGGATATCAATTCAGGTCCCAACCGGTATGCGCAGGCAATCGGCGTTGTGAATGCGCTCTGTGACGCGGGTGACCGAGTCGTGACTGCCGCCGGTGGGTTGCCGGCCGAAGTTACAGCCAACTGGCGCACCTTGCAGGAGAGCACGGTTGACGTTGAGTTTGGTTTTAGTTGCATGGGTTATGAGATTGCCGGTGGTTGGGGTGCCCGTATCGCGCAGAGTGAACAAGAGAAGCAGAACGATACAATTGTGTTTGTCGGTGATGGTTCCTACCTGTTGATGAACTCTGATATTTACTCTGCGGTGATCACTGATAAAAAGCTGATTATTTTGGTGCTCGATAATGGTGGCTTTGCTGTTATCAACAAGCTTCAGACCGGTAAGGGTAACGCAAGCTTCAATAACCTCTTCAAAGATACGCCGACTGCGACGCGTCCGGTGGGTGTTGATTTTGAGCAGCATGCGATGAGTCTGGGCGCGAAAGCCGAGAGGGTTGCTAATGCTGATCAGATGCAGGCCGCTTTCCAGCGAGCTAAAGCGTCGGACCAGACCTACGTGATTGTCATGGATGTTGATCCTTACGAGGGTTGGACAAATGAGGGGCATGCCTGGTGGGAAGTGGGTACGCCGGCTGTCTCCAATCGTAAAGAGGTGCTCGAGGCGCATGCTGAGACAGAAGCCGGGCGTAGCCGTCAGCGCAAGGGGGTCTAAGTGGCAGAGCAACTGATGCAGGCACTATCCGCGTCCGATAAGCCAATTCTGGTGATAGGTCGAGCCGGGTTGGACCTCTATCCCGACCCGCCGGGAACGCGCACCGAGGATGCTACACAGTTCACAACGGCCTTGGGCGGTTCGAGCGGTAATATCGCAGCTGCACTGAGCCGCTATGGTGTGCCAGTTGGGTTGTTGACCTGCGTCTCTGATGATGCGGTCGGACGTTTTGTGCGCAATCAGCTTGCGCATTACGGCATTGATGACCATCTAGTTAAAACAATTCGTGGCGATGAACGTACCAGCCTGGCATTGGCTGAATCTCGGGTAGAGGATCATCAATCAGTTATCTATCGTAATAATGCCGCTGATTTCCAGATGGATGAGAGTCAGATTGCTGGCGTCAATTTTCGTGAGTACCGCGCTCTGGTAATTACCGGTACTTGCCTGACGCTTGAGCCTTCTCGCAGTGCCAGCCTACTGGCGCTGAAGAAAGCGCAGGTAGTGGGTATCCCGGTGATTATGGATCTCGATTACCGTCCTTACTCCTGGGAGAGTCCAGCGATGGCGCAGACTGTTTACCACCAGGCGGTAGAGTATGTGGATCTACTGGTCGGCAATGATGAAGAGTTTGGCCATCTGGCTGGCGATTACGAGCGAGGCTTGGCCGAAGCCGCGCTGTTAACCTCGCAGGGCTGTAACTGTATTTACAAACGGGGTGAGTTCGGCTCCAAAAGCCTACTGACAGACGGCCGGATGATTGAGACCGGAGTCTTCGCTGTTTCACCGCTCAAACCTACGGGGGCTGGAGACGCCTTCCTCGGAGGAGTACTTGCTAGTTTGTGCCGCGGTGAGTCGATCACCGAGGCAATTCAGATCGGCAGCGCGGCAGCTGCCATTGTAGTCACTCGAGTGGGCTGTGCTCCGGCTATGCCTGATCTCGAGGATATCCATCAATTCAGACGTACACGTAACACGACACAAACAGTGTCAGGAGTTTAATCATGCACATCGCTCCATTCGATAATAAGAATCAACCGATCGTTGATGTGAATAACGAGACGGTACCGCTTAACTACTTTAATATCGTCAAACTTAAGCGCGGTGAGCGTTTTGACTACGAGGTTCCCGGGTTTGAGACCTGCATCGTGCCAGCAACCGGACGTGTAAGCGTCAGCGTTGAGGGGGCAGAGATTGCCACTATCGGCTTGCGTACAGAGGATGTTTGGGATGGTGAACCGGAGGGTGTTTACGTGCCCACGGGTCAAAAGGCCGCATTCGTCTGTGAGTCTGATAGTGCCGAGGTGTTTATTGCGGGCGCTCCGTTTGAGGAGGTTTTAGAGCCGTTTGCGGTGATGGCTGACGATATCGAGATGATTCAGTACGGCTCTGACGACACCAAAACGCACCGCAAGATCAAACATATCCTCGGTATGAAGCAGCAGGGTAAGGTTGGGAAGCTTCTTGTCTCGGAACTATTCACCGTTGGTGAAGGCGGCTGGTCTGGTTTCCCAAGCCACAAGCACGGTAATGATCGCAAAGGTTTAGAGACACGTCACGACGAAACCTACAACTTCCGCTTCAAGCCTAATACTGGCTCGGCACTGCAGTTGCTGCAGAAGTCCGAAGACGACCCAGGTGAAGCTTTCCACGTCGTTGATGGCTCAACCTTCCTAATCGATGACGGCTACCACCCCTGCTGTGTGATGCCGGGCTATCAGATGTACTACTTCACCATTCTTGGTGGTGCTGCACAACGCGGCCTGTCACCGTACTTCCAGCCGACTCATGCCGGCCAGCTGGAGACGATTCCTGGGATGAAGTCCATGTGGTCGAAGTTTAAATGATCGTAACACTCGCAGAGGTTCTTCAGGATGCGCTGAAAAACCGCTACGCAGTTGCTGGGTTGGTCTGCTTGGGCTGGGAGGATATGCGTGCTTATGCCCGCGCAGCCGAGGCGGAGGGTGTGCCGGTGATTCTGCAGGCCGGCCCCGGCTGTCGTGCGCACACACCTATCCCGGTTCTGGCGGCAATGATGCGCTCTGTCGCTGAGTCGGTTTGTGTGCCTGTGGTGGTACATCTTGACCACTCTCGCGATCTTGAGGAGTGTCGCACAGCGATAAAGGCAGGTTTTACTGGCGTTATGTATGACGGCTCTCGGCTCTCGTTGGAAGAGAATATTCGCTGCACTTCTGAGGTTGTGCGTATGGCTCATGCTGCGGGTATCTCAGTGGAGGGCGAGATCGGCTTTGTGGGCTACGCTGCGGGCGAGTCGTCTGCGGGCACCGATCCTGAGGAGGCGAGGCGTTTCGCGATTGAGACGGGTGTTGATGCGATGGCGATCTCCATCGGGAATGTACATCTGCAGACCGATTCGCAGACCGATCTCGATGAAGAACTATTGGCTCGGATTGAGGCAGGGACTGAGGTACCACTGGTGATTCATGGTGGTACCGGTGTGCCTGTCGCTCAACGGGCGGCACTGGCGCGGGGTTCGGCTATCTGCAAATACAATATCGGAACTGAATTACGACAAGCGTTTGGGCGAGATTTGAGGCGGGTGTTAGCAGAGCATCCGCAGCGCTTTGATCGCATTGAGATTTTGTCAGATCTCGAAGGGCGGATTGTTTCAAGGACTAGAGAACTATTGCGGGCGCTTTAGCAGTAACCTAAGGGGGTAGGCTGGGTCTGCGATTGGGTAAAGGGAGACCGCTCATTCCATAAGGTTCCCAAAAAAAGCGTATTTTTATGGAATGTGCGTTCCAAAATATTGCGGAATGAAAAATTGATTGTTATTCTCGCCAGATGATAATCGTAGAGTAGAGAGTGAATGCTACCAAAAGCACTTAACCATATGACCAGCCCGAATATGCGGTATGACGATTTTATGCGTATGGCGAAGCAGTTGGGGTGCGTCGGTATTCATTATCGAAACGATTTGATTAAACCGTTGTTTGACGGCGATTCGCCAGAGCAGGTACGCCAGTTGGCTGCGAGTCTGCAGATGCAGATTACCGGTTTGGCGCAGTTGGAACGTTTCAATGAGTGGAATGCAGAACGCGCTGAACAGGCTGCAGAGCTGATCGCCACCGCCGGTGCCATTGGTGCGGCCGGCATTGGTTTGATTCCAGTCAATGATGGTAGCGGGACGGCCGATGGAGAGCGCCAAGAAAATCTTAGGGCTGCACTAGCAGAGCTGAAACCGCTGCTACAGGCTGGTGGTATCAAAGGCTTTATCGAACCGCTTGGGTTTGCGCAGTGTTCGTTGCGCCACAAAGCCGAAGCGGTTGCTGCGATTGAGGCAGTAGAGGGGCAAGGTACCTTTATGCTAGTACACGATACCTTCCACCACTACATTGCAAATGGCTGCGCTACCGGCGCACCAATCTTTCCTGAATACATTGGCATTATCGAAATCTCTGGTGTTATAGATCCAAGCCTAGGGCCTCTGGATATGCAGGATGAACATAGAATTTTGGTTGACGTGCGTGACCGTATTGGTAATGTTGATCAGATTCGAGAGTTACAAGAGGCGGGTTACACAGGACCAGTCTCGTTGGAGCCCTTCTCGCCAGAGGTGCACGGGTTAGATAACCCTGCTGAGGCGATCGCTCAATCATTCGATTTCATTGCAAGTGAGTTAGCTGCCTAGCGCAGTCAACTCAGCGTGAAAATTGTCCCTTCGGGGATATCTGGTTCAACAACAATAATCGGTGTGCCAGACACCAACAGGAGACGAAAAAAATGAAAAAATCAATTCTTGCTGCAAGTCTAGCGGCTGCCGTTCTTACTCAGGCTCCAGCTGCTTCTGCGCTAACTATTGGTTATGCAACTCACCACTTTGACGACAAGTTCTCTACTATCCTGCGTAACGGTTCACAGGCATACGCTGAGTCTCTCGGTCATGAGATGATCCAGGTTGATGCGCAGCTCGATGTTGGTCGTCAGCTCGACCAGGTTCGTAACTTCATCGCAAACGGTGTTGATGCGCTGATTATCCAGTCAGTTGACTCAACAGCTGCAGGTCCAATGTCTAAGATGGCTGCAGAAGCTGGCGTACCTACAGTATTCGTTAACCGTAAGCCAACTCCACTCGAGTCAATGGCTGAAGGTCAGGCATATGTAGCATCTAACGAAGTTGAATCAGGTACTTACCAGACTTACCAGATGTGTCTGCAGTTGCGTGCTGAAGGTAAGAGCGGTGGTGCACGTGGTTACCTGTTGGTAGGTGACCTGGCGTCTGAAGCAGCGGTTCAGCGTACGATTGATGCTGAGCAGGTTGTACAGCTCGACATGTGTAACTTCATGGAGATCATTGGTAAAGAGACTGCGATGTGGCAGCGTAACGAAGCGCAGGATTTGATGACCAACTGGTTGTCTACCGGCGAAGATTTCGACTTCGTTATTGCTAACAACGATGAAATGGCACTGGGTGCTATTCAGGCGATGAAAGCAGCTGGCATCAGCATGGATGATGTCGTTGTTGGTGGCGTAGACGCGACTGATGATGCCCTGGCAGCAATGCGCGGTGGTGATCTGGACGTGACTGTCTTCCAGAACGCTAAGGCGCAGGGTGAAGGTGCGATCGACGCAGTTCTGAAACTGATTAACGGTGAAAGTGTTCCTCGCGAGTACTACGTTCCTTTCGAACTGATCACTCCTGAGATCCTGAAGACTCACCCAGAACTTAGCAAGTAAGTTCGACTCCTGGCAGAGCTCCGTTTTGGAGCTCTGCTCTTATGTTTGGTAATTGTTTTATTTCCCGGAGTAGTTCCAATGTCTAGTTCTACACATGGCCTGGGTGGGTTGAAGTACGACCCCAAGAAACGCCATCGTCCGCCCGAGTTGAACGTTTTCATAGCGCTGATTGCAATCGTAGCGCTGTTTGAAGTTCTTGGTCGCACCATTATTGGAGACAGTTTCCTGTTCAACACGCGTGACAAAGTCGATACTTTGTTCAACGAACAGCGTCTCAAAATTATTATTTTGCAGGTTTCGATTATCGGTATCATCGCGTTGGGCGTGACACAGGTAATTATCTCTGGCGGTATTGATCTCAGCTCCGGATCGATCGTCGGCGGTGTGGCAATGATCACAACCGCATTTGCGCAGAGTGCGCTGAATGAATATGGCATGGAGAACGTTAAGCCTATTCTAGGTGCTGAATGGCTCGATCTGCCCATTATTGTGCCATTGGCTGTCGGGCTCAGTGTCGGATTGTTGGCCGGTGTCGTAAACGGTCTTCTAATTGCGAAGTTCAAGATCCCGCCGTTCATTGTTACCCTCGGCATGATGCTGTTTATGCGCGGTGTCGCGACCTTTGTTACCAAAGGCCGTCCAATCTCTTTCCTACAGGAAGACTATGTTGCGATTGGCACAGGTATGAACCCGGTCTTTATATTCCTGGGCCTAGCGATCGTCATGCACCTGCTGCTTAAGTACACCAAGTACGGCAAGCACACCTACGCTATCGGTTCCAACGAGCAAGCGGCGCTGATGTCAGGTATCAATGTTGATCGCCTTAAAGTTCTGATTTACGCGATCGCGGGTGTTCTTTCCGCGTTAGCCGCAATCGTTATGAGTTCTAAAGCGCTGACAGGTCAGGCCGGCATGGGTTTGATGTATGAGCTCGATGCTATCGCAATGGCTGTTATCGGCGGCACCTCGCTGGCAGGCGGGCGCGGTTCTATTCTGGGCACCTGTCTTGGCGCGCTGATTTTTGGCGTTATCATCTCCGGTTTTACATTTATGCGCCTCGATGCCTTCTACCAAGAGATGGCCAAAGGGACGATTATTGTCGCCGCGGTAATCCTTGATCAGTGGCGTGCGCAGAAACAAGCGGCTAGAGCATAGGAGGTGTGGCGATGAGTGAAATTATTCTAAAGACAGAAGGCCTCACCAAACACTATGGTGGTGTACACGCTCTTGAAGGGGCTGATTTTGAGATCCGCAAAGGCGAGCACGTTGCCATCATGGGTGACAACGGTGCGGGAAAATCGACCTTCGTGCGTCAGATTACAGGTGTAGAACAACGCACCTCGGGTAAAATCTGGTTTGACGGTTCCGACGTTGAGTTCGCAGGCCCGCTAGAGGCGCGTGAAGCCGGCATAGAGACCGTGTTCCAGAACCTCGCGTTGGCAGATGCCTTGAACGTTCCGGATAACCTCTTTCTCGGACGTGAAATCTTCAAGTTCAAGTTGGGTCCCTTCTCGATCTTGGACTACAAAGCAATGCGCGAAGCGACCATGGCCTCGTTGGAGAAGACCGGAGTAAAGATCCCGAACGTCAATAACTCCATCAGCAATATGTCCGGCGGTCAGCGCCAGTGTGTGGCGATCGCTCGTACAGCGACCTTCCACTCAAAACTGACCATCATGGATGAACCAACAGCGGCTCTGGGTGTTCAGGAGACGGCACAGGTTGAGAACATCATCCGCACGTTGAAAGAGGCGGGTGAACCGCTGATCCTGATCAGCCACAACATGCGTCAGGTGTTTGACTTGGTGGATCGCATCGTGGTGTTCCGTCGTGGCCGTATCGTTGCCAATCTTCGTAAAGAGGAGACTTCGGGCGAGGATGTGGTTGCTTACATAACGGGCGCGAAAACCGCTCCGGAGTATGCAGAGAACGCTTAAAGCTAGCTGGTTTGATCAGCTTTGATAGACGCCCTCCTCGGAGGGCGTTTTTTTCGCCTCATCTCCCCACGGTCGATACGCCTCCCTCAGAGGCTACATATGACGACCCGTGGGAGGCTTATTCGCACAGCGAATGAGGCGAAAATCGGTCGTCACACGGCGATGAAATTTATCCTTTGGAATATTCATTCCAAAGTTATTGATAGTTGAAAAATAGATTGCTAGAGTCGCCTAATTAGTAAAAATGGGCGTCTGTTCCATGTATATCGGCTCAGAGTTTAGCCATTCCAGGAGAAATAAAATGACAGTTCGTATTGGTATTTTGGGCGCTGGCCGTATCGGTAAAGCCCACGCTGCTGCTATCAGCGCTACCGCTGGTGCAGAGTTTGTTGCTGTTGCAGAGCCGTTTGCAGATGCTGCGCAGGCGATGGCTGATCAGTATGGTTGTGATATCCGCACAATCGATGAGATTGCCGCATCAGATGATATCGACGGCGTAATTATCTGTACCCCAACTGACACCCATGCAGATCTGATCGAACAGTTCTGTAAGGTGGGTAAAGCGGTATTCTGCGAGAAGCCGGTTGACCTGAGCATTAAGCGCGTACAGGACTGTCTGAAAGTGGTAGAAGAGACCAAAGGGACGCTGATGGTCGGCTTTAACCGCCGTTTCGACCCAGACTTCACCGGTGTTAAAGATGCGATTGATGACGGCACTATCGGTAAGGTTGAGATGGTGACTATCACCAGCCGTGATCCAGGCGCACCACCAATCGAGTACATCAAGCGTTCAGGCGGTATCTTCCGCGACATGACTATCCATGACTTTGACATGGCTCGCTGGTTGCTGGGTGAGGAGGTTGCTGAAGTACAGGCGACTGGTTCAGTGCTTGTGGATGAAGAGATCGGTAAAGCGGGTGACTACGACTCAGTTAACGTGCTGATGAAGACTGCGTCGGGCCGCCAGGCTGTTATCACTAACACCCGTCGTGCCACTTACGGTTACGATCAGCGTATTGAAGTGCTGGGCTCTGAGGGTATGGCGCAGGCTGATAACCACCATGAGAACACTGTGCAGATCGCAACGGCTGATGGCTACAAGCGTCGTCCATTGATGAATTTCTTCATGGAACGCTACATGCCAGCTTACCAGGCTGAAATTCGCGCCTTCGTTGCTGCAGTTGAGCAGGGTGTAACGCCGCCAACGACTGGCGAAGATGGCCTGATGGCACTGGTATTGGCTGAAGCGGCTGTACGTTCGGCAGCTGAAGGCCGCATGGTTAAAGTAGCTGAAGTACTTGGCTAAACCCTCCTCTGGATCCGTTGCTCAGAGTAGCGGATCCAGAATTGCACTGTTTTACCTCTACCGAGAGAGCGATGTCTAAATCAATCATTATTATCGGTGCCAGCCTTGCTGGTGTAAGTTGTGCTCAGCGTCTGCTGGCCAGTGATCAGGATCTGCATATCAGTCTGATCAGTGACGAAGCCGATGTGGCCTATGATCGTCCTCCTCTATCTAAAGGGTTGAAGATTGGCGAGCCGGTACCGGTGGTTGATTTGGATCCAACCAAGCAGCTCGACTCTGATCGGTTGACCTTATTTGCCGGTCAGCCGGCTCAGTCTATTGATGCTGCGGGTAAAACCGTTGAGGTGAATGGCGTGAAGCTGCCGTTCGATAAACTGGTTATCGCAACCGGTGCTCGTGCGCGCATGATTCCTGCCTATGACCTACCTGGAACACCGATCAAGACGCTGCGCACCAAAGCTGACGCAGATGAGATCAAAGCGTTGGTTGAGAAACACGCCAATCCACGTGTGGGTATTGTTGGCGGTGGTTTCATCGGTCTTGAGCTTGCGTCTGCACTATCCGAAGGTGCGACGGTTGATCTGTTTGAGGCGCAGGAGCGCCTGCTAAGCCGGGTGCTACCGCCGGAGATTAGCTCGCGCGTTGAGCAGCGTCATAAGGATGCTGGTGTGAACCTGCATATGGGAGCTCACATCGCCGATGTGAATGCGAGCTCTGATTCCGTCTTCCTTGAGCTCAATGATGGCGAAAAATTTGAATTTGATCTGCTAGTTCTCGGTGTAGGTGCGGTACCTAATATCGAACTGGCTGATGAGGCGGGTCTTGAGCTTGCTAATGGTATTGCCGTTAACGAGCACCTCGAAACCAGCGTTGCAGATATCTATGCAGTAGGCGACTGCTGTTCCTTCCCGTTGGCGCTCAATGGTGAGCGTGTGCGTGTAGAGTCTTGGCGTAATGCCCAAGAACAGGGGTACCACGTAGCCGATCAGATCCTAAGCGGCGAGAAAGCAAAGTTTGAAGGGCTTCCTTGGTTCTGGTCAGATCAGTATGATCTCGTTCTGCAGATGGCTGGCTGGGGTCACCCAGAGTCCAAGCGCGCTGTGCGTGAATCAGGCGACAACCTGTTAGTATTCGAGTTGGATATGGACCACCGCGTCATTGCTGTAGCAGGTATCGGACCGGGTAACTCGGTCGCTAAGGATGTGAAACTCTGTGAGCGCCTGATCAATAAACGCGCGCAGATTGAGCCTGAGCAGTTGGCCGATGCGTCAGTAAATATGAAAGTGCTGCTGAAAGCCGCCGGCTAATCAGCATCAATAAAGTTAACCCAACGGAAATTCTATTATGAGTAATGCGAACGCCTATATCCTAAAAGTTGAATGCCCAGGCCAGACCGGTCTCGTTGCAGCTATTTCTGGATTTCTGGCTGATCGAGGTTGCTTTATTACCGAGATGAAGCAGTTTGACGATAGGAACTCCGGCCGTTTTTTCTGTCGCATTGAATTTACCAATGAGTCGGTCCAGAACTTGAACGAACTGAGCGTTGAATTCGACACTGAAGTTGCCGATGGACTCAATATGGTGGCTCATTTTGCGAAAGTTTCAGCACCGATGAAGACACTGATTCTGGTCTCGCAGCACGATCACTGTCTGATGGAGCTGCTCTACCGTCAGAAGCGCGGTGAGCTCAACATCGAAGTTACCGGTATTCTATCGAACCACCCTGATCTAGAGCCTATCGCCAAGTTTTACGGCTTGGATTTTGAGCTGTTGCCAAAGCTGGAAACTCAGTTGGAAACCAAAGCGGCGCGTGAAAAACGCATCATGCAGGCGTTTAAAGAGACAGGTTCAGAGTTGGTGGTGCTGGCGCGTTACATGCAGATCCTTTCACCTGAGCTCTGTTCTGCGCTGGCTGGTCAATGTATCAATATTCACCACTCCTTCCTGCCAGGCTTTAAGGGCGCGCGCCCTTACTACCAGGCGTTTGACCGCGGCGTTAAGCAGATTGGTGCTACCGCTCACTATGTCACTTCCGATCTTGATGAGGGTCCAATTATCGAACAGGAAGTAGGCCGCGTCGATCACAGTTTTGAACCGGACGACCTGCGCGATATGGGCCGTAATATGGAGAACCTCGCGCTCTCTAAAGCAGTTAAAGCGCACTCTGAGCACCGTGTGTTTGTGAACGGTCTGAAGACCGTCGTACTCGCTTAATTATTGTCGCGAACGTACGCTGCGCCCAGATCGCTCCTTTATAGAACTCTGACGTAGGAGCGATGTGCGGCGAAGCCGCATTTCGCGACCTATTAACAGTACTGACGCAACGCTCTGTCGCGAGCATACGTTTCCCGTAGATCGCGCCTACCTGCTAATTGGTCTTAAAAGCCCAGGCCCCTGCGTTTGATATCGCGTAAAACTACGTTGGTTTGCACACTCTCAACAACCCCCAGCTTAAATAGAAAGCGCTCAAGGAAGTCGTTATAGGCTTTGATATCTTCGCAGATAACGTGCAGGTTGTAGTCCTCTTTCCCGGTCGTGGCGAAGCAGCCTGTCACTAGGTCAGATTCGGCCATTGCTCGCTCAAACTTTTCACCGCTTTGCGGATCATGACGGATAAGCGTCACCATAACGATCGCGCGAAAATGCAGACCGATCTTCTCCTCATCCAGCAGCACGCCGTAGCGGTTGATGATGCCCTGCTCCTCAAAGGCTTTGATGCGCCGCCAGCAGGCCGAACTCGACATCCCAACCTGCTCGGCTATCTCAGCGTTTGGCATTCGACTGTCGCTCGCCAGTAGCTTCAGTATCTTTCTATCTCGTGAAGTTAGCTGCATATGAATAAATATTTCGACTGTTTGTTTTATCTTGGTAAATATAACCGATTTATAGCATTTTATGGGTTGATATAGGGAATAATTACCATAGTTTTTGACTAAGATGAAACTAGTTTTCGAATCGATGCTTCAGGATGTGACTAGCGACCATGAGTGTCTCCCCAACCTTTGTTTATCAATCCATTGCTCAATCTATTGTTGACCACGATATAACGACACTCTTTGGTCTTATGGGCGACGCCAACCTCTTTATGGTCGATCACTATGTGCGTCATTGTGGCGGCGAGTTCGTACCTGTGGCGATTGAGGGAAGCTCTGTGCTGATGGCGCTAGCGTACTCTAAGACCTCGGGTAAAGTGGGTGTAGCGACTATTACCCATGGCCCTGCACTGACGAACTGTATAACCGCGTTGGTTGAGGGTGCACGTGCTCATATGCCGATGGTGCTGCTGTGTGGCGATACCCCTGCAGCAGACACTCAGAATCTACAGAATATTGATCAGCGTGAAATTATTAAGACTACCGGCGCGGGTTTTGTGCAGATCCGCTCCCCCGAGACGGCTGCGCAGGATGTGGCGAACGCGTTTTACCGCGCGCGGGCAGAGAAACGTCCAGTCGTAGTGAATATGCCAGCGGATTACATGTGGCACTAAGTTAAACATGAACCGATCAGGTACCCAGTTTTTAATGCACCCTCGATGGTTCCCGAGGGGGATGACTTCGATAACGCGATCGGGATTATCGCCTCAGCTCGTCGCCCAATTATCTTGGCCGGTGGTGGAGCGGTGAAAGCTAAAGAGGCGATCGTGCAACTGGCGAATCGCCTGGAGGCACCTTTGGGGACAACGTTAAAAGCCAAAGGACTGTTTAATGACCATCCGTTCAATATGGATATCTTTGGAACCCTAAGTACGCCTCAGGCCTATGATCTTATTGCGCAGTCAGACTGTATCATCTGCTTTGGCACAAGCTTGCACCCATTTACGACCGATCGCGGCAAACTGGTGAAGGGCAAGCGCGTGGTGCAGATCAATAACGAAGTGACCGAGATCAGTAAGAATTTTCATCCATCGGTGGCGCTCGCGGCGGATGCGCAGCTTACAGCCGAGAACATTATTCACTGGTTGGATGAGGCTAAAATACCCTCAAGCCAGTTTACCCAAGAGCTGGAACCCTTCTCCCTCAATAAGCACCCGGCAGCAGTAAGTAAATCGACCCAAGAGGGCTGCATAAACTATGTCAGTGCGCTGGAAAAATTGGAGCAAGCTCTGCCTAAAAACCGTGTTTTAACGACCGACGGCGGCCGCTTTATGACGGAAGTCTGGTGCCGCATGTCAGTGCCAGATCCATTGAGTTTTCTAGTCACTGCGCACTTCGGCTCTATCGGTTTGGGTGTGCAGGTGGGGTTGGGAGCGAGCTTGGCGGTTACCGATCGACCAGTCGTGGTATTCAGTGGCGATGGCGGCTTTATGATGGGCGGTATTAACGAGTTCAATACGGCTGTGCGTCTGAATCGTGACCTGATTCTGATTATCTGTAACGATTCGGCTTACGGTGCGGAGCATATCCAGTTCGTCGATCGTCATATGGATCCCGGGCTGTCGCAGTTCAACTGGCCATCTTTCGCCGCTGTCGGTACCGCGTTGGGCGGAGAGGGTATAGAGGTCTCCACCGAAGCCGATCTTGATCGGGCAATCGCCGCGATTGAAAACCGCACCAAACCTCTATTGATTGAGTTGAAACTAGATCCTAACGACGTGCCGAGGATGCGAGTCTAGTCGCACGGATGCCGGCCTGACGATAAAAATCTAAAAAACGCCGTCGCGCTGAGCTCAGTCTGAGTGAGTTTTAATGTCGTTAGACTAAAGGCTAAGTTTTTCTCATCTATTGGCTGAAATTTGATCAGTAACTCTTTCGGAATGGGTTCTATATACTTCGCGCCATTATTTAGACCAAAGTTGTAGGAGTCACCCAAATGACTAAACTTAAGCGCACTGTAAAAGATCTTCTAAAATCACGCTTCTCGAGCAATCGTATGTCGGCTGCTGAGCGTTACCTCTCATCAGCTCAGTCTCTGGAAGAGGTAGAGCGTCGTCAGCGTGAACTGATGCGTCGGGGTCTCTAATAAAGACACCGAATACAAAGAAAAGCACCTTCGGGTGCTTTTTTTGTGTCTTTACTCGAAGGCAAAAAATACTTTGATATCCTAGCGTCCGTGATACTCTCTGCCCGTTAGCCGCTGTACGGCACTTTAACTAAACCAATACTTGGAGAATCCCGATGGCTGAGTGGATTGATGCTTGCGCAACGGACGACATTGATAACGAAGATCTGATCCGTTTCGATCACGGCGATCGCACCTTCGCTATCTACCGTAGTCCAGAAGATGAGTTCTTCTGCACCGATGGTATGTGTACACACGAGAAGATTCACCTGGCTGACGGCCTGGTAATGGATGAGACGATCGAATGCCCTAAGCACAACGGCATGTTCGATTACAAAACTGGTGAAGCGCTACAGTCACCTGTGTGCGTCAACCTGAAAACCTACCCAACCAAGGTTGAAGGTGATCGCGTCTTTATTGAGATCTAAATGTTGAGATCTCTCCTGAGTTATTAGAAAAGCACCTTCGGGTGCTTTTTTTGTGCTTGAATGAACCGTTGTGCTGTGGCACTTGTATACTCCTAAACTGAGTACCTACTCTGGCACTCTACTTTCATACTCAGCCCTCAGGAGGCTATCTGTGTCTGATCTGATCCTGCACCACTACTGGCCATCGCCCTTTGCTCACAAAATACGTTTAGCCTTGGCGCTCAACGAGTTGAGCTGGCGATCAGTTGAAATCCCGCGTGTTCCGCCTAAGCCGCTACTGATGCCTCTGACTGCTGGATACCGCCGCACGCCAGTGCTGCAGATCGGTGCGGATATTTACTGTGATACGGCGAATATCGTACGAGAAATAGCCGCACGCTCGAGTGCCGATCAGTTACTGCCAGAAGCGCAGCGCGCCAAGATACTCGCCTTCGGTGATTGGACTGATACCTCGCTATTCAACCTTGCGGCTCGCGTGGTAATCACCTCGGCCTTGGGCAGTGCGCCAGAGGAGTTTGTCAAAGACCGTGGAGGACTCTACTTCGGTCCCAACTGGACGCCGGACGGCCTGCAGGAGCAACTTCCCGCTGTGATTCTGCAACTATCCGCCCATCTAAACACTGTTGAGTCGGCGCTTGAGGGTAGCCAGGGTATGTTTACCGACGGTCTCTCGTATGCTGATCTCAGTATCGCCTACCTTGCGTGGTTTATCCGCGGGCGCTGGGACCTAGGGCCAGACTTTATTAATCAGTATCCCAAGATTAAGCGCATTCTTGAGCAGACAGAGGAGCGTTTGAGTGATCGTTACACCGATTTAACGGGCGAGCAGGCTATAGAGATCGCCGCGGCTGCGCAATCCAGCGCACCCTTGGGCGTATCATGCCCGGTGGGTGTTGAATACGCAGTGGGAGCTCAGGTATCGATTAAGCCTCAGGGCGAAACCTCAGACCCGGCTATTACCGGCCGTCTGAGGTTCCTCGATAGCGCTCGAGTATCCATAGATCACCGCGATGAAGTCGCAGGTGACCTCGTGGTTCACCTGCCGGTTTCGGGGTACCGAATTACTGCGGCTAGCTAAACATGTCGGGCTGGGTCGCAACTAGCTGCTCCCAGATCGGTTGAAAGTGCAGCCAGCCTATGTATTCACTGCCGACGTGCTCGCGGCTGTAGCGAGCACGATCGTCAGGCACAATGATGGGTTCCTGACCGGTCGCTTCAACGAGTAGTTGCTGTTGGCACACTCGCTCGAGCGCTATGAACCAGAATGCAGCAGCCTCGATACTGTGACGGCTCGCGGTGAAGAGGCCGTGGTTCTGGTGGATTGCTGCCTTCACGCCTCTAAACGCCTCGGCAACCCTGTTGCCGGCTTTTTTCTCCACGGCAACCTGGCCCGCCTCATCAAGAATAACCACATGATCCTCAAAGAAAGCGCAGGCGTCCTGGCTGATCATCTGCAGCGGTTTGCCTAGGGATGCGAATGCAGTGCCGTAGACTGTATGGGCATGACACATCGCCAAAATATCGGGGTGCTCATCGTGGATTGCTGCATGCAACACGAATCCTGCGCGGTTGATCGCATGATAACCCTCTAATACCTGGCCTTCGTGGTCGGCCAGAATCAGGTTGGACATCTTAACCCCGCTAAACGGAACCGCCATTGGGTTGGTCCAATAGAGATGTGGATGCTCGGGGTCGCGGATAGTGAGGTGGCCAGCAAAACCGTAGTCTAGGTTGTGCAGCGCAAACGCCCTACAGGCGGCTACAAGTCGCTCTTTGCGGTGGTAACGCTCCTGTTCATAGCTATCAAACACCGGCTGCTCAGGGAAGATTAGCCCCTCTTGTTCTGGCTGATAGATTGACTCTCGACCGCTCTTTTTGAGTTGCTCGTTGATAGCATTCATGACCCTCTCCAATACGGATAATTTGAGGAGAGTATCGGCTCTGAGTTACTTGACTGACAAACGATGAATCGGCAACTATTCATTAATTTTGCTAATGAATTGTGAAGATAGATGAAAAGACTGCCAAAGTTATCACTGCTGCGAGCCTTTGAGGCGGCCGCGCGCTTGCGAAGCTTCACGCTGGCTGCGCAGGAGCTTAATCTGACGCAGTCTGCCATTAGTCATCAGATAAAGGAGCTTGAAGAGCACTTTGAACGCCCGCTGTTTGTGCGCAAGAATCGCACGGTTGAGCCGACGCTAGAGGGGCTGAGGTTTCAAAAGAGCCTGCAGCGTGTTTTCGGCGCACTGGAGGCGGCCTGTGACGAGTTGAGTCTCACACCCAGTGCTCAGGTATTGAATCTCTATTGCGCGCCGAGCTTTGCAGCGAAGTGGTTAGGGCCTCGGTTGCCGGAGTTCTTTGAGGCTTATCCTGATATCAATATACGACTTAGCACCGGGGCTGAGCCTATCGATCTGAATCGTGTGCGTGAGATCGATCTGATGATTGGTTATGTCAATCTGCTGCAAGTGCCGGGGGTCGAGACAATTTCTCTGGGGGCTGAGCGGACGGTTCCGTACTGTTCGCCAGAGCTATTACACTCGGGTGAATCGGCCATTGACGCGTTGAGCCGTCTGCATCTTATTGAGTCGCAACTCAGCCCTCTGGGTTGGTCTCGCTGGTTCGATGAGCAAGGTTTGCAGATTCCGAAGCGCCCAAGAACCTCTTTCGATCGTGCGGCACTGGCAATCGCCGCAGCAGTTGATGGCATGGGGGTCGTCCTTGAGAGTGAACGTTTGGCGCAACGTGAATTGGCGCGTGGCGAATTGGTGGAGCTGGGTGTCGATGAGTTGAAACCGCACTATATCGAGACTCATTTCTTACAGATCAGAAGCTTGGATAGCCGGCAGTCAAAGGTCGTTGCGTTCAAAGACTGGCTGTTAGAGCAGTGTGGATAAGGGTTAAGGTGAGCAAGAAAGTATCGTTTAGTGTAAACTGCGTACACTCGTATGTGATATGAGCATTTTGATTTTCAGCCCTAACTTGTTAGGGCTTTTTTCTTTGTGGTGTGCCGGATTAGGTAGGTCGCCTCTTGAGGCGACGTTCAGTCATCTTGCCCGTTTTGGTCGGCTTGAAAGCCGACTTGCGGTGGGCTTTCGTTTATACCAAGGATTTACGGGTTTCGCGATCGGCGGCCGAGGGCGCTGGCAGATTGAGCGGCCGGTTGTAGCCTCGCAGCAGCGCTGCCGCCTTCTCGGGTTCGCCGAGGTTTAGATGCAGGTCACTGAGCTCAAGCAGGGTCTGAGCATGCGGTTCTAGCTCTAAGCTGCGATTGTAGTGCTGAATGGCTGCACCCCAAAGCTGTGCGCGTTGCGACAGACGTCCCAAGCAGAGCTCAAGCGCAGCATTGTTGGGCTGCTGCTTGAGCCAAGCTTTGGCGGTCTTCAGTTGTGCCGTAGCATCAGCGCCTTTAAGCTCTGAGTAACGCAGTAGCAGCTCTTCATTCCAGCTTTTCGATAGCCAGCCGCCAAGTAGTTGTTCAACTTCCTTGGATTCGCCACTGTTTAGTAACTGCTGCACATAGTGCAGACGTACCTTTGAGTCCTGCTGAGTCTCAAAGCTGAAGGCATTCCAGCGCTTCTTCAGCTCAGTTGATCGCTGTTCGGCTGGCAGTGAGCTGTAGGTCTCGACGGTTTGATCGAGCAGTGCGATACCCGCCTGGCGGCGATAACTCTGAGCAGTCTGATCATCGATAGCGCCGGCTTTCTTAAGGTCAGCAATCATGGGGTACAGGGTCTTCCAGTCGTGCTGGTTTGCCAGTAGGCGAGCTTGAATTGCTTGAGCCTGTGAGTTGCTCGGCTGTTGCTGCAGTAACTGTTCAGACAGTGCTTGAGCTTTACCCTCATGCCCCAGTCGTAGATCGATTTCAGCGCGGCGCAGTTGAATGGCACTGCTCGCTTCGGGCGCTGCTTTGAGTGCATCATCTAATATCCGGCTAGCCTCTTTCTCATCACCACTGCGAGCTGCCATCTCAGCCGCTTCCAGATAATAAATGGTTGGTGTGTGGCTAGTGCGAGCCGCTTGTAGCAATAGCCTGCGGGCGCGCCACCAATCGCCGTCGGCGCGGGCCATGATGCCTAGGTGGGCTTTAGCCTCTGCTTTACGTTCAGTGCGAGCCTGATTCCACTCTTTGATGCTTGAGATAGGGGAGCGGATATGAGTAACTAGATTGAGTGCTAGATGCAGCAGAGCAAAGAGCAAAATCAGGGCGATAACCAGAACCCATATGCTGGTCTCGATGCTGGTCTGTTTGTACGCCAGCAGCACATAACCCGTATCCTCTACCATTGCCTGTCCGAGCCAGGCGCCCGCTACCAGTAATACAACCAGCAGAACGATAAAGCGTCTCATCGCGCAGCCTCCGCGCCCAGGCGGGTGAGGTCAGCCATGTGTTGCTGTAGCTTATCGAGCGAGCCATTGATATTGGGCATCTTTGGAGCGACTTGCAGCCTGTTGAGCTGTTCGAGCGCTTGGCTCAGTGCCTGTGTCGCGCTGTTGGCTGCGTCGAAGTATCGACCGATTAGCTCAATCGAACGATTGAGGCTGGTTTCGTAAATGACCTGTTGCTGGCGCAGTAAAGCTAATTGAGCCTGTTCTAACAGGAGCTGCAGATTCTGACGCAGGTAGTGGCCTTGCTCCGGTGAGAGTAGGGGTTCAACGGCGCGATCATGCTGCTGAATGACGACCAGGCTCTCGAGGCTAGACATGGCCCTTGCGAAAGCGCTCTGAATATCCTGCTGCAGTGTTTCGTCGACTGCGTCGGGCGTTATCTCTTTGAGCATGTCGGGTAGTTGGCGCTGCTGTTCCAAAGAGAGGGTCGGCAGTTCGCGACTCTGCTCGATGAGTGCGGCCAGGCGCAGATAGGTGCCCTCCACGTCGAGCTTTGGTACCGCTTCGAGCTTGGCAATATCTTGGGCTAGCGCTTGGCGCAAGCTGTAGAGGCTGACATCGTCGAGGTCAGCGAGCACTTTGTCCGCACTGCGCAGCAGGGTTAGTGCGCCCTCTGGACGCTGCTCCATTAGCACACGCTGGTTCGCAAGTCGAAGAAGGTACTGGGCTTCAGCTAGACGCCAGTCAGCTTCGCTGGTGGAGCGGCCAGCCTCAACCTGCTTAATCGCGTCGCTTAGGCGCGTCTGGGTGCGCTCGAGCAGCAAGTTCTGTGCTTCGCGTTCGTCGTCTAGGCGTGCTAACTCATCTTCCAACTTATTTACCTGATTGCGCAGCGCAGAGTTTTTGCTGGCGATCTCGTCGGCCAATTGAGTGCTGGCAGCGGTCTGCTTTTCACGCAGTGCTTGCAGCTCAAGATAGCTCCAATATCCCAGAGCGGGTACCGCAAGGAGGGCGATCAGGGCAAGCACAACCGCGGTTTTACCTGAATTGGCAGGTTGCTCTGCAACTACGTCAGACGTTGCTGATGCAGGAGTATTCTCTTGCGCGTCTGTTGTCTTCTGCTGCGGCTCTGTGTCTACCGTTAGCTGCTCATCGGGCAGAGTCGGTTCACTGACGTGTTGGTTTTGATCTTCAGGCTTCTTCGCATCACTCATGATGTGCGATCCCTATGTCGGAAATTAACTAAATCGTTGCGCCACGGCCGCGAGCATCGCTTCGTCACTAGCACCGGTTGCGGTAATTACGTCGGTATAGCCGAGTTGTACTGCTTGCAGTGCAACGCGCTCACTCGGTACCACCAGGGGCATATCTGCTGCCAAACTTAGCTGGTGGAAGGCGATCAATGTTTCGCCACTGGTCAGCAATGCTGCATCTACACTTTGGTTAAATCTCGCGGCTAACTCCGCTTCAGTATAGCTGCATCCCCTGCGTTGGTAGACCTCAATGCAGTCGACTTGGCCACCACGAGCTTCGAGTGTCTGCTGCAGCAGTTCACGCCCGCCTGCACCTTTTATCAGCAGTATGCGTTGCTCCGTTAATTCCTGCAATTGAGGCGAAGCAAGAAGGGCCTCCGAATCTACCCCGGGGTTAACTGAAGCTTGTATACCAAACGCGGCGAGCTGGTCGGCTGTACCTTGCCCGATCGCCAGCCAGTCAACGCCGATTGGCAGTTGCGGCCAGTACTGATCGATCAGGTCTGCGCCAATGCTTGCAGCGTTGCGGCTGATAAAGATTACTTTGCTGTAAAGATCCAGATTCAGAATAGCGCTGCGAACTGCACCTGCTTCAGCCGATTCGATATCGATCGGCTCGATCTTCAGCAGGGGAAGCGATACCGGTTCAAAGCCGGCTGCTTGCAGCCGTGAGATAACACCCTGCTGCAGGTGAGCAGGGCGTGTGACGAGCACTCTTGCTCGAGCCGATTTAGCGGCCTCAGCCACGTTCAGCGTAGACCTCGGCGAGAATGGTATCGGCTCCAGCCGCTAGCAGGCGGTCAGCCAACTGGATGCCCAGCGCTTCAGCCTCTGCTGCAGGGCCGCGGATCTCATCGCGTAGTACCTTGGTTCCGTCCGGACGACCCACGAGGCCGCGCAACCAGACCTGGTCACCTTCAAGTTCTGCATAACAGCCAATGGGTACCTGACAGCCACCCTCTAAGCGACGATTTAACGCACGTTCAGCCAGAACCCGTGTTGCTGTTGGTGCATGGTTTAGCGGAGCCAGCAACGCAAGGGTGGCTTCGTCATCCATGCGGCACTCGATACCGACCGCACCCTGACCTCCGGCTGGCAGGCTATCCTCTGCCGGTATACGGTAGCGAATGCGCTCTTCTAGCTCGAGGCGAATTAGACCGGCCGAAGCGAGAATGATGGCGTCGTAATCACCGCCATCCAGTTTGCCGAGGCGCGTCTGCACATTTCCGCGCAGGCTCTTAATTACTAGATCAGGGCGGCGTTCACGCAGTTGAACCTCACGGCGCAGCGATGAAGTGCCAACGATTGCACCGGCAGGGAGCTGGTCGAGATGTTCGTAGGTGTTGCTGACAAACGCATCAGTTGGGTTTTCGCGCTCACAGATCACGGCTAGGCCCAGCCCCTCTGGAAACTCCATCGGTACATCTTTCATGGAATGCACGGCGATATCGGCACGACCCTCAAGCATGGCACTCTCGAGCTCTTTCACGAAGAGTCCTTTACCGCCGATCTTGGCGAGTGGGGTGTCCAGGATCTTGTCGCCCTTGGTTACCATGGTAACCAGTTCAACATTGAGATCACTGTGCAACGACTCGAGTCGTGCTTTTACATATTCAGCTTGCCAGAGAGCCAGCAGAGACTGGCGCGTAGCGATGCGAAGTGTGCGAGACATGCAGGCTCCAAAATGGATAAGTCGTTAGATCTGATTTCAATCCGCCGCATTGTAACAGACCTTTGCGCTGAGTGCGGTGCTCTGAGGTTCTACTATAGGGGCAGCGCGGATGCTATAATCGCGCCGCTTTTGGCAGCAGTCGATGAAATTTAAGTTTGAATTCTGAGGTAGAGATGAGCAGCACAACCAATCAACAGTGGGGTGGACGTTTTAGCGAGGCGACAGATGAATTTGTTGCACGATTCACCGCTTCAGTCGATTTTGATCAGCGTCTCTACCGTCAAGATATCCAAGGCTCGATTGCGCACGCCAAAATGCTGACCAAGGTCGGTGTACTGACGGCTGACGAGTGTGAGGCAATTATTCAGGGCCTTGGTGAAATTCAGTCGGACATCGAAAGCGGTCAGTTTGAGTGGTCGGTTGCCCTTGAAGATGTGCATATGAACATCGAAGCAGCTCTAACCAAGAAGATCGGTATCACCGGTAAGAAACTGCACACAGGCCGTTCGCGTAACGACCAGGTCGCGACTGACATCCGTCTCTACATGCGCGACGAAGTCGACTTTATTTTGACTGAGATTACGCGCTTGCAGCAGGGGCTGCTAGATCTCTCTGAGCGCAACGCTGATACCATCATGCCAGGCTTTACCCACCTTCAGACTGCTCAGCCAGTCACATTTGGGCACCATCTGCTGGCGTGGTTTGAGATGCTTTCGCGTGATTACGAGCGTTTCGCTGACTGTCGTAAGCGTATTAATATCATGCCACTCGGCGCTGCTGCGCTGGCGGGCACCACCTATCCGATTGATCGTGCATACACAGCTGAACTGCTGAACTTTACAGCACCGGCAAATAACTCACTCGATGCGGTATCCGATCGTGATTTTGGTATCGAGTTCTGCGCTGCATCCTCACTACTGCTGATGCACTTGACCCGTATGTCGGAAGAGCTGGTCCTGTGGACCTCATCACAGTTCAACTTTATCAATCTTCCAGATCGCTTCTGCACCGGCTCGTCGATCATGCCGCAGAAGAAGAACCCGGATGTACCTGAGCTCGTGCGTGGTAAGTCGGGCCGTGTCTATGGCCATCTGATGTCACTACTGACGCTAATGAAGTCTCAGCCGCTGGCGTATAACAAGGACAATCAAGAAGACAAAGAGCCTCTGTTTGATACGGTTGATACCGTGCGCGGCTGTCTGCGTGCTTTTGCCGACATGGTTCCAGCGATCGAGGCGCGTAAAGAGGAGATGCGTGAAGCGGCGCGTCGCGGTTTCTCTACTGCGACCGACTTGGCTGACTACCTGGTGCGCGCCGGTGTGGCATTCCGTGATGCTCATGAAATTGTTGGACTGTCGGTTGCTTATGGCATCAAAACTAACAAAGACCTCTCCGATATGACGCTCGAAGAGCTGCAGCAGTTCTCTGATCAGATTCAGGAAGATGTGTTTGAGGTTCTGACGCTAGAGGGCTCTGTTAGCGCGCGTAACCACATTGGCGGTACTGCACCTGACCAGGTACGCGCCGCTGTTGCCCGCGGTCGTGAGCTGCTTGGCGGTCGCGCTTAATTAGCCGCACTGCGGTTGCTAACTAAGAGAATCAGAACGATGAACAGTCCTTATGTCTACGCTGCCGTCATGTTGCTGGCCGGAATCGGCATTCCAACCATGGCAACACTCAACGGTGGTTTAGGCGGAAAGTTGATGAGCTCATCGTTGGCGACCGCAATGGCGCTTGCGCTGGCCTTTACCTCTGTCTCTGTTTACATGCTGGCGACTGAAGGTCTTCCCAGCAAATTGATCGCCGATGATTTGCCCTTCTACTTCTACCTCGGCGGATTCTGTGTCGCCTTCTATGTGATTAGTGTCACTTGGATCGTGCCAAAATTTGGCGTCTCAAATGCGATCGCGTTCGCGCTGCTCGGGCAACTGATAGCGATGAGCGTCATTGACCACTTTGGTCTGCTAGGTGCGCAGCAGTATGCCATCACCACCAAGCGGGTGTTGGGTTTGGTGATTATGGCGGTGGGTATCTATCTGGTGCTCGATAAAACGGCGGCGAGCACGCGCTAGGTGCCGGCTAACGCACTTACTTGAAACTGCCTAGTTTGCTTCGCGCTTTAATCGCCACTGATTAAGTACGCTGATGTGCTCGGGTCCTATACCGCAGCAACCGCCAATGATCCCTGCGCCCAACTGCTGCCACTCTTTGGCAAACTCTACATAGCCCTGGGGCTCAATCTCCCGCATCTCGATCTCTTGGCTGCGCGAGTCCTGAGTACTTTTAATGGGCGTGAACTTATTCGCATAAACACCGAGTTGTAGGTGTGAGCCAACTTGCTGTTGGCGCTGGGTAGCTTCGTGCAGAGCCGCGGCCATAATCTCCGGGATCGAGCAGTTGAACATTAGGCCCGTGGCATTTGTTTGCGACACTGCATCAACGAGCTGCGTAATGCTCTCTCCAGAGCGTAACTTGGGGGGCTGAGAGTCATCATCCAGGGTGAACGAGAAGTAGACAGGTTTATCGGCTTGCTTGAGGACTTCAGCGGTACTCTGGAATTCAGCTAAGGACGACATGGTCTCGGCGAGCCAGAGGTCTACATAAGGTTCTAATGCTGTATAGAGAGCCTGGGTTATTGGTTGTGCAATAGTGCCGTCAAAAAAGTCGGGACGGTAGCTGCCCATTACCGGAGGCAGGGAGCCAGCGACTCTAATTTTGCGCTCCGCTTCGTCTGCAGCCTCCCGAGCGAGTTTGCCGGCCAAGGCTGCCAGTTCGGTTCCACGCTCCCTGAAGAGCTCTTCTCCGAGGTGAAAGGGTACACAGGCATAACTGTTCGTTGTAATGATGTCAGCGCCGGCATTGATGTAGGCGGTGTGTGCTTGTACCACCATCTCAGGGGCTTTGATGAGCGCCTCGGCACTCCACAGTGGCCGGGAAAAGGGGGCACCCATACGGCGTAGCTCGTGACCCATCCCACCATCGAGAATTGTAACTTCAGACATTAAATATCCTCTTTTTTGCGGATTGGAACACGACTCCAAACCGAAAGGAATACCTTTTATTTCGGCATGCTGAAAAGCTTAGGTGGCAAAAATTATTGACGTTCATAGCAAAGTGATCCTCAGCTGTGGGGAGTATCCTCGGTTGCATAAATTGAAGGAGTCTCGGTAGTAAGAGTTATCGGGCGCAAGAGAGGGAGCTGGCAGAATGCAGCACTATTCGGGTTTTGGGCTTCTCAAGCACAGCCTTAGCCATCATGAAAATTGGCAGCGTGCATGGCGTAATCCGACGCCGAAGAAGAAGTACGACGTGATCGTAATTGGTGGTGGTGGCCACGGTCTCGCGACAGCTTACTACCTTGCCAAAGAGTTTGGTGTTACCAATGTTGCCGTTATCGAGAAAGGCTATCTTGGCGGTGGTAATACCGCACGCAACACCACTATCGTGCGCTCAAACTATCTCTGGGATGAGGCTGCCCACCTTTACGAGCATGCAATGAAGCTGTGGGAAGGTCTCTCGCAAGACCTCAACTATAACGTCATGTTCTCACAGCGCGGTGTTCTCAACCTCGGACATACTCTGCAGGATATGCGTGACATACAGCGTCGAGTAAACGCCAACCGCCTGAACGGTATTGATGGCGAAGTGTTGGATGCCAAGCAGGTACAAGAGCTGGTGCCACATATGGATTGTTCGGCCAATACACGATATCCGGTGCTGGGGGCCTCTTGGCAGCCTCGTGCCGGTGTTGCGCGTCATGATGCAGTCGCGTGGGGCTACGCTCGCGGTGCGGATGCTCACGGAGTCGACCTTATTCAACAGACAGCGGTCGTCGATTTGATTATCGAAGATGGTGCCTGTGTTGGTGTTAAAACTGACCGTTATGGAGAGATTCGCGCTGATCGAGTCGGCGCAGTTGTTGCTGGTAACTCGAGTGTGGTCGCCGCGATGGGTGGCTTTGAGCTGCCGCTTGAATCTCACCCGCTACAGGCGCTTGTTTCTGAGCCAATCAAACCGGTGTTGGACACTGTGGTTATGTCCAACCACGTGCACGGCTATGTCAGCCAGTCTGACAAGGGTGACCTGGTAATTGGTGCAGGTATCGATAGCTACAACGGCTATGGCCAGCGCGGCTCCTTCCCGACAATTGAGCACACTCTGCAAGCGATTGTTGAGCTCTTCCCTATCTTCAGCCGCGTCAGAATGAACCGTCAGTGGGGCGGAATCGTGGATACCTGTCCAGATGCCTGTCCAATTCTTAGTGAGACTCCAGTGAAGAATCTGTTCTTCAACTGTGGTTGGGGTACCGGTGGCTTTAAAGCGACGCCGGGATCTGGTCATGTGTTTGCGGCCTCCCTTGCAAAAGGTGAGATGCACCCGCTGGCCAAACCCTTCTCTATGTTCCGTTTTCACAATGGTGCGCTGGTCGACGAACACGGCGCAGCTGGCGTGGCTCACTAACGAGGAATAAGCAATGCTACATATTTACTGTCCTCACTGTTGTGAGTATCGCGAAGAGGAAGAGTTTCACGTTAAAGGTCAGGCACATATCGCCCGTCCGCTAGATCCTGAAGCCTGTTCAGATAAAGAGTGGGGTGAGTATCTCTATTTCCGCAAGAATCCTCGTGGTCTGCATCACGAACTCTGGGTTCATGCTGCCGGTTGTCGCAAGTTCTTCAATGTCACGCGCGACACAGTGAGCTACGAAATTAAAGAGGTCTACATGATCGGTGAGAAGCCATCTGTTGTAGCTCAGTCTGATAGCGCCAAGTAAGGGAGTGGAGTTATGACACAGAAAAACCGCCTCCAAGCTGGTGGGCGCATCAACCGTAGCAAGCCGATGAACTTCGTCTATAACGGTAAAACATATCAAGGCTTCGAGGGCGATACCCTCGCCTCTGCAATGCTGGCCAATGGTATCGATATCGTTGGGCGTAGTTTCAAATATAGCCGTCCGCGCGGCATTGTTGCGGCGGGCGCAGAAGAGCCCAACGCCGTAATGCAGCTCGGTGCGACCGAAGCAACTCAGGTACCCAACGTGCGTGCGACTCAGCAAGAGCTGTTCGACGGTCTGGTATCCGGTGCTACAAACGGTTGGCCAAGCGTTGATAACGATCTTATGGGCTTTGTTGGTAAAGTCGGTGGCAAGTTGATGCCGCCTGGCTTCTACTACAAAACTTTCATGTACCCGCAGTCTATGTGGGAAACCTATGAGAAATTTATCCGCAAGGCTGCGGGGTTAGGTAGCTCTCCGTTGGAGAACGATCCAGATAGCTATGAGAAGATTAATCAGCACTGCGATGTGTTGGTTGTGGGTGCAGGCCCTGCTGGTCTTGCTGCTGCGCTGACAGCGGGTCGTGCTGGCGCACGCGTAATTCTGGCGGATGAACAGTCTGAATTTGGCGGTAGTCTGCTGGGGAGCCGCGAAACATTGAACGGTGAGGACGCAGCCAACTGGGCGGCGCAGGTTACTGCTGAATTGGCAGGAATGCGCGACGTGCTGCTCTTGCCTCGCTCTACCGTAAATGGCTATCACGACCACAACTTCCTAACAATCCACGAGCGCAATACTGACCATCTGGCAGATAAAGCGCCGGCAGGGCAGGCGCGTCAGACGCTCCATCGTGTGCGTGCAAAATGGGTCGTACTTGCGACTGGAGCGCACGAGCGTCCACTGGTCTACGGCAATAACGATGTACCCGGCTGTATGATCGCGAGCGCTGTTTCGACTTACATCAACCGCTACGGTGTTGTACCCGGTAATGACCTGGTTGTAATGACAACCAACGATGGTGGTTACCAGGCCGCGTTTGACTGGCAGGATGCAGGACGCAAAGTCGTTGCAATCGTTGATACACGTCAGAACCCGCAGGGTGCTAAGGTTGACGAAGCGTCTAAACGCGGTATCAATCTGATCAAGGGTTCAGGTGTTATCGATGTGTCAGGCAGCAAACGCGTAACCGGCGTCAGCATTGCGCCATTGAGTGCTGATGGATCTGCTGTTAGCGGTTCGGTCGCAAAATTTAGCGCAGATACGGTTGCGACCAGTGGTGGTTGGAGTCCGGTTATTCACCTAGCGGGCCACACGGGAAGTCGCCCTGTATGGGACGAAAAGGTTGCAGGATTTCTGCCGGGTCAAACGGTTGAGAAGCGTCTGATCGCTGGCGCGATCGCGGGTGACTTTACAACTGCAGGCGCGCTGTCGCAGGGCGCTGAAGCTGGACGCAAAGCCTGCGCTGAACTCGGTATGGATCAACCGATTATCGAGTTGCCAGCAACGCAGGAGTCTGTTAAGGGGCCTGCGATGACGCTGTTCCACATCCCGCATCTGAAAAAGACGTCAGAAGCGCCGAAACAGTTTGTTGACTACCAGAACGATGTAACCGCTGCCGGTATCGAGCTGGCGTGTCGTGAGGGCTTCGAGTCAATCGAGCACGTTAAGCGCTACACCGCACTGGGTTTTGGTACTGACCAGGGTAAACTAGGTAATATCGCGGGTATGGCGATCGCTGCTAAAGCGACCGGTCGTACTATCCCTGAGACAGGCACTACGATTTTCCGTCCTAACTACACGCCAGTAACTTTTGGCGCGATGGTCGGCCGCGATCGTGGCGAGCTGTTCGATCCTAAGCGCTACACGGCTATGCACAAGTGGCACGTTGAGAACGGTGCGCTGTTTGAAGACGTGGGTCAGTGGAAACGTCCTTGGTATTTCCCGAAAGCGGGAGAAACGATGCAACAGGCTCTGGATCGCGAATGTAAAGCAACGCGCGAGTCTGTTGGTATTCTGGATGCGTCTACCCTCGGTAAGATCGATATTCAGGGTAAGGACGCACGTGAGTTCCTCGGCCGAGTTTACACCAATGCGTGGGCGAAACTGGCCGTTGGCAAGTGTCGCTACGGTCTGATGTGTGGCGAAGATGGTATGGTGTTCGATGATGGTGTGACCTCTTGCCTGGGTGAGAATCACTTCATTATGACCACCACCACAGGTGGCGCAGCTCGTGTTTACGAGTGGTTGGAACTTTATCATCAAACTGAATGGCCAGAGCTTGAGGTCTACTTCAATACGGTAACTGACCACTGGTCCACTATGACAATCTCAGGTCCGAATGCACGTAATCTGCTGCAAGAGTTGACCGATTACGATGTATCGAAAGAGAACCTCGGTTTCATGGATTGGCGTGAAATGAAGGTCGCAGGTGTTCCCGCCCGCGTTTTCCGTATCTCCTTCACGGGCGAATTGTCATTTGAGATCAACGTTCAGGCGAACTTCGGCCTGCACGTTTGGGAGAAACTGTTCGAGCACGGTGCCAAGTACAACCTAACGCCATATGGCACAGAGACTATGCACATTTTGCGTGCGGAGAAGGGCTTCATTATCGCAGGACAGGATACTGACGGCTCTGTACACCCTTACGATCTGGGTATGGGTTGGGCTGTATCACAGCAGAAACCGTTCAGCTTTATCGGTAAGCGCGGTATGGCCCGCGAAGACTGTGTGCGTGAACAGCGTAAACAGTTGGTCGGCCTTAAAACCACCGATCCAACGATCGTGTTGCCAGAGGGTGCGCAGGGTGTGTTTGATCCGAAAGCACCAATTCCGATGCCGATGGTGGGTCACATCACATCGAGCTACTGGAGTGCCAATCTGGGCCACAGTATCGCGATGGGTCTGGTTAAAGGAGGTCTCGATCGCATGGGTGAGAAGGTCTACTACCCGCTGGCTGATGGTCGCGTAGTAGAAGCTGAAATTTGTAGTCCGATCTTCCTGGATCCTAAAGGGGAGCGTCAAAATGTCTGACACTAATACCGTAGCAATCATGAACCAGGTGCCGGATGCCGCTGCTGGTGTGCGTGCTGAATCTCCACTGCATCACGCGGACCTCGCAACTCGGGCACAGAAGGGCGCGACGAGCGGTGGCGTTCACTTCCGTGAACTGGGACTGATGGGTCATCTGACGCTGCGTTGCGACCCTAAAAATACTGAGCTGACCGGCGCCGCTGCGCGGGTTCTGGGTGTGGAACTGCCAATCCAGCCCCTCACTAGCGTTGAATCAGGCAGCACTATCGTGCGTTGGGTCTCACCTGACGAGTGGCTCATCACGCTGCCGAATGATCTGGCGTTTGAGCTGGAGACAGGTTTTCGTGCTGAGATGAGCGGCCACTATTCGCTGGTTAACAGTAGTGGCGGTCTTACGGTTTTCAAACTCAGCGGCGACAAGGTCGTTGATCTTCTGAAGAAGTCGACACCGGTTGATCTGCATGATTCGGAGTTTCCGGTCGGCAAAGTGGTATCTACCGTGTTTGCGAAGTCAGGTGCGACGATTCGTCGCACAGCTGCAACCGAGTTTGAACTCGTAGTGCGCCGTAGCTTTGCTGATTACCTCTGGCTGTGGATTCAGAGTGCCAGCCAAGAGTTTGGGCTCGTAGTAGAGGCCTAATGACCCTCAGCCCGGGGCGGCGTTTGTTTGCCAGTCACATTGGCACGTGCCGCGCTGGGTGAAACCCCAAAGGCGTCTTTGTAGCAGTTGCTGAAGTGGCTTGTACTAACAAAGCCACTCGCTAGCGCTACGTTAGTGATGGACTCATTGGTTTGGGTCAGCAAGCGACGCGCGTGCGCGAGGCGAAGCTCCAGGTAGTACCGCGATGGACTGCTATCCAAATGGGCATGAAAGAGGCGTTCCATCTGGCGGCGTGATACTTCGCTAAGCTCAGCTAGCTCAATCAAGGTCAAAGGCTCATCGATGTTCTTGCGCATCAATTCCATAATACCGCGCAGTACTTCCGGTAGGGTCGGATCGTCGCCCATTTGAAGTGGTATTGCATCTCGACTCTCTGCACCCTGATCGCAACTTAGCACCTCGCGGACCGCGCGAACGAGCTCAGCTCCTTTGAGCTGATTAATGAGCTTCAACATCATCTCAAGTGCGCTGCTTGGACCTGAGCAGGTGGCGCGTTGCGGCGCAATCACTAAGGTGTTGCGAGACACGCTTACACTCGGGAAAGTCTCCCTCATGAAAGCATGATTGTCCGGGTGCACTGCACACTCTTGATTCTCAATTAGGCCAGCATGAGCGAGTGCGACCGCGCCGTTCCAAAGTCCGCCCAGCGTTACTCCTAGTTTCTCGGCCGAGCGCAAACAGGTGCTGAGTTTAGTGTTGGCGGTGAGTGAACAACGGAAACCGCCACACACAATTAAAATATCCAGCTCGCCTCGGTGTTGAATCGGTACATTATCAATCACGTCATCGGTGGAGATATTGATACCTAAATCGCTCACCACGACGCGCGAGTCGATACCAAAGGTCGTGTATTCGAAGAGTGAATTTGCAGAGACCAAATTTGCCGTTACCAGTGCATCAAGAGCCCCAGTGAACGCGACCATAGAGAAGTGGGGCTGCAAAATGAATCCAACGCGAATCACCCTTGGGGCGGCTGGCAGGGGGTTAGATGAGGACTCAGCTTTAGAGTTTGAGTGCTGACCCATTCACTACTCCAACGACTGTAGAAAATGAAAAATAAGTACAGGGTGAGTGTACCGTAATTTTGCTCAGACGCCATGTTAGGGTAAGTTGTTTGCCCAATACTCGGCGCGCTATGGGCAATAAGAGTGACGTTTTTGGAACAGATTTTGTCGGTTCTTAACACTAACATCGAACAATCGAAGTAACTCCAACCAGTAGGTGAAAAATGAACGCGGCTGAACTGCATAAAGATTCGATCATCATTGATGGTCTCGTTTGCGGCAAAATGAATGTGGAACTGTTCGAAGATATGCGCAGGGGTGGCGTAACCACCGCTAGTTGTACTATGGCGTTCTGGGACGACTTCAAAGGTACAGTGAACAACATTGCTGCTGTAAACCGCATTATCAATGAGAATTCCGACTGGATGACCAAGATCCGGACGGCAGCCGATATTCGCAAAGCTAAAGCGGAAGATAAGGTTGGCGTGCTGATGAGCTTCCAGAACGCTTACGCTTACGAAGATCAGCTTAACTACGTGCAGATATTCAAAGAGCTGGGCGTGGGTATCACGCAACTGTGTTACAACACCCAGAACCTTGTTGGTACGGGTTGTTATGAGCGTGATGGCGGGCTATCGGACTACGGCCGTGAAGTGATGTGGGAGATGAACCGAGTTGGCGTGTTGGTCGATCTGTCGCACGTCGGTGCTAAGACATCGGAAGAGGCGATCTTAGAGTCGAAGAAGCCTGTGGCTTACTCACACTGCCTGCCGAGCGGCCTCAAAGATCATCCGCGTAATAAGTCGGATGAAGAGCTTAAGTTTATTGCTGATCATGGTGGCTTCGTCGGCGTAACCATGTTTGCACCTTTCCTTAAAAACGGTATCAACTCAACGATCGAAGATTATGTTGAAGCGATTCGTTACGTTTATAACATCGTCGGCGAAGACTCTATCGGCATAGGTACAGACTTCACTCAGGGGCAGGATCAGGCCTTCTTTGAGTACCTTACCCATGACAAAGGCTATGCGCGTCGACTCACTAATTTCGGTAAGATCATCAATCCAGAGGGTATTCGTACTTTGGGTGAGTTTCCAAATCTCACCGAGGCGTTGCTCAAGGATGGTTTCAGCGAGACTCAGGTCCGTAAAATTATGGGTGAGAACTGGGTTCGTCTACTGGAAGATGTTTGGGGCGAATAATTATCCCAGGCAACTTCGTTTAAGTGAAAGCGCGCATCTATATGTGCGCTTTTTTATTGCCTAGATCAAAGGTATGTGGCGCGCGCACGGCCCGCTTGAGCGACGGTTGGTCGCGTTTTCGGAGCAATTAGTGTCGCATTTAGCGAAACCGGTAGCATACCTGCTCCATATACTGGTTTGACTAAAGATCTAAAATTTTTTTGAGAGTAAACGATGAGCCATCACGCACCTGAGATGCCAATCCAAGTTGATGACGAGACTGGCGTATGGACAACCGATGCGCTGCCAATGCTGTATGTGCCGCGTCACTTTTTCGTAAACAACCATATGGGTATCGAAGAGGAGATCGGGGCTGAGCGCTATGCAGAGATCCTCTATAAAGCGGGTTATAAATCGGCCTATTACTGGTGCGAGAAAGAGGCTGAAGCTCATGGCATCAGCGGCGCGGATGTCTTTCATCATTACATGAAGCGTCTATCTCAGCGCGGCTGGGGTTTCTTTATCACCGAGGCGCTGGATCTCGAAAAAGGGACAGCACGTGTGCGGTTGGAAAACTCTGCGTTTGTTTACCAATACGGTAAAGTTAATCGTAAGGTTGATTACATGTTCACTGGCTGGTTCGCTGGAGCAATGGATCAGATCGCAGAGAGCCTGGGTTACCCAGTACGTACCCGTGCAGTACAGACGCAGAGTGCTGCAGAAGATGGCTGCGACTTCGGTATTTTCGAAGTAGCGCCGCTTTAATAACAAGAAACAGATGTGCCGTACGACGCAGCGGCACAGCGTGACAACAGTTGGAGTGAACCATGTCGCAGTACGATGCACTGTTCCAGCCTTTGAACATAAATAAACTGACGATCCGTAACCGAATTGTCAGTACCGCGCATGCTGAGGTGTACGCAACCGACGGCGGTATGACAACCGATCGTTACGTTAAATATTATGAAGAGAAAGCCAAGGGCGGTTGTGGTCTCTGTATCTGCGGTGGTTCAAGCACCGTAGCGATTGATAGTCCGCAAAGCTGGTGGAGCTCGGTCAATCTATCCACGGATCGAATTATTCCTCACTTCCAGAATCTAGCCGACGCTGTGCACAAGCATGGCGGCAAGATCATGATTCAGATAACGCATATGGGTCGTCGTTCACGCTGGGATGGTGAAAACTGGCCAAACCTAATGTCTCCTTCAGGTATCCGTGAGCCAGTTCACCGTGCCACCTGTAAGACCATTGAAGAGGAGGAGATCTGGCGCGTTATCGGCGACTTTGCCAAGGCCGCTGTACGTGCAAAAGAGGGTGGCCTAGATGGTGTAGAACTCTCTGCTGTGCATCAGCACATGATTGACCAGTTCTGGTCGCCGCGCGTTAACAAGCGTACTGATGAGTGGGGTGGTACCTTTGAAGGCCGGATGAAGTTCGGCCTAGAGGTCGCGAAGGCGGTGCGTGAAGCCGTCGGTCCCGATTTTGTGGTCGGTATGCGTATTGTCGGCGATGAGTTTCATCCAGATGGTCTCAACCATGAAGATATGAAACAGATTGCTGCTTACTATGATGCGACGGGGCTCATCGATTATTTCGGTGTGGTCGGCTCAGGCTGTGATACGCATAACACCTTAGCAAACGTTATACCGAACATGAGTTATCCGCCGGAGCCCTTCCTGCACCTAGCAGCGGGCATCAAAGAGGTGGTCTCTGTGCCTGTTATCCACGCGCAGAATATTAAAGATCCGAATCAGGCACAGCGTATCCTTGAAGGGGGCTATGTCGATTTCGTGGGTATGACACGAGCACACATTGCTGATCCGCACTTTATTGCCAAGGTTAAAGCGGATCAGGTTGATCAGATTCGTCAGTGTGTTGGCGCTAACTACTGTATCGACCGTCAGTATATGGGTCTGGACGTGCTCTGTATCCAGAACGCCGCGACTTCGCGCGAGTATATGGGTGTGCCGCATATTATCGAGAAAACGACCGGCCCGATCCGCAAGGTTGTGGTTGTCGGCGGTGGCCCTGGTGGTTTGGAAGCGGCGCGCGTTGCGGCAGAGCGTGGTCATCAGGTCACCCTGCTAGAGCGTAGTGCTGAGTTGGGCGGGCAGATAACGATCGCCGCTAAAGCGCCACAGCGTGATCAAATGGCCGGTATTACTCGCTGGTTGGCGATGGAGATCAATCGTTTGGGTGTTGATGTGCGTCTTAACACCAGCGCTGACGTCGATATGATCCGCGGGCTGAACCCCGATGTCTGTATTTTGGCTACGGGTGGTCGCCCATTCCTCGAGCAGAACCCGCACTGGGGTGCTGCCGAAGGTCTGGTTGTTTCAAGCTGGGATATCCTCAATGGCGTGGTAGAACCGGGCAAAAACGTGCTGATCTACGACACCATCTGTGAGTTCTCGGGGATGTCAGCCGCTGACTATCTTAGCTCTAAAGGCTCTACGGTTGAGCTGGTGACCGACGATATCAAACCGGGTGTTGGTATCGGTGGTACTACCTTCCCAACTTATTACCGTAGCCTCTATGAGAAAGAGGTCATCATGACCTCCGACTTGTTGCTCGAGAAAGTCTACCGCGAAGGCGATAAGCTGGTTGCGGTGCTTGAGAACGAGTACACCGGTCAGCAGGAGGAGCGTGTTGTTGACCAGATCGTCGTTGAGAACGGTACGCGTCCGAACGAGGAGCTCTACTACGCCCTCAAAGCAGAATCGCGTAATAAGGGTCAGATCGACAACGAGACGCTGTTCGCGATCCAGCCACAGCCTGTGTTGAGTGAGGCGGGTGAGGGTATGATCCTGTGGCGCTTGGGTGACTGTGTGTCTCAGCGCAACACGCATGCGGCGATCTACGATGCTCTGCGTCTGTGTAAAGATCTCTGATCGGCCAAGGCTCTGTGCGCTGCGGCATCTGCGCGGCGTACAGACCTCGTATACCCCTAGCTTGATTCAAGAGGTCGTCTGATGATCCTCGATACATTAATCCCCGCTCTGCTTCTGATAGCACTACTTTTAGCCGCAGTTGGCGGGGTTAAACGCATCAGTTTATGGTGTGCTGGCCAGCCTGAGAAGGTAAACCTCATTGGAGGCCTGCTTGCTATACCGCGCCGCTATCTGGTGGATCTGCACCATGTCGTTGAGCGTGATAAATACATCTCCAAAACGCATGTCGCAACAGCTGGCGGTTTTGTGCTGTCGATGGTGCTGATCCTGGCCGTCTACCTCTTTGGTCTTGAGAGTCGTCTGCTGAGTTATGCCCTGTTGGCCGCTACAGCGCTGATGTCTACCGGCGCATTCTTTGTCTGGAAACGCCGTCGTAACCCCCCTTCGCGACTCTCTAGAGGGCCGTGGATGCGCCTGCCGAAGAGCCTGCTGATGTTCTCGACGGCCTTCTTTATCGTCACGCTTCCAGCGGCGGGTATATTGCCCGAAGGCGCTCTGTCACAGGGAGCAGGCTGGCTTCTAGCGCTAGTTTTGACTGTCGGTATCATCTGGGGCTTGGGCGAGCTGGTATTTGGAATGGCTTGGGGCGGGCCTATGAAGCACGCCTTCGCTGGCGCGCTGCATCTAGCGTTTCACCGTCGCCCAGAGCGTTTTGGTGGCGGTCGCTCTACCGGTCTGAAAGCGGTCGATCTGAAAGCTGACAAACTCGGGGTAGACAAGCCAACTGACTTCAAATGGAATCAGCTGCTTGGATTCGACGCCTGCGTGCAGTGTGGTAAATGTGAGGCGATGTGTCCGGCATTTGCCGCAGGTCAACCGCTTAACCCTAAAAAGTTGATTCAGGATATGGTTGTTGGCTTGGCTGGTGGCTCCGACGCAAAGTTTGCCGGCTCGCCCTATCCCGGGATTGAAGTAGGCAAGGCTTCGGGTGGTCCGAATCAGTCCATCACTACAGGTTTAGTCAGCCCAGACACGCTCTGGTCGTGTACCACCTGTCGAGCCTGTGTTGAAGAGTGTCCGATGATGATCGAGCACGTTGATGCTATCGTTGATATGCGACGTTTCCTGACACTGGAGAAGGGGCAGACACCTAACAAGGGTGCCGAAGTTCTGGAGAACCTAATAGCAACGGACAACCCGAACGGATTTAATCCTGGTAACCGCATGAACTGGGCAGCGGATCAGAATCTGCGCCTGATGTCAGACGTTAAAGAGGCCGATGTACTCTTCTGGGTCTCTGATGGTGCCTTCGATATGCGCAGTCAGCGCATCCTGCGTGCTTTCGTGAAGGTGCTGAAAGCCGCTAAGGTCGATTTTGCTGTGCTTGGTGATGAGGAGCGTGACTCGGGTGACGTGGCTCGCCGTCTGGGTGATGACGCGACTTTCCAGTCACTTGCTGCGCGTAACATAGCGGTTCTGCAGAAGTACAAGTTTAAGAGGATCGTAACCACCGACCCGCATGCGTTCCACTGTCTTAAAAACGAGTATCCGCAGCTGTACCCTGCGGGTAGTAAGGTTGATTACCAGGTAATGCATCACACAACCTTTATTAACGAGTTGGTTAAGGCTGGAAGCCTCAATCTGAGCTCCTATAACGGCGGTACGGTTACCTACCATGATCCTTGTTACCTCGGACGCTACAATGGTGAGTACGACTCGCCCCGCGAGTTGTTGGCTAGCCTAGGTATCCAGCTGGCAGAGATGGAACGCTCTGGCTTCCGTTCACGCTGCTGTGGTGGCGGTGGAGGAGCGCCGATCACGGATGTGCCGGGTGAACGTCGTATTGCTGATATGAGAATGGCGGAGATCCGTGAAGTGGGTGCGCAGACAGTCGCTGTCGGCTGTCAGCAGTGTACAGCGATGCTCGAGGGTGTTGTCGAAGATCGAGCAGAAGTCATGGATATCGCTGAGATGGTTGCCGCGGCGCTGGTAGAGGAGGTCGCATAATGAGTGATGAGATCATTCGCCGTGATCCGCGAGCTGAGTGGATAGCGCGTAACCGCCTGCATCCACTGCACGCGGCTATGGTAGAGCAGGGTGCTGTTGAGGTGCGGGGACCATCGGGTCTGATTCGTCGCAATCCTCACGCTGTCGGCTTTATCGGCCCCAATGGTATCAAACGTATAGATCGCCTTAACGGTAACTCCCAAGCAGCGGGCGGCTCGCGTCGCAGCGCAGCTAAAGCGGTTGAGTTACCGCTGCATAAGGTCGAGTCGCCTGAGTACTATATCGCTGTAGTGCCCGATCTTGTCGGTGGACGACTGACCGCACATGACAAAGATGTGCTGGGTCAGGCGCATCAGTTGATCGCGGCTCTCAACGCGACAGGTGCCGGTAACGGCGCTGTGGTGGCGATAACCTTTGGTGACTGTCGCGAAGATGGCTTCGATAAAGCCGGTGCAGATCGGTTGTTGCAGTTCAGTGACGCCGTCTTTGACGGCTATGCACCCGAAGCACGTATCGCTGCGCTGGAGCAGGTCGAGAAGAGCCTTGCACCACGGTTCTGGTTATTCCCGGATAGCGTCGCAGGCGGCTTTGAAGTGGGGCTGCGTCTGGCTGCACGTCTAGATGAGCGTCCGCTGACTCAGGCCTGGCAGGTGGGTCTACAGACAACGATCTGTCGGGGTGCCGGTGGTACAAGTGATATTAGTCGTCCAACTGAGCGCTTCCTTTTGTTAACCCCCGAGTGCGCCAATCCCGTTGATGAGACGCGTCACGAAGCGCTCGCGCTTGATCCTATCGATCGGCCTGATGTTGCCCCGGCGCTAGAGGACCTCGGTCAGGTCGCTGTGGACCCCAACTCAGTTGCGCTGGGTGAAGCAGAATTTATTCTTTCAGCCGGTAACGGTATTCATAATTGGGAAAACTTCCATCGAGCTGCTGAGGTTTTAGGTGCCACCGAAGCGGGGAGTCGTGTAGTTGTTGATGACGGCTACTTGCCGCGCTTCCGTCAGGTAGGGGCTTCTGGTACCTGGGTAACAGCACGAGTGTATATCGCTGTGGGAATCTCTGGTGCAGTACAGCATCTGCAGGGCATAGCGCAGTGCGACAAGGTCGTTGCGGTGAATACCGATGTCGGTTGTGACATGGTAAAACGCGCGGCATTGAGTGTCATTGATGATGGCGACGAAGTGCTCTCTGAATTGATCGAATTGGTGCAAAAACATCGCCAAGGGGAGGTGACCGATGCAGCCTAAAGTCAGCGCTGATCTGCGAGTTGTCGCTCTAGTTTCCGTAGGAAAACATCCGAGTTCTGGGCGCGCGCGACGGGCTGATCAAGATGCGCGTGCCGTTGAGATGGGGCTACGACTCACTCCTCAAGCGCTTGAAGTTATCCACGCAGGTGACTCATCGAATTCGGTATTGCGAGACTATGCTGGCATGGGATTGCAGGCGGTAAAAGTGTTAGAGCAACCGCCGCAAGCGGATGTTTTACCTGCCTTGGTTGAGTATCTTGGTGCTAGCTTGCCAGATATTATAATGACTGGTGTTCGTGCGGAGAGCGGTGAATCATCTGGTATGACGCCTTACCTGTTGAGTGAAAAACTGGGTATTCCTGTGGTAACTGGTATCGCTGAGATCCGTTCCGTAGCCCAAGACTATGCAGAGGTGCTGCAGGCGCTTCCTCGCGGCCAGCGGCGTGCTCTGCGGGTACAACTACCCTTTATCGCTTCAGTTGACTCTGCAGGTATGCCAGCGCGCCAGAGCGCCTACGGGCCTGCGATGCGAGCGCAGGTAGAAGCTGAGCGAGTCAGTATCGAGGTTGTAGACTCCGTTCGCGCAAGCTGGGAAGAGACACCCGCTCGCAAACGTCCAAAGCGTCTCAAAGTGGTCAAGGCTAAGACGGCAGCCGACCGCTTTAAGGCCGCGACGGCTAAGGCGACAGGGGATGGCGGGGCAGTGATGCGCGACGAGTCCGCAGCGCAAAAAGCTAAAGCGATTTTCGATCTGTTAGTTGAAGAGGGTGTACTGCGCTAGGCGCAGATACATCTCGTCGCTCACTTTTGGTGTTTTTAGGTCTGCTCTCAAGTGCTAATCTTTAACGAACAATCCGAAATTTATTGGGCGGAGATCAATCACCATGATGTTTGCTGATCTTGTAGATTTAGAGGATCTAGCGGGACAACTCAAGACTCTGGGTGTTGATGTTGCAGTGGATGCTGAGCCTGCGGTTATCAGTGCCGCAATGACTCGCTGGCTATCAACAGCCTCGAGCGATCAGGTCACTCAGGCTCGAGCGCATCTTGGCGACTTCGTGGCTGCATCTGAGGGGTTGATCTTGCCCGCGGCTAAGGCGCTGTTGGAGTCTTTGATTACAGAGATCTCCTCACACCAATAACGGCACTGATCGTTCGATATAGACATCGATGCACAGGTAGGTGGCTGAAATGACTGCAACCCTCGGAATCTTAGGAGTCGGCCATCTAGCGAGCTACGTAGTGGCGGGTCTGCGTAACGCCAGAGATGATCGAAAAATTATATTGTCGCCGCGAAACCAGCAGCGCCAGCAGATGCTGGTTAAAAGCTATGGCTGCGAAGGGGCAAACTCAAATCAAGAAGTTGTCGACACTGCAGATATTCTTTTGCTTAGCGTGCGTCTGCAACAGCTCGAAAATCTACTTGAATCGGTGAAGTTTTCGCCGGGACAGCTCGTTGTCTCCTGTATTGCAGGTGTACCTCTGGATCAGTTACAGCGTCAATTGAAAGATCAGATTGTGGTACGAACGATGCCATTGGCTTGTGCTGAAGTCGGGCAGGGAGCCGTACCGGTCTATCCTTCAAATGCACAGGCAACTGAACTTCTTAGAAGACTCGGAACTCTAGTTGAGTTGAACTCAGAAGCGGAATTTGAGTTGGCAACTGTCGCTGCCTGTATGAACGGTTGGATGTTCAGTTATTTTGATCATTTGACCCACTGGTATCAAAACCAAGGGTTGGAACCCGCCAAAGCCAGAGAGTTAGTGCTGGCATCGGTGAATGGGGCGGTTGCGCTGGCCATTGCAAGGCCTGAACGGGGCTTGGGAGCTATCAGCGATAGCATAGCTACGGATGGTACCTACACTAAGCTGGGTCTGGATCTGTTGCAACAGCGCGGTGCTTTTGAGCCCTGGAGTGGAGCCTGCGATGCGGTTGAAGCAGCGCTGACACCTGCTCATCCAAGCGCTTAAATTTACTAGCCTATTCCCTCATAACTCTCGCATCAGCCGCAAAGCATCGTAGATGGCTGCGTGGGTATTGCGTGATGAGACTGCATCACCGATTCGGTAGAGCTGAAAAGCGCCACCTTTGTTGACTTGAACTGTCTGCGGCCGAGAGTTGATCAGTTGATCGTAATCGACCTGCCCGAGATTGCTCGACAGGGGTTTGAGCTCAAAGTAGAGCTCATCGAGCGGTAGCGTTCCATGGTTGATGAGTATTTGATCGTAGACCTTTACATGCTGAGCCGAGCCGTAGTCGCTGCCTATCAGGGCATGCAGCCCGTCACTCTTTTTCTCAACGCTGATGAGTCGATAGGTGACGGTGAAACGTGTATTTAAACTCTGAAGGCTACGCATGTAAGGGACGAGATTCATGCCCATAACTTCTGGCGCAAAGCTGCGATCTGGCGTCATTATCTCAACATCAGACCCTGCTTTGGCCAGGATTTCTGCGGCTTGTAGTCCAACATGGTCGCCTGCATCATCGAAAATTAGAACACGCTGGGCTGGCTTGCAGTCACCGGCCAAAACATCCCAGCATGAGCTGACATGTTCGTTACCACTCTCTAGTATCTCTGTTTGTGGGTAGCCGCCAGTAGCGATGATGACTAGGTCTGGATTTTCGTTAATGATGTCGCTGGCTTCAGCCCAGCTGTTGTAGCGAATCTCGACCCCCAGCCGTTCACACTCTGCTAGTCGCCAGTCGATGATCGATTGCATTTCGCGGCGACGCTCGCTGCGAGCCGTCAAGGCGATCTGGCCGCCGGCGTTATTGCTCGCCTCAAACACTGTCACCTGATGGCCACGTTCAGCACTGACACGCGCTGCTTCCAGACCGGCAGGACCTGCTCCGACAATCACGACCTGTCTTTTCTGATCGGCTGGCTGGATTAGGTGCGGTTGCTGCTCTTCCCGACCGGTTGATGGGTTATGAATACAGAAGGCGGCCCCACCTTGATAGATTCGATCCAAGCAGTAGTTAGCACCTACACAGGGGCGTATCTGCTCTTCCCGGCCTTCAATCAGCTTTTTAACGAGATGAGGATCGGCCATGTGTGCCCGCGTCATACCCACTAGGTCAAGCTTCCCTTCCGCGATCGCGTACCGAGCGGTCGCAAGATCCGGAATTTTGGCTGCATGAAGAGTTGGCAAACCTGTTGCCGAACGAATTTCACCGGCGAAATCGAGGTGAGGATTATTGCGCATCCCCTGTATCGGAATAACGTCGGTCAGTCCTGCGTCAGTGTCGATATGGCCGCGAATGATGTTGAGGAAATCGACTTGGCCGGTTGCTTTCAGGATTTGTGCGATTTGCAGCCCATCCTCTTTACTCAGACCCCGATCCAATAGCTCATCAGTACAGGCCCGCACACCGATAATAAACTCATCGCCAACCCGTTGACGGATAGCTGCTAGCACGTCGAGGGTGAACTGTACGCGCTGTTCAACCGAACCGCCGTATGGCGCATCCAGCGTATTGGTCAGCGGTGACCAGAATTGGTCCATCAAATGCCCATAGGCTTCAAGCTCAATACCGTCCATACCGCCTGCCTGCATGCGTTCTGCTGCATCTGCGTACTCAGTGATAATGCGTTGGATATCCCAGTCTTCAATCTGTTTGGGGAAAGCGCGGTGGGCGGGTTCACGTTTGTGAGACGGTGAAACAGTCGGTAACCAGTCACCTGTGTCCCAGCGGGTACGACGTCCTAGGTGAGTCAACTGGATCATAATCGCAGCGCCATGCTCGTGCACTGCATCGCAGAGGTTGCGAACGTGCGGGACTATCTCGTCGCGGTAGGCCAAGAGGTTGCTAAATGCTGGTGGACTATCCTTAGAGACTGCAGCCGAGCCGGCCGTCATCGTCATTGCAATCCCACCCTTCGCTCGCTCGGCGTGGTAGGCAATGTAACGACTTGTAGGCATGCCGTCGACGGGATAGGCGGGCTCATGGGATGTTGTAATGATGCGATTGCGCAGCTCGAGGTGTTTAAGCCTGTACGGTTGTAGAAGAGGGTCCATGTCTACCTCTCTGGATTGTTATTTTTATACGGTCAAACAGATAAAAAAGGGAAGCTGTAGCGCTTCCCTTGTCATGTTTAATATCTCTAAATCAGTCGGCTCACTTCGCGAGGTTCTTTCGCGCTGTATCACTGTACCAGTTCAAGAAATTCACCAAGCCGAACTCGTAGGTTTTTGAATACGGCCCTGGACGATAAGCCACGGAGTTTATGCCTCTCTGGTTCTCTTCACCCAGGCGGCGATCTTGGTCATTGGTTGCATCCCATACCGCGCGGATGCGCTCTGGATCGTAATCGACGCCCTCAACAGCATCCTTGTGAACGAACCACTTGGTAGTGACCAACGTCTCTTGGGCAGAGATCGGCAGCACTCGGAATACGATGAAGTTATCGCTCATCATATGGTTCCACGAATTGGGCAGGTGGAGAATACGCATCGAGCCCAGCTGGCGATTTTTAATGCGGCCCAAGAGCTTTTCGCAGCCCTGCTCGCCGTCAATCGTCATGACCAGAGTGCCCTCTTTGAGCGGCATACGAACGATACGGTTGCGCAGTCCTACGCCGTAGCTCTTGTGCTCGTAAGGAATGCCCTCGGCTTCCCAGTCGGCAGCCTGCTTAGCAAAGTATTCGCGGAAACTTTCGGGTGCGCGCGGGTCGTTGCTATCGTCCCACTCAAGCAGTGTATTGAGCAGCTCCGGGTGACTACCTTCGCAGTGATAGCATTCGCGATTGTTCTCGATTACCAGCTTCCAGTTGGCCTTCTCGTACATGTTGGACTCACACGCGAGCTTGGTGTTCTCAACATCGTAAGGTTCCATGTAGTGCTCAAGTGTTTCGAGGAACTCAGAGAAACCATCATCTGGCGCCTCTTCACCTAAGCAGACAAAAATAAAACCACCGGCGGTTTTGCAGTGCGCGCGTTTAAGACCGTGAGCGGTTAGGTCAAAGTCCTCACCCATCTCTGAACCGGCGTATAGAAGTTTGCCTGAAGTGTCGTAAGTCCATTTGTGATAAGGACATACCAAGTTTGCAGCTTTTCCGCGTTCGGCTGTGCAGATGCGTGAACCACGGTGGCGACACATATTGTGGAAGGCGTTAACTTCGCCATTTGCGCCACGCACAATCAGGACAGGGTTCTTACCAATCTCGACAGTGAAGTATTCGCCTTTGGTTGAGATTTCGCTGGTCATTCCTACGAACAACCACTCTTTCTCAAAAATCTCTTCCATGTCCGCTCTGAACATGAAGGGATCGTTGTAAAAGGGTTGTGGCAGCGTGTAGTTGGGATCGCGCTCTTCCAGCATTTTTGCCATCTCTTCGCGTGCCTGCTCAATAGATGAGAAGCTAGCGTAAAGCAGATCGTTCTGATTCATGGTGTGACCGTCTCAACAAATCAGGGTTTACTAGAGGGTTAAGCTTTAACCCTCCCATCAGGCCGTTGCGGGACTGGAACATACCGACACCCCAATAAGTGTTGGAGGAACAGTTCGCTCGGCAAAGAGCCGGACGTTCCGGCTGCGTTACTGAGCGAATATATCTGGTTTAAAACTGTCGATACATTAGAAAAAAGCTCAGCGGGGGAATTTAGACAGATCTTTGTCGCGATTAGATAAGTGCGCTATGTTCTATGAAATGAAAATGCACTAACAGCGCAGGGTCCAGCTGGGTGTGCGCGCGTCAAATTGAAAAGGATTCCCCGCCATGGCCAGCTCGAACCTTACTGTCACTCATTCTGATTCGTTTTCTCCGATCACCACCCAAACTTGGGCCAACGGTCGACACGTGGTTCGTTGTGTCAAAATTATCCAAGAGACATGGGATGTAAAGACTTACTGCTTCATGGCGGAGCAACCGGTGATGTTCTTCTTCAAGCCCGGGCAGTTTGTCACACTGGAGCTTGAGATCGAAGGTGAGCAGGTCTTTCGTTCCTACACGATTTCGAGCTCTCCATCCGTGCCGTACAGCTTTTCGATAACGGTCAAACGCGTTCCAGGTGGGATGGTTTCAAATTGGCTGCATGACAATCTGTCTGAGGGCGAGATGCTCGCAGTGCATGGACCTGTCGGGCAGTTTAACAGTATCGATTTTCCAGCGGAGAAAGTGCTGTTTCTTTCCGGCGGTGTGGGTATCACGCCGGTTATGTCCATGGCGCGCTGGGCGTACGATACCAATATGGACACCGATATGGTCTTTGTCCACAGTGCTCGCACCCCAGCGGATATTATTTTCCACCGCGAGTTAGACAACATGTCTTCACGTGTTGGAAATTTCCAATTACACCTTATCTGTGAACGTCAGGTGTCGGGTCAGTCCTGGCATGGCTACCGTGGTTTTCTTGATCTGACCAAGCTCGAGATGATCGCGCCTGACTTCCTTGAGCGCGAGGTGTTCTGCTGCGGTCCGACTCCATATATGGCTGCCGTGCGCAAGATCCTGGAGGAGCAGGGCTATGACATGTCGCGTTATCATGAGGAGTCCTTTGGTGCGACGCCGGATACAGTTGAAGAACAAGCTGTAATCGATGCTGAGGTGGCAGTAGAGGAGGCAGAGGCAATCCCACGCGAAGATCTGCTCTCGATCTCATTTGATGCCTCTGGAAAATCCATCCAAGTCGCACCGGGCGAAACACTGCACTCGGCCGCTTCGCAGCTGGGGCTACATATTCCTAAAGCTTGCGGTATGGGAATCTGTGGTACCTGCAAGGTGATGGTTAAGTCAGGTAGCACGTCTATGGACCACAATGGTGGTATCACCGATGAGGATGTTGCAGAGGGGTACGTACTATCCTGTTGTACAGTACCCGAATCTGACGTGGTAATAGAGTTCTAGTTGGTTACCGAAAACTGATATCAACTAGCAGGTCTGAGGCGATCTCTTCGAGCGCATCCTGTAGTTGGTCTAGATCTGCGTCTTGCGGCACTAGCACTTTGCCTTGGGCTTTGAATAGAAGCTCACTGGACATAGAACCGGGTACTAGTTCAGTGTTCAGCTTGATAACGTTGACTTGGTGCTTGGCAAGAACTGCTGAGATATCTCTGACGATACCGGGCTTGTCATGACCCACTAAATCGAGCAAAACCTCGTTGTGCGGTACAGCGTCCTCGCCTTGTACGCTCACTTCAGAGTAAACGTGTATACCCTGATGAGCCAGATCCCCAAGCGCAGCATTCAGGCTTGAAACGCGATCCTCGGCTAGTTGTACTACGACAATCCCGGTAAACTTCCCTCCGAGGCGAGACAGGCTAGAGTCGAGCCAGTTACCCTCATGTTCTGATACTGTTTTCGAAAGCAGATTAACGAGGCCGGGTTTGTCATCGGCCATAAAAGTTAAAACGACTGTGGTCATCTAAAGTGTCCTTTAAAAGGTTTTGGCTTAAATCTAGCACTTTGTCCCGGCGGAGGGCACACGTTTGAACATAATTGCCTCTTTGGGACCTGTTTTCGCGCTACTGATGCTCGGTTATCTGCTCAAACGCTCAGGTTTTCCCGGCGATAGTTTCTGGCCACCCGCCGAGCGCTTTATCTACTTTATTTGCTTTCCTGCACTGCTGTTGACTCGGCTCTCACAGGCGCAGCTTGATGGCGCAGTTGCCTTGGATCTATTTTGGGCGGTGCTGATCCTGCTAGCGATTGCAACGCCCATATTGCTGGTGATTCAGAGCCTTATTCGGTTTGGTGGAGCTCAGTTTACCTCGATCTATCAGGGCAGTGTGCGTTTCAATACTTACATCGCCTTCGCTGTGGCCGCCGGTGTTTGGCCGGTGCAGGGTGTGGTCTATGCAGCGATCATTGCTGCGCTGCTGATTCCGCCCCTGAACGCGCTCTGTGTTCTGATGTTCGCTATCTATGGTGACAAGCGTCCCTCGCCGGGCCGAGTCTTGCTGAATGTGCTGCAAAATCCGCTGATTGTCGCCTGTCTTGCGGGTCTAGCCCTAAATTTTTGCGGCATCGGCGTTCCTGCAATGGTCTACGATGTGCTCGATCTGTTGTCACGTATTGCCCTACCACTGGGGCTTCTCGCTGTCGGTGCTGCGCTTGATTTGCGTGCACTGCGCTCAACTGGCCTGCCTCTGATTACAACCTTGGTGTTTCGCATTATTTTGATGCCCGCTATCGCGCTTTTGAGTGCCGCGTTACTCCATCTGGCACCTGAAGTGGCTCAGATACTGTTGGTTTTCGGTGCAGTGCCTGCTGCTTCTGCTGCTTATATCCTTGCACGGCAGCTGGGAGGCGATGCACCGCTGATGGCGGCGATTTTGAGCGGTCAAACTCTGGTAGCTATGGTGGTGCTACCCCTAGTGCTGACATATGGGGCGCAGTTCTATCCCACTCTGCTCTCGTGGTTTAATGGCTAATTCCGAAACGGGTAGTTAGCGCTGTTTTTTCACTGAAAGAATCACTAAAACAGCTTATTTCGTTGAAAATATGAAAATTTTTCCTGTTAGGTATGAACTTTTTGTGACAACTGGGGTCTACTCTGTCAAGAAGGTGATAGTGAGCCTTCGCTAACCCGGCAAAGCCGGACAGGAAAGACCCGATGAAAAGAAGTCCAGACCTAATTCTATTGATGCTGATCGCAGTAGTGGTTGGTGTTGTGATGACAGGTTTTGCGCAGAGCGATATTCAGATCGCTGCGCTGATGAAAGATATTTTTAACAGCTAAAACGCTACGCAGTACCGTAGCGTTCCTGGTCTGTTACCACCGCCTTGAGAGGAACATCCCAATCTGCAAGGCTTAGCTTCTCTACCCTCTGAAAATCATGTGCCATCCCCACCAATTTGGGACCTTTTAGCCCCTGTCGAGCGAGTGTAAAGGCGAAGGTGCGGTCGTAATAACCGCCGCCCATCCCCATGCGATTACACTCTGAATCAAAGGCAACCAGAGGCATTAACACCATATCCAACGCGTAAGCGGGTGCGCCAGGTCGCTTCAGTTGCGGTTCGAGTATTCTGTAGCGATTGTGGCTGAGTTTAGTTTGCGCAGTGTACGGGGTAAACCAGAGTCGGTTATGGCGCACGGGGTGGAGGACTGGAAGGTAAACAGATTTACCCAGCTTCCAGCAGAGTTCGATCAGCGGTTGGAGGTCAATTTCGCCATCACTCGCCAGATAGACTGCGATACGCTTAGCACGGCAGAATGCACGCATAGAGCGCACATTGGCACAGAGTTTACGGCTAGCGGTACGTTGTTGCAGGTCGCTGAGTGCTCTACGCTCCCGGCGGATGCGCATCCGAAGTTGGCGGCGGTCGTCAGATTTGCTGTCAGTGGAGAGTGTCATGAGAGAGTCAAAGTGGCCCCAGAATGCCGGTGGTGTTCTTGGCCCTGAACCCGAAGGTTCAGAGTGGAGGCAAGTAAAGGTGAATCAGGCTTTCCGAGTACGGACATGCTCACAACACCCCTAGCCTGCGTCCGGTAAAATGATTATCGGCTCGAGGGACTTGAACAACTGTCGAACATCCCAGGGTTGCCCTAATTATATATCCAGCGGGGTGCGGCTTTCCAACCCCTTTCACGGAATAATGCTATGAAAACTGCTCAGCTTGTTCGAGTGCAGAATCAATTTTTTCCGCCAGACGTTTCAGGTGAGCTTCAGTATCAACCGCATTGCTCGGGCCTGACTGCATGAGCTCGTGCGCAAGGTTAAGTCCCGCCATAACGGCGATGCGCTCTAGCCCCAGTAGTTTTGCCTGATCGCGGATCTCTCGCATTTTGCTATCCAATAGGTCGGCAGAGGCGATCAGCTCAGCCTCGGCGCCATCAGGGCAACTGATGGCATACTCTTTATCGAGCAGTTTTACACTGACGGTACGAACCTGGCTCATTTGGTTTTCTCCAGAGTTTTGAGGCGGGTTAACATTGCCTCCACCTGCGCCCGAGTCGCGTCGCTACTCTGCACCAGTTGTGCGCGCTCCTCTTCGAGTTTTGCGTTTTTACTGCGCAGTGCTCGGTTCTGCTCTTCAAGCTGGCCTAAACGCTTGATCAGTTGGTCGAGCTTCTGCTCAAGCGCAGCGAAATAGTGTTCGGTCATCAGATAGTCCGCAAAAGAGTGATCTGTAGATAGTATCAGCCCGCATCTGAGCGTCAATCTCTGCTGACGCGACGCGAGCGCTGGTTTAGACTAGTCGACATTGCTAAGTAAACCGTACCTATCAGGAGATTCTGTGGTTACCCAAGCGTCAGCCCCCGATTTTGAACAACTTGCTAACCTGCTGCTGGAAGAGGGTGCGGTGACTTTCTCACCCTCTGAATTACATGGACTCATTGTTGGGCAGATTGCCGCAGGGCGTCGCTTTGAAACGCCGGAACTGGCGACTTTTTGTGCCGAGCAGATAGATCTCTCGATACTCTCTCAGCCAAGTACGGTGCCTAATCTCACCCTGCTGTATAAAGAGTCGTTGGAGCAGTTGGAATCCAGCAACTTTGAGCTGGAGTTGCTGCTACCGGATGACGAGCACAGCCTAGGCCAGCGTGCCGAGCAGCTCGGTCTATGGGTTACGGGCTTTATCGCTGGCTTTGGCCTAGCAGTGACCGAGAAAGCCTCTACCCTCAGTAGCGAAGCTCAGGAGAGTATCGGCGACCTTGTACAGATTGCACAGATCGATGCGTCTGAAGAGGCGGAAGAGGATGAGGGGCTGTTGATGGAGGTAGAGGAGTATGTGCGCATGGTGGCTATGCTGCTCTTTACAGAATGTAATCAGGCCCCAGCAGAGAACAAATCAGATGATGCGCCAACACTCCATTGAGGAGAGACGATGAAACTGGATCAGCAAAACTACCGGGAACGACGTAAGCAGTTACTAGAGAAGATGCCAGAGGGCTCGATCATGGTGATCGCCGCTGAGTCGCTAAAGACGCGCAATAACGATGCTGAGTACCCCTTCCGTCAGTCGAGTAATTTTTACTACTTGACTGGTTTTAATGAGCCAGACGCGCTGCTGGTGATGGCTAAAGGGGAAGAGGCGGCGGTTACGCTTTTCTGTCCGCCGCGCGACCCCGATATGGAGATCTGGACTGGTTATCGTGCGGGACCTGAGGGCTGTGTTGAGCGTTTTGGCGCTGACCAAGCGTTCAATCTGGATGAGATTGATGAGCGCCTTCCGAAGATGATTGATGGCGCTAGCCAGTTGCTCTATCCGATTGCGCGAGACAAGGCGCTGGATGCACGCGTCAAAGGTTGGCTGGAAACACTCGGGCGCTCTGTGCGCTCGGGCGCTGTGCTACCACAAACCTTGGCAGACTCGGACCGCTTGTTGCACGAGATGCGCCTGTTCAAATCAGCTGCAGAGATTGAGGTGATGCAGCGGGCGGCGACTATCTCTGCCACCGCACACTGTCAGGCAATGATCGCCTGTAAACCCGGTATTTATGAATTTCAGTTGGAGAGTGTAATCCAGGCTTACTGCGGTTCTCAGGGGGCTCGGTTCCAAGCTTACACGCCGATTGTTGCGGGCGGCGCTAACGCCTGTATTCTGCACTACATTGAAAATGATCAGCCGATCGCCGACGGTGATTTAGTTCTGATCGATGCTGGCTGTGAATTGGACAACTACGCCAGCGATATTACTCGAACATTTCCAGCCAATGGTCGCTTCTCCGACGAGCAGGCGGCGATCTACGATCTGGTGCTCAAGGCAAATGAGGCCTGTATTGAGGCAGTTCGTCCAGGCACCTGCTGGGACTCCTTGCATCAGCTTTCAGTACGGATTCTGACTGAGGGGCTTATCGAGTTGGGTCTATTGCAAGGTGATCTTGATGAGTTGATCGAGGCGGGCGCCTTCCGTCGCTTCTACATGCACCGCATAGGTCACTGGCTCGGCATGGATGTGCATGACGTCGGTGATTATCGTGTAGACGGCGAGTGGCGCAAGCTGGCGCCGGGTATAGTGACCACGATCGAGCCGGGTATCTATATTGCACCTGATGATCACAGTGTTGAGGAGCGCTGGCGCGGAATCGGCGTGCGTATTGAAGATGATGTGCTAGTGACCGAGCAGGGCTCAAAAGTGTTGACCGCTGAGGTGCCTAAGCTGCGCTCTGAGATTGAGGCGTTGATGCAGAATGCCGGATAAGCTCCAGCAGTTTGATCTTATTGTCTGCGGTGGTGGCATGGTTGGCGCTAGCCTCGTTGTGGCGCTGCTACCCGCTGCCGAGCAGCTAGGACTGCGGATTGCTCTGATTGAACAGAACGCACTGCCTACGGTCGCGAACCCAGAGTATCAGCCCAGTTTCGACGCGCGTAGTACAGCTTTGGCTGCGGGCTCTCGTACGCTGCTAGAGACTATGGGGGTCTGGTCGGCACTCGCTGAACATCTAACCCCCATCAAAGAGATAGAAATATCGGCGAAAGGGCAATTTGGCCGGACACAGATGCAAGCTGAGCGAGAGCAGGTTCCGGCGCTCGGTTATGTGGTCGAGAATCACTGGATGGGGCAGGTGTTGATGAGCCATATCCAGCAAGTCGATTCGCCGCAGATTGAGTTCTTTAGCCCAGCGACTGTCCGATCGATCTCTCCAGCAATGCCGCTCTCTGAAGTGATAATTGAATCTGAAGGGGTGACTCAGACGCTCTCGGCTCCGTTAGTCGTTATGGCCGATGGTGGGCGCTCGGAGCTACGTCTGGCTATGGGGATCGACTACAGCGAGCAGGACTACCATCAGCATGCGCTGGTTGCCAACGTTGCGCTGGATAGACCGCATGAGGGTGTTGCCTATGAGCGCTTCACCGAACAGGGGCCTATTGCGCTTTTACCGATTGAGTCTGCGGATGGGCAGGCACGTATGGGGCTTGTCTGGACACTGTCTGAAGAGCGTATCGATCAGGTGATGGCGCTGGATGATGCAGCCTTCCTTGAGGAGTTGCAGGGAGCTTTTGGCTTTAGAGCCGGAGCACTGACACGAGTGGGTGAGCGTTTTAGTTACCCACTGAAGCTAATACTCGCTCAAGAGCAGGCGCGAACCGGATTGGTGGTGCTGGGCAATGCCGCTCACTCCTTACATCCAATTGCTGGTCAAGGTTTCAACCTGGCTATTCGGGGCGTGGCGCAACTGGCTGAGCTAGTTATTGCCCGTAAAAAAGCGGGGCAGGCGCTGGGTGATCTGGCTGCACTGCAAACCTTTGTTGAGCAGCGACGAGCTGATCAACAGCGCACCATTCGATTTGGTGACAGTTCGTTAAAGCTTTTTATGAGCAGAAACCCAGCGGTGCGACTGGGCCGATCTTTGGGCTTGCAATTGCTTGACCTAATTCCACCCGCTCGAACCTTGCTAGCACGCGCGGCTATGGGATTGGATACACCGGCTGCGAGGTTGAACCCAGATGACTGATCGCACTGTGGACCTGTTAGTTGTTGGGGCCGGCATGACCGGTTTAGCCTTGGGTCTTGCGCTGGCCGATGAGGGTTTCAGCGTTGAGTTGATCGAGCCGCAGCAGCCCGATCTGGATACACTTGAACAGCAGTTTGATCAGCTTTGCACAAATCTTCCTGGTGCTCGAGTCAGCGCGCTGACCCTAGCCTCGGAAGCGCTGCTGCGCAAGCTCGAGGTTTGGCAGCGGGTCTCTCAGACTCGCGCTGAAGCCTACACTCGGATGCATGTCTGGGACGGCGAAACCCGAGGCGAGATCAGCTTCGATGCGTTGGAATTGCACGAGCCGTGTCTGGGGCATATTGTTGAAAATCGTCTGATTGTAGCGGCGCTGTTAGAACGAGCAACCCAGCACCCCGATGTCCACTGCAGTTTTGGGCTTTCGCTTCGCTCGCTCGAGTTGAGTGGCTCAAGTCAGCGAGTGCTACTGAGTGATGGCTCTGAGCGCCACTGCTCTCTGGTTGTCGGTGCGGATGGGGCAAATTCAGTGACGCGCCGTTTGGCAGGTATGGGTACGCACGAGTGGGATTATGGCCATCATGCACTCGTAGCCACTCTGCGGTTAGAGGGTTCGCATCAGCACTGCTGCTGGCAGCGTTTTACCGAGGACGGTCCTTTGGCGCTGCTGCCGCTCAAGTCTGATGCGAATGACCTTGTGTCACTCGTTTGGTCGACGTCACCGGAGCATGCGCAAACACTGTATGGACTGGATGATAATTTGCTGTGCGAGGCGATTACACGGGGCAGTGACTCCCGTGCGGGGCGTGTTATCGAGGTTCATCACCGAGCCTTAGTGCCGTTGCGTCAACGCCACGCGCAGGATTACGTCTGCGCCGGTGTCGCCTTAGTTGGCGATGCTGCGCACACCATTCACCCGCTTGCGGGCCAGGGTGTAAACCTTGGCTTTCAGGATGTCGCTGCGCTCGTCGAGATACTCTCTGAAGCGCGCGACGGTTCTGAGGGACTCGGCAGCTTGCGAGTGTTGCGTCGCTATCAGCGTCGCCGAATGCTCACCAATCTTCGCATGAGTGCAGTGATGCAAGGTTTCCGCACGCTCTTTACACCTCAGCCTGCTATTGTGGAGTTGGTGCGCAGTCTCGGTATGCGTGCCGTAGATCAATGTGCGCCAGTTAAACAACATCTAATGTTAGATGCGATGGGTCTGCGCGCAGATCTACCCGAGCTGTTAAAGCGACCGTTGAAAATCTAGTCGTGCTCAAGATTGCGCGCTACACTATCGTCAAATCCTGATTAACCCCGAATAAGGTAAATAGATAATGAGCAACGTACCTAGTGAACTGAAGTATGTCAGCAGCCACGAGTGGATTCGTGAAGAGGGCGATGGCGTAGTCACTATTGGTATCACCGACTATGCGCAGGAGTCGCTCGGTGATGTCGTTTTCGTTGAGACACCGGATGTTGGCGCCGAAGTATCCGCAGGTGACGATGCGGGTGTTGTTGAGTCGGTTAAAGCGGCTTCGGATATCTACGCACCGTTGAGCGGTACGGTTATTGAGGTTAACGAAGAGCTGGAAGATGCGCCTGAGAACGTTAACAACGACCCTTACGGTGATGGCTGGTTCTTTAAGCTGAAATTGAGCGATGCGGCTGAGTTGGATGACCTTCTGAGCGCTGAAGAGTATCAGGAGCAGTGCGAAGAGGAGTAATCTCGTCGTACATCCTGTTTCAAAATATCCCCCGATCTGCCCCAGTCTCGCGCTGGTATTAGCAGTTCGGGGATTTGTTTTTTTAAGAGATTGAGTCAATGAGTGCAAAACCTCTGGTGCTTCGCACCGGTGCCGATAAGCGTCTGCGAGCTGGACATGTGTGGATCTACAGCAATGAGGTCGATACAAAAGCGACGCCGCTAAAGGATTTTGAACCCGGCGAACAGGTGCAGGTTGTCGACTCTCAGGGGCGTCCACGAGCGGCTGCGTACGTAAACCCAAACACGCTTATTTGTGGTCGAGTTTATAGTCGAGATCCTGAACAGGCCCTGGATCGCTCGTTGATTGTTCACCGCCTCAATATCGCGCTCTCGCTGCGTGAGATGAACTTTCCTGATCCTTGCTACCGATTAGTTTATGGTGACTCAGATGGCCTACCTGGCCTCGTGATCGACCGTTTCTACGACATCTTCGTGGTGCAGATCTCTACGGCGGGGATGGAGCGCGCTCAACACCATATTATTGATGCCCTCAATAAGGTGTTCAAACACTGCGCTATTCTGCTGCGTAACGATGGAAAATTCCGCGCGACCGAAGGTCTCGATACCTACGTTGAAGTGGTTCAAGGTGATATTCCTGACCTTGCGCCGCTGCGTGAAAATGGAGTCGATCTGCTCGCGCCGCTAATGACCGGCCAGAAGACCGGCTGGTTCTATGATCACCGCGAAAACCGCGCTCGCATGCAGCAACTGGTTAAAGGCAAGCGGGTTCTTGACCTATTCAGCTACGTCGGTGGCTGGGGTATCCAGGCGCTGGCCGCCGGTGCTGAAGAGGTGAGCTGTGTTGACGCCTCCGCTGGTGCACTCGAAGTGGCTGTAGAGAATGCACGGCTGAACGGCGCTGAAGCGAAACTGCGTCCACTGCAGGGTGATGCGTTCGATATTTGTAAGGCGTTGGTGGCCGAGAAGGAGCGTTTCGATCTGATTGTGGTAGATCCGCCGGCATTCATCATGCGCAAAAAGGATATTCGCAATGGTGAGCGTGCTTACGCGCGTATCAATAACTTCGCGATGCGTCTGCTGAATAAGGGTGGAGTGCTGGTGTCGGCTTCCTGTTCTATGCATCTGGAGACCAGTCGTCTGGTCGATATGCTGCGCCAGAACAGTCGTGAACTGGACCGCCAAGGGCAGATTTTTGCTCAGGGTTACCAAGGCGCGGATCATCCAATCCATCCGGCTATTCCTGAAACCGAGTACCTCAAGGCTTACTTTATGCGCCTGCTGGCCAGCGAGTAGCCTGAGTAGTTGTAGATCAAAGATCGAAGTCGCTTTCTTATATGTTTTGGGAGGCGACATCGCCATCCTTGTGCCACACTGAGTTTATAAGAACCGAAAAACTCTGGAGGTACCGATGGAAAGTATTCTTGTTCGCGATGTTATGGACGCTTCAATTGTTCCCCTTCGTCCAGAGACATCTCTCTCCGATGCGGTTGATCGCATCACCAGTTCGCACCATCTTGGCCTGCCTGTGATGGACGAGAATCACGTGCTTATCGGATTTCTCTCCGAACAAGATTGCATAAAGTATGTGATCAGCGGTAGCTACTATGCCGATAGTCTGATTCGAGTCGGCGATATCATGCGTACTGATCCTCTCTCTGTCGGTGCTAATGAGCAGATTCTGTCGTTAGCTGAGAAGATGCAGACCAGCCGTCCCAAAACCTATCCGGTGTGTGAAGATGGAAAGCTAGTCGGCATGGTGACACGCTCGGCGGTTATTCGCGCGCTTAACGATAAGTTGAAAACCACCAAAATTGCTATTTAGGTACAGGCACCCCGCATACCCTCTTTAGACACGCTCAAGCACATCCTTGTGACGCTCCGTATTTGCTATCCATGGCAAATAAGGGTCTAAAGAGGGTATGCGCGGCGCCACGAAACGACAATGTTGACACCTTCTATCCGCGGAGGTCGAGCATTGGCCAGTTTCTTTCGGTCGCGATTGCGGTTAGGCGCTCATCTGGGTTGACGGCTACTGGGTGGGTGACGCCCTCCAGCAACGGCAGGTCGTTAATTGAATCGGAGTAGAAATAACTCCCATCCAGTGATTCGCTGTTCTCTTTTAACCAACGATTTAAACGAACAACTTTGCCCTCTTGGAAGCAGGGGATATCTGTCACCTGACCGGTATATTTACCGTCGACCTGTTCAGGTTCGGTGGCGATAATTACGGGGACGTTGAGGCGTGCAGCGATTGGGCCGGTGACGAATCGGTTGGTGGCGGTAATGATCATCAGCTTATCGCCCGCATCACGGTGTTTTCGCAGTAGCGCTTCGGCTTTGGGTAGCATCATTGGCTCCACGACATCGCTCATGAACTCAGCGTGCCAAGCTGCTAGTTGCTCGTTTGAGTGTTGCGACAGAGGCTTGAGGGCAAAGCTGAGGAACTCAAGAATATCGAGTTTTCCCTCTTTGTAGAGCTGATAAAAGCGATCATTGGCTTCGCGGTACTCCACCTCATCCACCACACCTTTACGGCAGAGAAACTCGCCCCAAGCGTGATCGCTGTCGCCATTTAGCAGGGTATTATCTAAGTCAAATATTGCGAGGGCCATAGTGTCTCCGGTGCCGAGTTTGGGGCGCAATATTACTGCAATTCCCCAGATGACCGAAACACTCATATGTGAAACAATGGAGTTAAGAAAAATTTTTAGTTAAGGATTACTTACGTGATCGATTCTGATGGGTTCAGACCGAATGTCGGTATCATTCTGGTCAATTCGTCGGGTCAGGTGCTTTGGGCGCGTCGTTGCGGCCAAGATGCTTGGCAGTTCCCCCAGGGCGGGATCAAGACAGACGAGTCAGCCGAAGAGGCGATGTACCGAGAGCTGCAAGAGGAGGTTGGGTTATCACCCACCGATGTGGAGGTTCTAGGCGTTACTCGCGGGTGGCTGCGTTACCGTTTACCCAAACGCATGATTCGACGTCATCAGCACCCGCTCTGTATTGGCCAGAAGCAGAAGTGGTTTATGCTGCGCATGCTGAGTCAGGACGATGCGGTAAAAATCGACTGCTGTGATACGCCAGAGTTTGATGGATGGCGCTGGGTCAGTTACTGGTACCCCTTGGGTCAGGTTGTCTCGTTCAAGCGCGAGGTGTACCGCAAAGCGATGCGCGAGCTGTCGCCACGACTGGTTCGTGCGATCAAAGCCAAGTAGTCCAATAAAGAAGATAGAAACAGTTTAGACCGCAACTTAGGGAGTTGATGGATGAGTGTACTGACCCGTTTGCGTCAGATCGTACAGGAGGTTGCTTCAGCACCTGACTTTGAGTCGGCGCTAGAGCTCTGTGCCGAACGCATTCGAGACACAATGAAGACTGAGGTCTGCTCAATCTATCTGCTCGATACGAACACTCAGCGGTATGTTTTGCGCGCCACTGAGGGCCTTAATAAAGATGCAATCGGTAAGGTAAGTCTCTCACCCACCGAGGGCATTGTTGGCCAGGTCGGTACCCGATCTGAGCCGATTAACCTCGAAGATGCATCGACTCACCCTGCGTTCCTCTATCTGAAGTCTACCGGTGAGGAGCGTTACCACGCTTTCCTCGGTGTACCGATCATCCATCAGCGCACGGTATTCGGGGTTCTAGTTGTACAGCAGCGCGATGTGCGTCGTTTCGATGAGTCGGAAGAGGCGTTCATGGTAACGATCTCCGCTCAGTTGGCGGGCGTTATTGCGCACGCCGAGGCGACAGGATCAATTAACCCCGATAAGAATGTCTCGGATGATCAATCCGGTCGCCCGGCGCGCCACTTTACCGGTGTTGTCGGTAGTCCGGGTGTTGCTATCGGTGAGGTGCGTGTTGTTTCACTAACGGCCGATCTGGGTAGCGTACCGGATAAAGACGCCGAAGATATCGACGCTGAACTCGAGATTCTTGATAAAGCGATCGCAGCGGTACGTGAAGAGATCAGTGAGATCGCCGAGACTCTGGCGACTCGGTTGCGTACCGAAGAGCAGGCACTCTTCCAAGTCTACCTGCGCATGCTCGATGATAATGCGTTAGTTAGTGAAATTCGTGAGCGGATCAAATTGGGTAACTGGGCTCAGGGCGCGCTGCGTGATGTGATTCAGTCACATGTGCGCGAGTTCTCGATGATGGAAGATGCCTATCTGCGCGAGCGCGCCGCGGATATTAGAGATCTGGGGCGTCGTGTCCTGAATTGTCTGCAAGAGGGGGCCTCGGCTAAGCAGCAGGAGTACCCCGCTAACACTATTCTCGTTGCTGACGAACTCTCTCCAGCGATGTTTGGTCTGGTCCCGGAAGAGCAGTTGGCCGGTATGATCTCTATCAGCGGTTCGGGTACGTCGCACGCCGCTATTTTGGCGCGCTCTATGGGTATCCCAACCATTATGGGTGTCGTGGACCTACCTCACACGCGTATTGAGGGGCGCCACGTTATTGTTGATGGTTATTCGGGGCGCGTTTTTGTCGATCCGAAGGATGATCTGCTCTCCGCCTATGGCGATATCCTCAAAGAGGAGAGAGCGATTGCTGCGGGCTTGGATAAGCTAAAGGAGTTACCGGCTGAGACAACCGATGGTCACAGCATGCCGCTCTGGGTGAATACGGGCCTGACGGCTGATGTTGAGCGTTCGCTGGAGCGCGGCGCGGAGGGAATTGGCCTCTACCGTACCGAAATTCCATTCATGATTCGTGACTTCTTCCCTAGTGAACAGGAGCAGACCGAGACCTACCGTCGCCAGCTAGAGTTGTTTGCTCCACGAACAGTAACCATGCGCACGCTGGATATCGGTGGTGATAAGGCGCTGCCATACTTCCCGATAGAGGAGGAGAACCCCTTCCTCGGGTGGCGTGGTATTCGTGTAACCCTAGATCACCCTGAGATTTTCCTGGTTCAGGTGCGTGCTATGTTGCGCGCCTCTGAAGGCCTCAACAACCTGCGGATCATGCTGCCTATGGTGACCAGCGTGCACGAGGTTGAGACGGCGCTGGGGCAGATTGATCAGGCCTACAGTGAATTGTGCGAAGAGGGTCTCGATATCCGCAAGCCGCCGGTCGGTATCATGATTGAGGTACCTGCTGCGGTCTATCAGATTGGTCGGTTTGCAACGTTGATTGATTTTATCTCTGTCGGCTCTAATGACCTGACGCAGTATCTACTTGCGGTTGACCGTAACAATCCTCGAGTGGCTGGGCTCTATGCTTCCTACCATCCGTCTGTGTTGCATGCACTGCAGCATATTGCGCAAGAAGCCCAGCGAGTGAATAAACAGGTCTCCATCTGTGGTGAGATGGCCTCTGACCCCGGTGGTGCCCTGCTGTTGATGGCGATGGGCTATGACGTGCTGTCGATGAACTCCAATAACCTGCCGAAGGTTAAACTGGCGATTCGCAGTATCAGTTACAAAGATTCATTAGCACTTCTCGGGCGCGTGATGCGCATGTCGGATACTGCTGAAATCCATGCTGCGCTGCGTGCCGCGTTACAGGAGAGTGGTCTGACACAGCTTACCCGTCCCGATCTTCCTGGAGAGAAAGCGTGATCGAAGCGCTCCTTTTATATTTGGTTCTAGGTGCCGTGGCCGGTGTGGCTGCGGGTTTATTCGGTATCGGTGGTGGTCTGTTGATCGTGCCGGTTTTGATCTTTAGTTTCACGTTGCAAGGGCTGCCAGAGGCGGTGGTTACACACGCCGCAATCGCAACCTCGCTGGCGACTATTGTGATCACCTCAATCTCCTCTGTTCGAGCTCACAATTCTCGTGGCAGTGTTCGCTGGGATCTGTTTAAGCCCTTGGCTATCGGTATCGGCCTGGGTGCGATCATCGGGGTGTTGATCGCTGACTCACTTAGTGGCCCCAATCTACAACTACTGCTCGGTATCTTCGTTCTCAGTGTCTCGGTGCAGATGGCACTGGATCTGAAGCCCAAGCAAGGTTCAGAGGCACCCCAAACAGGCGAATTGGGTTTCGCTGGATCCTGCATCGGTTGCGCCTCATCTATTTTCGGTATTGGTGGCGGCACTTTGACGGTGCCCTATTTGACGATACGCAGTACAGAGATGCGCCAAGCTGTGGGTACCTCGGCGGCCTGTGGTCTGCCAATCGCTGCAGTCTCTGCGCTTGTCTACATCTGGGCCGGACAGGACGCGCAAGGCATGCCTGAGTACAGTTTGGGTTACATTTATTTGCCCGCATTTGCCGGCATTGCTGTGGCTAGCTCACAGTTTGCTAAGGTGGGCGCCAAGCTGGCGCACACCCTACCGCAGAAACGCCTAAAGCAAGTATTTGCGCTCTTCCTCTTTATTGTCGGTGTGCGTTTTCTTGTACTGAACCTGATGGGTGGCTAGGCCATGGTTTGGACGCATGCGATAGATCCGATCGCGCTGGCGCTTGGGCCGCTGCAGATTCACTGGTACGGCATCATGTACCTGGTTGCCTTTGGTTCAGCTTGGTTGCTAGGCGGTTACCGAGCTCGTCAGGCAAACTCTGGCTGGACCGAGCAGCAGCTCTCTGATTTGATCTTTTACGGCGCTATGGGGGTTATTCTCGGTGGTCGCACGGGCTACGTGCTCTTCTACCACTTCGATTATTTCCTTACCGATCCGCTCTGGCTCTTTGCGATCTGGGAGGGCGGTATGTCCTTTCACGGTGGTTTACTGGGAGTGATTGCAGTGATCGCCTGGTTCGCTCGCAAACAACAGAAATCGCTGTTTGAAATTGGAGATTTTGTAGCGCCCTTGGTGCCCCTCGGTCTGGCCGCAGGGCGCATGGGTAACTTTATTGGTGGAGAGCTTTGGGGGCGAGCCACCGACCAGAGCTGGGGAGTGATTTTCCCTCGCGCAGCTGATCAACTGGCTCGCCACCCATCGCAGCTCTATGAAGCTCTGTTAGAGGGTATCTTGCTGTTCGCTTTAGTCTGGTTCTACTCGGTTAAGCCGCGCAAGCCAGGTGCCGTGGCGGGTCTTTTCCTGCTCGGTTACGGTTTGGCGCGCAGTTTTGTGGAGTTCTTCCGTGAGCCGGATGCGCATCTTGGATTGATTGGGTTTGAACTGCTGTCGATGGGGCAGTTGCTTTCACTGCCAATGATTTTGGGTGGGCTTTTTTTACTTTTCCGCCCAACTGCGAAAAGCTGATGCGGTGGAGTCTGAATTGCTAAGCTGTTAGCCTCCTCGCTATAAAACTAGTTAAGAGAAGATGTTCGAATGAGACAGTATCTCGATCTCTGTCAGCGTATTGTTGACGAGGGTGTCTGGGTTGATAACGCGCGCACGGGCAAGCGCTGTTTGACGGTTATTAATGCCGACCTAACCTACAATGTGGGCGCTGGTGAGTTCCCACTAGTGACCACGCGTAAGAGCTTTTACAAAGCAGCGATCGCTGAGATGATCGGTTATCTGCGCGGCTATGACAATGCGGCCGATTTTCGCGCTCTAGGCACCAAAACTTGGGACGCCAACGCCAATGATAACGCCGACTGGTTGGCTAATCCGCATCGTAAGGGCGATGACGACTGTGGCTTTATCTACGGTAAGGTTGCACGTAATTTTCCTAAACCGGATGGCGGTTCAGTCGATCTGCTACGGAAAATCATCGATGATCTAAAAGCGGGGCGCGATGATCGTGGCGAGATCCTCACTTTTTATCACCCGGGTGCTTTCCATATGGGGTGTCTACGCCCGTGCATGTACTCGCACCACTTCTCACTGCTAGGCGGTAAGCTCTATCTGAACTCGACTCAGCGCAGCTGTGATGTGCCGTTAGGATTGAACTTCAATATGGTGCAGGTCTACTTCTTGCTGGCAATTGTGGCGCAGATTACCGGGCATGAGCCTGGTATGGCGTACCATAAGATTGTGAACGCGCATATCTACGAGGATCAGCTGGAGTTGATGCGCGATGTTCAGCTCAAGCGCGAGCCGTTGACGCCACCGACATTGAAAATTAATCCTGATATTCGCTCGCTCGAGGACCTTGAGACCTGGGTCAGTATGGATGACTTTGAGATTGAGGGTTACGAGTATCACCCAGCAATTCAATACCCCTTCTCGGTTTAAGGAGCTCACATGCGTTTGGCACTGATTGTTGCGCAAGGGAAGAATCGTGTAATCGGTAACGAGAACCGGCTGCCTTGGTATCTGCCAGAGGACCTGCGTTACTTTAAGCAGGTGACCTTGGGTAAGCCGATTATTATGGGGCGTAAGACCTACGAGTCTATCGGTAAGCCCCTGCCTGGCCGCACTAATATAGTCATCACTCGCGATCCTAACTGGAGTGCCGAAGGGGTGAAGTTGGCTAAGTCACTGGATGAGGCGATTGAGTTGGGTGAAGCGCAGGCCCTGATTGATGGTGCTGACGAGGCGGTTGTGATCGGTGGTGCTCAGATCTATGAGCAGTCTCTGTCGCGTGTCGATCGCCTCTACATGACTGAGGTCGACGCTGAACCTGAGGGCGACGCCTGGTTCCCGGAAGTTGATTACACCCAGTGGCGTGAGTTGGGTCGCGAGTCTTATCCTGCTGGCGATCAACCGAATCGTTACCCTTACGCTTTTGTGGTCTACGATCGCGCGGACGGCTGAACGTGAACCTACAGCTGTTGCGCCTTCTAGCAGATGGATCCTTTCATAGTGGTGCGCAACTCTGCGAGCAGCTAGGCGTCAGCCGCACGACTGTGTGGAATCAGGTACGCGAGATGCAGGCTTACGGTGTTGAGATTAACTCAGTACGTGGCCGCGGGTACCACATCACCGGTGGTATGGACCTATTGGATGAGGAGCACCTAAGAGCCCAGTTAGAGGCTCTAGGGATACTCGATCATTTAGACCTCCTAGATCTATCTGTGATCAGCGAATCAACCAATCTGAGCGCGCAGCGCGCCAGTTCAACGGGACATCAGCGTTCGCTTTTCGTTGCCGAGTATCAAAGCGGCGGACGTGGTCGCCGAGGTCGTACTTGGGCCAGCCCGCTCGGTGCAAATCTTTACTTCTCTTTGAGTTGGCCGTTCAGTGGCGGAGTTGCATCGCTAGAGGGATTGAGCCTGGCTGTGGGTGTTGCGCTCAAGCGAGCACTCGCTGCTCTGCATGTAGAGGGTGTCGAGCTGAAGTGGCCAAATGACCTCTTGTTGGACGGTCGCAAGCTCGGTGGTGTTTTGATTGAAGTGGGTGGTGACCTCTCTGGCGATTGCAGTGCGGTGATCGGTGTTGGATTGAATGTAGCAATGCCAGAGTCAGCGCAATTGCAGATTGATCAGCCTTGGTCGGATCTTACAGGGCGACTGCCAAAGGGTTTAACTCGCAGTGATTTACTAGCAGTGGTCGCAAAGTATCTGATTGAGATGCTCCAGCAGTTTGGTCAATCTGGATTTGCCGGGTTGCAGCAGGAGTGGGAAACGGCACACGCGTTTCAGAATAGGCCGGTTAAGTTGATCCTCGGTGACTCGCGTATAGACGGTCTCTGTCTCGGTGTGGATCGTACAGGTGCGCTACGACTGAAAACGGCTGACGGCGAGCAGCTATTTCAGGGTGGTGAGATAAGTATGCGGGCCAACTGATGCGATTAGAGTTTGATCTGGGTAACAGCTTCCTTAAGTGGCGCTTGGTGAATCCGCTGAGAGTCTCCGGTGGACAGCTCTTATTGGCTGAGCTCGAAGCCTGGTTAGCAGAACAGCACCAAGCAATCGATGAAATCTGGATTAGCTCGGTTGCTAGCGATTCGGTGAATCATCAGTTGGCGAACCGTCTTGCGCTGCACTTCGGTGTTGCACCTGAATTTGCCCGTGTGACAAAACAGGCAGCGGGAGTCGTTAACGCCTACGCTCATCCAGAGCGCATGGGCGTTGATAGGTGGCTAGTTATGTTGGCCGCCTGGGAAAAACTGCAGTGTGCATTCATCGTTGTTGATGCCGGCAGTGCCATAAATATCGAACGTGTCTCTGCTGATGGGCACTACCTCGGCGGCACTATATTAGCTGGCTATCAAATGCAGCAGCGCACCTTGCTTGGGCAGACTGCACGTGTACGCTTTGATCTGGCCGCAGGCGATGCTTTGCAGGGTGGGGTCGATACGGCCAGTTGTGTCGCTTCAGGTGCTGAGCTGGTGTTGCGTGGTGTGGCGCAACAGCTCCCGGATCTACTTGCAGAGTTGGCAGATGTCGGTGGACGATCTAAGCTAGTGTTAACCGGGGGCGATGCTCAACACCTAGTGAAATACTTACCCGAGGGGTTGGAGTACCAACTGTTACCTGAGCTAGTTATGGATGGCCTGGTTCTGGCAAAGAGGGAAAATATTTAATGCTGCGTTGGGTGTTTCTGCTCATTCTTTTAGCAAACTCGCTGCTCTTCTTCTGGTACGCCCAGAAGTATCACTTTACCGAGTCTAAATCTCAGCCCGATTTTAAGCCGAAGGTGTTGCGCCTGCCGTCTGAGTTGCAGCCCGGTGAAACTCTCGAAGCTCGGCCGCGTGAATGTGGTATTTTTCAGCCGTTGGCGAGCGAGTTTGAAGCGAGCCGCCTGGCTGAGCTATTGGCTGAACGTGGTTTCGCTTCTGAATATAAGGCGATGCCACCGGTAGAGGATGGTGTGCGGGTTGAATATCCCCTTCCAGCGGATGCTGAAGCGCGCATTCAGGTGCTTGACGATCTGGCCCGCGCTGGCTGGGTGCCAGAGACGCGAGATGGCGCCCTGGTATTGGGAAGCTATACTGACGAGAGCGTCGCGCGGCAGATGTTAGCGGGCCTTCCGGCACAGATAACTGATAAGGCGCGCGTTAAATCAGTGCTGCGTGCCTCGGGTGATTTTGAGGTGCATACTTCGTACCTAATTGGTTACGAAATAAGCAGTGAAATCAAGCAGCTAATCACCGATAGCTGGCCTGGTGTAAAATTTGAAAAAAATCTATGTGAAGGGGTTGCAAGGCCTAGGGTCGATCAGTAAGATACGCCCCACTTCGTCGCTGAGCCGGTATAGCTCAGTTGGTAGAGCAACTGACTTGTAATCAGTAGGTCCCGAGTTCGACTCTTGGTGCCGGCACCATTTAGCGATGAGGTTGTGGTGGGATTCCCGAGTGGCCAAAGGGATCGGATTGTAAATCCGACGCGAAAGCTTCGATGGTTCGAATCCATCTCCCACCACCATCCTGATCAGCTGCTTTCGGCGGGTATGGTATAGTGGCTATTACCTCAGCCTTCCAAGCTGAAGAGGCGGGTTCGATTCCCGCTACCCGCTCCAGCTCTGACTCACACTCCACTGTTTGGAGGAGATTTTCAGGGCAAAGCAAGCAAGATTCGCTCATGTAGCTCAGGGGTAGAGCACACCCTTGGTAAGGGTGAGGTCGGCGGTTCAAATCCGCCCATGAGCTCCAGTATTTAGAAGGGTAGATGTAGCGATATATCTGCCTTTTTTCGTTTTTGACCGAGGATATAAATCGTGGCAAAGCAACAATTTGAACGTAACAAACCACACGTTAACGTAGGTACAATCGGCCACGTTGACCACGGTAAAACTACTCTGACTGCAGCGCTGACTCGCGTATGTGCAGAAGCATTCGGCGGTGCAGCCGTAGCATTTGATGGTATCGACAAAGCTCCAGAAGAGCGTGAGCGCGGTATCACAATCAACACTTCTCACGTTGAATACGAGTCACCAACTCGTCACTACGCACACGTAGACTGCCCAGGACACGCTGACTACGTTAAGAACATGATCACCGGTGCTGCACAGATGGACGGCGCTATCCTGGTATGTTCAGCAGCTGACGGCCCAATGCCACAGACTCGTGAGCACATCCTGCTGTCTCGTCAGGTAGGTGTACCGTACATCGTTGTATTCCTGAACAAAGCTGACATGGTAGACGACGAAGAGCTACTTGAGCTGGTTGAGATGGAAGTTCGCGAACTTCTGGATACTTACGACTTCCCAGGTGATGACACTCCAATCGTTGTTGGTTCAGCGCTGATGGCACTGAACGGCGAAGATGGCAACGAAATGGGTACAACTGCTGTTAAGAAGCTGGTTGAGACTCTGGATGCTTACATCCCAGAACCACAGCGTCTGGTTGACCTGCCGTTCCTGATGCCAATCGAGGACGTATTCTCGATCTCTGGTCGTGGTACTGTAGTAACAGGGCGTGTAGAGCGCGGTATCATCAACGTAGGTGATGAGATCGAGATCGTTGGTATCAAAGACACTACCAAGACGACTTGTACTGGTGTTGAAATGTTCCGCAAGCTGCTTGACCAGGGTCGTGCAGGTGAGAACGTTGGTGCGCTGCTGCGTGGTACTAAGCGTGACGAAGTTGAGCGTGGTCAGGTTCTGTGTAAGCCTGGTTCAATCAAGCCACACACTCGTTTCGAAGGTGAAGTATACGTACTGAGCAAAGAAGAGGGTGGTCGTCACACTCCATTCTTCAAAGGCTACCGTCCACAGTTCTACTTCCGTACAACTGACATCACTGGTGCTGTAGAGCTGCCAGAAGGTGTGGAAATGGTAATGCCAGGCGACAACATCAAAATGGATGTTACGCTGATCAACCCAATCGCAATGGAAGATGGTCTGCGCTTCGCGATCCGTGAAGGTGGCCGTACCGTTGGTGCAGGTGTTGTATCTAAGGTCATCGAGTAATCGATATCTTTAAAGTGTAGGAGGGATGTACGCGAAGCGTATTTCCCGACTCAAGAAGCCCGCCCTGTGCGGGCTTTTTTGTTAATTGGGGTCAGACCCCTATTTTGGCTAAATTAGTGGCATCTACATTAGCGAAAAATGGGGTCAGACCCCGGATCACCGAGAAGTTTCCTGTATTCGCCCTGCCTTTGCCTATAAGCGACATTTTGTCCCGCCGACCAACGGCTAACTAGAAACTCCGAAGGGGTTGATATAGTCTCAGAGAGGTGTGTAGTCAGGACCGAAAAATATCCGGCTGCGGCGACAATAACAATAAAGGGAATAACGATGAAAAAATTCAAACTCACTGGCGTTGCTCTGGCGGTCAGTCTCTCTTCAGGTGCAGCTTTCGCAGATTGCGGTAAAGTCAGCATTGGTGCTATGGGCTGGGCCTCTGGTGAAGCGCTGGCAGCCATCGCTAGTTTCGTTCTTGATCAAGGTTACGGCTGTGAGACTACTATCGTTCCGACGGATACGGTACCTGCTGTGACTTCTCTTGCAGAGAACGGCGAGCCTGACCTAGTTGTTGAGCTTTGGCAGAACTCAGTACCAGCCTATGCAGATCTAGTTGCACAGGGTAAGGCAATTACGGCGAGCAGCATATTTGCTAATGGCGGTGAAGAGGGCTGGTGGATACCTAAGTACCTCGCTGACAAGCATCCTGAACTGCTGACTCTCGAAGGTATACTCGCAAATCCCGAATTGGTTGGCGGACGTTTCCATAACTGCCCAGTGGGCTGGGGTTGCCGTATCGTTAACGACAATCTGGCAAACTTCCACGATATGCGTGGCAAAGGCGTTGAGGTGTTCGATCACGGCTCTGGTGCAAACCTTGCTGCTTCCATCGCAGCGGCGTTCGAAGAGAAAGCTCCATGGTTCGGCTACTACTGGGGTCCTACAGCGATTCTTGGTAAATACCCAATGGCTCGCGTAAGCCTCGGTGCTGTTGATGCTGATCAGCACAAACTCAACCAGGTGCAGGATCAGGATCCAGCCAAGGTAGGCGTGTCTGACTTCCCAAGCGCGCCAGTGCTAAACGTCGTTACCACTTCACTTGCTGATCGTGAGCCAGAGGTAGCAGCATTTGCGAAAAACTTCTCTATTCCAAATGACGTTTTGAGCCAGATGCTGGCTTGGCAGGAAGAGAACAACGCTTCTGCTGATGAAGCGGCTGCATGGATGCTGACTCAGCAAACTGACCTGGTAATGGGTATGGTAAGCGACGATGCCCGTGCTAAGCTCAGCAAGCTGATGTAATCGCTACAACCCTTCAAAGTCGCGCCCCTTGGGGCGCGCATAAAAAACGACAAGAACACTAAAGGATCTCGGATGAGTAGTTACTCCGGTCTTTTCGACCTGCTCGGTATGCGCGAGTGGTGTGATGAAGACAAAAAGCCTTCTCTTATGTCCCTTGGAAAACTCAAGGGTGGTGAATCCAACTGGTACGACGTTAAATTTCCCTCCTTGGATAATCTGCATGAAGCCTGTGCAAAGGTCCCTCAGACACGTGATTTCACCGCGGGGATAGAAGATGGTTTTTTGGCTATCAGACCGGCACTGCGTACGGTCCTGGATCCTCTTACACAACCATTGAGTTGGGCACTTGATGGTGCGCTCTGGTTGTTTACCTCCACGCCTTGGTGGGCGTTAGTCCCGTTGCTGTTTATGCTTTGCGTTTTCGTTACTAAGAGCTGGAAAATCGGTGCTCTAGTATTATCGTTCCTCGCGACTTTTCTATTTATTGATCACTACGATCACGCAATGCAAACCTTGGCGATAATCTTTGTTTGTACGGTAATCTGTGTCGTGCTGGGTGTTCCGCTAGGTATCGCTATGTCAAAAAGCGATCGATTGCAAAGAGCGATAACGCCTGTCTTGGATATGTTGCAAACACTACCGACCTTCGTGTACCTGATTCCGCTCATCTTCCTGTTCAAAATTACAGAGCCGAAGCTCTATGGCCTAGCGATTATTCTCTACGCGATAGTACCAGTAGTGCGGTTAACTAATCTCGGTATCCGACTGGTAGATCCCGATGTTATCGAGGCTGCTGAAGCTTACGGCTTGAATAAGCGTAAGAAGCTTTGGGGTGTTGAGATTCCTCTGGCGCTGCCAACCATTATGGCGGGTGTGAACCAGACTATCATGATGTCGCTGGCGATGGTGGTAATTGCCTCGCTGGTATCAGCACCTGGCTTGGGTACGCTGGTACTGGACGGTATCAACAACCTGCGCCTGGGTGTAGGTTTCGTTGCTGGGTTTGCAATTGTACTGTTGGCGATTCTGCTAGATCGCGTATCTAAGGCTGCCTTGGATCGTGTCAATGCGACGCAGTCGAATCACTAAGGACTGATCATGAGTAATAAAGTTAAAGTATCGGTTCAGGGTCTCTACAAGATCTTCGGTGAGGATGGCGCTTCAAAAGTCGACCTTGTGAAAAACGGGATGACCAAGGCTGAACTGCTAGATCAGCATGGGCATGTTCTCGGATTGCAAGATATCAATGTGGATATGAAAGAGGGTGAGATCACCGTCATTATGGGCCTCTCTGGTTCAGGTAAGTCGACGCTGATTCGCCATCTTAATCGTCTAATTGAACCTACCGCGGGCAAAATTCTGCTCGACGGTGAGGATATTCTCTCGCTCCAAGGCGAGGCTCTACTTGAGATGCGCCGCACGCGTATGTCGATGGTGTTCCAAAAGTTTGCGCTCTTCCCGCATCGCACAGTTGCGGAAAACGCTGCGTTGGCGCTGGAAGTGGGCGGCGCAAGTAAGCAGGAACAGCGCGCAGAGGCTGAAAAGTGGCTGGCGCGTCTGGGTTTGAAAGGCTTTGAAGATAGCTATCCGAACCAGCTCAGTGGTGGTATGCAGCAGCGTGTGGGTATCGCCCGCGCCCTCTGTGCTCACTCTGAAGTCATGCTGTTGGATGAAGCCTTCTCTGCGCTAGATCCGATTATTCGTTCGCAGATGCAGGATCTATTGCTAGAGCTGCAGAAAGAGCTGCACAAGACCATTATCTTCATCACCCATGACCTGGATGAGGCGCTGAAGTTGGCTGACCACCTGGTCATTCTCAAGGATGGCTATGTGATCCAGCAGGGTGAACCGCAGCAGATAATCCTCAACCCAAGCGATGTCTACATTGAACGCTTTGTCAGTGATATTAACCGTGCTCGCGTATTGCGTACGCGCTCAATCATGAAGCCGCTCGATGGTCAGGATCTCTCAGTGGCGCTGCCTGTTGCTGCGGATGATAATCTTGAGTCGGTCATAGAGATGGTGGGCGGGGACACATCCAAGAGCTTTGTTGTTGAGGATAATGGACAGCAGCTAGGCTACTTCGATATGCACGATATTGTTGCAGCGATGGTGCCGCAGCGGGCAAAAGAGGAGTGGGTAGGCTAAGGTTTTTTCTCTCCTCTAAATATAAGGCGCACTTCTTCGGAACTGTGCCTTTTTTGTTTCTGGGAGCCAGCTATACGGGCTAGATACTGTTCTAGTTTTAGGTTGAGGGGCCTCAGAAAAAAGTTGAATTTTTCTCGTCTTTTTGATGTAAAAAAATCACTGGATGATGAGCAAGTCTGGGCGTATTCTCGCGCGCGCTGACCCACAAGGGCTGCAATCAAGCTAGGTAATTTGATTGTTTTTAGGGAGTCCTAAGCATGTACCAGAGTGAATCTTTCCTTAAAGAAAAAGATCGTCTTGCGAAATCTCGTGCTGCGCACCTGCGTCTAATGGCTTCTGGCCTGGGTGGTGCAATTACGCCATGGTTTGGCAACACTAGCAAAGCCTCAAACAAAGCTGCTAAGAAGATCTGATCGGATCTACACCCTCTTTCGAAACCCGAGCCTGTGTCGATACAGGCTCGGGTTTTTTATTTTGGGTTTTGTTGGCTGTTAGCTCCAAGGGAAGGGGCTATTGGAGGTAGGGTGAAGGTCCCCTTCGGCGTAGCGGCTGAATCTGAAGGGCAGCAGAAGTTCAGACCTTGCACCGCTCGTCAGTTCTTCAGCAACGAGTTTTCCGACACCTATCATCTTATAGCCGTGGTTTGAGTCAGCTAAAAACGTACAGTTCTCAAAGAAACGATCGAACACAGGGAAACTATCAGGTGTGAATGCACCTATGCCGCCGCTTGGCTCTTTCTTAAATTTGGGTAGCATCCCCTCGAAGCGTTTCTGGCAGTGAGCCAGGGCGCTAACCCACATGTGCGCGAAATCTTCGCCGACAATAAACTCAGGACTTTTCGGCCCATAGGGATCCACCGCCACCTGGTCAGCATCACGTTGCACTGGGAAGGGCGCTGCTCCGCCCTGGATGCCACCAAAGTTGAGGTCGGGCTTGTAATAGATACCCCACATCTTATCGGTAACCAGCGATCCGTCCCTTGTACTGTGCAGTGGGGCGTCACTGTCGACATGCAGTACGGGCGGCGCTGAACCGTCATTGGTTCTCTGTAAACCCGGATCTACCCCGAGAGTTCCCTCTTGTAGCGACCAGTAGAGCCACATATTAACGTCGGTGTGATCGACGCCCTGAGCGTCTCTGACCGTTATAGTCTTGGGCAGTTCAAGCATGTCCCAGAACTGCTTCGCCCAAGGACCGGGACAGATAATGAGCTGCTCACAGCTGATTTGCCCCTGACTTGTCTCAACGCTGCTAATCGACCCAGAGCTATCTTTGTTGATCGCGTTAACTTCTACTCCCGAGGCAAACTGCACACCCAAACCCTTCGCCATATTGGCCAGTCCGACCATTGCAGCACGGTTGTTGGCGTAGCCACCGCGCTTCTCATGGAGAACGCTGGTGATTCCCTTAGCTTGCCAGTCGTCAAATAGTCCGAGCATATATCGGCGGCTATCTGCTTCACCCTCTATAAAAAGAGATTCGTAACCGATATCCCTTTGCTGGGAAGCAATGCTGGCAACATCTTGATGCATAGATTCAGGGCTGATCTGCATGTAACCGACATTGTGGTAACTCAGTGCGGCAGCATGCTCTTCCCAAATATCAACGCTGTGTGCCATGAGTTTGCGCATGGCTGGTTGGAAATAGTTATTGCGTACAACCCCGCAAGCGATCCCTGATGCGCCAGCTGCGATATCCTGTTTGTCGATGACTAGAATTTGAGCTGGATCTTCACCTTTGGCTTTGAGACTAGCGCCCAGATGATAGGCGGTACTTAGTCCGTGAACGCCAGCGCCAACGATGAGATATTTAGCCGAATCGGGGATGCTCATAGATAGAAGTTCCGTTTTTTGTTGTTGTGTTCTGATGATGCTCTCAAAGTGTGAACATGATTTGCCTAATTTGGACAAAAAATTGCGTTTTTAAGCAAGTGTTTCAGGTAAATTCTGATTTACTCTGGAAGAACAACAATAAGCTAGGTCTAATATGGACTACTCAATTTTTCGCGTCATCAAAGAGGCGTTAAATAATCACAAAGGCTGGGGCCCTGCCTGGCGTACTCCTACTCCCAAACCGCACTACGATATCGTCATTGTAGGCGGCGGCGGTCACGGTTTGGCTACCGCTTTCTATCTTGCGAGCCGTTATGGTTTGCGCAATATTGCGGTGCTGGAGAAAGGCTGGCTGGGTGGTGGTAACGTCGGTCGCAATACCACGATTGTGCGCTCCAACTATATGTTGCCTGGAAACGAACCCTTCTATGAACTGTCGATGAAGCTCTGGGAAGGTTTGGAGCAGGAGCTCAACTACAACGCCATGGTATCCCAACGTGGCGTTCTCAATCTTTGTCACTCCGATGCTCAGCGTGACGCCTTCCGAAAGCGTGGTAACGCCATGTTGCTGCAGGGTGCTGATGCAGAGTTGCTAGACGCTGAGGGTGTCCGAAAACTCTACCCTTATCTCAATTTCGACGATGCACGTTTCCCTATAATGGGTGGTCTTTTGCAGCGCCGCGGCGGTACTGTGCGCCATGATGCCGTGGCCTGGGGCTACGCGCGCGCGGCCGATCAACTTGGCGTCGACATCATCCAGAACTGTGAGGTGCTCGATTTTCGCATCGAGAATGGTCAGGTGTCTGGGCTGGAAACCAGTCGCGGCTTTATTGGCGCGAATAAAGTGGGTACCGCCGTGGCAGGCTCCTCGAGTCGCTTACTTTCTAAAGCCGGCTTACGATTGCCTATCGAATCCCATGTACTACAGGCGTTTGTCTCTGAGGGTCTAAAGCCGGTAATACCCGGTGTAATTACCTTCGGAGCGGGACACTTCTATCTAAGTCAGTCGGACAAAGGCGGCCTGGTATTTGGTGGCGATATTGATGGCTATAACACCTATGCCCAGCGCGGCAATATGCCCGTGGTTGAAGATGTCTGCGAGGGGGCCATGGGGCTAATGCCGATGCTTGGCCGAGCTCGTATGCTGCGTAGCTGGGGTGGCATTATGGATATGAGCATGGATGGCTCTCCATTTATTGATCGCACCGATATCAAAGGTCTCTACTTCAATGGTGGCTGGTGCTACGGCGGCTTCAAAGCGACGCCTGCATCTGGGCTCTGTTTTGCGCATCTGCTGGCTACTGGTACCTCGCATGAGGTGGCCGCGCAGATGCGCCTCGACCGGTTTGCTCGGGGCGCCATGATAGATGAAAAAGGTCAGGGCGCTCAGCCCAACTTGCACTAGAGGTCTGTATGCTGATTAACCATCCACTGCTGGGACCGCGAGACGCTCAGGAGTTTGTTTACAAAGGCGATGCCAGTTTGTTGCACCGCCCTGACGCTATGGCTGAGGACGCCTTAGAACGATTCACTGAATATGCCTATCTGCGGGATAACCCTGCCGGTGAGCACCGCGAACTCTGGTATCACGAGCAAGGCGACCGCTCCTGGCTAGTTGTAACACGTAACACGCTGACGCATGAGATTTTGGATGTGCGGCTTGCGAGCGAGGTAGCACTATGAGCCGTCGTATCTCTGCAGGCCGCATTGGTACCTCTGTAGTGCGATTCAACTTTGATGGTAAACAGCTTGAGGGGCGAGAGGGCGATAGCCTAGCTGCGGCCCTGCTCGCTAATGACACCTTGCTAGTGGGGCGCTCGTTTAAGTATCACCGTCCTCGCGGCGTGCTCGCTCTGGGAAGTGAGGAGCCGAATGCGTTGGTTACCGTTGGTTCGAACGGATCCCAAACGCCAAATACGCGGGCCACTACGCAAGAGCTGTATGATGGATTATGTGCTGTCAGTCAGAACCGTTTTCCGTCACTAAAATTTGACCTGCTCTCTATCAATGATCGCTTAAGTCGCTTCTTGACGGCCGGGTTTTACTACAAAACCTTTATGTGGCCCAAGTCGTTTTGGGAGTCCGTGTACGAGCCAATAATTCGCCGTGCTGCTGGCCTGGGTCGACTTAGCGAGGTTGAGGATGAGGCGCATTATGATAAGGGGTTCTTACATTGTGACAGGCTAGTCATTGGTGGCGGCCTATCCGGCATTGAGTCGGCGCTGACAGCGGCGAAAGAGGGTAAGCAAGTTATCCTGTGTGAGGAGTTCTCACGTCTCGGAGGCGTTGCGTTATTTGAGTCCGCACCGCTAACCCAGGTTGACTCGTTGGTCGCAGAGCTTGAAGCGAATGCAAACATACGCGTTATGAAGCGCACAACGGTTCAAGGCGCCTACGATCACGGCGTCTATTCTGCCGTGACACTCAATACTGACCATCTTGCACAACCTCAGGCTAAGGCACCACGACAAACGCTGTGGCGCATCTACTCCAAAGAAGCGGTGCTAGCGACCGGTGCGCATGAACGGATGATCGCATTCGATAACAATGATCGCCCCGGTGTGATGCTATCAAGTGCTGTACGCGGTTACCTGAACTACTACGGGGTGCTGGCAGGTGATAGCTGCGTGGTGTTTGGTTGCCACGATGATGCGCGTAAGACGGTGGTAGACCTGAACGCTGCTGGTGCACAGGTTGTCTGGGTCGATACACGGGCGTCGCATCAGTCGGTGGACGGTGTTGAGTCTTTTACCAATGCAAAGGTTGTGAATACCCGCGGGCGGCACCGGTTAACTGGGGTCGAGATTGAGCAGCAGGGGCGCCGTTTCTGGATAAATTGCGAGGCTCTAGCGGTAGTAGGCGGTTGGAATCCACGGATTCAACTCGCTTGCCATCAGGGCGGCCGGCCAATCTGGTCTGCAGAGACCGGTGGTTTTGTGCCGGGCACTAAGCTGCCGCCTGGGATGCAGGTAGTTGGTTCGGCTGCGGGTGAGTATCTCGAGGGCAACTGGGAACCGGTTTGGGATGTCTCGGTAAAAGGTGCCGCCTTTGTCGATCCGCAAAATGATGTGACGGTTAAAGATATTAAACTCGCACATCAAGAGGGTTACATCAGTGTCGAGCATCTTAAGCGCTACACCACCTTGGGTATGGCCACGGACCAGGGTAAGAACGCCAACGCTTTGGGTATAGGTGTACTGAGTCAGCACTCTGGCGAATCGATAGAGTCAGTCGGTACGACGCTTTTCCGCCCGCCCTATACGCCGGTTGCTATTGGTGCGTTAGCGGGGCGAGCTCGTGGTAAGGATTTCAAGCCGACCCGTTTGACGCCATCACATGAGTTTGCCACCCGCCGCGGTGCTGCGTTTGTGACCGTTGGAAACTGGCTTCGAGCCTCCTACTTCCCGCTTGTCGGTGAGACGCACTGGCGCGAGTCGGTCGACCGTGAAGCTTTAACTGTGCGCCAAGCAGTGGGAGTCTGTGACGTCACGACTCTGGGAAAAATTGATGTTCAAGGGCGCGATGCGGCGGAATTTCTGAACCGAGTCTATGCCAACGGCTTCCTCAAACTGCCCATCGGTAAGACGCGTTATGGCTTGATGTTGCGCGAGGACGGCATTGTCTTTGATGATGGTACGGCTGCGCGTCTGGCGGAGAATCACTTCGTTGTAACTACAACCACAGCCAATGCAGTATCGGTCTATCGACACATGGAGTTTGTGCATCAGTGTCTGGCACCAGATTTGGATGTACACCTGATCTCTACAACTGAGGCCTGGGCTCAGTTTGCTGTTGCCGGGCCGAAGTCGCGTGAGCTGGTGCAGCGTGTGGTTGATCTGGATATCAGTAATGAGGCCTTCGGTTTTATGGCCTGTGCTGAGACTCAGCTGATTGACGGTACGCCGGCGCGTCTGTTCCGCATCTCTTTTTCGGGCGAGCTGGCCTACGAATTGGCCGTGCCAACTCGTTTTGGTAATAGTCTGATGGAGGCGCTGCTGGATGTGGGTAAGGATCTAGGCGCAGTCCCATACGGCACTGAGGCGCTAGGCGTTCTGCGTATCGAGAAGGGACATGCAGCAGGCAACGAACTTGATGGCCGCACCACAGCACTTAATCTTGGGTTGGGGCAGATGGTGGCGCAAACCAAAGATAGCATCGGTCGGGTATTGGCAAATCGCACAGAACTGGCTGATAGCACTCTGCGACTTGTCGGTTTTCGCTCAGAGGAGCAGATTCTTACCGGTAGTTGGTTGGTTCCCAATGGCGCTCCTGCCGAGCAGGCCCACACCCTAGGTTGGGTGTCGAGCGCCTGTTATTCGCCTAATCTAGGCTGCTACATTGCAATAGGCTTTATCCGTGACGCGCAGCAGCACATGGATACCCAGATGCGAGCTGTGAGCTTGTTGGATGGCGCTGACGTGAAGGTTCAAGTCGTTTCGCCCCATTTTGTTGATCCTGAAGGGGAGCGCTTACGTGTTTAAATTAACTGAAGCTCCGGCGCTGCGCACGGGTAAATATGAGCTAATGGAGTTAAGTATTGAACTGCTGGATAACACCCCGCGGCTCTCTATTGCGCCACTCAAAGGCGAGCTTGAGCAGGTACAGAAATGTCTGCAACAGCAGGGACTCAGCCTGCCGGCACCCACCGAGGCTAGTTTAGGTCCCTGTGTTGTGCTGCCGCTGGGTCAGGGGCAGTGGCTGTTCCAAGGTGTTCTACCAAATCTTGAATCATTGGATGGGCTGGTGGCCCTAACTGACCAGAGTGACGCCTGGTGTGGTTTCGCATTGCGTGGATCGAAAGCTCCTTTGATGCTGGAGCGTCTGGTCGCGAACGCCCCAGCTACATATTCAAGTGGTAAGGCAGTGCGAACTCAGATTGAGCATATTGGCTGTTGGGTGGTAGGTTTAGCTCAGAACGAATGGCAAGTCTTGGGTCCGAGATCCTCAGCCCAGTCGCTGTTTGACGCGCTCAAACATGCAGCTGATGCTGTCGTTGCGCTAACCGATAATTGGAACGAATAATCATACAGAGGAGAGCGGCGATGAACATACCGCTTATCAATCTCGACAGAGTCCAGGGTGATATTGAACAGGCGCGTGGATTGCCGAATCACTACTACATCACCGCAGAAGGTTATGCGCAGGAGCGCGATGCTGTTTTTGGTGCGAGCTGGGCCGGTGTGGCCTTCGCCTCTGATCTACCCGAGAAGGGTTCAATCTATCCGGTGCAGCTGGCGGGGATGCCCCTCTTAGCAGTGCGTGACAGAGACGATGTCATTCGTGTCTTCCATAATGTCTGCTCTCACCGCGGTGTAGCTCTAGCTGAAGAGCCGACGACGTTGATGGGTATGCTTTGCTGCCCCTATCACTCATGGACGTATGACCTGACGGGTAAGCTGGTAGCAACGCCTCACGTTGGTGGTATAAACAAACACCAGGTTGAAGGCCTCGCCTGCGAAGAGCACGGTCTGAAAGAGGTAAAAAGCCATATCTGGATGGGTATCATCTTTGTCGATCTGAATGGTAACGCGGGCCCGTTTGAAGAGCGTATTAGTGGTTTACTTGAGCGCTGGTCTGAATTTCATCCCGCTGGCGACTATGAAGCACTGGAGGCAGACGCTGAATCGGGTAACTGGGAGCAGGAGCTCGCCTGTAACTGGAAGCTGGCGGTGGAGAACTACTGCGAAGCCTACCATCTACCCTGGATTCATCCAGGTCTGAACAGCTATTCGAAACTCGACGATCACTACAATATCGTTGAACAGAGTTATTCCGGCCAAGGGAGTACCGCTTACCGCCTATCTGAGTTTGAGGGCTATCAACTACCCAAGATTCCGGACTGGCCAGCGGAGCGCATAGAGAACGCCGAGTACATCAGCCTCTATCCAAATGTGCTTCTCGGGCTGCAAGCGGACCATGCCTTTGCGATGTTGTTGCTTCCGCGAGGTCCCGAACGGACACAGGAGAGGCTGCGTCTGTTTTACATGCCGGGTGTGGTGTCGGATAGCTCAACCGCTGCGGCGCGCAATTCGGTACTCAAAGCTTGGCAGGAAGTTTTCCAAGAGGACATTGGTGTCGTTGAGGCGATGCAGCGCGGTCGTCACTCGCCGGGGTTCGATGGCGGGAAGTTCTCTCCCGTGATGGATCCGCCAACCCATGTGTTCCATCGATGGGTAGCGGCAGCGTTGGAGGCCCAAGGTGTATAAAAACTATTGGGGTGGAGCCTGGTATGAGGGTGGCGCCGGGACGGTTGATGTCGAGAATCCTGCCACAGGCGATATCATTGGTCAGCAGGCCCTTGCGTCGGTAGACGATGTGAATGCGGCCGTTCAAGCTGCTCGCCAGGCGGTTAACGACCGCACCTGGTCGGGCATGCGTCCGGGAGATCGCGGACGTATGGTGCGTAAACTCGGCGAGTATTTCACGCTCAACCGCATGGAGATAGCTGCTGAGTTAGCTGCAGAGTCCGGTAAACCGCTGTTTGAGGCGCTGATTGAGGTTGATGGTACGGCCCGCTACTTCGAGTACTACGGCTGTCAGTCCGATAACTTTCAGGGCGATAGTATCCCGCTGGGTGATGCCTATATCGACTTTACTGAGCTTGAGCCTCTGGGTATCTCAGCGCAAATTATCCCCTGGAACTATCCACTAGAGATGGTTGGGCGCAGTGTGGGCGCCGCGCTAGCGGTTGGCTGTGTGACGGTTATTAAATCCCCCGAACTTGACCCGCTCTCGAGCCGGCACTTTGCACTAGCAGCAGAATATGCTGAGTTTCCTGCGGGTGTCATGAACCTAGTGTGTGGTGAGGGTGCGGTAGCTGGCGCGGCGCTTGCTGGCCACAGCGATGTGGATCAGGTGGTGTTCACTGGATCGGTTGCGACCGGTCGTAGTGTTGCCACGGCCGCTGCGCAAAACTTAATTCCCTGTGTGCTGGAGCTCGGTGGTAAATCGGCAGCGATCGTGCGCAAAGATGCTGACATGGAGCTGGTCATTGAGAGCGTGCGCTGGGGGATTTTCTTTGGTGCCGGTCAGGTCTGTTCAGCCCTCTCGCGCGTGATTATTCAGCAGGATCGACTGCAAGAGTTCACTCAGCGTGTTACGCAGTTGGTGAGTTCTATCAAGGTAAGGGAGGCTTCAGCGGTAGCTGACGAGAGCCTGATAATGGGTGCTATGGTTAATACCGCGCAGCGCGACAGGGCGGCTGAGCTGGTGCAACAAGCCCTGGATGCTGGTGCCCTCATGTTGGCGCAGGGTAGTGCGCCGAGTCAGGGCGCCTTCTACCCTCCAACGGTCCTGCAAGTAACAGCTGAGAGTGATATCGCTCAGACAGAAGTCTTTGGTCCTGTCCTCTGTGTAATTCCGTATCAGGACGACGAAGAGGCGCTGGCGATTGCTAATGGCACGGATTATGGCTTAGTGTCGGGGGTATTCAGTCAGGATATCAATGCTTGTCTGCAACTGGCGCGCCGCTTGCGCGCGGGGCAGGTATTCATTAATGAGTGGTTCGCGGGTGGCGTAGAGACTCCGTTCGGCGGAGTAAAACAGAGTGGTTATGGGCGTGAGAAGGGCCGCGAGGCCATGTTGAACTACGTCGCTACTAAAAACATTGCAGTTCGTCTGCGCAGCTAGTTATTAGTATTAAATGAGTTAGGAAGAGAGATGACAAAAAGCTATCAGAATTACATTGGCGGTACCTGGGTTGACGGTTCAGGCGAAGTTGAAAATATAAACCCATCGGATACACGTGATGTTATCGGGCTTTTTGCTCAAGGCAGCTCGGCGCAAGTTGATCAGGCAGTCGTAGCCGCGACTGAGGCGCAGGCGGTCTGGAAGGGTTACGGACTAGAGAGACGTCAGGCGGTTTTGCAGGCGATCGGTGAAGAGTTGATGGCGCGCAGCGCAGAACTTGGCGAGTTGCTCAGCCGCGAAGAGGGTAAGCCTCTGGCTGAAGGTAAGGGCGAGATCTACCGAGCCGGCCAGTTCTTTACCTACTATGCCGCCGAGTGTCTGCGCCAGTTAGGCCAGAATGCTGATTCGGTACGCCCCAATATTGAGATAGATGTGCGTCGCGAGCCGGTGGGTGTGATTGCCGTAATTAGTCCGTGGAACTTCCCAACCGCAACGGCGGCCTGGAAGATCGCCCCGGCTCTCTGTTACGGCAATGCGGTTATCTGGAAACCGGCAAACCTTACGCCGGCATCAGCTGTAGCGTTGACTGAAATTATCGCCAAACAGGATATACCCGCGGGGCTGTTCAACCTGGTGGTGGGTTCAGGCTCAGAAGTAGGTGAGGCACTGGCGGCGCACAAAGGTGTTAAGGCGATATCCTTCACCGGTTCTGTGCCCGTCGGTAGACGCATCGCGCAGGTTGCAGTGAGCAACTTCACCAAACTGCAGATGGAGATGGGTTCGAAAAACGCATTGGCCGTGATGGACGATGCCGACCTTGATCTTGCGGTTGCGGTTGCGCTTGGTGGAGCCTTTGGTGGTAGCGGTCAAAAGTGTACGGCCTCATCACGTTTAGTGGTGCACGAGGGGATTCATGATGCATTCGTTGAGAAGCTTATTGCCGGAGCAAAAGCGATGCAGGTGGGCCACGCGCTCGAGCAGGGCACACAGATGGGCCCCGTTGTGTCGCAAACTCAGTTGGATGAGAACCTCGAGTACGTCCGTCTGGGACTGAGTGAAGGTGCGGAGCTGGCTTGTGGCGGCGAGCAGTTGGAACTTGCCACGCCTGGCTTCTACATGAGCCCCGGGGTGTTCCTGGGTACGCGCAACGATATGCGTATCAACCGCGAAGAGATGTTTGCCCCGCTGACTTCGGTGATCAAGGTGGGTAGCTATGATGAGGCGCTCAGTGTTGTAAACGATACTGAGTTCGGGCTTACCTCAGGTATTGTCACGCGCTCGTTGGCACGGGCTAACCATTTCCGCCGTAACGCTCAGACCGGCGTAGTTACAGTTAACTTGCCGACGGCCGGTACGGACTATCACGTGCCCTTTGGTGGCCGCGGGGAGAGCTCGTATGGCCCGCGTGAACAGGGTCGCACAGCGGATGAGTTCTTTACCGTGGTTAAGACGGCCTACATCAGTGCAGGTGATGATTTATGAGAATAGATGCGCTTCAGTACTGCAACTATTCGGAGAAGATCTTCCGTCAGTGGCGTGAAGCGCAACTAGATGCGGTTCATGTCACGATCGCCTACCACGAAAATTTCCGTGAGATGGTAGCCAACCTTGAAGCCTGGAACCGTCACTTTGAGCGATTTCCAGAGCTGATTTTCAAGGGTACAACAGCAGCTGACGTAGAGCTGGCGCATGCCAGTGATAAAACTGCAGTGTTTTTCGGCTTTCAGAACCCCAGCCCAATCGAGGACGACATAGGTCTGGTCGAGATCGTGCACCAGCTCGGTGTACGCTTTATGCAGCTGACCTATAACAACCAGTCGCTGTTGGCTTCCGGTTGTTATGAGCCAGTCGATGCGGGTATTAGCCGAATGGGCAAAGAGGTTATCGCCGAGATGAACCGTGTAGGGCTGGTCGTTGATATGTCTCACTCGGGTGACCGCAGTACCATAGAAGCGGCCGAAATCTCATCGCGGCCGATCGTTGTGACGCATGCCAATCCGCATGAGTGGCACCCGGCACTGCGCAATAAACGCGAAGAGGTTCTGCGCGCTGTATTTAATAGCGGTGGCATGATCGGCTTTTCGCTCTATCCACACCATTTGAAGGATAAGAGTGACTGCACACTGGAAAGCTTCTGTCGCATGGTGGCTGATACTGCACATAAGTACGGTATTGAGCACATCGGTATAGGGTCGGATCTCTGTCAGGATCAACCCGATTCGGTTGTAGAGTGGATGCGAGTTGGTCGCTGGACGAAGCAGATTGACTTTGGTGAGGGCTCCAAAGCCGCTCCAGGGTTTCCTGATCAGCCTGATTGGTTCGCTGATAGCCGGGGTTTTAATGACTTGGAGGCGGGCCTCTCTGCCGTCGGTTTTTCTGAAACAGAGGTGGGGCTGGTGCTGGGTGATAACTGGCACCGCTTCTTCCGCGATAACTTTTCCGCTATAGAGTGATGATCTAGATAAGCGTTGGAGGTGGTGAGATGAGTATGGCGCTTCGTACACCTGATCGATTAATGAAACTGAATCGGCTTGGTTCATTTCATCCGAGCCGTATGAGTTTTATGCACCAACTGCTAAGGCGAATGGGGCGGGAGCAATGGCGCTATGAGCAGGGTCTGTTTGATATAGATGAGCGGGGCGTGGGGCGTGCGGTGTTAACCATGCATGGGCCAGAGCGCAGCTACTCCTTGGTGGCTTTTGCCCACGATCTGCCCGACGAGCTCAGATCAGACCGGGTCATTGCTCAAGCTTGGGATGCCACGTTTTGCCTGTTTGACGGCATTCCGACGCCACACGATGTAGCTCGCTTGGAAACGCAGGTGCCCGGGCAAGAGACGGCTCGCTTGACGCCGACTGAACTTTGCCTTTCGCGCGCCAATCGTTCGGTGCGACTCTGGAATACGGTGGTAGAGGCCCTGAGTCGTGGAGAGCAGCCGGGTCTCCATACCCTCAATGAAGTGGGGTATTTGATGCGCACTACTGCGGTCTATGGTTCCGGCAAATTCGGGCTTTGTGACCGTTTTGCGATTGCTAATCGTCCAGAGTTTAATTCACCCTTTCAGGCGGAGATGCTAACAGTCTTCTTGATTCGCCAGTTTGTGCTGGATCTAATTAATCAATGCGCACGCAACGTTGGAGGTAACGCGGCTGTCGAGCTCGCCCCTGAATTGGCGCGTACGCTCGGTATTGGTAACTCTACAGGTCTGGGTATGGCGCCATTTCTGGTTAACCATCCGCGTCTGATTGACCGTTGGATCGGTGCGCGCGAGGGCGCGCTCGCAGAGATCTGTGAGAGCGGCAGTTTTGCATCTGAACATCTCTCTCGGGCTTTGGCTCGGCTCTCGAAAGGGCAGGCTAATCTGCCGCGCTGGAGAAGTACGCATCCGTATCAAGTTGAGCGGGTTTCCCAGCTAAGGCGCGACCTTGATAACTTAGATGCAGTAGATCTTTCATCTCCGTCGGCTAGTTTGCAGTGGGCGGAGGAGCAGCTTTCAGATGAGGGGCGGGAGTTCTGGATAACTTGTCTGTTAGAGGCTTATCCCGAAATCGCTGATCGCTGGTCAGAGCAGATGTCGATTGATGAGTCTAGCGACTATGAGATTGACGGGCGTTGGTCACTGCGCCAAGCGCTGGATGCGATAGATGAGCATTTCGACTGGGCGCTGCAGCGTGACTGGAACGCGTCAGATACTGCTCGTGTTTGGTATGTTTCGCAGGAGAAGCTGGAGCCGCGTCTAGCTGAGCGTGCTGATGAACCGGTGGAGCCCTACGAGCAGCCTTTGGCACCGGGGCGTGATATGGCGCTCTTTGCCGCAGCGCTGCGTCAGAGCGATGCAATAAATCTCGCAAGCTTCTTGTTGCAGCACCCCGAGCATCGTCACACTGCGCGGCGGCTACAGTGGGTGTGCAAGTCGCCCTTCGGCGAAATTCACGACAACACCATCTCAGCTCAGCTCAAACCGATCGATATGCTACGTCTCAAGCTCTCATTTTTTGGTGCCAACTATTTCGACCCTCGCTCTGATCGATGGCTACGTATCTGTATGTTTGCTGATGCCCCTTATGCTACTGAGCTATCGATGGAGAATTGTGAGGGCTGGGGTTAGGTGAAGGTCAGTTTTAATGAGCTTGAAGCTCGACTAAAAAAAGCCGCCAAAGGTGCGGGTCTACCTTGGGGGTTGAGCGAGGAGTTCGCTAAATCACTCCTATGGTTGGCGCAGCTAAATGTGCGTCTGGATACCTGGGTTGCAGACTTCCTAAAGAATCAAAAATGTGCCGACCAACTGACTCAATGGGCCTACGATTTAGACCTGAGAGTGGTACCTTCAGCACCGCAGGATCCAGCCGTTGGAGAATACTGGGTTTGGCTCGGGTTTCAGGGGCGTTTAGCGAAGTTACACAACACACAACTCGATTTTCAAACCGCGCGTGTCAGCTCTATGAGACTTGAGTTGATTGGGGAGTCCGAGACTGCAAGTTACGCGCAATCTGCAGAGCCGATCTTGCGAGCGGATGTTAGCTCATCGCTCTGGAGTGAACTTGAAATTTTTGAATACAAGACTTATGCGCCAGAGTCCGAGGCATCTCGTCTCAAGGGGGCTGGAGCCGGTGTTACGGATAACGATTAAAGCGTCGCAATGACGCAAGTCGAACCTCTTCGTTTCAGTTAAAAGTGCGGTTTTGCTGAACAATTTTAAGAGGAGCTCGGCAGATGAGTCAGTCACCCCTTCCCCTGAGTGGCGTGAATGTTGTCGATTTTGGGCAGTACATTGCAGGTCCTGCGGTCGCGATGATACTGGCCGATTTGGGTGCCACAGTCGTTCATATTGACCCGCCGGGTGGCGCGCTCTGGGATAATCCAGCAAATGCCGTCCTCAATCGCAATAAATTGAGCGTCGAGATAGACCTCAAAACAGAGCAGGGTCTCATTGACGCGCTCGCTCTTATTGATCAAGCCGATATCGTTATCGAGGGCTTTCGCAATGGCGTAATGGCACGCTTGGGTATCGATTTTCAAACGCTGCGAGAGCAGCGCCCTGAGTTGATTACCCTAAGCATTCCTGGGTTTGCCTCCAATGACACCCTGCGAGCACAGTGGCGCGCATTTGAGAGCGTGGTTGCAGCTCAGTCTGGTGTCTTTACAGATATGGGGCTTAACCGTGTTCTCATGGGGATAAATCCCTCATTTTCTCCACTTCCGCTCAGCAGTGCGTACGGCACTATGTTAGCCGCATCGTCAGTGGTAATTGCACTGCAGGCCCGCGAGCGTATCGGCTATGGTGACCATATCGAAGTTCCGTTGGCGACTGCCGTGATGGAAGGTCTCTGTTACAACTCGATCGAAATTGAAAACCTGCCCGAGCGCTATCTGACTCAGCGTGAGCAGGAGATCAACCGCCGTCGCGCTGAGAACCTGCCGATGGATCTAAGCTTTGAGGATCTTCAGGAGCTGCTGGACCCCTTCTACCGTTCCTATAGATGCAAAGATGGCCGTTACTTCTATGTGGTCTGCCCGAGTCACCGTTTTCATGCTAAACGCTGCCTACAGACCCTCGGTATATATGATGAACTTCTAGCCGAAGGGCTGGAGGAGCAGATCGATACCTATCTGCCACAGAGCCAGTGGACTTCTGATGTGAGTCTGGGCGTATACCCCTTACCCAAACGCTGGGCAGATAAGATCGCAGAGCGCATGAAAGAGATCTTCCTGACCCGCAGTGCAGCGGAGTGGGAGAAAATTTTTGGCTGGGGTAAGTTTCCTGGAGCTCGTCAGCGCTGGCTGCAAGAGTGGATGTATGATGATCACGTCGAAATGGCGGGCCTCATGTTGCAGGTAGACGATCCGCAATACGGACGAATGCTTCAGCCCGGTCCGCTGGTGTGGTTCCGTGAAAGCGCTGAGCAGATGGCAACTCCCGCAGGACGAACCTGGGGCAACGTCAGCGATGCCCTTGAGCGTCTAGCGCAGAATCCGCGTCCAGATTTTACCTTCACCGACGCCGATCAGCCTTGGATGCAAGGTGTGAAGGTGCTGGATCTGTGTAACGTTATAGCGGGTCCGCACTCGGTGGGCTATTTTGCCCGGTTCGGCGCTGAGGTGATTAAGATCGACCCGGCTACACCGCTCTACGATGCGTGGAATACGGTTATCTTCGGTATGTCGCATATGCGCTCCAAGCGTTCCGCCTTGCTGGATATTCGTGAGGGTGCAGGACGCGAGGCGCTGGAACGCCTGATTAAACAGGTGGATGTAGTTGTCTGGAATGCAACTGACGCCCAGGTAGCTGAGATGCGACTGGACCGCGAACATCTGCAGCAGATTAACCCGAATGTGATTCTCTGCCAGCTCGACTGCTTCAGTGGTATTCGTCAGGGACCTAAAACCAACTACCTTGGTTATGATGACCTGGTGCAGGCCTGCACCGGCATTATGCAGCGTTTCGGTGGGTCGATGGATCGGGTTGAGGAGCACGCTCATGTCGGCACTATTGATGTGATGTGTGGCTTCGGTGGTGCAGTCGGTGTCGCTGCTGCGCTCTACCAACGCCAGCGCACCAGCGCTGTAGGACGCCCGAAAACCTCGCTCTCGGCACTCAGCGGGCTTGCGCAGATTCCTTTCTGTCATGATTTTCAGGGGAGGGGCTCATTCAATGAGCCCAGTGGTCCGTATGTGCGTGGGTATAATGCGCTTGAGCATCTCTACGAGGCAGCGGATGGCTGGATGATGATCGCTTGTCAGGAGCCTGATCTCGCCTCTTTGGAAGCGGTTGTAGGTAAACTTCCAGATCTGGACTCGGAGAGGCAAGAGTTTCTTTCTGCTATCCTTGCAACTCGCACTCGACAGGAGTGGGTGGAGCAGTTCCAGCTCTACAATCTTGCAGCGGCCCCGTGCGGCAAGATGGAGACCTTGCGTACCGAGTACAGTCGGCCTTACGACAATAGCTGCGGTACTGAACACGGCAGTTATGCTTTTAGTATCTACCCTGACCATCCGGCGGGACGCAAAGTGGTGCAGCTGGACGCCTGTGCTGTGCGATCACGTCGCGCCCCATTGATAGCTCCACGACCCAGTGAGAAATATGGTGCGTCTACCCGAGCGGTGTTGCTGCAAGCAGGTTACACCGACGCCGAGATCGATGCGTTGATTGAACAGGGAGTGGCCTCTGAGAGCTGGAGCTCAGAGTATTTCCCCTCTTAAAAGCGGGGCTCAGAGTAGCTCTCTGAGCCCCGTCATTTAGCCGCGCAGTAGCTCGTCTTCATATGGGAAGCGGGTAAGGTTCTCAAAACCATCCTCGGTGATCAAAATCTGATCCTCCAGTTTTACGCCCTCTTTTCCGCCAACCGCGCCAACGTAGGCCTCGACGCAAAGCGTCATTCCGGGTTCAAGCACTCCGGGATAACCGTGATGTTCGACATCTTCTGGGTAACGCACGCAGGGGTACTCATCACACAGACCAATGCCGTGCATGATGACGCCATAGCGCTGCGCACGAAACTCTTCTGGAAGGCGATGGGCTCGCTGAGTTATCTCTTCAAGCGTCATCCCAGGTTTGAGTATGCTCATGTTGGTTTGAATATGCTCGTAGGCGATCTTGTAGAGACGCTTCTGTTCTGCAGTGGGCTTCACATCGCCGATGATCCAGGAGCGAGATAGATCTGCGCAGATGCCGTAAGGGCCGATAAGATCTGTGTCGAAGGCGAGCATATCGCCCGCTTGGACTACGCGCGGCCCGGACTCTTGGAACCAGGGGTTTGTGCGAGGGCCTGAGGAGAGCAGGCGGCACTCGATCCACTCGCCGCCGCGACGAATATTTTCGGCGTGTAGAACTGCCCAGATGTCATTTTCGGTCACGCCGGGCTGGCTGGCATCACGCATCAGGTGCATTGCAGCCTCTGTGGCTGCAATTGAACAGCGCATGGCGTTGATCTCATCAAGCGACTTGATGACACGTGCGTGCTCCATGACGCGCTGTCCATCGCTGACCTCTATACCCAGCGCTTCAATGCTCCAAAGCCCTGCTATCTCGATCTTATCGATCGCCAGGCGTCTGTTACTACCGGCATGACTTTGCAGGAGTTCATCGATCTCTTGGGCAAAGTGAGCCGCATGTTCAGCGGTCTTGTCGCCTGTTTCGAAGTAAAAAAATGAAGCGCCTGAACGCACCTCTTTTACCAGCGGCAGGTGTGCAGAGAGGTGGTCGCAGTTGTGAAAGTCCCAAAGCACCATGTACCCGTCCGCTGAAACGAAACAGGCGCGTGCATGGTTGTGCGTAATCCAGACCTGCATATTGGTGGTATCGGTAGCGTAGCGGATATTAAGTGGGTCAAATAGCAGGATGCCGGCGAGATCTTGAGCTTGGAGCTGTTGCACAATTCTATCGAGGCGGTAGTGTCGCATCGCCTCAAGGTTGGGTGCGGTAAGTCCAAGTTCGCGCCATTCATTAAAGGCGAGTTGGGTGGGCCCAATCTCTACACGATCGTTGTTGTCCGGTGAGCCATCGGGTCTCAGTAGTCGAGACGGGCGAACGTAGGGTTCCATCTTGCTCATGATTGCGGCCTCCCGCTAGAGTTGGCTATCGAGCAAGAATATTCAAAGTCGGTAGGGTAGGTAAGTAGCCTGTCGCGATTAGGCAACTTTTGCGTTATTGCACAAAAATAGGCAGTGTTACCTAGCGAGTACATTGTGATTAAAAACCAACGGTCAGGAATTAAAACTAATGCCCAAACTCTCCCTAGAACAGATAGAGGCACTCTGCTTCGACGCGCTCCGTACATGTGGCGCCTCCGAACTGCAGGCGCGAGCCGCAGCGCTTGAGTTGATGGACGCTGAAGCCGAGGGAATTCGCAATGTCGGTTTAGGTTATATCCATCTTTACCTGAAACACCTTCGTTGCGGCAAAGTGCTTGGTGATGCACAACCTAGCGTTGTAAAAAGTTCAGCGTCAGCAGTGGTCGTGGATGCTGCTCACGGTTTTTGTCATACAGCCTATCTACACGCCGAGGAGCAGTTAGTTGAGGCGGCCAAGGCGCAAGGTGTGGCTACTATGGTGATCCATCGCTCCTATTCTGCGGGTGTGTTGGGTTGGTTTACACGGCGGCTGGCTAAACGAGGTCTGGTTAGTTTGATGTACGCTAACTCTTCAAAAGCGGTCGCGGCTCATGGAGGGAAAGTGCCGTTTTTTGGAACCAATCCGATGGCCTTTGCTGCCCCCCGTGCCGGTGATGAACCACTAGTGTTCGATATGGCAACTGCATCTACCGCAAGGGTCAACCTCGTAAAAGCGGCTCGCGACGGCGTGTCTATCGAACCTGGACACGCGATCGATCCCGAGGGAAATCCAACGACTGATCCTGCGCTGGGTTTGAAAGGTGCTCAACTCCCGATGGGGGGGGCGAAGGGTTTTGGCTTGGGCTTGATGGTCGATATTCTCGGTGGCGTACTTAGTGGCAGCAACTGCTCATACGAAGCGTCTATGTTCTCGACTGAGGACGGCGGTCCGCCAAATGTGGGACAAACTATTATTGCGTTTTGTCCTGACTATTTCGCTTCTGGTTTTGTCGAACACCTCGAGCAGATGTTGGCAGATCTAACCGAGGACAATGACGTACGAGTGCCAGGTGAACGCCGTGGACAGCTGCGTGCTAAGCACGAGTCTGAGGGTGTTGAGGTGCCTCAAGAACTGTTGGATCAGATAGTAGCGCTTCAGAAATAAGGGGCAGACCCAGTTTCCCACTAAATTAGAAGGCGATAAATTCGCGAAAATAGGGCTCTGACCTCAATTAACGGCTTGCTTGTGTGCGGTCTCCCTGTTTAAATACGCGCCGTCTTCAGGGCGCTCGGCAAGCTCGGTGTCCCGGTCTACTCTTTCAACGAGTAGTGCTCAGAGGTTTTTCAAGTAAAAAGGGTCTTACCCCTTTTCCTACGCTGGCGACGCGGGTATAATGCGCGTCCCTTACTTGTAGGGTAGTGGCTCAATTGGCAGAGCAGCGGTCTCCAAAACCGCAGGTTGGGGGTTCGAGTCCCTCCTACCCTGCCATCTCTTTTGAGATGGTAAGTTATTGAAACAAGTAGGCTATCTGATTTTAACCTGAGGCTTTTACGTGAACGCAAAAGTAGAAACCCAAGCATCCAAGCTCGACGGTCTTAAGTGGCTGATTGTTGTCGCGCTTGTAGCAGTTGGCGTTGTTGGTAATTCAATGTTTGCCAACGAGTCGCTGCTTTATCGTGTACTGGCTTTGGTGGCTTTGGCGATCGTGGCGGGCTTAATCGCGCTGCAAACGGCAAAAGGTAAAGCGTTCTTCCAGCTATTTAAAGAAGCTAAGAACGAGATTCGTAAAGTGGTGTGGCCTACGCGTCAGGAGACTCTGCAGACAACCGGTATTGTGGTTGTAGCAGTGCTGATTATCGGTCTTCTACTTTGGGGTCTGGATTCGCTGTTGGGCTGGATTATTTCTGGCTTCATCGGTTAAGGGGAAAATATGAGCTCTGAAAACAAACGTTGGTACGTTGTGCATGCATACTCAGGTTATGAGAAGCGTGTTATGGCTGGCCTGCAGGAAGCTATCGAGCGTAACGGCGTAGAAGATCTTTTCGGTGACATCTTGGTACCGACCGAAGAGGTTGTTGAGATCCGTGACGGTAAGAAGCGTAAGTCAGAGCGCAAGTTCTACCCAGGCTATGTGTTGGTCAACATGGTCATGAATGATGAGACTTGGCACCTAGTAAAGAGCACTCCACGTGTTCTTGGCTTTATTGGTGGTACAGCTGATAAGCCAGCACCAATCACTCAGCGTGAGGCGGATGAGATTCTTCAGCGCGTTGAATCAGGTGTTGATAAGCCACGTCCAAAGACTGTGTTCGAGCCAGGCGAAATGGTTCGCGTTACCGATGGTCCATTTGCCGACTTCAATGGTGTGGTTGAAGAGGTTAACTACGAGAAGTCACGCTTGCAGGTAGCAGTGTTGATCTTCGGTCGCTCAACTCCGGTTGAGCTGGAATTTGGCCAGGTAGAAAAGGCTTAATTCAAACGAATTTTTGGAAGCTGAGTAGCTCAAAAGGCTACTCGGTTTTTGTTGTGTAAAGGGGAGCCGAAAGGCGTTTGTACCCAAAGGAGTAGCTCAATGGCTAAGAAAATTTCTGCATACATTAAGTTGCAGGTTAAAGCCGGTCAGGCGAACCCGAGTCCACCAGTAGGTCCGGCTCTGGGTCAGCACGGTGTAAACATCATGGAATTCTGTAAGGCTTTCAATGCTCAGACTCAGAGCATGGAGCCAGGTCTGCCGATTCCAGTTGTAATCACTGTATACAGCGACCGTAGCTTCACATTCATCACTAAGACTCCACCAGCTTCAATTCTGTTGAAGAAAGCTATGGGTCTGAAGAGCGGTTCAGCTCGTCCAAACACTGAGAAAGTGGGTACTGTTACTCGCGCTCAGCTGGAAGAGATTGCAACTGTTAAAATGCCTGACCTGACTGCATCTGACATGGATGCTGCAGTGCGCACTATCGCAGGTTCTGCACGTCGCATGGGTCTGATCGTGGAGGGTGATGACTGATGGCTAAGTTGACTAAGCGTCAGAAAGCGATTGCTGAGAAAGTAGAAGCAGGCAAGCACTACGCTGCTGAAGAAGCTTTCCAGATTCTGAAAGAAGTTTCGGCTGTTAAGTTTGCTGAATCAGTAGACGTAGCGGTAAACCTGGGTGTTGACCCACGTAAATCTGATCAGGTTGTTCGTGGTTCTACTGTAATGCCACACGGTACTGGTAAAGATGTACGTGTTGCTGTTTTCGCTCAGGGCGACAACGCTGAGAAAGCGAAAGAAGCGGGTGCAGATATCGTTGGTTTTGAAGATCTGGCTGAGTCAGTAAAAGCTGGCAACCTGGACTTCGATGTTGTAATCGCTAGCCCAGACGCAATGCGCGTTGTTGGTGCTCTCGGTACTGTACTTGGCCCACGCGGCCTGATGCCAAACCCTAAGGTTGGTACTGTAACTCCAGACGTTGCTGGTGCGGTTAAAAACGCTAAAGCGGGTCAGGTACGTTTCCGTACTGACAAGAACGGCATTATCCACGCTTCAGTGGGTAAGGTTGGCTTCGAAGCGAACGCAATTAAAGAGAACGTAGAAGCCCTGATGGCAGACCTGAAGAAACTCAAGCCTGCTTCAGCTAAAGGTATCTACTTCAAGAAAGTGACCCTGAGCACCACTATGGGGCCGGGTCTGGTTGTCGATCAGGCGTCTCTGAACGTTTAATCGCGCAGCCAAAGGTTTTTTGAGGGTCTTTAGATCTGTCTGACAGAGACGAAGACTGTCAAAGACCGCAGGTGAGGGGGTAAGCCTAGCTTCTCCCTCTTAATGGAATACCGGCCTGCGCAGACGGTGAGATTCACTCAGAATCACGACCACCGTACTCATGCCTCGGTAAGGCGTAAGCTGAATCGGGGTGGTTGGTAACAAGTCGAAAGACAAACCAGGAGTAAATCGTGGCAATAGGACTTGAACAAAAAAAGGCGATCGTCGCTGAAGTTCAGGAAGCTGCCAATGGCGCTCTTTCAGCTGTCGTAGCGGATTCGCGCGGCGTTGAAGTAGGCGACATGACTGCACTGCGTAAGCAGGCACGTGAAGCGGGAGTATGGCTACGCGTCGTACGTAACACGCTGGCACGTCGTGCAGTTGAAGGTACAGCTTTTGAATGTCTGACAGATACCTTCGTTGGTCCGACTATCATTGCTTTCTCAAATGAGCATCCGGGCGCTGGCGCTCGCATCCTCAAAGACTTTGCGAAAGGCAACGACAAGTTCGAACTGAAAGCAGCTGCTTTCGAAGGAAATGTTGTAGACGTAGCGATGCTGGCAAGCTTGCCAACATACGACGAGGCGCTGGCGAAACTGATGAGCTGCATGAAAGAAGCAGCTGCAGGCAAGCTGGTACGTACTCTCGATGCGGTACGCGTTGCGAAGGAAGGCGAAGCTGCATAAGCAGTTGGGCCTTAATAGTTTTAGAACAAGTTTATACAGGAATTAAACAATGTCTCTGTCTAAAGACGATATTATCAATGCAATTGCTGAAATGTCAGTAATGGATGTAGTAGAACTGGTTTCTGCTATGGAAGAAAAATTCGGCGTTTCTGCAGCTGCTGCTGTAGTTGCTGGTCCTGCTGGCGATGCTGGCGCAGCTGCTGAAGAGAAGACTGAATTCGACGTAGTTCTGACTTCTGCTGGCGAGAAGAAAGTAAACGTAATCAAGGTTGTTCGCGGCGCGACTGGTCTTGGTCTGAAAGAAGCGAAAGAGATGGTTGATGGCGCTCCAGCAACTATCAAAGAAGCCGCTTCTAAAGAAGAAGCTGAAGCTATCAAGAAAGATCTTGAAGAAGCTGGCGCGTCTGTTGAGCTCAAGTAATTTACTTGATACTCGATCCGCTGCTTAACTAGCTTAAACAGCGTGGGCTGGGGGCAAAAATGCCTCCGGCCCTTTTCCGTTATTAGTAGGCACACTAATAATGGAAATTTTTGACCCGACAACGTTCGGGTTTCCGTTTCTCAACCTAGGTGCACATGCTGGGGAACATTGATGACATACACATACACTGAAAAGAAACGTATCCGTAAGGATTTTAGTAAGCTGGGCACGGTACTGGACCTTCCATACCTACTCGCGACCCAGTTGGATTCTTACCGCAAGTTTCTACAAGCTGGCACAGCGGCTGAAAGTCTAAATGACGAAGGTCTGCATGCTGCCTTTAACTCCGTATTCCCTATCGTTTCCTATTCAGGAAACGCTGCGCTGGAGTACGCTGGCTACCGTTTGGGTGAGCCAGTATTTGACGTAAAAGAGTGTCAGCAACGCGGCATTACTTATGCGGCTCCACTGCGCGTAAAAGTACGTCTGGTTATCTACGATCGCGATTCGTCTACGAAAGCGGTTAAAGATATCAAAGAGCAAGAAGTTTACATGGGCGAGATTCCGCTCATGACCGAGAATGGTACCTTTGTAGTCAATGGTACCGAGCGCGTTATCGTATCGCAGCTCCACCGTTCACCTGGTGTATTCTTTGACCACGACAAGGGTAAGACTCACTCGTCTGGCAAGTTGCTCTATTCAGCACGTATCATCCCGTACCGTGGTTCATGGCTCGACTTTGAGTTTGACCCGAAAGATTCACTCTTCGTGCGTATCGACCGTCGTCGTAAGTTGCCGGCAACTATTCTGTTGCGTGCACTCGGCTATCAGGCGGAGGAGATCCTCGAAACCTTCTTTGATACTACTGGCTGGAACCTCTCTGCTGAGAAAGTTCAGATGGACCTGATCCCTGAACGTCTGCGCGGTGAGACTATGAGCTTTGAGATCCTGTCACCTAAGGGTGAGGTGATCGTAGAAGCTGGCCGTCGTATCACGCCACGCCACATCCGTCAGATGCAGAAAGATGGTATGACTCAGTTGGAGACTCCAGCAGAGTATCTGTCGGGCAAAGCGATTGCCAAAGATATCGTTGATCCAAGCACCGGTGAAGTGCTGCTGCCATGCAACACTGAACTGACTGAAGAGGCGATTGAGAAGCTTATTAAAGCGGGCGTAGATCGTATTGAGACTATCTACACCAACGAGCTGGACTGCGGTCCATTCGTCTCTGATACCCTGCGTATCGACCCAACGCGCAACCAGCTGGAAGCACTGGTAGAGATCTACCGTATGATGCGCCCGGGTGAGCCACCGACTAAAGAGTCGGCTGAAGGTCTGTTTGAGAACCTGTTCTTCTCTGAAGAGCGATACGACCTCTCTGCAGTAGGTCGCATGAAGTTCAACCGTCGCCTCGGCCGCGAAGAGGAGACTGGTTCAGGCATCCTCTCTAAGGATGACATCCTGACTGTCATGCAGACGCTGATCGATATCCGTAACGGTAAGGGCGTTGTCGACGATATCGACCACCTCGGTAACCGCCGTATCCGCTCTGTCGGTGAGATGGCTGAGAACCAGTTCCGTGTTGGTCTAGTGCGTGTAGAACGTGCTGTGCGTGAGCGTCTGAGCATGGCTGAATCAGACAACCTGATGCCTCAGGATCTGATCAACGCTAAGCCAGTTGCTGCAGCAGTTAAAGAGTTCTTCGGCTCGTCTCAGCTGTCACAGTTTATGGACCAGAACAACCCGCTGTCTGAGATCACGCACAAGCGTCGTGTCTCTGCGCTTGGCCCAGGTGGTCTGACGCGTGAGCGTGCTGGCTTCGAAGTCCGCGACGTACACCCAACGCACTACGGCCGTGTATGTCCTATCGAGACTCCGGAAGGTCCAAACATCGGTCTGATCAACTCGCTGGCGGTTTTCGCTCGCACCAACGATTACGGTTTCCTTGAGACTCCGTACCGTCGCGTTGTTGACAACAAAGTAACCGATGAGATCGATTACCTCTCTGCGATCGAAGAGTCTAACTTCGTTATCGCACAGGCATCAGCTGCAACCAATGATAAGGGTGAGCTGACTGAAGAGCTGGTAACCGTTCGTCATATGAATGAAACAACGGTAATGCCTAAAGAGCGCGTTCAGTACATGGACGTATCTCCTCGTCAGGTAGTATCGGTTGCTGCATCGCTGATTCCATTCCTGGAGCACGATGATGCGAACCGCGCACTGATGGGTTCAAACATGCAGCGCCAGGCCGTTCCTACACTTAAGGCTGACAAGCCTCTAGTAGGTACCGGTATCGAGCGTAACGTAGCAACTGACTCAGGTGTCTGTGTGGTTGCCAAGCGTGGCGGTGTTATCGAATCTGTAGACGCTAGCCGTGTAGTTGTTCGTGTAAACGATGACGAGATCACTGCAGGCGACGCAGGTGTAGATATCTACAACCTGACTAAATACGTCCGTTCTAACCAGAACACCTGTATCAACCAGCGCGCTATCGTAGCTCTGGGTGATTCAGTGTCTCGCGGCGACATTCTGGCTGACGGTCCATCGACTGACCTCGGTGAGCTGGCTCTGGGTCAGAACATGCGCATCGCGTTCATGCCGTGGAATGGTTACAACTTCGAGGACTCGATTCTGATCTCTGAGCGTGTCGTTCAGGAAGATCGTTTCACGACGATCCACATTCAGGAGCTAACCTGTGTGTCACGTGACACCAAACTGGGTTCTGAAGAGATCACTGCGGATATTCCTAACGTCGGCGAAGCTGCTCTGGCGAAGCTGGACGAGTCTGGCATCGTGCACATCGGTGCGGAAGTCGGCCCAGGCGACATTCTGGTTGGTAAGGTGACGCCTAAGGGTGAAACTCAGCTAACTCCAGAAGAGAAGCTGCTGCGTGCGATCTTCGGTGAGAAGGCATCTGACGTTAAAGATACGTCGCTGCGTGTTAAGACAGGTACGGTCGGTAAGGTTATCGACGTTCAGGTCTTCACCCGTGACGGTGTTGCTAAAGATGAGCGCGCTATCGCGATCGAGCAGGACGAACTCCAGCGCATCCGTAAGGACCTGGATGATGAGTTCCGCATCGTTGAAGTTGCGACTTACGAGCGTCTTGAGCGTGCTCTTGTTGGCCAGAAGGCTGATGGTGGTGCTGGCCTGAAGAAGGGTCAGGAGATCACGTCTGAGTTCTTGGCTGAGCTGAAGCGTTCTGACTGGTTCAAGATTCGTGTGGCAGACAGCGCTGCGCAGGATATGCTCGAAGCGGCTCAGAAGCAGTTGGAAGAGCGTCGCGAACAGCTCGATGCACGCTTCGAAGACAAGAAAGGCAAACTCCAGACTGGCGATGATCTGGCACCCGGTGTGTTGAAGATCGTTAAGGTATACGTTGCAACTAAGCGTCGTGTACAGCCAGGTGACAAGATGGCAGGTCGTCACGGTAACAAGGGTGTTATCTCGGTTATCATGCCTGTCGAAGATATGCCATACGATGAGCACGGTGAGCCAGTAGATGTGGTTCTTAACCCTCTGGGCGTACCTTCACGTATGAACGTTGGTCAGATCCTTGAAACCCATATGGGTATGGCTGCTAAGGGCCTGGGTCGTAAGATCAACACAATGCTCGAAGCAGAGCGTGCTAAAGCTGAGACTGTTAAGGAGCTGCGAGGCTTCCTGGATCAGGTCTACAACGCCAAGCACAGCGATCTTGAGTGTAAACGTAGCGAAGCACTGGATACTCTCTCTGATGATGAGATCTTGGCAATGGCCGCCAACCTGAAGGATGGTGTACCACTGGCAACGCCAGTATTCGATGGCGCGAAAGAGTCTGAAATCAAAGCGCTGCTGCGTCTGGCAGACATGGATGATTCCGGTCAGGTAACGCTGTTTGATGGCCGTACAGGCGATCAGTTCATGCGTCCTGTAACCGTGGGTTACATGTACATGCTCAAGCTCAACCACCTGGTTGATGACAAGATGCACGCACGTTCAACCGGCTCGTACAGCCTCGTTACTCAGCAGCCGCTGGGTGGTAAGGCGCAGTTCGGTGGTCAGCGATTCGGTGAGATGGAAGTATGGGCACTCGAAGCGTACGGCGCGGCCTACACGCTTCAGGAGATGCTCACCGTTAAGTCCGATGACGTTAATGGTCGTACGAAGATGTACAAAAACATCGTCGATGGTGACCATAGCATGGAGCCAGGTATGCCTGAGTCCTTCAACGTGCTGATCAAAGAGATCCGTTCACTCGGTATCGACATCGAACTTGAGAGCGAATAAGAGCCCGGAGTACTAGACCATGAAAGATTTGTTAAATCTGTTGAAGTCTCAAAGTCAGAGCGACGAGTTCGATGCTATTCGCATCTCTCTGGCGTCACCTGAGATGATCCGTAGCTGGTCATTCGGTGAGGTTAAGAAGCCTGAAACTATCAACTACCGTACCTTTAAGCCGGAGCGTGATGGCCTCTTCTGTGCCAAAATCTTCGGCCCTGTGAAGGACTACGAGTGCTTGTGTGGTAAATACAAGCGCATGAAACACCGCGGTGTTATCTGTGAGAAGTGTGGCGTTGAAGTGACCATGACTAAAGTGCGTCGTGAGCGCATGGGTCACATCGAGCTGGCTTCTCCAGTTGCACACATCTGGTTCCTTAAGTCACTGCCATCTCGCATCGGTTTGATGCTTGATATGACACTGCGTGATATCGAACGTGTTCTCTACTTCGAATCATTCGTTGTTATCGATGAAGGCATGACTACGCTACAGCGTGGCCAGATGCTCAACGACGAGCAGTACTTTGAAGCGCTAGAAGAGTTCGGCGATGACTTCGATGCCCGTATGGGTGCCGAGGCGATCGGTCAGCTACTGGCGTCTATCGATCTTGAGCACGAGATCCAGGTGATCCGTGAAGAGATCCCAGCAACTAACTCTGAGACTAAGCTCAAGAAGCTGTCGAAGCGTCTGAAGCTGCTGGAAGCTTTCTACAAGTCTGGCAACAATCCAGAGTGGATGATCATGCAGGTACTTCCAGTACTGCCGCCTGATCTGCGTCCTCTGGTACCGCTGGATGGTGGTCGTTTCGCGACTTCAGATCTGAACGATCTGTACCGTCGTGTTATCAACCGTAACAACCGTCTGAAGCGCCTGCTGGACCTTAACGCACCGGATATCATCGTACGTAACGAGAAGCGTATGCTGCAGGAGTCTGTCGACGCGCTGCTTGATAACGGTCGTCGTGGCCGTGCGATCACGGGCTCTAACAAGCGTCCTCTGAAGTCGCTTGCAGACATGATCAAAGGTAAGCAGGGTCGTTTCCGTCAGAACCTTCTTGGTAAGCGTGTTGACTACTCTGGCCGTTCAGTAATCGTGGTAGGTCCATACTTGCGTCTGCACCAGTGTGGTCTACCTAAGAAGATGGCACTTGAGCTGTTCAAGCCATTCATCTTCAGCAAGCTCGAACTGCGTGGTTACGCTACGACTATCAAGGCTGCGAAGAAGATGGTTGAGCGCGAAGAGCCGCTGGTATGGGATATCCTCGATGAGGTTATCCGTGAGCATCCAGTACTGCTGAACCGTGCGCCAACACTTCACCGTCTGGGTATCCAGGCGTTTGAACCTGTACTGATTGAAGGTAAAGCGATTCAGCTGCACCCACTGGTGTGTGCGGCATACAACGCTGACTTCGACGGTGACCAGATGGCTGTACACGTGCCGCTGACGCTGGAAGCGCAGCTCGAAGCACGTGCACTGATGATGTCGACAAACAACATCCTGTCTCCAGCGAACGGTGAGCCAATCATCGTACCTTCGCAGGACGTGGTACTGGGTCTCTACTTCATGACCCGTTCACGTATCAACGCGAAAGGCGAAGGCATGCACTTCTCTGATATCAAAGAGGTACAGCGTGCATACGGTGCTGGTCAGGTTGATCTACAGGCGATCATCAAGGTTCGTATCGCCGAGACTATCCGCGACATCGAAGGTAACGAAGAGGACCGTTACGGCCTGGTAGAGACTACCGTTGGTCGTGCGATGCTGTTTGATATCGTGCCTAAGGGTCTGCCATTTGAGCTGGTTAACCAGCCAATGAAGAAGAAGGCGATCTCACGTCTTCTCAACGAAGCCTACCGTCGTTGTGGTCTGAAGGACACTGTCATCTTCGCTGACCAGATCATGTACATGGGCTTCCGTCAGGCAACTATGTCGGGCGCTTCTATCGGTGTTAACGACTTCGTTATCCCAGATGAGAAGACTGAAATTGTTGCTGAGGCGGATCTTGAAGTTAAAGAGATCGAGCGTCAGTTCGCTGAAGGTCTGGTAACTCAGGGCGAGAAATACAACAAAGTTGTCGACATCTGGTCACGTGCGAACGAGCTGCTGGCTAAGAAGATGATGGACAACCTGAAGACCGATATCGTCACTAATAAAGATGGCGAGCAGGTTGAACAGGATTCGTTCAACTCGGTTTACATGATGGCCGACTCGGGCGCTCGTGGTAGCGCGGCTCAGATTCGTCAGCTCGCAGGTATGCGTGGTCTGATGGCTAAGCCAGACGGTTCGATCATCGAAACCCCAATCACTGCGAACTTCCGTGAAGGTCTGAACGTACTCCAGTACTTCATCTCGACTCACGGTGCTCGTAAGGGTCTGGCGGATACTGCACTTAAGACTGCGAACTCAGGTTACCTGACTCGTCGTCTGGTAGACGTAGCACAGGATATGGTTATCACTGAGCACGACTGTGGCACCGAGGAGGGTCTGGTAATGCAGCCTCTGATCGAAGGTGGCGACATCGTGGTTGGTCTGGGTGACCGCGTACTGGGCCGTGTTGTGGCACAGGATGTACTCAACCCTAAAGGTAACGATGTACTGATCGAAGCGGGCACGTTGATCGATGAGTCTTGGGTTAACCGTCTGGATAACGACGAAACCTACAGCTCAATCGATGAGATCATCGTACGTTCAGCGATCACCTGTACTTCACGTCACGGTATCTGTTCAAGCTGTTACGGTCGTGACCTCGGTCGCGGTCACAAGGTTAACATCGGTGAAGCTGTCGGCGTTGTTGCGGCACAGTCAATCGGTGAGCCAGGTACACAGCTGACCATGCGTACCTTCCACATCGGTGGTGCGGCATCTCGAGCAGCTGCTGTTGATAACATCCAGGTTAAGAACGGCGGCGAGATCCGTCTGCACAACCTGAAGTTTGTCGAGCGTACTGATGGCAACCTGGTTGCGACTTCACGTTCTGGCGAGCTGGGTGTTACTGACGAGCACGGTCGTGAGCGTGAGCGTTACAAGCTCCCTTACGGTGCAGTAATTAAAGTCAAAGATGGCGATACTGTTGATGCAGGCGCAATCGTAGCGAACTGGGACCCGCACACTCACCCGATCGTATCGGAAGTGGCTGGTCGCATTGAGTTCGCAGGCATGGAAGACGGTATCACTGTTAAGCGTCAGACAGATGAGTTGACCGGTCTGTCGACTATCGAAGTTCTGGATGCGAAAGATCGTCCACAGGCGGGTAAAGATATCCGTCCGATGATCAAACTGCTTAACGCCGACGGTTCCGAGGTGAAACTGACTGGTACTGATATGCCAGCACAGTACCTGCTGCCAGCTAAGTCGATCATCAACCTGAACGACGGTGCTGATGTACAGGTGGGTGACATCCTTGCTCGTCTGCCGCAGGAAGGTACAGTCAATAAGGATATCACCGGTGGTCTTCCGCGCGTTGCTGACCTCTTTGAAGCACGTAAACCTAAGGAAGCTGCAATCCTTGCAGAGATCTCAGGTACCGTGACCTTCGGTAAAGAGACCAAAGGTAAGCGCCGTATCGTTATCACTCCACACGACGGCGGTGATGCGATCGAGATCATGATCCAGAAATGGCGTGGTCTGAACGTATTCGAAGGTGAGACAGTACAGAAGGGTGAAGTGATTGCAGATGGTCCATCTAGCGCTCACGATATCCTGCGTGTTCTCGGCGTCGAAGAGTTGGCTAAGTACATCGTTTCTGAGATCCAGGACGTTTACCGTCTGCAGGGTGTAGGTATCAACGACAAGCACATCGAAGTCATCGTACGTCAGATGCTGCGTAAAGTTGAGATCCTTGACTCGGGTGATACTGAGTTTATCCAGGGTGAACAGGCTGAATTCGCTGCCGTACAGGAAGCGAACGAAGCAGCTGAAGCTGAAGGCAAGATTCCTGCGAAGTTCGAACGCGTTCTTCTGGGTATCACCAAAGCATCGCTTGCGACTGAGTCGTTCATCTCTGCAGCATCGTTCCAGGAGACGACTCGTGTCCTAACTGAAGGTGCAGTAACAGGTAAGAAAGATTACCTACGCGGCCTGAAAGAGAACGTTGTTGTGGGTCGTCTGATCCCGGCAGGTACAGGTTTGGCTTACCACTCAGAGCGCAAGCGTAAGCGCGCAATGGGTAGTGAGCCGACAGCGACTGTAAGTGCAGAAGAGGTGCAAGCAGCACTGACCGAAGCGCTTAATGCTTCGCTATCTGACTCAGAGTGAGTCTGCTGTTTATCTCCTGAAGCACCATCCATGGTGCTTCGCGGAGGTCGAAAGGAAAAAATGTGATTTTTCCTTTCTCGCAAAATAATCGCCGAGGGCGCTTATTTTGGTGATACATCCTTGTATCACATGGCGATCCCTAGGGATTGCTATATAGGTGCAGATTGATTACAATCTGCGCCCCTTAAAGTCCGTGACATTGGGTTGCGGACTTTTTGATTTGTTTATTTAACTTAAACGTGGAGTTTGCTTAATGGCAACAATCAACCAGCTGGTACGCAAACCACGTAAACGTGTTGTGGAGCAGAGCGATGTCCGTGCATTGCAGGCTTGCCCACAGCGTCGTGGCGTATGTACTCGCGTTTATACAACTACACCGAAGAAGCCAAACTCGGCACTACGTAAAGTATGTCGTGTTCGTCTGACAAACGGTTTTGAAGTTTCATCTTACATCGGCGGTGAAGGCCACAACCTGCAGGAACACTCTGTTGTCCTGATTCGTGGTGGTCGAGTTAAGGACCTGCCAGGTGTTCGTTACCACACTGTACGTGGTGCGTTGGACTGTTCTGGCGTTAATGACCGTAAACAGGCTCGTTCTAAATACGGTACTAAGCGTCCTAAGGGTTAATAGACCTTTAAGGACCTAATCGTCTGACAAAAAGTCGGTAAGAGTAAGGTCGAGTTAGATGCTCGGATTACCTGAAGACCTACAAACAATTTATTGAGGGCTTACACATGCCAAGACGTCGCGTAGCCGCGAAGCGTGAGATCCTACCGGATCCTAAATTCGGAAACATCACGCTGGCAAAATTTATCAACCACTTGATGATCAGTGGTAAGAAGTCTGTAGCTGAGAGCATCGTTTACGGTGCCCTAGCGAAAGTTGAAGAGCGCACTAAAGCAGATCCACTGGAACTGTTCGACAAAGCTCTGGAAACTGTACAGCCAATGGTCGAAGTTAAGTCTCGCCGCGTAGGTGGTGCAACTTACCAGGTACCTGTTGAAGTACGTCCATCTCGCCGTATGGCTCTTGCAATGCGTTGGCTGGTTGACGCATCACGCAAGCGTGGTGAGAAAGATATGTCACTTCGTCTGGCAGGTGAACTGCTGGATGCGGCTGAAGGTCGTGGCGCTGCTGTTAAGAAGCGTGAAGACGTTCACCGTATGGCTGAAGCAAACAAGGCGTTCGCGCACTACCGCTTCTAATTTTGCTACCGAACTGCAGTTGCTTGAGGGCAAGTGCAGTAAGGTGGGTGCTCTATTTGAGCATAAAAAAGCCCTCGTCTTTGACGGGGGTTTTTTGTTTGTGGTGATGTCCCTATACTGCTGCGCAAGCGAATTCGCAGTTAGAGTTTTTGGAGTTAAAAATGGCTCGTATAACCCCTATCGAACGCTACCGTAATATCGGTATCTGTGCCCACGTTGACGCTGGTAAAACCACGACAACTGAGCGCGTTCTGTTCTACACAGGTCTGTCTCATAAGATTGGTGAGGTGCACGACGGTGCGGCTACTATGGACTGGATGGAGCAAGAGCAGGAGCGAGGTATCACCATAACCTCAGCTGCTACTACCTGTTTTTGGCAGGGTATGAATCAGCAGTTTGATAAACACCGCATCAATATTATTGATACCCCGGGGCACGTTGACTTCACCATCGAAGTTGAGCGCTCTTTGCGAGTTCTTGATGGTGCCGTTGTTGTGCTTTGTGCTTCATCAGGTGTACAGCCACAGACCGAGACTGTATGGCGTCAGGCGAACAAATACGAAGTGCCACGCATGGTATTTGTTAACAAGATGGACCGTGCCGGTGCCGACTTCTATATGGTTGTCGAACAGTTGAAGAAGCGTCTAGGCGCAGCACCAGTACCGATCAACATCCCGATCGGTGCGGAAGAGAACTTCAAAGGCGTCGTCGATTTGATCCGCATGAAGGCGATCATGTGGAATGAAGATGATCAGGGCATGACCTACGACCTGGTCGATATCCCTGCCGATCTTCAAGCACGCGCTGAAGAGCTGCGTGAAGAGATGATCGAAGCGGCTGCCGAAGCTAACGAAGAGCTGATGGATAAGTACCTTGAAGAGGGTGAGCTATCAGAAGAGGAGATCAAAGCCGGTCTGCGTGAGCGCACGTTGAACAACGAGATCGTATTGATGCTGGCAGGTTCTGCCTTCAAGAACAAAGGCGTGCAGGCAGTACTGGATGCCGTAATCGAATACCTGCCGTCGCCGGTCGAGGTTAAAGCGATTGAAGGTACGCTGGACGATAAAGATGAGACTGTCGCGTCTCGTGAAGCCGATGACAACGCGCCTTTCGCAGCCTTGGCATTCAAGATTGCCACAGATCCTTTCGTTGGTACGCTTACTTTCGTTCGCGTTTACTCAGGTGTACTTAAGTCCGGCGATGCTGTCTACAATTCGGTTAAGCAGAAGAAAGAGCGCATCGGCCGTATGGTACAGATGCACGCAAACAACCGTGAAGAGATTAAAGAGGTTCGCGCAGGCGATATCGCTGCTCTGATCGGTATCAAAGACTGTACAACGGGTGACACCCTGTGTGACGGCGATCAGAAGATAGTACTGGAGCGCATGGAGTTCCCTGAGCCAGTAATCTCTGTCGCTGTTGAGCCAAAATCACAAGCTGATCAGGAAAAAATGGGTGTTGCGCTAGGTAAGTTGGCACAAGAAGACCCATCCTTCCGTGTTGAGACTGACCAAGAGACTGGGCAAACTATTATCTCAGGCATGGGCGAGTTGCACCTCGATATTATCGTCGATCGTATGAAGCGTGAGTTCAAGGTTGAAGCAAACATCGGTAAGCCGCAGGTGGCATACCGTGAGAAGATTCGCCGTGCCGTGGATGCCAACCACAAGTTTGCTCGTCAGTCGGGCGGTCGTGGTCAGTACGGTCACGTCGTGATCGAGTTCACACCAAGCGAAGAGGAAGGTCTGGAGTTCATCTCTGAGATCGTCGGTGGTTCTATTCCTAAGGAGTACATCCCAGCGATCGAGAAGGGCATTCAGGAGCAGATGAAGAACGGTGTTATGGCGGGTTACCCGCTGATCGGTCTGAAAGCGCGTCTGTACGATGGCTCGTTCCATGAGGTCGACTCAAATGAGATGGCGTTCAAAATCGCGGCATCCCAGGCCCTTAAAAAGTATGCGGCCGAAGCTGATCCCTGCCTGCTAGAGCCGATGATGAAAGTTGAAGTGGTTACCCCGGAAGATTACATGGGTGATGTCATGGGTGACCTTAACCGTCGCCGCGGCCTAGTACAGGGCATGGATGATCTGCCATCTGGCAAAGCGATTCATGCACTCGTGCCACTCGGAGAGATGTTCGGCTATGCCACAGATCTGCGTTCTGCATCACAAGGCCGTGCAACCTACTCAATGGAGTTTGACTCTTACGGTGAAGCGCCGAAAAACGTTGTTGATCAGTTGATGGGGCGCATCTGATAAGGTGCTCTAATCTACTATCCATTGAAGGGCCGCTAGGCCCTTTTTTTATGATTTTGTGTTACTTTCGGTACAAATATTGCCCGCTAATTCTAAAATAAGTATCAAAACAGTGGTAAAAAAGTGCTTGAAACTGCGAAACTCTCGATAAAGCAAAGGTCGGACATCGTTCAAATTGTCCTTGGCACTGTAGCGACGATATTGAGTTTCTTATTGCCGCCGCACCAGACCGGCTCGGCTATCGCGATTTATCCACTTATTTTGACCCTTGTTGTCCTATTTCACTTTGGCTGCAGTATCAGAGGGCATGATCGGTTCGAAATTGCTGCAAGTTATCTGCTTTACCTCCTCGCTTGTCTTTATTGGGTTGTAGTTTTGGTAAATGGCACTTTACCCATTATTCTTGCCCCCGCTTTTTTGGCGTTCATCGGTCTCAACGGATTTAATAGACGTTGGCTGTTGCCACTCTATGGTGGGGCTACCATCATGGTTGTGCTCTGGGTGGCGCACACAGATCCAAGTGTTGATTTAGCTGTTGCTACAAGGAGTGTTGTATCAGCTTTGGCCGTGCTGCTTATATTGGTTATGTTGCAACAAGCCTTGATACAACAGGAGTTGACTATTGATCGACTAAACCGAGCGCAAAAGGAGCGCGAGCATTATGACGATTTGCTGCTGGGTGCAATGCAGTTCGCTGGGCTCGATGTGTACGATGAAAATGTAGACTCAGGCGACGGTTTCAATATTCATCAATCGCCCTTTGAGGGCAATGTCTACGTCGGTGGCGGAGACCGACTAGCCTGTGTTGCGCCCGAGCAACGTGAACTTTTGCGAGCCAACTTGGAGGTTGTGGGACGTTCAACGGAGTTCCGCTTTCGTCACCCAGGGAATACCGAGTACGGCTGGTTTAAGCAGGCAACCATTAAGGAGTACCTTGATTCTGTTGGTGATCTGCATCGTGTGGGTGTCTCCCAATCGATACAGGCCGAGATCGATATACGACAAGAGTTAGCGAGCGCACTAGAGAGCGAGCAAAAAGCTAGCGATACATTGAAGCAGTTGGCTGCGCAGCGCAACATAATGCTAGGCATGATTGCTCACGAGTTGAGAACGCCGGCTTCTAGCATAAGTATGTTGGCAGCTACCACTACCCAGCAGGAGTGGAGCTCGCAACAGCAGGTGGTTCTGGAACAGAGTAACCAGTTGTTGACCACAATTGATGATATGCGCCTACTGCTTAATCCGGATCAACAGCGGCCGCTGCGTCTCGAGCAAGCCGAAATTGCCGGGTTTAACACAGTCATGGAGATCGGCTTGGCCTCCATAGCTAACGCTTCAAATGTAGAGTTGCGTTTTTGCTCAGCTTTTCCAAATGAGCTGAGGCGAAAGGTATTTGTAACCGACACTTACAGAGTCAAAACGGCTGTCACAAACTGCGTGCGTAATGCCTGTCTGCACGCTTTTGCAAGCGAGGTGAGGGTCGTCAATCGTATCGTGACTGATACTGCTGGTTATAAATTCATAGAGTGGGTTGTCATTGATAATGGTGTGGGTATTGATGAGTCCAATAGAAAGAAGATCTTCAAGCTAGGTGAGCGCGCATCAGCGTCTACCGATGGTAGCGGCTTTGGACTCTACATCGCCAAAGTCTGGCTCTCTGAGATAGGCGGGGACGTTTATTACACGCCAGGTGCAAGACGAGGGAGTCGCTTCCATATTCGTGCACCTCTTGATCTGGTCGAAAACCCGGCGATTGTCTCTCAGACTCAGCCTGCAGAGGTGGACTCTGACGCTCAGGAGCTCTCTACACTTAAGGTTTTGTTTGTTGAGGATGATGCATTACTGCGAATGTTGGGTCAAAAATTGGCTGAACAGCTGTTTGGTGAAGTGGTCGTTGCTAGTGATGGGCAAGCGGGACTAGAGCTGTTTGAGCAGGGATTCGATCTGATTCTAACCGACTATTTTATGCCCAACCTTTCAGGACGTGAGATGATTTCAGAGATCCGAAGTAGGGGATACTCGGGTGCAATCATCGGTGTGACCGCAGCCACGCTAGGCCAACAGAGCGAAGAGTTGCTAGAATCGGGTGCCGATCTGGTCATTTCCAAGCCGCTTACACTCGAAAAACTGCAGGCAGCAATCGTTGAGCTGCGTACACGGCTCACCTAGCCTGCATTGAATGTATGAACTCAGTCTACTAACTGTCTCCCTGCTGCTCGTAACCGGCTTTCTGGCGGGCATGATCAATGTTTTGGCCGGGGGTGGTTCGAACCTAACCCTACCTGCGCTTATGGTGATGGGGTTACCAGCAGATATCGCCAATGCAACGAATCGTGTATCGATATTTTTGCAGTCTGTTACGGCAGTGACAGGTTTCCGTAAGCACGGTAAGTTGGATATGCCCGATCTGAGAAAGATTCTGGGTGTCACAGTCGTCGGCGGGCTTTTTGGCGCATTGACCGCCTCCTATATGCCCCAGGGGCTGCTTAAACCGGTGCTGCTTAGTGCGATGGTGATTATGGCGGGCATTATCCTATTTAAACCCTCTGTTGTGGCGCCGCCTGAGGGTACGCCGCCTCGAGGTTTGACCGACTCCTCAAGCTCTATCCCCCTGTTGTTGCTGGCCGGTTTTTACGGCGGGTTTGTCCAGGCGGGCGTAGGTTTTATTTTGATCGCAGCGATCGCTGGTGGTTTGCGCTATGACTTGGTGCGCACTAATGCGCTGAAAGTCGCTTGCTCCCTGGCGTTTACCGCTATCGCACTGCTGGTCTTTATCGCTAATGATCAGATACTTTGGGTCCCTGGATTAATTTTAGCGCTTGGCAGTATCGTAGGTGCCCATATGGCGGTGAAGATCACCATCAATCTCAGTCAAAAAGCGCTCAAATGGATTCTCTTTGTGATGACCATCATTGCGAGCGGATTTGCCCTGTTTAGTTAGTACTCTAGGCGTATGGCCTCTGCGTCGGCTTTTATGTCATCAGTGTGACCTGGATTGTCCCAAAATTCGGCGTCACCAATGCGATCGCTTTTGCGCTTTTAGGTCAGTTAGTCGCAATGACCATCATCGACCACTTCGGCCTCTTTGGTGCAACTCAGTACAGCATCACGCTCAAGCGAACCCTCGGTTTGGTGATGATGGCTTTGGGGATCTATCTCGTGCTCGATAAGGGTTTGTCGAAGCTCTCTTAAATGCGCTGATTACGAGTGAGTCGAGGGTATTTTCAGGCCAATCGACTCAAAGATGACCTTTTTCGATTGAAACTGGTTCAGGATTCTGTTTACTCTCAAATGGCGACCCATCCACCCTAACAAGTGAGGCGTTATGTTTGAGAACAATAATAAGATTTTACTAACCGAAGATGAGATGCCAACCCAGTGGTATAACATTCTTCCTGACCTGCCGGAGCCGATGGCTCCACCTCTGCATCCTGGTACATTGCAACCGGCGACGGCGGAGGATTTTGCTCCGCTCTTCCCAATGGCACTGATTCAGCAAGAGATGAGTCAGGAGCGCTTCATTGATATTCCCGGAGAGGTGCTGGATGTTTACAAGCTCTGGCGTCCATCACCGCTTTTCCGTGCTCGTCGTCTAGAGAAGCTTCTCGATACGCCTGCACGAATTTACTACAAGTACGAGGGTGTTAGCCCTGCAGGCTCTCACAAGCCTAACACCGCAGTACCTCAGGCTTATTACAACCACAAAGAGGGTATTAAGAAACTCACGACTGAAACAGGAGCAGGTCAGTGGGGTACTTCTCTCGCCTTTGCCTGTGCACAGTTTGGTATGGAGTGTGAGATATGGCAGGTCGCTGCCTCATATCGCTCCAAGCCATATCGCAAAACGATGATGGAGATTTACGGGGGTATACTGCACCCAAGTCCATCTGACAGAACAGAATATGGACGCAAGCTATTAGCCGAGGATCCTAATCACCCCGGTTCACTGGGTATCGCAATATCCGAAGCGGTAGGCGAGGCTGCGGCTAATCCTGAAGCGCGTTACGCACTCGGTTCAGTGCTTAACCATGTGTTGATGCATCAGACCATTATCGGTGAGGAGGCGCTGTTGCAGCTTGCTAAAGTCGGTGAGACGCCTGACGTATTAGTCGGTTGTACCGGTGGTGGTTCCAACTTTGGTGGGCTAGCCTTCCCATTCTTGCGAGAGAAGATGGCCGGTAAGATGAATCCGACGATTCGGTGTGTCGAACCATCGGCTTGTCCCACCTTGACTCGCGGAGAGTTTCGCTACGATTTTGGCGACACTGCCGGAATGACGCCGCTGATGAAGATGCACACACTTGGTCATGATTTCATCCCCGATACCATTCATGCAGGCGGTTTACGCTATCACGGTATGGCACCGCTGGTATCACACCTCTACGAGCTAGGTATGGTCGAAGCGATTAACATTCCACAGACAGAGTGTTTTGAGGGTGCGCTTAAATTTGCACGCACCGAGGGTATTGTTCCAGCACCTGAGCCAACCCATGCTATCGCTGCAGCGATCCGTGAGGCTCTGGCGTGTAAAGAGTCGGGCGAGGAGAAGGTGATTCTTACTGCACTTTGTGGTCATGGACATCTGGATTTGGCAGCCTACGAGAACTTCCTGGCAGGTGAAATGGTTGATGCTGATCTAGAACAGTCTGTTATTGATCACTCGATGGAGACGGTACCTCAGATTTAAAAAAACGACCGCTTTTCCTAAAGGGCCGAAAGGCCCTTTTTTATTAGTTTCTTTCAGCATGCGAAAGCTGGATTGACTATTTTTTAAACAACCTTGTGATCTGTGCGGAGATTGGCGGACGTAATCGCAAAAGTTAGACCCGTACTCTAAATACAAAAAAACTCGAGGTTGATATGATCCCTTCGTCCTTTGAATACCATCGGGCGACAAGCGTTGCCGACGCTGTTGCCAAACTGGCAGCTAATGACGAGGCAAAGATCATCGCAGGTGGGCACTCGCTACTGCCGATGATGAAGCTTCGTTTTGCTGAGCCACCCTGTCTTATCGATATCAATGGCATTGCCGAACTCAAAGGTATCTCCGTAGATGGAGATCACCTTGTCATCGGCGCGATGACATCAGAAAACGAGCTCATTGCCTCTGATCTAGTCGCTCAACACTGCCCTCACCTCATTAATGTGGCCAAGCTGATTGCCGACCCGCAGGTGCGTAACCGCGGTTCAATTGGTGGCGATATCGCCCACGGTGACCCAGGTAACGACCACCCAGCCGTAATGCTATCTCTCGATGCGCAACTAGTGCTGCACGGCCCAGATGGCGAACGCTCGGTGCCAGCTAATGGTTTCTTCCTGGGAACCTACTGGACTGGGCTCGAAGAGCATGAGTTGCTGGTTAAGGTAAAAATCCCAGTGCGCAAGCCCAGCATGGGCTACGGCTACGAGAAGCTGAAGCGCAAGACGGGTGACTATGCAGTTGCCGGTGCATCCGTGGTGGTCGAAATGAACAGTGGTCAGATCGGTGACGTTCGTATCGGGCTAACGAATGTAGCTCCCTGTGCGATCCGTGCGGAAGCAGCTGAGGATATTCTCCGTGGTCAGACCCCGAGCGACGATCTGATTGCACGCGCCGCTGAAGCGGTTCGTGACGCTTGTGATCCAGCAGAGGATCTGCGTGGTGACGCTGAGTACAAAGCGAACATGGCAGCGGTGATGTTTAGCCGCGCAATCGAAAAAGCAATTGCGGACGCGCGGGGGTAATCATGGCTAAGCAAGCAGTTTCATTCAAAGTAAACGGTAAGCAGGTCGATGTACTGGTCGATCCTCGCGAGCTTCTAGTGCACACGCTGCGCGAAAAATTGCAGCTCACCGGCACTCACATCGGCTGTGAGAGTACTCACTGTGGTGTCTGTACAGTCGATATTGATGGTCAGTCAATTAAGTCTTGTACCTTTCTAACCGTTCAGGCTGAAGGCGCAGAGATTACGACTGTTGAGGGCCTAGCCTCGGCAGATGGTCTGCACATTGTGCAGCAGGCATTTGTTGAAGAGCACGGTCTGCAGTGTGGTTTCTGTACTCCGGGCATGATGGTTCGTGCCGCAAGCTTCCTTAAAGAGAATCCAAATCCGACCGAGGAGGAGATTCGTTGGGGTATGTCGGGCAACCTGTGCCGCTGCACCGGTTACCAGAACATCATCAAAGCTGTGAAAACAGCTGCGCGCATGATGCAAGAAGCTTAAGGGAGGTTCGCAATGACTGAACAGATGGATAAAGAGACCCGAGAAGCGGCCCTCCAAGGGATGGGCTGTTCGCGCAAACGCAAAGAGGATGCGCGTTTTATTCAGGGTAAAGGCCGCTATACTGATGATATTCAGATGGCGGGAATGTTGTTCGCGGACATGGTGCGTAGCCCTTACGCTCACGCGCGAATCAAGAGTATCAACAAAGAGAAAGCCTTGGCGTTGCCAGGTGTGCACGCTGTCCTGACGGCGGATGACTTGAAGCCGCTTAACCTGCATTGGATGCCAACGCTGGCAGGTGATGTGCAGGCTGTGCTTGCAGACGAAAAGGTACATTTCCAGTACCAAGAAGTGGCCGTCGTTGTAGCGGATGACCGATACATTGCGGCTGACGCGGTTGACTTAGTAGAAGTGGAGTACGAAGAGCTTCCAGTGCTGGTAGATGCACACAAGGCCATGGATTCGGATGCGCCAGTGCTGCGCGAGGATCTGGTTGGCAAGATGCAGGGCGCGCACTCAGAGCGTAAGCATGACAATCATATCTTCAACTGGCAGGCAGGTGACAAAGAGGCGGCTGATCGCGTCTTTGATAATGCCGAGGTCGTAGTCTCTCAGGATATGTACTACCACCGCGTACACCCATGTCCACTAGAGACCTGTGGCTGTGTCGCGTCGTTCGACAAAGTGAATGGTCACCTGACTGTATACCTCACATCGCAGGCACCGCACGTCGTGCGTACTGTCGTATCGATGCTATCAGGTCTACCGGAGAGCAAGGTACGGGTAATCTCGCCTGACATCGGCGGCGGCTTCGGCAACAAGGTCGGCATCTACCCAGGCTATGTAACTGCGATAGTTGCATCAATCGTGTTAGGTGTTCCTGTGAAATGGGTCGAAGACCGCATGGAGAATATCTCCACTACCGCCTTTGCACGTGACTACCATATGACTGGCGAAATCGCTGCAGATAAGGACGGTATCATTAAGGCCCTGCGCGTTAATGTACTGGCTGACCATGGTGCATTCGACGCTTGTGCCGATCCATCCAAGTTCCCAGCAGGTCTGATGCATATCTGTACCGGTTCTTATGATGTGCCGGTAGCTCACCTCAATGTTGACGGTGTTTACACCAACAAAGCGCCGGGCGGCGTAGCATATCGCTGTTCATTCCGCGTAACTGAAGCGGTCTATGTGATTGAGCGTACGATGGACGTTCTAGCGCAGAAACTGGGTATCGATAAAGCGGAGATCCGTCGTCGTAACTTCATTAAGTCTGAGCAGATGCCGTACAAGACTTGCCTCGGCTGGGAGATCGACAGTGGTGAGTACCACAGCTCTCTGCAGAAGGTGCTGGATGCTGTTGATTACGACGGTTTGCGTCGTGAGCAGGAGGAGAAACGTGCCAAGGGTGAGTTGATGGGTATTGGCCTAGTAACCTTCACTGAAATCGTCGGTGCCGGACCAAGCCGCAACTGTGACATTCTGGGTATCGGCATGTTCGATAGTGCCGAGATCCGCGTCCATCCTACCGGCAGTGCGATTGCTCGCATGGGTACGATTACTCAAGGTCAGGGCCACCAGACAACCTATGCGCAGATCATTGCGACTGAATTGGGTCTGCCGTCTGAAGAGATTCAGATTGAAGAGGGTGACACCGATACTGCACCATACGGTTTGGGTACCTACGGTTCGCGCTCTACACCGGTTGCAGGTGCTGCAACTGCCGTAGCCGCGCGCAAGATTAAAGCTAAAGCACAGAAGATCGCCGCTCACCTGCTAGAGGTGAGTGAGGATGACCTTGAGTGGGAAATCGATCGCTTCAAGGTGAAAGGCAATCCAGGTCAAGAGAAGACCATGAAGGAGATCGCTTGGGCGGCTTACAACAACGTACCAGAAGGTATGGAGCCGGGACTTGAGGCAGTGGATTACTACGATCCACCAAACTTCACATACCCGTACGGCATCTACCTCTGTGTTGTTGATATCGACAAGCAGACCGGTGAGACCAGCGTTCGCCGTTTCTATGCACTCGACGACTGTGGTACCCGTATTAACCCGATGATCATTGACGGTCAGATCCATGGTGGCCTGAACGAGGGCTTTGCGGTCGCTATGGGGCAGGAGATGCCTTACGACGAGCAGGGTAACCTGCTGGGTAATACCTTGATGGATTACTTCGTGCCGACCTTTGTAGAGACTCCGAAGTGGGAGACCGACTTCACTGTGACACCATCACCACACCACCCTCTGGGTGCTAAGGGTGTGGCTGAGTCACCGCATGTAGGTTCGATCCCGACCTTCACGTCGGCTGTTGTGGATGCATTTTCCCACCTCGGTGTAACGCATCTCAATATGCCGCACACGGCTCCACGTCTGTGGAAAACCATGCAAGAACTTGGTGTTAAGTAGTGATGATGGCCGGCCTCACGCGAGGTCGGCCTTTTTTGGAGCAGTAAGATGCAAGTAGATCTAGATAAAACCTTTGAACTTCCCGGCTCTGCTAATCAGGGATGGGCCTTTTTGCAGGATATTAGCGGCGTTGCGAGCTGCATGCCTGGCGCTGAAATCACCGAGCAGGTGGATGACAGTAACTACAAAGGTAGCGTTAAGGCGAAGATCGGACCGGCTACGATGGCCTTCGCCGGTAACATAGAGATCCGCTCGATTGATCTTGATAAGCGCGAGTTGCAGATGGTAGGTAAGGGACAAGACTCGAAAGGTTCATCCTCCGCGACCATGGATTTGACGGCTTGGGTTACTGAGGAGGAGGGAAAGGTTGTCTTGCGTGGAAAGGCTACCGTGACGGTGACCGGCAAAGCGGCGAGTCTCGGTGGTCGTATGATGACACAGGTGGCCGATCAGATTCTTAATCAGTTTGGTAAAAACTTCTGTAATAACGTGGCAGCGATGGGCGAGGACGAGGTTGCAGAGCAAGCGCGTGAAGAACTTTCAGAGCAGCCTAAAGAGCTCAATGGATTCGCTTTCGCTTGGTCGGTATTTACCGGCTGGTTGCGCAGCCTATTTGGCGGTAAAGCGAGCAACTAATCGTGTCCCATCAGGATATCTCAGCCTTTCGTTCTGAATTGCTTCAGGCGGGTTATGTTGCAGACGCCGAGCTTGGCTCGGCGCTCTGGCTTGTTAGTCGACTGGAGCGTCCTCTTCTACTTGAAGGAGACGCTGGGGTTGGTAAAACCGAGATTGCCAAAGCGCTCGCTAAAGTGCTGGGCACGCAATTGATTCGGTTGCAGTGCTACGAGGGGTTAGATGTTAACTCGGCTGTTTATGAGTGGAACTACCAGCACCAGCTATTAGCCATTCGCTCACAAGAGGGAAGTGCTAATTCAGATACAGCTATCTTTGATCCAAAGTATCTCCTTGAACGGCCTCTACTAGCGGCCATCCAATCTGATAAGGCTGCGGTGCTGCTTATCGACGAAATTGATCGATCTGACGAAGAGTTTGAAGCCTTCTTATTGGAGGTGCTGTCAGATTTTCAGGTCAGTATCCCTGAGTTGGGGACGATTGAAGCGAAGAGTCGACCGAGGGTAATTCTGACATCCAACGGTACACGACAGCTGAGCGATGCACTGCGCCGCCGCTGTCTTTATCACTACGTAGACTATCCAAGCTTCGATAAAGAGTTGAAGATTTTGCGTACCCGCTTGCCCGAGGTGAATGTTGCACTTGCGCGTCAGATCGTCGGGTTCGTGCAGGATCTGCGCAAGGTTGACTTGGTTAAACGGCCGGGTATTGCGGAGACGCTCGACTGGGCGGCCGCTCTGTTGCAGTTCGGTTTGGATAAATTAGATGCTGATCCAGAGGTATTGCGCTCAACCCTGGTTTGCCTGTTGAAGACGCGGGAAGACAGTGAGCGTCTCGAAGACTTTGAGCTCGAGCGCTTGGTCGCTCGTGCGGTGTGAGTCTCAATGAGTGATGTAGCTGAGATTCTCGATCCTCAGATACCTGACAATCTGTCTCAGCGTCTCTTAGGTTTTGTGCATCAAGCACGCGCGAACGGCTTTCGGGTTGGTGTCTCTGAGCAACTCTTAGTACAGAACTCGATAGCCCTGATCGATCCCTTTTCGGAGAGGGAGTTGCGTTCACTCCTACGCTTGATTCTTTGCAGCGAAAAACGGGACTGGAATCGGTTTGACGAGCTGTTCGATAGCTATTGGCACGGCGAGCGTAGTCGCCGGCAAGTACACACAGCAGGCGGTTCGGGAAGCGCACTGAAACTGGCAACAGAACAATCCGAGGATCCAGACCGAACCGCTTCGAACTCTAACCAAGGCGATGCAAATGAGGGGGCGGGAGACTCTGATGGCACCGGCGAGGGCTATCAGGAGGGTGCCAGCCGTTCGACCTCTATCGAGAAAGTTGATTTTGGTAGCATCACGGACCCAGAAGAGATGCGCCGAATCGAGTTGATGGTAGAGCGTATGGCGTTGGATATGCGCAAACGGCTGAGTCGGCGCAAAAAAGTGAGCAAGAAGCAGGGTGCTGTCGATTTAAGGCGGACGTTGCGTCGTTCGTTAGCGACGGGCGGAGAGCCCATCACCTTGTTGCGCAAACAGGTGCGCAAACGTCAGCCGCGTCTGCTACTGATACTTGATGTGAGTCGTTCGATGTCGATGTACAGCTTTTTACTCCTTCGATTTGCTCGCGGTATCGCGCGCTGTTTCCGTGATGTCGCAGTCTTTGCCTTCCATACCCAGATAGTCCCTATTACCGATGCCCTGCGGCAAACCAGTCTCGTCCGTGTGCGCAATTCCCTGGCGATGTTGGGTTCTGGTTGGTCTGGCGGTACACGCATTGGCGAGTCTTTGGCCCAATTTAATGAGCGCTACGGTAACTGGGTGAACAGCCGTACGCTCACCTGTGTTGTTAGTGATGGTTATGACACGGGCGATTTAGATGCATTGCAGCAGTCTTTGCACCAGCTTAAGCAACGCGGGCGTAACTTGTTGTGGGTTAACCCGTTATGGAAACGCGAAGGCTTCACCCCCGAGGCTAAGGGCATGAAGATTGCTATGGACTACGCAGATCAAGTCGCTGGCGCACACAATATAGAAACGTTGCGAGCCTTGGGGCCGCACTTTACCCGACTGGCTTAAAGGTGCCAGCAGAAATGGGGAGAGATCGATGCTAACAAAAGAACTGCAACAGACGGCTGATCAACTCAGCTTAGAGGGCGAGCGTTTAGCGGTTGCAACGGTGGTGCGTGTTGAGTCCCCCACTTCATCTAAGCCGGGCGCTCGAGCGTTGATTACGGAGCAGGGCGAAATCCATGGCTGGATTGGCGGTGGTTGTGCGCAGCCGGCGGTTATACGAGCAGCACAGCGCGTGCTAGCGGCAGGAGAGCCCGAGCTGGTAAGAGTGACCCCCGAGGCAGACAAGGTTACCGAGATCGGTATGGTTGCACACAAGTCGTCGTGCAAGAGCGGCGGTGTGCTCGATATCTTCATTGAACCTTTCGTTAGCCGCAAGGCCTTGTTGATTCTCGGTTCTAGCCCTTGTGCGTTAGCGCTCGCGCGTCTTGCCACGGCCCTCGACTTCGACGTTACGCTAGCAGCCAATGGCGAACTACCGGATATGTACGGAGTGATATCGCACCAAGGGTATGAATTGAGTGAACTCTCCTTCTCTTCTCTCCCCTATATCGTCGTTGCTACCCAAGGACGTGGTGATAAAGCGGCACTCACTGCAGCATCACGCTTGCCTGCCGCTGTATTTGGATTCGTGGCAAGTGCCAAAAAGGGCGCTGCACTGAAGGCAGAGTTAGTGTCAGCCGAGGGTGTTGGACCGCATATCCAGCAGATGATCGCCCCCTTCGGCGTTGATCTGAAGGTTAAGTCCCCGCAAGAGATCGCTGTTGCTGTACTGGCCCAACTTATTGAACTGCGTAACGGCGGTATGGCTAAAAGCACGCCCAGTGAAGTGCGGCTCGATGCGATCGGTCAACCTGCCAAGAGCTGTTGTGGAGGTTGATATGACTACTCTTAAAAGGCTATCGGTGGTGCTACTGGCTGCGGGAGAGTCTCGTAGAATGGGCGAACTCAACAAACTCACTTTGCCTGTTGACGGTCTCCCCATGCTGCGTCGCACTGCAATGATGTTATCTAACTACGGACGGGCCGAAGGGTGCGGCTTTGCTGAAGTAGTCGTCGTCACCGGTCATCAGCAGCGCGAGGCAGTTGAGCAACTCTCAGGGCTGCCGACATTGATTGCCCATAATTCTGATTACGCCGACGGGCAGATGAGTTCAGTGCTATGCGGTTTGCGGGCTTTTAGCCAGCCAGTAGATGGTGTCATGGTCTGTTTGAGTGATCTACCGCTGCTTGATCTTGAAGACTTGCGCACCATTCACCAGGCGTTTACTAGAGCTCAGAAGCCCATACTTGTACCGACTTTTGAGGGTCAGCGCGGGAATCCAATTGTTCTAGCGTTTGAGCAGGTAGAAGAGATCATATCGACCGGCCGCAACCTAGGGTGTAAGCATCTGATCGAACGCGAACCCGAGCGCGTAACCACCATAGAAATGCCGAATGACCATGTCGTTGTCGACATGGACACACCTGATAATTATAAGAGCGTACAGGCGCGGATTGCGAAAAAGTCGATCACGCATCTAGTTGACGCAGTCTAGGGAGGCGCGATGAATCCTATCTTTTCTTTAATTGAAAAGCTGCAACAGAAGAGAGAGCCATTTGCGATCGCAACTGTGGTGGAAACCTACGGTTCGGTCTCTGCTAAGACCGGCTCGAAAGCCGTGATTGATAAAGAGGGGCAGTTGCTAGCCGGCTGGGTCGGTGGTGGTTGCGCTGAGTCCACCGCATGTCAGGAGGCTTATGACGCGATTATCTCCGGCGAAACGGCGATTATCGATCTTGACCTCGATGACGAAGTGTTGGGTACAGGTATGCCCTGCGGCGGCGGTATGCGGGTCTACATAGAGCCGGTGCTACCCAGTCCTAGTATCTGGTTGATGGGGCATGGGCGCGTTGCAGAAGTGATCTGCGAGATGGGTGCGATCTTGGGCTACGATGTGATCGTTAATGACCTGGGTGCCGATGTGGCGCGCTTCCCGAAGGCGCAGCAAGTTATCGTAGATGATCTCGATTATGCGCAGTTACAACCCAAGCCGGATGATTATGTTGTCATTGCGACACAGGCAAAAGGCGATCATGAATCGATGCTGCGTGCCCTGGCCTCGGAATCAAAATATATAGCACTGATTGCCAGTCGCAAGCGTTCACGCCTGGTCATGGAGTTTCTTCATCGAGAGGGCTTTAGTGATCAAGAGTTAGAGCGTGTGATGGCCCCGTCTGGAGTGGACTTGAACCCCAGAACACCGGAAGAAATTGCGCTGTGTATACTCTCCGAAATCACATTGGTACGTCGTAACGGCAGCGGCATGCGCATGAAAGATAAGTTTGCCCAAGAGGAGGCGCAGGCTGCCCAGCGTGATAATTTGGCAAAATTCGAGGCGAAGTCGAAGGAGGCGGGCTAATGACGTCGCTCTCTGGCGCGTTGGCTAATATACGGAACCTGTTCCCACAGGTGCGTGAAAGCCCCACTGCTTACCTTGACAGCGCAGCGACCACGCATAAGCCTGAGATGGTTATACAGGCGATGCGTGAGGCGACATCAACCAGCTACGCGCCGATTCATCGCGGCTTTTATGCAGAAGCTGAAATGGCCAGCAAAGCGTACGAGCATGTTCGACGCCAATGTGCTGACCTCCTCGGTTTTAATCAGCAAGAAATCATATTCACTCGCTCTGCGACTGAGAGCATTAACGCGGTTGCTGAATCCTTTTTAACACCCAAGTTATCCGAAGGGGATTGGGTCTGGGTTACAGAGCTCGAGCACCACGCAAATTATCTGCCGTGGCAGCGTGCCTGCCAGAGGAGCGGGGCAGAGCTAAAGGTGCTTAAGATAGATTACACCACCGGCGCTGTCTCAGCGGAACAGGTCGAGGAGCTCGCTGACGAGCGTACGAAGATGTTGGCTATCACCGGGCAGTCGAATGTTCTGGGTGTGATGCCACAGCTGGAGCCGTTAATGCAGGTCGCGCATGCGGTCGGAGCGACGGTACTCATAGATGCAGCCCAGTGTATAGCGCATCAGGCTTCAGCCTTATCCAAGTTGGACGCTGACTTTATTGTATTCTCCGCTCATAAGGTCTTTGGACCTACTGGGGTAGGAGTATTGGCTGGCCGATACAAGCACCTTGAAAACATGGAACCCTGGTTGTTGGGCGGCGGAATGGTAGATTGGGTTGGCGAGGGAGCGCAGCCTTCTGAGTGGACTGACATCCCCGCCCGGTTTGAGGCCGGATCTCCTAACTATATCGGCGTGATCGGCTTGGGGGCCGCATTAGGGTTCCTTGAGCAACTTCCGTCAAAGCTGGTCTCTGAACAGCTTCTACGAATTGGCGTCTACGCCCATCACTCACTCAGTGTCCTTCCCAAGGTGCGCATGCTGACCCCATCTTCAGCTGCAGCCACCGGCGTAATTAGTTTTCTACACGAAGATATTCACCCTCATGACCTAGGGCAGATCTGCGCTGACTCCGGCGTGGCTGTCAGAGCTGGGCATCATTGTGCTCAGCCGCTTATGGCGGCACTAGATATTCCTGCATGTCTGCGAGCGAGTTGTTCTGTCTACACGAATCGGGATGATATTGATCGCCTAGTAGACGCAGTTAAGCAGGCTGAGAGGATCTTTCTTTGAGTAGTGACGCACTCTATAAAGAGGCATTGCTGGAACATTTCAAACATCCACGCAGCCACCGTAAGGAGCCGTTTGAGCCAGGTTATCTAACTGCGCGTGGGCGTAACCCTCGCTGTGGTGATGATGTCGAGGTTGGTTTGATGGTTCAAGATGGTAGGGTTGCGGTCTCAGGTTTTCGAGGCCGTGGGTGCTCCATCTGCATAGCTTCAACATCAATGTTGGTAGAAGCAGTGGAGGGATCGGATATAGGTGAGTTAAGGACGCTGTACAAGCAGGTTATCAACTGGGGTGATGATGCATCAGCGCTCCCCGCTGCGCTTGAAGCGCTGGATGCCGTGCGCAGCTCGCCATCACGCAAAAAATGCGCTTTGCTGGGATGGAACGCGCTGGGAGAGATTCTGGAGCAGTCGCAGAATTAGGCCCTTGCCAGCTATTCAGTTCTCGGCTGTCGAGGGCTGGTTAGGCGTGAGATTTAAAAAATAAAAAAGGGCCCGTAGGCCCTTTTTCAACTGGAAGCCTAATTACTTAGCTTCTTTGCGTGCTTTCGCTTCAGCGATAACTGTATCAGCTACGTTCTGAGGACATGCAGAGTAGTGGCTGAACTCCATAGAGAACTGGCCGCGACCTGAAGTCATAGTACGCAGGTGACCGATGTAACCGAACATCTCTGACAGAGGAACGTCTGCCTTGATGCGTACACCAGTAACGCCAGCTTCCTGGTCTTTGATCATGCCGCGGCGACGGTTAAGGTCACCGATAACATCACCAACGTGATCTTCAGGAGTGAACACGTCAACTTTCATCACAGGCTCAAGCAGCTGTGGGCCTGCTTTAGGCATAGACTGACGGAATGCGCCTTTAGCAGCGATTTCGTAAGCGATTGCTGATGAGTCCACTGCGTGTGAAGCACCGTCGAACAGTTCAACTTCAACGTCAACTACAGGGTAACCAGCGAGGGTACCTTCCTGCATCATTGACTGGAAGCCTTTCTCAACTGCAGGCCAGAACTCCTTAGGAACGTTACCGCCAACTACAGAAGAGGTGAAGCTGAAGCCAGTACCGGCCTCTGCAGGGCGCATGCGGTAATCGATCTTACCGTACTGACCTGAACCACCAGACTGCTTCTTGTGTGTGTAGCTGTCTTCAACTGGGATAGTAATAGACTCGCGGTATGCAACCTGTGGCTTACCAACAACCAGTTCAACGCCGTAAGTACGCTTGAGGATGTCGACTTTAACGTCCAAGTGAAGCTCACCCATACCTTTAAGGATGGTTTCGCCTGAATCTTCATCAGTTTCAACGCGGAATGAAGGATCCTCTGCAACCATCTTACCGATCGCAATACCCATCTTCTCAGAACCACCTTTGTCCTTAGGAGCAACGGCGATTGAGATTACTGGCTCTGGGAATACCATCGCTTCCAGAGTACATGGGTGTTTAACATCACACAGAGTGTGACCGGTCTGAACGTTCTTCATACCAACGATCGCGATGATGTCACCTGCGGTAGCAGTTGAGATTTCGTTACGATCATTTGCGTGCATCTCAACCATACGGCCGATACGCTCAGTTTTGCCGGTTGCTGAGTTAAGGATAGTGTCACCCTTGTTCAGCACACCTGAGTAGACACGTACGAAGGTCAGGGCACCGAAACGGTCATCCATGATCTTGAATGCCAGCGCGCGCAGTGGCTCGTCTGCAGATACGATCGCTTTCTCACCAGTTGCGTTACCTTCTTCGTCGGTCAGATCCTGTGGTTCAACTTCAGTTGGGCTTGGCAGGTAGTCAACAACGCCATCCAGAACCAGCTGAACACCTTTGTTCTTGAACGCAGAACCACAGAAGGTTGGGAAGAAGTCGAGGTTACGAGTACCCTTACGGATACACTCTTTGATCTGCTCAATGGTTGGCATCTCGCCTTCCATGTAAGCCATCATCAGATCGTCATCTTGCTCAACTGCAGTTTCAATCAGTTGCTCGTGGTACATCTCTACATCGTCAACCATGTCCGCAGGAACATCAGTGATCTCGTAGTTTTCTGGCAGACCAGTATCGTCCCACACCCAAGCTTTCTTGGTTAGAACGTCAACAACGCCAACGAAGTTCTCTTCTGTACCGATAGGCAGAGTCATAACCAGTGGGTTAGCGCCCAGTACCTTCTTAACCTGCTCTACGACGCGGTAGAAATCTGCACCCAGACGGTCCAGTTTGTTTACGAAGATTACACGAGCTACTTCTGACTCGTTCGCGTAGCGCCAGTTAGTTTCAGACTGAGGCTCTACACCGCCTGAACCACAGAATACGCCTACACCACCGTCAAGTACCTTCAGTGAACGGTATACTTCGACTGTGAAGTCAACGTGCCCTGGAGTATCGATGATGTTGAAACGGTGGTCTTTCCAGAAACAGGTCGTCGCTGCAGACTGGATGGTGATACCACGCTCCTGCTCCTGCTCCATGAAGTCGGTAGTCGCCGCACCTTCATGTACTTCACCAGTTTTGTGGATCTTACCAGTGAGCTTCAGGATACGCTCAGTAGTTGTGGTTTTACCCGCATCTACGTGAGCGAAGATGCCTATATTTCGGTATTTGCTTAAATCAGTCATGGTTTCACTCTGATTAGTGGGTGTAAAAAAGTGCGCGCATTATACGCGCCTTAGACCAATGATGGAATAGCTGTAAGTGGTGGGATTGGCTAAAAGTTGTTCAACCGGCTGAAGTGTGTTTGTGTTGCTATATATAGCTGACTGAATCTGGCGAAAAACTCAGTTTTTAGCAAAAAATGGGTTGGCGAAGCTTGACTCTGGGTCTGATAGCGTTAAACTTTCGCGCCGACTCGGACTCTCTTTGCGAAAGCGTGTCCGCTAATTTAAGTGATCAATCAAGGGATACAGCCCGTGGCTAAGCAACAATTTGAACGTAACAAACCACACGTTAACGTAGGTACAATCGGCCACGTTGACCACGGTAAAACTACTCTGACTGCAGCGCTGACTCGCGTATGTGCAGAAGTATACGGCGGTGAAGCCGTAGCATTTGATGGTATCGACAAAGCTCCAGAAGAGCGTGAGCGCGGTATCACAATCAACACTTCTCACGTTGAATACGAGTCACCAACTCGTCACTACGCACACGTAGACTGCCCAGGACACGCTGACTACGTTAAGAACATGATCACCGGTGCTGCACAGATGGACGGCGCTATCCTGGTATGTTCAGCAGCTGACGGCCCAATGCCACAGACTCGTGAGCACATCCTGCTGTCTCGTCAGGTAGGTGTACCGTACATCGTTGTATTCCTGAACAAAGCTGACATGGTAGACGACGAAGAGCTACTTGAGCTGGTTGAGATGGAGGTTCGCGAACTTCTGGATACTTACGACTTCCCAGGTGATGACACTCCAATCGTTGTTGGTTCAGCGCTGATGGCACTGAACGGCGAAGATGGCAACGAAATGGGTACAACTGCTGTTAAGAAGCTGGTTGAGACTCTGGATGCTTACATCCCAGAACCACAGCGTCTGGTTGACCTGCCGTTCCTGATGCCAATCGAGGACGTATTCTCGATCTCTGGTCGTGGTACTGTAGTAACAGGTCGTGTAGAGCGCGGTATCATCAACGTAGGTGATGAGATCGAGATCGTTGGTATCAAAGACACTACCAAGACGACTTGTACTGGTGTTGAGATGTTCCGCAAGCTGCTTGACCAGGGTCGTGCAGGTGAGAACGTTGGTGCGCTGCTGCGTGGTACTAAGCGTGACGAAGTTGAGCGTGGTCAGGTTCTGTGTAAGCCTGGTTCAATCAAGCCACACACTCGTTTCGAAGGTGAAGTATACGTACTGAGCAAAGAAGAGGGTGGTCGTCACACTCCATTCTTCAAAGGCTACCGTCCACAGTTCTACTTCCGTACAACTGACATCACTGGTGCTGTAGAGCTGCCAGAAGGTGTGGAAATGGTAATGCCAGGCGACAACATCAAAATGGATGTTACGCTGATCAACCCAATCGCAATGGAAGATGGTCTGCGCTTCGCGATCCGTGAAGGTGGCCGTACCGTTGGTGCAGGTGTTGTATCTAAGATCATCGAGTAATCGATAATCTTTCTTGAAGAAGCCCGCCTTGTGCGGGCTTTTTTGTGCTCAAAATTTGAGTTGGCTATTTTTTATACAAAACCTTGGGTTTGGGGGTGTGAAAAGGTTTGACTCTGTTGAGTTAGTCCGCGTACAATTTGCGTCCCCTTATTCCGAGGGGAGGTCGGCTATTGCCGTAAATTAACTATTAGGAAATGCGTGATCAAAATGCAGAACCAAAAAATCAGAATTCGTCTGAAAGCTTTTGACCATCGACTGATCGATTCATCGGCTCAGGAGATTGTTGAAACAGCTAAGCGAACTGGTGCTCAGGTGCGTGGTCCGATCCCACTTCCTACTCGCAAAGAGCGTTACACCGTTCTGATCTCTCCGCACGTCAACAAAGACGCGCGTGATCAGTACGAAATTCGTACGCACAAGCGTGTTCTAGACATCGTTGAGCCAACTGAAAAAACAGTTGACGCACTGATGAAGCTGGATCTCGCAGCGGGTGTAGAAGTGCAGATCAGCCTAGGCTAATAAGCACGCGCAGATTTATTAATTAATGAAGCGCTATTTGTGGAATACCCCTGCAAAGGGTAGCCGTAGTGGGTAACAGCCCCGTACACAACTGGCAAGAGGTATAGAAAATGTCATTAGGACTTATCGGACGTAAAGCGGGTATGACCCGTGTCTTCACTGAAGACGGCGTGTCCGTGCCAGTCACCGTCATCGAGGTAGAACCGAACCGCGTGACTTGCGTGAAAACTGTCGATACCGATGGTTACGCAGCTATTCAGGTGACTACTGGTGCAAAGAAGGCTAACCGCCTTTCAAAACCAGAAGCTGGTCACTTCGCAAAAGCTGGCGTCGAAGCAGGCGCAGGTTTGTGGGAGTTCCGCGCGAAGGGTGATGAGGAAATCAACGTAGGTGATTCACTTACAGTTGAGCGCTTCGAAGCAGGTCAGAAAGTAGATGTTACTGGTCAGTCAAAGGGTAAAGGATTCCAAGGTGGCGTTAAGCGTCATAACTTCCGTACTCAGGACATGACTCACGGTAACTCACTGTCTCACCGTGCTCCGGGTTCAATCGGCCAGTGTCAAACACCAGGTCGCGTTTTCAAAGGTAAGCGCATGGCGGGTCATATGGGCGCAGAGCGTTCTACAGTACAGAGCCTTGAGGTTGTACGTGTAGATGCAGAGCGTAACCTGATCCTCGTCAAGGGTGCCGTTCCAGGTGCTCCAGGCGGTGATGTCATCGTTAAACCAGCTGTTAAAGCGCGCGGCTAAGGGAGATTGACATGAATTTGAATCTAACTGGTGCCAACGGTTCAGTAGAAGTAGCTGAATCAGCGTTTGGTAAAGAGTTTAATGAAGCACTGGTACACCAGGTTGTAACTGCTTACATGGCAGGTGCGCGTCAGGGTACTAAAGCTCAGAAAACCCGTTCAGAAGTTGCTGGTGGTGGTGCTAAGCCATTCCGTCAGAAAGGTACAGGTCGTGCTCGTCAGGGTACTACTCGTTCTCCTATCTGGCGTACAGGTGGCGTAACATTCGCTGCTAAGCCACGTAGCTACGACCAGAAAGTAAACAAGAAGATGTACCGCGCTGCGATGCGTTCTATCTTGTCTGAACTGGTCCGTCAGGAGCGTCTGGTTGTTGTTGAGAACTTCTCTGTAGAAGCTCCAAAAACCAAGCAGTTCTTGGCAAAAATGAAAGAGTTCGACCTGAGCAATGCTCTGGTTGTAACTGAAGAAGTTGATCAGAACCTCTACCTCTCTTCACGTAACGTGCCACACGTTGATGTGATTGATGCAGCAGGTATCGACCCAGTATCACTGATCGGTTTCGACAAAGTCGTTATGACTGTTCCTGCTCTGAAGAAGATCGAGGAGGTGTTTGCATGAACCCGGAACGCATCTACAAAGTGCTGCTCGGACCGCACATCTCTGAGAAGGCTACCATCGTAGCTGAAGGAAGTGAGCAGGTTGTTTTCCGTGTAGCTAAAGACGCAACTAAGCCTGAAATCAAGGCTGCAGTTGAGCAGCTGTTCAACGTCACTGTTGAAAGCGTTAACGTACTGAACCAGAAAGGCAAAACCAAGCGCACTATGCGTGGTATGGGTAAGCGTTCTGATGTTCGTAAAGCGTACGTACGTCTGGCTGACGGTTCAGAAATCGATTTTCTGGCTGCTGGCGAATAAGAGGGGTTGAGACATGGCAACTGTTAAAGCAAAACCAACCTCAGCAGGACGTCGTCACGTCGTTACTGTGAAAGGTCAGGAACTGCACAAAGGTAAGCCTTTTGCAGCTCTGGTTGAGAAGAAGTCTAAGTCTGGCGGTCGTAACAATAACGGTCGTATCACTACCCGTCATATCGGTGGTGGTCACAAGCAGGCTTACCGCGTGGTTGATTTCCGTCGCAACAAAGACAACATCCCAGGTGTTGTTGAGCGTCTGGAATACGATCCAAACCGTTCTGCGAACATCGCACTGGTGAAATACGCAGACGGTGAGCGTCGCTACATCATCGCCCCTAAAGGCGTTGAAGCTGGCGCGCAGCTGATGTCCGGCGAAATGGTCGATATCAAGCCAGGCAACTGCATGCCTCTACGCAACATCCCAGTGGGTTCTACTATCCACTGTATCGAACTGAAGCCTGGTAAAGGCGCTCAGCTGGCTCGATCAGCTGGTGCATCAGTTCAGCTGGTTGCGCGTGAAGGTACTTACGCAACTATCCGTCTGCGTTCAGGCGAGATGCGTAAAGTCCTGGTTGAGTGTCGTGCGACTCTCGGTGAAGTTGGTAACGGCGAGCATAGCCTTCGTCGTCTGGGTAAAGCTGGTGCTACGCGCTGGCGTGGTGTTCGTCCTACGGTCCGCGGTGTGGCGATGAACCCAGTAGATCACCCACACGGTGGTGGTGAAGGTCGTACCTCTGGTGGTCGTCACCCAGTTACACCTTGGGGTGTTCCGACTAAGGGTCACAAGACTCGTAAGAACAAGCGTACCGATAAGCTTATCGTACGTGACCGTCGCAAGTAAGGGGAATCAGCCGTGCCACGTTCATTGAAGAAAGGTCCTTTTATCGACCTTCACTTGTTGAAAAAGGTAGAAGCTGCAATCGAAGCGAATGATCGCAAGCCAATTAAGACTTGGTCACGTCGCTCTACAATCTTTCCGAACTTTGTCGGACTGACGATTGCTGTACACAACGGCCGCCAGCACGTCCCAGTTTATGTAACTGAAGACATGGTAGGTCACAAACTAGGCGAATTCTCTGCTACTCGTACCTTTAAAGGTCACGTAGCAGACAAGAAGGCTAAGAAGTAATAGGAGTCGATGATGGAAGTTGTTGCTAAGCATAACGGCGCCCGCATCTCCGCTCAGAAAGCTCGACTGGTTGCAGACCAGATTCGTGGCAAGTCTGTTGGCGAAGCTCTGAATATTCTGGCGTTCAGCACCAAGAAAGGTGCACACCTGGTTAAGAAAGTGCTTGAGTCTGCTATTGCAAACGCTGAGCACAATAACGGTGCTGACATCGACGAACTGCGTGTATCTACCGTATTCGTTGATGAAGGTATGACTATGAAGCGTATCCGTCCACGTGCTAAGGGTCGAGCTGATCGTATTTTGAAACGCTCTTGCCATATCACGGTTAAGGTCGCGGACTAATAGCTGAGTACTAGGAGATTTAATCATGGGTCAGAAAGTTCACCCAACCGGTATTCGGCTTGGCGTTGTTAAAGACCACACTTCTGTGTGGTACGCGGACAAAGCCGATTACGCGAAAAAATTGCTGAATGATCTCGAGGTACGTAAGTACTTGGAGAAGCAGCTTGAAAAAGCATCTGTAAGCCGCATCGAAATCGAGCGTCCTGCACAGAATGCAAAAATCACTATCTATACTGCCCGTCCCGGTATCGTGATTGGTAAGAAAGGTGAAGACGTAGAAGTTCTGCGTTCAACTGTATCTGCGATGATGGGTGTGCCTGTGCACATCAACATCGAAGAAGTTCGCAAGCCAGACCTGGATGCGAAACTGGTTGCACAGAACGTTGCGGGTCAGCTGGAACGTCGTGTGATGTTCCGTCGCGCTATGAAGCGTGCGGTACAGAACGCTATGCGTGCTGGCGCGAAAGGTATCAAGATCTCTCTGGCTGGCCGTCTTGGCGGTGCTGAGATCGCGCGTACTGAATGGTACCGCGAAGGTCGTGTGCCTCTTCACACTCTGCGTGCCGATATCGATTACGCGACTTATGAAGCGCACACCACTTACGGTGTAATCGGCGTTAAAGTATGGATCTTCAAAGGTGAAATCCTTGGCGGTATCGAACAGGTACGTGCTGAGAAAAATGCACCTGCGAAGAAAGGCAAGTGAGGTAGAGATCAATGCTACAACCTAAACGCCTAAAATTCCGCAAGGTACAGACTGGTCGTAACCGTGGTCTGGCGCAGCGCGGCAGCAAAGTAAGCTTCGGTGAAATTGCACTGAAAGCAACAGGTCGCGGCCGTATCACTGCACGTCAGATCGAGGCAGCTCGTCGTACCATGACTCGTCACGTAAAGCGTGGTGGTAAAATCTGGATCCGTGTGTTCCCAGACAAGCCAATCACTGGCAAGCCACTTGAAGTACGTATGGGTAAAGGTAAGGGTAACGTTGAGTACTGGGTCGCTCAGATCCAGCCTGGTAAGGTTCTGTTCGAAATGGCAGGCGTACCAGAAGATCTCGCTACCGAAGCCTTCGCGCTGGCTGCTGCTAAGCTGCCGGTTCCAACAAACGTTGTTAAGCGGACGGTGATGTAATGAACGCAACTGAACTACGTGAACAGTCCGTTGATCAGCTTCAGCAGTCTCTGCTGGGTTTGCTCAAGGACCAGTTTAACCTGCGTATGCAGAAAGCTACTGGCCAGCTGGCACAGACTCACCTGCTTGGTCAGGTTCGTCGTGACATCGCTCGCGTAAAGACAGTACTGAACGAAAAGCAGGTGAATAAATGAGCGCTGAAAAACGTACCCGTACTGTGACCGGTAAGGTCATCAGTGACAAGATGGATAAAACCATCACTGTGCTGGTTGAGCGCAAGGTAAAACACCCGATCTACGGCAAATTCGTTAAGCGTTCAACTAAGTTGCACGCACATGACGAAAAAAATGAGTGCCAGATGGGTGACCTCGTGACCATCGCGGAAAGTCGCCCATTGTCGAAGACTAAAACTTGGTCTTTGATTCGCATTGAAGAACGTGGAGCAAAGGTGTAATATACCGCACCTTTGCTTCACTAGCCGCTTCGCTCACTGCGATTTTGTTGTGGGCGAAGACATAGAGATTGTGGAGTAAACCATGATTCAGACAGAAACTATGCTTGATGTCGCTGACAACAGCGGTGCCAAGCGAGTTATGTGTATTAAGGTCCTGGGTGGTTCTCACCGCCGCTACGCCAGTGTTGGCGATGTCATCAAGGTGACAGTCAAGGAAGCAATTCCGCGTGGCAAGGTTAAGAAAGGTCAGGTTCTTAAAGCAGTCGTAGTACGTACCCGTAAAGGTGTTCGTCGTCCTGATGGCTCACTGATCCGCTTTGATACTAACTCAGCGGTTCTGTTGAACAACAACGATGCACCAATCGGTACTCGTATCTTCGGCCCAGTAACGCGTGAGCTTCGTAACGAGAAGTTCATGAAGATCATTTCCCTGGCGCCTGAAGTGCTGTAAGACCCCGAAATTTTTTCGGAGTTTTGACGAAAACGCCAAGCTCGAGAGAGTTTGGCGTTTTTGAGCATGAGGAAGGTAGTAGGAAACGAAGGTAATTTAAAATGCGCAAGATTAAACGTGACGACGAAGTCATCGTTATCGCAGGCAAGGACAAGGGTAAGCGTGGCAAAGTTGTACGCGTACTCGAAAACGATCGTTTGATCGTGTCTGGCATCAACATGGTTAAGAAGCACCAGAAACCAAACCCCATGCTTCAGCAGCCTGGTGGCATCGTTGAGAAAGAGGCAGCTATCGCTACTTCTAACGTTGCGATCTTCAACGCTGAAACTGGTAAAGGCGACCGTGTCGGCTTCAAGACTCTTGAAGATGGCAAGAAAGTTCGCTTCTACAAATCAACCGGCGCTGTAGTAGCTGGCGATCAGTAATAGGAGTTGAACAGATGTCTAGATTGAAAGCGCTTTACGACTCAGAAGCAAAATTGAGTCTGAAAGAAGAACTGAATTCGCCAAACGTAATGGCCGTTCCACGCGTCACTAAAATCACCCTTAACATGGGTGTGGGTGAAGCGCTGGCTGACAAGAAACTGCTGGAAAATGCAGTTAACGATCTAACTCAGATCGCTGGTCAGAAGCCGGTTATCACTAAGGCACGTAAATCTGTCGCGGGCTTCAAGGTTCGTGAAGGTTGGCCAATCGGTTGTAAGGTTACCCTGCGCGGTGAGCGTATGTGGGAATTCCTGGACCGTCTGGTAGACGTAGCAATTCCACGTATCCGTGACTTCCGCGGTCTGAACCCTAAGTCTTTTGACGGTCGTGGTAACTACAGCATGGGCGTTAAAGAGCAGATCATCTTCCCAGAGATCGACTACGACAAAGTAGACACTCTGCGTGGTCTTGATATCACTATCACGACTACTGCGAAGACGAACGACGAAGGTCGTGCTCTGTTGAGCGCGCTGCAGTTCCCATTCAAGCAATAAGGGTAGGACTATGGCTAAGGTATCAATGTGGAATCGCGAGTCTAAGCGCGAAAAGTTGGCGGCTAAGTTCGCTGAAAAACGCGCTGCTCTTAAAGCGGTTATCGCTTCACCAGCTTCTTCTGAAGACGAAGTTTGGGAAGCTCAGGTTGCGTTGCAGAAAATGCCACGTGACGCTAGCCCAGTACGTAAACAGCGCCGCTGTCAGGTTACAGGTCGTCCACACGCGGTTTACCGCAAGTTTGGTCTGTGCCGTAACCAGCTGCGCGAAGCTGCAATGCGCGGCGACGTTCCGGGTCTTAAGAAAGCTAGCTGGTAATAATCCACTACTAGCTGGTTAACGGTAAGCGCGGTGGACTGGGCCTAATGAATAGGTTGTTAGGCTACCGCATCGCGCTGCACATTAGAGGAAGTAAAGCATGAGCATGCAAGACACGCTCGCGGATATGTTCACACGCATCCGTAACGGTCACATGGCTGAAAAAGCTGCTGTGGCTATGCCTTCTTCGAAGCAGAAAATCGCTATTGCGAAAGTACTGAAGGAAGAGGGTTACATCGCTGACTACGCCGTAGAAGGTGATGTGAAACCTGTGCTGTCGATCGAACTGAAATACTTCGAAGGCAAGCCAGTTATCGCTGAGATCAAGCGCGTAAGCAAACCATCTCTGCGTATCTATAAAGGTGTTGGTGATCTGCCTAAGGTCTCTGACGGTCTGGGTGTCGCTATCATTTCTACTAGCAAAGGTGTAATGACCGATCGCGCTGCGCGCGCTGCTGGTATTGGTGGCGAAGTTATTGCAACTGTATTCTAAGGGAGTATTAGGATGTCTCGTATCGCTAAGAAACCTGTTGCACTCCCATCAGGCGTCACTGTGACAGTTGCAGGTCAGTCCGTTACCGTTAAAGGTTCAAACGGTCAGCTGACTCACGACATTCACCCATCTGTTGCTATGGAACAGGGTGATGCACAGCTGACTTTCGCTCCACGCGATGGTTCTAAAGGTGCTATGGCATTGGCCGGCACCACTCGCGCTATCGTTGGTAACATGGTTACTGGTGTGAGCGAAGGGTTCAAAAAGGAACTGCAACTTATCGGTGTAGGTTACCGTGCTGCGCTTCAGGGTAAGTCTCTGAACCTGTCACTCGGTTTCTCACATCCAATCGAATACGCACTGCCAGAAGGCATCACTGCTGAAGTTCCTGCTGCAACTCAGGTTGTAATCAAAGGCGCTGATAAGCAGGTTGTTGGTCAGGTAGCTGCAGAAATTCGTGGTTTCCGTCCGCCAGAGCCTTACAAAGGTAAAGGTGTTCGCTACGTCGACGAATATGTTCGCCGTAAAGAAGCTAAGAAGAAGTAAGGCAGGGTTATGAACGTTAAAAAAGAAGCTCGTATTCGTCGTGCTCGCCGCTCACGCTCTCAGATGCGTGAACAGGGTGTAGTGCGTCTGTGTGTTAACCGCACACCGCGTCATATCTATGCGCAAGTTATCTCTGCCGACGGCAGCGCTGTACTAGCATCTGCTTCTACAGTTGAAAAAGAACTGCGTGAAGGCGCAACTGGTAACATCGATGCTGCTAAAAAAGTCGGTGCGCTTATCGCAAGCCGTGCTAAAGAAGCAGGTGTTAGCCAGGTAGCGTTTGACCGCTCTGGTTTTAAATACCACGGTCGTGTAGCTGCTCTCGCAGACGCTGCACGTGAAGGCGGTCTGGAATTCTAAAGGTCTCATTATGGCAAATCACGAACAGAAAGACGGTGAACTGCAAGAGAAGCTTGTTCAGGTTAACCGCGTAGCCAAAGTAGTTAAGGGTGGTCGTATCTTCGGCTTCACTGCTCTGACTGTAGTTGGCGATGGTAAAGGTCGTGTAGGTTTTGGTCGCGGTAAAGCGCGCGAAGTGCCTGTTGCGATTCAGAAGGCTATGGAGCAGGCTCGCCGTAACATGGTAAGCGTACAGCTCAATGGCCACACTCTGCAGTACCCAATTAAAGCCCGTCACGGTGCTTCAAAGGTATACATGCAGCCAGCATCTGAAGGTACCGGCGTAATCGCGGGTGGCGCAATGCGTGCTGTACTGGAACTTGCAGGTGTAGAAAACGTACTGGCTAAGTGCTACGGCTCAACTAATCCAGTGAACGTTGTTCGCGCGACTGTTAAAGGTCTTGCTGCAATGACTTCACCAGAAGATGTTGCTGCTAAGCGTGGCAAGTCTGTAGACGAAATTCTGGGGAGCTAAGCAATGGCTAACACTGTAAAAGTAACCCTAGTACGTAGCCCAATCGGCACTCTGCCGAAGCACAAGGCGACCCTTACTGGTCTGGGCCTGCGTCGCATGAACCACACTGTTGAGTTGGAAGATACTCCTGCAGTCCGTGGCATGATTAACAAAGTCAGCTACATGCTTCGTGTAGAAGGCGAGTAAGAGGATCACCCAATGCGTTTGAACACTCTACGCCCGGGTGCCGGCTCTAAGCAGGCGCCAAAGCGCGTCGGCCGAGGTATCGGCTCTGGTCTGGGTAAAACTTGTGGCCGTGGTCACAAGGGTTTGAAAAGCCGCTCTGGCGGTTCTGTAAAACCGGGATTTGAAGGCGGTCAGATGCCGCTGCAGCGTCGTCTGCCTAAGTTTGGCTTCAACTCTCGTATGGCGCGTTACGTAGCTGAGATTCGTCTGAACGAGCTCGTTGCTGCGGGTGTTGACACTGTCGACCTAGCTGCGCTGAAACAGGCTGACATCATCCGTGAAGAGATCACCTCTGCACGTGTGATTCTGTCTGGTGAAATTACCAAGGCAGTTACCGTCAAAGGTCTTAAAGTGACCAAAGGCGCTAAAGCTGCTATTGAAGCTGCCGGTGGTAAGGTAGAAGAGTAATGGCAATCAAAGGACAAGCAACAGCGGGAATGCAGAGCGGTTTGGGTGAGCTATGGGCTCGTCTACGCTTCGTCGCGATCGCAATCATTGTGTATCGAATCGGCGCGCATATTCCGGTACCGGGTATTAACCCAGATCGTCTCGCTGCGCTCTTTGATCAGAACGAGGGTACTATCCTGAGCCTGTTTAACATGTTCTCAGGTGGTGCGCTCGAGCGTATGTCGATTCTTGCGTTGGGCATCATGCCGTACATCTCTGCATCTATCATTATGCAGTTGATGACCGCTGTGAGCCCGCAGCTCGAAGCTCTCAAGAAAGAGGGTGAAGCGGGCCGCCGTAAGATCAACCAGTACACCCGTTACGGTACCGTTGTTTTGGCAACTGTACAGGCGCTGGGTATGGCGGTTGGTCTGGCTAATCAGGGCGTAGCCTTCACTACTGCGTTCAACTTCTACTTTGTAGCGGTTGTCACTCTAGTAGCGGGCGCAGTATTCCTGATGTGGCTTGGTGAGCAGGTGACAGAGCGTGGTATCGGCAACGGTATCTCTATTCTGATCTTTGCTGGTATCGTGGCGGGTCTGCCGGGTGCGATCGGTCAGTCCTTTGAATCGGCTCGTCAGGGTGACTTGAACATCCTAGCGCTGTTGGCAATCGGTGTGTTGGCGATTGCGACTGTTGGTTTCGTGGTATTCATGGAACGTGGACAACGTCGCATAACGATCAACTATGCCAAGCGCCAGCAGGGCCGTCGCGTTTACGCGGCGCAGACTAGCCACTTGCCGCTGAAGGTCAACATGGCGGGTGTAATCCCGGCGATCTTCGCGTCTTCTATCCTGCTGTTCCCTGCATCCCTTGGCCAATGGTTTGGTCAGTCGGAAGGCATGGATTGGCTGCAGGACATTGCATTGGCACTTGGCCCAGGCCAGCCGCTGTATATCCTGTTGTTTGCCGCAGCAATTATCTTCTTCTGCTACTTCTACACGGCGATTATGTTTAATCCTCGTGAAGTAGCGGATAACCTGAAGAAATCGGGTGCCTTCATTCCGGGGATTCGCCCAGGTGAACAGTCTGCCCGTTACATCGACACGGTATTGAGCCGCCTGACCCTGTTTGGTGCTCTTTACATTACTGGGGTATCGCTGATGCCGCAGGCTCTGGTTGTCGCATGGAACGTGCCTTTCTACTTCGGTGGTACATCGCTACTGATCGTTGTAGTTGTGGTGATGGACTTCATGGCGCAGGTGCAGTCGCACTTGATGTCACACCAGTACGAATCCTTGATGAAGAAATCGAATCTTAAGGGCGGCGCAGGCTTCCTGCGTTAAGCCGAAAGAGGTGGACCATGAAAGTACGTGCATCTGTTAAAAAGATTTGCCGTAACTGCAAGATTGTACGTCGTAACGGTAGCGTTCGCGTAATCTGCAAAGTGGAGCCCCGTCATAAACAGCGTCAGGGTTAATCCTGACGTTTGATGGGGGGAAGGCCGCAACCGTTGATTTATTTTTAATCAACGTGTAGTATTGCGCGCCTTCCACGAACTGAATGAATTTCGTTCCGGTTCATGCCGGGAGAGAATTAATAGAATTGGAGTACATTGAATGGCCCGTATAGCTGGCGTCAATATTCCTGACAATAAGCATGCGGTAATTTCGCTGACCTACATTTACGGGATCGGCCGCACAACTGCTCAGCAGATTTGTGCCGCAGTAGGCATTGAGCCATCTACTAAGATTGGTGAACTGTCTGAAGAAGTTCTCGATATTGTTCGTGGTGAAGTTACCAAGTTGACTGTCGAAGGTGACCTTCGTCGTGAAGTCAACATGAATATTAAGCGTCTTATGGACCTCGGTTGTTTCCGCGGTATCCGCCACCGTCGTAACCTGCCGGTTCGCGGTCAGCGCAGCAAGACTAACGCACGTACCCGTAAGGGCCCGCGTAAGCCGATCCGTAAGTAAGCGATAGGAATTACCATTATGGCAAAGCCAAACAATCGCACACGTAAAAAGGTTAAAAAGCAGGTAGCCGATGGCCTCGCGCACATCCACGCCTCTTTTAACAACACCATTATTACCATTACCGATCGTCAGGGTAATGCTCTGTCATGGGCAACCTCAGGTGGCTCCGGCTTCCGTGGTTCTCGTAAGAGCACGCCGTTCGCTGCACAGGTTGCTGCTGAACGTGCTGGTCAGGCTGCACTTGAGTACGGTCTGAAAAACCTAGACGTTTTTGTTAAGGGTCCTGGTCCAGGTCGTGAGTCTGCAGTACGCGCACTCAACGCTTGTGGCTACAAGATCGCCAACATCACTGACGTGACGCCAATTCCGCACAACGGATGTCGTCCACCGAAGAAACGTCGCGTTTAATCTGGAGACGGTAAGTAATTATGGCTCGTTATATTGGACCTAAGTGCAAGCTGTCACGCCGCGAAGGCACCGACCTCTTCCTGAAGAGCGGTGTTCGCGCATTAGACAGCAAGTGCAAGGCTGAAACTGTACCAGGCGTACACGGCGCTCGTCGTGGCCGTCTGTCTGACTACGGTCTTCAGCTTCGTGAAAAACAGAAAGTTCGTCGTATGTACGGTGTGCTCGAGAAGCAGTTCCGTGGATACTACAAAGAAGCGGCTCGTCGTAAGGGCGCAACAGGTGAAAACTTGATGCAGCTCCTCGAAAGCCGTCTAGACAACGTTGTATACCGCATGGGTTACGGTTCTACACGTGCTGAAGCACGTCAGATCGTTTCTCACCGTCAGATCACTGTTAATGGCGCTGTTGTAAACATCGCTTCTTACCAGGTTCAGGCTGGTGACGTTGTTGCTGTACGTGAAAAGTCAAAAAACCAGCTCCGAATTAAAGCGGCCCTGGAACTGGCTGCACAGCGTGCACCAGTTGAGTGGATCGAAGTAGACAGCGCTAAAATGGAAGGTACTTTCAAGTCCGCTCCAGAGCGTTCAGATCTCTCTGCTGACATCAACGAACTGTTGATCGTAGAGCTCTACTCTAAGTAATTTAACTTTGACTGGTGGAACACACATGCAGCGTTCAGTAAATGAGTTTCTAAGCCCACGTCATATCGACGTACAGGAGATTAGCCAGACACGTGCGAAGGTGGTTCTTGAGCCGCTGGAGCGTGGTTTCGGTCACACTCTGGGTAACGCGCTGCGCCGTATTCTTCTCTCTTCAATGCCAGGTTGTGCTGTTACTGAAGTTGAGATCGACGGTGTTCTGCATGAGTACAGTACCATTGAAGGTGTGCAGGAGGATGTTATTGAGATCCTCCTCAATCTTAAAGGTGTAGCTATTACTCTGCATAACGCTGACGAAGCGGTGCTGACAATCAACAAATCTGGCCCTGGTGCTGTTACCGCAGGTGACATCCAGGTTAATCAGGATGTTGAGATTGCAAACCCAGAACACGTAATAGCAAACCTGACTTCAGGTTCGCTCAATATGCGTCTGACAGTTACTCGTGGTCGCGGTTACGTGCCTGCTGATGCTCGCATCAGCGACGAAGACGAAACTCGTGCGATTGGCCGACTGCAGTTGGATGCTAGTTACAGCCCAGTTCTGCGCGTCTCGTACGCTGTTGAGAGTGCGCGTGTAGAACAGCGTACTGACCTCGACAAGCTGGTTATCGATATCGAATCTAACGGTACGATCGATCCAGAAGAGTGCATCCGTCGTGCGGCAACAATCCTGCAGCAGCAGCTTGCAGTATTTGTTGACCTCGAAGATGCAGGCGAGCAGGCGAAGGCTGAGCCAGCAGAACCAGAAATCGATCCAGTGCTTCTGCGCCCGGTTGATGACCTGGAACTGACTGTACGTTCTGCTAACTGTCTCAAGGCTGAGCAGATCTACTACATCGGTGACCTGATCCAGCGCACCGAAGTTGAACTGCTGAAAACTCCGAACTTGGGTAAAAAGTCACTCACGGAGATCAAGGATGTCTTGGCATCTAAAGGTCTTTCCCTGGGTATGCGTCTTGAGAACTGGCCACCGGCTAGCCTCAAAGGCGACGAGAAAGCGGCTTCCTGAGTTGGCTTAAGCTAAGTTTTAAAGGATACATAAGATGCGTCATCGTAAATCTGGTCGTCACCTAAATCGTACCAGTGCGCACCGCAAAGCGATGTTCAAGAATATGGCTGTGTCTTTGATCGAACACGAAGTGATCAAGACTACACTGCCAAAAGCTAAAGAACTCCGTCGCGTTGCAGAGCCACTGATTACTCTGGCGAAAAATGATTCAGTCGCTAACCGTCGTCTGGCTTTCAGCCGCACACGTAGCGATTCTGCTGTCGGTAAACTGTTTAACGAACTGGGCCCTCGCTACGCGAATCGTCCAGGCGGTTACATCCGCATCCTGAAGTGTGGTTTTCGCGCTGGCGACGCTGCACCAATGGCATACGTTGAACTGGTTGATCGTCCAGTAGCTGCTGAAGAGTCTTCTGAAGACTAAGTTTTAGCAGACCCTTAAAAACCCGGCCTTGGCCGGGTTTTTTATTGTTTACAGTTTTACACCTCGCTGTGTAGATGTAAAAACGCCCGCTTGTGCGGGCGCTTTATTAGAAGTTAACTACAAACTTCTGTTTACTCAGTAGCGGTGTTACCAAACGGAGCTTCTTCGAAGGCTCCCTTGGACCAGTCGTACGCCGAGTCCACCACTGCTTCATCGATTGCGTAGCTAGTAATCGGCTGTGGCTCACCGTAAGTTGGTGTCATCACCAGAGCGCTGTCGACCATGGCTTCGTCAACAGCGTAGCTGGTCAGCTCCAGTGGCTCGCCTCGACTGATTTCCATCACGTATGCTGTGTCTACCATTGCCTCCTCTTCGGCGTATGTTAGACCAGCTGCGACAGCTGAAGTTGACATCATAATTGCTGCACCAAATGCTGTAGCGATTTTGATAGTTTTCATGGGGTGTTCCTCCAAATGTTTTAAGTAGCGGTGTTCGCTTTTTAACTCCCCGTGGGGTGTACTTACATATTACGAGAGTACAGAGAATTGGCCTTATGACATTCCTCTAGAGGTACGTAGGAGGAACCTCCCTATCGGTGTTTTATCTGAAACTTTCCTGAAATATTTCGGTCTATGGTGGTTTTGGTCTTTGTTTCTCACCGAAATCTTTGTGCTGTTCCGTTCTTGGTAATATTAAAAATACCTTAAAACAACAACATAAAACGTTTCTGTTGGGTCTTAATATTCAAGTTCTAAAATCTCCATTTTTTGTTCCTTGTCGCGCTCTCATTGGGCGGTTGAGCGCACGTCTGCTTAAACGGAGATATCTGTGATTGAGATTTCGGTTGGGATATTTATTTAAATCTATATATCTAGATCCGTTTTTATCGGCGCAAAAAAGCCGGCGATAGCCGGCTCTTGTTTAAACTCTAGATAGTCTCAGTGGTGGGTCATTTCGAGGTAGCCTCGCATCACCTTGTTTAAAAGGGCTGAACGATTCTTTACCCCTAGCTTTCGGTAGACGCGTGTCAGATGGTTGCGCAATGTACTTTCGGAAACGTTCAGTTTCTCCGCTAGACCGGTTGCCGAATAGTCTGGATGCTCTCTAAACAGCGTCACTATCTGCATCTCCCGCTTTGTTAGTTGTTCCCCATATTCGCCTTGAGGGGTAGGGTGATGTTCATTCTGTAATCGGTGTAGGAGGTAATGCGTAGCTTTACCCTGTAGCCAGACCTCGCCGCGGGCGATAGCGACGATGGCCCTGCAAAAGGTTTCGATACTCTTATCTTCGCTGATGATCCCTTTGCAACCAGTCATCAGTGCCTGATCAATAACATACTCATCAATTCGGCGTCCCAGAAGAGCAACGGGGCTGGGCTTGCTGGTTCGCTGGTGACGCTCCATCCAAGCCAGTGCTTCGGTTGCATGTTCGTCGACATCAATCAAGACTAGGTCTACGTCATGGCTTTGTCGGGGGTCTAAGCTATCCAGGTTGGTCGATATTTCAACGCTTATAGGTTGAGGGCTGGAGCTGTGCGCGAGTGCGCTAATGTAAACTTCGCGAGAGAGTTGGAAGTCGCTGAGTAAGGCGATTCGAATACCGCTATTCATTCCGAAGGTACCTGCCTGGTTGCTTAAATAGTATGTACCTCCTACATACTAGGCAGTTCCTCCTGTATTTCATCTGACAGACGTGCTGTTAGTGACTTACACACGATTAATTTATTGAATATTTCGCATATGCACAAAACTATCGAATTAATCGATAAATCGGGTAATCGGACTAATGTAGGGCGGCACTTGAACCGCCACATAGCACGAACTAGTCGGACGAATAGCCAACCTAGTTGGAAGTTTCTTAAGAGAATATCTGCAGGGTAAGTCGGCTTAAAAACCGACCTACCGTGCGAATGCGCACTAAGCAGTTTTACTTGAGCATCAGCTTTAAGAAGCGCCCTGTCTCAGATCCTTTGGTATCGGCGACCTGTTCAGGAGTGCCGGCGGCGATAATCTGCCCGCCACCTGAACCGCCCTCGGGGCCCAGATCGACAATCCAGTCTGCAGTCTTGATGACATCAAGGTTGTGCTCGATGACCACAATGGTGTTGCCGTGGTCGCGTAGACGATTCAGGACCGCCAGCAACTGCTCAATATCGTAGAAATGCAGACCGGTGGTAGGTTCATCAAGGATGTAGAGTGTTTTACCGGTATCGCGTTTAGAGAGCTCTTTCGCCAGTTTGACGCGCTGGGCTTCACCACCCGAGAGGGTTGTTGCGGCTTGGCCAAGGCGGATGTAACTCAGACCTACATCCACTAGGGTCTGTAGTCGTCGCGCTAGAGCAGGAATCGCTTCGAAGAAGCTGAGTGCGTCCTCTACCGTTAGATCGAGAACCTCATGAATATTTTTCCCTTTGTACATCACTTCAAGGGTTTCGCGGTTGTAGCGCTTTCCTTTACACACATCACAAGGCACATAGATATCCGGAAGGAAGTGCATCTCTACCTTGATTACACCATCGCCCTGACAGGCTTCGCAGCGTCCACCTTTGACGTTGAAACTAAAGCGCCCTGGTTTGTAGCCGCGCGAGCGTGCTTCTTGAGTGCCCGAGAATAGCTCGCGAATCTGCGTAAAGATCCCGGTGTAGGTTGCCGGGTTTGATCGCGGTGTGCGTCCAATCGGACTCTGATCGATATCGATCACCTTATCGAAATGGTTGAGCCCCTCGATCTTGTTGTAAGGTGCTGGTGTCAGGGTGGTCGCCTTGTTCAACTCGGTTGCCGCGAGCGGGTAGAGCGTATTGTTGATCAGTGTTGATTTACCTGAACCTGATACACCGGTTACGCAGGTGAATAGGCCGACAGGAATCTCAAGGTCAACGTTTTGAAGGTTGTTGCCACGGGCTCCCAGAAGTTTGAGTTGCTTCTTCGGATCGGCTTTGTGCCGTTCCTTTGGAATCTCAATTGCACGGGAACCACTCAGGTACTGCCCAGTCAGTGAACGCTCACTCTTGATGATGTCATCATACTGCCCGGCAGCAACAACCTCGCCGCCGTGCACGCCTGCACCGGGTCCTATATCGACGATGTAATCTGCACTGCGGATCGCATCCTCATCATGCTCAACCACGATAACCGTGTTGCCTAGGTCGCGTAGGTGCACCAGGGTGTTCAACAGGCGCTCGTTGTCACGTTGATGCAGGCCTATCGACGGTTCGTCGAGGATGTACATAACGCCAACTAAGCCAGCGCCAATCTGGCTTGCGAGTCGAATACGTTGTGCTTCACCGCCTGACAGCGTGTCTGCGCTGCGCTCGAGCGAGAGGTAGTCGAGCCCTACGTTAACTAGGAAGCTTAATCGCTCACGAATCTCTTTGAGGATCTTCTCGGCGATCTCACCCTGTTTGCCTTCTAGCACAAGTTGTTCGAAGTAGGCTTTAGCTGCTCCGATAGGTAGTTGTGTTAGCTGTGGCAGCGTCCGCTCATCAATAAAGACATGTCGAGCCTCTTTGCGAAGACGGCTGCCATTACAACTCGGACAGGGTTGCATGTTGAGGTACTTGGCTAGATCCTCGCGAACCATCTCCGACTCGGTTTCGCGATAACGGCGCTCTAAGTTGTTCAGTACGCCCTCAAACGGGTGTGATTTGCTGATGATATCGCCACGGTCGTTTAGGTAACGAAAGGGGATCACTTCGGATCCGCTGCCTTTAAGCACAGCGTCCTGATGCTTTTTGCTCAGCTCTTTAAACGGTGTATCGATATCGAATCCGTAGTGCTCCGCAACCGCTTTAAGCTGCTGAAAGTAGTAGAGTGTGCGTCGGTCCCAACCTCGAATAGCACCCTCAGAGATCGTTAAACTTGGATCATGTACCACTTTGATAGGATCGAAGTACTGGCGCACGCCCAAGCCATCACAGCTCGGGCAGGCGCCGTGTGGGTTGTTAAACGAGAATAGTCGCGGTTCAAGCTCTTGGATTGAGTGACCACACTTAGGGCAGGCAAAGCGCGCGGAGAAGATGATCTCCTCACCTGCACCCTCATCCATCCAATCGATCGTAGCGATACCGTCTGTAAGCTCTAGAGCCGTTTCAAACGACTCAGCCAAGCGCTGCTGCAGGTCGTCGCGCACCTTAAAACGATCGACAACCACATCGATACGATGCTTTTTGTTCTTGTCGAGTTCGGGGGCTTCATCTAGGTCAACGACGATGCCGTTGATGCGCGCACGGACGAAACCCTGGGCACGCAGATTGCTTATTGTGTGTAGGTGCTCGCCTTTGCGATCTTGCACAACGGGGGCAAGCAGCATCAGTTTGCTGCCTTCTGGCAGCGCCAATACTTGGTCAACCATTTGGCTGATCGTCTGGGCCTTCAGTGGTAAATCGTGCTCTGGACAGCGAGGTTCACCCGCACGGGCAAACAACAAGCGCAGGTAGTCGTAGATCTCGGTAATCGTGCCCACAGTGGAGCGCGGGTTATGCGAGGTCGATTTCTGTTCAATAGAGATAGCAGGCGAGAGACCCTCTATATGGTCAATTTCCGGTTTCTCCATCATGGACAGGAATTGACGCGCGTAAGTAGAGAGTGACTCTACATAGCGGCGCTGGCCCTCGGCATAGAGTGTATCAAAAGCGAGAGAGGACTTGCCCGACCCTGAGAGTCCGGTAACCACTATTAACTTGTCGCGAGGGATATCGAGGTCAATATTCTTGAGGTTGTGCGTACGGGCTCCCCGTACGAGAATCTTGTCCATTACTGCTCCAGTCGTGCGGGCAAAGGCGAAATTATAACACGCGGCCCTAGTCAAAAATCAGCTAATTTTACGGCTGATTCATCAACACTGATCTGTTAAAGTAGAGCGAAATTTTTGAACCATATTGCGGAGAGAACGGATGGCACGCGGTGTAAATAAAGTAATTCTGGTCGGGAATCTGGGGACTGATCCAGAGGTGCGTTACATGCCTTCCGGTGGTGCGGTTACCAACGTCAACATTGCTACCAGCGAAACTTGGAAAGATAAGCAGTCGGGCCAGATGCAGGAGCGCACTGAGTGGCACCGAGTGGTCTTCTTTAACCGCCTAGCGGAGATCGCTGGTGAGTACTTGAAGAAAGGCTCCAAGATCTATTGCGAGGGTTCACTGCGCACCCGTAAGTGGCAGGATAACAACGGCCAGGATCGCTACACTACAGAGATTGTTGCTAGCGAAATGCAGATGCTGGACGCGCGTGGCGGGGAAGGCGGCATGGGTGGTGGTTACAACCAAGATCCAGGTTACGGTCAGCCACAGCAGCAGGCACCACGCCAGCAGGCGCCGCAGCAAGCGCCTCAACAGGCTCCAGCCCAGCAGCCGCCAGCCTTTGATGACTTTGACGACGATATTCCGTTCTGATCAGACCTATATTAAGAAGAACCTCGCTGCGGCGAGGTTTTTTGTGGGTTCTAATTCTCCAATTCAGCGAACAAGTCGCTGATACTCATTACCTCACCCGAGTGATCGCAGCTATAACCAGGCAGCGTCAGAATTCCATCTGTAAAGCGCTCAGAGCGAATGTCGTTCAGAAAACGCTGCATCGCAGGGTTTGCCAAGGTCTCTTTGAGGCAGATCAGCAGATAATGCTCGCTCGCTACCGGAATAAAGTCGAGAGAGAACTGGCGCGCCGGTGGTTCTACACCCAAGCCCGTATCTGCCATTCCGGAGGCAACATAGGCGGCGATGGCTGAGTGGGTAAACTCGCGGGTGGTGAAGCCTTTTATTCGTCCAGTCTCTACAGAGTTACGCTCCAGCAGTTCATTGAGAAGCGCGCTCGTTCCTGAGCCCGCCTGTCGATTTACAAAGCGCACGTCTTCACGACTCAGATCTCGGAGCGATCTGATCTGCTTTGGATTGCCAGCAGCCACCATCAACCCTTGTTGGCGCGTGATAAAGCGAATAATACGCAAATCTGGATTCGACAGTCTCTCTTTGTATTCCGCGTAGATACGCGATCCAGATAGCTGCGCAGGAAGATGAAATCCCGCCACCTGACAGTCTCCACACTCCACAGCAGCTATGCCCTCTAGGCTCGGCATGTACTGTATATTGAGTTGTAGCTCTTGAACTAGGTTCGGCAGCATCGCTACAGCATAACCATGACTGGCAAACAGATTGATAACCGGGGTGTCCGATCGTAGTGCCTGGTGGATCTCTAAATTTAACTCCGAGGCAAGTGACTCCATCTGCGGACCGAGACGTGCCAGTACACGTTCCTCTGCCCAGAGAAGTTTTTCTCCGAGGTTCGTCAGGCTAGCGCCGCGCCCCTTCTGCATATCCACGAGTGGTGTGCCAAAAAATTCAGCCCAGCGCTGAATCAGGTTCCAGCCGTGGCGGTAGGAGATACCGAGTTTCTTTGTTGCGTTGGTGAGCTTTCCGCTCTCGTGCAGTTCCCGGAGTAGGTCGAACAGCTGCGGATTGAGTTGGTTTCCCTCGCTGTCACTAAACGCCCAATTGGGTACAACTTTTATCTGTTTCATATGCACAAGAGTACATATTTTTAACCCATTCAAACAGTGTTAAATTGCGCTATCGAGTCGCAAACCTAGTTTTTGCGGCATAAATATGAATACATATGCATATATGTACAGAGTTAGAGGGGCATAATATGCCTTTAACTGCCGAGCAGATTACCACTGAGGTTCAGGCCTCTATCGATAAGCTGATAGCCAAGCCCGGTGCGCTGCTGCCTATACTTCACGACATTCAGGAGACGCTAGGGTACATTCCACCTGAGGCGGTTGGGCAGGTAGCCAAAGCGCTGAACCAGTCGAGTGCTGAAATTCACGGCGTTATCACCTTCTACCATCAGTTCCGTACCCACCCAGTTGGCAAGCACAATGTCGAGATCTGTCGTGCTGAGGCCTGTCAGGCGATGGGTAGCCGCACTCTGGAGAGACACGCAAAAGCATCGCTCGGTATCGACTACCATCAGACTACAGGGGATGGAGCCATCTTCCTCGAGCCTGTTTACTGCCTTGGCAACTGCGCCTGTTCACCTTCGGTTCGTATTGGCGATCGTGTCCATGCACGTGTTACTCCAGAGCGCTTCGATGCACTGATGGAAGAGCTGCGTACGGAGAAGTTGGAGGTGCTCCATGGTTAAGGTTTATGTGCCTCAGGACTCCACAGCCAAAGCTCTCGGCGCTGATGCTGTCGCAGCGTCCATCCAGATTTTTGCAGCAACCAAGGGCATAGAGCTTGAATTGGTGCGCAACGGTTCACGCGGTATTTTTTGGCTTGAGCCTCTGGTTGAGGTCGAGACATCTGCAGGGCGTGTCGCCTATGGTCCAGTACTGGATGATCAGATCGACTCGCTGCTCAACGCAGGTCTGCTGGATGCCACAACAGATTCGCCGCTCTACCTCGGTCTGACGGAAGATATTCCATACCTTGCTCGCCAGCAGCGCTTCACCTTTGCGCGTGCGGGTATAGCAGATCCTGTCTGCCTCGATAGCTACAAGGCGCAGGGCGGCTATGAAGGTCTCGTCAAAGCGCTGGCTATGAGTGGTCAGGCAATCGTTGATGAAGTGAAAACGTCCGGCTTGCGTGGGCGCGGTGGTGCGGCTTTCCCAACAGGTATCAAGTGGCAGACTGTTCATGACGCCCAGCCGACTGACGGCGAAACTAAATACATCGTGTGTAATGCCGATGAGGGTGATTCGGGTACTTTCGCTGACCGTCTGGCGATGGAGGCTGATCCTTATCAGTTGATTGAGGGGATGACGATTGCAGGTTTGGCTGTTGGTGCCCAGCAGGGCTACATCTATCTGCGCTCTGAGTACCCTGATGCACACCGCATTTTGAACGAGGCGATCAGTCGCGCTGAAGCAGCTGGTTACCTAGGCGAGAATATCATCGGTTCTGGTCGCACCTTTAATCTGGAGGTGCGTCTAGGCGCCAAAGCTTATATCTGTGGTGAAGAGACCTCGCTGCTTGAGAGCCTCGAGGGTAAGCGCGGTATGGTGCGTGCTAAGCCACCACTGCCGGCGATTGTGGGTCTCTTTGGTCAGCCAACGATTGTAAACAATGTCCTTACTCTGGCTGCTGTGCCGTTTATCTTGGCGCAGGGTGCACAGGCGTATGCTGATGTCGGCTTTGGCCGTTCTCGCGGTACGCTGGCGTTCCAGTTGGCTGGGAACATCAAACGCGGCGGTCTGGTTGAGGTCGCGTTTGGCTTGAGTCTTAAAGAGCTGCTCGAAGATTTTGGTGGCGGCACATATACCGGTCGCCCAATGCGCGCAGTACAGGTGGGCGGGCCTCTGGGCGCTTACCTGCCTGAGTCTCAGTGGGATACCCCGCTAGATTACGAAGCCTTTGCCGCACAGCAGGCGGTGCTGGGCCACGGCGGAGTAGTGGTGTTCGACGATACTGTGGATATGTCTGAGCAGGCGCGTTTCTCTATGGAGTTCTGTGTCGCGGAATCCTGCGGTAAGTGTACCCCTTGCCGCATCGGTTCTACCCGCGGTGTAGAGGTGATCGATCGCATTCGCGCCAATCAGAACCGTGAAGCGAATATGGAACTGTTGCAGGATCTATGTGAAACCATGGTGGATGGCTCACTCTGTGCGATGGGGGGTATGACACCTTTCCCAGTTATGAGTGCAGTGCGTCACTTCGGTGAAGATTTCAGCCGTGATACGGCAACCCAAAATGAAGAGGTATCGGCATGAGCGTTCAATATTTTGATGCCAAAGGTGACTTCGACAAAGACTTCGGAACGCCTAAGAGTCAGTCTACTGAGCTTGTGAGCCTAGAGATCGATGGTCAGACGGTTGTGGTACCCATGGGTACTTCAGTCCTGCGTGCAGCATCTGAAATTGGCATTCAGATTCCTAAACTCTGTGCCAGCGATAACCTCGAAGCCTTCGGTTCTTGTCGTATATGTGCGGTCGAAATTGAAGGGCGTCGTGGCACGCCAGCGTCCTGTACCACGCCAGTAGAGGCGGGTATGAAGGTGACGACGCAGAATGCGCGTCTGGGCAAGCTGCGCCGTAACATCATGGAGCTCTACATCTCCGATCACCCGCTCGACTGTCTCACCTGTCCAGCAAACGGGAACTGTGAGCTGCAGGATATGGCGGGTGCTGTGGGTCTGCGTGAGGTGCGCTACGGCTTCGACGGTGAGAACCACCTGGATGCTCCAACCGACAGCTCCAACCCTTACTTCAGCTTCGATGCCAGTAAATGTATCGTCTGCTCACGCTGTGTACGCGCCTGTGAAGAGGTGCAGGGCACCTTTGCGCTGACCATCAGCGGTCGTGGTTTTGAATCTAAGGTGAGCCCCGGTACCGAACAGACCTTTATGGACTCGGACTGTGTCTCCTGTGGCGCCTGTGTGCAGGCCTGTCCAACCTCCACGTTGATGGAGAAGTCAGTTATCGACCAGGGACAGCCTGAGCACTCAGTGGTTACAACCTGTGCTTACTGTGGTGTTGGCTGTTCGTTCAAGGCAGAGATGAAAGGTTCTGAATTGATTCGTATGGTGCCGTACAAAGGTGGTGAGGCGAACATGGGCCACTCCTGTGTTAAAGGCCGTTTCGCCTTTGGTTACGCAACCCATAAAGACCGTGTCACCAAGCCGATGGTGCGTGATTCGATCGACCAGCCGTGGAAAGAGGTCTCTTGGGATGAGGCATTTAACTTTGCTGCAGCCAAACTCAAAGGCATTCAGCAGACCCACGGTCGCGATAGCATCGGTGGTATCACCTCATCACGCTGTACCAATGAAGAGACTTACCTGGTTCAGAAACTGATTCGCGCCGGCTTCGGCAACAACAATACCGATACCTGTGCGCGTGTCTGTCACTCGCCAACGGGTTTTGGTCTTAAAACTACGTTGGGTGAATCTGCTGGTACCCAGACCTTTGAGTCTGTGCTCTATGCTGATGCCGTGATAGTGATCGGCGCCAACCCAACAGACGCCCACCCGGTATTCGGTTCGCTGCTGAAGAAGCGCCTGCGTCAGGGTGCCAAGCTTATCGTCGCTGACCCACGCAGTACTGATCTGGTACGCAGCCCGCATATTCAGGCAGAGCAGCACCTTAAGTTGCGTCCGGGTACTAACGTTGCGCTGATCAATGCACTGGCGCACGTTGTTATTACTGAGGGTCTGGAAGACAAGGCGTTCGTTGATTCACGTACGGACGGTGACTCCTACATGCGCTGGCGCGCGTTTATCTCTGATGTGCGTCACTCGCCTGAAGCAACGGAAGAGATTACAGGTGTGCCGGCAGAGCAGATGCGTGATGCCGCTCGTATTTACGCCGCTGCAAATAATGCAGCCATCTATTACGGGCTAGGTGTTACTGAACATTCGCAGGGCTCAACCATGGTAATGGGTATTGCCAACCTCGCGATGGCGACCGGTAATATCGGCCGCAAAGGCGTAGGTGTGAACCCGCTACGTGGTCAGAACAACGTACAGGGCTCTTGTGATATGGGCTCTTTCCCGCACGAACTGCCGGGTTACCAGCATGTTTCTGATCCGGTGGTGCGTGCCCGCTTTGAATCAGTCTGGGGTGTTCAACTGGATGACGAGCCGGGCCTGCGTATTCCCAACATGTTCAACGCCGCTCTAGATGGCACCTTCAAAGGCATGTACGTACAGGGTGAGGATATCGCGCAGTCGGATCCAAACACCGCTCACGTTGAAGCCGCACTGCGCTCGCTCGAGTGTCTTGTAGTACAGGACATCTTCCTCAATGAAACGGCGAAGTTTGCCCACGTATTCCTCCCAGGTTCCTCTTTCCTCGAGAAAGATGGCACCTTCACTAACGCTGAGCGCCGTATCAACCGCGTGCGCAAAGTGATGCCGCCGCTGGCCGGTTTGGCAGACTGGGAAGCCACTATGGGGCTGGCGAATGCATTGGGTTACCCAATGAACTACAGCCACCCATCCGAGATCATGGATGAGATTGCGCAGCTGACACCCACCTTCACCGGTGTGAGTTACCAGAAACTCGAAGAGCTCGGCTCGATTCAGTGGCCCTGTAACGACTCGGCTCCAGACGGAACTCCAACGATGCACGTTGAGAGCTTCCCAATTGGTGAGGCGCGCTTTGCCATTACTGAGTACGTCGCAACCGAGGAGCGTTCTAACCGCCGCTTCCCACTGCTGCTCACAACGGGTCGCATTCTGTCGCAGTACAACGTGGGGGCGCAGACACGTCGCACCGAAAACCAGAACTGGCACGACGAGGATATTCTCGAGCTGCACCCAGTCGACGCGCTCGATCGTGGTATCAGTGACGGTGATATGGTGGCGATCAGCAGTCGCGTCGGTGAAACCGTGCTTCATGCGCGCGTATCTGATCGGATGCAGCCGGGCGTGGTTTACACCACCTTCCACCACCCTAATTCGGGAGCCAACGTAGTGACGACCGACAACTCCGACTGGGCAACCAACTGTCCGGAGTACAAGGTAACCGCGGTGCAGGTGACCAAGGTAACCGGTGAGTCTAACTGGCAGCAGCAGTTCCGTCAGTTCGACGAAAAACAGAAAGAGTTTCTGGCGGATGCGAAGCGCGAGGAGCATGTCTAAGGCCCTCAACTTTCAGATCCGCTCAGTCGAGCGCTGGCGTCAGGGTGAAGAGATTCGCTTTGGCGAGGATGCTCTGGCTGAAGAGGTGCCTGTCGCACTGGTCTACGGCGGTATCTCCTACGCGGTGATGATGGCGACTCCCGATGCGCTCGAGCAGTTTGCACTGGGGTTCAGCCTGACAGAGGGATTGGTTGCATCAGCCGACGAGGTCTTCTCGATTGAGGCCTCTGAGGTTGAGTTAGAGCTAGGGCCTGGGCTGCAAGTCGATATTGAAGTTAGCCAACGCCGTTTGCATCAGTTGAAAGAGCGGCGGCGCAACCTGGCGGGCCGTACCGGCTGTGGTCTCTGTGGTAGTGAATCCTTGGATGGTGCAATTCGACCGATTAATCGAGTTGAACCACTAGCTATGATTGCCCCAACAGCCATTGAACAGGGTCTAGAGAACCTAACGGCTAACCAGTCTCTAAAGCAGCAGACCGGAGCCGTTCACGGTGCAGCCTGGTGCAACACAGAGGGAGGTCTGGTGTATCTGTTTGAGGATGTCGGCCGGCACAATGCGTTGGATAAACTAGTGGGTGAGATGACGCTCAATTCGGTTGATCCTCGTGAGGGGTTTGTATTGATGACGAGCCGTGGCAGCTACGAGGTTATCCATAAATGCGCTGCAGCGAATGTCTCGAATCTAGTCTGCATCTCGGCGCCAACCGGGCTGGCAGTTAAACTCGCTCAGCAAGCCGGCATGAACTTGGTGGGTTTTGCCCGCAACGGTAAGCACACGATCTACACACGGGGTCAGACCTCTCTCTAAAAGAACAGCTAAAAAGGGGTCTGACCCCACAGGAAAAAGATAATGGAATCTCATCAACTTACATCGATGATCTCAATGGCGAATCAGATCGCCGCAAACCTGCCACACGATCAGTCGCAGGAAGAGTGTGATAAAGCCGTGGCCAGCCACCTTCAACGTTTCTGGTCACGCGGTATGAAGCAACAGATTCGCGACCACCTCGCGGCGGGTGGTGAAGGCTTAAGCGATGCAGCCAAGCGGGCGTTGGCGCGCATTTAAACCTGAGATTTGGTTGGGGTCAGACCCCTTTTTAGTATAAAAAGGGGTCTGAACCCATTACGAGTCGCCCAAATGTACGATTGGCCCTTCACCTATGAGCAATTCATCACCGCTGCTGACTACGTCGGTATAGCGGTATTCGCCATCACCGGAGTGTTGGCTGCGGCTGGTCGTGGCATCGACTTCTTTGGTGTGATTGTTCTTGGAATGGTCACCGCACTGGGTGGCGGTACCATTCGCGATGTCACTCTAGGTGCCTATCCACTCGTCTGGGTTGAAAATCCCCTCTACCTTGAGATTGCCGTTGGCACCTCTATCTTCGCGTTTTTCTGGTCACGCTACCTCCACTCTCCACGGCGAATGATTCTGGTTTTAGACGCTGCCGGACTCGCATTATTTGCCATTATCGGCCTGCAAAAAGCGTTGGCGCTCGATGCGGCACCCATTGTTGCTGTCACGATGGCGGTCGTTACCGGTGTGGCAGGAGGCATGATCCGCGATCTTTTGACCGACCAGATTCCACTGGTGCTGCGCCCTGATAGTCAATTCTATGCAACCTGTGCTATTTTCGGCGCTGCTGTCTATCTGGCATTGGAGTGGTATGTCGGGTATGCCAATCGCTGGGTCGCGCTCGCGGCTATGGGTGCGGCCTTCGCGTTGCGCATCCTCTCAGTGTGGCGCCAGGTCACCCTACCTCACTTCACCCAGCGTCAGCGTAATTAATCCTCGAACTCTCTCGGTGCTTTAATGAACGAAGCTCAGTGGTGGGTGTTTCTACCCGCCTGTATCGGTATGAACTTTTTCCCGGGCCCTAACAACCTGATTGCGCTAGTCCATGGTACGCGCGTGGGTATAACGGCTTCATCTATCGCTGGCTTAGCGCGTTTGCCGGTTATGGTGATCATGTTGGTGCTGTTGGCAATAGGGCTTGAGGCGCTGTTGGCGATGAGCGAAAACGCCTTCTACATGATGCGTTTTGCTGGGGCCGCCTATCTGCTCTACATGGCTTGGCAGACGCTTAGCGCGCGTGTGAATTTCTCTGGTGTGGATGGGAACCAGAGCAGTATGTGGGCGATGGTTAAAGCCGAGGCACTGATCGCATCAACGAATCCTAAGTTGATTCTGATCTTTACTGCGTTCTTCCCGCAGTTTATTCAGCCAGCCGAGCCGGTAGCGCCCCAAGTCGCCGTTATGGGCGGGACGTTTATCCTGATCGAGATAGCGGCGATTGTGGCTTATGCTTCAGGTGGGAAAGGGTTGCAGCGTATGTTGTCCAAAGATGATAACGCCAAGTGGCTGGCGCGCTTTACCGCCTTAGCGCTTACCGCTGCAGCAGGCTTGATACTGATCCCCTAGCGATCAAATCGCTCAAGCAGTTGCATTAGGGTTGCGCGCTCGCCGGCGGAGAATTCTGTCAGCAGGGATTTTTCCTGTTTGGCTACTTCGGTCTCGATCTCCTGCATCGCCGCATCACCTTGCTCAGTCATATAGAGTGCGCGCTGACGCCGATCGTTCGGTGATGGACGGCGCTCCACGAAACCGAGTTTCTGTAGCTTATCGAGTGCCGTAACCATTGCTGAACTGTCGATATTTAGCCGGTTGCATACGGCTATTTGGCTGCATCCTGGGTTGTATCGAATGGCGATCAATATACCGTATAGCCCTGGGGTAATTCTGTAGCGATTGAAGATTTCAGAGTGGACGGTGAACAGCAGATACTGAGCTGAACGCAGACGGTAGGCCAACAGGTCTTCCATCGATCCAAGTGAGAGTCTCTCTTGCTCTCGGTCGTTCTCTTGATTCATTTCAGAATGCGTCATACTGCTGTTCCGCTATAAAACACTGACAGATATAATAACTGACAAATACAGTAATTGTATCTACAACTTTTTTCTCTCTGGAGTCCTCATGCAAGTTACACAGGCTGTTCAATCGAGAGTAACGTGTCGAGCTTTCAAACCGGAGACTGTGCCGGCCGAGCTTGTGCGAGAAGTCTTGCAGTTGGCTGCTCGAGCGCCGTCGAACGGAAACCTTCAACCCTGGCGAGTCTTTGTAGTGTCGGGAGAAAAGTTGGAGAGCCTCAAGCGTGATGCCGTTGAGCGAATCACAACCCAAGGTTGGGAAGAGCCTGAGTACTTTGTCTATCCCTCCCCACTGAAAGAGCCTTACCGCACTTTGCGCTTTGAGGTGGGCGAAGCACTCTACAAAACCATCGGCGTTGAGCGTTCTGATAAGGCAGGTCGCCTTGCGCAGTTTGCCAAGAATGCTGAGCTTTTCGGGGCACCCTTGGGACTCTTTTTCTACATCGATCGCAGTATGAGTCAGGGGCAGTGGATGGATCTGGGTATGTTTATCCAAACCCTAATGCTCTTGTTTGAAGAGCGCGGCATCGCGACCTGTGCCCAAGGCTATTGGACCGGGTTGCACCAAACTCTCGCAAAACAGATACAGCCACCCGAGGAGTTAATGCTCGCCTGCGGAATGGCCGTTGGCTACGCTGACGCTGATGCAGCTATCAATAGCCTGCGTTCAGACCGCCAGAGCTTCGATGAATTTGTGTTATTTTGTGAGTGATGGGCGACTGGAGAAGTCGCCCTGTTTGAGCAAGAACAGGTGTTTATCGCTTGTCGCCTATGGACGCAAGTAAACAAAACCCTCCTGCTGCAGTTTACCGATCTCAGCTACGCCGGACGGAACAACGTCGCTGTTATCAGCGAAGTAGAGATCTTCGAGTGCAATTTTGCGGCCTTTGAGCGTATTGGCGCAGATCTTAAACTCCACTCCCTGAGCGCGAAGTGAGTCAACTCGGCCCGCGGCATCGCTATTTTCATTAACGACTGAGCGAAGAAGCTCGACACCATTACCGTGGAGTAGGAATTGGATCTCGTAGTTGCCGTCACCCAACGCATTGATATGGTTTTGTGCATTACGCATTGCACCGATTGAGCGTTTGGCGTCGTTGTAGTTAACGTGATAAACCACTTTCTGCTTGGCATATCCAGAGTCAGCTTGGGCTACAGTACCTGCGAATACAAAGCTTAGAGCTAAGAGTATGGTTGAAAAGAATTTCATTTCGGGATCCCTCCGGTTGATTAGTGAAGCGATTATGTTGAAGGGTTATATAACAGTAAAATATTAAAAGTAACAATAATTATAATTATTTGGTATATAAGTGTCAGGTGAAGCGGCGAGGATGATTGCTAGTGAGAGGCTGTCCGGCGGAACGGTCGCTGACGCGACTGATTTCTTTAGTGTGCCGGACTCCCCGTTGATCTTGAAGCGATGATTAAAGCTGAGAGCGCCAGTAATCTATGCCGGCCTGCGCGCACTCCATATCCTGCGCAGGGGTGCCAGAGCTCAGTCCGATACCGCCAACCACCTGACCATCATGTTCGATTGGCAGACCGCCACCGACAACACAAAGACGACCACCCAGCGCAGTATGAATACCAAATACCAACGATCCTGGCTGGCATACAGCATTGTATTCATGCGTTGCTTTTTTCGCGGCGGCCGCGGTAAACGCTTTGTCTTGCGAAATTGTGACGCTGGTGATCTTGCCGCCATCCATGCGCTCAAACGCAATAAGGTTGCCGGACTCATCCACAATTGAGATACACATAGGGACGCCGATCTCTTGAGCTTTAATACGAGCACCCTCGATAAGGACGCTAGCATCGGCAATATCTAAACGTGTAACGGTTAACATAATTTTCTCCAATTCAATAAATTCTTCTTAAACGGCAAGCGGACTAATCTGCTCGTTGCCCTGATAAGCTTGGACCACTGCAGTTGTCACGATATCTGCAGTTGCGGCGCTCAGCGTCCAACCAAGGTGTCCGTGGCCCGTGTTGTAGAAGACATTTGGACGGCGTCCTGCCCCTACCTTAGGCATCATGTTTGGCATCATTGGACGTAGGCCAGCCCAAGGCACAACGCTCTCGGTCGATACACCTGGGAAGTATTGCTGACACCACTCGACGAGTGGTTTGATGCGGTCCGCGCGGATATCACGGTTGTAGCCATTGAACTCAGCGGTACCAGCAATGCGGAAACGATCGATGCCCAAACGGCTGGTCACAATTTTCGCTTTGTCATCCAGCAGTGAGCGCATTGGAGCGCTCTGCTGGCTCTGTTCGTCACGCAGGTTCACGGTGATGGAGTAACCTTTGACAGGGTAGATATTAACGCGATCACCGAGCTTAGCTGCGAGCGCGCGGCTGCCGACACCGGAGCAGACGACAATCCCGTCAAACTCATGCGCGTTGCCGCTGGCATCCGTCAGTTTAACGCCATCGTTATAGGTTTTTACATCGACCAGTTCTGTCTCCATCATGAACTTCACGCCCGCTTTGCGGATCGCTTCCGCTAGGCCGAATGCGTACTTGTGGATGTCACCCGTGAAATCACTGGGTGTCCAGAAACCGCCAACAAAGTCGCCGCGCAGTTGTGGCTCTTTTTCGATGATCTCAGAAGGGGAGAGCTCAAATCGCTCGAGGCCGCCTTTAGCCAGTAGTCTGTTCACTCGGCGAGCATGTTCGAAATCCTTTCGCTCAGAGTAAAAATGCAATATTCCGCAGTCTGATGAGTCATACTCTACACCCCACCGTGCAGCTAGCTCGCGCATGTGGGCACGTGAGGCGACAGCGAGTTCTGTGGTTGCGATGGTGTTGCGCTCGTAGTTGGGTATGTTGCCCATAAACTCGAGCATCCAGCTGATCTTATGCCATGAAGGTTTGGGGTTCACGAGTAACGGTGCATCTGACTGGAGCATCCACTTAAGCCCTTTCAGAATGGTTGACCACGTGTTCCACACCTCAGCATTCGAAGCAGATAACTGCCCACCGTTGGCAAAACTAGTATCCATCGCAGCGTAGCGCTGACGGTCGATTACCGTTACATTGAAGCCCTGTTCGTGAAGTTTTGCAGCAGTGGTGATACCGGTGATACCGGCGCCTAATACAGCGATCGTTTTCATAGAAGTGCACTCTTATCGTGCGGACCCACAGTGACGGGCTGATTTGCCCAGCGTGTCCGGCTACCCCCTCCGTCATGGTACCTGAGAGATTCACGACAGCAGTCCCCTGACTACAGCGCTTGCTCCTTCGGTGGATCTGAAAAGTGCTACAGATCGCTCTTCGGATGTCATTCAACTTGCCGGTCCTTTTACCTGAGAGTTTGCGGGGGCAAATGCTCCTTCGGCGGCGCGGGCGATAGGTGCTTAGCGCTCTCTCCCGGTCAAGTCGTAAGATGCGCTATAGTGCATGTTTAAAAAGAAGGCAACAGTTTGTTTTTTAAACAGTATGAAAATAAGTCATTGAAAATAATAATTTTTTACAACTAAAAGGCCGCTCGAAAGCGGCCTATAAGGAGCTTAAAACGGATTAGCGCATCGCTTCCACAAGCGCGAGGGAAAGGCTCGGTACAGCGATCAGCAGTATCAGGCGGGCAAGATCGACAGAGATAAATGGCACCAGTCCGCGGAATATTGCCGCAAAGGAGACGTTGGGTAGCGTCGCTTTAAGTACAAAGACGTTCATACCAATCGGCGGGGTGATCAGGGCGATTTCAGTCACGACAACGACGATGATGCCGAACCAGATCAGATCGAAGCCGTTAGCGAGTACAATCGGTACAAACAGTGGTACACAGATTAGAATAATCGCTAGTGAGTCCATCACACAGCCAAGTAGTAAGAAGATGATCATAATGATCGCGATCAGTTCGAAACCGCTCAGCCCCGAAGCTTCGACGGCTGCGAGGATCCCTTCTGCTAGACCTGAGAAGGATACAAGCTTGGCAAACAACATTGCACCGAAGAGTACTGAGTAGAGCATCACCGATGTAAATGACGCATCAAGGAAGATGTGTTTGAAGCTCTCCCAGGTCATGCGTTTCTGCAGCAGAGCAATAATCAACGCGAAACCTGCGCCCATACCTGCAGCTTCAGTCGCGGTAAAAAACTTGGCGTAGATGCCGCCAAAGATCAGCAGGAACAGCGCAAAGAAGGGCCATACACCTTTCAGGGATTTGACCTTCTCAGCCGCATTCGAACGCTCGCCTCGCGGAGCGTGTTCTGGGCGCAGGATCGCCACGACGTAGATCGCGAGCATATAGAAGGCGAGCCCGAGCAGGCCGGGGATAACGCCGGCAATAAACAGCTCACCAATATTGGTCTGCGTCAGAATGCCGTAGATCATCAAAATGATCGATGGGGGAATCAGGATGCCAAGCGTGCCACCTGCGGCAATCGAGGCTGACGCGAGCGAGTCTGAGTAGCCGTACTTCTTCATGCTTGGGTAGGCGACCTTTGACATGGTGGCCGCGGTCGCTAGGCTTGATCCACAAACCGCGCTAAAACCGGCGCAAGTTACCATGGTAGACAGTGCTAAACCGCCGCGGATGTGGCCAAGATAAGCGTTAGCTGCGCGGAACAAGTCCGCTGCTATTCCGGTCTTCGATAGGATGTTTCCCATTAGTATGAATAGCGGTACAACCGCTAGGTCATAGGAGAATACCGCGTCAGAAATTGTCATCGATAGCATGGTGATTGAGGTTGAGTATCCATAATCCCAAGCGATACCGAAAAAACTAACGGTCATTAGAGAGAAGGCCAGAGGTACGCGCAAAAATGCGAGTAGTAGTACCGCAGCCAGACAAATTATACCCAGAGTCATAGCGCCTCCTCCGTGTGAACATCGTTGTGGCGACGCGCTGGAAGTAGACTCGCCAGGGCGCCTGCAAAAGCGCCAACAGCAAATAGGTAGTACATGTAAGCGCGCGGAATCAGCAGTTCGTGGCTTACTTCTAGGATGTCTGCGGCGTCTTTAGCAGCGACGATAAACTGGTAACCGATCAGGCCTAAAACGGCTGCTACCAGCAGTTGGATAAGTAAGTGCCACCAGCGCATGGAGTCGCGCATCAGAAAGCGGTCGAGTAGGTCGACACAGAGGTGTCCACGAGCCGCAGTCAACAGTGGTAAGCCGGAGAAGACGATGATTGCCATTAGGTGTTCAGTGAGGTCATGCGCGCCGTAGATCGGAGCATTAAAGAAACGCCGTCCAATAACATCAGCAAAGGTCAGTAGGACCATCGCAAGTAGTGATAGGATTAGTACAACCTCAATCACCTTGAACAACCTGCTAATTAAAGTACTCATCGCACTTCCCCATATTGCAAAGCGGCTACCAAGGTAGCCGCAATTTTAGTCGTATTGCTTAGTTAGTAGCGTAAGACTCGTAACGCTCACGGTGGTACTTAACGACCTCCCATGGGCTGTTAACACCGAAATCTTTCGCTTCAGCAGCCCACTCTTCAAGCAGTTTTTGGCGAGAAGCGATGATCATGTCCATCAACTCCTGTGAAGGTGCATGGAATTGATGACCTTCCGCCTTCAGTTTCGCCTCAGCGTCAGCACTCTGAGTGTCAAAGGTTGAACCCCAAAGACGCGCGAATGCATCACCAGATACTGCCATTACCGCTTCCTGATCAGCAGCAGACAGCGTGTTCCATTTGCCTTCGTTCATTGCGAGGAAGAACGCCGCATCGTAGAAGCCATTCGGGATCTTAGTGTGGTGGTTCAGGACGCCGTCAACACGGAAGTTAACTACGGACTCCATTGGGTGGAGTGAACCATCGATAACGCCGCTGTTTAGCATTTCGTAGGCTTTGGTGGCTGGCGCCGCAACTGGAATAGCTCCTAGACCTTCGATCAGAACTTTCTGGATCGGACCGCCCATGCGGAACTTCTGGTTCTCGAAGTCAGCAGGTTTAGACATCTCAGCAGTGCCGTGGTTGATAACGCCAGGGCCCAGTGTGCCTACACCTAGCACTTTTACGCCGTCAAAGACCGGATTTGACGCCAGATGCGTGTTGTACGTATCCCAGAGTGCCTGTGATGAAGCTTCAGCACTGTCACCGGTGAATGGCACTTCTGCAAACCATACAGCTTTGAAACGTTCTGGTTCGTATGTCCAGTTACCCCAGGTGATGTCAGCAACGCCTTTACGTGCCAGTTCCCAATGCTGTGGTGGGCTACCAACAGCTTTTGGCAGGATGCGAACAGTGACGCGACCTTCGGTCGCTTCGTTAACATCTTCAGCCCAATCTTTCAGGATGCCACTGACAAAGTGCGCCGGTGGTACCCAGTTAGACATTGTCAGTGTCGTTGCGTTTACGTTGAATGATAGTGTGGTTGCTAGCGCTGTTAGTGCTGCACCGCCTACTATTTTTGTTTTTAGGTTCATAGGTCAGTCCTCTCGATCAGATTCTATCGGTTTTGGTCGTGGAAAAAATGCTCACAGAGTGCCAGCCATAGCTGAGCACCCGTAGAGAGCGATTCGTCGTTGAAGTCATAGTGTGGATTGTGCACGCTGCACGGCCCAACACGTTCGCCACCGGAGTGGCCGTTATCACCGTTGCCGATCAGCAGGTAACACCCAGGTACCTGCTGCAACATGTAGGCGAAGTCTTCGCTACCGGTCAGAGGGAGTGCTTGTGCATCAACCTCTGCCGTGCTGAATACTTTGGATGCAGCTGCGATAATCTCTTCGGTTGCCGCGCTGTCATTCACTAGGACGGGGTATCCAAACTTGTAATCTATCTGGATTGAACAGCCGAACGACTTTGCCTGAAAGTCGGCCAGTTCACGAATTCTCGCTTCAAGTGTTTCACGCACCTTGGGTTGAAGTGCGCGTACGCTCAGCTCAAGCTCGGCTGTAGTTGGGATAATGTTGTAGCTATGGCCCGCATGTACTTTTCCGACGCTGATTACGCCGGTATGCATTGGATCAATATTGCGTCCTATAATGCTCTGCAGGGCGATGATGGTGCCGGCCAGTGGCTGAGTCGGATCGATCGCCATGTGAGGTAGGCCGCCGTGACCGCCTTTCCCCTTAAAGGTGAGCTTTACAAGATCCGATGAGCACATGAATGGACCCGGACGGAATGCCAGACTGCCCACTGGAACGCCAGGGTAGTTGTGTAGGGCGAATATCAGATCGCATGGGAACTTATCGAATAGTCCGTCTTCCATCATGCGCTGTGCGCCACCGCCACCGCCAACCTCTTCAGCGGGTTGGAATATAAGGTTTAGCGTGCCGTTGAATCCATCGACATCGAGTTCTGATATCGCTTTCGCCGCGCCAAGCAGAATTGCCGTGTGTCCATCATGACCGCAGGCGTGCATCTTTCCAGGATTGCGACTCTGGTAGGGGAGGCCTGTCTCCTCTTGAAGAGGAAGGGCGTCCATGTCAGCGCGAATACCGATTTTAGGGCCGGTACCGTCTCCGAAAACACGTTGGCCAACCAGACCGGTGATCGCGAAGCCTGAAGTGACTTCGTAGCCCCAACTTGTCAGAAGGTCACGAACCAGCGCGCTGGTCGCCTCTTCTTCGAAACCAAGCTCTGGGTTGGCGTGAATCTGATGACGCCATTCGCGCATTAACTCTGTAGGTAGCTCGTATTTGGTCATAATCATTCAATGAGTTTTTCTTGTTTGTAACGCCAATGTATCTCATCTATGATCTGTCAAAAGACTCAAAAGCAACTAGGTGATCTAAATTTGGTGTCACTAAAATGAAGCAACAGCAGATACTTGCACTGGTCAAAATTGCTGATACGGGTTCCATTAGAGGCGCGGCAGAGTTGATGAACACCAGCCAGAGCGCCCTGACTCGGGCGATGCGGGAGCTGGAGGAGTCTCTCGGGGCAGAGATTCTGAATCGTAGTTATCGCGGTGTCAGTTTTACTCCTGCCGGCGAGGCGTTACTAAAACGCGCTCGCCTAATCGTTGAGACCATCGAACGCGCCCAGCAGGAGGTGCGTCAGATCAGTGCTGGTAAAGGCGCCAAGGTCGCTGTGGCGATTACCCCGGTTGTGGCTGCGACGGTTCTGGGTGATATATATCGCCAATTTAAACTGCAGATGCCAGATGCGCAGTTGGTATTCACCGAGGGTTTGCTCACTAGTATTGTGCCAGGATTGATTGAGGGGCGGCTCGACTTTGGCGTGGCTATCGCCTCGCAGGCAGCGCTCCCCAGCGAATTGATATTTGACCCCTTAGCTGATGTGCTCAATGCAGTTGCCGGACGTGAGGGGCATCCTTTGGCGGGAGCGAACAGCTGGAGTGAGTTGTTAGAGGCGCCCTGGGTTCTCAATCAGACCCTGGGCAGCAGCTCAAACGCTTTTCTAGACTGGCTCGAAACAGAGGGGTTAGGACGGCCTAAAGAGGTTGTGCAGTGTACTTCGCCACAGATCATGCTGGAGATGATGCGTCACTCTGATCTGATTGGTCTGGCTCCGGCGCGCTATATCACCGATCCCAAATCGGGCAGTGGTGTTGTCCCTTTCAATATCACTCCGCTTCCGCCGCTCGTTAAGCTTGGTATTGTGCGTGTGCGGGGCGTACCTTTAACGCCGGCGGCGCAGCTGTTTGAGACATTGGTTAAGCGGTTACTGCAGAGTAACTTTGCCGATGAATTGAGCTCGCCGATCTTCGAATAGATGCAAAAGCCGCAACGGTTGTTGCGGCTTGCTAGAGTGATGCTTGGTTGAGATCTAGCCGCGGTAGTAACGCTGTTCGACAAACGGCATTTTGCACACCTGCAGTGGAAGCTGTTTACCACGTACTTCGGCAAAGACTTCAGTATCGACAGCTGCATAGGCCGGATCGATATAGGCCATCATAATCGGCTTTTCAATTGTCGGGCCGAAGCTTCCGCTGGTAACAACGCCAATTTGCGCTCCGTCAGCGTTAAGCAGCGTCGCACCCTCTCGAACGGGCGCTTTGCCCAGAGCGATCAAACCGACACGCTTGCGGCTGTAGTTCTTCTCAGCTATCTGCTGGTAGATAATATTCGCGCCGGGGAAACCGTAAGCACGCTCACCGTCGGCACGACGGACTTTGCTGATAGCCCAAAGCAGACTGGCCTCTACGGGGGTTGTAGTGGGGTCCAGATCATGTCCGTAGAGGCACAAGCCTGACTCCAAGCGCAACGAGTCACGTGCGCCTAAGCCAATCAGTTCGACCTCGGGCTGAGCCAGGATCAGTCGGCAAAGCGCTTCAGCCTGATCTGCCGGGATTGAGATCTCAAATCCGTCTTCACCGGTATAGCCCGAACGACTGACGATGCAATCTACACCCTCTACGCTCAGATAGCGTGAGTCCATGAACACCATATCGGCGCTCTCTGGGCAGAGGCGTTTGAGGACTTTACCGGCTGCTGGGCCTTGAAGCGCAACGAGGGCACGATCCGCCAGTTCAACGACTTCGGCATCGAGTTTATCCTGCATCATGGCGATATCGGCTTGCTTGCAGGCAGCATTTACCACGACGTAGAGATGATCACCAAAGTTCGTCACCATAAGGTCATCTTCGATGCCGCCTTGATCGTTAGTGAAGATCGCGTAGCGCTGCTTACCCTTGGGTAGATCGCAAACGTCAACCGGCACGATTGACTCAAAGCTGATTGCCGCACGCTCGCCTGATACACGAACCTGACCCATATGGGAGACATCGAACAGGCCTGCTTGGTCGCGCGTATGAAGGTGCTCTTTGCGCACACCGAGAGGATACTGCACCGGCATCTCGTAGCCTGCGAAGGGCACCATCTTGGCTCCCATCTCAACATGAAGGTCATATAAAGGCGTGCGTTTAAGCTGCTCGCTCATCGTTTACTCCTGCGCTCGACAGTCTAAATGTCTGTTTCGTTCAAATGATGAAAGTTTCCAATAGGAAACAAAATAGCGGTGCACCTTTGCTGATGCAAGTGAAAATTGATCAAAAAAGAGTCATCAGGCTGTCACCCAGAGGACCTCTGCGTCTACTTCACTAGTAGAAACCAAAGCGTGGCCCATCTCGCAGTCGTAGTAGGCGCTATCGCCTTGGTTGAGTTCGATCGGCTCATAAAATTCGGTGTAGAGAATGATCGAGCCGCTTAAAACATAGAGAAACTCCTCACCCTCATGACGCACCCAGTCAGAGTAATCGTTCCAATCCCGTGCGTGGACACTGGTTTTGAACGGCACCATTTTCTTGTTGGATAACTGCGTAGCGAGCAGTTCATGCTCGTAGGTGGGTGTGGGATGGGGCTTGCCTGTGCCTGCACGAGTGATGTCACGGCGGCCCGCGCTGGGAGCGGGTTTTATGTTTTCATTTTTAGGTTCTGTAAACAGCTGAGGTAGAGCAATACCGAGGCCTTGTGCGAGTTTTGAGACGGCGGCAAAGGTTGGTGAGATCTGCTCATTTTCAATCTTTGAGAGTGTTGAGCGCGCCAAGCCAGTGAGTTGGCTCGCCTGTTCTAGCGTGAGATTTTGTGCCAGACGCAGCTCTTTAACACGTTTACCCAAAGCGAGGGGTTGAACCGTCGATTCGACATTGTTGCTGGTAATTTTCATCTGCGGTTGCGTGCTCATTCTGCTGTCCTGTATTTGACCATCCGTTGGTCACTGGAAGCCCTTTGCGAGCTCTTGAAATCTCGTGGCTAGTCTATCTTTAAATGATTCTTAGGAGAATATTAAGAGACGATCTGAGCCAAAATTCCCTCGATAGTATCATATATTTCCTATAAGAAACTTTTTCATTGATTGAGAGAGGCTTGAGTGGTAATTTTGCGCAATCTAGATTGAGGTGTTTCACCATGACACTTAGCTTGTTTGACCTATTTAAGATCGGTATCGGTCCGTCGAGCTCACATACTGTGGGCCCCATGGTGGCCGCCCGTAGGTTTTTGGACGAGTTGAGCGTTGCGGGTGAGCTACTTCAAGTAAAGCGTGTCAGGGTCGATCTGTTCGGATCCTTGGCCCTGACCGGTAAAGGGCACTCGACCGATTCTGCTGTCATTTTAGGCCTGCTGGGCGAGCGTCCCGATCTAATTGATCCGGCGAATGTTGCCAGCCTGCTGGACGCTGTTGCTGCCACTAAGCAGATCAAGCTGGGTAGAAGTACGTTAGTGGAATTCACCGTAGAGACTGATCTCTGTTTCAATAAACAGACCTTTCTCCCGGAACATGCCAATGGCCTGAGCTTCCTCGCTTTTGATAGTAACGGCATGGTTTTGCATGAGAGCACCTTTTTCTCCATCGGGGGCGGTATTGTTTGTAGCCGTGACGAGCTAGTTCTTCAGCAGACCCAGTCGACTCTTCCCGATGTGCCTTTCCCCTTCGCTAATGCGATTGAACTAGAGAAGCTATGCGACCAGAACGGCTTGAGCGTCGCGCAACTAATGCGCGCCAATGAAGCAGCCTTACATCCAGGGCTCGATATCGATGCACAGCTGATGAAGATATGGGATGTGATGCAAAGTGCAATTGAACGTGGTTGTGCGTCCAGCGGGGTATTGCCTGGGCCGCAAAAACTGCGTCGTCGTGCCCCAGCACTCTTCAAAGAGTTAACCGAACGCTCAAGACGAGGCAGTGTAGATCAGTTCGAAATGATGGATTGGGTGAGCCTCTACGCGATGGCGGTCAATGAAGAGAATGCTGCAGGCGGGCGCGTAGTGACCGCGCCGACAAATGGTGCTGCTGGGGTTATACCGGCCGTGCTGAACTACTATTTGCAGTTTTCTACCGCAGCCACTGACGAGGGGATAGCTGAGTTTCTACTGACCGCTGGCGCTGTTGGGCTGCTGTATCAGCGCAATGCATCAATCTCGGCAGCAGAAGTCGGCTGTCAGGGCGAGATTGGCGTCGCCTGCTCGATGGCTGCAGCCGGTCTTTGCGCAGTGTTGGGCGGAACAGTTGGGCAGATTGAGAACGCGGCCGAAATTGGTATGGAGCACAATCTCGGTCTGACTTGCGATCCGATTGGCGGATTGGTCCAGGTTCCCTGCATCGAACGCAATACTATGGGCGCAGTTAAAGCGATCAATGCGGCGCGTTTGGCGCTGCGTGGCGACGGAAAACATCTAGTGTCTCTGGATTCGGTGATCAGCACCATGCTGCAGACCGGTCGAGATATGCAATCCAATTACAAAGAGACCTCTTTGGGTGGTCTGGCAGTTAATGTAGTTGCCTGTTAATCAGGCAAGCAGTTTAGGAGTTTCAAATGAGCGTTTCGGCTAATTACAAATTCGCAGCATCGCACGAGTGGATCAGCCTCGAGGGTGATGACGTGGTCTGCATGGGTATCTCTGATCACGCGCAAGAGGCGTTGGGCGATCTTGTATTCGTAGAGCTGCCTGAAGTGGGCGCGACCTTCTCCCAAGGTGACGAATTTGGCGTAGTTGAATCGGTTAAAGCCGCGTCCGATATTTACGCACCGGTTAGTGGTGAGGTGATCGAGGTGAACACTGAGCTTGAGGACGCCCCTGAACTGCTGAACAGCGAGCCCTACACAGATGGCTGGATCTTGAAGCTAAAGTTGAGCGATCCAAGCGAACTTGACGAGCTGATGTCAGAAGCGGATTACCTGGCATCCCTCGAAGAATAAGATCACGGAGTAGTTATCATGAGTGAACAGTCTCTCTCTATCGAACAGTTAGTAAATGGCGAGGAATTTATCGCTCGCCATATCGGTGTAGACGCCTCTGCCGAAGCGACTATGCTCGAATCACTGGGTGTCGACTCCGTTGAAGGGTTGATGGCCCAGACATTGCCAGCGGCGATCCGCCAGGCGACGCCTCTAGCAACCGGTGTGTCAGTTACGGAGCAAGCGGCTCTGGAAGAGCTCAAAGCCTTGGCCAAACAGAACAAGGTCAACAAAAGCTACATCGGTATGGGCTACACCAATACGTTGGTACCCTCTGTCATTCTGCGTAACGTTCTTGAAAACCCAGGTTGGTACACGGCCTACACTCCCTACCAGCCAGAGATCTCTCAGGGTCGTCTTGAATCACTGCTGAACTTCCAGCAACTGGTGATGGACCTGACCGGAATGGATCTGGCGAACGCATCGCTATTGGATGAGGCTACGGCTGCTGCCGAGGCGATGACTCTGTGCAAGCGTTCAAATCGTAAGAAGAGCGACAACTTCTTCGTCGCTGACGATGTGCATCCACAGACAATTGATGTGTTGCGCACCCGTGCGGAGTATTTTGGCTTCACTTTAATTATCGGCAAAGCTAATGAACTCGCGGATCATGATGTGTTCGGTGCGCTGGTTCAGTACCCAGGCACCTACGGCAATATTACCGATTTAGAGTCAGTCATTGCTGCGGCTAAAGCCCAGCATGCAATGACCTGTGTCGCCGCTGATCCTATGGCGCTTGTGCTTCTGAAGTCACCCGGTTCGCTGGGCGCTGATGTCGTGCTGGGCTCTTCGCAGCGTTTTGGTGTGCCGATGGGCTTTGGTGGTCCGCACGCTGCCTTCTTTGCTGCCAGTGAAAAGCTAAAACGCTCAGTACCGGGTCGTATCATCGGTGTATCGGTAGATTCACAAGGTAAACAGGCGCTGCGTATGGCGATGCAGACGCGTGAGCAGCACATCCGCCGTGACAAGGCTACGTCCAATATCTGTACCGCGCAGGCACTGTTGGCCAATATGGCAAGCTTTTACGCCGTCTATCACGGTCCTGAAGGTCTTCGTCGCATCGCTGAACGCGTTCACCGCTTGACTGCTATTTTGGCTAAAGGTCTGAAGGCGTTGAGCATCAAGAGCAACGATAGTTACTTCGATACGCTGCAGGTGCAGACCGGTTCAATGACTCAGGCGGCTTATGATCGGGCGCTGGAAGCGGGCTGTAACCTGCGATGGATTGACGGTGAGACACTCGGCGTCACCCTGGACGAGACCACCACACTGGCGGATGTCGATGAGCTACTGACAATCTTTGCCGGCACGCCAAATGGTTTAGATCTTTCCGCCATTGATGCCGAAATCCAAGCTGGCGCTGCGACTGGAATTCAGGCGGATCAGCGTCGCACTGATGCGATTTTGACGCATCCAACATTCAACTCATATCAGAGTGAGACCGAGATGCTGCGGTACATGAAGCGTCTCGAAAACAAAGACTACTCGCTGGTGCACGGTATGATTCCGTTGGGCTCATGTACGATGAAGCTCAATGCGACGACTGAGATGATTCCAGTCACCTGGCCAGAGTTCGCCAATATTCACCCGTTCGCGCCGCGTGATCAGGTGCAGGGATACCTGACGATGATCGGTCAGCTACAGGATCAGCTGGTCGAGATTACCGGCTACGATGCGGTTTCGATGCAGCCTAACTCGGGCGCTTCTGGTGAGTACGCTGGACTGTTGGCTATTCGTAAGTACCAGGCCTCTATCGGCGAGGGCGCGCGTGATGTCTGTTTGATTCCTTCTTCGGCACATGGCACTAACCCTGCTACCGCTTCAATGATGGGGATGCGTATCGTCGTCGTGGGTTGTGACGAGCAGGGTAACGTTGACGTTGAAGATCTGCGAGCAAAAGCGGATAAGCATGCCGCCGAACTCTCCTGTCTGATGGTGACCTACCCATCGACGCATGGTGTATTCGAAGAACAGATCCGCGAGATCTGTGGCCTTATTCACGAGCGTGGTGGCCAGGTCTACATCGACGGTGCCAATATGAATGCGATGGTTGGACTGGCTAAGCCAGGTGATGTGGGTGGTGATGTCTCTCACCTGAATTTGCACAAGACTTTTGCCATTCCGCACGGTGGTGGTGGCCCAGGTATGGGGCCTATCGGTGTTAAAGCGCACCTCGCGCCGCATCTGCCAAACCATAAGGTGAGTCCGATTGCAGGTCTCGCAGCTGAGAACGGTGCAGTATCTGCAGCCACCTATGGCTCAGCTGCGATTTTGCCAATCAGCTGGCTCTACAATCGTATGCTCGGCCAAGAGGGTTTGCGTCGCTCAACGGAGACTGCAATTCTGTCAGCTAACTACATCGCCAACCGTCTACAAGAGCACTTCCCAGTTCTCTATCGCGGGCATGCAGGACGCGTTGCGCACGAATGTATTATCGATATTCGTGATCTAAAAGAGGCGAGCGGAATCTCTGAAGAGGATGTGGCTAAGCGCTTGATGGATTACGGTTTCCATGCGCCAACGATGTCGTTCCCTGTACCGGGCACACTGATGATTGAGCCGACTGAGTCTGAGTCTCTCGCGGAACTTGATCGTTTCTGTGACGCTATGATTAGCATCCGTGCTGAGATCGCGCAGGTAGAGCAGGGAATCTGGCCGCTGGAAAACAACCCTCTGGTGAATGCTCCGCACACCCAGTCTGATCTATTGGCTGAGTGGAATCGTCCATACAGTCGCGAAGTAGCCGTTGCGCCGGCTGGCGTGCGTTTGGATGCGAAGTATTGGCCTACGGTAAACCGCGTTGATAACGTCTACGGTGATCGTAACTTCGTCTGTTCTTGTCCGTCGATCGATAGCTATCAGGACGAGGAGGAGCTCAAGCAGAGTGCTTGAGTGAGTGCTGAACCCGTAAAAAAGGGCCGCTACTGTACTAGGTAGCGGCCCTTTTTTGGTCGCCTAATACGCTTTGCGTACAACACTCGTACCCTAATTCAATTCTGTGACTAAGAGTGGGGATTCCGCCCGCGCCAGCACTCGATCTTCGTCGTCAATCAGTTCAGCAATACAAAAGAGTAGGTTGCGGCCAGGTTTATCAATCCAAGCCCGCACTCGCTGTCTGCCAGGGTAGACCGGACGGTAGAACTGCGTCTGCATATTCACAGTGATCACCGTCTGTCCGGCTTCAAGTGAGGATAGCGCGGCATAGGCGAGGCCCGTGTCTAGTGCCATGGTTGCAGCGCCGCCCTGTATCACACCGTTTCCCTGCGTGAACTGCTCGCTGAGTGTCAATGCCATCTCTACGCGACCTTTCTCTGCGCTCAAAATAACGTAATCGAGCAGCCGGGAGAGTGGTGTGGCTGTGACCGGCACATTCGTTTGAGCGTTCTCGATCATCCCTGCTAGAAGTGCTTGTTCAGAATTTGAGTTCATTGCCATAAGGATCACCTGTCACATAGCGATAGCTTAATAGGAGAAGCATAAAAAAGCGGCACGCCTGTCAAAGCAGGGGTGCCGCTTAATCTCAAAGAGATTACTGGTAGCTACGGAAGGCTGCTAGTGCTGCTTCAGCATCTACACCACGATCAGCGACAGACTCAACCCAGGTTTTGTCCAGACCTTTCATAGTGTTCTTCATGTCAACAGCGAGCTTCTCGTAAACATCAACCATGTGGATGTTGGTACCAACTTCTTTGGCATGAGTCATACCGATAGCGTCCATATCCTGCCAGATTTTACCCTGGGTGCGAGATAGGTTTTCGCCCATCGCTGCCCGGATAGCTGCTGCATCTGCAGGATCCAGATCTTCCATAAACTCTGGGTTCGCAACGAAACTGAATACAGTGGTGTACAGCGCTGTTGGGAATACTGTTAGGTGGTTAGCCACTTCAGAGAGTTTGAAGAACTTGTGCTCACCGATTGGCAGGAAGGTACCATCAACAACACCCTGCTGCAGTTTTTCGTATGAGCTGGGTGCTGAGCCGCCCACTGGAGTGACTTCTAGACGCGCAGCGAGGTCATTGACCATACCACCGCCAAGACGGATCTTCTTGCCCTTCAGATCGTCCAGGCTGTTTACAGGGAATTTAGTGTGCATTACACCTGGAGCGTGTACCCACATACCCAGCAGTTCCAGACCTTCGTACTCGTTCGCGTCTGCAAAGAACTCCTGCTGAACTTTCCACAGTGCAACTGAAGCAGTTTCGGCATTTGTTGTTTCGCCAGGGATCTCTGCAACACCAGTCAGTGAAAAGCGGCCCGGAGTGTAAGCGTTTACGCCCCATGAAGCGTCAATGATGCCATCTTCAACTGAAGAGTAGATAGTTTTTGGGTGACCCTGGAAGTTCTCGATCACAACTTTAACGCGACCCTCAGTCGCCTCTTCAACTGCTTTTGCGAAAGCAGGCATAGCAACAGAGTTCTGCGGGTGAGTCGGCGGCAGCCAGGTTGCAACACGCATGGTTGTTTCGGCCATCGCGTTGAAAGAGATTGCAGCACCAACAGCAGCGCCAAGAACTTTCAATTTCAGGTTAGTCATTTTCTATGTTCCTCGTGGAGTTATTTTTATAGTCAATCAAGCAGTAGAAGGGATTCGACGAGTCACTTCCACTGCACCTTAGTCGAACCCGCTAGCGATAGAGCAGCTCCGGCAAAAATAGAGTGATCGGTACAAAGGCGACAATTAGCGCCAAGCGAACAATATCCGCACACCAGAAGGGAGTTACACCTTTAAAGATGGTACCGGTGCGTACATCTCGCAGCACGGCGCTCAATACAAAGACGTTCATGCCCACAGGTGGTGTAATCAGGCTGATCTCGGTGACAACCACAACCACAATGCCGTACCAGACAAGGTCAAAACCGAGGCTGTCCACCAGAGGGTAGAGCACAGGTACGGTCAACAGCAGCATCGATAGGCTCTCAAACACCATGCCCAGCAGGATGTAGATCCCTAGAATCACCAAGATAACGACCATCGGGGAGACATCGAGTGACTGCACAAATTCCAACAGGAAGGTTGGTAGGCCCGCGCGGTTAATGAAGTCCGAGAAGATCAGCGCACCGATGATGACACCGAATAGCATGGTGGAGGTGCGCGCTGTGTCAGAGAGTACTTCGTAAGTTGAGACCAGTGTCAGCTTTTTACGACCAAGAGCGATAACGAAGGCCCCTGCTGCACCGATACCAGCCGCTTCTGTCGGTGTGAATACACCCAGATAGATACCACCCATTACAATAGTGAATAGCAGCAGTACACCCCAAATGCCTTTGAGTGCGCTGATGCGCGCTGCCCAGGTCGAACGTTCGCCAGCGGGGCCTGATTTAGGGTTGCGCATAACGACCCAGCGCACGGCAGCCATATAGAGGATGATGCCCAAGAGACCCGGAATGAAGCCGGCGGCAAACAGCTCGCGGATACTGGTTTCAGTCAGAAGGCCATAAATAACGAGAATGACTGAAGGGGGAATGAGGATACCTAAGGTGCCACCGGCAGCAATTGAAGCGGTTGCTAAAGAGTCTGCATAGCCAAATTTACGCATCGGTGGCAGCGCAACTTTGGCCATTGTTGCTGAGGTTGCGAGGCTCGAGCCACAGATGGCTGAGAAACCACCACAGGCCACAACGGTCGACATCGCCAGACCGCCGCGACGATGGCCGAGGAAGGTATAAGCAGCGTTGTAGAGCTCGTGAGATAGGCCGGATCGCGTTACGAAGTTACCCATCAGGATAAACAGCGGTACCACTGATAGCCCGTACTCCTGCGCCGTCTCAATAACACGGTTCGATGCCAGTGTTAGCGAGGCTTTCCAGCGGAAGTCGAACATGTTTTCAAACGTGAGGCCCTGCAGAATCGCAAAGCCAAAAAATCCGACAATTGCCATAGCAAAGGCAATCGGCATACGCACGACAAGAATCAGGAAAATTAGAAGAGCAAAACCAATAACGACAGCTTCCATGTTATCTGCTCCTTATTTCGCTGACTTGATGATGCGGTACATGCCATACGTGATCATGCCCAAGGCAGTGAACCAACTCATGATGGCGATATACTCGATGAGGTAGCCGACCGGCAGCTCGAGATACTCGGTCACTTCGCCGCGACGCAGCTTACGAGCGCCGAGTTGCCAGATGCGAACACCGACTACGTAAAAAGAAGTTGAGATCGCGAGCGCGGCAAACATTGATAGCAGGCGAACCAGTTTGGGGCCGAGGATATTGTCGAGTAGGTCAACGAGAATGTGACCGCCACGCCAGGTAACGACGGGCATCTCGGCGAAAATAATAATGGCCAGCCCCAACTGGGTGATCTCAAAAGCGCCATCAACACCATTGTTGAATAGATAACGCCCACCAACATCGGCAACAGTCAGGATCATCAAGAAGAAGAGTCCGGCCGCAGCCACCATTTCTAGACCAAAAGCGATCCATCGCAACGGGCCAGGTTCCGGGTAATGTTGGTCCAACCACTCAGCTCTGGTCACGTTGAGCTCTCCTCAGATATCTCATCAAACAGTTAAAGCACTTCAAAAAACATCAGCTCAACGCAGTCAGGACGACGGATGCCGGTGCCGATAAACAGGCGCTCGGTAATCCATTGAAAGCGTTCCGCTGAGGTTTCAAAAATAGGGGTGCATTTGAAATAGACTTGGTCGGGGTCGACCGGTACACCAGCCATGATGTTGGCGGTTACCTCCTCACTGGCTGCACGCAGTGCGCGATTGGCAACAAAGATGGTTTCACCTTCGTCCGTTTCGAGCACGTAGCGAGCATCGAGTTCAGCTAGGCGAGGTGTAACGATACGCTGATAATCAGCTCCGCCAGCCAATACGCGTCCTTGCCAGCCGTCACCAACCACGGTGCCACCGATAATGGGAATCACTCGGCGAGTGCCGAATTGCGCAGCACCGATCTCTTGTGGCGGTGCAATCTCAACCTTCAGAGTAGCGAAGGGTTTTAATTCCGGTGTCTTCACTGCGTTACTACTTCACTGGTGCTTTGTAATTGTTATTCACGTCAGCTTATCTGACAGTGGTACTGTTGTACTACAACATTGTTGTGAAGTACAACTAATTATCTTTGGTTCTAGACCTTTGTCTTAGCCCGCCTTCTGCACGAGCGTTAAAATATCGTAGCTGGCGACAAGCTCACCATTCTGGTTAGTTACCTCAACATCCCAACTGACAACACCAACCGGATCGCCTTTGGGTGTTGTCTTGCCCTGATCAATCTTCGTTTTACAGGTCAGGCGCGCCTGAATGGTATCGCCAATCCCTACTGGGTTAACAAAACGCAGGGTATCCAGGCCGTAGTTCGCCAGTACAGGACCAACGCCCGGGTCCACAAACAGACCGGCTGCTGCAGACAGCACGAAATAGCCATGCGCGATACGCTTCTCAAACATTGAGTCGCGCGCGGCATCCTCATCAAAGTGCATATAGAAGTGATCGCCCGAGAGGCAACCAAAGTTGACGATATCAGCCTCAGTCACAGTGCGGCGGTGGGTCAGCAGGGTCTGTCCAATCTGCAGCTCATTGAAGTTAAAGCGGAAGGGGTGAATCGGGTTCTCGACTCGATCCGCGCCACGAATATACTCGTTGGTCACTGCGCTGAGCATGGTCGGTGAGCCTTGAATTGCGCTGCGTTGCATATAATGCTTCACGCCGCTGATACCGCCGAGCTCTTCGCCGCCACCCGCACGCCCTGGACCGCCATGCTTAAGCATCGGTAGGGGTGAGCCGTGACCGGTCGACTCTTTGGCGGAGCGCTCATCGAGGATATGCACACGTCCGTGCCATACGGCTATCGCCGGCACCACCTGAGCTGCGATTTGTGGATCGCGTGTTACCAGCGTTGTGACCAGTGAGCCCTTGCCACGGGCTGCAAGCTCCAGCGCCTCTGCGGTATCGCGATAGGGCATCAAAGTACTGACTGGTCCGAATGGCTCGATATCATGTGCGCCACCCTCGGCTTGAGGGTTAGTGTTGAGTAGTAATGTCGGTTCGAAGAAAGCGGCCGCGTCTACACCTTCTGGAGCGCAGTCTGCACCGCGACCAAAGACAACTTCACTGCTCTGTTTAAGTTGCTCTAGCTTCTGTGAAACATCAGCGCACTGATCAGCAGAGGCTAGGGCGCCCATGCGTACGGATTCGTCCGCAGGGTTGCCAACAGTCGTCTTGGCTAGTCGTGCTTGTAAGCGTTCACTTACAGGATCGATCAGATTCTCCGGTACTAGGATGCGACGGATCGCGGTACATTTCTGTCCCGCTTTAACGGTCATCTCGCGCGCAACCTCTTTAACGAAGAGATCAAACTCGGGGTCCTCTGGTTTTACATCAGGTGCCAGCATCGCACAGTTAAGTGAATCCGCCTCGGCATTAAAGGGGATCGAGTGATTAATCAGGTTCTGATTAGCACGCAACATTGCGGCTGTGATGGCCGAGCCTGTAAAGGTAACAATATCCTGGCCTTCAAGCCGGTTGAGCAGGTCGCCTGTACCGCCGATCACGAGTTGAAGTGCGCCCTCAGGCAGTAGACCTGACTGCTGCATCAATCGCACGCACGCCTCAGTGAGGTAACTGGTTTGGGCGGCTGGTTTTACGATACACGGCATCCCTGCAATAAAGTTGGGTGCAAACTTCTCCAGCATGCCCCAGATCGGGAAGTTAAACGCATTGATATGCACCGCCACACCCTGGCGCGGGACCAGTACATGCGAGCCGAAGAACTGACCAATTTTTCCAAGTTGGGTTGCGGGGCCTTCGTGGATCAGGTTGCCTGATGGCAGCTGATTACGCCCCATACTGGCGTAGGCAAACAGCGTCGCCGTACCTCCCTCTATATCGATCCAGCTATCGGCACGTGTTGCGCCTGTATGAGCCGATATCGCGTAGAGTGTCTCTTTATGTTCGACTAGGTACTTGCCGAGCGCGCGCAACGTCGAGGCGCGCGATTGAAAATCCATCTGCAGCAGGGATTTGTGGCCAGTGCTCTTGGCAAAATCCACAGCTTGGCCAAAATCGAGGCTCTCCTCATGGGTGTAGTAGACCGTTTCGCCGGTGATCGCGCTGTTGAGTGGCTGCTTGGTACTAGATCCGATCCACTCGCCGGCAATGAAGCTCTGCAGTGTTGGGGTCGATGACATGGTTTTTAGCTCTCTTTTGTCGTTATTTTGAAAAGGCTGAGTGAATAGGCTGCGTACATCAGGCTGTCTGTTAGATCTCGTCGAAGTCCAGTACAACGCGATCGGAAATAGGGTAGGACTGGCAGGAGAGGACATACCCGGCTTTTACCTCGTAGTCCTCGAGGCCGATGCTGACATCCATATCTACCTCACCCTCGATTACCTTGCATTTACAGGTTGAGCAGACGCCCGCTTTGCACGAGAAGGGCAATTCAGCACCGTGTTCGTTACCAGCATCCAGCAGGTTCTGGCTATTTTGCGCCAGTTCAAAGGTCCGGCGATGGCCATCACGAATCACCTCAATCTCTGAGATATGTGTTTCGCGCTGGGCCGCTTCAGCACGGGCCGCCTGTTTAGCGCCGTCTATCTGTGCGCCAAACAGCTCAAAATGCACGCGTTCTCTGGGTGTGCCCGCTTTAATAAGCTCTTCACTGACCGTCTCAGTCATCTGCTGGGGGCCGCAGATAAAGGCCGCAGTTAGCCCTTTAACATCAATCCAGCGGCTAAACAGTGCCTGACACTTTTGCGCATCAATATGACCGTTGTAGAGATCGATATCCTGCTGTTCGCGGCTGAAGACGAAGATCAGATTAAGGCGCCCCATGTAGGCGTTTTTCAGATCCTCAAGCTGATCACGGAACATGGTCGAACCGGTCGCGCGGTTGCCGTATAGAAGGGTGATGTTCGATTTCGGTTCCTGCGTCAGAATGGTCTTCACCTGCGACAGGATTGGGGTGATGCCGCTACCTGCTGCAACCATTAGATAGCTACCCTGGCGCTGCGGATCAATATCGATATAGAAGTGCCCGGTTGGCTCCATCACCTCAATGGTATCGCCAATTTGCAGTTGATCATTTGCGAAGTTGGAGAAGAGGCCGCCGGCAACGCGTTTGATCGCCACACGCAACTCACCCTCATCAACCCCGCTGCAGATTGAGTAGGAACGACGCACCTCTTCACCGTTGATCTGCGCTTTCAGGGTCAGGTTTTGCCCCTGATGAAAACGGTAGTTGTCGCGCAGAGCGTCAGGAATTGAGAACGCGAGAGATACTGAATCGCGTGTCTCCTGACGGCGGTCGGCGATGCTCAAACTGTGGAAGTGACTCATTCGCGATAAACCTCGTTATATGCACTTGAAGTAGTCGAAGGGTTCAAGGCAGTCGTTGCATTGATAGAGCGCTTTGCAGGCAGTAGAGCCGAATTCGGTAATCTCTTTAGTGTTGCTGCTGCCACATAGCGGGCACTCAATAATCTTGTCGAAGCTTGGCTTGGCGGCACTGCCGACTGGTGGGGCAATGCCGTAGGCTTTAAGGCGCTCGCGGCCGCGCTCAGTAATCCAGTCGGTGGTCCAGGCGGGCGCGAGTTGCTGCTCTATCTGTACCGCCTCAAAACCTGCTCCGGTCAGAGCGTTTTTGGCACTCTGCTCGATATGTTCGGTCGCTGGGCAGCCGGAGTAGGTGGGTGTGAGTACCACACGAAGCTGGCCTGCACGCCACTCGATCTCACGGACGATGCCCAGATCAGTCAGACTGATCACGGGTACTTCTGGATCCATAACCTCGTCTAACACTTGCCAAGCGCGCTCGATCGCTAGTGTATCTGCGGCTGGCTGGTCGCTGGCGATTAGATCACCAGTTGGCATCGGGGTAAGCCCGCGGCAGGAATTGCATCTCGGCCAGAATGTAACCAAGGCTTTCGCTGTGTAGACCGTCTTTGCCGCTCAGATAGTTGCGCGCGGCAGGCTCGGGCTGATTTAAAGTCGCCTCGCTCAAAACCGGAGTAACCGTACCGATCCAGCGTTGATGCAGGCTACTGGCATCGGGAACAACCCTGTCTGCCTCGAGTTGCGCTAGATACTCAGCCGGCATCGCGAACTCAAAAGTGTAGTGCCACACCTTATCTATGGCGGCCTGCATGCGGATATGGCTCTCGTCCGTTCCATCCCCCAGCCGTTTTACCCACTCGCTTGAACGGCGCAGGTGGTAGGTCACCTCTTTGAGGGATTTAGCCGCGACAGCCGCCATGCGCTCGTCGCTGGAGTTGCTGAGTGACTGCAACATGGCGTAGTGCCAACTATCAAACAGGAACTGCTTCGCCATCGTGACACCAAAATCACCGTTGGGTTGCTCTACCATCAGCAGGTTACGGTAATCTGATTGATCACGGTGGAATACCAGGTCATCAGCCGTGCGGCCATCGTTGATACGCTCGGCAGCGTACTCCAACCAGTTACGGGCCTGCCCGACGAGGTCGAGGCCAACGTTCATCAGCGCAACTTCCTCTTCGAGGGCTGGCGCACCGCCGACCAGTTCACACAGGCGCTGGGCCTGCACCATGGCGCTATCACCCAGCTGGAGCAGGAGTTCGGTTAAATCATCATATCTCTGCATCGGATTCGCCTTACATGTGTCCGACTTCGTCAGGCAGTTCGTAGAAGCTGGCATGACGATAGACCTTGTCATCAGCGGCATCGAACAGTGCCTCTTTCTCATCGCTAGCTGTGGCGGTAATCGCGGTAGATGGAACCACCCAGATACTCACGCCTTCGCTGCGGCGGGTGTAGAGGTCGCGCGCATTTTCGATCGCCATCTCAGCATCAGCAGCATGTACACTGCCGACATGCTTGTGGTTAAGGCCGTGTTTGCTGCGCACAAATACTTCAAAAAGGGTCCAGTCAGCCATCGATACTCTCCTGCTGGTTACGCAGCGTTACGTTGTTGTTTTTTCTTCGCGTGAGCGATTGCCGCCTCGCGCACCCAGGCGCCTTCATCGATCGCCTTTTTGCGCTGAGCGACGCGTTCTCTGTTACACGGACCATTGCCTTTGAGCACTTCGTAGAACTCACTCCAATCGATCTCACCAAACTCCCAGTGACCTGTCTCTTCGTTGTACTTAAGGTCTGGGTCTGGGACGGTACAGCCAAGAATCTTCAGTTGAGGAATCGTCTGGTCGATAAAGCGCTGACGTAGTTCATCATTGGAGTGGCGTTTAATCTTCCACGCCATCGACTGCGCCGAGTTAGGCGAGTTGGCATCAGACGGGCCGAACATCATCAGCACGGGCCACCAGAAACGGTTGATGGAGTCCTGCACCATTGCCTTCTGCGCATCATTACCATGCGTCATCATATGCAGCAGGATTTCGTAACCCTGGCGTTGATGGAAACTCTCCTCTTTACAGACACGGATCATCGCGCGTGCATAGGGGCCGTAAGAGGTGCGTTGCAGTGGGACCTGGTTGACGATAGCCGCTCCATCAACCAACCAGCCTATGGTACCCATATCGGCCCAGTTCAGTGTTGGGTAGTTGAAGATACTGGAGTACTTCGCCTTACCCTCGTGCATTCTCTGCACCTCTTCATCGCGATCGGCACCGAGTGTCTCCATCGCAGAGTAGAGGTAGAGGCCGTGGCCAGCTTCGTCCTGAATCTTCGCCATCAACTGCAGCTTGCGCTTGAGTGTCGGCGCACGTGTCACCCAGTTTCCTTCGGGCAGCATACCAACAATCTCTGAGTGGGCATGTTGTGAGATCTGGCGAATCAGTGTCTTGCGATACGCTTCGGGCATCCAGTTTTTCGGCTCAATTTTGATATCCGCGTCAATGCGCTCTTGGAAGGCGCGCTCCTGCTCGGACATCGACTCCAGGTCACGAACACCCTTGCTACCGGTCTCTACCATCTGTGCATACATCAGTCGGCTCTCCTGATTAAACTGCATTTATGATACCTAAAGTAACTTTAATTAGTAAGTTTTGTATCATATTGAATCGAAAAAATAGCCTGAAAAATCTGCATCACAGTTTGATCAGGCTTGCTGGGTCACGGGAGTTAGCTGTTTCTCTCGTCCCAGACGCGTTTTGCCTTACCCTCAGAGCGGGCGATGGTGCCTTGGTCGCGCAGGGTGACGGCTACGCTAATACCCACTGAAGATTTCACATGGTGTTTAAGCTGGCTGACCAGCTCTTGCTGCTCTGCGGTGCTGAGGTTAGCCCCATCCGGGCGCAACTCCACATGTACGTTCATATTGTCGAGGTTGCCTTCGCGCGTCAGGTGAATCTCGTAGTTCTCTGAGAACTGCGGGATCTTAACCACCTCTTCCTCAATCTGCGTCGGGAAGACGTTAACCCCACGGATAATCATCATGTCATCGCTTCGGCCCGTGATCTTATCAATACGGCGCATCGGGCGAGCTGTACCCGGTAGTAATCGAGTCAGGTCGCGCGTGCGGTAGCGGATCATTGGTAGGCCCTCTTTTGTGAGTGTGGTGAACACCAGCTCACCCATCTCACCGTCCGCGACAGGCTCGCCGGTTTCAGGGTTAATGATCTCGGGGTAGAAGTGATCCTCCCAGACGGTTGGGCCGTCCTGAGTTTCGCCGCACTCCTGCGCCACGCCTGGTCCCATAATTTCTGACAGGCCATAGATGTCAGTCGCGCGAATATCGAGTCGACGCTCAATCGACTGACGCAGGTCGTTGGTCCAAGGCTCGGCGCCAAAGATCCCCAGTCGCAGTTTCAGTCTGTGTGGATCAACGCCCTGGCGCTCCATCTCATCCGCGATATTAAGCATGTAGGATGGGGTGACCATGATGATATCCGGATCGAAATCATGAATGAGGCGCACCTGTTTCTCTGTCTGTCCGCCGGACATGGGGATTACCGTACAACCGAGGCGTTCGGCACCATAGTGTGCGCCCAAGCCGCCAGTAAAGAGGCCGTAACCGTAAGAGACATGGACTTTGTCACCCGGTTTGCCGCCGGCAGCGCGAATCGAGCGCGCCATCAATTCGGCCCAAGTGTCGATATCGTTCTGGGTGTAGCCGACAACGGTTGGTTGCCCGGTGGTTCCGCTTGAGGCGTGTAGACGAACAATCTGATTCATCGGCGTTGCAAACATACCGTAGGGGTAGTTATCACGCAGATCACTCTTGTAGGTAAATGGCAGCTTTGCGATATCGCTTAGTTGTTTGATATCACTGGGGTGTACACCTTTTTCATCGAAGCGCTGTTTGTACATCGGTACGTTGTCATAAGCGTGCTGCACGCTCCACTGCAGACGTAACAGCTGCGTGGCGCGTAGCTGATCAACCGATGCAGTCTCTAGTGGATCAAGGCGGTCAGGACGGAATTCGTTTAATTTGTTCATCATCACTCTCCTCAACTACTTGCCACTAAACTGCGCAGGACGTTTCTCTATAAAGGCCATAACACCTTCGCGATAATCAGCTGAAGCGCCGGCCTGACTCTGTAACTGCTTCTCCAGTTCAAGCTGCGCACTCAGATCGTTAGTCTGGCTAGCTGCAAGCGCCTGTTTGGTCAAGGCTAAACCTAGAGTAGGTTGGTTAGCAAAATGAGTCGCCAGTTTGGTCGCCTCTGCCTGCAGTTCCTCATCATCAACCACTGAGTAGATCATGCCCCATTCTAGAGCTTTCTCGGCGCTCAAAGGTTCGCCAAGCATCGCCAGCTGTTTAGCGCGCGCCATGCCGACCAAACGCGGCAGGAACCAGGTTCCACCCGAGTCAGGTATCAGCCCGATCTTACAGAACGCCTGAATAAACTTGGCCGAACGTGCCGCGATAACAAAATCACAAGCGAGCGGAATGTTCGCGCCGGCACCTGCCGCTATGCCGTTTACAGCACAGATGGTTGGCATAGGTAGGTTGCTGAGCTTCTCCAGCATGGGGTTGTAGAAACGCTCGATAACGGGCGCCAGATCTGGCATGGGATCGGCCGGTTTTACCAGTGGATCGGAAAGATCTTGTCCAGCGCAGAAGCCGCGCCCCTCGCCGCTGAGAAGCAACACGCGCACGCTTGAATCCTGGCTAACCTGTTCGAGTGCCTGGTACATCTCAAGGTGCATCGCCTTGTGGAATGAGTTGAGCGTCTCGGGTCGGTTAAGACTGATTCGGGCAATACCCTCCTCGACCGAGAATAGAATGTGTTCAAAGGCCATCGCTCTGAGCTCCGGTTTTTATAATTATCTAATCGATCAATCAAGATTGGCTTAAAAATAGATACAATTCAATCTCAAAAACAATAAATCTTGTATCACTTTTGCTCTAGCCCTACTCTTACTGGACTCCATCAAGATCAACTAAGGTTAGTTAATGTATCAACCCGCCAGCCTGGCATCGCTCTTAGAACACTTTCAGCAGCAGACGCCGCTGCGTGCTTCTTCGCTCATTATCAGTGTCTGGGGTGATGCACTGGAACCGCGCTCGAGTTCGGTTTGGCTTGGCAGTCTGATTAAGCTCTTTGAACCCTTTGGCATAAACGAGCGTCTGGTTCGTACATCGATCTTCCGCTTGGCTAAAGATGGTTGGTTGACTAGCGAAAAGGTGGGGCGGCGCAGTTACTACCAACTGAGCGACTCCGGGCATCAGCGATTCGAGGACGCCTTCCGACGCGTCTACGGCAGTGCCCAGACCAGTTGGGATGGCCGCTGGTTGCTGGTAAATCTGCATCTGTTGAGCACTGAAGAGCGCAAGCTGATTGTAGAGCGTCTGCAGTTACTCGGTTTCGGCCCTTTTGGCAGCTCGCTCTATGCAAGCCCATCGATTGAATCCGCCAGTGTCGAAGCGCTAGTGCGTAAGATGGGTTTAGACAATCGGGTCGTTTTGTCAGTAACCGAAAGCAGAGGCACGAAGGCAGATCCCGCAATGCAGGCTCTGGTCCATCAGGGTTGGAATCTCGAAGAGCTTGAGCAGGGCTATCAGAGCTTTGTGCAGGTTTTTCATAAGCTGTGGCAGGAGATCAAGTCGCGCGAGAACCTCGAACCTCAATCTGCCTTTATGGCTCGTACACTGATGATCCATGAGTATCGCAAGTTGGCGCTTCGTGACCCCTCGCTGCCGGACGCTATGCTTCCGAAAAATTGGTCGGGGCATAGTGCGCACCAGCTCTGCAGGAACCTCTATCACCGGCTTACACCAGCTACAGAGCGCTGGTTAGGGGATTCGCTCGAATCGGCGATGGGTCCGATGCCTGGACCGAATCACAGTTTTTACCAGCGTTTTGATTGCATCTAGCGTTGCAAATGAATGAGCGATGTAGCGCAAAGCGCTGTTTCGCGACCTGCTGCAGCCGACAAATAGAAGCTGTCCTTTTCGCGCAATACGCTGCGCGTACAGCGCTCCTACATAGGAGTGAGAATCGTTCCATTCAAACGGTGTGATTTACCCCGAAACAGCGCGATCAGTTCACCCGCTTCGTTCTCAACCTGGATATCATAAACACCTGTGCGGCCACGCTGCGCCGTGCGACTCGCCTTAGCGGTCAACCGTTCGTCAGTGTGCGCCGCATTCAAGTATTCAATAGCCACAGACGCTGCAACGTTGGGTTCATTCTCACTGTTGCAGGCAAACGCAAATGCGCTATCCGCCAACGAGAAGATCATTCCGCCGTGACAGGTGCCGTGCCCGTTGGTCATCCAATCTTGTACCTGCATGCTCAGTGTCGCTGTGCCCGGCGAAACCGCATCTATCTGGATCCCCAGATGATCGATCAGGCCATCTCCCTGTTTCAGTGCATCGCGACAGGCTTCGGCAAGCTGTTGAGAATCGCTCATCTTCACTCCTCGGTTTAGCGCTTAAAACTCGGATCCTGGCGTTCAACGATTCGAATCATCGCGGCAAGCGAATCTTCGCCTGCGCCGTATTTCGGGTTAAAGTTGAGCGAATCACGTACACAGTTATTCAGTACCTGCTCCGGGATCTCCCTCGCTTTGCCCATGGAGCTGGTCGCCAGTTGCACTTCGCAGGCACGCGTCAGCAGCCACATCAATGAGAACGCCTGCGCCAAGGTGGAGCCGATGACTACCGGCCCATGGTTACGCAGCAGTAACAATTGCTTGTCACCTGCGCTGGCCAAGATACGCTCGCCCTCATCGGCATGCACCGTAATCCCCTCGAAGTCGTGATAAGCGATCTTGCCGTAGAGCTGAGCTGAGTAGAAGTTGGTAAAGCTCAACCCCTCATCCAGACAGCAAACCGCCATGGTCGGCGTGGTGTGCACATGCATCACGCAATGAGCATTAGAAACGCGTTTGTGGATCTCGCCGTGGAAGGTAAAACCGGCTGGGTTAATCGGCCAGTCAGAGTGTCCGATGATATTCCCGTCGATATCGACCTTAACCAGATTAGATGCCGTGATCTCGGAGTAGTGCAGGCCAAAGGGGTTGATCAGAAAGTGATCCGCACCCCCTGGTGCGCGCAGAGAGATGTGGTTGTAGATGAGCTCCTCCCACTTCAGGTGCGCAAATGCTCGATACACCCCCGCGAGCTGAACACGCGCCTGCCACTCTTCATCAGAATACTGAGTTGGGTGCTCATAATATTTGGCCATCGCGATTCTCTTTTCAGAAAATGTATTTCATCTAATGCTATCGGCAATAGGCTGTTGAAACTAGCTTTTGCTAACTAGGGTCAACACTCAGCACGCAATCTCGACCCTCTGGTGCCTGTTGCAAACGGTCGCACATCCATGTGCGCTCGTCTAAACTAGTACACCGAGACCCGGATGACCGGCAGGTTGCCCAGCCCTTCAAGTGTCTAGCTCCCTCAGATGCTGTTAGGGCGCCGGATTAGGCTGACCGGCATGAATCTTATTGATCGCCTTAAGCTGATCCTTGTCCAACGTAATCTCTTGAGATGCGATGTTGGCTTTCAGCTGTTCCATAGTGGTCGCGCCAATAATCGTAGAGAGCACAAATGGCTGCTGACGCACCCACGCCAATGCCATCTGCGCTGGATCCATCCCCCAGCTCTCGGCTAGGTCGCAGTAGGCATCGATCGACTGAGTCGATTGTGGGCTGCTGTAACGGGCGAAGCGTTCGAACAGGGTGATACGCGCTTTCGGTGGTTTGGCACCATTGCGGTACTTGCCGCTCAGAGCGCCAAAAGCCATAGGCGAGTAGGCCAGTAGGCCCACATCCTCGCGGTGCGAGATCTCCGCCATACCGATCTCGTAGACGCGGCTCAGCAGGTTGTAGACATTCTGTACCGATTCGATCTTCGGTAGACCCATAGAGCGTGCCAACTCGATGTAGCGCATGGTGCCCCAGGGGTTCTCATTCGAAAGACCGATTGATCGAATCTTGCCGCTCTTGATTAGCGTCTGTAGCGCCTCTAGTGTCTCTTGAATTGGCGTGTCATCGCTCTCGCGGTGACGGTAGCCGAGCTGACCAAAGATATTGGTGCTGCGCTCTGGCCAGTGCAGTTGGTAGAGATCGATGTACTCGGTCTGCATACGGCGCAGACTGTCGTCGACCGCCTGGGTTAGGTAATCGAGGTTATGCTTAGGGCCGCCGCGCAGGTAGTCCATGCTGGCGCCGGGGCCGGCTGCCTTAGTGGCGATTACCCAATCTTCACGGCGACCATTCTTTGCCAGCCAACTACCGATGATCTCTTCTGAGCGGCCAGCTGTTTCGGCAACCGGCGGTACCGGATACATCTCGGCGCAGTCCATAAAGTTGATGCCGTTATCGAGCGCATAGCTGATCTGCTCATGCCCTTCAGCCTCGGTATTCTGCTCGCCCCAGGTCATGGTGCCGAGGCAAAGCTTGGATACGGCGCGGCCGTTAATTGTGGTTAGCGACATGTTGGCTCTTCCTTAAACGGTATCTTGTTTGGGCTTAACTTTCTTACCCACTTGAATGGTTTTTCGGTTCGGCTCAGCTTCTGTCAGTGCGCTGCACTCGACACAGCTCTCCAGCGAGATCTCGGCCAGCGCCATATAAGCTTCGGTACCCGAGTGTTTCCAGGTCATCTCTTGCTCGCTTAGCGGGCGAGACACTTTTGCAGGAGTACCGAGGATCATCGATTCTGCCGGCATCTGATCGCCGGTTTTCACAAAGCTGTGGGCGCCAACAAAAGAGCGTGCGCCAATTTCAGCCTTGTCCATAATGGTTGCACCCATGCCGATCAGTGCGCCTGTACGAATAACACAGCCATGCAGTGTGGCACCGTGACCGATGTGGCCGTAGTCTTCAACGACAACAGTAATGTCCTGAAAACTGTGTACGACCACACAGTCCTGGATGTTAACACCCTCGCCTAAGTGGATGGGGCCAAAGTCGCCCCGTAGGCTCGCTAGAGGGCCGATATAGCACTTGGGCCCAATATGCACATCACCAATAATAACGGCGGTAGGGTGGACGTAGGCGCTAGGGTGTATAACGGGAGTTACTCCGGCGAGTCTGTAAATAGGCATAGATCAACAATCCGGTACTTTTTAATCGAAAGATGTAATATATTGCATATTCGCGCCAATGAGTAGAACTAATAACAAAGGTCCTTTATGAGTCTCGATGCCGCTCAATTCCCCTCGCTACTGCTGGAGCCACAGGGCTCTGTACTTCTGATCCGCTTCAATCGCCCGCGTGAGCTTAATGCCCTCTCAACCGATATGCTCGGCCAGATAGCCGGCGCTCTCGTGCAGGCGGATGCTGATCCTGAGGTGAAGGTGAGTGTTTTGACAGGTGGTCAGCGTGCCTTTGCAGCGGGCGCGGATATTGACGAGTTACAACGCAAAACCGGCGCAATGGTTGCCACTGATCCGCGCAATGAGCACTGGGCAGCAATCCGAAATCTGAATAAACCGGTTATTGGTGCCGTGAATGGTTTCTGTTTGGGTGGCGGCAATGAGTTGGCGATGCTGTGCGACTTCCTCCTAGCTGGCACCAATGCTCAATTCGGCCAGCCCGAGATCAATCTCGGAATTTTGCCAGGTGCCGGTGGAACCCAGCGTCTGGCCGCACTGGCCGGTAAAGGGATGGCGATGCGCTGGATCCTCACCGGTGAGTTTATTGACGCACAGCAGGCATTGAGTATTGGGTTGGTGACTGAGGTGTGCGAGCCCGAGCTGACTGAGGAGCGCGCCTTAGCATTAGCGCAGATGATCTGTAAGAAGGCTCCATTGGCGATTACCGAAATAAAACAAGCGATCAAAGCGGCAACTGACACTCCGCTGGACGCGGGGCTTGCGGTTGAGCGTGAAGCCTTTGCGCGCTTGTTGGACTCTGAAGATAAACTTGAGGGGATCGCTGCGTTTAAAGAGAAGCGCGGGGCGAATTTCACCGGGAAGTAGTGGATGGAACTATTGTGCATTGACATGAATCACTAAAGCGCACTATAAATCATATTATAATTTATTTGAGGATGAGACATGAGCGTTGAGCGTCTGCATGAAGTGCTGCAGCCCGTGACCGAATGGCTAGCCGATAAGGCGATCGGTTCTGAACTAACCGAGGATCTAAACGCGAGTTTTTCTGCTGGCAGTGATTGGTATCAAGAGGTGCTATCGCTTTGTCAGCAGGGGGCTGCTGAGGGGTGGGTTTGTCAGTATGAGGCCGGCGGCATTAAGTATGGGCGCGTGTTCAAGCCGAGCGCTGAGCTAAACAACTTCTCAGTTGATATCGTGCTAATGAAAGATGTAGTCGGTCCGCATCACGCCCATCCTCAAGGCGAAGTCGATCTGGTGCTGCCTCTGACTGCAGGCGCAGCCTTTGACGGTACATCGGAAGGTTGGAAGGTCTATCCGCCAGAGAGTGCGCATAAGCCGACCGTTACAGGTGGAGAGGCCTACGTAATCTATTTCCTGCCCAACGGAGAGATTAAATTCACCCGCTAGGGCGTGCACACAGAACAAACGAACAGAGTAAGAATCGAACCCCTTAGAATTACTCAGTCTTAAGAATTACATAGAAAGTAACGACCTATATAACAATAAATAGGACACGAGAGATGAACCAGAATCTAAGCAGCGCTGATCACAGCGTCGTGCCTCCTCAGATCACCATTCCACGTCAGTACAACGCCGCGCGTGACCTTATGGGTCGCAACCTCGAGGCGGGGCGTGGAGATAAAACCGCATACATCGACGACCAAGGTAGCATCACCTATGCGCAGCTCGACGCGCGTTCGAGCGCGTTTGGCTCCAGGCTCAACAGCCTGGGTCTGCAGCAGGAGCAGCGACTTTTCCTCTGTGTGCTCGACTGCATCGATTGGCCAGTGGCTTTCCTCGGCTCGATCAAAGCAGGTGTAGTTCCGGTGGCCGCCAATACACTGCTGACGCCGAAAGACTACGCCTACATGCTCAGCGATAGCCGCGCCAAAGTGGCTGTGGTATCGCCAACGCATCTGGAGATGTTTTTAGAGCTGCGCAACGAAATCCCATCGCTTGAGACGATTGTTGTAGCAGGCAGCGAGCGTGATGGCGCCGATCTCACGGTGGCAGAGTTAGAGCAGGGCGGTGATCGCGCGTTTGTGGGGGCTGATACCACCTGTGATGACCCCTGTTTTTGGCTCTACTCGTCGGGCTCCACCGGTGCTCCGAAAGGCACTGTGCACATTCAATCGAGCATCATTCAGACAGCTGAACTTTTCGGTACGCAGGTCTTGGAGATGTCCGATAAGGATGTGATCTTTTCTGCCGCTAAACTGTTCTTTGCCTACGGTTTGGGTAATGGACTGAGCTTCCCAATTGCTGTGGGTGCGACCACCATATTGATGGCAGAGCGTCCCACACCCGATGCTGTCTATAAGCGCTTGGTGGATCATCAGCCAACCGTATTCTGCGGTGTACCAACTTTGTACGCGGGCATGTTGGCGGCGCCTAACAAGCCGTATAAAGAACAACTTGCGGTGCGTGTCGGTACCTCCGCGGGTGAAGCGCTGCCAGAAGAGCTACAGACCCGTTGGCGTGAAGCCTTTGGTACCGAAATTATCGATGGCATCGGTTCTACTGAGATGCTGCACATCTTCCTATCTAACCGACTCGATGATGTGGCGCCGGGCACTACCGGTAAGCCAGTACCGGGCTATGAAGTGAAGTTGATTGATGCTGAGGGTAACGAGGTCCCTCAGGGAGAGATCGGTGACCTGATTATCAAAGGCCCAAGCAGCGCAATCATGTACTGGAATAACCGTCTTAAGTCGGTCGCGACCTTCCGCGGTGAGTGGACTTTCAGCGGCGATAAGTACCTGGTGAACGAACAGGGTTACTACGTCTATGCAGGTCGCTCTGATGACATGCTCAAAGTGAGCGGCATCTATGTGTCACCTGCTGAGGTCGAGGCGACTCTTATCAAACACGAAGCCGTGCTTGAGGCAGCGGTTGTCGGTGCAGCTGATGAAAATGAGCTGATCAAACCTAAGGCGTTTATCGTGCTGCAGCAGGGTGTTAGCGGTGATGATGCACTGCGCGCGCAGCTCAAGGATTTCGTTAAGGCGAATCTGGCACCACACAAATACCCTCGTTGGTTTGAGTTTGTAGAGGATCTGCCAAAGACTGCGACAGGTAAAATACAGCGCTTCAAACTGCGTGCCTGATTGTTACTCAGTTGAGAACAGATAATGACTCAATTTCTAACAGTCAAAGGGGCTCTACTTGAAGTAGAAACCTTCAAGGCAGAGTCCGGTCGTGCTGCGGATACCGCATTGGTGTTGCTGCATGAAGGTCTGGGTTGCATTGCGCTATGGAAAGACTTTCCGCAACGCCTTGCTGATAAGACCGGTTTGGATGTGGTTGCCTACAGCCGTATGGGCTATGGCAACTCCTCGCCAGTCGAGACGCCACGCCCGCTAAATTACATGCAGATTGAGGGAGAGGATTGGGTGCCCGAGGTGCTCAACCTCTTGCCCTACAAACGCTTTATTTTGGTCGGTCACAGTGATGGCGGCTCCATTGCTCTGGTGCACTCCGGCTCTCATCCGGGAGAGCGACTGCTGGGTACGGTGACGCTCGCAGCTCACGTCCACAATGAACCTCTTTGCGTTGCGAGTATCGAGAAGGCGAAAGAGGCCTATGAGTCCGGCACTCTGCGTGAGGGCTTGGCGCGTCATCATGGCGATAATGTGGACTGCGCCTTCTGGGGTTGGAATCAGGCCTGGCTGCATCCAGATTTTCTCGACTTTAATATCGAAGAGTATCTGCCACGCATTGAAGTGCCCGTGCTCGCCATTCAGGGTGAGAAGGACGAATACGGTAGTAAAAAGCAGGTAGACACCATTGTTGCGTTAGCGGGAGGCCCCGCTGAAGGCCTGATGATCCCTAACTGTCGCCACTCGATTCACCGCGATGCGCAAGAGACGCTGCTCAACGCGGTCGATACTTTTTCCAAACAACTAGTTTCTTAATTTAGGTAGTACTTTTTATATGCGTATGCAGAGTTACATTGCAGGGCAGTGGCAGGATAACGGTCAAGTTGTAGGCCAAGCTCACTGTGCTCTTGATGGTTCAGTGATGGCAGAAATAGCTGGGCATGACCTAAACGGCGGGCAGATTCTTGATTATGCTCGCAACGTCGGCAGTCCCGCGCTGCGTGAGCTAACTTACTTGCAGCGCGCCGAACTGATCAAACAGATTGCAGCAGTGCTCGGTGAGAACAAAGATCGCTATGCCGAGCTTAGCGCCAGAAACAACGGCGCAACGGCGATGGATACCTTCCTTGATGTTGAGGGCGGTATAGGCACGATGAAGTACTACGCTTCTATTGGTAAGCGCCTAGGCGAGCGTCGTTGGATGGCGGAAGGGGATTTGGAGCAGCTCACGAAAGATGAGAACTTCCGTGCTCTGCACGTGCTGACGCCGATTCGTGGTGCCGCTGTTCATATCAACGCCTTCAACTTCCCTGCTTGGGGTATGTTGGAGAAACTGAGCGTATCGCTCTTATCAGGTGTTGCGACTGTGGTTAAACCGGCAGCTGCGACCCTCCCGGTAGCTTGGGCTATGGCGCAGGACATCGTAGCGGCTGATATTTTGCCGGCTGGAGCTTTTACGTTCTTGGCGGGCGGTGGCCGAGATCTGGCTGACTATTTAACGTCAGAGGATGCACTGGCCTTTACCGGCTCAGCGGACACAGCTGCCATGTTTGCGGCTCATCCACGCATAATCAGCGAGGCGGTCCGTTTCAATGCCGAAGCAGATAGTATTAACTCGATTGTGATGGGGCCAGATCTTACGCCAGAGTCCGCCGGCTTTAAATCGTTTGTGCATGAAGCCTCAAAAGAGATGACGGTGAAAGCGGGTCAGAAGTGTACCGCGGTACGGCGCATTTTTGTGCCGGCTGCACACCTTGAAGCAGCTCAAGCGGCATTGATCGCCAAGCTCTCCAAAAACGTTCTGGGTAATCCTGCGGATGAGGGCGTAACTTACGGCCCGCTTGTTAGTGCCTCTCAGAAGCAGGCGGCGGTTGAGGGTGTGGCCGCCCTCTCATCCGAGACTGAGGTTGTGTTTGAAGGTGCCGCAGGTGGGAATTCAGAAGGCTTCTACTTCACGCAGAAATTGCTGCTATGTAAGGAACCCGCGACAGCCAAAACGGTACATGAAACTGAGGTGTTTGGTCCCGTTGCGACGCTAATGCCTTACGAGTCCGAAGAACAGTTGTTTGACCTAGTGCGTCGCGGCGGCGGCTCGTTGGTCAGCTCAGTATTCACGAACGACGATAACTTTATGATTGAAGCGGTGCAGCAATTGGGTACTACTCACGGCCGGTTACTGTTTGTAGATGACAGTATCAGTCGCTCGCATACCGGTCACGGTAATGTCATGCCGATGTGTATCCACGGCGGCCCAGGGCGCGCCGGTGGTGGTCAGGAGTTGGGTGGCCTGCGTGGTCTCAATTTCTACCATGCGCGCACTGCGGTGCAAGCTAACTTAGCGCGGGTCACTGCGCTGCAAGAGGGGTAAAAATTCTATGTCACTGTCAAACACCTACGAGTGTCTGCAGGTCAGTGAGGCGAACGGGGTGGTTGAGCTTAAGCTTAGCCGCCCCGATCGTCTTAATGCGTTTAGCAAAACCATGCATGCTGAGCTGAAGCTTGCGCTCAAAGAGGTCGAGCGTTTTGAGGGTTTGCGCGTGTTAGTACTCACTGGCGAAGGCCGGGCATTTTGTGCCGGACAAGACCTTGAGGAGCGTCGTATTCCTGAGGGGGAGCCCAAACCTGATCTTGGCGACTCGCTGAAGAATATCTACAGCCCCTTGGTAATGCGTCTGCGTAAGCTTCCCGTACCTGTTGTTGCGGCCGTGAACGGTGTGGCGGCAGGAGCAGGTGCCTCTCTGGCGTTAGCCTGTGACATTATCATTGCTAAACGTAGTGCTAAATTCACCTTCCCATTTAGCTATCTCGGATTGATCCCGGATGCCGGTGCCACCTCGAGTCTTGTCCGTGCGGTTGGTCAGGCGCGTGCGATGGCGATTGTGATGTTGGGTGAGGTTGTTACCGCTCAGCAAGCAGCCGACTGGGGTTTGATCTGGAAAACGGTCGACGACGAGGCATTTGATGCAGAGGTTGCTGCCTGTGCGCAGAATTTGGCCGGCCGACCTGCTTTGGGTATGGAGATGGCCAAGCGTGCACTCTACCGTGCGTCGGAAAATGATTTTGAAACTCAGTTGGAGCTCGAGAGCCAGTGCCAGAAGTTGGCCGGTCGTAATCCGCTCTACTGGGAAACCGTGCAACAGTTTTTGGATAAGAAGTGAGCCTTATGAACTACAGAACTCAAGCAGAGATTAAAACTGTTGGCGTTATCGGTGCTGGCACCATGGGAGCGGGTATCGCTCAGGTCGCTGCGCAAGCGGGTCTTGATGTAGTGCTGTTCGATTTGAGCTCAGAGGCTCTCGAACGTGCTAAAGCGAACCTGCGCAAATCGATGGATAAATTGGTCGCTCGCGGCAAGTTCAGTGCTGCTGATGCTGAGGGTATCTGTGCTCGTGCCAGCTACGCCAGTGAGCTGCAAGCAGTTTCTGGCTGTGATCTGGTGGTAGAGGCGATTGTTGAGCGCTTGGATGTGAAACAGAAACTGTTTGCTGATCTTGAGGCGATATGTGCGCCAGAGACGATTTTGGCAACGAATACTTCGTCGATCTCCGTGACAGCGATTGGTGCTGGGCTCAAAGACCCTGCACGTCTGGCGGGTCTGCACTTCTTTAATCCAGCGCCCATTATGAAGCTGGTTGAGGTGATTAAGGGTCTGGCAACCGACCAGGCAGTTATCGATACCTTACTGGGGCTTGCCAAAGGCTGGGGCAAGGTTGCAGTAGCCGCGAAGAGCTCGCCTGGCTTTATCGTAAACCGGGTCGCGCGTCCGTTTTATGCCGAGGGTCTGCGCCTCGCTGAAGAGGGTGTGGCTGAACCTGCGCGCATCGATACCCTAATGCGTGAAGCGGGCGGATTTCGCATGGGTCCATTCGAGTTGATGGATCTGATCGGACAGGATGTAAACTACGCAGTGACCTGCTCAGTCTTTGATGCTTACTATCAAGACCCACGATTTAAACCGTCGTTGATGCAGAAAGATCTGGTCGACGCGGGATGGCTTGGCCGCAAGAGCGGGCGTGGATTTTATCAGTACTCTGAGGGTAAGCCTGTCACGGCTCCACTGGAGTGGGATGAGATCCGCTTTGGCGGCTTCTTTAATATCAGCAGCGTGGTTGAGTCCGCTGCGATCAAACCGCTGATCGACCGTATCCAAGCACGCGGTATCGAAATCCCCTCGCGCTCTGAGGGCGTTGATGGTGAGATCCAGTTCAATAATGGCGCGACCCTTGTGCTGACAAACGGCCAAACGACTCTCGAGCGATCGCTGGAAGAGGATAATCCGCTGCTGATCCAGATGGATCTGGCACTGGATTACGGCAGCTGTGAATCACTGGCGCTATCAACGCATCCAGAGTGTCCCGAAGAGGTGTGGACGGAAGTCTACGCAATGTTTGATTTCATAGGTGTGAAAACCCGTGTCGTAAAAGACCTGCCAGGGCTGGTCGTGATGCGTACGGTGGCAATGCTGATTAACGAAGCGGCTGATGCGCTGCACTACGATATTGCGGATGCGGCCGGCATTGACGCTGCGATGCAGTCAGGCGTCAACTACCCAACAGGACTGTTAGGCTGGGCCGACAAAATTGGTACGGCTTATATCGCAGATGTACTCGATAACATTAGCCTCTTCTACGGTGATGACCGCTACCGCTTGTCGCCCGCTTTGAGTCAGCGTGCGCTGATCAATGCGCCTTTTTACCCAGTTAACTAATCGGAGATCAATCATGAGTGAAGCTTTTATTTGCGCGGCAAAACGTTCGGCGATTGGTCGTTACGCGGGTGGTCTGGCAGCGGTACGTCCAGACGATATGTTAGGTCAGATTATCGCCGGTACCTTGGCGCAGGTTGAGGGTCTCGACCCCGCGTTGATCGACGATGTGATCATGGGCTGTGCTAACCAGGCCGGTGAAGATAACCGTAACGTGGCGCGCATGTCGGTGCTGTTGGGTGGTCTGCCGACTTCGGTACCGGCTGCGACTATCAACCGTCTCTGTGGTTCTGGTTTGGATGCTGTTGGCACCATTGCGCGAGGTATTCGTGCCGGAGATCTGCAGATTGGCCTCGCTGGTGGTGTGGAGTCTATGACGCGTGCGCCTTTTGTTATGGGCAAAGCCGACACTGCTTTCGGTCGGGCACAGAAACTTGAAGATACCACGATGGGCTGGCGCTTGATCAACCCTGTGATGAAAGCGACGCACGGTATCGATTCGATGCCGCAGACGGCCGACAACGTGGCGGTTGAGTACGGTATCTCACGCGAGGCGCAGGATGAGTTCGCCTTTCACTCTCAGGCTAAAGCCGCTGCTGCTCAAAAGGCCGGTCTGTTTGCCGAGGAGATCCTGCCGATTGAGATCCGGGATCGCAGAGGCAATGTGACTACTTTTGAAGTCGATGAGCATCCGCGTGAGACCACTTTGGAGAAACTCGCGACGCTGCGCACAGTTAATAATGATGAAAGCGCAACAGTCACCGCTGGTAACGCTTCAGGTATTAATGATGGCGCCTGTGCGGTTCTGATTGCCAGTGAAGAGGCGGCCAAGCAGCATGATCTAACGCCGCGTGCGCGCGTGTTGGGGATGGCTACTTCCGGCCTTGATCCGCGCATTATGGGCGTTGGCCCAATCGAAGCGGTGAAAAAGGCGTTGCGTTTGACTGGGCTCACGCTGGATCAGATGGATATCATCGAATTGAACGAAGCCTTCTCTGCGCAGGCCCTTGGTGTACTGATCGGTTTGAACCTAGATCCAAAAGATCCGCGTCTTAACCCTCAGGGCGGTGCAATAGCGCTGGGCCACCCTCTTGGTATGAGTGGTGCACGTCTGGTGACGACTGCACTGCATCAATTGGAGCGAAATGGCGGTAAATATGCACTATGCACCATGTGTATCGGTGTAGGGCAGGGTATCGCTGCCGTTATCGAGCGAGTTTAGAGCGGCTCTAGTGAACTATATTGGTAGTTGTGTGCGTAGGAGTGCATAATATTTCGAGTTGTGTGGAAAAATATTGCATTTTATTGTTGTAAATCAATTTAATGTGAAATATAGTGCATATCAACAAGTGAGAAACATAAGCACAACTATAAAATTTTTCGGAAATATGCAGAGATGATCAACTTTCAGACCAGCCCAGCCCAGTACAACCACTGGAAACTAGAATTCGAAGGCGAGGTTTGTCGCCTGATTATGGATGTAAACCCGTCGGCTACGTTGGCAGAGGGCTACGAGCTCAAGATGAACTCGTACGACCTCGGCGTAGACATTGAACTGAACGATGCACTCCAGCGCATCCGTTTCGAACACCCTGAGGTTAAGTCTGTTGTGATCACCTCTGGCAACGAGAAGATCTTCTGTGCCGGTGCGAACATCAAGATGCTGGGTCTCTCGACGCACGCTCACAAGGTCAACTTCTGTAAGTTTACCAACGAAACTCGCAACTCTATTGAAGATTCAAGTGAGAACTCTGGCCTGAAATTCCTCTGTGCGGTGAACGGCACAGCTGCGGGCGGTGGTTACGAGTTGGCGCTGGCAGCTGATGAGATCTACCTGATTGATGATGGTAAAACGTCTGTCTCTCTGCCAGAGGTACCGCTGTTAGCAGTACTGCCCGGTACCGGTGGTCTTACGCGCGTAGTCGATAAGCGTAAAGTACGTCGCGACCGCGCAGACATCTTCTGTTCAATCGAAGAGGGTGCCGTAGGTCAGAAAGCGGTTGATTGGCGCTTAGTCGACGCATCAATTCCGCGCTCGAAGTTTGCTGATGCCGTGAGCCAGCGCGCAGCAGAACTGGCGGCACTGTCTGACCGTCCAGGTGGCCAAGGCTGTGAACTCCAGCCGCTGACGCGCACAATCACCGATAGCGGTGTTGAATACTCTACGGTTTCAGTTGAGGTAGATCGCGAAGGGCGCACTGCAACTGTGACCATCAAAACGAATGATGCCGCGATGCCAGCTGATGCTAATGCTGCTTTGACTCAGGGTTCTGACTTCTGGGCGCTGCGTATGACGCGTGAACTTGACGACGCAATTCTGCACCTGCGTGCAAATGAGCTGGAAGAGGGCGTTATGATCTTTAAGACAGCAGGCGACCTAGATGCAGTCCTCGCGGCTGATGCCTTCTTGCAAGCAAATGCGGGTCACTGGTTCATTCGTGAAACCATCGCTTACTTCAAGCGTGTAATGAAGCGTGTTGATATGACATCTCGCACGTTGGTAACCCTAGTGGAGCCAGGCAGCTGTTTCGGTGGTCTACTGGCCGAACTGATGTTTGCCGCTGATCGCTGCTACATGCTCGAAGGTCAGTTCGAAGGCGACGATACCCCAGAAGCACAGGTTGCTCTGACAGCAATGAACTTCGGCACGCTGCCAATGAGTAATGCTATCTCACGCCTGGATACCCGTTTCCTGGGCGAGCCAGAGTCAGTTGAGAAAGCGCAGACAACGATCGGTCAAAAACTGGATGCTGCGGCCTGCAATGAGCTGGGTCTAGTGACTGACGCACTTGACGATATCGACTGGGAAGATGAAGTACCACACGTGATTCAGTCACGTGCGAGCTACTCACCGGATGCTCTGACTGGCTTGGAAGCTAACTTGCGCTTCGCTGGCCCAGAGACCATGGAAACTAAGATTTTTGGACGTCTCACTGCTTGGCAGAACTGGATCTTCCAACGTCCAAATGCAGTTGCAGAGGGTGGCGCCCTGAAACTGTACGGTACAGGTACACGCCCAACTTACGATTTCAAACGTGTGTAAGACACTGTTAATACACACTAAATAGTACGGAAGGTTTGGAGATTACAACAATGAGCACTGATGTTCGCGTAGAAGTAAATTACGATGACCTGATTCCAAACAACGTCGGCCTGTCGGAAGACCGTCGTCTGCTGAAAGCATTGGAAGAGTGGCACCCTAAGTTTCTAGAGTGGTGGGGTGACCTGGGTCCAGATGGCTTCAATGACAAGGAAGTTTACCTGCGTACCGCGGTGGGCGTAGATCCTAAAGGCTGGGCTGTTTTTGGCCACGTTAAGATGCCTGAGTACCGTTGGGGTGTCCTGCTGGCTCCACAGGTCGAGGGTCGTACCATTCCGTTCGGTAAGCACAAAGGCGAGCCAGCTTGGCAGGAAGTTCCAGCTGAGTACCGTTCACTACTGCGTCGCATGATCGTGGTACAGGGTGACACTGAGCCTGCGTCAGTAGAGCAGCAGCGTCATCTGGGTGCGACAGCGCCCTCACTGTACGACATGCGCAACCTGTTCCAGATCAACGTGGAAGAGGGTCGTCACCTCTGGGCAATGGTCTACCTGCTGATGAAGTATTTCGGTAAGGAGGGTCGTGAAGAGGCGAAGATGATGCTGGAGCGTAACTCAGGCAACGAAGATAAGCCGCGTATCCTGGGTGCTTTCAACGAAGAGACACCAGACTGGTTGTCATTCTTTATGTTCACTTACTTCACTGACCGTGACGGTAAGATGCAGCTTGAGTCTCTGGCTCAGTCCGGTTTCGACCCACTCTCTCGTACCTGCCGATTCATGCTAACCGAAGAGGCGCACCACATGTTCGTTGGTGAGTCTGGCGTGATGCGTGTGTTGGAGCGCACCTGTCAGGTGATGAAAGAAGCGGGTGTCACTGACCCTAGCGACATCGAAGCAGTGCGTGCGTTGGGCGTAATTGACCTGCCGACCATTCAGAAGAAGTTGAACTTCCACATGGCTGTAACGCTGGACCTGTTCGGTGCTGAGCTGTCGACTAACGGTGCTGCTGCGTTTGAAGCGGGTATCAAAGGTCGCTACATGGAAGAGAAGCTCGACGACGATCATCAGCTATACAACGACAAGTACCCAGTACTGCAGGTTGTTGACGGTAAACTGGTTGAAGTTGAAGAGGATGCAATTGCTGCGATCAATGGTCGTCTGCTGGATGACTACATCAAGGATGCAACTAGCGGAATCAAGCGTTGGAACAAAGCGATCGCTAAAGCTGGCGTTGAGTTCGAGCTGGTACCACCGCACAAAGCCTTCAACCGCAAGATTGGTACATTTGCTGATATTCACGTTACACCTGCTGGTGAGATCGTTGATGCGGCTACCTTTGAAGCGAACCTGGAAAACTGGTTGCCAAATGACTCGGATCTTGAGTTTATCAACAGCTTGATGGTTCAGTGCACCGAGCCAGGGCAGTACGCGAACTGGATTGCACCACCGAAGGTGGGTGTTAACCAGCAGGCGTCTGACTTCGAGTACGTCAAACTGGCTTAAGCCTCTGCCTCTAAATTGAGGCAACTCGCTCGGCGCCGCTCCTCCCCTGAGCGTGCGCCGAGCAGACTAATAAAAGAGAAAAATTCGAGAGTTATCATCATGACATCTTTGCGCCAGCACCTAATTGATCCTGAAGTTTGTATTCGTTGTAACACCTGCGAAGAGAATTGCCCGGTAGAGGGTGCGATTGAGCACAACGATGACAACTATGTTGTTAATGCCGACCACTGTAACGGCTGTATGAGCTGTATCGCACCTTGTCCGACAGGGGCAATCGATAGCTGGCGCATGGTGACTGAGGCCTACTCGCTAGAGGATCAGTACTCTTGGGATGAACTGCCTGAAGAGATTGAGTTTGAGAACCTCGAAGAGGGCGAGGCTGGCAACTCAGAGGTAACTGAAATTTTGGATGTGGCTCATGCTGGCAGTGGCGCAGTACCTGCCCCAGCTACGGCGAGCACGCCGCAAGTAAACCTCTGGACTCGTGAGAAACCCGCTATCGCCAAAGTGACCGGTAACTTCCGCATCACTGACGAAGATACCGAGTCAGATATTCACCACATCGTTCTAGACTTTGGCTCCCAGAGCTACCCGGTTCTCGAGGGTCAGTCGATTGGTATTATTCCTCCCGGCGTGGATGCTAAGGGCAAGCCGCATCTGGTACGTCTCTACTCTATTGCGAGTGCACGCGATGGCGAGCGCCCGGGGTATAACAACCTGGCTCTTACGATTAAACGCGTCACTTTTGAAGCCGATGGCGAGCAGAAGCAGGGTGTGGGTTCGGGTTACATGTGTGACCTACAGAAGGGTGATGAAGTTCAAGTGACTGGCCCCTTCGGTAGCACATTCTTGATGCCTAACGATCCAGACGCAAATCTAATGATGATCTGTACTGGCACAGGTGCAGCACCTTTCCGTGGTATGACGGAGCGTCGTCGCCGTCTTGCTGCGAATGGTAAGGGTAAGATGATGCTCTTCTTTGGCGCGCGTACGCCGGCTGAGCTGCCGTACTTCGGTCCGCTACAGAAGGTTCCCGTCGGTCTGTTGGAACAGGAGCTGGTATTCTCCCGCTCGGGTGATGAGAAAGAGTACGTGCAGGATCGCATGCTTAAACGCGCTGATGACGTCGCTGCCTTGCTAGCTGACAGTAACACCTACATCTACATCTGTGGCCTCAAAGGCATGGAAGAGGGTGTAGAGGCGAGCTTCAATCAGATTTGTGCCGATAAAGGGTTGGATTGGTCTGAACTGCGTGCTGAACTCAAGTCTCAGGGCCGTTACCATATCGAGACCTACTAACCAGCGTTAAGGGCCTAAGATGCAGGCACCGCTTATCTACAAACGTCGCCCCCAGTGGGGCGACACCGACGCTGCCCGTATCGTCTACACGGGTAAGATCGCTGACTATATTCTCGAGGCGATCGATCACCTCATGCGTGAAGTGCTTGAGATGCCTTGGTTCGAGCTCAACCTTGATGAACAGATTGGTACTCCCTTCGTCTCCGTGAAATATGATATCTTTGCGCCGTTAACACCGCGTGGTGAGCTGGAGTGTAAAGTGCTGGTTAATAAGGTTGGCCAGTCCTCCGTAGGCTTTCATGTGGTGATTCGAAATCACGAAGGGAAGCGCTGCGTCGAAGCAGAGACGGTTAACGTGTTCGTCAATAATAAGACGATGACTAAGATCGATATCCCACCCAAATACAGAGAGCGACTGGAGGCCTACGTGGCCGCTTGCGGAGAGATGGATGTCTGAACTACGAACTCAACTGCCTCAGGGCGAAGCTGACCTCGATACCTATATCGAGCTGATTGGCAACCGAGTTCGTGCGCTGCGTGCCAAACGCGGTATGACCCGCAAGGGTCTGTCGAAAGACTCTGATGTGTCGGAGCGCTATCTGGCGCAGCTCGAGACCGGCAAGGCCAATATCACCCTAGCGGTGCTATGGCGTATAGCAGAAGCCTTCGATATACCCTTCTCTGAACTGATTCCCGACAAAAGCCGTGATGGCATTAGCCCGCTGCTCTCCAACTTCCTTATTCGTCTGGATGCTGATAAGCAGATGACTGCGCTGCAGTTACTGAAGCGCCGCTTCAGTGAGCAGATTAATGCGGGTCACGGTATTGCACTAGTAGGCTTGCGCGGTGCCGGTAAGACAACGCTGGGTCAGCAATTGGCTGATCAGGCGGGTGTGCGCTTTATCCGTCTCACTAGTCTGATGGAAGAGCTGGCGAATATGTCTGTGGCCGAGATGCTCGATCTGGGTGGCCAGAAGAAGTTCCGCCGCGTAGAGGCTCAGGCGCTGGAACATGTGTTGGAGTTGAATGAGCCAGTTGTGCTTGAGACTGGCGGATCGCTGGTATCGCAGACTGAGACCTTCAATGCGCTGCTTGAGAACTTCTTCTCTGTATGGGTTAAGGCCTCTCCTGAAGAGCATCTGCGTCGTGTAATGGACCAAGGCGATACGCGCCCAATGGATGGTTTCAAAGAGGCGATTGAGGATCTGAAGCTGATCCTTGAAGAGCGCGAACCTGAGTACCGCCAAGCGGACTACGTGTTAGATACTTCTGAACGCACCGAGGTAGATTGCCTTTCAGAGCTGCGAAAAGTGGCCGGTGCCTTTCTGGCGTCCGAGCGAACTTAGGTTAACACTACTCACGAGAAAGTATCTCGATCCGCGAAGAGTCTGCGTCGCAGGTAACCTTCACCAGAAGTTTCGGACAATCGGTTTGCGTAGCTATAGTGAAGAGCTCTTTTATTGGGAAGTCGATAGGTACCGGAATATCCAGCGCCATAGCGGATGCGCATACACTGCGAGCTATACCCAACGCGGAACCGTAGTCGGTTGCAAGTTCTCTATTGAATAAAAAGTATGCAGACGCATCCGAGCGCGTGATCGTTAGCTCGGTCAGATAGAGGTGAGATTTCTCTTGCCTACCCATTTGTATGTCCAGCAGTTATGAGTAATAAGCATAACCTGTTTGCAATCACTTGCAATTCAAACGTTAAGAATAATTCTCATACCCTACTACCAAAAGGAATGTTTTCGGTTGAAGTGCAGTCATCCCAGAGGCCAGCGGTTTTTATTCTGCTGCAAATAGTTAATAATCGTTGTATATAACAACAATTCGCCGGAGCCTGTGCCGTGCAACTCTACAGTTTCTGTTTTAGCTCAACTTCATATCGTGTCCGCATCGCGCTGTCGCTGAAAGGGATCGAACACGACTACGTGGGTGTCAATTTGCGCGCCGGTGAACAGCGTAGCGAATCATACGTTCAGTTGAACCCGGCGAAAGGCGTTCCTGTGCTGGTAACTGATGCTGGCGATGAGATTACTCAATCGATGGCGATCCTCAACTACCTCGAGGAGTGCTTTCCAGAGCCGGCTCTGCTACCGACTGATGCTCTGGCTAAAGCTCGAGTACTGGAACTGTGCAACATCATTGCCTGCGATATGCATCCTGTGAATAACCTGCGCATTCTGGCCTATATCCAAGGTGAATTGGGTGCCAGCGATGAACAGAGGGATGCGTGGTACAAGCATTGGATTGCGGAAGGTATGAGCGCTGTTGAAGCGCAACTGAATAAGCACGGTTTTGGGGACTTCTGTTTCGGTGATACACCGACGCTTGCCGATGTCTGCTTGGTTCCCCAGGTCACCAATGCGCTGCGCTTTAACTGTGATATGAGTGCTTATCCAAGAGCTATGGCAATCTATCAGCACTGCACCGCGCTACCCGAGTTTGAGCGTGCAGCCGCCGCAAATCAGCCCGATATGATCAAATAATAGGGGCAGTATCATGACCACGTTAGGAACCCTCGAAGAGTTACCCATTGAGTATCGTGATGCACTGACTGAACGCAATCTAGTACCGCTTTGGCCAGCAATGCGCTCGGTGTTGCCATACAAAGTGCCGACGCGAGACACCTCGGTTATCAACTGGGACTACCAGAGCATTCGTCCACTGCTGATGCAGGCCGGCGAACTGACACCGATTGAGAAAGCCGAGCGTCGCGTGCTGATTCTGGCCAATCCCGGTCATGGACTAGAGAATATCCAAGCTACGCCGAGTATCTACCTTGGTATGCAGCTGATTCTGCCCGGTGAAACTGCTCCTAACCATCGCCATACCCCCAGCGCAGTGCGCGTGATTGTGGAGGGTGAAGGTGCCTTTACCACTGTGGATGGTGAACCCTGCAAAATGGAGCGTGGCGACCTTATTCTTACGCCCGCCGGCAAGTGGCACGAGCATACTCATGAGGGGGATGGCCCGATCGTATGGTTGGATGTGCTCGACCTGCCGCTGATGTACCGTCTAAACGGCTCTTGGGCGATTGAGGGCGAGTTACAGAGCAGCGATAAAACCCGCGATAAATCCTACTCGGACTACAGCACTTCAGGCGTGGTGCCTAATATCGGGTTCCAGCGCGTGAACGATAGTTCACCCCAGTTGCGTTACCCCTGGTCGAAAACTCGTGCCTGTCTGACGGAGATGGCGCTTGAACACGCCGAGGGCCTGCTGAGCATCTCCTATGTGAATCCCGAAAGTGGCAAGAGTATCTTCCCGAGCATCGGCTTTGGGGCGATTATGCTGCGCCCGGGTGAGAGTCAGCGTCTTCCTAAACGCACGACACCGGTCGTGTTTCATGTAATCGAAGGCGCCGGAGCCATGGCTGTTGAGGGGCATCCTTCAACGGATGGTTCACCGCTCGCTTTTGTCGAAAAAGATACACTGAGTGCGCCGGGTTACACCCATATCACGCTAACTAATAGCTCAACGACTGAGCCCCTTTTCTTGATGACGGCTGACGAGAGTCCGCTGCATGAATATCTGGGTATTTTTTAAACCCTTTTTGAATGAGACTGATCAGATGAGCGATAACCTCCTTTTCGCCCCTGTGCCACAAGCAACCGCTGAGATTGCTGGCACCGATGTACGTTTCCCTGTTAACCGTATTTTTTGCGTAGGCCGTAACTACATGGCGCACGCGCAAGAGATGGGCGCGCCGGTCGACAAGAACACGATGGAGCCCTTCTACTTCATAAAAGATGCGCGCACAGCCTTGATTCCCAGTGGTAGCAGCATCGACTACCCGTTGAAGTCCAACAACTACCACTACGAGATGGAGTTCGTCATCGCTATCGATAAGCCCGGCTTTATGGTGGCTGAAGAGGAAGCAGACGAGATTATCTACGGCTACGCCTGTGGTCTGGATATGACTCGCCGAGACCTGCAGTTGATCGCGCGTGAAGTGGGCCGCCCTTGGGATTTCGGTAAGAACTTTGAGCAGTCGGCAGTACTCTCGCCGATCGTTCCGCGCAGCGAAGTGGGTACGATTACCGAAGGTGCCATTGAACTGCGTGTTAACGGTGAAACTAAACAGTCTTCGGACCTCAACATGTTGATCTGGAATGTCCGCGAGATCATCGCGCACCTGTCTCAGTTCTACCATCTGCAACCGGGTGACCTGATCTACACCGGAACGCCTGAGGGTGTGGGTCCGGTGGTATCGGGCGATAAGATTGAAGGCAGCGTAGCGGGTGTTGGCTCGATTGAGTTGACCATTCGTTAAGTCGGATTAGTTAGTAGGGGAAGCGCATGCTCTATCGTAACTTTGCAACCGCAGAAGAGATCCAGGCTGAGTACGATCCTGCTTTAGTCAGCGATCGTGATGCTGCAATAGAGCGCTTCGCCGAATTAAGCGCAGCAGCCACAGAGGCGATGCCAAACTGGTATTCACATCAGTTTGGTGCCACTGAGGCTGAGTACATCGATATCTTCCCCAGCGGCGTCCCTGGGGCGCCTGTGCATATCTTCATCCACGGCGGCTACTGGCGCGCAATGAGCGCTCGCCAGTTTGCGTTCGTGGCGCAGAAATTGGTCGAGCAGGGCGTCACAGTGGTGCTGACCAACTACGGCCTCTGCCCTGATGTGCGCATGGGTGATATTGTTGACCAGACGCGCGAAGCGATCGCTTGGGTCGCACGTAATACGTCCCAGTTAGATGTGGATGCGAGCCGCGTGACGATCTCAGGTCATTCAGCCGGCGGCCATCTTGCGGCAATGATGCTGGCGACTGATTGGACAGGCTACGGCCTACCGAAAGATCTGATAAAAGGTGCGATCCCATTGAGTGGCCTGTTTGATCTGGGTCCTTTTCCGCACTCTTGGTTGCAACCGGCACTCAACCTGACCGATGCAGAAGTGGCTGGAAACAGCCCTCTGTTCCTGCCTGTGCATACCAGCGCCAAGGTGCTGATTCGATATGGCGGCAAAGAGCAGTCCGAGTTCGCGAGACAATCTAACACCTACGCTGAATACCTCGCTTCCCAGGGCATAGACGTGGACTGCAAACCTCAAGAGGGCGCAGACCACTTCACCATCCTAGACCCCTTCCTGCTCGACGAAGCCGAGTTCGTACAGGACATACTCAATTTCGTGTAGAGGCCTCGTGTAGGAGCGATCTGCGCAAAGCGCACGTTCGCGACCGATTAGGGTCGGCCAATACGCTTCGCGTACAAACCTCCTACAGAGCGATCGGCATAAAAGCCTACCTACTTAGGTTGGGTATATTTGTGGGTCAAAAAAGCGGGTGGTACCCCTTTTCTAGACTCTTGTTTGCCAAGGATGGCAAACACGAAGCGCCCAAGGACGGCTCGCAGCGTGTCTAGAAAAGGGGTAGCACCCGCTTTCGGTGGATCTCTCCGCTAAAGGCCTAGGTAGTTATGCCGTGCGTCTTCGTCGGCGTTGAGCTCATCGGAGGTGCCCGACCAAACAACCTGCCCCCTCTGCATGATGTAGTGCACATCTGCCAGCTTCACTAGGTCGTGCAGGTTCTTATCGACGACAAGAATAGACAGCCCGCCTTGGCGAATCTCTGCCAGTGCCTGCCAGATACGCTGGCGCACTAGTGGAGCGAGACCCTCGGTTGCTTCATCAAGAATCAGCAGCTTCGGGTTTGTCATTAGCGCACGGCCGATCGCTAGCATCTGCTGCTCACCGCCGGATAGCAGGTTACCCATAGAGCTGGCGCGCTCGCCAAGCTCGGGAAATATCTCCAACACACGTTCAACCGTCCAAGGATTGTCATTGCCCAGCGGATTGGCCGCGGTGGCAATAAGGTTCTCCATGCAAGTCAGGTTAGGGAAGATCTGACGACCCTCGGGAACCAGCCCCAAGCCCAAACGCGCGATCTTGAAGCTTGGCTGCCCAAAGATCTCTTTGCCTTCAAATTTGATACTGCCGGCCTTAGGTTTTACCACACCCATAATTGAGTTGATGGTCGTGGTTTTACCCATACCGTTACGGCCCATCAGCGTCGCGACCTGACCAGCCTGAATCTCCAGATTCACACCGAAAAGCGCCTGGCTGTTGCCGTAACTGGTCTCTAATGCTTCTACTTTTAGCATCGGTTACTCCTCACCCAGGTAGGCGTGCTGAACTTTCTCGTTATTGCGAATCTCGTCCGGTGTGCCGGTGGCAATAACATGCCCGTAAACCAATACCGATATACGATCCGCCAGCGCGAAGACCGCATCCATATCGTGCTCGATGAGCAGAATGGTGTGGTCGCCTTTGAGCGAAGTTAAGAGTTCGATCATCTTGCCTGTCTCGTCAGGACCGAGGCCAGCCATGGGCTCGTCGAGTAGCAACAGGTCAGCATGTGCAGCCAAAGCTACACCAAGCTCCATATTGCGGTGCTCACCGTGCGAGAGCTCAGAGGTTTTCATCTGCGCTTTTTCGGCCAGTCCTACCTTTTCCAAGATCTCCATGGCACCGTTTTGCAGACGCTTAACGGAACGCGCCGGTTTGAAGAAGCGGAAAGAGTGGCCATCACGCGCCTGCAGCGCTAGGGCGATGTTCTCCTGCACGGTCATATCCAGAATCAGCGAAGTGATCTGGTAAGTGCGTGCAATACCCATGTGCGCACGCGTATGCGGCGGCTGATGGGTAATGTCTTTGCCCTTGTAGATAATCTTGCCAGATGTAGGCGTTACAAAGCCCGATAACTGCGACACCAGCGTCGTTTTGCCGGCACCGTTAGGGCCGATGATAGCATGCAGCTCGCCCGGAATTAGCTCAAGGTTAAGGTCGTCCGTAGCCGTTAGACCGCCGTACTGTTTAACCAGATTTTGTACCTGAAGAATCGCCGACATCACTTATCCTCCTTGCCACGCAGCAGGGCAGAGATGCCGCCACGGCTAAACATCACCACCAGAACTAGCATCAAGCCAAACGGCAGGTGCCAGTAGACGGTGTAACCAGAGAGGATCTCCTCAAGTACGATAAACGCAATCGCACCCCAGACAGGGCCAAAGATGGTCGCAACACCGCCCAGAATCACCATAAACATCAGGTTGCCCGAGCGCGACCAGTCCATCATCTCGGGTGAGATAAAGGCGGTAAAGTTGCCCAGCAGCGCGCCGGCGTAACCACAGATAGCCCCTGAGATTACATATGCAACCAGACGGTAGCGGTAGGTCGGGTAGCCGATCGAGACCATACGCGCTTCGTTACCTTTACTGCCGCGCAGCACCATACCGAAGCGTGAGTTCACCATCAGATGTACCAGCCACATGATCAGCGCCAAAGAGGTGAACGAAATCAGGAAGAACTGAATTGGGTCATCAAGCGAGATCAGCGGGAACTCTGAGCGCATATCAATTACTAGACCGTCATCGCCGCCGTACTCCTCGATCGACATGATCAAGTAGTAGATCATCTGGGCGAAGGCCATGGTGATCATAATGAAATGGACGCCTTTCACTTTCAGGCTGATTGCGCCGGTCAGCAGCGCAAACAGAGCACCAACCCCGATTGCGAGGCCAAAGTGGAAGAAGCCGTTGGTGCTGGCAATCGCATCCCAGCCACCATAGATCTCATGGTAGGCGGGGATGCCGACTGCATAGGCACCTAAACCAAGGAAGGCAGCGTGGCCGAAAGAGATTAAGCCACCAAATCCCAATACGAAGTTAAGACCGACAGCCGCGATCGCAAGGATCACCAAGCGCGTAGCCAAATCGAGATAGAAAGCATTGCCGGTGTAGTAAAAGATGAGTGGCACAATCAACAGCAGCGCCATCATGCCCCAGCTGCTCAGCCCCTTACCCAAAATATTGCGCATCATAAACTCCTTAAATTAACGCACTTTAGGTGGGAACAGACCCGCCGGTTTGAAGTAGAGCACCGATGCCATCAATAGATAGATCAGCATGGACGAGATCGCCGGTGCCGAGTTCTCAGCCGCTTCTGAGGACATAAATAGCGCGAAGATATCGTCCAAAAAGGCGCGGCCTAGCGTGTCGATGACACCGATAATAATGGCTGCGATAAACGCACCTTTCATCGAACCGATACCGCCAACAATGATCACCACGAAGGCCGTGATAATAATGTTGTTACCCATACCCAGCGAGGCTTCGGTAATCGGAGCGATCAGCATGCCCGCAAGGCCTGCCAATACGGCACCCATCGCGAACACGAGCGAGAAGAGCGTTTTGATATCCACGCCCAGCGCAGAGACCATGGTGCGGTTAGATGCACCGGCACGAATCAGCATGCCCAGGCGCGTATAGTTCACCATCCAGAAGAGACCCGCCGCCGAGGCAAGCCCCGCAGCGATAATCAGTAGACGGAAAACCGGAATTTGAATGTCGGAGGTCAGTGACACCTGCCCTTCGAGATAATCTGGCAGCGGTACAGAGATGCCATTAGCGCCCCAGATGATGTGCGCCACGGTATCAATAACCAAGATCGCGCCAAAGGTACCCAGTACATGGTCTAAGTGGTCTCGCTCATAGAGCTTGCGGGCGACAATAATCTCAAACAGATAGCCAAAAATGCCGATCAGCGGTAACGAAATGACCAAGGCGATTAAGAAACTGTCGAAATAGAAGGTCAACGAAGCACAGATAAATGCGCCCACCATATAGAGCGAGCCATGTGCGAGGTTAACAAAGTCCAAAATACCAAAGACGAGGGTCAGGCCAGACGCTACCAAGAAAAGCAGTAGGCCGAGCTGTAGACCATTGAGTCCCTGAATGACCAGAAGTGTGGTATCCACGATGCCACTCCGTGTAATTGGGTAACTTAATTAAAATGAGGGGGCGCAATGCCCCCTCGGGTAGATCAGCAGATGCTTACTTGAGCTTACACTCAGGTGCGTAAGGGTCCTGACCTGGCTCGTATACAGTGCCAACAATCTTCGAAGTCCAAACGCCGTCTGAACCTTCTACGAATTCACGTAGGTAGAGGTTCTGGATTGGGAAGTTGTTGTTACCGTAGCTGTATTTACCACGAACTGAGTCGTAGTTGACCGACTTGAATGCTGCGCGGAACGCATCACGATCTTTAGCGCCATCAGCGGCTTCAACGGCTGCTGCGATCGCCTTAATAGTGTCGTACGCCTGTGCACCGTAGTAAGAGGGGTAGTGACCGTACTCAGCTCTAAAGTCGGCTACGAATTTTTTGTTTGCAGCATTGTCGATGGTTGGGTCCCAGATCTGCGTGGTCTGTGAGCCCAGCGCTGCAGTGAAGCCTGCACCCTGCAGTTTAGGCAGAGAGATCGCGTCGATAGTGAAGGAGGTGTAGAGCGGCATAGACTCTTCAAGACCTGCCTGCTGGTACTGCTTGATGAATGCACCCGCAGCTGCACCAGGGTAGAAGACCCAGATTGCCTCTGCGCCAGACGCTTTAGCTTTTGCCAGTTCTGCAGAGAAGTCTAGCTGAGCATCTTTACCCCATTTGGTCAGATCCTTACCAACGATCTCGCCTTTGAAGGTGCGCTCAACGCCTTTCACCATGTCCTTACCGGCAGCATAGTTTGGCGCCATCATGTAGAGCTTCTTGATGCCAGCTGCATTCATCTGATCACCCATAGCCATTGGGCCCAGGTCGTTCTGTACGCCGACCGAGAACTGGTCCTCGTGACAGAGTTTACCCGCGGCCGGTGATGGGCCTGCGTTTGATATGATCAGGAATTTATCATTATCCAGAACAGACTTACGTGAAGCCAGCAGTACGTGAGACCAGATGTAACCTGCAACGATGTCTACGTTGTCCTGTTTAACCAGACGGTCAGTCGCCTGCTTACCCGTGTCGGGTGCGAAGCCGTCGTCTGCAAAGATGACTTCGAGGTCGTGGGAGCCCGCTTTGCCACCGAGGTGTTTCATCGCTAGGTTTACGGCGTTCTGCATATCCTGGCCGATGATCGCCGCTGGAGTGGTGAGGGTGGTTACGTAACCGATCTTAACTGTGTCTGCGATTGCAGAACCGGCTATAACGCTAGTTGCGAGCGCAACTGCAGCAGTAAGTTTTTTCATTATTCTATCCTGTCGATGGTTAAGCCGAGTATTAGTCAGCTCTTATTCTTATACGTCTGCTCTCACTGTTTTCGTGTCGCTCAGATTCGAGAGCGGCCTCAAAAACATGGTCTATGATGCCGATAAAATCTACATCTTTATGCACTATAATGCAACTTCTTCTGTATTTCTACACTTTGTTGCAGGTTAATGCATGCCCTTATCCTACATAAGTGGATGGATTTTTGTAGTGAAATCGGCTGGTTTTTGCTCCTCTTTGGTTGTAGGTCTCTTAAATCGGGTAGATCAGTGAGTTGAGAATCATATCGTTGTCGAATACACAGATACGCGACTGCAGCTTTAATCCGCCATCAGTCTGTTTCAGCTCATCGATGTAGCGCCCTACATTAAACACCTGCGCGATGCCGTCATTCTTGGTGCGAAAGACGGCGTAGTTTGCTTCAGAGTGAATCCTGTCGCCTTCGGTTCTGATCACTCGGGGCGCCGATACCAGATGGGTTTGGTGATAAGGGTCATGAAAGATCGTTTCGGTGACACCGTAGATACGATCTTTGAGCATTCCCATCCCCTCCATCGAGAGGGTAGCCATCGGTAGATTACGATCGAAGTTCTCACGCGATTGGATGCGATAGAGACAGTCATCGGTGAACATCGCCATCCAGTCGTCCCAGCGCTCTTGATCAATCGCGGCGGCGTTGTCTTGATAAAAATTGGCAAGTTCCAGATAGAGATGGGTCGTCATTTTTAAATCTCCATCATCTTGCGCCAGTAGTCGTACATGCCGCGGATGAGGGTCTCCGAGACCATATGATCGGTGTTTTCTATGCCTCTGCCGCCGAGTTCAGCGAGTGCGCGGTGGAAGGGTTTCTGCTCGAAACCTTGTTGCGAAAACTCTATCACTTCCCCGTCGTCGGCCGAGACAAAGCCGGCCGGCCCAAATAGGTTTGCCTGGCGCAGACGCCGCTGAGTCATCTCAGGGGTGTCATCCTCATACCCGAAGTGTGTCCAGACAAAATCGAATGAGCCGTGGCCATTAGGTTGTATATGGCGGGTGCTCACACTGTTGACCTGCTGTTGCAGAATGACACTGGGGAATATCGTCATCATTACCGCTGTTGGGCCGTTCCACCAAGGCTCCACCTCTACATCAAGGAAGCGTGGATCGTTTAGCTCCATGTGCTCTTTGAAGCTCGAGACATTGGTGGTCTGCTTATCTTTGCCGCCCGATCCGCGAGTGGAGATCATCGCTGCGTGGCGGAAGTGCGGATCCATTTTCAGTTCGGACCGGTTATCAGCGCGCCATAGACCAAAGGTGACAAACCAAGTGTGGAGCAGCCCTGGATGGTAGGGGTCTTTAATGTTCTCCATCATCAGCTTCCAGTTACCCGGAATGCGCTGCTTGTTGTAACCTAGCAGGGTGAGCTTACGGCCGTTAAACATGCGATCGAAGTAGTGCAGCATATCGCTGCCGATATACTCTTCGAACGACTCCATGCCTAGGTCGAAGGTGGCAAAAACCACACCGCCACGACGTGCTACGCGCAGTTTGTTGAGACTGTGTTCGGCGGTGTCAAAATCCTTTGGCATGCCGCCCTTCCACTCGCCGTCTTGCTTTACGCCGCGTTTGAATGGCACGCCGAGAAGCTTGCCTTCGAGGTCGTAGTACCATTGATGATAGGGGCAGGTGAAGTTGTCGGTATTGCCATGGTTTTTGCGGCAGAACTGCATCCCGCGGTGGGCGCAGACATTCTCAATGACCTGGATGTCCGCTTCGCTCGAGCGCACCATAATCACTGAGCGTTCGCCAATAACCGTGCGTTTGAAATCACCGATTTCTGGAATTTCAGCCTCGAGGCCAACGTAACACCAGTGGTTGGTGTAGAAGAGCTTTTCTAATTCGCGTTTGTAGATATCCGCATCGGTGTAGGCCCAGAAGGGGATGCGGCTGGTGTCTAACTGATCCCATACCTGATGAGTCGGTATGATCTGATCCTTGTCCATGAGAGTATGCTGCCCTCTATTCGGGTTTAGTTATTATGGCCCTAGCTAATCACAAACCTTATGATTTGGCACCCGTTAGTTGAACCGCATCGCGATTGGAGAATCAATGTTCCGAGGTATTTTCCCAAAAACGCACTGGAGCGATCTGCTCGATCATCTTGAGCGTGACGCACAAGAGATCGTGGAGGTGGAGATCTGTCGTGATGGAGTGGTAGTCGACCATACACTGGTGTCGTTTATCTCAGAAATTGATGATGACGTGACGCTGCTGATTGAGCGTGATGAGCTGCTGAAGACTCGTACACAGGGGTTGGTGGAGTTGAAGTACGAGTCGAATGACACGCTGCTGGTCGAGGATTCTGCTAGCGGCCAGCGCTGGATCGTGCCGCTGGTGCGGCCGATCTACCTGCACTGATTAAGTGGCTGTCAGAAGCCGACGCCGAACATCGCCTCCAGGTCATGCGACGAGTAGGCCTTGAAGGCGAGCATGGTTTCGGTCGCTTCTATTGCATCAAAACCCGCTAGTCGGTTGGTAATTAGCTCAGACAGCTCGTCGTTAGTGACGACACGTGCCAGTGCTACGAGGTCGTAATTACCGCTGACAGAGAAGACTTCAGTGAAGCCTTTAATGTCGGCTAGTTCGGCAGCGGTCTGCTGGATTTTCTGACGCTGAACTTTCAATAGGACAATTGCAGTTACCACAATTAAATCTCCTCTTTTTGGTCAGTTTAGGCGCTGGTCGTTGTGCTGGACAAGTGGTTCGGCCATTTCGTTGATTTTGTGGGTGAATTTAATGTTCAAACAGCGATTCTTAATTTAATCTTAAGAGGTGTTGTTGCGGGGGCGTGATTTAGGTGTACGGCGATCCAATTAAGGTGTTAGTTACAGGGGCGAATGGCCAGATCGGTCGGGCTTTTGTGCAGCAGGCGAAAGATGAAGAGAACTTCGACGTCGTTGCCTACGACCACAAGCACCTAGATATTTCTGACGCAGCTGTCGTGGATGCGCGCTTGGCTGATGAGCTGCCGCACTACGTGGTAAACTGCTCGGGCTTTAATAGCGTTGACTCTGCTGAGGCGAACTCTAGCCTGGCGATGAGCGTGAATGCTGACGGTGCGGGTAACTTGGCCAAAGCCTGCGCTGAACTCTCTATCCCACTGCTGCATATATCAACCGACTATATCTTCGATGGTCACTACGACAGTGGCTACACCGAGAATGATGAACCTGCACCGCTCGGTGTGTTTGGCAAATCCAAACTGCAGGGTGAACTCAATATCCGCGCGCAACAGCCGCGTCATATTATTCTTCGAGTCAGTTGGCTGTTCAGTGAAACCGGGCGCAACTATTTAACTCGCGTCCTTGAGCAGGCGCGTGAGTACAAGGTACTGCGCGCGGTTGATGATCGTCGCGGCTGTCCGACCTCATCAATGGATGTGGCTCGCGTTCTGATAGCTATTCTTAAACAGCTTGAGTGCGGCTCCGAAGCCTGGGGTACCTATCACTACTCCGGCGCAGAGATCACCACACGCTACGCTTTCACCGAGGCAATTATCGCCGCAGCCAGCCAGTATGAAGAGCTGGCCGTGCGTAAGATCAAACCGATTCCCAGCACCGAAGAGAGCGGCGCCGAGCGTCCAACCTCTGCGGTTCTTAAATGCACCCGTATCCTCAACACCTTCGGTATCCGCCAGCGTCCTTGGCGTGTGGATCTGCAGCGATTAATTCGTGAGATTTATGGCGAGGATGGGTCTAAGGTGGTGCAGCCGACCGTTGAGACTCGGGCTGAGGCGCTTGGATCCTAGATACGGCATGATCGTCCTGTAGGAGGCATCTTCGCGAAGCGAAGGTGGCGACTTTCTGCGTCTTGAGAGGGCTGCTCTGCTCGCGGTGGGGTAGCTAGAGACGCCGTAAACACATCCGTATGGGCTTGGTGTTCGCATCCATGCGAACAACACTCTAGCTATCCCCACCCCGAGCTGAGCAGCCCCCGCGATGTGAGTATCCCGAGTCTCTGAGCTTATAAAGAGTGGTGCGCAGCGTTGCTGCGCTAATTCACCTTCGGTGAATTGAGGCATCGCTCGGGGCCAACTGTAGGAGCTCAATTTATTGAGCGGCCCTCCCACAGTATGCTGAAGAATCGCCGCCGTTTTTTCGGTCAGGCCATGCTGCTGTCCTAGTAATTCATCTTAGTGCAGTGCAGTATAAGGAGGTTCAGCAACAGGGATGTGTTGTGAGCCTGTAAAGATTGATAAAGTTGGGCTCTATTTTCGTGGCAGGCGCGTAGATAGAGAGACATGGGCACTAAAGTGCTATTTAACTGAATAACAAGAAAACACTAAGATTTCAGTATGACAGTCCCACTCAAACTCATCGATAAATTTGGCCGTCACATCGACTATGTGCGCCTCTCCGTCACCGATCGCTGCGATTTCCGGTGTGTCTACTGCATGGCCGAAGAGATGACCTTCCTGCCACGTGATCAGGTGCTAAGCCTGGAAGAGATCTATGAGGTTGGGGCGGCTTTCGCTCGTTTGGGCGTGAATAAACTGCGTCTAACAGGCGGCGAACCGCTAGTTCGTAAAGGTATTCTTTCGCTGATTCGGCGCTTGGGCAAGCTTGATGTTGAGTTAGTTATCACCACCAATGGCTCGCAGCTACCAACGATGGCAGATGACCTTGTGGCTGCGGGCGTGAAGCGCATCAATATCTCTTTGGATACGCTCAACCCAGAGCGTTTTAAGGAACTGACGCGCAAAGATAAGTTCGATCAGGTGATTGCCGGTATTGAGGCTGCGTGCAAAGCAGGCTTCAAGAAGGTCAAGCTCAACGCAGTTATTCTGAAGGGTCGTAACGATGATGAGGTTGTCGATCTGGTTGATTTTGCGCGCGAACGCGGTTTGGATATCTCCTTCATTGAAGAGATGCCGCTGGGTGTAATTAGCGAGCACGATCGTGAAGAGGCTTACTGCTCCAGCGACGAAGTACGTGCGATGATTAACGCGCGCTATCCGTTGACCAAAACTGAAGAGCAGACGGCAGGGCCATCAACCTACTACCGAATGGCTGACTCTGAAACGCGTGTTGGGTTTATCTCGCCTCATTCACACAACTTTTGCTCAGAGTGTAACCGTGTTCGCGTCACTGTTGAGGGGCGTTTGCTGCTCTGCTTGGGCAATGAGCACTCGATGGATCTGCGTGAGTTGTTGCGCTCTGAGCCGGATGAAGCCAAGCGCGCTGCAATGTTAGAGAAAGCATTGATCGATTCGATGGATCTCAAACCTGAGAAGCATCACTTTGATCTGGCCAACGAGCCACAGATTTTACGTTTCATGAACGCCACAGGCGGCTAATTTAAAGCGATTAAAATCCCTGAATGAACGATCGTACTGTCGATTTTTTATCTGAGCTAAGCCTCGGCCAACTTGAGGCGCTTCAAGCTAAATTAAATGCAAAGATAGCCGCTGAGGCGGAGCGAAAGCGCCGCCCCGGCACGATTCCACCGGTTATGTCGAATGACGTCAGTAAGGCCGCGGAGGCACTGGGTTTGGATATCTCCAGTTTGATGCGTGATGTGCAGCGCAAGAGCAGCAAATGATCTCTGCGCTGTGTAGATTGATTCTGAAGTTGATTGGCTGGCGTATCCCTGCTGAGTTGCCAGCAGCAGATCGCTACGTGCTGATCGGCTACCCGCACACATCAAACGTAGACTTTTTTATCGCGATGCTAGCCAAGGGCGCACTGGGCCTGAAATTTCATTTCGTGGCCAAACACACGCTGTTTTGGTGGCCGCTGAGCTCCATCCTTCGCGCATTGGGCGGTATTCCGGTAGATAGGCGCTCAAGCAACGGTTTTATTGGTCAGCTTGTACAGCGCTTTGAGCAAGCCAAAGCGAAGAACGAGCCATTGGTTGTGGGCATGATGCCGGAGGGTACGCGCTCGTACCGTGAGTTCTGGCGATCAGGATTCTACTATTTGGCAGGTGAAGCTGGTGTGCCGCTGGTGGCTGGATACATCGATTACAAAACCAAGACGCTGGGATGGGGGCCGCTGACGCAGCTCAGCGGTAATCCGGAACAGGATCTGGCACAATTAAACGAGTTTTACGCCGATATTCAGGGTAAGTTTCCTGAGAAAGCGGCACCAATACGTTTTCGCTCCGCAGTTGAAAAACGCGGATAAGAGCAAAGGAAGCAGAGATGGCAGCAAGCGATACAAAAGCGAGTTTAGGAATTGCGGTACTGACGGTGTCAGATACACGTAGCTTCGAGAATGATACTTCGGGTGATTACCTGGAGAAGGCGGTAAAAGAGGCGGGCCACGAAATGTTAGACCGTGCTTTGGTGCCTGATGATGTCTACATTCTGCGTGCGCAGGTGTCGCACTGGGTGGCGGACCCTGAAGTTCAGGTGATTGTGAGCACTGGCGGTACTGGCTTTGGCCTGCGTGATTCAACCCCCGAAGCGCTCAAGCCACTGTTTGATAAAGACGTTGAAGGCTTCGGCGAGATGTTCCGTAAAGAGAGCTGGAATAAAATCGGCACCTCCACCATCCAGAGCCGCGCCTTTGCTGGCCTCGCGAATGGTACGCTAATCGTCTGCTTACCCGGTTCTACCGGTGCCTGCCGCGATGGCTGGGCGATTCTGGAGTCGCAGCTCGATAGCACCCACAAGCCGTGTAACTTCGTTGCGCTGCTGAATCAGGTCAAAGAGATGCGCCTCGAGCTGCAGAAAGGCTGATACGAACGTGACCGAAGACAGCCGTTGGAAACAGCGCTTTCAGCAATTTGATAGCGCACACTCCTTGCTGCTGCAGGCGTTAACCATAGAGACGCCGTCAGTGGTTGAGCGCGCGGGTGTCGTGCAGTTTTTTGAGATCTCCTTTGAGCTGGCGTGGAAGTTGTTGAAGGACTATTTAGAGGCTGAGGGCTTCTCTCCAGTCGGCCCGCGCGATGCGATTAAACAGGCATTTCAGTCTGGTTTAGTTGAGGATGGTCACGCTTGGATGCAGGCGTTGACCGATCGTAACCTTACAACGCACACATACAACGAAAAGACAGCTGTTGAGGTAGACGACAAAATTCGGAACCGATACGCACCGCTGTTGGCCGCATTGCACGCCAGTTTCAAGGAGCGGATCGGTGAGTGATACGGGGCTAACTGAGAATGACTTGGATGTCATTGTATCAGCCGTTGCTGCGTTTAAATCGGTTCAGGATCTTGTACTCTTTGGTTCGCGTGCCAAGGGTAGTTATAAACGGGGATCTGATGTGGACCTTGCGCTCAAAGGTGATGAGCTGACGTATGAAGACCTAGTTCAGATCGAACTAGAACTTAATGAGAATCGTCCATTGCCCTACAAATTTGATGTTGTTGACTACCACCGGCTTGATAATCCAGAACTTAAATCACACATCGATAGAGTCGGCGTGAATTTGTATCACCGCGAGGCGTGACTTGAAGAATCTTCCCCCTTTGATGCCGCTAGACGAAGCACGCGATAAGCTGCTTGCGTCACTACCACTCCTCTGTGGGACAGAAACCCTGCCCACCGATCAGTGCGCGGGTCGAATTTTGGCTGAAGACGTGGTTGCGCCGATCAATGTTCCGCCGGCGCCGAACTCGTCGATGGATGGTTACGCAGTGCGTTTTGCGGACCTTGATGGCTCAGAATTACCGGTTAGTCAGCGAATCCCAGCGGGTCATATGCCGCAGCCACTGCAGCCAGGCACCGCAGCGCGCATCTTTACCGGTGCAGAGATGCCACCGGGTGCCGATACGATCGTTATCCAAGAGGATGCACAGGTTACTGAATCCGGCGCCATCCGCGTTACGGATATGCCAAAACCTGGTGAGTGGGTGCGCCCGGCCGGCATGGACCTGAAACAAGGTGAAACCATTCTGACGGCTGGCACGCGCATTACACCGCCCGCCGTTGGTGTAAGTGCGTCAATGGGGCTATCCCATCTCAACGTTTACAAGCCCTTAAGAGTAGCGCTGATCACCACGGGTGACGAACTGGTGGAGCCAGGGCAGCCGCTGGCACCGGGCAAGATCTATAACTCCAATATTCAGATGATCGGTACGCTGCTGGAGCAGGCTGGTTTCGAGTGGGTCCGCATACCTCGCGTCGAGGATGACCGCGAGGCCACCGTTGCTGCTCTGAAAGAGGGTGTTGCGCAGGCGGATGCGGTACTGACCATTGGCGGTGTGTCGGTCGGTGAAGAGGACCATGTGAAAGCGGCGATTGAATCACTGGGTACGCTGAATCTATGGCGCATTCGCTTGAAACCAGGTAAGCCCTTTGCCGCAGCAGAGATAGAGGGTACGCCGATATTCAGCTTGCCAGGCAACCCCATGTCGTCGCTGGTCACCTTCTCACTGTTGGCTCGCCCCTGTTTGATGCACCTGCAGGGCGCTGTTTATAAAGCGCCACTGTCTATACCGGTAGAGGTTGGCTTTTCGCGCGAGGAGCAGAAACGAGATGAGTACGTGCGTGTTGCTCTTATTGATGGCGTCGCGAAAACCTTGGTGAGTCAGAACTCTGGCGTGCTGAGTTCGGCGCTGACAGCGGACGGGCTGCTACATCTTCCTGCATTCGAACCTATTGAGGCCGGGAAGTCTTACGCCTTTATCCCCTTCAGCGCGCTATTGAATACCTAACGGTGTTTATTCCTAAGTGCTGTTTGTAGACAAGAACGATGCATAACGCCCGAGAAACACATAGAATAGGCGGCTAATTCAAGCTATCTCCCTGAATCGATGACCGACTCCCAAGCTATCACTGCCGACAATCATACCGATCAAGACCCGTTCCACGATATTCGTCCTTACCGTGATGATGAAGTCTCGCAGGTGCTGTTTAACATTCTGCACGACAATGAATTTATCGATGCGCTGACCAAGTATCAGTTTCCCAAAGCGTCAAAGTATGTCGGGTTCCTGCTTCGACCGGTGGTAAAACAGGTATTAGCAGCTCGTATTGGCGACGTGTCGAGCGTCAAAGAGTTCCAGCAGTTGGTCGAAAGCTACATGGCGAAGATGATCAACCGCACCACAACGAAGTTGAGTTGCAGTGGTATCGAGAATCTTGATCCTGAAGAGGCTTACCTGTTTATCTCCAACCACCGTGATATCGCAATGGATCCCGCATTCGTTAACTGGATGCTCTACCACAACGGTATGGACACGGTGCGTATTGCGATTGGTGATAATCTGCTGCGCAAGCCCTATGCGTCGGACCTGATGCGACTGAATAAGAGTTTTATCGTTAAACGCGGTGTGCAGGGGCGTGAGCGCCTAACTGTGCTGACTCAGCTGTCGCAGTATATCGACCACTCTATTGTCGGCGGTCACTCGATTTGGATTGCGCAACGCTCTGGCCGCTCCAAGGATGGCGACGATCGTACCGATCCTGCGATGCTCAAGATGCTGCATATCGGCCAGCGCAAAGCGCGCAGCTTTGCGGAACAGGCGAAACGCCTCAACATTGTTCCGGTTTCCATCTCATACGAACTCGACCCCTGTGATGCTATGAAGGCGACGGAACTGGCTGCCTTGGCTGAGGATGGCGAATACAAGAAGAGCGAGTTTGAGGATATCCAGAGTATAGTGCGAGGTATCACCGGCGATAAAGGCCAGGTGCATGTGGCGTTTGGTGAGGTGATCACTGCTGATTTCGAAGATGATGAAGCACTGGCAGCAGAACTAGATCGCCAGATTCATGCGAACTACCGACTGCATGCGACCAATCTCGCTGCGGCTGGCGAGGGTGATGCAGAAGCGAATGCCAAACTTGAAGAACGTTTAGCGCAGGTAGATGGCACTGCTCGCGAGATTCTGCGTAAGATGTATGCCAAACCGGTTGAAAACCAACGCGCTGCCTTGAAGGCGAGTGAAGAGCTAGGCACTGGAGAAGAAGAATAATGTCTGAATTTACCCATATCGATGCTAAAGGTCAGGCGCGCATGGTGGATGTCTCTGAAAAAGAGGTGACCTTCCGTGAAGCCCGCGCTGAAGGGCGGGTCCGCATGAATCCTGAGACGCTGTCTTTGATTATTAATGGCGGTCATAAAAAAGGTGACGTTATCGCCACCGCACGTATCGCCGGCATTATGGCGGCCAAGCGCACTTCCGATCTGATACCAATGTGCCATCCGCTGATGCTCAGCTCGGTGAAGGTTGAACTGACACCCAACGAAGCCGATAGCTGCGTGGATATCACTGCCGTTTGTAAGCTCTCCGGCCAAACTGGCGTAGAGATGGAAGCGCTTACGGCGGTTTCGGTAGCAGGGTTAACCCTTTACGATATGTGTAAAGCCGTTGATAAGGGCATGATCATCGATCAGGTACGCCTGATAGAGAAGAAAGGCGGTAAATCAGGACACTGGAGTGCGGAATAAATAATTATGCTAAAAATAATCTACTTCGCCAGCCTTAAAGAGAAAATCGGCCGCTCTGAAGAGCAGCTTGAACTGCCCGCGAACGTTGAGACGCTTGCCGAGCTAATCGCGCACTTAGGTGAACTCCACGGATCTGCTTGGACTGATGCAATTACCAGTACTCCAGTTCTAACCGCTGTTAACCACGAAATGTGTGAGCGCGGTGAAAGCATCAAAGATGGTGACGAGATCGCCTTCTTCCCGCCGGTAACCGGGGGTTAAGCGGTGAAGCTCATCGGCGCTATCCGCGCACTTATCTATTACGCGGCCTTCTATCCCATGACGATTTTCTGGGCAACGCTATCGCTTATTGTTGCGCGTTTTTTGCCGTTCAAGCCGCGTTTCTATTTCGTCACCGCCATCAACTACTTCTACATCTTCTGGTTACGCATCGCCTGTGGCGTAAAAGTGAATGTTCAGGGGCGTGAGAACCTACCCAAAGAGGGCGCTTACGTTGCTATCGCTAACCATCAGAGTGAGTGGGAGACGATCTACTTCCAGCTTTTAATTCAGCCTCAGGTGGTTGTGCTCAAACAAGAACTTCTAAAAATTCCGTTCTTCGGTTGGGCGCTGGCGCTGCTAGAACCCATTGCGCTGGACCGTAGCCAAAAGCGCGGCGCACTCAAAGTGCTGCTAGAGCAGGGTAAAGACCGGCTATCGCGCGGTATTCCGCTACTAATATTTCCTCAGGGTACACGACTGCCCGCAGGCGAAATGGGCAAGTGGAACAAGGGTGGTGCGATGCTTGCCGTCAGTAATCAGGTGCCGATGGTCGGCATCGCCCACAATGCAGGCCGCTTCTGGCCCGGCAAAAGCTTGATCAAAACACCGGGCACCATCGACGTGGTGATCTCTCCTGTGATCACGACTCAAGATCGCACTGTTGATGAGGTTCACACTGAAGCGGTTGAGTGGTTAACGCCCACCCTAAAAACCATCAACGCCTAATTACTGTTAATTCATAACTCTTCTGCTATTATGGATATACCTATTGTATATCCGTGAGGCGTGTATGGAGAGTAGTTCTGTTTTCAAAAGTAATACGACCCAAGCGGTTCGCCTGCCAAAAGCCGTCGCCCTACCCGATGAGGTGAAACGGGTCGATATTATTGCGCTTGGTAGAGCCCGTTTGATCGTGCCTACGGGAGAAGGGTGGGATAGTTGGTTTGATGGTCCGAGGGTTACTGATGACTTCATGTCTCTCCGTGATCAGCCTGCTGATCAGGAGCGCGAAGGTTTCTGATGCTCAAATACCTCCTGGATACAAACATCGTTATCTACACAATGAAGAACCGTCCCCCTGAGGTTAGAGCTGCGTTCACGCAACACAATGACCAGATGGCGATCTCAAGTATCACCTATATGGAGCTCGTTTATGGAGCGGAGAAATCCTCTAATCCCGAGGCGAACCTAGTTGCGATTGAAGGATTTGTAGCGCGACTCGAGGTGTTAGATTATGACACCAATGCTGCTGCTCATACTGGGCAACTCAGAGCCGAGCTTGCAAAACAAGGAACACTAATCGGGCCATACGATCAGATGATCGCCGGGCATGCGCGCTCACTTGGTTTAGTCTTAGTCAGTAACAACGAAAAAGAGTTTGCACGAGTCCCTGGAATCCGACTTGAGAACTGGGTGTCTTAGTGCATTATTACACCGCGTCGTATCGCCATTTCAAACAAGTCTAAAAACCGCGACATTTTCTTTTTGCAAGTCTTACAACCGTCTCATTTCCTATGTTAATCTCTGTTCACAACTTGAACATATAGAAACCGCACGGTGGCAAGCCGGGGCGGTAGCGTGTCTAAAGCCCTCTAATGCCTGATACTAACCTCGAATACGACTACCGGATTCTCGAGAAACTCGAGGATCAACCTGATATTAGCCAGCGCGAGCTCGCTGAGCATCTCGGGGTGAGTGTGGGTAAAGCGAACTTCGTCCTAGGTGCGCTTATCGATCGCGGACTGGTAAAGGCCGAGAATTTCAAGAAGTCGAACAACAAAGCGGGTTACCTGTATCTTCTGACGCCCAAAGGGCTGACAGAAAAAGTAGCGATTACCGCACGCTTTCTGCACAGAAAGCAAGCGGAGTGCGACCGACTCAAAGCCGAGATCGAACAAATTCAGGCCAAGCTAAATGGCTAGTAGTCACATGGTTTATTTACCCAAAGCGCGGGCTGCACAGAAGGATTCGCAGAGATGAAAATCGCAGTAGCAGGCACAGGCTACGTCGGCCTCTCAAACGCCGTTCTCCTCGCACAACACAATGAAGTGGTAGCCGTTGATATTCTCGAAGCGAAAGTAGAGATGATCAACGCCCGTAAGTCACCCATTGAAGACAAAGAGATCGAGGATTTTCTAGCTAAGCGTGAGTTGAATCTCACTGCGACAACCGATAAGGCGAAGGCGTATTCGGGGGCTGATTTTGTCATCATCTCCACCCCAACGGATTACGACCCGAAAACTAACTACTTCAACACCTCCAGTGTCGAAGCGGTCATACAGGATGTGATAGCGGTAAACCCCGATGCGCTGATGGTCATCAAATCGACCATCCCAGTTGGATTTACGCGCGAAGCGCGCGAGCGATACGAGACAAATAATTTGATCTTCTCGCCAGAGTTCCTACGAGAAGGCCGTGCGCTTTACGACAACCTGCACCCATCGCGTATCGTAGTGGGTGAGCAGAGCGATCGCGCCACAACGTTCGCTAATCTGTTGGCGCAGGGCGCGGTGAAAGAGAACATTGATATCCTCTTCACCGGTAGCACCGAGGCAGAGGCGATTAAGTTATTCGCTAATACCTACTTAGCTATGCGTGTTGCGTACTTCAACGAGTTAGATACCTATGCCGAGACTCATGGGCTAGATAGCCGCCAAGTGATCGACGGCGTATGTCTAGATCCGCGTATCGGTAATCACTATAACAACCCAAGTTTCGGTTATGGCGGTTACTGCTTACCTAAAGACACTAAGCAGCTCCTGGCAAACTACGAAGATGTGCCGTCAAACATCATTCGCGCAATTGTGGATTCGAATACCACGCGTAAAGACTTTATTGCAGATTCGATTATTCGCAAGAACCCAAAGGTTGTTGGTATTTACCGTTTAGTCATGAAGACCGGTTCTGACAACTTTCGCGCATCTGCAATCCAAGGCGTGATGAAGCGTATAAAAGCCAAGGGTATTGAAGTGGTTATCTATGAGCCGGCGTTACATGAAGATGAGTTCTTTAAATCGCGTGTGATTCGAGACCTGGATGCATTTAAGGCTGAGAGCGATGTGATCATTGCAAATCGACGGTCAGACGCATTGACTGACGTAGCTGATAAGGTCTACACCCGCGATCTGTTTGGATCTGATTGAGCCTTCGTACTGGGTTCGTCCAGCTCTGCTGGATTAACATCATCCACCCAGCTCTGAAGGTATCGAAGAGTTGTGCTCTCTTTAGTCCACCCGCCGCGCAGCATGATTTTTTCGATGGGTACACCCGCGCGCAGAAGATCCAGCGCAGCGCCGACTCGGAATGAGTGCCCCGATAGGTTGGGTAGATGGCGTAACCGCGAGCGGTATTGAAGGTCTACTAGGATTGCAGTGACTGACTCCGGGCGCAGAGGGCCTGCAAGGTTGTTACCTCTGCGAACTGCTCTGAGAATCTGTCCTTCATTAAGAGAGATGCTCTCGCTCCAGGCCTTGATTAGGTTACTGAGCGTGTCGCTTATAGGAATTAAACGTCCTTTGCCCGTTTGGTCGGTCTTGGAGAAACGCAAAAAGAGACCACAATTTCCGTCCGGCAGTTGTTGTAGATCTTCGAAGCGAAATGAACAGATCTCAGCTCGGCGTCGCATGGTTTCATAACCGAGCCTTAATAGAAGTTGATTACGTTGGCCCGTGAGAGAGTCATCGCAGCGTGTCAGTATCTGTTCAATGAGATCCCAAGTAAGCGGGTAAGCCTGTTTTTGATGCCGCCCAATCTGGCGGTGCATGCGTTTTAAGGCAAGTTTTACCTCAGGTGACTTAGTGGGGTCTTCTAACTTTGCGAAGAAACAGATGCTACTCAGCGCATCAACTCTGCGACGGATTGTGGCGCTTTTATGTACCCTTTGCATAGCCGCAATATAGCTTGCTACGGCTTCAGCCGTCACTGGAAATAGCGAAAACTTCGTCGTTGATATCCAGTTTGCATAGTGCAAAAAGTCACCCCGGTAAGCGGTGCGAGAGTTGGCCGAGAAGGCGCCATCGATGGAGTCCAAGAGCGCATCGATAAACTGTTCGGGACTAGGCTGCATGGCTATTTCTCGCCTCGTTGCGGGGGTGTTTGGTGTTGTAGAGCAAGCTGAACCTCGAGAGATGCGGGGTTTACATCATCGACCCAGGCTTTGAGATAGCGCAGGGCAGTGGAGCGTTTACGCCAGCCACCGCGCAGCATGATTTTCTCGAGCGGAACGCCACTGCGCAGCATGTCCAGTGCCGCACCGACACGAAAAGAGTGCCCTGTGAGTTTGGGTAGATGCGACAACTTCGCGCGGTTCTGCAGATCGCACAGAATCGGGTTGATCGCGCCGCTTTTAAGTGGTCCGAGTTCGCGCTTGTCTTTGCTAATAGCACGCAAGATAGGGCCCTGTTTTAGTGCTAAGCGTCGGCTCCAGCGATCTATGCGTCGCGCTAGCAGGTCGCTAATGCTAATGATACGTCCCTCGCCCTCTTGGTCTGTTTTTGAGAAGCGCAGTAGTAGTGCATGGCGAGCGTCAGGTAGTTTGATGAGGTCGTCGAATCTGAAGCTGCAGATTTCAGCACTTCGGCGCATGGTTTCGTAACCGATCCGCAGCAAAAGTTCGTTACGCCGACCCATAAGAGAGGCGTTACAGCGGTTAAGGAGTTGTTCGAGGATGTCACGCGTGAGCGGGTAGGCCTGCTTCTGGTGCCGGCCCAGTCTGCGATACATGCGTCGCAGGGCGAGCTTAACCTCGGCGGATTTAGTGGGATCGTCTAGTTTTGCGTAGAAGCAGATTGCACGAAGCGACGTTATACGGCTATGAATCGTGGCGCTTCTGTACCCGCTCTGCATGGCTTCAATATAACTTGCTAGATGCGCCGGCTGTATTGGAAAGAGGGGTAGAGCATTAGACTCTGCCCAGCGCGCATAGTGTAAGAAGTTACAGCGATTGGACTTTAGGGTGGCAGGCGAAAATGCGCCCTCAAGTTTAACAAGTAGCGCATCGACGAAACGCTCGGCTTCCTTGCTCATAGTCAGATCCTCCTTGATCTGTTCTTAGCCTAGGCTGACTTTACTGAAAAGGCTAACTTATAGAGCGTACGCCAATTTAAGACTGATTTAGAGGTCGTTTAATAGGTCGCAACGGCTTGATAAGACCTTATTTAAGGTCTATATTTAGGTCTTATCCATTAGTGCGGAGAATTTATATGCCACGCCAAGTCTTAGCTGATCTGTGTGTCAGCATTTCGGAGCTGAAGAAAAATCCGAGTTCGGTTGTTGCGCAAGGCGAAGGCTTTCCGGTTGCGGTGTTGAATCACAACGAGCCAGATTTTTATTGTATTCCGGCCGCTGCTTGGGAAGAGATTACAGATCGTCTAGAGGACGTCGAACTCAATATGATCGCAGATGAGCGCAGTAATCAGGCGCTCATAGAAGTCGACCTAAATGACTTATAAGTTAGCATTCAGAGTCGAGGCAAAACAGGAGTGGGATAAACTCTCGGCAAATGTTAAAGAGCAGTTTAAGAAAAAACTTATCGAACGCTGTGCTCATCCGCATGTACCCGCGTCGAGACTGTCGGGTTCCAAAAATAGGTACAAGATAAAGCTCCGCCAAGCAGGCTTCAGGCTGGTGTATGAAGTTAATGACAACACGGTCACCGTAATCGTTGTTGCGGTTGGAAAACGAGAGCGGAATCTTGTTTATAAACTTGCTGTGAAACGGCATTAAGCGACGAGAGTGTGAGTCGCCTTCGATGAACCATCAAAAGATTGATACGACATTCTATTTGAAACACATATCAGCACTGGAGCGTGCTTTCGCTATGCTGCATTGCATAGTCTCATTACCACGGATGAAACCGAGAGCTGGTTGCAATATGGGGACAATCGCAACTGCACGAGCCATGACTATGGCGAGAAACTAGCAAATACCACCTTGCTGCTGATCTCGGAATTTATCATTGATGCTAAGCGGCTGGCAGACGTCCTAGGTGCTGCTTAGAGACAAGGATCACAAAGAAATTGTTCGGCTAGCCAAAGAGTCGTTTAAAAAGCCGGTAAAAATCTGGGCTTGTGGAAGTCGCGTCAATGGTATGGCGCACGAAGGTAGTGATCTTGATTTGGTAGTGCTACCCGATGGCTATGACCAGGTTGATCTCGGTGAAGTCCTCACTATCAAGGACCTGTTGCAAGAGTCCTCAATACCGATTTTGGTGCAGGTTTTAGATTGGAATCGAATCCCCGATAGCTTCCGAGAAAACATTCTGAAGGAATATGAAGTGGTTCTTTAGGGAGGGTTGAATGGTTGGCCGTATGTCAAGGTCGATAGGCGTAGAGTAGCTGCCCTAATACTATCGTTGTCTCAACCTTGTTATTTTTAACTGAACTAAAGGCCCCGCTTATAGTTGAAAAAGTCCCATTTCGGGACTACTATTTTCCTTATGAGAATCATTGCACTATCAACCCTCAAAGAATTTTGGGAAAAGTATCCGCAATACATCGATGCAAAGGAGCCGGTGTTGGCTTGGTACCGTTATGCGTTAGCGGCTGACTGGAAAACGCCCTCTGATGTAAAGCAAGACTTTCGCAGTGCAAGCATTCTCAAGGATGGACGAGTGGTGTTCAACATTGCAGGAAATAAGTATCGACTTATCGTTTGGATAAACTTCACATATAAGGTTGTCTATGTGCGATTTATTGGAACTCATAAACAATACGACAATGTTGATGCTCAAACGATCTAGATGAGGAGAATTGTGATGGATATCAAACCGATAAAGAGTGATTCAGACTATCGCTCTGCACTCGTCGAAGTAGAAAGCCTAATGATGTCAGGCCCCGACACGCCTGAGGGCGAAAAGTTGGATGTCATGATTACGCTGATTGAAGCCTATGAAGCGAAACACTTTCCGATGGAACTGCCTGACCCAGTAGAGGCAATTAAATTCGAAATGCAGCGCAAAGGTCTGAAAGCAAAGGATTTGGAGCCGATGATCGGTAAGAGGAATCGCGTCTATGAGATTCTCAATCATAAGCGCTCACTGACTCTGAAAATGATCTGGAAATTGCATGAGGGGCTAGGAATACCTGCAGAGTCCTTAATAAAACCCCCAAAAGCTCATGCTTAGTTAAGTAGCTGAGCCATATTGATGTATCTAGCATAGGCAGCGATACGTGGCCCTTATGCGTTTTCAATATCTCTGTCTAATCAGTTGGTTACGAAAACTGGTTTGTAAAAATAGCAATTAAGTTTGTAAAGAAATAAGGCGATTCTGCGGGAAGGCTTGATCGTATTTTGACGAAACAGCGCTTTACCGCAATAGAATGCTGTTAGTAAGTTGCTACGGCACATAAGGATGATTTGTGGATATATCTAGTCTCAAAATTGCCGTTATAGGCCTCGGCTATGTTGGTTTACCGCTGGCTGTAGAGTTTGGTAAAGATCGGCCTGTAATCGGTTTTGATATAAATGAGAAACGTGTAGCTGAGCTCAAGGCTGGTTACGATGCGACGTTAGAAGTTGATGAAGTTGCACTGAAGCAAGCAACTGGGTTGGTGTTCGAATCGGATGTGGCGAAACTGCACGACGCTAATTTTTATATAGTCACCGTACCTACGCCAGTCGATGAAAATAATGCTCCAGACCTTACACCACTGCGAAAAGCGTCTGCGATGTTAGCCACGGTGATCAAAAGCGGTGATATTGTAGTGTACGAGTCCACAGTTTACCCAGGTGCCACAGAAGAAGTCTGCATTCCTATCATCGAAAAAAACAGTGGGCTTAATTTCAACGTGGACTTTTTCGCGGGCTACAGCCCTGAACGTATCAATCCAGGTGACAAAGTCAATACTCTCCGCAAAATCACGAAGATTACTTCCGGATCTACCGCAGAAGTGGCTAGTTTTGTGGACGAGGTCTATAACATTGTTGTCGACGCCGGTACACACAAAGCGAGTTCCATCAAAGTCGCCGAGGCTGCAAAGGTTATAGAAAATACTCAGCGCGATTTGAATATAGCGCTAATCAACGAATTGTCGATGATTTTCAGACGTTTGGGTATTGATACCCATGAGGTTCTAGAGGCTGCCGAGACAAAATGGAACTTCATGCCGTTTAGACCTGGTCTTGTTGGGGGCCATTGCATCGGTGTTGATCCCTATTATCTAACCCACAAGGCTCAATCTGTGGGGTATGTCCCTGATGTTATTTTGGCCGGTCGACGCATCAATCGTGGTATGGGGGCATTCGTTGCGAAAGATTTAATGATGGCGATGCTTAAGAAACGAATACATGTAGATGGTAGTCGCGTACTGATTTTAGGTGTCACTTTTAAGGAAAATTGTCCCGATATACGTAATACAAGGGTGTTAGACATTTCATCAGAGCTGAACGAGCTAGGTGTTAATATCGATTTTTACGATCCTTGGATAAGCCAGGAATGCTTCAGCGATTTCTGCGGTGAGAATATGTTGGCAAGCCCGAGATTAGGATGTTACGACGCTGTTGTTCTGGCTGTTGGTCATACAGTATTCAAAGAAATGGGCGCTTCTACAATAAGAAGTTTTTGTAAGCGGAATCATATTTTTTATGACGTTAAAGGTGTCTTTCCAAAAGAAGATTCAGATGTGCGACTGTAATTTTCATGAGGTTCATCGTTATCTTTTTTATCTAGGCCAGCTTGCTAATTTATAGGTTTAAAGAAATGAAAAAAGCATTAATAACAGGTGTTACCGGGCAAGACGGCTCTTACCTAGCAGAATTTCTACTGGAAAAAGGATATGAGGTGCATGGTATCAAGCGGCGTGCATCGCTTTTCAATACCCAGCGCGTGGACCACATATATCAAGATCCTCATGTAGACAACGCCAACTTCGTGCTGCACTACGGTGACTTGACGGACTCCTCCAACCTCACTCGAATTCTGCAAGAGGTGCAGCCAGATGAAGTGTATAACCTCGGTGCTCAGTCTCACGTGGCTGTATCATTCGAGTCTCCAGAGTACACTGCAGATGTTGACGGTATGGGGACGCTTCGTCTGTTAGAAGCCATTCGTTTCCTAGGGCTGGAGAACAAAACTCGGTTCTACCAAGCGTCAACATCGGAACTTTATGGGCTGGTTCAAGAGATTCCGCAGAAAGAAACAACTCCTTTCTATCCGCGATCTCCATACGCGGTTGCAAAGCTCTACGCCTACTGGATAACCGTAAACTACCGCGAAGCCTACGGAATGTATGCATGTAACGGAATTCTCTTCAACCATGAATCACCGCGTAGAGGAGAGACTTTCGTAACCCGAAAAATCACCAGGGGACTAGCAAACATCGCGCAAGGACTGGAAGATTGTCTTTATATGGGTAATTTGGATGCTCTGCGTGACTGGGGACACGCAAAGGATTACGTACGTATGCAATGGATGATGCTACAACAAGACCAACCGGAGGATTATGTAATCGCTACCGGAGTACAGTATTCCGTGCGTCAGTTTATAGAGTGGTCTGCCTTAGAGTTGGGAGTCCAACTGAAATTTGAGGGTGAAGGTGTCGAGGAGAAAGCTATAGTAACCGGAATAGACGGTGATAAAGCTCCTGCGCTTGATGCCGGTGATGTGATCGTGAGAGTAGACCCACGATACTTCCGCCCTGCTGAGGTTGAGACCTTGCTAGGCGATCCAACCAACGCTAAGCAGAAGCTCGGCTGGGTGCCTGAAATCACTGTGCAAGAGATGTGCGGAGAGATGGTAGCAGAAGATCTGAAAGTCGCGCAACGACATGCGTTCTTGAAAGCTAACGGACACAATGTGCCGGTATCTATTGAGGAAGGTCGTTAAAATGTCGTCCACTAGCATTTTTGTAGCCGGTCATCGTGGAATGGTGGGAAGCGCCATCGTTCGTCAGTTAGAAAAAGACCCTTCAAATCAAGTTATCACAGCAACGCGTGATGAACTTGATTTGACCAACCAAGCACAAGTATTTCAATTCTTTAAGAACAACGCGGTCGACCAGATTTATTTAGCTGCAGCGAAGGTTGGCGGCATTCACGCGAACAATACATATCCAGCTGAGTTCATCTATCAAAACCTTATGATAGAGGCGAACATTATTCATGCCGCGCATATAACTAACATCCAGAAGCTTTTGTTTCTCGGTTCTTCCTGTATTTATCCAAAACTTGCAGAGCAACCTATGAGAGAGTCCGCGCTTCTGACAGGAACGTTAGAGCCTACAAATGAACCGTATGCCATAGCAAAGATAGCCGGCATTAAACTGTGTGAAAGTTACAATCGGCAGTATGGACGTGATTACCGTTCTGTTATGCCGACTAACCTTTATGGGCCGGGAGATAACTACCACCCTGAGAATTCTCACGTTATACCTGCGCTAATTCGTCGCTTTCACGAGGCTAAAGTTAATGATGCTCCAAGTGTTGTTGCTTGGGGCTCTGGTACCCCAAAACGTGAGTTTTTGTTTGTAGAAGATATGGCAGCTGCCAGTGTGCATGTTATGAATCTAAGCTCGGAGATCTACATACAATGCACTGAGCCTATGCTGTCTCACATTAACGTCGGATCTGGTCATGATTGTACAATCAAGGAGTTGACGGAGTCTGTGGCTCTCGCGGTTGGGTACAGAGGTGAGATTGTATGGGATCTGAGTAAGCCTGATGGGGCGCCCCGTAAGTTATTAGATATCCGGCGGATATCTGGACTGGGTTGGGAGCCACAAGTGGCTTTAATGTCCGGATTGAAAATAGCTTATAAAGACTTCTTGCTCAACGGGTAGCTAGTGGCTTCAGATATTTTGATTTTGGGAGACTCGCTGTCTTTCGGGCGACCAAAGTATTCAGTGTATTACAGGAATACCTGGCCATATCAATTAGTAGAACGCGGACTTCGGGTGTTGAATAGAACCAGAGGTGGAAGCGGTATAAAAGATGTGCTATCCGAGCTAACCACCCTTAATAACTATTACATGCCAAGGTCACTTTGCGGAGGCGAGCATCGATTTGACTTGTGTTTAATTCAAGTTGGAATAGTGGACCTCACTCCCCGCTTAGGAAGTAGACTAGCTCTTAAAATATTGCAAGCTACACCAGTAGTTAGGTTAGCCGTCAAGTACCTGCTTAGACAGCCTTGGGCGTACAAATTAATAGGTCGGCCGTGGGTCGGCGAGAATCAGTTTCAATCTACCTTAGTGAAGTTAGGTAAGGAGCTTCATTGCGCATCTAAGGATTTTTATTTTATTTCTATCTGCCCTCCTTTTCATAATTTGAAGGAGAATTGCGGGGATTTTACAGATGTGGTCGATAGCTATAACGGATTAATTGATAAAGTTTTTCCAGGAAAACGAATCACTATAGATTTCAAGGCTGATTTAATATTGCCAGACGGTCATCATCTCAGTAAGGAAGGGCATGATGCTGTGGTAAACAAAATTATCGATATACTCGAAGTTGAACGGTAAATTAGTTATAGATGAAAAATAGAATGCAGAATATTTTGATTGTAGGTCTTGGGCAATTGGGTTCTCGATATCTTCAAGGCTTACTATCCGGGAACTCAAGTATCTACATCGACATAGTTGAGCCAAGTGACGAGTCGTTTAGCAGGGGGATGGGTGTTATTGGTAGCGAAGCTGATGTTTGCAGTTCAGTCATCTCCCGAGTTAGCTTGGATGAGCTTAAATCGCATTACAGTGTCTGTATCGTTGCTACTTCGGCAGCTCCACGCGCACAAATAATTGAAAAACTAGCTGCTATTACCAACGTAAAAAACTGGGTCTTAGAGAAAGTTCTTGCTCAAAGTGAACAGGAGCTTGAGCAGATCGCAGAGTCTGTTAAATCATGCGATTACGCGTGGGTGAATACACCGCGTCGGCGGACTTCGATTTATCGAAAGCTCAAGACACTGTTACACAATGTAGAACCAATAAGTTTTCGTGCAAACTTTCCAGGTATGGGGCTGGGCTGTAACTCCATACATTTTATTGATGTAGTTTCTTGGTTGGTCGATAGTGAGGTTGATAACATTACCATCAATGCGCCCGAAGGCTGGAAACCGTCAAAACGTGAGGGGTACAGTGAGTTTGACGGTCAAATGATGGTAACTTTTGTGGATGGTAGTGAACTACACATAGACAGCAATGCTGACGTACCGAGCTCTGTAACCGTCATGCAAGGCGATCGAGCATTGCTTATTGATGAAAGCAACGGTATCACGGAAGGAAACCGCTTGTATCCGTGTAGAGTTGAATACCAGAGTGAAATGAGCTTTTCCCTGGTTGAAGATATCCTTAAATGTGAGATGGGTGACGGGCTTCCATCTCTTCAGCAATCCATTCAGCAGCACATTAAACTGTTTGCGGCTATCCGTGGCTGTGAAACTCTTCAAACAAATCCAGATTTAGGTTTACCAATTACATGAGTGGTGTGTTAGTAGTCGGGGCCGGCGGCATGGCTGAGGCTTATCATAAAGTTTTAAGTTCGATGGGTGTTAAATTTGATATCGTTTGTCGAAGTGAGGCTTCCGCAGAACGTTTTTTCCAGAATACAGGCTTTAGGCCGACTCCTGGCGGTGTAGATCAATACCTCGAAGCCACGGTTCCTGAATACGCCATCGTTGCTACAGGTGTTGAGCATCTTTACGAAACATCAAAAGTCCTTTTGAAAAAAGGCGTAAAGCAGCTTTTAATCGAAAAGCCTGGGGCGACCTGTATCGAACATCTTCTAGATTTAAGTGACTTAACTAATACTGAAGGTGCAAATGTTCACATCGCTTATAACCGCCGGTTCTATGCGTCTGTGTCCAAGTTAGTTGATCTATTAGAAGTAGATGGGGGTGTTCAGTCACTCTCATTCGATTTTACTGAGTGGTCGGATCGAATAGCTCCGCTTGTAAAGGGCGAGGGTGTAAAAGAAAAGTGGGCCCTCGCTAACTCGACGCATGTAATTGACCTGGCATTCTTTATTGCAGGCAAACCTGCTGAATTGTCGACGTTCGTGAGCGGAGGTCTGCATTGGCACCCGAGTGGAAGTTGCTTCGTTGGTTCAGGCGTGACGGATGAGAATGTACTGTTTTCGTACCGTTCGGATTGGGATTCCCAAGGCCGATGGGGTGTTACTGTATATTCGAAAAACTACTCATATTTACTTTGTCCGCTAGAGGGGCTTAGCAGGATACCCCGTAATTCGATAGTGTCCGAACAGTTAGAGTTAGACGACAAGTTGGATCTTGATTACAAACCAGGTCTCTACAAACAGGTTCAAGGCTTTCTAGATAGGTCAACAAACAGCATGTGTTCGTTGGAAGAGCACATCGATCTCTTTACAACTTATGAGCAAATTGCGGGATATAAAATTACGTGAATACTGACACAGTTCTTAACTTGATTGGCCGTGATCGCTTTTTGTTCGAAGCAGATATCAGAGTACACACTCAGCAACTTAGTGAGATAGTTGGCCAATCGAGGTTTCTGGTACTTGGCGGGGCAGGCTCCATTGGTCAAGCGGTTACTAAGGAGATATTTAAACGTAATCCGCGTAAGTTACATGTAGTAGATATTTCAGAGAACAATCTGGTTGAACTTGTGCGAGATATCCGAAGCTCATTCGGGTACATCGATGGTGACTTTCAAACCTTTGCTCTAGACATTGGTACATTAGAGTATGATGCCTTCATTAAATCCGATGGTGAATATGACTACGTTCTAAATCTAAGCGCCCTAAAGCATGTTCGTAGTGAAAAAGACCCTTTTACACTGATGCGCATGGTTGACGTGAATGTTTTTAATACTGATAAAACCATTCAGCAATCTTTAGACGCAGGTGTGAAAAAGTACTTTTGCGTATCGACTGACAAGGCAGCTAACCCAGTCAATATGATGGGTGCATCCAAGCGCATCATGGAAATGTTTCTAATGCGCCGAAGTGAACAGATAGCTATCTCTACGGCACGATTCGCCAATGTTGCGTTCTCTGACGGATCCCTGCTGCATGGATTCAATCAACGTTTACAGAAGCGACAACCATTAGTTGCGCCAAATGACATAAAGCGCTATTTCGTAACGCCCCAGGAGTCCGGTGAACTTTGTCTAATGTCCTGTTTGCTGGGTGAGAATCGAGATATTTTCTTTCCGAAACTAAGTGAGTCGTTACATCTAATCACTTTCGCAGAGATCGCAGAACGGTATCTACGTGAACGCGGCTTTGAACCTCACCTTTGTACCACTGAGGAAGAGGCGCGGTCGCTAGCGAAAACACTTCCTGAACAGGGTAAATGGCCCTGTTTGTTTACTGGTAGCGATACAACTGGTGAAAAAGATTTCGAAGAGTTCTTTACTAAGAGAGAAACACTCGATTTGAAGCGTTTTACCAACTTGGGTGTTATCAAGAATCAGCCAGAATACGATGAGGAAAAGTTATCATATTTTGAGTCGAGTATCGCCGAGATGAAAACTCGGTGCGAATGGAAAAAAGCTGACCTAGTAGATCTTTTTCATAACATGATCCCCGATTTCGGACACAAAGAAACAGGGAAATATTTAGACAGCAAAATGTGAGCTAACGTGAGCGCTAAGTTAATAAGTTTTGTACGCGACTATTATCAAACAAAAGAATTTATTCCTCTTCATGCTCCCGTATTTCAGGGACGCGAATTGGATTACGTCGCAGATACTATTAATTCGACGTTCGTTTCGAGTGTCGGCTCATACGTTGATCGGTTCGAACAGGACATCGCCGTATACACAGGTTCTGAAAGAGCTGTTGCGACCGTTAATGGTACCGCTGCACTACATATTGCACTGAGACTGGCCGGTGTTGAAGCGGGAGATTTAGTCATTACACAGCCACTCACATTTGTTGCAACATGTAACGCGATAGCATACTGCAATGCTGAGCCAGTGTTTGTTGATGTCGATCGCGAAACATTGGGGCTGTCAGCAACTGCGATGAGTGCGTGGCTGGAGCAAAATGCGTTCGTCGATGATGAGGGTGTTTGCCGAACTACAAATGACAAAAGAGTCGTTAGAGCTTGCGTTCCAATGCATACCTTCGGTCATCCTGCAGATATCGATGGCTTATGTCATGTTGCAGCGGCATGGGGGCTGGTGCTTGTAGAGGACGCTGCTGAGTCTCTGGGTAGTTTCTACAAAGACAAGCACACAGGAACCTATGGGAAGATAGGGGTCTTGAGCTTCAACGGCAACAAGATCATGACCACTGGCGGGGGTGGAATGATCCTAACCGACTCTGATAGTGGATCGCGCGCAAAGCACATAACGACAACAGCGAAACAGCCTCATCCTTACGAGTACGTCCACGACGAAATTGGATACAACTATCGAATGCCGAATTTAAATGCGGCACTCGGTTGCGCTCAGTTGGAGCAAATCGAAACGTTTATTGAGTCCAAACGTAATCTAGCGCAAGCATACAGAGCGGCACTGCGCGGCGGTGATTTATGTTTTGTGGCTGAACCCAAAAACTGTCGATCCAATTATTGGTTGAATGCTGTAATGTGCGAAGATCTAGCGCATCGAGACTCATTGCTAGAATCGACAAATAAGCAAGGTGTGATGACTCGGCCTATCTGGGCGCTAATGAATCACCTAGATATGTATCGGAACTGCATGCGCGGCACTCTGGAGAACTCTGAATGGCTTGAGGCCAGAGTTGTCAATCTACCGAGTTCGGTAGTGAACGCGGTAAGTTAGGAGTTTATAGTTTTGAAACGTATAGCAGTGTTCACCGGGACTCGATCCGAGTACGGCCTTCTTTATTGGATTATAAAACGAATTCATGAGTCAGATACCTCCGAACTGCAGTTGTTGGTTGGCGGCATGCACCTCTCACCTGAATTTGGAATGACTGTAAATCAGATTGAGAATGACGGTTTTCCAATTACCGATAGACTCGAGTTTTTACTATCCTCTGATTCGGCTGTAGGGATTGCTAAATCAATGGGCTTAGCGCTGATAGCCGCAGCAGAGTCATTTAGCAGAAATAAGCCTGATCTAGTTGTGCTACTAGGAGACCGTTTTGAGTCGATGGCTGTGGCACAAGCGGCTATAGTCGCTCGAATACCGATTGCACACATACACGGAGGAGAGGCGACCGAGGGATTGATTGATGAAGCTGTACGACACAGCATTACGAAGATGGCGCACTTACATTTCACTGCGACAGAGACCTACCGTGATAGAGTAATCCAACTCGGTGAGAGGCCGGAGCACGTTTTTAATTTTGGTGCCCCCGGGATCGACAGCATTAAAAGACTAAACTTGTTGCCGCGAACTGCGCTTTCAGAGGCGGTAGATTTTAATATCAATGGGAATTATTTTTTAGTTACATATCATCCAGTTACTCTTGAGCCGGATGGCGCAGTTAATTCCCTAAAGAGTTTGTTACAGGCACTTGATAAATTTCCTAAACATCAAATTATCATTACGTATCCAAATGCCGACACACATGGGCGTAGGTTGCTCGAAGTTCTTGATGATTACCAGGTCAAAAACTTAAGCAGAGTTAAATTAGTAAGCTCACTAGGACAACTGCGTTATCTAAGTTTAATGAAATATTGCGATGCTGTTATCGGAAACTCATCAAGTGGGTTGATCGAAGCTCCTTCATTTAATGTGCCTACGGTAAATATTGGAAATAGACAGCAAGGTCGAGTATTTGGTGACACTGTGATCAATACAGATGACCGGTATGAATCTATATACTCTGCAATTTCTATAGCTTTAAATCCTGATTTTAGAGATAAATGTGCTGGTTCCCTAAATCCCTATGGTTTAGGTATGGCATCAGATAGGATTGTAGATGTCATCGAAAGTTCCGAATTAAATAATCTGATTTTTAAGCCCTTCCACGACCTCAAGGTGCCGCAATGAGAGTCGGTTTCATAGGTTGTGTTGAGTCCAGCGCAAAATTCCTCGAAGTTCTGTGTGCCATAGAAAGAGATGACATCGAAGTAGTGGGCGTTGTTACGCTCTCGGCGTCAGCGGTTAATTCGGACCACTGTGACTTAGCTCCGGTTTGTTCGCGTTATGATATTCCTTACTTTTATCATGAGCGAAGTAACGCAGCAGGAAGTAGAGAGTTTCTCAAAGGGCTAACTCCAGACGTGATCTATTGCTTCGGCTGGAGCTACCTGCTTGACGAGAGTCTCCTCTCGCTTGCACCTTTGGGAGTAATCGGATTTCATCCCGCGAAACTACCCCAGAACCGAGGACGTCATCCAATAATTTGGGCGCTTGTGCTTGGTCTAGAAGAAACCGCCTCAACCTTTTTCAAAATGGATTTAGGTGCCGATAGCGGACCGATACTTAGTCAGAAATTAATTAAGATAGAGTCCTGCGATAATGCTACATCACTCTACGAGAATATTTTGGCTATTGCTAAGCGGCAAGTTCATCAGTTGACGATTGATCTAGCAGATGGAGTAGCAATCTTTCAAGAACAGGATCATAACAGCGCCACTTATTGGCGTAAGCGTTCTAGAAAAGATGGGATTATAGATTGGCGTATGCATGCTAGCACCGTCCACAATCTCGTTAGGGCATTAAGCAGACCATATCCGGGGGCTGAATTTATTTTCGAAGGCCAACACATTCAAGTTTGGGATTCGGAGATCGCTGAAATAGCATATCCGAAGAATATAGAGCCGGGAACAGTGCTAGAAGTTAACTCAAATAGTTTTGTCGTAAAGTGTGCTGATAATACGGCGATAAAAATTAAAGAAATATCCCCTCAAATAGAACTCGAAAAGGGTAGATATCTGTGAAAGAAAAGGACTCCAAGTCTGTTTTAGTTATCGCACCGCACCCAGATGATGAATCGTTGGGATGCGGCGGCACCCTGTTGCGGCATAAGTGTGATGGTGACGAAATACATTGGCTGATAATTACAGGAATGTCGTCGGGGCAAGGCTTTTCTTCAGAGAAGATTTCTGACCGACAAGCCGAAATCGCTGAGGTCGATAAGTCGTACGGTTTTAAATCAACATTTGAGCTAGGGTTTCCGCCAGCGCAGCTTGATACATTGCCGATGGGAGAAGTTATCTCCGCGATATCAAAGGTGGTAACTGATATTCGACCGGATACGGTGTACACCGCTTATCGAAATGACGCTCACACCGATCATCAGGTAGTTTTCGATGCAGTGATGGCTGCCACGAAAAGTTTTCGATATCCATTTGTCAAAGAAGTACTAGCGTACGAGACGATTTCTGAAACTGATTTCGGTTATAAGCCAGAGGACGGCGGATTTAAGCCAAATGTCTTTGTAGATATCGTCGAACATTTATCGAAGAAGCTGGAAATACTGGATATTTTTAAATCTGAAATGGGCGAGTTTCCTTTTCCACGTAGCCGAGAAGCTATATCTGCTTTGGCAAAAGTTCGAGGTGTCCAGTGCGGAGCGCTCGCTGCTGAAGCTTTTATGTTAATCAAGGGTATAAGATGAGAACGTTGATTATTGCTGAAGCGGGTGTGAACCATAACGGCAGTGAAGAGTTGGCATTTAAATTAGTCGATGCTGCGGCTGAAGCCGGTGCCGATGTTGTGAAGTTCCAAACTTTTAAAGCGCAGAGTTTGGTTACCGCCAGCGCAGAACAGGCAAAGTACCAAACCGCGAATATAGGTAAAAAAGAGTCTCAGCTAGAGATGCTTAGTAGACTTGAATTGTCATATGAAGCACATCATCGCTTGCTAAGTTACTGTGCGGAAAAACGAATAGAGTTTCTGTCTACAGCCTTTGATTCTGAAAGCCTAGATTTTCTAGTTAATGACCTAAAGTTAAAAACACTAAAGATCCCCTCCGGAGAAATCACGAACGCGCCGTTTATATTGGATCATGCTCGTACCGGCTGTGATTTGATAGTTTCTACTGGAATGTGTGATCTGGCCGATATCGAAGCGGCGCTCGGCGTTATTGCCTTCGGCTACACCACCGACGAAACAGCCGAGCCATCGATTCACGCTTTCAAACAGGCGTACTCGTCAGCTGCAGGGCAGGATGTACTCAAGCGAAGGGTAACTTTACTTCACTGCACGTCTGAATATCCTGCGCCCTTGAACGAAGTTAATCTGCGGGTTATGGATACACTAACGCAGGCTTTTGGTTTGGCAGTAGGTTATTCCGATCATACAGCCGGCATCGCAATACCCGTTGCCGCTGTAGCCCGCGGTGCAACGCTCATAGAGAAGCACTTTACGTTGGATCGCGAGATGGAGGGGCCTGACCACAAAGCATCACTAGAACCTGAGGAACTGAGTTCTATGGTAGCTGCTATTAGGGCTGTAGAGATCGCACTAGGGGCAGCTATCAAATCTCCCACTGATTCTGAATCAAAGAACAGGGCTGTAATTAGGAAAAGCTTAGTGGCGGCGCAGGATATCTCACAAGGCGAGGTATACTCCGAAGCCAATATGGGTATTAAACGACCAGGAACTGGCATTTCACCGTTTATGTACTGGAGCCTCTTAGGGAGAAAGGCTGTGCGCGATCTGAGTAGCGGTGATCTAATCGATGGTTAGTTCAGATAAACCACCTGTTGTTATTCTAGGTGGGGGCGGGCATGCGAGCGTTCTGGCTGAAATTTGCATCGAGCAAGGTCGGGAAATACTTGCTATCGCATCTCCCGAGTCCATTCTGACACGCCAGATTTTTCAGGGCCTCACGCACCTTTCCAGTGATGAAGAAGTCTTGGAGTTTTCAGCGGAGCACGTTGAATTAGTTATCGGTGTTGGTGGATTGCCCGGCAGTGAAGTACGTAAGCAGTTGGCATCTAAGTTTTCCGAATTGGGTTATCGTTTTGCAACAATTGTATCCACCTCTGCAGTCGTATCGCGAACAGCGATATTGAGTCAAGGAGTGCAGGTGCTACCGCGTGCAATAATAAATACAGGTGCATCGGTCGGTATGCACTCAATAATAAATTCAAGTGCTGTAGTTGAGCACGATTGTCTATTGGAAAGCTTTGTTCATATAGCTCCAAATGCCACTATTTGTGGGAGTGCAGTCATTGGAAAGGGGGCTGTGATTGGCCCTAATTCCGTAGTAGCCCAAGGGCTGAATATTGGACCCCATTCAATTGTTGGTGCCGGTGCGAGCGTCGTCCGATCTATAGGGAGTTATTCCAAGGTTCTGCCGGCTCGAACATCCACAACAATTTGGACAACAGCATGAAAAATTGGCGAGATACAGTAGTACAATCCGACGCAAATATCAGGGATGCCCTAAGAGCATTGAGTAAAGGTGCGCAAAAAATTGCTTTAGTGTGTGATGAGTCGGAGCGTCTGGTTGCTGTAATAAGCGATGGCGATATACGGCGTGGTCTGCTTTCTGAACTCCACATGGATGATCCGGTGTCATTGGTTGCGAATACTACTCCACGGGTGGCTAAACAGGGTATTACACATAAAAAAATTAAAGAAATCTTGGTGGAAGAAAATCTTAACGCACTACCAATTCTAGATGAAGAAAATCGGGTGATTGAGCTTCATACGCTAGCTAGTATTGACGAACGACAAGAACTCGAAAATCCTGTCTTTATCATGGCTGGAGGCTTTGGTACTCGATTGCGGCCGCTAACAGACAACTGCCCCAAACCTATGCTGCCTATCGGCGATAAGCCAATACTTCAGCACACAATAGAGCGTTTAAGGAAGCAGGGCTTCCGCAAGTTTTTTATCTCGACCCATTATCTTCCAGAGCTGATTAAGCGGCACTTTGGAGATGGCAGTGCATTCGGTGTAAGCATATCTTACGTTCACGAAGAGGTGCCGCTCGGAACAGGTGGCGCATTGGGGTTGCTACCAGCCGACTTCTCTGAAAAACCATTAATACTTCTAAATGGCGATATTCTGACTGATTTGGATTTTGGGGACATCCTCGAATCACATAATAGTAAAGGCGCCGATGCAACTATGTGTCTTCGAGAGCAAGAGACATCTCTCGCCTATGGCGTCGTGGAAGTCGCAGAAGAAAATGTCACTGGAATGGTAGAGAAACCAACTTATCGTCATCTGATAAATACAGGTATGTATGTGCTTTCAAATTCATGTGTCAAATCAGTAGAAAGGGGCGCTCGCATTGACCTACCTTCATTGTTAGAACAAAGGATCAAAGAGGGCCAAAATGTAAACGCCTTCACGTTCTATGGTAAATGGATCGATATTGGCCAAATGAACGACTACCTCCGCGCTCAGTCAACTTTTAAACAAATGGGCTGAAAGATGAATATAGCGATAATACCAGCAAGAGCGGGATCAAAAAGGTTGCCTGGGAAAAATATCAAAAATTTTAATCAAAAACCGCTCATAGATTGGACAATTCTTGCTGCTCTTGAATCCGGTGTGTTCGATAAGATAATTGTTAGTAGCGACAGTGAAGATATTTTGAAGCGAGCTAACGCATATGGGCTGACGGATCAATATTTAAGGCCAGGTAACCTCTCGACAGATGATGCAACAACGATAGATGTATTACTGTACGAAGCCGCAAGAGTGCAGTCTGAATATCGCAGTTTGATAAATACAGTTACTTGCTTACAACCGACCTCGCCACTCAGGACACAAGAAGATATCCGTAGTGCTTTTGATATTTTTCGAAGTCACGGTCACGATTCGATCGTCAGTGTATCAGAACCTTGGAACCCTCCAGAATTCGTAATGCGAGTGACTTCCTCTGGTACGATAAATTTAAGTCAAATTGACGATTTGAAGCGATCTCAAGATCTAGCACAAGGTTTTGCTCTGAATGGAGCAATTTATCTTTCAAAATATGAAACTCTAGTAGGTAAAAGAGGTTTTTACACGAATAATACTGGGGTGTATTTAATGCCTCGAGAGAGGTCATTCGATATTGATGACGAGGTCGATTTTAAGATTGCCGAATTGGTGTCGAAGTACATGTTGATGTGAAGTAAAAAATCTAATGACACAGCCAGTGTCTAGGTTTTATATAACAGCTATGTTTAAGGGTTAGTGCTCTATTGGCTGGTTTTAATGCAGATAGTGCAATGGGATCGGATGGTTAAGTTAATACTAAGATATTTTATATGGCTATGCTTATCGACAGGGTTTAATTATTAGCGATGAGAATTGATCGTCATTAGAATGAAAATAAAACAAAAACTTAGTGGTAAATTAAAATACCATGCCGCGAGCGCGATAGTTCTTTTTTTATCGCAGTTTATCTCCGCGATTGTTTTAGCAAAAATGTTGTCGCCAAGCGAATTTTCTGTGTTAGGAGAATTTCTAATCTACACAGCAATTGCGCTTCCGGTTATATCCTTTATGTCACAAGGATACTACGGGAAAATGATATCACAGAATATAGATCACGCTGATGTGAAGTCTGCAAATAATACCTTGTCCTTCTCTATTTTTCTACTGTTTGCGGTTTTTGGGTATTTTTATGGACTAGGTTTTTCTTTTCTAATGGCAGTATTCGTGTCTTTTGTGCGCTATTTTATTACTGTCAAACGAATGGTTAGCTTGATTTCGGAAAGCCACAAGGATTTTGCAGTTATGACTGCTATCCCAAGCTTATTATCTCTAGCGATTACACTTTTAATCTTTACCGTAATAGAAACAACTATCGAAAATCGCTTGATTGCAATATTTGCTGGTGAACTGATTGTGTTTGCTAGTTTCGCACGCAAAGAGCGCTTTAGAGTAGATTTCCAAAAAGGAAAGGAATTGTTGGTCTATGGGCTTCCACTTGTGTTATCAACAATTCCGATGTGGTTCGTTGTGCAGGCAGATAAAATATCTGCCCAATATTTTTTCGATAGAAAAGTTCTCTACATAATAACTGCTGCAGGAGTGATTTCTGGCGCTCTGGTCCAATTTAACCAGTTTTTTATTAGCTATAATTCTCCGAGAGTTTACAGTAGTTACGCAAAAGGAGAGTACACAGTAAGTCGATTGATTTTAGATACTTTACTTCTTTTTATATTTACCTTAATTATAGTGCTAACTATGTATGGTTTAATTAACGTGTTTCCAGAATATTTTCTTTCAAAAGAACTTGAGGAGTTAATTCCGACAATCTCAATTTTCTTCATACCTGTCGTGATTTTGAATAGCTATCGGTTCTCAGCTATATGCGTCGAAGCTAGCGGTCGCACAAAATATAAGTTGATATCAAGTATTTTAGCTACATTAATAAGTTTGTTGGTGGTTATTATTTTTTATTCTATAGGATATAGTGAGCCAGTTCTGTCCCCGTTTTGGGTCTCTCTGACTGCTTCTATCACTTTTTCAGTTTCAATGGTTTTTTTTGCGACGCGATTGATTACATTAAAGAATAATCAATCTAAAAAAAGTGGGACTCTGTAATTTTATATTGTGAATTTAAAATGACTAAATTAGATGCAGCCGCCCGACTCTTTGTGATAATACCAGTTTATGGTCGGCTAGAGTATACTAAGCGCTTTCTGAATTCAGCTATGGATGCATTCCCAAAAAGGTTCGAGGTTGTTTATATTATAGTAGATGACGGGCCAGGGAAGGAGCACGAAAGCCTTCGATCAACTAATATTGCCATAGTTGGAGGAACAGGGCACTTGTATTGGGGAGGGGGGATTAATCGTGGTGTTGAATACTTAGATCGTAATTACCGACCAATAGAGTCGGATTTAGTAGTATTCGCTAATAATGATGTAGCTTTAAAAAAAGACCTTGTTGCAGATTTGCTTACAGCAGTTGCCGGCAAAGAGCGGTGGATAGTACACCCAATGTTGAAAGATCAGGACGACAATTATCTTAGTCCTGGGAGTCAATTGAAACATTGGTTCCCATTCGTAACTAGAAGAATCCTCTCGGTTGGCGACGGTCTAGTGAGAGCTGACTTTCTAAGTGCTCGATTTATGTTTATGAAGAGAAATACCTTGCGAGAGTTAAATGGTATCTCACCTAAGTTACCACATTATGGTGGTGATAATGAGTTTTCCTACCGGGCCAAAAAAATGGGGATTGGTGTGTTCATTGATACTGACCATGTTATATCGGTAGATGAGCGAGCTACTGGACTTAAGGTTAGCTCTGTTAAAAGCTTTAGCAATTTCGTCCGATCGTTCTTTTCAATTAAATCACCCCATTGTATTAAGTATCGTTATTTTTTTTGCAGATCTTTCTTTGGGCCGGTGGTCTCTTTTTTAATTACCGCCGGGATGTTTTTTAAGAGTATAATTCAGTTTGCACTGGCGCGATGAAAAGCATTATTAGTGTTTCTGCGTGGCGTGATATATCTTACGCTATCCAGCTGTACGAAGATAAATGCGTCGGTGATGAGTTGATTATCTTGACTCAGAGTCGCAGTATTTATGACTATATAAAATCGCTTGAACTTGGTAATACCAGTATTTTATTGTTTGAAGTCGTCCAGCAACCATTGTTTTTTCGCCTTTTTTTTGACTACTTTCGCCTTAGGTTTTTTCTGGGTAGAATTCCGAGAGATGTTCATGGTATTTATTTCTTTACGAATTATTTTGATTACGTTTCGTTTTTTCTTTTATCAAAATTTCCAGATAGCGTGGAGAAGAAATTTATTGATCACTATAATATTAAGCGTGAAAAGACTGTAAGGTTGCCTGCGGTTCTGAAGGCTAAACTGGCAGTCTACCGCATTTTAGGTAATTCGACACTAGGTTTGTCTCAAGATGGCTTTATTCCCATCTTTGATTTACCTGCATCTGTCGAAGTATTAAAGCCTTCCCCGGTTCCTGAATCAACACTTTTAAAGTATCAGCAATCTCCAGAGACTGAATCGCGAGTCTTGTTAGTCGCAGGGGGGGATGAAGCTGACGATACAGTGCTTAATGAGTTCCTCCATCAGTTACAAGATCGGGAATTCAGGGTTGACCTAAAACCACATCCGCGTCGCTCATCATTAGCATTCAGTACTACCGGTGGCTCGAAGGTACATATTCTCAACGCGGTTATTCCATTTGAGCTAATGATGACTAAACAATACGACGTTGTGCTCGGTTGCCGTAGCGCCAGTTTAGCTTCGTCGACTGATGGGCAGCGATCGGTTTCCCTTCTTTATCTTATGAGCACGTTAACAGAGGAGGAAAAGTGTCGCTACCGAGATTATCTCTGTTCGTTGAACGATTCTATCGTTTTTCCCCAGTGTTGGACTGATGTTTGGTGTATACTTTCCCATCCTTTTGGGATGAAATCCATATGAGTCCGTTTTTGTCTGATCTTTATCGTTGGAGTGCTTCCTGGTCGATTAAGGTGAGACTTCTATTTCGTCAAACCGTTCGGTACCACTTTTCGAGTGTCCTCCTACCGGGAAACATATTTCAGGGCGATAACCTAATCGGTCGAAATAGTGTTGTCGGACGTTCATACCTCGGTAAATACAGTTATGTAGGGTCTGATAGCCGAATTATCTCAACGAAAATTGGAAGGTATTGCTCGATTGGCGATAACGTCAGAACTTGCCTTGGTCGACATAAAGTCGATGCAGTTTCAACTCACCCATTGTTTTTTTCTAGAACTCCGCCAACAGGACGTCCTTTAGTTGGCGCACAAGGCTTTCAAGAGCACAAGTTTCTTGAGTCTGGTTATGTGGTTGAGATTGGCAATGATGTATGGATTGGTAGTCAAGTGTTGATTAGTGATGGAGTACGTATTGGTAACGGTGCAGTTATAGGAATGGGCAGTGTTGTGACATCTGATGTTGAGGATTTTGATATAGTTGCAGGGGTTCCAGCTAGGTCGATTAGGAAACGCTTTGACGAAGACAAAATATCCGCGTTAGTCAACTCCAGTTGGTGGGACGGAGATATAGACTCTGTTGACGTAGAAAGTTTAGTAGCGTTGCTTAAAAGATGAGTAGATAGCCGATGGGATTGTTTCGTAAAGTTTATGTGCCCTCTGGGCTTTGTTTTCCCAATTATCTATTCTTTTCGCTGATTGTTGTTACGTTCATTTATCGATCGCATTGGGGTGGAGGTGCGGAGTTTTTCCTCTTTACGGTGCCATTTTATACACTGTCTGTAACAATTTTCTTATTGTTTTTTTTCAAAGACAGTAAGGGAGTGGTTTTGGTTGCTCCTCTTTTAATTCTTTTTATTATCGTTTTCATCTGCCTTTTTCATGCTTTGCTGATTGGTCTAAGTGTTCCCGGTTTTAATTTGGCCAAAATGGTTAGGGCTCTGCTACTTATTTTGAGTTTTATTTTAGTGGGCTATTATTTTTCTTTATGTGATCAGGTTCAGTTAGGCAATAAATTTATAAATGCATTTTTTATCATATTTTCGATAGGACTTATTTTATTCGTTGTTGATAAAAGTATGGTCTCGATATTCGATTATGGTGTTTGGCGTTTTAAAATGTTCATGGGCGAGCCCTCAGCCGTAGCCGCACCAGTAGTCGCTTTGATTATGGTTTCTTTGATGAAGCGAAGGGTGCTGATGCTTGCTGTCGGCCTGGCTGCTCTTTTTTTATCACACTCCATGATCGCGCTACTCGTTCTCTTGCTTTCAGGATGTGCCATTTTCATGTCATCTAAAAAGCGCTTCTTTGTGGTTTATGTCATATTGGGGATTGCTGTGACTTACCTGCTTTTGAATTTCTTTCCCGAGTTGTCTTTAAGAGTGGATGCTTTGTTTGATGCGATTTTTAAATCTCATTCGATTTACGAAATTCTTACCAACTCAAATATTAGATCTAGAAATCTTGCAGACACCTATTTAGAAATTATTAGACGCGGTGATTATTTTGGGTACGGTTTAAATCAATATGGCACGTTAGCAAACGATCCTGAATTTAAACCATTTTCGCTTGGCCATTGGTTACTCCTAGGATTCGGTATCGTTGGTGGTGTAGTATTTATGATTTGTACATTATGGATATTGAAGGTACTTACAGTCCAAAGGATTTATTGGCTTCTCCCTTTCGTGATAGCAGCAGCAGTCAATAGTTCACAGGGTCTCATTCTGCAGGGTTATTGGTTCATAGGCTTAGGTTACGCTTTAAGTTCTTGTACTCAAAAGTACACTACGGAGTATCATCGGGCAGATGCGTTTGGATTGAAGAGTTGATTGTTATTGTCTTGGACTTCACTCACTCGTATTACCGGTTTGAGTTATGCTATCAATCGAATGTTTAAAGTTGCTTTGGTTAGGGAATGAAAATAACATATTTACATCAATACTTTAACACTCCGTCCATGACTGGTAGTACACGGTCATATGAATTCGCTAAGCGGATGGTTGCTGCAGGCCATGAGGTAAATATGGTTACCAGCTTTCGAGGATCGGAAAGTCGGACGCGCTCTTGGTTTACGACTTGTGAGGATGGCATCAATATTCACTGGTATCCCGTACCTTATTCGAATCAAATGAGTTATGTGAATCGGCTCGTTGCTTTTATATCGTTCGCGAAAGCGGCAGCTAAGAAGTTAAGGGAATTGGAAGCTGATGTTATTTTCGCAACGAGTACTCCACTTACAATCGCTCTGCCTGCGGTGTTTGCGTCTCGCAAGAAAAAGATTCCATTGGTATTTGAGGTTCGGGATCTGTGGCCAGAGATGCCAATAGCAATGGGCGCTTTAGATAATATGGTTCTCAGGGCCGCAGCCTACAAGCTCGAGAATTGGGCTTACAGAAACTCGTCTGCCGTCGTTGCTTTGTCTCCAGGGATGAAGAACGGTGTCGCCTCAACTGGGTACTCTGATCGCCGAATAGCAGTAATTCCCAATTGTTGCGATAATGTCGAATTTACTCGTGATCTTGCCGCTGCTCGTAAATTTCGAGACCAGCGGCCTTGGCTAGGTGATAGCCCACTTTTTGTTTATACGGGGACATTTGGGAAAGTTAATGGTGTTGGATACACGGTAGAATTGGCAAAGGCACTACGGGAGCTTTCTTCCAACGTTCGCATTCTTCTGGTCGGAGATGGCTCCGAACGAGCGAACCTAAAGGTTGCGGCTCAGCGGGCTGGTGTGTACCAGTATAATTTATTTATTGAGGACCCTCTTCCGAAAATGGATACACCTGCATTGCTGAGCGCTTCGACTATTGCATCCAACCTCGTGATTGACTTGCCGGAAGCTAGAGCAAACTCGGCCAATAAGTTCTTCGATGCTTTAGCCGCAGGAAAGCCTATCTTCTTGAATCATGGAGGATGGATGCATGATCTTGTTGCTGTTTATGATTGTGGGCTACCAATGTGGGGGAAACCTATCAAAGAGGTAGCAGCTATTCTTGATAGCAAAATGAATGACGAGACTTGGCTGGCAAGTGCTGGCCTGTCAGCGCGCAAACTGGCTGAATCTACCTTTGATCGGGATCTATTAGCGCAGCAACTTATGGATGTGCTGCAGGCAGCTGTTGATGGAAGATCCTCTGAAGTGCAAGAGATTGCACCCGGCAAATATGTTTAAGCGCCTGTTTGATGTTACATTTTCGATACTGGGGTTGTTTCTACTTACACCCGTTCTTCTCTTAGTTGTTGGACTCCTTTATTGGAAAATCGGCTCTCCAGTTCTATTTCGTCAGACGCGACCCGGTATAGGTGGGAAGCCTTTTGAGATGATCAAATTTCGCACTATGCGGGACGCGGTTGACGATGCGGGTAATTTGCTTCCGGACTCTGAACGCATGACTCCTTTCGGTCATTTTCTCCGTTCTACTAGTTTGGATGAATTGCCGGAGCTTTGGAATGTTTTAAAGGGTGATATGAGCTTGGTTGGCCCGCGTCCCTTATTAATGGAGTACCTGCCACTGTACTCGGCAGAGCAGTACCGTCGCCATGACGTGCGACCTGGTGTTACGGGTTGGGCTCAGGTTAATGGTCGTAATGCGATCAGTTGGGACGATAAATTCAAACTCGATACATGGTATGTTGATAATCGCTCATTATGGTTAGATTTAAAGATCATTTACCTTACGATCAAGAAAGTTCTGGTGCGCGATGGTATCTCTGCAGAGGGCCAAGTAACGATGTACAAGTTTACGGGCTCTCCCCGTGACTAAGCGACTTGCGATACTAGGTGCGAGTGGTCACGGTAAAGTAGTAGCTGAAATCGCGCTCGAATGTGGATGGACTGAGATCGTTTTTTTTGACGATGCTTGGCCGAACCTATCTCTAAACGGCTGTTTCGATGTGGTCGGTAATACCGCAGCGCTCGTTGAGCAGATTCGCGACTTTGATGGGATTCATGTTGCAATAGGCAACAACCGTGTGAGGCTAGAAAAGTTTGAGTTTTTGCGCTCTCGTGGAGCTGTGTTGCCACCCTTGGTGCACCCTAGGTCTGTAATAAGTAAATCTTCATTCTTAGGCGATGGAACGGTTGTTATGGCTGGCTCCGTTGTTAATGCAGATACGACTATATCTAGTGCCTGTATTTTGAATACAGGAAGCACCGTTGATCACGACTGTAGTATTGGAGAGGGCGTTCACGTCTCTCCGGGCGTTAATGTTGCTGGTGGAGTGAAGATCGGTCGGCTGAGCTGGATCGGAATCGGCGCCGCTGTAATTCAAAGCGTCTCTATTGGTTTCGATGCCCTAGTCGGTGCTGGTGCTGTTGTATTGTCGGATGTTCCTGATGGGATACGCGTTGCTGGTGTTCCCGCAAAATCTATTTCCTAATTTTTCTAAGAGTTTCTAAAAATGTTAAACGGCCCGTTTTCTCCTTGGCCATCATTTTCTGATGAAGAGGCCTCAGCGGTACAGAATGTCTTACTGTCGAATAAAGTGAATTATTGGACGGGGCAAGAGTGCCGGGAATTTGAGCGGGAGTTTGCCCGTTTTTCTGAAACTGAATACGCCATTGCAGTGGCAAACGGAACGGTTGCCCTTGATCTCGCCTTCAATGCGCTAGAAGTCGGTAAAGGCGACGAGGTGATCGTTACGCCCCGTACTTTTCTTGCGTCGGTGTCCAGTATCGTCAACGCGGGTGCAATCCCAGTGTTTGCTGATGTAGATCCTGATACTCAAAATATTACAGCTGAGACAATTAAAGTCGTTCTCACACCTAAGACAAAGGCGATCGTCTGCGTTCACCTAGCCGGGTGGCCATGTGATATGGATCCGATTATGGCGCTAGCAGCTCAGCATAATCTCTATGTGATAGAAGATTGCGCTCAGGCTCACGGTGCGTCTTATAAAGGTCGGTCTGTTGGTTCGATTGGCCATGTAGGTGCTTGGTCATTTTGCCAGGATAAAATCATGACCGCAGGTGGTGAGGGCGGCATGGTTACCACTAATGATCGCGAGCTGTGGTCGAAAATGTGGTCATTCAAGGACCATGGCAAGAGTTGGGATGCAATTTACAATCGCGAGCACCCTCCCGGTTTTCGTTGGCTGCACGAGTCGTTCGGTACTAACTGGCGAATGATGGAGATGCAGGCGGCGATCGGGCGTATCCAACTTACGCGTATGCCTGAATGGTCTGAAACGCGTTTAAAATACGCTGAACAGATTTGGCAGGCGGCCCGCGAAACAAAGGTATTGAGAGCGCCACAATTAAGATGCGAGGGATGCGACAGTTGTGATGCGTCCGCTGGGTGTAGGCATGCAGCATATAAGTGCTACGTTTTTGTCGAGAACGGCAAGCGCGATCAGTATATGACTGAAATCAATGCGCGCGGTGTGCCGTGCTTTTCGGGCTCGTGCTCTGAAGTGTATTTGGAAAAAGCATTTGACGGTACAGGCTTTCGCCCGGAAAGCCGCTTACCAGTCGCAAAAGAGTTAGGGGAGACGAGTTTGATGTTTCTTTGCCATCCCACCTTGACTCAAGAAGAGATTGATTTGACGTGTCGGGTAATTAAGGAAGTTTGTGTTTGATACACCCCAGCCACCTCAAGTCTTAGCTCAAAAATATCGATGTACAAAGTGTCCCGTCTGAAATAAATCTATAAAACAATACATATTCCGAATCGAGATGTTCGGTTATACTTTAGGCTTGTTGGGTCTCTGGAAAACACGTTGCAATGGATCGCTTTAGCCCTTGGATAATTAAGTTTCTCTCCCTACCGCGCTCAGCTAAGCGGGCCGTTATGGTTTTTGCTGATGCAGGCGCCCTTGTTTTGGCGTTATGGTCTGCCTTTGCACTGCGTCTATCTGACTGGTGGCCGCACACATATCTAGCAGAGGCTTGGTCTCTTTTTGTTGTTGCTCCTGTCGTTGGCGTCCTGATTTTTGTGAAGCTGGGTATGTATCGCGCGGTTGTGCGGTACATGAACGTCAAGTTGCTGCAATCGGTCGCGCTGGGTGTTTTCCTTCTGGTTGCTGCGCTTTATTTAGCGGCAGTGACGTTTGATATTTGGCGTGTCCCTCGCTCCATCCCCCTGATTTTCGGGCTTTCAGCCTGGCTCTATCTTGGTGGTAGCCGAATAATTATTCGCAGTTATTATCACTGGTTGACAACTAGCGCTGGTAAAGCCAATGCGACGTTGATTTACGGCGCTGGTAGCGCGGGTGCCCAGTTAGCCTTGGCACTGCAGGCATCTGGTGAGGCACAGCCGATTGGCTTCATTGATGATGACCCCAAATTATGGCGCAGTAGTGTGTGTGGTTTGCCGGTGCATAGTCCACATGCGCTGGAAAAGCTGCTAGCGACGCAGCGGGTGAAAACAGTACTGTTGGCAATGCTGAATGTTACACCCCAACGCCGTCGCGCTATTTTGGACAGGCTCGCTCCACTGGGGCTCGAAGTTAAAACCATGCCAACGCTGCGCGAGCAGTTGGCGGGCAGCTCCCTCGAAAATGTTAGGCAAATTGAAGTTGAGGATTTGTTGGGGCGTGACAGCGTTGCACCGCGTCAGGAGTTGCTCTCGCGCTCCATTGCTGGGAAGTCTGTCTGTATTACGGGGGCTGGGGGCTCTATAGGTTCTGAGCTTGCCCGTCAGGCGCTCGCAAATGGCGCTGCAACATTGGTGTTGTTTGAGCAGTCTGAGTTTGCTCTGTACGCCATTGAGGGTGAATTGCGCAATCAGATTGAAATTCACCAATATACTTGCCAGCTCATACCTATCTTAGGATCAGTGCTTGATGAGAAGCGCCTCGAGCATGCTCTGCGTCATTACAAGGTATGTACTCTGTATCACGCCGCGGCATACAAACACGTACCGCTGGTAGAACATAACGTGCTTCAGGGGCTGCAAAATAACGCAATTGGAACTCACATTGCGGCTAAGACGGCGGTTCGGTGTGGGCTTGAGCGTTTTGTGCTGATCTCTACAGACAAAGCGGTGCGTCCCACCAATGTGATGGGGGCCAGTAAACGCTTGGCCGAAATGATTGTGCAGAACTTAGCCCTGCAAGCTGACATCCCCACAATTGTCTCCATGGTGCGCTTCGGTAATGTGTTGGGCTCCTCGGGTTCAGTAGTGCCGCTGTTTCGTAAGCAAATTGAAGCTGGCGGGCCGGTAACGGTTACTCATCCAGATATAAACCGGTTCTTTATGACTATCCCTGAAGCGGCCTCGCTGGTTATTCAGGCAGGTAGCATGGCCAAAGGTGGCGATGTGTTCGTCCTCGATATGGGAGAACCGGTCAAAATTGCTGATCTCGCCCGCCAGATGATTCAGCTTTCTGGTAAGAAGGTACTGGATGAGGCGCATCCAAACGGTGATATCGAGATTAAGTTCTCGGGATTACGTCCCGGGGAGAAGCTGTACGAAGAGCTGCTAATCGGTAATAACGCTACCGGTACGTCTCATCCAAAAATTATGACGGCGGATGAAGAGTGTGCCTCATCGGAAGCGCTTGGGGCCGCACTGCGTGACATAGAGCGTGCTATTGAAATAAACGATAGTGAGTTGGCGCGCGATACACTTCTGCGTATAGTCGGCGACTACAAGCCGTCTAGCGACAATGTTGATTTGCTAAGACCAGTCGGCTCTAGCCTGTCAAAAGGCGCTAACGTTCTGAAATTTAATTGATATACATACGATTCGAGTAAGGAAATCCCTCTGATGGTGGATGATGTGCGTCCTGCGTATGCGGATGATGAGATTGATTTAGTTGAGCTGCTGCAGACAATCTGGGATGGGAAGTGGACGGTTGTTGGTATTGCCGTTTTAGCTGCGGTGTTTGGTGGTTTATTCGCATTTTTACGCCCTGCGAGTTTCGTTGCGACTACTGAGATTAAGCCGATTACGTCGACTCAGGCACAGGCGTACCGAGCCAACAATGCGTTGGGGTTCTTCGAAATATCTCCGGCTCAACTGCGAGGACTATTTATTGAACAGCTCGAAGAACGCAGTCTTTTTGAAGCAGCCATTCGCAAGCATGAGCTTATAGTTCCCGCCGACTTTGAGAGTGAAGCCGATTACGAGGCGGCAATTGTCGCACTGGCAGCAGAGATTGCTATTCAACCGCCGGTTAATGTTGATGGCGAGGAGAAGGGCGAGATTCGTCGCAATTGGTCGGTTGTTTTCGAGGGAACAGACGCGGATAAATGGCTAGCTGTATTGACGGACGTAAAGCAGGGCTCAACTGAGGCAGTTCGCTCTGGGCTTGTCGATCGGTTTAATACATCTTTGGCTGTTTCGAAGCAGAGTAAAGCGTTTCAGCTTGAAGACATAGAAACGCGCATGGAGAATGCGAAGGCTGACTTCGACAAGCAGATGCGTGAATTTGAGTTGATACAAGGCTTCGAACTTGAGGATGTCCGAACTCAAATCGACAATACGTTAGCCGACTATGAACGCAAAACCAAAGATCGCTTGGCATTCTTACGTGAGCAAGCCGCTATCGCCCGCGAGCTTGGTGTCGCAAAAAACACGATCGAGGCTCAAACCTTCTCATCGTCAAGTGGCTTTGTCGCGAACGTCAAGACGGATACACCCTTTTATCTTCGGGGTTACGAAGCTATTGAGAAAGAGATCGAGCTGATCCTAGCTCGCGAGGAAAAAAGTTCGTTTGTTGAGGGACTGCTAGCACTCGAACAACAGCGCCGTCAGTTAGAGCAGGATCAAACGCTTCAGCGTGCTGATGCCAAGAAGGAGTTTTTAGCAGAGCTAAAGGCACTTGAAATTGAAGAACGCAGCATCCTTCAGGATGAGACTCTCAACCGTGCGGAGGGGCTTTTCAAGTCGACTCCTGCTAGCGACCCGAATCTGTTTTCAGCTGTTGAGATGGAAGTTTTTGCGACCGAGATTGAGTCCAAAAGTAAACGCTCTCTGATATTGGCCCTTAGCCTTGTATTGGGCGGTATGGTGGGTGTGATCTTCGTTCTTGTACGGTCTGCGATGCGCAAGCGCAAGTCAGTCTGAGTTAGACTGGGCGTTAAGTGTGACGGGACCTTCGGGTCCCGTTTTTCGTCTACACTTGTAAAAGGGACGAATCGCTATCTAGGGATCTGATTTTTAATGTCTTTCATCGAAACTCGCACTGACCTATCCAGTTCGCAGCGTATGCTTTACGCGCTGTTCACGCTCACTTTTCTAATTCTGCCGTTCTACTACCAAGATAACCTGGGTGGCGAGGGGATGAGTCTGCCGTTTAATGCGGTGATTTGGGTTGGTTTGGTTGCTCTGATCGGTACCGGCTTATTGGTTATGATCCATCAAGGCGTTTGGGTGAAAACACCCTATCTGGGCCTGCTTGGCCTATTCCCGCTTGGCATCGTGATTAGTGGATTTATTTCGGGCATGGAAAGGCCCGGTGAGTGGCTGGTTCGCTTGGGTGTCATTGTGGGTGGCATGCTCTTCTGGTTTGCTATTCTCCAGTTTCGCCTAAAGCGACGTGATATTGAGAACTTGCTCTACTTGCTATTAGCTTCAATGCTTCTGCATGCCATGGTCGGTTTGTTACAGATTGTGCCCGAGCCGTTGTTGAAAGGCTGGATTCCGGTAGCGCCGGGTAGCAAGTTCTTGGGAATGTTTCAGCAGCCTAACCTACAGGCGTCGCTGATGGCGACTGCTGCGGTGCTAGCGCTCTATCTTGCAGCAGTTCCAAGTTTTACAAAGCAGCGCTGGCCTATGAAGGCACTGGTCGTTCTGACGCTTGGGCTTGCCGTTTTAGAGGTGGTTGGGTCTGGCTCTCGCGCGGGTTTGCTTGGGTTGAGTCTGGCGCTGGTACTCATGTTAGGTTCGCGCTGGCGAGTATGGATTAAGCGTCCTGCCTGGAGCCTGTTGTTTCTAGCGATCATCGTTTTGGGTGGCTATGGTGGTATTCGTGTTAGCGATGGTGCGCTGCATGCCTATTCAAAAGTGGAGCAAATGGCAGAAGCTGGCGCTGATGTGCGGCCACATATTTACCGTATCTCCTTTGATGCTTTTATGGAATCACCTCTTACCGGTCACGGCATAGGTAGCTTCCAGAGCGTGTTTCAGAATCAGCGTATAGCTTATGAGGCACAGTTTGGTCCCACACCTGTCGCGCCCGCACCGCGTTTCTCGCACCCGCATAATGAGCTGTTATTTTGGATGGATGAGGGCGGTTTAATTGCTCTAGCGGCCATTTTCGCGGCATCGCTTGCTGTCTTGCTTCAGTTAGTCCGCTTGGGCTGGCAGCGTGGTGGGGCCGTTGCTGCGCTGTTAGTGCCAATTGCTTTGCATACCCAGGTGGAGCTACCGTTTTATATATCCACACTGCACTGGCTCGTTCTGCTTGTTCTGCTAGTGGTCTGTTTTTACCCCGGCGCTCAGCAGAAACCGGTCAAGCTTTCTGTGGGGGCTTCGAGCCTGATTAAAGGCTCGGTATTCGTTGTTGTGCCGCTTCTAAGCGTTTTTCTCTCACACAGCTTGCTGGCTCAAACTGGGATCATGCAGTATTTGAAGGGTAGGGGTGCGCAGCCGGCGCATCTGAATGTTGCGCTAAATAACCTCTATTTCCGCGAGACTGGCGAGTATTTCACGATGCGTGCGCTGATGTACTCGGATATCCAGCAAGGCAAGACGGATAATTTGGGGCTGTTTGTGGCGTGGGCTGAGCCGTTTCTTGAGCAGATTCCGGACATTCAGATATTTCAGGATCTTGCGATTGCCCATCAACAGCTGGGCAATTCGGAGTCGGCGCTTGCTGTAATAGAGCGCGCTCATGCGATTTACCCGGCGCAGCAGCAGGTTGCTGAGGTGCGTGAACGGTTGTTGCGAGGGGAACGGCTCATCAGCGGTGCTGACAGCAAAGCAGCTACCACAAACTAGCAAACACTGGCTTCTGCTACTGTTTTCTCATGTTTGGCCCGTAGTACGCACCGAGTGAAAGCCCTAGCCATACCCAAAACCAAGCATTCACCCAGCCACCGTGGAAGTTGTTATGCGTGTTTATGGGCCAGAAGTAGGCCCAGAACGCGAGCACCGTTGCGGTTGCTAGTAAGGTGGGTTGTGCGAATATGTTGAGCGTCAGTCGTGTCAACATAATGTAAAAGAGTACTAAACCAGCTAGACCAACCCAGCCTGCGCCGGAAAGTGTCTCCATTACCACTTGATGTGTATGCGCTGCTCCTTGGAGTTTATGAGGCGAGTCAGGGTCGTCTATCTCACTAATCCATCGCACGCCGGCAGGCGAATCGACCAGAGGGGCCGCATAACGGTAGTTGTTTACTCCTGCACCAAATCCTGGATTCTCATTTCCAATCGCTACTGCGACAATCCAGATGTCTAGGCGGCCAGAAAGTGCCTGGTCTAGTGTTTCGAGTGATGGGTTCTGAAATACGACTAGTGTCTGGTTTAGTTTAGAACTAAGACCTGGCTGTTTGATTATCCAACTACCTGCAAACATGACCAGTGCGATCACGCCAAATATGCCAGGTATGCTCTAGCGGACGGGCGGTAGCCACGCACCCAGGCCACAATCGGCAGCGCCAAAAGGGTGGTTATTACCGACACCCACGAGGAGCGTGTGCCACTAATCCAACACAGGCCCACGATGAATAGTCCCGCCAATAGGGCTATTACGAAATGTCCACGCGCCCACAGACCTATCGAGATAAACGCAAATAGAGAGCGCATGATCACCCCCATCATTAATCCTCCGTCGTAATAGGGGTTGTTTGGGGTGTGCATCCCTTGGTTATGAGAGCCGCCTGGCCCGAAAGGATTCGTTGGATCAAGGTATTGCCAGACTGCGAGAGTGCCCCAGAGCAGGGCGATGGAAGAAATAATGTAAAGCGAGGGTACTATCGAAACGCCTTGCTTGAGTCGTTTGTAGAGGAAGTAGCCGGCCAAGAAGAACAGTGGGTAGGTTCCAACGAACACCATGCTACGTCCGACATCTATGGAGCCTGGCGTGGATAAAACAGCTGGGATCCATATACAGGCTCCGAGGCCGAGTAGCCATTTGGTACCCTGCTCTAAAGAAGCTGTTCTCACCTCTTTGAAAAACATCGCCCCGCCTATAATCGCCATTATGAAAAGTGGGTATCAAAGTGTTTTGCCGATTGGTAGCAGAAAGAAATACAGGCAAAGAAGAAGGGTGAAATCGTGTTTGCGGAGAAAGCGCATGTGTAGTCCTCAGATAACAGGCTGCCGGATGCCGTGATCTGGATTTTCAGTCTAGGGGAATTGTCCGTGAGTTGTGCTAGTAGTGATAGCGACACTGAGCGATGTAAAGCCGATCTCTGTCCACTCGATACACGATGCGATGTTCGCGATCTATGCGGCGGGACCAGAAACACGACTAGTTATGTTTCAACGGGCCTGGGTGGCCGGGCCTGCCTGTTGAATGTCTAGATATAATTTTCAAACATACTGATGCTTCACTCACTCTAGATTCTTATTGAACTCTCGGTAGGTTTTTACTCTCGGCATTTTCAATTTTTCCAGCTCTCGGGAGTGAATCCTCAGTGACAGGCTTAACTAGTTGTTTTGTATTTATTGAGTAGGTATTTCCACAATTTGTTAACAGATTTATCCACAAAAATAGGCGTGGGACGGGCTAAAAAATCCCATAGAATTTTTAGTTATATGGCCGTTGCAAAGTGCAAACCAATCTGCAATGCAATGTGAGAATGCTTGGTTTTTGTGACATTTAAGCGCGGTTTTGGAAACTTTTGTCGCTATCTTTTTGTGGATAATCTGTGGAAAAGATCATTCAGTTATAAGCGATTATGCTCTTTAAAATTACTTTCGATCTGAATTTGGCAAGTCCAAATTCCTTGTCTAGATTTTAAGTCGAGACGAGGGCACGGATGCTCAAGACGCCAAAGGAGTTGGAGTAAGTCTCACGGATAGGAGGTCAAGGATGATCGCTAAGCTTCAGGGATTTGAGGGTTAACTATCCGAGCTGTAAGGCCGACAGGGAGAGCACGACACCGAGTTACAAGGATGGTGACTAGATGGTAGGTAAAGGAATACCTCGCTTTCATGGAAGAGTGAACTCTACGGCCCGAGGGGGTAGCCAGATGGCTACCCCCTCATTTTTTATCCGAAACGACAATTGAAGTTAGTTCTGAATAATTGCTCCGTATCAAACTATAAATAGTATTGAAAAAAGTGCTTTAAAGAGTACGATGGCTGTTGGGCTAGTGTGAGGTAAAGCTAATGAACACCCTAACTGCAAACGACTTAAAAATACGTGGTATCTCTGCCGTTGAAGCGAGCCTTGAGCACGAGGAGGAGGTGATTATTTCTGTCCGTGGACAAGATAAATACGTGGTGATGGATATCGCGAAGTACTCGAAGTTGAGAGAGCTTGAGTTGGAGCTTGCCGTGCAAGAAGCGAGAGCGGATTATCATGCTGGGCGCTTCGTAACGGAAACTCCGGCTGAACACGTTAAACGTTTGCGCAATGAACTATAAGCTTGTCTACACAGAGAGCTACTTGAAGCGGGAGAGGAAATTCTTCAGGCGTCATCCTGAGCTTTTGGGACAGTATGAGAAGACGCTGATGTTGCTAGAGCTAAATCCTCACCACCCGTCTCTTCGACTCCATCAGCTCAGTGGAAAGTTAGATCAGCTGTATTCGGTCTCTATCAATATGAGCTATCGGCTTGTAATGGAGTTCCTTATTTTAGATCGGGAACTCGTATTGGTGGATGTTGGTGATCATGACAGAGTTTACAGATAAGAAACGCGAGACATTGCAAACAGTTACTTCAGCTGAAACTGAGCAGCGGGATGCCTGGTTGGAAGAAAATAGAGCTGCTTTGGAAAGCTCCAATCGATATGTCGAAGAGTCTGGTTTGCCGCTAGGCGAGTATCGGATGGTTTGAATCTAGTGTGTGCGGCATAGTAATAACAATAAAAAACGGCCTATTGGCCGTTTTTTATTGGGTCGCGAAATAGGTTTTGCCTACATCGCTCCTACATCAAGCTGTATTAGCCGGCGTATTTCTGGAACACCAGCGTAGAGTTGGTGCCGCCGAAGCCGAAGCTGTTGGACATGACGCGCTGCAGGTCTACACCGTCCATGCGCTCGCGCACGACGGGTAGGCCTTCGGCTTCTGGGTCCAGCTCTTCGATGTTCGCTGAGGCTGTGATGAAGTTGTTCTCTTGCATCAGCAGACAGTAGATCGCTTCCTGTACGCCTGTTGCACCCAGTGAGTGGCCTGCCAGCGACTTGGTCGAGCTCACTGGTGGCATGTTATCGGCGCCGAAGGTCTCTTTCATCGCTTTCAGCTCCTGGATATCGCCCGCTGGGGTCGATGTGCCGTGGGAGTTGATGTAGTCGATTGGGCCGTCAACAGTGGCCATTGCCTGCTGCATACAGCGCATTGCGCCTTCGCCGCTTGGGGCAACCATGTCGTAACCGTCTGAGGTAGCGCCATAGCCAACCAGTTCCGCGTAGATTTTCGCACCGCGCGCTTTGGCGTGCTCAAGCTCTTCGAGTACCAGCATGCCGCCGCCACCGGCGATGACGAAACCGTCACGGTTTGCATCGTACGCGCGTGAAGCCTGTTCCGGTGTCTCGTTATATTTGCTTGAGAGCGCGCCCATTGCATCAAACATGACAGTGAGTGACCAGTGCAGCTCTTCACCGCCACCGGCAAAGATTACGTCCTGTTTGCCGAGCTGAATCAGCTCCATCGCGTTACCGATACAGTGTGCTGAAGTAGCGCAAGCAGAGGTGATTGAGTAGTTTACGCCCTTGATCTTGAATGGCGTTGCCAGACACGCAGAGACAGTAGAGCCCATGGTGCGTGTAACGCGGTAAGGGCCCACGCGGCGCACGCCTTTGTCACGCAGAATGTCTGCAGTCTCAACGATATCCGCTGAAGATGCGCCGCCCGAACCTGCAATCAGGCCAGTGCGCACGTTGGATACCTGATCTTCTGTCAGACCAGAGTCTTTGATCGCCTGATCCATTGCGATGTATGAGTAAGCCGCGGCGTTACCCATGAATCGACGCAATTTACGGTCGATCATCTCGTCTAGGTCGATATCGACGCTGCCTGCCACATGGCTGCGGAAACCCAGGTCGGCATACTCTTGCTGGAATTTGATGCCTGACTTGCCCTCTTTTAGGGAGTCCAGAACGCTTGCTTTATCTGTGCCTAGGCAGGAAACAATACCCATGCCAGTAACTACAACTCGACGCATCGAATCTCTCTCTATATCTGTTGCGAAGTCCGCCTAAGCGGGCTTAGAAGTTTTCGGTACTTGTGAACAGGCCGACCTTCAGGTCGGTCGCGGTGTAGATTTCGCGGCCATCCACTGAAACGGAACCGTCAGCAATACCCATTACCAGTTTGCGCTCGATAACGCGCTTCATCTGGATGTTGTAGGTCACCTTTTTGCTGGTAGGCAGTATCTGACCGGTGAATTTAACCTCACCTGAACCTAGCGCGCGGCCGCGGCCTGGGTTGCCTTTCCAGCCTAGGTAGAAGCCAACAATTTGCCACATCGCATCGAGGCCCAAACAGCCCGGCATGACGGGGTCTTCAGGGAAGTGACACTCGAAGAACCAGAGGTCCGGGTGGATATCGAGTTCAGCGATGATTTCGCCTTTGCCGTGCTCGCCGCCCTCTGCGGAGATCTTGGTGATGCGGTCCATCATCAGCATGTTGCCAACGGGTAGGCGCGCATTGCCTGGTCCAAACATTTCGCCGTAGCCGCAGCTCAGCAGCTCGTCACGATTGAAAGAGGAAGGTCTAGTCATGGTCTCTCTTTTGTCTTTCGGATTTGTAAAAATTTGCCGAAGTATACCTTTTTAGGACTCGCTAAGCACGATATCGATCAGTTAAAGTGGCGGGAATGAGTATCCGCTGGGGAAAATAGGTAGATGGAACACGGGTTTTGGCACAAACGTTGGGCTAATTCTGAGATTGGTTTTCACCAAAAAGAGACGAATAACTGGCTGCAACAGCACTGGCCACTGCTGGGTGCAGAGGGTGAGTCCCAAGTGCTAGTACCGCTCTGTGGTAAGAGCAAAGATATGCTCTGGCTGCGCGAGCAGGGGCATGAGGTGTTGGGCGTAGAGCTCAGCGATATTGCGTGCCGCGACTTTTTTGTTGAGATGGGCGCAGAGGTTACAGCCACCCAGGGCCCGAAATTCCATACCCGTGAGCTAGACGGTATCACTTTGCACTGCGGCGACTTCTTCAAACTAGATGCTGAGGATATCAGCCGCGTGGGGGCGGTGTATGATCGGGCCGCATTAATCGCGCTGCCTCACACTATGCGCAAAGAGTACGCCGCGCACCTGAAATCGATTCTGCCCAGCGGTATGCGGGTGATGTTGATCTGCCTTGAATACGACGAGCAGCGCGAGTCGCCGCCGTTTTGCGTAACAGAGACTGAGGTGCGCAAGCTGTATGAGCCGGAGTTTACTGTTGAGCTTATGGATGGCGCGGAGTTGCCGGATGGGCGCTTTGAGGGTGAGCGCGAGAAGGTTTACTTTTTGACGCGGCAATAGTTTTTCTGGGGGGAGGTTTGGCGGGTCGAGACCCGCCCTACGGCGGTTACGCTAAGAAAATGGATCGGGTTGAAACCCGACAGCGACTTGGATATCGCCTCCTCGGCTGCGCCAAAAAGCCTCCTACAAGGCTCGGTAGAAGCGATCTAGGCGAAGCTTAAGTTCGCGACAAGCCCCCTTTTAGTGTGTGCGCTCAATCGCTATGTCCGCAATCTGCATCAACGTCTCTTTAAACGACGTATCCGCCAATCCGGCAATCGCACTCTTCGCTAGCTCAACCTGCTCAACCGCCTTTTCACGGGTGTAATCAACCGAGCCGTTACGCTGTACTGTTTCAATAACCGGTGTGAGATCCTCAAGTCCGCCCTGACGGATCGCATGACGGATCAGCTCTTTGTCTGCATCGCTGCCGACGCGCATGGAGTGAATCAGTGGCATGGTGGTCTTGCCTTCTGCCAGATCATCTCCCACATTCTTACCCAGAGTCTCAGCATCCGATAGATAGTCGAGAAGATCATCGACAATCTGGAAAGCGATTCCGAGATGGCGGCCATATAGACGCATCGCTTCGCGATCATCGGCTGATGCATCCGCTAGAATCGCACCCACTTCAGTGGCCGCTTCAAACAGCATGGCAGTTTTACCCAGTACAACCTGCAGGTAAGCATCTTCGCCCAGATCGGGGTTGCGCTGGTTAAGTAACTGCAGCACTTCACCTTCAGCGATCACAGTGGTGGCGTTGGAGATCACTTCCATCACATCCATTCTGCCGATCTCAACCATGATCTGGAAAGCGCGTGAGTAAAGGAAGTCGCCGACGAGTACGCTGGGCGCATTGCCCCAGTTTGCGTTGGCAGTGGCTTTGCCGCGGCGTAGCTCAGAGTGGTCGACCACATCGTCGTGTAGCAGCGTGGCTGTATGAATGAATTCGATAACGGCCGCTAGCGGAACATGCTTTTCGCCCTTGTAACCACAGGCGTTGGCAGCCAGCAGGACTAGCAACGGGCGCAGGCGTTTGCCACCGCTCTCTACTATATAGTGTGCGATACGCTCGACCAGCGGCACATTTGAACCGAGGTTATTCAATATATAGTGGGTCACCGCGTCGAACTGCGGTTCTACTAGTGGGTTGAGCTGGTGTGGTTGCATCTGCTTTCGCCGGCCAAATAGATAACCGCAGGATGCTAGGTGTTAGGGCAGGGTGTGTCAATACAACCTGGGTTTTAGGCTCTTGTTTGACGCCTAGAAAAGTGTTGAGTTCGCCGGGGTTATTCTGTAGTATTGCGCGCCTTGAGCCTGTCCACCTTCGCTCCCTATGAGAGGGTGGTTCATAACTCACTGAGTTAATGAGCATTTTGCCCTTCGCAGTAGGTTTCGTTTCCTAGTAGCCGGGCAGGCCGTAATTGGAGAAAACTCAATGTTTGCAGTAATCGTAAGCGGTGGTAAACAGTACCGCGTACAGGAAGGTCAGACCCTTAAAGTAGAAAAACTGACTGCTGAAGCAGGTGCTGCTGTCGATTTCGACCGCGTTCTGCTGGTTAGCAATGGCGACGACGTTAAGGTTGGCGCGCCAGTTGTTGAGGGTGCTAAGGTTTCTGCTGAAGTGGTTTCACACGGTCGTGGTGATAAAGTTAAGATCATCAAGTTCCGTCGTCGTAAGCACCACATGAAGCGTCAGGGTCACCGTCAGTGGTTCACCGAAGTGAAAATCACTGGTATCAACGGTTAATCAAGGTTTAGGAGAGTAGAGAATGGCTCATAAGAAGGCAGCGGGTTCAACGCGTAACGGACGCGACTCACAGTCAAAACGCCTTGGTGTTAAGCGCTTTGGTGGTCAGGTAGTTTCAGCGGGCAGCATCATCGTGCGTCAGCGCGGCACTAAGTTCCACGCTGGCACCAACGTTGGTCTGGGCAAAGACCACACTCTGTTTGCGAAAGCAGACGGTGTTGTTAAGTTCGAAATCAAAGGCCCGAACAACCGTAAATTCGTTAGCATCGTTCCTGCCTGAGGAATCTAACGAAGATAGAAAAAACTCCGCTCAGGCGGAGTTTTTTTGTTTATTAGGGTCATTGAGTGGCTCTGTAGGAAATGAGATGGACCCACCCACTCTGTGCCAAGATTGGATTTCGCATTCAATCAAGTACGGCATCCAAGAAGGGGGTCCACATGAACAAGACTAGCATTATTGGTATCGATCTGGCGAAGAGTGTTTTTCAAGCTCACGGTATGACGAGCAGTGGTAAGCAGACGTTTGCGCGTCAGCTCAAGCGCGCGGAGGTCGCCAAGTTTATAGCTAAACAACCCAAGTGCATTATTGGTATTGAGGCGTGCAGCGGTTCTCACTATTGGGCCAAGTTATTCAAGCAGTATGGTCATGATGTGAAGATCATCCCGCCTAGCTACGTAAAGGCGTACGTGCGGGTTAATAAAAATGATAAACGGGATGCCGCAGCGATTGCAGAGGCAGCGTCCCGAGAGCAGGCGCCGGTAGTAGCTGTTAAAACGACGGAACAGCTCGACCTACAGGCTCTGCACCGAGTCCGCGAAGACTCGGTTAACAACCGTACGCGCATCGGTAATCGGATACGGGGACTACTTGCTGAACAGGGCGTCGTAGTTAAGCGTGGACATGCTGCAACTCGCTACGAGGTCGCGTTGATACTTGAGGACGCTTCGAACGGGTTAAGTTACGGTTTAAGAGAGATCATTGCCGATCTCAGAGAGGAGTGGCTACGCTGCGATGATCGAGTTGATTACTACACCTCACGGATCGAAAAGATCGCTAGGTCTGATGCGCGCTGTAAACGGTTGATGACGATACCTGGTGTAGGCCCAGTCATATCGACCTTGCTGGTTGCGTATGCGGGGAATGGTCAATCATACCGGGGCAGTCGCGACCTAGCCGCCTCGTTAGGCTTGGTGCCCGCCCAGCACTCAAGCGGTGGTAAAGACGTGTTACTGGGGATCAGTAAACGAGGAAATCGACAGTTGCGCAAGCAACTGGTACACGGCGCGAGGGCTGCATACCGCTCACTAGAGAAGTGGCCCGAAAGCAGTCGCCTTGGCTTGTGGGCACAAGGCTTGAGGGCTTCAGGCAAGCACGTAAACAAGATCGTGGTAGCGATCGCAAACAAGCTGGCCCGTATCGCCTGGAGCTGCTTAGTAAACGAGAGAGATTACAAAGCGTTGTAACCAACGCAGTACGGAGCCTGCCCAAGGCAGGATAAATAGAGTTAAACCCAACCAAAGAGTTGCGCAGAACGTTAAGACACGACAGATAAGATCGACTTGCTGAAAATCTGAAGATCCCTGTGGCTCATCAAGAAGCCGGGTAGGAGATAAGAACAGCAAGAGCACATCTCATAATGGCCCGGGTGGATACGCCCAAACTGAGAGGCCGGATATAAGCGTGCAATCTACTTCTATCGAGTCAAAACGGTCTTGCAACAAACGGGTGGGTCCATATAAGCGATCTACGCGCAGCGTACGTTCGCGACAGGTCCGGCGCTGGGTCGGGAAATACGCTTCGCGTACATCCCTCCTACAGCAACGCCATAAGAGGAGGTAAAATAGGCACACTCTCGGTTTCGAGAGCTCTATGTTCAGAGAGCGTCCCTATTTTTCCTCCTGAACCCCGAAGAAGGTGACAAATGTGCCTTAAAGGGGTCTGACCCCTTTAGGAGAAGAGTATGAAGTTTGTAGATGAGGCGAGTATCACCGTCCAGGCCGGTAAAGGCGGGAATGGATGTCTGAGTTTTCGCCGTGAAAAGTATATCCCTAAGGGTGGTCCTGACGGAGGTGATGGTGGTGATGGCGGTTCGATCTTTGTCGAAGCGGACGAGAGTCTGAATACCCTAATCGACTACCGCTACACCCGTCGTTACAACGCCCAGAATGGCGAGGGCGGCCAAGGCCGTCAGTGTACCGGCTCCAAAGGTGAAGATCTGGTGCTGAAAGTGCCCGTGGGTACCACTGTTGTTGATATCGACACGGATGAGGTGCTTGCGGACCTAACTCAGATTGGTCAGCGCGAAAAGGTGGCACAGGGTGGTTGGCACGGGCTAGGTAACATGCGCTTTAAAAGCTCTGTTAACCGTGCGCCACGTCAGACGACTAAAGGCTCTGAGGGTGAGTTACGTAATCTGCGCCTCGAGCTGCGCGTGCTTGCCGATGTCGGTCTGCTGGGTTTGCCGAATGCTGGCAAGTCGACGCTGATTCGCTCTATCTCTGCTGCGAAGCCTAAGGTGGCGGATTATCCGTTTACTACGCTAGTGCCGAATTTGGGTGTGGTGCGTACAGAAGCGCATCGCAGCTTTGTAGTAGCAGACATCCCCGGAATTATAGAGGGTGCGGCGCAAGGCGCTGGCCTGGGTATTCGCTTCCTCAAGCACCTGGCGCGTAACCGTGTGCTGCTGCACTTGGTTGATATGGCGCCTTGGGATGAGACAACGCCTGCGGATGCGGCAGTCACTGCCGTTAAAGAGTTGCACAACTTCTCTGAGACCTTGGGTCAGCAGCCGCGTTGGTTGCTGCTGAACAAGCTCGATATGGTACCTGAAGAGGAAGTTGAAGAGCGTTGTCAGTCTGTGATTGATGCGCTTGAGTGGGATGGTCCGGTCTATCGTATCTCCGCGCTGAACAAGCAGGGTCTGACACAGCTAGTGCATGATCTGCAGGAGTATCTGGATGAGCGTAAAGAGGCGATCATCGAGAAGCCTGAGCTCGCGGAAGAAGAGCACGCACTGCGTCAGCAGATCGACCGTGAAGCACGTGAGAACATGGAGCGTCTGCGCGCCGAGGCGCGTGCGCGTCGTGAAGCGGGTGAAGATGATGATTGGGATGATGATTTCGACGACGATGATTATGACATCGAGGTGGAGTACGTTCGCTAATGAGTTCGCGTTCGCGTCTTACCGGTAAAGGGCGTTGGGTTGTTAAGATCGGCAGTGCACTGCTGACTAACGACGGTGCTGGCTTGGATCAGGCGGCGATCGAGAACTGGGTGTCGCAGATCGCTGAGCTGACCCGCAAGGGTATTGAGGTGGTGTTGGTCTCTTCCGGTTCGGTGGCTGAGGGTATGACGCAGCTGGGTTGGACTGAGCGCCCAAGCGAGATCTCGAAGCTGCAGGCTGCTGCGGCTGTGGGCCAGATGGGGTTGGTGCAGGCGTACGAGTCGAGCTTCAAGTCGCACCATATCAAGACCGCACAAGTTCTGCTAACACATGATGACCTGTCCAACCGCAAGCGTTATCTAAACGCTCGCTCGACGCTACGTACTCTAATCGAACTAGGTGTAGTTGCGGTCGTCAACGAGAATGACACGGTTGTGACCAGTGAAATTCAGTTTGGCGATAACGACACACTCGGTGCGTTGGTTGCCAATGCTGTGGAGGCTGATGTGCTGCTTCTGCTGACCGACCAAAACGGTCTCTACAATGCAGATCCTCGTTCAAATCCTGATGCGCAACTGATCTCTGAAGGGCGTGCTGAGGATGAGCGCTTTATCGCGATGGCGGGCGATGGTGGTCGTTTGGGTCGCGGTGGAATGGCGACTAAGGTGCGCGCGGCCCGTTTAGCGGCGCGTTCGGGTGCCGTTACGCTGATCGCAAGCGGTCGCGAAGAGAATGTATTGCTCAAGCTCGCAGCGGGTGAAGATATCGGTACGCTGCTGATCCCTGAGCACGGTCGTCAGGCTGCGCGTAAACACTGGATTGCCGGGCATCTTCAGGCGCGTGGTCGACTGTATCTTGATGAAGGTGCGGTTAAAGCACTTGTCTCGGGTGGTAAATCACTATTGCCAGCAGGTGTGCGCAAGATTGATGGCGAATTTTCGCGTGGTGAGATGGTTGAGCTGATTGGGCCGGATGGGGCTTTGGTTGGTCGAGGTCTGGTGAATTACGGCGCGGTAGAGACGGTTCAGATCATGGGGCATGCCAGCCAAGAGATTGAGTCGCTGATTGGGCATATCTCAGAACCTGAGTTGGTTCATCGCGATAACCTGGCGCTGGTTTAAACGAGGACTACCCCTAATTTTTGTACGAGGGATGTACCGCAAAGCGGTATTTCCCGATAACCGTAATCATAGGTCGCGAACGTGCGCGTTGCGCAGATCGCTCATACGTTTTTCAAAATTCAGGCATAAAAAAGCCGAGGTCGATGCCTCGGCTTTTTCGTATCTAGGCTCTTTATGAGCTTAAGCTGATCGCTTAAGCAAGCGCTTTGATGCGAGCGTTCAGACGGCTCTTAGTACGTGCAACGGCAGACTTGTTGAAGATGCCTTTGTTTACAGAGCTGTCGATTATTGGCTGAGCAACTTTGAACGCATCGTTCGCAGCAGCCTGATCGCCTGAATCGATCGCTTTCTGAACTTTCTTGATGTAGGTACGTACCATGGAGCGCAGGCTAGCGTTATGCTGACGACGCTTCTCCGCCTGGCGAGCACGTTTACGGGATCCTGCGGAATTTGCCACGGTCCGGCTCCTTTAAAATTAGTTAAAAATACCTTTGCGGTGCGGTTTGGAAGTGCACCTCAAATCGGGATGCGAAATTATTCCTATCTTGGTCTTTGGTGTCAAGCCCGTTTCCCTGTTATTTCGCTATTCCTAGGAATATTGCAAGGCAGCGTTCGATCTCGATAAGTCTGTTCTGGTCGATTTTGCCGAAAGGAGGTCCGAGCTTCTCTTTTTTTGTGGTCAGTATTTTGTCCACCATTACTTGAGAGCGTCGTTTAAGGCCGTTCGTTGCTTGTGGTTCCAATGTCACGCGAAGCAGGGGCGCATCCACTATCGAACTGGTGATGGGGAGAATCGTGACGCTTGAGTGTGTACTAAAAGCATCGCTTTGGATAACGAGTGCTGGTCTAGGTTTGCCGTAATCACCCTGTACCGCGACAGTCACTAGGTCCCCGCGCTGCATCACTCCCAACCCTCAGTGTCCGATGCTGCCTCTTCCATGACGTGCATCAAAACTTCGTCCTCTGAGTCGGATGCCAAGATCAGTGCTGTCTGGCGAGCGCATTCCTCTAAAAAGCCAGTCCGGCGCGTATCCGGTACCCAGAGTTGAACTGGCCTAAAGCCCCGAGCGCGAAGAGCATCGCGATGTTTTTGCACGCGAGAATTAGTATTTGCCATAGTATTTCACCTCGTTACATGTAACTTAGTTTAGATTGGGTGGCCGTTACATGCAACTCTGTGGGTGTTGGGGTAATGATCTTATCGGTTGACCTGCCGCGTTAGCAGCGGATAATTCACGGCATATACCCGAAAACTAAGGATCACTGGTGAGCGACGGAAAGACTCAATCTGCAGGACTGCTGCGCTCTAGCCTTGTGGTGGGCGTGATGACGATGTTGTCGCGGGTGCTAGGGTTGATTCGTGATGTGGTGGTTGCGGGTTACTTTGGTGCCAGCGGGGCGTCGGATGCGTTTTTTGTTGCGTTTAAGATCCCTAACTTTTTGCGTCGTCTGTTTGCTGAGGGTGCCTTCGCACAGGCTTTTGTGCCGGTGCTGTCGGAATATCGGACTCAGCGTGACTTGAGTGCGGTGCAAGAACTGGTCAATCGAACTGCGGGTAGCTTGGGTTCGGTGCTTCTTGTGGTTACGCTGATCGGTAGTCTGGGATCGCCGGTACTTGCGATGCTTTTTGCCCCTGGGTTTTACATGTCCGGCTCCGAAAGCTTCCCGTTGGCGTCGGATATGCTGCGCATCACCTTCCCTTACCTGATGCTGATCTCGCTCACCGCCTTTGCTGGTTCCATTCTGAACTCTTATGAGCGGTTTGCCGTTCCAGCATTCACCCCCGTGCTTCTAAATGTCTGTTTGATTGGTTCGGCTATCTTCCTCAGTCCGCTCTTTGATCCGCCGATTATGGCGATGGCCTGGGGTGTGTTTATGGCGGGCGCGGTGCAGTTGGCGTTTCAGTTGCCGTTTCTTGCAAGGCTGCGTTTACTCCCTAAACCTCAAGCAGGTTGGAATGATGAGGGCGTGCGCAGAATTCTGAAGTTGATGCTGCCAGCCTTGTTCGGTGTGTCAGTTGCTCAGATTAACCTGCTGTTAGACACCGTTCTTGCCTCGTTCCTGCAGCAGGGGAGTGTCTCTTGGCTCTACTACTCCGATCGCCTTGCTGAGCTGCCTCTGGGCGTATTCGGTATCGCGATCGCAACCGTGATTTTACCTAGCCTCTCTCGTAAACATGCTGAAGCTTCGCCGGAGAAGTTCTCGCAGATGCTAGATTGGGCGCTGCGTATGGTGATGCTGATTGGTGTGCCGGCCGCTGTTGCGCTTATTGTGCTCTCCAAGCCGCTACTGACGACGTTGTTTCACTACGGCGCCATGACTGAACGTGACGTTGAGATGGCCTCAATGAGTTTGCAGGCTTATGGTCTTGGATTGCTCGCCTTCATGTTAATTAAGGTTCTGGCACCAGGTTATTTCTCGCGCCAGGATACTAAAACGCCGGTGAAAATTGCGGTTATCGCTATGGTCGCTAATATGGTGTTTAACCTCGCGTTGATCTTCCCGTTAGCTCATGCGGGGCTCGCTTTGGCCACGGCGCTCTCAGCATTTTTAAATGCCGGGCTGCTGCTGCGAGGTCTGCTTAAGCAGGGCGTTTATAAGTTTGCGCCGGGTTGGGGTAAGTGGATCTTTCAGCTCACTGCCGCGAACGTTGCGATGGGAGTTTTGCTTTACACGTTTGCGCCGGCTCCGGCGGGCTGGCTAGCGGCAGGGCTTTGGGATCGTGTGACGTGGATGGCGATGCTGGTTGTTGGTGGTGGGGCTGTTTATGCGGTTGTTTTGGTTTTGCTGGGGCTGCGGCCGCGTCATTTGAAAGGGTGAGGTTGTTTTAAAAGCTGACCCACTAGTTTAGATCGTCTCTTGAGGCGACAAACTTGTTTGTCCAGCAAGAGCTTTGTCGCGAACGTGCGTTTTGCGCAGATCGCTCGTACCTCTCGAGTCGCGAACGTGCGCTTTGCGCAGATCGCCCCTACCCAATCCATTCAAAATTGCCGAAAAATCCTTGGTTTCTACCGCTTGGGTCTTAATCCGCACCCCTTGCATGCGCTATACTTGCACGCTTGTGTATAGCTATTGCCACAGTGGTGTGTATATCTGAATGGAACTGATTCGAGGGCTTCATAATCTGCGCGATAAGCATCGCGGCTGCGTTGCCACAATCGGTAATTTCGATGGTGTGCATCGTGGGCATCAGCAGGTGCTTAACTCGGTGCGTCGTAAGGCGGATGAGTTGGGTTTGCCGAGTATGGCGATTATCTTTGAGCCGCAGCCAAACGAGTTCTTTAATCCAGACAAAGCGCCGCCACGTCTGACGCGCTTTGGCGAGAAGGTGCGTTTGCTTCAAGCCGAAGGTATCGACCGCATTCTCTGTTTGAGTTTTAACGAACGTCTGCGTTCGCTTTCGGCCGACCAGTTTATCGAAGAGCTGCTGCTAAAAGGCATCGCAGTGAAGCACTTTGTGGTGGGTGATGACTTCCGTTTTGGTTGTGACCGACGGGGTGACTACGCTCTGCTAAAAGAAGCAGGCGAACGCCACGGGTTTACCGTTGCTGACACTGAAACATTGAAGATAGATGGCGATCGCGTCAGCAGCACACGTATCCGTGAAGTGTTGCTGAACAATGATCTGCAACTGGCCGCGCGCCTGCTGGGTCGTCGCTACCGTGTGACTGGCCGGGTGCAACATGGCCAGAAGTTGGGTCGTGAGCTCGGTGCGCCGACTGCCAACGTGCGTATGCACAAGCATATCTGCCCAATGCGTGGTGTCTATGCAGTGCGCTGTAGTATTCGCAACGAACGATACCTTGGCGTCTGCAACGTAGGTATGCGACCAACCGTGAACGGCCTGCGCCCGGCGCTGGAAGTTCATCTGTTGGATTTTGATGGCGACCTGTACGGGGAGCTGCTGAGCGTTGAATTTCTGCACCCGCTCAGACCAGAGCGCAAGTTCGAGTCTCTCGATGCGCTACAAACACAGATTCAGCTGGATATAGCCGCAGCGCGTGAGTGGTTCGCGTCTGCAAACCTTTAACTTGGGATCAAACAATGACCGATTACAAACCGACTCTTAACCTTCCGGATACAGCGTTTCCGATGCGCGGCAACCTGCCGCAGCGCGAGCCGCAGCGCCTGGCGCAGTGGTACGAGATGGATCTGTATTCGCGAATTCGTGAAGTCAGTGCCGGACGTCCCAAGTTTATTCTGCACGATGGCCCTCCATACGCGAATGGCAGCATCCATATCGGCCACGCGGTGAACAAGGTGATCAAGGATATGATCATCAAGTCCAAGACGCTGTCTGGCTTCGATGCGCCATACACGCCCGGTTGGGATTGTCACGGTCTGCCAATCGAGCACAAAGTTGAGACGATGATCGGTAAGGCGGGTGAGAAAGTTCCGTACCGCGAGTTCCGCCACAAAGCGCGTGAGTACGCAACTGAGCAGATCGCTGGCCAGAAGGAAGATTTCAAGCGTCTGGGCGTTCTCGGTGACTGGGATAATCCCTACCTGACGATGAACTTTAAAACCGAAGCCGACACCGTGCGTGCGCTGGGTAAGATCATCGAGAATGGTCACCTCGTCAAAGGTTACAAGCCGGTGTACTGGAGCGTTGTGGGTAAATCCGCTCTGGCCGAGACCGAGGTTGAGTACCAGGATAAGACCTCTACCGCGATCGATGTACGCTTTCGCTTTGTTGATCAGGCGAAAGTGAACGGTCTGTTCGGTACCGACAAGCCAAACGTCTCACTGGTTATCTGGACCACAACGCCATGGACCATACCAGCGAACCAGGCGGTGTCACTGAATGCTGAGCTGGACTACTCGCTTGTAGAAGTGCACCTCGAAGAGAGTGTGGATTACCAAGTTCTGGCGACTGCGATGGTCGAAGATATCATGCAGCGTTGGGGTGTCGATAAGTACGAAGTGCTAGGCACCGTGAATGGTAAAGAGCTCGAGCTGCTGCAGCTTAAACACCCTGTTTATGACCGCGAAGTGCCGGTAATTCTGGGCGATCACGTTACAACAGATGCCGGTACCGGTGCTGTTCATACTGCGCCAGACCACGGTATGGAAGACTTTGTAGTGGGACAGGCTTACGGTCTGAACACAATGAACCTCGTACAGGCTGACGGTGTCTACACGGATGCAGCGGGTGAGTTCGCGGGCGTTCACGTCTACAAAGCAGACGGCCCGGTGTGCGAAGCGCTTGAGCGTGAAGGCAAACTGGTGCACCTGAAGCGCTTCCAGCACTCCTACCCACACTGCTGGCGCACCAAGACGCCACTGATCTACCGCGCGACGCCACAGTGGTTCATCTCGATGGAGAAAAAGAACCTCAAAGCGGACGCGATGGATGCGATCAAAGGCGTGCAGTGGTTCCCAGATTGGGGTCAGAACCGTATCGAGTCGATGGTTGAAGGTAGCCCAGACTGGTGTGTATCGCGTCAGCGTACCTGGGGTTCACCTATCACTCTGTTCACGCACAAACAGACCGGTGAGATTCACCCCCGTTCGGTTGAGCTGATCGAAGAGATCGCTAAGCACATTGAGGAGGGCGGTATCGACGCTTGGTTCGAGCTGGATGCCGAAGCGCTGCTGGGTGATGAAGCAAAAGATTACGATAAAGTTACCGACACCATGGATGTCTGGTTCGACTCGGGCGTGACGCACCACTCCGTGTTGCGTCAGGTCGATAGCCTTCACTTCCCAGCGGATATGTACCTTGAGGGTTCAGATCAGCACCGCGGTTGGTTCCAGTCGTCGTTGAAGACCTCGATTGCGATCAATGGTGTTGCTCCATACAAGCAGGTACTGACCCACGGTTTCACTGTCGACGAGAAGGGCTACAAGATGTCCAAGTCGCTCGGTAACGTGGTTGCTCCGCAGTCGGTGAATGACAAACTTGGCGCTGATATCTTGCGTCTATGGGTAGCCTCGACTGACTACTCTGGCGACATGGCGGTATCGGATCAGATCCTGCAGCGGACTGCCGATAGCTACCGTCGTATCCGTAACACCGCGCGCTTCCTGCTGTCGAACCTCAACGGTTTCGATCCTAAGGATGCAGTGCCTGCAACCGAGATGATGGCTCTAGACCGTTGGGCTGTTGATGCGGCGCTGCGTCTGCAGAAGCGTGTTGAGGATGCTTACAACTCATACCGTTTCCTTGAGGTTTATCAGGCGGTGCACAACTTCTGTGTTGCAGAGCTGGGCGGTTTCTACCTCGATATCATCAAAGATCGCCAGTACACCACGCGGGCAAACAGCCTGGCGCGTCGCAGCTGTCAGACGGCTCTATACCATATTGCTGAGGCATTGGTGCGTTGGATTGCCCCAATCACTAGCTTCACCGCAGATGAGATCAACGATGTACTGCCAGGCGAGCGTGTAGACTCTGTGATGCTGCTGACTTGGTACGAAGGCTTGTTTGCACTTTCTGATAACGACGCTTTTGGCCGCGATTACTGGGCGCGAGTTATGAAGGTGAAAGAGGCGGTTAACAAGTGTCTTGAAGATGCCCGTAACGAGAAGTTAGTTAAGGCCTCTCTGGGCGCTGAAGTGACGCTGTATGTTGATGACGCTCTGAAAGCTGACCTCGATCGCCTTGGTGATGAGCTGCGCTTCGTACTGATCACCTCAACTGCGACGCTGAAGCCTCTATCTGACGCGGGTGATTCGCGTGAGACGCTGGTAGACGGTCTGAAGGTAGCGGTTAAAGCGTCGGAGCACGCCAAGTGCGCGCGCTGCTGGCACCATCGTGAAGATGTAGGTCAGCATGCTGAACACGAAGAGCTTTGTGGCCGTTGTATTGAGAACGTAGAGGGTGAGGGTGAGCAGCGAAGCTTCGCCTAAACCCGCATCGATCGCCGCAAGTGCGCTGAGCTGGTTATGGCTCAGCGTGCTGGTGATTGTTCTGGATCTGGGGACCAAATTCTGGGCTAGTAGTGTCTTGCTTTATAACGACCCAGTTCCAGTGCTCCCGGTTTTCGATCTACGTTTATTGCACAACACCGGCGCAGCGTTTAGTTTTCTCGCTGCCGCGGATGGTTGGCAACGCTGGCTGTTTGCCGCGATTGCTCTAGCCGTAAGCTTCTTTATTTTGCGCTGGCTGCGTGAGACTCCCAAGTCGGTTGCGTCGCTTGCGATGGCCTATACCCTGATACTTGGCGGTGCTCTGGGCAACCTGTTCGATCGTATCGTACACGGGTATGTGGTCGACTTTATCTCCGTGCACTACGCCGGCTGGTACTTCCCCGCATTTAATATCGCCGACATCGCCATCACCTGCGGTGCCGCGCTGCTTATTATCGATATGCTGTTCTTCGCCAAAGCGCGTGAAACAGCCGTCACGCAATAGGATTTCCGATGTCTGAACTCACAATCGGCCCCGGCCGCAAAGTCACCATGCACTTCGCCATCAAGCTCGAGGATGGGCAGGTTATCGATACTAACTTCGATAAGGCGCCGGTCGAGTTTGAAGTAGGGGATGGGAATATTCCTGAGGGATTTGAGTCGGCGCTGACTGGCTTGAAGGCGGGTGATCATGTTGAGCTCACGATCGCGCCGGAGCGCGGATTTGGACAGCATAATCCGAGCAATATTCAGCGAATGAAACGTTCGGATTTCAAAGATATGGATCTCGAACCCGGTCTAGTCGTTTCGTTCCAAGAACCGGGTGGTGAGATTCCTGGGGTTGTGGTTGAGTTTGATGATACGAATGTGAGCATCGACTTTAATCATCCGTTGGCAGGGAAGACTCTTACGTTCGAAGTAAAAGTCCTAGGTATCAATTAGTTCTGCCAGCAGTCCGCAGGTGTCTTAACGTTCGACTGATCTAGCGTTAAATTGTCGCTTCCGCCCCCTACGCATTCTTGATGCTGAGATTTGGCATCAATTGGGTTCGCCGTTATTGTGTAACTTGAGGTCCCGACGCTGCTTAAACTGAATAGATAGTAACCATCATCCGTTGTTATCGCTAAGCTCTCATCGGAAAGTGACGTCGCATTGGACGGATAACTGTTGTTGTAGCCACGGTAGCGCTCCATCTTTATTTGAATATCCAGCATGTTGGCTTGCGCATCAGAGCGACGAGCCTTCTTCACGTAGTCCGTATACGCCGGATATGCAACAGCAGCCAAAATCCCCACAACTGCCACAACAATCATAAGTTCTATCAAAGTAAAACCAGTCACACTTTTTTTCATGTCGATACCGCGAGCGTCTGCTACTTTTAAATCATAGAGTAATACTAGCAGAAGGACACACCTTCACATGGAACGAAGGGATTTTTTCTTGAAGCGCACTCAAGCAGGTTTAACCTTAATCGAGTTAATTGTGACAGTCGTTGTGATTGGAATTCTGGCGACTGTTGCAGCGCCTTCGTTTAGCGGTTTTTTTGAGCGGCAGAGATTAGTTGGTGCCGCAGATTCACTCTACAGTTCGCTGCGTTTTGCTCGCGCAGAAGCACTAAAAGCTGACCAAACAGTAACCTTAACATTTGATGACTCGACTGCAGCTGAGTGGTGTATCGGAATCAAAGATTCAGCTGGTAGTTGTGATTGTGAAGCGTCTGACTGTACGGTCGATGGGGCGCTTAGGGTCGTAAGTTATACTGATTTTCCGGGGGTGTCGGCATCTACTATTGGTAACACTTACCAGTTCGACTCAAAGCGGGGAACTGTGTCTTCGACGGATGAAATCACATTTACAAATTCGTCTGGAAGTCAGCTTAGAATCGAAATGACCAAGTTAGGACGACCTTCTTTGTGTGCTCCTTCAGGTTCGACCGTTTCGGGGTATAGCGGATGTTAAAAACTCAGCGCGGTATTACGCTAATTGAGCTGATGGTCGGAATGGTGCTCGGTCTGCTCGTAACAGGTATTGCGATTCAGATGTACATTTCCACTCTCGGTATTACGAAGCAAACTACAGAAACCATCAGGTTGAATCAGGAACTCCGAGCGGTAGCCGATCTAATTGTTACCGACCTCCGACGAGCTGGCTATTGGTCAGGTGCTTCGGCTGGCACCACAAATCCATACTCTGAACTAGTTAGTGATGGTTCGGGTGGTGGTGCGCATGTTGGAGTTTTTAATTCCGGAACATGTGTTGTGCTTGCCTACGAGAATTCCACAGCAAGTCCAAATGAACACATATACGGTTATCGCGTTAGTGGGGCAGTAGTACAGATGCTTACCGTAACAAGCTATGCATCAGGTAGCTATGCTGATTGTGGTACTCCCGTTGGAACAGGCAGTTGGGATGATCTGACTGATTCCCGCGCGGTACAAATCGAATCGTTGACGTTTACTCTCGATCCTGCGACCTCTTGGGCTGAAGCCAGTTCTAAGTCAATTCAAGTTGATTTAGTCGGAACGGCAACCGGAGATGGTAACTTAAGACGCGCCATATCCGAACAGGTGAGGATCCGAAATGAGTACTAGGGCTTTACTTTTAAAAACTAAAAAACAGTCGGGGATGGCGACGCTAGTGATTGTTGTAATTCTCCTCGCACTGCTTACTTTAACAGTTCTGATCGTCAGTCGCGCTACGGTGACCGAGTTGAAGGTGTCAAGCAATCAAAATAGAGAGAAGGAAGCCTTTGCTGCAGCCCAAGCTGGGCTCGATAGAGGGGCGCAATCTTTCCTGCAGTCTGGATCCGTTGTTACTAGTAGTGGCGCCATAGGTTCGACAGATTCTGTTTATACCTATTCGGGCACTGTTTCGGGTGGCGAAGCAACTATCACGGGATTTGGCTCGTCACTTGATGGTACAGGTAGTGCAACTGTTTCTGAAATTATCACGCTATCTTCAGCTCCAGGGTACGGTAAGCTTGTGCCGTTTCTTGCGAGCGGAAATATTCCTACTGGCGGAGGTTTCACACTGGTGCCGAATCCCAACGCAGGCAGTCAGATTGACGGTAATGGGGTTCCAGTAGCAGCGTGGTCAAGCAATGCTGGTGCGAGTGGTCTTTCATCTTGGGACGTTTGCGAGTACGACGAATATAAAAGCGATCAATGCATAGGTGCTGCAAGCAAAGGCGGTTATATGTGCACTAAAGATATCGAAGATAATTGCCCGGCATTCGTCCAAGATAGTGGTGTACCCGATCCATTTGCTACGCTTTTTAACTTGGAGAATATCGGTTGCGATGCCAATGGTTTTAGTGATGACTCCAGCAGTTGTGCGATAACACTCCTTCGCAACTCTTATACGGCCGCAAATAATGGGAGTAACCCTTTCACTTGTGGTACTGATGGACCAAGACCAGCCTCTGGGCTTACATTCGACGAGGCCATATCCAAGAGCAAGGCATTTGGTCCGCTTGGGCTGCCTGTGATTTGGATTGAAGGTGATTGCGATATTAAATCCGATTTGGGTTCAGAAGATTCACCAGTAATCGTAGTAATAGAAGGTGATGTTGGACTACAAAGTGGCGAAACTTTTGGAATCGTACTTGCATTGACTGATGAGTATACCGCTGCGGGGCAAACGGCAATTGCTGATAACGGTGGCTCTTATAATGAGCTCAAATATAACGGTAATGCGGTTATCAATGGTGCGGTTCTAACAAATAATGAGATCACACAAACAAACGGTAGCGGAGTTGTTGCTTGGTCGCCAGGGGTGCTGTCAAAGCTCACAGAAGATGGTGAAGATGGTCTAGGTGTAGTTCGTGCTCAAGGTACATGGAGGGACTTCTAATGAAACGCTCCGAATATCCTAACTCCCGTCTTTCGCTTGGATTTACGTTGCTAGAGGTATTGATTGCTCTCGTTATACTAGCCGTTGGTACGGTTGCGGTAATTCAGCTACAGTCCGCCCTGCTTGATACAGCACGCGAATCTGAACAGAGAGCAATTGCTTACAGTATTGCCGACGCTATGATCGAGGACTTGAGAAACTACCAGAGTAAAGCAGATTTTTATCAGATTAGTTCCTCAAGTTTGGTATCTACCTCCCCAACGCTTGATTATGGTAACAGTGGAGCAGCGCTAACGTTTAACTTCAATGGTAGTGTTGTAAACGCTTTTGACGCAGATGGAGTGAGTGTCGATGTAGCCTCCGATACAGCAAAATATAAAGAGATCGAACTCCGAGTAAATTGGAATGAGAGCGAATCGATCACGTTGAACACCATTATTGGGTTAGTTGATCCAGCTTTACGGGGGTACGCAAACGCAGCAGGGGATGGCGCGGGCGGCGCTACCCCTGATGTTGACTATCAGGTTGGGGATCAGCCCGATGTAATACCAATTCAGATTGGGGATGGCACAAATAAAGAATCAACTCGGCCGCTTCCTGAGGTCTCGTCAAAAGGTGGAAGTACAGAAGTTAGTTTTCAGGCAATTCGCTACACACCAGATGGCAGTGGAGAGTCAGGAGTTGAAGAAACACTAGAGGATTACGTTTCAGTAAATTGTACCTGTGAGTATCCATCTGATCCCGACCAGGTAATTGGCAGCGGGCTGAAGCCGGCTTATCTGGAATACAACACTGAGACGCAAGCTTTAGAAGTTAATTATTCCACAGAGTTTGTATCAAAAGCCGTTGCATCGCCATATGTTCCATCGGGCGAGCAAGAACAATCTTTTTTATGTACACGTTGTTGCAGAGATCATCACGATGGCGGCTCAGATGAGGAGAGACTCGCTCGTTGGTATTGGCCTGAGCGCACTGCCAATAATAATGAATATTGGTACGATACTTTGGGTCCAACGCTGGGGGATCATGAGCACTTTTATAATGAAACGGGCGATACAACCTACGTAAGAGCTTTACCATTCTCGTCAAGCCCAGGTGCTAACAAGCTATATGTTGAGAACTGCCGTTTTCGCCGCGTTGACGGAATATACCGCTTGATGCAGGACTGGAGGTTGGTTGACCTTACTGTATTGCCATCGGCCTATGTTGAAACAGATACCGGATTGCTGGCATACCAGAATTATTTCGTTAGCGCTGCGGCGTCCATGCTTGCCTCTGCAGCAGTCAGTTCTGATGGATTCGGTTCAGTTATACCATCTGGAGTGTCGAAGCCGACGGCCAGAGACTACAACGTAGCGGGCCTAGGCGTCTTGGGTACGGAGAGGAATCGCCAGCTTCAGGTTCGTGCAACGTTCGTTGATCCTTTACCCTCAACAGCGGCCCAGAGCATCCTGGCAATAAAGGAAGCGGGTGGGACGTGGCTGGACAAAGTTCCAATCGTAGAGGTTAATTACACTCTATTGGCTGAGTGGGCTAGTTCGGATGATTCAACGGCTAGCGTGACAGCTAAACCGGTGAAATCGATAGAAGATCCTGACAATTACCTTGAGTACGACGGCAATTACAGTCGCGGTTTGATAACGACTGGTAATGATGGGTCCGCGACTATAACTGCTACCGCAGCAATTACAAATACAGGCGTGGTAGGTCACCGCGTTCAGACTGCAATCAATGACGACACTCAGTTTAAGTACGTTTGGACTGATAGCATATACGATCCTCTAAACACTATCAGTGACTTTATTGAGGTTGTTGTATCAGAGGCAGCGGCATCGGAATCTATCACGCGTATCGCTGGGACAATAGAATGTTATCAGTGGACATTTAATGACAATGACGAGGATAGTTTAGATACCTATACGTACAGCAGTTGCGCTGCGTCTAAGGTTCCAGTGGAGTCCATTAATATCTCAGTGAACGGCACCTCCTGCGCATCTCCATACAAAGAAGGTAGCGCAGTGCTATTCGCATGCGACGATATTCCGATTACGACTCAGTATGACATTACCTTTGCGGCTTCGGGGCTGACATATACTCACGAAAATACTTCAGTGGTGGCCGGAGTAGAAACAACTAGCACAGTATCCCTTTCTCCAGAATTTTATGCTGACACAGACTTTACTTTGGACTCAGCCTCAAACCCGTACACGGAGACTAATATTGGGGATGGAGCGGGGAAGGCATTCCACATAATAGTGAAAAAATAGGATCAAGTTAAAGGGGAAGGGCCCCTCAAACGATAAGTGTCAAAAACCCTCAAGGATGAGGAAAGAACAATGGAAAGGATTCCAATCTCAGCCCCAGGCAGGGGCTTTACACTCATAGAGCTGATGATCGTAGTCGCGATCATCGGGGTCCTCTCATCGGTCGCGATTCCTCAGTACCGTAACTACGTCACTAAGGCCAAACTAACCGAAGCCTTCTACGCCATCACGCCAGTGAAATATGGTCTGGTTGAGTACGTTTCGGTCAACGGTGATACATCAGGGCTGGCTGGCAAATCATGGACGACGGTCCTTAAAGAGATCGGCGTAACCAGTAACTTCTTTGGCGATAACTCCCGTTACGTCAAAAATGTCTGGTGGAACAACACTAAATCCGAAATCCGCGTCTCGTTTACAGATAACCTTCCCGAAGCGAGCGGGCGCTATTTGGTCATGCGTGCGGATCTGTCGGGCGGTGCTTTTCGTTGGAGCTGCTTATCTTCTGCTACGTACTCGTTGGCACTGCCGCCGGAGTATCTTCCGTCCAGCTGCCTCTGAGTTTCTAGCCTATCCAAATCAACTGGCTGGGTCGCGGGTTGGCGAGTGCTGGCGTATAATCTCTGTCCTTAAATGTTCGCTTTAGGATTGGATAACTCCTTATGTCGCAGAAGCTTGTTGTTGCTCTGGCTCAAATCAACTTTCTTGTCGGTGATATCCCCGGTAACACGCAGCGCGTAATTGACTGTGCTAATTCGGTTGCGGCTGAGGGTGGTTGTGATCTGGTGCTGTTCTCTGAGTTGGCGCTGACTGGTTATCCGCCGGAAGATTTGTTGCTGCGTCCAAGCCTGAAACGCCGTATTGATGAGGCGCTGGCGCGGATTCGGGCTGAGGTGCGCGGCGTTGCTGTTGTTGTCGGTTATCCGAAGGAGCAGGGCGGTAAGCTGCGTAATATGGCCGGTGTAATTACTGACGGCCAACTGTTGTACGAGTACGCCAAGCAGTGTCTGCCTAACTATCAGGTGTTCGATGAGAAGCGCTACTTCGAGCCCTCGTCTGAGACGGGGATTTTCGAACTAAACGGTCAGAAGATCGGTCTCGCTATCTGTGAAGATGTTTGGCATCCAGAGCCCATCGTCGCGATGAAAGAGGCGGGTGCCCGCGCCATCCTCTCTTTGAACGCTTCGCCATTCCACAAAGGTAAAACAAAAGAGCGCACGCAGTTGATGGCTGAGCATGCTCGCCTCGCTGGATTGCCGCTGATCTATGTGAACCAGGTGGGCGCGCAGGATGAGTTGGTCTTTGATGGTGGTTCGCAGGTGCTTGATGCTGAGGGTGAACTCGCCTTTATCGGCGCGCACTATGAAGAGGCGACCTACAAGGTTGAGCTAGATCTTGAGACCGGCGCGGTGAATCCTCTGCAACCGTCGATTCCAGAGCCATCTTACGAGGCGAGTATCTATCAAGCCCTGGTTGTTGGTGTGCGTGACTACATCAACAAAAATGGTTTCAAGGGTGTGGTGTTTGGCCTGTCTGGCGGTATTGATTCGGCGCTCACTGCAGCGGTTGCTGTTGATGCGCTGGGCCCGGACCGCGTGGAGTGTGTCATGATGCCATTCACCTATACATCTTCAATGAGTATCGAGGATGCTGCGCTTGAAGCTGAGGCTTTGGGCATTAAGCACTCGGTGATCTCAATCGAGCCGATGTATGAGAGCTTTATGCAGCAGCTATCAGGTGAGTTTGAGGGCTTGCCGCTGGACGCGACTGAAGAGAACCTCCAAGCGCGCTGTCGAGGTGTACTGCTAATGGCGATCTCGAATAAGAAGGGTTATCTGGTGCTGACCACCAGTAACAAATCTGAGACCGCGGTGGGCTATTCAACTCTTTACGGTGATATGGCCGGTGGTTTCTGTGTTTTGAAGGATATCCCGAAGACATTGGTTTATCGCCTATCTCGTTACCGCAATACCCTCAGTCCGGTTATTCCCGAGCGGGTTATTGAACGTCCACCTTCAGCTGAATTGCGCCCGGATCAGACCGATCAGGATAGCCTGCCCGATTACGATGAACTGGATGCCATTCTCGAGCTCTATATCGAGAAAGATCTGAGTGCCCGAGCGATTATCGATAAGGGCTACTCGGAAGAGACGGTCTTGCGAGTGGTGCGTTTGGTGGATATCAACGAGTACAAGCGTCGCCAGGCGCCTATAGGTACGCGTATTACCCAGCGTGGTTTCGGGCGTGACCGTCGTTATCCTATCACCTCGGGCTGGAAAGCTGGCGTTTAAGCCTGCTCCTTCGCATTCCCAAACGGCCATTTTGCTGTCTGTTGCAGGTAACCTGAGTACTCGGGTTCCTGCACCAACTGCTTCTCCTCTTCGCCCGCCTGGCGCGTCAGCGCCCACACACCGGCTATCAGACAGACAAGTGTAAAGAGACTGGGTAGCGCCATCGCAAACCCCAGCATGCCTAGCATTACCGCCGAAAACAGCGGATGGCGGCAGTAGTGGTAAGGTCCAGAATCGAGCAGTTTGAAATGCTTGGTATCCAATCCCGATTGCCATTGGCTGGCCATGTAGGCGTGGGTGTAGCTGATAAAGAAGAAGCTCACTAGCATGGTGATTGCACCTATCGCACGCACGAACTCCTCGGCTGGGAAGCTAAAGCGCATAATGATGCTGTCTAGATCTGGATAGAAGAGGCGCAAGATAACGAGCAGGAGTATAGCGAGCCGAAAAGCGTTGAATACCCAGCGTACGACCCAGGTACGGGAGCCAGACTTACCGTAGTAGATACGGGTGCGGCCGTCACGATGCTTCAGGCCAAGGGTTGTAGCGGTGTAGTGCAGACCGATTATTGTGAAGTAAGCGGCCATAAAGATGTCGACCAGTAACGCAGTCATACCTGGCCTCCGTTTTTTGTTGTTGTCTTAGGGTAGGTGATTCTGGAGGGTTTGGCTAGCCGGTCTGACCAAATGGAATAGGACAGAAAAAGGGTCGAACAAACAAAAACAGAGCCGCTGGGCTCTGTTTCTGATAAGTCGCGACCTGCGGCTTTGCCGCAGATCCCTCGTACAGAAGTAAGTGGTCGCGAACCTGCGCTTTGCGCAGATCGCTTTACGCCATGGATGGCGTGTATGCAGCCAATGCAGGAGAAATTGGCTGCCACACCAAAATTACTTGTCGTCGGAAGAGAAGACGCCGAAGGTGATGCGATCGAAGAAGCCGCGCTCCTCCTCTTGAGGGATCGCTTCTAGAGTCTCGCCCTCTGCTGGCGCGACTGGCTCTGGAAATTCTGTAGGTGCCAGCGGACGCGCAACGGGCTCATCCGAACCTTCGCCGATCAGGCCGAAAGTTGCAGTGTAGACTAGATCATTACGGTTCTCTTGGAAGGTGCGCACTTCGTAGCTGGGGTAGTTCAGTTCCAGAACGGAGCGCGCATCAGCAGCCAGATCATCTAAGCCCAGTTCAGTGTAGGCTTCGGCCATAATCGCAAGTGCATCAGCTACGGCTGGGGTTTCCTGCATGTTTTCAACTACGTATCGGCCGCGGTTAGCCGCAGCCAGCCAAGCCTGGCGCTTCATATAGTAGGTCGCAACATGAATCTCGTAGGTTGCTAGGCGGTTCTTCAGGTACTGCATACGCTTCTGCGCATCCAGAGCATATTCAGAATCTGGGTAGCGGTTAAGCAGGGTTGTAAATGCGTCAAAGGAGTCACGTGCCATACCGGGGTCGCGCTGGGCAACATCGATTGGTAGGAAGCGCGCGAAGAATGAGCGCTCAGCTTCGAATGCAGCTAGGCCCTTCATGTAGTAGGCGTAGTCGATGTTCTCGTGATTGGGGTGTAGACGGATAAAGCGATCTGCTGCAGCGGCAGCTGAGGTCTGCTTATTGTTTTTGAAGTAGGCGTGGATCAGCTCGAGTTGTGCCTGCTCAGAGTAGCGTCCGAAAGGGTAGCGCGCTTCGAGTTTCTGCAGTTTTTCGATTGCGAGCAACCAGTTACCGGCATCAATCGCGCTGATAGACTCCTCGTAAAGCTGATCTTCAGGAATATCGGGCTCCGCGCGCTCGCCACTGAAGATGCTACAGCCGGTTAACAGGCTGACAATAACAAAGGTGGAGAGCAGTTTGGTTAAACGCATGTTCTGTTCCTAGTTCGTCCGGTCCGCTCGGCGGAGCGGGGTGGATTCGGATATACTGTCCATTGTTGAGCTATTTAAACATAGACTTAGACCTGCTGGAATCCAGAAACCGACCGGATTTCGTGCTTTTAACCGCTATTTTTTGCGTTCCTCGCTCAGATTAAGGCCAAAGATGTCAGAACAGATCCAACTTGAAGCAACCGTACCCGATTCCATGTTTGGACTGCGTCTGGACCAAGCGGTAGCACAGCTATTTCCCGACTATTCGCGCTCGCGCATTCAGGGTTGGATTAAAGAGGGTGAGCTTACCGTCGACGGCAAGGTGATTCGTCCGCGCGATAAGCTCAACGGTGGTGAGCAGATTGTTGTTGCTGCGACCATCGCCGTGATCGAAGAGCACAAGGCCGAACAGATTCCACTCGATATTGTGTTTGAAGATGAGCATATCCTGGTGCTGAATAAGCCCTCGGGTTTGGTTGTGCACCCTGCAGCCGGTCATGCTGATGGCACACTGCTCAATGCGCTGCTGCATCATGCACCCGAAGTGGCGCAGGTGCCGCGGGCCGGTATTGTCCACCGTCTGGACCGCGAAACCACAGGTTTGATGGTGGTCGCCAAGACAATTCAGGCACAGACGGACCTGGTTGAGCAGCTGCAAGACCGCTCGATGGGGCGTGAGTATGAAGCGGTGGTACAGGGCGTGATGATTGGTGGCGGTAAGGTCGATGCACCGATGGGGCGTCACTCGAAGAACCGCCAAAAGATGGCGGTTGTCGGTATCGGTAAGGAGGCAGTGACGCACTACCGTGTACTGCATAAGTTCCGCTCGCATACCCATATTCGCTTAAAACTTGAGACAGGTCGTACGCATCAAATTCGCGTGCACATGTCGCATATCAACTATCCGCTGGTGGGCGATCCGATGTATGGCGGCCGTTTCCGTTTGCCGAAAAATACCAGTGAGAAGATGCAGCAGGTGTTGAAGAACTTCCGTCGACAGGCACTGCACGCTAAGAAGCTTGAACTCTGGCACCCATCAACGGGCGAGCACTGCAGCTGGGAGATTGATCTGCCAGAGGATATGCAGCAGCTTCTCGCCGTACTTACCAGAGATGCTGACAGGTACGACTACGAACTATGAGGCTGATTCGCGCTAACTGGGATGCACCGGCGCAGGTTCATGCGCTGACCACGACTCGCCTCGGTGGGCAGTCGGTGGCACCCTATAACGGTTTGAATCTGGGGGATCATGTGGATGATCTACCAGAGGCTGTCAGCGCGAATCGCCAGCTATTGATGCAGGCGACTGGGCTAGAGCGCTCGCCGCAGTGGCTGCAGCAGATTCACGGTACAGACGTTGTCGAAGCCAAAGATGATGCGCAGGTTCGAACGGCAGATGCCTGTTTCTCCGCCCGACCTGGTCAGGGGTGCATCGTGATGACGGCAGACTGTCTACCTGTTCTGTTTACCAACGCCCAGGGTACTCAAGTAGCCGCGGCTCATGCTGGCTGGCGCGGTTTGGCGGCGGGCGTTCTGGAAAATACACTCAAAACCTTTAATCCTAACGACGAAATTTTAGCCTGGTTAGGTCCAGCTATCGGTCCGCTGGCCTTTGAGGTAGGTGGCGAAGTGAAGCAGGTCTTTGTTGAAGAGCACGCTGAAGCTCAGAGCGCTTTTCGGGCTAGCCCTACACATCCGCAAGACCGTTTTTTAGCTGACATCTATCATCTCGCTCGCATTCGCCTCGCCGCTGCTGGAGTGGCTCGTGTGAGCGGAGGTGATTACTGCACGTTCAGCGATACTGAAAACTTCTTCTCCTACCGCCGTGACGGAATAACTGGTCGCATGGCGAGCTTGATCTGGATCGAGGATTAAGCCCATTTAAGTGCTTTTTAGCTCGCGACTGCCCCGGTTAAGCGGGCTTCAAAGATCTTAATGATTGCGCGCTTATCGACGTCGTCGCGCTGCTCATGGTCCAGGAAACTCTTGGCATAGCTCAGGTAAACCTCCTCCTCCACGAAGAGTTTGAAGATATGTGGATCTATGTGTCCTTCGGCTGCCATATTGGCCAGAATAACGAGCGACTGTGATAGTTTCTTTGCCGGTTTATAGGGCCGGTCAGAGGCTGTAAGTGCCTCAAAGACGTCGGCAATCGCCATGATGCGCTCTGGAATACTCAACTCACTTGCCGTGAGCTTGCGTGGATAACCTCTGCCATCCATACGCTCGTGATGGTTGCCAGCAATTGCAGGTACATCACGCATGTTGCGGGGTAGCGGCAGGGACTCGAGCATTACAATGCTCTGTACAACGTGCTCGTTGACCTTGAAGCGCTCTTCAGCTGTAAGTGTCCCGCGTTGCACGCTGAGGTTATAGAGTTCACCTAGATTACGCGCATGGGTGGGTAACTGCATATCAAAACCCCAGCGGTTATTGGGGTCGTCCTTCTGTACCGGTGGAAGTTTTTTGCCCCACTCAATCAGGTGATCTTCGCGGTCCTCGAGTAAATGCTCCGTCGCCGGCAGAGTATCGAATTTGGTCCCCGCTTTTTGGAGGCGATCGGCCTCTGCGTAGCTCAACCCAATTCGGCGGTCGAAATGACGGGTCCAGGTCTGTTTAGCGATCAGGTGTAGTTGTTCGATCTCTTCGGCTTTTAGCGGTACATCTCCGATATTTGCTCGCGCGACCAGATCGAACTCCTGACGTAAACGCGCCTGTGTGGCTTTGAGTTCGTTACGGAGCGCCATTTCATTACCCTTATTGACCAGACCAGAGAGATAGTGAATCTCTGCATCACGCCAGAGCACCTCAAACCGAGTGCGTATTTCATGGATACGGTTGTACAGAGTCTCAAGCTTGACGGCTTTATCCACCACATACTCGGGGCTAGTGATTTTACCGCAGTCATGAAGCCAGGCCGCGACCGAGAGCGAGTAGCGCTCCTGCTCGGTTAGTTTGAACGACTTAAACTCCGGTGCATTCGAGTGCTCTACAGCATTAGTCAGCAGTTTGGCCAGTTCAGGAACGCGTGCGCAGTGGCCGTGTGTGTATGGGGATTTCGCATCAATGGCATCGGCCAGCAGTTTAATGATCGCTTCGGTCAATTGTTTCTGTTCAGCGATTAGAGATCGTGTTGCAATCGCGGTGGCGGCGAGTCCGGATAGCTCGTGTACAAACGCACGGTAATCGGAATTCTGGCGCAGGGAGCTGTCGTACAGCTCGATTTCAACAAGGCCGAGGGTTTCATGATCCCGATCAAACAGTGGGATGACCAGATACTGATGCTCACTTTTTGGCAGCTCCAGTTTCAGCCGCTCGACCTGTGCCTTACTGTCATTCGGCACATTGGTTATGACCTCGGGTGTGCCATGGCTCTGGCCGTAATGACTCGTGCGGGTCAGAGTACGTTGGTCGATATCGTACAGGTAGATAAGACTGCGGCGTCCACCGACGGTTTCAGCAAGTAGGTGGTTGACCTTGTGCAGCATCCTATCCGTGTTTTGCTCGGCCGCCAGTGTATGTGCGATCTGACGAAAACGGGTGATTGTAGCGGTCATACTCTCAAGTTGATTGCAGAGTTCATTGACCTCTTTCACATTGGAATCCACCTCTGGCGGCTGGCTAAAGTCAAACGCAGCCAGGCGCGCTACCTGGTCTCCCAACTGCTGCAACGGTCGTGCAATGCGCCGCCCAATCCACCAGCCTCCGCTGAGCATCAACCCTGTTAATACTAAGGCGATAAGCAGGGTGTTACGCTGCAGAGAAATAACATCACCAATCAGGTTTTTCGCCGGTATGCTAACCAGAAGATCGATCTGAATGTTCCACTGCTCGAATATGCTCATCCGATAGCCAAGGTAATCATTGCCGGCGCTATGCCCCTCCACCAGAGTTTCTAGCGGGATGTCGGTAAACTGATTGATCGAAAATTCGGGATGGTCCGAGAGGCGGGTAAGTTGTAAATCCGCCTGATCTGTCGCGACGGGCTCTACATCCGGAGATGCGATAACGCGCAAGTCTCGAGTGATCAATGCAAGTTCCACACCCTCCCCAAGGGACTGATTTGCCAAGTATTTTGAGAGGTCGTTGAGTGCGAAATCGATACCGATAACTGCACCTGTCGGCGAGCCACGGCTCAGTGTTACGCCCGCTTCTCGGGTTGTGAAAAAAACATAGGGGTCAGACACCTGCATCTGATCTGACTTGAGTGCGATATCAAACCAGGGACGTACTCGGGGGTCGTAGGTTACAGCTGGGTCGATGCGCCGTCCGATCTGTTGTAACTGCGCATTATAGAAACGCCACTCTTCAAGCCCGTCCTGTTCAATAAATTCACCCACAAAGCGTGTGCCTACGGGTGCTTTGAGTAGCGCGCGTACGCGCTCGGTGCGCACGGGCCGCACCAGAATAAAGTCACCATCGTCAAAGCCGACATAGATGGCATCAGTGACGGGATCATTACGCAACATATCCGCGAGCTGGGGTAGGCTGCGCAGACGCTGTTCAGTAGTTTCGCTATACATCAATTGATCCCAGCGCATCAATTCCAGTGTGCGCTGTGCCGGCAGGAAGGTTTTCTGTAGCAGTCCGTTTAGCTCATCAGCAGCTAGCTGTACGCGATCAAGCGTCGCGTCTTTAAGCAGTTCACGGTTGTAACTGTAGCTGATTGCCATGATCACACTGGCGACAAGCACGATAGCGATGACGATTGCGCCGCTAATCATCGATTGGAGTGAGTAACTGCGGTTATTCCAAGACATCGGTGTATTTCCTTACCTTTATACACTTAGTTTAGCAGCGAATTTTCTAGGCTCCTGATTCTAAAAAGAATTTATTCCTGGGGTAGTAACTTAGAACAATATCGACTCTATCAATGCCATTTTCGTACTTGAAATAGTCCAGGTACTGGATAAGAATACTGTATAAATAAACAGTATATTTGGTTTTTCATAGCAGCTTTCATATCTGCCATAAGGGTCGCCTCGAGGGCCGCTTTTATGGCGGTTCCTATAGCTGCTCCTATAAAAAGGAGGAAGTGCAGATGTTGGCCGAGCTTATTCAGCAAGGGCAGGTTTGGCGTGCACAGGACGCCCCTGCACGCCCGGCGCAGCCACTGCTGCCTACAGGGTATCCTGAGTTAGACCAGTGTTTGGCCGGAGGCTGGATGCCAGGTCAGTTGATTGAACTCTTGGTTGATCAGCCGAGCAGTGGCGAGTTGCGCCTATTGCTGCCGCTGCTCTCCAAAGTGAGTCAGCAGCCGGGCCTCATTATGTGGATAGATCCACCCATGCACCCCTATCCGCTGGCATTAGCCCAAGCGGGTATTCGCTTGAAGGATCATCGCGTTATTCGGACTCAATCTCTGGATGAGCGTCTTTGGGTGATGGAACAGGCGCTGAAAAGTGGTTGTGCACCGGTTGTGATGGGATGGTTGGATAAAGTCCCCGCAACAGCGTTACGACGTCTGCAGTTGGCGGTGCATCAAGGCGAGGGGCTGGCGTTTATTGTGCGTTCTAGTGCAATGGCGGCTCAACCATCGCCGGCAACCTTTAGACTGCACCTCAAAGCTCAGACTGACGGTGTTAAGGTCGATCTGTTAAAACGTCGCCAAGCTTGGGCGACTGAAGGGCCAGTTCTACCACTCATACAAAAAGATCTGCGAGCGAGTTGATGCGCTGGTTGGTGGTCTACTTCCCTTTGCTGGCGCTGGAGTGGGAGCAGGAGAACGCGACTCCGCGCGCCCTGCTCGATGGCGCTGCACGGCGCATTGTATTGGCTAACCCTGAGGCAGAAGCCGTAGGCGTAGTGCCGGGCCTTGCTCTAGCTACAGCGCTGTCACTCGCCCCAGATTTGGAAACTGCCAGCTATGATGATGAACGACTGAAGCGTGCCAGTCAGACTTTAGCGCTGGAGTTAGGACGCTGGTCGGGTCGTATTAGCTGTATCGACTCGCTAACGATTCTAGCTGAGGTCGCTTCGATGCAGCGCTACTTCAATGGCATCGAAGCTTTGGTTAGCGATCTGAAACAGGCGTTGCAGACACAGCAACTGAGCTTTGTTCTGGGACTAGCCAATACTCCACGCGCAGCATTGGCACTGGCGCGTGCCAAAGTACAGTTAACCTATGATGAGTCCGCCATAGCGCAGCAGATAAGCCAACTGCCTCTACGTCTTCTGGGATTGCCCGCCAAAGATCTGGATGCACTGCGTGGACTTGGCATAGAGCGTGTAGAGCAACTGGAGCGTCTGCCGCGCCAAGAGCTTGGCAGCCGCTTTCATCCAGATCTTCTCAAACGTATTGATCAGTTACGAGGTAAACAGGAGTGGTTACCGCCTGCGTTTGAACCCCCCGAAATTTTTGAGCAGCATGCCGATTTACAGGCCGAGATCAGTTACGCTCAAGGCCTGCTGTTTCCTCTGCAACGCATTTTGGGGCGCTTAGAGGGCTATCTTAATCTGCGTCAACAGCATGCGCTGGTCATGAGTATTGTGCTCTTTCATCGCGATAAAACCGAGTCACACCTGCGCCTTGGGCATGCGGGTGGCTGTTACAGAGCGCAGGAGTGGCTGGCACTATTGCGTCTGAAGCTAGAGCGCTACCGCCTGACTCAACCGGTACTGGAACTCTCCGTTCGAGTAGAGCAGTTTCGCGACTGGGATGAGCCCGCGCGTGATCTGTTTGAACCAACACAGGCCGGTCAGGAGACGCCGGAGCAACTCCTCAGTCGTATCCAGATCCGCTTGGGTTCTCGCGCCATTGATGAATTGGCGATCAGTCATACCCATCTGCCGGGTGGCGTTGCCAGCCTGCTTGAGCCAACCAAAGATCAGCGCCTGCCGTATGCCCAGCGTCCTCTCTGGTTAGTGGAACCGCCGCAGCGCTTGAGCCGCAATAGGCTTGAGCATCTGCGCTTCAGCTTGGGACCTGAGCGGATTCAATCAGACTGGTGGAATGATGCGCCTCGGCGTGACTACTTCACCGTCGACTGGAGCGACGGGCGTTCAGCCTGGGTCTTCAGAGATCCACAACAACACTGGTATCTACATGGCTGGTTCAGTTAGTTACCTCTCGGCGGTTAAAAAGCAACGCACTAAAGCTCTAGAGTCGGCTGATAAGGCCGAGTCAACTGCGTCTGTTGCGGCTCCTCAAGAGCCTGATTATGCCGAGCTACATATGCTCTCCAACTTTACCTTTCTGGAGGGGGCGAGCCATCCAGAGGAGCTTGTACTGCGTGCGGCCGAACTAGGCTACAAGGCGGTAGCGATTACCGATGAGTGCACCCTCAGTGGCGCGGTGCGCGCGCACATAGAGGCAAAAGTTCAGGGTATTAAGTTGTTAGTCGGTAGCCGTTTCAAAGTGGATGGACGGTTGATCATTTTGCTGGCGATGGATCGTCAAGGTTATGCGCAACTCTGCGAACTGATTACCCGCGGGCGCAGGCGGGCAGAGAAGGGGAGTTACCAGCTTGCACTTGCAGACTTCAAGCAAGGTTTAGAGCGCTGTCTCTGTTTGCTACAACCCGGGCCTGAAATCAGAGATCTTGAAGTTGAATCTAGCTGGTTAGCCGAGCACTTTCCTCAACGTGGCTGGTTACTGGCTGAGCGCCTGCTGGATAGCGACGACGGCTGGCGCTATCAGCGTATCGCCGATTGGGCGCGTGATCACAAGTTTCCCTGTGTCGCAGCCGGTGCTGTGCTAATGCATAGCGCCAAGCGCAAACCGCTACAGGATATGTTGCGTGCGATAAAACTTTGTAAGCCCATCGATCAATGCGGATGGGCGCTGGCAGCGAACGCTGAGGGAGCACTGCGTTCGCGTCAAAAGCTGGCGCAGCTCTATGCGCCTGAGCTTTTGCAAGAGACTCTGCGCGTCGCTAATGCCTGCGACTTCTCATTAGATGAGCTGCGCTATGAGTACCCAGCGGAGCTGGTACCTGAGTGGCTCAGTGCGCCAGAGCATCTGCGCAGGCTCGTGGAAGAGGGTGTACTGCAACGCTTTCCAGACGGAGTGCCACAGAAAGTACGTGATCTGATTGAGCATGAGTTAGCAGTCATTGCCCAGCTTAACTACGAGCCCTACTTTCTCACCATCGATGATATCGTCCGCTTCGCACGCTCGCAGGGGATTCTTTGTCAGGGACGCGGTTCTGCAGCGAACTCGGTGGTCTGTTACTGCCTGCATATCACCGAGGTTAACCCACTCAAGGTGAATCTACTGTTCGAGCGCTTTATTTCGCCTGAGCGTAACGAGCCGCCCGATATCGACGTTGATTTTGAGCACCAACGCCGTGAAGAGGTCATCCAATATATCTACAGCCGCTATGGGCGAGACCGGGCGGGACTGGCTGCTGCAATTACTACTTACCGCACCCGCAGTGCGTTGCGTGATGCCGGCAAAGCGCTCGGTTTTGACGAGCAGTATATCGCTTGGTTGCTGTCGCAACTGGATAGGCGTGACCGAGTGCACAACTGGTTTGAACAGTTGGAGACTCTGCTTGGTGAGAAGCGTTCAGAGCGCATGCAGTGGTTACTGGTGCTGGTGCAACAGCTCCTCGGTTTCCCGCGTCACTTAACGCAGCATGTGGGGGGCTTTGTTATATCAGCCGGTCCTCTGCATCAACTGGTGCCGATCGAGAATGCAGCGATGGCAGAGCGCACGCTGATTCAGTGGGATAAGAATGACCTCGAAGCCTTAGGACTGTTGAAGGTCGATGTACTGGCGCTCGGTATGCTCAGTGCTATTCAGGGCGCACTGCGCATGATGAGTGAGCGCGACGCTAAACGCTGGCGTCTGCAGGATATTCCGCTTGAGGATCCGCAGGTCTACGAGATGCTTTCCCAAGGTGACTCCATGGGCGTGTTTCAGGTGGAGTCTCGCGCGCAGATGAATATGCTGCCGCGCCTGCAGCCGCGAACCTACTATGACCTCGTTATTGAGATCGCCATAGTACGCCCTGGGCCGATTCAAGGGGATATGGTGCACCCCTATCTGCGCCGGCGGCAGGGGCTAGAGGAGGTTATCTACCCCAGTGATGCTGTACGTGAAGTGCTGGAGCCGACCCTAGGCGTGCCTATCTTTCAGGAGCAGGTGATTAAACTTGCGATGGTCGCCGCCGGTTTTACTGGGGGGGAGGCGGATCAACTGCGCCGCTCGATGGCCGCCTGGCGTCGGCGCGGTAAGTTGACTGAGTGGCAGGAGCGTTTGACGCGCGGGATGCTGGAGCGCGGTTATGACTTAAGCTTTGCTGAACGTATCTGCCGTCAGATAGAGGGCTTTGGTGAGTACGGTTTCCCCGAGTCACATGCAGCTAGCTTTGCGCTACTGGTCTACTACTCCGCCTGGCTCAAACATTATGAACCCGCCATCTTCTGTGCAGCCCTGCTGAATGCTCAACCCATGGGGTTTTACTCACCCTCACAGCTTGTTAAAGATCTGCGCGAGCATAAGCATGAAGTGCTGCCGGTCTGCGTTAACCGCAGTGATTGGTTGAGTTCAATCGAGCAGGTCAATGGTAAAACGGTGCTGCGTTTGGGGCTACACCGCGTACGTAATCTTTCTGAACAGGCGGGGCAGCAATTGGTGGAGCGTCGTCCCGCTAATGAAGGCTACCAAAACTTAGCGCAGCTACGCCGTACAGTCTCGTTGAATAAGGGCGAATGGGATGCACTGGCAGCGGCAGATGCACTGCATAGTCTGACCGGTGATCGCCGCTCCACCCGTTGGGCATTGCTAGAGAGCCGGCCTGATCTGGCATTAGGTGAGAGTGAGTTTGAGGTGCAAGAGGCAGTTGTGCTTCCGCAGGCGAGTGCGCAACAAGAGCTTGAAGAGGATTATCAACATCTGGGTTTGAGCTTGCGTGGCCACCCGATAGCACTGTTGCGCAGTGAGGGTAAACTTTGGCGCAGTCGCACTGCTGAAGAACTGATGCATCTGACGCCGGGTAAGCCGGTGCGCGTCTGTGGCCTAGTCGTCTGTCGCCAGCGACCTGGCACCGCGTCAGGCGTCACCTTTGTGACCCTCGAAGATGAGACCGGCAATATCAACCTAATCGTCTGGCAAGCCACCGCCCGCGCCCAACGCCAAGCGCTCATACGCGCCCGACTGCTACAGGTCGATGGCATCCTACAGCGCGAAGGCAGCGTCATCCACGTTGTCGCCGGCAAACTCACCGACCGTACCGACCTCTGGCAAGCCCTAGATGCCCGCTCAAGGGATTTTCACTAACGAGGTGGACAACTGACAACTATTAACGGATGGTTCGTTTGAGTTTGGTTTTCAACTCATTAGGCTTGAGGTAGCGCATCACACCCGACGTGAGAATGCCGGAGATGATAATTATCGCTGTACCGATCAGCGTCCAGCTATCTGGGAGGTCGGCGAAGAACATCCAGCCCCAGATAATGCTCCAGATGATCATGGTGTACTGCAGCGGGGCCAGGATCACTGCGAAGGTGATATCCAGCGCGCGGATGATGAAGAACTCTCCAAAACCGGCGGTCAAAGCCACTAGAAAGAAGAGACCATACTGGTAGAGCGTCTCGGGTGTTTTCCAGTAGAAGGGCAGAATAAAGCTCAGCACGAGAACAGAGACGGTACCTGCGTAGGCCACTGTGGTACTGGTTCGATCGACCCCAGCAACCATGCGTGATATCACCTGGCGCAGTGCAAAAGCGGTTGCTGCCAGCAGCACAAATACTGTACCAAACTGAAATACTCCCAGCCCCGGACGCACAATAATCAGCGTTCCAATAAAAGCGCCGAGAATGCCAAAGAACTGCTTGCGGCTAATGTGCTCGTTCAGCATCAAAGCGCCAAAAATCACAACAAGAAAGGGGGCAACAAAGGAGACCGCGACGGCGTCCGCCAGAGATATCTGCGCCACTGCCATAGTAAAAAGTACCGGTGAGGTAGAGGCGATTACTCCGCGCGCAATCTGTAAACCCGGTCTTTTGGTGTGAAACACGATAAACCCGCGCTGGATCAGCAGAAATATCACACCACTCAACAGCCCAAGTTGGCGCGTCCAACCGATTTGTACGGCATGAAAATCCGCAGTCAGCAACTTAGCCACTAGGTCCGACAGGGAGTAGAGCAGGAAAGCAAAACTCATCAACAAGACGCCGCGCCACATATTGGCGCGATCGAGAGCCGCTGTGGCCGGTTCTGTTTGAGTAGAATCGGTTTTCAAAGATAAGTCCAGCGCAGAGGTTAAACGCAGATGATGCGCCAAACTGTCTGTCTACACCAGAAGTATCTGAGTGCGTTCGCGCAACAAAAAAATCTGGCCTCGGTCATTTGGGCAAACTAAAGCAGTTGTGACTACACTTATTTGTGCGACTCCCGCAATCGCGGAATAAGCAAAAGAATGGCCCGCAGGACCTCTGGCCCGGTGACCCAATGCAACGATGAAAAGTAATAAAAAACATGGATAAGTTAGAGCAAAACCGTCGATCGAGATTTGGAGCCCTTTTTGTGGTGCTAGCCACCCTGACTGCACTGCTAGCTTATTTCGGTTACTCGGCACTCAAGCAGGAACTTTTCGCCGAGCAACTTCTCGTCAACGAGAGTAAGACCGACGCGCTTGCTGTGCGAATCGATCGTTGGCTCTCGACGCGTAAAACCGAGATCAGTGCACTTGCGAACACTCCTGTCATACGAGCCATGGATTGGTCACAATCCGGACCATTTCTAAAAGAGAAACACGAGCGCTACCCCTGGTTCTACATCTTCGCGCAGATTAATCCCGATGGGACCTACTACAACTCGAAGGTCGACTACGCAGAGGGTAAAAACCTCAGTGACCGGGCGCACTTCAAGGCGTCGATCGCCGGCAATGTCTATGCGTCGGATCCGGTCGTCTCACGCACGCTGGGAACCGATATCGTCGCAGTCACCTCGCCGGTTTACAGCAATGATCGATCTGACGCCAAGATCATCGGCGTTTTCGGCGGAATGATCGATACATCGACGATCGTCGATGAGCTTGGACGATTTGAAAATGGCCCGGATAGTTATGCCTTTGCGGTGAACTCATCTGGCATCGCGATCTCGCATCCCGATGAAGCCAGACGCGGCAACATCAACACTAAGGCTACCTCGCTGCTCGAAGATGCAGATATCGGCTTGCGTACGGCGGTTGAGGAGATGCTGGGTGGAGCAACAGGTTGGCGTAAACTGAACATCGACAGTCGCGAAGCCTATGTAAACTTCACACCGATCACTGAAGCAGACTGGTACGTGGCTACAGTGTCGGATGCAGATTTCATCGATGGTCAGTTTGTTATCGTCGATTATGCGAGTGGATTCGTTGCGCTGGTTCTCTCCGTCGGATTCGTTATGATTTGGCGTTCTCGCCGCTTAGAGGTCGAGACACTTAATCAGCAGCGCGAGGTGTTTGCTGAGAAGAGTCGCGCTAAATCGGCGTTTCTCGCCAGCATGAGTCATGAATTGAGGACTCCCCTAAACGCAGTGATTGGCTATTCACAGATGTTGATCGCCAATCCCAAAGTGGATGAGGAGTCGCGCAAGACGCTGAGTGTGGTCCTAAACTCTGGACGCCATCTGCTTATGCTGATCAATCGAGTACTGGACCTGTCAAAGATCGAGGCAGGAAAGCTTGAGCTCGATCTGCGTACGGTCAATCCGCAAAGTCTCATTAGTGAGTTGATTCAGATTTTTGAGATCGAACGCACCAAGTATTCGGTTCAACTCCATGCCAACGTTGACAGTAAGCTGCCCAAAGCCGCCCTGCTTGACCCTGATAAGTTAACTCAGGTCGTTACTAACATTGTGGTTAATGCATTTAAGTATGGCCAAGGCGGCGATGTCTCTCTCAAGTTTGCGCACGACCCTGGCGCTCAAAGTCTACTGATCACGGTCGAGGATCAAGGTGCAGGGATGAGTGAAGAGCAGCTGTCTCGGCTGTTTACCCCTTTTGAACAGGTGAACAACAAGTCCGAGGGGGCGGGCTTGGGGATGTCGATTGTCAAAGAGCTGGTGCAACTGATGGGTGGTCAGATCTATGTGGACTCTAAGGTTGGTAAAGGTACGCGAATCACGATTAACCTACCTTATGCGCCGGTAGAGGATGAGGCGCTGGAGATGACAGCCCGCACTCGTCTTCCAGAAAGTATCGCCAGGGGTTTAAAACCGAGCGTTCTTGTAGTCGACGATCACCCCCAAAACCGTGAACTGCTTCGATCGTTACTAGCACCCATGGGGTTCGTCATAACCGAAGCTGTAGACGGCGTAGATGCACAAGCCAAGTTCGAGCAGTCTGCATTTGATCTGGTGATAACTGATCTGGTGATGCCCAACATGGATGGTGTTGAGCTGGTGAGTTGGATACGGCAAACACACCCCGATAAGCACCTGCCGATTATCGTCGCGTCGGCGAGTGCCTTCTACGATGATCAGGTGCGTAGCCTCTCTGTCGGGGCTGATAGCTTTATGTCTAAGCCGATCGATCCGTTCGAACTGCTGGGACGAATCGCTCAACTTTGCGAACTCGAGTATACCGACAGTGCAACAGCCGACGCGCCCCAGAAAGCAGCTGAGCTATCCATTGATTGGAGCGATTCAAGAAACCAGGCTCTGCGCGCTGCCGTTATCGACGCGGCTAATCTCGGGCAGATGCAGAAAATCGAACAGCTACTTGAGTCGATTGAAAGCGAGGATAGCTATGCTCAATGGCGTGAGTTGCTGCAAAGCGCTATCGATGAGCATGATGATGAGCGAATTATAGAAGTGCTGGAGAATGTGAATGCTTGATTCTGCGGCTACGCGCGGTGTAATTAACCTAGCTCGTACTCCCCGTATTCTGTTGGTCGATGATGTACCGGACAACCTGAAATTGCTCGGATCTCTGTTCGACTCCAACGAGCTGGAGCTCTCCTTTGCTAAGAATGGTATTCGGGCACAGAAGCTTGCAGAGATGAGTGACTTCGAGCTAGCCGTGCTGGATATAAACCTGCCTGATATTGATGGCTTTTCACTAGCCGAACGCATAAGTGAACATCAACCCCACTGCGAAATCATCTTCTGTTCTGCTCATTCCGAGCGGGAGAACCGAGAACGCGGCTCGCTGCTTGGGGCGATCGATTTTATCGAGAAACCCTATGACCTAGATATCACTCGGTCCAGAGTAAAGCTCCACATGGAGCGTATTCTGCTACGTCATCGCATCGCCCAAGAGCGCGATCGCAACGAAGCGATCCTCGCTAACATCCGCGATGCTGTCATTACCGTTAACGCAACAGAGATGGTGGTTGACTGGAATCAGGGGGCTAGTGATCTGTTCAGTATCTCTGAAGCTGAGATGACAGGAAAACCCATGAGTGTGCTGTTCCCCGATGATGCCCGTCACCGAAGCTTCACCGAAATGCTGGCCAGTATCACCCCTGACGAGCGCGGTGTAGTACGCGTGGTCAATGAAATGAGGACCTGGCAGGGAGAGCCCTTTATGGCAGAGCTCTCACTCTCTGGGCCGTTTGAAGCGAGCGAACCGCTGATTACCGCCACAGTACGTAAAATTGCTGAGAGCATCACGTTGAAGCAGCGCGCGAGCCTTTATCGAGAGGTTCTGGATGGCCAAAGGATGGCTTATCTGATGCTTACTCATGAGGGTGTCATTCTTGAACAGAGTGACGCTTTCAGTTCGTTGAGTGAAGAGCTGGGGCTCTGGTGTGGCGAGGTTGGTTCAACGTTGGAGAGCTGTTTTGTTTCTGAGGCTTTTCAACGCGTGTTAGCGGGCGAGCGCGAGTTTAGTTGTCAGCGCCCTTGCGATGCATCTGAGTTGGTGCTGCGGGTTTATGAAGATCAGAGTCACCGCGCTGCTTACCTGATCACCTTTAGTCAGAAGCGGGAGTCGTAATGGTAGACCAGCTGTTAGACTGTTTTAGCTTCACCCTGACTTTCGATCAGGGGGAGTGCATAGAAGTATCGCCGCCGCTGCTGAAAATTTTGAACCAAAACTCTATCGCAGCTGCGTATGAGCTGTTGCCGGTGGATGTCACTTCATCGCCTGGCACGCAGATCAAGTCTGCTGGCTCATCCGGTCTCAATTTTCATGTGATCTTCAACCATGAAACACCAGAGAAGCGACTGGTTGCTCTAACTCTAGACGCTCAGAGTATCCCGTTGGCACGTGAGTCAGGGTTCATTAAAGATGACCTGAGTTTGATGGATCCGGTGCGCAGCTATTGGGAGGAGATCGAACGAATTGAGTCAGAGTTGGAGCTGCGTGGTACGGAGCTGATGCACTCTGAGCGCATGGCATCGCTTGGAACACTGGCCGCGGGCGTGGCGCACGAGATCAATAACCCTCTGGCGTTTATCAAAAGTAATTTAATGTCGTTAGAGGGGTTCCTGCAGCCGATGGTAGGTACGGTCAGATCTCTGCTGGTGCTCGAAGAGAAGGTTCCAGAACTGATAGCTGACCTGACAACCAAGGGGCTTGAATATGAGGCTGAGGAGCTCGGTTTTATAGTAGAAGACCTCGATGAAATCCTGCAGGACCTACGCGATGGTAGTGAACGAATCGTTACGATCGTCAGCGGCTTGCGCCAGTTCTCTCATCCGAGCGAGAGCGCGCTTGTGGGAACCGATCTCAATGACGCTGCGCGCGTCGCGATAGAGTTGTCCCGTAACGAGTTTAAGTATCACGCCACGCTGGATACAGACCTCAATCCACTGCCCACAGTCGAAGCAAACTCCCCCAAAATCACTCAGGTGCTGGTGAATCTGATCGTCAATGCCGCTCAAGCGATCGAGGAGTCCGGCATGATTCGTGTTGGTAGTCGTGTTAAAGACGATAATGTAGAGATCTGGGTTGAGGACAATGGCGGCGGGATTCATCCGGAGCATTTATCGAAGATCTTTAACCCCTTCTACACCACTAAAGAGGTTGGCAAAGGCACGGGTCTTGGGTTGGCCATCAGTCACCGAATTATGGCTGAGCATGGCGGTTCTATTGACGTTGAATCTAAGCTAGGTGAAGGGACTCGCTTCACGCTTAAATTTCCTGTGCATACTTAAATGACCAGTGTTCATGCAACCTAAAAGCTATGATTGCTCAGTAAACTGAAGGGTAAATCCCTGATGCATTTTTCGTCCTGCCCGACGGCTACGTCCTCGTCCGTGATGATGCGTCTTACACCATCCGTGAAACGTTGGCATCTGATAGCAAGCTCTGTCGTGTTGTCGAGATCGATCAGCCCGGGCGGTTTGACGTTGAGTCGTTTTGTAAGGTGCGCGGCGGTCTGTGGCGCTAGAGAGCAAAACATACCTATTGAAAGCTCCCTTCGGGGAGCTTTTTCTGTGTCTGCCGGAGCCGTTAGCCATCGGACTCGTTGAGACGCATCGTGGGATAGAACTTATTCAGCATGAAGTTCAAGCGAATTCGTGTTCAATACGTGCAGATAAGACTGATGGTGTTTATCAAATTAATCGACCGCGCACGGAGTTCCAAGTTCAGTACTCTGATCTGATTGATTGCCTGAATGAGCTTCTGTTACAGCTCATCTATGAGTTCATGATTCTGCTGCCGGACTGGGAGCTGCTGCATTGTTCTGCCGCTCAATCAAAAAGCGGTAAGTCTATCGTTGCCTTTGGTGATAAACGCGCAGGCAAATCTGTTTGGTCTTTTCAGCAGACTCTTATGGGAGGTAAGCTTCTTGCAGATGATCTGCTTGCATGGGACCGAGTAAAAAGCCGTTTTATCTGTTTTGGAGTTGCTTCTCGGCTCCGGCGTCCGGTTGATCACGCAGCCTTTGAAACCCTCCCAAAGGAAGCTTTTCTGCCAGGAGAACGGCTCAGCTATGTCCGACATTCATACCTTAATCTCGCAGCCTGCGGTGAGCAGTTTTTGCCTGATCGCATCGTCGAAATCGACAGACAATCCCACAGCCCGAAGCCAATATCGATGTTGAAAATTTTGGATCGTATCCAGCGAAGCTGTATCCCACGAAGCCTCTACTGTTAGTTGTTTGATTTGCATCAAACTAATGAGTGGTGTGGCGTTATATTTATAAAAATGCCGCTATTTTTTTATTTATGCCCTTGAAACCGCTCAAATACCCACCATAAAGGTAAGGAGAAAGAGTAATTCGCACCTTGCCGAATGCGGGAGGTGTACATCAGTGGAGGCAAGAATGCGCCCAGATAAATTTACCACCAAGCTACAAGAGGCCTTGGCCGATGCGCAATCAATGGCGATCGGAAAAGACCACAACATGATCGAGCCCGTGCACCTGTTGGCAGCCCTACTGGAACAGCGCGGCGGAGCGGTTCGTCCGCTACTTAAGCAGGCGGGAGCTGACCTACCAATGCTGGCCCGTAAAGTGGGTGAAGCACTGGATCGACTACCCGTCGTTTCGAACCCGGATGGCGATATCCGCATGTCTCAGGATATGGCACGCCTATTCAATCTCACCGATAAACTCGCGCAGCAGCGCGGTGATCAGTTTGTTGCCAGTGAGTTGATTGTATTGGCAATGGCAAATGACAAAGGCGAAGCGGGTAAAGCCCTGCAAGGCGCCGGTGTTACCAGTGAATCTCTGGCCAAAGCGATTAACGAGGTTCGAGGTGATGAAGCGGTGATGGATGCCAACGCCGAAGAGAACCGTCAGGCACTGGATAAATACTGTATCGACCTGACTGAGCGCGCCGAGAGCGGCAAGCTTGACCCGGTTATCGGCCGTGATGATGAGATTCGCCGTACCATTCAGGTGCTGCAACGTCGCACCAAAAACAACCCTGTGCTCATCGGTGAACCGGGTGTCGGTAAAACCGCCATCGTTGAGGGTTTGGCGCAGCGCATCGTTAATGGTGAGGTTCCTGAGGGGCTGAAGCACAAGCGCGTGCTGTCACTTGATATGGGCTCATTGATCGCGGGTGCTAAGTTCCGCGGTGAATTCGAAGAGCGTCTGAAATCCGTACTGAACGAATTGTCGAAGCAGGAGGGTCAGATCATCCTTTTCATCGACGAGCTGCACACCATGGTAGGCGCCGGTAAGGGCGATGGTGCGATGGACGCCGGTAATATGCTCAAGCCTGCGCTGGCACGTGGTGAGCTGCACTGTGTTGGCGCCACTACACTCGATGAGTACCGCCAGTATGTTGAGAAGGATGCTGCGCTTGAGCGCCGTTTCCAGAAGGTCATAGTCGATGAGCCTAATGAAGAGGACACCATCGCCATTCTGCGTGGTCTGAAAGAGCGCTATGAAGTGCACCACGGTGTCGATATCACCGATTCTGCGATTATCGCTTCAGCTAAATTGAGCCAGCGCTACATCACTGACCGCCAGTTGCCGGATAAGGCGATCGATCTGATAGACGAAGCGGCATCACGTATCCGTATGGAGATGGACTCCAAGCCTGAAGAGATGGACCGCCTAGAACGCCGTCTGATTCAGCTGAAGATGGAGCGCGAAGCGCTGAAGAAAGAGAAAGATGAAGCCGCCAAGAAGCGTCTGGCAGAGCTTGAGCAGACCATCGAGCGTCTGGATAAAGAGTACTCCGACCTCGAGGAGGTGTGGAAAGCCGACAAAGCGACACTGCAGGGTTCGCAGCAGATTAAAGAGCAACTGGACCAAGCGCGTATTGAGATGGAGCAGGCACGCCGTGCCGGTGATCTGGCGAAGATGTCTGAGCTGCAGTACGGCAAGATTCCAGAGCTGGAGCGTCAGCTTCAGGCCGCTGATTCAACGGAGCAAGCGGAAGCGGTAACCAAGTTGTTGCGCAATAAGGTAACGGAAGAGGAGGTTGCCGAGGTTGTATCGCGCTGGACCGGTATTCCTGTCGCGAAGATGCTAGAAGGTGAGCGCGAGAAGCTGCTGAAGATGGAAGACGCGCTGCACGATCGCGTAGTGGGTCAGTCTGAGGCGGTGAGTGCCGTATCCAATGCGGTACGCCGTTCACGCGCGGGCCTTGCAGACCCTAACCGTCCGAATGGTTCGTTCCTCTTCCTTGGCCCGACGGGTGTGGGTAAGACAGAACTATGTAAAGCCTTGGCCACCTATCTATTCGACACCGAAGAGGCTCTGGTGCGTATTGATATGTCCGAGTTTATGGAGAAACACTCCGTGGCCCGTCTGATCGGTGCGCCTCCGGGCTATGTCGGATACGAAGAGGGTGGTTACCTGACGGAAGCCGTGCGCCGTAAACCATACTCAGTATTGTTACTGGATGAGGTAGAGAAAGCGCATCCGGATGTATTCAACATCCTATTACAGGTGCTTGAGGATGGCCGTCTTACGGATGGCCAGGGCCGCACAGTCGACTTCCGCAACACCATCGTGGTGATGACATCGAATCTGGGCTCGGATCTGATTCAGAACTTCTCAGATGATGACGACTACGACCTGATGAAGGCTGCGTTGATGGAGACAGTAGGCACTCACTTCCGTCCTGAGGTTATTAACCGTATCGACGAAGTGGTGGTGTTCCATAGCCTGCGTAAAGATCAGGTGTCTGGCATCGCCAATATTCAGCTCGATCGCCTGCGCAAGCGTCTGGCTGAGCACGAGCTGAGTCTGACAATGACTAGCACGGCGATGGATAAACTGGTGGATGTAGGTTTTGAGCCCATCTACGGTGCCCGCCCACTCAAACGCGCTATTCAGCAGTGGATAGAAAACCCACTCGCCCAACGCTTGTTGGCCGGTGATTTCGCTCCGGGAGCTGAAATAGCAGTCGATGTTGAGGGTGATCATTTCACCTTCCGGTAGTTGGACCCTGAACCCAAAAAATGGCGACCCCTCCCTGAGGCTGTCGCCATTTTTGTTTGGTCTAGACTAAAAACTCATACAGCAGAACGAAAACAAGGAGGTTTTCGATGCCGACGATCAGTGAGTTTTTCGGCATCCTGATACGGATGTACTACCACGACCATAACCCCGCACATTTTCATGCCTACTACGGAGATTTCGAAGCAATAATCCGAATCGACATACTCGAGGTTCTTTAGGGTGAACTACCAAAACGAGCGTTAACCTTTGACGACGGTACACAAGGTGAGGTTTGCCTGTCTGACAGACTCTTTGGTCCCATGTTCGAACCCCTAAAAGATCCCGAATTCTTCAACCTTGTATCGGTAGACCAGTTCGGAGCAGTCTGTTGGCCCAACAACGCCGACCTTGCACCCGACGCGCTCTATCGGCGCGTGATCGAAGAGTGCTGATACCTTTAGGTTCTTGTCCGCGTTATGAGAGATAGTTATTAGGCTCTAGCAGGTAGGTTCTAATTAACGAGCTTCCAACGCAGGGTTTCACCCGCCCGAATCGGCACAATAATATCGCTACCAAATGGCATTTCATCTGGCACTTGCCACTCTTGTTTAGCCAGCGTGATCGTTTCGCTGTTACGTGGCAGACCATAGAAGTCTGCACCATGATGGCTGGCGAAACCTTCAAGTTTGTCGAGCACACCTAGGTCCTCAAAGATCTCTGCGTAGAGCTCAATCGCCGCATAAGCTGAGTAACAACCGGCACAACCGCACGCACTCTCCTTGGCACCTTTGGCATGAGGAGCCGAATCGGTACCGAGGAAGAACTTCGAGCTTCCACTCACCACTGCATCCTGCAGTGCCTGTTGGTGGACGTTGCGCTTTAGGATTGGCAGGCAAAAGAGGTGTGGGCGAATGCCGCCGACTAGCATGTGGTTGCGGTTATAGGCGAGGTGCTGCACTGTAATTGTCGCGCCGACATTATCACCCTGAGATGCCACAAACTCAGCCGCATCTTTGGTGGTGATATGTTCAACCACCATCTTCATGCTTGAGTGCTTTGCAGCCAAAGGCGCAAGAATCTCGTCCAAGAACTGCTTCTCACGGTCAAAAATATCAACATGGTTGTGAGTCACTTCACCGTGAATCAGTAGCGGCATACCCGCTTCATTCAACGCATCGCAAACCGCATCAAGTTTGCCGAGGTCAGTAACACCCGAGTCGGAGTTAGTGGTTGCCCCTGCAGGGTAAAGTTTTACCGCTTTCACGACACCGGTTGCCGCTGCTTCGGCAATGATCTCGGGTGAGGTGTTGTCGGTGAGGTATAACGTCATTAGTGGCTCAAAGTTAGAGCCGGCGGGACGGTGCGCCAGGATGCGCTCGCGGTAGGCCAGAGCCTGCTCAGCGTTAGTTACCGGTGGGCGGAGGTTTGGCATAACGATTGCACGACCCATCTGATTAGCTGTTGCCGGTACGACATGCTGTAAAACCTCACCATCGCGCAGGTGCAGGTGCCAGTCGTCGGGGCGGGTAATCGTTAATCTATCGCTCATGTGCATAACTCCAAACCTAATTTTTGCTGGCGCGGAGTATAGCATTGTGTGCTATTCAATGAGTATGAACGACAACAATTACAGAAGTTTTGGGGGCCAGTGGTGGAGAGAGTTGTGAAGCGAAGTTTCATCGGCAGTTTGTTCATCTCTATGCTGTTGGCAGGTTGTAGCGCTCCGCCACCTAAAACTTCGGCTAAGCTGGAGCCGAGTGTCACGCCGCTGCCGCTCTCTCGGGTATTCTCTGCGACTTCGGATTCGGGCTCCGATTTGGCGGCCCTGTTGCTCGATCACTATCTAACCGCTCCATCCTACAAAATGTCCAATCCTCTAATGCTGACGAGGTATCAGGCTGGGGATTCGGCTCTCTCGAGTGACGGTAAACAGCTGCTTCAACTGTATAAATCGGCTAACAGTTGGGGCTTTGTGAGTGTCTCAACCGGATATTCACCTACTGTGAATCTGTTCGAGCTGTTTGATGGTCAGAAGAGGAATTACGCCCTCGTGCTGAAGGACGTAAAGATCTGTATGGTTGAAGGGGCGGACCGAGCGCCGAAGTGGAGTGGCACGCAGCTGGTTCACTCCAAAGTACAGCCTGGAAAATTCGAGTGCTCAGGCAATACTCGAACATCACTGTTCCAACCTTACTCAGGTATGCCCGGGCGTTTAGGCATCTACTTTGAGTCTGGCGACACGGTGCTTTATGATTCGGATCGTCAACGCCTCGAGCGCATTGCTGCGCTTCTGGCACAACGGTTCAGTCATTTAAGCATCCCGGAAGCGATTTAGTGCTCAGTTATCAACACGGTTTTCACGCCGGTAATTTTGCCGACCTTCATAAACACCTGACTCTGGCGCTGTTGCTAGAGTCGCTCAATCGCAAGACCAAGCCGTGGAGCTACCTCGAGACCCACTCAGGTAGAGGGCGTTATGATCTGCGTGATGCGCAGGCGGAGAAGACTGGCGAGTACTTGGAGGGTATTGCCAAACTCTGGCAATTAAATATCGATAACGCCTTGGGGCGCTACCTGGATCTGGTTCGGTCATTGAATGACAGCGAACTGCACACTTATCCTGGTTCGCCGCTGATCGCGGCTGAGATGGCGCGAGACGATGACAGAATCCATCTGATGGAATTGCACCCGCAAGAGGTGCAGGTGCTCAAACGTAACTTACGCCAGTATGCGCAGGTTGGCGTGCATCATCGTGATGGCTACGAGGGGGTTCTTAGTATGCTTCCGCCTAAGCCTAACCGCGGTCTGGTGTTGATCGATCCGGCTTACGAGGTGAAAACCGAGTATCTTCAGGTAGCTGGTTTCATGCCCAAAGCATTGCGTGCATGGGGTAATGGAAGTTTCGCTATATGGTATCCGGTGCTCGGCGCAAATCGTCATGAGGAGATGGTCGCAGCGGTCGTCAAACACTGCCCGGATGTAGCAATACTTCGTTCTGAGATGCACGTCGCTGCACCTGTCGAACGGGGTATGTTCGCTTCCGGCATGCTACTGCTTAACCCACCCTGGCAGCTCGACCAGCAACTAGCTGAGCTAGTACCTAGCTTGCTTGAAAGTTTGGCAGTCGAGGACGGGAAGGCTACGCTGAGCTGGCTGAGAGAACCGGCCTAATTGCCAAAAGACTCAGTAGAGCGCAGTCTCGTCGCGAACAACATCTTTCAATAGTTCCAAAAAGAGGGTGTCGGCTTCGCTATGCTCAAGCGGTATACGTACGCTAGTGCTCCCTGAAAGCTCGTCCGCGATAAGCTGATTAGCGTGCTTCGCATCCATATGTTTACGGGCAATCTCTTTGGCCTGCTCGCATATTTGCGGCTCTGCTAGTACTTTGCGAGTGAATCGCAGCAGCTCTTCAATAACACGTTCTTTGTTCTTCAGATCGGAAACGTTCTGCATCACTTAGCTCCTTATGCACATCTCTTAATATAACCAGAGGTGCGCTCTCTCGCCAATGCCTAACCAATAATAGTGGATGGGCCAAACTTGAGATCAACCGCTGGTAAATCAGCATTTTCTTATAAAGTCTGTTTTTTATGGGGTTTTTCCAGCTGAAACTCGCGTAATTAGGGCGTTTTCCGGGTTGAACTCGCTGCACACCGATGCGAAAATACCCGGCTAAACCCCAGGTTGCATCCAACCCCGCAATCATGGGCCAAACAAGGCTGTTAGAAGCAATACCCGGCTTAGGTCTAGAGCCACCCGACGGAGCGACCCTCCCGTAGGTGGACAGAGTAGTTTTTGCTCACAAAAAATGCGCCAGCAATAGAAGCTTGAAGCGCGTGCTCGGGGCTAACCCCCGGCGGAGCAACTGCTCACTTTTTCAGAAGGTCTATTGTGTGATCTTCGGAAGTTAAAACTGACTAAACATCGAATGAGTGCCATCAATGGCACATTCTAGAGGGTAACAAAGTGGAATTACTTTCCGGCGCAGAAATGGTGGTACGCGCGCTCCGAGATCAGGGCGTGAAGTACATCTATGGCTATCCTGGTGGTGCGTTGCTGCATGTATACGACGCAATTTTTCAACAGGAAGAGGTCCAGCACGTTTTGGTGCGCCATGAGCAGGCTGCTACACACATGGCTGATGCTTATGCGCGCGCGACCAACAAGGCCGGCGTGGCGCTCGTCACCTCAGGTCCGGGTGCGACCAACGCAGTGACAGGCATCGCAACTGCCTACATGGATTCAATCCCAATGGTTGTTATTACCGGTCAGGTAATGAGCTACCTCATTGGTGAAGATGCATTCCAGGAAACCGATATGCTCGGTATCTCCCGTCCGATAGTTAAACACAACTTCAGTGTTCAGCGTCCAGAAGATATCCCGGCGATCATCAAAAAAGCGTTCTACATTGCAGAGTCTGGTCGTCCAGGCCCAGTCGTTGTTGATATTCCCAAGGATATGACAACTCCAACCGAGCGCTACCCGTACGAGTTCCCAGCGTCTGTGAAGATGCGCTCGTACAACCCAATCAGCCGCGGTCACAGCGGTCAGATTAAGAAAGCAGTGGATATGCTGTTGGCTGCTAAGCGCCCTGTGATCTACACCGGTGGCGGTGTTATCATGGGTGGTGCAAGCGAGCAGTTGATCAAGCTGGCGCAGACACTGAACTACCCAGTGACTAACACCCTAATGGGCCTCGGTGGCTACCCCGGTACTGACCGTCAGTCACTTGGCATGCTGGGTATGCACGGCAGCTACGAAGCCAATATGGCGATGCACCACGCGGATCTGATTCTGGCTGTGGGCGCACGTTTTGATGACCGTGTAACTAACGCAACGGATAAGTTCTGTCCGACAGCACGCATCGTGCATATCGATATCGATCCAGCGTCTATCTCGAAGACCGTTGAAGTCGACGTACCGATCGTTGGCCCAGCAGGTGCTGTACTGGAGGAGATGAGTGAGCTGGTCGCAGCGGCGGGTATTAAGCCTGATGCTGAAGCAATTGCTTCGTGGTGGACGCAGATCGACGAGTGGCGCGGACGCCATGGCGGTCGCTACCGTACCGATGACAGTGAGATGATGAAGCCACAGCAGGTGATCGAAACGTTGTCGAAAGTAACTAACGGCGACGCTTTTGTCTGTTCGGACGTAGGCCAGCACCAAATGTATGCTGCGCAGTACTACAAGTTTAACAAGCCAAACCGTTGGATCAACTCAGGTGGCCTTGGCACCATGGGCTTCGGTCTACCTGCAGCGATGGGGGTTAAAATGAACTTCCCTGATGCAGACGTGGCCTGTGTTACCGGTGAAGGCTCTATCCAGATGAACATCCAAGAGCTTTCGACTTGTAAGCAGTATGAGATTCCTGTGAAGGTTATCAACCTAAATAACCAGTCTTTGGGTATGGTGCGTCAGTGGCAGGATATGAACTACGAGTCACGTCACTCGCAGTCCTACGTTAAAGCGCTGCCAGACTTCATCAAACTAGCCGAGGCCTACGGTCATGTCGGTATGAAGGTTGAGAAACTCTCTGACTTGGAAGGCGCTATGCGCGAAGCCTTCTCTTTGAAAGATCGTCTGGTCTTTATGGATATCTATGTAGATCCATTCGAGCACGTTTACCCAATGCAGGTACCGCGCGGCTCTATGCGTGACATGTGGCTCAGCAAAACGGAGAGGACTTAAGCAATGCGTCATATAATTTCTGTTCTGCTTGAGAACGAACCGGGTGCTCTGTCACGTGTTGTTGGGCTGTTTTCACAGCGTCAGTACAACATCGAGTCGCTGACGGTTGCACCAACTGAAGACCCAACGCTGTCACGTCTGACTGTAACCACTATCGGTAACGACCGCGTGGTCGAACAGATCACTAAGCAGCTGAACAAGCTGGTAGACGTGGTTAAGGTGGTCGATCTGTCTGAGGGTGATCACATTGAGCGCGAGCTGATGATGATCAAGCTCAAGGCCAACGGCCAGATGCGCGCAGAGATCAAACGCACCTGTGACATCTTCCGCGGTCAGATCATCGACGTAACACCAAACGCCTACACTGTTCAGCTGATCGGTGATTCATCGAAACTCGATGCGTTCATCGCGGCACTGGGTACAGCTTCTATTATGGAAGTTGTGCGCTCGGGTGTTTCGGGTATCGCGCGCGGTGAGAAGGTTCTTAGCGTTTAAGCTGGAACCGTTCTCAGCATCGAAAGGAGGCCTCGGCCTCCTTTTTTGATGTCCAAATCCAATGTAGGAACGTAATTTATTGCGCGATTCTGGCCTTGCACTGGCTTAACCCGTGGGCCTATTACCCTAAATTTATGGCAGAAGCGAACCCTGTATACCCTCCCCAGACCCGCTCGAGTACATCCGTGTAACGCTTCGCATTTGCCATCCATGGCAAATGAGAGTCTGGGGAGGGTACACAGGGCCCGCTTTACCTAAGAAAATAGCCCTCCTATCACCGCGTAGTTCAGGCTTGGGTTAGCTCGAGCGTGCCCTGCGTTACCTTCTTAGAATCTCATTTCACATTAGAGTGAAGCGTTACAGGGATATGTTCAGGGACGAACGGTATGCTGCGCGACGCAGGAGCAAGCGCGCAGCAGTACTCGAGCGGGTCTGAGAAGGTAATGCAGGGTGCGATCGGGCAATCGTTGGACGGGAATCTATACTCTTGTTTTGCCGGTTCTTTGGGGATAAGGTTGGACAACTAGTTGGTGTAACTGACCTGGACAATAACTACGTAAATCCTTCATTAAGAAAGGGGAACCTCATGAAAAAAGCAGTGCTGAAAACCCTAGCTCTCTCTGTTGTACTGGCCTCGGGTGCGCAGGCCGCGGATCTGAATCCAGCGGTTGTGTTCGATATGGGCGGCAAGTTTGATAAGTCGTTCAACCAGTCTGTATACGACGGCATGGAGCGATTTAAAGGCGAGAGCGGTGTTAACTACCGTGAATTTGAGGTGACCAATGCGTCCCAGCGCGAGCAGGCGATTCGTCGATTCGCGCAGCGTGGTGCTAACCCGATTATTAGTGTCGGCTTCGCGCAGGCAGCAGCGGTAGACGTAGTTGCGGGTGAGAACCCAGACGTAAATATTACGCTGATTGATATGGTGGTGGATAAGCCAAACGTTCAGTCGGTTGTATTCAAGGAAGAGCAGGGCTCTTTCCTTGTAGGCCTGCTGGCAGCAATGAAGTCAGAGACCGGCACAGTCAGCTTCGTTGGTGGTATGGATATTCCGCTGATTCGTAAGTTTGCCTGTGGTTACGCTCAGGGAGCGAAGTACGCTAATCCTAACGCGACTGTTATCAGTAACATGACTGGTACTACGCCAAGCGCGTGGAACGATCCAGCTAAGGGTACAGAGCTGGCGGTGAGTCAGTTTGACCGTGGCTCTGATGTTGTATTCGCAGCTGCGGGCGGTACCGGCGTCGGTGTTTACCAGGCAGCGGCTGATGCGGGTAAGTACGCAATCGGTGTCGACTCTAACCAGAACTACATGCATCCGGGCACAATGCTCACCTCCATGGTTAAGCGCGTTGACGTTGCGGCGTACAACTCACTTAAGGCGATGCAGGATGGCACTTGGCAGGGCGGCTTCCAGTCACTGGGTCTAGCGGAAGGCGGTGTAGACTGGGCGCTGGATGAGCACAATGCTGCGCTGATCACCGATGAGATGAAAGCAGCGGTTGAAGCGGCTAAACAGGCCATTATTAGTGGTGAGCTGAAAGTTCACGACTACATGTCAGATAACACCTGTCCAGCACTCGACTAAGAGGTCGCGAGTGACAGACGTACAACAACAGGGCCAGCAGGGCCCTGTTTCTCATGCAATTCGTCTCGAGAAAATAAACAAAAGCTTTGGCGCTGTGCATGCCAATGCGGATGTTAGTTTAGCGGTTGAGGCAGGCGAAATTCATGCGATCGTTGGGGAGAATGGCGCCGGTAAATCCACGCTAATGTCTATCCTTTACGGTTTCTATTCGGCCGACTCCGGCCGTATCTTTGTGGCCGACTCTGAGGTCGAGATCAGCGATTCGAAAAAGGCGATTCAGCTCGGAATTGGTATGGTGCACCAGCACTTTATGCTAGTGGAGAACTTTACTGTTCTAGAGAACATCGTACTGGGTGCTGAGGGGCATTGGTCGCTGAGTGTATCACTAGGCAGTGCGCGCAGGCGTCTGCAAGAGATTTCAGATACCTATGGCCTATCGGTTGATCTGGATGCGTTGATTTCTGAGCTGCCCGTTGGTTTGCAGCAGCGCGTCGAGATTCTCAAAGCGCTCTATCGTGGCGCACGTATACTGATTCTCGATGAACCTACAGGAGTGCTGACACCCCAGGAGGTAGATCAGCTTTTCGCTATCCTACGCACTCTAAAACAGCAAGGCGTCAGTGTATTGCTGATCACACACAAGCTGCAGGAGGTGATCGCGATTAGCGATCGCGTCTCGGTGATGCGTGGTGGGCGAATGGTCGATACGCTGAATACTGCGTCTACAAACCGTGAAGAGCTTGCTGAGTTGATGGTTGGACGTAAAGTTCTTCTTCGAGTCGATAAAGAGAGTGCGAAACCCGAGAAGGTGTTGCTCGCAACTCAGCATCTGACTTGGGTTGATGATTCCGGTGTGCCGCGTCTTGATGACGTCAGTTTTGAAGTGCGAGCCGGAGAGATTGTTGGTATTGCTGGAGTCTCTGGTAACGGTCAGACAGAACTACTCAGAGTACTGTCCGGTATGCTGGATGTGCAGCGGGGCAGTGTAGAGATCGATGGCACCACCATGGACGCGAAGCAGCAAATGACACCCAAGCAGGTGCGTCATCTTGGTGTTGGGCATGTGGCAGAGGACCGTCACCGCGACGGAATGGTCGGCGCTTTTGAAGCGCAAGAGACCGCCATTATGGGCTTCCAGGATGAGCCCGAATTTAATCGCTCTGGCTTGCTAGATCGAGCGGCGATCAACCAGCACTGCGTTGATCTGATGAATGAGTTTGACGTGCGCCCGGCGGCACCCACTCTCAAAAGCGGCGGTTTCTCTGGCGGTAACCAGCAGAAGCTGGTGATTGCGCGTGAGATGGCACCTAAGCCAAAGATTCTTCTGGTTGGCCAGCCCACTCGTGGTGTCGATATCGGTGCAATAGAGTTTATCCATCAGCAGATTGTTGCCCTTAGGGATGCGGGAAGTGCGGTCCTAGTTGTATCGGTCGAGCTGGAGGAGATTCTCTCGCTCTGCGACCGCATACTGGTTATGTCTGAAGGCCGAATAGTTGGTGATGTTCTAGCATCCGAGACAGATGCCCGGTCCTTGGGTCTGATGATGTCGATTTCACGCGGTGGAGAACAGCAGGAACAACAGGAGCCGTTGCAGTGAGTAAACGAGCTAAGTTACCCGTTTGGGCAGATGTTGCCCTGATTCCGCTGATCAACGTCACTCTGGCATTTTTAGCCGCGGGTGTGGTTGTTGCCCTGATTGGTGAGAATCCGCTAGCTGCGGTTGAGGTATTAGTGCGTGGAGCCTTCGGATATGACGAGGGGGTCGGCTATACCCTCTATTACACCACCAACTTCATATTTACTGGTTTGGCCGTTGCGGTGGCTTTCCACGCGGGGCTGTTCAATATCGGTGGGGAAGGGCAGGCTTATATCGGTGGCTTGGGCGTGGGGCTGGTCTGTTTGGCCCTAGATCATCTGATGCCCTGGTGGATGCTGTTGCCGTTGGCGATCGGAGCTGGGATGCTGTTTGGTGCAGCCTGGGCGTTTATTCCCGGGTATCTGCAAGCCTATCGCGGTAGCCACGTGGTCATTACAACCATCATGTTTAACTTCATCGCCTCGGCTTTGATGGTTTATTTGCTGGTTAATGTGCTAATTAAACCGGGTCAGATGGCTCCAGAGACGCGTGATATAGCTGACAGTGCCAGTCTTCCGTTGATGCACGAGCTATTCGCCCAGTTCGGCATCAAAATCACCCAGACTCCACTGAATCTATCGATCTTTGTTGCTCTGATCGCGTCCTTCCTTGTCTGGGTGCTAATTTGGCGAACACGCTGGGGCTATGCGATTCGCATGATTGGCCATAATGAGTCGGCGGCTGTCTACTCGGGCATCAATCCGAAGAAAATGGTCGTAGTTGCCATGGCGATTTCCGGATCGCTTGCGGGGCTAGTAGCCATCAATGAAGTGATGGGTGCTCAGGGGCGCATCGTTCTCGACTTTGTGGCCGGTTCAGGTTTCACCGGTATCGCAGTAGCGCTGATGGGTCGCAACCATCCGGTCGGTATTATTCTGGCTAGTCTGCTCTTTGGCGCGCTCTTCCAGGGCGGTGCTGAACTCGCTTTTGAGTTCTCTACGATCACCCGTGACCTCGTTGTGGTTATCCAAGGTCTAGTTATTCTATTCTGTGGTGCGCTTGCCTATATGATGCGCGCTCCTTTGGAGCGTCTATTTGGGCTGTTGAGTGGGCGCGCTGCTAAGCCAGAGGAGTCGCGCTGATGGATATCTGGGTTCAGCTGATCTCCGCGCTAGATTCGACCCTGCGCTTGGCAACGCCACTCATTCTCTGTGCAATGGCGGGCCTGTTCTCAGAGCGCTCGGGCATAGTAGATATCGGTCTAGAGGGGAAGATGCTGGCTGGCGCATTCGCTGCTGCGGCTACCACGGCCGTCACTGGTTCAGTATGGCTCGGGTTGCTAACAGCGATGGCGGTCTCTATCGCGATGGCGCTGCTGCATGGTTTTGCCTGTATTACCCATCGTGGTGATCAGGTCGTATCGGGCTTGGCGATCAACATACTGGCAGCGGGCTTGTCTGTGGTCTTGGGTATCGCCTGGTTTAAACGCGGCGGCCAAACCCCGTCCTTGTCGGGCGATCAGCGTTTCGGGCCGATCGAGTTTCCTTTTGCTGAAGCACTCTCGGATGTGCCGTTAGTCGGGCCGATCTACTCGGATCTGATTAGCGGCCATAATCTACTGGTTTATTTGGCTTTCTTGGCTGTGCCGCTTACCTACTTTATCGTCTATCGGACCCGTTTCGGACTGCGTTTACGTGCCGTGGGTGAGAATCCACAAGCGGTCGACACCGCGGGTATCTCTGTGGCCTGGTTGCGCTATCGTGCCGTGATTATGGCGGGCCTGTTCTGTGGTTTGGCAGGCGCCTATCTCTCGATTGCGTTAGGAGCGGGTTTTGTGCGGGATATGTCAGCCGGTAAGGGATATATCGCCTTGGCGGCACTGATATTCGGCAAGTGGCGCCCAGTGACTGCTATGTTTGCTTGCTTGCTATTCGGCTTCCTAGAAGCGCTAGCAACCCGCCTACAGGGCGTTGATCTACCTCTAGTGGGTCAAATTGAAGTGCAGTTTATGCAGGCACTGCCGTATGTACTGACGGTGATCCTGTTGGCCGGCTTCATTGGTCGTGCAATCGCACCTAAAGCGATCGGCGTACCCTACTCAAAAGATCGAGCCTAGACACTATAAGCCTGGACGAATAATGAGCGATCAGATGCACAAGATGATTATCGATACGGATCCTGGTATCGACGATGCGATGGCGATATTCACCGCCATGGCGCACCCACAGATTGACCTATTGGGCCTAACGACCACCTACGGTAACGTCTCGGTTGAGCAAGCGACGACCAATGCGCTAAAACTCGTTGAGATGGCTGGCCTCGATATACCCGTTGCTAAAGGCGTTGCGACACCTTGGTTTAAGCCCCTAGCTCCCTTTCCCGATTTTGTTCATGGCGTTGACGGTTTCGGTAATCTGAATCTGGACGCTCCCCAGCGCACGCCAGTTTCTCAAAGTGCCGCTGAATTTATTGTCGAACAGGTGAATAGACATCCGGGCGAAATCTCGCTGGTGGCCATCGGCCCGCTAGGCAACTTGGCTACCGCTCTGCATCTCGACCCTGACCTGCCAAATAAAGTGAAGCAGGTGGTCATCATGGGTGGTGTGATCGCCACCGACGGCAATGTTTCTCCCGTTGCAGAAGCTAATATCCTCTCCGATCCACACGCGGCAGATCGCGTTTTCGCTGCGCCGTGGAAACTAACCATGGTCGGCCTGGATGTAACTCATTCCATCATGGTGCCCCGATCGCTCTTTGAAGAGATCGCTGAACAGAACCCAAAAGTTGGTGCCTTTATGCGTGACTCAGCCAAGTTCTATATCGACTTCTACTCACAGGTGCGGGATATAGACGGCTGCTACGGGCATGATGTCTCGGCGGTGATCTACGTCGTTCAACCCGAACTTTTTGGAACCGTTTCTGGGCCTGTCTGTGTGGCTACAGAGGGTTGCGCTATTGGCCAAACCATCATGAGCCGCTATGGAATTCCTTACCCGCTCTCTCACTGGAATGACCGACCTGCGCAACATGCGTGTATGACGGTTGATGACCAAGGCGTTCTTAAAACCTTCAGAGAGTCGATGACCTCTTCTTATTGGAGCTAGTCCCAGGGCGAGCGGACCCGGATACCCCTTTCTGGGCCCGCTCGAGACTTCCCTGTATCGCTTCGTGTTTTACTGCCGCGCGCTTGCTCCTGCGTCGCGCGGCATACCGGCAATCCATGGCCATATCCATGTAAAACAAGATCCCTGAAAGGTACTCCCAGAGCTTCTCTCCATACCTTCGTTCAGCACCATTCTTGTGTTTTTTGAGCGATGGTCAGTAGCGGAATTTAGTCTCGCCTTAGGATTGAGCTCTGCTGCGCTGTGTACCCTCCTGAGAGTCTTGATCGCATGGATGCGATCACGAAGCCTACAGGGACGTATCCACGGCGTCTCTCAGGAGGGTATACAGGGTTGTAGAGCGTCGCGGGCTTAAAAGTCACATAATCTCTATAAGTCATTATCAGTAAAGAGAAATTTTCGCGATCACTGGATGAATAAGGATCTGAGCTCAAAACCACATCGTATTGGCCAGAGTGTTCATAACAAAGCCTACTCTGAGGCGAGGAGAGCTACCGATGTGTACTGAGATCGGATGTGGTTACAAGAATTCTGACAAACCGTTGCCAACTGCAACGGATCAGCAGCGTCGACTGTTTTTGAAAGGTATGGCTGCACTACCGCTGGCGGTTGTGTTGGCAGACCCTAAATTGGCAGCGGAGGCAGGACATAAGATGCCGACGGTTGAGGTCAGCTTGCCCGATGGTTCGATGGCAACAGCTGATATTGCTCTACCTGCCACTACGGAGAAAGCGCCAACTGTGCTACTGATCCACGAATGGTGGGGTCTGAATGATCAAATCCGTGCGGTTGCGAATGAGCTGGCAGAGCAGGGTTACATAGCTCTGGCGGTGGATCTTTACGATGGCCAGTACGGCGGCACCCCGAAAGAGGCGATGGCTCTGATGCGTGCGCTGAATCCGCAACGTGCCACTGATACGCTGGTGGCGTGGGTCGATTGGCTGAAAAATCATGAGCGTTCGAATGGTAAGGTCGCAACTCTGGGGTGGTGCTTTGGTGGCGGCTGGTCACTCAATGCGTCCTTGGCGACTTCAGTTGATGCAACGGTTATCTACTACGGGAATGTGGCTAAGAGCGCTGATGATCTTGCGAGCTTGAACTCGCCGGTACTGGGTCACTTTGGCACGTTGGATAAGAACATCAACGAAGAGATGGTTGCAGGGTTTGAGTCTTCGCTAAAGGCGGCTGGAAAAACCGATTACACCCTGCACTGGTATGAGGCCGACCATGCCTTTGCAAACCCTAGCGGTGCGCGTTACGACGAGGCTGATGCTGCGTTGGCTTGGGAACGTACTAGTGAGTTCTTAGCGGCAAATCTTAGCTAGGCAGTAGCGCTTTCGATCATGCCTCGGCACTTCTTGGGGGATAGGGTGTCGGGGCTTTTTCATCTTTCACAAAACATCCTCAAGTGAACTTTATGCCTGAGCAGATTTTTCGATACAATAGGGGATCTTCTACAGGAACTCCTCATGTCTGATCAGAATCAAAGCGACGACCTTAAACCACAGGTCGACGGACCTAACTCTAACGATGACGAGAGTGCGAAGCGTCCTCGAGGCGTTTACCTACTTCCCAACCTTTTCACTACCGGCGCGCTCTTCTCTGGATTCTATGCCGTTATTGCTGGCATGAATGGTCATTTTGAGGCTGCTGCCATCGCGATCTTCGTGGCGATGGTATTTGATGGCCTTGATGGTCGCGTTGCGCGCATGACTAATACTCAGAGTAAGTTTGGTGCCGAGTATGACTCCCTCTCCGACATGGTTTCGTTCGGTGTTGCACCTGCGCTAGTCGCCTTCACCTGGAGTCTGAATGAGGCGGGTAAGTGGGGTTGGCTCGCGGCTTTCATTTATTGTGCCTGTGCAGCCCTGCGACTCGCCCGTTTCAACACGCAGATTGGTTCAATGGATAAGCGCTTCTTCATGGGGCTTCCAAGCCCTGCTGCCGCTGCAACAGTAGCCGGTTTGATCTGGTGGGCCGACGTAGAGGGTTGGAGCCCTGAGGGCGTTGCCGGTTTAATCGCTGTCTATGTAGCTATTATCGGGCTGCTGATGGTCAGTAATGTGCTCTATCACAGCGGCAAAGAGTTTAACCTCAAAGGACGCATATCATTCCCCAAGATGATCATTGTCGTTCTAGTCGCAGGCTTCATCTCCACCGAACCCCAGCTCTGGCTCTGGCTGATCCTGCTGGGTTACACAATCTCTGGCCCAATCCTTTGGCTGAAAAGAAAAGCCTCCTAACTCCCTGGGAGTTAACCGGTTACCAGCGCTGGCGCTAGACTGCCTGCCGGGAGGGTGTTTGTCAGATTGTTGACAGCAGGGATGCTGTCACCAAGCCCCCATGGACGGGTTCACGGCGTATCTGACAAATACCCTCCCGGTAGGCGCTCCAAAACATCCAGTGCTGTAATCCGTTAAACGAAAATATATGTAAGGAGAGAGTAAGTTCACCGACTAAACTGTAAACGAACAGTGCGAGGTCCATATGCTTATTCTCAAACCTAACAAGATTCCTTCAAGCGAAATCACTCCTGAGTCGGTTTACCTGAACCGACGTCGATTTATGCAGGCCTTTGCCGGTATGGGGCTGGCGGCAGCAGCGATGCCTGCTTCAGCGCTGCTCTCGCCGGGTGAGACTGAGCTCCCTATCTACCCGGGACCTACTTGGCTGCAGCCAAAACTGAAGGCAGCACCGACCACCATTGTCGCCGAAGATGATGTGGCGCCTTATGACGCGGTCATCACTCACAACAATTTCTATGAGTTTGGTACAAAGAAGTCAGATCCGTTCGAGAAGGCTCAGGATTTCAATACGGACCCTTGGAAGGTTGAGGTGAGCGGAGAGGTTGAAAACCCCGGTGTTTATAACCTCGAAGATCTGATCGCTAAAGTGGGTCTGGAAGAGAGAGTTTATCGGCTCCGCTGCGTTGAAGCCTGGTCGATGGTGATTCCTTGGATCGGATTTGAACTGGGTTCGCTGCTCAAACAGTTTAACCCCACCTCGAAAGCCAAATACGTTGAGTTCGTGACGCTTGTTGATAAGGATCAGATGCCTGGCCAGCATGGATTCTTCAGTTCGTTGGACTGGCCCTACACCGAAGGGCTGCGGATGGACGAGGCGATGCATCCGCTGACGTTAATGGCGGTTGGTCTCTATGGAAACTCGCTGCCGCCGCAAAATGGTGCCCCGTTCAGGCTGGTAGTTCCATGGAAGTACGGCTTTAAGAGTATCAAGTCGATTGTTGCAATTCGGTTGACTGAAACTATGCCCAAGGCGACTTGGAATCAGACAGCTCCCAATGAGTACGGTTTCTACGCCAATGTGAACCCTAAGGTTGATCATCCGCGCTGGAGTCAGGCGACTGAGCGACGTCTGCCGGCAAGCTTGTTAAACCCTCGCATCATCGATACGCAAATGTTCAACGGTTATGCCGATGAGGTTGCCAGGCTCTACAGCGATATGGACCTAACTAAGTGGTATTAACGCTATGTTAGTCGCTCAGAAGCTCGCGTCTCTGCGTTGGGGGTGGATCGCTCAGTGGTGGCTTGTATTTCTCGCAGCGCTACTACCCTTGCTGCTGCTCATCGATGCTGTAATCGGCAACCGGCTTGGAGCAGACCCTGCCAAGACGATTGTTGATGAGCTGGGTACCTGGGCGTTGATCTTCTTGTGGCTTACGTTGTCCATCACACCGGCTCGAAGGCTTTTTAACTGGCGCAAGCCGCTGCTTTTTCGTCGAATGATGGGGTTGTATGCCTTCTTTTATGCGGTGCTTCACTTGGCCTCGGTGGGCACCTTCATTTTAGGTTGGCGTGCAGACCTGATTGTGCGCGAGGTAACCGAGCGTCCTTATGTCATTGCCGGCTTCTTCGCCTTCCTACTTTTAATACCGCTCGCGGTCACATCAACAAGTGGTTGGCAGGCGCGTTTGGGACGAAAGTGGAGGTCGCTCCATCGTTTGGTCTATCCAGCGTCTGTTTTGGTCCTGCTGCATTTCGTTTGGCTCATCCGAGCGAGCTACGCAGAGGCCCTTTTATACGGATTGCTACTTGCATTTCTACTGGGAATACGTTTGTATTACACCCGCAATGGGAGGACCAGATGAACTCATTTTTTAGCGCTATGCGCAGTACGCTCTCAAGTTTTCTTGGAGTGCAATCTGAAAAACAGCGTGAAGAAGATTTCACTAACGGTCGTCCGATTCACTTCATAGTGAGCGGGGTAATACTTGCAGCGGCATTCGTAGTGGTCGTAATGCTGGTTGTTGAAGGGGTATTGGCACTCGCCCAGAAGTGACATTGCAGGCTCGCAGTAATGGAATAAAGTCTGCGGGCTGGTTACACAATAATCACAAAAGAAACGCGTCTGCCGGATGATCTTCGGTTGATACGAGAGGCCAAGCATGGAAATAAGAAAAAATATCCTGCGAGGCAGCCTTTTTGGTGCGTTGACGATGCCATCAGCTGCTTTTGCAGAGTGGGGTCTGAACATGCCATCAGGTGTGACTGAGATTAGTCGCTCAGTCTTCAGCCTTCACATGACTATTTTTTGGGTTTGTGTCGCCATCGCCGTAGTGGTGTTTGGTGTCATGTTCTACTCAATGTTCCACCACCGGAAGTCTCGTGGTGCTAAATCGGCACACTTTCACGAGAACACCACTGTCGAAGTTATCTGGACCGTCATTCCTGTTGCGATTCTTGTCGCGATGGCAGTGCCCTCGGCGGCGACTCTGATTGAGATGTATGATCCCTCCGATGCTGAGATCGACGTTCAGGTCACCGGCTATCAGTGGAAGTGGAAGTACGATTACCTCGACGAAGATATCAGCTTCTTCTCGAATCTCTCGACCTCTCGTGACGCGATTTACAATGCAGAACAGAAAGGTGAAAACTACCTGCTAGAGGTAGATAACCACCTAGTTGTTCCGGTTGACACCAAAATCCGTTTCCTGCTTACAGCCAACGATGTAATCCACAGCTGGTGGGTGCCAGATCTGGCTGTCAAGAAGGATGCTATCCCAGGCTTCATCAACGAAGCGTGGACCATCATTGAAAAGCCAGGGATCTACCGCGGTCAGTGTACTGAGCTCTGTGGTAAAGACCACGGGTACATGCCAGTTGTTGTAGAAGCCGTAAGTAAGGAAGACTACGCCTCTTGGGTGGCAACGGTTAAGGCAGAAGCCGCAGCTAAAGCTGACCTTGCTGGCAAAACTTGGACTCTCGACGAGCTGATGACCGAAGGTGAACAAGTTTACCTGAAAGCTTGTGCTGCCTGTCACCAGCCGAATGGTGAAGGTTTGCCAGGCGCGTTCCCTGCACTCAAGAATAGCCCAATCGCTGTTGGCGACGTTGCAGCACACATCGATATCGTAGTTAACGGCAAGCCAGGCACTGCGATGCAGGCCTACAAAGACCAGCTGAGTGCGGTCGAGATGGCTGCGGTTATCACCTACGAGCGTAACGCTTGGGGTAATAATACCGGCGAAGCGGTTACGCCAAATCAGATTGCTGACATGTCTTGGGATATGGACCGTCTGATGACCGTCGGTGAAGAAGTTTACGGCAAGGCTTGTGCAGCCTGTCACCAGCCAAACGGCCAGGGTATTCCTGGTGCGTTCCCCGGTTTGGTTGGCACCGACATCGTTATGGGCGATATCGGCGCGCACATCGACATCGTCGTGAACGGTAAAACCGGCACTGCGATGCAAGCTTTCAAAGATCAGCTCTCTCCTGAGGAGATTGCAGCAGTTGTAACCTACGAGCGTAATGCTTGGGGTAATAATGTGGGCGACAGCGTGAAGCCATCAACTGTGGCTAGCTGGAATGGAGGTGAAAAATGAGTACTGCTGATATCACTGCAGAACACCATGACGAACACCACGACCACGGTCCGGCTAAGGGACTGAGTCGTTGGTTATTCACTACCAACCACAAGGACATCGGTTCGATGTACCTGTGGTTCAGTTTGGCGATGTTCCTGATCGGTGGCTGTATGGCCCTCGTCATCCGAGCAGAGCTGTTCCAACCGGGTCTGCAGCTTGTTGAGCCTGGTTTCTTTAACCAGATGACAACCATGCACGGCCTGATCATGGTATTCGGTGCAGTAATGCCTGCCTTTGTAGGCTTGGCTAACTGGATGGTGCCAATGATGATCGGTGCGCCTGATATGGCGCTGCCACGCATGAACAACTGGAGCTTCTGGATTCTGCCGTTCGCTTTCGGCATGTTGTTGCTGACGCTGTTCATGGACGGTGGTGCACCGAACTTCGGTTGGACCTTCTACGCTCCGCTTTCAACAACCTACGCGCCTGACAGCGTGACCTTCTTCATCTTTGCTGTGCATATGATGGGTGTCAGTTCAATCATGGGTGCGATCAACATCGTAGCAACCATTCTGAACATGCGTGCTCCAGGCATGACGCTGATGAAGATGCCACTGTTCGTTTGGACCTGGTTGATCACTGCATACCTGCTGATTGCTGTAATGCCAGTACTGGCAGGCGTAGTAACCATGATGTTGATGGATATCCACTTCGGTACCAGCTTCTTTGATGCAGCTGGCGGCGGTGACCCTGTACTGTTCCAGCACGTGTTCTGGTTCTTCGGTCACCCTGAGGTGTACATCATGATCCTGCCTGCGTTCGGTATTGTGAGTGCGATCATCCCGACCTTTGCTCGTAAGCAGCTATTCGGTTACGCCTCAATGGTTTACGCAACGGCATCTATCGCATTCCTGTCGTTCATCGTGTGGGCTCACCACATGTTTACAGTCGGTATGCCGCTGGCTGGCGAACTGTTCTTTATGTTCGCAACCATGCTGATTGCGGTACCAACAGGCGTTAAGGTGTTTAACTGGATCGCGACCATGTGGCGCGGTTCTATGACATTCGAGACTCCAATGCTGTTCGCGCTGGCGTTCGTAATTCTGTTCACCATCGGTGGTCTATCGGGTCTGATGCTGGCGATTGCACCAGCTGACTTCCAGTACCATGACACCTACTTCGTTGTGGCTCACTTCCACTACGTACTGGTGCCGGGTGCTATCTTCTCGATCATGGCTGCGGTTTACTACTGGCTGCCTAAGTGGACTGGCCACCAGCTCAACGAAGCTGCGGGTAAATTCCACTTCTGGATGAGCTTTATCGGTGTAAACATCACCTTCTTCCCGATGCACTTTATCGGTCTTGCGGGTATGCCTCGTCGTATCCCTGACTACGCGCTGCAGTTCGCTGATTTCAACGCGGTAGCTTCAGTGGGTGCATTTATCTTCGGTCTGTCTCAGTTGATTTTCGTCTGGAACGTTATCCAGAACATCCGCACTGGCAAGAAAGCTGAAGCTAAATGCTGGGAAGGTGCAGAAGGTCTGGAGTGGAGTGTTCCTTCACCAGCGCCTTACCACACCTTCACTACGCCTCCACAGATTGAGGGAGCAAAGTAAGATGAGCGTAGCCGCAGACACTAAAAAGCTTGTGACTCGCCTCGTGCTCGGAACGGTTCTGATGTTCGGTTTCGGCTTCGCGATGGTGCCTATCTACAACGTCTTCTGTGAGATCACCGGTCTCAACGGCAAGATCACGCGGACAGGTGAGTCAGAGCAGCCGCTAGTCGTTAATCAGGACCGAACCGTCAAAGTACGGTTCATCTCTGTGTTCAACGAGGAGATGCCTTGGGAGTTCGAGCCAATGCAGAAGGTCTACAGGGTTAATCCTGGGCAGATGCAACAGACTGCATTCATAGCGACAAATCCGACGGCAAATAACATGGTAGCGCAGGCGATTCCTTCGGTATCGCCTTCTGAAGCTGCTCAGTACTTGCAGAAAGTGAACTGTTTCTGTTTCGACAGGCAGCCACTGGATGCTGGCGCGACAGCGGAAATGCCCATGGTATTCTTTATCGACCCAGAGATTCCAGAGCACTTAGACTCTATTACGCTCTCATACACCCTGTTTGATATTACTGATCAGCAGGAGGTGGCTGAGGCGAAAAACGATAATAACGACAAGAGGTCAACCCTATGAGTGCAACTACGGAATATTACGTTCCAGCGCAGAGTCGCTTGCCGATTCTCGCATCTATCGCACTTTTCTTGATGGCATTCGGCGCTGGCGGGATGCTCAATGAGAGTTCGTACGGCGGTATAACACTGTTAGTCGGTGCACTAGCAATGATTGCAGTGGTATATAACTGGTTTGGTAAAGTCATTGAGGAGAGTCACCAGGGGCTCTACTCGGCGCAGATGGATCGCTCCTTCCGATGGGGTATGAGCTGGTTCATCTTCTCAGAAGTGATGTTCTTCGCGGCCTTCTTCGGTACGCTTTTCTATGTGCGCACGTTCGCGGTGCCATGGCTTGGCGGTGAAGGCGATAAAGGCGTGTCAAACATGCTTTGGGAGGGTTTCACAGCTCAGTGGCCGCTGATGGAGACTCCGGGGGATAAATTCTCTGGTCCTGAAGGTATCATCAGCCCATGGGCGCTCCCGCTGGTCAACACTGTTCTGCTGGTAACCTCGAGTTTCACCCTGACCTTCGCTCATAAAGCGCTGGTACATGGCGGTACCCGCGAGAACGTTATCAAGTGGATGTGGGTGACTATCGCTCTAGGCGTTGTGTTCCTGTTCTGCCAGGGTTACGAGTACTACGAAGCATACAACCACTATGGCCTTACTCTGCAGTCAGGTATCTACGGTGCAACTTTCTTCATGCTAACTGGTTTCCACGGCGCGCACGTAACGCTGGGTACCATTATGATGATCATCATCACTCTGCGTCTGATGAAAGGTCACTTTACCGCTGATAATCACTTCGGTTTCGAAGCGACAGCTTGGTACTGGCACTTCGTAGATGTAGTGTGGATCGGTCTGTTTATCTTCGTATACGTGTTCTAAGCGGTTTAGTTACCAAGGTACATTAGAAGATAGCTGCCCCGTCGTGAAGCCTACTACCAGTATCACCAGTAGTGCGATACTGAAGATGACTCGCCACATTAGGCGGTTAACGGTACTAGGATTTCCGGCGGGGCTTTTCATTAGAGAGTAAAGGCTCGAGAAGAGAGCGATCACAATCGCTGCGAAGAAAAGAACTACAATAGCGCGGTACATAATGTGAACTCCGAAGTTAGTGAGCAGAGTAAACCTGACAAACGTTCAACTTTCAATCGCTTACAGTTGGTGTTTGGTCTGATCTTCCTTCCCGTATTTGTTTCGCTTGGGTTTTGGCAACTTGATAGAGCCGACCTAAAAGAGTTACGTCAAAAAGAGTACGATGCGGCACCGCGGCAACTATCTGATGCCTCTGAAGCGGAGCGTTTACTCGCCGGACGGTTGCTTCAGCCGATTAAATCGGTGATATCTAAAACCGACGGGCGGTACTTCTTGTTAGACAATCGCACCCTTGAGGGTAGAGCCGGCTATGAAGTTATGTTGCCTGTTCAGGTAGGGCAGGGTTGGATGCTCGCGAATCTAGGTTGGGTTCAGGCCAATCCTGATCGGCGGATTTTGCCGGATCTGGATCTTGGTCAAGATGAGCGATTTGAGATTGAGGGCGTGCTCTCATTGCCCGAGAATCTAATCCAGCTAACTGAGACTATGCCCGAGGGGACTGACTGGCCGTTGCGAATTCAGTCGATCGATCTACAACTTTTCGGGAAGATGCTTGAATTGCCTGTTGAGCCGATCCTTGTCAAAGTTTACTCTCAGATCGACGAAAATATTGCTCCTCATAAAGCGGCGCTTAACTCAATGCCGCCTGAGCGGCACATAGGATACGCCGTCCAGTGGTTCGGATTAGCCATTGCTATGTTTATTTGGCTTGTAGTTTCGATGTTTATTTCAAGGAGAGAAAGTTGAATTCCAGAAAAGTCACCATGCTGTTGATTCTCGGTAGTTCTGTGCTGCCGATTATACTAGCGGTCGTGGTCTATTTTGGCGGTTTTGCCCCGCAGAGCTCGATTGCAAAAGGTGAACTCCTTGATCCTGTCCTCACTGTAGAAGAGTGGGGCGGTGAGGCTGAAGTATTCTCCGGCAGCTGGAGCATTCTCAAGACTCAAGCGGGTGCCTGTGACGCGGCCTGTGACCAGAGTTTGGAGCCGCTGCGGCGCGTACACGATGCGCTGGGTAAAGAGGCTGATCGTGTGCAGGTAGTTGGCTTGGGTTCGGATAAGACGTCTCTAGAGCCCGGGATTTGGATAGTCGATCCCCTAGGTAATCTGGTTATGCGTTACTCATTAGAAGCCGAACTAAAGGGCTTGTTAGCAGATCTAAAAAAATTATTAAAAGTATCGAGGATTGGTTAAATGACAGCATCACGTGTAGTGAATGGTGCGATCATCTTTGCCCTAGTAGTTATCCTACTCGGCGGCTGGACGCGCCTGAATGATGCAGGACTTGGATGTCCGGATTGGCCGGGTTGTTTCGGCACCTTAGTTTTACCAGCAGATCAGGCGAAGGTCGAAGCTGTGGCACCGCATTTCGGTGTGGAAGAGGTAGACATGTTCAAAGGCTGGTTGGAGATGATCCACCGCTACGCCGCATCTCTTCTGGGTTTAATCATTGTGTTCATTGCGGGTATCGCTTGGAAGAACCGTAAGGTGGAGGGTTACCCTGTGAAACTCAGCTACACCCTGTTAGCACTTGTTATTGCTCAGGGAGTCTTCGGTATGTGGACTGTTACGATGCTGCTGCTTCCAATAGTCGTGACAACGCACCTAATGGGCGGTCTGACAACGCTCACGCTGTTGGTGTTGTTGCGACAAGCGCTGGGACGTATGAAAGAACCAGTCAAAACGAGTCCCCGTCCTCTGGTTAAGCTGCTGTTCCTCGCGCTGTTCATCCAGCTCTTCTTGGGTGGTTGGACCAGCACAAACTACGCGGGTTGGGCTTGTAGCGACTGGGTCTACTGTCATCAGGATTATGATACGCAATATGACTTTGCAGAGGCGCTCAACCCGGTTATGGACCCAACGATCAATCATGAAGGCGGCTCCATGTCGATTGAGGCGCGTACTGCGGTGCAGGTTATCCATCGATTTGGTGGGCTGTTCCTGGCGCTGGTATCGTTGGCGGTAATCTTTAAATATTGGTCGCAGGCAAATGCTAGACCGGCACTATTGGCCTTGGCGGCAACACTCAGCCTACAGATCGTGTTGGGCTTTATGAATGTCATTTACATGGTTCCGCTGAATTTGGCTACTGCGCACCATGGTGTTGCGATACTCGTGCTATTGAGCGCACTGAAAGTAAACGGAAAACTCAGAACTGAATCTAAAGAGGTCTACCATGGCAATGTCGCAACCGCATGAGTCATTGAATGCTCGCCCGACATGGAAGGACTTCGTCGGTCTATGTAAGTTAAACGTTGTTGCTGTAATGGTGCTTACCCTGGTTGTGGGTGTCTGTTTGGCCGTGCCGGGTGCTCCGCCGCTTGATACGCTGATCATCGCCTCTTTGGGAGTTGGCTTAGCCTCTTCATCAGCAGCGGCGATTAACCACGTTTTAGATCGGAATATCGATCACAAAATGGCGCGTACCGCTGGCCGTCCATTCCCGCAGAGCCGAATGACGCCGCAAGCTGCGCTTACTTTCGCTGCAATAATCGGTGTGCTAGGAATCGGTATGTTGGCGATCTGGGTCAACCTGCTGACCGCTTGGCTTACGCTGTTCGCGTTGATTGGTTATGCGGTTATCTATACTGCCGTGCTGAAGCGTGCGACTCCACAGAATATTGTTATCGGTGGTGTGGCTGGTGCTGCGCCTCCGTTGCTTGGTTGGACTGCAGTCACTGATTCCGTCGGCGGACAGGGTTTGCTGTTGATGCTGATCATCTTCGCGTGGACGCCACCGCATTTCTGGGCGCTCTGTATCGCGCGCAAAGACGACTACGCCCGTGCAGGTATTCCCATGCTTCCAAACACCCATGGTTTAGCATACACACGCCTGCAGATCTTCCTTTACACGCTGATAATGATCGTCGTCACTCTATTGCCCTTTGTGACGGGTGGGAGTGGATTGATCTACCTCATTGGTGTGACCGTTTTGAATGTGCGCTTCCTCTACTGGGCTGCTAGACTGATGTTTATCAGGGATATGGCTGATTCCATGCGTATGTTCAAGTACAGCATTTATTACATCATGGCACTATTTGTTGTGCTGCTAGTTGATCACTACTGGAGGGTAATGGCCTAAGACTTGGAGAGCGAGGGCAAGGAAAGCTTCATCAAACCGTAAAACAACAATAACAAACCAAAAGTCGACTAAACTTACTTCAAGGCTAGTTGAGGGGAGAGAACAATGTTCCTACAGCATCTAATGGGTGTGATATACAACCCACGTAAAGAGTGGCGAGCAATCGAAAGTGAGAATTACACAAGTAAGCGCATTTTCTTCTCGCAAATTGCGCTTCTGGCGCTCATTCCATGTATCTCGTTCTTCATCGGAACGACGCAGATCGGCTGGAGCATATCCGGTGGAGAGTACGTTAAACTCTCAACCGATAGTGCGCTGGCAGCTGCGGTTGGTTTCTATTTTGCAATTTGGGTGGGTGTTGCTTTCATCGCTGCCACCATCCATTGGATGGAGAGCACCTATGGCGGTAAGGCCGACTTGAACGCCTGTGTTGCGTTGACCACCTTTACTGCAGCTCCACTTTTCCTTGCCGGCCTCTCAGGTCTCTATCCAGTTCTGTGGTTCAACGTGATCGTTGGTCTGATCGCTGTCTGCTATTCGGTTTACTTGCTCTACTCAGGTGTGCCAGAGATCATGCACATTCCTGAAGATCGAGCTTTCTTCTTCTCGACGTCGATTCTCACAGTAGGCCTCTGTGTTCTAGTTGGCGTGATTGCAACCTCTGTAATCGTATGGGTTGAAGTGGCACCGCTGACTTACACTGGCTAAATCTCAAACTCGATCTATACTGAAAACCCCGTTGGCGATCGAGTATCGTTAGCGGGGTTTCTTTTTTCTGTTGTCAGTATTTATTGGCAAGCGTCAAAAGAATTTTTTATCGATGTGTTGACACTCGTTGAGATTGGCGTATTATTCGCGCTCTCGATTCGGGGGTTAACCCAGTAAGAAGTCGAGACAAGAAAGTCTAAGTGGTTGTTTTATAACCAGAATTGGCTTATCGGAGTGCAATCGCAGGTTTTGAATTAAAGTAAAAATACTGCAAATAATGATTGACTTCAAAACTGAGCGCGGTACTATACGCGCCTCGCTTGGGGAGACAGCGGCAACGCGGTCTACCGGATACAAGCAACGCTCTTTAACAAATAGATCAAGTAATGCGTGTGGGCGCTTGTTGGGATTAGGCAACAAAGCTTAATCAAGACAAGCAACCTATATGTGAATTCATTTAGCGTAATGTTTTTCTTGAGCAGATTTAGATGGAAAGCCTTCGGGTTTGAAATCGAAAACTTTTAACTGAAGAGTTTGATCATGGCTCAGATTGAACGCTGGCGGCAGGCCTAACACATGCAAGTCGAGCGGTAACAGGGATAGCTTGCTATCTGCTGACGAGCGGCGGACGGGTGAGTAACGCGTAGGAATCTACCTAGTAGTGGGGGATAAGCCAGAGAAATTTGGTCTAATACCGCATACGTCCTAAGGGAGAAAGGAGGGGATCTTCGGACCTTTCGCTATTAGATGAGCCTGCGTAAGATTAGCTAGTTGGTGAGGTAAGAGCTCACCAAGGCGACGATCTTTAGCTGGTCTGAGAGGATGATCAGCCACACTGGGACTGAGACACGGCCCAGACTCCTACGGGAGGCAGCAGTGGGGAATATTGGACAATGGGGGCAACCCTGATCCAGCCATGCCGCGTGTGTGAAGAAGGCCTTCGGGTTGTAAAGCACTTTCAGATGTGAGGAAAGGTGAGTAGTTAATACCTGCTTACTGTGACGTTAACATCAGAAGAAGGACCGGCTAACTCCGTGCCAGCAGCCGCGGTAATACGGAGGGTCCGAGCGTTAATCGGAATTACTGGGCGTAAAGCGCGCGTAGGTGGTTTCGTCAGTCAGATGTGAAAGCCCAGGGCTCAACCTTGGAACTGCACCTGATACTGCGGAACTAGAGTACGATAGAGGGGAGTGGAATTTCCGGTGTAGCGGTGAAATGCGTAGAGATCGGAAGGAACACCAGTGGCGAAGGCGACTCCCTGGATTGATACTGACACTGAGGTGCGAAAGCGTGGGGAGCAAACAGGATTAGATACCCTGGTAGTCCACGCCGTAAACGATGTCAACTAGCCGTTGGGTAACTTGATTACTTAGTGGCGCAGCTAACGCGATAAGTTGACCGCCTGGGGAGTACGGTCGCAAGATTAAAACTCAAATGAATTGACGGGGGCCCGCACAAGCGGTGGAGCATGTGGTTTAATTCGAAGCAACGCGAAGAACCTTACCTACTCTTGACATCCAGAGAACTTTCCAGAGATGGATTGGTGCCTTCGGGAACTCTGAGACAGGTGCTGCATGGCTGTCGTCAGCTCGTGTTGTGAAATGTTGGGTTAAGTCCCGTAACGAGCGCAACCCTTGTCCTTATTTGCCAGCACTTCGGGTGGGAACTCTAAGGAGACTGCCGGTGACAAACCGGAGGAAGGTGGGGACGACGTCAAGTCATCATGGCCCTTACGAGTAGGGCTACACACGTGCTACAATGGCCGGTACAGAGGGCTGCGAACTTGCGAGAGTAAGCTAATCCCAGAAAACCGGTCGTAGTCCGGATTGCAGTCTGCAACTCGACTGCATGAAGTCGGAATCGCTAGTAATCGCGAATCAGCATGTCGCGGTGAATACGTTCCCGGGCCTTGTACACACCGCCCGTCACACCATGGGAGTGGACTTCACCAGAAGTAGCTAGCTTAACCTTCGGGAGGGCGGTTACCACGGTGGGGTTCATGACTGGGGTGAAGTCGTAACAAGGTAGCCGTTGGGGAACCAGCGGCTGGATCACCTCCTTAAACGATAGCCGAGTCCTGGCAAGCGTTCACACGCATTACTTGATACTGACCTTCTCTTTGAGAGATCAGTATTTTGTCGCTCTTTAAAAATTTGGATCTGAAAAAGTCGTGCTAATTGACCTACTCTAGCCGGGTAGGGAGTTAGCACAAGATTGTCTTGTATTGTTTGATACAAGCGCCAACCGGCGTAATCAATCGTTACGAACCATTCAGTTGATCAGACACCTTCGGGTTATATGGTCAAGTGAATAAGCGTGCACGGTGGATGCCTTGGCAGTCAGAGGCGATGAAGGACGTTGTAACCTGCGAAAAGGTTCGGGGAGCTGGTAAACAAGCTTTGATCCGGACATGTCCGAATGGGGAAACCCACCCGCTTGCGGGTATCTCTTTACTGAATATATAGGTTTAGAGAGGCGAACCTGGGGAACTGAAACATCTAAGTACCCAGAGGAAAAGAAATCAACCGAGATTCCCTTAGTAGCGGCGAGCGAACGGGGACCAGCCCTTAAGCTGTTTAAGTCTTAATAGAACACTCTGGAAAGTGTGGCCATAGTGGGTGATAGCCCCGTATATGAAAAGTCTTTTACAGTGAAATCGAGTAGGACGGGACACGTGTTATCCTGTCTGAATATGGGGGGACCATCCTCCAAGGCTAAATACTCCTGACTGACCGATAGTGAACCAGTACCGTGAGGGAAAGGCGAAAAGAACCCCTGTGAGGGGAGTGAAATAGACCCTGAAACCGTGTACGTACAAGCAGTGGGAGCCGACTTAGTTCGGTGACTGCGTACCTTTTGTATAATGGGTCAACGACTTACTTTCAGTAGCAAGCTTAACCAGTAGGGGAGGCGTAGGGAAACCGAGTCTTAATAGGGCGCATAGTTGCTGGGAGTAGACCCGAAACCGGGCGATCTATCCATGGGCAGGTTGAAGGTTGAGTAACATCAACTGGAGGACCGAACCGACTACCGTTGAAAAGTTAGCGGATGACCTGTGGATCGGAGTGAAAGGCTAATCAAGCCCGGAGATAGCTGGTTCTCCTCGAAAGCTATTTAGGTAGCGCCTCATGTCTCACCTTGGGGGGTAGAGCACTGTTTCGGCTAGGGGGTCATCCCGACTTACCAACCCGATGCAAACTCCGAATACCCAAGAGTGCAATCATGGGAGACACACGGCGGGTGCTAACGTCCGTCGTGAAAAGGGAAACAACCCAGACCGCCAGCTAAGGTCCCAAAGTTCTAGTTAAGTGGGAAACGATGTGGGAAGGCTCAGACAGCTAGGAGGTTGGCTTAGAAGCAGCCACCCTTTAAAGAAAGCGTAATAGCTCACTAGTCGAGTCGGCCTGCGCGGAAGATATAACGGGGCTCAAACTAGACACCGAAGCTGCGGATGCCTTAGGGCATGGTAGAGGAGCGTTCTGTAAGCCGTTGAAGCGGAAGCTGTAAGGCACCGTGGAGGTATCAGAAGTGCGAATGTTGACATAAGTAACGATAAAGGGAGTGAAAAACTCCCTCGCCGGAAGACCAAGGGTTCCTATCCAACGTTAATCGGGGTAGGGTGAGTCGACCCCTAAGGCGAGGCTGAAAAGCGTAGTCGATGGGAAGCAGGTTAATATTCCTGCACCTCGCATAACTGCGATGGAGAGACGGAGAAGGCTAGGCTAGCGCGGCGTTGGTTGTCCGCGTTTAAGGATGTAGGCTGAGGAGCTAGGTAAATCCGGTTCCTCTTAAGGCTGAGATCTGATGACGAGCTTCTATATGAAGTGAAGTAGTTGATGCCCGGCTTCCAGGAAAATCTTCTAAGCTTCAGGTTATGTGGGATCGTACCCCAAACCGACACAGGTGGTCAGGTTGAGAATACCAAGGCGCTTGAGAGAACTCGGGTGAAGGAACTAGGCAAAATGGCACCGTAACTTCGGGAGAAGGTGCGCCGGTTTTGGTGATGGGACTTGCTCCCTAAGCTGAGGCCGGTCGAAGATACCAGGTGGCTGCGACTGTTTATTAAAAACACAGCACTCTGCAAACACGAAAGTGGACGTATAGGGTGTGACGCCTGCCCGGTGCTTGAAGGTTAATTGATGGGGTTAGCTTAGGCGAAGCTCTTGATCGAAGCCCAAGTAAACGGCGGCCGTAACTATAACGGTCCTAAGGTAGCGAAATTCCTTGTCGGGTAAGTTCCGACCTGCACGAATGGCGTAACGATGGCCACACTGTCTCCACCCGAGACTCAGTGAAATTGAACTCGCTGTGAAGATGCAGCGTACCCGCGGCTAGACGGAAAGACCCCGTGAACCTTTACTATAGCTTCACACTGAACTTTGACCTTACTTGTGTAGGATAGCTGGGAGGCTTTGAAGTGGAGACGCCAGTCTTCATGGAGCCAATCTTGAAATACCAGCCTGGTAACGTTGAGGTTCTAACTCAGGTCCCGGAACGGGATCGAGGACAGTGTGTGGTGGGTAGTTTGACTGGGGCGGTCTCCTCCCAAAGAGTAACGGAGGAGCACGAAGGTACCCTCAGGCTGGTCGGAAATCAGCCAATGAGCGCAAGAGTATAAGGGTGCTTGACTGCGACACAGACACGTGGAGCAGGTACGAAAGTAGGTTCTAGTGATCCGGTGGTTCTGTATGGAAGGGCCATCGCTCAACGGATAAAAGGTACTCCGGGGATAACAGGCTGATACCGCCCAAGAGTTCACATCGACGGCGGTGTTTGGCACCTCGATGTCGGCTCATCACATCCTGGGGCTGAAGCCGGTCCCAAGGGTATGGCTGTTCGCCATTTAAAGTGGTACGCGAGCTGGGTTTAGAACGTCGTGAGACAGTTCGGTCCCTATCTGCCGTGGGCGTTTGAGATTTGAGAAGAGTTGCTCCTAGTACGAGAGGACCGGAGTGAACGAACCTCTGGTGTTCCGGTTGTCACGCCAGTGGCATTGCCGGGTAGCTATGTTCGGACGGGATAACCGCTGAAAGCATCTAAGCGGGAAGCCCCCTTCAAGATGAGATCTCACTGGACCTTTAAGGTCCCTAAAGAGCCGTTCAAGACTAGGACGTTGATAGGCTGGGTGTGTAAGCGTTGTGAGGCGTTGAGCTAACCAGTACTAATTGCTCGTGAGGCTTGACCATATAACGCCAAAGTTGTCTGAGGTGTGCTGATTAGAAGCGCATCAAGATGAACAACTGAGTGGTTTAAGATTGATTACGGTTGTAGCTTGTAGCAAACCAATACAACAGAAAGACAAACAGACTTTTTCACTGATCTGACTTAATAGGGTCAGACAGACAAGATCCGAATTAGCTAGTAGCAGTGCAGAGCAGCAGCGAAGCACATAGAAAGCGCAAAACTAGCAACCAGTTTTGCCTGGCAACAATAGAGCCGTGGAACCACCTGATCCCATCTCGAACTCAGTAGTGAAACGCGTCATCGCCGATGGTAGTGTGGGGTTTCCCCATGTGAGAGTAGGTCATTGCCAGGCACCTAATAAAGCAAAAACCCCATCCACGCTGTGGATGGGGTTTTCTGCTTTATAAGCCACTGCAAGCAGTGGCTACACGACAAGTTCAAGGTAGAGTCACATTGAATCTCTACCTCAGCGTACTCTGACTGGCACTCTGAAATAGCAGCCTTGCAGGCTGCAGTAGGTCACCGCTCTCGCGCATCCATGCGCTTCGCGGCATTCGGCCATCCATGGCCATCATTGCCGATCGCTGCGCGATCCCTTATCCCGATACTCCTCGTCTTCAGAAGTTACGCGCCGAGATATAAAACCCAACCGGTAGGTGTCCTGAGACTCTTGATTTACAGGGATGTAAATCACGAAGCGATACATGGACGTCTTGAGCGGGTCTTAGGACATCTGCCGGTTGGGTTACCCAGAACTAAGCTAGTTCAGTTCGTTTCCAGGTATACCACCATCGTATCCGTTCACTACGGCATCGCCTCATCGTGCATCCATGCACCCGGCGATGTAGAACCGTCCAGGTTTTAAGCGGGTCTCAGGATAACTGGTGGCTGGGTTCGTTAGTTACAACCACTCTCATACTCTGTAGGCGGCGAAAATAGTATGAAGTCGGCTACCGGTGTATCGGCGTAACTATCCGGGTAATAGGCTTTTGGATCAGGGTTGTCGTTTGCGGCTACCAGTAAAAGGGTTCGTATATTGAGCTCTTCGGTCCAGTAGGGAATACCGATGTCATAGCGGGTATGAACTGTGCCTGCCAAAAGGATGTTTACGCCACTCTCGTCGGTATTGGCGATCATTGCCTCGCGCATACTGATATCGCGCGCATATTGCACTCTGAGCATGTTAGTTAACTGTGACTTAGGCATCTGACCACAGTGTCCCTCGTACAGAAGCTCAAGCATGAAATCCGTGTAGGCTGAGTCAGCTGGTACTTCTAGATCTTCATCAGCATAAGCAGCCATCTTCGATGAACGTGTTAGGTCTGTTGCGACAACCCGCTTTGCGTGTTTAAGACCGGCTGTTACGGGGCCCTCATACCACTCCCAGGGCCAGCCTCTGTGCCATTCGAGTTGCTCTGGCGTAACCTCTGCTGGATCGTTCTGGGCGCCATCCAGTAGTGGTTGTTGTTCAACGTTTGCCATCTCTAGTGCTAGTGTACCCATTTGACCACGATCAGCGAGCTGTTCGATGAAAAGGGTTTGAATACTATGGTGATCGACGTTTTCGTGGGTTTCCCCGAGAAAAAGCCAGCTTGCGGGTTCGAGTTGTTCGAAGAGAGCAGTTGGGGTTATGAAGGCTTCGGTGTTTAGGTCCCATATTCGGCCCGAGAACGGAGCCTCTGAGAGCTGATACTCCGACAACAGATCTGCGCGGACACCTCCGGATAACAGAAGCCCGCAGAGGCTAATTACCTTTGATGCTGATCGAATCGATATAGTCGCGTTGGATGACAGTCTCCAGTGCGTTTGCCGCTGCAACCAGTTCCTCAAAAGCTTCACGTTTCTGTTTTAACTCCGCTATTCGTTCAGGTTTGGGGGCTTCGTTGCTAGCCTCGTCACCGAAGGCTATCAAGGCTTCAACATAGTCGGCACGTGCATGAGCTACGGCAGTAATGATCGGCTGAAAGCGCTCGATTGTCATGGTATCGATACGCGGTTGTAGGATCTCGCGGTTTACATCGCGGCGTAATTTATCCAGTTCGAGCAAAAAGCGGTTTTGCGGTGCTTTCATCATAAGTCACCTCCAGTGCTTGGATCTCTTTTAACACTATAGTCCATCCCCGTAATTTAACCCTGATATGGCGGTGCATCGGGCGCCCCAAGCTGGCATACTTCAGCTATAAATTGATCCATGAATACCCGTATAAGGATGTGACTCTGTGGAGACTTTGATCGACGAAGGTACCGAAAAGCTCCCTCTCAGGGACTTTACCGAGAAGGCGTACCTCGACTACTCAATGTACGTAATACTGGACCGAGCGCTGCCTCACATTGGCGACGGCATGAAGCCAGTCCAGCGTCGTATTGTCTACGCTATGTCTGAGCTTGGACTTAAGGCGTCGGCGAAATACAAGAAGTCGGCTCGTACCGTTGGTGACGTGCTCGGTAAGTTTCACCCGCATGGTGACTCCGCCTGTTACGAAGCGATGGTGCTTATGGCGCAGTCGTTCAGTTACCGCTACCCGTTGATTGATGGTCAGGGTAACTGGGGCTCGCCGGATGATCCTAAATCGTTCGCGGCGATGCGTTATACCGAGTCACGCTTATCGAAGTATGCTGAGGTGCTACTTAAAGAGGTTGGACAGGGTACCGTTAACTGGACTCCTAACTTTGATGGCACGCTAGATGAGCCTGAAGTCCTGCCGGCACGTCTGCCGAACGTTCTGCTCAACGGCTCTACCGGTATTGCTGTGGGCATGGCAACCGATATCCTGCCGCACAACTTGCGTGAAGTCGCCAGTGCTTGTGTACATCTGCTGGATAACCCCAAAGCAGAGCTTAATGATCTATATCAGTTCGTAGCTGGACCAGATTTTCCGACTGAAGCGGAGATCATCACCCCGGCTACAGACCTGCACAAAATCTATGAGACCGGTCGCGGTTCAGTCAAAGCGCGTGCTATCTACACTAAGGAAGATGGCGAGGTGATAATCACTGCTCTTCCATATCAGGTGTCGGGCGCCAAGGTTTTGGAGCAGATCGCTGCCCAGATGCAGCAGAAGAAGCTGCCCATGGTGAGCGACCTACGCGATGAGTCGGATCACGAAAATCCAACTCGCCTCGTCATCGTGCCCCGCTCGAACCGTATCGACGTTGAGCAATTGATGGCCCACCTGTTTGCCACCACTGATCTTGAGCGTAGCTACCGCGTCAACCTCAATATGATCGGTATTGATGGTCGTCCTCAGGTCAAAGACCTGCGTCAGATTCTGACTGAGTGGCTCACTTGGCGTACGCAAGTCGTTCGCCGTCGCCTTGAACATCGTCTGCAGAAGGTCATTGATCGCCTGCATATTCTTGATGGTTTGATTATCGCCTACCTCAATATTGATGAGGTGATTGCGATTATTCGAAACGAGGATGAGCCTAAAGCGGTCATGATGGAGCGGTTCGGCCTCACACCGGTGCAGGCTGACGCTATTCTCGACCTTAAACTGCGCCACCTGGCGAAGCTTGAAGAGTTCCAGATCCGCTCTGAGCAGTCTGAACTCGACGAGGAGCGCAAAAAGCTAGAAGCGACACTGGGCTCTGATCGCCTGATGCGTAAGCTGATCAAGCAAGAGATTGAAGAGACCGCTGAGGAGTTTGGTGATGAGCGTCGCTCCCCACTGGTAGAGCGCGGGGAGTCTCAGGCCTTCAGTGAGAAAGATCTTCTTACATCGGATCCCGTTACTGTTGTCCTATCCAAGCAGGGTTGGATTCGTGCCGCTAAAGGTCACGATATCGATCCAACGGCTCTGAACTATAAGGCGGGGGATGGTTATCATATCTCACATGCTGGGCGTATGAATCAGCCGACTCTGCTGTTTGATAGCACCGGACGCAGCTATACGCTTGAAACACACACCCTCCCATCTGCACGTGGTCAGGGCGAACCGGTCACCGGTAGCATCAGTTTGCAGAAAGGTACGAGCCTCGAGGCGATGGTAGCCGGTAAGGACTCCGACCAAGTGCTGCTAGCCTCGGATGCAGGTTATGGTTTTGTAACCAAGATTGCGGATCTGACCAGTAAGACGAAGAACGGTAAAGCTGTTCTGACCCTGCCGAAGGGATCTAATGTTGTGACGCCGGCCCGTATCGAAAGTGCTGAGACGGGTTTAATTGCCGCTGTGACGACTGAAGGGCGTATGCTGGTGTTCCCCGTCAGCGAACTGCCTGTGCTCGCTCGCGGTAAGGGCAATAAGATCATCAATATTCCATCTGCGCGTGCGGCGACACGAGAGGAGTTGATGGTCGCCTTGATTGTTATCGAGGAGGGGCAGACGTTGTTGGTGCACTCCGGTAAGCAGTATCTGAAGATGTCTGCTGCGGATCTAGAGCACTATCGTGGTGAGCGTGGGCGACGGGGTAATAAGTTGCCGAGAGGTTATCAGCGGGTTAGTCATCTTTCCGTTGAATAGGACTAGCTAGTTTTAGATAAGGCCCTGATAGCTTTTAGTTATTGGGGTCTTTTGGTTTAGACACCTTTGATAGCGTCCCCGCCCGCGGGGTGGTTTCGCAGACTGTCCTTTACAGCGAAAATACAACATAGGCCTTTCCACTCCAGGAACAAGCTTCAGTCACAGGAGATCGTTCATAGCTGACTACAGGTTGATGAGGGTTTGGCTTCGAGTTTGTCGAGGTCGATGGAGAGGCGTTGCCATTTGCCTAGGAGTTCTAGTAGGAGGAAGGCGCGTTGTTCGCCGTCGTAGCCTTGGAATATTGCTTGGAGGCCTTTGAACGGGCCGTCAGTTATGCTGACAGGGGTGTCCGCGGTGAATTCGGACTCGGCGCTCTGCCCTTTGAGCTGGGCGCGGATGTTGGCGATGGCGTCAGCAGGGACTATCGCTGGGGTATCGCCGAAGCGGACGACTTTGGCGACACCGCGGGTTGAGCGGATAGGGCGCCAGTTGCTCTCTTCTGTCGATAGATAGATAAATAGGTAGCCGGGGAAGAGCGGCTCTAGTTTCTCAGTGCGTTTACCACGGACGATCTTTTCGACACTGATTTCGGGTAGATAGGTGTTGAACTCCTGGTTTTCGAGCTCTTGCTGGGCCTTTTTCGCCTGCCCAGGTTTGGCTTGGATCAGATACCAGTGATACATGCTACTGCCCGGGCTGTTCACTCGAGCCAGCTTGTTTACGCTGGTTAGCGCGGTCGGCTAGCTTGGCCAGCAGGTAGCGTGCTTGCTTCTCGAGCAGTGCTTGATGTCGCCGTTCGACGCTGTTGATGAGGACCTTGTCCTCGTCCTCACGGCGCACATCCGCCTGTGTCAGCAGAGTGGATTTCAGCTCCGGCGCTTCACTCAGTGCAGTATGGCTAATCACGGCACCGCTTTTGGTTGAGCGTGTCAGGAAACGCGCTTCATCAAGCATATGGCCGAAGCGATCGAGCTGACCGCGCACCACAGCGATATGCACATTCAGTAATGGGAGGTTCTGCTTCGAGCGGCTCTGATTGTATGAGCGGTAGAGCAGGTTAAACAGCAGCGCCGAACAGAGTGCGTTCACCCCGTGTGAGTCATCGCTCTTAGGAATCTCAAACCGGATTAGCAGGTCATCACCGAGTGCCTCCACTTTGCCGTAGTAGATGCGTGCAACCGAGTTTGCCAACGTACGGTAGGTACGGCGGATCTGACTGAGCTCTTCGCTGTCCAGATTAGGTGAGTGTGCGCTGGTGGTATCGATCAGGATGAGGTAGCCCGCATTATCTGGAGAGAGTATGAGGTCCAGCTCCTGCTCGAGGCTGTACAGGTCGAGTTGCTCTTCGTTGATGATCGGCAACCTCTTCGAGCGAGGCGGCGTATTCATTGGTACGGGGATTGAAATCTCCAGCTCCTCGGACTCAGGCTCCTCAGAATCGCCCTCATTAACCGGCTGCATTTGTGAGGGTTTGAATTTTGGCATGGACTCAGCGTTATGTTCCGGTTTTAGCAGCCCAACTAGATCAACCTGGTCATCATCTTGACTCTGCGGTAGCTGTGATTTGACAACGGGAACTCTCGCCGGCTCGGGTGCTTTAAGTGTTGCAGAGACATCTAGTGGCTCGTCACCCTCATCGATACCGTCACTCATATCGAGCAAATTAAAACTCGGCTCGATCTTATCTTGCTCCGAAACTAGATCTTCAAAAGAGACAGGTGCATCAGGCTCCTCATCTGATTCAGGGCTACTGAGCTCAGCCTGTTGCGTCTGATAGGTGTGTTCGTCAGTTTCCGATTCGGTTGTGTCACCTGAGCTTAAGCCAGCACCGGACGCCTCACTCTGCGATGCATAGTCGTCGCTGTCGGTCTCCTGCTCCACAGCTTCGCTATCATAAATTGGAGCCAGCTCCTCTTCGAAGCTCGCCTCATCTTCGTCCTCGTCAAAACCAGGGGTTGCAGGCGTGTAGCGGTAGACCAGCCCAGCAACGACGAGAGCAAACAGTAGCGCGATTCCGACATAGAGCAGTTGGGTCTTGAGTAGGCTAATAGCCGGTAGTGGATCGATCCAGAGTGTTAGCTCGCCGAGAAACTCATCATTTGGGCGAATCTCGCGTGTGAGTTTCAATTCAGCAGGCTCGCCAGCAACGGCCAGAGCGAGATTCTGAGGATCCGTCAAACGAATGCCGCGCAGTGTGGGATCGTCGACTAGCTGGTTAACTATAAAGTTAAGACTGACGCGGTCGTCAGAGATCATCAGGGGTGTGACAAGCGTCTCAACCGAGTTGGCCAAACGCTGCGCCTGAACTTCAACCTGTTCTGTCGCTTGAGACTTCGCCAGAAACAGCAGTACGCCGAGGGCAGCAGCCATTAGCAGGCAGAGTGAGACAGCTGCAGCGATAACGGGGCGGGTGCGTGATCCCGCACTCAGATGATCGTTTATGGCCTGTGGGGAAAACATCCTGTCGGTCTAACTCTGCACAGCAATAAAGTAGACGCCATGATACCAGCGCCGTGCGCTACAGGCGAACCCTTTGCCCGTTAGTAACTCACGGTTTATCCGATACGTTGAACCCTGACTGTTGCTCATCCAGTTGCCGGCTTATTTGCTGCGGTGAACGGGTGTGGCGTGCCATCAGATTATAAGTCAGCGGGGTTACAATCAGCGTCAGAAACGTTGCGACAGCGATTCCTGAAAAGACCACGATACCGATTGACTGACGGCTCTCTGCACCAGCACCACTGGCCAGTATCAGTGGTAGAGCGCCGAGAATCGTTGTCAGTGCTGTCATTAAGATTGGTCGCAGACGACGCTCGGAAGCCTGAATAATGGCCTGTTCGAACTCCAGGCCCCGGTCACGCAGCTGATTAGCGAATTCGACAATCAGTATGCCATTCTTGGAGACCAACCCAATCAGCATAATCAGGGCTAGCTGGCTGTAGATGTTCAAACTGTCGCCGGTGTAGAGGATCCCCAAGAGTCCCCCAGCCAGTCCCAGAGGTACGGTCAGCATGACGATCAATGGGTTAATAAAACTCTCAAACTGCGCCGCCAAAACGAGGTATACCACAACCAAGGCAAAAATAAACACGAGTTCAATTGATCCACTGTCACGTTTGTAGTCGAGCGATTCCCCCTGATAGTCGATCACCGCTTCGGCCGGCAGAAGTTGAGCTGCGAGTGAATCGAGATAGTCTATCGCCTCACCCAGTGTATAACCTTCAGCCAATCCACCGCTGATGGTAATTGTGCGTGTGCGGTTATAGTGCGGTAGGCGCGCGGCCTCACCGACGGTGCGAAAGCTCACCAGATTCGCCAGCGGCACTAGCTCCCCGGTTGTAGATGATCGAATCAGTAAACGAGAGAGATCGTCAGGATTGGTAAGTTGCTCCTCAAGCCCTTTTATCCAGACATCATACTGGCGTCCGCGCTCCATAAACTGGCTCACGGCTTGTCCCGCTAGCATCAACTCCAACGTATCGCCGAGTGTTTGCGCTGAGACACCCAGCGCCGCTGCTTTCTCCCGATCGAAGTCCGCTTTTATCTGCGGCTGATTGCGTTCGAAGTCGATCTCTAGATCACGCAACCCCTCATTCTCCTCGGCCCGATCCATGATGAGCGCAGCCCACTCCTCCAGCTGAGCATAGTCGGCACCGCCAATGACAAATTCAACCGGTGTGCGCGAACCCGCACGTATTGCTGAGCGCAGGATAGGGATAACGTTTACGTCAGGTATGTTGGTGAAAAGCCGACGCATCCCGCCCACAAGCTCACTTGCATGCGTGTCGCGCTGATCCCAGGGCTTGAGTCCAAGAATCATAAATCCTGAGTTATCCCCTTGCGTCCCCCAGCCCGGTGAGCGAAGTAGAGTGCTTTCAACACCATTTTTCTCGAGCCAGGGCGCTAACTTACGCTCGACCTCTAGCATCGATTTCTGCATCGCTTGAGCGCTTGCACCCTCTTGGCCGCGCACCAGTACGAAGATTGAACCGCGGTCTTCTGTCGGCATAAGGGTCTTCGGTATCTGTTGCCATGCCTGCCAAATACCCCAGAAACAGGCGCCGATCAGTAGTATTGCCAGCCAACGGTGATGTAGCGCATGTCCCAGCAGCCAACCATAACCGCGTTCTACGGGATGAAGTAGGCGTGAGACGCCGCCCTCGGGGTTCGCTGAGTTGTGCTGTTTGAGGAGCTTAGAACAGAGTGCAGGTGCGAGTGTTAGCGCCACGACGCTGGAGAAGATCACTGCTGCAGTCAGAGTGATTGCGTACTCGCGGAAGAACTGCCCGACGGTGCCCGGCAGAAAAACGATGGGAACAAAGGTGGCGACGAGCACTAAGGTAGTCGCAACGACCGCGAAGCCGACCTCCCGGATTCCATCCCACGCCGCCAGAAGGGGCGGTTTGCCTTGGTCTAGATGGTGGTGAATATTTTCGACAACGACGATGGTGTCATCCACAACCAAGCCTATCGCCAAAACCATCGCCAACAGCGTGAGCAGATTGATAGAGAAGTCGAAACCAAGAATCGCCAGACACGCAGCGATAAGGGATATAGGAACAGTCACCGCTGGAATCAATGTGGCCCGGATATCACCGAGAAATATTAGTATGACCAGGATGACCAAGCCAGCAGCAATCGCGAGTGTGGTGTAGACCTCTGAAATAGCGCTCTTTATGAAGGTGGATACATCATAGGAAGTACGAAGCTCAGTGCCTTCCGGCAGGAAGGGTCGCAACGCCTCAATTTCCACTTTAACGCCGTCAATAACGGTAAGTGGATTGGCGTTCGAGATCGGCTCAATGCCTAAAGCGATGACCTCCTCACCGTCCGCCCGGAACATTTCGTCAGTGTCCAGCGCACCGGTACTGATCTCAGCGATATCACCCAGGCGCACCAGTGGGCCTGGAGCCTGACGGATAACCAGTGAGCGGAATTCGGCGACGCTGTTGTAGCTGCGTGGTATCTGAATTTGCAAAGTACGCTGCGGGCCAGTGAGTTCGCCACCGCGCAACTCAAGGTTTTCGCGCTTGATCGCACTGGCGACCTCTTGAGGCGTGATGCCAAGCGCATTGAGGCGGTCAATGTTTAGCTCGATGCGCAGCACGTAGTCCCGCGCGCCCAAAATCTGCACGGCGCTGACACCATCAACGCGCTCAAGACGCTCTTTGAGCGTGCGTTGCGCATAGTCGGTCAGCTGCACACCATCCAGGCGATCTGAACTTGCGATGATATAGAGGATCAGGTCCCCCCTGGCACCGCTCTTGGATACTGTGGGTGCTGATACCTCATCGGGCAGTGTGCGAGCAGCACGAGCCACGGCTTCACGGACATCGTTAGCCGCATCATCGATGCTGCGTGTTGTTTCAAAGGTGATAGAGATACGCGAGGTGTTGCGTGCGCTAGTGGATTCGATAAAGCGAACGCCTTGGATACCCGAGAGTCGCTCTTCGATCGGTGTGGTTACCCGTAACTCCACCACCTCGGGTGATGCGCCGATATAGCTCGTTGATATGTTTACCTGTGGGCGTGATACGTCAGGATACTCGCGTAGTGGCAAGTTCATCCAAGCGAGCAGGCCGAAAACAACCAATAGTAGACTGATTACCACCGCAAAGACCGGGCGGCGGACCGAAAGTTCACTGAGAATCATGACTTTGGTCTCTGGCGTTGGCCACCTTGGTACTCACCCCCTTGCCCCTTGGCTTTTTCGCCACCACGTGCGTTCTCTGCTGGCTCATCGCCCAAGACTTTCACAGGGCGATTGGGCTTCGCTTTAACTAGACCGCGATCAACGATACGGTCGCCAATAGTGAGCCCGTCTACGACCTCGACCCATTCACTGGTCTCTTGGCCTAGTTGGATCACAGTTGGCTTGGCTTTGGACTCTGAGTCGAGCCGCAAAACGGTTGTTCGATCTCCCTCGTGGATTAGTGTACGCGCCGGTACCACCAATTTCTCCGAGCCATCATCGACTCGCAGGCTGACGCTCACACGCATCCCAGGTAGGAGTAGGCCATTGCTGTTATCTACTAACGCCTGCACGCTGAGGGTTGCGCGCTGTGCGTTCATGCGGGCCTCGATTAATGAGATTTCCCCGATGAAACGTTGCTCAGACCAAGCTGCGCTCTCTAGCTCCACCTCTCTGCCGAGTTCAATAAAGCGCAGGAAACGCTCCGGTATATCAAAATTCACTTTTAACTTTGACGTGTCGTCTAGGGTTGTGAACGGTTCGTTGGTGGTAATCCAGCCACCCTCTACCCAATCGAAATTGCCCAGCACGCCTGAAAAGGGCGCCAACAGCTCATAGCGTTCCAGCGCCAAGCGGGCGATACGCAGGTTGGCCTCTAGTCCGCTAACCTCGGCAGACTGTATATCGACCTTCTCAGCCGCTCCAGCGGCCTTTTTCATGAGCGAGCGTTGCCGTTCCAGTTGCTGGCGCGCCAAACTCAGTTGGCTCTCTAAGCGCTGGATTTCGGCTTGGGCTGAGCGCGAATCAATACTCAGCAGTGGTGTTCCTGCCACCAGACGCTCCCCTGCGCTTACGTGTAGCTTCGAAACTCTACCGCTCACCTCAGTTCGAAGCTCTGCCTGCTGGTTAGCAACTAGGGTTCCGGTGCTGATATAGGTTTGTGGCATTTCTGCCTGTTTGACCTCATATGCAGTCACGGCTGGCGGTGGTCGTTTGGGGCGCTCAGCAGCTAGCGTTGGGGTGAGCTGAGAGGCCAAAATTAGAGCGGTAATCAGGTTGGGCGAGCGCATATTGTTACAGCACCATCTAGGAGTGTTAGTAACGCGAACTATTTCACGCTTTCAGAAAATTTCCTAGCGCATCATCTACGATGATTTCGATGAAATTAGATTTAGCTTAATTCGCATTCTCAGTGGGTTGGCGGTGGGTTATCGTGCGCGCTCAGGCTATAATGGCGCGATTAACTCCACCTTGGTGAAGAACGGATGAATATCGCTGAATACATGCAGGATTTAGGTGCCAAAGCACGCCAGGCGTCACGCGTTATGGCGGCAGCGAGCACTGAGAAAAAAAACCGCGCTCTGCTGGCTATGGCAGAGGCCATAGATACTAGCCGTGATGCGCTAGCAAAAGCCAATGCAGTTGATTTAGAGAAGGGCGCAGCCAACGGGCTAGATGCTGCAATGCTAGATCGTTTGGAGCTGACCCCTGCGCGTATCGACGGCATGATCGAAGGGCTGCGTCAGGTCGCGGCACTGCCGGATCCGGTCGGCGACGTCAGTGATATGCGATACATGCCGTCCGGTATTCAACTCGGCAAAATGCGCGTGCCTCTGGGTGTCATTGGCATCATTTACGAGTCGCGTCCAAATGTGACGGTCGAGGCGGCAAGCCTCTGTCTGAAGTCCGGTAACGCGACGATTCTTCGTGGTGGCTCGGAAGCGATTGAGTCAAACCAGGCGATTGCAGCCTGTGTCACTGCAGGGCTCAAAGCTGCAGGTCTGCCGGAAGCAGGCGTACAGGTTGTTGAGACTACCGATCGTGCCGCTGTGGGCTCGCTGATTACGATGTCTGAGTACGTAGACGTAATTGTTCCGCGTGGTGGCAAGGGGTTGATCGAGCGCATCAGCAATGAGGCACGCGTGCCGGTTATCAAGCACCTCGATGGTATCTGTCATGTTTACATCGATGCTGAGGCTGATATGGCTAAAGCGGTAAATATCGCTATTAACGCTAAGACTCATCGTTACGGCACCTGTAACACCATGGAGACTCTGTTGGTACATGAAGCCGTAGCGCAAGAGGCGCTGTCAGAGCTCTCGACGGCCTACAATAGCGCCGGTGTCGAGCTGCGCGGCTGTGATAAGACTCAGGCGATTCTTGGCGGTGTGAAAGCGGCGACTGAGGAAGATTGGGCGACTGAATACCTGGCGCCGATCCTGTCGATCAAAGTGGTCAGCGGAATCGATGAGGCGATTAGCCATATCAACACCTATGGCTCCCACCACACCGATGCAATCATTACCGAAAATTACACCTTGTCGCGCAAGTTCTTGCGTGAGGTTGATTCAAGCTCGGTGATGGTGAACGCGTCGACTCGATTCGCTGATGGGTTCGAATATGGCTTGGGTGCAGAGATTGGTATCTCCACCGACAAGATTCACGCGCGCGGTCCTGTTGGTCTTGAGGGGCTGACATCACAGAAATACATCGTCTTCGGTGAGGGGCAGGTTCGTCGTTGATTGAGCAGTTACCGGCGCGGGTGATCTTCGGTGGTACCTTTGATCCGGTGCATCACGGTCACCTGCGCTCCGCGCTGGAGCTTACCGAGGCGCTTGAGGTCAATCAGGTTGACCTAATTCCGTCGCGAGATCCTGTGCATCGATCTGGTACTGATGCTCCGGCATTTGATCGCTTGCAGATGCTTGAGCGGGCGACGGCTTCTGAGCCGCGCTTAGTGATTAACCGGATCGAATTGGACGCGGAGCGTGAGAGTTACACCCTCTTTACGTTGCAGGAGCTGCGTGCTCAGATCGGAGCTGACACTGCATTGATTCTGGTGGTCGGTATGGATGCTTTTCAGAGCCTCGAGAGCTGGAAAGGCTGGCAGTCGCTACTTGATTACGCCCATCTACTGGTGCTCAAACGGCCCGGTTATCAGCCCCATTTTAGCGACCGACTTCACGGCCTCTATCAGCAGCACTCAGTACCTCTGCTTGAGGAGTTACGTCAGAGTCCTGCCGGAAAAATTTGCCTATTTGAGCAGACGCCTGTCGAGGTCTCGGCAACGCAGGTGCGTAAACTAATTGCGGCGGGGGCGAGCCCCCGCTATCTGATTCCAGACTCAGTCTGGGATTACATTCAGGAAAAAGAGCTTTATGGATTCCAAAGAACAGAAACAGACTGAACAGCAAGACCAGCAGTTGATCGCCCTAATTGAGGGTGCGCTGGAGGATATGAAAGCAAAAGATATGATCACTATTGATGTGCGTGGCCGTTCGACGGTAACCGACTACATGATGGTTGCGAGCGGTACATCAAAGCGCCACGTCGCTTCTGTTGCTCAGGAGGTTCTGGATAAACTCAAAGCCCAGGGCATTCTGCCCATCGGGGTCGAAGGGCAGGATGTGGGTGAATGGGTACTCGTGGATGTGGGTTCGGTTATCGTCCACGTGATGATGCCGGATGCGCGAGACTTCTACGATATCGAACGTCTCTGGTCGGTTGCTAGTGAGAACCGCAACGACTAATGCGTATTCGTCTTCTCGCCGTCGGCACTAAGATGCCCGCTTGGGTAACCAGCGGCTATCAGGAGTATGCCAAACGCCTACCGCAAGACTTCCAGCTCGAACTGGTTGAGCTTGCGGTTGGTCACCGCGGGAAGGGTGCTGATATGGCGCGCGCAATTCGCTCTGAGGGTGATGCGATGTTGGCAGCGATCCCTAAGGGAGACAAAGTGATCGCGCTCTGTGTCGACGGCAAAAACTGGTCAACCGAGAAGCTGTCGCAGCAGGCGGAAGAGTGGCGTATGGATGGCCACAATCTCACGCTGCTAGTTGGCGGTCCTGACGGTCTTGATCCACGTTGTGTTGCTGTGGCGGATCAACGCTGGTCCCTGTCAGCGTTAACCTTGCCTCATCCGCTGGTTCGTATAGTCTTGGCAGAACAGCTCTACCGTGCGTGGACGCTGCTGCAGGGACACCCATATCATAAGTGAGACCGATGGAATCGAAGCGTTTTAACGACTACTCCAAAGAGAATAGCTTCTTCGCGAGTCGTGCTGTTATCGCCTTTGTTTTCGTGTTGGTTTTGATGGTCGTACTGGTCAGTCGAATCTACTTCCTTCAGGTAGTGGAGCACGAGCGTTTCACCGCAATATCTGAGCGCAACCGTATACAGCTTCAACCTGTGGCACCGCGTCGCGGCCTGATTTACGACCGCAACGGCCAGCTCCTGGCAGATAACCGCCCCAACTTCAGCTTAACGCTTCTAAAAGAGGAGCTAGGGGACCTCGATCAGACGCTGTCTCAGCTCGGTGAGATTGTTGAGTTGAGTGAAGATGAGATCAAACGTTTTAAGCGCCGCCTCAACCAACGTCGACGTCCATTTGAAACGGTGCCACTCAAATTTCGCCTAACCCAAGAGGAGATCGCCAAGATCTCGATTGAGTTCCATCGTCTCTCAGGAGTTCAAGTTGAAGCAGATCTAGTGCGTGCCTACCCGCAGGGACCTGCTTTAGCCCACGCGCTGGGCTATGTCGGTCGAATCAACGAGCGTGAACTGCAACAGGTTGATGCGAACCAATACGCGGCCACACACTACATCGGCAAACTTGGGGTCGAGCGTTACTACGAGTCGCTGCTGCATGGTGAAGTGGGTTGGCGCAAGGTAGAGACCGATGTGCGTGGCCGAGTGCTGCAGACATTGGAGCAGCAGGATCCGGCTCCCGGTGTCGATATCCAGGTGAGTTTGGATGTGAATTTGCAAAAGTTCACGGCCGAGCTGATTGATGGCAAGCGCGCCGCCGTTGTTGCGATTGAACCGAGCACTGGTGAGATCCTTGCGCTAGTTAGCAATCCCGCCTACGACCCTAACGAATTTGTCACCGGTATATCGGTTGCCGACTATAACGCGCTGCGTGAAGATCGTGATCTGCCACTCTATAACCGAGCCATTCGCGGGCTGTATCCACCCGGCTCGACGCTCAAGCCGTTCACGGCGTTGGCGGCGATCGATTCGGGCAGTGTGCCTCTCGACCACAAGGTCTGGGATCCTGGTTTCTACCAGTTGAGTGTCGGCGGCCGCAAGTATCGTGACTGGAAACGTGGCGGCCACGGCCGCGTTGATCTTAACCATGCCCTCGCTGAGTCCTGCGACGTCTGGTTCTACGATATTGCCACTAAAACCGATATCGATATCTTCTCTGACTATCTCGGTCGATTTGGTTTCGGCGCAGTGACCAGCCTCGACCTGCCGGAGGCGGGTGCTGCGATCTTGCCATCTGATGAGTGGAAACGTGGTCGCGAAAAACAGCCCTGGTACCCCGGCGACTCTCTTAATCTGAGTATTGGTCAGGGCTTTATGATCGCGACACCGCTGCAACTGGCGACTGCTACTGCGGTATTGGCCAATCGCGGAAAGTGGGTGCGCCCACAGATGCTCAAACGAGTGGTTGCTGAGAACGGTCTAGATGAGGTGCAACAGGAGCTGCTGGCGCAGTTAGAAGCCAAACCAACCCCGGCAGATGTAAAGCTCAATCGCGAAGCGAACTGGGGCGAAGTGATTCAGGGGATGATTGATGTAGTTCATTCGAGCTACGGTACGGCGAAGAGGGCCGGTGCAGATGCAGAGTATCTGATGGCGGGTAAGACGGGTACAGCGCAGGTAGTCGGTATCGCTCAGGAAGAGGAGTACGATTCAGAAGCACTCTCAGAGCGTAATCGTGACCACGCACTTTTTGTCGCTTTTGCACCGGCTGATGATCCTAAGATTGCTGTCGCCGTTGTCGTTGAAAATGGTGAGGGTGGCTCACGCGCTGCGGCACCAGTTGCACGCGAGGTGATCGATGCCTGGCTGCTGAATGATTACGATAACGGGCTGAGGGATGACTAATGGTACGCGGTGATTTTCAACGCTCGATGGATGCCCAAACGTTGCGCCGTCCCGCGGGATTGTGGAGCTACACACACCTGGATGCGCCACTACTGCTGTTATTGCTGGCGCTCTGTGGGTACGGCCTTTTTGTGTTGTACAGTGCCTCTGGTCAGGATATGGCCTACGTCACGCGCCAGGCGATTCGCATGGGCGCGGGTTTTCTGGCGCTGCTTTTACTCGCACAGGTGCCTCCGCGTGTCCTGATGCGGCTAGGTCCTTGGATCTATCTGGCGGGTGTGGCGTTACTTGTGGCGGTATTGCTTTTCGGTGTGGGTGCAAAAGGTGCCCAGCGCTGGATTGCACTCCCCGGATTCCGATTCCAGCCCTCTGAACTGATGAAGTTGGCACTACCGATCATGATCGCAGGTTATCTCGCGCGTCATCCGCTACCGCCGAGTTTTCGCTCCATCTTCACATCCCTGGTGCTTATCGGTGTCCCCTTTGCACTGATTATGAAACAGCCCGATCTGGGAACCTCGCTGTTGATTGGCGCCTCCGGTATCTTCGTTCTACTTTTCTCCGGTATCTACTGGCGCTGGATTTTTCTAGCTTTCGGTATCGGTGCCGCCTCGCTACCGGGGCTGTGGATGATCATGAAGGATTACCAAAAACAGCGCGTGCTAACCTTCCTAGATCCAGAGAGCGATCCGCTGGGCGCGGGCTGGAATATTATTCAATCCAAGACGGCGATCGGATCGGGCGGCCTTTCGGGTAAGGGGTATCTCGAGGGTACTCAGTCGCAACTTAACTTCCTGCCAGAGTCGCACACCGATTTCATCATCGCGGTGATTGGCGAAGAGCTCGGAATGACTGGCGTGCTAGTGCTGCTGGCGCTGTATATGCTGATTATCGGGCGCGGATTGATTATCGCAGTGCAGGCACAGGACTCCTTCTCGCGTCTGCTTGCCGGCAGTATCACCCTGACCTTTTTTGTCTATGTCTTCGTAAATATCGGTATGGTGACTGGGCTACTGCCAGTGGTTGGCGTACCGCTACCGATGGTAAGTTATGGTGGTACTTCAATAGTGACGTTGATGGTCGGATTTGGCATGCTGATGTCTATTCAGACTCACCGACAGATGGTTCGACGTTAGCGAACTTATAGGGACTCAATAATGGCAAGGTTGGCAAAGCTGTTTACTCTGGTACAAGGCGCAATTCTGACGAGTGCTGCAGCGCTGGCGCTCCCTGCTCAGGCCGGTTACGAGGATCATCCTGATGCCGGAAAACTGATCTCTGAGCTTGAAGCTGATGGCTTCGAACCCGCCTACGTGCGCTCTGTATTGGCGAAAGCTGAGCGTAAGCAGTCCATTCTTGATGCTATCAGCCGTCCAGCAGAAAAACGTCTGGACTGGGGCGAGTACAGGGCCATTTTTATCGAGCCCAAACGTATTGCTCAGGGCGTTGAATTCTGGAAAGAGCATCGTACGACGCTGGAGCGCGCCCAACAGACCTATGGTGTGCCCCCCGAGATCATACTTGCGATCATGGGCGTTGAGACACGCTTTGGGCGGATCACCGGTAATTACCGAGTGCTAGATGCGCTGGCGACCTTAGGGTTTGATTTCCCGCGTCGTGCAGAATTCTTCCGCGGACAGTTAGCTGATTATTTCCGCCTGGTGCGTGCTGAGGGCGTTGACCCTGAATCACTAAAGGGCTCCTACGCGGGTGCTATGGGTTACGGGCAGTTCATCCCCTCGAGCTTCCTCGCTTACGCAGTCGACTTTGACGGCGATGGTCACAAAGATATTTGGGATAACCCGACGGATGCGATCGGTAGTATCGCCAACTACTTCGCCAAGCATAATTGGCGTGAGGGCGAGCCGGTGATTGCCAGCCCCGTTTTTGATGACGCCAATGTCGAGGATCTGGTCAATCAAGATCTTAAGCCTGAACTGACCCTGTTAGAGTGGAGCGAGAAGGGCGTGACCCCACGCGAGGCCCTCAATGGCGAGATGAAAGCGACGCTAATGCGCCTGAGCAGTGGTGAGAAAAATGAGTACGTTCTGGGTCTCCACAACTTCTACGTCATTACCCGTTACAATCACAGCCGCCTTTATGCTGGCGCGGTCTATGAACTGAGTCAGCTCTACGCTGAACAAATTAGATAGAACCAGAGGTGTCGACTACTGTTATGCGTATGTTAATCAATTCTCTGGTTTGTGCCCTCCTTCTGGCAGGCTGCTCCTCCGGGCCTGAGCCTAAATACGAGAGTGACCCGCGCTACACGATGAAACAGGATAAGGCGCCAGTTAATCCGCCTGATGTATCCAACGTGCCAGATGCTGTGCCAGTTGATGTCGCCTATAGTCGGGGCGGTAACAAACCGGAGTATCAGGTCTGGGGTAAAACCTACCGCGTGCTTGATACCCATATCGGCTACAAGGAGCAGGGTATCGCCTCCTGGTACGGTCTGAAGTTCCACGGTCACAAAACCTCGAATGGCGAGATCTACGATATCTATAAAATGTCGGCGGCACATAAAAGCTTGCCTATCCCAAGTTATGCTCGGGTTACCAATCTTGATAACGGCAAGAGTGTCATCGTCCGCGTCAATGACCGCGGGCCATTCCACGAGGATCGCTTGATTGATCTGAGCTACTCAGCTGCTTCACGCCTGGAGATCACTCAAAAAGGAACGGGGCGTGTGCTTGTTGAGGCAATTGATGCTCGCGGTTCTCAAGCACCGCAGGTTGCACAGCAACCGGTGGCCGAGCCCGTTGCTGAACCGAGCTTTCGTGAGGCGGCTGGCAAATTCCTGCAAGTTGGGGCTTTCGGTAATGCCGATAATGCCGAGCGGGCGCAGCTGCGGTTGGCGAGCCTTAGTGGCGAAAACGTGACGGTGGTGCCGATAGAGCGCGGTGGTCGGCAGTTGCATCGGGTTTTGGTGGGGCCGTTGAGTGCCGGTATCTCGGTCGATGGCCTCATTGATCGCTTAGTAGATGCAGGTTATTCATCGCCGATCCTGATAAACTCTCCTCAGAACTGAGTAGGAACCGACTAGAAATCGATTAACTGAATCAACCTTGCTCAAAGCTTGACGACAGGACACCCATGTTTGCCTCTTTACGTACACTGTTTTTTGCCTTTTTCGCGCTGGTCTCACTGCAACTCCATGCCGCACTGGTCCCAGCACCACCGCAGCTTGCTGCAACCGCTTATCTGGCGATGGATGCCGTAACTGGCGATATTCTGGTTGAGTCGGGTGCCGATGGTCGTTTTGCACCGGCAAGTCTGACCAAAATGATGACCAGCTACATTGTTGAGCACGAGATCGCAGAGGGTAACGTCGCCGAGACGGATCTAGTACCGATCAGCGTTAAAGCTTGGAAGACTCCGGGCTCACGTATGTTTGTGCGTGAAGGTACACAGGTATTGCTGGGTGACCTGCTGCGTGGAGTGATCATTCAGTCGGGTAATGATGCTTCGGTTGCCTTAGCCGAGTACATTGCAGGTAGTGAAGAGGCCTTTGCCGATCTGATGAACCAACATGCGCGGCGGTTGGGTCTGAAGAATACCAACTTTGAGAACGCGACGGGCCTGCCTGCTGATAATCACTACTCATCGCCACGAGATCTGGCATTGATCGCCCGTGCACTGATTCAGGATTTTCCTGATCAGTACGCAATCTACGCGGAGAAGTACTTCACCTACAACGATATCAAACAGCCTAACCGTAACCGCCTGTTATGGCGTGACTCCACCGTTGATGGGGTAAAGACGGGGCACACCGAAGAGGCGGGCTTCTGTCTGGTTGCTTCAGCGCTGCGTGATGATATGCGCGTGATTTCGGTTGTGCTTGGAACAACCAGTGATGAGGCCCGTGCCGCAGAGAGTCAGAAGCTGCTCTCGTACGCATTCCGTTTCTTCCGAACCTTTCCGCTCTATAAAGCAGGCGATGCGCTGAACACGGCTGAAATCTGGAAAGGCTCCACTGACCAGGTCGGTTTGGGGCTAGCAGAAGATTTGGCCGTCACCATTCCCCGAGGCAAAGAGGACCAGCTCGCGGCGGTACTTGATCTACCGAATATAATCGAAGCGCCGTTAGCTCAGGGTCAGCAGGTAGGTAGCTTGAAAGTGAGCTTGGCTGGCGAAATGCTGCGGGAAGTGCCGCTGGTTAGCTTGCAGCCTGTCGCCGAAGCCGATTTCGTCACTAAGATTTGGCATTCAATTGTGCTCTTCTTCAAAGGCCTGTTTGACTAGCAGCGTTACTGGTTGAAGTTGCGGTCACCAGAACCCATATAGAGTTCTCATAAAGACGTTGAGGTGAGTATGAGCGAGCCACAAGCTCCAAAAATCGAGTTCCCATGTCCTGATTACAAGATCACCGTGGTGGGAAATAATGCTGACGACTTTCGCAGCTACGTAATTCAGACCGTGCAGAAATATGATCACGATCTTGATCTGACTAAAGTTAACGAGCAGCCCAGCCGTACCGGTAAGTACCTCTCTGTGCGCCTGTTTATCACCGCAACAGGTGAAGAGCAGCTCGATAGAATGCACAAAGACCTGAAATCCTCAGGCCGCGTGCACACCGTTCTCTAATGCCAACTCCGATCGTTCGCTTTCTCGGCAGCCAGCCCTACCAATCGACGTTTGAGCGTATGCAAGCGTTCACCAATGAGCGCACAGCCGACACACCTGATGAGGTCTGGGTGCTCGAGCATGAGCCCGTCTTTACTCAGGGACAAGCAGGGAAAGAGGAGCACCTTCTAAATCCCGGCGATATTCCTGTTGTACAGGTCGACCGAGGTGGTCAGGTTACCTATCACGGACCGGGCCAATTAGTGATCTACTTGCTGTTGGATCTCAAGCGCAACAGTCTGGGTGTTCGCGATCTAGTCACCCTGATGGAGGAGGCTGTGGTGGAGCTGTTAGCCTCTCAAGGCGTTGAAGCCGCTCCTAAGCCTGATGCCCCAGGTGTCTATGTTGAGGGTCGCAAGATCTGCTCGCTGGGGCTGCGCGTACGTCGTGGATGTAGCTTTCACGGGCTGGCGCTCAATATCGATATGGACCTTGAGCCGTTCTTGCGCATAAACCCTTGTGGCTACGCTGGGCTTGAGATGACGCAGTTAGCGCAACTCACCGATAAGGTCGAAATTTCTCAAGTAGCGAAACAGCTTGTGGCGATTCTGAGTCGCAGAATTGGGTATAATGGCGCCCAAGAATTGAATGGATGGGAATAACCAATGGCAGAACACAGCAGTAAACCGGTCGGTGTAGCAGAGCAGGGCGTCAAGTTACGTGGCGCAGAGAAGCTTGCACGTATTCCGGTTAAGGTTATTCCGACTGCCAAAGAGGATATGCCACGTAAGCCTGACTGGCTGCGCGTGCGCATGGGCAACAACGCGGAAGTTAAACGCATCAAAGAGAAGCTGCGTCATCACAAATTGGCCAGTGTCTGTGAAGAGGCTAGCTGCCCTAACCTAGGTGAGTGTTTTAGTCACGGTACTGCCACCTTCATGATTATGGGTGATATCTGCACCCGTCGCTGCCCATTCTGTGATGTCGCCCACGGTCGCCCGAATGCGCTCTCCCCTGACGAGCCGCGCGAACTAGCCGAAGCGATCACCGATATGGGGCTTAAATATGTCGTTATCACATCGGTAGACCGTGACGATCTGCGTGATGGCGGTGCCCAACACTTCGCTGACTGTATTCGTGAGACACGCGAGCGTAGCGACACTATTCAGATTGAAACACTGGTGCCTGACTTCCGTGGTCGCATGGATATCGCACTGGAGATTCTCACGCAGACTCCGCCTGATGTGTTTAACCACAATATGGAGACAGTACCGCGTCTCTACAAGCAGGTGCGCCCGGGCGCTGATTACGCGTGGTCACTTGAGTTGCTCAAACGCTTCAAAGCAGCACGCCCTGAGATTCGCACCAAATCCGGACTAATGGTGGGTTGTGGCGAGACCAACGAAGAGATTATCGAAGTGATGCACGATATGCGTGCGCACGATATCGATATGATCACCATTGGCCAGTACCTGCAGCCCAGCCGTGATCACCTGCCGGTAGATCGCTTTGTCACTCCGGAGGAGTTCAAAGAGTTCGAAACCATCGCCAAAAAGCTAGGCTTTAGCCACGTAGCCAGCGGCCCGCTGGTTCGCTCCTCTTACCACGCAGACCTGCAAGCTAAAGGCGAGAAGGTCGGCTAATGTTGTTCGGGCCGCAGTTCCAACTCTCTCAAGTTGAGACTAGCGGCGCTCGTATTAACTACCGTCAAGGCGGCGAAGGGCCTCCGCTGCTGCTGATTCACGGCTACCCGCAGTCACATGTGATGTGGCACTTAGTCGCTCCAACCCTGGCGCAGCACTTTCATGTTATCTGTCCCGACCTGCGCGGCTACGGCGATAGCTCTAAGCCGGACGGCGTAGAGGACCACTCAAACTACTCTAAGCGTGCGATGGCGCAAGACTTGGTTGAGCTGATGCAGTCGCTCGGCTATAGCCAGTTCAATGTCGCGGGTCATGATCGCGGCGCTCGTGTAACGCATCGTATGATGCTGGACCATCCGCAAGCTGTCCTTAAAGGGTGCGTGATGGATATAGCACCCACTCACCATATGTTCAGCCACACCGATCAAGCCTTTGCTACAGGCTATTACCATTGGTTCTTTCTGATTCAGCCTGGTGGTTTACCGGAGCGCATGATTAGCCAAGATCCAGAGTACTTTCTCAAAGAGAAGTTGCGCCGCTGGGCAGCGGCGGGTGCGCGGTTTAGTTATGAAGCCGTGGATGAGTATCTGCGCTGCTTTGAGGACCCCGATACAATCCACGCCTCGTGTGAAGATTACCGCGCGGCTGCGTCGATCGATATGCAGCATGATGAAGCCGATATGGACGTTAAAGTGCAGGCGCCGCTGCTGGTTTTGTGGGGTTCGAAGGGGTTTGTGAATCGCACCTACGATGTGCTGGATGTATGGCGCGAGCGCGCAGAGAACGTGACTGGCCGAGCCGTTGAATCAGGCCATTTCCTGCCCGAAGAGACGCCCGCAGAAGTCACCGACGAACTCCTAAAATTCTTTCTGTAGGTCGTGTCTCGACACGGCGATTCATATCAAAATGTTATGACGCTTTTTGATGGCGTGAGCTTAGGACCACGACAGCGACAATCAGCAAAGCACCCACAATGTTTGCGACCCAGTGCAGCGGCCAGAAAGAGCCAATAACGCCCCCTATAATCAGCGGCCAGTACCAGAGTTTCAAAGGTCCCTCGGCGTAGTTCTGAATTGTTACATTTAATCCATAGATACCAAAGAGCGCAAAGAATCCGAGCTGACAGATCTCCATCCAGTTCCCGCTAATTAACGGTGTGTAGGCAAACATCAGGGGCACTATGTAGAGGCCTTTAGCCAGTTTCCAAGCCTGAAAACCGGTCGCCATTGGGGGGGATTTCGCGATACCCGCTGCCGTGAATGCCGCTAGACAGACAGGCGGTGTGACGTTTGAGTCCTGACTGAGCCAAAAGATAATCAGGTGCGCGATCAGTAGGAAGGTGGTCAGCGTCTCGGTATCGACCAGCAGTGGGCGTAGAGTGACGGCGACTTCGAACGGAATCGCTGCCATAAGTTGCACCGCCTCGTCATAGGTTAAACCGCTACTGAGCTTGGCCACCAGTGGACTGTCCACCAGTGAGAACATCGCTAATTGCATCGGGTCGCTAATACCTGCAACCAGAAGATCAATAATGACGGTGTCTGCCAGAATACCTGCCAGTGCAGGCGCACAAAGAATTGCCAGAATGATGTAAGCCGCAGTCACCGGGAGCCCCATACCGAGCACCAGTGAAGCCAAAGCGATTAAGAGAATGGCAATAACGACTGAGCCCTGAGACCACTGCGCAATCATGAGGGAAAACCCATTACCAATACCGCTAGTAACGATGGCGTTGTTCATGATACCGATCGCGACTAAGAGCACACCGGTCATAATGGAGGCGGCCATACCCAGCATGAAGGCATTCGCGATTCGCTTGGGTGTCATTACATTGGTTGCCAGCTGTTTTATACCAGTCACTTTAGCGGCGATGTAGGAGCCCCAGGAGACGAGTATCAGAGTCGCAATTGCCCAGCAGGCGGCAAAGCTCGGGGTAACGCCAGACAAGAGCAGCACGATCATAACGGTCAACGGCAGAATAAAGACCAGCCCGCCCGAAACAATTTTGGCTTTGTCGATGGTCATATCGACCCCCTCGCCTACATTGTATTTAATCGCTTCAATACGCACGATGAAGGCGACAGAGAGGAAGTATAGAATCGCCGGTATCACTGAGACGGCAACAATATCTGCATAAGGTATGGCCGTGTAGCTCGCCATTACAAAGGCGCCGGCTCCCATGATGGGTGGCATAATTTGGCCACCCGTTGAGGCAGCTGCTTCAACACCTCCAGCAAAGCGGCCGCGGAAGCCGTTGGATTTCATCAGTGGGATGGTAATAACACCGGTTGAGGCGGTGTTGGCAATCGCGGATCCGCTAATCGTGCCAGTCAGTGCAGAGGAGATCACCGCGACAAAACCGGTCCCACCGCGAATACGTCCAGCAACGACTTTGGAAACCTCTATGACGAAGTCGCTGGCGCCTGAAGCGACGAGGAAACCCCCAAAGACCATAAATAGCGTTATGCTAGATGAAGAGATCAAGGCCAAGATGCCAAACATCCCCTCATCGTTGTATAGGGAGCGGAAGAGTACATCACTGAGTGGCAAGCTTGCAGCGCGGAAAACTCCAGGCAGATGCTCACCCAAGAACAGAATATACGCCAGAGAAAGCAGAATTAGGATCGGTATGACCCATCCCGAGACTCGACGAGAGAGGTCGATTGCTGCGAATAGCAGAAAGAGTCCGGCAATCCAATCGCCCAAGTTAAACTGCCATGATTGGCCGGTTACTGAGAGCGTCTCTTCATAAATACGATCAACAGAGCTGGCGACCCATATACACGCGGCAACTATCAGTAGGCCGTAAACTAGGTCAGCGATGAGCGCGGACTGACTTCTAGACTGTCGCTGAAAACCGGTGTGTACCACACTGGCTAGCAGCGCGAAGCCGCCAAAGTGAATTGCGTTTTGCCAGATGGTCTGTTCGTTGATAAACAGACTGGTAGCGATGTGCCATAAGCCGAAAAGAACAGCGAACACTGCAACCGACCACTCGACTGGTGTTCGTTCAGATCCGTCTAGATCCAGCAGATACTCACGTGTAACTCTGGAGTTAACTACAGGCTTATCCAGTTCGCTCATCGCTGGCTCCTTAGCGCGAGAAATATACAAACAAGGGTCGATCCGTCTGAACGGACCGACCCCGGACTAGAGCGGCTTAGTTACTTCGCGATCAGACGATCAGGAATATTTAGGCCCATCTCTTTGTAGTAGCGCGCTGCACCTGGGTGCAGTGGAGCTGGCAGACCCGCAATTGCGGAATCAATATTCATCGCCTTAGTAGCAGGGTGAATCGCCTGCAGGAAGCCGAGGTTTTCGTACATAGTTTTAGTCAGTTTGTAGACATCTTCCTCAGGTACGGATGCGTTAACCGCTAGGAAGTTTGGCTGCGCTACGGTGCTGATATCGGCAGTCTGGCCTGGGTAAGTGCCAGCTTTGATGGTGTACGGCGTCCACAGATCACGACCGCCATCCATCTTAGCCTGCTCGTCGGTAGTCACATTCAGGATAGTGAATTTGCCTTCGTTAGAGGCCATCAGCTTGGTTACTGCACCTGTAGGAATACCCGAAGGGATACCTGCACCTACGATTTGACCGTTTGCTAGCGCGTCAGCGGTTGGACCGTAGCCACCATACATCAACTCGTAATCCGCCTCTGCATCAACGCCCAGTCCAGAGAGCAGCACTTTATTGGAACCCAAGGTGCCTGAGTTCTTCGCGCCCATACCCATGCCGGAACCCTTAGCTGCAACCATATCCGCCATGGTGCCGCTGCTCACTTTGTCATTCGCGAGGATGAACTGCTCCACGTTCTGCCATAGCATGGTTACCGAACGCAGGTTCTCTTGTGGTGCTGTGACTGGGCCTGTCCCAGTTACCGCGTATGAACCATACAGACCCTGTAAGATGGCGAAGTCTGCAGTACCAGCGCCGAGTGCCTGTACGTTAGCGCCAGAGCCGGCAGAGTTCACTGCTGTCAGGCTGAACTTCTCTTTGGGTAGCAGTTTGATTTTAGAGAGTGTTGAGATCGCTGTACCAACCGGGTGGTAAGTACCGCCGGTAGAGGCGGTGTTGAGGACGTAGTCGCGATCTTCTGCTTGCACGCCGAAGGCCGCGGCCGCGAGCATCATTCCACTTACGAGTTTGGTGATTTTTTTCATTAGTAGGACACCTCTGTATCGTGTTTTTTGTAGTTGTAATGGTCCGGCTAGGCCGGGTTTTGCAATACAATTTGGTTACGCCAGTTCGAACCGATTAGATTCGTACTGGTTTTGTAGCACAGCCAAAGATCAGATCAAACAGAAACCGTCCCGCATACTGATAACGGTGATCTGTGAGTCTGTGGGTGTTGAGTTTGCGATAGCGAGCCTAATTCTCAATAATCAACTCAAGCTTCGGGTCTGGTATGTGCAACTGTGAGAGCCAATAACGATGTGCGGTCGTACCAAAGCGGACCAATGTGTTTAGTAAGTATGTTTTACGAGGAGTAGAGAATGGATCTTGGATTGAAAGGCCGCATTGCCGTGGTGATGGGCGCTTCACAAGGCCTGGGTAAAGCGAGTGCTGTGCAACTCGCCGCTGAAGGGGCGCACGTTGTGTTGGTGTCTCGCTCGGCTGAGAAGTTGGAAGCCGTAAAAAGCGAGATTGAGGCGGCAGGTGGTTCGGCACAGGTGCATACCTGTGATCTATTTGACGCCGGCTCCCGCGCTGAGTTCGTTGAGTTTCTCGGTTCCATGGAACAGCTTGATGTCCTCGTTGCCAACTCAGGCGGTCCAGCGCCGGGTATGGCTCCGGGAATCTCCTCCGATGTCTGGACAAAAGAGTTTGACGCGATGGTTCTGGGCCTGATTCAGATCATTGATGCCTCAGTGGCGCAGATGAAGAGCAAAGGCTTCGGTCGTGTGGTTGTAATCGCCTCTTCCGGGATTGTCGTGCCAATTCCAAAACTGGCGGTCTCTAATACGTTGCGCTCAGCCGTTGCAGGCTATGTGAAAACACTGGCGGAGCAGATGGCACCGCACGGCGTGACCTGCAACCTAGTGCTGCCAGGTCGTATAGAAACTCCGCGTACCCAGGCGATCGACAAGGGTACTGCCGCCAATATGGGGATTAGTGTTGAGGAGGCGCGTGCCGCGTCGGCTGCGACTATTCCGATGGGTCGCTACGGCACGCCGGAGGAGTTTGGTGCGGTTGTTACCTTCCTAGCTAGCGAACCGGCTGCTTACATTACCGGCAGCCAGGTGCGTTGTGATGGTGGAGCGATCAAGTCTATCAACGCCTAGCGGTTGCCGCTCACGTCGCCGGTCGGGGAGCGACGGCGACGTTGGCGCTGAGCCTTAGGTTTGCTTGTAGGGGCGCTTGACGCCCCTGTGCTGTTTTTTGGGCGCGAATTTGAACTAGCGCGAGTCTTTTTATTGCCATCGCGATGTTCACCGTGCCTTTTGTCACGTTGAGTTCTTCGTTCGGGGTTGCCTCGACTCTTCTGTTCGCCTTCAGGTTTAGGCTGTTTCGGTTTTTTCGGTTTGCGCGGCGCCTTAATGGCCACATCAGGCAGCGGATTATTCGGTACGAAACCCTCCATCTCCCTGCGCTCAATCTTCGCTTGGGTCAGGCGCTCTATTTCGATCAGAAGATCGAGCTCGTCCAGCGATACTAGTGATACCGCTTCACCCACGCTACCGGCACGGCCTGTTCGGCCGATGCGGTGTACGTAGTCCTCGGCAATGTTAGGTAGGTCAAAGTTGATTACGTGCGGTAGCTCTTTGATATCGATACCGCGCGCCGCGATATCCGTCGCCACCAGCACCTGAATATCGCCATCCTTGAACTCCTGCAGCGCACGCGTGCGCGCCCCTTGGCTCTTATTTCCGTGGATCGCTGCCGCCTTGATACCGGCTTTATCTAACTGAGCGACTAAGCGGTTCGCACCATGTTTAGTGCGGCTGAAAACGAGCACCTGATACCAGGCGTTACGCTTAATCAGTTCAATCAGTGCGCGAGTCTTAGCACTCTTATCGACAGGAATAATCCACTGCTCAACCGTGTGGGCCGTGGCGTTCTCGGGCGAGACGGAGACCTCAACTGGATTGTGAACTAGATCTTTCGCCAGTGCTTTGATCTCGGCTGAGAAGGTCGCAGAGAAGAGCAGGTTTTGACGCTTTGCGGGTAAGAGGTTCAAGATTTTGCGAATATCGCGAATAAAGCCCATATCCAACATGCGATCCGCTTCATCCAGTACCAAGATCTCCAGCTGATCAAAGCGCACAGCATTTTGGCTATGTAGGTCTAGCAGGCGTCCAGGCGTTGCTACCAGTAGGTCCACACCGCCACGCAGTCGCTGCATCTGCGGATTAATTTTAACGCCACCAAAGACTACCTCGGTCTTCAGTGTGGTGTGGCGCCCGTAATACTCGGCGTTGTCCTCTACCTGGGCAGCGAGTTCGCGCGTCGGTGTCAGCACTAGAGCGCGTACCGAGTTGGCTCGCACTTTCGGACCCTGAGCAAGACGCTGCAACATGGGCAGAACAAAGCCGGCTGTTTTACCGGTGCCGGTCTGTGCTGCGGCCATTACATCGCGCCCCTCAAGCACAGCGGGGATTGCTGCTGCCTGTATTGGCGTCGGTTCTTGGTAGCCCTTTTCTGAGAGAGCTTGGAGGAGGTGGTCGTTAAGACCGAGTTCGGCAAATGACATTCGTGTATGCTCGATTGAGGCGCTACAGCGCCCCTTGAATAAGATGAGCCTCAGCGGAGGCTCTGTGTAAAAAATGTTTCAGTGGCTTATCGCAGCAGCAGAAGCGGAGTGTTACTGCGGCGTACCAGTGTTGAAGTGGTGCTACCAACCAACAGCTGACGGATTCGACTGTGACCATAAGCGCCCATAACGAGGAGATCTGCCTGTTGGGTAGCCAACTGCTCGAGTATCACCTCATCGACCTCTCCGGCGAGCAGCTCTGCGTTCACCTCAAAACCTGCTTCGGCTAACTGCTGCTCGGCACTTTCAAGTTCCTTTCGGGTATCGAAAGTTGAGGGTCCTACCATCACAAGTGAGCATGCAGCTCCTTTGAGCAGTGGGCTGTCGGCTACCATCTGTAGGGCTTTGCGTGAGGTGGCACTGCCATCGAAGGCAAGCAAGAAACGCTTGGGGCTTACCAGTGGTTTGTCGGTCAGCAGGATAGGGCGGTGCAGCGCGCGAATAGTGGGTTCGATATGTACGCCCAGTGCATCGCCGTGCGAACCTTTGCCCAACACCAGTAGGCGTGTTTCGCCTTGCAGCTCCTGTAGACTGGTGACGAAGTCGTCGTGTCGCTGCATTGTGCTCGGTTCGAAAGCACCATCTTGTTGTGCGCGCTCGAGCGCTGCGGCAAGCATGACACGGCCCTGCTCGCGAGCCAGCTTGGCCCGTTTCGCATCAAGTTCCGCCAGCTCTTCCAGTAGTGCTTCACGCGCGCCCAAACCGATTGTACCGCTCAGTGGTGCTTCGTCCTCGGTTGGAAATTCACGACGATCGAGTACATGCAGCAGCGACAAGGGCGCCTGCAGTTGCGAACTAGCCCAAGCAGCGGTATCGCAGACTGCTTCGGATAACGCTCCCATGCCGTCGATACAGGCAACTACCTTACTCATAACTTTCTCCTCAGAGCGTCCAGGCCTTAGTGACCCATCAATTCATCGATCGCATCAGGCTTATCGTGCACGGCAAAGCGGTCAACAATCGTTGCGCTTGCTTCGTTCATACCGATTACCTCGACCTCTATACCTTCACGACGGAACTTCAGCACCACCTTATCGAGCGCGCTGACCGCAGTGATATCCCAAAAATGGGCGCGAGATAGGTCAATGACGACTCGGTCCAGATCCGCTTTAAAGTCGAACGCGCCGATAAACTTATCGCTGGAGCTGAAGAAGACCTGACCTACGACAGTGTAGGTCATTTCGTTCTCAGCAGTATCGCTCTTGCCGATGAAGAGGAACTGTCCAATCTTATTGGCAAAGAAGAGCGCAGCGAGCAGTACGCCGGCGAATACGCCGAACGCGAGGTTGTGTGTCGCAACCACCACGGCAACAGTCACTAACATGACTATGTTGGTAGAGAGCGGGTATTTGCGCATATTGATCAGGGATTCCCAGCTAAATGTGCCGATCGATACCATGATCATCACGGCTACCAGTGCGGCCATCGGAATCTGCGAAACCCACTCGTCTAAGAAGACGACGAGAATCAGCAGCACGACACCTGCAATTAGCGTCGACAGGCGAGTACGGCCACCGGACTTAACGTTGATAACCGACTGGCCGATCATTGCACAGCCCGCCATACCGCCGAAAAGGCCTGCACCTATGTTTGCTAGGCCCTGACCCTTACACTCGCGGTTTTTGTCGCTGGGAGTATCGGTGAGTTCATCAACAATGGTCGCTGTCATCAGCGACTCCAGCAGACCCACAACGGCCAGGGGCAGCGAATAGGGCAGGATGATCCAAAGCGTCTCCAGGTTTAGCGGTACTTCTGGCCAGAGAAATATAGGTAGGTCATCGGGCAGCTCACCCATATCACCAACCGTACGGATATCCAGACCCAGTGCCATCGCAACCGCGGTCAGCACCAGAATACAGACAAGCGGTGACGGGATCTTCTTAGTCAGCAGTGGGAATGTATAGATGATAAGAAGCCCTGCAGCCGTCATGGCATAGACGTGCCAAGTAACATCGATCAGCTCGGGTAACTGCGCCATGAATATGAGTATCGCCAGCGCATTCACGAAGCCGGTGACAACAGAGCGTGATACGAAGCGCATCAGCGAGCCGAGACGCAGGTAACCCGCGAGGATCTGAAACACACCGGTCAGCAGTGTCGCTGCTAGCAGATATTGCAAGCCGTGCTCTTTTACCAGGGTCACCATCAGCAGCGCCATCGCGCCAGTAGCAGCCGAGATCATGCCGGGTCGGCCACCGGCGAATGCAGTGATCACAGCGATACAGAAGGAGGCGTAAAGGCCGACCTTGGGGTCGACGCCGGCAATGATCGAGAAGGCGATCGCTTCAGGGATAAGTGCCAAGGCTACGACCAATCCGGAGAGGATGTCGCCGCGTACGTTGGAGAACCAGTTGTAGTGAAGAGAGGGGCTCATAGCTGTCTGCCTTGAATTAGCGCAAGAAAGCGCGCGATTCTATCAGAAAAAGCGCCGAACCACCTCTAAAGTGACCGTTAAAGTTAGGTTTTCTTGGGCTCTTTCGGTGGGATGTAGCTCTGAAAGAAGCTGATATGGGTGTTGAAACCGCGCGACAAGCTGAGCGCCCGCATATGGTTCATTGGTAGTTCGCCGCGTAGAATAGCCTGAAACTCGTCGAGCGGCATTTTACACAGTTGGGCTGCCTCCTCATCAGACATCCCCGTTGGGTTCAGATAGAGTTCGCGAACAAGGGTGCCAATTCCGGCATTGGGGTCGAGTTGTAGCATGGTTAATACAATAGCTAATTCACGTAATTTACTGAGTTTTTGAATGAGTACCGAACTAACATACACACTGATATTGGTTGGCATCGCTATTATCATCGCTCTAGCTGCGCTGATCTACAAGCAGTTACGCCACGCGCGCGAGTTTCGCGAGCAGCAGGAGGCAAGCCTAGCGCGTCATGCTGAAGAGGCTGCCAAGAACCGCGCTTATCTGCTCGAGAGCTCCAAAGCGATCGCCAATGCTATTTTGAACGACGATAAGATCACGCTGACAGAGGGGTGTATTCGCCTTAAAGTGATGATTGATAACCTCAACCCTCAGTTGCATCAGCATCCGCACTACTCAGTTTTCGAAGAGGTCTACAACCGCACGTCACATATTCCCATTTTGACGGACTGGCGTGAGTTAGAACGCAAGCAGCAACGTGCTTTTGAGAAAGAGATGCGTCAGGTTGAGCAGGAGTGTGAGTCACGGATTAATGAGGCGGCCAAGGCGTTGCTGCAGGACCCGATTTTACAGGCTCACTGATAGGCTAAGTGATGGAGCTGTTACCGGTCTTCCTTATCACACTGCTATTCTCGCTGGGCTTAGTGCTGGCGCTCACCTTCGGTAAAGCGCCAACTTATCGTCCCAGTCGTGATCAGATCGTCGCGCTATTGGAGTCGGTGCTCGCGGGCACGGCTCGCCCGAGCCATTGGGATCTGTTCATCGGAATGCCGATACAGCATGATGAGGCGCTTGAGGCGGTCCGCGTGCAGTGCGTCATCCTGCATGAGGGGTTAGACGGTTCTAATCCCGCGCAGGAGGGTTTAGATGGCTATATTTATGACCGCGCGGGGCGAGAACGTATCGCATCCATTCTGCAAAATCTGCGTGATGTCATTGAGAAGTCGCCAGTCATCCGAGAGTTCTAATCAATGAAATACCCGCAAACTAAACTGCCGAATGTCGGCCTGACGATTTTTTCAAAAATGTCTGCACTGGCGGCAGAAAAGGGTGCTATCAATCTCTCCCAGGGTTTTCCGGACTATCAGGGACCCCAGGCACTGCTCGACTCGGTGGCGAAACAGGTGGCCGCGGGTATGAATCAGTATGCGCCTATGAATGGCATGCCGGCACTACGCCGCTTGATTGCGGACAAGGTGGAGCGTCTTTATGGGCGCAGTTTGAATCCGGACACCGAGATCTGTGTCACACCCGGTGCAACCGAGGCTCTGTTCAGTGCTATCGCTTCCACCGTGCGCGCTGGCGATGAGGTGATCATCTTTGATCCCGCTTACGACAGCTATCGACCGGCTGTAGAGCTCAATGGTGGTGTGCCGATTTCCCTACCTCTGTTGCCGCCCACATTCGCAATTGACTGGGAAACGCTTCGAGCGGCAATTTCGCCACGTACGCGAATGATTATTGTCAACACGCCGCACAACCCTACCGGTCAGGCTTGGAGCCCTGAGGACCTCGATGCGCTGGAAGCGGCGGTGAGGGATACCGATATCCTGATCCTGTCTGATGAGGTGTATGAGCATCTGATATTCGATGGGCTGGAGCACCAGAGCATGAATCGACGCCCAGCTTTGGCAGAGCGCAGCTTTATCGTCTCTTCGTTCGGCAAGACCTATCATGTTACGGGTTGGCGCGTGGGATACTGCGTAGCGCCGGCGGTTTTGATGTCAGAGCTTCAAAAGGTGCATCAGTATGTCACCTTTAATACGCATACTCCGCTGCAGTGCGCGATTGCTGATTTTATGCAGCAGGAGCCAGACTACCCACTGGGCCTCGGTGAGTTTTTCAGCAGCAAGCGTGACCGGCTAGCTAGGGGGCTAGCCGCTAGCCGCTTTAAACTGTTGAACTCATCCGGCACCTACTTCCAATTGGTCGATTACACGGCGATCAGTGACCTGCCCGATGATGAATTTGTGCTTTGGTTATTGGAGGCAGCCGGCGTCGCAGCAATTCCACTCTCACCCTTCTATCAAAATGGATTGCAGACCGGTTGTGTGCGTCTATGCTTCGCTAAGCAGGATGAGACCATCGATCGAGCACTTGAAGGACTCTGTCGAGTCTAATTTTTACAGCATCTGGCCGGTAATTTTCACTGCCGGTTCAGTTTTCTTGAACTACATTTACTCTAGACTGTCATTCAGCAACCGGCTCAGGACTTGTATGCAGCAGATGAATGTAAAAACTATCCAGACAGACCTCACTTGGCACGATGCACCCGCCAATCAGCGCATGTTTGAAACGCTGATTCGTGATGCAGCTGATGCTGACCTGATTGTTCTGCCGGAGATGTTTTTAACCGGATTCACCATGGAGCCAGAGGCTCTTGCCGAAACTCAGACCGGCTCGCAGGTACGCTGGTTGATGGAGCTAGCGCGCGAGACCGATACCGCTATCTGTGGCAGCTTGGTGATAGAGTCTGATGAGGGTTATCGCAACCGCTTCCTATTTGTGACGCCTGATGGGCGTATCACCCGGTACGACAAACGCCACCTCTTCCGGATGGGTAAAGAGAACGAACACTACGAAGTCGGTACTGATCGCGTTGTGATTCACTATCGTGGATGGCGTATTCTACCCATCATCTGCTACGACCTGCGGTTCCCCGTCTGGTGTCGTAATCAAAACGACTATGACCTGTTGCTCTGTGTGGCGAACTGGCCAGCTCCGCGCCGACTCCACTGGCGCTTGTTGTTGCAGGCCCGCGCGGTAGAGAATCAGGCGTATGTGATTGGCGTTAATCGCATCGGTCGTGATGGTAAAGGGTTGGAGTATGCCGGCGATTCGATGGTGGTGAGCTACAAAGGCGATGTCTTAGTCGACTCCGCGCCCAGCGAACCCTATATTGGGCACGCGCATCTGAATATCGACGAACTGCGTCAGTTCCGCGATACATTCCCAGCCTGGGCTGACGCCGATCACTTCGAAATTTCGCGTACGCAGAAACGCGTGGTTGAGCTTCAGGACGAGGGCGAGAGCTGCAACGCTCTGTAGATCTTTGCTCGCTCTGACAGGATGGTAAAGTGAGAGCGCTGGCCGCTCGTGCTCTCGCTCCGACCTAGCATCAACAGGCCGCCAGGTTTTAGACTGCGGTGCAAATTCTCGAGCTGTCTAAGCTGCGTTTCAGGCGTGAAGTAGATAAAGACGTTACGGCAGACAATGAGGTCTAGGTCGCGGTGAGACGAAGGCTGCAACAGGTCGTGCTGCTCGAATAAAACATCAGTCTCAATAAAGTTTTTCAGATCGAATCGCCCCTCCGTCCTACCGATTGGGCGCGGCAGGTATTCGGCAGGGATGTCTTCAATCTCCTCGCGGCGGTAGAGCCCGGCCTCAGCAACTTTAAGTGCGCCTTGGTGATTATCGGTCGCGTAGATATGCACCCTCAGCTCGGGCGCGTACTCTCTGCGGATCAAATCAGCGATCAGTGCCAGAGTATACGCTTCAGCACCTGTGCTGCAGCCAGCACTCCAAATGTCCAAGCGGGTGGTGCCTGTTTTTTCGATATAGCTAATCAACTGCTTTTGCAGCTCAACAAAAACGGACGTATCACGAAAAAAACGTGTCATGCCAATTAGCAAACTGTTGTGTAAAGACTCTAACTCTTGAGAATCGACTCTCAAGCGATCGGCATACTGCTCTAAATTGTAGAATCTGAGTCTGCGCATACGGCGCTCTATCTGAGCGATAAGCGAAGCCTCTTTGTATTGGCTAAAGTCGGTCGAGCGGTACGATTTGAGTAGGTCAACGATCTGCTCAAACCCCGGTCGTTGTGATGTGCGGAGCGTTGCAGCGCTCGCAGCGCTTTTTAGGGGCGCTTTAGATTGAGTAAATAGTTCCTCATCAGATGTGCAGAGTTGAAGGTCGTAGATTGTAGCCAATCGCTTGAACAGCTCCGCCGCCATATCTGCAAGCGCCTTCAAAGAGATCAAGTGGGGTTTAAGCTTCGATGTGGCGGGCAGCTTTCCAAGCTCTGACGTAAAGGCCGTACTCAACAGGATAATGCGTGCTTTGGTGAGGTAGCGTTCTCGCAGACTCGCCAGTAGCGCACCGTTAACGCTATTCGCCGTAGTGGGGTGTAGTTGATCTGCACCGGTTAGTTCATACTGTAGTTGAGAGTTAATCAGATAAACTCGACCTCTCACTAAACTGACACGACCAGCTACTCGCCTCACAGCCAGTTCAGTCGACGCTCTGAGTCTCGACTCAAGCTTAGAGAGTGTCTCCTCAGTGCCGGTTTGTGCGAGGATCACTGCCCCGGAAAAGTCCGCCGGCAACTCTTTGACCAATTTAACAACCAAGTCCGTCTGATTGGATGCCGCGAGAATTAGCGTGATCTGATTAGGACGTTGGCGAGTCGCGTAACCACCCAGGTTATTCATTGGAGGTCTGTCTCAAGGGCCTCATGCACTCTGTCGTTGGCAGTGCACCTCCGGAGGGTACCCGGCCTTTTAGCCTCAGCACCGACTCTAAATTCGCAGCGAAATCCATCGGGCGTTTGTCCGTAAACGGGTCCTTGCTGTTAAAAAAAGTAATAAGGCGGTTAGTACGCATAAATCTAACTTGAGCACCTTGCACCAGTTCACAGATATTCTCTGCCTGCAGCTTAGATCGCTCACGGTCTGGGGCCGCATCGACGGTGGTCTCTAGTACCAGCACCATACTGGTATCCTGTCCTACAGTGATGTAAGTGCGCGTATGAATTCTATCGGGCAGGATGTTTAGAAATCGGGCTAATTCGGGGCGCAGTTCGCTCTCCAATGCGAGATCTAAGCGGTAGAGTCCAAGATCGAGATGGCTGACCGGCGTATCCGACAGAATGTAAAGTGTGCGTGACGAGTTATCGGATGCCCAGCTCAGAGGGATCAAGCAGATCGATAGTACGGCGAGCAGCGCTCTAAGCTGAGTAAGTGTTCGGGTGAGCGGCTTCATCTCTGCCTCTAAACGAGTTAAAGTTATAAGCTAAGAGTATCAAAAAATATCGCTCAGGGCTCTTGAGTGAGATCTAGGAGATACGGCGATGAATCGCTCAAAGTTAGTAGTGGCCATTGTGGGGGCTGGCAGCTTGGCTGCAGCCGTGGCGTTCGCAGCGATGGATCACTCCAAACATGACGCATCAATGCATGGCAAAGATGCGGGCATGATGAAACATAAAGCGACTGAGGATACGAGGGAGCTGGTTCTCTACCCCCGCCCAGTGTACGAATCGACGCTGCGCAATATGCGTGAGCACCTACGCGGTATCTCTGAAGTCCAGCGCCTGGTCGGCGAGGGTCGCTACTCGGATGCAGCTGAAGCCGCTGAACGCGGTATGGGTATGGGGCATAACCACGGTGCCGATGGCAATGCTTCAGAACATCAGTTTATGCCCAAGGGTATGATGGCTCTGGGGAGTGGCATGCATATGGCAGCAGCAGAACTTGCGACCACCCTGCGCGATGCTGAGGTAACCGACGATCTGCAGGCCGTGTTTGTTGCGATGGGTAAGGTAACGGCTAATTGTGTAGCCTGCCATGACGCTTATCGTCTGCAGCCGATGGAATAAGCTGTTTGGCGCCCAAATTAATCGCTGTTGTGGGTGCATCGGGTTCCGGTAAAACTACCGTTGCCCGCCAGTTGCACGCTGCGCTCGATCAGATCGGAAAGCGTACCGATCTAATCAGCATGGATAGCTACTACAAAGCGGTTGGGCATCCGCTCAATAACTATGATCGGCCAGCTGCATTCGACTTCGACCTAATGGTTGAAGACCTCGCGCAGCTCAAATCGGGTCGAGCGATCGATGTCCCCACGTACGATTTCGTCACTCACCGCCGCCAATCAGCGGTTGTGCGCGTTGAACCCGTTGATGTCGTCGTTGTAGAAGGGCTGTTTCTTTATGCCTTGGATGAGCTATTGCAGCACTTTGATGTGCGAATCTATTTAGATGTCGATCCTGACCTCTGTTTTCAGCGGCGTTTTGAGCGGGATCAGGTTGAGCGCGGCAGAGAGCCTGATGATATCAAACGGCAGTACTTTGATCAGGTTTATCCGGGATATCAGCAGTATATTCACCCGTCTAGGGTGCATGCGACGCATACGATTGAGGCGTTACCGGATGATCGAGTGAAGTGGCTTAACGAGTTGTTGGAATTTGGGAAATAAGAAGAATGAATCTATATTTCGCGCTACATGTTGTGCTGGGACTATTAGCCGGGGCGACCCTTGCGGCCTTGCGTTGGGGGCGTTCGGGCGATGCGGATTGCCCGCAGGCGCTGACAAATACCCCAGTGGCGAAGATCAGCGCTGGCGCGGCGCTTATCTTCGTGATCCTGGCGCTCTGGGGCGATTACGCCTACCTTGGCGCAGAGATGGCGCTCTATGGTGCGGGTTTGACGCTAGTTGGCTTGCTGCTGCAAGGCTTCGTGATTCACCGTAAGCTAGGTTATTACCTAACGCTGCTTGGATTACCCCTGTTCATAGCCTGCGTTGGGGTAATCTCTAAGCTCTGGCTGCTGATTGTTTAGCTCGAACGGTAGAGCGTCTTAATCAAGTGATAACCAAAACGGGTCTTAATGGGTCCGTGCACCTTGTAGAGTGGACGCTTAAACACTACATCATCAAAGGCTTTAACCATCTCACCACGGCGAAACTCACCTAAATCACCACCGCGCTTACCCGACGGGCAGGTTGAGTAACGCTTGGCTAGCTTTGCAAAATCGCCACCTTTTTTAAGCTGGTCGAGAATATCCAGAGCCTCTTTCTCGGTTTTAACGAGAATGTGTACGGCAGATGCAGTGGCCATAAATTAGAGCTCACCCTCAACGGTGGTCAAACCATGAATGGTCCAGTCTTGGTAGCCGCCGCGGTAGTAGTAGATCAGCTCAGCCGGATAGCCCTCGCGAATCATCGCGCGAATGCCGTTCGGGCTCTGCGGACAGGTGCTAGAGTTGCAGAAGGCGTAGACCTTAGCTGTCGCGCCATCACAATTCCAAGCTTCACTACTCTTTTCACAGCCGAAGCGATCCATATTGATCGCCACCTCAGTGTAGGGGATGTTGATGGAGCCAGGAATCGTACCGAGCTGCAAAACGTGATCCTGCTGGCGCATATCTACAATCAGTGTGTCCGGCTTACCCATTGCCTCAATCATATCGATCTCACCAACTGGCGTTACGCCTTCAGCGGGCACCATTGGCTGCAGGTATCCTTTGATGATTGCTGGTGGTGTCTTGATGCGTGTAATGGTGAAGGGACCATCCTCCAATTCGACGGTATACTCCTTCATCTTGTCCCAAAGCTGGATATTTTCATCGGCGGCAAAAGCAGCAGGAGTAATCAGTCCACCCGTTAGGGCAGTTGCAAAAAGGCGTGCGACTAGGTTTTTCATCTCTGTCCAATCCTCGAATCTTTTATATCTGTATCACAGATCGTTATAGCCATTATCCTCTGTTTATTGCTCGAATTCTGCACTTTTTTCTATCCCTGGTATCAACTTTGGTCGGGCGATGGGGTTGAAACCAACCCCACCATCGGCGTTAATACGGCACCTCATCTTTTAAGCACGTAGGCGATTTATGTTTAAGCGGTTTGTTTTCGTTCTTGTTTTTTGGATCCCAACTTTTTCAAACGCGACCGAGCTCAAAGAGCTTCAATCGAGCACCATAGCAGCGCAGATTGAGGCGAGTCCATTTATGGCCAACCTTGTCCAGCAGGGGTTGGCAGGTTGTGCCAGTGGTGGAGATAGCGCTGAGGAACGCGCTGCGTTTGTTGGGTGTATGAACAGCTTTGTGTTTGCACAGGTTGGCCGCTGGGGTATCTGTGCTAAACGCTTTCCAACGCTTGATGCGCGAATATTAGAGCCTTGCATTGATGATCAGGAACGGGCACACAAACTAGCCATGGCAGCGGTAACTCACGTAGAACCCCAAAAGTACAACCGCTGTGCCGCTGTCTCGCTGTATGAACCAGCGCACGAGGTGATCAGCGCCTTTTATATTGAACTGGGCAAGCAGATTATCCAATCCAATTTCAAAACGAATGCGGCCAACAGCTTTGTGCTCTCCTTAGGGCCCTTTGATGCCGAGAAGATGTTGAGCTGTGTGGCGAATTGATCGGGTCAAAGTAGGGACGCTCGATGGAGCGCCCCCAGAGGCGTGCTAACCTAGGCCTCGCTAGGGATACAGGTGTCGCACTTCTCCTTGAAGATCCCGACCTTCACCAACAGTGAGTGTACCCAGCAACCTGCGCACCAACCTGCTGCCGCTTCCAGCCACATGAAGGTTAGGCAGAGCGGGATGGTTGCCAGAGGCGTCCAGCGCGGCATCCAGTTCTCGGTAGTTGAGAGCAGCTCCATTCCAGTAACACCATTTACAAACTCGGCAGTAGGTACTGGATTGAAGAAGCAAAGACATGCGCCGACCAGTAGGGTACCGATCTTCCAAGCAAACTTCTTCGGTTGGTAGGGGCGGTAGATCGGTTTGTGATGGCGGTTGAGTAGCCCAGCCACCCAAACCATTGGGCTCAGCCACGCAGTTTTAGCGCTCTGGGTAATAATCATTTCCCAAAGAACATAGAGCAGAACATAGGTCTGCGGCGTCCAGTCATAGACCTGACGCACCATCTCTGCCTGATAAATAATCTGACCGGCGAAGTTGGTCTCCCAAGTGTCTTCAAGCGTCGCCGTATCCACGACCCAAGCTGAGCCATTAATCGTGTTGTAGAAGATGACCAGAATCCAGACTGGAACCAGAAAAAGCATCGCAGCGCGGGTTCGCACGACGTTTTCGTTGACCATATCAAAGGTCATCGGGTGGTGTAGAGGGCTTCTCATTTTAATTTCCCCATCATTGTTCTCCCCCATTCAATGCGTGAATAGGCACACTTAAGTTTATGAGTGAACGCTGATGTAGGCCAAGTAGCCCATTAGAGCGAATGGGAGCTAAAACACCTTGGTATATATTAGCGGGTGCTTAAGGAGAGTGGTGAGCGGGGTTTTGTTGAACTTGATACTGAGGATTTCAGACATAAAAAAACACGATATCGACAATATCGTGTTTTTTTGACGCTTTTGGCTACATTTTATTGGTACCGATGGTCGGACTCGAACCGACACGCATTGCTGCAACGGATTTTGAATTGCGGGTTGTCTAATAAATTCTATTATTTTCAATAACTTATGTTTTGTATGTATTGGTGCGCTAAATAGTGTGCGATAACTTTTTTCAAATACTGTGTTGCAACCTACACTTTTAACTCGTCTGTTTCCAAATCAGATGAGCTCAGCAGCATTGCGCTTTAGCTCATCATTTACTGTTACATATCTCTGTGTTGTCTGAATGCTTTGGTGACCAGCCATTTCAGCGAGCACAAATACACTCACTCCTTTTTGACTCAATTGAGTTAACCAAGTTCTTCGGCCCGAGTGGCTTGTAGCTCCGTGCATTCCTGCTCGCTCGTATAAGCGTTGTGGCAAGGCCCTAGTTTCCTAGACAGCTGCCAGCTTTTGTAAATACTGCTCTTCATATTGAGCTGGAGACATCCCATTATTGTTGCCGTGACGGCGCGATGAGTTGTAGAACAGCTCGATGTAATTAAAGATATCCGCTCTTGCTTCATTCCGTGTTGGGTAGATTTTGCGCTTGATCCGCTCGGTTTTGAGGTTCGAGAAGAAGCTCTCGGCGACGGCGTTATCGTGACAGTTCCCGCGTCGACTCATGCTGGCTTCTAAACCGTGGTCCTTTAAGAAGGTACGCCAGTCGCTGCTAGTGTATTGAACACCTTGGTCGGAGTGGATCAGAACAGTTCCTTTGGGTTGCCGACGCCAAAGAGCCATCATAAGCGCATCGATGACCAGCTCTGCCCGAGGATTGTTCTTCATACTCCAGCCGATGACTTGACGGTTAAATAGGTCAATGACAACAGCCAGATATAGCCAACCCTCGTGAGTTCGGATGTAAGTAAAGTCGGTCACCCAAGCCTCATCGGGAGCGTCAACATCAAACGCTCGAGCAAGCGTATTCGGCACCACTAGACTAAGATCCCCGCCACTGAAGCCTCTGTGTTTCTTATAACCCCGGTGAGATGAGATGTCGTTCTGCCGCATAATACGATGCACTCGGTTTTTCCCGACCTGCTCGTTATCATCCTTCAGATCTTTTGTTATATTTCGGTAGCCGTACACAAATCCACTCTCAGCCCAAAACTGCCTGATCTTCGTTAATAAGCGCTTATCTTCCTGTGCGCGTTTCGACTCCGGGTTCCTACGCCAGGCGTAAAAACCGCTGCGTTCAACATCGAGCACTCTGCACATCGCTGCGATTGGGAACTGATCAAGTCGTGACTTTATGAACGCGTACTTCTCTTTGACTCGGCTGCAAAGTACGCTGCGGCCTCCTTTAATATGTCTCGTTCTTCAGTGACACGTCTAAGCTCAGCCTTGAGTTTACGGAGCTCTTCCTGCTGATCATTAATCGTATGATGTTGAGAGCTCGCGGAGCCATATTTCTTAACCCAGTTGCGAAGAGTCGGCTCTGAAACTCCTAATCTCGTAGCTACTTCGCTGAGCCTGTAGTTGCGTTCCGTGACTTGCTTGGTTGCTTCGATTTTGAACTCTTCAGTGTAACGTTTCGCACTCATTTGTGATCACCTCATGTTAGGCGTTAGTGTAACGCTAACAGGTGTCTACAATACTAGGGCCTTGCCATTGTAAGTGCTGTGTGGCAGTATTTGCGCTAAAGCGTGACGACTTCTGTGTTGAAAATAGATAGCCGTGTGCTGGACGTCGTTTAAGTCCTGAAAGGTATTCGCGTAGCTGGCGCATCATCTTTTTCGGTAGGAATATTTTTCTAGAGCGCTTACTTTTAGTACGTTCTTTGTCGAGTGTTAACTCAGAGAGTAGGGTGCCATCATTGCTGGTGATGTCTTCAAAACGGAGAGCTGCTACTTCTCCAACTCGAAGGCCACAATAATGAGTAAGCATTAGCATCGTAATGTCACGTTCTGGATAGCGACTACATGCTCGTGTAACGTCGAAAACCTGCTTTAGTTCCGACTTAGAAAGTGTTTTTGCTTGTGCCATAAACTTCACCAAAAATGTAACTTTTTCGTGTGTATAGCTTATTTTCTGAGGTTTGTTTTGGGCAACCGAAAAGGCAGTTTGCCAGACCTTTTGCGATTCAATGACTTAGTGTGAAATGTAAGAAATTCCGAGTTTTCTTACATTTCGTAGGGGGCTCTTAACGACCCATTTGAGACACTCAAGTTAAATTTACACTCCACGTTTCAAAGGTCATTTCAGCATTATCGTGACATGTTTTCAGTGAATAAGATTTTGGTATAGGCAAACACAAAAATCAAAAAGCCTATACTCCAAAGTAGAGCTGATGACGCTATAACTATTGAATATTCCATGCCGAGTAATGACCCTGTGACGCGGTCAATCGCAGCAAAACTAAGGGCTAATAAGGAACAAGTAACCCAAACATTAGCCTTAATAAGTCGTCCAGTATGCCCTAATGAAACTCTCGATATCATCGATAAGATCATAAGTCCCATCCCGCCAACCGTGATCGAATGAAAACCAAATGAAACACTTGGTATCAAATTCATTTTCGCCAAGGCGAGTAGAAAAAAACCTAGACTCATAGCTAAGTAACTAAGATGTAAGGACCATACTAGTGGGACCTGCAACGTCACCCATAGCCTCCATCGCAAAGCCCTAAATAGATTTGAAATCCCTGCCACGAATAGAACAGCAATGCTAAGAGTGGTCGGTACAAAGTTTTGAGCCAAAGTTGTAATAAACACAATCACAATGCTTAGAATCGAAAGTTGCTCTAACCACCCAATCGAGTTAACCCGAGGTGTCTTTGTTCCGTTGGCTGTGAACATGGGAAAGACTCGCCCCCCCATTATGCTCATTACTAGCGCTGCAAGGATGACCATGGCGTGCGAAATAGTGGTGATATCAACGATAGACTCACTCGACAATGAAAAATGAAAGACAGCATTCATCATCGCCATCACAAGTAGGATAGGTACAAAAAAGAGATTCCTCCACATCTTGGCTTGCAGTATCGGGCGCGCTAAAAAGCCAGCACAGGCTGGCAAGAAGAGAAGATCTATAACGATTGTGTAATCACGAAAAAAGGCGGGTTGAAAGGCAAGTGTTATACGACCTAGAAGCCATGTCAGTACAAGAGCAGCTAACCACCATCCTTCAATGCATTTTCGCTTTGTCCAGGTTTGCACAGCAGTTAGGAGAAACCCAACCATGATTGCTGGAAAAAATCCGAATAGCATCTCATGAAGGTGCCACGCATAGGCACCGCCATAGAAATCAAACTTAATCAAACCGAGAAAACTAAGAGCCCAAGCGGGTATGCTTAATGCACCAAACGCAGCACCAAGCAAGAAGAATGGCCTGAATGCTGCGTTTAGAAAAGCAGGGTGATGCCTCTTCGTATTGTTTTCTTCTGTAACGGATCCATCAATTTGTAATAGAGCCACAAATAGTCTCTTAGTTTGTCGGTGACTTAGATTTCAGGTCATTAACAATTGCATATAGTGAAGGAACAACAATCATGACCAATACTGTCGATGCTAGCAAACCAAACACAACAGAAATCACCAGTGGTTTGAGGGTTTGTGCTTGAGTCGATGTTTCCGTGAGTAATGGCGCCATTCCCATTATGGTCGTTGAAACTGAAACAAAAATAGGACGAAATCTTGAGCGAACGGCTTCGCTAGCAGCATCTATTACCGACTTGGTATCAGAAACTCTCTCTTTGATGACGCCTATTAACAGTATTGCATTGTTTACAACGATACCTGATAGCGATGCTGCCCCAACAAGTGATGGCATAGATATATTGTACCCCATCAAATAGTGACCCCATACAACGCCAAGAAATGCCATTGGGATAGTTAGGAGCACTATCAAGGGTTCAACATAGCTCCTAAATTGGAATGAAAGAATTAGATATACCCCTACTATTCCAATCAAGAACCCACGAAGAATAGAGGCAACAGTTTCAGCCGAATTCGCTGCTTGTCCAGCAACCTCAAAAGCAATACCTGAGTAATTTGATTGGATATTTGGAAGCAAGGTTTTCTTGATGTCTGCAGTAATAGCATCAGCATTGGCTATTCGGCCATCCACATCCGCTTGAATTGTTACAGATCTTGCTCCATTTCGTTGTGTAACTGAACTCCACTCTCTAGTTTCATAAAGCTTTACAACATTAGGTAAGAGAACAGTTGATCCATCATTCAGCTGAAGCTCAAACGCCAACAGATCGTTGATGTCTTGCGTGCTGTCATCCGCAAACTTAACTTCAATCGCGTATTGAAGTTCACCAACGCGAATATCATCAAGGGTTTCGCCAAGAAATGCTCCGCGCAACTGATTAGCAATAGCTAATGGCGTTAAGCCTAAAGCTTGTCCGTCAGAAGTTATCTGCATACCAAGTTGAGGCTTGCCAACATTTAAATCATGTTTGGCGTTTAATACACCTTGGTACTTTTCTACTTCACTTAATAGATCTTGCGAAGCCCTAAAAAGCAAATCTAAATCCTCATGGAATAGTCTTAGCTCAACAGCTATACCCTGTGGACCGATACCTGGCTCTGTAAGAATTAAAGATGTGATTCCTGGTAATACACCAATTTCACGCTTCCATATTTCTATGAGTTCATCGAGCGTTGTATTTCGGATCTCTGCAGATAAGAGGTCAGCTGAAACCGTTGCCACATGACTTCCGCTCTCTCCGACAGATAAATTTCTTCCGAATCGAGTTATCACACGTTTAACAAGGTCCTGTTGTTGCGGTTGTTTAGACTTCAGCTCGATATTCACACGTGCAAGGGCGTCTTCCACCTGGCGGACAGCTTCTTCAGTTCTAGCGAGCGATACACCCATGGGTAGCAAAATTCGTGCTTCAATTACATCGCCATCAATTTCAGGCATTGCTTCACGCTTTACTACGCCAGAACCTAAGGCTCCAATAGTAATGATCAATAATCCAACAGCGACTCCAACAACTAGCCAGCGATGATTAATAGCCCAGTCTGCTAGCCTGCCAATGCCCCGCTCTTTAAATGAATTAAAGATCTCTTCGAAGCGGACTTTGAATTTGTTGGGCGAATAATTCGATTTAGTTAGGCTTTGTTTAAGGTGATGAGGAAGTATGAAAAAAGCCTCAACTAGGCTTGCTGTTAACGCAGCTAAAAGAACGACTGGAAGTACCTCAAGCACAGCGCCAAGCTCACCCGCTAAAAAGGATAACGGCAAAAATACTGATACAGTTGTAAGGAATGAAGAGACTACACCTGGAGCAACCGCTACAACGCCCTGAACTACAGAAGGCAAAGTAACGTTGCCGTGTGAGTGCACTGCTATGGAGTCGGACAACACAATGGAATCGTCCATGACAATCCCTATGGCCATAAGTAACGCAACTACGGTGATCATATTTAAACTTTCACCTGTCAATGACATCCAAGCAAAGGCGCCTAGAAACGCTACAGGCAATCCCATTGCTGCCCATGCAGCATAAGCAGGTCTGAAGAATAGGCTCATTACAAGTACAACTAGTACAAGACCAACGACACCGTTTTGAACAAGCATTGTTAATCGATCACGTATTATTGAAGTTACATCTTGAACGACTTCAAGGTGAATCGAACCAATTCCTCTGCTTTGCTCGGCTTTCACCGTATTTGTTAAGTTGTCGAGAGATCTTAAAGCGTCAGCATCTAGGGGTTTGTGTACTTCAAGTAGAATGACGGGAAGACCATCTAAAAAAGCTGCATTACTCGATGGCTCATATTTTTCATCTACCCTAGCGATATCACTCAGATTGATCACGGCACCATTGGTTAAAGTGACAATGGGCAGATTTAATAGTGCATTCTTTGATAGCGCTTCGGTGTCAAATCTGATGTTGTACTCACCGCTTTCTCCTTCAAGCGTACCAGCTGGAAGATTGATGCTTTGTTGCTTAAGCGCATTAGCAATAGAGGAAGTTGTTAAACCGTACTCTTTCAAAACACGAGGATCAGCCTGTACTGACCAGGTTCTCTCCCCAACACCAGAACGAATAACTTTAGCTACAGTATCGAGTGAAGCTAATTGGTCTTGTAGATTCTTTGAGTAGTGATCAAGTTGTTCCAGTGGTAGCTCACCAGATACAGCGACAGAGGCCACTAAATCAGTGCGATGAAGTTCACGAATAACAGGAGCTTCAGCTAATGTTGGAAATGAATCTATTGCCGAGATTTCAGTTTTTAGATTGCTAACAAACCTAACAGCATCACCACTTGGCTGCATAGTCGCTACAGCGTGAGCTAAATTGTTTTGTGCTGTACAGACAAAATCACTCAGTGATTCAACTGATTGAACGGCATCCCATAGGGGCTCACATATTTTCTTTTCAACATCTGAAGGTGTTGCGCCACGATAAACGACCGATACCTCTGCCTCGACAGGGCGAAAGTCTGGAAATGTCTCTCGTAGAAGAGTTGGTGCTGAAAACGATCCAACGGCTATAAACACTAAAAGAAGTAAGTTTGCTGCAGTGGGATGAGATGTAAACCATCTAATCATTTCGCTACCTCAATCCCAGTAAACTTTTGTCCTGGTATTGCTGTTATCAGAGAGTCGAGTATCAATTTGTCACCCGCATTAAGCCCGCTCATGATTTTCACTTGGTTCTCTTGCATGAGGCCAAGCTGCACTTCTCGAAACTCAATTTCATTCTCTTCATTTAGCAATAGAACTTGATCTTGGTGGACTGCAGATAATGGAATCGTAATTACACTTGTGGGCTGAATCGTTCTAAATACCAACTCAATGGGTTGATTTGGTAACAGCGGGAAGTTCTGTGCGGCTGAATGGCTCGAATATGGATCATCTACCCTTACTACGATTTGAAGTGTTCTTGCTCGGTTATCTAGCTCAGTGCGAACAGATATCACCTCTGCCTTCCAAGATTCGCTTACGCTCCCAACTGTTCGCACTTCAGCGGAAACCAGTTTATTTAATGTATCTGTTACAAATTCATTATTCAGCGTGGAAGGTGGCGTATTTAGACCGATTAAATCTCTGAACTTATCGATGTTTACTTGTGCAGTAACATCGGCTGATTTAATGCCTATCCCTTCAATTAACGGCTGTCCAACATTAACAGCCTGATAGTCTTCAACAAGCAGTTTAGAAATCCTAAGTGGGTAAGGCGCGATAATATCTGTTCTAGCTAAATCCCTATGTGCACGGTCTAGTGAGATACTTAACGCTTGCTTTTGAGCTAACAGCTTCTGCTTCTTAGGTTCTACAAGTAACAAGCCATTATTAATGTCTGTAACTATTTTCTCCGAAGTCAGAGTGGCCCTTTGGACATCATCCAATTGCTTACGTGTTGCGGATCCGCTGGCATATAGCTTTTGGATTCGATCTAGATCTGCTTTTGCGAAGGTAAGCTGTCGCTGCTCTAAATCTAAGATCCGTTGAGTGTTTTCAGCCTCGGCATTAAGAAGTGAAAGCTCGTACTCAATACCAGACAACTCAGCACTAATTTGAGAAATAGCAAGCTCATAGTCCAAAGGATCTATCTTGAGAATGACATCACCAGCGTCAACCCAAAGCCCTTCAACGATTGAGTCATTTGATCGGTAAATTTCCCCTTTAACCTGTGCAACAGCCGACCATTTGTCGCTTGCCTCAATTGTTCCCGAAATCGACATCTCTGAGAATGCTTCCTCGGGCTGAACAACTAGGTATTTAACCGCTTTGATTTCTATTAACGATGCGCTCTTTTCTGGTGGTTTGACGCCGTTGAGTAGTAATGCAGTTCCAGCAATTCCCACAACAATAGGAATTCCAAACTTTAAGTAACGAGTCCACTGCATCTTGTTACTTCCTTGCAAGAAACATTCGATTCAATAAACCATCTTTCATTATGAAATGATGGTAAAGAGCAGCTAAAACATGCCCAAGAACTGTTATTAAAAGTAATACCTTAAAAAGGTTGTGTGCATTGGCCGCAGCGTCAATATTGAAGAACCATGCCATTCCACCGCTAAGTACCATCATCAGTAAAATTGCATAGAGAAGCTTATGCGCTATGTTTGATAATCTGTTGCCGAGTAAGTCTTTTGTTTCATGGGTGCTTATTGACCTCAAACGCAATCGTATGAGTACAATTACTGCTATAAAGATACCGCCAGCTACGTGTGATAGCACCAGCGGATCAAATGAAACAGACTTGCCTGATTGGATGAGTTCCCAAGCGTTTACAATAGAGTCATGAAGCACGTATTGAGCTATAACAAGGGCTACTGTACTCCAATGGAGTACGATTTGAGTTTTGCTATACCAGCGTAATTGATCGGACATGGTTTTGGGTCCTTAAACTATTAATTAGATAGTTCTAATGTTATGTTAGTATTTAATTACTTACAAGAGAAAACGTTTTGCTAAAAAGAATGTCCGCATCAAAGCGCAAAGATGAACTTATCAATGCACTTCTAGAGTTGGCTTATGAAATAGGACCAGACCGCCTTACTGCCAGTGATATCGCAGCGCGAATTGGAGTCACTCAGGGAACGGTTTTCCGCCATTTCAAAAATAAAGATGAGTTGTGGGTAGCAGCAATACGCAAAGTCACTGATGGACTGAAGAGCGCATGGGCTGAAAATTTACTCCTATCCAAGGAGGTGGATGCCAAACAGCGAGTTGCTCGATTAGTCCATTGCCAGCTTGAACTTATTCAAAATACACCAGCTTTGCCCTTGATTCTCTTTTCACGTGAGTTAAACACAGAGAATGAAGAGCTGCGAACGATTATCAGAGAAACACTGTTTGTGTTTGATAGCCATCTCTCCTCTCTGATTGAAGAGGCGCTCATTGGTCGTGACCAATCGGGAATTACAGTGCCTGATGTAGCCAAATATTTAACATCATTAATACAGGGGCAGGCTGTACGATGGGGATTGAGTGATAAGAGCTTCGATTTAGTAGCTAGTGGCAATCAATTATCCCTCAAATTGATTGATATCTTAATTAGCTAGCCCATCAACTGTGAACGGCGGCTATGTGCCGTTAAGAGACATCCGTTCGAGAATGCTTATCCAAAATTTAAGTTCAGTTGAGTTACATTAGTAGGTAATTAACTGTCTTACCTTAGGCTTATCGACATGATCACTGTGAAGCATAAGATATCCGTATGCGGACTGCTCCGCTGCTAACTCTTTGAGCCGAGCCCTGAGTTCTCCGTCATCGCGAGGCATTGCTTTATAACGGAAACTTCATCGGCGAATACCCGCCAATCGACAAGCCGCTCGTTCCGATAGTTTGTGCTCTTGCATCAGATGTATGACCACCTGCTTTCGCTGAGTGGTCTTTACCACTTTTTTGAGAGCACATCCTTCATGGCATCGACTTCAAGTAACTTCTCAGCCAAGAGCTTCTTCAGCTTGTTATTCTCGGCTTCGAGTTCGCGTAACCGCTTAGCTTCGTTTACTTCCAGTCCAGCATACTTGCTACGCCAGTTGTAGAACGTGCCTGACGAGATACCTAATTGTCGACAGATGTCGTCAACCTTGGCGCCCGCCTCGTGTTCTTTGATCGCTTTGATGATCTGTTCTTCGCTGTAACGCTTCTTCATATCGAGATCTCCATCCCTTTAGGTTAAATGGAAATCTCATCGAGGTCATGGTCTAGTTTATCGGGGAGAGGTCACAGGCCCTGAGCGTCTGCTAGAAGCTCATTCAGATCGTTACCTGAAAACGTATAGGTCGCACCCAGAAGTGCCGCTGTAAGGCCGCTCAGCGGCTCTGATGGATCTACGTAAGACAGGATGAATATAAGCTTGGGTCTGTCAGGGCTTATGCGAGACTCCAGTGACTCTAAACGCCTGCTAAGCCTTGCCAGTCAACAGGTTGACTTTCAGGCTTGTTACGGATGCCGCGGCAGGGATTGTGTTCGCTTCCGTATTGCTCGTCCGCGTATCGGAATACTGCGCTCAGGGCTGCTTTATAACGGTTGTGTGTTGCGTTACTTCGGCCGTTACTAAGTAAGCGTTGAAGAACTGTCCGAACACTTACCTTTGTCACTTTGGCTATTGGTAAGTGTCCAAGCTCGTCAGACCAAAACGAAACTCGCTGCTGTCTGCTCGTATCTTTACCTCGATAGTTGTTCAGATAGTCAGCGATAAGTTCGCTAAGGGTAGTAGTTTGAGAAAATCTATAGTTAAGCCCAGAGGCTGTCTCAGACTCTATAATCAGTATGGCAGCGTGTTTCTCTGCTTCAGATTTCTTTTTGAAAGTCTTGCTGTGACGAAAGCCATCTATCATCGCTTCAACACGATAAGTAGTGCCTTTTTTGCCTTTGATTGCTTGTATCGATGCCATTGTAATCACTCCATTACGCTTAATTACGTTAAAAAGTGACAACCAATAGTCTAAGGAAGGTTACGCTGCTGCCTAAACAAGCTCTAACTCGTTGTCCAGACGAGCTTTTTTGCTTGGTACCGATGGTCGGACTCGAACCGACACGCATTGCTGCAACGGATTTTGAATCCGTCGTGTCTACCAATTCCACCACACCGGCGTAGGAAGCGTGGGGCGCATTATAGACAGGTTAAATTTGGCGTCAATCTTACCTGACCTAATTATTTATATTTGGTAGAATTTGCGCCCCGAAATTGAGAACCCTCGGCGAAGATTCAAAAGCCATGCAACTAAACGACTTCTACTTTGATTTACCGGAAGAGCTGATCGCGAACTATCCGCTTGAGCAGCGCTCGAGTAGCCGTCTATTGTGCCTCAACGGAAATACTGGTGCTTTGGAACATCGCATCTTCAGCGACCTGATCGATCTGGTTGAACCGGGTGATCTGTTGGTGTTCAACGATACCCGTGTGATTCCTGCGCGTTTGCATGGCCAGAAAGAGAGCGGTGGCAAAGTTGAGATGCTGGTCGAGCGCGTCACCGGTGAGAAGCGGGCGCTGGTGCATCTGCGTGCCAGCCGCACGCCGAAAGAGGGCGCCAAACTGAGTTTTGAAGGTGGCATCAACGCCGAGGTGGTTGGCCGAAAAGATGGTCTCTTCGATCTCGAGTTTGATATACCTAACACCTTGATTGAAGCGCTAGAACAGCACGGGCACATGCCGCTGCCACCTTACATCAAACGCGAAGATCAGCAGTCTGACCGCGAACGTTATCAGACGGTTTATAACCGCAAGCCGGGCGCTGTTGCTGCACCGACTGCCGGTTTACATTTTGATGAGGCGCTCTTCGCTAAGCTCGATGCCAAGGGAGTGAACCGTGCATTCGTAACCTTACATGTAGGCGCGGGCACTTTCCGTCCGGTGAAGGTGGAAAATATCGAAGAGCATCAGATGCATGCTGAGTACATTGAGGTGAGCGAAGAGGCGTGCGCCGCTGTGGCGGCTACTAAGGCCGCGGGCAAGCGTGTCATTGCGGTGGGCACCACCAGCGTACGCTGCCTAGAGACAGCCGGTGCTGACGGCGAACTCAAGCCCTTCTTTGGTGATACACAGATCTTTATCTACCCGGGCTACCAGTACCAGCAGGTCGATGCCTTGATCACCAATTTCCACCTACCAGAATCTACCCTGATGATGCTAGTCAGCGCCTTTGCAGGCTACCAGAACACCATGCAGGCCTACTCGGTTGCAGTTCAGGATAGATACAGATTTTTTAGCTACGGTGATGCGATGTTTATCACTCGCCGCGACGCCGATGATGAGGTTCTTTAATGACGCGCGAATGTTTTATGTCTTTCGAGACGATCACCACTGAGGGTAAAGCTCGTCGTGGTCGGCTCACTTTCCCCCGCGGCGTTGTTGAGACCCCTGCCTTTATGCCGGTGGGCACTTACGGCACCGTTAAAGGCATGCTGCCGCGTGATGTTGAAGCGACCGGTGCTCAGATACTGCTGGGCAATACCTTCCACCTTATGCTGCGCCCCGGTACCGATATTGTTGAGCTCCACGGTGATCTGCATGACTTTATGCAGTGGGATAAGCCCATCCTGACAGATTCAGGCGGCTTCCAGGTATTCAGCCTCGGCAAGATGCGCAAGATCACCGAAGAGGGCGTGTCGTTTCAGTCTCCAGTCAATGGTGACAAGGTTTTTGTCAGCCCTGAAGTGTCGATGGAGGTACAGCGCAAGCTGGGCTCCGATATCGTCATGATCTTTGATGAGTGCACCCCGTACCCGGCAACTGAGAAAGAGGCGGCGGACTCGATGCGCATGTCGCTACGCTGGGCCAAACGCTCCAAGGATGCTCACGGCGACAGCCCGTCGGCACTCTTTGGTATCGTGCAGGGTGGTATGTATGAAGATCTGCGTGATGAGTCTCTTGAGGGACTTACCGAGCTGGGCTTTGATGGCTACGCCATCGGTGGACTCTCTGTCGGCGAGCCGAAAGAGGAGATGATTAAGGTTCTCGACCACTTGGCCTGGAAGATGCCGGAAGATAAGCCGCGCTACCTAATGGGCGTGGGTAAGCCAGAGGACCTGGTTGAGGGGGTACGCCGCGGAGTCGACATGTTCGACTGCGTCATTCCCACACGTAACGCGCGTAACTGCTTCCTTTTTACCCGCAATGGCGTGGTGAAACTGCGTAACTCTTCGAATAAAACGGATACTAATCCGATCGACAGCGAGTGTAGTTGTTACACCTGTCAGAATTTCAGTCGCTCTTATCTGCACCACCTGGATAAGTGTGGCGAGATCCTCGGATCTCAACTGAATACCATCCATAACCTCCACTATTACCAGGAGCTAATGGCTGGTTTGCGCACCGCCCTTGAACAGGGTAAATTGGGCGCCTTTGTTGACGAGTTCTACCGTTTGCGAGGCAAGGAAACGCCTCCTCTCAAGGGTGAAACTGCGGAATAATTTGATTTACTAATAACAGTACTTAGGAGAGCTTGATGAGCTTCTTTATTTCACCAGCATACGCTGAAGCTGGTGCACCTGCTGGCATGGATCCAGGCATGTTTAACCTGATCTTCCTCGTTGGTTTTGGTCTGATTTTCTACTTCTTCATGTGGCGCCCACAGGCAAAACGTCAGAAGGAGCACAAAAACTTGATCGGCGGGTTGGCCAAGGGTGATGAAGTGATCACCGCTGGCGGCATTATCGGTAAAGTGGCACGTCTGACTGATGACTACGTGGTACTGGAAGTGAGCGAAGGTACTGAGCTGAAATTCCAGAAAGTACACGTTGCTGCTGAGCTGCCAAAAGGCACAATCAAAAGCATCTAATCTGCGGATGCTGTTCCCGGCGCCTGATTTCGGTCTGGCGCCTTTTGTTGTTTTTAGATAGGGCGCAAAAATGCTCAATCGTTTTCCTATGTGGAAATCTGCACTGATCATCTTCGTGTTGTTCTTTGCGGGTCTCTATGCACTGCCAAACCTCTACCCAGATGACTTTGCAGTACAGTTAACCGGTAACAACCAGAGCACTCAGGTGGATGAACAGACGTTAGCTCGCGTTGAAGCCATCCTCAAATCTTCTGGTGTTGAATTCAAAAGCTCAGAGTTACAAGAGCGCGGCGGTCTGATCCGCTTCAACGATGGCGAAGCGCAGTTGCGCGGCCGTGAAGCGCTGGCGGAGGCTCTGGGTCAAGCCTATGTGGTTGCACTGAACCTGGCGCCGACTACACCCGAATGGCTGACCAGCATCGGCGCGGGCCCAATGAAACTGGGTCTGGACCTGCGCGGTGGCGTGCACTTCCTCTTGGAGGTGGACATGGTGCAGGCTGTTAGTCAGCGCCTAGACGTGTATGTCAGCGATATCAAAGGCAATCTGCGTAAAGAGCGCCTGCGTTACCGTGAAGTAGAGCACCTCGAAGATGGTAGCCTGTCGGTGCGCTTTGCTGACGCGGCGACACGTGATGAGGCTTCAAGCCTCCTTGCCCGTACTTTCCCTGAGTTTCTGATTACCGACGGTGAAGTTGAGGGTAACGCTTACCTCTACATTACGTTGAGCGAAGCGACGCTGCGTGAGATTGAGGACTATGCGATTAAGCAGAACCTCACTACCTTGCGTAACCGCGTAAACGAGCTGGGTGTGGCTGAGCCGCTGGTACAGCGCCAAGGTCGTAACCGCATCGTTGTGCAACTGCCAGGTATTCAGGATGCCGCTGCGGCTAAGCGTATTATCGGTAAAACGGCGAACCTCGAGTTCCGCCTAGAAGCCAAGCCAGATGCATCACGCGCGACCACTGAAACCTATGAGTTCCGCTCACAGCCTGGCCGCACAGCCGCGTTGGAGAAAGACATCATCATCACCGGCTCGAGCGTAGCGAATGCGCAGTCGAACTTCGATGAGAACGGTCAGCCACAGGTGTCGATTACCCTCGACAGCAAAGGCGGTCAGTTGATGGGCCGTGTAACGCGCGATGCGATTCAGCGTCGTATGGCGGTGCTCTTTGTTGAGCACAAAGCACGCACGGTTACCGAGACTGTTGAAGGCGAGAAGGTTGAGAAGCGTATCCCATACGTTGAGAAAGGCATTATCTCTCTAGCGACTATTCAGAGTGCACTGGGTTCTAGCTTCCGTATTACAGGCTTGGAGAACCCTCAAGAATCGTCCGAGCTGGCACTGCTGCTGCGTGCGGGTGCTCTGGCTGCGCCAATCTACTTTGTCGAGGAGCGCACCGTTGGACCAAGCATGGGTGCGGAGAACATCGAGCTAGGTACGCTGTCGGTACAGATCGGCTTCGCGCTGGTACTGCTGTTCATGCTGGTTTACTACAAGGTCTTTGGTCTGGTAGCGAATATCGCGCTAACGCTTAATCTGGTGTTGCTGGTTGCAGTGATGTCGATACTCTCGGCCACACTGACGCTGCCGGGTATTGCCGGTATCGTATTGACCGTCGGTATGGCGGTGGACGCGAACGTGCTGATTTTCGAGCGCATCAAAGAGGAGCTGAAGATCGGTATGCCAGTACAGTCGGCAATTCACTCCGGCTTTGCGCGCGCCTTTACCACCATCCTTGATGCCAACGTAACAACCCTGCTTGCTGCAGTGATTCTGTTTGCGATGGGTACAGGCCCGGTGAAAGGCTTTGCGATTACGCTATCGGTCGGCATTTTGACCTCAATGTTCACGGCGATTTTGGTGACCCGCATGATGATTAACTTCATCTATGGCGGTAAGCAGATCAAGTCGGTGAAAATCTAGGAGCGGGTCATGGCTGAAAAAGAAAGAATCATTAATTTCATGGGCCCGCGTAAATTGCTGGCTATTATCTCTGCAATCCTACTGCTTGCATCGGTTGCGTCGCTATCGATCAACGGTCTGCGATTCGGTCTAGATTTCACTGGCGGTAGCTTGGTGGAAGTGGGCTACGAGCAGGCGGCGGATCTAAATGCGATTCGTGGTCAGTTGACGGATGCGGGCTTCGACGATGCGGTGGTACAGACCTTTGGTGCTAGTACCGATGTGCTGATTCGCCTGGGTGAAACCCACGATCCGAAGCTCGGTGACAAAGTCGTTGAAGCGCTGACGGTTGGCGGTGAGTCTGTAGAGTTGCGTCGTAGCGAGTATGTGGGTGCGCAGGTTGGTGAAGAGCTGCGTGAGCAGGGCGGCCTTGGCATGCTGCTGGCGTTGGCGATGATCATGCTCTACCTAGCGTTCCGCTTCCAGTTCAAGTTCTCGCTCGGTGCGGTACTGGCGCTGGTACATGACGTAACACTGGTTCTCGGCATCTTCTCGATCCTCCAGCTCGACTTCGACCTCACGGTGCTGGCGGCGGTGTTGGCAGTTATCGGTTACTCGCTCAACGATACCATCGTTGTGTTTGACCGTATTCGCGAAAACTTCCGCATTATGCGTGTCGCCGATACCGTTGAGATCATGAATGCGTCGCTGTCACAAACGCTTAGCAGAACCTTGGTAACCTCGTTGACCACGGTGCTGGTGTTGATAGCGCTATTCATTTTTGGTGGCGAGAGTATCCATGGGTTTGCCACGGCGCTGCTAGTCGGTATTGGTGTGGGTACCTACTCATCGATCTATGTGGCTGCCAATCTGCTCCTGGCGATGAATATCACCAAAGAGGATCTCATTCCTCCACCGAAAGAAGAAACCGAAGTGGACGAGATGCCTTAAATTTCGACTTCAAAGCCGGCTTTCTAGCCGGCTTTTTGTTTCTGGGGTCGCGACATCCGCTTAGCGGATATCCCTCCTACAGAGGCGACAAGACACTGGCAACTCAATCGCAAAAGATCCAAACTAAGACTATTGATTAAAAGAGAGAATATAGAGACCCGCATGGCAAAGAATTGGCGCGATAACGACCCTCAAGCAAAAGATGAAGCCCAGAAGTACGATCGGCCAGTGCCGAGCCGTGACTTTATTCTGGAGTTTCTGCGTAAGTGGGGGGCTCCAATTAGTCACGCGCACCTCTGTGACGAGCTAAAACTCAACCATGAGGATGACCGTGAAGCGGTGCGCCGTCGTCTTATAGCGATGTGCCGTGACGGACAGCTCATTACTGACCGTCGGAATCAGTTCTGTCTGATTGAGAAGATGGATCTGATAGCTGGACGCGTCATCGGTCACCGCGACGGCTTCGGATTCGTGAAACCTGAAGCGGGTGGAGACGACCTCTATATCCACGCACGTCAGATGAAAGAGGTTTTTGACGGCGATAAGGTGCTGGTACAGCAGGTTGGTTTAGACCAGCGAGGGCGTCCAGAAGGGCGCATTATCGAAGTGATCGAGCGCTCTACCCGTAAGCTAGTGGGGCGCTTTGATGGCCAGAACGGTTTCGGCACGCTGATCCCTGAGAACCAGCGCATCACTAACCAGGTGATGATTATTCCTGATCCTACATCTGGGCTGACTTACGAAGATGGTCAACTGGTTGTGGTTGAGATTATTCAGCAGCCGGGTAAGCGTCAGCCTGCTCGTGCGCAGGTGGTCGAAGTACTGGGTGATCACCTAGCAGCGGGGATGGAGATCCAGGTCGCGATTCACAACCACGATATTCCCAACGAGTGGAGTGACAAAGTTCATCAAGAGATTGGTGAGCTGACGCCGGAGGTGCGCGAAGAGGATAAACTCAACCGTATCGATCTGCGTCATCTGCCCTTTGTAACTATTGATGGCGAAGACGCGCGTGACTTTGACGACGCCGTCTATGCAGAGAAGAAGCGTCTTGGCGGCTGGCGCCTCTGGGTCGCAATTGCCGATGTCTCCTATTATGTCCGCCCCGGCACTGCGCTGGACGAGGAGGCGATCAATCGCGGTAACTCGGTCTACTTCCCCGGTTTTGTTGTGCCGATGTTACCAGAGCTGCTCTCCAACGGTCTCTGCTCATTAAACCCGAAAGTCGACCGTCTCGCGATGGTCTGTCAGATGACGATCAAGCGCGACGGTTCTCTGGGGGACTACAAGTTCTATGAGGGTGTAATTAACTCCAAGGCACGCCTCACCTACACCAAAGTGGCGAGCATGCTGACTGAGCCCGATTCTGACGAGGGTAAAGCGCTGCGCCAAGAGTATGCCGATGTGGTAAAACCGGTTGAGACACTCTATGGCCTCTATCATCGTTTGCGCTCGGCTCGTGATAGCCGCGGAGCGATCGACTTCGATACCACCGAGACGCGCATCATCTTCAGCGAGGATCGCAAGATAGAACGTATCACGCCGATCCAGCGCAACGACGCGCACAAGCTGATTGAGGAGTGCATGCTGGCGGCTAACGTTGCCACTGCTCACTTCCTGGAGAAGAACAAAAAACCAGGCATCTACCGTATTCACCAGGGTCCGAAAGAGCAGAAGCTAACTAACCTGCGTGCCTTCCTAGGTGAACTGGGCTTGAATCTGCCGGGCGGCGAGACGCCAGAGCCGAAGGATTACCTGCGCCTCGCTGAGGTTATCGAAGAGCGTCCTGACCGTCATATCATTCAGACGATGATGCTGCGCTCCATGCAGCAGGCGGTCTACAGCCCTGATAACGAGGGTCACTTCGGTCTGGCTTATGATGCGTACACCCACTTCACTTCTCCGATTCGTCGCTACCCCGATCTGTTGGTGCATCGGCTGATTCGCTCCGCTATTCACTCCAACAAGCGCAGCTCAATGATCGATCGTCCTGATAAGTTTACAGCTAACTCGGCGTTCACCGTTGATTATGGTATGGAGCAGATGCTGCAGTTCGGTGAGCACTGTTCGATGACCGAACGCCGTGCCGATGAGGCTACACGGGATGTCACCTCCTGGCTCAAATGTGAGTACATGTCGGGCCAGATTGGCGAGGAGTTTGAGGGTGTCGTTTCGGCGGTTACGAACTTCGGTGTATTCGTTGAGTTGAACGACCTCTATGTCGATGGCCTGGTGCATATCACCAGTCTGCCGAGTGACTACTACCACTTTGAGGCTGACAAACAGCGCTTAGTTGGTGAGCGTACACGCCGAGTCTTTAAACTGGGCGACCCGCTCAAAGTTCGCGTGGCCGCGGTGACACTGGACGAGCGCAAGATCGACTTTGAACTGTTGGAGAGTGAGCAGAAGCCGCAGAAAAAACCCTCAGTGCGTGAACGCATGGCGATGGGTCTGTTCGATCAGAAGAAGGGCGGCAAAGGTGGTAAGCCCGGCGGTTCCGGTGGACGCGGGGGGCGCGACTCTGCCGGCAAATCTGGAGGTAAATCGGGTAGCCGCTCTGGCGGAAAGCCTGGTGGAAAATCAGGCGCTCGATCCTCTTCAAAGAGTGGGAAAGGGCGCGGCAAACGATAGCCGAGCCCGCCTTGCCTAGGTATACTGCGCCGCAAATTCGTCTGTTAAGAGTTGAGTGATGAGCGAACTGATACTTCTAACCCTATCGGGTACCGATAAGCCGGGTGTGACCTCGGCGGTTACAGCCATTCTGGCAGAGTATCAGATTGATATTTTGGATATCGGCCAGGCGGTTATTCACGATAATCTCTCACTCGGCCTACTGATCAATGTGCCTGAAGCAGCAGAGTCCTCTCCGCTTCTGCGCGATCTACTATTCAAAGCGCACGAACTGGACATGGTAGTACGGTTTGAGCCGATCACTAAAGAAGAGTACCAGCGCTGGGTATCTGCGCAGGGTAAGTCGCGTCATATCATTACGTTGCTGGCGCGTCGTATCCGCGCCGAGCACATTGCCGGCGTCACTAATGTGGCCGCCAGTCACAATCTCAATATCGATAATATAAGTCGTCTCTCGGGCCGTATTCCGGTGGATGATGTCGATTCTGGGCACAGCAAGGCCTGTGTTGAGTTCTCTGTGCGCGATATGCCTCAGGATGAGGCCTCGCTGCGTGAGTCGCTGATGAAGCTCTCATCTGAGTTGGATGTGGATATCGCTTTCCAGCGTGATGATATCTATCGTCGTAACCGCCGTCTGGTGGTCTTCGATATGGACTCTACGCTAATTGAAGCTGAAGTAATTGATGAGCTGGCAAAAGAGGCGGGTGTAGGCGATCAGGTAGTCGCAATCACCGAAGCCGCGATGCGCGGTGAGCTCGATTTCAACGAGAGTTTCCGGCGCCGTGTTGGGCTGCTAAAAGGTCTTGATGAGTCCGTACTGCAGCAGATCGCAGAGCGCCTTCCAGTGACCGAAGGTCTTCCAGAACTGATGACGCAGTTGAAGCTGACAGGCTACAAAACCGCGATCCTCTCCGGCGGTTTCACCTACTTTGCCCGCCATCTGCAAGAGAAGTTTGGCTTTGATTACATTCATGCCAATGAGCTGGATATTGTTGACGGTAAGGTGACCGGTGAAGTGACCGGCCGCATCGTAAATGGCGAGCGTAAGGCTGAACTGCTGCGCGAAATTGCAAAGCGTGAGGGTATTCACCTCGAGCAGACTATTGCGGTGGGCGATGGTGCCAACGACCTGCCGATGTTGTCGATAGCCGGCTTAGGTATTGCTTTTCGTGCCAAGCCGCTGGTGCGTGAGAGTGCCAAGCAGTCGATCAGCAATCTTGGTCTGGATGGCATCCTCTACCTAATCGGTTTCCGCGACCGCGACGTCGGTTAACCGCTAAGTGTCGCCTCAATGGGCGACCTACTCGAAGTATTCGTAGCGCATCTCTTCCTGAGGCGGTTGCAGGTAGTAGCCCTGCACCAGATCGAATCCCATACGGTAGAGCTCGGGCAGCATAGCGGCATCCTCAATAAGCGGGGCGATCACTTTGGTTCTGCCTCTCTCAATCGGTTCAAGCAGGCGCCTGATCGCCCTAGGGCCGCGATCCGGATACTCCAGCTCTTCAATAAAAGCGCCATCGATCTTAATAAAGTCGGGTTTAATCTTAGCGTAGACTTTGCCTGAACTGGTCGAACACCCAAAGTGCTTGATGCAGATCCCGATGCCTTTGAGGCGAAGCTGTTCAACCAGCCGCAGTGCATTCTCCATATCAGCAGCAACGTCAGATTCGCTCAGTTCCACGGTAATGAAGTTACCGCTCAGGCTCAGTTCATCGAGCTGCGTTGCGAACCAGGTGGCGAATGAGCTGCTCTTCAGCGTGCGCCGCGCAAGGTTAATGAAGATCGACAGCTCCCGGTCAGGGCCAATCTGACGCTGCAGAGCAAGCAGGCTCTGTTCCACCACCCAGCGATCGAGCTTCACCATGACTCGAGCATGCTCAAGACTGGAGAGGAATTGCGCCGGTAGCTTATCCTGGTTAGGTCCATCACTCATGCGCACCAATATTTCGTAACTGCGCTCTACGCTCTCCTCACTCAAGCTGACGAGAGGTTGATAGAGCAGCTTGAGCTTGTGATCAGCAATTGCCTCCTCTAGCTCTTTAGTTGCTCCATCAACTTGAATTTGGTGCTGCACTGGGTTGGTGAACGCTGCATGAGCGCTCTCTTGATCCCCGAGTGTGCGAACAGAGCTCTCGGCACGCAGCAGCAGTTCGCTCGCGGCTGGAGAGTTGTCATTGATTGGGCTGATACCTATTCCCAGCGATAGCGAAGTGACTCCTGCAGGGCACTGGAACTGACTTCGACTGAGTTTACTTTGAATCGTCTGCGCAAAACTCTTCGCGATAGTTCGGTCAGGGTTATTGATCAGTACCGCAATATCCAGATTATTGAGAATCGCTAGGGTATGGAACTGCTTTAGCGGTGTTAGCTGCTTTATCAACGCCGACCGTATCTGCTGAAGCAGAGAAGAATCGGTCGTTGAGGGTAGGGTTTCAACGCGAAAGTAGAGCAGAAATGCGTCGTGCCCGCCGGCGGATGCCTGATGTAGTTGGGCCTCAAGATGCTGAACAAACTCTGCTTCAGTAACTAGGCTGTGCTCACCTGGCTCGCTAGCGCTTGTCTTCGCGCTGAGCGCCATCGGATCGATGTAGAGTGGTCTGAGCTTTGGCCGATCCGGTGTGGCTGGATAGATCTCAACGCTGGCACTGAACTCGGTACCCTGAGAGTCTCGCAGTGTCAGCGTCTCGTGCAGTGACGCGGTCGCACTTTTCAGGGTAGCTTCGACAGTTTTTAGACTCTCTGAGGTAAAGAGTCGGGTGAGTGGCGTTTCAGCCAAGCTACGTGTGCTGAGCTGGAAGAGAGACACAAAGGTGCTGTTGGGCTCAACGATACTGTGCTCTTGAATGGCGGCAATAGCTAGAGTGGACTCTTCGCTGAGGCGTCGATTGAGCTTGGCCATATGCTCTAAACCCAGCTCCAATGTGTGCAGGCGACGATTTTGTTTCTGCCGTTCAAACAGCTGGGTCGCACGCGTGATGATTAGGTCGTGAGCCTGCTCTGGCAGGAGAAACGCAACGCCCCTCTGAATGGCGGCCTGCTGATCACTATAGTTGGGCTCTTCGGCGAGTTGAATAACAGGGATCTCTCGGCTCTCGTTCAGTAGCGTTTGGCAGATCTCCACAGGCTTTAACGCGCAGTTGTCTGCGGTCCGCGCAAACAGCATATCCCAACTGCGATCACCGAGGGCTTCGATTAGTTCAAGTTTGTTGTGAACCACGCGACCGCGAGGGGATAGCCCAGCACTGCGCAGAAGAGATAGGAGTCCATCGCTAACTGATGAGTCAAATCCGGAAAACAGTATGTCAACATAGCTGCGGCGCTCGGCTTGAGAGCGCGACATCTGGTCCAGCAACGAGAAGGTGGAGTGGGCTTGTGACATAGTTTCCCGACAGGCGTAATTCTGTCTATTAAGACTAGTCGCAGATTAGCAATCATGAAAGTTTGGTGCGAAGCTACTTCGTCGGTTTGACGGTAGAAATGGCAGGGGTAGCAGGATTATTCGCCGCTGCACGGCTCACCCCTTCGGGGGCCAACGGCTTCGCCGTTGTTTGTCGCGCACAAGTGCGCTCGGTGCGAACCTACTTCGTAGGTTCTCGTCTAGAGTTCGTAGCGAAATTCTAGTTTTAGACGCTGTCGTTATTAACGTCAGAAATGGCAGGGGTAGCAGGACTCGAACCTACGAATGCTGGAATCAGAATCCAGTGCCTTACCAACTTGGCTATACCCCTGTAGTGGTGGCAATGACGGGATTCGAACCTGTGACCCACGCATTATGAATGCGTTGCTCTAACCAACTGAGCTACATTGCCGGTTTGAAAGCTTCTCTCATATCCTCTCCAAGTAGGAGGAGGATGGCAGGGGTAGCAGGACTCGAACCTGCGCATGGGAGGATCAAAACCTCCTGCCTTACCACTTGGCTATACCCCTAGTGAGAAAGTGGTGGCAATGACGGGATTCGAACCTGTGACCCACGCATTATGAATGCGTTGCTCTAACCAACTGAGCTACATTGCCGTGCTTTCAAGGCCGCAAATTATTCCTTTTGGGGCTATCTATGTCAATAGAATCCAAAGGAAAAATTGAGGTTCTGAGAGCAAAAACCCCGATAAAAGCGAGGTGCTCGATCGGGCTTTTTATTTACACCAGAAACTGCTCAATTAATGATCAGTTTCTGCCTGTTTAAGCGAGCTAAACGTTAAAGCGGAAGTGAATCACATCGCCATCTTGAACGATGTACTCTTTACCTTCCAGGCGCGCACGGCCGGCCGCTTTGGCACCCTGTTCACCCTTGTGCTCAATGTAATCATCGTAGCTGATAGTTTCAGCTCGGATGAAGCCCTTTTCGAAGTCAGTGTGGATCACGCCCGCTGCCTGAGGCGCCGTTGCGCCGATCTTAACTGTCCAGGCACGCACCTCTTTGACACCTGCGGTGAAGTAGGTCTGCAGACCCAGCAGCTGGTAGCCAGCACGGATCACCCGGTCCAGGCCTGGCTCTTCCATGCCCATCTCCTGCAGAAACTCGAGCTTCTCATCATCTTCTAGTTCAGAAATTTCAGACTCGAGCTTGTTACAGATCGCGACAACTTCTGCACCCTCTTTAGCCGCGTATTCACGCACAGCATCTAGGTGTGGGTTATCTTCAAAACCATCTTCCGCAACGTTGGCGATATACATGGTGGGTTTGGTGGTGAGTAGGTGGAAACCTTTCGCCGTCTTCTGCTCATCCTCGTTCAACTCGAGGCCGCGTACGGCATGACCTTCTGAGAGATGAGGAATCAGCTTCTCGAGCAGCTCTTTCTGCTTGATGGAGTCTTTGTCGCCACCCTTGGCAGTGCGCTGCACGCGCTGGAGCTGCTTCTCGCACGACTCAAGGTCGGCCATCGCCAATTCAAGATCGATTGTCTCGATATCTTCCAGTGGGTGGATACGGTTGGCTACGTGGATAACGTTCTCATCTTCAAAACAACGCACTACGTGCGCGATCGCGTCAGTCTCGCGGATGTTTGCCAAGAATTTGTTGCCCAGGCCTTCGCCGCGTGATGCACCGGCAACCAGACCTGCAATATCCACGAACTCCATGGTGGTTGGCATAATGCGTTCAGGCTTAACAATCTCTGCAAGCGCATTCAGACGTGGGTCGGGCATAGGTACGATGCCGGAGTTTGGTTCGATGGTACAGAACGGGAAGTTCTCAGCATCGATACCCGCCTTAGTCAGCGCGTTGAAGAGTGTTGATTTACCTACGTTGGGCAGGCCAACAATACCGCATTTAAAACCCATGGGTCTGTCCTATTAAGCTATCTATTAAACGGGTTATCAAACCGTCGCTTTGAAAGTGTGTAAGTGATTCATCGCGCGCGGCCAGTCGCCTTTAACAGCGGTTGGTAGGTGGCGTAACGACTCATCAATTGCCTGCTGCGTCTGGTCGCGCTCTGACAGCGGTGCACGCTGGAGCACAAAATTAGCGACCTCTTTGGCACTGCCTGGATGGCCGATACCTAGACGCAGACGATAAAAATCTTTGTTGTTGCCCAGCTGGGCAATGATGTCCCGCAGGCCGTTGTGTCCACCATGGCCGCCGCCTTTTTTCAGGCGCGCAACACCGGGTGGGATATCGAGCTCATCATGAGCAACCAATATCGCTTGGGGTTCAATCTTGAAAAAATTCGCCAGCGCTGCGACTGATTTGCCGCTGCGATTCATAAACGTGGTTGGAACCAACAGATGGACGGGGTGACCGTCGAAATGAATCTTGGCGTGTAGTCCGAAGTGTTTGCTCTCGGCCTTCAGTGAGGTGCTGTGTTGAGCAGCAAGCTGCTCAACCAGCTCAGCGCCTGCGTTATGGCGGGTCTTCTCATACTGGGCCCCGGGGTTACCGAGGCCAACTATCAGACTAATCCGATCCATAACGCCAGCGCCTATTTACGCGGGCTTACTTAGCTGCGCGTGCGCCACGTGGAGCGTAGCAGTAGCCGATACCCTGGTCGTGGTCTTCGCCGCGACGCAGTGCAACGATCTCAACACCTTCTGGCAGAGTGATGTCAGACAAGTGAGCGATCTGGCCCATTTCGATCTTAGACAGGTCACACTGAACTGCTTCTGGCAGATCTTTTGGCAGACAAGTTACTTCAACAACTGCAGCTTCAGCAGCGAACTTACCAGATGCTTTAGAAGCAGCTGATTTTTCGAAGTTAACGAACTGCAGAGGAACGCGGATCTTGATCTTCTTGCTCTCATCGATGCGCTGGAAGTCAGCGTGCAGGATGATTGGCTTAGCTGGGTGACGCTGCAGATCTTTGATGATTACAGTCTGGCCTTCGCCGGCACCGCTCAGAGTGATTGGTGACGAGAAGAAAGCGTCGTTGTTCAGCGCTTTGGTCAATTCGCGTGCTTCCAGAGAGATGTTCAGTGGCTCAGCAGAACCGTAAACAATTGCTGGAACCTGGCCAGCTTTGCGCAGGCGGCGGCTCGCACCTTTCCCCTGATCTTCGCGGGCTACAGCATTAAGAGTAAAATTAGACATTTTGTTACCTATATAAAGTTAAAAACTGCATACACCCGCGACCAGATGCATACAGCCTTGGTTTCCCTTACGGGACCGGTTTGCTGGTTCACACCAGCCTACAGCGGATGTTCTTAACGGAACATTGCGCTGATAGATTCTTCGTTACAAACGCGGCGAACCGCTTCAGCCAACATGGGCGCCAACGAAAGCTGGCGGATTTTAGCACATTTTGCGGCTGCGTCACTCAGTGGAATCGTATCGGTTACAACCAGTTCATCCAGCTCTGAGTTGGTGATGTTGTCGATCGCAGGACCTGAAAGAACAGGGTGCGTCACGTAAGAGACAACGCGCTTCGCGCCATTCTCTTTCAGTGCCTTTGCTGCCTTACATAGAGTGCCTGCTGTATCACACATGTCATCGACCAGCAGACAGGTACGGCCTTCAACGTCACCGATCAGGTTCATCACCTGAGATTCGTTAGCGCGCTCACGACGCTTGTCGATGATTGCTAGGTCAGTATCCAGCTGTTTTGCCACTGCTCGCGCACGTACCACACCGCCCACGTCTGGAGAGACTACAACGATATCGTCGTAGTTCTGATCAACGATATCGTCTAGCAGTACCGGTGAGCCGTAAACGTTATCAACCGGGATATCAAAGAAACCCTGAATCTGGTCGGCGTGCAGATCAACTGTGAGTACGCGGTCTACACCACAGGTAGCCAGCATAGTCGCAACAACTTTCGCGCTGATCGCTACACGAGCTGAGCGCGGACGGCGATCCTGGCGGGCGTAACCGAAGTACGGGATAACGGCAGTGATACGGGTTGCCGACGCGCGGCGCATCGCATCAACGAATACAACCAGTTCCATCAGGTTGTCGTTGGTTGGCGCGCAGGTCGACTGAATAATAAAGACGTCCTTGCCGCGGACGTTCTCCTGAATCTCAACGCTCACTTCACCGTCGCTAAAGCGGGTACAGTTTGCTTTACCCATCGGAATGTCGAGACGCTCGACAACCTTTTCGGCTAGTTCCGGATTCGCGTTTCCGGTAAACACCATCATCTTGGACACAGACAGTACCTTCTCGTGTTCGTCAGTCGGGATTAGTGAAGCTTGTGGTCGGCGGTTTGTCATAATAAATGGCAGGGGTAGCAGGACTCGAACCTACGAATGCTGGAATCAGAATCCAGTGCCTTACCAACTTGGCTATACCCCTGTATCAAAGTGTGGCATCCCACCTTGTGTCAGGAGGCGCGTATTTTAAAGTAGAGAGCGTTAAAAACAACCCTTGGCTGGTTGTTTTTTGTTCACTTTTACGGATTGTTGCAGTTTTAGTGAGGATATTGGTTTGTCGAGTATTCATCCGACTAAACGCTTTTCGGGAAATACGCCTTTGGCGTACATCCCTCGTACGAGCGGTCCGCCAGAGGCATGTTCGCCACTAGCATATGTCGCCTCTAGAGGCGACCTACGAAGAATTGGGCCAGAGTAGGTCGGGTCTTGGCCTGACAAACTTAGATAGCCGGATTAAACTGCCAATTGCTGATAATCAGCGTCAGACGCAGGTCCTCATGGCTCAGTCGTACTTTGCGCGGCAGCGATAGCCCCGCTGGGGTCTGCTGCAAGGTAAGTATATCGATCTGCCAACCGAGCTGATTAAACTGGTTCAGCCCTGCCGTTTCGAACGCTATGCCCGGAGCGGGGTGTCCCTGTATCCAGTAGCGCGCAGGCGCAACAGGCACTTGCCAACCTAGCAGTTGTTGCATCAGCTCCTCGGGGGTGCGGGCAACCTGTGGTTGGGGCTGATTGGTTGAGCGCAGAACCACCTGACCGGTCTCACCAACCAAATCCATCACCTGACGACCAAAGGGGTCTAACAGCTCAATTTCGTAATCGTTACCCTGCTGGATCCAGTTGAAGCGTGCTGATTCATTCACCTCATCACTTCGAATGCCTAGCTTGCCACTGGCGGTGAACTCATTCGATGGCGCACCATTAACACCGGTATTCGGCGGTGCTTGCATATAGGTTGAACAGCCCGTCAAAAAGAGCGTGAAAATGAGGATTAACGCTCTAGCCATCGACGCGCCTCCGCCAAGTCTTCATTGCCGGGGTGAAGCTCCTCTTGCTCAACGAGTAGCTCTTGCGCACGCTCTAACTCACCTAACTGCGTCAGCACGATAATCAGGTGCGACGTGACCTCAGGGTCGGGCATCTGTTCAAACGCACGCTCCAAGTAGGGCAGAGCCTCGCTATTACGCTCAAGTTTGTGCAGCGCCCAGCCCATCGAATCGAGGTAAGCTGGATCATCTGGACTTTCAGAGAGAGCACTCTCGATTAACTCATAAGCACGCTGATAATCATCAGAGTGCTCCAGCAGCGAGTAGCCCAGGGCGTTCTGCGTGCCCGCATTGTCAGGGTTTAACGCGTAAGCGCGCTCGAGATCATCAAGCATCTGCTGATGATCAATCGGTTCGACCATCAACGCGCGTGAGTAGAGTAAGCTAACGTCATTAGGATCCTCTTTAAGCCGCTCGTTGAGGTACTCCAGTCCGCGCTCAAGCTCGCCGTTGTCGCCAGCCCAGCGGGCGAAGATTACGGCGAGTTGAGAGGCTCGCTCTACATCACTCTCGCGTGCATTTTTCACCAGCGTCTCAGCACGCTCATATTCGCTTTCAATCTCGAACAGCTCCAGTGCGCGGCTAACCGCATTGAACAGCAGGTCGCCGCTCTCCACCTTACCAAAGGCCTCGATTGCAGCTTCGCGATTGCCTAACGCCGCTTGATTGACGCCTATATAGAGATTTAAGTCAGTTCGTGCAGGGTCTCGGCTAATCAGTTCGTCAAGTAGCACAAGGCTCTGCTGGGGCTGCTCGTTTTCGAGCAGCAGCAGTGCGTAGTAGTAGATCAGCTGCGGGTCGCGATCAGCCTGATCAATCGCACGCTCTACTGCCATCTGAACCGAGTCGGGTTTGAGCTCCAGTAGCAGTTGAACATGCACCGCCCGCAGTTGGCGGTGATCACGGTTGCTCGACAGCGCTGACTCCACGAGTGCCAACGCCTGTTCAGAGTCTGAGAAGACGTTGCGTAACAGTTGAGCCTTCTCAACGATCAGGTCGGGTTGCTCGGGTTCTACCGCTAATCCACGGTTGAGCAGGTTGAGAGCCGCGGTCTCCTCTTGGCGCAGAAGCTGAACGCGCGCCAGTACCAGCAGTAGATCGAGTTGTTCCGGGGATGCATCCAGACGCTGCTGTAAAAGCTCGGCCAGTTCGGTGGCACTCTCTTCATCGAAGGTATCGAGCAGAGACTCGATCACGAGCAGTATCTCGGCACCGAAGCTAGGTTGGGAGCGCAGCAGCTCAAATGCCTCGGCAAAGCGTGCCTCGTGTAGCAGGATATTAATCAGAATTTGTGGCGGTTCGGCGGCTTCGGGCTCGATCTCTTGCCACAGACGCGCGGCTGTTAACACGCCTTGTGGATCGCGATTGAACTGCGCGATGCGCGTGGCGCGCTCTGCTAGCTCGGAAGAGCGGTTTAGCTGAGCCTGTCGTAGGTAGAGCTCATAGGCGGTATTGAAGTCACGCTGCTGGCCCGCTAGCTCAGCGGTCAAGAGGTCTAGCAGTGACTCTTCATTCAGCTCACCCGGCACGTATTCGACGCTAACCTCAGTCGCATCGGACGGATCCGTATTGGGATTGCTCTGCGTCTGAACAGGTGCGCAACCGCATAGGAGCGCAATAGTGAGGCCGAGGCTGGGTCGAATACCGGTGAACAATCCGGTCACTCCTTAGGTTTTTTTCTCACTATAGAAAAACTGTGAGACGTTGTCATTGCGTAACTGTTCGCTACTGACTAGCTACGTCACTTTATGCTGCTAATGATCACATTGTGGGGACTTATTCAAAAGCGCTATAAAGTGTATGATATGCGCCACATTTTCTATGACCTGTTCCAACGGACTCTGAATCGTTAATGGCACTGCTTGCACTCGGCATCAATCACAAAACCGCACCGGTCGATATTCGCGAACGGGTGGCGTTTGCGCCTGAGCATCTGGCCGAGGCCGTTGCTAAGGCGTGCGATGAGGCGAAGTTGAGTGAAGTGGCGATTCTCTCCACCTGTAACCGCACCGAACTCTACTGCAGCTTAGAGGGCGAGCAGTCGGCGCAACTACTGCAGTGGCTGGCGGATTATCACCAGGTGGACCCACAGCAACTCAAAGAGTGCTCGTACGAACATTGGGACCAGTCGGCCGCACAGCACATGATGCGCGTCGCCGCGGGGCTGGACTCGCTCGTGCTGGGCGAGCCACAGATTCTTGGTCAGTTGAAGAACGCTTTCTCTGTTTCACAAGACGCCGGTCGTCTGCATGCGGAACTGGGTCGCCTGTTCCGCCACACCTTCTCTGTTGCCAAACAGGTGCGCACCGAAACGAGCATAGGGCAAAACCCAGTGTCAGTTGCCTATGCGGCAGTGAGTTTGGCGCAACATATCTTCGCTGATCTCGGCGAGAGCCGCGCGCTATTGATCGGCGCGGGTGAGACGATAGAGCTGGTTGCCCGTCACCTCAAACAGGCAGGTGTTCGCTCCATTACCATCGCTAACCGAACATTGGGCCGAGCACTTACGCTGGCCGAAGAGGTGGGGGGAAAGGCGATTGAGTTCTCTCAGATACCTGAAGAGCTGGCTAACGCGGATATTCTGATCTCCTCTACCGCATCCCAGCTGCCGATACTGGGCAAAGGCAGCGTTGAAACGGCACTGAAAAAACGCCGCCATGCACCGATGTTTATGGTGGATATCGCGGTACCTCGTGATATCGAGCCGCAAGTGGGCGAGCTAGAAGATGTCTACCTCTACACAGTTGATGACCTGACCGAGGTGATCGAAGAGAACCAGCGCTCCCGCCAGGATGCTGCGCAAGAGGCTGAACAGCTGATTGAGCAGGGTGCGGGGCAGTTCATGCGTCAGCTGCGCGAGCTTGAAGCGGTGGATACCCTTACACAGCTGCGCGCCAAGCATACCCAGCTCGCTGAAGAGGAGTTGGCGCGCGCGCTGCGTCAACTAGAGCAAGGAAAGCCGGCCGAAGAGGTGATGAAACGCCTTGCACACGGTCTCACCAACAAGTTTTTGCACCAACCGAGTGTGCAGCTGCGCCAGGCCTCTGCCGATGGGCGTGATGATCTGCAGGCTCTAGCTGCTGAGCTATTCAAGCTCGACGCTCAGTCGCGCGATTAGCGCCGCTAACCTATTAATCTAGAGCCCTTAAAAAAGCTAAGTGTAAGCATCTTATGAAAGAGTCAATAAAGCTGCGACTGGAGTCGCTCGTTGATCGGTTTGAAGAGCTCGCCGCGCTGCTCAGCGACGGCGATGTGATCAGCGACCAAAAGAAGTTCCGCGAGTACTCGATGGAGTACTCGGAGCTCGAGCCCGTCGTTGAAGCGTTTAAACAGTGGCAGCAGGCGGTAGAAGACCAAGAGACCGCTAACCTGATGTTGCAAGAGGATGACGCCGATCTGCGTGAGATGGCGAAAGAGGAGCTGCAGGAGGCCAAGGCCACCGAAGAGCGCCTGGAAGCCGAGCTGCAGATCTTGCTACTGCCTAAAGATCCCAACGATCATCGCAACGTCTTTCTTGAGATCCGTGCAGGAACCGGTGGCGATGAGGCAGCAATCTTCTCGGGTGACCTGTTCCGCATGTATTCGCGTTATGCGGAGCGTTCTGGCTGGCGTGTTGAGATCGTTAGCGCCAACGAAGGCGAACATGGTGGCTTTAAAGAGGTGATCGCACGCGTCAGTGGCGACAACGTCTATTCACGCTTGAAGTTTGAATCCGGCGCACACCGCGTACAGCGTGTCCCCGAGACGGAGTCCCAGGGGCGTATTCACACCTCGGCCTGTACCGTTGCGGTAATGCCAGAGCTGGACGAGTCCGCAGCGATCGAGATCAATAAGGCGGACCTACGTGTCGATACCTTCCGCGCCTCGGGTGCCGGTGGTCAGCACGTCAACAAGACCGACTCAGCTATCCGTATTACTCACATCCCAACCGGTGTGGTGGTGGAGTGCCAGGAGGAGCGCTCGCAGCACAAGAACCGTGCTAAGGCGATGGGTCTGCTCGCTTCACGCCTACAACAGGCGCAGATAGAGAAAGAGCAGGCGGCTCAGGCCAGCACACGTAAGAGTCTGGTCGGCAGCGGTGATCGCTCGGAGCGTATTCGCACCTATAACTACCCTCAAGGTCGTATCACCGATCACCGTATCAACCTGACGCTCTATAAGCTCAATGAGGTGATGCAGGGCGACCTGGACGAAGTGCTCAATTCGCTGTTGCAGGAGTACCAGACGGAGCAGCTTAGCGCTCTGTCTGACGCTGGCTAATGCGTATCGACGCGGCGCTGCAGCTTGCTAGCACGCTTGAGGGCGAGGACGCCAAGGTGGATGTTGAACATCTGCTGTGCGATGTCTTGCAACAGAACCGTACCTATCTGTACACCTGGCCCGAACGTGAACTGAGTGACGAGCAGCAGGCGCGTTTCTCTGACCTACTCAAACAGCGCCGTGCCGGTGTGCCAATTGCGCATCTACTCGGTACACGGGCCTTCTGGACCTTTGAGCTGGAAGTGAATCCCAGCACCCTAATTCCTCGCGCCGATACCGAAGTGTTGGTGGAGCAGGCGTTGGAGCTTTGTAGCGACGATGCTAAACGTGTTGTTGATTTGGGAACAGGCACCGGCGCTATTGCCCTGGCTCTAGCGAGTGAACACCCCGATTGGGAGGTTTGGGCTTGTGATCGAATCGGCGAAGCGGTGGAGCTGGCACAGCGTAATGCAAGGCGTCTTGAGCTCTCCAATGTTCAAATTGTGCAGGGGAGTTGGTTTGAGCCGCTGAGCGGCCAGTTTGATCTAATTGTCTCCAATCCCCCTTACATAGATCCAATCGATCCGCATTTATCGCAGGGCGATTTGCGGTTTGAGCCGCGCTCGGCGCTGACTGCAGAAGCTAAAGGCTTAGCGGATATTGAATCGATCATCGACACCGCGCCGAGTTACCTCAACAGTGAGGGATGGCTGGCGCTGGAGCACGGTTACGACCAAGCCGAAGCGGTTGCTGAACTGATGCGCCAACGCGGATTCGACGATATTCGACAGCGCCGTGATTTTGGTGGCAACATGCGAGTCACCGCGGGACGGTGGCCGGGCTAACAACAAGCCTGTAGATCTAGAATGAAAACAGTAGCGAAGGATAAGGGGACCCCAGTGAACGACCAGCAGCTTCTGCAGTACAGTCGTCATCTACTTCTGCCAGAGATCGATATGCACGGCCAGCAGGCTTGGCTAGATGCCAGCGTGTTGATTCTTGGCCTGGGTGGTTTGGGCTCTCCTGTAGCGCTCTATCTCGCGAGTGCTGGGGTGGGTAAGCTCGTTCTCGTTGATGATGATGCGGTTGAACTGAGCAATCTGCAGCGCCAAGTCATTCATACCACTGAGAGCATCGGTGAACCCAAAGCGGAATCCGCTGCAGCGCAAATTAAGCGTATCAACCCAAATATTGAAGTGGATGTGCGCGTCGAGCGTTTAGAAGAGGCCACCATGGTCGAGCTGGTCAGCAGTGTTGACCTGGTAGTGGATTGCACTGATAACTTTTCCACCCGTCACGCGCTGAATCGCGCCTGTTACGCCGCTAAAGTGCCGCTCGTGTCCGGTGCGGCGATTCGTTTTGAGGGTCAGGTGACCGTCTACGACCCCCGCAGCGAGGGCAGTCCTTGTTACCGCTGCCTCTACCCAGAGAGTGCGGAGCTTGACCTGAACTGCTCAACCTCAGGCGTGTTTGCGCCGCTGGTGGGTATGGTCGGGACGGTGCAGGCGGCTGAAGCGCTCAAAGTGCTCGCGAATATCGGTCAGCCCTTGGTAGGACGCTTGCTAATGGTTGATGCGCTCACAATGGACTGGCGCACCTTTAAATTGAGAGCCGACGCGAGCTGTCCGGTCTGTGGTGAAATCCATGAATGAGCAGTATCTAATCGACTCCCTCAAAACCAACGTTGAGACCATTGCGCTGGTGGGGGCGAGTCCTAAAACGCACCGCGATAGCTACCGCGTTATGCAGCTCCTACAGCAGTGGGGTAAACGCGTGATTCCTGTTAATCCGCGTGCCGCTGGAACTGAAATTTTGGGCGAGACGGTGGTAGCCGATCTGGCTGATCTGCCGGTAGCTGTCGATATGGTCGATGTCTTCCTTAACTCCGAAGCAGCGGCCGCTGTCGTTGATCAGGTTGTGCAGCTAGAGATCCCAGCGGTCTGGCTGCAGATCGGCGTAATGCCAATCTCCGCTGCTGAACGTGCCGAAGCGGCCGGCGTTCAAGTGGTGATGAATCGCTGCCCAGCCATCGAGTGGCGATAGGTTAATCCCACGGGTCGCCTATGTAGGAAATGTGATGGACCCACCCACTCTGTGCCAAGATTGGTTTTGAAAGATCAATCAAGTACGGCATCCAAGAAGGGGGTCCACATGAATAAGACTAGCATTATTGGTATCGATCTGGCGAAGAGTGTTTTTCAAGCTCACGGTATGACGAGCAGTGGTAAACAGACGTTTTCGCGTCAGCTCAAGCGCGCAGAGGTCGCTAAGTTTATAGCTAAACAACCCAAATGCATTATTGGTATTGAGGCGTGCGGTGGTGCTCACTATTGGGCCAAGTTGTTCGAGCAGTATGGCCATCATGTGAAGATCATCCCGCCTGGCTACGTAAAGGCGTACGTGCGGGTTAATAAAAATGATAAACGGGATGCCGCAGCGATTGCGGAGGCAGCGTCCCGAGAGCAGGCACCGGTAGTAGCCGTCAAAACAACTGAACAGCTTGACCTACAGGCTTTGCACCGAGTCCGCGAAGACTCGGTTAACAACCGAACCCGCACCGGCAACCGGATAAGAGGACTGCTTGCAGAACAGGGCATCGTAGTAAAGCGCGGACATGCTGCAACTCGCTACGAGGTCGCGTTGATACTTGAGGACGCTTCAAACGGGTTAAGTTATAGCTTAAGAGAGATCATTGCTGATCTGAGAGAGGAGTGGCTACGCTGTGATGATCGAGTTGATTACTACACCTCACGGATCGAAAAGATCGCTAGGTCTGATGCGCGCTGTAAACGGTTGATGACGATACCTGGTGTAGGCCCAGTCATATCGACCTTGCTGGTTGCGTATGCGGGGAATGGTCAATCATACCGGGGCAGTCGCGACCTAGCCGCCTCGTTAGGCTTGGTGCCCGCCCAGCACTCAAGCGGTGGTAAAGACGTGTTACTGGGGATCAGTAAACGAGGAAATCGACAGTTGCGCAAGCAACTGGTACACGGCGCGAGGGCTGCATACCGCTCACTAGAGAAATGCCCCGAAAGCAGCCGACTTGGCTTGTGGGCACAAGGCTTGAGGGCTTCAGGCAAGCACGTAAACAAGATCGTGGTAGCGATCGCAAACAAGCTAGCCCGTATCGCCTGGAGCTGCTTAGTAAACGAAAGAGATTACAAAGCGTTGTAACCAACGTAGTACGGAGCCTGCCCAAGGCAGGATAAATAGAGTTAAACCCAACCAAAGAGTTGCGCAGAACGTTAAGACACGACAGATAAGATCGACTTGCTGAAAATCTGAAGATCCCTGTGGCTCACCAAGAAGCCGGGTAGGAGATAAGAACAGCAAGAGCACATCTCATAATGGCCCGGGTGGATACGCCCAAACTGAGAGGCCGGATATAAGCGTGCAATCTACTTCTATCGAGTCAAAACGGTCTTGCAACAAACGGGTGGGTCCATATAAGGGATGTGCGGCAAAGCCGCATTTCCCGACCCCAAATATCAAGCCCACATATCCCGAATCTTCTTGTCGTCTATCGCGCGCTGAGCAAATGCAACGAGTTCTGGGTCGAGTCCGTCAACTCCCTCAACCACCAGCGGCGCACCCGAATCGGCCAGAAACTTCACCAACGGCTGATGCCCTGAGCGAATAGCGTGGATTAGGAGCTTAGGAGTATCGAGACTAGCGCCGTGCTGCGCTAAGCGGTTGATAAGCAGCATCGCCTGCTCCGGTGGATGCTGGAGTGCAAGCTCAACCAGCGTCTTGCCAGCGACCTCAGTGTCAGGTCCTAACCCCTGAGATAGCATGGCACTGAGCAGCAATAACGCCTGCTTGGATGCCAGAACCGCCGCAACAATTGGCTGGCCACTACTTAGCTGAGACTCATTGAGTTCGGGGAATCGATGTAGAATCTCACCCAGGAGTTTCGCCTGACCCTGCTCGATACAGAGCTCAAGCGCAGAGGCGTGGCCATCAAGTGGGGCTGTTAGATCTTCGACTGTTAGCCCATCCCGAACTTTCGGCCAGAGCTGCAGGTCGCCGCTCTTAGCCAGCTCCAATAGCTTTGACCTTAGGCGCCGCTGCTTAAGGTTTTTCAGCATCGTCGCTTTCCATCTCTACCGGTGGCTCAGGATCTCGAATGAGCTCCTCCAGCGGCACATCGTCGATGTCCTCAGTACGCGGGTCAAACTCGGAGGCAACCTGTGATTCCGGAACCGCCACCACGAAGTGCTCCTGCTCCTCCACCGGAACCGGAGCCTGCTGGCCACGACGATAGAGGGTGTATCCACCAAGCAGCAGGAGTAGTGCGCCATATCCGAAGAAGAGCGCGCTAGGCGCCAGTGCCTGCATCAGCCAAGCTCCCGCCGCTGGGCCGATGATGCTGCCTAAGCCGTAACTCAGCATCAGCGTCGAGCTAGCGGCGATACGGTCTTTAGGGTCAACCAAATCGTTGGTTATAGCGACTGCAATCGAATAGATGCTGGCAATAATCGCCATAATAATTGCCAGGAATAGAACACGTAGCGCGTAGTCCCACTCTGAGCCTAGGGCTGCTAGCAGGGCTGCAATACCCGCCACTAAGGCGATGATAAGCAGGACCCGACTGCGCTCGACACGGTCACAGAGCCAGCCGATAGGCCAGGCAAGTATCATGGCGCTGATAACTGCAATGGACATCAGATTACCGATCTCGTCCGTCGCGACACCGGTTAGTGTTGCGTAGAGCGGTACCAGTGCGTAGAAGCCACTAATCAGGATGCCTGCAGCGAGAGCGGTTAGCAGACCCAGCGACGTGATGTTCCACAGACGCTTCAGACTCATGCTAGCGGAGTCTTCAAGCGGTGGTGAATGCAGTCGAGAGATCGATAGCGGTATTACCGCCGCCATCAACAGCAGCGCGCCAAGGCTGTAGGCAACATTAGGGCCAGCCGCCAGGCCGGGCTCGAGAATAAGCTGGCCACCCGCTGCGGCACTGTAGGTAGCAATTTGATACAAGGCGAAGAGTCGAGCACGGTTATCATTGCTCGCCACAGCACTCAACCAGCTCTCTATGGCTACAAACAGAGCCGCGACAGCAAAGCCGCCCAGCGCGCGCAGAACACCCCAGAACCAGAGCGTATCGATAAGCGGATAGGTGATGGAGGCCATCGCAGCGAGTGCAGCAAGGGCTGCGAAGCTGCGAATGTGACCCACGCGCAGAAGCAGTTTGGGCGCAAAAAATGCGCCGGCGACGAAACCGACTGAGTAGCAGACCATAATAAGACCGACGATTGTCGGCTCAGTGCCTGTCTGGCCCAACTGCACACCGATCAAGGTCAGCAGATACGCGTTTCCCGTCACCACGAGCACGAGGCTAAAGAATAGCGAGAAGAGCGAAACCATCAGCAGTCGCATCGGCAGTGACCTCCGTAGGTATGCTAGAGCAATTAAGAGAACGCGATACTCTATCAGTATGAACTATGAGTCAAAGAAAAGCGTACACAGATCAACAAACATAGAGTGTCCGCAAAAAATGTCTCAGCCCCAATCGTCGTCCCAGCCCGCAACAGAGTCTCAAACAACCCATAGCATGCCCTGTCGTGGCTGCCTGCCTGACTGCCCGAATCGTGCGACCTGTCAGGGTAAACCCTGGCGCCAAGACGTTGAGCAGAGTACTAAGAAGCACTAATGCAGGCATTTGAGCGAATTCAGACTCCGGTCTGGATAGGCGGACTGGCTGGGCTCATTCCCTTCTACGCAAGTATCTACGGTATTGGCGCAATCAACTGGCCGCTCTGGTCGTTTCTGAGCTACGCCTGGATCATTCTCGCTTTTCTGTGCGGATCGGTCTGGCGTACAGCGATGGAGGATGGTGCCGCAGAGGGTGTGATGGCGGGTGTTGCTATCGCGCTGGGTGTTCCGGCACTGCTCTGGCTGAGCTACTGGGTTTCGCCTGCGCTGCAGTTGGGGCTGACAGCGTTCGGCTTCATTGCGGTCTATCTGTGGGAGCGAGTCTACAGCTGGGAGCGTTTCCCGGCGGGGTATCGAGTGCTCAGAACCACGCTAACAACACTGGTGCTGCTAGCGCATCTGATCTTGGTATTTACGGCCCTCTAAGCGGCGTAGCCGATGGCTAACCTAGACTCGCTGAAGGCTCTTTAATGGTGGCTGAAGGCTCTTTATTGGTAGCTGAAGGCTCTACTCTTTAGAGTCTGAAGCGGGTTTGCGCTTGCCAAATGGCATCGAACCATCGCCCAAACTCGGTGCTGCTGCGGCCGGGCGACGTTTACCAATCACCTTCTTATCGCGCTCGCGCGTTTTCGCCTTTGTTTTAGCGCCCTTAGAATCGCTCTTCTTCTTCGGTCGTTTCTTACCGACCGCTTTGCCGTTGCTCTTAAGCTTTTCTGGCCCTTTGTAGTGGCCAGTTAAACCGGGCAGCGTGCGCTGTTCGAACTTGATCTTCAGATAGCGCTGAATACTCGCCATCAGGTTCCACTCGTTCTGCTGGATCAGACAGATAGCCAGACCATCACGGCCTTGGCGGCCGGTACGACCGATACGGTGCACATGCTCGTCACCTTTGCGCGCCATATCGAAGTTAACAACCAGGTCGATACCCTCGATATCCAAGCCGCGTGCAGCCACATCGGTCGCCACTAGAATATTGATCTTACCTTCACGCAGCAGCTTCATGATGCGGTTACGCTCGGGCTGGTCGAGCTCGCCGTGGAGCAGGCCGGTGCGTAGCTCAGTGCGATTGAGCTTGTCAGCGAGCTGCTCGGCGTAGGCGCGGGTGTTACAGAAAACCACCGCCTTGTCGTAGGTCTCATTCTCCAGCAGGTAGCCGAGCAGCTTCTCTTTATGGCCGGGGTGGTCGGCCAAGATGATCTGCTGTTTGATGCTCTGAACAGCATCCTGAGCGGTGCTCAGTTGTAGCTTTTCAGGATCTTTGAGTACGGTTTTGATCAGGCTACCGATATTGGCGTTAGATAGCGTTGCTGATAGCAGCAAAGTCTGGCGCTCGGTGTTACAGCGCTCTGTGATAAAGGTCACCTCATCGCGAAAGCCCATATCGAGCATGCGGTCGGCTTCATCGAGTACCAGGTACTCAAGGTCATTGAAGTCGAGAGTATTGCGCTCTAAGTGCTCTTTCAGGCGACCGGGCGTCCCGACAAGGATCTCAGGGTTCTTACGCAGGCGCGCAGACTGGTTGCTCCAGTTTTCACCGCCACAAACGGTCTGCACCTTTATCTGCGTGAAGGCCGCTAGCCCTTCGCACATCTTAGCCACCTGTTCAGCCAGTTCACGTGTTGGCGTGAGAATCAGGCCGCGCGTGCCCGCACTGGGTTTGCTCTGGTCGATACAGCGCTGCAATAGAGGAACTAAGAAGGCTAGTGTTTTACCACTACCGGTCTCGGCTGCGACCAGAAGGTCTTTACCCTCGAGCGCTGGCGGCAAGGTTGCTGCCTGTACCTCGGTAGGGGTGGTGATAGAGAGCTGGTCCAAAGCCTTGAGCAGGCGATCGCTAAGAGGGTATTCGCTAAACACTAAGATGTCCGATATGAGTTTCAACCCGCGCATAGTAGCAGAAAGGCAGGCAGTCGCGACATCCGCTGCGCGGATATCCCTCCCACAAAATTCCTGTAGGAGGCTTCTTGGCGAAGCCAAGGAGGCGACCTAGGATGTCCGATATGAGTTTCAACCCGCGCTTAGTAGCAGAAAGGCAGCCGGTCGCGACATCTGCTGCGCGGATATCCCTTATATGGACCCACCCGTTTGTTGCAAGACCGTTTTGACTCGATAGAAGTAGATTGCACGCTTATATCCGGCCTCTCAGTTTGGGCGTATCCACCCGGGCCATTATGAGATGTGCTCTTGCTGTTCTTATCTCCTACCCGGCTTCTTGGTGAGCCACAGGGATCTTCAGATTTTCAGCAAGTCGATCTTATCTGTCGTGTCTTAACGTTCTGCGCAACTCTTTGGTTGGGTTTAACTCTATTTATCCTGCCTTGGGCAGGCTCCGTACTACGTTGGTTACAACGCTTTGTAATCTCTTTCGTTTACTAAGCAGCTCCAGGCGATACGGGCTAGCTTGTTTGCGATCGCTACCACGATCTTGTTTACGTGCTTGCCTGAAGCCCTCAAGCCTTGTGCCCACAAGCCAAGTCGGCTGCTTTCGGGGCATTTCTCTAGTGAGCGGTATGCAGCCCTCGCGCCGTGTACCAGTTGCTTGCGCAACTGTCGATTTCCTCGTTTACTGATCCCCAGTAACACGTCTTTACCACCGCTTGAGTGCTGGGCGGGCACCAAGCCTAACGAGGCGGCTAGGTCGCGACTGCCCCGGTATGATTGACCATTCCCCGCATACGCAACCAGCAAGGTCGATATGACTGGGCCTACACCAGGTATCGTCATCAACCGTTTACAGCGCGCATCAGACCTAGCGATCTTTTCGATCCGTGAGGTGTAGTAATCAACTCGATCATCACAGCGTAGCCACTCCTCTCTCAGATCAGCAATGATCTCTCTTAAGCTATAACTTAACCCGTTTGAAGCGTCCTCAAGTATCAACGCGACCTCGTAGCGAGTTGCAGCATGTCCGCGCTTTACTACGATGCCCTGTTCTGCAAGCAGTCCTCTTATCCGGTTGCCGGTGCGGGTTCGGTTGTTAACCGAGTCTTCGCGGACTCGGTGCAAAGCCTGTAGGTCAAGCTGTTCAGTTGTTTTGACGGCTACTACCGGTGCCTGCTCTCGGGACGCTGCCTCCGCAATCGCTGCGGCATCCCGTTTATCATTTTTATTAACCCGCACGTACGCCTTTACGTAGCCAGGCGGGATGATCTTCACATGATGGCCATACTGCTCGAACAACTTGGCCCAATAGTGAGCACCACCGCACGCCTCAATACCAATAATGCATTTGGGTTGTTTAGCTATAAACTTAGCGACCTCTGCGCGCTTGAGCTGACGCGAAAACGTCTGTTTACCACTGCTCGTCATACCGTGAGCTTGAAAAACACTCTTCGCCAGATCGATACCAATAATGCTAGTCTTATTCATGTGGACCCCCTTCTTGGATGCCGTACTTGATTGATCTTTCAAAACCAATCTTGGCACAGAGTGGGTGGGTCCATCACATTTCCTACAAAATTCCTGTAGGAGGCTTCTTGGCGAAGCTAAGGAGGCGACCTTTTACTTTAATCATTTAAAAAACTAATCAGGCGTCTAGTTTTAATTAACTTTATTAAAATACGATCAACTCATAGACTGAACCTATCAATTTTAGAAGCGCAAATTTAAACGAGGCGAAACGCCCCAGGAGTAGAAGATGTTTGAGAATCGCGAAGGTCAGTCAGTCCCTAATGTGACATTCCCAATCCGTAAAGATAACGATTGGTCGCAGGTCACCAGCGAACAGCTGTTTGCCGGCAAAACCGTGATTGTTTTTAGCCTGCCAGGTGCATTTACACCGACCTGTTCAAGCACACACTTGCCGCGCTACAACGAATTGGCAGACACGTTCAAAGCCCAGGGCGTGGATGACATTATCTGTCTGTCGGTGAATGACCCGTTCGTAATGGATGCTTGGGCAGCTGATCAGCACGCAGAGAACATCCGCATGCTTCCAGACGGTAACTGCGAGTTTACCGATGGCATGGGCATGCTGGTTGAGAAGGCTGATCTGGGCTTTGGTACGCGCAGTTGGCGCTACTCAATGCTGGTTAGAGATGGTGTGATCGAGAAGATGTTTATCGAGCCAAACAAACCAGGCGACCCGTTTGAGGTGTCTGATGCGGATACTATGCTCAACTACATCAATGCGAATGCAGAGCTGCCAAAGCGTGTCAGCATGATCACTAAACCTGGCTGCCCACATTGTGCTCGCGCGAAAGCAGCACTGAGCGCAAAAGGTATGCGCTTTGAGGTGATCGAACTGGGGCAGCAGGGCATCAGCTACTCAACGTTGCAGGCGATCTCCGGCCGCGGCACCGTGCCACAGATCTTTATTGATGGTGAGCACATTGGTGGTGCGGATGCTCTGGAAGCTTGGTTGGGCGGCGACAAATTCGCCGCAGCCTAACCAAATAAGACAGGGGAGCTAATCAGCTCCCCTTTTTTGTCCCATGTACAAGCGTTGTTAGCAAAGCATATTGCGCGACTTACGAGTGAGTCGGCAAACGGTCCTAACTTGACTATCTAACCCCGTGGGTAACAAGATTGCTAGGTACCCGAAAAGGTATATGGTCCGTAACAGTGAATGGAAACTGGCGCGTTACATTCAGATTCAATGGTAAAGACGCCGTAATAGTTAATTATGAGGATTATCACTAATGACTATGCATAATCCTGCTCACCCAGGAGAAATTTTAAGAGAGCTAGTAATCGAGCCTCTCGAACTCACGATTACTGAAGTGGCTGAACACTTAGGCGTCAGCCGCAAGACACTGTCTAAAGTGTTGAACGCGAGGGGTGCGATCACACCTGAAATGGCGGTTCGTTTAGAGATCGCCTTTAAAAAGCCATCGGCTGATCATTGGTTGAGGCTGCAGAGTGCATATGATCTTTGGGAGTTACGCAACCAGCAGGCTGAGCTGCATGTAACTCCATATAGCTTTCAGGTTGCTTAGTTCAGGATTATATCCAACCCATTATTGCCAACAAAGTCGTCTAGCGCGTGACCGCCTTTGAAAAAGGCGCTCAAGAACTGGTCACCTTTGGTCTCCTCGAACAGGCAGACCTGCAGTGCAGCCACTTTGGGGTTGGTTGTCTCCATGACCAAGTAGAGATCGCCGAATACGTAGGGCAGGGTAGAGCTGCAGGTTTTTAGCGCCTTCTCCCAGATTCTTAAGCTCGGCTTTAGGCGTTCAGAATCACCGCCTTTGTTCAGGTGCGCCACTATCATGCTGCTGCGGTCAGTGAGCACGCCAAAGTCGATTGAGCGCAATCGAGCCTTGATGTCCCAGCGATTAAACTTGCCCTCAACTTCCAGCTTGTAACCGCCGCCACCGGGGATGTTTAGGTCTTCGCGACTGCCTAAGGCCTTGCCACTGAACTCACCGAATCGGTACTTCCAGTTGAACACCCCATCCTGCTCTTTATAGTGCAGAGCCGCGCGAGCGGTGTCGCTAGCGAGGGCCTTGTTACGTTCGATGTTGCGCGCAGTCGCTGCCGCCTCTTTTGCTGCAGCCGCCTCGGCCATATTCATCTTCGGCTTCTTTAGGTCGGCACTCACTTCGTAGCGCTTGATACCAGCGGGATAGGCACCATCCACTCTCTTTGCTGCTGCAGAATCCGAACCACCCGAACTGGTTGGATTCGCCTGACAGGCGGCCAGTAGCAGGGCCAGGCCTGCGATCATTAGCGCTCTCATAGGTAGATCCTATCGGTCAGGCGTGGGAGATTCGGCGTGAAGAAGACGCGCTCGGCAATCTCTGCATGCTCCAGGCCGAAGGTGTGCTCGAGCACAGCAGCGCAGATAGAGCGCGAATCGATGGTGGCCATCAGGTCACGACGCTCAAACTGATCGCTCTTCGCCAGTCCCGGCCAGTCCGCTAGGACCGCACCACCATTAACAGCACCGCCGCCCACCAGCATAGCTGTGCCGTAGCCGTGTTCGGTACCGCTCGAGCCGTTCACTTTAACGGTACGGCCAAACTCCGTGAGGGTAATGAAAGTGGTATTGTCCCACGCACCGCCGAGGTTTTTACGCAGGGTACTGATACAGGTGTCGAGCTCGCCTGTTAGGCTAAAGAGACGCCCGGGATTCTTACCGCCTTGGCCAGCATGGGTGTCGTAGCCACCTAAGCGAATCATCGCGGCAACAGGGCCGTCTGGTCGTGCCAGGGCTTTACCCGCCTCCTCTGATAGACCTCTCGGACTGCGATCGCGCGAGTTGAACACGCGCCCATTCAAGCGCGCCATCAGCTTGTCATTCTCAGTCTGCCACTCGGGAGACAAGCCACCATGCAGCATCTCAAGGAGTCGGGTTGTTGGGTTTGAACTGCCGTTTACATGTGCTGGAAAGTAGTTGTCTACGCCCGTGGCACCGCGCAGTAGCAGCGGTGTATCCAGACTCATTGCGCGGCCACCATTGCTGGCGATATCCAGCGCGCGTCCAACCCAGCCGGTTGACTCTGAGAAGGGCGCCAAGCCGCCACCCTGGATCAGGTTCTGGCCCTCAAAGTGTGAGCGCTTGGTGTACGGGAAGCTAGTGGCGTGAATACCTAAAACATCCTGCTGCAACATCAACTGATGCGTCGCACGCATCGCTGGGTGCAGTGCCCAGTGGCTACTCAAATCCAGCAAGTTGTCGGGCATCAACTCTTCACGGAAACTCTCTAAGCGGCCCTCTAGTTTGGGCACGATTGTAGAGAGACCATCCAAGCCCCCCTCAAGGAAGAAGATAACCAGGCGACGTTCTGGATTAGCGATATTAGCCCAGCCTGGCAGGCTGGCGAGAGCGAGGCCCGCGGCCCCCATCTTTAAAAAGTCGCGACGGTTCATGCCTGCACCTCCATTGCCCACTGGTTAACAACAAGCGCCGTGAATTGGTCGGTCGTTGAGCCCGCGTTGCGTATCTGTGTCTGCATCTCTGCAGGAATGCCGAGATTATTCATAATCTGTTGTGGCGTGAGTCGCCCGGATCCGGTGCCGTACACGGCACTGGCGAAGCGGATGCGACGGTCTAGGTGCTCCAGACTGATCCACTCCTTGGACTCTAATGGATAGCCGTTAGGCTGGCGGTCCTCCCAGAAACTGATGCCGAGCTCGCGCATCGGGCGCATGGCTCGCTGACCCGATTTGCGGTTAAACACATCTTTATGGCCCATAAAGTAGTTAGAGCCAGAGATGCGCACCGTATTGTAGAGCCAGTGACTTGGCCACAGCAGTTTGCGACCGCCATCGGTCCACGCGATTTCAAGCAGTTTCTCGTGCACTTTGCCGAGGTTGCCGTTGCTCTGCATCCAAGCAGTCTCAAGCGCATCAGTCACGCGCTTTGAGGGTTCGTCGCTGATAAAGTGCAGCGCTAGCCTGTAGCAGATGAATTTACGTGTCTGCGGCAGTGCGGCGAGGTCTGCCGTGAACTCTTTAAGTGCGGTGTATCCGGAGCCGTAGGTTTTACCCAGTACGGTTTTTTTACCGGGTTCGGCTTTATTGCGAATGTAGGGGCGCTCGGCGCTCAACCAGTCTCGCTCGTTCTTAGGGTTCAAAGCCCAGTCGCCCCAGCCCGCGAGAATACGCGCGGCTTCACTAATATCTGTCTCTGTATACCCCTGCGCCGGAGAGCAGCTGTGAAGCTCCATTATTTCCCGCGCCAGGTTGTCATTAAAGCCGACCTGCTTCCCATCCATACGGCGCCACTGGCCAGCTTTACTGCGCGGAGAGATATTAGAAACGTTGTCCAGATACCGCAGCATCGAATAGTGCGTTGTGGCCTCATAGAGGAGGTTGGCAAAGTCGCCATTCATATGCGGCAGAATACGGTGCTCATACATATCACCAGCGGTGTAGAAGGCGTCGTAGTTACCCACGGTAAAGTGGTTAAACCAGAAGTGGCCAAATCGCTGGCGTACTGAGTCTTCACCAAAGCTACCACGGGCGTCCATGCGTGCGGCATCATGCCAACGCAGGTCGTATTTAAACTGGGCTTCGTCCAGTTTCGACTGCCGCTCTCTCTCGGGCGCGTTCTTCAGTTTTTCTCGAATCGAGTCACGCGATTCATCCCAGCGCCAAAGGTTAATTAATCGTCTGCGTATGCCTGGATCGAACTCTTCCGGCCAAGGTTGTAGGTTGGTGGGGTCATCCCGGTCAGAGGGTGGCGAGAGTGTTGGGTCATCGCGATACAAATTTGCGATAGCCCAATTAACTGGATCACTAGGAACCTCGTGCTCGGGCCGCGGTAACAGGCCCACTCGCATCATATAGTTCAGGGTAGGTGATTTAGGGGAGTTTGTTGTTTTCATATCAGCCTCCTGCGATAGTAAAAACATACCCAATATTGGGGCTAAATCCAATTGAAGATATTTATAGAGTTTCGGTTATTGAAGGCTGTAGAGGGAGACAGATGTGTTGATTCGTTGGGTTGCCTGTTTAGTGTTTGCCTTGATGGTGAGTGGGTGCAGCGTTCAACCGCGACTAGAGGGCTCGGCCTGGAGCGCTAACTCCGAAGCCATCGATAGCTACTATCGCGACTGGCAGGGCACGCCTTATCGGCTCGGTGGAACGGGGCGCGGCGGCATGGACTGCTCAGCCTTTGTGCAGAATCTCTACGCTGAGGTGTTTAATCAGCGTCTGGCGCGAACTACCGAGCGCCAGGCTGAGCAGGGGTTCCAGATCTTACCGGGTGAGCTAGAGCCGGGTGATCTGATCTTCTTCAAAACGGGCTGGAAAGCGCGGCATGTTGGGGTGTATATCGGTGATAACCAGTTTGTGCACGCCTCCACCTCTGTGGGTGTGACGCGTTCAAATCTGAGTAATGACTACTGGCGGGATGCGTTTTGGCAGGCGCGTCGGGTTTCAAACTTCTAGGTTATTGGGTCGCGTAATACGCTTTGCGTACAACGCTCGTACAGCCTTTGTAAAGCGGACGCGCCTCAGTGCATCGCTTTGATCTGCTCCCACAGGCGGCTGATATCCTCGCCGCTGAAACTCTGTGGTAACTGCCGGCTGACAATTGGCTCAAAACTCTCGCTTGGTTTGCTCGCCACCGCATGGTTGAAGACATAGCTTCCCTCCACACCCATGCGCAGGTCCGTAATTACCAGATAGTCCTCGCGCATACTGCCCTTGATAAACCCGTGCGAGAACCATTGCAGTCGGTCGACAGCGGCGAGGTGATCGGCCGCTTTGATCAGGGCGAGGTTCTTATCGTGCTCGGTAAACTCAATCGGGCGATTGGGCGCTAGCACGGAGAAGTAGCCCTCTTTGTAGGTGTCATCCTTAACGACCAGGATACGCCAAACCAGAGTGTTAAATGGCGCCGGTGTTGTCAGTACCCGCCCGCCCGAGCCGTTGAGCGCGCTAGCCACCTTGTTTTCAACAATTGCTTTAGCGGTCCAGCTCCAGCCCAGATAGAGCGTGCTGAATACCAGACCGGTAGAGAGTGCGCGTGCGGCAAAACGCCCGGTAGGCCGAGCCAGAATAGCGATCATTCCAACCAGCAAAGGCAGCGTGTAGAGCGGGTCGATAATAAACAGTGTGCTCCACATTACCGGAGGCGTGGGTATGGGCCAGAGCAGCTGCGTGCCGTAGACGGTGTGTGCGTCCAACAACGGATGGGTAGCCAACGCCAGAAGCACCGCATAGAACCAGGGACGCGGTGCCGCTTTGACCGGTTCCCAGAACTGCTTCAACAACCACCAGACTCCAACCGCGAAGGGTATCAGCACAAACAGAGAGTGACTGAATCCGCGGTGGTAGGTGAAATTCGATACCGCGTCACCGTAATCGATCAGCACATCCAGATCGGGGAGAGTGCCCAGTGCAGCGCCTACTAGCGCGGCTTTGCGGCGATGCTCGGGCTTTACACAGACGGCAGCGACTGACGCGCCAAGTACTATTTGGGTTAATGAGTCCATTAGCGATAAACTGCAAAAAAATTCAGTGATAAGTGTACGTCATAATGCCGCAGTCGGGTTAGGTGACATTTATCCCAAAAAGGGGTCTGACCCCATTAAGGAATGCCATGGGTACCTTAGTAGGCCGCGGCCACTGCCTAACCTGTCCAATTCGACCACAGAGCCTGTTCGGCTGCCTAGAAAAGTCTGAGCTGAGCCTCATTGAGGACTTTCAGACTCGAGTTGTTACCTACGACTCGGGCGAGGTTGTCTACTCTGAGGGCGAACGCCTTAACCTCATCTACACCCTGCGCCAGGGCTTTGTGAAGCTGACGTGCTTCAACTCCGAGGGTGAGGCGCAGATAGTGCGTATTGTGAAGCCCGGTGATCTGTTCGGCTACGAGAAACTGGTTGTCGACTCTAACTATCGCCATACAGCTGAAGCGCTTGGCCATGTGGAGCTGTGTCAACTCTCGGTTGAGCGACTCAAAGAGCTGCGTGACCAGAGTCCTGCAATTAATCAGGCGATTATCGAGCGCGCGCTACAGCAGGTGATGAAAACCGAAGAGCATCTAACGCATGTCAGCCTGCTCAAATCCAAAGCACGGGTGGCCTGGTTTGTGCTGGACTGGGTGGCAGAGCAAGACTCTGCGCCCATGCCTCTAAGTCGGCGTGAATTGGGCCAATACCTTGGGCTAACTGTCGAGACCGTGTCGCGTCATTTCGCCGAGTTAAAACGACTTAATCAGATCTCTGAGAAACAGGGTGTGCTCTCGGTGCTGGATAGAGATGCGCTACAAGAGTTAGCGGGTGTCCTCTGAGAAGTTGTACATAAACTGTCCAGTGTTGATGAATTATTCGCCAGAGTTGCTGCAAATCTGATCAGTTGGCGGATTAATTGTAAAAAAGATCCAACCAACTGTTGACGGAAAAAAATATCACGGTAGAATCTGCGCCCATCCTAACGGAGGGATGGCTGAGTGGTCGAAAGCACCGGTCTTGAAAACCGACGAGTCGAGAGGCTCCCAGGGTTCGAATCCCTGTCCCTCCGCCATTAGGATACACAAAGGGTTTTTCCTCGATAGCTCAGTTGGTAGAGCAGTAGACTGTTAATCTATTGGTCGCTGGTTCGAGTCCAGCTCGAGGAGCCAAACCCGAGATCGGTGGGGGTCGTTAGCTCAGTTGGTAGAGCAGTTGGCTTTTAACCAATTGGTCATAGGTTCGAATCCTATACGACCCACCATTCTCACCGACCTCGCCCCCGGGTCGTTAGCTCAGTTGGTAGAGCAGTTGGCTTTTAACCAATTGGTCATAGGTTCGAATCCTATACGACCCACCATTTTTCTTCTCATTATCTAAATCAGCATCTAATTTCCGTTCGATTGCATTTATTCTGTTTCGATTGAATTCGTTTACGCTCGGGTACATAGGTCTACGTTAGTCGTATAGTCTTTCATGTCAGATCGCAGATAATTACGGGTCGAAACATGCGCCCGCGAGCTGACTCAATGCTCGCCCCGCAAACCAATAAATAGAACGTACAGAGGAAGTTCGCATGTCCGTTATTCTCAAACAGAAAGTTGAGATTCCAGCTGCCTGGAAAGGTAAAGATATCAAAGACGATGGATCGTGGATCTTCCACTGGACAGATGAGCATATCGCTATTCTGGAAAAGGGTCTGGCAGCGGTTAAAGCTAAGGGGCTGACGTGCCCAGACTTCACCAAAGAAGACTTCCCCATTACTGAACTGGCTGAAGAGATCAACTACTTCAACACCGAGCTGGAAGATGGCAAAGGCTTTATCTTAATTCGTGGTCTGCCGATCGAGCGCTACACCGACGAAGAGGCAGCGATCATCTACTACGGCCTGGGTCTGCATATGGGTACACCGGTATCGCAGAACATCAAAGGCGATATGCTGGGCCACGTGCGTGATGTTGGCGCAGCCGATCCTAAATCGGTACGTGTCTACGAGACGAGCGAATACCTGCCATACCACGCGGATTTGGCTGATGTCGTTGGTCTACTGAGCCTGCGTAAAGCGAAATCAGGTGGCATGAGCAGCCTCTCAAGTGCGACTACGCTATTCAATGAGATTCTAGAGAAGCACACCGAGTATCTCGGCCTGCTGCATCGTCACTTCCTGATGGAGCACATCAACAACGGCGTTGCCGGTCCTGTGCCGATCTTCAGTTATTACAAAGGCAAGCTAAGCGCGATGCACTTGCGCCAGTACATCGAGATTGCGCAGGACAAAATCGGTCTGCCGCTCTCACCCGTGGAGATAGAGGCGTTCGACCTGGTTGATTCAATCTTGAACGATCCAGACATCCGTCTGGATATGATGATGGAGCCGGGTGATATCCAGTTCTGTAACAACTACACCATCTTCCACTCGCGCACTGGCTTTGAAGATTACGAGGAGCCAGAGCGTAAGCGCCACCTCTACCGCCTCTGGCTGAAAATGCCAAATGCGCGTGAGTGTGCCCCTGACTTCCCAGGTAAGGAAGGCATCGCTAAGCGCGAGATCGCTTAGCATCGCCCGTCTGTAGGAGGGATATTCGCAAAGCGAATGTCGCGACCAATCCAGTCGCGTCGTTCGCTCCGCTCACAACCCTCACACAGGATGCTGTAGGTCGCCCCTCGAGGCGACAACCATCACCCGTAACGAACCTTTATAATTTCATACCACCGCTGCTCACCATCAGGCGTAGTAAACTCAATCTCATCGCCCACCTCTTTCTTCAGCAGCAACTTTGCTATTGGAGAATCCACGCTGATATACCCCAGCTTGGGGTCAATCTCATCCGCACCAACAATGCGATAGACCCGCTCAGCGTCCTCTTCGTCAACCAGAGCGACCCAAGCCCCAAAAAAGATCCGACTCTGATCAGACGGCAAATGCTCCACCACCTTGATGCCGTCTAGACGCTTTGAGAGATAACGCACCCGACGGTCGATCTCGCGCAGCTCCTTCTTGCGATAGATATACTCGGCATTCTCCGAACGATCGCCCTCAGCAGCGGCCTCACTAAGCGCCTGAGTCACCTCCGGGCGTTTGGTCTTCCATAGGTACTTAAGCTCCTCATTAAGGCGCTCATAGCCCTCTTTGGTGATATAGGGTGAACTCTCCTCGGCAGGTGGACGCCAACGGCCCATGGTGTTGCTCCTTTTGAAATGTTTGCTACTCAGTTTAAACGCTAAAGTGTTTGTGTTCGTTGCCGCTAAACTAGCACGATGCTGGGGATTGAAGTTAGATGGTAAACGAGATCGTTGCTAATCGCATTGAGCGTGCACAGGCTGGGCTGGCCCAATCAGTTCAGGCGACCGACGGCGCGCACTTTCGGATGCTGCTGAGTCTTATCTCTTCGAACGAGTCCTATGGCTACCAGCGAGGCCAGTCAGCGGCCGCTCAGGGCGAGTTTCCTGCTATTCCCTCTACTGATGCACTTTCTACTTATGTCCCTCCTGATCAGCTCTATAGCGCCGATACTGTCGAACGGATCAATGGTGGTCTGCATCGCGGGGAGTTGGGTGAGATGGCTTATGCTTTAGCTTGGGTGGATACTCAGGCGAATATCCCGCGCCGTTCCGCTAGCTATTCTGCTTTGCCTGACCCGCAGACTACGTTGTCGATGATCGCATAACGGCAAATTCTTTTTGTCAGCCGCTAGGCTTCGCCAGATGCCATCTACATCAGTTTTACACGCCCTAAAGGGGTGACATTTATCCCATAAAGGGGTCTGACCCCTTTAGGGACAAGTTTGCGGTGGTCCAGATGATTTTGTCGGGGCCGTCGGCGGTTACGCGCCACCATTCGTCGGGTTCGTCGCCTTCGGTCCAGCCGTTAACGATGCAGCGGGTCTGGACGTCCAGGGCTTGAGTGATCGCCGTGGCGCACTCTAGGTCGACTGCCCAGGGGGTTTGGTCTGAGTTGAACCAGATGCTGATCCAGGGTTTACCGACAACTCGCTCCTCTATGAGTACCGGGATCTCTACGCCATTGATAGTGCAATTGAACTCGTGGCTGAGGCCGCGGGTTTTGACTTCTGTAACGGCCTCACTGATCTCTGTTACCCAAGCGATAAGCCCGCGGGCAGAGGAGTTCTTCACGTAGACTTCGATATCGGGGTGGCGCTCGCTCATTCTGAATCCTTGCTCAGTATCTGGCGTAATCGGGCATAGATTAACATCACAAAGGCGATGATGCCGACTGTCATTGCTGGAATCGCAATTGCTACGCCTGCTAGGGCCATTATCTCGGCAACCATTCCCTCTTTAAGTACGACACCCGCAACAGCTATCAGACCTAGCGCCAGCAGCAGCGTGCCGAGCGCGAACAGCAGCCAGCGTAGGTGGCGTGCCCAAGCGGGTTGTTCATCGTCACTCACCCCTGTTCTCCGGCTGGTAGCGGAATAGCCCTAAGCGGATATCAACCTGCGTGCGCAGTTGCTGGCGCTGCAATATCTCTTCGCGTTTGGCGCTCTGCATGCGCTGACCGTGCGGCGTCATCGCCAACAGGTCAGAGATCTGCTGGTTACCCTCTAACTCAATCTCAAAGGGCTCCCCTAGGGTTTGCTCCAGTTTGAATGCTGCGGAGAGCTGCTTGGCCGGGTCTGAGTCGTTGTCGCGCACTTCGTCATAAATCAGCTCGCGCAGGCTCATTAGGTGCATAGGACCGGGGTAAGCGATAAGCAACAATGCACCGGGCTTAAGCGCCCGCTCGAGTGGCTCGGGTAGCACTTTACTGAAGATAATCAGCGCCAGATCCAGGCTGGCATCCGGTACGGGGATTCGTGCAGAGGAGCCTACTGACCAGGTGATCGCCTTGTCGCGCTTTGCTGCTGATTTGACCGCGTGCTTGGAGATGTCCAGGCCTAGAATCTGATCTTCAAGGCCCTGCGCTAGTCGGTGCTGGCGCAGACCGGTGGTGTAGTAACCCTCGCCGCAGCCAAGGTCGGCGATATTGGCGGATTGAGGCAGTGTCTCGTCTAGGGTTTGGCAGATTCGCTCTAGAACCGAACGATAGAACTGCCCATCCAAAAAGCGGGTGCGTGACTGCACCATCTCCGGGTTATCGCCCGGATCTTTGGAGCGCTTAGACTGGACAAGCAGCAGGTTCCAGTAGCCCTGTTTGGCGCGATCAAAGCTGTGTCCCGCAGCGCAGCGCAGTGTGCGTGTCTCATTGGTCAGCTCAAGCAGGTCGCTGCAGACAGGGCAAGCCAATTGCATCTGCGACATGCTAGTTCGCCAGCAGTTTGATCAGCATCTGTTCGTAAATGGTTGAGAGGGTATCCAAATCTTCTGCTTTAACGCACTCATCGATCTTGTGGATGGTGGCATTAACCGGCCCCAGTTCTACAACCTGTGCACCTGTAGGCGCGATAAAGCGACCATCTGAGGTGCCCCCTGAGGTCGACAGCTCGGTCTCACGGCCGGTCACTTCCTGAATCGCGCTGCGCGCAGCATCAACGAGGTCGCCCTCTGCCGTTAGGAAGGGCTGACCTGACAAATTCCACTTAATCTCGTACTCAACGTTGTGCTTGGCCAGAATAGCCTCAACACGACTACGAAGATCTGCGTCGGTCACTTCTGTAGAGAAGCGGAAGTTGAACAGCACTTCGACTTCGCCCGGAACCACGTTAGTGGCACCGGTACCGGCATTGATGTTTGATACCTGGAAACTGGTCGGCGGGAAGAAGTCGTTACCCTGATCCCACTCGGTTGCAGCAAGTTCGGCCAGTGCTGGCGCGAGTTCATGAATCGGGTTGCGCACCAGGTGAGGGTAGGCGACATGGCCCTGCACGCCCTTTACGCGCAGGGTTGCGCCCAGTGAACCACGGCGACCGTTCTTGATCACATCACCGACCAGTGCGGTGCTTGAAGGCTCGCCGACGATGGCCCAGGTGATTTTCTCGTTGCGCGCTTCCAGGGTGTCGATAACGCGGGTTGTGCCGTTGATGTACGGCCCCTCTTCATCACTGGTGATCAGCAGCGCGATAGAGCCTTTGTGGTCAGGGTGCGCTTTTACAAAGCGATCCAGTGCCGTCATGAAGGCGGCGATACTGCCTTTCATATCCGCCGCGCCACGGCCGTAGAGCATGCCGTCTTTCAGCGTTGGCTCGAACGGTGGCGATGACCACTTCTCCACTGGACCGGTGGGTACCACATCAGTGTGGCCGGCAAAGCAGAGCACTGGGCCTTCGGTACCGCGGCGGGCCCAAAAGTTGGTCACCTCTTCGAAGGGCATCCCCTCAATCTTGAAACCGAGTGCTTTAAGGCGCTCGGCCATCATCGCCTGACAGCCCGCATCTTCGGGTGTCACCGACTGGCGGCTGATCAGGTCGCAGGTGAGTGCAAATGTTTCGCTCTGATGTGCCATGAGAAGAGTTCCCTTTCTTGCCTGTGTAAATCGCTAAATAATGCGTAAACCGAGTAAACAGAAGAGCCGCGATACCGCGGCTCTCTTGATGCTGAACTAGCTTCGCTTAGTTGTGCGAGTGAAGTTCTGCATTGAGCTCGATAGCTGACTTGTTGGTCTTAACTTCGATACGGCCGTTCTGTGAGTTACGACGGAACAGCAGATCAGATTTACCTGCCAGTTCAGACGCTTTAACTGTAGCCACTTCGTTGTTCTGGTCATCCAGAATAGTCACTTTAGAGCCGCCTGTTACGTAGAGGCCAGCTTCCAGTGTACAACGGTCACCCAGTGGGATACCCAGGCCAGCGTTCGCACCCAGCAGCGCGTTTTCGCCCACAGAGATGATGACGTTGTTACCGCCAGAGAGTGTACCCATCGTTGAACAGCCACCTCCCAGGTCAGAGCCGTTACCGACTACAACACCTGCAGAGATACGGCCTTCAACCATGCTCACGCCCAGTGTGCCGGCGTTGAAGTTGATAAAGCCTTCGTGCATTACAGTGGTGCCTTCGCCCACGTGCGCGCCCAGACGGATACGTGATGCGTCACCGACACGGATACCCGCTGGTACGACGTAGTTGGTCATCTGTGGGAACTTGTCGACAGAGGTTACCTGCAGAATGCGGCCCTGTGCGCGTGCAGCTAGCTGGCGGCTTGGTAGTTCGTCCAGCGCGATTGCGCCTTCGTTGGTCCAAGCAACGTTTGGCAGCAGGCCGAAGATGCCAGTCAGGTTCTGGCCGTGGGGCTTAACCAGACGGTGCGAGATCAGGCTCAGTTTGAGGTAGACCTCAGCCGTTGTGGTGGGAGCATCGTCAGTTTCGAGGATACAGATAACCAGTGGCTGTGAAGTGCCTTCGAGGATCTCTGTGATCTCAGCCTGATCTTCTGCTCCAACGCTCAGAAATGCTGCTTCCAGGGCTTTGAGCTGCGCCGCATCGATCTCGATAGAGGCGTTGCCATCGGTGTAGCCAACAGCACCTGCAACGGCTTCAACCAGCTTGGCGTCAGCGTTCAGGATCGGTGCGTTGTAGTAAACCTCTAGCAGGTCGCCAGCGGCTGATTTGGTGCCTACACCCAGGCCCAGTGCAAAGTTAGTCATGTGAATCCTCGTTCTTTCTTAACTTAAAGACTGTTCAAAATTCGGTCTGCATCGAATCCGACCAGCAAGCCTTTGCCTGTCTCAATCACAGGGCGCTTGATCAGTGATGGCTGCTCGGCCATCAGAGCGATCAGCTTGTTGCTGTCGGTTTCAGCTTTTTGCGCATCATCCAGCTTGCGCCAGGTGGTGCCGCGCTTGTTCAGGACCACCTCAATACCGGCTTGATCGACCCAGCTCTGGATCATCTCGGTGCTCGGTGGCGCCTTTTTAAAGTCGATAAACTCGTAGCCAGCGCCTTGCTCTTCAAGCAGTAGACGCGCTTTTTTAACGCTGCCGCAGTTAGGGATACCGTAAACTTTCATGGTGTTCTCCTCAGAGCGATTCTATATAGCGGCGAATACGCCAAGCAGCTTCAACACACTCATCCACGGTAGCGACCAGTGCCATGCGCACATAGCCGGCGCCTGGGTAGAGGCCATCGGTGGTTTCGCGTGACAGGTAGCGGCCTGGTAGTACGGTCAGGTTCTGCTGCTCGTAGAGACCGGCTGTGAATTTGTCATCATCAATCGGTGTTTTCGCCCAGAGGTAGAAACTGGCATCGGGCATCTTCACATCCATCACTGGCTGAAGAATTTCGAGTACTGCGGCAAATTTCAGACGGTACAGCTCGCGGTTCTCTTCAACGTGCTTCTCATCGTTCCACGCAGCTACCGAGCCTTTCTGTACCTGCAGCGGCATGGCACAGCCATGGTAGGTGCGGTAGAGCAGAAAGGGTTTCATCAGTGTGGCGTCACCGGCGATAAAGCCAGAGCGCAGACCCGGTAGGTTCGAGCGCTTTGAGAGGCTGTGGAACACTACGCAGTTTTTATAGTCGTTGCGGCCAATTTCAGCACAGACCTGCAGCAGGCCAACAGGTGGCTTGGACTCATCAAGGTAGATCTCTGAGTAGCACTCGTCAGAGGCAAGGATGAAGTCGTACCTGTCGGCCAGTTCGATCAGCTTGATGATCGTCTCTTTCGAGTGCACCGCACCGCTTGGGTTGTTGGGCGAGCAGATAAACAGCAGTTCACACCGCTCCCAAGCTTCTGTAGGAATTGCGTCGTAGTCGGGGATGAAGCCGTTCTCCTCCAGCGTTGGCAGGAAGTAGGGCTCAGCGCCTGCTAGGTAAGCAGCACCTTCGTAGATCTGATAAAACGGGTCTGGCGAGAAGACCAGTGCGCCGGGTTTGCGCTCTACGGCGCACTGTGTGAAGGCGAAGATCGCCTCACGCGTACCCATCACTGGCAGGACGTTGTTGTCGCCGGTGAGCGAGCCCGCTTGGAGGTTGAAGCGACGGGTACACCAGGCCGCGATAGTATCGCGCAGTTCGGCGCTACCCTTGGTTGTTGGGTAGTTGGCAACCAGGTCGACTGTCTGATTCATTACCGAAGTCACCACGGCTGGCGCCGGGTGTTTAGGTTCACCAATGCCAAGCGAGATATGCTCAAGTTCTGGGTTTGGCGTAACCGTGCCAAGTAGGACGTTGAGCTTTTCAAAAGGGTAGGGCTGCAGTAGTGCCAGATCTGCGTTCATATACTCATCCAGTGAAGGGTGAAAACGATCAAAAACAGAGCGCCGAAGTATACCTGATCGTGGTGCTCGGATAAATGGCGCTGGGCCTCGCGAGGGTCGGGAAATGCGCCTTTGGCGCACATCCCTCCTACGCGGTGGCTGACTGGGTGACCGGTTTGAGGCCGAGCTTAGCGCGCCCGCCCTCAACGATGGTCAGCAGCGATGGAACCACGACTAGGATCAACAGGGTACCGTAGGCGAGACCGAAGACGATTGAGGTCGCCATCGGGATCAAGAACTGCGCCTGTAGTGAGGTCTCAAACAGGATCGGTGTGAGGCCTCCAATTGTGGTCAGGGATGTCAGCAGTACCGCACGCAGGCGCTGACAGGCCGCTTCCACCACCGCCTCATGAATACCCATACCCTGTTCACGCAGCTTTTTGTAGAAGGTCACCAGGACGATCGAGTCGTTGATTACAATACCTGAGAGGCCGAAGAAGCCAAATAGCGACAGGATGGTGAGATCCAGCCCGGTCACATAGTGCCCCAGCACCGCACCGGTCAGACCCAGCGGAATCGCCAGCATTACGGTGATTGGCCAGCTGTAAGACGCGAACACCCACGCCAAGATCACGTAGATCAGTACCAGTGCAATCACCAAACCTGTACCCATGTCAGCCAGCGTTTCACGCTGGTCACGGCTCTTGCCTTCAAAGCTCGCTTCGATGCCGTATTGCCCCAGCAGACTTGGCATCACCTCGGCTCTAAGGTCGGCTATGATCTCGTTGGCGTTAGCGACAGACTCATCGAGATCTGCCGAGACATTGATAGATAGACGCCCATCAATGCGCTGTAGAGAGTCGAAGCCCTGGCGTGGCGTAAAGTTGAGCACGTTGCTCACCGGTGTAGTGGACCCGTCGGGCAAGACGATCGGTAGTGCTGTCAGCGTGCTCAGACGGTTACGCTGCTCATCGGTCATCATCAGACGCACGCTGATCTCATCCCGCCCCTCAAAGAAGGTCTGGACTTCGATACCATCGAAGGCGGCACGCAGTTGGCGCCCGACCTGCTCGAGTGACAGGCCAGCAGTCTCACCTGCCGGTGTCAGCGTGTAGATCAACTGCGACTTACCAAAGGGTAGGTCGTCATCAATGTTACTCAGACCCGCGTAGCGTTTAAGCGCGTCTTGCAGCTCCAGCGATGCTGCTTTGAGCACCGTTATATCGCTACCAGTCAGCTTAACCTCAACAGGTTTGCCCGGCGGGCCACCCTGATCGACATCGATAGAGAACTTCTCCATGCCGGCTGGCAGGATAATGTTGTTGCGCCAAGCTTTAATGAACTCGCCGGTACCCACTTCACGGTGGTCGCCCGGTTCGAGTTCGACTGATAGCGAACCATACTCCTCGCCGCGCGAACCGCTCCCATTGCGGCTGAAACGTGCGGTGTGCAAGCGCTGCAGGCTCATCTTGAGGATATCGCCACCGAGTTCAGCATCGGTTTGACGCAGTGTCAGGTCCAAGTGATCGAGGAAGTCCATGACGTAGCGCGAGTCGGTGCCCGAAGCGAACTGGAAGTTGGCATTCATCGTGTCCTGCTCAACGGCAGGGAAGAAGTTGAACTTGATACGTCCGCCGGCTAATAGGCCGATACTGAAGATCAGTATGCCGATCGCCATCGCTATTGAGCTCCAGCGGAAGGAGATCGCCGTCTCAACAAAGGGGCGGAACAGCCGATCGCGGAAGTAGTCGAAGCCGCGGTCGAGGGATTGGCGCAAACGCGATGGATTAACCGCATCCACTTTGGCCAGCGTGTGATGCAGGTGTCCTGGCAGAACGAAGAAACTCTCCACCAGCGATGCCAGAATGACACAGATAACGATGGTTGGGATATCGATCAAAATATTACCGATGATACCGCCTACCAACATCAGCGGCAGGAAGGCCGCGATGGTTGTCATCGACGAGGCGGTAACCGGTGCAAGCATGCGCAGGGCGCCGCCAATCGATGCCCGGCGCGCACTCTCGCCCACTTGGGCGTGCGAAAGGGTATCCTCACCCACCACTATGGCATCATCCACGATAATACCCAGCGCCATAATCAAGCCGAAGAGCGAGATCATGTTGATGGTGCCGCCAATCATGTAGAGCACTGCCAGCGTCGCCAAGAACGAAACAGGGATACCCATGGTGACCCAGAACGCCACGCGACCGTTGAGGAATAGGAACAGGATCGCCACTACTAGTATCAAACCGCTGATACCGTTTTCAACCAGCAGGTTGATACGGTCGCGAATCAACGTCCATGACTCGTTGTAGGTATGAATCTCAATGCCTGCAGGCAGGGTTGGACGCGTCTGTTCCAGCCAGGTATTCATGATCTTGGCTGCTTTCAAACTGTCTTCAGACTCGGTGCGTTTGAGCTGTAGCATGACAGCCGGTTGCCCGTTGAAGAAGAGTCGAACCTGATTCTCTTGGTCGCGGCGTTCTATCTGAGTGATATCGCCCAGTCGTACAATGTCGCCCTTGCCGCGGGTCTGCAACGGTAGGCTCTCAAAGCCCTCTTCGTCACGTTGCTGACCGAGGCTGCGGATCTGACGAGCACCATCATTTTTCGCTGCAGTGCCAGCTGGCAGGTCGACTGAACGGGTGCGTATAGCCGATGCGATCTCCGGCAGTGTCATGCCCAATTGATCGAGAGAATCTGGCGTGAGCTGCAGGGCAATCTCCTGCTTGGGCATACCCTCAAAGTCGATTTTGCGCACGCCCTTGGAGAGCAGTTGCTGCTCAAATTCACGCGCGAGGTGGCGTAGCTCTTCAAGGTCAGCGCGGTCGCTGGTTACGATCAGGTCAGCGATGTTGTCGTAACGGGTCACCACCTGCACGATGGGTGCCTCGGCATCGCTTGGCAGGCTGCTCTGCACACCATCCATCTTCTGCTTGGTCTCTGACAGCACGTAGTCTCTATCGGCACTCTCCTCGAGCTCTAATCGAAAAGAGGCGCTGCCGTCGCGGGCGGTGGCATAGATGCGTTTGATACCGTCGAGCGAGCGGAGCTCCTCTTCGACTGGCAGTATTACCGAGGTTTGTACGTCTTCCGCACTGGCACCGCTCCAGGGCACGCTGACGGTAACGATATCGAGCTCGAAGGTCGGGAAGAACTGCACGTTGAGACGTTTGATGCCGAGAACACCGGCAACAATCATCAGCAACATCAATAGATTAGCGGCAACCCTGTGGGTCGCAAAGAGGCCAATAAGCCCCTTCAGACCGGTATCCTGGTTCACTGGCGCACCTCAACCAGCATTCCGCTGACTGCGTTTGGTAGTTGAGTGGTAATGATCTCATCACCCGCCGCCAATGCAGCGCTTCTCACCAGCACTTGAGGCTCACCCACCTCAGAGAGGCGATCGCCATAGTGCTCTACTTTAACCGCTTCCAAGCGCGAGTCGTTGACGCGATAGACGCGGTCTGTGCCGTACAGAGCAACCGGTGGTAGCGGAATGAGTTGATCAATCACTGGCAGGTTGAGTTTCAGGCTCAGTGTGCGGCCAGGCTCTGGCGCGTAGCTGGTATCAACAAAGCGGAACATCGCATCGACGCCGGCACTGCCGGCTGCAACCTCAGCGCTGAGGCGGTCGAGTTCAAGTTGCATCGCGCGGCCATCGAGCTCAACATTGGCGGTAAGCTGTGGGATTTCGTCGCTGGTTTTGATTAGCGGCAAGATACGCGTCGGTAACTGGGCGCGAACTTCCAGCGCTGACGTAGGATAGATACGGGCTAGCGCATCGCCGTTACGTACGCGATCGGCAACCGAGATGCTGAGCGCACTGACACGCCCATCAAAGGGTGCCCGCACCTCAGCGCGACTGCGATCCAGCTCTAAGCTCGCGAGCTGAGCCTCAGCCTGCGCAATTGTGGCTTTTAGCTGGTTAACCTGGTTGGGGTGATTGGCAATCGCCTGTTCGCGGCTGACAAGATTAAGACGGCGCTGAGCCAGGTTCATTTCGGCACTGTCTTGCTGTTCGCGGCTGCCTAAGTTGCGGCTAGATAGGTCTGTTTGACGTTCGAGCGAGCGCTGGGCGATGCGGTACATCTCACGCTCGACCTCTAAGGCCTTTTTGTTGGTCTCATATTGCAGCAGCTGTGCGTCGAGCTGCGCTTTCAATGAGTCTAGCTGCGCGCGCTGCTGCGCGAGTTGGAAATCAATCTCTCGGGTATCGAGGCGAATCAGCAGATCACCCTGTTTAAAACGGCTGCCCTCAAGCATTTCTACCGCTTCTACGTCAGCCGCAAGGTTGGCGCGCAGGGTCACCTGACGCGGGCTCTCAATCTCTGCATACAGCTCTACCTGCGGCGACAGCGCCTGAGGCATGGCCTGAGTGGCCAATACCGTCCATGAACGCTCCTCGGGGGTACGAGGCGGAATTTCCGGCTTGCTCGCCTTGAGTTTTACAAAGCCGAAACCAGCACCACCGAGAATGAGCAGTGGCAAAATCCATTTGAGTAGACGCACGAAACTTTAATCTCCAAGCTTACACGGCAGTTACTTATCAAACTGTCGGATAAATTATGACTCGCTAATATTACCCGAAGCACGGCGTCAGTGTCGTGCAAAAAGAGGTAAACTTATGTAAAGCAGCGGGTTTTAGCCTAAAACGCAATCTATTGCTAAAGCGATCACTTGAGATGGAGTCTATGAAACTTAACCACATCACTTTCTCAACCTCCTCAGGCGATAAGCGTCTGGCCTATTGGAGCGCAGGTTCTCCAGATAGCGAGCGGGCATTGGTCTGTGTTCACGGGTTGATGCGTCACAGTCGTGACTTCGATGAGATCGCGCTTGCTCTGGCAGGCACCCATTACGTTGTTTGTCCTGATCTGCCGGGCCGAGGCCTGAGTGACTGGTTTGATGACCCTGCTGACTATGACCCGCTGCGCTATATCGAAGTGCTAATGCCGTTACTACAGCGTTTGCACGGCAAACAGGTGGACTGGGTGGGAACCTCCTTAGGCGGGCTGCTGGGCATGGCGTTGGCGTCCCAGCCAAAAACTATGATTTCGCGGCTGGTGATCAATGACATAGGTCCTGAGTTGCCGATTGAGGCGCTCCAGCGTATCGCTAATTACGTGGATGCGCCTGAGTTTGAGACGCTCTCAGAGGTAGAAGAGTATCTGAGAACCCATTATCAGAGTTTCCAAGGGCTCAGTGATTCGCAGTGGGCGCGTTTGGCGAGCTACGGTAGCCGCGCGAAACCTGAGGGTGGGTATCATCTGCATTACGATCCGAAAATCTCCAATAACACCAAATCGGCAGCTCAAGCGCCCGAAGCGATAGTACTTTGGGATCTCTGGCACGCGATCGAGCAACCTTGCTTGCTGGTGCATGGGCTAGAGTCCGACCTACTGACTCACGATATCCGCCAGCGTATGCACGATACTCGGCCAGATCTGGTCTGTCTTGAGTTGCCAGGGCTGGGTCACGCGCCACCGCTGATGACCGAGCTTGAGGTAGACGCTATAGTGAACTTTTTGCAGTCTTAAGCTGCTTTAACTATTTCGACAGAGAGAGATGGCACTTTTAACTCAATGGCCGAGCAATCGGCTTCCGCTAGATAGAGCAAAGCGTGAACATGCCCTCAAGGCCGTAAACGAGGCCTTTGCGAGCGCAATTGCCAATTTGCAGGTTGACCTGGGCCTGGAAGAGCTGTTCGAGAAGATCTATGTCCCCATCGCCTGTTGGGTCTATGAGCAGCATCAACCGGGCACACCCCTAGTCGTCGGGATAAACGGTGCTCAGGGTGCCGGTAAAGCGCGCCTGTTCAATCTTCTCGAGGTGGTCTTGTCTGAGGCTTTTGGACTGCGAGTCGCTAATCTCTCGATCGACGATATTTACCTGACGCGTGCGGAGCGGGAGAAATTAGCCGACACAGTTCATCCGATGCTGGCAACGCGCGGCGTTCCTGGTACCCACGACGTAGAGCTCGGTTTGCGCTTGTTGCAGCAGCTGAAGCAGGCGCAACTCGGCGATGTGGTGCGCATTCCGATGTTCGATAAATCGACCGATGAGCGTATGCCCGAGGAGAGCTGGCAGGAGTTTGTCGGTCCGGTCGATGTAATTGTGTTCGACGGCTGGTGTATCGGTGCCGCTCCCGAGCCCGAGGCGCGCCTTAGCCGGCCCATTAACGATCTAGAGATCGAGGAAGATAGCGACGGGAGCTGGCGCCGCTATGTTAACGAACAACTGGCGGGCCCCTATCAAAGACTGTTTGACGAGGTTGATCTTCTGATCTGTCTGCAAGTACCGAACATGCAAGCGGTGTACAACTGGCGTGCGGCGCAAGAGGTGAAACTCAGTGAGCGTGCCGCCCTACTATATGAGGACCGTACTCCGAGCGACCCGCTGAGGATTATGGGGTCAGAGGAGATCCGCCGCTTTATCGCCCACTACGAACGCCTAACACGCTGGATGATTGAAGACATTCCTCGGCGTGCTGACCTGACGCTAGAGCTCAACGATAACCACAAGATTGCCGCGATTAATATCCGCGCTTAGATGGGCAGGAAAGGGGCAGTCGCGACTCCCTGAACAATGCGGTTGATCGATCGGTCGGTCGACGTGGCTACAATCTCGGCCATCATATCCTGGGTGGCAATTAGCTTACCGAAGATACGCTCGTAGCTGAGATTGGTCAGTTCGGGACTGATACTATCGCTCAGAATCAAAAGCTCACCATTCGAGCGTTTAACGTTGTGCATATACCAGGCGATCTTCTCGAGGTTTCTCGCTGAGTTGTAGAGCTTCTGCTGATCAATCTCATCGAGCATAAAAAACTCATCGCGGTAGTTATAACTGGCGTGAAGCATACCCGTTATCGCAATCATCAACGCGAACACGCGATCCCCTTGAAAGCTTTCATCGAATGCTAAAGGTAGGGCATCGAGGCCATAGAGATTATTCAGTTCAGGGTGGCGAATCGGGCGCGGAGTTCCGAGCAGCTGCTCTAAACGGGTGTTAATCGTCGTACCGGGGGCAGCCTTGCGCAGCTCAGCAGGGTTGCGTTTGTAAAGTTTGATGGTAAGTTCACGCGCCAGTTTACGCCCCGCATTGATGTGTTGGTCGATAATCATATCGACCTCGGATTTGGCGAGGTTCTGCAGACGCAGCTCTTTATTTGCGATAGGTGCACAGCCGGTAAAGAGTAAAACGCTGAGCAGCATCAATAGGGCAGAGCGAAACTTCATCTAATATCTCAATATCGAGCGAATCCTATTACCGCTAGTATATAGTGAGTCGTAGCAAAAGATAGAAACCGACACGAGGTTGTACCAAATATGAGTAACATCCAAGATGTAAGCGCAGTACGCCGCGAATATGAACTCGCTGGGCTGGAGCGCTCGGCTTTGGCGTCTGATCCGGTCATTCAATTTAGTCACTGGATGGATGAGGCGTTGGTGGCGGATCCCAACGACGCCACGTCGATGACTTTAGCAACCGCAGACCTCTCAGGTTATCCAAGTGCCCGTATCGTGCTGTTGAAAGGGTTCGATGCGCGAGGCTTCACCTGGTTTACTAACTACAAGAGTGAAAAGGGGCACCAGCTTGATGACAACCCGCAAGCGGAGTTGCTGTTTTACTGGAAGGCGCTCGAGCGGCAGGTACGTATTCGTGGTAAGGTTGCGCGCGTTTCGCGTGAGGAGAGCGTTGAGTACTTCAAATCCCGTCCTCTGGGCTCGCAGATTGGCGCGGTCGCGTCGGAACAGAGCCATCCGATTGCGGGGCGTGAACTGTTGGAGCAGCGCGTCGAAAAGTTGGGCGAGCAGGGCGTAGTTGAGTGTCCCGAACACTGGGGCGGATTCCGCTTGGTGCCTGAGCGTTTTGAGTTCTGGCAGGGGCGCGCGAGCCGCCTGCATGATCGTTTCCGTTTCACTGCGACTGATACAGGTTGGCATATTGAACGCCTACAGCCGTGATGCTTGGTTGCGTTTAGAAAGCAGAAAGTAAGAGATTTGAGTTAATGAAGATCGAAAAAGATATCTATGTCGAGTTTCACTACGCCCTCGTTGAAGGCGCAGAGGTGCGTGACGGTTCGCGCTCATCGGATGAGCCGCTCTCCTATATCCATGGCCACAACATGCTGGTTCCCGGCTTAGAGCAGGCTCTTGAAGGGCGTGTTGAGGGTGACCACTTTCAGGTAGAGGTTCCGCCTGAGCTGGGTTATGGCGAGCGTGATGAAGAGCTGTTCGAGGTTATCGAGCGTGAGGCCTTTGCTGACCTGCCGGGTCTGAAGAAGGGGATGTTGGTGAATCTGGAAGATGGCGAGGGTGAGCCGCAGTTGGGTCGCGTTGTTGAGCTGGATAATCGTGAAGTGAAGATCGATTTGAACCACCCCTTTGCCGGTCAGACGCTGATGTTTGATGTGGAAGTGCTGAACGTGCGAAAGCCTACCGAAGCTGAGGTAGCTGAGTTAGGGTGATTTTTTAGTCGCCACCTCGGCTGTGCCGAGATGCCTCCTACAGGTTGGAAAGGACTAGCGATACCTCTATTGAGATAGGTCAATTAAGCAACTCCTAATATGCGTTATCGTTAATTCAACGAAATAACTGACATAGCAGGTGATCATCATGTTTGGTATCGACATCTACGTATTAGAAACTCTTATTCCTAGCGTTCTTGGCGTTCTGGCAATGGCGGGTGTTATGACTTGGGCATTCCTCAAAGCTAAGGATCTGATGGAGCACGAACCGCACAAATAAGCCATTCGTAACCCAATGCCGAAGGACTCTGGTACTGGTACCCGGTGCCAGAGTTCGTTAGTCTAGCCGCCATTCAAACTCTTCAGCGGCACTGACCGCAGGTGCCGTGTCTCAATAGCCGTGTCTCAATACTTGCGCCCCACCACTTCCACCATCAACGAGATCGAGATAAAACGCAGCCGTTTTATCGCGCAGGCGATTCCGTTAACGGATACCGCTGAACTGCAACGCTTACAGGCTCAGCTTCAAGTTGAGCACAATAAAGCGAGCCATCACTGCCTTGCCTATATATTGGGTGGCCCACAGCAGCCGCGTGCCGCTGGCAGCTCGGATGATGGCGAGCCGACTGGCACCGCCGGCAAACCGATGCTTAATGTGCTGCTGCAGCAGCAGATTGGCGATGTGGGTGTGGTGGTGACGCGCTATTTTGGCGGTACGAAGCTGGGTGCAGGTGGGCTGATTCGGGCTTATGCTCAAGCCGTTGCTGAGCTGGTAAAAATTTTGCCGCTTGAGCAGGTAGAGAGCCGCCGGGAGCTCGCCATCAATTACCCCTACAACCTTGAGCCGCAGATCCAGCGCGTATTGAACCTGTTGCAGGTTGAACTACTGGACGAGCGTTTTGGCGAGTCGATTAGTAAAACGCTCAGCGTTGTAGAGTCTGATTTCGACACACTTAAAGCCAGCCTTGAGGGGCTGGCTCATCTTGGAGTGGTTATACAGTCAGAGTCCTAGGTGGGCTTAGACTTTAAAACGACCCACCAACCCTTGCAGGCTGTCGGCCATCTGCAGCAGCTCTGCTGCGCGGGCTTGGGTTTTGTTCGATTCGTTAAACGTCACCTCAGAGAGGTTGTCGATATCGAGAATGCTTGTTTCGATATCTTTAACTACAGCCTGCTGCTCGGTGACTGCCGAAGCTACCTGGCTCTGCATGCCGTTGACTTCACCTACTAGATCGCTGATCTCGTGCAGCCCGTCGTTGGTCTGATTGCTCAGTTCAATGCCGCTCTCGGCTGCCTCGAGTGAGCGCTGTACGCGTGCAACGGTCTCATCGGCAGCACTGCGAAGCGTTTCGATTTTATCGGCAATATTGACGGTTGCCTCCTGAGTGCGAGAGGAGAGCTGGCGCACCTCATCGGCGACGACCGCAAATCCTCGACCCTGCTCACCCGCGCGAGCCGCCTCAATCGCCGCATTCAGTGCCAGTAGACTCGTCTGCTCGGCGATATCGTTGATGACATTGAGTACCTCTTTGATCTGGTCGATCTCGCTGCTGAGTTGTGAGATCGCCTCTGAGGACTGGCGTGTACCCTCGGACAGACGCTCAATCTCATTGCGTGATTTGAGGGCCAAACCACTGCCGGCCTGGCTCACATCATTGGCCTGATTCATGGTCACCAGTGTCTCGTTACTCGTGCGTGCCACCTCATCGATCGAGGCTGCAAATTCTGTCACCGCACTGGCAATACTTTGCGCCATTTCACGCTGGCGCGAGATGTGAGCGCGGCCCTCTTCAGTCGCACGGGCAAACTCGTTTGAGACACCGGCTAGCTGAGTGGCCGATACCGCAACGTCTGAAACTACCGCACGTATCTTGCTAACGAAGGTGTTGAACGCCGTGGACAGCTCGCCAATCTCGTCGTTGCGCTTAGCTGAGTCAAGCTGCACTGTCAGGTCGCCTTCGCCTTGAGCAATGTCGTTCAAGGCAACAACCAACCCTTTGATTGGGTTGATTAGTTTAGACGACATGTAGAGTCCAAACAGGATGCACACGAAAATCATGATCAACAGGACTGAAACAGCGACAATCAACATCGATCGCTGGACGTCGGCTAGCGCGAGGTAAGCCTCTTCAGTCGTTGTCTCAGCGATGATCGCCCAACGCATACCTTCAATTTCAAGTGGTGCGAACGCCATTAGCGATGGGCGGCCGATGTAGTTATTGGCCTCCTCTACGCCAGACTCTCCGGCCAGCGCCAAATCAACGCTTGATTCATGCAAGCGAAGAAGACCGACCGTACTGCCTCGATTTAAGATTTGGGTGATTTGATCGTCAGAGTTCTTCCCGTAGGCTCGGATCTCCTGTTCAAACTGATCGGTATCCTGCAGGAAAAGACGAGTCTCTGTACGCACGGTTTTGTCCGGACCAACCAGATAGACCTGACCTGTATCTCCCATCCCTACCTCTTTCCACCTCTGGTTAGATGTCAGAATTTCGGTAAACAAAGCGACTGGGAGTTGTACGACCAGCGTGCCGATTTGGGTAGTATCATCAAATACCGGAGTCGAGAGGAAAGAGGCGGGGGCTTCGTAGGAGGGGGCATAGGGATCGAAATCCGTCATTGTTATAGTGCCCGCTTCAACGCCTTGCGAACGGCGCCAGGCCGTCGCTAGTCCAGAATCTGAAAAGGGGCCAGTCGCCAGAGACGTGGCGTAGTCGGTCTCCTTGTAGACCGAGTAGATAACGCGACCGTCGTTGTCAATTAAGAACAGATCGTAGAAACCGTACTCTTGTTGAATGTAGCGCAGTTCCCGGTGATAGAGGGTGTGAAGACTGTCATATCCATTGGGAATCAGAGATATCTCTTCGACGTTCTCAAGCTTATCTTTTTCACCCAGCGGATAAGTATTGTCAGCAATGTAACGTGATTGATAGAAGCGTGCCGTGTCATCTAGCTGCTGGTAAAGGTCCTCGCCGAAACTGCTCGATTTCGCGCCATTTTTCTCGCGGTAAACTCGACCAAATTCGTCACTAAAATAGTCGGCGAGTCCCGCTTGGTTGTAAGGGGTCTCAAAGGTTTGAGCTCGGGTAAAGGAGGCCTCGAATTCACGAGCCATCAGGCGTGTTGCCCCCGTTATCGATTGACTGCGCGCCAATGTGTGCATCAGCTTGTCGAGACTATCAATGTAGATTTGAATCGCTTCAGACTTCTCTTCACGCATCGCCACTAAGCGTGCGCTGGTCTCCTCTTTCAGTGCCGTGGAGACCTCTGAGCTGGTCAGGAAATAGTTGATGCCGGAGGCGACGATAAGGGGAAGAACGCCGACCGCGATGATGGCGCTAAGAATTCGGGTTTTTAGTGTCATGCAACTGCTCCTAAGGCCGAACTGATCACCGAATAACCAGTACTGTTAAAGCTTAGGAGGTAAAGTAAGTGGCTGCCAAATAAAATAGGGGGAGATCGAACAATTCGATCTCCCCCATCTAATCAATTACTTAGCAGTTGTGACTTAAAGTGCTTCTATGTTGCGGTACTGATCTTCGAGCTGCGATTTCGCCTTCAGCGCATCGTCCGCTTTGGCGCGCTCTTTGGCGACAACCGCCTCCGGTGCGTTAGCAACGAACTTCTCGTTGCTCAGCTTCTTCTCAACACGATCCACTTCGCCCTGAAGGCGGTCGATCTCTTTCTGCAGACGCGCAAGTTCTGCATCCTTGTCGATCAGGCCGGCCATCGGTACCAGCACTTCCATGTTGCCTACTAGCTGAGTGGCTGACATCGGCTTGTCGTCACCGGCATTGAGCCAAGTGATCGACTGTAGCTTCGCCAGTTTCTTCAGGAAGGTGGCGTTGGCGTTCAGACGGCGCTGGTCTTCCTCGCTGCCGTTAGCAAACAGCAGGTCGAGATCCGTTGATGGAGAGATCTTCATTTCACCGCGGATGTTACGCACAGCGGTGATTACACCTTTGAGCCACTCGATATCGGCTTCAGCCTGAGTATCGATGCGCTCAGCATTTGGCACTGGGAAAGCCTGCAGCATCAGGGTGTCACCCTCAACGCCAGCCAGACCTTTAATCTGGTGCCAGATCTCTTCCGATATGAACGGCATGATTGGGTGGCTCAGGCGCAGAATGGTCTCCAGTACACGGACCAGCGTGCGGCGAGTACCGCGCTTGGCTTCAGTAGAGGCTACCTCGTCCCAGAGAACCGGTTTAGAGAGCTCGAGGTACCAGTCACAGTACTGGTTCCAGACGAAATCGTAGAGTGTCTGTGCCGCGAGGTCGAAGCGGTACTCATCCAGGTGCTTGGTGAACACCTCTTCAGTGCGCTGTAGCTCGCTGATGATCCAGCGATCCGCCAGAGACAGCTCAACGTCGTTGCCAGTCTGGCCGCAATCCTCGCCCTCGGTGTTCATCAACACGTAGCGTGCAGCGTTCCAGAGTTTGTTACAGAAGTTGCGGTAGCCTTCCAGGCGCTTCATATCCCAGTTGATATCGCGGCCGGTGGTCGCCAGTGCTGCCAGCGTAAAGCGCAGGGCATCGGTACCGTGCGCGCTGATACCGTCTGGGAACTGAGCTTCGGTGCGCTTGGCGATCTTCTCAGCCAGCTGTGGCTGCATCATGTTGCCGGTACGCTTCTCCAGCAGATCAGCCAGAGGGATACCGTCGATCATATCCAGTGGGTCAAGGACGTTACCCTTAGACTTGGACATCTTGTCGCCGCTTTCGTCGCGGATCAGACCGGTAACGTAAACATTCTTGAACGGCACCTGTGGTTTGCCATCTTCATCTTTCATGAAGTGCATGGTCATCATGATCATGCGCGCTACCCAGAAGAAGATAATGTCGAAGCCAGTCACCAGCGTGTCGCTGGGGTGGAAGGCTTTGAGGCGATCTGTGTTCTCAGGCCAGCCGAGGGTGCCGAAGGTCCAGAGCGCCGAGCTGAACCAGGTATCGAGGACGTCGTCGTCTTGACGCAGTGCCAGCTCTGGATCCAGGTTGTACTTTTCGCGTGCGGCTTCAGCCGAGTTGGCGACATAGACATTGCCTGCATCGTCGTAGAAGGCAGGGATACGGTGTCCCCACCAGAGCTGACGGGAAATACACCAGTCCTGAATATCACGCATCCAAGCGAAGTACATGTTCTCGTACTGCTTAGGTACAAATTTGATATCGCCATCTTCAACCGCTTTGATAGCCGGCTTGGCCAGAGTCTTAGCATCACAGAACCACTGGTCAGTCAGCATGGGCTCGATAACTACACCGCCACGGTCGCCGTAGGGCACGGTCATCGCGTTCTCTTCGATCTTCACCAGCAGGCCAAGCTCTTCGAGTTCAGCCACGATCGCACGACGCGCGGCGAAGCGCTCCATCCCGCGGTACTTCTCGGGCAGGGTAGGGTCGAGGTCGTTATTCACGCTACCGTCGAAGTTGAAAGTCTGTGCTTCATCGCGGATATCGGCGTTGAGGGTCAACACGTTAACCATTGGAAGTTTTTGACGCTGGCCCACCTGGTAGTCGTTAAAGTCGTGTGCCGGGGTGATCTTCACACAGCCGGTACCCTTCTCCATATTGGCGTGCTCATCCGCAACGATTGGGATGCGTCGGCCAACGAGCGGCAGAACAATCTCTTTACCTACGAGGTTGTCAAAACGCTCATCCTCTGGGTTTACCGCAACACCGGTATCGCCCAGCAGGGTTTCAGGACGCGTAGTACCCACAACGATGTGATCTTTGCCATCTTTGGTGGTGACGCCTTCGGCCAGTGGGTAGCGGATGTACCACATCTTGCCGTTAACTTCGCGGTTCTCAACCTCAAGGTCAGAGATCGCCGTGTGCAGTTTAGGGTCCCAGTTAACCAGACGCTTACCGCGGTAGATCAGGCCGTCATCGTAGAGACGTACGAACACTTCCTGTACCGCGTGGTAGAAACCTGAGTCCATGGTGAAGCGTTCAGTCGGCCAGTCAACAGAGTTACCCAGGCGACGCATCTGCCGAGTAATGGTACCGCCCGATTCCGCTTTCCACTCCCACACCTTCTCGATAAACGCGTCACGGCCAAGGTCGTAGCGGCTTTCGCCAGTTTCAGCGGCAAGTTTACGCTCAACCACCATCTGTGTAGCGATACCGGCGTGGTCGGTACCAACCTGCCAGAGGGTGTTGCGACCCTGCATACGACGGTAGCGAATCAGCGTATCCATCAACGTGTGCTGGAAGGCGTGGCCCATGTGCAGGCTGCCGGTGACGTTCGGTGGTGGGATCATGATCGAGTAGCCTTCGCCCTCGCCAGATGGGGCAAAGTAGCCCTTATCTTCCCAGTCTTGGTACCACTTCTGTTCTATCGCCTGCGGCTGGTAGGTCTTATCCATGAGGTCGCGTTGTCTCTTCGTTGCAAACACTGATTTCTGAAGGGGCCAGATTATACCTGTACTGGCGTCGGTTATACAGCCGCGGGGGAGGGTTCAGTTCAATCGTTTTGACAGAGGGCTCTATTCAGATTGCAGCGCAGTAATCGGATCGAGTGCGCCCGCCTGGCGGGCGGGAATGATGCCGCTGAGAAGCCCGGTAACAAAAGCTATGCCAAGCGCAAGAAAGAGGTAACCCGGGACAAGTTCGACGGGTAGAGAGGGGGCTAGCAGTTGGGTAATTGCGAGCAGTGCCAACGCCAAAACCAGTCCAATGAGACCACCGATCAGCGACAGCAGTGTCGATTCGGCCAGAAAGATCAGGCTCAGGGTCCTGCGCGAGGCCCCGAGCGCACGAATCAGGCCAATCTCCGAACGGCGCTCATGCACGGCCGTCACCATGATCGTCAGAATACCGATACTACCCACTAACAGCGAAATGGCTCCAAGACCGGCGACGCTCAGTTTGAGAATATCCAGGATACGCCCAAGCGTGCTCATCATCTGATCTTGAGTCATGAGCGAGAAGTCTTCGTTACCGTGTCGGCGAATGAGACGCTCAGTTAGTTGTGCTGCGATGGCATCAGCCGTGTAAGCAGCGCTGTAGGTAACATCGATCTCCATGAGTCCGGGTCGGTTAAACAGTGACAGTGCGCGCTCGGTATCGATATAGACGATGTCGTCTAGGTCATAGCCGAGCATCTGCCCTTTTTCAGCAAGTACGCCTACAACGCGATAGCGCTCGCCACCGACGCGAAGAAACTGCCCCAACGCCTCCTGACCCCGGAAGAGCTCCCGCCAGACCTTGGCGCCGACCACTGCAAATGGCTGCGGGTAGCTGCCGCTGCTGTCGGGTAGAAATTGACCCTGAGCCAGATCGAACTGCCAGGCCTTTGGCATCTGGTGGTTAACGCCGAGGATGTCGGTGTAGCGCACGCGGTTGTTGTACTCCACGGCTCCGGTGCCCTGTACCACGGGAATTACAGTCTCTACACCCGGCAGGCGCTGGAGTGAGTTGGCATCATCTAGGGTCAGTGGACGCGTACTGGCTAAGAGCGCGCCGGCGCCGCCAGTCTGTGTGCGTCCAGGATTGATGGCGATGATGCGTGTGCCGAACTGTGAGAAGGTCTGCATAACATACTGCTGCACCCCCTGACCCAGGCTGGTGAGCAAAACAACCGAGAGAATGCCGATTGCGATACCGAGCATCGTTAGTGCGGAGCGCATGGGGTTGGCGCGGATGCTTCGCAGTGTGAACTGAATCAGATCGCTAGTGCGCATTGGCTGCCCCTCGTAACGCGTCCACCGGGTCCATGCGCGATGCTTTACGCGCCGGCAGCCAGGCAAACAATAGCGCAACGCTGATAGCCACACTAACTGCACTGATCAGTGCCCAGAGCGGCATCTCTAGTGGCATAGATGGCCAGTTAAGATGGGCTAGTGTGAGAAGGAAGACTGCTAGAATCACTCCCAGTAGTGCGCCCATGAGTGCCAAAATCGCGGCTTCGAGCAAAAACAGCCCTAAGACCGTGCGCTGTGGCGCCCCCAGAGCCTTTAGCAGTCCAATCTCTGCCGTGCGCTGGGTCACGCTAATCAGCGTGATGTTCATAATGAGTACCCCGGCAACTAGCAGGCTAATTGATGCGATGCCGACAACGGCCGCTGTTAGTACGCCGAGTATCTGGTCGAAGGTGGCGAGCAGGGCGTCCTGGGTGATGAGTGTTACGTCGGGCTCACCCGCATGACGACTGGCAATAAGTTTCAGCATGGCTGGTTGCACTGTTTTCAGCTGATCCTCCGAGTAGAGTTTTATCAGTAGTCGAAACAGCCCCGGTGAGTTAAACAGCTGTTGCGATGCCTGAATTGGAATGATCACCGCGTTACTCATATCGGTGCCGAGCGAGACGCCGGAGGGCTCTAGCACGCCTGTGATACGAAATCGGCGATCACCCAAGCGGATCCACTCTCCAAGCGGGCTTAATGTCGGAAAGAGCGCCTGTGCCACCTCCGCCCCGATAATCGCAACCGGTGTGTTGGTTTGGTCCGAATTGGCCGGTAGATTACGCCCCTGTTGCAGACTGATACCGCGCAGTTCGAGTAGGCGCTCATTGCTGCCGAGCACGATAAGCTCGCGATTGAGACCGCCAACATAAGCCTCACTCAGACCTGCGATCAACGGTACGGTGTATTCGACCTCTGCCATTCGATTGAGCGCGGCAGCGTCTTCTAGTGTGAGGTCGCGGGAGGACTCGCCGGTTAAGGGCGGCAGACCGCCTTGAGTCTCTTTGCGCCCGGGTAGCATGATCAGAGTATCCTTGCCGAGCAGCGAAAACTCTTGCAGCACAAACTGGCGGGCCCCCTCGGATAGCCCGGTCAGTAGCAGCACAGACATTACGCCGACACTGACGGCTAATAGTGCCATCAGCGTGCGGAACTTCTGTCGCAGGAAAAGTTGTAGGCTAAAGCTGAGCTGGTCAGAGAGGCGCATCGTTGAGCTCGTGTTGTAACTGGCCAATTTGCGTCTCAGCGCGCAGCTGACCGTCGACCATCAGCAGCTGGCGCTTGGCCCGTGCGCCGAGCTCAGCATCATGCGTAACAACCACCAAGGTGATGCCGTCGCTGTTGAGTTGTTCGAGTAGCTCTACCACGCTCGCGCCGGAATGCGAGTCGAGGTTGCCAGTCGGCTCATCAGCAAGCAGCAGGCGAGGTTGAGTTATAACCGCACGCGCGATCGCAATGCGCTGGCGTTGGCCACCCGATAGCTGCTGTGGACGTTGGTGTAGGAAACGTTCGAGTCCCAGTTTTTTCAGGAGTTCGCTGGCACGTTCGCGCCGCAGGCTGGGGTCAACACCGGCCAGGGTCAGGGGTAACTCCACGTTCTCCAACGCGGTTAGCCGGTCAATCAGATGATAGGCCTGGAAGACGAAGCCGATCTGCTCATTTCGAAGGCTTGCCCGCTGCGCCTCACTTAACGTTGTGGTTTCGATACCTTCGAAGCGGAAGCTACCGCTGGTTGGCGTGTCGAGCAGACCGAGCTGGTTGAGCAGTGTTGATTTTCCAGAACCCGAAGGGCCCATAACGCTTAAGTAGTCTCCGGCAGCGATACTCAAACTGAACTGGTCAAGCGCTTTGACCTCTTCACCACCGAGCTGGTAGTGACGGCTGAGTGCTTGGAGCTCAATCACTGTGGATTGACCTCAGTATCGAGCAGTTCATCGAGTTTCTCTAAACGCACAAGTATCTGGTCACCGGCTTGGATACCCGAACGAATTTCGCTCCAGCTCCAGTTACTCAAACCCACTTCAACCGCGACCTTCTCAAGGCGCGAGCTCTGTGAATTGAAGCGCACAATCTGATTGCCCCCGAGAAGTGCTTCCGTAGGGACGCGCACCACGGGGTCTGCATGGCCGGTAACAATTTCTACATCCGCGCTGTAGCCTACAAGTAGCTTTACCTCTTCCGGTGGATTAACAAGCATCACCTCGATATCGAGCGTTCTGGCTTGCTTCTCAAGCGCTGATACCCGTGTGCCAGTGCGGCTTACTGCGCCGTCGAAGATTAGCCCACGAAAAGCATCCAGCGTCACGCGTGTCGGTTGACCCACTTCGACGCGAGAGGCCTCAACCTCATCAATCGGAGCCTCGATATAGAGGCAGCTATCATCGATCAGTTCGATGGCGGGAGGCGTCTGAATTCCTGGCGGTGAGGGGGTGGCGATTTCGCCTATATCCCCGTTAACTGCGGCGATCGTGCCGCTAAAGGGTGCATAAAGTCGGGTATTGTTGAGTTGAATTTGGGCCAGTTGTTCCGCCGCCTCAGCATGCTGGCGCATCGCCTCGCTCTGGCTACAACTCAGTCCTTTGAGTTTGGCATCGGTCTTTAGCTGATCTAGGCGCTCGCTGGAGACCAGTTTCTGGTTGAGCAGTGATTCCGCTCGGTCCGCCTCGCGGCGTGCCAACGCAGCGGCGTCGCAGCTGCGCTGTTGCTCAATCTCTGCCGCCAGAAGGTCGGCTGAGGCGAGGGCAAGTCGAGCCTCTTCAGCGCTGTTGTCGAGCTCTAATAGCAGTTGCTCCGCTTTGACAGCCTCACCTTCGTCGACATAGAGTTTTGCTACACGTCCGCCGACCGCAAGCGATAGGTCTGAACTTTTGCAGGCAAATACGGTTCCGGCGCGACTGTTAGCGGAGATACGCTCAACCAGACCAGTGTCGACCCGTTGTAATTGAACAGTTTGTGGCGGCGTGGGTTTGAGCTGCCACCAAGCAGCAGCGATGATTACCGCAAGAAGGACTAACCAGGTTGTGCGCACAGCATGCTTCCTCTCATTCTAAAGGGGCCCTGATGTGGACCCTTTTTAGAGGTGCGACTTAGCTGGGCATTCTGTGGTTATGCACCTCCCAGCCGGCGTCTCTTCGTTGTTTGAAGCTCTCACGGCTAGCCGCAAGGATTTCAGGATCTTGAATCACGATCTCAGCAACGCGTTTAAAGCGAGTGGCCAACGCTGGCTGCGTGATCGCGAGATTGATCAGGAGATCCGCCTCGATATCAGCCTCGGCATCAGTACTCAGCGTTATCGGCGCTTTGAGCTCTTGTCCCAGTATAGTATGTGGCAGGAAAGCTTCCGGCTTAAATGACCAAAGTTTCTGATCTAATTGAGTTAGATCAGCTTCTGAGGGCAGATGGATGTGGATTGTCATCCGATCCTTGGTAAGTTTGTCACAGAGACGACAGACGAACAGCTCGCGGCTGTCGTAGTCGCTCTGTGGCAGAACGTAGTAGTCCGCGCGTGGCACTTAAGACTCTTTCTCTTCTGCAATATCAAGTAGGTATTGGCACAGCAGCGGTACACAGCGGCCGGTTGCACCTTTAGCTTTACCTGAGTTCCATGCAACACCTGCGATATCGAGGTGCGCCCAGGCAAACTTCTTAGCGAAGCGTGACAGGAAGCAGGCGGCAGTGATGGTGCCTGCGGGGCGGCCGCCAATATTGGCGATATCAGCGAAGTTTGAGTCCAGTTGCTGCTGGTACTCATCCCAGAGTGGTAGCTGCCATGCGCGGTCACCGGCGTACTGGCCAGCGTCCAGAATTTTGTCTGCGAGCTCCTGGTTGTTGGACATCAGGCCGGTTGCCTGGTTGCCCAGCGCGATGATACAAGCGCCTGTGAGGGTTGCGACATCGATAACGCTCTGTGGCTCGAAGCGCTCAACATAGGTGAGTGCGTCACACAGAACCAAGCGGCCCTCGGCATCGGTGTTCAGGATCTCAACCGTTTGACCCGATAGGGTGGTGACCACATCGCCAGGCTTGGTCGCGCGATCGCTTGGCATATTCTCCGCCGCTGCAACCAGAACTACCAGGTTGATGGGCAGTGCCATCTCGGCGATCGCTTCGATAGTACCGAGCACGCTGGCTGCGCCACACATATCGAACTTCATCTCGTCCATCTCTGCGCCCGGTTTGAGGCTGATGCCGCCGGTATCAAAGGTGATGCCTTTGCCGACCAGAGCGTGTGGCTTCTCGGACTCATCAGCGCCGGTGTATTTGAGAACCAGCAGGCGAGGGGGCACCGCGCTGCCTTTACCCACAGCCATCAGCGCACCCATACCCAGTTCGGTCATCTGGTTCTCATCGAGAACTTCGACGCTGATCGATTCAAATTCAGACGCCAGACTCTTAGCGTGCTCAGCAAGGTAGAGTGGGGTACAGATGTTGCCCGGCAGGTTGCCCAGTTCACGTGCACTGCTCACACCATTGGCGATAGCAACACCGTCCAGTAGCGCGCCCTCGGCCACCTCAACCTGCTCCTCTTGAGTCAGAATGTGGATATGCTCGAGTTTGATAGGTTCGGCTTTTTTGCTCTTAGTCGCGTCGTAGCTGTATAGCGCCGCTGAGCTCCACTCGGCGATATGACGGGTGTCGCGGTAGATGTCGTCGTCATCAGATGAGGCGCAATCAAGCGCAAAAACAACGGAGCTGACACCGAGTTTAGTAATGGCGCTGGTGGTGCTGGTGATCAGTGTCTGCTGTTTAGGCAGTGTACGCTCACCCGCTTTGCCTAGACCTAGGAGCATCACGCGCTTAGCTGCGACACCCGGTAGGGCACGTAACAGCTGAGACTCGCCGTTCTTACCACTAAAATCACCGGCATCAATCAGCGCTCGGATATAACCGTTGCTCGCTGCATCGATGGCATCAGCAGTTGGGGTAAATTCAGCATCGGCACCGACGCCGATTACCAGGCATTCAGTTTCAATCTCAGCAGGCGAAGCGGTGATAATTTCGAAGTCCATGAGGTTTCCTTAACGAGACTCTTAACAAGGGTCTTTTCAAGACGGCTAATCGGCGTCTTTACAAGACATGTGCATAGCTTTGCGTAATAATGCGGCAATCATAGGCCAACTGGTTTCAATGTAAACCATCAGCAGGGATAAGGACACCGGGTTGATTATCTTTCGATACCTCTCACGCGAAGTGCTGCAAACCGCGCTCGCCGTGACCAGTGTTCTGCTGTTGATTATCACAAGTACCCACCTAATCGGTTATCTCGCTGATGCCGCAGCCGGTGAAATTGCTACGTCGGTTGTGCTGCAACTGGTTTTCAATCGCATCCCGCTCTTTCTCGAACTGCTACTGCCCCTCGGACTGTTTCTGGGAATACTGATCTCTCATGGGCGACTCTATCTCGACTCTGAGATGGTGGTTTTGCAGGCCTGCGGCATGAGTAATTGGCGCCTGCTCGGCTATACCCTAGGTCCCGGCCTGTTGCTGGCGATCATTGTCGCCTTCGTCAGTCTCTATCTGACGCCCGCGGGCATGTTTAAAGCCAAGACGATTGTGGCGGAGCAGCAGAATCGTACCGAGCTGGATATGGTCATACCTGGAGCCTTCCAAACCTCCAAGTCAGGCCAGGTGACCTACGCCCGAGATATTGATGAACAGGGCCGTTTGGTTGATCTGTTCATTAATGGCCGCACGCGCACAGGCGAGCCCTTTGTGCTCAGCGCTCCAACCGGTGTACAGCGCTTCATAGATGGGCAGGGGCGGTTTCTTATCTTAGAGAACGGCTACCGCTACCAGGGGCAGCCAGGTGAAGAGGTTGTTGAGGAGCTCGGTTTTGGTGAATACGGTGTGCGGTTGCCAGATCCGCAGCTAAGTGCACCGATCCGCCATCTGGATGCAATTCCGACCACAGAGCTATTGAGTGCTACGGACGCACCGCGCGTCAGCCGCCTACATTGGCGCCTATCACTGCCGTTTCTCGCGATCGTCGTCGTGTTTTTAGCCGTGCCCTTGGCGAAAACCAGTCCGCGTCGCGGGCGCTATGCCAAGCTCATCCCCTCCATACTCATATACCAGCTCTATGTTGCGGCTCTCACCGGCGCGCGCTCTTCAGTGGAGCAGGGTGACTCGGGGCCCTGGATGATCTGGTTGGTACATCTTGTGGCACTGTTACTGGCTTTGAGCTTTACCCGTTTTGAGCGCCTTTGGGTACTAGTGCTGCGCTACATGCCGCGCCTGCCAAAGCTGCGATCTAAGGAGGCTGCGTCTTGATGTTGTTGTCGCGCCTTGACCGGTATGTAGCTAGCCATATCCTTGGCGCCTTCCTCGTCGTAATGCTCGTGCTGTTGGGGTTGATGGGTATCTCTATGGTGCTTGATGAGCTGGGTGATGTGAATGATCGCTATCCGCTCAGTGCAGCACTCTACTATGTGCTGCTGAGCCTCCCGGCGATGGCCTACCAACTGCTTCCATTGGGGGCGTTGACGGCGACGCTGGTTGGGTTGGGAATCTTGGCAAGTAGTTCGGAGCTAACGGTTATGCGCGCCTCGGGTCTGTCGTTGAACCGCCTTATTCTCACCGTGATTAAACCTGTTTTGCTCTTAGCTTCGGCTGCTCTGTTGTTAACGGAGTTTGCCGTGCCGGTGGCACAGCAGAGCGCTGAGGGCTTTAAAATTGAACGTCAGGGCGCGCGGGCTGCGGCAGAGCGTCAGGCAGGTGCCTGGTACCGTGAACGAGACGCCTTTATTCATGTCGATGCGATTTTGCCAAGCGGAGAGCTGATCGGTGTTATGCAGCACCGGTTTGATGCTGATAGTCGTCTACTGGAGCGTCTGAGTGCGAAGTCCGCGCAGTATGATGGTGCTAGTTGGACGCTTGCAGATGTACAGCGGGTCACCTTTGCCGATGATGGCTCTGCGATGAATATAGAGTCGCTGCCCGCGCTACACTGGAAGACGGAACTGACCCCTGAATTGCTCAGTGTGGTGCTGGTTGAGCCGCGTTACCTACCCGTTTCCGATCTAGGCGAGTACTCCAGTTATCTGCGTCAGCAGGGCGTAGACCCGAAACGCTACGACCTGGCCTACTGGAATAAGATGCTGCAGCCGCTGTCGATCATTGCGCTAGTACTCGTAGGCACTGCCTTTATCTTTGGACCGCTTCGCAGTGTGACTGTGGGACAGCGAATTTTGACCGGTGTTATCGTTGGGCTAGTATTTAAATTCAGCCAGGATCTGCTAGCGCCCGCGAGTCAGGTGCTGGGGTTTGCCGCCTTTTGGGCTGCGCTCATACCTATACTGGTGAGTCTCGCCTTCGCTCTGTATATGCTCGCCCGAGTTCGTTAGATGATCTGATGTAGATCGCTACTTGCGCTTGGGTTTTGGTGTTCTGACGACGACTGAGTTTGACCAGCGATCGTGCCAGGCGAGTTTCTCATCACTCAAAAGGATGAAGAAAAAGCCGAGACCAAAGCAGAGCAGTGAGAAGGCGCCGCCGAAGAAGCGGATGAGCGCCTGGGTCCAGCTCAGTTTGCGTCCGTCATGATTCTGTACGCGCAGGTGCCAGGCGAGCATGCCGAGCGTGCGTCCCGCTTTGGTCCAGCAGTAGCCGAAGAAGAGGAAGTTGATGCACAGTAGTGCCGACTGAAGTGCCGCCTTGCCCAGCGGTGTATCAATCGCCTCACCACCGTTGAGTCCAACCGCGATCAGTACCACCACCATTGAGATAGCAACAACTAGAAGCGTATCGTAGACGATCGCCAGCAAGCGTCGGATGAGTGTTGCAGGCTTTACTTCAGACAGATCTGCAGTGAAATCACGTGGCATATAAGGCTCCTCAAGTGCGGCGCTAGTTTACCAGAGTCCTGACTAAACAACAGAGCGCCAAGGCGTCCTGAACAGGCAGAAAAAAGCCCGCTGGTGCGGGCTCAAAGGTTAGCAATGGAACAGTTACGAGGATGGTACGATTTAGGATTGGCCGAACAGCGGGCGTAGTTTGGTGCCCAGGTAGCTGCCAGCGAAGGCGCAGGCAATCCACAACCAGCCATGCAAGCTGCCAGAGACTACGCCGCCGATAAAGGCACCGATGTTACAGCCGAAGGCGATCGTGGCGCCGTAGCCCAGCATTACACCGCCCAAAAGCCCGCCAACCAGCTGACGGAAGGTCAATTTAAGGTTTAGCACCAGACGTCCCGCGAGCGCTGCCGCTACCAAGGCACCGATAACTACGCCAATGTTCATCAGTGAACCCGCATCGGCGAGTACCGAGTCCATCAAGGCGGTATCGCGGCCAGGCTGCATCCAGTAGGTTGTGAAATCGAGCTCTAGATCAAGCGCAAACATTTCAGCCACTTTGGCGCCCCAGAGTGGGTAGGCCAGTGCCACTGACCAGGGACGTCCGATCATGGCGAGGGTGACGAAATTAAGCAGGGCTAAACCGACCGCACCCCATATCATAGGCCAAGGACCCTGAACGAGACGTGCTAACAGAGGTGCATTGGTATCACTACTGAATTTTGCGCTGCCCTTGAATGAGCGTGTGGCTAGGTAGATCGCGCCGAACACCGCTAGGTTTGCCGCGATCGCAGGAACCACGCCCAGAAGCTCTATAATGTTGACCGGTGCGAGCTGCGGTAGGCTGGTCCACCACTCGTAGTCCAAGGTGGCCCAGAGCGCACCGCCGGCAAACCCTGCAATTACGGGTATCGCCCTGATTTGACCACCGCCGAGGTGGTACAGGTTGCCCGAACCACAGCCGTTCGCAATCTGCATCCCAAAACCGAAAATAAATGCTCCGAAAATAACCGACAGGCCAAGCGGGCGGACGAAGCCGCTGACGGAATTGCCGAAAAGTTCACCGGAGGCGAAGACAGGGAAAAACAGCAGTACGCTCAAAGAGAGCAATACAAGCTGTGCACGCAAGCCAGTGGCATCGCGATCGACTACAAGCCGGCGCCATGCCGTAGAGAAACCGAATGAGGCATGATAGAGACAGAGTCCGAGGCCCATACCCAGAAGCAAGAGTTGCGCCTCAAAGCTGCTCTGTTCAGACCAGACATAATAGAGAGATGCTGTAGCCAGCAGAGCCGCGAGGGCGAGCCAGGCACTCTTACCGGCGGAATAGGACAGGCCAACTACAGACTGATTAGAATTAGATGCTGCGCTCATTCGAATCTCCAATTTGAATCAGCGCAGTTTAGGTAAAGCGATTAAAAGTATCCAAGAATGAATCAGAACACTTTAATTTCTTTTGGTTATTAAAATTTTCTGATATAGATCTAGTGGTGCTATATGAGGTCGGTTATCACTTAAACGGGGTTACATAAGTTGCAACAAACTCAGCGGCTAGCGATTCAGCTTCTGAGCGGCCGGTATCATCCAGCTTCATCAGGAGGCGCTGCTTGATCACACCAGCAGTCTGGTTGCCGCGTTCAGAGGCAGCGTTCATCCAGGCGTAGGCGAGCTGGTCAGGATCAGTCTGTTTCTCATTGCCATTCTTCGTTGCGTAGAGTGTGCCAAGGAAGAACATAGAGTCGGCGTAACCCTGTGCAGCGGCTTCACGGTAAAGGACTTCAGCTTGCTGGTAGTCAATCTCAGTACCTGTACCAAAATTGTATGCGCGAGCAAGATTGTGCACGGCTGCTAGCAGACCTTGTTTCGCAGCTTTGCTGTACCAATCGAAAGCGTTCTCGAGGTTGCGTTCAACACCCTGTCCATACTCATACATCTCGCCGATACGGTTCTGTGCTCGGGCCTGCCCGCCCTCTGCATCCGCTAGCAGGCTATCAAACTCTACTTTGTACTCTTCATTTTTGATGGCACGAAGCGCATTTACAGATTCGAGGTGACCTTGGCGAGCCGCAGATTCGAACAGTCTCATCGCTTCGACTTTGTCTGCTGTTTTCCCCAGTCCGTCCCGAGTCAACACGCCAAGAAGGTAGAGTGCTTCGGCATCACCATCGCGCACCAGTGGTTTAAGCTCTTCTAGCGCTGCGCTGTAGTTCTTTTGCTCAACTGCGCGCTCAGCTGCGAGGATCGAAGCGGCCTGCGCATTGAAGCTCAGTGCTATAAGTGTGGCTGCGACAAGGGGGCCAAATTGTTTCACTAGACCGTTCAACGGAGAGTCTCCTGTACAAAACTGCTCAAAAATTGGGCGCTATTCTAGCGGCTAACGCTGATGAACGGCAGTGCGAAATCGCAATTTGTACCCAGGACCAGGCTGAAACTGATCTAGCGCAGCTGTTTTTTTTCGGGTGGCTCAAGCTAAACTGAGATTGAAATCGTAAATGGAGAACACCATGTTTCAGAATCTTGATGAGATGATGCAGGGCTCGCTAGCGCCGTATAAGAAGATGATCGAAGTGCAGACAGAGATGCTCGAGCGACTCTCTCAGCAACAGATCGAGTGTACTCAAGCTTGTATGCAAGCGACTATTCAGCAAGCGATGGAGCTGCAGAAAGTTACTAACCCGCAAGAGCTGACGCAACTACAGCTCGAGTACACCAAAAAGTTGGAAGAGATGGTGAACCACGCCAGTCAGCAGAACATGAGATCGCTGCAGCAGGCGCAGCAAGCGATTCAGGAGCTGACGCTCAAGGCGATGAATCCGTCCAACCAGTGATGAACAGCTAAGAGTGTAGAGACAGAGCTTGTGGGAAAGGGAGTTCCGCTGCTTTATGGCAGCACAACTGGGAATACTGCGGGCGTTGCTGAGCGTATCGCCGAGCGGTGGACTGGCAGCGAACCGATTGAGCTAATCGATATTGGGGTCGACGGCGTAACTCCGGTTATAGAGTACGAGACCCTGATCATCGGCGCGCCCACCTGGGACTTTGGCGAGCTACAGCAGGACTGGGCTGACGAGTGGGAGAGTTTTTGCCAACTCGACCTCAGCGGTATGCGTGTTGCGCTTTTCGGTGTCGGCGATCAGCTGGGTTACCCAGAGTGGTTCCAGGATTCGCTGGGGTTGATTGCCAACCAGGTCCGCAAGGCGGGTGGTGTGTTGGTAGCGCCTTGGCCGAATCAAGGATACAAGTTCGAGGCCTCACTGGCGCTGATGGAAGGTGAAGATCAGTTTGTTGGTCTAGCCTTAGATGAGGATAGCCAAGCTTGGGCCACGGATGAGCGACTCGAAGTATGGCTCAAACAGGTTCAATTGGAATTCAGTTAACCGAACGAGGTGTCTATGAAATCTAAACTTCTTGCAGGTGTTCTCAGTGCCACAATTATTGGGGCTTCAATGAGTGCTCCGGTTTATGCGGACAAAGCTGAGGATGCGATCAAATATCGTCAGGGTGTCTTTACTGCCTTTCGTTGGCACTTTGGTGCGATGGGCGCAATGGTGCGTGGCAAGGTAGATTACAACGCAGAGCAGTTTGCGCATCATGCGACGCAACTCGCCGCGCTAACTCGTATGCCGCGCGAAGGCTTTATTGAGGGCTCGGATTTTGGTGATACAGCCGCCAAAGGTGAGCTGTGGGAGAACCTTGACGACGTCAACGCACGCTTTGATAAGCTGATCAGCGATGCAGATGCACTGTTGGCTGTCAGCGGCGGTTCGCTCGACGCTGTGCGTCCCGCTTTTGGTGCCGTGGCTAAGAACTGTAAAGGGTGCCACGACAACTACAAAGAGGAGTAATCCCCGAATAAGGCTCTTGAGCTAGATGCTGAAGAGCCAGAGCGACAGACCGACGCCGGCTGCGAGCGCTATCAAGAGTGCAAGCGTCGGCGTTTTTAGTTCCGGCGTCTGCGCTTGCGTGTCGACTGGTTTTGGTTTGCGGCCATGCAGCATCGCTTGAATCAGGGGCTCTTTTTTGAATTTCTGATGGAACAGCACGCCCGCTAAGTGAACGCAAACGGCTGCGACGAGTAGGTTGAACAGGGTTTCATGAATCTCAGTAATCGCCAGTGAGGTGTCGTAACTGACAAGCGATGCCAGAGGTCCTTCGATAAAGATATCGTCGTTGCTGAACAGCCCCGTTAGTACTTGGGCTGAGACCAGTGCTATCAATCCAATAACGCCCAGTGCTCCCAGAGGGTTGTGGCTAAGGTATTCGTTGGAATCTTTGCCTTTGATATAACGCTGTACCTGCCTGGGTGTCTTAACAAAGGCGCTGAATCTGGCGCTCCAGCTGCCCCAGAACCCCCAAATCAGTCGAAAGATAATCAATCCCGCGGTGATAAAACCCGCTTGGGTGTGCCAGATCATCCAGTTGCCACCGAGCTCGGCGGAGAGCCAGCTAAACAGGATCAAGCCCACCAGTAACCAGTGAAATAGGCGAACCCAGATATCCCAAACTTTCACTTCTGATCGCATCAACTTACTCCTAGCGAACGCGCAACAATGATCTGTATGCCTGAGCTTAGCAGATAGCCCAAAAGAATCGCCCAGCTCCACTTCAGATGGCTGCGGAAGGTATAGATTCCTGAGGCTTGTCCCATTAAGGCCACGCCAGCCGCCGAGCCGATCGCCAGCAGTGAGCCGCCTGTGCCGATGACCAAGGTTAGCAGCAGCCACTCCGCCAGCGGCATGGTCTGATCCATCGATAGAACGGCGTACATGATCGGAATATTGTCGACTAGCGAGGAGGCGAGGCCGAGGCTCAGGTTGGCCCAGGTTGAACCTAAGTGGCCATATAGCCCGGTAGAGACAAGCTGTAGATAACCGAGCGTAGCCAGTCCGCCGACACAGAGCACAACGCCATAGAAAAACATCAGCGTATCCCAGCTGGCGCGCTCAACGACACGAAAGATATCGAATCGGCGAACGACTTGAACATGATCACCTTTGGTCTCTCGTGTGTTGGCGAGGGTATCGGCGTGGTGCTGGCGCAGCTCCATTTCGCGCAGCATGGGATCGTGACGACTGAGGTAGAAGCCATAGAGTTTCAGCACACCAAGTCCCGTCATCATCCCGAGAACCGGGGGGAGGCCAAGCTGGGTGTGTACGACCACAGAGAGCGCGGCGGTGGCAACAAATAGTCCGGTGACGATCAGTGCACCCTGTTTCATCCGTTGGCGCAGATGCGCTGCTTGTGGCGGCCCATCCGGTACCTTGAGGCTGATAATAAGGGCTGGCACCAACCAGTTGCTCAGTGCCGCGGGCAGTAGATAGATGAAATCCGAAAAGTTCAGGTGTCCCGCCTGCCATACCATCAACGAAGTGATATCGCCGAAGGGTGAGAAGACGCCCCCGGCGTTGGCAGCAACCACGACATTGAGACAGCCAAGGGCGACAAACTCGGGTGTGCGGCCACCCACGGCCATCACCACTGAACCCATCAGCAGTGCTGCCGAGAGGTTATCGACGACGGGCGAGAGAATGAATGTGGCTGACCCGGTTACCCAAAACACTTTGCGCAGCGAGAAGTCGCGGGCTATCAGCCAAGAGCGCAGCGCGAGGAAGAGGTGGCGCTCTTCCATCATGTGGACGAAGGTCATTGCCGAGAGCAAAAAGAGAAATAGTTCGGCGTATTCGAGAATCGCTTCACGCAGGGCTAGCCCGGCAGTTTCGTGGTCGCCAGTGGATGCGTAGGCGATGCCAACAAGGATCCAAATAAACCCAGCACCCACCATGACCGGTTTGGATTTGCTCAGATGAATACGATCTTCGGCAATGACAAAAAAGTAGCTAATGGCAAAGATCGCCAGCGCAAGTAGGCCGTAACCCGAGGTGGTGAAATCGATCAATGTCTCTGTCTCGCAGCCCGTATCTGATCTCACGCTAGCTCAATGTTGGGTGCAGTGCAATAAAGTTGGTTGGCGCATTCAATCTGCAGCCCGAATCCTGTAATATATGCCGCCATTTTGATAGACCGGAAATCTAAGCGTCCTATGGAAATCAATCCGATTCTAAACCGCCTGAAAGACTTTGCTGAACGCACCGAGTTGCTGCGCGGTTATCTCGAATACGACGTCACTGCTGAACGCCTTGAAGAGGTGGAGCGCGAACTGGAAGATCCAACTGTTTGGAACGATCCTGCCAATGCGCAGAAGCTCGGTAAAGAGCGCTCAGCACTGGAGATGATCGTTAAGAGCATCGATGAACTCACCTCCGGTGTCGAGGATTGTCGCGAACTGCTAGATATGGCAGTGGAAGAGGATGACGAGGATACCCTACATGAGGTTGAAATCGAGGTGGATCGCCTCGGTGAGATCCTCGCTAAGCTCGAGTTCCGTCGTATGTTCTCTGGCGAAGCCGATGCAAATAACGCCTTTGTCGATATTCAGTCGGGTTCCGGCGGCACTGAGGCTCAGGATTGGGCCAACATGACGTTACGCATGTTCTTGCGTTGGGGTGAGTCCAAAGGATTCAAAACTGAGCTGCTGGAAGTCTCTGCAGGTGAGGTAGCCGGTATCAAGTCGGCCACTATTCGGTTTGAGGGTGAGTACGCCTTCGGCTGGCTGCGCACTGAGACGGGCGTGCATCGTCTGGTCCGTAAGTCTCCGTTCGACTCTGGCGGTCGTCGTCACACCTCTTTCTGTTCAGTGTTTGTCTCGCCAGAGATTGATGACAACGTTGAGATCGAGATTAATCCAGCCGACCTCCGTGTCGATGTATACCGAGCTTCCGGTGCCGGTGGTCAGCACGTTAACCGTACTGAGTCAGCGGTGCGTATCACGCATGAGCCCTCGGGTATTGTGGTTCAGAGTCAGGCTGCTCGTTCGCAGCACCAGAACCGCGACACCTGTATGAAGCAGCTGCGTGCCAAGCTCTATGAGATGGAGATGCTCAAGCGTCGTGAAGCAGCGCAAGAGGTTGAGGACACCAAGGCCGATATCGGTTGGGGTAGTCAGATCCGCTCGTACGTGCTCGATGACCAGCGTATTAAGGATCTGCGTACCGGTGTGCAAACCTCCAACTGTGATCGCGTACTCGACGGCGATCTCGACATGTTTATCGAAGCTAGCCTCAAAGCTGGCCTCTAAATTTTTAATCAGGATAGAACTCGATGTCTGATAACACTGCGCCGCAAGATGAGAACCGTTTGATTGCAGAGCGCCGCGAAAAGCTGGCAGCACTGCGTGAAGCGGGCAACGCATTTCCCAACAAATTCCGCCGCGATAGCTACGCGCAGGATTTGCAGGATGCGCATGCTGACAAGTCTAAGGAAGAGCTGGAAGCGGCCAACATTCGCGTATCCATCGCTGGTCGTGTGATGCTGAACCGAGGTGCCTTTATGGTGCTGCAGGATATGAGCGGTCGTATTCAGGCGTACGTTAACAAGGATGCACGTCCGTTCGCTAAGCAGTTGGATCTGGGCGACATCATTGGTATTACCGGTGCTGTGCATAAGTCAGGCAAGGGCGACCTCTACGTTGATATGGAAGAGTTCGAACTGCTGACCAAGAGTCTGCGTCCGCTGCCGGATAAGCATAAAGGCTTGCAGGATACTGAGATCCGTTACCGGCAGCGCTACGTCGACCTGATCACTAATCAGCCGTCGCGCGAGGTGTTCGAGAAGCGTTTCCAGATCATTGCGGCAATCCGTAACTACCTAGCAGAGAAGCGTTTCCTCGAAGTTGAAACGCCAATGCTGCAGGCGATTCCGGGCGGTGCGACGGCGCGTCCCTTCGTGACTCACCACAACGCGCTGGATATCGAGATGTACCTGCGTATAGCACCAGAGCTCTACCTTAAGCGTCTGGTTGTGGGTGGTTTTGAGCGCGTCTTCGAGATCAACCGTAATTTCCGTAACGAAGGTCTGTCGACGCGTCACAACCCTGAGTTCACTATGATCGAGTTCTACCAGGCCTACGCTGATTACAAGGACCTGATGGACTTGACTGAGGATATGCTGCGCACTGTGGCGCAGCAGGTGCTGGGCACGACCACTATCGTTAATACTGTGCGCAACGAAGAGGGCGAGGTGCTGGAGAGCTTTGAATACGATCTCTCTAAGCCATTCCAGCGTATGTCAGTGTTCGATGCGATTCTGCACTTTAATCCTGATATTACCGCTGAAGCGCTGTCGAACGAACACGCTGCACGTCAGATCGCAGAGCGTCTGGATATCGGTGTTAAAGATGGTTGGGGACTGGGTAAGATTCAGATCGAGATCTTCGAAGAGACTGCTGAGCACCGTCTGCAGCAGCCAACCTTCATCACTGAGTACCCGACTGAGGTCTCGCCACTGGCGCGTCGCAGCGATGACAATCCGTTTGTTACCGACCGTTTCGAGTTCTTCGTCGGTGGTCGCGAGCTGGCAAACGGCTTCTCCGAGCTTAACGATGCTGAGGATCAGGCTGAGCGCTTCCGCAAACAGGTGGAGGAGAAAGATGCTGGTGATGATGAAGCGATGCACTACGATGCCGACTTCGTTAACGCTCTGGAGTATGGCCTGCCGCCAACAGCGGGTGAGGGCATCGGTATCGACCGTCTGGTGATGCTGTTTACCGATTCACCGTCGATCCGTGACGTTATCCTCTTCCCGGCGATGCGCCCACGCGTATAAGGCTGGCCCAGAGCGACTATTAAGGAGCGCGTTTGTGAACACTTGGTTTTTTCCGATTGAGAAACGAGAGTTCGCAGGCAAGCGCCACCTGATGATAAGCCTGCGCACACTGCACCTAATGGGTGTCAGTGGCTATGCAGGCTTTTTTCTTTTTGGCTTAGCGAGTGAGCAGTGGCTGCATCTTGGGCTGCTAGCGCTGGTGAGTGGCGTGCTAATGCTGCTGCTAGAGATCTGGGCGGACGGTATCTTTCTGCTGCAGATGCGTGGCTTGGCTGTGCTGTTGAAGTTAGCGATCTTTGGCTGGATTCTGTTCGACCCGAACTGGCGAGTTGAGGGCTTCTTTACCATGATCCTGCTTGCCGGTTACTTCTCACATGCGCCGGCCAAGGTCCGATATTACCTGCCGTTTAGCAGGGTGAATGCGAGTAGTTCTGCGAAATATAGAGAGCTCAGTGGGCTGTGAGCGGCGCACGCGCAGGAGGGTTCGAGATATGGCACTAGAAAAAGCCCCAAGCTGGGCAGCGCATCTTCAGAGTGAGTTCGATCAGCCGTACATGCAGGCGCTTAAAGCGTTTTTGGCTGAACGCAAAGCCGAGCAGGTGAAAATCTATCCGCACTCGTCAAACTGGTTTCATGCGCTAGATGCGACGCCGCTGGATCAGGTGCGTGTTGTTATTTTGGGGCAGGATCCTTACCACCAGCCCGGTCAGGCACATGGGCTGAGTTTCTCGGTGATGCCCGGGGTCAAGATCCCGCCGTCGCTACGTAATATCTACAAAGAGCTCGAGTCCGATTTAGGTATCAAGGCGCCTGGCCACGGTTACCTAGAGAGCTGGGCGAAGCAGGGTGTACTGCTACTCAATGCGGTTCTTACTGTTGAAGATAGCAGCGCCAATGCACATCAGGGCAAGGGTTGGGAGGCGTTCACCGATCGTATTATCGAGCTGGTGAACCAGTACTCTGCGGGCGCTGTGTTTGTGCTCTGGGGTAGCTATGCTCAGAAGAAGGGGGCTAAGGTCGATACCAACCGCCATCTTGTGATCAACTCGCCACATCCGTCGCCGCTCTCAGCACATCGCGGATTCTTTGGCAGCCGGCCTTTCTCTCAGGCAAATAGCTGGCTTGAAGCACAAGGGCGCGGAACAATTGACTGGCAGTTGCCACCCGAGAAAGGGTTTTAAGAGTAGAGCTTATGAATCTGTTACCCCATGAAGTCGTTGATACAGGCCCCAACCCCAACCCCAACCCTAGCTATAGCGTAATCTGGATGCATGGCTTGGGTGCTTCTGGCCATGATTTTGTACCGATCGTACCAGAGCTAAAACTGCCTGTTAGCTGCGACGTTCGCTTTATCTTTCCGCACGCGCCCGAGCGTCCGGTGACAGTCAATGGCGGCTACATCATGCCCTCTTGGTACGATATCTTCAGCATGGAGTTGGAACGCGAAATTGATGAAGAGCAGATTCTTGCTTCGGCAGCTGCGGTGCATCGATTTATTGACGCTGAGATTGAGCGCGGTGTTGCCAGTGAAAATATTGTGCTGGCAGGATTCTCTCAGGGTGGAGCGGTCGCCTATCAAGCGGCGCTGACCTACCCGAAGCCTTTGGGTGGATTGATGGCGATGTCGACCTACTTCGCAACGCCTGAGCTGTGTAAGCAGACTGAGGTGAATGCCCAGCTACCCATTCTGATCCAACACGGCACTGCCGATTCGGTTGTGCCCGAGTCTCTCGGGCGTCAGGCGCAGGGAAGATTAGAGGCTGGTGGTTGGAGCTCGGAATACAGAACCTACCCAATGGATCACGAAGTCTGCATGCCTCAAATTATGGATATTAGCCGTTGGCTGCAGCAGCGAATGACTTGATTTACTCGGTTTCGCAATCCTCGTTGCCGTACTCCTGTAAGCATTGGTTGGCGGCACACTGACGTGCGAACAGAGAGCGTGCATCGCGATGGAGATCACGCTCAACTTCACAGGCATAGGTCTCGGTCACCGTTTCATAGAGCGGGCCGCAGACAGTACGTTCACTGTTCGCCTCATAGGTTGTTACGCACTCAACCTTTCCGGTATCAACCTCCACCTCTCGCGAACACTCGGATTGCATTAGTTCGATACGAGCAGGGTAGCGGTCGTAGGCTTCAATGGAGCACTGATCGTAGGTGCGGCGATACTCCGCTGTGGCACAGGCTGTCAGGGTTAGGGTGAGTGCGATCAGTAAACTCTGTTTCTGCATCTTTGGCTCGGATCTGGTGAGTTGAAGTTGGGCGCCCCGCTGAGTCTTAGGGCGCCGGTATTATTCTAGTTTATATCAGTGCTGCCAGTAACGACGGCGCTCAAATCTACCGCGGTCGTGCCATTGATCAGCGTGCCAATGTTTGCGGTGCCAGCCATCGCGTTTCCAATGACGCGGTGGTTGGTTGTAGTAGTGGGGTGCGGCCTTGTGCTTGTAGTAGGGTTTAGGCGTCTTGTGGTGTGCTGGCGGTTTTGAATAGACCTTTACTTCATCGGCGTTAGTCAGTGCCGTGATGAGTGCGGCAGCTGTGGCGCCAACAATGATCCCGGTAATTACTTTGTCGCTCTTGTTAGAGGGGCCTGCAATTACCGGCGTTGCAATAATCGAGCTGCTCAGTAGCAGAGTTAGGGCTAGATTTTTCATCGGTTGAACTCCTTCTGTTGCGTTCAACCTCAGAATGGTTTTAGTCAGAAAGTTATTCAAAAACAGTAGGTTGTTATCAGATAACGCGAGCTATCTAGCGCTTTGTTATTGCATAACAGAGGTGCGAATGCTTTATTGAAAAGATGAAAGTATCAAAGTTTTTACCCCTGCTGGGGTTGGTGTTTATGTTTACAGTGGCAGAGGTCTCTGCCGCTGACTGCCTCTTCGCGTACAAGGCCAAACGCGATAATCCGTTGCAGCTGCACTACGGTGTAATAGCTATCCAAGGTGAGTGCAGTGCCTCTGCGGCAAAACAAGAGGCGAGCGCTCGCCTCGCCGCTAACGGTTGGTCGCTGTTGCTGCTACTGGAGCGGGTCGATAGTCGTAAACTGAATCAGTACAAGGAGACGGCCGGTGACTATTTCCTCCGTTACTAAGCCGCTGGTTCTGATTAAACGGCTGGCGCTGCTATTAGTCGCTTTGGTTATTGGGCTGTTTGTTTGGGTGCTGCTGCGTCTACCTGATCCGCAAGTATTTAATGCCAACGTTGAACGGATCTTCGTCGAGACAGATCTGAGCTCTCAGGCCGAGATTAAACTGCTTGAAGTGCTTGCTGCATCCGGTTCGCTGTTTGAAGAGTCGATGGGCCTCTACACACAGATCATTACCGCACTGCTTATACTCTGTTTTGCGCTGCTTCTCGTCGCCTTGGGCCTACTGATTCTCAATCTGGATCTTCGAGCGCGCAATCGTGAGGCACAGGCGCGAACTCTCAGTGTTAACCAGATTCGACTCAATCGTGCTGAGAGCTTTGTGCAGATCAACGATCAGCGATTCAAACTGACCGCTTCTAATCTAGAAACCTTAGCTGTGTTGTTGGAGGCGCGTCTGGATGATGAGTATCTGAGTGGTGCCTCGCTCGAAGCAATTGTATCAGGTAAAACCGAATCTCAGTGCGAAGAGGCTGCTGGGGCGGTCCGGATTAAGCGCTTACGTGACCAGCTGGGAAACCAACTGGTGAGCGAACTGCTGCTACGTCATGTGTCAGGGCGGGGATATACGCTGGATGTACCCGCTGGACGGGTGGAGATCGGGTAGGAGCGAGCGTCGACTGCGATTCTACGTGGTCGCCGCTCCGCCGGGGAGGCTCCTACAGCTGCGGTCTAGCGCTTTTTCTCGAAAAGCATAGGGTCAAGCTCATACGGGAGGCCACTGAAGCTCAGCTCTGTGCCAGAGGCTAGTTTGAGCGTTTCGCCGGCATCAATCTGCGCTTGCTGTACGACTGCCAGTAGGTGAGTCTCTGACTCAGTAGATGCGGCGAGTACAACTTCACCGACAGAGGCGCCGTCGCTATTCACTAGCTCGCTACCGGGCTCTACATCCTCAACCACTGCCGCGCTAAAACGGTACATCGCTTTCTTCAGAATGCCGCGGTGCTGCAGGCGTGTAACGATCTCTTGCCCTGTGTAGCAGCCCTTATTAAAGCTGACACCCTCCACAGCCTGAAGGTTGGTCATCTGCGGAATGAAGTGCTCTTGTGTTTCGGCGCGTAAATCGACTAATCCGCGCTCAATGTTAGCCAGATTCCAGTGTGACTCCGGGGTTCCTTTTAGCTTTCCTGCTTCCAGACAAGTTAACAAAATGTTGTCCTCAGCCCAGATTTCGTAGAGTGCTTCGTCGTAGACCGCAACCACGCCATCATCTTTAACATTGAGCGGTTTGTGATCGGGGTTAATCTCGAAGCCTACACAGAGCTTGCGGCTGTTAGTTGCATCAACCGCGACGCCGCTAAGCTCATCTGCAAATCTCAAGGTGACTTTCGAGAAGATACTGTACTTTTTCAGATTGTCGAGGGCGCTCTGTGCAATCGATTCGTGCACCCGCAACCAGATCTTTTGGGGATCCAGGTAGAAGAGGCGAAACAGGCTGATCATATGGCCTTTGATATTGCAGTGTGAGCCAGGGATGTGGCCCACCTCAGCGAGCTTGCGCATATCGCAGCTCAACTGGCCCTGCAGAAACTTTTCAGAGTCGACGCCGCTGACCTCAATAATACGGTAGCTGCTCAGTGCGGTGCAGAGTGGCGCGTTGCTGTCGAGATGTTGAGCGAGTCTGTCGTAGCTCTGGTTCAAGATTTAAGCCTCTTCGCTGTTGTCGCTGCTTTCTAAAAGTTGAGTAAATTCGCCAATCACTTCGCCCAGGCGAACGGGAGTACCGGCTCGGAGCGAGTCGATCCACTCTACCGCCTGATCCGGGAAAAGGAGAATCACGGTTGAGCCCAATTTAAACCGACCCATCTCTGCACCCTGTTCCAGTATAAGAGCTGTGTCGGCATCAGTGCTGAAGATCTTACGTGCGCTCTTCGGTGGTGGAGCAACCTGCCCGCTCCATACAGTTTCAATACCCGCCACGATCATGGCACCCACCAGAATCATCGCCATTGGGCCATGTTCGGTCTCGAATATCGATACCAGTCGCTCATTGCGTGCAAATAGAGAGTCGACGTTTTCGGCTGTGGTCTGATTAACCGAGTAGAGGTCACCCGGTACGTAGATTGACTCCTTCAGAACCGCACCCGCCGGCATATGCACACGGTGGTAGTCCTTAGGTGACAGATAGATAGTTGCGAAGCGACCGCCGATAAAGGGCTCCGCGCGTTTCTCGTCGCCTCCGACTAGAGCGGTTAACGAGTAGCCGCGACCTTTGGCCTGAAGAATCCGCCCATGCTCGATATTGCCGATCTCGGAGATAGCGCCATCAGCCGGAGAGATCAGTAGATTCTCGTCGATTGTGATCTTGCGGGCGCCCTCTTTGAGTTCGCGCGTAAAGAAGGCGTTGAAGTTCTCGTAGGCTTCAGGTTCTGGATTTTTCGCTTCACCCATATCCACATTGAAATGAGCAATAAAACGTTTAATTAGCCAGTTCTTTAGCCAGGGTTGAGTGCACTCAGCCAGCAGACCGACAAGGCGTGAGAGTAGGTGTTGGGGTACGATCTGCTGAAACAGAATAAACAGCGTAGTTTTCAACCTGGGCTCCTTGCAGCGGTGGTCAATCGTTTGGCTCGATAATACTAGTTTCTGGGGCTGAAGTCAGAGTCCAGCATCGAAAGTAGGATCTGTTTATAGCTGGTAAAGCGCTGTTCGGATACAGCGCCGCTCTCGAGTGCTTCATCAAAGGCACAACCGGGCTCCTCTTCATGCGCACAGTCGCGGAACTTGCAGTGTCCAATGTACGGGCGAAACTCTCGAAATCCATCTAACAGGCGCTCGGGATCTATATGCCAGAGGCCAAATTCACGAATCCCAGGGGAGTCGATCAGATCGCCGCCGCCAGGGATGTGGAAGAGTCGCGCGGTAGTTGTGGTGTGCTTACCCTTTTTATGGGTTTCGGAGAGCGCACCGACTTTCATATCGACGCCTGGAAGCAGCGCATTCACTAGCGAAGATTTACCAACCCCCGACTGGCCGACAAAAACGGTTGTACGGCCGCTGAGGAACTCATTCAACTCGTCCAAACCGTGATTTGTGCTGGTTGATGCATAGATAATCTTGTAGCCGATTTCGATATAGGTATCGATCATCGGCAGAATCCACTCGGCATTCTCTTCGTTGATCAGATCGGTCTTGTTGAGCACGATGACAGGTTCTATATCTGAGAGTTCGGCCGCAACCAGGTAGCGATCAATCAGACTTGCGTGTGCTCGGGGCTCTACTGCCACAACGATCAGAATGGCATCGATATTCGCTGCAACCGGTTTGAGCTCACCATGGCTATTGGGGCGTTTAAGCTCAGAGCTGCGATCCTCAATTGCAACAACGACACCTGCATCAGGCGACTGGCGCCAGATTACACGGTCCCCGGTAACCAACTGACCAAGGTGGGTGCGCATATGGCAACGGATAATTTCACCCGCTTCGCTGCCATTAACCGCCTCAACATCAACGAGTTTGCCATAGTGAGAGATGATGATGCCGTGCTGCTCAGGGCCAAGATCACCACCCTCGAGCTGGGCATCAATCTGCGCATCTTTGCGCTCGGCGCGCGCTTTGCGTTCGGCTTGTATTTTCTCTATGCGCCAAGCTTGGCGGCGGTTGACTTTACGTTTTGCCATTCATTAGACCGCGCAGGCGGTGTCCATCAGCAGAATTAATAGCAATATGATACTCGTAAGGGTGGAGCGGGTCGATCTGAAGGCTTATCCTTAGAGCATGTAAAGGAGATAAGAATGTCCCGAGATACCCGCTTAATCTGGATCGACCTTGAGATGACCGGTCTTGATCCCGTGCGCGAGCGCATAATTGAGATGGCGATCATCGTCACAGATGCTGACCTTAACACGCTAGCGGAGAGTCCAGTCCTGGTTGTGAACCAGCCTGATAGTATTCTGGACGCAATGGATGAGTGGAACACCAAACAGCATGGTGGCTCGGGGCTGGTGGATCGAGTCAAAGCCTCGTCTTTGTCTGAAGCTGAAGCCGAACAGCAGATGCTCGAGTTTTTGCGACAACATACCGATGCTGGCACATCGCCCATGTGCGGCAATTCAGTGCATCAGGATCGTCGTTTCCTAAACCGCTACATGCCAGCGCTCGAAGACCACTTTCACTACCGAAATCTGGATGTCAGCACGCTCAAAGAGCTGGTACGCCGCTGGCGCCCTGATCTGATGGCGGGTTTGACTAAAAAAGGTACACATCTAGCGCTGGACGATATTCGCGATTCGATCGATGAGATGCGCTACTACCGTGAGCACTTCTTAAAGGCTTAACAGCCAGCCTGACCGACCCACTTGTAGTTTTTTGTATTAAGTTATACGCCCTGACAGGGCGCCACTTGAGCCAGCGCATAAACAACACCTGAAACTGCGGAGTATCGGAAGGTCTTCGGTTCGGTCTGAAGCTCTGCAACAACCGTCTCAGTTAATTTTAAACTTCCCCAGCTTTTGGGTACGCAGATTAACTGGCCGTGAAAAGAGAAAGAGTAGGGTTGAGCTTTGCGCTCCTCGCGCACCTGATGGCGCGCTCCCTCTACAACTCCCATTACGAAAGCCATACAGCTTGTTTTGTTGGTTTTGCAGTCTGCCAAGAATTGGCCGACGGTGACGATACCAGCTTGTGACACCGATTGTGTGCTGAGCAAAATTGCTAGGGCAAAAAGCAAATTACGCATACTACCTCCATTTTATCGGGAGTTACGCGTAATCGGAGGCGCCGGACTATTTTCGCTTGTGGCTACTTTGGGAGTCGCTTCGAACCCGAATGAATGAACAGCGGTTCGGTCAGCAGTGCTTCTTTGTTTGCAAGCTCGTCCAAGGCCCAATGAATATGCTCATCAACAAGGTCCGATACCACGCCAAGTTTTGATTGCAGCGCCTCAATTGCCGTGTTGCTGGTTGGGCCATTACCCAGTGCGACGGCTAGGTTGCGCATCCAGCCCTGGTAGCCGGTCCGTCGAATCGCGGAGCCCTCTGTTTTCTGAAGGAACTCTTCCTCGCTCCACTGAAATAGCGCCACTAACTCGGCGTTATCTAGCCCGTGACGCGGCTTGAAGTCATCTTCTTGGCTGCGCTGGGCAAAACGGTTCCAGGGGCAGATCAGTTGGCAGTCATCACAACCAAAGACGCGGTTGCCCATCAAGGGGCGCAGCTCCATAGGGATTGAGCCGTTCTGCTCAATGGTTAAGTAAGAGATACACTTGCGCGCATCAAGCACATAGGGCTCAGGGAAAGCGTTGGTTGGGCAAACGTCCATGCAGGCTGTGCAACGACCGCAGTGCTCATCCTCTTCAGCAGCATCAATGGGTAGCGGAATGTTGGTAAACAGTGAGCCGAGAAAGAACCAGGAGCCGGCCTCTCGATTTAGCAGCAGTGTGTGTTTCCCAATCCAGCCAAGACCAGCCTGGCGTGCTAAAGGACGTTCTAGTACGGGAGCGCTGTCAACGAAGGGTCTGTACGAGACCGTCTCTTCTACCTGTTCGCTTAGCCACTGTCCGAGCTGCTTTAGGCGCGAGCGCACCAGTTTGTGATAGTCGCGTCCAAGTGTATAGCGCGCGATATAGGCTTTACGTTTATCCCGCAGAACCTCGGTAATGCGGGTATCTTCGGGCAGGTAGTTCATGCGTAGCATGACGATGCGCACTGTGCCTGCGACCAGTTGACTCGGGTCGATGCGCTTGTCGAAGTGGTTCTCCAAGTAGCTCATATCGCCCTGGTAACCCTTCTCAAGCCAGGCTTTTAAAGACTCTCTCTCTGAGCTGGCGTCGGGGAGCGTAATGGCACAGGCGTCAAAGCCTAGCGCTCGTGCCTCGGCCTTGAGCCTTAGCGTTAATTGCTGCAGATCCGGATTCAGGTTCTTGTCATTGAGGCGGGGCATTCTACGCCACATCTAAACTTGCTATGTTGAACGCCACTATACTTAAAACTGAGCTTAAAAGTAGGGTTCGCTCGTTTTGGGATTGGAGGTTAGATGATAAGTCGGGAGTTGCCACGCGCCGTTTTCAGCGCCGCGCAGTGTAAGGCGTTGGACCGCCGCGCGATTGAGACTTTAGGTATCGCTGGCTATGCGCTTATGCAGCGCGCGGCTCAAGCATCTTTGGCGCTGATCCGTCAGCGTTGGCCGCAGGTGCGCAGCCTGTCGATTTGGGTTGGTGGCGGCAACAATGGCGGTGATGGTGTAGTGCTCGCGCGGCTGGCTGATGAGCTCGGATGGCCAGTTCAACTGGTATTCGCTGACGCATCTGTTCGAGAGCGTGCAACTCACGAGGCTGCCTCTGCCTGGGGTGATCTGCCCAGCTCAATAAAGACTCAGATTTTTGCAGAGAATCTAGAAGTCGACGCTGGTCTTGTCGTTGACGCACTGCTGGGCATTGGCCTCAGAGGTGAAGTGCGAGAGCCTACCGCTGCAATGATCGCTGCTATTAATGCTAGCCAACTACCCGTTTTGGCCTTGGATCAGCCGTCAGGGCTTGATACCGACCTCGGTGTACCGCTCGGCACAGCGGTGAGAGCTGATGTAACCCTAACGTTTATAGCTAATAAGTTGGGTTGGTTAACCGCCGAAGGCTCCGCCTATTCGGGTGAGCGTTACTGGGCTAGCCTGGGCATTCCGCAAACGCTGTTCGAGACTGTTGAGCCCTTCGCTTATTTGACGCAGCAAGAGTGTGTGAGATCTCAGTTACCGCGCCGTGCCCGTTCAGCTCACAAGGGTGACTTTGGAGTGGTCACAATTTTGGGTGGCAATTTGGGCATGGGAGGTGCCGTGATTCTGGCGGCTGAGGCTGCTCTTCGTGCTGGAGCTGGACGGGTGATTCTGCTGACACGGCCCGCACATGTGGCGCCCTGTCTGGCGAGAGTGCCAGAGGTGATGGTTCACGGGGTTGAGACACCGTCTGAATTTCCTAAGTTCGTCGAGCAGAGCAGTGCGTTGGTGGCGGGACCGGGGCTTGGGCAGGATAGCTGGGCGCAGGGTATGTTAGCGCTTGCGGAGAGCTTTGATGGGCCGCGGGTATTTGACGCGGATGCGCTCAATATGTTGGCCAAAGGTGATCTTAGGGCAGGAGGGCATACGGTCTGTACACCTCACCCAGGTGAGGCTGCACGCCTGCTGGGTACCTCTGCGAGAGATGTGCAGCAAGACCGAATCTCAGCCGTGCTCAATTTAGAACGCAAATATGGCGGTGTCCAGGTGTTAAAAGGACCGGGAACTCTGACCTGTTCACAGGGTCAAATAGAGGTGTGTGACCTAGGTAATGCCGGTATGGCGACAGCAGGCATGGGAGACATACTTTCTGGTATCATAGGCGCACTACTGGCACAGGGTTTAACTCTGGCCGACGCCGCTCGCTGTGGAGTGTGGATTCACGCTCGCGCCGGCGACTTGGCAGCTGCTCGGGGGGAGCGTGGGCTGCTGGCCTCTGATCTGTTGGCTCAGATCCGAGGTGCGGTGAATGATAACGAGATCGACATTGGGGTTTAACAACCGATGGCTTCACAGCTTGATTGGCGTCTGCTCGATGAGAGCGACACTTTAGCTGCCGGTGCGATACTGGCGGCTCACAGCGCTGGTTCTGTGGTGTTTCTACACGGCAATTTGGGGATGGGTAAAACCACTCTCAGTCGCGGTGTTTTGCACGCGCTGGGGCATCAGGGGGGTGTCAAAAGCCCTACCTATACGCTGGTAGAGCCCTATGAGCTCAACCTTGGGCGTCGAGTATACCACTTCGACCTGTACCGATTGGCAGACCCTGAAGAGCTCGAGTACCTAGGGGTACGCGACTACTTCGACGGCGAATCGCTCTGTCTGATTGAGTGGCCTGAAAAAGGCGAGGGTTTTCTGCCGACGCCAGATATCGAAATCTACCTAGAGGCAGACCTTCCGGGCCGAAAGCTCTCAGCTATCGCAAACACGCAACGTGGTACGCAGCAGTTGGCAGCGATGAGTGCCGATCCAGCGGTTGGTCATCTGCAGGGAGTCGGTGAATGTTAGCCGTTCGCAGGTTAATCGGTCTATTGCTGCTTATCAGTGCCTCGCTGGTGCAGGCCAATACGCAGATCGATAATCTGCGTATCTGGCTGGCACCGGACAATACGCGTCTGGTTTTTGATCTCAACGGCCCAGTAGAGCATAGCTTGTTTACACTGGAGAACCCGTCGCGCGTAGTGATAGATCTGGAGAGTGCTTCGCTCAATACCGATTTGAGTAAGCTAGATGTGGCTGGGAGCCCGATCAGCAAATTGCGTTCCGGCAAGCGCGATGACGGTTTACGGCTGGTATTGGATCTAGCGCAAAAAGCACAGCCGAGCAGTTTTACCCTGCCGCCGAATGATCAGTATGGACATCGCTTGGTTGTTGACCTTGCAACCAGCGCCCAGCAGGCGCTGAAACCTGCGGCAGAGCCGCTTGTCATTCCTGATACACAACGCGATATCATTATTGCTATCGATGCAGGTCACGGTGGTGAAGATCCGGGTGCTATCGGGCCGAATCGCCTCTATGAAAAGCGCGTAGTACTGGCGATTGCCAAAGAGGTGAAACGCCGTATTGATGCTGAGCCCGGGTTCAGAGCAGTGTTAGTGCGCACCGGAGACTACTACATCAGCTTGCGCGGGCGTACCTCCAAGGCGCGCAAAGCCAATGCCGACCTCTTCGTCTCTATTCACGCGGATGCTGCACGTAACTCCAAAGCGCGGGGCGCATCGGTTTGGGTGCTCTCTAACCGTGGTGCTTCCAGTGAGATGGGTCGCTGGCTGGCGCAAAAAGAGAACTCTGCTGACCTCATTGGCGGTGTCGGTAGCGTAAGCCTTGAGGATAAGGACGAGGCTTTGGCGAGTGTGCTCTTGGATATGTCGATGAACTATGCGCGTACCAGCAGTGTTGATGTCGCACAGTTGGTGCACAATAAGATTGCGAAGTTCGCCAAGATGCACAAGAAACATATCGAGAAGGCCGCCTTCGTGGTGCTGAAGTCACCTGACATACCATCGATCCTCGTTGAGACCGGATTTATCTCAAATCCGGGTGAGGCGAAAAAGCTACGTGATCCGGCCTATCAAAAGCGTATGGCCAAGGCTGTAGCCGAGGGTCTGTTGGAGCACTTCTGGACTCGGCCTCCGCCAGGCACATTGGTCGCCAAACTCAAAGAGAGCGGTCAGTTACCCAAAGGGATGGAGCGCGAGTACAAGGTTGTTGCTGGCGACAGTCTCTCGCGTATTGCCCAGCGCAATGGGGTGAGTCTGGGCGCGCTGCGCTCCGCCAATAAGCTTAAATCTGACCGTATTCGCGTGGGTCAGGTGCTGCGTATACCTGCAGGTTAAATTTTCATGAGTCGAATTGAGTTACTCTCGCCCCAACTGGCGAACCAGATCGCTGCGGGTGAGGTGGTAGAGCGCCCCGCATCCGTTGTTAAAGAGCTATTAGAGAACGCCATTGACGCTGGTGCCTCCAAGGTACAGGTGGATGTAGAGCAGGGCGGCGTTAAGCTGATTCGCATCCGTGATGATGGCTCTGGTATCGACAGGGACGACTTGGCGCTTGCGCTCAGTCGTCATGCCACTTCAAAGATCAAAATTCTAGACGACCTCGAGGCGGTAGTCAGTCTCGGTTTTCGTGGCGAGGCGCTCGCTTCGATCTCGTCAGTATCACGCTTGACGCTGACCTCGCGTGCACAGGGGCAAGAGAGCGCTTGGCAGGTTAAAGCTGAAGGGCGGGATATGGAGGCGGAGCTATCGCCTGCAGCGCATCCGCAGGGGACTACCGTTGAGATGCGCGACCTCTTCTTTAACACGCCTGCGCGCCGCAAGTTTTTAAAGACTGAACAGACTGAGTATCGTCACCTAGAAGAGGTCGTAAAGCGTCTGGCTCTGAGTCGCTTTGATCTGCATTTTCAGTTGAGCAATAACAACCGCGTTGTGCATCAGCTCAAACCGGCTGACACTGAAGCGATGCGTGAGCGGCGGATCGGCTCTCTGCTCGGCTCCGGTTTTATCGAGCAGTCGATCCATCTGGATATCAGTGCCGAGGCCTCAGGCTTGCGGCTCTGGGGGTGGATAGGTCTGCCGACCTACTCGCGCAGTCAGGCTGATCAACAGTACTTCTTTGTTAACGGCCGTGTGATTCGAGATAAATTGGTCACGCACGCTATTCGTCAGGCCTACGCTGACGTGCTCTTCAGCGGCCGCCATCCGTGTTATGTGCTCTACCTCGAGCTCGATCCTGCCCTAGTCGACGTCAACGTGCATCCGACCAAACATGAGGTGCGCTTTCGCGAGGGGCGTCTAGTTCATGATTTCATCTTCCGTACACTGCATCGCGTGATTGCTGATCAGCGTCCGCAGGATAATCCGGCTGGTACGGGTGCCGCGATGCCCCTGAGCTCGGCCGTTCAGCCGCAAGATCAGAGTTTTGATCAGCAGCGTATGTCACTGCCACAGGCCCAAGCGGCAGGTTTTATCGGTGGCAGCGCCTCGAGTGGTGCGCCCAGTGCGAACGGTTTTGGGTCCTATGTGCAGCGCGCCACGCCGAGCTTCTCAGCAGGTGCTGTGCAAGATCAGGTGCAGGCTTATGGTCAGTTGCATCCGCAAGCGGCTGCAGCTGAGCCCAGCGCTCCTGATTTCTCCAATCTTCCCAAAGAGGATCTACCTCCGATGGGCTTTGCTCTGGCTCAGCTACATGGGATCTATATTCTGGCGCAGAATGCTCAGGGTATGGCGCTGGTTGATATGCATGCTGCGCACGAACGGATTGTTTATGAGCGCATGAAAAGTTCATGGGAGTCTGAAGGTATCCGCAGCCAACCGCTGCTAGTGCCGGTTTCGCTCAATGTCAGTGAATCCGAAGCAGAGATTGCCGTGGAGCAGGCTGAGACGTTTTCCCGTCTAGGTTTTGCGGTGGAGCGACTCGGGCAGGAGAGTCTGAGTATTCGCGAGGTCCCGGTGGCTCTGGCTAAGTCTGATGTCAGCTTGCTGGTGCGCGATGTACTGGCCGATATGCGCACCTACGGTAGTAGTCGCCGGATTGAGGAGAGCATCAACGAGTTGTTGGCGACTATGGCCTGTCATGGCTCGGTACGCGCAAATCGACAGCTGACCATTCCAGAGATGAATGCGCTGCTGCGTGATATGGAAGCTACAGAGCGTTCGGGGCAGTGTAACCACGGTCGCCCGACCTGGGTGCAACTTACAATCTCAGAGCTGGATAAGCTCTTCCTGCGAGGGCAGTGAGTGGCCAAACCGCGCGTTCTCTTCATCATGGGCCCTACTGCGTCGGGTAAAACCGATCTGGGGCTGCGTCTGGCTGCTCATCGCGATGTTGCGCTGATTAGCGTCGACTCGGCCCTGATCTACAGGCAGATGGATATAGGAACAGCGAAACCGGACGCTCAAACGCTAAGGCAGTATCCCCATGCGCTGATCGATATCCTTGATCCGACTGAGGCCTACTCTGCAGCAAACTTTGTTGAAGATGCCACGCGCGAGATCGAAAATGCGCTGGAGCAGAACAAGCTGCCAGTACTCGTTGGCGGTACTATTCTGTATTTTAAGGCACTAGCGGAGGGTTTGGCTAAGCTGCCTGAGGCTAATCCAGAGCTACGTGCTCAACTTGAAGCCGAAGCGGCTGAGAAAGGTTGGCCAGCTATGCACGCTAAGCTCTCTGAACTCGATCCTCTTTCGGGAACTCGACTCAAACCGCTTGATTCACAACGTATTCAACGCGCACTAGAAGTTGTGCTGCTAACGGGGCGTTCGATCGAGAGCTTCTGGCAAGAGCAGGCTGAAAAAGTGCTGCCTTGGGATCTTTTGCCGCTGGCTTTAATGCCAATGGACAGAGCGGAGCTGCATCGTCGTATCGCTCTACGTTACGACTTGATGTTAGAGCAGGGATTCAAAGCCGAGGTAGAGACATTGCGTGCGCGCGGTGATCTGCATCTGGGTATGCCATCGATGCGCTGTGTCGGTTATCGCCAGATGTGGCAACATTTGGATGGCGAGCTGACAGAGTCTGAGATGGTAGACAAAGCCGTTGTGGCGACACGTCAGTTGGCCAAGCGTCAAATGACCTGGCTACGCGGCTGGGATGGCGCTATTTGCGTGGATCCGTTGGATAAATCACAAGATCTTGTGGCACAAACCTTGAGACAAATCTAATTAGCCCCTATATACTAATGAACCTTGGTGAGATTTTGTTCCGGAACGGATTCGGCGAGAGGGTATTGACCCGATTGAGCCAAGGGCAGCATCTAAACTACTATTACAACCTCCATCTATAAGGAGAGGGCCATGTCAAAAGGGCAGACACTACAAGACCCTTACTTGAACGTACTGCGTAAAGAGCGCGTTCCGGTTTCTATTTTCCTCGTTAACGGCATCAAACTGCAGGGACAGATTGAATCGTTCGATCAGTTCGTGATTCTGCTTAAGAACACTGTGAGCCAGATGGTCTATAAACACGCAATCTCCACGGTTGTGCCATCTCGTCCAGTTAAGCTTCCAGCAACTGAAGAGTAATACCAGAGGTCAGAAGCTAATTGTTTTTTGAGCGCCCTGAGTCGGGCGAGAAGGCTATTCTCGTCCACGTTGATTTCGCTTCACCTGATGCCAATGACAACCCCAGAGAGCTCGAAGAATTAGCCCTCTCGGCCGGAGCAGATCCGGTCGAATGGCTGACGGGTAGCCGATCTGATCCCAGTCCTAAATTCTTCCTTGGTAAGGGGAAGATCGAAGAGCTGGCCGATCTCGTGCGACTGCACGAAGCTGAAGTTGTTATTTTTAACCACTCACTATCTCCGGCACAAGAGCGCAATATTGAACGCGAGATTCAGTGTCGTGTGCTTGATCGTACTGGACTGATACTCGATATCTTTGCCCAGCGTGCGCGAACCCATGAGGGTAAGTTGCAGGTTGAACTGGCACAGCTCGAGCATATGTCGACCCGCCTTGTAAGAGGTTGGACCCACCTTGAGCGTCAAAAGGGTGGCATCGGCCTGCGGGGACCGGGTGAGACCCAGCTAGAGACTGACCGCCGTTTATTGCGCGCACGTATCAAGGCGATTACTGGGCGCCTCGAGAAGGTCCGCAAACAGCGTGAGCAGGGCAGGCGCGCACGCTCGCGGGCTGAGATACCTACACTCTCACTGGTAGGGTATACAAACGCTGGCAAATCGACGCTGTTTAACTGCATTACTGAAGCGGATGTATATGCCGCTGATCAGCTGTTTGCGACCCTGGATCCAACGCTGCGTCGAATAGAGCTAGACGATATCGGCCCAGCTATTTTGGCCGATACGGTTGGATTTATCCGAGACCTCCCCCATAAACTAGTCGAGTCCTTTCGAGCGACCCTACAGGAGACCGTTGAAGCGGCACTGTTGTTGCATGTGATTGACGCGGGTGATGAAGAGCGGCGTGAGCACATTTTTCAGGTAAATAATGTGCTGCACGAGATCGGTGCGGATGAGATACCGGTACTGGAGGTCTACAACAAGATTGACGGTATGGAAGGCGTTGAAGCACATATTGATCGCGATGACACTGGCGGCGCCGTTCGGGTGTGGTTGTCGGCGCAAACCGGAGAGGGCGTCGAGCTTCTTTTACAGGCGCTCCGTGAACGTCTTGCTGTGGATATGTTCCATCAATATATGGAACTTGGGCCTGAACAGGGCCAGCTTCGTGCGCAACTCTATGCGCAGAATGCAGTATTGAATGAGTCGGTCAGTGAGGATGGTCGAATCGAACTTGAGGTACGTATGCAAACCAAAGAGCTGCGGCGCACCCTTAGTCGACTGAATATCCCCGCAGAGACCTACATTCCGGCCGAAGAGCCGGAGTGGTAAAGAGAAAAGTTTTAAACGTTTTTTTAATTAGCTAACGCAAGTGGAGAGCACTTATGGCTTGGAATGAACCGGGCGGTCGTGACGATAAGAACGACCCTTGGAGCAGTGGCGGTAACGACCGTGGTGGTCGCCGTCCAAATAGCGATGATCAGGGTCCACCAGATCTTGATGAAGCGCTGCAAAAGTTCATGGACAAGATCAATTCACTACTCGGTGCCGGCAAAAAGAGCGGTGGTTCGGGTGGTGGTAGCACCGGTGGTCAGGCGGGGCCTGGCTTGGGTTTTATCGGTGTGCTGGCGCTGCTAGCGGTCGTGGTGTGGGCTGGTATGGGTTTTTACACCGTCGACCAGCAGGAGCGTGGTGTTATTCTGCGTCTGGGTAAATTTACCGAGACTGTGCAGCCGGGTCTGCAGTGGAACCCGCCACTTATCGATGACGTGACTATCCTCAACGTGACGCGCGTGCGTACCTACGATCACCGTTCACTCATGTTGACTAAGGATGAAAACATCGTTGATGTGGATATGACCATCCAGTACGTCGTTTCTGATCCGAAGAACTACGTGCTCAATGTACGTGATCCTGAAGTGAGCTTGGGCCATGCATCTGAATCGTCTCTGCGTCATACCGTGGGCGCTACGATCATGGACTCAATCTTAACCGAGGGTCGTGATACATTGGCTGTTGAAGTACAGGCCCGTCTACAGCGCTATATGGAGGTTTATGGCACAGGTCTGGCGATCTCCCGCGTGAACATTAAGAACGCGACTGCACCTAGTCAGGTACAGGATGCTTTCGATGACGTGATAAAGGCACGTGAGGATGAGCAGCGTGTTAAAAACCAAGCTGAGTCTTACGCTAACGGAATAGTTCCGGAAGCACGTGGTACAGCGCAGCGCGTGATGGAAGAGGCGAATGCTTATCGCGAGGAAGTGGTAGCGAGGGCGACCGGTGAGGCAGAACGTTTCATCGCGTTGTTGGACGCTTACCAGCTTGCACCAGACGTAACTCGCGAACGTCTCTACATTGAGACGCTGCAGCAGGTCTACGCCAATACGCCGAAGGTCATGATCGATAACGACGGTAATGGTAATAACATGATGTACCTGCCACTTGATAAGCTCATGGAGCGCAGTCCGGCTACTAACAGCACTAACCGCAACATCCGACTGGATGATAACAGCCTGCGCCAGATCACCGATCAGGTCATTCAGGAGGTTAACAGCCGTTCATCTTCAACCAGTCTGAGGGAGGGTCGTTAATATGAAACCTACTTCACTCTTTACGGTTGCCCTGGCGGTGCTTGCACTGGTGGTGCTGTCGCAGTCCGTTTACATTATCAAAGAGACCGAGCGCGGCGTTAAATTGCAGTTCGGTGAGGTTGTGGATCCAGATCTAAGACCTGGATTCCACTTCAAAATTCCGATGGTGAACGCCATCCGTATCTTTGATGCGCGAGTACAGACGCTCGATACCCGTCCCCAGGCGTTCCTCACGCTTGAGAAGAAACGTCTGATCGTAGACTCGTACGTTAAGTGGCGCATCTCTGACGTTGAGAAGTACTACACTGCGACGTCGGGTGACTCGTTCCGAGCTTCGGATCTCCTATCGACTCGCATAGAGACAGCACTGCGTAACGAATTTGGTACACGTACGCTAACTGAGGTGGTATCGGGTGAGCGCGAAGAGGTAATGGACGCTGTTATCACAACGCTGAGTCAATTAACTGAATCGGAGCTGGGTCTTGCGGTTGTCGACGTACGTGTCAAACGTATCGACCTGCCACCCGAGGTATCGAGCTCGGTGTACGAGCGTATGCGTACCGAGCGTGAACGTCTGGCACGTGAACTGCGTTCGCGTGGTAAGGAGCTGGCAGAGGGTATCCGTGCGGATGCCGACCGTCAAAGCACGGTTATTATGGCAGAGGCCTACCGCGACTCAGAAGTGATTCGAGGTGAGGGGGACGCTGAAGCAGCGCGCATCTATGCAGATGCCTACAATCGTGATCCAGAGTTCTACTCGTTTAACCGCAGTTTGATGGCATACAAAGAGTCGTTTGGCTCGGGCGCAGATGTCCTGTTGCTAAAACCGGATAGCGAGTTTTTCCGCTACCTTGGCGACTTCAAACGTTAATCTTTCAATCACTTAGTCCAGTTTAAAAAGCGGGTGCCAATGGCACCCGCTTTCATGTTAAAATCTCGCCCCCGGGCGTGTCCCGGTTTTTTTGTGATTATGCAGGATCTTAAATGTCTGATTTCTGGCATGAGCTCTGGATTGCGTTCTGCCTGTTGCTGGTGATCGAAGGAATTATCCCTTTTCTTTATCCGCAGCGCTGGCGCTCGTTAGTCTCGCAGCTGGCTCAGATCAGCGATTCAAGTCTGCGACTCATCGGTTTTATATCGATGCTCGCCGGTACTGCTTTGTTACTGTTATCGCGCTAATCATTACCGCGCAAACCACCCAAAGGGTTTTGGAGTTTTTGGATGGCCTTGGCTGATCGCTGGCTACTGCCTGACGGCATGAAAGAGTTGTTACCCCCTGTTGCACGTGAAGTGGAGCTGGTGCGCCGTCGTATGTTGGATCTCTACGATAGCTGGGGATATGAGCTGGTGATGCCGCCTGTCGCAGAACATCTTGAATCACTCCTGACCGGTGTGGGTCGTGATCTGGGCCTGCAGACCTTCAAAGTGACCGATGAGGTGAGCGGCCATATGCTCGGTATCCGTGCCGATATCACACCGCAGGTTGCTCGCATCGACGCACACCGTCTGCGTAGCGACGGTGTATCTCGCTTATGCTACTGCGGCTCTGTACTGCATACCCGTCCGGTCAATATGCTGGCATCGCGCAACCCAATGCAGCTCGGTGCTGAGCTTTTTGGGCATGAGGGTGTGGATAGCGATGCAGAAGTGATCTCACTGATGCTGGAAACACTCGTCGCGAGTGGCGTTCAGGGGGCGATTAATCTAGACCTGGGTCACGTTGGTGTATTCACTGAGCTGGTACAGGCAGCGGGCCTGTCTAGCCAGCAGACGGAAACCTACATCGATATTTTGCAGCGTAAGGCACTGCCTGAGTTGGCACCGTTTGTGGCGAGCCTGAATCTCAGCTCAGCGCAGGCTGAGCAGCTCAACGCCCTAGCGCGTCTGAACGGTGGTTATGAAGTTCTGGAGCGGGCGCTCGAACTATTTTCTGAATCTTCTGAAATCGTTGCAGCCATTCGTCACCTGCAGCAGTTGGCGCAGTTGGTCGGTGCACGCTACCCAGAGATTGGTTTCTACTTCGATTTGGGTGAGCTGCGCGGTTACAACTACCACACAGGTGTGGTGTTTGCAGCTTACTCCCCTCGCTTTGGCCAGGCTCTGGCCAAAGGGGGGCGTTACGATCAGATCGGTGCTGACTTCGGCCGTGCGCGTGCAGCGACGGGCTTTAGTACAGATCTGAAAACACTTGTGATGCTGGCGCTGGAGACACAGCCTGCCGTGCGAGCAGCGATCCTTGCGCCTGCAGATACCGAAGCAGCACTGCTTGAAACTATTCGACAACTACGCGTTCATGGCGAGCGTGTGGTGATTCAACTGGCCGGCGCTCAGACACCTGAGCACTGCGATCGTCAGTTGGTCAAAAATGGAACTGAATGGGTGCTTGAAGCACTCTAACTTTTAAAATAGAGCACTAAAGAGACATGGGTAAAAACGTCGTTGTTCTGGGCACCCAATGGGGTGATGAAGGTAAAGGCAAAATCGTTGACCTGCTAACCGAGCAGGCAGCTGCCGTTGTTCGCTTTCAGGGTGGCCACAATGCCGGGCATACGCTGGTAATCGATGGTAAGAAAACCGTACTCCACCTGATACCGTCAGGCATTCTGCGTGAGAACGTACTTTGCCTAATCGGTAACGGCGTCGTACTGTCACCAGAAGCGCTGCTCAAAGAGATGAAGCAGCTCGAAGAGAACGGTGTACCGGTCAAAGAGCGTCTGCGTTTGAGTCCTGCTTGTCCGCTGATTCTGCCTTACCATGTCGCGATCGACCAGGCGCGTGAGGTTGCACGTGGTGCGGCGAAGATTGGTACTACCGGTCGCGGTATCGGCCCTGCATATGAGGATAAGGTTTCCCGTCGCGGTCTGCGTTTGGGCGACCTACAGGACAAAGAAGCTTTTGCTACTAAGCTGGCTGAGATCCTCAAGTACCATAACTTCGTGCTCGAGAACTACTACAAGGCTGAGCCGGTCGATTTTGATACCGTACTGGCTGACACGCTGGCGATGGCCGAAGAGCTGCTGCCGTTGATGATGGACGTGACTGCTAAGCTCCACGAGCTGCGCAAGCAGAGCGCTAACATCATGTTTGAGGGTGCGCAGGGTTCACTGCTGGATATCGACCACGGTACTTACCCATACGTAACCTCTTCAAACACCACGGCTGGTGGTACCTCTACAGGTTCAGGCTTCGGTCCACTATACCTCGACTACATTCTCGGTATCACCAAAGCGTACACCACACGTGTAGGTGGCGGTCCGTTCCCGACTGAGCTGCACTGTGAAGTGGGTGCTGGCCTTGCTGAGCGTGGCCACGAGTTTGGCTCTACTACTGGCCGTGCACGCCGTTGTGGTTGGTTTGATGCGGTTGCACTGAACCACGCAATCCAGATCAACTCAGTATCGGGTATCTGTCTGACTAAGCTCGATGTGCTCGATGGCATGGAAGAGATCAAGATCTGTATCGGCTACAAAGATGCACAGGGCAACGATGTCTACTCACTCAACGGCTCAGAAGACTACGAGAAGGTGACACCTGTCTACGAGACTATGCCAGGCTGGAGTGAATCAACGCTGGGCGCGCAGACTATCGAACAGCTGCCACAGGCTGCGATCAACTACATCAAGCGCCTAGAAGAGCTGATGGAGACGCCAATCGATATCGTATCGACCGGTCCTGACCGTATCGAAACTGTCGTACTGCGCGACCCTTACAGCGTCTAACGCATACTGCTAGGGCGCACTTCAGTGCGCGGTAAATTAAACGGGCCCCTTCACAGAAGGCGCCCGTTTTTTGTTGAGCTCTCTTTTTTAATCTTGGTGCTATGATGAAATCCTAAAGGGCAATCGGTTTGGAAGGAGTGGCGAATGAGTAGATTAGCATCAGTTTTAGGGTTATCCGTTCTGTTAATCCATTCCGCCATTCACGCCGGTGAAGGGCAGCTAGAGGAGGGCGAGCACCGTATCTTTCTAGTCGATAAGTCCGGTGAGCGGATTGATATTGGTGCTGTGATGATCACCGATAAAGGTACTGGGTATTCGCTGCACGTCGATCACTCAGGCTTCTCGGACTACTTCTTATCTATGAAGGAGATGAAGTGCTTAGAGGGGCCGGAACTCTACTGTCATATACCTTATCCTTACGATCACCCTACACGTCTGAGTTCTGTTGATCTCTCTTGGTTGTCGCACGATCTGCTATTTATGTTTAAAAGCCCGAAGGAGTTTGGCGCCAATTTCTGGAACGGTGTGTTCTACAACCTCGAAGTGGTCGATGGAGTGATAAAAGGCCAGGCTCAGGCAGTCGATCTTAACCACCTCGCATCTCCCCCAGATGATTTAACCGTGCCTCCGTACGGCGAGTACGACTGCGATGAGCTGGATCTAAACGCGCGTTGGCTCCCATTTATTGAGATTCATTGATCTCGCCAAGCAATAGGGCCTCATTATGCCGCGATAATTGTCTGTTGGCGCCTAATTTATCGTTCTAAAGAACCATAGTATTAGCCCAGAGCACGCGTAATATCGGACAGATAAGAACAACTAGGCATCGATATGACACCGCAACGCTGGTTTACAGAGAGCTCGGCCGCATACGCAGATTTGGGAACATTCCTTCCCCTCGCGCTGGGTCTTATTGTGCTGGGTGGGGTTAGCCCTGTTGGCCTGTTGTTTGGGTTCGGTATCTTCAGCCTCGCGACTGCAGTCATCTACCGCCGTCCGATACCGGTGCAGCCGATGAAAGCCACTGCTGCAATGGGTGTGGCGGGGATGATCGGCCCAGACGTTCTCGTTGCCACCGGCATCCTCTTGGGTATCACGCTTGTGCTGCTCAGTCAGACCGATCTCACACAGCGCATGAAGCGCCTGATTCCTCGTACCGTTCTACATGGCATGCGCGCCGCACTGGCTATTACACTAGTTGTTAATGCCTTTGCCATAGGAGCTATTTCGCTGCCGCTAACCGCTCTCTTGCTCGCGCTGTTGGTTCTGCTGCAGTTCACTGTATTGAGCCCTTTCAGTTGTTTAATCATCGTTCTCGGGGGTTGGTTCGCGCTCGGAGAGTATGTGGAGTTAACAGGCGCATTTACGGCTCTGCATCTTCCTACACCGGTAATGCCCGAGCTCTCTGCCTTTAGTGCAGCGCTAGAGGTTGCCTTCCTACCACAGCTTGCACTCACGCTCACAAACGCTCTGATACTTACCGCAGTTATCGCTCAAGACTATTTTCCAGGGGATGAAAAGCCTGTCACTGAGAAGCGACTCGCTCTGAGCTCTGGTCTGGCAAATATTCTGTTGGCACCGATTGGCGCAATTCCGATGTGCCATGGTGCTGGCGGGCTCTCTGCGCATCATGCAATGGGGTCAAGAACCGGTTGGTCAATCGCTATATTCGGCCTCAGCTGTATCAGCCTGGCTGTTTTTGTGGGTCCTCAGGTTACACAGGTCATCGCCGCCATTCCTCACGAGGTTATTGCAGTTTTGGTGTTGTTTGCCGGTTGGCATCTGGCAGATCCGGAAAAGATCATGAAGACGCGTCCATCCTGTAAGTTGGTGATTGCCGGGATGACGCTGGTGGCGCTCTGGGGTGGTTTGATGACGGCCCTGGTAACAGGCGTTGTTCTGGAGTGGTCGATCTCTAAGTACGCGCAGGCGCGCGCTAACGGGTAAGCAAGCCAGTGCTTGGATAGCAACGTTAAATACCCGTCATTAATTGCGACAACTGGGACGAATCGCGAAATAGCGCTCTGCGCTACATCCCTCTTACTGGATTTGAATGTTCTGTAACTCGAAAGTGATCAGACCACCTTTAAAGATCTCCAGATCCAAGGGCTCTTCTCGGGTCAGTTTTACTAGGCCCACGCTCGGGGCATACCACTCTTTCTGGGTGAGGAAGACATCCTGATAGCCGAGCCGAGGGTCTGCATAGAGGGGGAAAATAGCGGTTCCAGTCACCTCTATACACTTATCGAAGGTCCCTGCCGGCACTGTCACAGAAGCATCTATAGAACTAATCTCATACTCCATCTCAATATCTTTGTCGCCGGGATCATCGACTGCGAATGAGGCAACGCTGTGCAGCGCGTATGCACGGGTATTAGCACTCCAGACACGGCCCAAATCGATATCGCCTGGGTTGGGGAAGACTCTCACCTCGGCAGGTTCATAGCGAGGGTCAAACTCTATCAGCGTGCGTTTGGCGACCCTGTAGATACCTGAGTCGTCGGACAGCAGATAGTAATCGGTACCGTCGCTTGTACGTCGCAAGTAGACTGGCTCGTTCTCGTAATCTCCATCCAGGTCAGCAGGGCCCATGTTGGTGATTGAGAATTCGCGTTCAATTTGGTGATCAGTCAAATCCTCAGTTACCTGGTAGGTCCAAGTGACCCCCTCCTGCAAAGGAAAGTAGTCATCGGGCGGAATCTCAGATCCACAGCCAGCCAATAGCCCCGCAGCCGTTATCAGGCCCAGTCGGAATTTAGCAACCGGATTCATATTTACTTCTCCGGTAGAGCTGGGTCAGGCAGATCGGAGAACTCAAGTTGATACTTGAGTGAGCCGAAAGCTCGTTTCTCTTCTGCGTCAGTTGGGTCTTCTTGGCGCTCTGTGCGTTGTCCAAGTTGAATATTGCCGTGTCGGATCTCCTTGATCGCTAGTTGGATGTTGATGTGCGTACTCTGATCGTAGGGGAGCTTGTATGCGCGCGGTTGAGATGCCATCTCGTTATTTTCAAGATCTGTCAGCCAGACAAAGATTGCCCCGGCAAATCCGTCCTCATCGCGCGGCTCCTCTACCACGGCATAGTGAAACAGCCATTTTTCAGGGATATCCGCATGTGTCGGCCAACCCTGTGCCTGGCGCCACCCTTCGTAGCTGATCCAATAGAAGCCGAAAGCGACCAGCAGCAATACCAGTTTGGCGCCCCAGTGCAAACGACCGGTGATGATCGCCAACAGCAGTAACGCAGTCAGCGCTACGTATGCCAGTACAAGTATGAGTAGAGCCTCAGTCATCTGTTTTGCGCCTCGATTATGCTTTTCTGTAGTTGATTGATGTTGGTTACTTCACCCTCGGGCGTGATGTTAAATCGCAATGCGGTTACTTCACTGCCCTCGGCCGGAAGCTCCATCGTGGTGTAGTTCAACACTTTCATAACTGGGTTCACTTCAGCGAGGTAAACCGTCACCGGAACCGGTTGATCGTTCTCACTCTTAAAGTAGTGCAGGTTTACAAGGTACTCTCCGGGCGGTCGACCACGGATTGTCAGCACCTCTTGGTTGATTGGGTTTACGATTTCGCGGCCATCAATCACCTGCGTATCATTATCTTTCCCCCGGTCATCTCTATCTAAATGCATCAGTCCGTGCTGGGTGCGCATATACCACACCTGGGTCTCTTTCGGGCCTTGAGCCCAGACATCGATATCGTTAGGGTCACCATCGGGCCAGCTTACAGTGATCAGAAACTCCGCTTTTGGATCGATAATCCCAGATTTGGCCGGGGGGTTAAGTAACAGCAGAGCCACCAAAAACAGGAAGGTAAAGGTTAATAACGCATTGAAGAGCAGATCCGTAAAGGGATCTACTCCATAGTCACGGCGATTATTAAACAGTGCCATCCGAAATCGCCTGTTCAGACAGTGTAAGTGTCTCCTGCACGAAGCGGTCCGCCATGCGGTCGAGCAGCAGATACTGTGCGCTTAGCAGCAGGCTGCCAACCAAGCCGACGATGGTTGTGTTCATCGCTATTCCCATCCCCTCGGTCATCTGCTGCATTAACGCTTTGATATCTGATAGATCGAGGGTCTCTAATCCGTGAATAGAGCCAAGCATAATGACAAAACCTATGACAGTGCCAAGCAGCCCTAGCTTTAACATCGCGCCGGTCACAAACCAACCTATCTGGTGCGAACCACGAATCCGCTCAGCTAACACCTCGGCCTGCAGAACACCGGCGTTGACGAAGTAATCTTGTGCGATTGAAGTGCCGGTTGGGTAGGGGGACTTTGTACTTGCGGCATGGCGATTGAACAGCTGGTCAAACATCAGAAACTGGCGGGCGATAAAGAGGCTGCGATATCCGGCATGCAGCGTCATAACCAAAAGCATTGCTGTAATGACTAGGCTGATGCGGGTCTTATCCTGAGAAAAGAGCCCCTGAATAAGTTGTAGATCCCAGCAGATAAATACCCCGAAAAGCATCAGACTTAGCATCAGCAGCCAGTAAAAGAGCGTTTTGTACGCGATAGGTTGATACACAGCCGCTAACCTTTTTTGTGGACTCTCTCCTTGATACAGCATACGGCAACAAGGTTAAAGTCAGGTCAGTACAAAGGTAGCGGGTATTGCTACTCAAGTAGAGTGGTTTGAGGTGGCGAGGATGAGATCTAGCTGTGCCTCGATATCTAGCATCTGGGCATCTATCTCCAGAGTATTTACGTTGAGTTGATTAAGTTGCTGTTGAACGAGTTCAGGTAGATCGATCGCCCCCCCTTTGAATCTCACCAGAGTATCCGCCCTATATCGCTCGGCGAGCGCAGCAACTTCACTTGGGTAGTGCACGCACGCGCCGAGCATCTTAGTACGGTGGTTCCAAGGCTCGTCATCAATAAAAGCAGTAATTTCTGCTCCTCGCTCTTTTAGGGCCCTGCCGAGGGTGTGACTGGGGTAGTCGATACCGAGCAGGATAACCCGAGCCGATGCGGATTTTGCACCGGAGAGCTTTTCGAAAAGTTTTTTTAATGACTTAATCATGTTACTGCTTGTTGCAGATAATGCTCTGATCGAGAATAGACTAAATACTCTGCAGATTCACTATGAAAGAGCCAGGCTACTCATACCTTTTCCGAAATAACTTCGGTCTTTTATTGCTCTCGTTTCTGGCGGTTTTCTCGAGCAGCCTGGGGCAGAGCTTTTTTATCGGTTTGTTTCAGGTTGATATCTCCCAAGCACTCGGAATATCCGCAGGAGAGTTTGGTACCGCTTACGCTGGAGTCACTCTGATCTCTGCCGGAGCACTGATGTACTTCGGTCAGAAAGTTGATTGGATGCCGCCCAAACAGTTTGCTCTAGCGATCCTGACAGGCCTGATGCTGGGAGTAGTACTCCTGACGACGACAGACCTCTTCTGGCTTGGTATTTTGGGCCTCGCTCTAATGCGATTCAATGGCCAGGGAATGTTTGGTCACTTTGGCAGCACATTGGCGGGCCGCGAGTTTAAGGTTGCTCGAGGCCGAGCTTTAAGCCTAGTTAGCTTGGGGTTTCCGTCCGGTGAGATCGCGCTTCCTCTAGTGGTAACCTTTCTGCTGACTGTGCTCACCTGGCAGCAGACTTGGTGGGCTCTGGCTGCGCTCTGGTGTTCGATCTGGTTGCTACTCTATCTCTTTGCTCCTTGGCCTGCATCGCCGTTGAAACTCTCCAAGGCAGAACGAGCACAGAGCCCTAAACCGCTCAGAGACAGTCGCTTCATACTGCTGCTTCCACTCATTATGGCTTTGCCGATCATCTCCACCGGACTGATGATCTATCAGGCGTACCTCACAATAGACTTAAGCGCCGCGCCCTCAGCCTATGCTCTGGCCTTAACCTGTTTGGGCAGCGCACGTATTATCGGCGCTCTCTTTGTCGGTCCGAAAATTGATCGCTACGGTTCAGCAATCACTGCGCGTCTGTTTATTCTGCCTTTTGCGATTGGTTTGATAGTGGCACCAATGATTGGCGGATCGGCTGGTCTCATTACATTAATGACACTCAGTGGACTGGTAGTGGGATTTCAGGAGCCGGTGATCAACGCGTTGTTGATCAGCATCTGGGGGAGTGAGAACCTTGGGCGAGTTCGAGCAACCCTACAGTCAGCTATGGTGTTGGGTACGGCCATATCGCCTGCATTTTTGGGTTATCTAATTGACTACGGGGTGCACTTTCAGACCATTATTTGGGGGATGTTGGCTTATATAGTGCTGGCGTGGCTAGTCGCTCAACCGGTGCTTCGAAAGCTTGATACAGCGCAGTATGAAAGTGAAAAGGCAATCCGGTCCTAATGGTTTCGCCGTAAAACCATATCAAAGGCACGCGAGAATATAACAATGATAAGAAGAGTAATTGTCAATCGTATTTCGATTTTGTATTTGGTAGCTGCGGCTCTTTTTTTTCCTCAAATCTCCCTAGGCTTCGAGTTAGCTATCAGCAATGAGCGCTCAAACGAGGTGTGGGTTCACACACCCGAGGGTAACGTGATCAGACCCTTAGTGTCGTGCTTACGACCAAGAGGCATGTTACCTCAGCCAGCAGACCAGACTCTTTGGATTGCTTGCTCAGACGAGGATTCGGTAATTCGAATTGACAGCAAGACAGGGGAGGTTAAAACGCGCGTTACTGGTCAGATCGGTGCAACGACATTGAACTGGATAGAACCTAACGGTCGGTTGGTTGTTAGTAATGAAGGAGCGAGTTCTGCGAGTGTTATAGAGAGTGGCACTGGCAAAGTTCTTGCTGAATTAGTAACCGGATTTGAGCCTGATGGAGTTGCTTCGGCCGACGGGAAGATCTTTGTTGCCTCTGAAAATGCCGGTGTCGTACACGTTTTTTCGGCTGAGGATTATTCGGAAGTCGATGCATTGGTGACTGATTTAAGACCTCGGCGGTTAGCTGTTTCAGGTGGGGAGCTGTGGGTCTCTTCGGAAATGGGCAGTAAAGTTGAAATATTTGGTATCAGTACATTGGAGCGACTAGGGGAGATAGTTTTTTCACCACGGGGTTTTCGCAGCGAGCAACTAACACCAGTGGATATACGTTTTTCTCGTGATGGCGGAACTGCCTATGTCGCGCTAGGTGCTGCAAACCACGTGGTAATAGTTGATGTTAAAACTCGAGAAGTCGAGAAGTATATTCTTGTTGGGCGACGCGCCTGGGGGTTAGAGCTATCACCGGACGAGGAGTATCTGTTCGTTCTTAATGGGCTGTCCGATGATATGACCATCGTCGATTTAGATCGTCGTCGTCCGATAAGGTCTGTGCGCACTGGGCTGGTTCCTCATGCAGTGAAGGTGATAAATCCATGAAACGTCTCGTTATCGCGTTTTTAGCCGTGCTCAGCTTGGCCGTCAGTGCGACTGAGCTAGAGATCAAGATCCTGACGTTGTCCGGTGAGAAGGCACAACCAAAAACTTTTGCAGGTATCATCGTTGAGCCCCAGCGATCTATTGACCGTGCGGTAGAGCTCGCGCTGTCGGAGTCCAGACTAAAATTCTCGCAGTTCGGGATAGAACCGGTTGTACAGCGAGTCGAGCTAGATCCGAGATTGCCAATTACAACGCAATTGCAGGCAGTTCCGCCGGGCGGACTTTATCTTCTGGACCTCCCCAAAGAGGTGATGCTGGAAGTGGCGCTGGCACTCGAGAATACCAAAGGCATACGTGTCAATGTATCGATAACAGACACAGAGTTGAGAGAGGAGCTCTGTTCTCGTTCGCTGTTTCACGCCATCCCATCCGACAGAATGTATTTTGACGCGCTTTCTCAGTATCTCGTCTATAACGGCTGGCGTAAGGTCCTCTTGGTGCACGGTACCAGTGAAGAAGATGTGAAACGAAAAACAGAGTTAGCGACATCTATTAAGCGTTTCGGGGCGACCGTAGAGGAAGAGAGAGCATTCACTTTATCGCATCACCCTGATGATCGTGATCGCAACAAGCCTGAGTTTCTTACCGGTCAAGCATCTTATGATGTGGTTGCGGTAGTGGATTCTGTTAAGGACTATGGACGCAAAATAGAGTTCAATACTCGGCGACCGAGGCCGGTGGTTGGTGATGTTGGTCTGGTACCGCGTGCATGGCACTTTGCGCTAGAGCGGTACGGCGCTCCTCAGTTAAATGATCGCTATAGAGATTTAGCTCCGAAGTTGCCGGACTTTCGTGCGGCCATGACAGATAATGAATTTGCGGCTTGGGCAAGTGTTAAGTTGGTCAGTAATAGCCTGAACGAGATTCATATGACCGAAGATGGAATCGATTTGAATCGCCTGTTCTTAGATCCAGATGCTCGAGTTGATCTTTATAAAGGTACTAGGGGGTCATTTAGGGACTGGAATCATCAGATGCGTCATCCGATTCTGTTGACGACACAGAACTACGTAGCCGGCATCGCGCCGATGCCAAAGTTTCTGCATCCAAAATATTATGTCGATACCTTAGGAAAGGATAGGCCTGAATCGAGTTGCCGGTTATCGCAGTGAAGAAGGAGAGAGTGCCGCCTAGCGGCACTCAGAACGCAAGTTAACGGTTTGAGAAGTACATGGTAACTTCAAAACCAATGCGCAGATCACGGTAGGCTGGTTTGGTCCACATCTCAATGTCTCCCTATTTTTGTTTGAGTTGCGATCGGGATTTGTACAAAAAGTACACAGGTAATATAGAACGTGCCCGACTTCGATGGAAGTCTGTGCGATAAATATCGACTATTTCTATCTGTTAATGAGTTAGGCGCAGCAGACGCTGCAATTCGGATTTTTCGTCAATGGGACACGATGGAAATCAACCGACATTGCATCGTAAAGTAGCAGCGTACCTTCGAGCTGACTCCGACCTTTTACTATGAGCTTGATCGCTTCGGTGGCCTGTAGAGTGCCAATAGTCCCTGTCACAGGTGATAGCACACCCATGGTGGCGCAACGTTGCTCCGGCACTTCAGTATTCTCAGGTACGAGGCAGGCGTAACAGGGCGAATTTGGCTCGGCGTAGCGATAAACCGAAAGCTGTCCTGTTAGATGGATTGCGGCGCCGGATACCAGTGGAGTCTTAGTTTTGTGTGCTACTCGGTTGATAAGGTGCCGCGTTTTGAAGTTATCGCAGGCGTCGACTACGACATCGGCGACACTCATCAAGGTCTCAATCGTGCTCTCATCTACTCGGTCGGTAACTGCATTGACGCGACACTCAGGATTGATACGATTGAGGTCTTCACGCGCTGACAGGGCTTTATTGATACCAACGCGCGCTTCATTGTGGATCGGTTGGCGTTGTAGATTCGACAGTTCGACTTCATCGAAATCGCAGATAGTGAGTGTGCCTACGCCCGACGCTGCTAGATAGGTAGCTACCGGAGAGCCCAGACCACCTGCACCGACGATCAATACGTGAGAGTTGAGTAGTTTCTCTTGCCCCTCGACATCAATCTCACTCATTAAGATGTGACGGCTGTAGCGCAGGAGCTGGTTGTCGTTCATCCTAACCGCCGCCGCGTTTCATCGACCAATCCATATGTTCGACCAAGGCTGCTTTGGCCTCTTCACTGCCGCTTAGAAAGGTCCAAGTTGCCTGCAGGCGTGATAGTCGCATTAATGCGATCACCAGATCGGGCATAGGTGCAATATCGATACGAATCTGCACCTCACCTTGAGTTACAAAAATGGAGTCACCCTCAATACGTATGCCGCCCGGAACAGCTTGTTCCAGGCCGGTTTCATACTCTTTACGAGTGGCTGTGACTTCACGTACTTGGACATCGAGAGAGCCGCCAAACATCCTCATCCTCCGGCCACAGGTGGCCAGATAGCCACAGTTTCACCGTCTTTGAGAATTCGAGCCGCGCGATTTTCTGGGGCTACAAATACTCCGTCTACCAGAACCAAATGTACGAGGCGCTCGGGTAGATCAAAACGCGCTATAAGGTCGGCAAGAGATTCGTCTGGGGCCAGCTCGATGGTGGCTTTATTATCCACCGCTCCCGAAGGGAGGTACTGGCCCAGACTTGCGTAGAGCTTAAATGTTAAGTGATGCGACATTCAAAACACCTGGTTTCTGAGAACATGCTAGATATGCCTCAGTCACCTTAAGGGGATCATTCATCAGCTCCGCTTTCCAGCGTTCGCCAAGCTTCACCTTGCCTTGAATCAGGCCACGCAGAACACCTACATGCTGAGTCAGACCGACTGAGGTTGCTCCTACCAATACATCATCTTTGAACTGCAGACTGATGTATTTGTGAGCCTTGGCGTCAGCATACTCAACACCTTTACCACCCTCAAGGCCTTCCCAGGCGCCAAATGAACTTGAGATGAGTCCGAGTGTGTCCAAAACGTTGATGGCGAGGATACCCTGATGCTCTGTACTCTTGCCTGCCATATTCAATGCAGCCACACGCGCTGTGTCGGCAGCGTTGGGTTGGATTGCCGATACCATGGGGGCGCCAGTAAACATATCTGGTGCTTCGACGACGTCACCTGCAGCATAGATGTCTGCCACAGAGGTCTGCATCTTCAGGTCTGTCAGAATACCGTTGCCAGTCTTAACACCCGAGCCATCGAGGAAGGCGGAGTTTGGACGTACACCCGCTGACATAATGACGAGATCACACTCAATCTTCTCACCGGTCGACAGTGTAACGACCATGCCGTCGCCAGATGCGGCAACAGCAGCAGGTGCTTCGTTTGAGCCGCCACCAAAGAGACTTTTGATAGCGCCCAATATGCCGCCGCTAGACTGTGCAGGTGCTGCGGCAGGCGCAGCACCAGCGCCGTCGATACGCTCAACTTTGGCTGAGGTAACAACGCGAACGCCTTTGTTCTCTACCCAATCTTTGATCATCGCACCGGCTTTACCGGTCATCATACGCGGTACCATACGGTCACCCAGCTCTACGACAGTCAAGTCGACGCCACGCTTAGCAAGGGCTTCAAGAATGATACAGCCGATGAAACCTGCGCCCACCTGGACAACACGTTTACCCGAAGCGGCTAGGTTTGCGATTGCTCGCGCATCATCAAGGGTCCAGCAGGTGTGTACATTCGGCAGATCAATGCCTGGAATTGGTGGGCGAATCGGGTGCGAGCCGGTCGCGACCAACAGTTTGTCGTAGCTCTCGCTACTACCATCCTCAAACTTTACAGTTTTCGCTTCAGCATCCACTGAGATCGCTTTGCCGACTTTATTAGAGATGCTTTTGCTGCCGTAATGGTCGGCATCTTTGCGTAAGTAGGTGCCATCTTCCTGTATATTACCTTCCAGCAGATAGGGGATGGCCATACGCGAGTAAGGTGGCGCGTTCTCAGCTCCCACCATAGTGATTTCACAGGCTGGGTCAGCCTTGCGCAGTGTTTCAGCGGCGATTACGCCAGCAGGACCGTTGCCGAGGATAAGATGTTTCATGGTGAACCTCAGGAATTATTATTCTGTTTCAACAAAAAACCCCTTTCCCTAGCGGAAAAGGGGTTCTTTCAACTCAATGTAGAGAGCCCTTACAGACCGAGACGATCCAGAGTCTCTTTAGTTGGTACGCCTTCAGCATCCCAGCCGCGCTTCTCGTAGTACTCAGGAAGCATCTCTGGCACACCAGCAACTAGACCCTTAGCAGGACCTTCCTGCGCAGGTTCAGTAGTTAGGCGCTCTGGCAGTTTGTCATCATCTTTAGTCAGACCTGCCTGCAGGTTGAAGAGCTTCTCCATGTTCCAGATACGCTCGCCAACGGCGCTGAGTTTCTCGAGTGACCAGTCGCCTTCACAAGCAGCGTCGATCTGTGGCTGGATGTCTCCCAAGCCCCAAGCGAAGCTGGTGAAGATACACAGGCCCGATGCGTCAAATGCTGCTGTAGCATCCTGGAACGCCATAACCAGATCTGGTTTGCCTTCTGTTACCAGAGGGTCTGTCTTAACTGGGATACCCAGTACTTCAGACGCTACAGTGTAAGAACGCAGGTGACACGCTCCACGGTTAGAGGTCGCGTAAGTCAGACCCATACCCTGGATGCCGCGAGAGTCGTAAGCAGGGAACTCCTGACCTTTAACGCTCATCGACAGTTCAGGGCGACCGTACTTCTCACACATACGCTTAGAGCCCAGACCGATATCAACACCGAAGCCTTCGCCCAGAGCTGTCATATCAGCCAATGCGCAGAGTGCTTCAGCAGAACCGAAAGGTGCTTTCAGACCGATCTGCTCTTCAGTCAAGGTGCCGTCTTCATACATCTCCATCACTGCACCAATTGTGGCACCGAAGGAGATTGGGTCCATACCCTGTTCGTTACAGATCAGGTTGGCGTACTGCAGCGCTTCCAGGTCACCTACACCGTTAGCGGCGCCCAGTGCCCAAGCAGCTTCGTACTCAAGACCACCCGACGCACCGTGGTACTGTGGCTTCTCTTTTACAGAGAAATGGTCTTTGTCGATTTTAGAGATACGACCACAAGCGATAGTACAGCCGAAACATGCAGCGTTTGTAACCAGGTGTGGCTTGCCGTCTGATTCGCGTGGCTTAGCCATCGCTTCAGCAGAGATATCGCCCGCATTTTCGAACTGAACTGATTTGTGGTTACGAGTTGGCAGTGCGCCCATCTCGTTAATAACGTTCATCAGTACCTGAGTACCGTAAGCAGGGAGACCTTCACCTGTAACAGCGTTCTCTGCCAGGATCTTCTTCTTCTCCATGGTAACTTTGGCAAACTCGCCCATGTTATCCACGCCTGCAACACCTTTAGTACCGCGAATAGCGACTGCTTTGAGGTTCTTAGAACCCATTACAGTACCCACACCCGAGCGGCCTGCCGCGCGGTGTAGATCGTTGACGATACACGCGTAAAGAACGCCATTTTCGCCCGCTTTACCGATAGAGGAGATACGTACCTGTGGATCCTGCATCTCTTTTTTGATGGTCTCTTCCGTATGCCAAGTAGAGGTACCCCACAGGTGAGATGCATCACGCAACTCAGCTTTGTCATTTTCGATCGCGAGGTAGACAGGTTTCTCTGCTTTACCTTCAAAGATCACCATGTCCCAGCCGGCAAACTTCATCTCAGCGCCGAAGTAGCCGCCAGAGTTTGAACAAGCGATTGCGCCTGTGAGTGGGCCTTTGGTAACGACTGTGTATCGACCACCGGTTGATGCCATGGTGCCGGTCAGAGGGCCTGTCGCCATGATCATTTTGTTTTCCGGTGACAGCGGATCAACTTTAGGGTCGATCTCTTCAACCAGGTATTTGGAAGCGAGGCCGCGTGAACCCAGGTACTCCTGAGCCCATTCCATGTTTAGAGGTTCTGATTTACAGGTTCCTTCAGAGAGATTTACTCGAAGAATTTTTCTTGTCCAAGCCATTTCTCTTCTCCTTACAGACTAGCGTCGTTAGCTTTAGCAGCCCACGCACGCATGCGCTCCAGGCCAGTCCAGTTGCTGTCTACGAAAGTAATAGCTTCGGTAGGACAAGCTTTCGCACACTCCGGATCACCGCCGCAGAGGTCACATTTCGCAACCTTTCCGGTTTCAGCAACGTAGTTAACGGTACCGAATGGGCAAGAGATAGTACAAACCTTACAGCCGACACAGGTGTCCTCTTCCACAACCTTGGCGCCCGTCAATTTGTCGAGTTTGATTGCATCTGTAGGACAGGACTGCATACACCAAGCTTCGTCACACTGCGTACAGGTGTAAGGCACCTTGCGGCCCTCTTCTTCAAAGCTGAAAACTTTGATACGCGACTGTGAAGGGTTGTAGACACCGGTGTTTTCGAGCGAACACGCCATCTCACACTGTAGACAGCCGGTACACTTGGCAGGATCTATATACAGAGACTTTTGCATAGTTATTCCTTGTTATTTTGACGAATGCGATTCTGGTACACCGCATTCCTATGGTCGATTAACGCAGAGACTATTTATGCAAAATGCCCCGCGCCTACGGCTTCCCAACGCTTAAAGTAAGCGAACCACCTAAGCTTGTCTATTGATGCGCACTATACTTTCGTACTTAAAAAATGGGTCTTTAGTACTAGTCCCTATTTCTTTGAATTTTCAGTCTTTTTAACTCGTGAGGCGCGATTTAAGTGAAAACAGACCCCGTTGCCGGGGTCAAGGAAGATGCCCCCTGAATGCTGCCACTCAAATAGGCACGACTCGGTTAAATCACGGACAGGAGTTCCAAGCGCTGAAGCGTCTCAGTACATCAATCTGCGCACCATTAGGTTAAGAGTTTTGGCTAGCAATTCCCATACGACTTCGGCGTAGAAACTATCCTTCTATGGTCCTAGTTTCGTTGCCGGGATTTGAATCGATAACTCTACGGTAGAATGCCAGCTCAGTCTCGAGTGCGCTTATTTGGTTTTCCAGCTTTCTGAAACCGTGCCCCTCATCACTGAAGTATTTAGCCGTTACGTCCACGCCACGTTGTTCCAGTGCATTAACCATGAGTTGAGTCTGATCGGGGGTTACAACGCTATCTCTCATACCTTGAAGAAACAAAACGGGCGATCGAATCTTGTCGATAAGAGAGCGTGGTGTGTCATAGTTTTTCTCTGGTAGCAGCCAGTCGAGATAGTGTGATTCGAATTTGTGCGTGCTCTGTTTAAGCGTTTCCGGATCCATGACACCGAAGTAGGAGGTTCCTGCGGCAATCTTATCTGATTTGGCTAGCGCCAATAGGGCTGAAAATCCGCCCGAGCTGCGTCCTCGAATAAATACCTTGCCCGCCTGCGCAAGCCCCAGGTCGATTAGGTGCTTTATGGCGTGCTCGATATCCTCAACTTCGGTTTTACCCCAGCTCTTTTTCAGGGCAAAGCGATAGTGGCGGCCAGAGTTGCTGCTGCCGCGATAGTTAAGATCGAACAGGGCGAACCCCTGATTGCACCAATACTGGATAGCGAGATTAAAGATCGGGTAGGTCGACGACGTCGGCCCGCCGTGAAGTGTTATCAGTAATGGGGGAGGCTCAGCAAGCGTTGTGCGTTGGTTAACTGTGTTGGATGCCGCGTAGTAGTAACCATGTACTTGGTGCCCGTTGACCTCAAATTCGATTAACTTGGGCAAGCAGGTGCGTTTAGTGTCCTCTCTATGGGGGGGCGTTAATCGTTTCGGTCTAGCGCCAATAATATCGATCTCAAGCAGTTGTAGGGCTTCAGCCGGGCCAGCCGCTATGACGGCAAGCAGACCCTGATGGTAGCTCAGTTCACGAAAGTGGTTATATCCGGGCAGAGCTAATCGCTGCTCTCCAATAAATAACTCGACACCGGTTGCTGAATATTCGAAGCGCATAAGCGCATCGGAGGTCTGCTCGTACTGACGTATACCACTCTGCCAAGGTGAGGATATGTGATCAATCTGTTCGCGGCTGAGTGGGGTCGTCCTATTTGACAACTCATCTCGGCTATAAACGCTCCAGTAACCGCTGTGATCGCTGACAAAGCAGAGTTGACCGTCGGCTGAGAAGGAGGGCATGACCATCGACTCGCTTTCAGCTTGCTCGCGCGGAATAGCGCGTGTGTTACTTAAGCCCTGGTCGGTTAGTTCTGCGCAATAGATCTGAGTATCGGTCCAGGGAAGGCTGGGGTGATTCCAAGTTACCCAAGCGAGTCGATCTTGTTGAGGGCTAAGCGTCAGCCCCGAATAGAAGTCGTTGCCGGCCTGCAGTGTAACTATCTCACCGGTCTCTAGATCCAGGCGCCCGATCCTGTTCTCAACCTCGATAGCCGAGTGCAACTCCCAAATAAATATCAGGCTGTTGGTGGGTTGGTGCCACAACGGCTCCATAAAACGCTGATTAAGGTGATCGGTGAGTTGCTCGAGTTTGTCGGTATCTAGGTCAGCGCGAAAAAGTTGCTGACTGGCTTGCTCTACGTAGTAGACGCAGTTAGCACCCCAGCACCAAGCGCGTCCGCCATATTCGTGTACGCGACTTCCGACGCTTACCCCGGGGGCTGAGAGTTGGCGTAATTGACCTTCCTCTTGGCATACCAGTTGAGTCTGCTGATTGGTTCTATCAGAGCGCTCCAGCCAACCTAGCACACCTTTTGGCGAATATGCGATCTGTGAAAAATCGCTCTGCTGGGCACAGGCTTGGGCGGCGCTAGTAGGAGAGTTGTTACTGCTTGAAGAAGACACGCGAGTTCTTGTCATTACGGTAGATGAACTCTGGCTCGCTCTGCTGCTCTAATTGCTCGTTGGTACGCCGTGCATCGAGGATCTTCTGATGATCGGGAGACTTTGAACACACCGGATCCGCAGCCGCTGCATCGCCAGTTAGCATGAAGGCCTGGCAGCGACAGCCACCAAAGTCTTTCTCTTTCTCATCACAGCTACGACAGGGCTCTTTCATCCACTCAAAACCACGAAAATGGTTAAAGCCATTGTCGTCGTACCAGATCTCTTTAAGCGATTGTTTGGCGACGTTTGGAAACTCGAGGGGCAGCATGCGAGCAGAATGGCAGGGCAGTGCAGTGCCATCTGGAGTCACTGTCAAAAATACCTCCCCCCAGCCGTTCATGCAGGGTTTAGGGCGCTCCTCATAGTAGTCGGGCGTGACAAAAATCAGCTTGAGTTTGCTGCCCTGTGCGGCGAGCTTTTCGCGCCAGATGTTGGTGCGCTCTTCGGCGTAGCGCAGCTGCTCAATGCTGGGCATCAGCCAATCGCGGTTTTCAAAGCCCCAGCCGTAGTATTGGCAAGTAGCAAGCTCGACGAAATCGGCTTCAAGTTCGATACAGAGCTCAATAATGCGGTCTATCTGGTCAATATTGTGACGATGGGTCACAAAATTTAGCACCATAGGGTAGCCTTGGGCTTTGACCTCGCGCGCCATTTTCAGTTTCTGCTGGAAGGCTTTTTCGCTACCAGAGAGCATGGAGTTAACGCTCTCATCACTCGCTTGAAAGCTGACCTGAATGTGGTCTAAACCCGCTTCGCGGAAGCTAGCGACTTTCCGCTCGTTGAGACCCACCCCAGAGGTAATCAGGTTTGTGTAGTAGCCGAGGTCGCGGGCGGCTTTGATTAGCTGATCTAGATCTTGTCTAACGAGAGGTTCCCCGCCTGAGAATCCAAGCTGTACGGCGCCCAGTTCTCGTCCCTGACGGAAAACCTCTACCCACTGTTCAGTCGTGAGCTCAGCACCTGCGCCGGCAAAATCAAGCGGATTGGAGCAGTAGGGGCACTGCAGCGGACACTTATAGGTCAGTTCGGCGAGCAACCACATCGGCCTGCCGGGAACTTTGGCACCTGTACCAAGCGTGGTGGGAGATCCGTTACAGGGTGATCCAGTTTTGCTCATGTGCATCTACCAAGAAAGCTTCGACATCATCGGCCAGGTCATCCGCTTCAGGGAAGTTCTTCTGCAGTTGGTCGACTATTTGTGCCACCGAGTGTACACCATCGATGCGCGTGAGTATCTCACTTGCAGGACCATTTAGCTGCACCATGCCTTCTGGGTAGAGTAGTACATGCGACTCTTGAGCCGGCTCCCACTGAAGACGAAAGTGCGGATTGAGGGCCGGTATTTTCTGATTCATTTCGTGTGTCATCGGAATAACCCCTTGTGGTACACCCGCTCATTAGTCACGGTATGGAAGGGCGCTCGGTCAAGTTCGTACGCCATAGTCATGGCATCCAACATGCTCCAGAGTACGTCGAGCTTGAACTGCAAAATCTCAAGCATGCGATCTTGCTGTTCGCGCGTTGTGTAGTGATCGAGGGTGATATCCAGCCCGTGACTCACATCTCGACGTGCCTCGCTCAGGCGCTTGCGGAAGTAGCTGTACCCCTCGGGTTTTATCCAAGGGTAGTGCTGCGGCCAGGCATCCAAACGACTCTGATGGATTTTGGGTGCGAACAGCTCGGTCAATGATGAGCTAGCGGCCTCCTGCCAGCTCGCTCGACGGGCAAAGTTAACGTAAGCATCTACGGCGAAACGCACGCCCGGCAGTACATGCTCTTGGCTAAGGATCTCATGACGTGTCAAACCAACCGCTTCACCTAGATTAAGCCAAGCCTCTATCCCACCATCATCGCCGCTGACGCCATCATGATCGATGATACGCTGAACCCACTGCCGACGAACCTCGGGGTCCGGGCAGTTCGCCATAATGGCCGCATCTTTGAGTGGGATGCTAATCTGGTAGTAAAAGCGGTTAGCGACCCAGCCCCGGATCTGCTCGGGGGTGCTGCGCCCCTCATACATCGCGCGGTGATAGGGGTGCTCAGTGTGATACAGAGCGCCTTTGGCACGCAGTGCATCTTCAAACTCTTGTCGCGTTAGGGGTAGATTGTTGTTCTTCTTCATAGCCTTTTACCCTGAACGATTAGATTTCAAATGACATGCCGTCATAGGAAACCTCAATTCCATGCTGGGTGAGTTCCGCACGCTCTACTGAGTCCTCATCCAGAATAGGATTAGTATTGTTTATGTGTATCAACACTTTGCGCGGTTTTGAAAATTGGTCCAGTAGCTCAATCATTCCGCCAGGGCCAGATTGAGGCAAATGCCCCATCTCTGTTCCTAAACGTGTTCCCACCCCCCGTTGCTGCATCTCATCATTACGCCAGACCGTGCCATCTACAAGCAGTAGATCGGCATCGGCCATCAACGGGATCAGATGCTCCTGTATCTCGCCAAGGCCAGGCGCATAGAAGAGTGACTTACCCGAAGTTGTGTCTTTCACCATCACGCCTATATTGTCGCCGGGGTTAGGATTGTTACGACGGGGCGAGTAGGGTGGAGCATTGCTCAAAAGTGGAATGGCGGTGAGCTCTAGTGAATCGAAGCCAGGAATCGAAAACTTGAGCGGCTGGTATCCATCAACGGGTATGGTATTGATCTCGTTACCATCCCAGTGCTTTAACATCGATAGTATCGGGAAATTCTCCGACAACTCTTGCTCGACAGCACTTGTGCACCAGATCTTGTGGGGGCATCCCTCTCGGAGCATCAGCAGACCCGTCGTATGGTCGATTTGAGCATCCATGAAAACAATATTGCTGATGCCCGTGTCGCGCAACGCTCGATTCGGTTGCATCGCTGGAAAATCTGCAAGCTGCTGGCGAATATCAGGTGAGGTATTGAACAGTATCCAGTCGCTGCCATTCTCACTGATGGCAATCGAGGATTGGGTTCGCGATTTGGCGTTGATGGTGCCGGCTCTGAAGCCTGCGCACATCACGCAGTTACAGTTCCACTGCGGAAAACCACCACCGGCCGCCGAGCCCAAAACATGGACCTTCATAGTTATTCTCGTTTTTATAATTGGGGTGACGCAGAGTATAAATAATTCGAGTGCCGGAGTCGGCACTCGAGGGGTATTGCTTAACGGTTTGAGAAGTACATTGTTACTTCGAAGCCGATACGTAGATCTTTGTATTCAGGTTTAGTCCACATAACTTATCCTCTTTTTTGTTGTATTTGCAAATACACTCGTAATATAAGCGCAATCTGCAGTTTTAAATATGGTACTTTCGACCCAAAAAACAGTGTCCTTTGGGTCGAAAGCTAGAGCTTATTTAGGCAGTTTGAACGTCCAAACGGTGCCACCCTGGTTGAGGTGCTTAACGCGTTTAGCGACTTCACCACCCCACAGAGGTACCGCACCACCCCAGCCAGATACGACTGTCAGGTACTGTTCACCATCCTCTTCCCAAGTGATTGGGGAGCCAACGATGCCTGAACCGGTGTTGAAGCTGTATTTCTCTTCACCTGTCTTCGCGTCGAAGCCTTTGAGGTAGCCCTCTGGAGTACCTGTGAATACCAGGTTACCGGCAGTGGTTAGTACACCGCCCCACAGAGGTGCGTAGTTTTTGTAGCTCCATACGACTTCGCCTGTTTTAGGATCCATCGCGCGCAGCACACCGATGTACTCGTCGCTCAGAGGCTTGATGGTGAAACCTGCACCGAGGTAAGCCGCACCTTTCTTGTATGCGGTTGGCTCATTCCAGATATCCATCTCCCACTCGTTCGATGGGACGTAGAAGAGTTCAGTATCTTTACTGTACGCCGCTGGCATCCAGTTCTTACCGCCGAGGAAAGATGGTGCCGCTACGATTGTCTGACCTTTCTTGCCGTCAGCTGAGTCAGCCGGGTTACCTGGACGGTTAGAGTCGTCGTAGATTGGACGGCCAGTCTTTGGATCCAGACCCTTAGCCCAAGTGATCTTATCGACAAATGGGAAGCCGCGGATAAAGTCGCCGTTTTCACGGTTCAGGACGTACATGAAACCGTTACGGTCAGCTGTCGCTGCTGCTTTGATAGTTTTGCCGCCTTCGTTCAGATCGAACGAGATCAGCTCGTTAACACCATCGTAATCCCAGCCATCGTGTGGAGTTGTCTGGAAGTGCCAAGAGATCTTACCAGTGTCTGGATCGATCGCTACGCGTGAAGCCGAGAAGAGGTTATCGCCTGGGCGTAGGTGAGAGTTCCAAGGAGCAGGGTTACCTGTACCGAAGAACAGCAGGTTGGTTTCAGCGTCGTATGTACCGCCGAGCCAAGTTGCTGCACCGCCCGATTTCCACATGTCGCCTGGCCATGTGCGGCCCGCTTCGCCACCGGAGATACCGTTCTCCATCTTCTTGCCATCTTTCCAGATGTAGCCCATGTGGCCTTCAACGGTTGGGCGTGTCCAAACCAGATCGCCGGTCATCGCATCGTAAGCTTCTACCTTACCCACGATACCGAACTCACCACCCGATACGCCGGTGATAACTTTACCGTTTACGATCAGCGGCGCAGCTGTGATCGAGTAGCCTGCCTGGTAATCTTCAACGGTCTTTTTCCACTTAACCTTACCTGTCTTCTGGTCTAGCGCTACGAGTTTAGCGTCGAGTGTGCCGAAGATAACCAGATCGCCGTACAGAGCAACACCACGGTTGATTACGTCACAGCAAGGCATGATGCCGTCAGGTAGGCGTGCGTTGTACTCCCACAGCTCTTCACCGGTTTTTGTATCGACCGCGAATACGCGTGAGTAAGAGGCAGTAACGTACATTACGCCATCTTTCACCATTGGCTGCGACTCTTGGCCGCGCTGTTTCTCACCACCAAAAGAGAAAGCCCAAACAGGGCGCATATCTTTAACGGTTTCGGTATTGATCATGTCCAATGGGCTGTAACGCTGGCCCTGGTGGCCCATACCGTTAGTAACAACGTCATTCGTTGTCATCGCATCGTTCATGATGTCCTGGTCAGTAACAGCTGCTTGAGCGCTACCCGCTGTCAGCATGGCTGCGGTCAGTGCACTGATCGCAAAGGTCTTCGCGTGGCCAAATTTAGTCATCGCTGGCTCCTTAGAATTATTTTGATTCGTACTCGGCACAACTCCGGATACTGCGCACTATTCTTCGCGTGTCTAGTTAAACGGACAATTAAACAGGTGGAGTAGTTTCCTACTTACTTGGTAGTACTACTTTTTGGAGAAGGCCGTGATTTCGTAGTCGGGGTAGAGGTGAGCGATGGTACGCGTCAGTTCATAGCGGGTCAGTGCTATGCTGCTGAACTCTGCAGGGACCTCTGTGTCGCGCAGTTCATTCATAGTCAGCCCTTGAGCGGCGGACTCTGATAACAGTCGATCCAACCATCTGAGGTAATGCTCCATCTGATCAAGTGCATCTTTCTTACTACTGATAGGGCCGTGTCCGGGTATAACCTGATCGAAGGGGAGTGTGCGTAGGTAGTGGATATCGGCTAGCCAGACATCAAGCCCCGGCGTGTGGGGTGTTGCGAGCGCTCGCTGGAAGAAGACCATATCGGAAGCAAATAGCACTCGACTCGTTTTATCCAGCAGCAAAAGATCCGCGCCGGTATGGCCCTTGAGTGCGATCACGTCGAAACGCTCGCTATCACTAAACATTTGACCGGCTTCAATGATTTTGTTCGGCGCTAATACCTCAGTACCGCGCATCCAGTCGCCAACCATCAGGTAAAGAGACTCTGCGAAAGCATTACCCTCGGATTTCAGCTGCGATGCAGTCTCTTTGAGTGCCCAGATGTTTATATCGGCAAATGCCTGATTACCGAGGGAGTGGTCAGGGTGGTGATGTGTCAGTAGCAGGTCCGTAGGCTCTTGCCCCGTTGTATTGACGATCAGTCTTCTTAACTGCTCGCCAAATCGCTTTGATGGACCGCTGTCGATAACAAGAACGCGATCATCATCTCTAACAAAAGCGATATTGGCGATGGCGCCGCCGTTTTGCGGAGTAAAACTTTCACGAACAGCTTCGAGATACCAGGTATCCTCTGCGACTCGTATCGGCTCCATCGGGTACTCAAAACTTTGAGCATGCGATGTGTTAACGCTGAGTATGCTGACAAGAAAGCTTGCGGTGAGTAACTGCAACTTATGCGTTTCTTTAAAGTTCTGTTTCAAAGATATTCCCGCCGTTGTCCCGCATCCAGAGGCTGTACTCTTGGCTGTCATCGTTGATATCGAAGGTGAATACTGGATTTTCACTGACCGGAGGGTAGAGCTCCATACTGGCGCGTTTGGTGTTGCTGGCGTCGCGAATCTCGAGCTGCTCGATGTAGAACTCAGGTACTGCGTCGACTAGCCCAGTATCCATGGGATGGATAACACGAAAGCGATAGCGGGTTGTATCGGCACGCGTGAACTCGGCTGACTCGACCTCGCCGAGATGATTCTCCCAGTAGGGGTTTGCGGCTGCCAGAGTGGGAGCTGTACAGCCCCCGCCAGTCGCGTCGATAAAGGTGTACCCGATATGCCAGAGGCCGTCGGTGGTTTGCACCGCTGCCCGAACGGGTGTCCCCTGTTGTACCCGGATACGCAACGAGATGATCGGCTCGACGACTGGGTCGGGATAGTAGGTAAAGATATGTTGAATAGGGTTGAGGTCCGCCCAAACCACTATCTTCTGTAGATCGTCTCTAAAGGCCAGAGCGTTGATGGTGATTGGCACCTGGCTAGAGTCTTCAGCGAACTCTGGGGCAGAGACAACAACTCGTTTGTCAAACTGGTAAGGGCCGTCCCCGATAAAGCCAGGGTAAAGATAGTTCCACATCGGTGAGCCGAGGGGATCGGGCTGTGCCGCGAGTACGGCAGCAGGCAGCCACAACAGAAGGCTGTATGCCCCCTGTATTCCTCTAGTTCTCCAATTCTTGGTAAAGCCCAGGAAGTTCATGCTGTAGTCCGAGTTTATTGAACAGTTGCTCGACCTCTCCCGATAGGATCATTCGCTCCATGATCCAGTCGATCTCGTTGCCGAGCTGTCGGTCGCTTTGGCGAATTGCCATGCCGATATCCCACTTCTGTTTACCGATCATCGGGAAACCGTTCTCAGCGAGCTTAAGCTTAGGGTTATTTGCACGGCTTAGCCAATGGTCCGCTTCGGCGCGCATAGACATAACGCCCGTCACTTCCCCGCGATCTAGGGCAGCGTAGGCGTCCTCAGCTTTAGCGTAGTGTTTGGTCTTATCGCGCATGCGGCCGTTGAATGCAGATGTTAGATAAAAATCCGGCAGGCTATCAATTTCGACTCCTATAGGGTGGTACTGAAATTTAGCAATAGTGGAGACTTTATCGATCTTGGAGCTATCAAAGGCTATCTGCCAGGTCTCCCGTTGATAGGGGCCAAACATCACCACCATCTCATTCACATATTCGCCGGTCGAGATATCTTGTCGGTATGAGTACTCCTTGTCGTAGGGTACCCGCATCATCAGATCGGCAACGTTTTTGGGAATGTGCGCGCCATCTTCGGATTTATCGAGGTAGTGGCCCTTCCAAACGTTGTTACGCAGGTCATCTTCTAGATTTTCGTCAGGTATTATCCAGTGCGGTTCGAAGCGCACGCCGAGCTTTTCGGCAATCGCTTTGCCGAGCTCCACGTCGATGCCCGCTGGCTCGCCATTTTCGATGTAGGAGTAGGGTGGAAAATCTTTATAGACGCCAACACGAATAAACCCGCTTTCGATGACAACATCGTAGTAGCGGGCTTGAGCGATTGTGCTGCTAGCGATGGCTAGCAGCAGTGCAATTAGACGCGCCATTGGCGATCAGTCCGTTGGCTGTGCCAGGACCCAGGTACGAATGGCCCAGAGTGCCTCTTGTGGAATGTAATCAGCCATTTTCGGCATGTAGACGCGGCCATCACGAACGGCACCATTGATCACGCGCTCTTTATACCACTCGTCGCCATCATAGCCAGCTTCGAGGTAGCGGAGGTCAGGTGCGATACCACCGGAGATTGCCTCCAAACCGTGACAGCGAGCGCAGTTCTGGTTGTAGGCAGAGGCGCCGACACGCATTGCCTCGTCATAGACTGCCTGATCGAAGTTGTCGTTATCCTCTTTGCCGTACGGGTTGCGATCAGTCCACTCTTCGCCTAGCGCTGGAAGGCTTGAAACATCAACGTTCTGAGGGGTGACGTCGCCGTGAGACCAAGCGGAGGTGCTAATGATGGCGCTTAGAAAGGCGCTTGTTGCAAGACTGGTCAGTTTGATACCGCTGTTCATTACTTCGAACCTCATTACTCTAGATTTGCAATGGGGAGAGTCTCCATGAAAGCTCCTCGGCTGAGAACTGTACTTTGGCGCTCTGACACTAGTACCAAAGTACCAAGTTTGGTCGGAATATAAGGGTTTGAGGATAAATTAGTACTTTGGTACTACTACTTTTCATCTGAAGCATTATGTTTGTGCTCAAGCGCATGTCTTACTCTCAGTGGACAATATGAGGCTTGAAATGCGTTTAACATTTATTCTAATGCTCCTGGCTCTCTGTTCGATGCCTGCGAGCGCCAAAACAGAGATCTCGTTCTTCTACGGAGAGCTGATTGTCGACAAGGGTCCCGTTCTCTCGAACATCCTGCCGCCTCCGGAGGATCAAGGGCTTCGTGGTGCTGAACTGGCAGTGGCTGACAGCAATACGACAGGACGTTTCCTGGGGCAGGAATACCTGCTCAAAAGTGTATCGACAGAAGATGAGGCTGAGTTGCTCGCGCAAACTCAGAGCAGCTATGAGGCTGGGGACCGCCTCTTTATTATCGACGCTCCCTCGGCTCCTCTGAGTAGAATCGCTTCGACACTTGCATCTGATGCGTTGATCTTTAACGTGAGTAACCCTGATGATGCTCTTCGTCTTCAACAGTGCAGCGCTAACCTGTTTCATACCTATCCGTCACGCGCCATGCTGAGCGACGCGCTGGTGCAGTGGCTCAAAGCGAAACGTATGGATGAGGTGCTTCTCATCCGCGGCCAGAGAGACGGGGATCAAGCCTACGCAGCGGCGGTTCAACGCTCGGGTCAACGTTTTGGGGTTGAGATTGTCGAGGAGTTGGTCTGGGATTTTGATACCGATCTTCGTCGAGCGGCACAGCGTGAACTACCGTTGTTTACGCAGACAGACGAATATGATTTTGTCATCGTGGCTGATGAAGTGGGGGATTTTGGAGAGTATGTTCCTTTCAATACCTGGTATCCGCGTCCTGTGGGAGGCACTCAAGGCCTGATAACAACGGGATGGCATCGAGTTGTAGAGCAATGGGGCGCAGCACAGTTACAGTCACGCTTTGAAAAGCTAACTGGACGCTGGATGAACGCACAAGACTACGCAGCTTGGGCCGCGGTTCGATCCGTTGCTGAGGCAGTAACGAGGACCCAATCCGCCGAACCTTCGGTTATTCGCAACTTTCTACTCTCTGCTGATTTCGAGCTGGCTGCTTTTAAGGGGCGACCCTTGAGCTACCGCGGTTGGAATCAGCAGCTACGCCAGCCGATCGCACTGATTCACCCCAGAGCGCTGGTGAGCATGTCACCGCAAGAGGGTTTTTTGCACCCACGTAATGAGTTGGATACGCTGGGGTATGACGAGCCCGAGTCAGAGTGTCGTTTAAATTAACCCCAGAGAGATAACAATGAAAAGAACGCTTCTCAGTCTGATTTTACTTTCGGGTGTGTTGCACGCCGGTGAAGTGGCTTACGTCTCTAACGAAAAAGATAACACCCTCTCTGTGATTGATTTGGAAAGCTTTGAGGTTATTGAAACGGTCGAGGTGGGTAAGCGTCCTCGAGGGATTACGCTGAGTAAAGATCGCAGCAAACTATATATCTGTGCCTCAGACTCTGATGCGGTTCAAGTGATGGACCTGAGCACACATGAAATTATCAAGATGCTCCCTTCGGGCGAAGACCCCGAGCAGTTCGCCCTGCATCCAAATGATAAGCACCTTTACATTGCTAACGAGGACGATGCCCTGGTCACTGTGGTCGATACAGAATCGAATCTTGTATTGGCGCAGATTGATGTAGGGATTGAGCCTGAGGGTATGGCGGTCAGTCCGTTGGGCGATGTGGCAGTAAATACCAGTGAGACCACCAATATGGTGCACTGGATAGACACCAAGGATTGGGTGATCATCGATAACACGCTGATTGATCAACGTCCGCGTCATGTGGAGTTCACCAAAGAGGGGGATATTCTCTGGGCGAGCTCCGAAATTGGCGGAACCGTATCGGTTATTGATGTGGCTTCGCGGACCATCATGCACAAAATCAACTTCAAGATTCGCGGTGTACATCCTGACAAAGTCCAACCGGTAGGTGTAAAGCTCAGCAGCGACGGTAAGTATGCCTATGTCGCTTTGGGACCTGCCAATCATGTGGCGGTCGTTAACGCTAAAACCTATGAGGTTGAAGACTACATTCTAGTTGGTCGCCGCGTGTGGCATCTTGAGTTCAACGCCGATGAATCGCTGTTGCTCAGCACCAACGGAGTGAGCGGCGATGTTAGTGTTATCGATACAGCGAAACACAAAGCGATAAAGACGATTAAAGTCGGGCGCTACCCCTGGGGTGTCGTTACGCTCAACCGTCCTTGAGTGAGATATTTTGAATGACAGATGCTGCGCTAAAAGTCTTCGATGTTGAGTTCTCCTATGCCAAGCGCAAGGCTTTGTCTGGTGTGTCGCTGGAGTTACTGCCTGGCAAGGTTACGATGCTATTGGGTCCAAACGGAGCAGGGAAATCAACGCTCTTTGGGCTATTAACTGGGCTGCTCGATCTGCAGCGCGGTGAAATTCATTTCGAAGGTCGCTCGCTTCAGGAGAGTCGAGCTTCATTGTTGTTACATCTGGGTGTTGTATTTCAGCAGAGCACACTCGATCTCGATCTAACAGTGGAACAGAATCTGCGCTATCACGCAGCGTTACGAGGTATGTCTTCGGCTGAGGCTGGCGAGCGCATTCGGGAGGAGCTTGAGCGGTTCGCGTTGATCGAACAAGCCAAGGACTCGGTGAGATCGCTCAATGGTGGGCATCGGCGGCGAGTTGAGCTGGCACGAGCGCTGCTTCATCGCCCGAAAGTTTTGCTGCTAGATGAACCCACGGTCGGGCTAGATGCTCATACGCGCCAACGCTTGGCGGAGACTGTGCGTCAACGTTGCGTTGATTCTGACGTCGCTGTGCTCTGGGCGACGCATTTGATGGATGAGATCGAGGATGAGGATCAGATCTATCTGCTGCATAAAGGGTCGATGGAGTTCTCTGGTAAGGCGGCTGAGCTGAAACAACATGCTGGTACCGACACCTTGGTCTCCGCATTTAACAAATTAACGCAATTTGAAGAGGTGAGGGTATGAATCTGCGTATCGCCACCTCAGCATTTAACGGCATATTAGTGCGCGAGTTTCTGCGTTTCGTACAGCAGCGCAGCCGATTTCTGAGTGCTCTGGTAAGGCCGCTGCTCTGGCTCCTTGTCTTTGCAGCGGGCTTTCGAGCAGCCCTAGGTATAGCAATAATCGAGCCCTACGAGACCTACATCACCTATGAGGTCTATATCGCGCCGGGTCTTTGCTGCATGATTCTGCTGTTCAACGGTATGCAAGGCAGTCTCGCGATGGTCTATGACCGGGAAATGGGCAGTATGAAAGTCTTGTTGGTCAGCCCTCTGCCACGGCCGTTTTTGCTGGTGGCGAAGATGACAGCAACGTCGTTGATCTCTCTGGTGCAGGTCTATGCGTTCCTAATAATTGCTCTAGCCGTTGATGTCACACCGCCTCTGCTTGGCTACCTTACGGTGCTGCCTGCGCTGTTTTTGGTCGCCTTGCTTCTCAGTGCAATAGGCCTGTTCCTGTCGACGCAGATCAAACAGCTGGAGAACTTCGCAGGGGTGATGAACTTCGTTATATTTCCAATGTTCTTCCTCTCCTCGGCACTCTACCCATTGTGGAAGATGCAGGAGTCGAGCGAGCTGCTCTACTGGATTTGTCTGTTCAATCCGTTTACCCACGCAGTGGAGTTGGTGCGGCATGCGCTCTACGCAAGTCTGAATTTAGAGGCCTTAGGTTGGACCTTGGTCGCGTTAGCGGTGGCGTTATCGGCTGGCATACTGAGTTTTAAGCCGAGTCGTGCGGCGGGATGAGGCGGGTTGCCGGGCTTGGCTCAGTGGCTTTGCTGCTTGTTTGCCTTCTTGCTCAGGGCGATGAACGTTTGTTTGACGAGCAGGGGTATCGCATCGCTTGGTTGCGCTCGCCAACGCCCGAAACCGTGGAAGGAGCCAGAACACTGAGTGTAAAACAGCTTGAGCATTTGTTGCATAGCGAACCCACTGCGCTGTTACTTGATGTGCTGCCCCTGACCTGGATGGGTATCTGGGTTGAAACCGAACCACACCACTCGTTACCGGGAGCGGTTTGGTTACCGAATGTTGGGCGAGCAGAGCTTAATCCGCTGTGGGATGGATATCTCGATCAGAATCTCGAGCGTCTAACCGGTGGTGACAAGCGTCACCCGCTTATTGTGTTTTGCCGAGCTGATTGTTGGTACTCGTGGAATGCTGTTAGGCGTTTAGTGCGGCGCGGATACTCAGATATCTATTGGTATAGATTGGGAACGGATGGCTGGTTAGAAGCGGGTCATCGGCTTACAGATATAGACCCAGAACCGATGTTGGAAAGATCAGAGCAATCGATCGAAGAAAAATAAGAGTTGAGGAAAAGACGGTGTATAAATTCTTAATTGCTGACGACCATCCGCTATTTCGTGAAGCGATAGGCAGCGTCATCCAATCGACCTTTGAGGGTTCGGAGATAATCGAGTGCGAATCCCTGGACGAAGCGGCTGAACAGGCTGCCGCCCTCGATGATCTCGATCTTATTCTGCTTGATCTAAATATGCCGGGCATGGATGGATTAAATGGCCTGATGCGCATGCGTAACGAGTCGCCACTGGTCCCTGCGGTCATCGTGTCGGCTGAAGAGGAGAAATCAGTTGTGCTACAGGCGATAACCTATGGTGCGATCGGGTTTATCACTAAGTCGAGCCCGAGAACTCAGATGGCACAAGCGCTGCAGCAGATTTTGGGGGGTAACGTCTACCTGCCAACGGATGTGATTCACGGCACTGCGTCAAGCGCAAAGGCGACAACCAGTCGGCCAGCTGCTCGTGATGAGTCTATCTCGCCTGAGATGCTCGAATCTCTGACTCGTCGGCAGTTGAAAGTTTTGGAGCGGATGGCGATGGGTGAGTCGAACAAACAGATCGCCTACAACCTCTCAATTGCTGAAACCACGGTCAAAGCGCACGTATCTGCAATTTTGCGTAAGTTAAACGTGCATAACCGCATTCAAGCGGTTCTCAACGCCGGTAATATCGATTTTAGTGAGTATTTGAAGCGCTAACGCCCTAGGCATGTACGCATAGGTGGGTCAGGAGCGTCTTCAGTCGTAGCGGCTTCACCGGTTTGTTCATCAGGTGGTAGCCAAGCTCTCGCACTTCGCTATTCAGCTCTTTGCTGTAATTTGCGGTTATCATCAGGACCGGTACCTGAGTCTCGAGACGCGGCAGGATCGCTGCTGCTGCCCCTATTCCTGTTTCTCCATCATCAAGGTGGTAATCGCAAATCAGTACGTCCGGAGCGCTACGCTGGATATCGACTCTTTCTAAGAGTTGATCGAGCGAACGTGCAGTAACAACCTCAGCTCCCCAATTCTCTAACAGCAGTCGCATCGCTAGACAGATCGCTTCATCGTTATCGATTAACCAGAACAAGCTGCCTTCAAGCTCATGCCCAAAGCTGGCGCTCGGTTCAATATTTGTCGCTTTGGGTGTGAAGCTGTGTTGAATTTCACGGGGCACCGTGACGCTGAATATTGAGCCCTTGCCTACTTTTGAACGCACCGTAATTGGGTGATCCAGTACACTGGATATCTTCTCAACGATAGCGAGTCCTAAGCCGAGACCGCGATCATTTCTGCGCTGGTGGCCACTTAAACGACGAAACTCCTGGAATATAACCCTCTGGTCATCCCGCGTAATTCCCGGGCCCGTGTCGTAGATCTGAATATCCACGCGATTGCCCCGTGACCGCACTCTGAGCCCAACCTTGCCGGCAACGGTATAGCGTACAGCGTTGGTTAATAGATTTCGCACGATACGCGCCAAAAGCTGTGAATCTGAACGGATCAGCGTGCTGGCTCCGCGATATTCGAACTCCAAGTTCTGAGATGACGCAACTTGCTTGAATTCAGCGGCAAGGTTATCTAGCAGTTGGTTAGCGGGGAACACGGTAGGTTCGGCTTGCAAGAGACCGGCATCTAGCTTGGAGATATCGACTAGCGTTCGCAGAAGACTTTCGACATCGTCTAGAGAGGTATTGATAGAACCGGCTAGGGTTTGCGTGTCGCTTCCAGTCAGTTTCTCCTCCAACGAGGAGCTAAAGAGCCTTGCAGCATTCAGCGGCTGTAGCAGGTCGTGGCTAACAGCCGCGAGGAACTTGGATTTCGATTCGTTAGCCTGTTCCGCTTCGTTTTTGGCATCTTCAAGCGCGGAGTTAAGCGTGAGTAGTTCGTTTGTCCTTGCCTCGACCCGTTGCTCCAGGTTTTGTCGCGCACTCTCAAGCTCTTCGGCATGGCGGTGAGCTGTGGTGATGTCACGGTTCATCACAAAGAAACCGTCGGCTTGTCCCTGTGCATCAAAGTTAGCGACATAGGACTTCTGGATTCGACGCAACTGTCCGTCGGCGTTGCGCTCCCAAACTTCAAAGGTTTGGTTCCATCCAGACAGCGCAAGCTCAACGTGATCATCGGTGCTGTGTCCCAGGCGATTGAGCATGCGTGCAATGGGGCGACCAATCAGTGAACCTGTGGGTACATTAAACCAACTGTCGTAGACCTTATTGGTGAACTTGTAGGTTCGGTCTTTACCAACAAAAGCGATCATTGCCGGCACGTTGTCGGTGATCAGACGGATCCACTGCTCGGATTGGCGCAGCGACTCCTCATAGGTGTAGCGTTCGGTAATATCAGTGAAGGTGAATACCGAGCTGCCGTCATCCAGCGGATGTGCTTTGATCTCTAGAATTTGACCGAGGTTTGTTTTGTAGACGCTCTCTTTATTTGCTCTGTCCGTTTGATCTGCTTGGCGATGGTGCTCACTCATTCGGCTCCTATCCCGAAGCAACAGATTAAAAGCCTCTGTGGTTTTCAAGTCTGCGGTGGTGAAGCCGGTAAGTGATAGGAATTGGTCATTCCAGAGTTTGGCTTTACCTTGCTCATCGACTAGTACGACACCTTGGGAGAGGTTGTCGATGGTGCGCTTCATCAGTTCAGCTTGTTGGGCGAGCGCGTCCTCGCGTTGGCGTGTTTCACGAGCAATCAACTCGCTGATGTCGGTGTACAGAACGACAAGTCCACCTTCGGCGGTGGCGCGCTCGCTCATCTGTATCCAACGCCCGTCGCCGAGCAGATACACTTTGGCACTGTTATCGGTGGCGGGGTAGGTTTCGCTGATCATCCCCGATTGGTTCGCTATACGGTCGAGTTCACTGAGATAATCACCCGCTCTCAGTCGGTGACCCACCGAACTCCAGAGCTTTTCAAAATGGCGGTTGTAACGCAGTAGACGGCGATTGGAGTCGAACAGTGCGAACGCATCGGAGATTGATTCGATAGCGTCTTCCATCTGCTGGCTGACGCGGGCCGTAACAGAGTTGGCTTGCTCGAGTGCTTTGTGACTCTGTTTAATCTCATCCAGCGCTTGGTTGAGCTCCTCGGTGCGCACTTTGACCAGCTCTGCCAGACTTACCGAGTGCTCAAAGGCTGCATAGGGCGTTGTTGCCTGATGCGCACCGGCTTCAACGCGCGTCATCAGTACCTTGTTGATCTTGGTTAGTTTGGCGTTTTGCGCTTCGAGCTCTTTAACTCGAACTTCAAGCCAGTTCTGGTGCTCGCTTGCGTTTGCCAATTGCTACGCCCGTTAACGTTTGGTTTATGTGCATGCCCTGATGTTGTTCGCCGTAGGTGTTCATGCCGATGATTCCAAGCTTGACCATCAAATTGGAAATCTGCTCATCTATATTCAGTGCTTCGGCCTCCAGCCGGCGCAGGAAGCAGTCGAATCCGATAATCAGCTGTGGCTCTCCAAGACGCTCCTCAAGTTTGCGGTACTGAGACTCAATATTACTGATCAGGTCTGTACGTTGCATCACGTTGAGCACAATGCCGGCCTCAACTGCACAGAAAAATTTCAGGGCGTTCTCTTGCTCGACACTCTGTATCGAGCGGATAAAGTAGTCATCACCGAGTTTAACAGCGAGTGGGTGCAGCGCGAACTGCGCAGGGCAGGTCGATTCCAGGTCAATACCGACAGCTTGGGAATAGATCTGAGCGGGTGAGTCGGCATCGAGCTCCGTAACTGTGCGTGATGCAACATCAGCATCAGTGACGACCAGCTTTTCATCTGTCGGCACACAATGATGCGTCGTGAATACCTCGAACTCATAGGGTGTAGAGAAGAGTAATACAATGGCTGCGTCTTGGTAGAAACGGCCCTGATGGAATACATGAGTGCTAGCGAGGTTAATGTCGTCGCCAGCTGAGCCGCCAAAATTTGGGCAAGACCCAAGCGCGGCATTGAGTTGCACAAGGAACTGCTCTTCCTGAATTGACAGTCCATCGATCAGCGTAATGGCAAAGCAGCCTTGTGAAATAGGAACGTTTCGCTGCTGCTCGCAATCATACTTGAGTACGTCAATGAGATCGCGTGCATCTGAGGGAGTAAAGCTCGCAAGTTCGTTAACGCAACCGACGCTAATACCGAAGTCATCCTCTGGGAATCCGATTGCGGTAATTGAGCCTTGGCAGTAGCCATCTGGTGAGATCTCGCCAGCGGTGGTACAGCCCGATACATTGAGACCGTTGAAATTTCGGTTTATGGCCTGTTCAAGCGCGGCTAGCTCGTACTGTGCAGAGCAGAAAAAGAGTACGTGGCGGATAGCTTGCCCTTTGAAAAACTGAGCAAGCTCAGCAATGGCCTCTTTCGCGTCAGTTCTGTGTGAAACGGCGCGGATAATTCCTGTCATGGTCTGTTCTTATCTTTATAGGATAGTCAGAGAATATCCCGCAACAGGAGTGAGGTAAAGACGATAGAACTAGTTCCAAAGTCTTAAGTTGAGTCTGCAGGGTCAGCATGAAGAGTATAGCTGCGCCCAAGCGCGCCTGCTCAGAAAGTGATCTCGAAAGGACTCCTGTCGCAGGAACTCTGCCCCAAGAGCGTAGGCTTCGAGCTCACCCTCGTTCTGACATCGCCAGTGGTCGGCTACACCGGTCTGCCACTGCACGTGGTGCACCAGCTCGTGTAGCAGGATCTCTTGAGTGGCAATATCATCATAGAGTTCGTCGGGGTCGCCGGTGTAAAGCAGATAAATGGTACCGTTCTCTCCGTCCAGCGGGGTGTATAGGGCTTTGATCCGTGGGTCAATACCGTCGTCCGGGGCGTATTCTGGCGCGTCAGAGTAGTACTCTGCGGTGATCTCTTCGGCGCTAACCAATTTCACGTCTGGCTCGTTTATCTTTGATGTATCGTAGGCGCTGTTTGATGCTATCCAGACCAGCAACGAACCAACCAAAGTTTCAATACTGCCCATGCCTGTTTCCTCAATTCGTACCCTTGTTACTCCTGCTGACGGCCGTAAGATCATCGGCTTGCGTGAATTTTTTGCACTTTAGTACTAGTTCCAGGGCATAGATTGGTACGAAAGGGTAGTCGAGTGTCATAACACTCTCGCGTAAGTTTCGCAGTAGAGAGTGAAGAATGTCATGGAGACCACTATGTATCGCAAACTGCTTTTTCCCTTCGTGCTTGGCTGTTCGCTGGGTTCGTCAATCGCAAGCGCACATGAGCTTGGGTTTGCGGGTCTGCTCTCAGGTAAGAATAAAGCTGAGATGCCCGAGTTGATCCTTGCTGCAGGTGAGCCTCTAGCCGCAGTCAGCGAGATCAATCTAGAGTCGGGCAAATATTACGAGCTTGAGATCCGGGCCGATGGTTCGGCTGAACTTGGGCTGTCGGGGGCTGGGTTCTTTCGAGCAATCTGGGTTGATGAAGTGGTCATCAACGGCCTAGAGGTACGCCCTTTGGGGTTGGACAGCGTTGAATTTGATGATGCCGGCGAGATGGAGATTGGTTTTGTTGCGATTAAACCGGGTAGCTATTCACTCTCGGTGCCAGGAAGCACCGGTGATACCCAGCGCGTTAAGATAAATATTCGATAGAGGCTCGAGTACAGATTGAAAAGGCGCTCGTAAAGAACGAGCGCCCGTTCGATTTAACGCTGCTTGCTAATACCGTTGACAGTCGTTAGCAAGGTTTTGAAGATCTTTGGATTACCAGCAACCAGTTGGCCATTGCTGCGGTAGCTAGCGCCGCCGTTGAAGTCGGCGGCTAAGCCCCCAGCCTCCTGCAGAATTAGTAGGCCTGCTTCGAGCTCTTCAGCGTGAACCTCGGGTTGCAGCATTGCATCCAAACGTCCAGCCGCAGTGTAGGCGAGGTTGAGAGCTACAGAACCAGTACTGAAGGTCGAAGCACCCGCTTCAACGATTGCACGAGTGATATCGAGCTGCATCTCTAGGTGTTTCTTGTCACTTGGGCGGCCGAGGTGACCGGTGCCAATCAGTGCACCATCAAGCGTTTTCATTGCACCTACCCGCAAGCGACGGCCGTTTAGCTGCGCGCCCTGACCGCGGCTAGCAGTAAACTCCTCGCCGGTAATTGGATTGAGGATAAGCGCATGCTCGACTTTGTCTTTTACGCGGCCGACAAGACAGAGTGCGAACGAGGGTAGTGCATTAGAGAAGTTGGTTACAGAGTCTAGCGTGTGGATCTGCCAGTGGCAGGGTGTTGGACCCTCGGTGGATGCGGGCTCGTACAAGCCTGAGTATTCCCCCGTCACGCTGTGGTGCGGGTAGGCTTTCTGAATCACCTGAGCGATGTTTTTCTCAACGCTATTACAGGTGTCGTTCAGGAACTTGGCAACGCTGCCCTGTTCAGATTTGATCAGGTCGAGGCGTTCAAGAGCTCGTTCGATTTGTTCGCTTGCTTGGCGCGCAGCGCGCAGCGCGATATTGACCATCGGTTGCATCAGTCGGGTATCCATCAGTTTTAAAAGAGCGAGGCCAAAGTATAACCCAGACGGGTGGACGAACTCCAGCCAATTAAGTGCGCCACTGCTGGGCTTCTGGTAGACTCGCGCCACCTAAATTGGGAGGCACAGATGCTCGATAGAATTCGTATTGTTTTGGTGAATACAACCCATCCCGGCAATATTGGAGCAACTGCGCGTGCCATGAAAAATATGGGGCTGTCTGACCTATGTTTGGTAGAGCCTAAGTTCTTTCCTCATGAGGAGGCGCAGGCTCGTGCTTCAGGCGCGGATGATATCCTCGCGTCGGCTCGTGTCGTTGGTTCGATTGATGAGGCCTTAGCGGATTGTCAACTGGTTGTCGGGACGAGCGCGCGCGAACGCCATATCCCCTGGCCGCTGGTAAATCCCCGTGAGCTCGGCGCAATTAGTGCCCAGATGTTGCAAAGTGAGGCAGGTGCAGCGGGCCGTATAGCGGTGTTGTTTGGGCGCGAAGCGAGTGGCCTCACAAATGAGGAGCTGCATCTGTGTCACAAGCATGTGCACATACCGACTAACCCAGACTTTAGTTCGCTCAACGTTGCCGCTGCGGTGCAGGTTATTAGCTACGAGATGCGTATGGCGCTAGTTGAGGCTCAAATTGCTGATGCACCTCAGTGGGGTACTCAGTGGGATATCGAGCTTGCCGATAATGCAGAGCTAGAGCGAATGTTTGAACATCTTGAGCGCACGCTAATTGATATAGAGTTTCTCGATCCGGACAATCCGCGTCAGTTGATGCCGAGGCTCAGACGCCTAATTCTGCGTGCAGTGCCGGATAAGGTTGAGGTCAACGTCTTACGTGGAATCCTCAAGAAAGTGGGGCTCTACGGTAAACGTTAGGATCGTATTTTAAACGGCTGCCCCAATTCCTACTAAATTACTCAGGTAAATAGTTGACCAATTTTGTAGGAGAAAGGATAATGACTCCAGATCCATAAAGGAGATGAGGTAAAGCCATGCGTCTTACCACCAAGGGGCGGTATGCCGTCACAGCAATGTTGGACCTAGCGCTGCATCAGGGCAAAGGGCCGATTAGTTTGGCCGACATATCCGACCGGCAGGGTATCTCGCTCTCGTATCTAGAGCAGCTGTTCGCCAAGTTGCGTAAGCAGGGTTTGGTTCAGAGTGTGCGCGGCCCGGGCGGTGGGTACGAATTGAAGCGCGATAGCGCGCAGATCAACGTGGCGCAGGTTGTAGATGCGGTAAATGAATCGGTCGACGCTACAGGTTGCCAGCAAAAGGGCAACTGTCAGTCGGGCGAAATATGTCTGACTCACCATCTGTGGATGGATTTGAGCGGACAGATTCATGGTTTTTTGAGCGGGATTAGTCTAGCTGATCTCGTTGTGCGTAATGATGTGCAGATGGTGGCCCAACGTCAGGAGGGCCGCGTTACTGAAGAACTGATTCTCGCGAGTCGCAACGGTTAAGCGACTCGGTTGTTAAAACTTTGGAGAGATAGATGAAACTGCCAATATATATGGATTACTCGGCTTCAACCCCAGTCGATCCACGTGTTGCTGAAAAGATGATGGCTTGCCTCACACCCGATGGTAACTTCGGTAACCCAGCAAGCCGCTCTCACTTGTTTGGCTGGAAGGCAGAAGAAGCCGTTGAGACCGCGCGTCGCAATGTTGCTGACCTGATTGGTGCGGACCCACGTGAGATTGTCTGGACTTCAGGTGCGACCGAGTCAGACAACCTCGCAATTAAAGGTGTGGCGCACTTCTACCACAAGAAAGGTAAGCACATCATAACCTCTAAAATTGAGCACAAAGCAGTTCTCGATGCGACTCGACAGTTGGAACGCGAAGGCTATGAGGTTACCTACCTTACGCCCGGCTCAGACGGCCTGATCTCGCCGCAGATGGTTGCTGATGCGCTGCGTGAAGACACGATTCTTGTCTCTCTAATGCACATCAACAACGAGATTGGCACTATCACTGATATAGCCGCAATAGGGGAGCTGACCCGTAAACATGGCGTTCTTTTCCATGTGGATGCGGCTCAGAGTGCCGGTAAGATCCCTCTCGATATGCAAGAGATGAAAGTCGATCTGCTCTCGCTATGCGCTCACAAGATTTACGGTCCTAAGGGGGTAGGCGCGCTCTACGTGCGTCGTAAGCCACGTGTACGCATTGAGGCACAGATCCACGGTGGCGGCCACGAGCGTGGTATGCGCTCAGGTACTTTGGCAACGCACCAGATCGTGGGTATGGGTGAAGCTTTCCGCATCGCCAAAGAGGAGATGGAGTCTGAGAAACAGCGTCTTATTTCGCTGCGTGATCGCTTCTGGACACAGATTCAGGATATGGAAGAGGTTTACGTCAACGGTTCGTTTGATGAGCGCTACCCCGGCAATCTCAACGTCAGTTTCGCTTTTGTAGAGGGCGAGTCGCTGCTGATGTCACTCAAAGATCTTGCGGTCTCTTCAGGCTCTGCTTGTACTTCAGCAAGCTTGGAACCGTCGTATGTGTTGCGTGCGCTCGGTTTGAATGACGAGATGGCACACTCATCGATTCGTTTCTCTTTCGGTCGTTTCACGACTGAGGAAGAGGTTGATTATGCAGCCGCTCAGGTCCGCACCGCAGTCGACAAACTGCGTGAACTGTCTCCACTTTGGGATATGTTCAAAGATGGCGTTGACCTCAGCAAAGTAGAGTGGGTTCACCACTAACATCACCGGATAAGAGTTTTAGGAGTTCAACATGGCTTACAGCGAAAAAGTTATCGACCATTACGAGAATCCACGCAACGTCGGCAAGATGGATGCGGGTGACTCTCACGTAGGTACTGGCATGGTGGGTGCGCCAGCCTGTGGTGACGTTATGCGTCTGCAGATCAAAGTCAGCGATGACGGCGTTATCGAAGATGCGAAGTTTAAAACCTATGGTTGCGGCTCTGCGATCGCGTCTAGCTCGCTAGTGACTGAGTGGGTCAAAGGTATGACGCTTGATCAGGCTGCTGATCTCAAAAATGCGCAGATTGCTGAAGAGCTAGCGCTACCGCCGGTCAAGATCCACTGTTCAGTGTTGGCTGAAGATGCGATCAAAGCGGCGATCGACGATTACCGTAACAAGCAGAAGTAATGAGCAGCCGGGCTTTGGTGCCCGGCCCTAGTTTAGGAAACGTTATGGGTGTGTCTATGACCTCCGCCGCAGCAAATCATGTGGCGAGATATTTAGAGAAACGTGGCAAGGGCGTCGGCATACGTCTGGGCGTTCGTACCTCAGGTTGTTCCGGTATGGCTTACGTTCTGGAGTATGTTGATGACCTAAACACCGAAGACGAAGTGTTTGAGTTCGAGGGTGTGAAGGTTGTAATTGATCCGAAAAGCCTAGTCTACCTGGAAGGCACTGAGCTCGACTTTGTCAAAGAGGGCCTCAACGAAGGGTTTAAGTTCAACAACCCGAACGTGCGCAGCGAATGCGGCTGTGGTGAGAGCTTTAACGTCTGATTTTTCTCCTTCCGCTGCGCAAAAGAAAGGGTAAGCTCACGAGAGTGTATGGATATTTCTAAGAACTTCTTCGAACTGTTTGAGCTCGCCCCAGGGTTTGATCTAAATACGCAGCAGCTTAGTGAGCGCTACCGCGAACTACAGCGTGAATACCATCCAGATCGCCATGCTCACAAAGGTGAGCGCGAGCAGCGACTAGCTGTGCAGGCGACTACTCATCTTAATGAAGCCTTTGAGACGCTTAAACAGCCGCTTAAACGCGCGCAATACCTGCTTAAGCTGCGCGGTGTTGAGACCGGTGAGGAGACTCGTCAGCAGTTGCCGGGTGCCTTTTTGATGCAGCAGATGGAGCTCCGCGAGGCGCTGTTTGAAGTGGGCGAAGCTGATGACCCGTTTGCTGAGCTTGAGGATTTGGAACAACAGGCCCGTGCGCTTGAAACCCAAGAGTATTCGCAGTTTAATGCGGCGCTTGCTGCAGACGACCTCGAAACCGCAGAGGTCGCGATTAGAAAGCTGCAATTCGTAAACAAGTTATTGCACGAGATTGAGGCGGCTGAAGATCGTCTGGACGAGGAGTACTGATTACTATGGCGCTGTTGCAGATTGCAGAGCCCGGATTAAGCCTGGACCCGCATCAGCGTAAGCTCGCTGTCGGTATCGACTTGGGTACTACCAACTCGCTGGTTGCCAGTGTACGCAATGGTGTTGCTGAGACCTTGGCGGATGAGAGTGGTGCCCATATTTTGCCATCTGTTGTCCACTACACGCAGGGCCAGCAGCCGCTAGTGGGCGCTGAAGCAGCTCTGCGGGCGACTCAGGACCCTTATAATACCATCCAGTCAATCAAGCGCCTCATGGGGCGCTCTGCAGATGATGCGCTGCAGCTTGGCGAGCAGCTTCCGTATGAGTTTGTAGAATCTGACACGGCGATGCCCTACCTGCGTACTGCAGTGGGCGATTTGAGCCCAGTTCAGATCTCAGCAGATATTCTCAAAAGTTTGGTTGCGCGCGCAGAGGCGAGCTTGGGTGGTGATCTCGAGGGGGCTGTTATAACCGTTCCTGCTTATTTCGACGATGCGCAGCGCCAGGCGACGAAAGATGCCGCTCAGATAGCCGGAATTAATGTTCTTCGACTGCTCAATGAGCCAACCGCGGCCGCGGTAGCCTACGGCCTTGATCAGCAGGATAAAGGCGTAGTCGCTGTTTATGATTTGGGTGGTGGTACATTCGATATCTCAATTCTGCGTCTGACGCAGGGTGTGTTTGAGGTGTTGGCCACCGGTGGTGACTCGGCGCTGGGCGGCGACGATTTTGACCATGCGCTGGCTCACTGGTTGATGGATCAGGCAGGCGATCAGGTCTTTGATGCGAGCTCCAGTCGCGAACTGCTGAGAATTGCGCGTCACACCAAGGAGCAGCTTACGAGCAGCTCTGAGGTAGAGGTTGCTCTACCGTGCTCTGGCACAGGGGTACAGGTAAGCCGTGATCAATTTGATGCTCTGTGTAAGCCGCTTGTTTCTAAAACTATCCGTGCCTGTAAGCGTGCGCTCAAAGATGCCGGTGTGGCGCTCGATGAGATTCAGGACGTAGTTATGGTCGGTGGTTCGACCCGCGTGCCTCTGGTGCAGAGCTCAGTCGGTGAATTCTTCAAGCGCGATCCACACATCGATATTGACCCCGATCGCGTTGTCGCAATTGGTGCGGCGATCCAAGCGGATATTCTGGCCGGCAATAAGCCTGACTCCGAATTATTGCTGCTTGATGTGCTGCCGCTCTCGCTCGGTCTAGAGACTATGGGTGGACTGGTGGAGAAGGTGATTCATCGCAACACCTCAATCCCAGTTGCGCGTGCGCAAGAGTTCACGACCTATCAGGACGGTCAGACGGCGATGCTGGTGCATGTGCTGCAGGGTGAGCGAGAGTTGGTTGATCACTGCCGTTCGTTAGCGCGCTTTGAGCTGCGCGGTATTCCACCGATGGCAGCTGGCGCGGCTCATATTCGGGTCACCTTCCAGGTAGATGCTGATGGCCTTTTGAATGTGGCAGCCAAAGAGCTCTCGACGGGTATTGAGTCTGCTATTCAGGTGAAACCATCGTACGGACTTTCAGACTCTGAAATTACCCGTATGCTACAGGAGTCCTACTCTAATGCTGCGGACGATCGCGAAGCGCGCAGTCTGCGTGAGCAGCAAGTTGAGGCTGATCGTTTAGTTAGCGCACTGCGTAACGCGATCGCCGAAGATGGCGAGCTGCTGTCAGAGCAGGAGTTGAAGGATCTTAATACTGAGATTGATGTGCTCGAGAAGCTCGCACAGGGCTCGAGTGCTGGTGCCATTGAGGCTGGTGTGGAGCATCTGGCCCAGGTGAGTGATTTCTTTGCGTCGCGTCGTATGGATCGCTCGATTCAGACGGCTCTGCAGGGGCAGAGCGTCGATATCTTCGACCCCGTTTCTAATAACCGTTCCGAAAAGGAGAAGGGCTAATGCCGCAGATTATTTTTCTACCCCACGAAGAGCTTTGCCCTGAAGGCCAGGTCATCGAAGCTGAGCCCGGGGTGACTATCTGCGACGCGGCGCTGCGTAACGGTATTCATATTGAACACGCGTGTGAAAAGTCTTGCGCCTGCACTACCTGTCACGTAGTTGTGCGTGAAGGCTTCGATAGCATGGAAGAGTCTGATGAGCTCGAAGATGACATGCTTGACAAGGCTTGGGGTCTGGAGCCAGAGTCGCGCTTGAGTTGTCAGGCAGTTGTTGGTGATGAGGACCTAGTTGTAGAGATTCCCAAGTACACTATTAACCAGGTTTCTGAGGGGCACTAACCGCTCCATTGCGTGATTAAGGTCGCTCGCCGAAATGCTACCCTCGGGTCGACCTTTGGCGTATAATTCGCGCACCAAAATTTTCATCCAACTAATTTAAAGGTTAGGTCAATGGCTATCGAACGTACTCTCTCTATCATCAAGCCAGATGCAGTTGCCAAGAACGCAATCGGCGAAATCGTTGCTCGCTTCGAAAAAGCTGGTCTGAAAATCGCTGCTATGCAGATGAAGCAGCTGTCACAGGCTGACGCTGAAGGCTTCTACGCTGAGCACAAAGAGCGCCCATTCTTTGGCGATCTGGTAGCTTTCATGACTTCAGGTCCTGTTGTTGTACAGGTTCTGGAAGGTGAGAACGCAATCGCTCTGAACCGCGAACTGATGGGTGCTACTAACCCACAGGAAGCTGCTGAAGGCACGATCCGTCGTGACTTCGCTGAGTCTATCGACGCTAACGCCGTACACGGTTCTGACTCTGCAGCATCTGCTGAGCGCGAAATCGCGTACTTCTTCGGCGCATAAGTTGAAGATCCGGGCACAGGTGGAAACACCTGTGCCAACCCTCAAGAGACACCCCGCACCATGTCCGAATCTAAAGTAAACCTCCTCGGTTTATCCCCCGCAAAACTCGAAGAATTTTTTGAAACCCTTGGTGAGAAGAAATTTCGTGCTGTTCAGGTATTGAAGTGGATGCACCAGCAGGGCGCTAGCTCCTTCGATGAGATGACCAATATCAGCAAGACGCTGCGCGCTAAGCTGGCAGAGGTGGCGGAGATTCGTGAGCCTGAGATTCTGATCGATAAAACCTCCAAAGATGGCACGCGTAAGTGGGTTATTCAGATGGATGGTGGTTCAGCTATTGAGATGGTGCTGATCCCAGAAGGGGATCGCCGCACACTCTGCGTCTCTTCTCAGGTGGGTTGTTCTCTCGACTGCAGTTTCTGCTCTACAGGTAAACAGGGCTTCAACCGAAACCTAAGTACTGCAGAAATCATTGCGCAGTTGCGCGTGGCTATACGTTGTTCTGGCGGCTTTGATCCAAGTGGCGAGCGTCGCGTCAGCAACGTCGTCCTTATGGGCATGGGTGAGCCGCTGATGAACTTCGACAACGTTGTCGATGCCGTACAGATGATGATGGATGACAACGCTTACGGACTCTCCAAACGCCGCGTCACTTTGAGTACCTCGGGTGTTGTGCCTGCACTGGAGAAACTCGGTGATGTAACTGATGTTTCGTTGGCCGTCTCGCTGCATGCTGCCAATAATGAGTTACGCGATGTCTTGGTGCCGATCAATAAAAAGTATCCGATTGAGGTACTTGTCGATTCGGTTAACCGTTACTTCGCTAAGCTTGGCGATAAGCGCGTGCCTACTGTCGAGTACACGCTAATTGCAGGTGTGAATGACCAGCCTGAGCACGCACGTGAGCTCGTTAAGTTGCTGCGTAAAATGCCATGTAAGCTCAATTTGATTCCATTCAATCCGTTCCCGAACTCAGGCTACGAGCGTCCAAGTGAAAACGCTATCTCTCGATTCAAGGCTGAGATGCTCAAAGGCAAGATACTGACAACAGTGCGCCGTACTCGTGGTGATGATGTTGATGCAGCCTGTGGTCAGTTGGTTGGTCAGGTCGCCGACCGGACCCGTCGAAGCCAGAAATATATCGAGCTGCGAGAGGCTAAATAACAGCGGCTTGTAGCTGCTAAGAGTCTGAATTTTCGCTGGAATTTTCTTCTGCCAGCATGACAGATTGACCGTCCTGTGTTAGAACTAAATCTATAACGTTTATCACAAGGAAATCGAGTGAATACTCAACGTCAGCTGGCTCTGGCTCTACTCCTCACGACTCTACTTGCAGGTTGTTCTAGCTTCTCTTCGAGCTCAATGAACGCCAAAGCCACGCAAGCTTCTGTTGAGTCCTACACCGATCTCGGTATCAAGTACCTGCAAGCGGGTGACACAGTGAGTGCTAAGTCATCCCTGAAGCAGGCGCTCGATATAAATCCGAATCATGCGCCGGCGCTCAATGGACTTGCGTTAGTATTCCAGGCAGAGGCTGAAAACGCGCTGGCCGAGAACTATTTTCGTGATGCGGTGAAGAATGATCCTGGTTCGGCGATGATTCACAACAACTATGGTGCATTTCTCTATGCTCAACAGCGTTACGAGGAGGCTTGTACCGAGCTTTCGCGTGCCACTGAAGATCCCTTTTATGCTCAGCGAGCACAGGCCTTTGAGAACCTCGGGCGCTGCTATCGTCTGATTGGACGTGATGATGCCGCTGTGTTTGTGCTTGAGCGCGCCCTGACGCTCTCTCCGGATCGTCCTCTGGCAATGATCGAGCTTGCTGATCTCCATCTTGAGCGAGGCAACGCAGATGCAGCTGCAAAGTGGTTTGCTGAATTCAGAGATCTAGTAGATCGTGGTCTGGTCGACCATTTTGCTAAGAGCCTCTGGGTTGGTGTAAGGTTGGCACGCATACAGGGGAATGCCAGCAGGTCTGCGACTTACGCACTGCTGTTGAAAAATTTATACCCAGAATCAGAAGAATATAAGAAATACGAGGAGTCCAGCCGGTGAGCGATCAGGACTTGGGTTTTGAAGTTGGCGGAGGTTTTGCCAGCGATCAGTTAATTCAGGCGCGTGAGGCACTTGGCCTCAGTGCCGAAGCGATTCAGCGTGAGCTGCGTCTGACATCGCGAGTAGTTGTTGCACTTGAGTCTGGAGACCTAGCAGGAATGGGGCAGCCCGTTTTTGCGCGCGGTTACATCCGCTCCTACTGTAAACGCGTCGGTATCGATGCTGAACCCTTTGTAGCGCAGTACGATGCGATCATTGGTGAAGCAGCGCCTAAACGCTCCAAAGCCCGAGACCTGCCTTCCGGGGCTGCGTCGGCACCTGCAAGTATGACGTTGTCCAAACGCCCCTCCAAGCTGCCACGCATCCTAGGCGGGGTAGTTAAGGTTTTGGTCGTTGTCGGGATTTTAGGCGGGGCCGCTTACGGCGTAAGCAAACTGGACATTAACCTTGGTGGCTTTAATCTGAGCGGCCTGTTCGGCGACTCTGAGCCAGAGCAAGAGGCTGACCCTAACCGTTTAGTGATTCCTGGGACGTCGTCAGCTTCTCAGGCACCGGTAGTCCCGACTGTGGAGGCGGATGCCGAGCCGACTGCGGTTGCAGAGGAGCCGAGCGTTGAGAGTGTCATTGAAACTGTAGCCGAAGAGCCGGCCGTAGAGGTGTCGACTGAAATAGCTCCTGAGGTGCAGACTGAAGTCGTCACGAGTCTGGAAACGCCGGCTGCTCCTGATCCGCAGCCAGAATCTGCGGAGCAGGCCACTGCACCGGAGCCTGCGGTGGCACCAGAACCACTACATGCACCTGAGGTGGTCGCGCAAGTTGAAGAGCAAGCTGCGCAGCCGGACGCTGAGGGTGTCGCTCGCGTTACTATTGAGTTCTCAGATGTGAGCTGGGTAAACATCAAAGATGCTAAAGGTGAGGCACTGTTTAACGGATTGGCGGAGAAGGGGCGTAAGCTGGAATTGAGTGGTCCGGCACCGGTTAATTTCGTTATTGGTCGTGCTGATGCTGTGAGTACGCTTACTTTTAATGGCACAACAGTTGATTTAGAAGCGTTTACCAGAAAGAATGTCGCCCGTTTAACTCTGCCGCGCTGATGCGGTAGACAGTTTTTAAGTAGTAGCGAGTTCTTTTTAAATGGCAAAACTTCAAGCCATTCGTGGTATGAATGATCTGCTGCCAGACCAATCCCCGGTCTGGCAGTATCTCGAGAGCACTGTTAAAACCGTTCTTCAGAGCTACGGTTACGCAGAGGTGCGCACACCGATCGTTGAACAGACTGAACTGTTCAAGCGCTCTATTGGTGAAGTTACCGATATCGTCGAGAAAGAGATGTACACCTTCGAGGATCGTAATGGCGATAGCCTGACGCTTCGTCCTGAGGGTACTGCTAGCTGTGTGCGAGCAGCAGAGCAGCATGGATTGTTGTACAACCAGGTGCAGCGATTCTGGTACACCGGTCCAATGTTTCGTCACGAGCGTCCGCAGAAAGGGCGCTACCGTCAGTTCCACCAGATTGGTGCAGAAGCTTTCGGTATGCAGGGACCGGACATCGATGCCGAAGTGATTTTGATGACCGCGCGTTTGTGGCGTCAGCTTGGTATTGATCAGGCTGTTGAGTTGCAGATTAATACTCTGGCGAGTAGCGAAGCCCGTCATGCATTTAAGAGTGATCTGGTTGCATACTTAGAGACGCGTAAAGACGCTCTTGATGCAGACAGTCAGCGTCGTTTAACGACCAACCCTCTGCGTATTCTCGATTCGAAAGATCCGAACACTCAGGCTCTGTTAGATAGTGCGCCCAATTTTAATGACTACATCGATGACGAGTCGCGCGCGCATTTCGAACAACTCTGTGCCCTGCTCGACGCCGCTGGTGTAAACTACGTCGTCAATCCGCGACTCGTACGTGGTCTCGACTACTATGGCAAGACAGTATTTGAATGGGTGACTAGTGCGTTAGGAGCTCAGGGAACTGTCTGTGCTGGTGGGCGTTACGATGGCTTAGTAGAGCAACTGGGTGGTCGTCATACTCCAGCTGTGGGCTTTGCAATGGGCGTCGAACGCTTGGTGCTATTGCTCGAGGAGTTAGAAGCAGTGCCCGCTGCGGCCCGCCAGCTCGTTGATGTTTACATGATCGGTATTGGTGATGAGAACCTCGCACCGGCGATGGCGGTGGCTGAAGCGCTGCGCGCGGACGCGGGAATTAACGTACAGCTGCATTGTGGCGGCGGAAGTTTCAAAAGCCAGATGAAAAAAGCAGACCGTAGTGGGGCTCACCTGGCGGTGTTGATGGGTAGTGAAGAGCGCGAAGCTGGGGAAGTGGCAGTGAAGCCGCTGCGCAGTGCCGCAGAACAGATTCGTTTACCAATAGAGAATTTAGCTCAATCGCTAAAACAGCGTTTAGAGCAGGAGCTTGGAGAGTAAGGTGGCTGAGTTACGTACCGAAGAGGAACAGGTCGAGTATATTAAGAACTGGTGGAAAGAGAACGGAAACTCTCTTCTTATCAGTGTGGCGATCGCTGTAGCGGGTGTGTTCGGTTGGAAAACCTGGGTTTCAAATCAAGAAGCGACCGCTGCAAATGCTTCGGCGATCTACGAAAATATTAGTAGCGTTGTAACAGCCGCGTCTATTGACGCTGCGCAGCGTCAGTCAGCCTTCCATCTGGGTGATGAACTGAAGGAGGATTACGCTTCAAGTGCCTACACGCCGATGGCATCAATGCTGCTGGCGCGCGCTGCTGCGGAGGCGGGTCAGCTTGATCAGGCTAAAACTGAACTCGAGTTCGTTCTGGCAAGCGATGCGGCCGATGAGCCGATGAAGCAGCTCGCGCAGCTGCGCCTAGCCCGTGTGGCAATGGCTCAGGGCGATTTGGCAGCTGCAGAGTCTGCGTTAGCGGCAGTAACCTCGACTCAATATGCGAGTTTGCAGAGTGAGTTGAGTGGAGATTTGGCTTTTGCAAAAGGCGATCTGGATGCTGCTCGTTCGGCTTATGCCAAGGCTATCGAGTCGGCTGATCAACAATCACGCTCGCTGATTCAGCTCAAGCTGGATGATATTGCAGCAGGAGATGCGTCCTAATGAAGAGACAGCTTCGCTCGACCCTTATTGCTCTAAGTATCACCGCACTCAGCGGTTGTGGTTTCTGGTCTGGGCCTCAAGAGGCGCAGCCTCAAGAGTTAGTTCAGTTCACACCCGAGAAGCAGGTAGTGCGTCAGTGGAGTGTTGATATCGGAAGTGGGTTTGGTGATCTGTACCATCAGTCGCGTCCGGCGGTCACTGAGACAGGCGTCTACGTTGCTGACGCAGCGGGTCTGGTTAGCTCAATTGATTTTAAAACCGGCGCGGTGCAGTGGCGTACTGATCTGGATCAGCCGGTCAGCGCAAGTGCGGGCGCGGCATTTGGTGTAGTGGCTGTAGCGCTGAGCTCGGGTGAGGTTGTCGCTTTAAGCGCGGATCGTGGTCAGGAGTTATGGCGTATCGCGCTGCCTGCTGAAGTGTTGGCGCAGCCGCAGATTAATGCTGATAAGGTGATTGTGCAGACTACGAGTGGGCAGATTATTGCGCTCTCACGCCAGACCGGAGAACAGCTTTGGGTTTACGATGCGCAAGAGCCGGCCCTGACATTGCGTGGTACCAGCACTCCGTTGCTTTTACGTGATGGTGTCATGGCAGGCTTTGCAAATGGCAAGGTTGTGGCGCTTGCGCTTGATACGGGTGCTCCAGTCTGGGAGTTGCGTGTATCTCAAAGCAGCGGTCGCTCCGAGCTCGAGCGTCTAGTCGATCTCGATGGGCGTTTTTTGATCTCGGGTGAGCTTGTCTACACGGGTGGATACCAAGGTAAACTGGTGGCAATCAACCCGGCCACAGCATCGACAGTTTGGACACGTGACTTCTCAACCTACCGCAGTTTGGCGGCCGGTTTCGGCAATATCTATGCGTCGGATTCCGTGGGAGCGGTTGAAGCCTTCGATGCTTCCTCAGCGGCGAGTGTTTGGCGTAACTCCAACTTCGCACTGCGTCGTTTGGGTAGTCCTGCGGTGGTTGGTAATGATCTAGTGGTTGGTGATGCACTGGGTTATCTGCATGTGTTGTCCCAGTCAGATGGTCATATGGTGGCACGTTATCAAGTGGATAGTTCGCCAATCTATGCAGAACCAGTAGTAGTAGATGATACACTACTGGTGCTAAGTAACTCTGGGAAGCTTGAGGCTCTGCGCGTACAATAGCGCGCCTTGATCCCCCATCATGCGGTGATCTGCTTGGCAGATTGCCGCTTTTTTGTTTTTGCTTATATGTTGTGTAGGTGTGCATTATGCTACCGGTAATTGCCCTTGTGGGGCGCCCGAACGTCGGTAAGTCGACACTATTTAACAAGCTGACACGCTCACGCGATGCGCTTGTGGCAGACCTTCCTGGTCTAACCCGTGACCGCAAATACGGTGAAGGCCGTATGGGTGAGCGTGATTACATTGTTGTCGACACGGGCGGTATATCGGGTGATGAGACCGGTATCGATACGGTGATGGCGGCCCAGTCGTTGCAGGCGATTGATGAAGCGGACATTGTTCTCTTTCTAGTGGATGCACGCGCTGGCCTCAATCCAGCCGATGAGATGATCGCAAACCATCTGCGTCGCCGCGAAAAGAAAGTCTACCTCGTCGTCAATAAGACTGATGGGCTCGATGAGGATGTGGCGCGCTCGGACTTCTTTGCGATGGGCTTGGGTGATCCCCTCTGTATAGCAGCAGCGCACGGCCGTGGTGTTCGTCAGTTGATCGACATGACGCTCGATGAGGCGGGTGTGCCGCTACCAGATCCGGATGCTGAAGACGAAGAAGATGATGACAACATCAAAATCGCCATTGTTGGACGGCCCAATGTAGGCAAGTCGACCCTGGTAAATCGCATGTTGGGCGAAGAGCGAGTTGTGGTTTTCGACCATGCTGGCACGACCCGCGACTCTATCTACATCCCATATGAGCGTGATGAACAGCAATATACGCTGATAGATACAGCCGGTGTTCGTCGCCGTCGTCAGGTTACAGAGGCGGTAGAGAAGTTCTCTGTAATCAAAACGCTTCAGGCGATCAACGATGCAAACGTTGTTATTGCGGTGATTGATGCGCGCGATGGTGTTACAGAGCAAGATCTACATATGTTGGGATTTGTGATCGACTCTGGTCGCGCTCTAGTGGTTGCTTTAAACAAGTGGGACGGTATGTCTCCGGATGAGCGTGACAAAGTAAAGTCTCAGGTAGATCGTCGTCTTGAGTTTGCATCTTTTGCCCGTTTCCATTTTATCTCGGCTAAGCATGGCACTGGAGTAGGCGACCTCTATCGTTCTGTTAACGAGGCCTATAAGTTCGCCTTTAAAAAATGGTCTACCAATGCGCTGACTAAACTTCTGGAAGACGTGGTGGCAGATCATCAGCCGCCATCAGTGAAGAATCGTCGTATTAAGTTGCGTTACGCTCACCAGGGTGGGTCTAATCCGCCGATTATTGTCGTGCACGGTAATCAGACGGATTCGTTGCCAGGTTCGTACAAGCGGTACCTAGAGAATCGCTTCCTGAAATTCTTGAAAGTGCGCGGTACGCCGTTGCGTTTTGAGTTCCGTACAGGTGACAACCCCTTCGCTGGGAAAGTAAATCGTTTAACACCTCGTCAGCTGGCCAAGAAAGAGCGTAGTCGCCAACATATCAAAGATATGAAGAAGCGCGAGAAGGATAAAAAACGTCGCGGTTAAAAATTTCTGAGATTAGCTGTTGACTATAAATTTGGGCGCGGTAATATACGCGCCTCGCTTGGGGAGACAGCGGCAACGCGGTCTACCGGATACAAGCAACGCTCTTTAACAAATAGATCAAGTAATGCGTGTGGGCGCTTGTTGGGATTAGGCAATAAAGCTTAATCAAGACAAGCAACCTATATGTGAATTCATTTAGCGTAATGTTTTTCTTGAGCAGATTTAGATGGAAAGCCTTCGGGTTTGAAATCGAAAACTTTTAACTGAAGAGTTTGATCATGGCTCAGATTGAACGCTGGCGGCAGGCCTAACACATGCAAGTCGAGCGGTAACAGGGATAGCTTGCTATCTGCTGACGAGCGGCGGACGGGTGAGTAACGCGTAGGAATCTACCTAGTAGTGGGGGATAAGCCAGAGAAATTTGGTCTAATACCGCATACGTCCTAAGGGAGAAAGGAGGGGATCTTCGGACCTTTCGCTATTAGATGAGCCTGCGTAAGATTAGCTAGTTGGTGAGGTAAGAGCTCACCAAGGCGACGATCTTTAGCTGGTCTGAGAGGATGATCAGCCACACTGGGACTGAGACACGGCCCAGACTCCTACGGGAGGCAGCAGTGGGGAATATTGGACAATGGGGGCAACCCTGATCCAGCCATGCCGCGTGTGTGAAGAAGGCCTTCGGGTTGTAAAGCACTTTCAGATGTGAGGAAAGGTGAGTAGTTAATACCTGCTTACTGTGACGTTAACATCAGAAGAAGGACCGGCTAACTCCGTGCCAGCAGCCGCGGTAATACGGAGGGTCCGAGCGTTAATCGGAATTACTGGGCGTAAAGCGCGCGTAGGTGGTTTCGTCAGTCAGATGTGAAAGCCCAGGGCTCAACCTTGGAACTGCACCTGATACTGCGGAACTAGAGTACGATAGAGGGGAGTGGAATTTCCGGTGTAGCGGTGAAATGCGTAGAGATCGGAAGGAACACCAGTGGCGAAGGCGACTCCCTGGATTGATACTGACACTGAGGTGCGAAAGCGTGGGGAGCAAACAGGATTAGATACCCTGGTAGTCCACGCCGTAAACGATGTCAACTAGCCGTTGGGTAACTTGATTACTTAGTGGCGCAGCTAACGCGATAAGTTGACCGCCTGGGGAGTACGGTCGCAAGATTAAAACTCAAATGAATTGACGGGGGCCCGCACAAGCGGTGGAGCATGTGGTTTAATTCGAAGCAACGCGAAGAACCTTACCTACTCTTGACATCCAGAGAACTTTCCAGAGATGGATTGGTGCCTTCGGGAACTCTGAGACAGGTGCTGCATGGCTGTCGTCAGCTCGTGTTGTGAAATGTTGGGTTAAGTCCCGTAACGAGCGCAACCCTTGTCCTTATTTGCCAGCACTTCGGGTGGGAACTCTAAGGAGACTGCCGGTGACAAACCGGAGGAAGGTGGGGACGACGTCAAGTCATCATGGCCCTTACGAGTAGGGCTACACACGTGCTACAATGGCCGGTACAGAGGGCTGCGAACTTGCGAGAGTGAGCTAATCCCAGAAAACCGGTCGTAGTCCGGATTGCAGTCTGCAACTCGACTGCATGAAGTCGGAATCGCTAGTAATCGCGAATCAGCATGTCGCGGTGAATACGTTCCCGGGCCTTGTACACACCGCCCGTCACACCATGGGAGTGGACTTCACCAGAAGTAGCTAGCTTAACCTTCGGGAGGGCGGTTACCACGGTGGGGTTCATGACTGGGGTGAAGTCGTAACAAGGTAGCCGTTGGGGAACCAGCGGCTGGATCACCTCCTTAAACGATAGCCGAGTCCTGGCAAGCGTTCACACGCATTACTTGATCGAATGTAAAGAGAGCAAAATGTTGTTCGCAGCAACTCGAGCCGAGCAAGCTTTAGCAAGATTAGCTCGAGTGTATGCCGAGATAATAGGCCTATAGCTCAGCTGGTTAGAGCGCACCCCTGATAAGGGTGAGGTCGGTGGTTCAAGTCCACTTAGGCCTACCAATTTTCCGATTCTCTTCGTTGGTTTGTTCGTCGCATAGCAGGCTATGCTTCCTCACAAACCGCCTCGATAATCGAAAAATTATGCGAACAGCGATACGGTTATAACGCCGTAGTTCGAAACCTTAAATAAAAGGCCGAGAACGCAGGATTTTTGAGGCTCTACAAGGCGCACGCCAGAGCGATCGAAGGAGTGTACATCAGGTACACGACTGAGAGAGCGACAAGTGCAACGTAGTAGAGGCACAAAAAGACCAGTTATCGAGGGGCTATAGCTCAGCTGGGAGAGCGCCTGCTTTGCACGCAGGAGGTCTGCGGTTCGATCCCGCATAGCTCCACCATTTCACGCATCTCTGCGTTGAAGGATTCGTCGCATAGCTCACTATGCTTCCTCACCCTTCGCCTTGATCTGCGCAAAATGGTGACTGTAAAACTCTGTGATCAGAGCTCTATAAATTACTCATCAGCAACATTTGATGACTAACTTATAGAGCTTTCTTACGAATGCTCTCGCTCTTTAACAATTTGGATCTGAAAAAGTCGTGTTAATTGACCTACTCTAGCCGGGTAGGGTGTTAGCACAAGATTGTCTTGTATTGTTTGATACAAGCGCCAACCGGCGTAATCAATCGTTACGAACCATTCAGTTGAACAGACACCTTCGGGTTATATGGTCAAGTGAATAAGCGTGCACGGTGGATGCCTTGGCAGTCAGAGGCGATGAAGGACGTTGTAACCTGCGAAAAGGTTCGGGGAGCTGGTAAACAAGCTTTGATCCGGACATGTCCGAATGGGGAAACCCACCCGCTTGCGGGTATCTCTTTACTGAATATATAGGTTTAGAGAGGCGAACCTGGGGAACTGAAACATCTAAGTACCCAGAGGAAAAGAAATCAACCGAGATTCCCTTAGTAGCGGCGAGCGAACGGGGACCAGCCCTTAAGCTGTTTAAGTCTTAATAGAACACTCTGGAAAGTGTGGCCATAGTGGGTGATAGCCCCGTATATGAAAAGTCTTTTACAGTGAAATCGAGTAGGACGGGACACGTGTTATCCTGTCTGAATATGGGGGGACCATCCTCCAAGGCTAAATACTCCTGACTGACCGATAGTGAACCAGTACCGTGAGGGAAAGGCGAAAAGAACCCCTGTGAGGGGAGTGAAATAGACCCTGAAACCGTGTACGTACAAGCAGTGGGAGCCGACTTAGTTCGGTGACTGCGTACCTTTTGTATAATGGGTCAACGACTTACTTTCAGTAGCAAGCTTAACCAGTAGGGGAGGCGTAGGGAAACCGAGTCTTAATAGGGCGCATAGTTGCTGGGAGTAGACCCGAAACCGGGCGATCTATCCATGGGCAGGTTGAAGGTTGAGTAACATCAACTGGAGGACCGAACCGACTACCGTTGAAAAGTTAGCGGATGACCTGTGGATCGGAGTGAAAGGCTAATCAAGCCCGGAGATAGCTGGTTCTCCTCGAAAGCTATTTAGGTAGCGCCTCATGTCTCACCTTGGGGGGTAGAGCACTGTTTCGGCTAGGGGGTCATCCCGACTTACCAACCCGATGCAAACTCCGAATACCCAAGAGTGCAATCATGGGAGACACACGGCGGGTGCTAACGTCCGTCGTGAAAAGGGAAACAACCCAGACCGCCAGCTAAGGTCCCAAAGTTCTAGTTAAGTGGGAAACGATGTGGGAAGGCTCAGACAGCTAGGAGGTTGGCTTAGAAGCAGCCACCCTTTAAAGAAAGCGTAATAGCTCACTAGTCGAGTCGGCCTGCGCGGAAGATATAACGGGGCTCAAACTAGACACCGAAGCTGCGGATGCCTTAGGGCATGGTAGAGGAGCGTTCTGTAAGCCGTTGAAGCGGAAGCTGTAAGGCACCGTGGAGGTATCAGAAGTGCGAATGTTGACATAAGTAACGATAAAGGGAGTGAAAAACTCCCTCGCCGGAAGACCAAGGGTTCCTATCCAACGTTAATCGGGGTAGGGTGAGTCGACCCCTAAGGCGAGGCTGAAAAGCGTAGTCGATGGGAAGCAGGTTAATATTCCTGCACCTCGCATAACTGCGATGGAGAGACGGAGAAGGCTAGGCTAGCGCGGCGTTGGTTGTCCGCGTTTAAGGATGTAGGCTGAGGAGCTAGGTAAATCCGGTTCCTCTTAAGGCTGAGATCTGATGACGAGCTTCTATATGAAGTGAAGTAGTTGATGCCCGGCTTCCAGGAAAATCTTCTAAGCTTCAGGTTATGTGGGATCGTACCCCAAACCGACACAGGTGGTCAGGTTGAGAATACCAAGGCGCTTGAGAGAACTCGGGTGAAGGAACTAGGCAAAATGGCACCGTAACTTCGGGAGAAGGTGCGCCGGTTTTGGTGATGGGACTTGCTCCCTAAGCTGAGGCCGGTCGAAGATACCAGGTGGCTGCGACTGTTTATTAAAAACACAGCACTCTGCAAACACGAAAGTGGACGTATAGGGTGTGACGCCTGCCCGGTGCTTGAAGGTTAATTGATGGGGTTAGCTTAGGCGAAGCTCTTGATCGAAGCCCAAGTAAACGGCGGCCGTAACTATAACGGTCCTAAGGTAGCGAAATTCCTTGTCGGGTAAGTTCCGACCTGCACGAATGGCGTAACGATGGCCACACTGTCTCCACCCGAGACTCAGTGAAATTGAACTCGCTGTGAAGATGCAGCGTACCCGCGGCTAGACGGAAAGACCCCGTGAACCTTTACTATAGCTTCACACTGAACTTTGACCTTACTTGTGTAGGATAGCTGGGAGGCTTTGAAGTGGAGACGCCAGTCTTCATGGAGCCAATCTTGAAATACCAGCCTGGTAACGTTGAGGTTCTAACTCAGGTCCCGGAACGGGATCGAGGACAGTGTGTGGTGGGTAGTTTGACTGGGGCGGTCTCCTCCCAAAGAGTAACGGAGGAGCACGAAGGTACCCTCAGGCTGGTCGGAAATCAGCCAATGAGCGCAAGAGTATAAGGGTGCTTGACTGCGACACAGACACGTGGAGCAGGTACGAAAGTAGGTTCTAGTGATCCGGTGGTTCTGTATGGAAGGGCCATCGCTCAACGGATAAAAGGTACTCCGGGGATAACAGGCTGATACCGCCCAAGAGTTCACATCGACGGCGGTGTTTGGCACCTCGATGTCGGCTCATCACATCCTGGGGCTGAAGCCGGTCCCAAGGGTATGGCTGTTCGCCATTTAAAGTGGTACGCGAGCTGGGTTTAGAACGTCGTGAGACAGTTCGGTCCCTATCTGCCGTGGGCGTTTGAGATTTGAGAAGAGTTGCTCCTAGTACGAGAGGACCGGAGTGAACGAACCTCTGGTGTTCCGGTTGTCACGCCAGTGGCATTGCCGGGTAGCTACGTTCGGACGGGATAACCGCTGAAAGCATCTAAGCGGGAAGCCCCCTTCAAGATGAGATCTCACTGGACCTTTAAGGTCCCTAAAGAGCCGTTCAAGACTAGGACGTTGATAGGCTGGGTGTGTAAGCGTTGTGAGGCGTTGAGCTAACCAGTACTAATTGCTCGTGAGGCTTGACCATATAACGCCAAAGTTGTCTGAGGTGTGCTGATTAAAAGCGCATCAAGATGAACGACTGAGTGGTTTAAGATTGATTACGGTTGTAGCTTGTACCAATCGATACAGACAAAGACTTTTTCGCTGATCTGACCTAACAAGGGTCAGACAGACAAGATCCAGATTTAGCTAGAAAGCAAACGCAAAACTAGCAACCAGTTTTGCCTGGCAACAATAGAGCCGTGGAACCACCTGATCCCATCTCGAACTCAGTAGTGAAACGCGTCATCGCCGATGGTAGTGTGGGGTTTCCCCATGTGAGAGTAGGTCATTGCCAGGCACCTAACAAAACAAAAGCCCCCATCAGCTACGCTGGTGGGGGTTTTTGCTTTGTGGCGTCCGTAAACGGACGCTACACGACAAGTTCAAGGTGAAGTCACACTGAATATCTACCTCAGCGTACGCTGGGTAGCACTTCGGAGAGGGCAGCCTTGCAGGCTGCAGAGTAGGGCGTCGCCTTTCGCGCATCCATGCGCTCGGCGACATAAAACCATCCTGGTTTTAATTGCCGATCGCTGCGCGATCCCTTATCCCGATACTCCTCGTCTTCAGAAGTTACGCTCCGAGCTATAAAACCCAACCGGTAGGTGTCCTGAGACTCTTGATTTACAGGGATGTAAATCACGAAGCGATACAGGGATGTTTTAAGCGGGTCTTAGGACATCTGCCGGTTGGGTTACCACCTATTTGGTGTCCCACTAGCGGTCTCAACGATGCAATTTATTGGGCGACTTAAGCCAGAGATCGGTGTCGCTCACTAAAGTGAGTTCCTACACTGAGCCCCTACAGAAGTGTTACTCAATAGGTGCTCACCCCTAGGTCGCTTTGGTTTATACTTGCGCCTCACGATCTGGATTGGAGTTCAACCGGTGTTTACTGAAGGTGATATTCGTAGGCTTACTTGGCAGTCTCGTCGCGGTATGTGGGAACTAGATCTGCTGTTTGTTCCGTTTATGGAGAACGCTTTTAGGGATCTTCCGCTGGAGGATCAGGAGCGGTTTGTGCGACTGTTGGACTGTGAAGATCAAGAGCTCTTTATGTGGTTTATGCAGCGGGAGGAGCCAACAGATCCAGATCAAGCGCGAATCGTTAAGTTAGTGTTGGACTATATCCGCAGTACTAAGAAGTAAAAAGGGGGCGCTAAGCCCCAAGATTATAGGGGCTAGCGTGCACAACTGTCCCCTAATCGGCGTCACTCAATTTCAGGTGGAGTTACGCTAACTTTAAAAGCGGCGTAGTAAGCTGCGAGGTTTTTAATCTGAGCTTTTTTGAGCCCCTGCGCAATTAAACTCATTCGCCTGTCTTGTCTCATACCTTTCTGATAATCAACAAGCTGTTTCTCGATGTACAGTGCGGATTGGCCTGCTAGGCTCGGTGCCTCTGGGTCTTTCGACAACCCATCTTTACCGTGACATGCGGAACACTGCACTGATAACGCCTTACCTTCAGCAATATCAGCAGCTGTCGCAGGGAGCGCCAGTACTAAAAAAATCGGAACTAAAAGTAGCCGACTAAACATCATTCACTCCTTTTGATGGAAGGACCGGCCCCGTTGCGGGGCCGGTTTAAGGCGCAATTAGCCTTCGTAGCTAATACGGTAGATTGCACCCGCATAGTCATCAGACACGAGGATTGATCCATCCTTCATCTGAATCACATCGACTGGGCGTCCGTCATACTCGCCGTTATCGTTGAGCCATCCTTCTGCAAACGGCACCATTGTTGCGTTGCCGTCAGCATCGATTGATGTGAACATTACGCGTGCACCACAGGGGTCGGTACGGTTCCATGAGCCGTGCTGTGCTGAAAAAATTCCGTTCTTGTATTCGCCTGGGAACTGTTTGCCAGAGTAGAACGACATACCCAGGTCAGCACAGTGAGCATCAGTTGCAACTGCTGGCATCACTACATCCACGGGTACTTCCTGACCAGCATACTCATTAGTGCGGATGTCACCGCCGCCGTACCACGGATGGCCAAAGTGTTGGCCTGCAGCGGTCTGACGGTTCAACTCGCCCGGTGGAATCATATCACCCATGCCATCAACTTGGTTGTCTGTCCACCAGAGTTCACCGGTAACAGGGTGGAAATCATGCCCCACGGAGTTACGCACGCCGTAGGTGTAGACTTCACGATTCGAACCATCGCGATCCATACGGACAATGCCGCCGATACCGGTTTCGGTGTAAAGATCTAGTTTCTCTGGCGGAGCGACGTTGTAAGGCTGACCCAAAGAGATGTAGAGCTTGTTGTCTGGACCAATTTTCACGACGCGAGCAGTGTGGTTGTAACTCTCTTCACTTTCTGGGATCAGGTTACCTTTCGCAACCACGTCAACGGCCACGACATCAGGTCCTTCGTAGAAGAACTCAGCTGCTGGGAAAACACGCACTTGGTTGGTTTCTGCGATGTATAGGAAACCATCCTTACTGAATGTCAGACCATTAGGTACATTGAACTCCAGTGAGGGGGCAAAGTCTTTTACCTCATCGGCTACGCCATTACGATCGCGATCAGAGACGACCCAAACCTTGTCTTTACGTGTGCCGACAAACAGCACCGTTCCCTGAGGTGCCATAGCCATGTGGCGCGCGTCGGGAACAACAGCGTATAGTTCGATTTTGAATCCCTCAGGCAATTTGATGTTCTGCAGAATTCCACGCAGGTTTTCCGCCTTCTCACCATTTTGATCGATGAAAGTATGGTCGCCCATACCTTTACCTGACTTGTTGAATACACCTACATCTGCCATTGCCATTCCTGAAAGGAGGCTTGTAGCAATGCATGCTGCGAGCAGTTTCTTCTTCATGTTGGTTACCTCAATTATTTTTTTTCTCTTGGGTCGGTGGGTTTAGGCACCATGAAAGCTTCTTTGCTGAGATCAGTCACCGCGATCGAATGGGGTCTCGCAGCTAACTCAACCTATTACTCTTTGCCGTGTAGATGCTTAGCGGGTTCATCTTTGTGAACCTTTTCCATATAGCAGAACGTAAACTTCTACCCTTCTCGGCTTTACCAAATTAAATTCGATAATCTTAGAAGGGAAATAACAGCCCTGAAGAATAACTATAAGAAAACGTGATAAAGGTACCCTGATGTTGCGACTTCGAGGAGTTGACCTAAACCTGCTGGTCGTTTTTCAGCAACTTTACTTGCATAGAAACACCAGTACAGTTGCTGAAAAGCTTGGCATTACTCAACCCGCCGTGAGTAACTGTCTCGCTCGCCTACGCAAACAGCTCAATGATGAGCTCTTCGAAAGAACGCCTCAAGGAATGTCCCCCACCCCTTACGCAGATATGATTTCTGAGGCAATTGGCTATGGCCTTTCGACATTGGAGGCTGGTCTGGGTGTGGTCGATAATTTTGATCCTAAAGTCAGCGATCGAACTTTCCGGTTGGCTATGTCCGAGATGACAGAGACTGACGTCCTACCACTCCTTTATCAATATCTAAAAACAGCGGCCCCCAACGTGTGTATTCAGTCCGTTGGCGAACGCGGAGCGGAGCTCAAAACAGAGTTAGAGGAGGGCGATGTCGATCTCGCGATCGGCTTCTTCCCACAGCTACAAGCCGGCTTTTATCAGAGAGGATTGGTCGAAGAGCCATACGTATGCCTGCTTCGTGAGGGGCATCCAATGCTGTCGGGAGACAACACCGTCGAGCGTTTGGCCGAATACGACCATCTGATTGTCGATGCCAGAGAGTCAGGCCACTCTCACGTTGAGCAGAGTTTGCGCGCAGCTGGCATCGGCCACACGCGGGAAGTGCATATACCAAACTTTCTGAGCGCGCCTTTTATCGTGAAAGACTCTGATCTGGTTGTTACCTTGCCGCAGCGTTTTGCTCATGTAGTGGCGGCTCCCTTTGGGCTACATGTACTTGAGCACCCCGTGAATATCGAACCGAGCTGGGTTAGGCTGTTTTGGCATAAACGTTTCCACCGTGATCAAGGGTTGATCTGGTTGAGGCAGTGTCTGGTTGACCTGCGGAGTTCATCAGCCGCTTCGCAGGCCGTCGAACAGGCTATACTAAGAGTTAGTTCAGTAGCCTAATCCTTAAATTATGCGACCCGCCTCCGGGAGATCAGTTGTTTTCGCCACTCAAAATAGAGCTCAAACCCTCGAAGCGCTGGTATACCTTTGTTATTAGCGCCCACCTCGTCGCTCTTTTGAGTCTGCTTTTCCTGACGCCGCTAGAACCCTTCGTTCGGTCGCTGCTAGCGATTTCATTGTTGTTGAGCGGTTACAGTTTCTTCCGTTTTCCGATTAACCAGGGCGTTTCAGCCTTTATCTGGAATGCGGATCAGAGACTGTTTGCAACTCAGAGTGTTGAGGGGAACCAGACTCAGCATGAGATGCCAAAATCCCTGCTGGTTTTCCCGTTTTTAGTGTGCCTTAAACTGAGGGCGAGCGCGCCGATCGCTAGCCAGTGGCTGATTCTACTGCCGGATATGATGAGCAAAGATGAGTGGCGCAGGTTGCAAGTCCTGTCGCGTTGGAGCGAGCTAGACGCCTAGCCGGTCAGGCGCACTATCTGCGGCTGGGCGATTAATCTCGAGCCTAGTCGATCGACCAGTGATAATTGTCTGGGACGAGCACTGTGTCGTATAGATCGGGCTCGGGTTCAGGGTAGTCTAGGGTGTAGTGCAAACCGCGACTCTCGGTACGCTTCATCGCGCAGCGAATTATCAACTCTGAAACCAGCGACAGGTTGCGAAGTTCGATCAGATACTTACTGACACGGTAGTTTTTGTAGTAGTCCTGAATCTCACGTTGCAGCAAATCCACACGGTGTTGAGCACGCTCAAGACGCTTGTTTGTTCGCACGATGCCGACGTAGTCCCACATAAATCGACGCAGCTCATCCCAGTTATGTGAGATAACGACGTCCTCATCTGAGTCGACCACTTTAGACTCATCCCAAGGTGGGACTTCTAGCTCTTCGTATGTTGTTTCCTCGAGCTCTTGTGCAATCGATTTTGCTGCAGTGCTACCGTAAACGACACACTCTAAAAGTGAGTTGGAAGCGAGGCGGTTGGCACCGTGAAGCCCTGTAAACGCTGTCTCACCAATCGCATAGAGGCCTTTGAGATCAGTACGGCCGGCAGTGTCGGTGATCACGCCACCACAGGTGTAGTGTGCGGCAGGTACAACTGGAATTGGCTCTTTGGTGATATCAATTCCCAACTCGAGGCAGCGCTCATAGATGGTTGGGAAGTGCTCTTTCACGAACTCGGCCGGCTTATGTGAGATATCGAGATACATACACTCGCTACCGAGACGTTTCATCTCGAAGTCGATTGAGCGTGCGACGATATCGCGCGGTGCGAGCTCTGCGCGTTCATCAAAATCTGGCATAAAGCGAGTGCCGTCGGGGCGCAGTAGCACTCCGCCTTCACCGCGCACGGCCTCGGTGATAAGTAGCGATTTAGCTTTGGGATGGTAGAGGCAGGTCGGGTGGAACTGATTGAACTCCATATTGGCAATGCGGCAACCGGCGCGCCACGCCATCGCGATTCCGTCACCCGACGCACCACCATCCGAGTTAGTGGTATATAGGTAAGCTTTCGAAGCACCGCCCGTCGCCAAAACGACGCGTTGCGCGAGGAAGGGCTCTACACTGCTGTCGGTTTGATTCAGTACATAAGCACCGATACAGGCGTTGCCGCCTAAATTGAGCTTGCGGCGTGTTATTAGATCGACGCCGATATGGTGCTCGAATAACTCGATATTGGCCGCTGCTTGAGCGCGTTCCATGAGCGTCGTCTGAATTGCCCGACCCGTTGCATCAGCAGCATGCACTATACGTCGATGGGAGTGGCCGCCTTCGCGTGTGAGGTGATAGTCGTCGCCGGAACGGGTAAAGGGTACACCTTGGTCAATTAGCCAGCGGATACTGTCTGGACCGTGTTTGACTGTCTGGTCGACACTATCGCGGTGACTGAGGTTGGCACCGGCAATGTAAGTGTCTTGGGCATGGGCCTCAGTTGTATCACTCTTTTCGAAAACACCGGCGATACCACCTTGCGCCCACCAGGTCGCGCCATGCTCGAGACGTCCTTTACTAAGGACGGCAACGCGCAGATTCGAGGGGAGGTTAAGTGCCAGCGTAAGCCCCGCTGCACCGCTACCAAGAATCAAGACATCGAACTGTTTAGCCATGGACCCTTTAGCCTTAGAAAATACTGGGCTGAATTCTTGAAGGGCTATTATGCCGAGTCTTTTGCGACTTTAGTAATGCTAGTGAAAGAAAATTTATAGATCAGGGGAACTTTTATCAAAAATAGCGCTCTGAGTAGGTGTAGCGCATTGATTCCGCTTGAATTCTTAGCTGTCTACGCCACATACTTTCAGAAAACCGAGTGTAAATATCTCGGGAAAAAGGAAGTCTGTGTCGAATAACAGCCAGAAAGCAACGGATCAAATCTTAGTTGAGCGCGTACAAGCGGGGGACAAGGGTGCCTTTGATCTGCTTGTGAAACGCTATCAGCATAAGGTTATTGGCTTGATTGGTCGTTATGTGCAGGATCAAGCTGAAGCGCTTGATGTTGCTCAAGAGACCTTTATCAAAGCGTACAAGGCGCTCGATAGCTTTAGAGGTGAAAGCGCGTTCTACACCTGGCTTTACCGAATCGCTACGAATACAGCGAAGAATTATTTGGTAACCCGCAGTAGACGCCCGCCCGGCACGGATGTGGATATAGACGATGTTCTCCAGGCAGAGTCTGAATCTGAACTCAGAGAGATAGAAACTCCTGAGAACAATCTGTACCGGGATGAGCTGTTCAGTGTCATGGCCTCGACACTGGAAGCTCTACCCGAAGAGCTGCGAGTTGCATTGACGCTCAGAGAGCTTGAAGGGATGAGCTACGAAGAGATTGCTGAGGTGATGGATTGTCCCATCGGCACAGTTCGCTCACGCATCTTTAGGGCGCGTGATGCGATAGATAAAGAGTTAAAACCCCTGCTTACGGATTGATTCCCCAGATTGGGGAGTTGGTCGAAGCAACTGAGGATAGAACATGTCTTACTCAGACAAACCGGAAAACTTGTCGAAGTTAGAGAGCCTTTCGGCACTGATGGATGGCGAGAGCAATGAGCTTGAGCTGCGTCGAACGCTTAGAACAGCCTCCGAAGAGGGTGAGTTATCCGAAACCTGGCGCCGTTACCATTTGGCACAGAGCCTAATGAAGGGTCAGGGTGTTGAATCTACGATCGATATTAGCGTCGGCGTGATGGCTGCGATTGAGAGCGAAGAACAGACAGCGGCTGAGCTGGAGCTCGCCAAACCTCAGACTCATTGGTGGCAGGGTGCTGCAAGTGTGGCTGCGGCTGCCTCCGTAACGCTCGCAGTGCTCTTGGGTGTTCAGCAGTTCTCTGGGCAAAAAGATGTCACAGGTATGCAGCAGGCGGGTGTCATTGAACGTGCTGGTGCTACTTCAGCGCTGGTGCCGACCTCGCTCTCCGGCGTTACTGACAATACAAGCGGTGCAGAGGCGATAGAAGTGATTCGTTTGTCTGAAGATATGCGTCGCTCGATTTCTCAATACCAAACTACTTTAGCCTCATTGTCGCCCAGCTGGCAGCCTGATTGGTTGCCTGAGGGTTACACTGCAGCTGGAGTTCAGTTAGACGGTGCAACTACCACGCGTCTCTACAGCAAGTCAGGTGAGCTTCTGACCTTAGCCGTTGAACCGCTGACTGAACAGTCGCCTGCCCCAGGTAGTTACTCCCAAGCAGGGCTGACAGCGCTAGGTCGAGTAGTCGATCAGCACTTTGTATCGCTGGTAGGCCAGGTCTCTCTGGATGAGGCGGATCGTGTGATCAGCTCGCTGCAGTGGCTGACAACTGTCCACTAAACAGGGAAACTTCTCTAGTTAATGATTGAAGAGTCCGCTCAGGTTACTCGAGTTGCCGAAAACGGTATCTGGATTGAAGTGAACCGCAAAAGCGCCTGTGCCGCGTGCAGCGCGCAGGCGGGTTGCGGGCAGAAAAAACTGGTCGACTGGCTGCCGAGTAAGCAGGTTGAAGTCTTCGTCGATAACCCTCTAAACCTCATTCTCTCGCCCGGACAAGCCGTTACTGTTGGGCTGGAGGAGGGGGCGCTGTTGCGGGCCTCTATGCTCGTCTATCTCACTCCATTGATGGGATTGATTGCGGCAGTATTAATATTAAATCTTCTCAACTTTTCAGAAACCTTTCAGATCCTAGGGTCTATTCTAGGCCTCACAGTCGGGTTCATATTGACCCGTGTAGTGAGTGTTCGCAGAGTTGCTCTGGGCGATTTCACGCCGCAACTGCTTCGTACTCAATAGTTCAATTACTCGAGGAGTAGACGATGAAGATGATCAGATCCCTGATGCTGATTGTTGGTCTGGCGTTCAGTGCGCAAACTTGGGCGGTGGATCTGCCAGATTTTACCGGCTTGGTGAAATCCCTCTCACCTGCTGTAGTCAATATAAGCACAATTAACGAGGCGAAACCTCAAGAGCCACAGAACGAGCAGTTTCGCGGGCCCAACGGCGAAGAGATCCCAGAGATCTTTCGCGACTTTTTCCGCGGTTTTCAGGGGCCGGGTGGTGCACCACGTGTGAACCCTCAATCCCTCGGGTCCGGCTTCATTATCTCAGAGGATGGCTACGTGCTCACCAATCACCACGTGGTAGAAGGTGCTGACAAGGTGATGGTTCGGATGAATGACCGTCGCGAGATTGAAGCTGAGGTGATCGGTTCGGACAAGCGTTCGGACGTTGCCCTGCTTAAAATCGACGGCTCGGATCTTCCAACTGTTGAGATCGGAAGTTCAGATGCACTCGAGGTTGGTGAGTGGGTACTGGCAATCGGCAGCCCCTTCGGCTTCGATGCGACAGTTACCGCGGGTATTGTCAGCGCAAAAGAGCGCTCGTTGGCAGGTGACTCCTACGTGCCATTCATCCAGACTGACGTAGCCATCAACCCGGGAAACTCGGGCGGTCCACTGTTTAACCTTGACGGTGAAGTGGTCGGAATCAACTCTCAGATCTATACACGTTCTGGTGGCTTTATGGGGCTCTCCTTCGCTATCCCTATGGATGTCGCGATGGAAGTTGCTGACCAGTTGCGCGACCAAGGGTATGTCGATCGTGGCTGGCTGGGCGTGATCATCCAAGAAGTGACACGGGATCTCGCCGAATCTTTTGGTCTGGATAAGCCATCCGGTGCGCTGGTTGCGCAGGTCCTGCCAGACAGCCCTGCAGAAGCGGCAGGCTTACAAGAGGGTGACGTGATTATCGGCTTCAACGGCCGTGAGATAGGCCTCTCATCTGAGCTACCGGCGCAAGTGGGACGAGTAGCGCCAGGTAAGTCGGCGGCAGTCGATGTCTATCGCGACGGTAAAACGCTCACAATTGATGTGGAGATTGGTCTTCTGCCTTCACAAGAGGAGTTGGCGCAAAGCCGCATTGCACCTGATGAGCCACGTAAATCAGTTAGCCTAGGTCTCAATGTGCGAGATCTGACCGATGAGGACAAAGAGCGTCTGGAAGTTAGCTCGGGTGTGCTGGTTGAGGGGGTGTCTGCGGGTCCTGCCGCTCAAGCTGGCGTGGCTGTGGGGGATATCCTCACCACACTCGGTGGCAAGACCGTAGATTCCGTGTCAACGTTGCGAGAGCTTGTTGATGATCTTTCGGGTGATCGTCCTGTTCCACTGCGGATCGTGCGCGGCGGTAGTCCGGTCTATCTGGCGCTACGTATTGAGTAACCCAATACTAATGGGTTGCGAGAAGGGGAGCACTGCTCCCCTTTTTCGTTTTGCAGTTCAAGGCATTTCCTATCTATGTGGCGCGAATTCAAGTAAAATTCGGCGCTAATTTTTGGGTCAAATGCCCGTGTTAACAGTATTTTTGGGTAAGAATTATAGTGAGTACGCTCGATCACATTCGTAACTTCAGCATTATCGCGCATATCGACCATGGTAAGTCGACCTTGGCTGACCGTATTATCCAGATCTGTGGTGGTTTGAGTGACCGCGAGATGGCGGCACAGGTGCTTGATTCGATGGATATCGAGCGCGAGCGTGGTATTACAATCAAAGCACAGAGCGTGACGCTTAACTACAACTCGAAGAACGGCAAGACCTACCAGCTTAATTTCATTGATACCCCCGGTCACGTTGACTTCTCATACGAAGTATCCCGTTCGCTCTATGCTTGCGAAGGCGCGTTGCTGGTGGTTGATGCCGCGCAGGGTGTAGAGGCTCAGTCGGTGGCTAACTGCTACACAGCAATCGAGCAAGGACTTGAAGTTCTCCCTGTTCTTAACAAGATGGATCTGCCACAGGCGCAGCCGGAAGTGGTGCGTCAGGAGGTTGAAGAGGTTATTGGTATCGATGCATCGGGTGCTATTCCCTGTTCTGCCAAGACTGGCATGGGTGTAGAGGATGTACTTGAAGCTCTAATCGAAGTTATTCCGCCGCCTCAGGGCGATTACGACGCGCCGCTACAAGCGCTGATTATCGACTCTTGGTTTGATAACTATCTGGGCGTCGTCTCACTGGTGCGTATTGTGCAGGGTACCCTGAAGCGCAAAGATAAGATCATGGTGAAGTCGAGCGGTGTTAACTACCAGGCTGAGATGGTCGGTATCTTTACGCCGAAACAGACGACCACTGATATTCTGCGCGCGGGTGAGGTTGGCTTTGTGGTTGCGGGTATCAAAGACATTCACGGTGCGCCTGTCGGTGATACGCTGACGCACGCGAAGACGCCTGATGTCCCATCTTTGCCTGGTTTCCAGAAAGTTCAGCCTCAGGTGTATGCGGGCCTGTTCCCAACCAGCTCTGATGACTACGAAGATTTCCGCGAAGCGTTGGATAAGCTGACATTGAACGATGCTTCTCTGTTTTTTGAGCCAGAAACTTCGGATGCACTGGGTTTCGGTTTCCGTTGCGGCTTCCTTGGCATGCTGCACATGGAGATTATTCAGGAGCGACTCGAGCGTGAGTATGATCTAGATCTGATCACCACAGCACCCACCGTTGTCTATGAGATTGAGATGAACAACGGCGATGTGATCTATATCGATAGCCCGTCAAAGCTGCCTGATCCGGGCGGTATCCGCGAGATGCGAGAGCCGATCGTGCAGGCCAATATACTGGTGCCGCAGGAGTACTTGGGGCAGGTGATCGGGCTCTGTGTTGAGAAGCGCGGTACGCAGAAGAACATGTCGTTTGTTGGTAACCAGGTGCAGCTTACATACGAATTGCCAATGGCCGAAGTCGTGCTCGACTTCTTCGATCGCCTCAAGTCATGCTCGCGCGGTTATGCATCGCTAGAGTATAACTTTGTCCGCTTCGAGGCAGCCAAACTGGTGCGTATGGATATCCTGATCAATGGCGAGAAGGTCGATGCACTGGCTGTGATTCTGCACCGCGATAATGCGATGTACAAAGGGCGCCAGCTCTGTGAAAAGATGAAAGACCTGATACCGCGTCAGATGTTTGATGTGGCGATCCAGGCAGCCCTCGGTGGTAAGATCATTGCTCGTACTACGGTAAAAGCTCTCCGTAAAAACGTACTTGCGAAGTGTTACGGCGGTGACGTCAGCCGTAAGAAGAAGCTGTTAGCGAAGCAGAAAGAGGGTAAAAAACGAATGAAGCAGGTTGGGCGTGTGGAGATTCCACAGGATGCTTTCCTTGCAGTGCTGAAGGTGGATGATTAAACCGTCATGAATTTAGATTTTGCGCTGATTCTAGTTGTAGTAACCCTGGGTAGCGGTGTTATCTGGTTGATTGATAAGATCTGGCTTACGCCTAAACGTATCAAAACGGCTGAGGCAGCTCCAACCGAAGAGGCGAAGGCTAAGCTGCTTCAGCAGAACGCTATTGTTGAGACCAGTAGCTCGATCTTTCCTGTCTTGGCTGCCGTGTTGATACTGCGCTCGTTTTTGTACGAACCGTTTCAGATCCCATCCGGCTCAATGTTGCCAACATTGAAAGTGGGTGACTTTATTTTGGTTAATAAATACCACTACGGTTTGCGCACGCCGGTTGGAAATATCACTTTCGTTGAGAACAACTCTCCTGTGCGCGGAGACGTAGTAGTATTTAAATATCCAAAAAATCCAAGTATTTACTATATTAAACGTGTCGTCGGTCTTCCGGGCGATGAGATTGTGTACAAGGACAAGGTAATCTACGTTAACGGCGAGCCGCAGGCTCAGGAGTTGATAGCGCAGTTGCCACCTGCCCAGCCTGAGCGTTTGCTTGTAAGCGAGACGCTCGGCGAGTTTGAACATGAGATCTATCAGGACATCAACGCTCGCAATATGCAGGGTGGTTGGATTGTTCCAGAAGGCCAGTACTTTGTAATGGGCGACAACCGAGATAATAGTAATGACAGTCGTTACTGGGGAGCGGTTCCTGATGAACTGCTTGTCGGCAAAGCGGTGAGTGTATGGATGCACTGGGCGAATTGGACCAGCATCCCAGACTTTACAGCGATGCGAGGAATTCAGTAGCGCCCGTCCTAGGAGCACACATGCACTCAATGGATCGTCAGCGCGGTATTTCATTCCTCAATCTACTGATCGTACTTATGGTCGGCGGTATCTTTTTCGCAGTTGGGTTTAAGCTGTTTACCCCTTACGCGGATCATGAGACCTTTAAGTCGATATTGACGTCAATTACCGAAGATCGTGAAGAGATGAAGAAAGATCTCAGCACGATTAAGCGCAATATCCAGCGCCGCTTTACGATCAATCAGGTGCGGCTGCCAAAATACGCGCCAGATGGTGAGACACCCTCACTTGTGATCAAACAGAAAGAGAGTGAAGTGTTCTTTACGCTCGATTATGAAATTCGCGTGCCGATGTTTTATAACGTCGATGCCGTGGTGAAATTTAAAGAAGAATACGTAGCAACCAAACCTTGATTCGACCTGTAACCGATTTAGTCCGCACACTTGGCCACAACTACGCTGATGAGTCCCTACTTGAACTCGCTCTGACTCACCGTAGTTGTGGTAAACGCAACAACGAACGCCTCGAATTTCTGGGCGATTCAATCCTCAACTTTGTGATCGCTGAAGCGCTTTTCAATAAGTTTCCTAAAGCTCGAGAGGGCGAGATGAGCCGCCTGCGCGCGCGTTTGGTAAAGGGTGAGACGCTGGCAGAGATTGCCCGCGAGCTAGGTTTGGGGGATTTTCTGCGTTTGGGATCTGGTGAGTTGAAGTCTGGCGGCTTTCGCCGCGACTCGATTCTTGCGGATGCAGTTGAAGCGATTATCGGTTCTATTCACCTAGATGCCGGCCCGGTCGCCTCTAAAAATTTTGTTTTGAAACTCTATGCTAGCCGTCTTGATGCTCTTGATCTGGAAGAGACGTTGAAGGATTCGAAAACGCGTCTGCAGGAGCATCTACAGTCTCGTCGGCAGCCTCTGCCTGCCTATGAACTTGAACGCGTTGAAGGCGAGGCGCATGATCAGACCTTCTATATTAGTTGTCAGGTTGCTCTATTGAGCGAGCCAACACAGGGAATAGGCAGCAGCCGTCGTCAGGCGGAGCAGGAGTCAGCGCGAGCGGCATTGGTTGCGCTTGGTCTGACTAAACAGGGAGGTGCGAAGTAGTGGAAGCTAGTAACAGCCGTTGCGGCTATGTGGCGCTGGTTGGGCGTCCTAACGTTGGAAAGAGCACGCTACTGAACCGTATTCTAGGTCAGAAGCTCAGTATCACCTCACGTAAACCTCAGACCACGCGTCACCAGATTCTCGGGATTAAAACCGACGATGAGCTGCAGGTGATTTATGTGGACACGCCGGGGCTGCATAACGACTCTAAAGGCAACGCACTTAATCGCTACATGAATAAAGCGGCCAGCGAAGCGCTGCGTCACGTAGATCTTGTGGTGTTCCTAGTTGATCGAACCGCTTGGACTGATGAGGATGAGATCGTGCTCGAGAAGCTCAAGCACGCTCGCTGTCCTGTGGTTCTCGCTGTAAACAAGGTCGATCTGCTCAAGGATAAAGAGTCACTGCTGCCGTGGATTGAGCAGCTCAACGCCAAGCGCAGTTTTGATGAGATCGTTCCCATCTCTGCTGAGAAGGGCCACAACGTTGATAAGCTTGAGGCGGTGGTTGCCGAGCATATGCCTAAGGGTATGCACTTCTACCCTGACGATCAGATTACTGACCGCAGCTCGCGCTTTGTGGCTGCGGAGTTGGTGCGCGAGAAACTGATGCGTAATCTCGGTGATGAGGTGCCATACGGTACAACCGTCGAGATTGAGGAGTTCTCTCAGGATGAGCGCGGTCTGTTGACTATCAGCGCGTTGATTCTAGTAGAGCGTGACGGCCAGAAGCGTATTGTCATTGGTGATAAAGGCGACCGGATTAAGCAGATCGGTCGCGACTCACGTCTTGATATGGAGCGCATGTTCGACGCTAAAGTGATGCTTAACCTCTGGGTTAAAGTGAAGCGCGGTTGGGCCGATAACGAGCGCGCCCTCGCCAGTCTAGGCTACAAACACGACTAGCTATGCATCAGCATGACCAGCAGCACGCCGCCTTTGTGTTGCACTCGCGGCCTTACCGCGAGACTAGTTTGCTGGTCGACCTGTTTGTGGCTGAAGTGGGGAGGGTCTCTGTGGTTGCCCGTGGCGGGCGGCGCCCTGGCTCATCTTTGCGCCAAGCCCTGCAACCCTTCAATCAACTCTCAATTCGATTCAAAGGTCGAGACGAACTGAAGACCTTACTGGGTGCTGAGACAACTGAGCACCTACCAGCCCTGCAGGGGCGATCACTTCTCTGTGGCCTCTATGCCAATGAGCTAGTTCAGCGTTTGCTACAGCCACTCGAGCCGATGCCGCGTCTTTTTCTCTTCTACCGTTATCTGCTGAATGAGCTTATCAGCGGCGAGGATCTGGAGGGAGCACTGCGCACCTTTGAGCACCAACTGCTGAAAGAGCTGGGCCTTTGGGATGATCTGAATCAGCTGACAGAACCCTATTACCGATACACAGAGCAACAAGGCTGGGTGGCAGCCAGTGATCCGAGTCCGGGTTGCTACGCGCAGAGCTGGCTTCGTGAAATTGAAGCGGACCGGTATACTGACGCGAGCGTGCGCAAGGCGGCTAAGCATCTGATGCGTACAAAATTGAACCAACTATTGGGGGACAAACCCCTGCGTTCGCGAGCACTGTTTGAGCGCCGCGACAAAGCAAATCGCACTCTATCAACAGGAGCATCGAGTGAACCATCCTAATCGTCTGCTACTTGGCGTAAACATCGATCATGTGGCGACCCTTCGTCAGGCACGTGGTACGCGTTACCCCGATCCTGTACTTGCAGCCGGCCTAGCCGAGCACGCGGGTGCTGACGGCATTACCGTTCACCTTCGTGAAGATCGTCGCCACATTCAAGACCGTGATATCCGAGTGCTGGCTGATACCCTGCAGACGCGTATGAATTTTGAGATGGCAGTCACTGACGAGATGATCAGTTTCGCTGAGCAGATCAAACCGGCACACGCGTGTTTGGTGCCGGAGAAACGCGAAGAGCTAACTACTGAGGGTGGCCTAGATGTAGCGGGCAACCTAGCAAAAGTTACTGCGGCCTGTGAACGTCTGGCTAAGGCGGGTGTAGAGGTCTCTCTGTTTATCGATCCCGATCCGGTACAGATCGACGCTGCGATAGCCTGTGGCGCACCGGTGATCGAACTGCATACAGGCGCCTATGCCGATACCGAGGGCGCCGAGCAGCAAGCGGAGTTAGAGCGTATTCGATTAGCCTCTGAATACGCCTTCAGCAAAGGCTTGATTGTCAACGCCGGCCATGGTCTGCACTACCACAACGTTGAACCGGTAGCTGAGATTCCACAGCTGCATGAGCTCAATATCGGCCACGGTATCATTGCGCGCGCTATCTTTGTTGGATTGGATCAAGCGATTCGCGAGATGTCTGAGCTGATGCATCGTGCAAGTGGCCGAGTTGAAGCAGAGCGGCTGCGAATTCGCGCATGATTGTAGGTATAGGCACCGACATTGTTGCGATCGCACGGATAGCGACGGCGTTAGAGCGAACCCCCGGTTTGGCAAAACGCATTTTGACGCCGGCTGAGTTGGAGCAGTTTAACGCTTCATCTCAGCCCGAGCGCTTTTTGGCAAAACGCTTCGCGGCCAAAGAGGCGGGAGTGAAAGCACTTGGTACCGGTATCGGCAATGGCGTAGGCTGGCAGCATCTCGAGGTGAGTCACAACGAACTGGGGCGGCCACTGCTCGATGTTTCGTCTACCGCAGCAGAGCGCGCAAAAGAGCTTGGGATAACCCATTGGCATTTAAGTTACAGCGATGAAACGGACTATGTCGTTGCGCAGGTCATCGCTGAAGGGTGCTAGAGATTCAGAGCCCTGTCAGTGTTATGATGTAAAAATTCTAACAAACTAAATTCTTATTACTTTAGCGATCTTCTATGACTCCGAACTATCCAACTATCGCTGACTGTGTCGGCGAAACCCCCCTGGTTCGCCTGCAACGCATTCAAGCCCCGAACGGCAATACTGTGCTGTTAAAGCTCGAAGGAAATAACCCAGCAGGATCGGTTAAGGACCGTCCCGCCCTGAGCATGATTCAGTTAGCAGAAGAGCGTGGTGAGATTAAGCCGGGTGATGTCTTGATCGAAGCGACCTCGGGCAACACAGGAATCGCTTTAGCCATGGCCTCTGCGATCATGGGTTACAAGCTTAAGCTCATCATGCCGAACAACATGAGTACTGAACGCAAGGCAGCTATGACGGCCTATGGTGCTGAGTTGATTGAGGTGACTAAGGAAGAGGGTATGGAGGGCGCGCGTGACCTGGCTCAGGCGATGCAGGCCCGTGGCGAAGGTAAGGTACTCGATCAATTTGCCAACCCGGACAACCCGGTTGCTCACTACAAAGGCACGGGTCCAGAAATCTGGCGACAGACACAGGGCACAGTGACACACTTCGTCAGTTCAATGGGCACTACCGGCACCATCATGGGGACCTCGCGTTACCTGAAAGAGGTTAACCCAGAGATTCAGATTGTCGGTCTGCAGCCCTGCGAGGGCTCTGCTATTCCGGGTATTCGCCGCTGGCCAGAGGCCTATCTGCCTAGCATTTTTGAGCGCCCACGTGTTGATCTGGTCTTAGACGTAGATCAGTCCGACGCTGAAGTAATGATGCGTCGTTTGGCGCGTGAAGAGGGAATATTCTGCGGTGTTTCATCGGGTGGTTCAGTGGCTGGTGCGCTGCGCGTTGCCGAAGAGGTAGAGAACGCAGTTATCGTATGTATCATCTGTGACCGCGGCGACCGCTACCTGTCGACAGGCGTTTTTAATAGTTGAGCCTTTAAAGATCAGCTTTTAACAGATAAATAGTGCCTGTCACATTTGCCGCCAAACGCGTTCACTTCTAAACTGATGGGCATTGTTTGTTTAACCCCGGTTTTTAGGGGGAGTGCCCTCGGGGCATGAGGTTACACAGTTTATGGTTAAGGTCCGAGAGGAACAGCCAGTCAGGCAGGATGGCTCTGTCGATCTAGAGCTCTGGCTGGAGCGTCTTCAGACTCAAATAGAGATCAAAGATCCGGCACGTTTCCTCAACGCTTGTCAGATTGTACAAGCTGCCGTCGAAGAGACGGATGAAGAGTATGATGACTGGGCGTCCGAGCAAGGTGCATTGCAGATCGGCATGGAGATGGTGCAGATTCTGGCTGACCTGCAGCAGGAGGAAGATGCACTCATCGCTGCTGTTCTGTATCGTGCAGTGCGCGAGCGCAAACTCTCGCTAGAGCGAGTAAAGAGCCGCTTCGGTAATAAAGTTGCCCACCTTATAGAAGGTGTGCTGCAGATGGCAGCTATCGCCAGTCGTAAGAATCCTCGCGATGAGAACCCGGTTCTGGGTAACACCACTCAGACTGACAACGTGCGCAAAATGTTGGTCGCGATGATCGACGACGTGCGGGTTGCACTGATCAAACTGGCTGAGCGCACTTGCGCTATTCGAGCCGTAAAAAACGCCGACCGCCGCAAACGTTACCTCGTAGCCCGTGAAGTCTTTGATATCTATGCACCCCTGGCGCACCGCTTGGGTATAGGGCATATCAAGTGGGAACTTGAGGATCTCAGCTTCCGCTACCTAAAGCCGAACGACTACAAACATATCGCTGAGTTGTTGTCCGAGAAACGACTCGATCGCCAGCAGTTCATTGATGATGTTGTCACGCTGTTGCGTGCGCGACTGCTAGATGCTGGGATCGATGGTGAGGTCGCAGGACGGGCGAAACATATCTACTCGATCTGGCGCAAAATGCAGCGCAAGAATATCGACTTCAGCCAAGTTTATGATGTGCGCGCTGTGCGTATTCTGGTGCCGGAAGTGCGTGACTGTTACACCGTGCTCGGTATCGTGCACGGATTGTGGCGCAATATTCCGCATGAGTTTGATGATTACATCGCTTCACCCAAGCCGAACGGTTATCGCTCGCTGCACACTGCTGTATTCGGGCCAGAAAGTAAGGCGCTCGAGATTCAAATCCGAACCTTCCAGATGCATGAAGAGGCAGAGCTTGGCGTCTGCGCACACCACCTCTACAAGGGAACGGATGTGGCGGGTCGACAGGATGGTTATGAAGAGAAGATCTCGTGGCTACGGCAGGTACTCGAGTGGCATGATGACCTGGGCGAAACTGAGTCCCTCGGCGATATGTTGCGTACCGATGTCGCGCAAGATCGTGTCTACGTATTTACTCCCGATGGCCACGTTATCGATCTGCCTGCTGGCGCGACACCGGTCGATTTTGCGTATCGGGTTCATACCGAGATAGGGCATAGATGCCGTGGCGCAAGAATCTCAGGGCGTATCGTTCCGCTTAACCGCAAACTGCAGACGGGTGATCAGGTTGAGGTGATGACCTCGAGCGAAGAGCGCCCAAGTCGCGACTGGCTTAATGCTAACCTCGGCTTTGTGTATACCTCTCGCGCGCGAGCTAAGGTGGCTCATTGGTTTAAGACCCAGGCTCGTGATCAGAATGTTGAAGCGGGCAAAGATATGATTGTGCGGGAGTTCAAGCGCTTGGCGCTGAACGCCACGCATATGGATCTGGAACAGATCGCGACTTACCTCAAGTTCTCGAGCGAAGAGGATCTCTGCGCAGCGGTTGGCGCGGGTGATCTGCGCCTGTCGCAAGTGATCAATGCGGCACAGCGCCGAGAGGAGGAGGCCGAGCGCGATTCGCAGTTGGATCTCGATATTCCAACTCAGCGTCGTCCCAAGCCTAAATCGACCAGTTCGGGCGTCAGCATCCTCGGGGTTGGTAACCTAATGACCCAGTTCGCTAGTTGCTGTAAACCGGTGCCGGGTGACCCGATCGCCGGGTTCATTACTCAGGGGCGGGGTGTTTCGATCCATCATGCTGAGTGTGCGGAGCTTGAGCGCCTGCGCGAGCGAGAAGCAAACCGTATTCTGAGTGTCGATTGGGATGATGGGGCCGAGATTACTTATCCAGTCGACATCGTCATTGAGGCGTTCGACCGCTCGGGTCTGCTGCGGGATGTGATGGTGATTCTAGCCAACGAGAGGGTCAACGTTCTGGGTGCAAACACTCTCACTGATAAGCAGAGTAACCAGGCGCATCTGGAGCTGACGCTTGAGATCGGCAGACTCGACAAGCTCGGTAAGGTGATGGATAAGATTAACCAAATTCCTAACGTCAACGACGTACACCGTAAGCGCACCAGCGTACACTGATTTGAGAGCCGATTTGAGAGCCGATGCCTAGATATACCCTCGAAGATCTGACTTACCTGATGTCTCGCTTGCGCGACCCAGAGGGTGGTTGCCCTTGGGACCTGCAGCAGACTTTTGCCAGCATTGTGCCCCACACCTTGGAGGAGGCTTATGAAGTGGCTGATACCATTGAGCGTGAGGATTGGGTGCATCTGCGGGATGAGCTCGGGGATCTTCTATTTCAAGTGATCTTCTATTCCCAGCTCGCCAAAGAGGAGTCGCTGTTTGACCTCGAAATGGTTATTGATCAGTTGGTCACCAAGTTGGTGCGTCGGCACCCACATGTGTTTATCGATGGCCAACTAAGGGGAGCTCGCGCTTCGGCTGAGGTCGAGACGGATGCTGTTAACCAACAGTGGGAGGCTATTAAAGCCCAAGAGCGCGAGCAGAAGTCTCGTGCAGGCGTGCTCGACGAGATACCGCTGTCACTACCTGCGCTCAGCCGCGCTGCCAAACTACAGAAGCGTGCCGCCGGCGTTGGCTTTGACTGGCAGGAAGCGAGTGACGTTCTCGATAAGATCGAGGAGGAGATTACTGAGCTACGAGAAGCGATGGCTGCCGGCGATGAAGCGGCAGTTGCTGCCGAGATGGGTGATCTACTCTTTGCTCAGGTTAATCTGGCGCGCAAATTAGGCGTCAACTCTGAGCAAGCTGTGCGCGCCACCAATGCCAAATTTGAGCGCCGTTTCCGCTATATTGAAGAGAAGCTGAACGCGTCTTCGCGAGATTGGAGCCAGTTCTCTCTCGACGAACTCGATCATTGGTGGGACGAAGCCAAAAAGCTCGAGAGATAAACCGCTCGAGTCCTAAACCTCTGTTCTCACCCTCAACTTGAGTGGAGTCCTCTATGAGTAGCCTACACGAAGATCTACGTGATGATGTCCGTCGCCTCGGTGATAGCCTGGGGCGCACCATTTCGGCTGACCTTGGCCCTGAAATGGTTACAGCGATTGAGCGTATCCGCCAATATGCCAAGGAGGGGCGCGCTAGCGGTGCGAGCGATGCTCTGCAAGCTGAACTTAGCGCGCTGGATGACGAAGATCTACTGCCCGTCGCGCGGGCTTTTACCCAGTTTCTCAACCTCGCTAATATTGCTGAAGAGCATCACCGTATTCGCCGCCAAAAACAGAAGATCCAGGCAGATGAGGATGAGACCTTCCGAGTATTCTCGATGCTGCGCGATGCGGGTCATTCAAATGCAGAGATCGCTGCTGCACTGAGTCAGATGAAGATCGACCTAGTGCTGACCGCCCATCCGACTGAGGTGAACCGTCGCACTCTGATTAACAAGTTCGATGGGGTGATGGATTGCCTCAAAGCGATGGATCACGGAGTTGAGGTAGGCTCGCGTTTGGATGAGCTGATCAGCCAGATCTGGCACACCAATGAGATTCGCAAACAGCGACCCACACCGGTCGACGAAGCCAAGTGGGGCTTCACCGTGATCGAGAACTCACTCTGGCATGCAATCCCTAAATACCTCAAGCAGTTGGATGCGCAGATGCGACACTCCTTGGGTAGTGGACTGCCTTTGGATGCCTCACCTGTGCGCTTCTCCTCGTGGATGGGTGGCGACCGGGACGGCAATCCGAATGTGACCGCTAAGGTGACGCGTGAAGTGCTGCTGCTGGCGCGCTGGCAGGCAGCAGATCTCTACTATCAGGATGTTGATCAACTGCGCTCAGAGCTGTCGATGAGTCGTGCCAGCGCAGAGCTGCAGTCGGTTGTTGGTTCTAATGTTTCCGAGCCTTACCGCGCGCTGCTGGGTGATCTGCGTGCGCGTCTGGCGCATACGCGCGATGGCATTCAAGCCTGTCTTGAGGGTAGGCCCTGTGACCCATCGAGCTGGATCCGCACAGCCGATGAGATACTCGAGCCGCTGCAGCTATGCCACCGCTCATTGTGTGACTCTGGATTGGAGCTGATCGCTGGCGGTCGCCTCGAGGATCTGTTGCGCCGTGTCGCTTGCTTCGGCGCTACGTTGGTACGCTTAGATATTCGCCAGAACTCTGAAGTGCATGCTGGTGTTATCGCTGAGATCTGCGACCATTACGGCATGGGCAATTATCTGGAGTGGACAGAAGCGCAGAAGCAGCGTTTTCTGCTGGATGAACTCGCGTCTAAACGTCCCCTGTTTCCGCGAGACTGGCAGCCCAGCAGTATGACCCAGGAGGCGCTTGATACCTTTGCTGTGGTCGCGGGGACCTCGCCAGAGGCCTTGGGTTCCTACGTCATATCGATGGCGGGTCAGCCCTCTGATGTGCTCAGCGTGATTCTCTGCCTGCGAGAGCAGGGGATGAAGTACAACATTGCGATCTCACCGCTATTTGAGACCTTGGCTGATCTAGATAACGCCAAGCCCTGTATTGAACGGCTGCTCTCAATACCCTGGTATCGAGAGTACATTGACGGCCATCAAGAGGTGATGATCGGCTATTCGGACTCCGCTAAAGATGCTGGTCAGTTGGCTGCGGCCTGGGGGCAGTATCGTGCTCAGGCGGATCTGACCGCGCTGTGTGAGGCTGAGGGTGTGCATCTAACGCTGTTTCATGGCCGTGGTGGTACGGTGGGGCGTGGTGGCGGCCCAAGCCATACCGCGATCCTGTCTCAACCGCCGGGTTCGGTAGCGGGCAGTATGCGTGTCACAGAGCAGGGCGAGATGATTCGCTTCAAGTTCGGGGTGCCGGAGTTAGCGATGCGCAATCTCGCGCTCTATACCCATGCTGTAGTGCAAGCGACGCTCGAACCGTTCGGCAAGCCAGAGCCGCAGTGGGCTGAATGCATGGATCGGATGGCAGCAACCGGATTGAAAGCTTATCGTGCAGTGGTGCGCGAAGATCCCTTGTTCGTTCCCTATTTCCGTGCTGCTACCCCCGAGCAGGAGTTAGCGAAGCTGCCACTGGGCTCGCGTCCCGCTAAACGCAAATTGGACGGCGGTGTGGAGAGTCTGCGAGCTATTCCGTGGATTTTTGCGTGGACGCAGATCCGCTTAATGCTGCCCGCTTGGCTCGGTTCGGATCAGGCTTTAGCTGAGGCGATCAACGAGGGTAAGCAGCCGCTGTTGAATACAATGTACCAGCAATGGCCCTTCTTTAGGTCTTATATCGACCTACTGGAGATGTTAATGGCGAAGACCGATGCCCAGATCGCTGCCTACTATGAAAAGCGTCTGGTCTCAGAGGAGTTAGGGGTTCTTGGCTCAAGCCTAAGGGAGCGCTTATTAACAATGAAACAGTTGGTGCTGGACCTAAAACAGCAGAAGCTGCTATTGGTTGACAGCCCCCTGATCAAACAGTCTATAGAGGTACGCAATCCCTACCTGGATCCTCTGCATTATCTGCAGGCTGAGCTCCTTTACCGAGATCGCAATCACCCCGAAGAGCGTTTAGAACAGGCCCTCATGGTGTGCATCGCGGGTATCTCTGCTGGCATGCGAAACACCGGATGATAGAAAAGATAGGGAAATAGACTTCGGTCTGATTGTCATTCATGTCCCGATCTTATAATGTCAGTCCAATTCGGATTTTAGTACCGCCCATCGGGCGGTAAATTTATTTTGAGGAGATACAGTTAATGCGCATTATTCTTCTGGGCGCTCCCGGTGCCGGTAAGGGTACTCAGGCTCAGTACATCACAGAGAAATACGGGATTCCGCAGATCTCTACTGGTGATATGCTTCGTGCAGCTGTTAAAGCAGGAACACCTCTGGGTATTGAAGCCAAGAAGGTTATGGACGCAGGTCAGCTTGTTTCTGATGACATCATTATCGGTCTGGTGAAAGAGCGTATTGCCGAAGCTGATTGTGCCAACGGCTTCCTGTTTGATGGTTTCCCACGCACCATTCCCCAGGCAGATGCCCTGAAGGACGCTGGTGTAGAGTTGGATGCGGTGGTTGAGATCGACGTGGCTGATGAAGAGATCATCAAGCGTATGTCGGGTCGCCGCGTGCACCCAGCGTCTGGCCGCACCTACCACATTGTCTTCAATCCGCCTAAAGAAGAGGGCAAGGATGATGTGACGGGTGAAGAGCTGGTTCAGCGTGCTGACGATGCAGAAGATACCGTACGTGAGCGTCTCAATGTTTACCATGATCAGACTAAACCGTTGATCAGCTACTACCGCGGTTGGTCTGAAGCCCAACCTGCCTCTGCTCCAAGCTACGTATACGTTCCCGGTGTTGGCTCGGTAGATGCTATTCGTGATGCTGTGTTTGCTGGTCTCGACAGCTAAGCACCGCATTCATTAAAATACAGGGCCGCCTCGAGCGGCCTTTTTTGTTTCTCCCCTCCAAACTCTCCCGAGGCGCTAATGAAGAATGATCTGGTTTTCGGTATCCACGCAGTTGCTACTCTGCTGACGCGTGATCCGAGTCGCGTGCGTAAGCTCTTTCTTGTGAAGGGGCGTGATGATGGCCGTATCCAGCAGATTATCGACCTTGCAAACCAGCAAGGTGTCAGCATCGAACCGATCAACAAGCAGCGCTTGGATGAGCGTGTTGACGGTGTACATCAGGGCGTTGCAGCCGAGGTAAAGCCAGCGCCGCAGTTGGGCGACAAAGAGTTGGATGCTCTGCTAGAGGGATTGACCTCTCCTGCACTCTTGTTGGTATTGGATGGGGTGACTGACCCGCATAATCTCGGTGCCTGTCTTCGCACCGCTGATGCTGCCGGTGTTGCAGCGGTGATAGCGCCGCGAGATAAGTCTGCACCGCTGAACGCAACTGCGTCCAAGGTCGCTTGTGGTGCGGCTGAGGCGGTTCCTTACTTTCAGGTGACCAACTTGGCCCGTACACTGCAAAACCTGCAGCAAGCTGGCATCTGGATTGTGGGTACAGCGGGAGAAGCAGAGCAGTCGATCTACCAAGCCGATCTTACCGGCCCTATGGCGCTGGTGATGGGTGCTGAGGGTAAGGGGATGCGCCGTCTTACGCGCGACCACTGCGACCTGCTGGTCAATATCCCTATGGCGGGTGAGGTGAGTAGCCTGAACGTGTCTGTGGCGACTGGTGTCGCACTGTTTGAGATTGTTCGACAGCGCGGCTAAGCGCTGTCGTTTGGGCTGGATCTAAGCTGGGCCTAGGCGGTCTTTAGCTTATCCTGATAAGGTGGCCAGCCCATTGCTTTACCACCAAGCAGGTGCAGATGGATGTGGTACACCGTCTGTCCACCATCCTCATTACAGTTCATCACCGTACGGTAACCTGCTTGGTCAAAACCCTGCTCTTTGGCGATCTTTGCCGCTGCCAGACTCATCGCGCCAAGCACAGCTTTGTCACTCTCATCGGCAGAATTCAGCGTAGCGATATGTTTGCGCGGGATGATCAACGCATGGGTAGGTGCCTGCGGATTGATATCGTTAAAGGCGATTACTTCGTCATCTTCATAAATGCGGTTGGCAGGGATTTCGCCTGCAATAATTTTGCAGAAAAGGCAGTCCATTGGGGATTACTCCTGTGCTAAAAGCGGTCGATCCCAGGATTGTAACAGTAGTTCGCGATCTTCAGGACTGAGTCGTAGATTTAATTCGATATCCTCACGCAGAGATACGCCCAGTGCCTCTAGATTTGTCCCAAAAGGCTCATCGGTTAGCCCGAGTTGAAGCTCTCGCTGCCATTGGAGCCAGCGGCGTAACTCAGCGATACGGTACTCTAAATCCTCTTTGTGAACGCCGATCGGTTGCATATAGAAACCGCCCTCTGGACCAGAGAGCTCAGCACAGGAGGCAAGCACAGGATTACAGCCTGAAACGGCGGTCTGCGGTTTGGTATGCTGGCACCCCAGTAGCGGTAGTGTCAGTAAAGCGAATAAGAGTGGCTTAGGGTCCATCCTAGTATCTCGGTGCTCGGTGGTATGACTCTGAGCTTAATAGTAGACCAGTCGAGAACAAAGTGCTCAGTTACAGCGGCCTCAGTTGCGCTTTGCAATAGTGATTCCTCTGCTATGCTGAAATTGTCGGCATTCATAACCGACTCACTCAAATGGATTGAGTGAACTAATGATCATGGAGGATCTATCATGTCTCGAGGCATCAATCGCGTTACCCTGATCGGCCATCTGGGGGCTACACCTGAGATGCGCAGCACATCGACCGGTAATCACGTCACAACGCTATCCCTTGCAACCCATGAAAGCTGGCGTGATCGCGCCACACAGGCGACTCAGGAACGCACCGAGTGGCACAGAGTTGTACTCTTCTCACGCCTTGCCGAATTGGCAAATCAGTATCTCGCCAAAGGGAGTCAGGTCTACATTGAGGGCTCATTGCGCACCCATAAATGGAAAGATCAGAAAGGTCAGGATCGCTACACCACCGAAGTAGTCGCCAACGAGATGGAGTTGCTGGGAACGGTCAACCGCAAAGGGTCAGAACCGAAGGAGGGGCAGATTTCCAATGACCTTGAGGATGAGGATATTCCGTTTTAGAGGTTAGACCGATCGCGTCTTTCGGCTGCGCCGAAAAACCCTCCCACAAAGGAGGGAACAACTGCCTCACTCGAATGTCGGGTAATACTCTTTGCCTACAACCCTCCTACAGGCTCGCTGAGGTTGGCTGAAATTCGACTCGGCATTGGAACGCTCACCCGCTCGAAGTTATGTCCGAGCGGGTGAAGGTAGAGGGTAGATCAGCTATTCTCGCGAGCGATTGCTCTGTAGCCGATATCGGTACGGAAGTAAGCATCTTTCCAGCTTACCTCTTTTAGCAGTGCATAGGCGTTCTGCTGCGCTTCAGTGACGTTAGCACCGAGTGCAGTCACACAAAGCACGCGACCACCTGCAGTAACAACCTTGCCATCTTTCAGCGCAGTACCTGCGTGGAACACTTTGGCATCAGCTGGCGTTGACTCAGGCAGAGAGATCTCATCGCCCTTGTTGTAGTCACCCGGGTAGCCACCGGCTGCCATTACGACACCGATTGCCGGACGTGGATCCCACTGTACAGTTGTAGTGTCGAGCTTGCGTGCCAGCGCAGCTTCACAAAGTTCAACCATGCTGGTCTGCAGACGCATCATAATTGGCTGAGTCTCTGGGTCGCCGAATCGGCAGTTGTACTCAATAACCTTAGGCGTGCCATCAGCAGTGATCATCAAACCGGCGTAGAGGAAACCTGTGTAGGGGTTGCCCTCTGCGGCCATACCGCGAACGGTCGGCATGATAACCTCTTCCATGATACGCGCATCGATCTCAGGTGTTACCACCGGGGCAGGGGAGTAAGCACCCATGCCGCCTGTGTTCAGGCCCGTATCACCGTCGCCCATACGCTTGTGGTCCTGGCTGGTCGCCATTGGCAGCACGTTGGTGCCGTCAACCATGACGATGTAAGAGGCCTCTTCACCTTCGAGGAACTCCTCGATGACAACACGGCTACCCGCATCGCCAAAGGCGTTGCCCGCTAGCATATCTTTAACGGCTTCTTCAGCTTCCTCGAGTGTCATCGCAACGATAACGCCTTTGCCTGCAGCAAGTCCGTCAGCTTTGACAACGATTGGGGCACCTTTCTCACGCAGGTAAGCCAGTGCAGGCTCGATTTCATTGAAGTTCTGGTACTCAGCTGTTGGGATCTGCTGGCGGTCCAGGAAGTCCTTAGTGAAGGCTTTAGAGCCCTCCAGCTGGGCAGCGCCTGCGCTTGGGCCGAAGATCGCAAGGCCGCGGCTCTCGAACAGGTCAACAACACCATCAACCAGCGGCGCTTCGGGGCCTACGATTGTCAGTGCAATGTTGTTCTCTGTAGCGAAATTAGCCAGCGCCTCTTTGTCCATCACATCGATAGCGAGGTTCTCAAGCTTCGGCTCAATGGCAGTGCCAGCATTACCTGGCGCAACAAAGACAGTCTCAACGCGGCTATCTTTGGCGCAGGTCCAGGCCAGTGCATGCTCTCGACCGCCCGAGCCTAGAATCAAAATTTTCATACTTTTCTACCTATCCTACCTATTCTTAGTGGCGGAAGTGGCGCATGCCAGTGAAGACCATCGCGATGCCGTGCTCGTTAGCTGCGTCGATCACTTCCTGGTCACGCATTGAGCCACCTGGCTGGATAACCGCTTTGATGCCAGCTGCTGCAGCGGCGTCGATACCGTCACGGAATGGGAAGAAGGCGTCAGATGCCATTACGGAACCGGCAACTTCCAGGCCTTCGTCTGCAGCCTTGATACCTGCGATTTTAGCCGAGTAGACGCGGCTCATCTGGCCCGCACCAATACCGATTGTCTGGCCATCTTTGGCGTAAACGATCGCATTGGATTTAACGTATTTGGCCACTTCCCAGCAGAACAACAGATCGCGGATCTCCTGCTCAGACGGCTGGCGCTGAGTCACAACTTTGAGTTCAGACGCATCGACCATACCTAGGTCACGATCCTGCACCAACAGGCCACCGCTTACGCGCTTGTAGTCAAAGGCAGCACCCGGCTGAGCGGCGAACTCACCACACTCTAACAGGCGAACGTTGGGTTTAGCTGCGACAACTTCAGAAGCTGCTGCTGAAACCTTAGGCGCAATAATAACTTCAACAAACTGGCGCTCAACGATCACACGAGCCGTCTCTTCGTCCAGTTCACGGTTGAAGGCGATGATGCCACCGAAAGCTGAGGTTGGGTCAGTCTGGAAAGCGCGGTTGTAAGCTTCAAGGATGTTGTCGCCAATCGCTACACCGCAAGGGTTAGCGTGCTTCACGATGACACAAGCGGGCTCTTTGAATGGCTTCACACACTCAAGTGCAGCATCGGTATCGGCAACGTTATTGTACGACAGCTCCTTACCCTGCAACTGACGCGCGGTTGATACGCTCGCCTCATTCGCATCCGCTTCAACATAGAAAGCTGCGCGCTGGTGCGGGTTCTCGCCGTAGCGCATGTCCTGCACTTTCACGAACTGAGTGTTGAAGGTGCGTGGGAAGGTTGCTGGCTGCTCTTCAGGCTGGTTTACGATGGCGCCCAGGTAGTTGGCAATCATACCGTCGTAAGCTGCGGTGTGTTCGAACGCTTTTACAGCTAGATCGAAACGCGTCGCATGCGTCAGGCCTTTCTGCTCGTTGAGCTCAGCTAGGATGCTGTCGTAGTCAGATGCGTTTACAACGATGGCAACATCTTTGTGGTTCTTCGCGGCTGAGCGAACCATTGTTGGACCGCCGATATCGATATTCTCGATAGCCATTGGTAGGTCACAATCAGGGCGCGCAATGGTTGCCGCGAACGGGTAGAGGTTTACCACAACCATGTCGATTGGGTTGATACCGTGCTCCTGCATGACTGCATCATCGGTACCGCGACGGCCGAGGATACCGCCGTGTACTTTTGGATGCAGAGTCTTAACGCGACCCGCCATCATCTCTGGGAAACCGGTGTAGTCGGATACTTCAACTGCGGCAATGCCTTTTTCGCAGAGCAGTTTGTAAGTACCACCGGTCGAGAGAATCTCAACGCCCATTGCTGTGAGCGATTGAGCAAACTCGACGATACCGGTTTTATCAGAGACGCTGATCAGCGCGCGACGTACAGGTGTAAGGTTTTGTACAGACATCAAATATTTCCGTGTGCTGGAGAGTTAAAATCAGAGCAGGCCGTACTGCTTAAGTTTTTTGCGTAGAGTGCCGCGGTTTAGGCCGAGCAGCTCTGAGGCGCGAGTCTGGTTGTCTTTGGTGTAGGCCATAACCGACTCGAACAGTGGCGCTTCTACTTCTGCCAGTACCATCTGGTAGACGTCTGTTACCTCAGTACCGTCCAGCTGTTTGAAGTAGCTGTTCAGTGACTGATGGACTGAGTCACGCAGGGTGTGGGATGGCATCTCTGTCGCCGTAGTTGTCTCAATGTACTGCTTTAGTTCTTTTGTGTTCACTCGGTTCTACCTTGATCCATTCAGGCTGCATGAGCATTGGCGAAAAATTGATCAATCGCCTGCAGCTGAGTTTGTGCTTCATCTATCTGGTTAAAAAATTTGCGGAACGCTTTGCCCTCTGGTTCGGCTGCCAAATACCAACCGACATGTTTGCGCGCGATACGCACGCCCATCAGCTCCCCGTAAAACTGATGCAGGGCTAGGACATGCTGTTTCAGAATGTCATAAACTTCGCTGCGCTCCGGAGCAGGCAGTTTTTTGCCTGTACGAAGGTAATGATCGATTTCACGCAGCAACCAAGGGCGTCCCTGTGCCGCGCGACCGATCATAACGGCATCAGCACCGGTGTATTCCAGTACCTGTTCTGCCTTTTCGGGGCTGTTGATATCGCCATTGGCGATCAACGGAATCTCTATCTCTTGGCGCACAGCGCGAATGCTGTCGTACTCAGCGGCACCTCGGTAAGCGTCTGCGCGCGTACGACCATGCAGTGTCAGCATGGCGATGCCTGAGTCTTGAGCCAGGCGCGCAATCCGTGTGGCATTACGTGTCTCATGGCACCATCCAGTGCGTGTCTTCAACGTGACTGGCAAGTCTACAGCGTCAACAACCGCACTTAGAATCTCTGCAACTAAACCCTCATCTCGTAACAGCGCTGAGCCTGCTGCTTTGTTACAGACCTTCTTTGCCGGACAACCCATATTGATATCAATAATCTGAGCGCCGTTCTCGGCGTTGAGTTTGGCCGCGGTTGCCATCATTTCGGGATCACCGCCAGCTATCTGTACCGCGCGGGGTTCAGCTTCGCCATCATGGTTGAGTCGGTATGAGGATTTGCGTGTATGCCATAGGCTGGGGTCGCTGGTCACCATCTCGGAGACCACTAATCCAGCGCCCATTTTGCGGCACAGCTGACGAAATGGGCGGTCTGTTACGCCTGCCATCGGAGCCAGAGCAACCTGAGTATCTAGATTGTAGGGACCGATCCTTAGCATTGCGTACCTAATATCAAACAGTCGCTGCTCTAGTTCAATGGGGAGCGGCAAGTAGGGTGCTTTTGAGAGGGCGTTATGATACCCGCGTGAGCGCTGAGCTCAAAGGGATTTTTGTACAAAAAATGATCGATTTTGGGGTTGACCTTGATCGTTTTTTATACATCTTAGCTTTTCGCTGAATGTAGACGAATCTCGTAGCTGACCGCTTCAGGTCCAGGGGTGGTGAGTGGTAGGTTGACTTCAATATCTAGGCCAGCTGGTAGACGAGCTGCGCCCTCAGTGTTGGTGCCAAGATATTGTCCGGGCTGGAAGGTGCGGCGACTCACCAAGTTGCCTTTAAGATCAGTAAAGCTGACTTCAATGGCCGGGTAGGGTTGCGCAAATGCAGCCTCATTGCGAATTCGGATCGCTAGGCTGATAAGGTCTGTAAACTGTTGATGTGGCCGCGCCACCACTTGATCGGGCTTAAGGTTTGCTAGGCCCTGATTAGCATTTAGGTCGCAGCGCACGCGCTCACAGGCGATCTGGTAGAACGGCGTTAGCGCTGGTTGGTTCGCCAAAGTGGCGCGTTCAAACCAGAGGTACTGTCCCAGTAATCCCGCCAGGGCAAGCATTGAACAGAGCGTCCAGAAGAGCACTGCGACTGGGTTAGCGTCGCGCGGCTCGTTATTGTGCAGTACGATCGGCTCCGCCAGGATGTCGATCTGCGGAATGAGTGCCGGGTCAATCGCAGGTTTGGGCTGCTGTTGCTGTGGTGCTTGAGTATTGGGGGTTGGCTGCGAACCTGGTGCAGACCTGGCAGCAGGTACCGTCGGAGCGGGCGCAGCTTCAGAAGCAGGATTCTGGTTAAACTGCACGACTCGCGCATTCGCGCCCTGAGTGGCGTAGTTAGAACGTGCTGTGGAATCTGCCAGGCTGGCTGAACCTAGCGGCTCAGGCTGGGCGGACTGCTGAGGTGCGTTAGGCGTTGTGGCGCTTGATTGACTTCGCGTTTGAGTCTGACCTACAGGTTGCAGCGCGTGAGATTGGGCGTCAAAGACGGTCAGGCAGGCGCCACAACGCACCTGTCCTTGCGCAAGACGCATCTGGCCTTCGCTGACTCTGAACAGTGCATGACACTCGGGGCACTGGGTAACGACCAACTCTAACTCCTGTCCTCGTGAACCATTTAGCGGCGCTTGGTGCCGCTCAGACGGATCCACTCTTCCTTGTTCGCAGCAGGCTCCATATCGAACCACTGCGAGTAGTGTTCAATTACTTCCTCTCCCTGTGAGTCTAGCAGACCTGAGAGCAGGAGTTTACCACCGGGCTTAATCAGCTCAGCCAGTGTTGGCGCAAGCTGCTTCAGCGGGCCGGCTAAAATATTCGCCACCAACGTGTCCGCCTGAATCAGCGGTACATCCTCTGGGAAGAAGACCGGCAGGCGACTCGCATCAAGCTGGTTGCGCACCAGGTTGTCTTGGGTAGCCTGCAGCGCCTGCGGATCAATATCGACGCCTGTAACAGACTCCGCCCCTAACAGCAGTGCGGCAATACCTAAGATGCCGCTACCGCAGCCATAATCCACGACTACCTCACCTTGCAAACTCTGTGCCGCCAGCCACTCAAGGCATAGCGCCGTAGTTGGGTGGGTACCGGTTCCGAACGCTAAGCCAGGATCCAGCATCAAATTGATGGCATCTGTATCCGGCACTTCACACCAGCTTGGACAGACCCAAAAGTTCTCGCCAAACTGCATTGGGTGGTAGTGACTCATCCACTCCCGTTCCCAATCCTTATCCTCAAGAATCTCTGACCTGAAGCTGGGTTTTTGCTCCTGCTCACCGAACATCGAGCCCTGGGCTTCATCGAGCAGCTCTAGGGTCTCTTCAAGGTTGTGCTCTGCGGCAAAAAGACCGGTGACTGTGGTGTTATTCCACAGCGGAGTGGTACCTAGGTCAGGTTCGAAGATAGGTTGATCTTCGCCGTCCTGATAGGTCACTGCTGCGCAGCCAGCTGCCAAGAGCAGGTCTTCATACTGTTCGGCTTGATCGGGAGAGGTTTGAACCTTGATTTGTAGCCAGGGCATAGCGGGTTTCCTTTGGAGCTCGAGCCATAAGTATCGCCCAAGATCTGAGTTTTAAATAGTTCACGTCAGAAACAAAAAGGCCCGCCAGTGCGAGCCTCTTATTCCATCCTCGATGTAGAGTCCTACAGGCCCAGTTTCTTCTCGAGGTAGTGGATGTTAACGCCGCCTTTCTCAAAGTTAGCATCGCGCATGATGTCATGGTGTAGCGGGATGTTGGTTTTGATGCCGTCAATAACCATCTCATCCAGTGCGTTGCGCATACGAATCATCGCTGTTTCACGATCATCAGCGAATGTGATCAGTTTAGCAATCAGTGAATCGTAATGAGGCGGCACTTTGTAGCCAGAATAGATGTGCGAATCGACTCGAATACCGTTACCGCCCGGCGCGTGGTAGTAGTTCACCGGGCCCGGGCTTGGCATGAAGTTCTTCGGATCTTCAGCATTGATACGGCACTCAAAGGCGTGGCCGCGCAACACGACATCTTCCTGTTTGATAGAGAGTGGCAGGCCAGAGGCGATACGCAACTGCTCTTTAACGATATCAACCCCGGTAACCTCTTCAGTCACCGGGTGCTCTACCTGTACACGAGTATTCATCTCGATAAAGTAGAAACCGCCATCTTCGTAGAGGAATTCGAACGTACCGGCACCGCGGTAACCGATTTCAATACAGGCATCGACACAGGCTTTTAGTACCTTGGCGCGTGACTCTGGGTCTAGGTGTGGCGCTGGAGCTTCCTCGACCACCTTCTGGTGACGACGCTGCAGTGAGCAGTCGCGGTCATAGAGGTGAATGGCGTTACCCTGACCATCGGCCAAAACCTGGACCTCTACATGGCGAGGCTTCTCGAGGAACTTCTCCATGTATACGGTATCGTCGCCGAATGCAGCCTTGGCTTCTGAACGAGTGACCTGCACAGCGTTGTGTAGATGAGCTTCAGTGTGCACCACGCGCATACCGCGACCACCGCCACCGGCAGCAGCTTTGATGATGACAGGGTAGCCGATGCGGCGAGCAATTTTATGTAGCTCTTCGACATCATCGATCGGGAGTGGGCCATCAGAGCCCGGTACCGTTGGTACGCCGGCTTTCTGCATCGCCTGAATCGCAGATACCTTATCGCCCATCAGTCGAATAGTGTCAGCGCGCGGTCCGATGAAGGCGAAACCAGAGCGCTCTACCTGCTCAGCAAAATCAGCGTTTTCTGCCAGAAAGCCGTAACCCGGGTGAATACCCATAGAGTCGGTCACTTCTGCAGCAGCGATTAGAGCAGGAATGTTGAGGTAGCTTTGGGCGGAGGAGGCGGGGCCGATACAGACGGCCTCATCTGCCAAACGTACGTGCATCAGGTCACGGTCTGCCTGTGAGTGCACTGCCACAGTCTTGATGCCCAACTCTTTACAAGCGCGCAGGATGCGCAGGGCGATCTCGCCGCGGTTGGCAATAAGCACTTTATCCAGCATGGGGTAGATCCTTTCGTTGGTGGTGCTTAGGCAATAATAATCAGCGGCTGGTCGTACTCAACTGGCTGACCATCTTCAACCAGGATCGCTTCGACCACACCGCTCTTATCTGCTTCGATCTGGTTCATCATCTTCATCGCCTCAACGATGCAGATTACGTCACCCGCTTTCACCGTCTTGCCGACTTCGACAAAGGCTGGAGCGCTTGGAGAAGGTGAGCGGTAGAAAGTACCAACCATCGGAGAGTTAACTGTGTGTCCAGCAGGTGCTGCGGGCGCCGCTTCTGCCGCTGGTGCAGCAACAGGTGCTGGAGCCGCTGCCAGAGCCGGTGCAGCCATAACAGGAGCTGCTTGTACCATTGGTGCTACTGATGAACCGCGGCTGATACGAACTGACTCTTCGCCCTCTTTGATCTCAATTTCGTTGATGTTTGACTCTTCGAGGAGTTCGATAAGTTTTTTGACTTTGCGGATATCCATCAGACTTTCCTAAAACAACTAAATGGCTGCCATATCGCGGCAGATAGAGGGAGAAGAGAGCAAACAGGGCCTCTTCTACATTGGTCGATAGTGTGCGTAATCTAGGTTGGAATGTCCAGCGAAAATAATGGCAAAATGAGGTAGATGTGTGACATTTATCGACAGTTTCCTCGAACATATCTACAAAGTTTCGTCAATCCTTCTTGTCGTTCATCGATGCGTCAGATAAGCGCTTAACAATAGGACTTTGCCCTATTCACCATCCCTGCTATTGTGGAACTGTTTATAGTGCAGTGCAGCATAATCAAAATTTGAGGTACAAAAATGCAGTCGCTCCAACGTCGTTGGCTAGATTTATGGGACCGATACAGTGCTACCCGCGGAAGTCGCCTGTTATTCCCGCTGGGGATTGTGCTGGCACTCTATCTCTTCGCTGCGATTGTTATTGGCATTTATTGGAGTTGGGCTCCATCACAGTTTGATGTGCGTGCTACTGCGGCCGAGCGTGCCGCTGCTGAACAATCTGAAGTCGTTGTTGGCTCTCATACAACTAGCACGCTGATCTCTCTGGTGGAGACTTTGCTGGACAAGCCAGGTGGCTATATGTCTAACGATCGAACTCCACCGGGAGTCTGGCTGGATAATATCTCCAACTGGGAGTTTGGTGTGCTGGTTCAGGCGCGAGATCTGAGCCGCGCGATGCGCAAAACCTTCAGCCGTTCGCAGTCGCAATCAACCGAACAGCCTGACCTTGCCGCGGCAGAACCGAGACTGCATTTTGACAACAACTCATGGCTATTACCCTCTACCGAGAGTGAGTACAGGGACGCCCTTGGATCGCTTTACGCCTACCACCAAAATCTATCGAGTGCTTCAGCAGAGAATACGCAGTTTTACGCGCGCGCTGATAACTTGCGGGATTGGCTGGGTGACGTTTCGACCCGCTTAGGCAGTTTGTCCCAGCGCTTGAGCGCCAGTGTTGGGCAGAAACGCCTGAATACCGACCTAGCGGGAACCAGCGGTGCCGATCAATCTACAGCAGTAGCGGCCGAGGTCGAAGTGCAGACGCCTTGGATGGAGATAGATGATGTTTTCTATGAAGCGCGAGGGACTGCTTGGGCGTTGATCCATATTTTGAATGCCATCGAACTCGACTTTCAGCAATCTCTTGAGCGGAAAAATGCTGTTGTGAGTCTGCGCCAGATTGTCCGAGAGCTGGAGGCGACGCAGAACACCATCTGGAGTCCGATGATTCTAAACGGCACTGAGTTCGGTTTGCTCTCCAACCATTCGCTGGTGATGGCGTCCTATATATCGCGGGCGAATGCAGCCATCATCGATCTGCGAGAGTTGCTCTCTCAGGGCTAGCCGGTGCGAGGCTTTTCGCGATTCAAAGGTGTGTAATTTAAAGTAGAGGAGCGCTTATGCGCCGAGTCGTTTTTAATCAGAAAGGTGGTGTGGGTAAGTCCAGCGTCGCCGTTAATCTGGCCGCTGTCAGCGCGCAGAGTGGTAATCGCACACTGGTTATTGATCTCGATCCCCAGTGTAACTCGACACACTATCTACTCGGTGATGACTCTGATCTGCCAGAGCTCGATATTAGTGACTACTTTGAATCGACTCTGAGCTTTTCGGTAACAGCTAAACAGGCGAGCGACTACTGTCACTCTACGCCGTTTGAAAACTTGGATATCCTGCCGTCCAACCCTGAAGTTGGGGATCTGCAATCCAAGCTGGAGTCGCGCCACAAAATCTACAAGTTAAGAGATCTGTGTGAGCAGTTAGAGCAGCACTACGATGCGATCTACATTGATACTCCACCTGCGTTTAACTTCTTTTCGCTGTCAGCACTTTGTGCTGCTGAGCGCTGTTTAATCCCGTTTGATTGCGATGAGTTTGCCCGTCAGGCGCTCTATTCGCTGGTTCATAACCTACGTGAAACTCAAGCGGATCATAACGAGAAGTTAATATTAGAGGGGATAGTGGTAAATCAGTTCCAGCCGCGTGCCTCTTTGCCGGCAAAAATTATTGCCAGTCTGGAAGAGCAGAAACTACCGGTACTGAAAACTCGAGTGCCCGCTTCAGTAAAGATGAAGGAGTCACATATGGAGGCTAAGCCGCTGATCTACTTGGCACCCAAGCATAAGCTGACGCAGGCGTTTGTTGAGCTTTATGGCGAGTTAAACACCTAGCCGCCTGACAGGCATCAAGCGCCTTTTCGAATGCAGACCCAGGTTTAAACCGGGATTCAGACTTTAGCTTTGCTTCGGCGAGAGGATTCGGAGCAAGGCTGAGATTTTCTTCTTAAGTTGAAAAGCCAAAGGGCGAGAGCCGCACTGCTGATCAATAGAACGTCAATCTCTGTCATTGGTCGTCCTTGTTATTTTTCTCAATTGTCAGTCTAACGAATTCCACCAGACTGACAATGAAAAATATTAAAGACCGGTTACAGCCCTTTCACCGCAAAAATACCCGGCGCGTTGCGCCAGTAACCCTTGTAGTCCATGCCGTAACCGAAGATGTAACGGTCAGGTATGGTAAGGCCTGTGTAACGGGCTTTGAGTCCGGGAATCGCCTTGCGGTCGTGCTCTTTATCGATCAGAACGGCAGCCTCAACAGATGAAGCGCCTTCACGTTCGAAGTGTTTCATCACCTCAACCAGCGTATGACCCTCATCGAGAATGTCGTCAACCACGAGCACAGGTCGGCCCTTGAATTCGATCATTGGCGGCACCTTCCACTCAAGTTCATGGCCTGAGGTGGTGTTGCGGTAACGCGTTGCGTGCAGATAGCTCGCTTCCAGGGGGAAGTTCAGGCGCGTCAAGAGTTGGCCACCAATGACCAATCCACCATTCATGATTGAGAAGATAACTGGATCTTGGTCAGCGAGATCTGCGCTGATCTCTGCGCCCATTTTATCGATCGCCTGTGCCACTTCGGATTCGCTGAAAAGTAGATCAGACTCGATGTAAACCTGTTTGATCTCGTCTAAATTGGGTCGGCTCATGACTGCAGTCCTGTAAAAATCTTGAACGCACCTTAATGTGACTTGGTGCCTCACGCAAGTTTGTTAAATCGAGCGTGCGGATATAAAAAAACCCGCCGAGTCGAACTGGCGGGTTTGGTGTATGAGTGTTGCTTACTTGGCAGCTTCGTACGCAGCCGCAGACTGTTCGATTGCAGCGCGCGCAGCAGCAGCGTCTGACCAGCCTTCAACCTTAACCCACTTACCTTTCTCAAGCTTCTTGTAGTTCTCGAAGAAGTGAGAGATCTGATCTTTCAGCAGGTCAGACAGGTCATCAACATCGTTGATGTCGTTGTAAGCCTGGCTCAGTTTTTCGTGTGGCACAGCGACGAGCTTAGCATCTTCGCCCGCTTCGTCAGTCATGTTGAGGATACCGACTGGACGGCAACGGATTACAGAGCCAGTCATTACTGGGTGTGGAGTCAGTACCAATACGTCCAGTGGGTCACCGTCGTCTGCCAGGGTGTTGTTCACGTAGCCGTAGTTAGCAGGGTAGAACATAGGCGCAGCCATAAAACGGTCAACGAAGATTGCGTCTGCATCTTTGTCGATCTCGTATTTTACTGGCGAGCTCTCAGCTGGGATCTCGATGATTACATAGATATCGTTGGGCAGATCTTTGCCCGCAGGTACTTTTTCAAAGCTCATGCTTGCTTCCTATCAGTTAAGTGTAAGCTGTTTGGCCATTAGTTCGTGGCCGCGATTATAGTCAGTTCTTTGTCTGGGTGCGATGGTAAGCTTTCAACGTTTCGATCTCTTTCTTCGAGCCCATGGCGACAGAGACACGCTGGTGAATGTCGTCCGGTTCGATATCGAGAATCTCTTCGTAACAGGTCGTGGCTCCACCGCCCGCCTGTTCTATTAGCATCCCCATTGGATTGCCTTCGTACATCAGGCGCAATTTACCTGGTTTCTTCGGATCGCGTGAGTCCCATGGGTAAGTAAAGATACCACCGCGTGTCAGCAGGCGATGGATTTCAGCCACCATCGATGCGATCCAACGCATGTTGTAGTTCTTCTCGCGCGGACCCGCTTCACCCTGGATCAGATCACTAATGTATGACTGCATTGCTGGCTCCCAAAAACGCTGGTTGCTCATATTGATGGCGAACTCAGCAGTCTCTTCGGGTACTTTGACGTTCTCTTCGGTGAGAATGAAGTCACCGGTGTGGGCCAGCGTGAACATGTTTACGCCTTTGCCTGTGGTCAGCGCCAATACAGCAGATGGGCCGTAGAGTACGTAGCCCGCCGCGACCTGACGGCGACCCGCCTGCAGGAATTCAGCTTCATCCTGTTTCGCCCAGGGCTTAGGTGCCTCGAGAATAGAAAAAATTGTACCTACCGATACATTGATATCGATATTAGATGAGCCATCGAGCGGATCGAAGGTAATTAAGTAGCGACCATCTCGATCGCCCCAGACAGGCTTGTCCTCCTCCTCTGATGCGACGCCACGTACCAAACGGTTATCCAACAGGACCTTTTTGATAATGTCGTTGGAGACGATGTCGAGCTTCTTTTGGGTCTCGCCCTGTACGTTGGTCAGTGTGCTGGTGCCCAAGACGCCGGCCAAGGCTCCCTCACGCAGCTGCAGTGCTACCTCTTTGCAGGCGATCATCAGTACTTCAATGACTTCAACCAGATCCTGGTCAGTTTTATTGTGCTTTAGAAAAGAGCTAAGTAACTGCATCGGTTGGTTGGCCTCGGTGTTTTTTGGAGGGAAAAATAGGATGCAAATTATAGGGGAGTTGTTAGTCTATTGCACCGCGGCATAGCCGTTTTTTCGGCTAAGGTCTTAGATATTCGGCCTTTTTCCCTTCAGTTTACGGAGTCTGCCTTGATGCACCTGCACATCTTGGGTATCTGCGGCACCTTTATGGGGTCCCTGGCACTGCTGGCGCGCGAGCTCGGCCACAGAGTGACCGGTTCAGATCAAAACGTTTACCCACCGATGAGCACGCAGCTGGAGCAGGCGGGTATCGAGCTAATTCAGGGTTATGATCCGGCGCAGCTCGACCCTCCACCTGACTTGGTAGTCATCGGTAATGCGATGTCGCGAGGTAATCCCTGCGTGGAAGCGGTTCTTAATCGAGGGCTGCACTACTGCTCGGGTCCACAATGGTTGCACGATCATCTGTTGGCTGATCGCTGGGTGTTGGCTGTTGCCGGCACCCACGGAAAGACCACAACGGCTAGTATGCTGGCTTGGATACTCGAGTATGCCGGCATGAGACCAGGCTACCTTATTGGTGGTGTCCCGCTCAATTTCGAGCGCTCCGCGCGCGTGGGCGAGACAGACTTTTTCGTTATCGAGGCGGACGAGTACGACACCGCATTTTTCGATAAACGCTCTAAATTTATTCACTATTCGCCGCGCACTCTGGTTATGAACAACCTAGAGTTCGACCATGCTGATATCTTCGACAATCTGCACGCGATTGAACGCCAGTTCCACCATCTGGTGCGCATTGTTCCCGGTGAGGGGCAGATTATCTCGCCCAGAGAGAACGAGGCGTTAAACAGGGTTCTTGAGCAGGGCCGTTGGTCAGATTTGCTTCAGACTGGCGAAACGCCTGAGGCAGACGCCTGGATAGAGGTTAGCGAAGAGAACCCGCAACAGTTCACGCTCTGTTTGCAACAAGGCGAGCGTGCGCGTGTGAGCTGGACGCTGAGTGGTACACACAATCAAGTAAACGCGCTACACGCTGCTTTAGCGGCCCGACATGTGGGCGTAACACTGGAGGCCGCAGCTGAGGCGCTGAGTCAGTTCCGCTCAGTAAAACGCCGGATGGAGTTGCGTGAGGAGATTAATGGCGTCGCACTCTATGATGACTTTGCTCATCATCCGACCGCCATAGCGACCACGCTTGAGGGGCTCAGAAGAGTTAAGCCCGATGCGAGGATTGTCGCGGTGATTGAACCCCGCTCAAATACGATGAAACAGGGCGTGTTTAGCGACCAGTTAGCTAATTCTTCTAAAGCTGCAGATCAGGTTTTTTGGTATCAACCCGCAGAGCAGGGCTGGTCGCTGGATGAAGCAGTAGCTGCCGCATCGAACCAACAGGTGTTCGGCGATTTTGATGCGATGATTGAACAGGTTGTCGCAGCGACGACTTCGGGAACTGAACTGGTCGTGATGTCCAATGGCGGCTTTGGTGGTATACATGAACGCCTAATAGAGGCGCTAAGGGAGCGTAAATAGATGGATAGTCCGCGTAGAGTTAGTCTAGCGATAACCGGCGCATCTGGTGTGCAGTATGCATTGCGCCTACTCGAGTGCCTTGTCGCTCAAAAGGTGCAGGTGCTGGTTATGATTAGTAAAGCTGCTCAGGTTGTTACCGCTGCTGAGACGGAGATTAAGTTGCCGGGAACCCCTGAAGCTCAAGAGTCGTTTCTGACTGGGTTTTACGGTGCAGCTGAGGGGCAGATTCGCGTCTTTGGCCGCGAGAATTGGTTCGCTCCGGTCGCTTCAGGCTCTGGTGCGCCGAGTTCGATGGTTATTTGCCCCTGCAGCACAGGAACCTTGTCGGCGGTAGCCACTGGGGCCAGTAATAATCTTATCGAGCGTGCGGCTGACGTGACACTCAAGGAGCGTCGCAAGTTGATACTGGTGCCTCGTGAAGCGCCATACTCCGAGATACATCTCGAGCACATGTTGAAGCTAACGCGTATGGGTGCCGTCGTGGTACCGGCATCTCCGGGGTTCTATCATAAACCTGAGAGCGTCAACGCTATGGTCGACTTTATCGTTGCTCGCATACTCTCTCAGCTAGATCTGCAGCAAGATCTGATGCCCGCCTGGGGTAACAAGCTGCTCTAAGGTAGCTATCAATTGATTAGATTGAGGAGACAGATATGGCGCAGATTATCGCGCTAGATACAGCAACTGACGCGTGCTCTGTTGCACTACATTGCGATGCCGGTAAGTTTGATCGCTTTGAAATTGCGCCACGCCAACATACGCACCTACTGCTGCCAATGGTTGAGGCTGTGCTGGCCGAAGCACAACTGCGTGTGAAGGATCTTGATCTTGTTGCTTTTGGTCGAGGTCCGGGCTCATTTGCTGGCATACGAATTGCTACTGGAGCTGCACAGGGGTTGGCCCTGGCCTATGAAACGCCGGTTGTGGGTGTTTCCACCCTCGAAACGATGGCATGGCGCGCGCTGGAGGAGGCTCCGGGCGCTGAGTATATCCTCGCAGCACTAGATGCTCGGATGGACGAGGTCTACTGGTGCTGTTATCAGCTGGTTGATGGCGATCTCAAACCGTTGCACGAAGAGCGGGTTAGCGCGCCGGCTGATGTAGCGCTCGCTGTTGAGGGTAAATGGACACTGGCCGGTAGCGGTGCTGTTTATCTGGCAAACTCGTCGAAAATAGAGGCGAGTGTAGTACGCTGCCTACCCGAGATTTACCCGGTTGCAAGGATCATGGTGCAACTGGCCGAGAGAGAGTTCAATGCGGGCCGTGCGCTTGCGCCAGAAGAGGCACAGCCTGTCTATCTGCGTGAAGGTAGCTGGAAGAAAAAGGACGAACAGTGACACTCAGCGATTGGATACACACCATTATTCTTGCCCTGATCCAGGGGCTGACCGAATTCCTGCCGATCTCAAGCTCTGCGCATCTAATACTGCCATCGCAGCTACTTGGTTGGGAGGATCAGGGTTTAGCCTTTGATGTTGGTGTGCATGTCGGCACTCTCTGCGCGGTGGTTATCTACTTCCGCACTGAGGTCTTTACTATTGCCAAAGCTTCGACGCTGTCGCTTTTTGGTCAGCGCTCGAGCGAAGCGAAGCTCGGTTGGTTGGTAGTGCTCGCTACATTACCGGCTATTCTCGCGGGTTTGCTGCTGGGTGATTTTATTGATCAGTATGGTCGATCGATCCTCGTTATCGCGGCGACCACACTCATTTTTGGCGTTCTGCTCGGATGGGCTGATGCCACTAATCGCGCGACCAAAAAGATGGAGTCGCTCGGCATTCCCGAAGCGCTTGTGATCGGTATTGCACAAGCGATCGCGCTGATCCCTGGAACTTCACGTTCGGGTATTACTATTACTGCCGCGCTGGCACTGGGTTATGAGCGTCAAAGTGCGGCGCGTTTCTCCTTTCTGTTGTCGATTCCAGTCATTTTGGGTGCAGGGACGCTGAAAACTCTCGACCTGATAGAACAGGGAGCTGATGCACCTTGGATGATGGTGGGTGTAGGAGCATTGATCGCAGCGCTGAGTGCTTGGGCCTGTATCCATCTGTTCTTGAGCTGGCTTGATCGTATCGGCATGCGTCCGTTCGTTATCTACCGTTTGCTGCTGGGCTTCGGGCTGCTAGCCGTCTGGGGTATGAGTGCCTGATGCTCGCAATCGCGGCTGAACCTCCATTTATTTCTGCGGCAACAGCGCTGGCTGAGCAGGTCGGTGCTGAACTGCTGACAGAGTGGTCTCTGGACGATGATAGCCGCTTCGAACAGTTATTGGTGTTTGGTGCTGAGGGTGTATCACTCTGTACCACAGGACGTAAACGACCGGGTCCCGTGCAGGTGGATTTCCTCTCAGGTGCGGTCAATCACCGGCGTCAGTTTGGTGGCGGGCAGGGGCAGCAGATCGCCAAAGCCTGTGGCGTATCAAGTTCATTTAAACCCTATATCGCTGATATGACCGCAGGTTTGGGGCGGGATGCATTCGTGCTGGCGACGCTGGGCTCAAAGGTACAGATGGTGGAGCGTAATCCGCTGGTTGCAGCGCTGCTTCAGGATGGTCTCGAGCGAGCTCAGTGCACCGATGATCCAGCGATTATGGATATTGTCCAACGCCTGAGCTTTGATTCGGGTCAATCAGTTGACTGGCTGAATAGGCATCAAGGTGAAGCAGATGTCGTCTACGTCGATCCGATGTTTCCTCACTCCCAGAAGAGTGCTCAGGTCAAAAAAGAGATGCTCGCTTTTCGTTCGTTAGTGGGTGCTGATGAGGACAGTGCTGAGTTGCTGGCGGCGGCGCTGGAGAGTGCTCGTTGCCGGGTTGTGGTCAAGCGTCCCCGCAAAGCACCCTGTATCGAGGGACCACAGCCCGATTATGCGCTGGAGGGCAAATCGGGTCGTTTTGATATCTACGCCCTGCGCAAGCTCGAACCCTCTCAGTAGTGCGGTGGAATCTCGTTCGCTTTAGCCGCGTCATCACCTGTATCGAAGTTGCGAATTTGGGTGCTCAAAATCAGCACCATCCGCTTGAGCTGGTCTAGCTCTTTCTCCTGACGAGCGATAACGTCACTGAGTTTATCGATCGCATCCTCCTGAAAGGCAATGCGTGACTCTAGATCGTCGAGTCGGGCACTATCAGACATCTTGTTGCTCCTGTTAAACAGTACTGCGGCGCTTATTTACAGCTTTCTCGCTGCTCCGCTACCGCTTACTCGCGGCTCTCTGACCGCTTTCTAGCGGCTTTCCAACCAACGCGGCGCACGATTATATGAGATTCTTCCGTTCTCTTTATACCAGTATGGTTACAATTCTTGTCGATGCCACCGAAGTGCGGGGCCTAAGAGCTGACACTAGCCTTAAGTACTAGGCGTGAAATGGGCTAAGTTGTTGAAAAAAATTGGTTAGTAGGATATATCTGCGGGTTGCTGACGATCTTGCAAAGATTTAATAGAGCGTCATTTGGGCAAATTTAGACTGTAATTTCGAATAACAAGAGACAATTTGATAGATGAGTGGTTCGCAATTGGTAAAAAATATAGTTATTAGTTTTGTTGCGGTTGCCGTGATCGCTGCTGCTTGGCAGGTTCTCGGTGTCGACAATTATGTGGGCGTTCTTGGCGTTGCGTTCGTTGCAGTGCTGGTGAGTACCTTTGTAGCGGGCTCAGGCTCAGCCTCGGCTGCTGCAGATACATCAGACGATGATCTGTATGTCGACGACAACGCTGAAGGTCGTGAAGTGGGTACCGTTAAGTTCTTCAATGTTAAAGAGGGTTGGGGCTTCATTACTCGCTCTGAAGGAGATGATGTATTCGTTCATTTCCGTAACATCCGCGGCCGTGGTCATCGTTCTCTGAACGAGGGGCAGAAGGTCACCTTTAGTGTTGGTACAACGGATAAAGGCTTGCAGGCGGAAGACGTTGCAGTGATGCGCGGCTAAAACCTACTGAGCATAGAAAAGGCAGCTTCGGCTGCCTTTTTCATTTTTGGTTCATGGGTGATGCTTTAACCTAAAATTTTACAGTGGAGTCAGACCCCTTTTTAGTGTTTTTATGAGAGCGCCTGAATGAATATTGTTAAAAAGGGGTCAGACCTCTTAGTACTGCCCAAGGTATGGATGAAAAAGGGGGCCGACCTCTTGGCACAGCCCGCGATGCTGTTGGGACTAGCGTTGTTTGCACCTCTAGCCCAAGCTAGCGACTGTGCCAGAAACTTGCTCGAGGCTCAGCGTGATCAGAACTGGGTCTATCAAGTTGCGTACCAGGGTATGGGAACTGAAGCGACTCGTCGGCTAGAGTCTGCTGGGACTGATAACTGGGTGTTGTCGCAGTCGATGTCACTGCTCATTGTCAGTCTTAACGAGAAGAGCTCAATGCAGCTTATTGACGGTCAGTTGGCGACATCTGAGTATCTCAAAGAGCAGAAGGGGCTGGGCGCCAGAACGACTCAAATCAGCGTGGATAGTGCAACTGGAACGGTGAATTCCAACTACAAAGGAAAGGCTCAGAGCTATCAAGTTGATGGAGTCGTTCTTGATCCCTTATCACATAGTTTGCAAATACAGATCGACCGACACTGTGGAGCAGCCTCTAATTCATTGGAATACCGATTGGTAGCTCGCTCTGATACTCGAAATTACCAATATCAACTGCTTGGGGAGGAGGCTGTTGGAACTCCCTGGGGTGAGATGCTGGCCGAGCGCTGGCAGCGTCAGGCGGGAGACGTTAGAGATACGCTCTGGCTCGTCCCTGACAAGTCCTTCGCACTCGTGCGCGTCGAGCATGAAGAGAAGGGCGAACTGAGTTCGCTGGAGTTGAAGGCGCTCAATTAGTTCGATCGGAATCCGCAAATTTTCTAGAGATCAAATTGTTCACTGGCAAGCCCGAGGATATGTCGCCCGATCGGAAGTGATGAGGTCGCGGCAGGCGAGGGCGCGTTGCAGACGTTTATCGTTCGCTTTGTGTGAACAAATTTGAAGTCGTCGATTAGCTTCCCATCTGGCGACACCGCCTGGGCCCGAACGCCCGCTGGATACGGCTCTAAGTCCTCGAGTTCAATGCTTGGGCAGTATTTGTTGACCTCTTTTAGATAGCCGCGTTTGAACATTGAGTTTTTCATTTCGGTCAGTCCCGGCTGCATATTCTTGGCCAGTAGTCGCAAGATACCCTGGTTGCTCAACGTCTCAACGGTGTCTTTGAGCGAAAAGTCTGTTTTCTTGTAGCCTTCTCGCTTGAATGCTAACACGGCGTTGGGCCCTACCGTGACGCTGCCATCGATCATGCGAGTAAGATGCACTCCCAAGAAGGGCATGGAGGGGTCCGGGATGGGATAGATCAGGTGATTGACGATCTGATTGTGCTTGCTCGCAAGACGGAAATATTCGCCACGAAACGGACAGATCGTAAAGTCTGGGGTGAGCCCGAGCATCCGTATTACGCGGTCCGACATCAGACCTGCACAGCTAATTAGGTACTTGCCAGTAAAAGTGTCTCGCTCGCTCATCAATTCGACCTTATCAGGGTACTCCTTGATCTCTTTGATCTGAGCGCCATATCTGATCTCACCACCGGCCGCTTTGATCGATTTCTCCATCGCGCGACAGACAGCTGAGTAGTCCACGATTCCGCTGGAAGGAACGAAGATCGCTCCAATACCTGTTATGTTGGGTTCTCGCGCTTGCAGCTCGTCTGAGTCTAGCCAGTAACGCTCCAGCCCGTTGGCGGCGGTGCGCTCCCAAAGCGCGCGCATGCGAGTCATCTCAAGCTCGTTAGTTGCAACAAGCAACTTGCCACATGTATCGAATGGGACGTTTTCACGCTCACAGAACTCTTTAGTGAGTCGGTTCCCCTCGAGACAGAACTTCGCTTTAAGAGTGCCGGGCGTGTAGTAGACACCGGCATGTATGACGCCGGAGTTGTTGCCTGTTTGGTGGGCTGCGCAGTGCTGCTCTTTGTCTAAGACCAGAACCTTTTTCCCCGGGTACTTTTCAAGAAGTTGCATCGCGGTTGATAAACCGAGGATTCCTGTGCCGAGAACAATAACGTCGTAAATCATTTAGGAGATACCTGTAGATACAGATTAACTTTTTAGAAATAGGATCCTGTCGGTTTTCGGCGCCACTCTCAAGCGGCGAAATATCCATTTAGGTTCCACTCTGAGATACGAACTGTTTTGGAGTCTAAGATTCCTCGGAAGATTCCGTTACAGGACTCCCCTCTGTGTTTTTTGCTGCCTGTGCGGCTCGCCACTGTGTCATCTCTGCCCGGTAGACATCCCAAACGCAGGGCTCGCAGCCGCTCTCACAACAGTCATAATCTCCCGGTGCTATCGGTTCTTCCACAGAAAACTCCTATCTAATGAGTGCGATTAAAACTGGCGTGATTATATCAGAACCTTCGACGCTACTCAGCGCTCTTGCGCCTGAGCGCAGCGTTAGTGAGGTGGCTGGCTTCAGCTTTTAGCGGATCCTCCGGCCAAGGATGTTTCGCATAACGCCCCCGGTTCTCTCTGCGCACCTCTGGGTATATGTTTTGCCAGAAATGGGCGAGATCGGTTGTCATTGCCAGAGGGCGGCCTGCAGGCGAGAGCAGCTCAACTCGGATGGGCAGTCCGAGACCTGTGGTGGGAGAAGCTTGTTCTCCAAACATCTCTTGCAGCTTCAAACTGATACTCGGTATCTCGGCGTTATAATCGATTTTTACAGTGCGCCCAGATGGGGCCGTGTAAGTTTGTGGGGCATACTGATCGAGCCACTGCGTTATCTGCCAAGGCAGGATGTTCAGAAGTTGAGTTTTTAGATCGATCTTTCCGAGTTCTGATCGCTGTTTAATAGATCTGAGGGCATCGACGAGCCACTCGTCTAGACGTTTGAGCAGCGTGGCATCATCGAATAGGGGAAGCTCAACGGGTTCTGACGTTCGCTCTTGGTTACGGGCAAGGTAGCGTACGCGAGCTAGCCAAGGGGCTAAATTTTGCCAAGTTGGCAGAGTGTTGAGTCCCTCTTTACGGATGCGTTCACACCAGGCTGATGCGCGGGCGCTATCCGATATGGATTGGGCCTCGCTACGCTCCAGCTCGAGTTTGCCAAGGCGCATAAGATTAACTGCACGCAGATGTTCACCCTCCCAGCGTAGCTCCTTCTGCTGTTGAATCTGCTCACTGAGCACAGTTTTTATCAGATCAATACTTACTGGGAGAGCGAGTGAGAGGCGCAGCTCTGCTTGATCCTCTCGACCGCCCAGGTCGATACATATCAGATAGGGCGAACGACACAGAGGATCAGTTGGATCCAGGCGAACGGCCGTGCCGTTGGTCAAGCGAAATCGACCGTTTGACTGGTCAACGCATTGGGCGACGCGGTCGCTATAGGCGGGCAGCAGCAGTTCTGAGATATCCCAATCCTGAGTGTCTCTCGGGTCTTGGCTATCTCGGTACTCTGGCGTACCGAGCAACTGTTCAAAGCGTTTTGCTATTTGGCCCAACTGCTTGTTTCTGGGTATCTGCTCTAGTGCCTGACGCAGATCTGCGTGACGTTGACGTGGTGGATCGCTGATAAGTGCCGCTAATTGCCCGCCGAGGTTCGATGCACCCAAGGATTCTGCCCAGAGCAACAACCGCGCAACGCGCGGTTCGGCAGGAATCTGGCACATGCGCTTACCCAGTTCACTTAGCGTAGGTCGTTGGTCACGCCAATCGATAGCCCCAAGGGCTGTCAGCTGTTCCAGCGCTGCACGCCAGAGGGTTTCGGACGGGCGTTCAATCCACTCCAGATCATCAATTTGGCTCACCCCCCAGCTAAGGAGAAGCAGCAGGGTATCGCTTAGGTCGACCTGAGTGATCTGCGGGCGGTCATGGTCGATGAGTTGACTCTGTTGATCGTCACTCCAAGTTTGATAGCAGATACCCGCTCTTACGCGGCCAGCTCGGCCGGCGCGCTGGGTCGCCGTTGCGGCACTAATACGTTCTGTCGACAGTCGCGATAGCCCTAGACGCGGATTGAAAATCGGGCGCCTTTCGAGTCCGGAGTCAATAACGCAGGTCACCCCAGGTAGTGTGATCGATGTTTGGGCGATGGATGTCGCTAAAATAAAGCGTTTTTCACCGGCGGGTGCCGCGTTGAAAAGCTCTAGGACACTGGCGTCGTTGACGCCAGAGTAGAGCGGCCTAACGCTAATTTCCGGTCTGTCGTGCCAGAGCTCATTGAGCCTGCGTTCTAGCTGGCGTATCTCGGCGCGCCCGGGTAGAAAAACCAATACATCCCCGTCAATCGATAGGGCGTTTCGACAGCGACGCTCGAGTGCATCAAGCAGTTCAAAGCGATTAATCGGGCTGTTTGAGCGCTGTATGTTAATCGGATAGCTGCGCCCAGGGCTGCTGAGTACCGGTGCGTTACCCAGCTGATTACTCAGCTTCTCTGTATCTAGTGTGGCGGACATCACAAGTAGCCGAAGCGGCTCGTCACGCAGTGCTGCTACTTCACGGCAGAGCGCTAGACCCAGGTCTGTATGGATACTGCGCTCATGGAACTCATCAAAGATAACCAGCGAAACGCCAGAGAGCTCTGGGTCTGAGATTAGCCTTCGAGCCAGAAGCCCCTCGGTAATCACCTCCACTTTGGTGTCACGGCTTACTTTGCGATCTAGGCGCATAGAGTAGCCAACGCGCTGGCCCACCGACTCATTCAGTGACTGTGCCATATACTGTGCAGCAGAACGAGCAGCCACGCGGCGTGGTTCGAGCAGCAATATCTTGCCTTGAACGTAATCCTGCACCATCAATGCCAGCGGTACTCGAGTCGTTTTGCCGGCTCCCGGCTCCGCTTGCAGAATTACAACTGGGTGTTGAGCTAGGGTCTGGGCAAGCTCTGGCAGGATTTGATCAATTGGAAGAGGCTTATTTTGCATGAGCGAAGTATATCGAAAAACGTTAACATAGGCCTTTTCCACTCTGAGTTCCCCGCGTGCGCACCCACCCTTTCAAAGCTGATTTGCTGCTCATACTTGTTACCTTGCTGGCCGCTTCGAGTTGGATCTTTTCGAAAGAGGTCTTAGTAGGGCTGCCGCCCATGCTCTTTATGGGGCTGAGGTTTTTTACTGCTGGGCTCCTGCTAGCGGCTTTCTCTATCGGTGATCTACGTCGATTTCATGCTCGGGATACCGGTCGAGTTTTTTTGGTTGGAGCTGTTTTTGCCGTTGGGATTACCTTCTGGGTGTTTGGACTGCATCTGGGAACCCATATGGGGGTCGGCGGATTCCTTACCAGTATGGGAGCGCTCTTAGCACCTCTTATTGCGATCTTTTTTGGCGAGCGGGCCGGTCGCGCGGTCTGGCTTGCTTTGCCGATAGCCTGTGCGGGATTGGCGGCCCTATCGCTCGACTCTCACTTTGTGTTCGGCATCGGTGAGTGGAGCTATCTTGCCTCTGCGCTCTTTTTTGCCATATTTATCAATCTGAGTGCGCGTGCCGCGGTAAAGACATCTGTAATTGCGTTAACAGCTATCCAGTTGGTGACGGTTGGGCTGCTGCTAATTCCTATCTCTTGGTTTTTTGAGAACTGGGAGCTCGTCAATATGTCCGGTATTTGGGGCTGGTTTGCAGCGAGCGTGCTTCTGGGTTCGGCTGCTCGTTTCCTGATCCAGACCTACAGCTTCAAATTAGCACCGGCAGGACACGGAGCTCTGGTACTTACGCTGGAGCCTGTCTGGGTCGCGATCTTCGCTGCGATTTGGTACGGTGAACGGATGGAGCCGATGCAGTTGCTCGGGTGTCTGCTGATCTTCATCGCAGTACTGACAACCCGAGCAAAGTCTCTCTATGCCTATGCGCAAGCGCTCAGGCAGGCCAAGCAGGCGCGCTGATTAGAGGTCGATAATCTTCCCGGGGTTAAGAATGCCCGTTGGATCAAAGGCGCGTTTCATGGCGCGCATCATCTCTATTTCAACCTCTGAGCGGCAGTAGTGCAGGTAGTTCTTGCGGCCCAGGCCAACACCGTGCTCGGCTGAGATTGAACCGCCGTACTCCTGCAGCAGGCTGTAGACCAGCTTGTCGATGGAAGGTTTATCGTCAACCGGACCCACACAGAAGTGGATGTTGCCATCGCCAAGGTGACCAAAAGTTAGACAGGTGTGCGAGGCATATTTCTCGGCCAGCATCTCATTGACGCGGCGGGTGTACTCCTCCATATCGCGCAGTGGCAGTGAGATGTCGTAAGCGATCAGCGGGCTCAGGTTCTCTACCATCGCGTCAATATCGTCGCGCATCGCCCAGAGGTCTGCGGCTTGCTGGTTAGTCTCAGCGATCACGGCGTCAACAATAATCTCTTGTTCAAGTAGCTCACCGAGCACCTCAAGGAACTGCTCGCGGCCGCGTTCGGCGTCTACACACTCGGATTCGACCAGCACATAGAAGGGGTGCTCAGCTTTGATGAACTCCTTGTTGCGACCAGTCTCAATCGTCATGAAGTTGTAGAAGGAGCTCCAGAGTGCTTCAAACGCAGAGAGCTTACCCTCGAGAGTCTGTTTGAGGCGGTTCAGAAGTTCGAGTACCGAGTCAAAATCACTACAGGCAACCAGAGCAGTTTGACGGGCAGGTGCTGATGGCCAGAGGCGCAGCACTGCGCGAGTGATGATGCCGAGCGTACCTTCTGAGCCGATAAATAGCTGTTTGAGGTCATAGCCGGAGTTGTCTTTGATGGTTTCGCGCATATTGCTCATTACGCGACCATCGGCCAGTACAACCTCTAGGCCAAGCACCTGAGCACGGGCCATGCCGTATTTCACCACCTTGTTGCCACCGGCATTGGCGGCCAGCATGCCGCCGACCTGAGCCGAGCCGCGCGCACCCCAGTCCACTGCAAACAGCAGATCTTCGGCGGCAGCACGATTCTGCAGCTCTTCGATCACTACGCCTGCCTGGACGGTAACGGTGGCACCCTTGGTATCTAGGCGCTCAATCTGATTCATGCGCTCCAGGCTCAGTACCAGATCACCTGGCTTACACTGCGCACCCAGAGCTAGACCTGTAAGACCGCCATGAGGAACGACGGTTTGACCGGCTGCATGGCAGAGTGCCATCACCTGCGAAACCTCTTCGGTCGTCGTTGGGCGAACGATAGCAACCGCCGGGCAGCTGCCCTGGCCCCAGCTATCGTTGGAGCGCTGAGCAACGCGCTCGTCTGCGATCAGTCCGTTGTCACCCACGATTGCGTGAATTTTCTGTAGTAGCTCTTGCATGGTCAGTTTCCAGTTATCAGGCCATTGTCAGCGCATCGTATCCCAGTTTTAGACCGGTTAAAAATAGGAATGCGTAACAGAGTTGGTAGAAGAGGCGCTCATCAATTCGGTTGTGCATATAAATTCCTAGCCATATGCCGACTGGGGCGATCGGCGCAAGGATGAGTGCTGTCAACAGGATGCTCTGATCGAAGAGCCCTAACGAGACATAAGGGATCAGCTTCACATAGTTTATGAAGGTAAAAAAAATCACTGTCGTGGATACATAGAGTGATTTTTCCAACCGAAGTGGAAGCAGGTACATATTCAGAGGTGGACCGCCGGCATGAACGCTAAAGCTGGTAAAACCCGCCAAGGATGACCAGATACTCGCGCGCACAACGTTAGGTTTTTTTGCCGGTGTTTGCCGTTTGCGCAGTGCTTTAATCAACGCATCGGCACAAAAGAGAAAGGTTAGTGTCGCTATCATAAACTTGATGCCGCGCTCGCTCATCAAGTGAAAGCTGAAAGCACCCGCCAGCACACCAACCAGCGCAGCGGGAAGTATGGGTTTGATGACGCTTAAATCGAACTTCCCGCGAAACCCACGAAGAGCAAACAGATCCATAAGACATAGCACTGGCAACAAGATTGCTGCAGCTGCCACCGGTGAAATGACGAGACTGAGCATGGGTACGGCCACCATGCCGATTCCGCCACCAAATCCGCCTTTTGAGATGCCGACAATCAATAGCGCTGGTATCGCCAGCAGATAGAAGTTTAGATCAGTGATCACGCAAAAGGCTCTCGTAAAATTGGATTAAAAATAAAAACCCCGGCTGCGATTGAACCGGGGTTTAAATTGATTAAGCTAGCTTAGTCGCAGAGTGCATCAAGTTTTTTCTTCAGCAAGCCGGTAACGGCACCAGGGTTAGCTTTACCGCCGGTCGCCTTCATTACCTGACCCATAAAGAAGCCAATCATCTTACCGCGCTTGTCAGGCTCGGCTGCTTTGTACTGCTCAACCTGCGGCGTCGAGTTGGCAATCACTTCATCAATCACCTTCTCGATCGCGCCGGTGTCAGTTACCTGCTTCAGGCCCTTCGCTTCGATGATCTCATCGGCTGTGCCGCCATCGCTCCACATATGTTCAAACACCTTTTTGGCGATGTTGCCCGAGATGGTGTTGTCCTTAATACGTTGTAGCAGACCGCCGAGCTGTTCGGCACTCACTGGGCTCTGTTTGATGTCGGTGTCGTTGGCGTTGAGGTTCTTCGCCAGTTCGCCCATCACCCAGTTAGCTGCCAGTTTGGCATCCTTGGATGCTGCGACAACCGCCTCGTAGTAGTCCGCTTGTGGGCGGTAAGCTGAAAGCACACCGGCATCATAGTCAGACAGGTTGTACTCACTGATAAAGCGCTCACGGCGCGCATCAGGTAGTTCGGGCAGTGTTGCACGAATGGCTTCGACGTAGTCGTCATCGACAACGACTGGCAGTAGATCCGGACAAGGGAAGTAGCGGTAGTCGTTGGCATCCTCTTTCGAGCGCATTGAGCGCGTCTCGTTACGATCAGGGTCGTAAAGACGCGTCTCTTGAACCACTTTGCCGCCATCTTCGATCAGGTCGATCTGACGCGCTACTTCGGTATCAATCGCGCGCTCAATGAAGCGGAACGAGTTGATGTTTTTTAGCTCCGTGCGGGTACCGTACTCTTCCTGACCTTTTGGGCGGATAGAGACGTTACAGTCACAACGCATTGAACCTTCTGCCATGTTACCGTCACAGATACCGAGGGTAGTCACGATAGCGTGGATCTTACGCGCATACTCAGCTGCCTCTTTTGAGGTGCGCATGTCTGGCTCGGAGACAATCTCGATCAAAGGTGTGCCAGCACGGTTCAGGTCGATACCTGACATGCCGTGAAAATCTTCGTGCAGTGACTTACCGGCATCCTCTTCAAGATGCGCGTGGTGAATACGCACGCGACGGCTGCCTTCATCAGTAGTGATGTCGACATAACCCTCGCCCACGACAGGCTTTTCCAACTGAGTCGTCTGATAGCCCTTGGGTAGGTCTGGGTAGAAGTAGTTTTTACGCTCAAATACTGCACGCTTACCGATCTCTGCGTTGATCGCCAGACCGAACATAATCGCCATACGCTGCGCGTTTTCGTTGAACACTGGCAGTGTGCCCGGCAGTGCCAAATCAACAGCACAGGCCTGGGTGTTTGGCTCGGCACCAAAGGCGGTGCTGGCGCCGGAGAATATCTTTGTTTGGGTTGAGAGTTGAACGTGGATCTCAAGCCCGATTACGGTTTCCCATTCCATGTCTTAACCCCTTAAATTCCAGCTGGTGTCTGTTTGTGCCAATCAGTCACCTGTTGGAACTGATGAGCCACGTTAAGCAGACGCGCTTCGTCGAAGTAGTTACCGATCAGCTGCATACCAACCGGCAGCCCCTCAACAGTGCCACAAGGCACTGACATGCCTGGCAGACCGGCAAGGTTAAGCGACAGGGTGAAAATATCTTCCATATACATGGAGACTGGGTCGTTGTTCTTCGCGCCAATCTTAAACGCCGGATGCGGCGTTGTTGGGCCGAGAATCAGATCCACCTCGTTAAATGCAGCAAGGAAGTCCTGCTGAATCAGGCGGCGAATCTGCTGTGCCTTGTTGTAGTAGGCGTCGTAATAGCCGGCACAGAGTGCGTAGGTGCCTACCATGATGCGGCGTTTAACCTCGGCACCGAAACCCTCTTTGCGGGTGCGGGTGTATAGATCCATCAGATCTTCTGGGTTTTCGCAACGGTGGCCGTAACGCACCCCATCAAAGCGTGACAGATTAGATGAAGCCTCTGCTGGCGCGATAATGTAGTAAGCAGGGATCGACATGCGCGTACGCGGCAGGCTGATCTCTTTTACGCTGGCGCCAAGCTTCTCGAGCTCTTTAATGCCCGCTTGAACGCGCTCAGCAATCTGTGGGTCGAGGTCGTCACTCATGTACTCTTTTGGTACACCGATGCGCAAACCGCTGATTGATTCATTAAGTTTGGCGCTGTAGTCCTCAACATCGCGCTGTGACGAGGTTGAGTCCATCTTGTCGAAACCCGCCATAACATTGAGCATCAGAGCGCAATCTTCAGCGCTCTGTGCCATCGGGCCACCCTGGTCCAGCGATGAAGCGTAGGCAACCATACCGTAGCGTGACACGCGGCCATAGGTCGGTTTGATGCCAGTGATTCCACAGAGTGCCGCCGGCTGACGGATTGAACCACCCGTATCAGAACCGGTGGCCGCTGGCGTCAGACGTGCAGCAACAGCAGCTGCCGAACCGCCCGATGAGCCACCGGGTACCCGGTCGGTATCCCATGGATTGCGCGAGGCGCCGTAGAAGCTCGATTCGTTTGATGAGCCCATAGCGAACTCATCCATATTGGTTTTGCCCAGCATAACCGCGCCGGCCGCTTTGAATTTGGCAACGACGGTCGCATCGTAAGGTGACTCGAAGTTATCCAGCATCTTTGAGCCACAGCTGGTGCGCACGCCCTCGGTGCAGAAGAGGTCCTTGTGAGCAATTGGTAGACCTGTATAAGCGCCTGCCTGGCCCGCTGCGCGAGCCTCGTCAGCCGCTTTAGCCTGTGCCAGGGCGATCTCAGGTGTGGTGGTGATAAATGAGTTGTACTTGCTATCGAGCGCTGCGATGCGATCGAGGTAGGCTTGGGTTAACTCAGTGCTGCTAACTGCACCTGATGCCAGGTCTGCAGCCAGTTCAGTCAAACTTTTAGTATGCATAAATAGATAATCCGCCCGCTTACTCGATCACTTTAGGAACCAGGAAGAGGCCTTCCTCGGTTGCTGGTGCTACGCTCTGAAGCTGTTCGCGCTGATTCATCTCGCTCACCTCATCGGCACGCAGTCGCTGTTCGCCATCAAGTGGATGTGCCAGAGGTTCTACTCCAGTGGTATCGATCGCCTGCATCTCATCAACGAGTTGCAGTATGCTGCTTAGGTTTTCGGTGTATTGCGGGATGTCCTGCTCATCGATAGCCAGGCGGGCCAAATAAGCAATACGTTCCACGTCAGATCGGTCGAGTGACATCGTTCCTGTCTCGTCTTCAACGGGTTAAATAGCGTAAATGCAGAATCACTTTTAACTCAGTGATTTGCGCGCTTTCAAACGGTTTAAGTTAGCTGTGTAGGGGCGCTAAGGTATCACATTTGAGCCTTGCCCAAAATCCCTCTGATTGCTAGTATGTTGCGATTCTAAAAACACCGCCAAAACGGCTAGGTTCAGGACCAGTTTACCGATGTTTAAAAAAATTCGCGGCCTATTCTCCAGCGATCTCTCGATCGACCTGGGTACCGCTAATACCCTTATATTTGTTCGCCACCAAGATATCGTTCTAGATGAGCCGTCTGTAGTTGCTATTCGTGTTAACGGCAATCAGAAATCTGTGGCAGCTGTAGGCGCCGATGCGAAGCGTATGCTGGGTCGCACACCCGGCAACATTACCGCTATCCGACCACTTAAAGACGGGGTAATCGCAGACTTCCACGTGACTGAGAAGATGCTGCAGTACTTTATCAGCAAAGTTCACAACAACTCTTTCTTGCGTCCGAGCCCACGCGTACTGATCTGTGTACCCTGTAAATCGACTCAGGTTGAGCGTCGTGCGATCAAAGAGTCGGCAATCGGTGCTGGTGCCCGTGAGGTTTATCTGATTGAAGAGCCAATGGCGGCGGCGATCGGTGCAGGCTTGCCGGTAGAAGAGGCAAGCGGTTCGATGGTTGTCGATATCGGTGGTGGTACTACCGAGATCGCGGTTATCTCGCTTAACGGTATCGTCTACTCAGAGTCTGTTCGTGTCGGTGGCGACCGCTTCGATGAAGCGATTGTTACCTATGTGCGCCGCAACTACGGCAGCCTCATCGGTGAAGCGACCGCCGAGCGTATCAAGCAGGAGATCGGCACGGCTTACCCAGCCACCGAAGTGCTGGAGATCGATGTGCGTGGTCGTAACCTGGCCGAGGGTATCCCACGTCTGTTTACGCTCAACTCCAACGAAGTGCTTGAAGCGCTGCAAGAGCCACTGGCGGCAATTGTACAGGCCGTTAAGAGTGCATTGGAGCAGTGTCCGCCTGAGCTGGCCGCTGATATCGCCGAACAGGGTATCGTACTGACCGGTGGTGGCGCGTTGCTGCGCAACCTGGACCGTCTGCTGACTGAAGAGACAGGCCTGCCAGTTATTGTTGCTGAAGATCCGTTGACCTGTGTCGCTCGCGGTGGTGGTCGGGCACTGGAGATGCTAGACCGCTCGGGTCTTGAACTTCTCTCGTACGACTAAACAGAGGTTGAGGCTGAAACTCAGTGTTTCAGCCTCGCTGCTACCGAGATGATCTTTCGTAACGGTCCCTCAAAAGTTCTTTTTCTGCTGCTGATTATTGCAGCACTCTTCCTTATCGCCCTTGATCTGAACTCACCCAAATTCCGCGAAGGGCGCAGTTATGTGAATCTGATCATTACTCCACTGCAGTGGTTGGTCGATATGCCAGCGCGCTTAGCTGATAATGTCTCTGACGTGGTGGTTAGCCGCTCAAGTTTAGTGGCGGAGAATAACCGCCTGCGCACCGAGGCTCTTGAGCTGGAGCAGCGCGTGCTGCAGAACGCGGCCCTGACTGCAGAGAATCGTCGTCTACGTGCGCTACTGAATGCTCGCTCGCGAATTGACTCGCAAGTACGTCTGGCAGAGTTGATTGGTGTTGATCCCAATCCGTTTCAGCATGAGATCCTGACTAACCTTGGTAGCCAAGATGGCATCACCATCGGCCAGCCCGCGCTCGACTCTGGTGGTGTGATGGGGCAGGTGATATCGGTTGCTCCACTGATCAGCCGTGTAATGCTGATCACTGATTCGCGTGCCGCTGTGCCGGTTGAGTCGGTGCGTACGGGTTTTCGCTCAGTGATTCTCGGTAACGGTAACCCCGACAGCCTGGAGCTCGACTTTGTGCCAGCGACCACCGATATCCGAGTAGGCGATACGCTAGTCACCTCCGGACTGGGTGGCCGCTTCCCGGAGGGCTACCCTGTTGCCGAAGTGACCGAGGTAACGCGTGATCCGGGGCGTCCATTCTTGGTAATCAGAGCGGTACCGACCGCTCGGCTCGATAAGTCGCGTCACCTGTTACTGGTAGAACGCCCTCCAGCGCTGTTGTCCGAACAGCTAAGTGAGGCGTCTGATGGCTGAGGCGCGTGGTGGCAGTCTCATCATTTTTGGCACCTTTATCATCAGTCTATTTTTAAGTCAGCTGCCGCTGCCAGACCTGCTACGCTGGGCGCGCCCAGAATGGGTTCTTCTTTTCCTTGTCTACTGGGTGATGCGTGCACCTTCGCGTGTGGGTCTTTTTTATGCTTTTGTGCTCGGCCTACTGTTGGACCTGGCGCATGGTGGTGTTATTGGGCTTAACGCGCTCTCACTGACGCTGGTGGCATTTCTGGCGCAGCTGCTCTACCGGCGTATGCGCATGTTCCCCCTACCACAGCAGGGGATCATCATCGCTCTGCTAACGGGTCTTAACCAGCTTCTGCACTACTGGATGCAGGGCCTGACTGGAACGCACGGAGACTCTCTGCTGTTTCTATTGCCAGCTGTTTTTAGCGGGATTTTTTGGCCGCTGGTTTTTCTGTTTCTCGACCGTCTCGCACGGACTTTCGATCTAAACTGAATTCGTTATGGAATTGATTCTAGCCTCAGCATCTCCTCGACGTCGTGAACTGCTAGCCCAGATAGGTGTCGCTGCTCGGGTGGAGCCAGCTGAGATAGATGAATCCGTTCTCGAGGGAGAGGCTGCGGGCGATTATGTCTTGCGTCTGGCCCGTGAGAAGGCACAGAAAATCTACGATATGCAGCCGCCAAGCAGACGAGTCTCTACAATCTGTCTGGGCTCTGATACCAGTGTTGTTTTTGCCGGAAGAGTTTTAGGCAAACCGGCTAATTTTGCCGAGTCCCAGTCGATGCTGCGGCAACTATCGGGTACAAAGCATCAGGTAATGACCGCCGTGGCCTTGGTTGGCGCTTTTGGTGTGCGAGAGCAGTTAGTGACCACGGATGTCTGGTTTCGAACGCTCAGTGACACTGAAATCGAGACGTACTGGGCCTGTGGCGAGCCGCAGGACAAAGCTGGCTCCTATGGTATTCAGGGGTTAGGTGCGGTATTTGTGGATCATATTGAAGGTAGTTACAGTGCTGTGGTCGGATTACCACTGGCTGAAACCTCTGAACTGTTACGAACAGCGGGTGTGCCGATCTGGCAGCCGCTGAAGCAAGATTAAGGAGCCTGGTTGTGGGCGAAGAGATACTGATTAACTTTACCCCGATGGAGACACGGGTGGCGGTGATCGAAAATGGTATGCCGCAGGAGATCTATGTCGAGCGCGCCAAGCGCCGTGGGATCCTCGGTAATATCTATAACGGCCGCGTGGTGCGTGTACTGCCGGGTATGCAGGCTGCCTTTGTTGATATCGGCTTAGAGCGCGCAGCGTTCATCCATGCTGACGAGGTGTCAGCACCAGATATTCCCGCTGAGGAGCGGGCCAACATCTCTATCTCTCAGCTTCTGAGAGAGGGGCAGTCGCTGCTGGTGCAGGTGACCAAAGATCCGATCGGTAGTAAAGGGGCGCGGCTAACCACTAATCTCTCTCTACCTTCACGCTATTTGGTGCTCATGCCGGGCGCTGAGCATATCGGCATCTCGCAACGCATTGAGGACCAGGAGGAGCGTGAACGCCTGAAGGCGTTGATGCAGACTCTTTTAGAGCGGGAGGAGCGCATCGATGGCTATGGTTACATCCTCCGGACGGTTGCCGAGGGCGCGACTGAGGTTGAACTAAAAGCCGATATCGCCTTTTTGCACCGCCTATGGAATAAGGTCCAGGCGCGTATTAAAGAGTCCAAACCACCGGCTAATGTCTATGAGGATCTACCGCTCAACATGCGGGCCCTGCGCGATATGACTCACTCGGGCATTGAGCGTATTCGTATCGATTCACGTGAGACTTATCAAAAGGCACTGAGCTTTGCGAACACGCTGGTGCCCGAAATTGAAAGCAAACTGGAGTACTACCCGGGCGAGCGCCCCATCTTCGACATGTTCAACGTTGAGGAGGAGATGCAGCGTGCGCTGGGTCGCAAGATTGAACTCAAATCGGGTGGTTATCTGATCTTCGACCAGACCGAGGCGATGACCACCGTTGATATCAATACGGGTGCGTTCGTTGGGCACCGCAATCTCGAAGAGACTATTTTTAAGACAAACCTCGAAGCCGCAACAGCGATAGGCAGACAACTGCGCCTGCGTAACCTTGGTGGGATTATCATTATCGACTTTATCGATATGGAGGATCCTGAGCATCAGCGTCAGGTACTACGCACGCTCGAGCGTGTTTTGGAACGTGATCACGCTAAATGTAAGCTAACTGGCGTGTCTGAGCTTGGCTTGGTTGAGATGACGCGTAAGCGTACGCGCGAGAGTTTGGAGCACGTTCTCTGTGAAACCTGTAGTCAGTGTCAGGGCCGCGGGATGATACGTACCGCGGAGACGGTTACTTACGAGGTGTTCCGCGAAATTCTGCGTCAACATCGCGCCTATGAGAGTGACTCCTATTTGGTGATTGCGGCGCCTCCAGTAGTTGAGTACCTGCTGGAAGATGCATCGGATCACGTTGCTGAACTGGAGAGTTTTATTGGAAAAACGGTACGTTTTCAAAGCGACTCGATCTACAACCCTGAGCAGTTTGATGTCGTGCTGCGCTAGTATGACGGCATACCGCGCACCGTTCAGTCGGAGTAACCGCGCGTGATTCGTCACACCCTTTGGGCGGGCTGGCTAGCACTTGTGTTCGGGATGATCCTGGCACTGGTGCTCACAGCAGTGCGCTTTGGCTTTCCGCTGCTCGGTGAATATCGTGAATCCTTAGCTGACAGACTCTCTCAAACCTTTGGCGTTCCTGTCTCTATTGAACAGTTAGAGACCCGCTGGAATGGACCCTTCCCACAGTTCGAACTGCGCGGTATCGAAGCCGCCGCCATGGCCGATGAAGGGCCGGATGTTCGTTTCAAATTTGACCGGCTTCTGCTCGAGCTGAACTGGTGGGATTCAATAGTCGCTCGTGCGCCAATCTTTCAGCGAGTGGATGCCAGCGGTCTTTTTGTGCGTTGGTACCAGCGCGATGGTCGATGGTTACATCTCCCCGGTGAGGGCAGTAGTGCTAGTCCCGTCGATCTTGGTGCGCTGGAGGCCAGTCTCAGTATCGTGCTGGCGCAGCCGGAATTCCGTTTGCATGAGTCGCAAATTGAGCTGGTACCTCAAATAGGAGAGTCTCAACGCATCAATCTAGGCCAGGTGCTGTTTGAGAATTCATCAACGCGGCATCAACTCAGTGGCGACTTCAGTGTGCCGCTGTTGGGCGTAGATACTCGACTGGAGTTTGCCGCCCAGCTAGACGGCGACATTCAGCACGCCTCTACACTAGAGTTACCCTTCTATCTAAAACTCGACGATTTAGGCCCTGAGCTGCTGAAAGTGGCAGACGCTGAATTGCCATTGTCAGAGCTGAGCGCTGGTGCAGAGGTCTGGGGCAGTGTGAATCAGTTTGGACTGAGCTTCCTGCGAGGGCGATTGGGCGTTGACCAAGCTCGGGTTGAGTTGAAAGAAAACACTCTAAATCTAGTCGATAGCTCAACGGAATTTAGTCTGCGACCCTACTCAGAGGGCTACCAGCTTCTGCTGCGTGATACTCATATCGGTGATGCTTTAGGGCAGCTCGACTTTGGGCCGAGTCAGTTCGAGCTGCATCGAGTTGCCGGTGAACTGCAGCTCTCGCGTATTTTGCTGCGCAGCCTCGACCTTGAGTTGCTTGATGAGTTACTGGTTCGCTATCCGCTGCCAGAAAAGATCAAATTGATGCTGGTCGATCTTGCGCCTAAAGGTGAGGTCAATAATATTCGACTGGATCTGAGTGATCAGGAACGCGGGCCCTTCTTGCGGGCAAATTTGGTGGGTGTGGATATCGCCTCGTGGCGCCGAGCTCCTTCAGTCAAAAACCTAACCGCTCAGCTGGAGTTAGATGCACAGTCGGGTCGGCTTGATATCGATTCGCGTGAGATTGAACTTAGTTTTCCAACGGTCTATTCCCAAGCTCAGAGTTATGAGCTCGCTCAGGGGCGGTTGAACTGGCGAATTCGAGACGAGGCGGTTGAGCTTAGCTCCGGCCCGCTGCAACTGGTGCATGAGCAGTTTGCGGCGGATGGCGCTTTTTCGATTAATTTGCCTTTCGACCCTGAACAGCAATCCTTTCTGAAACTTATGATCGGCTTGCAGGGGGCTAAAGCCGAGTCTGCTGCGCTGTTGACCCCTGACGTCTTACCGGGAACAGAGAAAGTTCAAGAGTGGGTCGCGCGCGCCATTCAAGCTGGGCAGGTGGATGAAGCCGGATTGATTGTTCACGCCCCGACGCGTGCTTTAGAGGGGCGTCCGGCCCCAAGCGTTGAGCTCTATGTCGCAGCCCGCGACGTAAATCTGGATTACCAAGCGCCTTGGCCCGAACTGCTGAACGCGAATTCGTTTACCCATATGCGCCAAGGCGAGGTAAGGGTTGATCTGTCTCAGGCGCAGATTCTCAACTCTGAAGCGGGACCTTCGGTTCTGATTAAACCTCAGGGTAAAAATGAGCTTTTTATTTGGGGGCAGGTTGAGGGTGATCTTGTTCAGGTAGACCAACTGCTGCGCTCAGATCCGCTTGCTGCGACAGCAGGCAAGAGCCTTGATGATTGGCAGCTTGCAGGCGCGCACCGCTCTTTGGTCAAACTGGGTATCGCCTTGGACCGCAGTTATGCGCCCAGAGTGCGTGTGCAAGCAGGGGTGAATGAAGGGATATTTGCTTCAGAGAAGCAGCGTCTAGCCCTGACCGATATCGAAGGAACCCTAGTGTTTGATACGCGTTCTGGTTTAAGTGCCAGGGGTGTGGATAGCCGTTTTCTTGGCCGTGCCGCTAAGGTTGATATCAGTAGTTCCGCAGAGCAGGGCACAGAGGTGCAATTCTCTGGCCGTTGGGGTGTAGAGCCGCTGTTGGAGTGGGGACGGATTCCGCTTAAATCCTTTATCTCTGGTGAGATCCCGCTGAGTGGCCGTTTGAAACTGTGCCGAGTCGATCAGTGTCGCTCCTCTCTTGTACTCGAGTCGAATATGGCGGGTACGCAGGTGAATGGACCTGAGGCGTTTGCGTTAGAGCCCGATCAGACCAGTCGGTTGAGTGTGGAGTTGGCCTTGGGGTCTCCCTTGCTACTTGCCGTCAATTACGCTGATCGCTTACGTGCATCAATGCAGCTCGGCGAAGTGCTCAAAGCACATTTTCGCTTAGGAGGGGACGCTGCACGCATACCTCAAACAGCTGGATTCAAAGTGGATGGGCAGTTAGATGAGTTGGAGCTCGGCGAGCTGTTCAGCTTTATCGCAACGCTCAATTCAACTTTCAATAAGGGTGGTAATGGCAGCCTGCCGCTCGATCTCGATCTGGGTGTCGGTGCATTGACGGCTGGCCCCTTAGTGCTGGATCAGGTTGAAGCGCAGTTATCACAGCTCGGCTCTGAAATGCAGGTGCTTCTGTCCGGACCTAAAGTAGAGGGTCTTGTCTCATGGAGCCGGGAGCAGCCCGCCTATCGTATCGCTCTCAATCGTATGCATTTGCGCGTGCCCAAAACTGAATCGACTCAAGTTAGGGAAGGTGCTGATGTTGACCCTGAACGTACCTCTCAAACGCTGTTTGACGCAGTTCCGGCACTCGATTTTGATGTTGCCGATCTGCGCTGGAATGAGGCGGCCCTTGGACGGTGGCGCGGCAGTATGCGCCGTATAGGCCAGAGTGTGGCGCTGAGTTCTCTTCGGGGTGAGATGCAGGATCTAGAGCTGAATGGTAACGCCAGCTGGATACTCGCCGATACTGAGCTGACGCAGGTAAACCTGGGCTATCAAGGTAAGGATTTAGGCAACACGCTGGTGAGTCTGGATGAGGCTAGGCTAATCGAGACAGAGTCGCTCAGCGGGCGTATCGCCTTGGCTTGGGAGGCTGCCCCCTGGCAGTTTGCAGGACGCTATATGTATGGCAACCTGAAATTCTCTACTGGGAAAGGTCGTCTATTGGAGGCCTCTGGTGGCACAGGTCTGTTGCGTCTGTTTGGGATTTTGAACTTCAATAATCTAGTACGGCGCCTGCAATTAGACTTTACCGATCTCTTTGCCAAAGGGGTGGTGTTCGATGGCATTAGCGGCGACTTCCTGATACAGGATGGTATCGCAAGCTCGGTGAAGCCGATGGAGATGAAAGGCCCCTCAGCCGGTATGCTCGCTAATGGCGATATCGACTTGGGTAGCAAACGACTCAACATGCAGGTCAACGTGACGCTGCCGCTGGTCAGCAATACACCGCTCGCGGCGGTTTTGCTCGGTGCACCTCAGGTTGCAGGAGCGCTCTTTCTGATCGATAAACTGATCGGCGATAAGATTGAAAAAGCGACTTCCATTGCCTATAAGCTCAGCGGCGGCTGGGATTCTCCTGAGCTCAATTTGTTGAACTCCGCTGATAAAAAGGCGAATCAGTGAGTCGTGTCGGGCTCGTTCAGATGGTTTCAGGTGCCGATCCTGAGGTGAATCTCGAGCAGGCGGTTGAAGGTGTAATTGCAGCTAAGGAGCAGGGGAGTAAGCTTGTTCTCTTGCCCGAGAATTTTTTGCTGTTCGACTCTAAACGTTTGGTCGAGTTCGCTAACTCCAGTCGGGCACAGGCTGCCATAGAGACGTTGGCTGAGGCAGCCATCGAGCACTCAATCTGGATTCTTGCGGGCAGCTTTCCCGTTCCATCGGCGGACGGACGTGTATATGCTCGCTCCCTGCTGTTCAGCGCTGCAGGTGAACAGGTCGCTCAGTATGACAAACGTCATCTGTTTGATGTTGATGTGGCCGACTCTAAGGGTGCTTATCGAGAGTCGAGTTGGATAGCACCGGGCGAGGCGCTGAGTCTGGTCCGTACTCCGGTGGGGCTGTTGGGGCTCTCCATCTGTTACGATCTGCGCTTCCCTGCTCATTATCAGCGTTTGCGACACTTAGGTGCTGAGGTGATCTCTGTACCCTCTGCCTTTACTCAGGTGACCGGCGATGCGCACTGGGAGGTGCTGTTGCGAGCGCGTGCTATTGAGAGCCAGTGCTATATTCTTGGTGCCGGGCAGGGTGGTGATCACGGTAATAACCGTCTCACCTATGGTCACTCGATGATTGTCGACCCTTGGGGGGAGGTGATCGCTCAGAGCAAGCCTCAGGGCTTCGATGTCGTGACTGCTGATATTGATTTGCAGCGCCTACACCGGATCCGAACTGAGATGCCGGTGCTAGGTCAGAGGCGTGACAGCCTCTAAAAGTTAACGGGCTGCTAGTTCTCTGACTGCTCTTCCAGCTCACGCAGGTATTGGAATATCTTACGAAACGCCACGGGAGGTTTGTTCTGTGCCCGCTCTTTGACGGCATTGCGAATCAGCGTACGTAGATGCTGGATATCGCAATCAGGGTAACTAGCGATCACCTCACTGAAAGCCGCCTGACTACGCTCACTGTTCTCATCGATTAGCTGCTCACGCAGGCGCTCTAAGCGGTGAAAACGTTGGTTATGGGCTTCTGAAGCGGAATCAAATCGCTCGATAGCAGCTTTGATCTGGTCCTCATCTTCGTTACGCATCAATTTACCGATGAAGTTGAGATGGCGTTTCTTAGCACCATTACTCGTGATGCGGGCCATCTCTTCCACTGCTTCACGTAGACGCTGATCCATGGGTATCTGCGCCTGTTGATCTGGACGTAGCTCAGTCAAACGCTTGCCCAGCGCTTGAAGTTCATCCATGTAGCGCTTCATTTCGGTACGGCTGACGTACTCGATCTCCTCTTCAGGTTCGTCTTGGTAGCGCTCTTTTCTCATTCTCTTAGTCCATCTCGGTTCTATGCGTAGAAGAAGGTTGCTAGCCCCAGGAAGGCGAAGAAACCTACTACATCTGTAATGGTGGTTAGTAGCACGCCGCCGGCGAGTGCGGGATCTATGCCGGCTGATTTCAGTGTCATTGGCAGCAGGCTTCCAGCTGCGGCTCCGGCAATTAAATTGACGATAATAGCCATAGCGATAACGATGCCGATGGTAGTGTCTTGGAACCAAAGTACAGCAATCGCGGCAACAACGGTTGCCCAGAGCATTCCGTTTAGCAGGCCGACTACCAGCTCACGATTGAATAGCCAGCCGATATTAGAACTCTCGATATGCCCCAGTGCTTGACCGCGGATAACCAGCGTCAGTGTCTGGCTACCGGCGATACCACCCATTGATGCAACGATCGGCATGAGCACTGCAAGGGCCACAACCTGGTCGATTGTGGCTTCAAACAGTCCAATAACCGCTGAGGCTAGGAAGGCCGTAATCAGGTTTATACCCAGCCAGACAGCACGGCGTTTACTGGTTTTAAAGATGGGGGCAAAGGTGTCCTCATCCTCATCTAGACCTGCCATGCTCATCAGCGAGTGGTCAGCATCCTCTCGGATAACATCTACCACGTCATCGATAGTGATACGCCCCAGTAGGCGACCCTCGTCGTTCACTACCGGTGCGGAGATGAGGTCGCGCTGCTCGAAGATACGGGCGACCTCGTCATCGGGCATATTAGCGGGAATCGCATCTTCGCCATCAGCCTGCATGATTTCGCGCACGAGCATGGTTGGATCGGCGGTTATCAAACGTGTCAGCGGCAGTACACCTATCAGGGTGTTTTTCTTGCGGCTGACAATGAAGATTGAGTCGGTGCCTTCCGGAATCTCTCGATGGCGGCGCAGATAGCGCAACGCCGCCTCGACAGTAATGTCGGGACGGATGGTCACCGTATCGGTGTTCATCAGGCCGCCAGCGGTGTCCTCAGGGTAGGAGAGTACCTCCTCCAGCCGCTCGCGGTTTTGCAGATCCATGTTCTCGAGCAGTTCGCGCATGATCGTGTCAGGCAACTGCTGCATGATGTCTGCAAGGTCGTCGGTGTCCAGAGATTCGGTGATCGCTAGCAGCTCGGAGGCATTCATTTCGCTGAGGATTTCAGCCTGAATATCGTCACCGAGGTGTTGTAGCACATCACCCTCATTGTCCTGATTGATCAGGCCCCAGAGGATACGACGTTCGCGGGGAGGGGATTTTTCCAGCAGATGCGCAACCTCTACGGGACGCATGCCGCGGTTAATCATAAAACGGATTTCCCGATGCTGATTGGTCTCGAGGGCGGTCGACAGCGATTCTAGATCGATCTGATTATCGTCTGTGCTCATCATTCGTCCCTCAGAGCGAGTGGCTTAAGAGTCTCTTAAGGCACTACTCCTCTTCATCAAAGCGGTTATTAATTAGCGCTGTCACAGCGTCCATTGCTGCCGCCTCATCCTCACCGTTGGTGATGATTTTGAGTTCTGTCCCTTTGGAGGCAGCCAGCATCATTACGGCCATTATACTCTTAGCATCGACCTCGCGACCCCCTTTATCGATACGAATGTCGCAAGCGAAGGAGCTAGTGGTGCCGATCAGTTTAGCGGCGGCTCGAGCGTGCAGCCCAAGCTTGTTGATGATCGTGATCTCTTGTTCAATCATAGAGTTAATTCAGCTCTCGGTGGCGCACCTGCACATTATCCATATGCTCTTTGAAATAACCAGCAAGTTGTTCAGCGACAAACACAGAACGGTGCTGACCGCCAGTGCAGCCAATACCCACGGTGACATAGCTGCGATTGTTACTTTTGAAACCGGGTATCCAGCTCTCGATGAATGAGCGTATATCTTCAATCATCTTCTTCACCTCAGGTTCCTTACCCAAGAATTCGACGACCGGTTGATCCTGCCCGGTATACTGGCGCAGCTCAGGATACCAGTAGGGGTTGGGTAGAATTCTAACATCGAAGCTGAAATCTATATCCAGTGGCACGCCATGCTTGAAACCGAAGGACTCAAACTGCAGTGCCAACGTCTGTTCAGCCCTTTGGGCGACCCGATCTTTTATTGTGTCGCGCAGTTGGTAGAGTGTTAGCTGCGTGGTGTCGATCTGAAGGTCAGCAGCGGAAACGATGGGTTCGAGTAGTGACTTTTCAAGTTGAATAGCTTGTTCGAGAACAATCTCGTCGGTACTCAGCGGATGTTTTCTTCGAGTAGCAGAGTAGCGTTTGAGCAGGGACTCTTCCGAGGCGTCTAGAAAGACAATCTCGAACGACAGATCCGACGCCTCTCTGAGACGCACAACAACCTCTTCGAATCGCTTCAAATCTGCAAACTGATTACGAGCATCGATGCCGACCGCAATTCGCCGTGGGCCATTTGAGTTGGAATTCATTTGATCGACTAGCATCGGCAGCAAACTGGCAGGCAGGTTATCGATGCAGTAGAAACCCACATCCTCCAGTGCCTGAAGTGCAGTGGTTTTACCCGATCCGCTGCGTCCGCTGATTACTACGAGTCGCATCTTAATTATCTCTAGGCTCTAGACAGGGATTGAGCGTTGTTGAATAGCGCATCACTGTTGGGACTCTGGCGCAGTTCGTTAAGCGCTTTCGGGTTGCTGAATAGTTCAGCGAGGCCCGCTAGCGTTTTTAGATGCTCATCGTTGCCGTCGTCCGGAACGATCAAAGCGCAGATTAGGTCGACGGGTTGGCTGTCTATCGCATCAAAGTCGATGGGTTTAGTCAGTGTCAGCAACGCAGCAGCCGGTTTGTCGGCTCCGGCAATGCGACAGTGGGGAATCCCAACCCCTGACCCTAGGCCTGTGCTGCCTAAGCGTTCGCGGTTAAGTAGTCCAGAAAAAATAGTGTCAGCATCGGTGCCATTAACGGAAGTGGCCAGCATCTCGCTGGCCACCTCTAAGACACGCTTTTTGCTAGCAATGTCAGCACCCTGTTGGGTCGCTGAACTGATTAGCAGTTCTCCAAGTTGCATTGTCTATTACTTCACTTATTTGTGTGATTTCATTTTCTCTTTGTGCTTGATGATCTGGCGGTCAAGTTTGTCCACCATCGCATCAATCGCGGCATACATATCATCGTGCTCATGTGAGGCGACAACCTGACCGCCGGCCAAATGAATATCGGCCTCAGCTTTCTGACCCTGCTTCTCCACGCTAAGGGTAACCTGAGCACTCTGGATGTTGTCGAAGTGGCGCTCTAGTTTGTCAAATTTGGTACGCACGTATTCGCTCATGCTTTCAGTCAGCTCTACATGATGTCCGGTGATGTTAATTTGCATATGACTTCTCCTCGTACCGGGCGGAATAGGGTAGAGGCCCGCCCTGCCTCAAAAAATCTATTGCGAAACCAGTCGTTTGCGTTCATTTGACGGTGGTATGTTCAATACCTCACGATACTTTGCAATTGTCCGTCTGGCTACATTGAAACCTTGATCTTCAAGTATTTTGGCTATCTTGCTATCGCTCAGGGGCTTACGGCTATCTTCATCATCGACCAGCTTACGGATGACAGCGCGGATGGCTGTCGATGAAGCCGAACCGCCATCGACTGTGCTGATGTGGCTAGAGAAGAAGTACTTCAGTTCGAAGACGCCGCGTGGCGTATGCATGTACTTCTGCGTAGTGACACGTGAGATCGTTGATTCGTGCATCTCTACCGCCTCAGCGATGTCATGCAAAACCAGCGGTACCATCCCCTCATCACCGCGCTCCAAGAAGCCGATCTGTTTGGCAACAATCTGTGAGGCGACTTTCAGCAGGGTTTCGTTACGACTCTGTAAACTCTTCAGGAACCAACGCGCCTCTTGAAGGTTATCGCGTAGGTACTGGTTCTGTGCGCTGGTATCACCGCGCTTGATCAAGTCCGCATACTGATCGTTGATTCGGAGTTCTGGCGACACTTCGCTATTTAAGCTGACCACCCAATCCCCTTGTACTTTACGTACCAGCACATCAGGAATGACATACTCGGCCGCATTCTCGGTGATAATCGAGCCGGGGTGTGGGTTAAGTGTTTGAATTAGTTCAATAACGGCTTGAAGGCTATCTTCCTTAATCCGCATCCGACGCATAATTGATTTATAGTCGCGGTTGCCCAAAAGCGCCAGATAATCACGGCACAATCTCAACGCCTCTGGGCGCAGAGGGGTATCAGGAGAGAGCTGTTTGAGCTGAATCGTCAGGCACTCGCTCAGGTCGCGTGCAGCGACCCCAGGAGGGTCGAACTGCTGTAGTCGGTGCAACACCGCCTCGACTTCGTCCATCTCGACATCCATGAACTCTTCAGGGTACTGCTCCTGACACTGCAGCAGAATATCGCCGCAGTCGGTTGTCAGGTAGCCGTCGCCGTCGATAGCATCAATGAAAGCCTCAGCGATAAAACGATCCAACTCGCTCATACGAGTCAAGTTGAGCTGCCAGCTTAGGTGATCTTGCAGCGTGTCTTGCAGCGTGTCGTTATCGCCGGGCGTCCAGTCATCGTCGCGCGTTGCCGTGCTTGTGGTGGTGCTGGTTTGGTAAGTGTCGTCCCATGAGCTATCTGTCGCCAGCTCATCGGGTATCCCCTCATTCCAGTCGCTATCGGTTTGACTAGAGTCCGGCTGATCATCCCAGTCATTGCTGCTCAGCTCGCTCTCTGCGGAGGAGTCAATTTCGTCACTGGCTTGCGTACTGACTTCGGCAGAGTCACTGCTGGCTACTGATTCTGATTCGCTGGAATTCGTTTGGACGTCGCCCTCATCCTCCTCAGCTACTTCAAGCAGCGGATTGGATTCAAGCGCATTCTGTATCTCAGTCTGTAGCTCCAGTGTGGAGAGCTGCAGCAGGCGGATCGCTTGCTGAAGCTGAGGCGTCATCGTTAATGACTGGCCTATTTTTAGCTGAAGAGACTGTTTCATAATTCTTTATTCACTTAAACGAGCCAGGACAATTACAGCCTAAACTCGTCCCCTAAATATGCCTGACGCACCTGCGGATTGGCTAATATCGCCTCAGCGTTGCCCTCAGCGAGAATGCGTCCCTCACTTACAATATAGGCGCGTTCACAGATATCGAGAGTCTCGCGCACGTTGTGGTCGGTAATTAGTACACCGATGCCGCGATCTTTCAGGTGGCGAATTGTCTGTTTTATGTCGCTGACTGAAATTGGATCGACGCCGGCAAAAGGTTCATCTAGTAAGATAAATTTCGGATCATTGGCCAACGCACGGGCTATCTCCACACGTCGGCGTTCACCGCCAGAGAGCACCATCCCTTTGGAGTCGCGTATATGGGTGATATGGAACTCTTCAAGTAGTGCTTGAGCCTTCTCTTCACGCTGCGCCTGAGTCAGATCTTTGCGTGTCTCCAGAATGGCCATTAGATTATCGTAGACACTTAGCTTGCGAAACACGGAAGCTTCTTGTGGCAGATAGCCGACGCCCAAGCGGGCGCGCTGATGTATGGGTAGGCGAGTGATGTCATCCTGCTGGAGTCGTATGGCACCTCGATCAGCAGAAATTAGACCGACGATCATGTAGAAACAGGTGGTTTTCCCAGCACCATTGGGACCAAGCAGCCCGATAATCTCGCCTTGCTCAACGCTGAGTGAGACATCTTTGATCACTTCACGGCCGCGGTAAGCTTTAGCCAGAGCGTTAGCTTCCAGTCTGATCATGAACCCGAATCACTGCGTGGCTGAATGACCATGCGAACACGTTTGTCGGATTTGCTGTCACTGAAGGCGTCTACCAGAGCTTTCTGCATATCGTAATTGATACGAGCACCGGTAAACTCATCGCCGGCCTGGGTTACCTTGGCGTCACCGATAATCTTCAGTAACTGCGTGCCGACCCCGTAATCGAGCTTATCGCCCGTCGCGACGGTGACGGCCTGCTCCTCAGAGGGCTGCTGCTCAAAATAGGCAGGTGTGCCATCTGAGATGATCTGATCCACATTGCCTTCGGCATCACGACGCAACTCAACGCGATCGCCTCGCAGGATCATGCTGCCTTGGGTTATATCAACATTGCCGGTGTAGACAGTGATGCCCGTATTGTCGTCGATACTGGCGCGGTCAGCTGCCACGTAGATCGGCTGGTCGCGATCGCTCTCAAGTGCGAAACTGCTGGCGCACAAACAGCCGAGAAGGGCAGCGGTAGAGAGTTTAACGGTTTTCAGTTGCAACATAGTTGCCCCTTACTGTTGATAACAGTTCCATGCGGTTCTCGGCAGTATAAAACTCCATACCAATTGCCCGCGTTTCACCCGAGCTACTGGTGATCTCTACAGGGTCTTCAGTGACCGCCAGCTCGCTATTCGGGAAATAGGTCAGGCTTGGCGTGAACATTGCAACAGCCTGATCTGTCTCTGGATTATGGTGAAGCTCCACCTGTTCCGCAAGGTCTAGGCGGCTGTTATCGTCCTGATAGGTTGCTCGCATCGCACTCAAGGTGTGCGTAACCTCTTGCGATGGCTTGAAACCGACAGAGTAGGGGCGTGTCAGTTCGCTTTCGCGCCGCCCCTCGAAATGGGTAATCGTCTGCGCATCAGTGACCGAGCTGCGTTTGCCGTTAAGGTCGTAGCGAGTTAGCAAAGCCTCGTTGACAAACCAGTCGATGCGTCGGTCGCTGTCTGTGAGGGTCTGCTGAGTCTCGCTACTTCGAAAGCCGAACTGCCACACCAGGAGCAGGGCAAGCACCAGCAGTGAGGCGACAATCAGACGCAGACGATTAAGTGAGATCAAAGATAGCGCTCCAGGGCTGCATCGAGCTTGCCTTGAGCGGCGAGGATTAGATCACAGAGCTCGCGAACAGCACCTGCTCCACCTGGTTTGTCGCTGATCCAGTCAGCATGTTGACGCACCAGCCAGTATCCATTGGGGACTGTTGCACCAAACTGACTCGCTCGAATGGCACTGAGGTCAGGAAGGTCGTCACCGATATAGGCGGTGTTACTGGCGCTGTAACCCGTACGCTCCCAGAGCTCCTGCAGTGCGATCAGTTTATCTTCACGGCCCTGCTGGGTGTAGTTGATCCCGAGGCTCTCAGCACGCAGTTTCACCTGCGGCGAGCTGCGACCGGTAATGATCGCTGTCTCAACACCGTTTTGCATCAGCAGTTTCAGGCCTAGGCCATCCAGAATGCTGAAGGTTTTCACCTCAGTGCCATCAGCTAGAAAACTGAGCGTGCCGTTGGTTAGTATGCCATCCACGTCCATAACAAGAAGTTTGATCGGCTCGAGTTTGGCCTTAAGTTCTGCGCTTACATCCATCAGATCACCCCTGCTGCGAGCATATCGTGCATGTTGAGCGCGCCCACCAGCTCGCCGCTGTCAGACAGCACAACCAGCGCGTTTATCTTGCGCTCCTGCATAATCTGGAGCGCTTCTGCGGCCAGAATATCCTGAGTCACGGTCGTGAAGTTGCGCGTCATAACGGTCTCAATCGATGTGCTGCTCAGGTCAATGCCCTGATCAATTGCGCGGCGAAGGTCACCATCAGTAAAAATACCGACAACTCTGTTGGCGTGGATAACTGTCGTCATACCCAAGCGTTTGCGAGTTACCTCGAGCAGCGCTGCAGGCACCAGTTCTGTTGGAGCCACCTGCGGAATCTCCTCACCCTGATGCATCAAATCGCTGACCTTGAGGAGGAGTCTGCGCCCCAGCGCACCACCTGGGTGGGAGAAGGCGAAGTCTTCAGCGCTGAAACCGCGTGCCTCTAACAACGCAGTGGCTAGCGCATCGCCGATAACCAGCTGCGCCGTAGTGCTTGACGTTGGCGCAAGGTTAAGTGGGCAGGCTTCGCGCTCAATCGGTATGTGCAGGACCACATCGGCAGCTTGCGCTAGCGGTGAACTATCACGCGCGGTAATTGCGATTAACTCAACTCCTTTGCGTTTGAGAAGTGGCAAAATCGCCACCACTTCGGCAGAGCTTCCGGAGTTTGACAGAGCTATAACGACATCATCGGGTGTGAACATCCCTAAATCGCCATGACTCGCCTCGCCCGGGTGAACAAAGAACGAGGGCGAGCCCGTGCTAGCGAGTGTTGCCGCTATTTTGGCACCAATATGTCCAGACTTACCCATGCCGGTCACCACTACGCGGCCTTTGCAATTCAGCATTAGCTTACAGGCCTCTGTGAAGGGTTCGCCGAGCGTATCGTGAAGGTCCTGTATCGCTTGGCGTTCTAGGTCGATAGTGCGTTTGCCGGCACTGACGAAATCAAAAGGGAGGTTCGGACTATTCATAGAAGCTGGGTTATACTCGTAGAATCTTAAGTTATTGTTAATCCGGCTGATCCTAAGATCGCGACTTAACCTAACAGAGCTGGTTCGAATGCCTACTAGTGTATCCAATCTCCAGCCAAGTGTCTCATCTCACTATCCATTCGTTATTCCACGACTTAGGTCGTTGGAGCGGGGATAGATTTGGAGCTGTAAAGCATAGCGAAGTGGAATTGTATTGAGCCAAATGAGTAACCCTGACTCACAAACTCACATCGAGGTACGCAACCTCAACTTCAGCCGCTCGGGTCGCCCGATTTTTCGCGACCTGAGTCTTAGTGTCGAACGCGGCAAAATTACCGCTATTATGGGGCCATCGGGCACCGGCAAAACGACCCTGCTGAAACTCATAGGCGGTCAACTGCAACCCGATTCGGGGCAGATCCTTGTGGATGATTTGGACGTTCACAAGCTTAACAGAAAGTGGCTATTCCATCTGCGTGCGCGTATGGGAATGCTGTTTCAGAGTGGCGCGCTCTTTACTGATATGTCGGTGTTCGAGAATGTGGCCTTTCCTCTTAGGGTGCATACTGACCTAGATGATGAGCTAGTGCGTGATCTGGTGCTGATGAAACTCAACGCAGTCGGACTGCGCGGTGCTGCAGAACTGATGCCGAGTGAACTTTCAGGTGGTATGGCCCGCCGTGCGGCGTTGGCGCGAGCCATCGCACTCGACCCAGATATCCTAATGTACGACGAGCCCTTTGCGGGGCAGGACCCAATCGCGATGGGTGTGCTGATCAAGCTGATTCGCCAACTTAATCAGGCGCTGGGCCACACCAGTATTATCGTGTCGCACGATATCAACGAGACCTTGTCGATTGCTGATTATGTCTATCTGATTGCCGACGGTGCGCTGCTGGCGCACGGCACACCTGACGAACTGGTAAATCAGGCAGATCCTCAGGTGCGTCAGTTCCTGCATGGCGAAGCGGACGGCCCGGTGCCTTTTCATTTCCCAGCGCCAGATTTGGCCACGCAACTCTTAGGAGGTGGTCAATGATCGATCAGCTTCAACGCATTGGACGTGGCACCCTTGATCGCCTTGCGGCGACCGGTCGCTCGGGGCAGATGCTGCTGCAGTCGCTCTTCGTGCCTCCCGCCCCGAAGGAGATGCTTCCGCTGCTGATTAAGCAGTTGCATTTTGTCGGGGTGCTGTCATTGGTGATTATTCTCGTCTCGGGTCTGTTTATCGGGATGGTGTTGGGGCTACAGGGTTACACGATCTTAGTTGATTATGGTTCCGAGCAGGCGGTCGGCCAGATGGTCGCGCTATCGTTGGTGCGGGAGTTAGCTCCTGTTGTTACGGCCCTGTTGTTTGCTGGGCGCGCAGGCTCGGCTGTGACCGCCGAAATAGGCTTGATGAAGGCGACCGAACAGCTCGCCAGCTACGAGATGATTGGCGTAGACCCCATGCGTCGGATTATTGCCCCGCGCCTGTGGGCTGGCTTTATCAGTTTGCCACTATTGACGATGATCTTTGCAGTCGTGGGTATTTGGGGAGGGTCATTGGTTGCCGTGGATTGGTTAGGTATCTATTCGGGATCCTTCTGGGCCAATATGCAGGCATCGGTGGATTTCTCCACTGATGTGCTCAATGGCATAGTTAAATCTCTGGTGTTTGGTTTTGTTGTTATCTGGATTGCAGTCTTCCAGGGCTATGACGCCGTACCGACTTCAGAGGGCATAAGTAAGGCGACCACACGTACAGTGGTCTACTCGTCGTTGGCTGTACTTGGCCTCGATTTTATTTTGACAGCAATGATGTTTGGAGAGATCTAGATGCAGATGCGGACCCTGGAAATTGGCGTCGGTGCACTAATTCTGGCTGGTGTGATTAGCCTAGTGACCTTAGCGATCAATGTGAGTGGGCTCAGCCTGACTGATCGTGCCGGCGGGTACACAATCTACGCGCGCTTTGAAAATATTGGCGGATTGACCGAGCGCGCAAAGGTGTCACTGTCCGGCGTACAGATCGGCGAGGTCAGCGCGATCCGTATAGATTCTCGTATGCTGATGGCTGATGTGGAGATGCGAATCTTCAGTGAGGTGGATTACCTCAGTATCGATAGTTCCGCGCAGATCCTGACGGCCGGTCTGCTGGGAGAGAAATATATTGGCATTACTCCAGGCTTCGAGGAGGAAACTTTGCAAGAAGGTTCTAGAATTGAAGATACCCAGTCGGCTCTGGTGCTTGAAGAGTTGATCGGAAAATTCCTGTTTAACAAGGTGAGTGAATAATGATGGAGCCACTTTCTCTGAAACAGCTGCTGAGCCCGGTAGCTAAAGCGTTCTTGGGTCTCTCTCTGCTGATTGCAGCGCTCGCGGCACCGCTGGCGCAGGCGAATTGGGAGAGTGCCAGCCAGTCGATGGAGAAGGTCACTGACCAGATGCTGGTTTTAGTTGCTGACGAGGAGCTGCGTAAACCCGAAAATATCGGGCCCCTGATGCAGGGTGTCGACGAGATTCTGGGGGAGCAAGTAGATTACGACTACATCGGTAAATCGGTAATGGGTAAGTATGTACGCCGTGCCTCAGATGAAGAGGTGAGCCGATTCTCTGGCGTGTTTAAAGATACGATTTTGCGCACTTTTGCCAAAGCGGTGTCAGGCTTTGATTTCAAAGGGTACGAGACCCTACCGCCCGTGTCTGAAAGTCCTGACCCGGACAAGCAGATTGTTAGCGTTAACCTAATGTCCAACAACGGTCAGATCTACTCGCTGGTTTTTTATGTGGTGCGTGACGGTGATAACTGGAAACTGGTCAATGTGCTGATTGATGGCATCAACTTGCGTGTTACCTTCCGCAATCAGTTCGCTAACTTGATGGAGAAGTACTCCAAGGTGGGTGCTGCGATAGAGCACTGGGAAGAGGCGATGAGCAGTGTCGCCGAGGGTGGTGCGTGATACACAAAGTCGAGGGTGAGTTGACCCGTGATACCTGTACTCATCAGATTGGATTGGCTCATATAGCGATAGAGCGCGGTGCTCGCGAGATTGATCTGTCAGAGGTAGATAGAGTGGATAGCACGGCGCTTGCTTACTGGACCTCTCTGCAGCGCTGGAGTCGCGCGCGCGATATCGAGTTAAGCTGGAGCGGTTTGCCGCAACAGATGCTCAGCATCGCCCAACTTGTCGGTGTTGATGAGTTGATTGGGGCTAGTTGAGCCTGTAAACAGCTAGATTACGGATATTAGGGCTCTGTTTGGATCGCCAACAGGGCCCTTTTTCGTTATCATACGCGGCCAAATTTAAACCCTTTTTTTGCTTAGAACGCTGGAGAGACGCGATGCACGCCGATGAGGTTAAACAGCTAGTAGAGAGTCAGTTAGAAGGCAGCACTGTTATTACCGCTGGCGAGGGCTGTGATTTTCAAATTACTGTCGTCTCAGATCAGTTCACTGGTATGAGCCCGGTCAAAAAACAGCAGGCAGTTTACGCCTGTTTGACAGAGCAGATCGCCTCAGGTGCCATTCACGCCGTCTCTATCAAAGCACTGACACCCGAACAGTGGCAAGCTCAGCAGGGCTAAGCAGCAAGGAACACTATGGATAGTTTAGTTATTGAGGGCGGTAAACGCCTAGATGGTGAAGTCTGGATTTCGGGCGCGAAGAACGCTGCGCTGCCAATCCTAGCCGCGGCGATTTTGCCAAGCGCGCCAATCACGATCTGCAATCTGCCCCACCTGCACGATATCACTACGATGCTGGAGCTGCTGCGCCGCATGGGTATCGAGCTAACCATTGGTGACAAGCTCAGTGTTGAGCTCGACCCAACAACCATCACTGAGTACGTGGCACCTTATGAGCTAGTGAAGACCATGCGTGCCTCAATTCTTGTGCTGGGTCCTCTATTGGCACGTCATGGCCGTGCACAGGTTTCACTGCCGGGCGGCTGTGCCATCGGCTCTCGTCCGGTGGATCTGCATATCCGTGGCTTGGAAGCGATGGGAGCGCAGATTACCGTAGAGAACGGCTACATTGACGCCCGCGTTGACGGTCGCCTCAAAGGTGGTCGAGTATTTTTCGACACGGTGACTGTCACAGGTACTGAAAATATCTTGATGGCTGCAGCACTGGCTGATGGAGAGACCATCATTGAAAACGCCGCGCGGGAGCCAGAGGTCGTAGATCTGGCTGAGTGTCTGATCGCCATGGGTGCCAAAATAGAGGGCGCCGGAACCGATACGATTCGCGTGCAGGGTGTTGAGAAACTGAACGGCTGTACCTTCTCAGTGATGCCGGATCGAATCGAAACCGGTACCTACCTCATTGCGGGTGCAATTACCTCGGGACGAGTGCGTACCCGTAACACCCGTGCAGACATCCTCGATGCTGTGTTGCAGAAGTTGCAAGAGGCGGGGGCCAAAATCACCACCGGTGATGATTGGATCGAGCTAGATATGGAGGGGCGCAAGCCTAAAGCGGTCAACATTACGACAGCGCCTTACCCGGCCTTTCCTACCGATATGCAGGCCCAGTTTGCAGCACTGAACTCAGTTGCCGAGGGGGTAGGACGGATCAAGGAGACCATCTTTGAGAATCGTTTCATGCATATGCAGGAGATGATTCGCCTTGGCGCTAAGGTCGCGATTGAAGGGAATACTGCGATTATTGAGGGTGTGGACAACCTCAAAGGTGCTCGAGTGATGGCTACAGACCTGCGTGCATCGGCGAGTTTGGTTCTAGCCGCTTTGGTTGCCGAGGGTGAAACGCCGATCGATCGGATTTACCACATTGACCGTGGTTACGAGTGTATCGAAGAGAAAATGCAGTTGATCGGCGCTCAGATTCGCCGTGTACCCGCTTAACTAGGATATCCCAGTTTTATGAAGGAACAGTTGACCATCGCTCTGTCTAAGGGGCGTATACTGAAAGAGACGCTACCGCTATTTGCGGCGGCGGGTATTCATCCTGCTGAGGATATCTTCAGTAGTCGTAAACTGATCTTTGACACCAACCATGACAATATCAAGCTGGTCGTAATCCGCGCCACTGACGTACCAACCTACGTTGAATATGGCGGTGCCGACATGGGTGTTGCTGGCAAAGATGTGCTGATGGAACACGGTGGTGCAGGGCTCTACGAACCGCTGGACCTTGAGATCTCCAAGTGTCAGTTGCGTGTCGCTGGTATGAAGGATGCGCAGCAGGTTGAGGGTCGAATGCGTGTTGCGACCAAGTTCGTCAACGTGACCAAGGAGTACTTTGCTCGCCAGGGGCGTCAGGTCGACATCATCAAGCTTTACGGTGCTATGGAGCTCGCGCCAATTATGGGGCTAGCTGATCGGATCGTCGATATTGTCGACACCGGCAATACCTTGCGCGCTAACGGTCTTGAGGCGATGGATCACATCGCCGATATCAGTTCGCGTTTAGTCGTTGGTCAGCCATCAATGAAGATGAAGTACGCCCAGATACAACCGATCCTTGATCAGCTAGCTGATGCGGTTGTCGCTAAACGCCAATAGAGCGTCAGAGAATAGTTTTTTAAAGTTTAAGAGATACAGACAGTGGGTGAGTCGTTGAACATTCGTCGCCTCAAAGCGGGACAAGCCGATTTTGACCAGCAGCTAAAAGTGATGCTGGCCTGGGAGTCAGTTTCAGACAGAGCGGTCAATGAGCGGGTCGATCAGATCCTGCAACAGGTGCGTGAACAGGGTGATGCGGCTGTGGTTGAATTGACCAACCGCTTCGATGCAACCCGTGCATCAACTATGGCGGATCTGGAGCTGTCTCAGGCTCGACTGCAGCAGGCGCTAGAAGCGATTACGCCAGAGCAGCGCTCGGCCTTGGAAACGGCGGCACAGCGCGTGCGCGACTATCACGAGAAGCAGCTGGCAACTTCATGGCAGTATGAAGAGGCCGATGGCACTCTGCTGGGCCAGCAGGTTACACCGATGGATCGTGTTGGTATCTACGTGCCGGGTGGCAAAGCAGCCTACCCGTCATCCGTACTGATGAATGCGATGCCTGCGAAAGTAGCCGGTGTCGAAGAGATTATCATGGTGGTGCCAACACCTCAGGGTGTTATCAATGAGATGGTGCTCGCCGCTGCGGCAATCGCAGGGGTAACACGGGTATTTACCATTGGCGGAGCGCAAGCTGTTGCGGCATTGGCCTACGGTACGGAGACAGTTCCTGCAGTCGATAAAATCGTGGGGCCGGGCAATATCTATGTTGCAACGGCAAAGCGCGCTGTCTTTGGTCTGGTAGGCATCGATATGATCGCCGGTCCATCAGAGATCCTAGTGATCTGTGATGGCGAGACTGACCCTGATTGGGTCGCGATGGATCTCTTTTCTCAAGCGGAGCATGATGAAGATGCACAGCCGATTCTGATTGCAACCAGTGGCGACTACATCGACCGGGTTGAAACGAGTATAGCTAAGCTATTGCCGACGATGGAGCGCCGCGACATCATCGCAGCTTCGATGATGAACAGGGCTCTGTTGATAGAAGTGGCTGACTTGGATGAGGCGGCTCAGATCTCAAATCGCATTGCGCCCGAGCACTTGGAGCTCTCGGTGGCTGATCCTAAAGCGATGCTACCTAAGATACGTCATGCGGGGGCAATCTTTATGGGGCGCTACACAGCCGAAGCTTTAGGTGACTACTGTGCCGGTCCTAATCACGTTCTGCCCACTTCGGGTACAGCACGCTTCTCATCGCCTCTGGGTGTCTATGACTTCCAGAAACGCTCGTCGCTGATCATGTTCTCAGCCGAAGGCGCATCTCAGATGGGCAAGGTAGCCTCCGTGCTTGCACGCGGTGAGGGATTAACGGCTCACGCTCGCTCAGCTGAATATCGCATTCTCGATAAAGATTAACAGACCGCGGGAGAGCGCCCTGTGGTTATCGGCTGCGCGGGCGTTCACTGGTCAGAATCTCGAGTCTCAGAGTCTCTCCAGCTCGGTACACAGTAAAGTAGGTGATCTCTCCCGGCGTGACCTTCGCAATATAGTTCATCGCCTCCAGACCATTGCCTTTTACCGGACGATCATTGATCTCTAGGATAACGTCGCCTGGTCTCAGGCCTGCGCGCTGTGCCGGGCTGTCGCGGAATATCCCGCTAATCATCAGCCCTGGCTGTGTCTCGGGTAGGCCAACATCCCTTGCTTCTGTTGCCGCCAGTCCGTGTGCTTCAACACCGACCCAACCGCGTACAACTCGGCCGTTACGGATCAGTTCGTTCATCACCTGTACAACCTGATCAGAGGGGATCGCAAAGCCTATTCCTTGAGAACCACCCGTCTTGGAAAAGATCGCGGTATTGATGCCCACTAGGTCTCCCCTCGCTGTGATCAGTGCGCCCCCAGAGTTACCCGGGTTAATGGCAGCATCAGTCTGAATGAAGTCCTCATAGGTGTTGAGACCGAGTTGGTTACGATCCAAGCCAGAGATAATGCCTTGAGTCACAGTTTGGCCAACACCAAAGGGGTTGCCGATCGCCAATACGACATCGCCAACCTTCAACGTGGTGCTGCTCACTAACTTTAGGCTGGGTAGGCCGTCGAGATCGACTTTTAACAGCGCTAAGTCGCTCTCTGGATCAGTGCCTACAATTGCAGCGACCCGTTCGCGGCCGTCTCGCAGCGATACGATCACCTTGTCGGCCGCCGCAACCACATGATTGTTAGTCACAATATAGCCATCTGCGGTGAGGATTACCCCTGAGCCTAGATTCAACAGAATCGGTGAGCTATTTGCCTCGCTGTTTGAATCTGATGCTTTAGATTGGGTGAACAGGCTGACCACCGATGGTGCAGCTTGCGCCACGGCGGCGGCAAAACTGGGGATGGCATTGGCCGCAATACGCTCGTCAGTTACATCAACGACTTCGAGACGACTAGCAGGTGCGCTCAGCAGTGTCGGAAACTGCTGCAAAATCAGAACAGCAGCCAGTATACCGGCCAGGCTCGGCCATATAAGTTGGGTGGGGCGTAGACTCATAACTCAATCATCCTATGCTGCATGGGCTGATTATATGAAGGACCGGCGGTAGAATGCGAGGAGAGTTGAGAATTTTTCTGGAGCTATAGCGATGGGCGTGCCGCTGCAACACCTTGTAACCTACACCGATACCGCGTTGGCGGTGGATAAGTTTCGTGACTACTGCCCTAATGGTTTGCAGGTAGAGGGGCGTACAGAGGTCAAAAAAATTGTTGCAGGCGTTACAGCCTGCCAAGCGCTTATTGACGCTGCTGTTGAAGCTCAGGCTGATCTGGTTTTAGTCCACCATGGCTACTTCTGGAAAGGTGAAGCCCAACAACTAACCGGCATCAAAGGTAATCGCATTCGCACGCTGATGCAGAATGGTCTTAGTCTGTTGGCCTACCACCTGCCTCTCGATGCACACCCTCAGTGGGGCAACAATGTGCAGTTAGCGCGCGTGCTTGGGATCGAAGTTGAAGATGGCCTTGAGAAGGGTAATCCTCTCAGTGTCGGCAACATTGGCACCCTAGCCCAGCCCACTGAAGCTGAGCTTTTTGCTCAGGAAGTTGGACAGGCATTAGGACGCGAACCTCAGTTTATCTCGGGTGGAGGTCGATTGGTGCACCGTGTAGCCTGGTGCACGGGATCTGCTGAACGCATGATTGAACAGGCCGATCAGCTGGGTGCTGATATGTTCATTAGTGGCGAGATTTCAGAACCTGTGGTGCACTACGCTCGTGAGGCGGGAGTTCACTACTTAGGTGCGGGACACCATGCAACGGAGCGGTACGGCGTTCAGGCGCTCGGCGAGCACCTTGCGTCGCACTTCGGGTTGGAGTACCAGTTTATCGATATCGATAACCCGGTCTGATCTACTGTGTGAGACGCATCAGGCTGGACGTTTGTCGTCCTCTTCGGCAAATTTTGGACGATCTGCTGGTTGCTCTTCAGCATCGTTTTTCAGACCAAAGCGATCCGACAGGGTACCTGGCTCGTCCGCTTCACGTTTAGGCGCGTAATCGAGCGGCATGCTGTAGCTGCTCTCAGACTCAGCCGCTGTCCCTGTAGCGAGAGTCTCAGGCTCAGCCGGCTGGCTCTGCTGCTCAATTCCCGCCTGACGCTGCAGACTCTCAACCAACTTCTCATCACGACAAAGCGTTGATGCGCTCGACGCCAGGTGTTGGTGAACTTTTTGGTACTGGTTGGTTAGGTCGTTAACCAGATCTGCCGTTACACTGAAGTGCTCGTTCACCTCATCACGGTATTTGGCCAGCTCCAGCTGAGTGCGATCAAGCTCTTCGGCGAGGCGCACTTCACGCGAGCCATTGCTGCCGTTGCGACCAAATAGAAAACCCAGCAATGCGCCAACGATAAGCGCAGCAATTGCGATAACCCAAACAGTATTCTGATCCACACTAACTCCAACAATCGATCTAGCTCTATGTCTCTTTATAGAATAAAACAAAGACTGACACTTGCACATGCTAGAATCGTCGAATTATAAAGTTAATCCCATTCATGTCATGAAGATCTGTTCGCTGCGCTACCTCTCTCTCATATTTGCTCTGTGCTGTGCACCTTCTCTAGCGCAGGAGCAATTGCGTTTAGTCTCGCTCGCGCCGGATATCACCCGCAATTTGATAGCTATCGGTGCAGAGTCACAGATCGTTGGAATTATTGAGCATAATCAGCTTCAGCTTGAGCTGCCGCAAGCTCAGGTGGTCGGTGATTACCAGTTGTTGAATATCGAAGCGATTTTGGCCCTGCAACCGGACTATGTACTGGTCTGGCAGGGCGGTAATCCAGAGGCTCAGCTCCAACGCCTTGAATCACTTGGGCTACAAGTCGTCAGGGTAAAGAGTGACCGCTTGGCCGATCTGCCGAACCAGTGGCGCCTGTTTGGCGAGCTATTAAATCGCGAAGATCAGGCTGAGAGTTTAATCGAGCAGTTCTCTAGTGCTCTCGAATCATATCGGGTTGAAGCTGAGCGCCCCGTACGAACCTTCTATCAGCTCTGGCATCAGCCGCTGATGAGCATCAACAATTCGGGTTATCAGGCAGAAATCCTGCAACTTTGTGGTGCCAACAATGTGCTAGCTGAGGCTTATGAAGCTTTTCCGCAGGTTGGTATTGAAGCGGTATTGGCGGCAGACGTAGAGCTGATCTTGGCCAGTGATGAGTTGCCGCAGGATTGGCGCGAAAGATGGAGTGATTGGCCCCAGATACCGGCAGTTAAGCGAGATCAGCTCTATACTGTAGAGGCTGACTACCTTCATCAACTGACCCTCGATACGCTGAAGGGTGTCTCTCAGGTGTGTAGCGCAGTAGAGCGGGCACGATAGTCACGTCTAAGCCCGCTCAAAATCTTGCGGGAGAAGTGCTTGGACTACAAACAGACGCTCAACGAGATCGTTAATCGACTGCACAAGCTCGGCGACTTGCCGGTGTTCAGTGCCACCGTCAATCAAATTCGGCAGCTCTCTAGCTCAGAAGAGGCCGACGCCATGGCGTTGGCTATGGCGGTGATGAAGGATGTGAACCTCTCTGTTCGCGTCTTGAAGCTTGCCAATACACCCATGTTTAATCCCAAGAATCGCGAGATTGCATCGCTCTCCCGAGCCGTTGTGCTGTTGGGGTTTGAGCGTATTCTAAATTTGGCGATGACAATCAAACTGGTAGAGAGTCTGCGCGCTGAGAAGCCGGATAAGGTGCTCGATCAACTGCTAGTGCAGGCCTTTCTGAACGCTTCTATCGCCAGAGAGCTTGCTGAGGCAGCAAATTTGAGGAAAGCAGAGGGTGTATATTTGAACGGGTTGCTGCATAACCTAGGTGAGATTTTAGTTGCATATACCCTACCTGATCGACACAAGCAGCTCCGCGATCTCTGGCTAAAGGGTGAAGCCGGCTGGTCCGAAGCTCAGCTTCAGCTTTTGGGTGCTGAGTTTTCTGACATTGGCCAGGAGTTTGCCGAGAGCTGGGGTTTCCCGGGTCCCCTAGTACAGTCGATGGACTCATACACTGCTAACAAACTAAAGGGGCGGGATAAGAGTGCCCATCAGATCGCGGTCGGCAGTTCAGAGGTACTGGCAAAGCTCTATCAGCAGGGTAGAAACAGTGGCGAGTCTCTAGGCCAGATTTTTAGCCGTTTGAGTGATCAGCTCGATATACGCGCCAATCAGGTTGAAGAGTCGGTGCATCAGGCCTACAAATTGGCAGCACACCTCGCGGAAGAGGTTGGGGTGCCTACTGCATCCCTTAAGCCCAAGCCGGCAGATGAGGATGACGATCAGTTGCAAGAGCTCGCCGAAGAGGTTGGGTTCTTTCTGCACTCGAGAGACGAAAAGCATCGAGCGGAGGCGGTTCATAGCCCCGCGCCCGCGGTATCTCAGCGCAGTTCCGTCGATCTTATTGAGGCACTCGCTGCATTTAACTCATTGATCGCCGAGGATACACCAGCGACTCCGTTAGTTGAGGCGCTGATGAGGGCAGTCCTAGCTAATTCGGGTTTGGAGCGCTCTCTATTTTTGATGAAGGACTCCAATCAAAAAGGCGTTTTCATACCACGGCTAGCTGCAGGAGTCGGAGTGCAGGCCCTAGGGGCTAAGCTAGAAAGATTAAATGATTCAACGACATCTAGACTGCTACAGGCAGTTGCGCAGAAGGGAACAACCTTGATGGTAAGTGACTTGAGCTCGGCCCAATGGCGTGATCGGCTACCCACTGAGTTGGTAAAATCTACAGAGGCGAGGGGCTTAATACTCAGCGGATTGAGTGTGAACGGTCGCTCGCTGGGGGTGTTATATTTCGATACTCAGTTAGAAGCGTTAGCAGATACCGATTATGCGATTTTAAACCAGTTTATGCTGCTGTTACGCAACGCTTTGGAAGCGCGCGCCAGAGCTTCAAGCTAACTGGCGCTCATTCAGGTAGGCCTCGGTTTGAGGCCGTCTGCTTCTGTTTCTTCACGTTCTACTTGGTCAGACCTTTAAAGAACGACTTGGTACCATCCCAAGCATCCTTACCAATCTCGACCGCTTTTCCTGCACCAACTGAGGTAGAGCAGGCAGCCCGTTGGCCCGCACATTTGGATTTGCAGCCCGCACGACCCGCTTTGTCGTTCGGGTAGAGGTTGTCGCAGTTAAGGTTGCACACCTCCTGCTGACGGTCACAGCCTATCGTTTTATCGACCACCTGAGACTCTTGGTAAACCTCTTTGCCTGTCTCAAGCGCCGACTCTGCCCCGGCTTTGGTGGAGCAGAGCGCGCGCTCGGCGACACAACGAGAGATGCACCCTGTGCGCGCTGCATCATCACCGACGTGACTTACCTTGCACTTGGTCTCGCACCAGGTTTGTTCGGTACCACAGTCCGCCCAAGCCGCAGAGCTAGCGGCAAGTGTCAGAAGCAGTAAGAGCTGTTTAATCATCACTCGATTCCTTATGCAGGCGTTTACGGGGCTTCCAGAATACCTCCTCATCGCCATCACGACGAGAAAGAACCCGTGCTATCACAAAGAGTAGATCAGATAGGCGATTAAGATAGGCGATCGCTTGAGGGTGTACATAGCTATGCAGCGCCAAGCCTACAAGCCGGCGCTCGGCTCGACGACAAATACTGCGTGCAAGATGGGTGCGAGCTGCCTCCATCGTACCACCCGGAAGGATAAACTCCTTCAGTGGCGGAAGAGCAGCGTTGTAACCATCGAGAGTCCGCTCAAGCTGGTCAATCATCTCCTGCTCGACTGCTTGGTAGTTAGTATCGGCAATAGCGACCTCGCCACCTAGGTCAAAGAGGTCATTCTGAATCTGGCGCAGCACCGGCGCGAGATCATCACTCGGACCAAGGGATGACTCAACCACACCAATGAGGCAGTTAAGTTCATCAATATCACCCAGCGCCTCGACGCGTGGGTGAGTTTTGTGTACCTCTTCACCAGTGGCCAGACGCGTAGTGCCGGCGTCACCGTTGCGGGTGTAGATTTTGTCTAGACGGTCTGTCATTTGTTCTCCAATAAATAAGGGGCACCAAAGCCCCTTCTACTGATTAACCATGCTTTCAGAAAGTATAGTTTAAACGCGCTTCAAAATAACGACTCCGACCTTTGTAACCGTCAAGTGTTTCGTACTCTTTGTCGAATAGATTATCGACGCGAAGATTAAAACCCAAACCTGACTTGAGACCGCGGTCATAGTTGAGTGCCCAAATAGAATACGCAGGCATCTCCGTCGTGGAGCCCCAGGTTAGGCCGGGCGTTCTGTAGTCGATCACCCGATCGAGGCTTAACGATATATTGGCATCGGAACCGATCGGAATAGTTGCAGCTGCCTTTAACATATGCGTTGGGCGGTTCAATAGCTGTATACCGCCTTCCGACAAGTTTTCCGTTTTAGTGTACGTGTAACTCGCCAATAGGTTCAGGCTGCCAAGGGTCGAATCGATAGCTACCTCGGTGCCCTCAGCATTGGCCTCACCTACGTTGTATGCCGTACCCAGCGTGTCATATTGGATGAGCTCTCGAAACTCGTTTTGGAACAGGCTGACCTGGACATTGCTAACTTCGCCAAGTGCACTCCTAATACCTATGTCTTTATTAGTCGAGTGCTCGGCTTTAAGGCTGGGATTGTTGCCGTATGCTACATCCTGATGGCTGGGGCCGGCGAATGCAGTTCTGTAGCTGGCAAAGAGTTGTGAGTTTTCGCTCAGTTGGTAAACATATCCTGCGCCCCAGGTGTTTTGAGTGCCATAACGGCTGTCTCGATCAGAACGAGCGGCCAGATCAACTGTGTGTGAACCCTGATTATATTTTAAGCCAGCAAAAAGGCCGGTGTTGAAATAGCTATCTGAAATATGAGCGCTCTCTGCAGTTTCATGGCGGTAGTCACTGCCGATCCAACTACTCCAGTTATCACTGAGTTGACTGTTAAGCAGCACACCTAGCTCGACCCGATTGAGTCGAGTCGTATCACCGCTAGACGGAGCCGCGCTGCTCAAGTAGTTATCATCTCGGTTTTGATTTTTTGCGGCCGACAAGCTCAGCGAGTGCTTTCCAAAATAAGCGCTAGCACGTGCATTGAGGTAACTAGATTGCGCACGCGATCGATCACCACCGAAGCTTGCGTCGTAATCTGTTACCCCTTTCCAGAGGCCGGTATTCAAGTCGTATTGCCAGTTCTTAACTGGCACCGAAAGGCTGAAATCAGCATGCGATCGCGAATAGCCATCGCTATCAGGCTGCATTGTGTTGCGCACATCGTAGCCGTCGCTGATTTCGCGTCCTACGGACAGAGAGATGCGTGAACCCGCGCCTAAATTATGGGTATGACTGAAAGTTCCTGTCTGGGTATCTTGGCTTCCAGCGGCTACTTCTATCCTGGACTCAGTGACTGAAGACCGAGTAGTGAAGATCTGAATTACGCCGCCAATGCCATCTGAGCCGTAGAGTGAAGACATTCCGCCGCGAACCAGTTCTATTCTCTCGACATGTGCCAACGGAATACGTTCGATTGCTGTTCTTCCATCAGTAGTTGAGGTCAGGCGCACACCGTCCAGCAGGATTATTGTATGGTTAGATTTAGCCCCGCGCAGGAAAATTGAAGAACTGCTTGATACAGATCCGTTTCTGGTGATGAAGACACCGGGTAACAAACCCAGGGCTTCATTGAGTGTAGATACACCGCTGGTTCTGATGGCTTGCTTGGTTAAGACACTGACAGAGGCGGAGGTGCGCTCTATTTTAGCCTCTTGGCGTCCGGCAGTAACCGTAACTTCCATGGGCTCAATAGCGAAAGTCGTTGTGGAAAATGTTGCGCTTACCAGCGCAGCTTTTACTCGCGTATGTTTTTTCATATGTAGTCCCTGCGCCCGCCGCGCAGTGTATGGATTGAGTTGCGATTCAGGCCGGTCTCCGGGCTTGGGTTTTGCGGCTGCACGCCTTCCCGGCTTGCGCCAGTGGCATGTGTGCAGTCAACACCCTTACCGTTGCGGGGGCAGCGTCGGAATTGTTTGAGATATTTCAAACGCACCGAACTTCCCGATTATCCCGTCAGCGTCACTGGCAGGCACCTGTTCGATTTAAGCGGCGCAGTCTAAGAGAGGGAAACTGGATTGGCAAACGAATACCCTTCAGGCAAAGCTGAGGTAGATTCAGTTGGTCGGCAGAAGTGTCGCTTCGAGTGCTCGTATCTGCTCGAGAAGTATACGGTTTTCGTTCAGATCGAGTTGTGCTGTATCAGCAAGACTCAGAATTGCTCCAGTAATCCACTCAATCTCTGATGGGCGCTGGTTGATCCGGTCTTGCAGCATTGATGAGCGATTAGCGGCGGTGGTGCGACAGACCTCTGTCGCAACGTTAAGTAGTGCATCGTCAAACAGCGGTTTGTTGAGTATCTCGGATAGCTCCTCGATTTCATCAGCCACTCGCGACATACGCATTAAGGCGGTAGAACTCTCTAGTAGCTCTCCATTCGTTAGCTGATAAAGCGCTGTGAGTGGATTGATACAGGCATTGACCGCAACCTTCTGCCACAAGGTAGTCTCTATATCCTTAGCTCGAGCGTGGCGCGGAAGATTCAAAAGAGGGCAGTCTGCCTCTGAAGCTAGGCGATTCAATGGTCCCAGTTCGGTTCTTCCATCACCGGCAAGAGTTAAGTGGAAGGGGGTAGCGCTATTCGCACCGCTGGTTGTGGAGGCGGCCCACACCCTGTGTGCAGTAGCGCTGTCTGACAGTTTCTGCTGAACGCCATAGCCGTTACAAAGCAGCACAAGATCAGCGCTGTCGACTAAACGATCACGTACGGCCTCATATGCCCCGATCAGCGAGTAGGACTTGGTGCATAGCAGGAGATTTTCAATCTGGAGCGTAGAATCGTCCAACGAAGTAGCAGGGAAGGGAACAAACTCCTCACCCAGGTGGCTGAGATAGCGAATACCTGAGCCTGCCGCGACAAAGTCTCGCAGTTTCTGCTCGTCACGGAGAATCAACGTCACAGATTCTCCTGCGAGCTTGAGCTTGCGCGCCCAGCGCATTCCAATCGCACCTACACCGAGAATATGCCACACACTAGTCAATCTCATGCCAGAAAGGGGTATCATATATGCCTTTGATAGTTCATAGAACAGGAGAGGCAGATGCCATCGTTCGATATTGTATCGGAAGTCGATACCCACGAATTGACCAACGCCGTTGACCAGGCTAACCGTGAAATCCAGACTCGTTTTGATTTTAAAGGCGTTGACGCGAGTTTTGAGCGTGATGGTGATGCTGTTAATCTCGCCGCGCCAGAGACTTTCCAGCTGCAACAGATGGTAGATATGCTTCGTGCGAAGCTCGTCAATCGTAAGATCGACCCAAAGGCGATGGATGTGCAGTCTGCTGAGAAGCTGGGGATGCAAGCACGCCAGAAGGTTATCTTACGCCAAGGGCTCGATCAGGCGCTGTGCAAAAAGATCAATAAACTGATCAAGGATTCTAAGATAAAGGTTCAGACCCAGGTGCAGGGCGAAAAGGTGCGTGTCACAGGTAAGAAGCGTGATGACCTGCAACAGGTGATGGCGCTTTTACGTGAGTCTGACGTAGAACTCCCGTTACAGTACAACAACTTCCGCGATTAAAATTCCCCTTCAATCGCAAAAACTAGTGAGGCGCCGGAAGGCGCCTCTTTTTTTCCACGAGTTGGAAATTACTTCTCGTTAGCCTCGTTATGTGCCTGGGTACGCTCCTGCGCTGCATCGAGCTTATCGCGCAGCAGCCACAGCATCACGAGCGACGGGATTACCATCAGCGTGGTGATGATAAAGAACATCGTCCAGTTGCCTCCCAGGCCATCAACCATAGTGCCGCTGAAGCTTGCTAGGGTTGTGCGGCCAAGGTTACCTAAGGAGGCCAAGAGTGCATATTGAGTTGCACTGAATGCTCGCCCAGTGAGTGCCGTCAGGAAGGCGACAAAGGCGACCGTTGAGAAAGCGGTGGTGAAGTTATCAACGATAATAGTCGCCGCGAACAGCCACTCAAGAGGACCGAGTTCCGCAATCAGGGCAAACATCAGGTTTGAGCCCGCCATCGCAATACCGCCGACCATCAAGCCACGCAGTACACCAAAGCGCACGTTAATGGCACTACCGATAAGAGTGAAGACCACGGTTGCGATCCAGCCTAGCATCTTCGTGTATTCGCCGATCTGCTCGTTGGTGAAGCCTACCTCTTTGTAGAACACCACAGACATACGACCGAGGAACGCCTCGCCAATCTTAAACATGAAGATGAAGGCGAGTAGCGTGATTGCGATGCCAAGACCGTTGCGACGGATAAAGTCGGCAAAGGGCTCAATTACAGTGACTGCTATCCATGAGGCAAAACGGCCGAGTCCATAGCGTTTCTGATAGGCGTCTTCCATCGAGTGCTGCAGATTCGAGCGTCGGTCTTCGGGCTCTTTAACGAGCAAGGTGAATACCATGAGTAGCGCCATGATAACGGCCATAACACCGTAGACACCTGCCCAGCCCATAGAATCTGCATTGACGAATGCGAGGTAACCAGGGAGTGAGTAACCGGTCCACCAGCCCACAACAGCCATTGCCGAGGCGGGTGGCATCTTGTCATGCTCGCTCGGTTTGAACTGATCGATACGGAATGCATCCACGGCAATATCTTGGGTTGCTGAGGCTATCGCGATCAGCAGAGCAATCAGGGAGACGTACATCATGCCCGGTACTTTGCCTGACTCCGTGGTCGGTTCCCCCATGGCTGCATAGGCGCCACCGGGATCGGCCTGAGTGATCGCCAGAATCATCAGTAGCATCAGACCCTGACAGAGGAAAATCCATGAACGGCGCTGTCCCAGGCCACCCAGCACAGGCAGCCGTACGCGGTCGACTAGCGGAGCCCAGAGAAAGTTAAATGCGTAAACGGCAAAGATCGAGCCGAAGAATCCGATCGCAGACCGTGAAAGCCCTTCGTCTTTCAGCCAGCCGCTCATGTTTGAACCGATCAATACCCAGGGGAAGCCACTGCTACAACCCATCAAGAATATCCAGAGTAGGCGGCGATCTTTGTAGGTTCTCAGAGTTTCTGCGAATGAGCTCTTCATAAGTGCGGGAGTCCATATTGTTATAGTTTGATCCGGTTAGACTTTAGCATCTGGATCTATATGGAGGAAGCACAAAAAAACCGACCTCAAGGGTCGGTTTTTTTAAGGATATTAGGTGCTTAGATGCGCAGACCACCGTCTACTTCGAAGCAGCGACCCGAGGCATAGTCATTCTCAAGAATGAAAACCGCGGTTGCAGCAATCTCGTCGGGGCGACCAAGCCGCTTCGCTGGAATACCCGCAGCAATCTTGTCACGTGCCTCCTGTTTCATGCTCATGACCATCTCGGTACCGATGTAGCCCGGTGCAATCGAGGCTGCACGGATACCGTAGCGAGCCAGCTCTTTTGCCCAGGTAACTGCCATCGCTTCAACAGCGGCTTTGGTAGCAGTGTAGTTTGTCTGGCCCATGTTACCGTGACGCGAGATAGAGGAGATGTTGATGATGCAACCCTCCTGCTTGTGCTCAATCATCTGTACAGCAGCCTCACGGCCGCAGAGGAAGGTGCCAGTAAGGTTTACATCCATTACCAAGTTCCACTGATCCATGGTCATCTTGGAGACGATTTCGCCCTCTTTAACTTTGATAAAGAGGCCGTCGCGGGTGATGCCGGCGTTGTTGATCAAGCCATTTATACCGCCTAGGTCACTGGGTATTGCTGCAAATACAGCTTCGACCTCAGTTTCCTGAGCGACGTTACAGATGTACGTTTTGCCGTCGCTTCCTGCCTCGCGTACCTGCTCGAGGGTGGTGTCTAGATCCTCTTGGTTGAGGTCTATAAGCGCGAGCTTCGCCCCTTTAGCTGCGAGTGTCAGAGCCATTGAGCGACCCAGGCCACGGCCTGCGCCTGTGATGGCGATCACTTTGTTATTCAGATCCATTACATACTACCTTTTGCTGTTGTTTGGACTTTCTTGTTGTTATTTGTCGGCATTGTTTGCTGCATAGCAGCTATTGCACTGCAACAACGCTAAGCCTCTATGAACGAAAAATCTATCCCTAAGTTAGTACTTGTGGTTATAAAATATCTGGCATAGCGAAAGTTATAAGTTAAATGGTCTATAAGTATTTGTTTTTAAATTTATATTTCTAGAGAGAATAAGATTAAACAGGACACCTAGACCTTAGGCTAAGAGGGGTGCACAAAACTGAAAAAGCTTTTGCGATGCAGCAAATCAGACTGTGCACGTGCGAAATTTTCTTAGTGAGATCACTCCTCACCTTCGTTGTGTCGAGGAACAGAAGGTTTGAGTTCCGATCCGCCACAGTGGTACCGTTAGCGCTCAATTCGGAGTTCGCTATGCCACTGTTTATCCTTCTTGTTGTTATACCTTTAATTGAAATCTTACTGTTGATCAAAGTAGGGCAAGCCATTGGCGGTTGGTACACCGTAGGGCTGGTACTGTTATCGGCGTTCATTGGTGTAAATATGCTGCGCTACCAAGGCTTGGCGACACTGACGCGCGCACGCTCAAAGCTTGATCAGGGGGAGATGCCCATTGGTGAGATGGGCGACGGTATCCTGATTGCAGTCGGGGGTGCCTTGCTGATCACCCCGGGGTTTTTCACGGACTTCTTGGGTTTCTGCTGTCTAATTCCACTAACGCGCCACCTGTTCATAAAGCGCCTGGGGAAAACATTTATGAGCTGGATGCAGCGCGGTGGTAAGGCAAACTTTCATTACTCGCACTTCGAGCAGAACGAGGGACGTTCTCATCAGCAGAGAGGCGGTTCAGATGATGTGATTGATGGTGAGTTCGTTGATCTTGATGAGCAAGGTCGCCCAAAAAACGATAACGGTCGTCTACCACCTCGCTAACACCCGGCCACTTACTCTTCCTTAGCGCTAGGTTTCAACTGGCGCTTCTCACCGACTTTGGTCGAGAAGTAAAAAAATTTTCCTTCGTACTGTTGAAAAGCGTTTTTCCTCACCCCATTAAGCTTTCACACAAAGAAATTGAGGGTTAGAGCCGTGCTCTGATCGTCATACAACAAACCAACATCACTATGGATCCTAGATTCAGGAGAATAACCAGATGAAAATTCGTCCACTTCAAGACCGTGTTGTTATTCGTCGCAGCGAAGAGGAAGCAAAAACTGCAGGCGGTATCGTGCTCCCAGGCTCAGCAGCCGAGAAGCCAAACCGCGGTGAAGTCGTTGCTGTAGGCCCAGGCCGCGTTGCTAACAACGGTGAGCTGATTGCGTGTGCAGTCAAAGTCGGTGATGAAGTTCTTTTCGGTCAGTACGCAGGTACTAACACCATCAAAGTTGAGGGTGAAGAGCTGCTGATCATGCAGGAGAGCGAAATCTACGGTGTGCTCGAGGCCTAATTTAGACTTCGCACTCACGAATTTTTAACTTATAGAAAACAGGATTACTCATAATGTCAGCTAAAGATGTACTTTTTGGTATCGACGCTCGCTCTAAAATGCTGGTAGGCGTCAACGTTCTTGCAGATGCAGTTAAAACAACGCTTGGCCCTAAAGGTCGTAACGTTGTTCTGGATAAGTCTTTCGGTGCGCCAACCGTAACTAAAGATGGCGTGTCAGTTGCGAAAGAGATCGAGCTCAAAGATAAGTTCGAGAACATGGGTGCGCAGATGGTCAAAGAGGTTGCCTCTAAAGCCAACGATGTAGCGGGTGACGGTACCACGACTGCAACCGTACTGGCTCAGGCGATCGTTAACGAGGGGCTGAAGTCTGTCGCTGCAGGCATGAACCCGATGGATCTGAAACGTGGTATCGACAAAGCTGCGGCGGCAGTCGTTGAAAAACTGGCTGCGATGGCCGTGCCTTGCGCTGATAACAAAGCGATTGCGCAGGTTGGTACGATCTCAGCCAACTCTGACGCTGAAGTCGGAAACATCATCGCGGAAGCGATGGAGCGTGTAACTCAGGAAGGTGTAATCACTGTTGAGGAAGGCTCTGGCTTCCAGAACGAGCTGGATGTAGTGGAAGGTATGCAGTTTGACCGCGGTTACCTCTCTCCGTACTTCGTAACTAACCAGGATGCGATGACAGCTGAACTTGAAGATCCGTTCATCCTGATCGTAGACAAAAAGATCTCGAATATCCGTGAACTGCTGCCAGCTCTGGAAGGTGTGGCTAAGTCATCACGCCCACTGCTGATCATCGCTGAAGATGTAGAGGGCGAGGCGCTGGCAACTCTGGTTGTCAACAATATGCGCGGTATCGTTAAAGTCTGTGCAGTTAAAGCACCTGGTTTCGGCGACCGTCGTAAGGCGATGCTGCAGGATATCGCTGTACTGACCGGTGGCCAGGTGATCTCTGAAGAGGTTGGTCTGTCACTCGACACTATCGAGTTGGAGCAGCTTGGTCAGGCTAAGCGCGTTCAGATCAGCAAAGAGAACACAACAGTTGTTGACGGTTACGGGGCTAAAGAAGATATCCAAGCACGCGTCCAGACTATCCGTGTTCAGGCTGAAGAGACAACTTCAGACTACGACCGTGAGAAAATGCAGGAGCGTGTTGCTAAGCTTGCTGGCGGTGTAGCTGTAATTAAAGTCGGTGCTGCGACTGAAGTTGAGATGAAAGAGAAGAAAGCGCGTGTAGACGATGCTTTGCACGCAACGCGTGCCGCGGTAGAAGAGGGCGTTGTGCCTGGTGGTGGCGTCGCACTGATTCGCGCTCTACAGGGTGTTGAGGGTCTGGAAGGTGATAACCACGATCAGACTATCGGTATTCAGTTGGCACTGCGCGCTATGGAGGCTCCGCTGCGTCAGATCGTTGCCAACGCGGGTGGCGAGCCGTCAGTGGTTGTAGCTAAGGTTCGTGAGGGTGCTGATAACTACGGTTACAACGCGGGTAACGAAACTTACGGCGACATGATGGAGATGGGTATCATCGATCCAGCTAAGGTAACTCGCTCTGCACTGCAGGCAGCTGCTTCAATCGCTGGTCTGATGATCACCACTGAAGCCATGGTTGCGGATATTCCAGAAGACAAGCCGGCTATGCCAGATATGGGCGGTATGGGCGGCATGGGCGGCATGATGTAATCAGCCTCTCTAGCGTCACACGAAACCCGGCCTTGGCCGGGTTTTTTATTTGTGCGCCTGCTTCTACACCATTGGTCTAGTTTAGCCAAAGGTATGGTTGTTCCACTTGATTGAAGCCAGTACTTTGTCGATTCCGCTGTTTTATAACAATAATCTTCAACGGAGTTACAAATGACTGATAAAACTAACGGCGTTTCACGTCGTACGGTCCTCAAAGGTACTGCCGCTTCTGCTGCAGCTATCGCTGTTCCAAGTTTCTACATCCCAAATGCTACTGCTGCTGGTGCGTTCCGTAACGACCCTGCTGCATCTGGCAAGTGTGTACTGGGCTTCAACGTCCCACAGACAGGTGCATACGCGGATGAAGGTGCTGACGAACTTCGCGCATTCAAACTGGCTGTCAAACACCTCAACGGTGAAGGCGACGGCGGTATGATGAACACCATGAAGCCAATGAACCTAAAAGGTAACGGCATCCTGGGTATGAAAGTTGAGTACGTAACCGGTGATACTCAGACTAAGTCTGACGCTGCACGTGCATCGGCTAAGCGTATGATCGAGAAAGACGGCGTAATCATGTTCTCTGGTGGTTCTTCATCAGGTGTAGCAATCGCTGTACAGGCACTGGCTGAAGAGATGGGTACCATCTTTATGGCGGGTCTGACTCATTCAAACGACACTACTGGTAAAGACCGTCGTCGTCACGGTTTCCGCCACATGTTCAACTGCCACCAGTCTGCACTGGCGCTGCGTCCTGTGCTGGACAAGGCTTACGGTAAAGACCGTCAGGTGTACCACCTAACTGCTGACTACTCTTGGGGTTGGTCACAGCAGGACTCTATTGAGAAAGGTATGATGGCTGAGTCTAACTGGCAGACAGTTGCCAATGTGAAGACTCCAGTTGGCGCGGGTGACTTCTCGCAGTACATCACACCGATCCTGAACTCTGGTGCAGATACTCTGGTACTGAACCACTACGGCGGTGACATGGTTAACTCCCTGACTCAGGCTATGCAGTTCGGTCTGAAAGACAAGCAGGTTAACGGTCGCGACTTCCAGATCATCGTTCCTCTATTCTCTCGCCTGATGGCGAAAGGTGCGGGCGACAACATGAAGGGTATTCTTGGTTCTACTAACTGGAACTGGAAACTTACTGACGAAGGTTCTAAAGCATTCGTTAAATCCTTCGGTCAGGAATACGGCTTCCCACCATCACAGGCTGCTCATACTTGTTACGTGCAGACTATGCTCTACGCTGACGCGGTTGAGCGTGCTGGCTCGTTCGAACCTGCTGCAGTTATTGCTGCGCTGGAAGACCACGAGTTTGACGGCATGGGTAACGGTGCATCTCTGTACCGTAAAGCTGACCACCAGGTAATGAAGAATGCCCTGGTTGTTGAGGGTAACACCAACCCAACTTCAGACTTTGACCGTCTGTCAGTGAAAGAGGTCGTTTCTCGTGAGCGTCTGACTTACGATCCAAACGAAGGCCCATTCGCTGGCGGTGCTCAGTGGTCTTAATCCAAGTGTAATTTCAGTTACACCTTGGCACGCGAAGGGGCCCAAGGGGCCCCTTCGTTTATCTAAAAGAATTTTTTTCGGAGATTCATAGCTGTGGATGCGATACTCCTCCAGATTTTGAACGGTCTAGATAAGGGGGGTGCTTATGCACTGATTGCCCTAGGTCTGACGTTGATTTTCGGTACTTTGGGTGTCGTGAACTTCGCACACGGTGCACTGTTTATGTTAGGTGCCTTCGTTGCGGTTTCGGTTCGCGAAGTTCTTACTATTTCTACCAAGGTCAAAGATGAGTCGGTGACCTTCTTTGAAGCCTTCAAAGAGATCCCTTACCTCGAGCTTTGGCTGGGTGATACAGGTAAAGCGATCATCGACTGGTCGGTACCGATCTCTATATTGATCGCACTGCCTGTCATGCTGCTGATCGGCTTGGTAATGGAGCGTGGCCTTATTCGCCACTTCTACCGTCGCGCACACGCTGATCAGATCCTTGTTACCTTCGGTCTGGCGATCGTTGTGCAGGAGATCATTAAAGCGATCTACGGCGCTAACCCAATTCCACAGCCTGCGCCTGAGATGTTCTCGGGTACTGCAAACATCGGCGCACTTTTCGGCCTAGGCGACAATATCGTTTACCCGAAATGGCGTATTGTTTACCTCTTCTTCGCACTCGGTGTCATCGGTTCGGTGTTTGCCTTCCTGCAGTTCACTACCTTCGGTATGGTGGTACGCGCGGGTATGGCCGATCGTCAGACAGTACAGCTGCTCGGTATCAATATTACCAAGCGCTTCAGTATCGTCTTCGGTCTTGCGGCAGTTGTGGCTGGGATGGCGGGTTTGATGTATACCCCGATACTCTCGCCGAACTACCACATGGGTATGGACTTCCTTGTGCTCTCATTCGTGGTGGTGGTTGTAGGTGGTATGGGCTCGCTGCCAGGTGCAGTCGCAGCCGGCTTCCTGCTGGGTATCCTGCAGTCGTTCGCCTCTATGAACGAAGTGAAGCAAATCATTCCAGGGATCGACCAGGTAATTATTTACCTCGTTGCCATGATCGTACTGCTTGTCCGTCCACGCGGTCTGATGGGTCGCAAAGGTGTGATGGAGGACTAAGATGCATATTGAAAAGTTTACCCCTAAATCTGACATCATGATGGTGCTGATCTTCTCAGCAGTAATCCTCTTGATGCCAATCTGGCTGCAACCGTTGGGCGCAGCTTACCCAGACCTAATGCAGCGTTTCGCGATCTTCGGTCTGTTCGCAATCGGCTTTAACATTCTGTTCGGCCAGACGGGTTACCTGTCATTCGGTCATGCAGCGTTTATCGGTGTGGGTTCCTACACCACGGTTTGGATCTTCAAACTGTTCACCCTGAACATCATCCCAGCGATGATTGCCGGTGTTGTACTCTCGGGTATTTTTGCGCTGGTTATCGGCTTTATCTGTCTGCGTCGTACAGGTATCTACTTCTCGATCCTGACGCTTGCGCTGGCTCAGATGAGTTACAACCTGGCGTACTCTGTACTGACACCGATCACCATGGGTGAGACAGGTCTGCAGGTTGAAGCGGCCGACCCACGCTCATGGGAAGCGCCTTTGGCGGCGGGTGAGGTGCCACGTACGCACCTGTTCGGTCTGGAGATGACTGACCTCGGTGGTCTCGCCGGCTTCTACATCTGTGCTGCCTTCTTGATCTTGGGCTTCTATGTAGCGCTGCGTATTACTCGTTCACCCTTTGGCTCGATGCTTCGCGGTATCAAAACCAACAACACACGTATGGCTTACACCGGCTTGAATGCGCGCCCTTACGCACTGGCCGCATTTGTGATCTCGGGGATGTATGCAGGTCTTGCAGGTTCGCTGATGGCGGCTATGGACCCGTTGGCAGGTGCAGAGCGCATGCAGTGGACAGCATCTGGTGAGGTGGTTCTGATGACCATCCTTGGCGGTGTGGGTACGCTGGTAGGCCCAGTAATCGGTGCTGCGGCGATCAAATACTTTGAGAACATCTTCTCGGCAATTGATGGCGCGGTACTTTCAAGTGCGCTGGATTTCTTGCCAGATGCCGTGCTCAGTGTGATTGTTCCAGTACTCTCACTGTTTGTGGGTAAAGGCTGGCACCTGACCCTGGGTCTGGTGTTTATGTTGGTCGTAATCTTCCTGCCAGGTGGCATTATGGAAGGTTACCGTCGAATCAAAGCTCGCTTCTCGAAAGCGGATGCCGAGTAACTCAAGCTAACAGGATATTGCTATGTCAGTTCTAGAAATTTCTGGCGTAAACAAAACATTCGGTGGCTTGAAGGCACTGGATGACGTCAACCTAAAAATTGAAGAGAAGACCGTACACGCGGTTATCGGCCCGAATGGTGCTGGTAAGTCGACACTGCTCAACGCAGTCATTGGTAAGCTCATTCCGGATAACGGCACGATTATGTTTATGAATCAGAGCATGATCGGCCTGAAGCCGCACCAGATTAACCAGCTCGGTATCTCACGAGTATTCCAGACGCCAGAGATCTTTGCGGATCTCTCGCTAATGGAGAATATGATGATCCCTCTGTTGGCGCATCGCGATGGTGAGTTCAAGCTGGCCGCTTGGAAACGCTCAGATATGGATTCTGAGATCCAAGACAAAGCGGCTCACTTCCTTGAGGATGTGAATATGCTTGAGAAAGCGAGTCTCCATGCAGGCAGCATGAGCCGTGGTGACAAGCGTCGCCTCGAACTGGCGATGTGTCTGTCGCAGGATCCAAAGCTGCTACTCTTGGATGAGCCAACCGCGGGTATGGCGCGTGCTGATACCAACAACACGATTGATCTGCTGTTGAAGATCAAGTCGCGCGGTATGACCAAAGTTATTATCGAGCATGACATGCACGTGGTGTTCTCATTGGCCGACAAGGTCAGTGTAATGGCACAGGGTCACGTAATTGTGGAAGGCTCGCCTGACGAGATTAAGGGTGATCCACGCGTTCGCGAGGCTTACCTTGGAGGTGCAGAAGTATGACGCATTCAAGCGTAACGAGCGATTCAGTAAAGAATCAAAACCTAGGTACACCTGTTGCCTACTGTTCCGTTCACGATATTCACTCTTACTACGGCGAGTCGTACATCGTGCAGGGTGTTTCGTTCAATATCCATGAGGGCGAAATCCTAGCTTTGCTCGGCCGTAACGGCGCGGGTAAGACGTCAACGCTGCGCACCATCGCACGCTGTGATGACCCTGAACTGAAATCTGGCGAGATCTCTCTTGATCACCAGGCAGTTCATAAGATGACAGCGTACGAGGCGTCGCAGGCTGGCATTGGTCTAGTGCCTGAGGATCGCTGTATCATTCCGGGCTTGACCGTTGAAGAGAACCTGCAATTGGCGCAGATCGCACCACCAATCGGTTGGAGCATCGAGCGTATCTACGAACTCTTCCCACGTCTTGGCGAGCGTCGCAACCAAGAGGGCACCACGCTCTCGGGTGGTGAACAGCAGATGTTGGCGATTGGTCGTGCGTTGGCGCGTGATGTCAAACTGCTGCTGCTCGATGAGCCGTATGAAGGTTTGGCACCGGTAATCGTACAAGAGATCGAGAAGACGCTGCGTGAGATCAAAGCGTTGGGTATCACAACTGTGATCGTAGAGCAGAATGCGATTGCTGCACTTAAGCTGGCTGACCGTGCTGTTATTCTTGATACCGGAACCGTGGTATTCGATGGCAGTGCGCAGGAAGTTCTAGACAACGAGCAGCTGCGTCACGACTACCTCGCGATCTAACCAAACTGTTGTAAAACGAGTGGTACTGCGCCCGAACTTAGTTCGGGCGCTTTTTTTTGTCTAACTTTTGATCTTTTGTGTGCTTCTTTTTGGGGTCTGGCCCTGTTTTATGCTAAAAAGAGGCTTAAATTTGATTACTTATTTGGTGTATTCCCCGCATGTCAGAGCGACGCGAGCCCGGCTTTAACCTAGATCCGATCCAAGATTCTGTTCCCACCCTTGATACCCCAGTTGGAAGACCCGCTGCAGCAGCCCAGCCCAGAGCCGCTGCTTCAGCAAAATCGAGCTCGGTCGCTACCGTTCTGCTAACGCTTCTTGTGTTGGTCTCCTTGAGTGCAGCCGGTGCACTGGGTGTTTGGGGGATGCAGCTCAAACAGCAGATGGAGGAGCAGCAGGTACTGGTAGAGCAGATGAATCTCTGGCTTGAGAGCACCGATGCGACGCTAACACAGACCTCTACGACAGCCTCGCGTTCAGGTGAGACACTGATGGGACGTGTTGAGGATATCAACACTCGCCTGGAAGATCGGATCAAACACTTTGACTCCGAGATCGCAAAACTTTGGACCGTATCCTTTCAGCGCAATAAGCCGCAGCTAGAAGAGCAGGGTAAAACGCTGGTCACCTTGGGTGAAACTGTTGTTGCTCAGGATGCTCGTATCGCTGAAGCGCTAGCGTCGCTGGGTGTGCTTCGCAAGGAGATCGAGTCTCAGGTGAGCGAACTGTCACAACTGAGTGCCGCCGATAAACAGATGGCGCAGCAGCTTGCTGGCACAGAAACAGCAGCTCAGGCACGTGATACTAAACTGAGTGCGCTAGAGACCCAGACGACAGCCTTGCAAACCGAGCTGGAAACGGTCGACGCGGCTTTAGCGACAGTCGAAGGGCGTGTTCTTCAGGTAGGTAGCGACATGGAGTTTCAGTTCTCGGTTGAGCGTGATGAGCGTACCAAGTTGGCTGCCGACTTGAATGCTAAAATCAATCAGGCGGCTCAGCCTCAGGGGACAAGCGTAGAGCTTGAACGCCGTTTGCGTACCATCGAAGAGCGCTTGAAAGCTATTGATGCCTCGCGTGCGTCACTTAATGCTGAGCTGCTTAAAGTGCAGGGCCAAGTGAACGGCCTAATGCTGGATCGCAGCGTTCGCTAATTTTGACTAAAATTTGATCAATAGGCACAATACGCGCCTTCGAGGATGGGAGTCTTTATCCGCGCATGAATGTACGCGCTTTCTTTGCACTTCGTGTACCCGACAGGGTAACGCGCAAGCTAGCTGACTATGCGGATGAGCTGTGCCAGTTTGACAAAGAGCTGCAGGTCGACTGGGTTGATTCGGGCAATTATCACCTGACACTCTGCTTCTTGGGGGATGTCTCGCTGGAGCAGGTCGAGTTGCTAGAGCAGAAGACGCGTGAGGTGCTGGATGCGAACCGTTTCTCAGTTTCGCTGGACCATATCGGCTACTATGCGGTCAGTCCGCGCTTCTCTGTTGTTGCAGCCATGGCCGCCGCGCAGGCGGAACTGGCAAACCTGCACCAGTGTTTAGTTGATATCGCGACAGCTTGTGGACTCTCCTACGATGAGAAAAACTTTCTTCCTCATGTCACTTTGGGGCGCGTACCCGCGGACGACGAATTTGAACTTGATACTGAGCAACTACCGGCACTTGATCTGAACTTGCCGGCAGATGCAGTAGTATTGATGCAGAGCAGGGTGGGTGAACAGGGCTCTATCTATACTCCACTGTTCGAGATAGACCTACCGCTCTTGCTGGCCAACTAAACTCCGAGATTGAAAATGCGACAACCAGAACTCCTCTCTCCAGCGGGCACGCTGCGGAATATGAAGTACGCTTTTGCGTACGGCGCAGATGCAGTTTATGCGGGCCAACCGCGTTATAGCCTGCGTGTGCGTAATAACGATTTCACTCATGCTAATCTGGAGGAGGGGATCAATATCGCCCACCAGATGGGTAAAAAGTTCTTTGTTGCCAGTAACATCCTGCCGCACAACTCTAAGTTAACCACCTATATGCGCGATCTCGATCCGGTAATCGAGATGGGTCCTGATGCGATGATTATGTCCGATCCGGGCCTGATTATGATGGTTAAGGATAAGTACCCTGACCTTCCTATTCACCTCTCTGTCCAAGCAAATACGATGAACTGGGCAACCGTTCAGTTCTGGGAACGCGCGGGTATAGAGCGCGTGATTCTGTCGCGCGAATTGTCGCTCGATGAGGTCGAAGAGATCCGTCAGCGCTGTCCAGATATGGAGCTGGAGGTGTTTGTCCATGGTTCGCTCTGTATCGCCTATTCAGGTCGTTGCCTGCTGTCGGGTTATATCAACCATCGCGATCCTAATCAGGGTACCTGCACCAATGCCTGCCGCTGGAAGTACGATGCGCATGAGGCAAAAGAGACCGATAACGGCGACGTTGCGCCGGTGCAGGATTTCGATCCAACGGTTGAGCCAGCGCTAGGCGAAGGAAAGCCAAGTGATAAGATCTTCTTGCTACAAGAGCAGACACGCCCGGGTGACTACATGCCGGCGTTTGAAGATGAGCACGGCACCTACATTATGAACTCTAAAGATCTGCGCGCGATTCAGCACGTGCACCGGTTGGCGGCGATGGGTGTGGACTCGCTTAAGATTGAAGGTCGCACAAAATCACACTACTACGTGGCACGAACTGCTCAGGCCTACCGTCAGACCATCGATGATGCTGTAGCCGGGCGTCCTTTCGACAAGGGTTTGATGGATGTGTTGGAGAACCTGGCCAACCGTGGCTACACGGAAGGCTTCTACCGTCGCCATGTGCACGATGAGTACCAGAACTACGAAACGGGCAACTCCGTAGGCGTACATCAACAGTTTGTTGGCGAGGTAGTCGAGCACAATATCGCCAACGGCAAGCTGACCATCGATGTGAAGAACCGTTTTGAAGTGGGTGATACGCTGGAGCTGATGACCCCCGTGGGCAATCGTCGCTTCAAATTGGGCGAGCTCTACAACAAGAAGGGCGCGCGTGTGGAGGCTGCTCCAGGTTCAGGCCACCGCGTAACCCTGCCACTCGATTTCGATACGGATATGCAGTACGCGCTGCTGATGCGGGACCTGCCCAACTCGCCGCGCAAGGTAGCCTGATTCTGACTTTTGTAGGAAATGAGATGGACCCACCCACTCTGTGCCAAGATTGGATTTCGCATTCAATCAAGTACGGCATCCAAGAAGGGGGTCCACATGAACAAGACTAGCATTATTGGTATCGATCTGGCGAAGAGTGTTTTTCAAGCTCACGGTATGACGAGCAGTGGTAAGCAGACGTTTGCGCGTCAGCTCAAGCGCGCGGAGGTCGCCAAGTTTATAGCTAAACAACCCAAGTGCATTATTGGTATTGAGGCGTGCAGCGGTTCTCACTATTGGGCCAAGTTATTCAAGCAGTATGGTCATGATGTGAAGATCATCCCGCCTAGCTACGTAAAGGCGTACGTGCGGGTTAATAAAAATGATAAACGGGATGCCGCAGCGATTGCAGAGGCAGCGTCCCGAGAGCAGGCGCCGGTAGTAGCTGTTAAAACGACGGAACAGCTCGACCTACAGGCTCTGCACCGAGTCCGCGAAGACTCGGTTAACAACCGTACGCGCATCGGTAATCGGATACGGGGACTACTTGCTGAACAGGGCGTCGTAGTTAAGCGTGGACATGCTGCAACTCGCTACGAGGTCGCGTTGATACTTGAGGACGCTTCGAACGGGTTAAGTTACGGTTTAAGAGAGATCATTGCCGATCTCAGAGAGGAGTGGCTACGCTGCGATGATCGAGTTGATTACTACACCTCACGGATCGAAAAGATCGCTAGGTCTGATGCGCGCTGTAAACGGTTGATGACGATACCTGGTGTAGGCCCAGTCATATCGACCTTGCTGGTTGCGTATGCGGGGAATGGTCAATCATACCGGGGCAGTCGCGACCTAGCCGCCTCGTTAGGCTTGGTGCCCGCCCAGCACTCAAGCGGTGGTAAAGACGTGTTACTGGGGATCAGTAAACGAGGAAATCGACAGTTGCGCAAGCAACTGGTACACGGCGCGAGGGCTGCATACCGCTCACTAGAGAAGTGGCCCGAAAGCAGTCGCCTTGGCTTGTGGGCACAAGGCTTGAGGGCTTCAGGCAAGCACGTAAACAAGATCGTGGTAGCGATCGCAAACAAGCTGGCCCGTATCGCCTGGAGCTGCTTAGTAAACGAGAGAGATTACAAAGCGTTGTAACCAACGCAGTACGGAGCCTGCCCAAGGCAGGATAAATAGAGTTAAACCCAACCAAAGAGTTGCGCAGAACGTTAAGACACGACAGATAAGATCGACTTGCTGAAAATCTGAAGATCCCTGTGGCTCATCAAGAAGCCGGGTAGGAGATAAGAACAGCAAGAGCACATCTCATAATGGCCCGGGTGGATACGCCCAAACTGAGAGGCCGGATATAAGCGTGCAATCTACTTCTATCGAGTCAAAACGGTCTTGCAACAAACGGGTGGGTCCATATAAGGGATGTAAGGCAAAGCCTTATTTCCCGACCGATGCTTAATTTTCGGGAAAGAGCACTGCGCGCTACATCCCTCCTACCGCTCCTCAATAAAAAGCACTTAGACCTTTTCTTAAGTCCACGGCCGAGCATTTTTGCTATAATCGAGCGCGTTTTTATACATATCTGTTTAATCCATTGAGGAACCCCTCCATGAGCGTGATTCGCCAAGACGACCTGATTAACAGCGTTGCTGATGCGTTGCAGTTTATCTCCTACTACCACCCGATCGACTTTGTGCAGAGTGTGCACGAGGCCTATCTGAAGGAGGAGAACCCAGCCGCTAAGGATGCGATGGCGCAGATCCTGATCAACTCGCGCATGTGTGCCGAGGGTAAGCGTCCGCTGTGTCAGGATACCGGTATCGTAACGGTATTCGTCAAGGTCGGCATGAACGTACAGTGGGATGCCACGATGAGCGTAACCGATATGATCAACGAAGGTGTACGCCGTGCGTACAACCACCCGGATAACGTTCTACGTGCATCGATCCTTGCCGATCCAGCAGGTAAACGTCAGAACACCAAAGACAATACACCCGCAGTGATTCACTATGAGATCGTTGAGGGTGACACCGTTGACGTGCAGGTTGCAGCGAAAGGCGGCGGTTCTGAGAACAAGTCGAAGATGGTGATGCTTAACCCATCGGACTCGATTGTCGATTGGATTGTTAAAACGGTACCCACCATGGGTGCGGGCTGGTGTCCACCGGGTATGCTCGGTATCGGTATCGGCGGTACTGCTGAGAAGGCCGCGGTTATGGCGAAAGAGTCGCTGATGGATCCTATCGATATTCACGAGCTACGCGAGCGTGGCCCGCAGAACCGTATCGAAGAGCTGCGCCTTGAGATCATGGATGCAGTCAACGATCTGGGTATCGGTGCTCAGGGTCTGGGCGGTCTGACGACTATCCTCGACGTTAAAATCATGGATTACCCAACGCATGCGGCATCTTTGCCTGTCTGCATGATTCCTAACTGTGCCGCGACACGTCACGCACACTTCACTCTGGACGGTTCAGGCCCAGCAGTGCTCACTCCACCGAGCCTTGATGAGTGGCCAGATGTCACCTTCGAGGTGGGCTCAAATACTCGCCGTGTAAATCTGGATGAGATTACGCCGGAAGACGTTAAAGAGTGGCAGGTCGGTGAGACCGTTCTGCTCAACGGTAAGATGCTCACCGGGCGTGATGCGGCTCATAAGCGCATGATTGAGATGCTCAACAACGGCGAAGAGCTACCAGTTGATCTCAAAGGTCGCTTTATCTACTACGTGGGGCCTGTTGACCCGGTACGTGACGAAGTGGTTGGTCCTGCTGGTCCGACTACATCAACGCGCATGGATAAGTTCACGCGCCAGATCCTGGAGCAGACGGGTCTGCTGGGTATGATCGGTAAGTCTGAGCGCGGTCCGATAGCACTGGATGCTATTCGCGATAACCAGGCTGTCTACCTCATGGCTGTTGGTGGTGCGGCTTACCTCGTATCGAAGGCGATTACCAATGCCGAAGTGCTGGCGTTCCCAGAGCTCGGTATGGAAGCTATTTACGAGTTCGAAGTTAAGGATATGCCAGTTACTGTAGCGGTTGATGTGAACGGCACTTCGGTTCACAACACGGGACCGGCTAAATGGCATGAGATTATCGCTTCTTCGAAAGCCTAATCCTGTTTTACAAGAGGGTCCGCTCCTGAGGGGCGGGCCCTTTTTTTATTGGGCGTGTACTGGAATTTGCTGATATTCTTCTTCGACACTTGTGAGAGCGCCCGACTCTGTCTAAATTCTGCTAAGGGTTGCGCTTGCTGCGCCCCGCACCACGCCCCTCTGTTAGGACGACAGTATGAGCAAAACAGTCGAGACCATTGACCTTCTCTCGTCGAGCCCTGGGGCTCGGCACCAACTCAAAGTTCACCGCTACGGTACTCCGGGCGCACGGCCAAAAGCGTATATCCAAGCGGCACTGCACGCTGATGAGTACCCTGCAATGCTGGTTGCCCATCATCTGATTGAGCGGCTCGATAAGCTAGAGAGCACTTCCCAGATCATTGGCGAGATAGTCCTGGTGCCAGTAGCGAATCCAATCGGGCTAGGCCAAAGAGTCAATGATCGTCATCTGGGGCGCTACGATTTGGCGGGTGGTGGTAACTACAACCGTAATTGGCCAGACCTAACGCCTTTTGTGGAGCAGGAAGTTGACGGCAAACTGACTTCTGACCCAAACCAAAACGTGATCAGAATTCGAGAGGCACTTCAGGAAGCGGTTGCTAACATCCAAGTGCGCAAAGAGTTAGATGACCTGCGCAAATCACTACTTGGGCTGTCGATAGGCGCCGATATAGTGCTGGACCTTCACAGTGACTCGCAGGCGCTATTCCACCTCTACGCGTCGGCACATCATCAGAAGCTGGCTGTTGAGCTTGGGTGTGATCTACAAGCACGGGCTGTTTTGATTGAAACTGAGGCGGGTGGCTCGCCCTTCGACGAATGCAATGCTGGCGTCTGGTGGAAGCTCAATCAGCGTCTCGGGGCTCAATACCCAATTCCTCTAGCCTGCTTCTCATCCACGGTTGAGCACCGAGGCGAGCAAGATGTTGAGGATGAGCTGGCAACTCAAGACGCAGATGGCCTAGTGCGGTTCCTGCAGCGGCGTGGAATTATTGATGGCAATCCCGGACCTCTACCCGAACCGCGATGTGAGCCCACGCCGTTGGAGGGAACAGATCTGATTTACGCGCCGGCCGCTGGGTTGGTTGTTTATCATAAGCAGTTGGGGGATTGGGTCGAGGCAGGCGAACGGATAGCAGAGCTAGTAGACCCGTTTGCCGCATCGGCCGATCAGGCTCGAACGCCCCTTATCAGCAAGGCAACAGGGCTGTTTTTCGCCCATATGGGTGATCGGATGGTGGCTCCCGGAGCTGCTTTGGCGAAAATTTGTGGCTCCACACCGTTAACACACCGCGAGCCGGGTAAACTGCTGGAGGCATAGTTGCGTACTCGTGCAATCTATTGCAAACCCGCCACGTTTGAACTTTACAGCGCTGTAACGGCTGGTTTACTCTGGCATAGATACTACTCGGAAATGAGATAACACGTTGACACAAAGTACCCCCGTCATTGAAGTTAAAGATCTGCACAAATCCTACGGCGATCTAGAGGTGCTCAAGGGCGTTGATCTGTGCGCTCACAAAGGTGACGTGGTTTCTCTAATTGGCTCCTCAGGTTCGGGCAAATCAACGCTGCTACGGTGCGTCAACCTGCTTGAGGACAGCCAGCAGGGCGATATTCTGTTTAGAGGCGAGTCGGTAAAGTGGAAGGGCAGTGCGAAAGTGCGCAGGCCGGCTGACAATAAGCAGGTTCTGCGGATCCGTACAAAACTTTCAAAAGTATTTCAGCAGTTCAATCTCTGGTCGCATATGACTATTCTTCAGAACGTGATGGAGGCACCGGTAACGGTCTTGGGCCACCCGCGTGACGAGGTTGAGAAGCGTGCGCGCATGTATCTCGATAAAGTCGGTATCGGTGATAAAGCGGATGCTTGGCCTGCGCAGCTTTCTGGCGGTCAGCAGCAGCGCGCTGCTATTGCGCGGGCGCTCTGCATGGAACCCGAGGCACTGCTTTTTGATGAGCCTACTTCAGCACTTGATCCTGAGCTTGAGCAAGAGGTCGTTAAGGTTATTAAAGAGCTCGCCGCTGAAGGCCGTACTATGCTGATCGTTACGCACGATATGAAGATGGCGGCGGATGTTTCGAGCCACGTCGTATTTTTGCATCAGGGCAAGATTGAGGAGGAGGGCCCTCCTGATCAGCTCTTCGGTTCACCTAAATCTGAGCGGCTGAGAGGGTTCCTCTCGGTCATTGAGCATTAACTAAATCAACAAAAAAGCAGGAAGTAATAACGATGAAAAGACTTCTAAGTACAGCTTTAGCGCTTTCCCTGAGCACTGGAGCAGCCTTTGCGGATACGGTTCGCTTGGGTACAGAGGGTGCATACGCGCCTTGGAACTTTCTTAATGATAGCGGTGAAGTTGCAGGCTTCGAACGTGATCTAGGTGACGAGTTGTGTAAGCGCGCAGCACTCACCTGTGAGTGGGTTACTAATGATTGGGACTCAATCATCCCTAACCTGGTATCAGGCAATTACGATGCAATCATCGCCGGTATGTCTATTACTGAAGATCGCGAAAAAGTGATCGACTTCACTCAAAACTACACGCCACCAGATCCATCGGCTTACCTCGCGATGTCAGACGATGTAGATCTAGCGGGCGCTGTGGTTGCAGCTCAGGCGACAACTATTCAGGCTGCGTTCGTGGCTGGACAGGGTTGGACGCTGGTTGAGTTCGCGACTCCTGAAGAGACTGTTGCTGCTGTACGTAACGGCGAAGCTGATGCAGTCCTGGCAGATAAGTCATTCCTCGATCCGTTTGCCGGTCAGGATGGCCTGACAATGCTTTCTCGCATGGAGCAGATCGGCGGTGGCGTCGGGATGGGCTTTAGAAAGAGCGATACCGAGCTACGAGCCAAGTTCGACGCGGCGATCCAGTCTATGAAAGACGACGGTTCGCTCAACGAGTTGATCGCCAAATGGGAGGTTGCGACTCAGTTCTAGTCGCAGAGGGCCTGCTCGCTGTTGCGGGTGGGCCACTCCTATAAACTTATGTTCGAATACTGCGCTAATCCTGACACACTCAGCGGTCTATCTTGGCTATCCTGTTATCTTTCAACAGGTAAACACCTCTCTTTTTACTACTCGTTCGGCACCGTGCTGGTTCTGTTGGCAATTACAGCGCCCGTAGCACTCGCGTTTGGCTTTGGTGGCGCGGCGTTGGCTCGCTCAAAAGTGACGCCGGCACGCTGGTTTGGCAAAACCTACATAGCAATTGTGCGTGGAGTACCCGATATAGCGTTTTTTATGTTTTTCGTGATCGCTCTGGATCAGGGCTTTGAGTATCTGAGACATCAGGTCAGTTGTCCTGATTGGGATCAGCCAATACGCCAGGGTAATGATTTCATTGTTTGTAGTGCCGCCAAATTGCCGCTGAGCACTTCGCCGCAGTGGGTCCATGAGATCTATGGTTTCTTTCTGGCGGTGCTTACCTTTGCTATCGTCTTTGGTGCTTTCGCTGCGAATGTGATTTTTGGGGCAATGAATGCGGTGCCCAAGGCGCAGATTGAGACGGCTGGCGCCTATGGTATGACGAGACGCCAGACCTTTTGGCGTATTATTGTGCCGCAGATGTGGGTTTATGCGCTCCCCGGGTTATCGAACCTGTGGATGGTGTTGATCAAAGCGACACCGCTACTCTTCCTGCTTGGTGTCGAGGATATCGTTTATTGGGCGCGTGAGCTCGGCGGTACCAAGCATGCGCGATTCACTGATTACCCCCATGGTGATTGGCGTATGTGGTATTTCCTTGTTCTGCTGGTTTTCTACCTCGGTTTTACCAAGGTGTCTGAGGTGGTGCTGGATCGGTTAATGAAGCGTTTGTCGCGTGGTCAGGCGACTGCGGGTGGCGAAGCGCTTCGGAGGGCTGCAGCATGAGTTGTATGCAGACGATGGCCGATTACGGGCTGCGCTCGATTGGTATCGGCGAGAGACTCCTGCCGACCACCGATTTCACCCTCTGTCAGCAGTTCACGCTGATTGGCTCGGGTATGATCTGGAACATCTACTTCGGTGTGCTGGCGTTAGCGGCTGGTTTTCTTTTGGCGACTGCGGTCGCTCTCGGCAAGGCATCCAGCAATAGATGGCTACGCAAAATTTCACAGTGGTTCATCTTTCTGTTTCGAGGGTCGCCACTGTTTATTCAGTTCTTCTTTGCTTACTTTCTCTTCCTCAACCTGAGGTCGAGTATTGAGTTCTTCGAACCCTTTACAGCAGCCTGGCTGGGCGCAACGATTGTCCTGTTTCTAAATACCTCAGCCTACGCGGGCGAGATTTTTTACGGGGCGCTGCAATCAATACCTAAAGGTGAGTCTGAAGCTGCGGATGCTTATGGTTTCTCGGGTCTGACCAAGTTTCGCAAAATCACCTGGCCAACAATGATGCGCTTGGCCTGGCCTGCCTATACCAACGAGGCGATTTTTCTATTTCATGCGACTACGCTGGTCTTCTTTTCGGGTTTTCCAGCTTGGCGTCAACAAGGCGATGCGCTCTACTATGCCAGTTACTTTGCTGATAAGACATTTAACCCGTTCATCCCTTATCCGATTCTGGCGGGTTACTTTATTCTGCTAACGCTGATCGTGATTAGCCTGTTTGGATTGATAAATGGGCGACTGAACCGCCACCTGCCTAAAGAGTCACGCCCTAAAATTCGCTACCGCCCTAAAATACTGCGCTAGCTGCGAAGTCTGAGGCTGCATAAAGTTTTGCTGCGCTGAATCAAATTCAGAGAACCCAAACCGCAGCTCAGGTATAATCGTCGCAGATTCAACCGGAGCTCTACATGGCGCAGTTAACCAGCCTCAATACTCAAGCAAATTTCCAACCCGCCCCGTTTTTGCCGATGTCTAAGGCAGAGATGCGCAAATTGGGCTGGACAGAGTGTGACATCATCATTGTCACCGGTGATGCGTATGTGGACCACCCCTCTTTTGGTATGGCGATTATTGGTCGTTTGCTGGAGTCGCAAGGCTTCAAAGTAGGCATCATTGCCCAGCCAGATTGGAAGAGTGCCGATGCCTTCAAGGCTCTGGGTAAACCTCGTCTGTTTTTTGGTGTTGCAGCCGGCAACATGGACTCCATGATCAACCGCTATACGGCGGATAAGAAGATCCGCTCGGATGATGCCTACACCCCAGGTGGCAAGGGCGGCTCACGGCCGGATCGCGCCAGTATTGTCTACAGTCAGCGCTGTCGTGAAGCGTTCAAGGATGTACCCATAGTTCTGGGTGGTATCGAGGCGTCACTGCGTCGTATCGCCCACTACGACTACTGGCAGGATAAGGTGCGTCGCTCAATTCTACTGGATTCGCGTGCCGATCTTCTGCTCTTTGGTAATGCCGAGCGTGCTGTTGTTGAAGTTGCTCGCCGAATGGATATGGGCGAAGCGATTACGGATCTGCGTGATGTACGCGGTACCGCCTTTGTGCGCAAGGATACGCCTGAAGGGTGGATGGAGATCGACTCTACGCGAATCGATCGCCCGGGCAAGATCGATAAGATCATTAACCCCTACGTCAATACACGCGATCTCGAGAGCTGTGCAATTGAGAACGGCTCCGAGGAGTCTGCAGCGCCCGAAGAGGTTGCAACTCAGCCGCTCCATTTAGAGAGCTTGAGCGAGAACAAGATACGTCTGAATCGTTCAAAAACGGTTATTCGTATTCCGTCGTTCGAGAAGGTCAGCGCTGATCCTGTGCTCTATGCGCATGCAAGTCGCGTGCTGCACTTAGAGACAAATCCCGGCAATGCACGTGCCCTAGTACAGATGCAGGGCGATCAAGAGGTGTGGCTCAATCCACCACCGATCCCGTTGACTACCGAAGAGATGGATTATGTCTTTGGGCTGGAGTACGCCCGTGTACCGCATCCAGCTTACGGCGATCAGGAGATTCCCGCCTACAAGATGATCCGTTTCTCGGTGAATATTATGCGCGGCTGCTTTGGCGGTTGTACCTTCTGTTCGATCACCGAACATGAGGGTAGGATTATTCAAAACCGCTCACAAGAGTCGATCATCAAGGAGATCGAAGAGATCCGTGACAAAGTTCCAGGCTTTACTGGCGTCATATCGGATCTGGGTGGTCCTACTGCCAATATGTATCGCATCGCCTGTAAGTCGCCAGAGATTGAAGCCTCGTGTCGCAAGCTTTCGTGTGTCTATCCGGGAATCTGCCCAAATCTTAATACCGACCACTCGGCGCTGACACAGCTGTATCGCGAAGCGCGGCAGTTAAAAGGGGTAAAGAAGGTGCTGATCGCTTCGGGTCTGCGCTACGACCTGGCCGTTGAGGATCCTGAGTATGTGCGTGAATTGGTGACGCATCATGTGGGCGGGTATCTGAAGATCGCGCCCGAGCACACTGAACGTGGGCCGCTGGACCATATGATGAAGCCCGGTATCGGCACCTATGATGAGTTTAAGAAGATGTTCGAGCGCTTCTCCAAAGAGGCGGGCAAAGGTCAGTATTTGATTCCCTATTTCATAGCCGCGCACCCAGGCACGACTGACGAGGATATGATGAACCTCGCGCTCTGGCTCAAGCGCAACGACTTCAAAGCCGACCAGGTGCAGGCGTTTTATCCCTCGCCTATGGCAACCGCTACCGCGATGTACCATACAGGCCGTAATCCGCTTAAGCGCCAGTCCTATAAGCGCAGTGCTGAGAAGGTAGAGTCGGTAAAAGGCGAGCGTCAGCGCCGCCTGCACAAAGCTTTCCTGCGTTGGCATGACCCCGATAACTGGCCCCTGTTGCGTGAGGCGCTGAAGCAGATGGGACGAGCCGATCTGATTGGCGACAAGCCTCATCAGCTGATTCCAGAGACTCAGCCAGATCAGCAGGAGTATCAAAGCCCAAGACGTAAAAACTCGGGTAAGGCAGTCAAAGCGCGTAAGGGTAGGGTGTTAACGCAGCATACGGGACTGCCGCCACGCTCGGGTAACGGCAGCAAAGCAAAACGCTCGCGCCCAAAAACTCGGCATCAGACAAATCTCTAATTTCTGAGCTAAATGCTTGTATTTAGGTTAGGTGTGTGTATAGTGCTGATTAACGATTAAACAACTCGTGCGTTTTAGACCGCACGGAGACACTGCTTGCAACACTCGATTCATCGCACTCAGCAGAGTGCAGCACACCGTAAAACGCGACTCTCTCGCGCCACCGTTTGCACTTCGATACGTGTTCCGAACTCTGATTCTCATGGCTCTTTGTTGGCTCCTTTGCGCCCGCTAAATTTCATTCATACGGATGAGATCTGATTGGGTTCCGGGCAGCGTACTAGAGACTAGTTAGTAAAATCCAAAAGTTTTCAACGTGTTGGTACGAAACCTGCATCGAGAAAAGTACCGCTCTAGCGGTTTCGCCCTTGGGCGGTATGGTAGATGCAGTTGCTGTATCTAATAACATCGGGTCAAAGACCCAAGAAAAATGGCCAATTTTTGGCTAGCAATAAGGAAAGAGGCAAATAATGTCACAGCTCGTAACTGGCACTGTTAAGTGGTTCAACGACGAAAAAGGTTTTGGTTTCATTCAGCAGGAAGGTGGTCCAGACGTATTCGTTCACTACCGTGCTATTAACGGCAACGGCCGTCGCACTCTGGCTGAAAACCAGACCGTTACTTTCGAAGTAACTCAGGGCCAGAAAGGTCCACAGGCTGACAACGTAACTGTTGTAGCTTAATCAGGGCTTGCCCCCGATAGGGTGGGAGCGCCGTAGCTTAAGCTAGACACTGCCATTCAAATTTATAGACCTCGCCTCGGCGGGGTTTATTATTTTATGCTTCACGTAAAGCGGTTCGTTAAACAGTAGGAGTATTAAACGTGGCGAAAGTCGTGATACTTGTAGGTACTATGTATGGCAACGCGATTGAGGCAGCCCGCGCCTGTAGCGCAGAGCTAGGTGAACGCGGTCATCAGGTGCGTATTGCAGACACACCCAGCTACGCCGACATCGCTGCTGACCCCGACGCAGTATTACTTATCTGTACCTCCTCTACCGGTATGGGCGATCTACCCGATTCGATCATGCCGCTCTACTGTCAGTTGCTGGATGACTCACCAGCGCTCTTTGGCCGCCAATATGGCCTGATTGGGCTAGGTGATTCGAGCTACGATAACTTTAACGGTGGCGCCAGAACCATTGATGCAGTATTCCAAGATTTAGGTGCAGAACGGCTAGGCGAACCGATCTTTATTGATGGTCGCATCGATTACGAGCCAGAAAAACCGGCGGCTGAATGGGTTAAAGGCTGGGCGAATTTTCTGAATTAGTCTCTGAATGAGCTGCTTAATTAGCTCTGAGTTGGCACTGAGTAGCCTGCTCAATCAGAGCTAAGTCAGATCAATTTCAGCCCCAGTTCTCAGTGTTTGGAACGCTCTTCGAGACCGCGTTTGATCTCCAGGTAGCGGGGCATATCGCCAATATCTTCATAGATCGGCTCATCATCCTCTACGCGAATCACTTTCGGACCCGGTTTATAGGGAATCCGCGCCTCGATCTGTTGGAGTATATCGCTCATCAGTAGGGCAGTTAGCTCCTCCATCGGGAGTTTATAGAGCTTACTGAGCGCCTGCAGGCGCAAAAGATCGTCTTCATCCACTGCGATGGTCAGTGGTGTGCGGGACGAGATCTCATCGCCGCGGTGCTTAAGTTTTACCAGAAGGGACTCAATGGATGAGTTGGGCATTTGGCTCTCCTCTGTACTGCTCATGGTTTAAGCATAGAACAGATCTGGGCGCTGTGGGGCTCAGCGCTCTATAATCTGCCGAAAGGTGAGGTTGATGCGTCCATCCTGGCAACGAGCGCGTTTGGGAACAGAGTGCTGCCAGCGATTTTGTACCCCTGACTCCATCAAAAGCAGGGAGCCGTGCTGCAGTTCAATGCCCCAGCTATCGCCACCACCTTTGGGGCGGAACTTGAAGCTGCGTTCTGCACCGAGCGTCAGCGAGGCGATAATGGGGGCTGGCCCTAATTCGGCTTCATCGTCGCTGTGCCAACCCATAGTATCGCTGCCATCGCGGTAGAGGTTGGCGAGCACCGCATTAAAATGTACTCCGAGGCGCTGCCGTATCTCTGTTTGAATAGCGGCTAGAACTGCAGGGAACCCGACTCCCTCGAGGGTCAGGCCGGAGTAGGTGTATCGCAGTCCGGGCTCAGCGATGAATGCCTGCAGTCTAGGGATGCAGACAGAACGTCCGTAAATATGAATCTGATCCTGACGCCACTCGAGCTCCTCGCGCAGCCTAGCGTAGAGCTGCGTTGCTTCGATACAACTATAGAAGTGCGGGTCGTAGAGAATGTGTTGGTCTTGCTCTAGGGGCTGCATGCTCAGTGAGTGTTAGGTCTGTGGTTATTGCAGACTCTCTACGAAGATCGGCAGAAGGTCGATCCTATTGCTGGGATGAGGAATCGAGTTGCAGGTTAACACTTCGCTCTTTTGCGCTAGTAACTCATAGGCATCACCGGCAAAGATACCGTGTACGCCTATAATCAGTGGGCGAGCTAAACCGGACGCCTCCAGGTGCTCTAAGGTGCGCAGCATGGTTCTACCACTCGAGATAATATCGTCGACGAGAACAGGACGATGATCAAGGTAAGGCTCTAGCTGAGGGCGCGAAACCTCCACCTGATAGTCGCCACTGCGGTGCTTGAGCAGAATCTGGAAAGGGAGGTTAGCAGCTCGTGCAATCGCGCCGACCCACTGCTCGCTCTCCTCATCAGGACCGATCAACAGCAACTTATCGTTCATCTGTTGCAGGTGTGAGGTAATCACTGACTGAGCCGTGAGCACTGTGCCCTCCAGTGAGTAGATCTCATCGAGGCTGCTGTAGCGGTGTAGATGAGGGTCCACAGTGATTAGCCTATCGAATGCCTGTGACAGGTGGCGGGCGAAATGACGAGAGGTGATCGATTCGCCCGGATTGAAACGCTTGTCTTGGCGCATATACGGCAGGTAAGCGCTGACTAGAGTCCGTTTTCTGGCACCGAGCTCCTCTAGGGTGTGGCCCAACGAGAGAAGTGTGAATAGTTGCATGTCCGGGTGGAATAGATCAGCGAATATAATGACCTCAGCACCCGCCACCTCCGTCGTAATTCGCTGGTAGAGCTCTCCGTCGGGAAAGTGGCGGGAATCAATATCGCCTAGCTTAGCTCCCACAGCCGCTGCTAGCCTCAGTCCAAGATCTGTGCGCTCGGCGAGGTTGAAGAGAATTCGATCCATCTTACTGAGCCTCCTTAATCTGGATAACGTTGGGATGTTCGAGTAGAAACTCGACAGCGTAGTTAAGCTCGCCGGCGTTTTCGGCATGTACTGTCAGCAGGGCTTGGTTCTGTTGGATTTGCTCGTTGAGTTTGATATGTATCTCGAGCCCCGCGGCAGGGTCTGCGGGTGCTCCAGCGAGTTTAGCGACCTTTCCTAGCAGTCGGTTGTCGATACCGTTCACGGTACCCGATTGGTGTGCCAGAAACTCATAGCGATAGGGCGCTACTGGCGGCGTTTTTAACCCCCCTTGGGCGCGGGCGATCGCTTGAAATTTCTCCCAAGCCGCACCGGACTCAAGCAGCTTGAGCGCCTGCTGTTCACCCGAGCCCTCATCAGCGGCACCGGCTAGCTCAAGCATTGAGCCCGCCAACATGGCAGCTCGCGCTCTTAAGTCCTGGGGTGCTTGGGTTCGGTTTTGTAGCACCGCTAGAATGTCTTCAGCCTCCAGTGCAGGTCCAACACCTCGTCCAACGGGTTGGCGGCCGTCTGTCAGCACGATTTTTAGCTTCAGTCCCAGGTTGTTGGCAACAGCAGTAAAGCTTGTTGCAAGGCGCTCGGCGGCCGCCTGACTTCGAACTTTGGCAGTCGGCCCCACCGGGATATCGATCAGTACGTGGGTTGCCCCGGCTGCGGCCTTTTTCGACAGCACTGAGGCAATCAACTGTCCCTCGCTGTCGATATCGAGCGCACGCTCTACTTGGATTAACAGGTCATCAGCAGGCGAGAGGCGCACCGATCCACCCCAAGCGAGACAGCCGCCCTCTTGCTCTACCACTTTGCGCATCTCGTCGAGGGATAGGCTGACACAGGTAAGGGTCTCCATGGTGTCGGCCGTACCGGCCGGTGAAGTGATAGCGCGAGAGGAGGTCTTGGGAATTGTCAGGCCGGCTGCTGCCAGTATCGGCACGACAATTGGGGTAGTGCGGTTACCGGGTAGTCCGCCAACACAATGTTTATCGACAACTAGAGGGAGCTTCCAGTCGATTCGGCTGCCAGCATTAATCATGGCACGGGTGAGGTAGGTGATCTCCTCATCGTTTAGCTTGTCATCGCCACAGGCTGTTATAAAAGCAGCCAGATGCACCTCGGCATAGCGTCCCTCGACGATATCGTTAATGATCGCTGTCATCTGCGCTTGATCGAGGCGTTGGTTATAAACTTTTGCACGGATGTAAGAGAGCGACTGCACCGGTTTGGGGTGAGAGAGCCAGACTTGATCGTCGTAGCGCATATCCATCATCTCCCAGGCAGCCTCTGAGAAACCGATGTGGCCCTCGGGAACGATATCGGACGTGACCATGTTGAGTGTAGCGATGATCTGGTGGCGCTCAGTATTAACGCGAACGCGAGAGAGGGCTTCAAACCCCTCTGACTTACAGACGTGACTGTCGCTGCGCAGGTAGATGTTTGGCTCATGATGGGTATCAATGCCTAAACGACAGGCCTTAAGTGGCATCATCTTTTCCGGTATCATGCGCGACCTCTTAGGGCGATGGCTGTTTGCTCTACTTTAACGTGAAATATAGTCCAGTATCGATTTTTGCCTGTCGAGATTTTTACAGCCCTGTTAAACTATTTTGAAATTACCCCAATCCTCAGAAAGCGATCTATGTCGAAACAGCTACTGCAACTTGATCCTGAACTCGCCGCCAGACATGGCGTAGAGGCAGCGCTACTGCTCGGTTTTTTGCAGCAACAGGCGCAGCTTAGCGGTGGACGTTTACGTACTGATCTGTCGCGCCTGCACGGCTTTTTTGGCTTCTGGAATGAGGCGCGCCTGCTACAAAACCTTGAAAGTTTGCAGGCGCAGTTACAGTTGCGTTTTCGTCTCTTGAACCGTGAATTAGAGATCGAGCTGAGTGGCGGACAGGCCAGCACGCCGATAGCAGAGCCGCGACGCCCTGATGCTAGCCCGCGTCCATCTAATGCCGCGCAGCGAACTAGGCTATCGCCTAATCAAGCACAGCAGCCAAGATCAGAGCCCCCTGCAGTGCAGCAGTTGCCAGTCGTCGATAATCCGCAACAGATACCGGCTGCAACAGGTCCGGCTCCATCTTTTGGACGGCGCAGTGCTTGGCGTCAACCAAGCGAACTGGATGATATTTTTGAGGCAGCAGAGCAGCGCCGCAAGCAGCTACGTGAGATGGATCTCAACTGGCGCCCGTCACAGACCTTTTTTGAACTGCTCAGCCGCACCCGTATAGAGGCGAATTTTGCCGAGCAGTGTATTGATGAATTTATCGCTTATTATGTTGAGCGTGGCAAAGCAGAATCCAACTGGGATCAGCGTTTCCTTGCTTGGGTGAAGCGTGCCTGGCCATCGGAGGAGAGCAAGCGTTCCGGTGGTTTTGAGCAACAGACAGGAGCCAAGTATGAAACGAGCCGACAGGATACTCGCGCAGCACGAAAACGGGTTACCCAAGCAGTCATGGACGTCAAGAACACCGACTGGTGATCTAGTCGACAGTGCACCCGCTATAGAGGCCGAGCCGGCCGCTCGCGCCATCTCCAATGAGACCAAAACCCTCATAAACGCGCTATTTGCGCGCTTTATGAGTATTTACGGGCACAAGTTTAAGAGCGCCTTTGAAACTGAGGATGAGCTTAGAATCGCTAAGCGCGAGTGGGCCCTGAGTCTGAGCGGCTTCGGTGAGAAAGAGCTGGTTCAGGCGGTTAATCACTGCAAAGAGAATCTCAGTTGGATGCCTAGCATTGCGGACTTTCTCAAGATTCTGCGTGAGTACACCACAGACCTGGGTATCCCTGACCTTCGTTCGGCCTATCAGGAGGCGTGTCGCCATGCACATCATCCACTAGAGCATCCATGGAGCCATCCAGTGGTTTATTGGGCAGGACGCCGTGTCGGTTGGTTTGAGCTGCGCAATCTTACAGAGAACGAGACCTTCGGCCCCTTTGAGTATCAGTATCAACTCAATATTCGCAAGTTGCGCGAGGGTGAGTCGCTGGAGGTGCCAAATCCGATCGCAATTGAGCAGAAGTCAGAGCTGACTCAGGCAACCCTGATGCTGAACTTTGCCAAAGAGCATAAACTAGATGAATCGGTTGCCTGCCAGATGCTCTACTACCTTACACTGCCTGCTGGTAGTCGCTCTCGGTCTCGGCAGTACGCTCAAGCCCAGCAGCAGGCTGCCGAGCTCGGTCTCTCTCTGCCTACGCCGAACTAATCCGCGTTAAAAGCTCCGCCAAACATCGCGGCGGTTGCCGCTCTAAGTTGCTTGGAGTTGCTCTCATGGCGCAGCGCTTGGAGGATCAGTATTCGGTGGACCGGCAGGAACATTAGGTCTACCAAGATACGACTGAACCCTAATTGTCCGGCCTCGCCGCGTGCAAGCGCCTCCAGAAAGTGCTGCAAGAGTTGTGCATCCATAAGCCAGTTTTCGCAGCGCGTAGCCAGAGCTGATAGCACTTCAGGATGCTCCCCGATTTCTGTCTGCAACATATGAATTAGCTGGGCTTTGAGCTCGGGCGTAAGTTCTGAAGGGGAGAGCGCACGCAGGCAGAGTGCGACGCGAATTGCGTTGCAATTTGCATCACCTAGAGAGTTATTGAGCTGCTGTTGCAGCGCTTGAGCCAACACCTCTGAGTATTTGCTGTGCTCAAGTAATCCAAGCAGTAGGGCTGCCATCCCTTGCGGAAGTTCATCCAAACGCTGAGCTAATCGCTCTTCGTTGTCAGCTTGATCGATACGTACAATTAGATCTGCTAATCCTTGAAGCGCAAGGTTCTGCCACAGCTCTGTTAATTCATCGGCTTGAAGATAAGCCTGAACAGCCTCGTAATATTCCGAAGCACTCTGCTGGCTCTCGCGCGCAGCAAGCGCATGGAATACCGCCATCTTCTCATCCGAGGGTTTGAACGCATAGGGGTTCTCTTTGAGTGCATCCTCTTGTGGAACGCCAGCGACGCTCGCCTCGACGTTTTGAAGTAGTCGCCCAAGAATGTCGTCACGCACAGCACCGATTAGATAACCCTGCTCATCGAGCGGTAGCTTCAAAAACCATACCGCATTCTGGGCCCGGTTATCCGGGTTGAGTAGCAGTAGCGCTAACCATGCATGTTGCTGATAGGGTGTGGGGTAGGGGGTCTGCATCTGCTCGATCCGCAGAAACTCATCAGCGGATAGCGCACGAATTCGTCGTCCCAGGTCGTAGATTTTTAGTTCGGTACCCGCCTGCTCAAACAGGCCTGTTAGCGTAAGGTTTGCGTCGCTCATAACTACTCATTAAAAGGCGTGGAAGGGAGCATCAGTATGGCGGCGCAGTTTAACACGAATTGCTAGCCGATCAGCAGTGACTCCTCGGCGGCCTCTATTGCCGGAGGGGAGCCACTGACAATGAGTGTGTCGCCTTGCTGGAGTTCCAGCTCGGTATCTGGCAGCTCTATCTCCTCACCATCGCGGCGCAACACACAGACCTCAACACCCAAGTCGATCTCGTCCAGACGACGATTACAGGCAAAGGCGTTCTCGGATAGAGTGATCGCGGCGCGTTGCACCACAGCCTCTCCACTGTCAGAGAACTTAGTTGAGTTCTGCCCATGGAGGAAACCGTGGAGTAGCTGGTAACCGCCCTCGCGGGCCTGGTTAATGCTACTTTTGATCTGACTGGATTCGACACCAAGTTGGGCCAGTACATGCGAAACCAGCATCAGGCTCCCCTCAAGGGCCTCAGGGACGACTTCGGTAGCGCCGGCCTCCTGGAAACTGTGTAATTGGTTATCATCTTGAGTTCGCACCAGTACCGGCAAACTCGGATGTTCTCGTTTGATGTTTCGTAGCGCTCTTAATGCCTCTTTCTCATTCGGTAGCGTCAATATCAGCAGTCGCGCTCGGTCAGCTCCCAGTGCACGCAGCAGATCGGAGCGGTTAGCGTCGCCATAGTAGGCGGGCTCGCCGGCCTGTGCCGCCTCTCGTATACGCACCGGATCTTGATCGAGCGCGACATAACGAATTCCGTTACGACTCAGGAAACGGCAGACAATCTGGCCAACGCGACCAAAGCCACAGACGATAACGTGACCCTTCAACTCCTCAAGCTGCGCTTCGGCTGAGACTGCATCTGGTAAATCGTCTGTCTTCTCTGGCTGCTGCTTGCTGCCGAGAAGCCTGTTACTAATCGCACCGTTAAAGTTAATTAGTGCTGGGGTTAAGATCATGCTGAAGATGATTGTCGAGATAATCAGTGCGTTTAAACTGCTCTCAATCAGGTTGTAGCTAAAGGCCAGTGCCAGTAGCGCAAAACCAAATTCGCCCCCTTGGGCCAAACTGAGTCCTGCTCGAAGCGCGCTAGGATAGTCGCGCCGCATACGTCCAGCGATGACTAAAATCAGTGCTGTTTTCGCTGCCATCAGCGCTGCTGTCATCAGCAGCACCCAGTACCAGTTCTCGAGCACTGCCCAGACATTAAGTTGCATGCCTACCGTGACGAAGAAGAGCCCCAGTAGTACATCTCTGAAGGGTCGTATGTCGCTCTCTAATTGATGTTTAAAGTGGCTCTCACCCAACATCATGCCTGCCAGGAAGCCCCCCAGAGCCATCGATAGACCGGCTGCGTGGGTTAGCCAAGCGGCTGCGAGTGCAGTGACTAGCGCAACTAAGACAAAGAGCTCCTCGGAGCGCGAATGACCGATCTCGTGAAACAGCGCTGGAAGTAGTGTGCGTCCCAGCAGCATTAACAGCAGAAGCAGGCCAGCACCTTGCAGCAGTGCTAGCCAGAGCGGCAACGATGCTTCACTGCTGGTTTGAGCTAGGCTGGGTACCAAAATTAGAAAGGCAACCGCGGCGATATCCTGGAACAGCAAGATACCAAAAGCGAGCTGACCATGTTTTTCGCTAAGCTGACCCAGGCGCATCAGCTCGCGCGTGACGATGGCTGTGGAGGAGAGGGCAAGTGCGCCCGCAATCACAATCGAGGTGCTGAGCGTCAAACCAAAAGCCAGACAAACAGCTATCAGTAGTGCAGTAGTTAGCAACACCTGCATGGAACCCACGCCCAAGACGGTATGGCGCATGGCGATCATCTTCGGTAGAGAGAACTCAAGACCCAGCATAAAGAGCAGAAAGACAACGCCAAGCTCCGACATCAGGTGCATCTCGTGCGGGTCGGCGTAGCCAAGTGCAAAGGGACCGATCAGCGCGCCAATACTCAAATAAGCGAGGATCGGCGGGAGGTTGATGCGTCTGAACAGGGTGGTCGCGACAACCGCAGCAACCAATATGAGCAAAAGCTGTTCAAACAGAGAGTGTTCCATCTATATCCGTATCGAAGCGGTTAGTCGCGATGTTAACCCTGGGGCTCTTCTCGTTGAGCGGAGCGTATACCTTTGAGGGTCTTAAAGCTGACGTCGCGTGCAGTGTTTAGGAAGTCTTGCATAAATTCGCTGCCAATTTGATCTTCGCGAATCGCTGCATAGAGCGTACACCAGAGACCTTTCTCACCCAGCGGGCGCGACTGTATAAAGTCACGCTCGAGATATTCATGCATAGCCCAGTTAGGCAGAGCGGCTACACCGCGCCCGCTCGCAACCAGCTGTACCATCATCACTGTCAGCTCAGCGGTGCGAATCTCGCTTGGCTCCACGTTTGCCGGATCAAGGAAACGGCTGAATAGATCTAAGCGGCCGGTATCGACCGGGTAGGTGATCAGTGTCTCTTGAGCGAGGTCCTGAGCTTCGATGTGTTTGCGGGCCACCAAGCGGTGCTGACGGCTGATCGCCAACAAAGACTCGTAACTGAAGAGCGGCTCATAGTGAATGCCGGTGCGTGGTTCAGGGTCTGATGTAATAACCAAGTCTAGATCGCCACGCGCCAGTGCCGGTAGCGGCTGGAAGCTAAAACCTGTCGACAGGTCCATCTCTACCTCGGGCCAGTTTTGGCGGAAGTGATCGATGGTTGGCATTAGCCAGTCGAAACAGCTATGACACTCAATGCAGATATTGAGGCGGCCAGTTTCACCGCCGGCGAGACGCGCGATGTCACGCTCGGCGTTGCGGATCATGGGCAAAATATCGTCCGCTAGAGTCAGTAGGCGCTGGCCGGCGCTGGTAAAGCAGATCGGTTTTGTCTTGCGGATAAACAGCGAGCAGTCGAGGCGCTCTTCGAGGTCCTTGATCTGGTGCGACAACGCTGATTGGGTCAGGTGAACTCGATCAGCAGCATCGACCAAGCTTCCAGCATCACGAAGGGCAGCGAGCGTTTTCAGGTGGCGAAGTTCAATCATTACCGGCGTTCCGAGTTAATCCTTGGAAGCCAGTATAGTACAGAGCGGCACTTTGAACATCTCTATATTAGTTTCATTCAAGTGCCGCACCTGTGCGGTAAGTTTGAGTTAGATCAGTGCGTTAGCAGGAACTCAAGCAGCGCTTTCTGCGCGTGTAGACGGTTTTCAGCTTCAGGGAAGGCAACGCAGCGAGGATCTTCCATCATCTCATCCGTCACCTCTTCACCGCGGTGCGCGGGCAGACAATGCATGAAGAGCGCATCGGAGTGAGCCAGGTCCATCAGTTCTGGTGATACCTGGTAACCGCGGAACTCGCGGAGGCGTTCGCGGGTCTCATCTTCCTGACCCATCGAAGCCCAGACGTCGGTCACAACCAGATCAGAGCCTTTAACGGCGTCCTCAGGATTTTCGAAGATGGTTACACGATCAGCGTTTGCATCAACCAGCGCCTGATCGGGTGCAAAGTCGGCAGGGCAGGCAACATTGAGTTTGAAGTCCCACTGGCGCGCAGCATTGATGTAGGAGTGGCACATATTGTTGCCATCACCGACCCAAGTGACTGTTTTGCCTTTAATGGAACCACGAAACTCAAAGTAGGTCTGCATGTCGGCGAGAAGCTGACAGGGGTGGTACTCATCGGTCAGTGCATTGATGACAGGTACGCGTGAGTGCTTGGCAAAGGTTTCGACAGTTTCATGGCTAAAGGTTCGGATCATCACCACATCAACCATGCTAGAGATAACCCGAGCACTATCTTCAATCGGCTCGCCGCGGCCCAGTTGGGTATCGCGGGGTGATAGGAACATGGCGTGGCCGCCAAACTGGGCCATGCCCGCCTCGAATGAGACGCGAGTGCGGGTAGAGGCTTTCTCGAAGATCATCGCCATTACGCGATTCTTTAATGGCTCGTAAACTTCGCCAGCGTTGCGCATGCGCTTAAGTTCAACTGCGCGCTCGATAAGGCCCTGGAGCTCTTCAGGTGTAAGGTCTAGCAGCGTCAGAAAGTGTCTGGTGCTCATAAAATAATTTACCCGCCAGTCCCTTATGGCTGGCGGTTCCCAAGGTTGTTAGTGTTTAGTTCTGTTTTGAAGCAAACAGCTGCTTAACCAGATCGCTGAGGCGATCGACTAGCTCCTGTGCTTCTTCTGCAGAGATGATGAGTGGAGGCAACAGACGAATAACCTTGCCTCCACCATTAATGTTGATCAATAGCTGGTTATCTACTGCAATCTTGCCGAGCTCAGTAATCGTCTCATTAAAGACAATACCAATCATCAATCCTTTACCGCGCACCTCAACCAGTTGCGGTATATCTGCCAGCTTTTCGCGCATGGCGTTGCGGATGAACTCACCCTGAACTGCGGCGTTTTCAGCCAGTTTGTCCGCTTTGATTGTATCGAAAACAGCCAGGGCTGCTGCCGATGCAAGGGGGTTGCCGCCGTAGGTAGAGCCGTGCGTGCCGGGACCGAGGACCTTAGCTGCTTCACCGCGAGCGAGGCAAGCACCAATCGGCATGCCGTTTCCGAGACCTTTAGCGGTGCTCAGCACGTCCGGCACTATACCCTCTTGCTGGAAGGCAAAGTAACTACCGGTGCGACCGTTGCCGGTCTGCACTTCGTCGAGCATTAGTAGCCAGCCGTTAGCATCACAGATTTCGCGCAGTCCTTTTAGGTAACCATCGTGCGGGACGTGTACGCCGCCTTCGCCCTGTACTGGCTCAACCATTACAGCGACAACGCTGGAGTTGTTCTCGGCAACTTTGCGCACCGCTTCTAGATCGTCGAAGGGTACACGCACGAATCCACTTACCAGTGGCTCGAAGCCAGCCTGAATTGCACGGTTACCGGTGGCGCTTAGCGTCGCTAAGGTGCGTCCGTGGAACGACTGCTCCATCACAATGATGCTCGGATTAGTGATACCGCGATCATTACCCCATTTGCGCGCCAGTTTGATCTGCGCTTCGTTAGATTCTGCGCCTGAGTTGCAGAAGTAGATCGCATCCATACCCGCTTCACTGCAGAGCTTGTGTCCGAGCTCTTGCTGATGCGGAATCTCATAGAGGTTGGATGTGTGGATCAGCGTACCCGCCTGATCGCAGATCGCTTTGGTGACCGCAGGGTGTGAGTGGCCAAGGCCTGTCACCGCAATGCCGGTCAGTGCGTCCAAGTAGCGTCGGCCGTCGGTATCGTAGATCCAGATACCTTCACCGCGCTCAAACGCGACAGGAAAACGTGCGTAAGTGGGCATTACCGGGGTCATAGTCATTGCGGTTTCTTTTCTCCTAAACAACGCAAAAAGGCAGCTCCGTAAGCTGCCGCAAAGTGTGGATTGTAGGGGCAGATTCAGGGTTTGGCAATTTCTTCTCAACCTACAGAATCTGAATGGGTTCGGGCCGGCGGCGATCGGTGCTCTAAATCGTCTCAGGCAGGCGTAAATAGAGCATCTCTTTTTCCGAGTTTTTTAGTCAGAATTAGGTTAAAATGCGCGGCAAGTTTTAGTAATACCGAATTGAGGACAGGCTGTAATGAGCACTATCGATACCATTAAAGAGCAGATCGAAAGCAACACTATTCTTCTCTACATGAAAGGCACCCCACGTTTTCCTCAGTGTGGTTTCTCATCTCGCGCATCTGAAGCGTTGATCAACTGCGGTGAGCGCTTCGCGTTTGTGAACATTCTGGAGAACCCTGATATTCGCGCTGAGCTACCTAAGTACGCTAACTGGCCGACCTTCCCGCAGCTGTGGGTGAACGGTGAACTCGTGGGTGGTTGTGACATTATTTGTGAGATGTCGGAAAACGGCGAGTTGAAAACGCTGGTTGCTGAAGCAGCTGCAGCTGCCGGCGATGCTGCTGAGTAACAGTCAAGGCTGGTAAAAAGCCAGCTAAAACAGCCCTGATCGGTTGCTCTTAACTCAAAAGCCGCTCAGGGCTTTTTTACGTCTGTTTTTGTATTCGCTTTTACGGCTAGTGCCTTACGACTCTTCCCGGGTCGCTAGCACCAAGTCCCAGCCGCCCAGCTCTTTCCACTGATTGACGATCTGGCAGAAAAGTTCAGCCGTTTTGGTGGTGTCATAGAGCGCTGAGTGTGCCTGCTTGTTGTCGAAAGGGATCCCGGCAATTTCACAGGCCTTGGCCAACACAGTATGGCCATACGCCAAGCCTGCTAGTGTCGCAGTGTCAAAGGTCGAGAAGGGGTGAAACGGGTTGCGTTTTATGTCGGCTCGATCGGTGGCCCGACACAGGAATGAGTGGTCAAAGTTGGCGTTATGTCCCACGAGAATGGCGCGTTTACAGTCGTGCGCCTTGATCGCCTTGCGGATCGGCTTGAAGATGCGTTCAAGCGCCATTACCTCGGGCTCAGCCTCTCGGTCAGGGCTCCAAGGGTCGATTCCAGTGAACTCCAGCGCCGACGCTTCGAGGTTTGCACCTTCAAAGGGTTCGATCTGCGCCTCGAACGACTGGTCAATCACCAGATATCCCTCCTCATCCATCGTCAAGGTGACAGCCGCCAGCTCGAGCAGTGCATCGGTGTTGGCATTAAAACCTGCCGTCTCAACATCTACGACGACAGGGAGGTAACCACGGAAACGATCCGCCATTGGGTGGCGGGCGGAGTTTGAGGACAAGACTTTTCCTTAATTCATCTCGAATATGCTGGGCGCAGTGTATCAAATCAACCTCGCTGAGACACCCGTTCAGCACGTTTTACTGCTTGGTCACTAGTGTGGATATTCATGCCGCTAATCGGTGGCAAGAAGCGGTGCTAAAGAAATTCAGGTCGTCGCCGTTATACAGGGAATACATCGGCATAGATACGCTCGTTGACCTTATGAAATTACCACTGAAGATCGCACTTCTTGCCAGTTTCACCGGCCTTAGCTCGTTAGCACCGGGGGCTCTCTATCAGGTTCAGATCGATCAATCGACTTGGCAGCTTGAAGCGTCTCCATTTGCCTGTCGTCTGACGCATCAAGTACCGCAATTTGGCACCGCAGTGCTCGAGCGAGGTGCTGGAGAGGCTCTCAGTTTCTGGCTCGAGCCGTATCAGCCGGGTCTAGTGACAGGCACGGCCGCAGTCTATGCTGCAGCTCCAGCCTGGCGTGCAACTCAAGCCTCGCAGCAGGTGGAGTCTCTGGATATCCGTTCGACATCAAGTAAGCTTGAGCTCTCTGAGACCGGATCTGCAAAAGTGCTGGCGGCGCTGCGCGCTGGTATGCAGCCTACGTTAAAAGCGACAGACCCTGGCGGACAGCAGGCTCAGGTAGCAGTCTCTGCAGCCAATTTTACGCCCGCCTATGCGCAGTACACCGAGTGCCTAGCGCAGCTGTTACCGGTCAACTTCAATCAGATCGCCCGTACCGCGATTCTCTATCCCCCGGCTCAATGGGAGCTATCTCAAGCCTCGCGCGAGCGTTTGGAACTGGTCAAAACCTATGTTGAAACCGACAGGCAAGTGGGAAAGATCTATGTTGATGGTCACTCAGACAATCAGGGTCGTCGACTACTGAATCGCGACCTATCTAAGCGCCGCGCCGAAGAGGTGAGTCGTTATCTGATGCAGCTAGGCATCAGCGAGGATATGTTGGTGACCCGCTATCACGGTGAACGCTACCCTGTGGTGGAGAACAATTCACCGGAAAACCGCACGCGCAACCGTCGCGTCACGGTGCGTTTAGAACGTATCGAATAGTTATCAGTCTGCGCCTCGCTGTACTCCCTTTAAAGCGTGGATTCTGCTATACTGCGCCGCCATAAATTTCTACCCACTCACATCTAGGTGTTGGAGTCTCTAAATGTCCGATATTAAAAAGGTTGTACTGGCGTACTCAGGTGGTCTTGATACCTCTGTAATAGTGCGTTGGTTGCAGGATGAATATAACGCTGAGGTTGTCACCTTCACCGCTGACATTGGCCAGGGTGAAGAGGTTGAGCCAGCGCGCGCTAAGGCCGAAGCGCTGGGCGTTAAAGAGATCTACATCGAAGACCTGCGCGAAGAGTTTGTGCGCGACTACGTCTTCCCGATGTTCCGCGCAAACACCATTTACGAAGGTGAATACCTGCTCGGTACCTCAATCGCACGCCCGCTGATCGCGAAGCGTCTGGTTGAGATCGCTAATGAGACTGGTGCTGATGCGATTTCTCACGGTGCTACAGGTAAAGGTAACGATCAGGTTCGTTTTGAACTTGGTGCCTACGCCCTCAAACCTGGCGTGCACGTAATTGCACCTTGGCGTGAATGGGATCTCAACTCACGTGAGAAGCTGATGGCGTACTGTGAAGAGCGCAATATCCCCGTCGACTTCTCCAACAAGAAGAAAAAGTCTCCGTACTCAATGGACGCCAATCTGCTGCACATCTCCTACGAGGGTGGCATTTTGGAAGATCCTTGGGCTGAGGCTGAGGCGGATATGTGGCGTTGGTCTGTTGCTCCTGAGGATGCACCGGATCAGCCAACCTATCTCGAGCTCGCTTACCGTCAGGGTGACATCGTCGCAATCAACGGTGAAGAGATGTCGCCAGCCACTGTTTTGGCTTACCTGAACAAGGTTGGCGGTGAGAATGGTATCGGCCGTCTAGATATCGTAGAGAACCGTTTCGTGGGTATGAAGTCACGTGGATGTTACGAGACTCCTGGGGGCACCATCATGCTGCCGGCGCACCGTGCAATTGAGTCCATCACTTTGGATCGTGAAACAGCTCACCTCAAGGATGAGCTCATGCCGCGTTATGCGAAAACCATCTACAACGGTTTCTGGTGGTCTGAAGAGCGTAAGATGCTGCAGACCATGATTGATGAGAGCCAGAAGTACGTTAACGGTGAAGTGCGTGTGAAACTCTATAAAGGCAACGTGACTGTTGTAGGCCGCCGTTCGGACGATTCACTGTTTGATGAAAGCATCGCGACCTTCGAAGATGATGCAGGTTCGTACGATCAGAAAGATGCTGCTGGCTTTATCAAACTGAACGCTCTGCGTATGCGCATTGCTGCGAGCAAAGGTCGCAAGTTTGACTAAGTTTTGACCGTCTAAAAAGAACCCGCACTTTTGCGGGTTTTTTATTGCCTCAGTTTTGCTGATTAGCGGCCGCTAAACTAGATTTAGATGTAAGTATGGAACGTCTAAATGTCTGAAACTGTCGAGCCTCGCTCAGTTCTTATTGTCGACCACATGTTGGAGGACCTTCAGTCCTTGCGCAGCATCATTTCTGTGTTGGGCTACAAACAGGTGCAGGTCGCATCCAGCGTGAATATGGCGCTGAGCCTATTTCGCGAGCTCAAATTCGACCTCTGCTTTGTCTGCTACGATCTTGGCCAAGATGAGAAAAATGGCCTGCAGCTACTGCAAGAGCTTCAATTTGAGGGGCTACGGAAGTATCAGCAGTGTTTTGTTCTGATTGTCGATCAGGATAAGTCTGAGCTGCTGTTTGGTTCACCTGAAAACGCCCCCGACACCTATATCTCCAAACCCTTTGACCCGCATCACATCCGTCAGCGTGTGGACAAGGTGATGCGTGTGAAGGCCAGCATTAAGCCGCTCGAGGTGTTACTCGACAAGGGCGAGTGGGATGAGGCTCTGCAGGTGAGCGTTAAACTCGCGCAACTCTACCCTGGTTTAAAAATATTTCTCGAGCGTTTGCGCGGCTTAATGCTGTTGCAGCTCAAGCGTTACGAAAAAGCCTTTGAGCTCTTCAGCGCGCTGCTAAAAGTGAAGGATGAGAGCTGGGTTAGGGTGGCGGTCGCCGTGGCCGCCTATGGCTGCGGGAAGTTCAAAGAGGCGCAGACTCAACTAGATCATGTGCTTAATCGCCAGCAGGTCTGTCTGGAGGCCTTTATTTGGCGCTCTCGGTTGCACCGTCTGGAAGGCGAGTGGAATCAGGCGCTGTCGCTGATGCGCCGCGCTGTCATGTTGCAGCCCACCGTATCGATTCTGCAGTCAGATTTGGGTGATCTGGCAAGCTACAACGAAGATTGGACGCTGGCGGCTGAAGCGTTCAAGGCGTCGGTTAAGTATGCGCGCTACTCCGCGTTCCAGAATCCCGATGCCTATTTTGCACTGGTCTATTCTCTCTTGCGCCAAGTCAGTTCGGATGTTGGGCTTTCGCAGGAAGCACAGGGTGAGGCTGTCAGAATTATGGAGCAAGCCCAGCGCGACTTTATGGATGAACCTGTTATTCAGTTCAAAAGCCGGTTGCTGAGCGCTGAAATCTATCGGTTGGCTGGGGACGCAGAACGCTCCAGTTCAATGGCAAATCTGGCCCTCGGTGCATTTAAGGGTTTGCCAGTTGATGATCAGGCGATGTGGATCGATCTACTGACAGATTCACTAGAATCAACCCCGTTGGAGGAACAAGCGGGAGGCTACAAACAAGAGCTGACGCGGCAAATGGCTAATCTGACCTGGGGACGCCACAACCTCAAAGGGATGATGGATTTTCGCAAAGGGGATCTCAAAGGTGCTCGTACGCAGTTCCGTACTGCACTCAAAGAGCGTCCCGATAACCCAAGCATTGCGCTGAACCTCGTGCAGGTTGCACTGGAACTCTGTCGCAGAGTAACGGGTGACTCGGTTCACAAGCTATTGCACGAGAGCGACCAGACCCTCTACGAACTACAGTTCGCAGCGTTGACTGAGCGTCAGCAGAAACGCTTCAAGAGTCTATCTACCCGGATGACGGACCAAGTCAACAAGCAAGCCTAGGACCGGTTGCAGGGGTCTTGTGTTGAGGTAGATTGCGGTTTCATTGATCAGAGACTGCTCACTTCGCGTAAACTCTGGTAAACCATAAAAGGTCTCTCTACTTGAAACAGATACGCGCGCTCGTCTTCGATCTAGACGGCACTCTTGTGACATCTACTTTGGACTTTGCTCTTATTCGTGAAGAGTTGGGCTGCGCCGACGAAGTTGATGTTTTGGCCTATGTTGATAGCCTCTCAGACGTAGAGCGGGCAGAGGCGGAAGCGATTATTCATCGACATGAAGTTGAGGATGCAGAACAGTCCGAGTGGTTGCCCGGTGCGCAGGAGTTTGTTCAGCGATGCCGAGAACAGCAGATTCCATTAGCAATATTGACGCGCAACTCGGATTTTTCGTCTCGCATCAAAATCGCGCGCAATGAGATCCCGATCCCCTATTTGATTACGCGAGAAAACTCCAAGCCGAAGCCCGACCCCAGTGCATTAAACGAGATCGCCAACCAGTTTTCGTTGCGAAGCGAAGACGTGTTGATGGTTGGGGATTATAAATATGATCTACAAGCAGGGCGTAATGCCCGTATGCCGACCTGTCTGCTGCACTATGAAGGCGAACCAGACTATCTGCATCTAGCGGACTACAAGTTCCATAACTTTGTTGAATTTCATCAAGCGTTTTTCGAACAGCGTTGATGCAATCCTCATAGCCGCCGTCGCTGCTTGCGTTGCCACTCTATGTGTTTCTGCAGCTGTTCGGATGCGAGCAGCGCCTCCAGCGAACTAAACTCTTTAGCGAGCGTCAGCTCATCATAAAATCGGTGGACGGTTCTGTGGCAGTCGCGACAGATCCAGATACCGCGGTTGAGCTCTTCGCGTGTGTAGGCTTTCTTGAATCTTGGCCGCGAGTGAACTTTGCGCGGTATTAGGTGGTGGAAAGTAAGACCGATTTTTCGCTGGCAGAGTTGGCACTCGGTCGGCTTGTTGCGTGAGAGGGGCACTAGAAGATCTTATCATCCGATAGGATAAATTCGTCCTCTGGCTCAGGCAGCCCCTTCTCTTTACGAACCATTTTGCGGAGCATCTTACGCTCGAGTAGACGCTGTTGAGCGGCCTCAGGCAGGTCAGTAAAGATGAGTGTTCCACGATCCACCAGTACATCAATCAAATCCTCGAGGATACGGATGCTGGCGCCGTCCAACGCCTCTAATTGGCTACTAGCGCTGAGGCTAGGGTCAGCCAGTTCAAGGAAAGCGCGTAGCGAAGGATCTTGAGGGTCAGCGGGCTCGGCTCCGACGGTTTTGGTCAGGGAGAGGCCGGTGATCTTTCCGCTCTCATCTTTAATGACATACATCTTTGTTAATCCTGATTGGCACTTTTATTGCTAACTTGCTGAGTGTAGTTGGGCAAATAGTGAAATGTGTGACTATAGTTAATTTTAGTAATAACACAGACTGTGAGAAATTCAATTAATGGCACTCAAGGATGATCCGCTGCTTGGCTGTTTGGTGTCCCTGACACACCATTACCACAAGCCCTACAGCGCGGAGGTTCTGGTAGATGGACTACCGCTGGCCCACAATCGGTTAACCCCCGACCTGTTTATACGTGCTGCTGAGCGAGCATCGCTCGCAGCCCGTGTTTCTGAGCGAAAACTAAACGACATCTCACCCCTGCTGTTTCCCGCAGTGTTGCTGCTCACTGACTACAAAGCCGCTATCCTGCGCGAGCGTAACGGTGACGAGTTTGTTATAGAACAGCCTGAGAGTGGTGGGGTTATCACCCTCGATATCAAAGAGCTGCGAAAGATCTACACAGGCTATGCAATCTTTGTGCGCCCAGAGTACCAGATCGGTGATAAGAGCTCGCGCGAACTTGATGGCCGCAAAGGCCACTGGTTTTGGAGCACGCTCTGGCGCTCACGCTCCATCTATCGAGATGTGCTGGTCGCTAGTTTCTTGATAAACCTTTTTGTCTTGGCGAATCCGCTGTTCGTTATGAACGTCTATGACCGGGTTGTGCCCAATGCCGCGGTGGATACGCTTTGGGTGCTGGCTGCAGGTGTCGGTATCGTTTATCTGTTCGATTTCGGACTGAAAATGTTGCGCAGCTACTTTCTGGAGGTTGCCGGTAAAAAATCCGATGTGCTGATCTCGTCAATGTTATTCCGTAAAGTGGTGGGCTTGCGTTTTGACGCTATGCCGAGCTCGGTAGGGGCTTTCTCCAGCAATTTGCGTGAATTTGACTCCATTAGAAATTTCTTCAGCGCTGGTACCCTAGCGTTGTTGATCGATATTCCATTTATGGTGCTATTTATCTTCGTGATTAGCATCATTGGCGGGCCGCTTGTCATTGTACCTGCGGTAGCCGTTCCACTGATTTTCCTCTATTCGCTGATCGTTCGTCCCTCCCTACGCGGTGCTGTTGAGAAGACCTTTGCCTCGACCGCACAGAAGAACGGTGCGCTGGTTGAAACGCTCACGGCGATGGAGACCGTAAAGACTCAACGCGCGGCGACACCACTATTGACCAAGTGGGAAGAGTCGGTTGGTTTTATTGCGCGTTGGAGCTTAAAAGCCCGCATGCTGTCGACATCAGTAGCAACCTTTTCTGCATCAGTGCAGCAACTTTCGTCGGTCGCGCTGATTATTTTGGGCGTCTACATGATCATGGATCAGCAACTCACAATGGGTGCGCTGATTGCCTGTAATATTCTGGTCGGTCGAGCAATTGCGCCGATGGCGCAGGTCGCCAGCTTGGTAATTCAGTACGAACAGTCTGCCAAAGCGCTGCGGACACTTGATGAGATTATGAATCTGCCCGAGGAGCGTGAACCGGGCAAACACTATGTGCACCGTGACCGTCTTGATGGCGCCATCGAATTTAAAGATATCAATTTTGCCTACCCGGGCACCGAGCATAATGCGCTGAAGAGTGTCAGCTTCAAGATGAAGGCGGGCGAGCGCGTGGCGCTGATCGGCCGTATCGGTTCGGGTAAATCGACGGTCGAGAAGTTGCTGGCGGGTCTATATAAGCCGCAGCAGGGGGCGATCACGATTGATGGGATCGACCTCAATCAGATCGATCCCGTCGATCTGCGTCGCAATCTAGGTTATGTGCCTCAGGATGTACTGCTGTTTGCCGGTACCTTGCGCGAAAACATCCTAGTCGGTATGCCGTTTGCGTCAGATGAGCAACTGCTTCGCGCAGCGAAACTCGCCGGTGTGGATCAGTTCGCCAGTACCCACCCAATGGGCTTTGATATGCCTGTGGGTGAGCGCGGTGCGGCGCTCTCGGGTGGCCAGCGTCAGGCGGTGTCTCTGGCCCGCGCGCTGTTACACAATCCCAATTTACTTGTGCTCGATGAGCCGAGCAACTCCATGGATAACGCCAGCGAGGAGCAACTCAAAGCCCAGCTAGAAGCCTACGTTAAGGGCAAGTCTCTGGTGTTGATTACGCATAAGGTTGCACTTTTGAGCCTAGTTGATCGCATCATTGTTATCGATCAGGGGCAGGTTGTGGCTGATGGTCCGAAGGATACGGTGCTCGATGCACTGCGCCAGGGCCGCTTGCAGGTGAGGAGATAAGCTGATGTCGGATATGTATTCGAAGATCAAGCCTGAGGACCTCGCCTACATTAACAGTGTGAACGAGGCGGTGCTCGAAAAGACGCCGCGCGGAGCTAGCTTACTGCTCTGGTTAATGGCGCTGTTTATTGCAGCAGCAATCGCCTGGGCTTACTGGGCAGAACTGGATGAGCTAGTGCGCGGCGATGGCGAAATTATCCCCTCCAGCCAGCTGCAGGTGGTACAGAACCTAGAGGGCGGTATCGTCTCGGAGATACTCGTGCGCGAAGGTGATCTTGTGGAGGCGGGGCAGGTACTGCTGCGTATAGAGGACAAGCGCTTCACCAGCTCTGTTAAAGAGAACGAGGTGCGCGCTTACGAGCTGCAAGCAAAGCTTGCTCGCCTGCGTGCAGAGTCTGATGGCGCGGCCTTTGTTGAGCCTGAGGGTTTTCCTGATCAGTACAAAGACTTCATTGCGCAAGAGATGAATCTCTTTATGTCGCGCCAGGATGAGTTAGATGCCAACCAAGCTGTGTTGTCAGAGCAGCTTGCCCAGCGTCAACAGGAGTTAGTCGAGGCAAAATCCCGCTTAGAGCAGGTACGCCGCTCATACAATCTGTTGCTGCGCGAGCTAAATATCACTGAACCCCTGCTAAAAGAGGGGGTGATCTCTGAAGTGGAGTTTCTACGCCTCAAGCGTCAGGTCAACGACCTTCGCGGCGAGCGCTCTTCGATTGAGCTGAGCCTACCGCGCATCGAGTCGGCCATTGAGGAGATAGCCGGTAAGCAGGGTGAGATGGAGCTGCAGTTCCGCAATATCGCTCGGGCGGAGTACAACGAACTGCTGGCTGAACGCACTCGTCTAAATGAGGCGCTCAGTGGTATGCAGGACCGTATCAGCCGAACCGAGGTGCGTGCGCCTGTCAAAGGTACTATTAAAGAGTTGTTGATCAACACCATAGACGGCGTTGTTCGACCGGGTGATCAGTTGCTTTCAATCGTTCCTTGGGAGGATAAGCTGTTGATTGAGGCGCGCATCAAGCCCTCAGATATTGGTCGCTTGAGGGTTGGGCAGACCGCAACGGTTAAAGTCAGCGCCTATGATTTCGCCATTTATGGCGGTATGGATGCGTATCTGACGTTTATCTCTCCGAGTACTTTTCTTACCGAACAGAACGAAGCTTACTACCTGGTGCGTCTAGAGACTGATTCCCCTTATCTGGACTCTGAGAATGAAACCATGCCGCTGATCGCCGGTATGACAGTAAGTGTGGATGTGTTGACTGGTAAGAAAACCTTGCTGAATTACCTGCTCAAGCCAATTATCCGTGCCAAAGCTAACGCGCTGACTGAGCCCTAGGAGCCCACACCGAATGGAGTTAGCACTTTACGCGCAGAATGCGGGCTTACTTGATCGCTGGAGTCGATCGCTGAGTGATCATCAGTGCCAGGCGATCAACTGGTCGCAGATCGATTCACTGCCAGCGATGAAGCCTTTGCTAATTCACTGGCAGTCCTTGAGTGCGTCTCAACGGGAGCAGGTTAACAAAATTACGCCGGAACGCGCTGTGGTGGTTTTGACTGACACGCCCGAGGTGGAGGAGGGACGTCGGCTGATTCTTGCCGGCGTTCGTGGCTATGCGAACTCCTATATCCACGAGACGCTTTTGCCTGATCTGATGGCTGAAATTCAGAAGGGAAATATTTGGGCTGTTCCGGAAATCCTGCAGGCGATTCTGAAAAATTTTCTACAAAGTAAGCCGGCCCAGACACGAGTTGAATACGATATAACTCAGTTAAGTGACAGGGAAAGTGAGGTATATCAAGAGCTTATGAAAGGCTCGAGTAACAAAGAGATTGCTCGGAATCTTAGCATAACTGAACGAACAGTTAAGGCGCACGTTGCGGCGATTCTGCGCAAAACCGGAGCGCCAGATCGTGTCCATTTAATTGTACATGGCGTCTCATAAATCTTGGACTATCCTGAAAGATGCCAGACTATTTTGGTTGGGGAAAAGAGAATGAAGAACAACAGGCTTTCCGCGCTAGCGCTCGCAGTTATGCTAGCCACACCGTCGGTTCATGCCGCCGGCTTGCGCCAAAGCATCGCTGAAAGTATCAACGAAAATCCAGTCGTAAAACGTGCGCTTAAGTCTTATGAGGCGGTTAGCGAAGAGGTTCGCGAAGCTGAGGGTGGTTACTACCCCACAGTTGATGCGACGCTTGGCTACGGTTACGAGTGGACGAAAACCTCCGGGAATAGCGATGAAGAGCTGACTCGCCGTGAAGTGCGCCTTAACGTGAATCAGATGATCTTCGACGGTGGTGCAACCACGTCTGAAGTTGAGCGCCAAGAGGCCCGCATGCGCTCAGCGCAGGCCAATCTGAGAGACGTGTCTGAAGACTTTGTACTTGAGGCGGGTCGCGCCTACCTTGAGTTACTTCGCCGCGAACAGCTGCTCAACTCGGCCAATGATACCTTGCTCAATCATGTGAAGATCTATGAGCAGATCAAACGTCGCTCTGAGTCGGGCATGGGCTCTCTGTCATCTATCCAACAGGCGGAGGGGCGTTTAGCCTTGGCCGAGGTCAATGCGCTGGCAGCCGAAAACAACATGCGTGATGCCAAAGCGAATTACGAGCGTATTTTTGGCATGGTGCCCGATGAGCAGCTCGAAGCGGTCGACAAGATGATTGCACCTCTGCCTGAGTCTTTGGAAGCTGCACAAGCTCAAAGTTCAACCGAGCACCCTGTGATGTCAGTGGCTCAGGCTGATATCGAAGCGGCAATTGCGCAGCGTGAGGCTGCGGAAAGTCGTATGTATCCACGTCTCGACCTGGAGATCGAACGCCGTTGGGACGACAATCTTGATGGTCAGCCGGGCCCGAATGAGGATCTTACGGCGATGCTACGTCTGCGCTACAACCTCTACAACGGTGGTGAAGATTCAGCGCGGATCCGCCGCTCTGAGCATCAGTTGGGTGAGGCTCAATCGATTCAACGCGATGCGTTACGTCAGGTACGTCAGTCACTGGAACTTTCCTGGAACGCGTATGAGATTCTGGGCCGACAGATGGAGTTTCTTAGTGAGCACTTAAGCGCGAGTGAGCAGACCCGCGATGCTTACCAGAAACAGTTTGATATCGGCCAGCGTACGTTGCTTGACCTGCTCGATACGGAGAACGAAGTTTTCAGTGCTCGCAATCAGCTAGTTGAAGCGCAGATCGATCATCAGATTGCACAGTTGCGTGTGCTTAACTCGACGAGCGGGCTTCTCACGGCATTAGAAATCCCGGTTCCGATACCAGTGCCGCAGAGCTAATAAGCCGATTGTTAATTGCATCGGTAGGGAGGGCCAGATAAAATCTCGCCATCCCGACATCCACATATGAAGGGTTGCTTAGAGCAACCCTTTTCTATTTTGGAACGCGCATCGATGAAAGCTCATAAAATTACCCAAGCACCGATACCGATGCGTTGGGTTGGCCCGCTAAAACTGACTGGCCATCTGATCAATGAGAAGATCAGCGTTCCACTAGCAACGTATGAAACACCACTGTGGCCCTCGGTGGGGCGCGGTGCGCGCGTTTCTAACCTGGTTGAAGAGGGTATAAAGGTCAGTGTGCTGGATGAGCGCATGACACGCTCGATTCTACTTGAAGCCGAAGATGCTTTTGCAGCGCAGCAGGCAATCAACTCTTTGAAGTCGCGTATGGCGGATTTGAACGAAGTTGTGTCTGGTAGTAGCCGCTTTGCTAACCTGATCGATCTGAACTCTCAAGTGGTCGGTAATCTGATCTATCTGCGCCTGGAGTTCACCACCGGTGACGCCTCCGGCCACAATATGGTAACCAATGCTGCCGATAAGATTATTCCATGGATCCTGAGCAGCTACCCTAATCTGCGTTACTCCTCGATCTCAGCTAACTACTGCTCGGATAAAAAAGCGACAGCGGTAAATGGCATCCTAGGGCGCGGTAAATACGTCGTCTGTGAAATTACGATTCCACGCGATATTTGCGAACGCCGCTTGAGTACCACACCGGAGAAGGTCGTGGATCTCAACATCAAGAAGAACCTGATCGGTACATTGATGGCGGGCGGTATGCGCTCGGCCAATGCGCACTTTGCCAATATGCTGCTCGCCTTCTATTTGGCCACAGGTCAGGATGCAGCCAACATCATTGAGGGCTCTCAAGGTGTAGTACACGCCGAAGTGCGTAATGGCGACCTCTACTTCAGCTGTACAATGCCGAACCTGATTGTTGGCAGTGTCGGTAACGGCAAAGGTATAGACTTCGTTGAAGAGAATCTGGCGCGTTTGGGTTGTCGTGAAGCGCGTGAACCCGGCGAGAACGCCCGTCGTCTCGCGGCGATCTGTGGTGCTACTGTGCTCTGCGGTGAACTGTCGCTATTGGCGGCACAGACTAACCCAGGGGAGCTAATGCAAACTCACTTAAAGTTGGAGCGTTAATGTCCGAGAAGACCAACGCCCGCAAAATAGAGCACATCAATGCGATTTTGAACGATCCGCTAACGGATCGCTCTGCCCGCTATTTCGACCGCATCCAGCTGACCCATCGCGCCTTGCCTGAGATCGATCTGGCACAAATCGACACCAGCATAGAGTTTATGGGGAAACGTCTGAGCTTCCCGTTGCTGATCTCTTCAATGACTGGAGGGGATCATGAGGTTGTACGCAAGATCAATCGCAACCTGGCTGAAGCGGCGCAACGTACCGGCGTTGGCCTAGCCGTCGGCTCGCAACGTGTGATGTTCAGCGATACAGCAGCGCGTGCGAGTTTTGACCTGCGCTCGCTGGCTCCCGATGCTCTGTTGCTCGGTAACATTGGCGCTGTGCAGCTGAATTACGGTGTCGGTGTTGAGCAGTGCCAGCAAGCCGTTGACCTACTGCAGGCCGATGGGCACTACCTGCACCTAAACCCGCTGCAGGAGGCTGTGCAGCCGGAAGGAGACACCAACTTCACTGATCTATCGCAACGCATCGCTGAAGTGGTTCGCGGTATAAAGGTACCGGTGCTGCTTAAAGAGGTCGGTTCTGGGCTTTCGGTGCCCGATATTGAGTTGGGGATTAAAGCTGGTGTGCGCTACTTCGATGTGGCTGGTACCGGTGGCACTTCATGGTCACGTATCGAACACCACCGTCGTGATCAAGATGAACTGGGTCTTGTGTTCCAAGACTGGGGTCTACCAACACCGGTCGCCCTACAGCAGGCAGCGGCTATGAAAGCGGGTATCACCTTAGTCGCAAGCGGCGGTCTGCGAGATGGGATAGATATGGTTAAGTCTGTTATACTCGGCGCCGCTCTGTGCGGGGTCGCAGCACCGTTTCTCGAACCCGCAATGGAGTCTGCCGATGCAGTCGTTGCGCAAATTGAACGGCTGCACCGAGAGTACCGTACAGCAATGTTCCTGCTGGGCGTTGCCAGCACCCAAGAGCTACATGGAGCTAGCTCACTTATTGCAGATTTAGGTTAAGGATCAGATTCACATAATGTCTGTGGGTATCGACGAGATCAGTTTCTACACGTCTGGCCAGTATCTGGACCTTAAGACGCTAGCTGAGCACCAAGGGATAGACTCCAACAAGTATTACGACGGCATCGGTCAAGAGAAGATGGCGATGGCGGCTGTGGACGAGGATGTAGTCACCCTTGCTGCGAACGCGGCGCTACCCATCGTTGAGCGTGTTGGCCGTGACTCTATCGCAGCGGTACTCTTCGCAACTGAGACTGGTATCGATCAATCCAAGGCGGCGGGTGTTTATGTGCACCGTCTGCTTGATCTGAACTCTAACTGTCGTGTTGTTGAGCTAAAACAGGCCTGCTACAGCGCGACTGCTGCCATTCAAATGGCCTGTGCGTTGGTTGCGCGTCAGCCAGCACGCCCTGTTCTAGTGATCGCTTCAGATGTGGCGCGTTACGACCTAGAGTCACCCGGCGAAGCGACTCAGGGCTGCGGTGCCGTCGCCATGTTGGTAAGCGCTAATCCACGTGTGCTCGCAATCGATCCAGAAGTGGGAAACCACACTGAAGACGTAATGGATTTCTGGCGCCCTAACTATCGAACTAACGCGCTGGTTGATGGTAAGTACTCCACTAAGATCTACCTCAAGTCACTGAAGCGTAGCTGGGAAAATTTCCGCGAGCAGAGCAGTGTGGATTACAGCGATATTGATTACTTCTGCTACCACTTGCCGTTCGGCAAAATGGCGCAGAAAGCGCACTCTCATCTGGCCCGAGTTAACAAAAGCGGCCAAACTCCAGAACAGCTAGAGCAGCAGATCGAACCGACCTTGCAGTACAACCGACTGATCGGCAACTCCTACACGGCATCCATGTATATCGGGCTCTGCTCGTTGTTGGAAAACAGCAGTGAGAACCTGGTAGACAAGCGTGTCGGCCTGTTTAGTTATGGTTCGGGATGCGTGGCTGAGTTCTTCACCGGTGTTGTCCAGCCCGGCTATCAGGATGCACTCAACAAAGAGCGCCATCAGGCACTCTTGCGTGAGCGCACAGAGCTGAGTTTCGACGAATACATCAAGCTCTACCACTATCCAAACCCAACTGATGGTGGTGAGCACATCCTGGCTGAACAGACGCAAGGCGCCTTCCGTCTGGCGGCGATCACAGATCACAAGCGCGAGTACGTCGCGCGCTAGCCCTATGCAGGTAGCCAGCGCTCCAGGCAAGGCAGTCCTATCGGGTGAGCACTCTGTTGTGCACGGCTCACCGGCACTAGTGATGGCGCTCGAGCAGCGTCTGACAGTGCGCTACCACCCTGACACGCTTCCCAGACTTTCGTGGTTAGCCCCCGACCGAGCTCACGAGATGGCGCTGGAGAAGTTCTCTAGCTTACGTCATCGTTTGGACAACGCTTTTGAGTCTTACCTTAAAGGCGAGCGCTCTATTAAAGAGATCCTCAACCGCCCAGCGGAACTGCTGTTTTACACTGTTGATATGGCCCACCTACTAGGTGAGGTTAAGCAGTTACCGCGTGGCAAGGTTGAGATCAATTCGGATATTCCAATCGGTGCAGGCATGGGCTCATCGGCTGCCCTACTTGCAGCCCTTTTGACGCTCTTTACCCGCATAGAAGGGAAGGATGAGATGATCCGCCAGGTACGCCACTGCGAGCGGTTGCAGCACGGGCGCGGCTCATTGATGGATGCATCTGCCGTTGTTCTTGGTGGATTGGTTAAAGTAGAGGGTGATGTTTCATCCCGTGTCGATTTTGTGCCGAGTGAGTTTGATGAAGATTGGTACTGGATTCATACCGGCACCCCAACGGTATCAACGGGTGTCTGTGTTGATCAGGTGCGACGCCACTTTGGTGATTCTGATATCTGGAGCGAGTTCAGCGCTGTCACCGATGCGATGCATGATAGGCTGAGCCAAGGCGACTCAATCGATGAGCTGGTTAAGCAGAACCATCGTCTGCTCAATCGTATCGGTGTCGTACCGGCGCAAGTGGCCGCACTGATCGAACGGATTGAGGAGCGCGGCGGTGTCGCTAAGGTATCTGGCGCTGGCAGTGTGCAGGGTGATGCAGCAGGTCTTGTGCTCACGCACTTGCCGGGAATGACGCCTGATACATTGGATCTGCCGCGTGAGTACCGTTGGGGGCAGTTGCGGATAAGTGATCAAGGAGCCTCTGTTGAGTCTTAAAGTTCGGGTTCCGGGCAGTCTAATGCTGATGGGCGAGCACGCGGTACTTCACGGCGAACTGGCAATCGCAATGGCGACGGCCAATTTTGTTGAGATCTCGTTAACGCCGCGCGTTGATCAGCGCATTTCGATTGACTCAGAATTGGCGCAGTATTCGAGCGAGCTTGATAAGCTTGAGGACGAGCCCAAACTGAGTTTCGTGCTCGCGGCCATTCGTCAGCAGCAGACTCAATTGAAAGCGGGTTTTGATCTATCGATTCGCAGTGGGTTCTCTCACACCGTCGGCCTAGGTTCTTCGGCAGCGGTTACCGCGGGTGTAGTGGCTCTACTAGCAAAATATGGCGGCGAAGAGCTTGCACCTGAAGCCCTGTTTGAGCGCGCGTTAGCGGTTGTGCACCAGGTGCAGGGTGGCCGCGGCTCCGGCACAGACTTAGTTGCGAGTATCTTCGGTGGTCTGGTTGCTTATCGTGTCCAGCCTCGAGAGATTCGACGGCTTCCGGGTCTGCCTCCCGTGGATCTTTACTACGTCGGTTACAAGATGAAGACACCTGAGGTTATCGCTCGGGTCGAGGCTTCTGCGCACAAAGCGCCGGCGCTATACCAACAGCTCTACCGCCTAATGGGGCAAACTAGTGAAGCTGCAGAAGCAGCTATAAACGCGAGCGATTGGTCGCTGCTGGGGCAGTTGATGAACAGCTATGCCGGCCTGATGGATGCTTTAGGAGTCTGTGATACAAACTTGGCTCAGCTGCAGTTTAAACTCAGAGATTGCGCCGGTGTTGAGGGTGCAAAGATATCTGGCTCCGGTTTGGGCGACTGCGTGATCGCTCTTGGCCGAGCAGACCCTGATCAAATAGGATATACCCATATCCCCGTGTCGGTCTCAAAGCAGGGACTGGTCTTTATTGCAGAGAGCGCTGGATCCAGCTCCTTAGCGTCAATCGGAGAGAGTAATGAACAGGTTTGAGGTCGTGGCTGCGATGCTGCCTGCGGCAGAATTAAAGTCCAAACTACCGATAGCGACACAGGAGTACTTCGCACCGAGCAATATCGCTCTGTGTAAGTACTGGGGTAAGCGCGATGCAGAGCTTAACCTGCCGATCAATCCCTCTCTCTCTGTCTCGCTCAATCATTTGGGTACACGCACGCGTGTTGAACCGATTGATGGCCCCGTCGATGATATCTGGCTCAACGGGCTGCAGATGCGCCCCGATACCATTTTTGCTAAACGTCTGAGTCGCTATATCGATCTATTTCGTCAGGATCAAACCCAAGCTTTTAGAGTGGAGACCCGCAACAACATCCCGACCGCTGCGGGGTTGGCCTCATCCGCCTCCGGCTTTGCCGCGTTGACTCTGGCACTAAATGACTCTCTGCAACTTGATCTAGAGCCCGCTGCGCTGTCGATGCTGGCACGCTTGGGTAGTGGCAGTGCCTGCCGCTCGATATACACCGGTTTTGTTGAGTGGCACATGGGGCACCGCGAGGATGGGGCAGACTCTCATGCACACCCCATTGATGCTGAATGGCAGGGCCTGGCGATTGGATTGATCAAGGTGGATGAGGGCGTAAAGTCTGTCGATTCGCGCTCTGGTATGGCACGCACGGTTGACAGCTGTCATCTCTACCAGAGCTGGCCACTGCAGGCGAACACCGATTTGGTAAAACTACATCAGGCGATAGAGACCCGGGACTTTACACTGCTAGGTAGTACGGCAGAGCAGAATGCGCTGTCGATGCATGCGACTATGATCGCGAGCTGGCCGCCGTTGGTCTATTGGCAGCCGGATTCATTGGCCGCAATGCAGAAAATTTGGGTGCTACGCCAGCAGGGGTTAGAACTCTACTTCACCATGGATGCTGGGCCCAACCTTAAACTGCTCTTCCTCGAGCAAGACCGGGATGCGGTGCTGTCGCACTTCCCAGATCTAGAGATCGTTCTACCCTTCGGGAGCTAGAGCTTGGTCGGCTTTCCGCTCACTCGTCAGCAACGCGATACGCCTCAGGGGCTTGAGCTGCGTTACTGGCTGGTGGGTGACTCTGGTGCTCACGAAGTGCAGATCAGCAACAGTGAAGCGATCTTCTTTGTGCGCCAGCAGGATCAGCAAGCGATTACGCGCTCGTTAGAGGACCTATCCGGGTGGCAGCTCAAACCACTCGAGCTGTTGAGCCTGAAGGGCGATCCCATTGCAGGCCTCTACTGTAGTTCCTTGGCGATATACCGTGAGGCGATTGAACGCCTGCAAGCCAACTCTATCGCCGTTATGGAAGAGGATATTCGACCGACTGATCGTTATCTGATGGAGCGTTTCATACGCACGGGTGCTACCGTAGTACAAACCCACCAGGGCATTGAACTGCGCCCAGTTGACTACACCCCACAGCTAAAACTTCTGTCGCTGGATATCGAAACAACCCTGACGACCAACAAAATTCTCAGTATCGCTATGCAGATAGGCGATCAGCAGATAGTGCTGCTCAATAGCCAGCAGGCAGAGGCGCCCTGGATCGAGTGTTTCGGTACTGAGAAGGCGATGCTGCAGCGGTTTGTCGAGCTGGTACAGTTATGGGACCCCGATATCTTTATTGGCTGGGCGGTAATCGGCTTTGATCTGCGGGTGCTGCTGCGCCGAGCGAAGGATCTGGGCGTGCGCCTTAAATTGGGGCGCGATCAGGAGACCCTGTTTGTTGAGCAGGGGCAAGCGGGTCGTTGGTTTGCTCGCATCGGTGGGCGCATCGTTCTGGATGGCATCGAGACCCTCAAGGCGGCGAGCTGGCATTTCGAGCGGTATGGCTTGGAGTATGTCGCTCGAGAGTTGCTGGGGCGGGGTAAGAAGATTGATCATCCTGAGGATCGGGGGGAGGAGATACAGCGCCTCTATCGCGAGGAGCCGCTGGCACTCTGCCAGTACAATCTTGAAGATTGTCGCTTAGTCACAGATATCTTTGTTAAAGCAGGCCTACTTGAATACCTCATCGAGCGTGCGCGCCTAACTGGACTGGCGCTGGATAAGGTAGGCGGCTCACAACAAGCTTTTGATAATCTCTACCTGCCCAAACTTCACCGTGCAGGGTATGTTGCGCCAGAGTACGCCTCAGGACAGGATGATCTGGAGGTGCCGGGCGGCTTCGTGATGGAGTCGGTGCCGGGCCTGTTCTCTAATGTGTTGGTGTTCGATTTCAAGAGCCTGTACCCCAGTATTATTCGCACCTTCAGTATCGATCCGTTGGGCTTGGCACTTGCTGAACAGGTTCCCGAAGAGCGGCGCGTGGCGGGCTTCTTTGGTGCGCAGTTCAACCCGGATGTGGCTATCTTGCCCGGTATTATTTCGGAGCTCTGGCAGGCGCGTGATCGGGCGAAAGCCGAAGGGAATGCGGCCTTCTCGCAGGCGATAAAGATACAGATGAATGCCTGCTATGGTGTGCTCGGTTCTAAAGTGTGTCGTTTCTTCGATCAACGCCTTTCAGGGGCTATTACGTTGCGTGGTCATGAACTACTGCAGCGCAGCGCTGAATTTATCGAGCGTACGCGAGGTCACCGTGTCATCTATGGCGATACGGATTCCGTGTTTGTCTGGCTGGGTGATGATTGGCAGCACGAGGATACACCGGCTTACGGTTTGCAGTTAGCCACCGAGGTTAACCGCTGGCTTACCTATATGTTGCAAACTGAATATGGAGTGCAGAGTGCTCTGGAGTTGCAGTTTGAGAGTGAATTTAGCCGCTTTTTGATGCCGCGCATGCGCCACTCCGATAAAGGGAGTAAGAAGCGTTACGCGGGCCTTAAGCGGGTGGGACAGGGCACCGAGTTAGTATTCAAAGGACTCGAGTCTGTTAGAACAGACTGGACACCCGCTGCGCGTGAGTTCCAACAGGCGCTCTACCAGCGCGTGTTTCACGATCAACCCTGGGAAGAGTATGTGCGCGAGTATGTGGCGTCCGTCTATGCGGGTGAGCGGGATGAGGCGCTGCTGTATCGCAAATCGCTGCGTCGCTCTCTGGAGGCTTACGACGCCTCAAATCCGCCCCACGTGAAAGCGGCGCGTAAGCTGCAGCGTTATCTTAAAGAGCGCAGCTTGCCGTCAAACCTAGGGCGCGGTGATCGGGTAGAGTACTGGATCACCGTACAAGGTCCAGAACCCCGTGTCTGCGCCCGCTCTGCGATAGATTATCAGCACTACATCGATAAACAGCTAAGACCCGTTGCTGATTCGCTGCTACCCTTTTTGGGTGCGCATTTTGATCAGCTAATAGCGCCGCAGATCGATCTGTTTTAGCGCGAATTTACCTTGGGATCGGGGTCAAGTGGGATTGGGGTCAGACCCCTTTAAGAATTAAAGGGGTCTGACCCCATCTCAACCAACGCAGGTAAGCAACTCAGAACTATGGATACCCCTAAACGCATGGCCCGCCTCTCAGCCCACCTGACCTGGATTATCGGGTTGGGTCTGCTGACACTTTTCTTCAACTCTTGGTTGGAACAGAAGAACAATCCGAACGCACATCTGGCGGCGTCGATGAGTGGCCAGCGCGTTGTGTTGGCCTCAGATGGTCGGGGGCACTATACGGCGCCCGGCTGGATCAATGGTTCGCCGGTACGCTTTATTGTCGATACTGGCGCGACCTATGTTTCGTTATCCGACGATCTGGCGGTCCGACTCGGACTGAGTTCACTGGGGACGGGCGTTGCAGATACAGCGAATGGTCGCGTGAGTGTGGATTACACACGCCTGGGTAGCGTACAGCTGGGTGGCATTGAGATGTCTAATGTCGATGCGCTGATCACCCCGGGGATGCAGGGTGATAGTGTGCTCTTGGGGATGAGCTTTCTGCAGCATTTACAGCTCACCCAACAGCAGGGTGAGCTGACTTTAGCAGTGCCTTAGAGCTCGGTGTACGAGGGTTGTACGCCGAAGGCGTATTACCCGATACGGCCGGTAAAGGTCGCGAACCTGTGCTTTGCGCAGATCGCCCCTACAAATCTTTTACAGCTCGCCTTTGATAACGATATCGTCGGCGCACACCTTTTCGATTTCGCGATGACCCATAAACGCCATTGTCAGCTCGGCCTCTTCGTGGAAGATCTCGAGCATGCGAGTGACACCCTCTTTGCCCATCGCGCCCAAGCCGTAAACGGTGGGTCGACCGACCATAACGCCCTTAGCCCCTAACGCACGGGCACGGATCACGTCCTGACCACTGCGGATACCGCCATCCATCCAGACCTCGATCTGATCACCCACGGCGTCCACAATCTCAGGCAGAACAGAGATTGATGAGCGCGCGCCATCTAGCTGGCGTCCACCGTGGTTGGAGACAACGATCGCATCGGCGCCGAGTTCAACACACTTACGTGCGTCCTCGGGTTCCATGATGCCCTTGATGATCAGTGGGCCATCCCACATCTCGCGGAAGAATTTCAGATCGTCCCAGTCGAGATTTGGATCGAAGGAGCTGGCCGTCCACTTCATCAGATCATTCATATCATCCACGCCGGTTGCGCAGCCTTGGATGTTGCCGAACTCACGGTTCTTAGTGCCAAGCATGCCGAAGGCCCAGCGAGGGCGGCGAGCGATATCAATGATGTTAGGAATCGTCAGACGCGGTGGCGCGGTCATCCCATTGCGGTGATCCGCATGGCGCTTACCGATAACCTGCAGGTCCAGTGTTACAACCAGCGCAGAGCAGTTTGCCGCTTTGGCACGCTCGATCAGCGCTTTGGTGAACTCACGGTCCTTCTGGACATAGAGCTGGAACCAGAAGGGCTTAGTGGTTGCCGCTGCTACCGCCTCGATAGAGCAGATACTCATCGTAGAGAGGGTAAACGGGATTCCGAAGGCCTCGGCTGCCTGTGCTGCTTTGATCTCACCATCGGGGTGCTGCATACCCAACAGCCCAACCGGCGCGATTGCAACGGGCATCTTCACGTCCTGGCCAACCATTTGGGTGCCTAATGTACGTGGGGCAAGATCACGTGCTACACGCTGGCGAAAAAGGATCTTGTTGAAGTCAGACGTGTTCATACCCAGTGTCTGCATCGACCAAGAACCCGACTCACAGTAGCCCTGGAACATTTTAGGCACACGTTTGTGGTAGATGGCTCGTAAGTCGCTAAGTTCACAGATTGGACGCATTTAGTGAGATCCTCTTTGGGTTTAGGTTCGTATGTGCTGAAGAGTAGTTTTAACTCGAGCGCCGAGCGCTATAATCCACAATACTGGCCTGACCAAAATAAGAGATGAACTCAAAAACGGAAGCACTCTACAGGACGTTGTTGCACCCTCTTGCCGTTGGTGAAGTTCGGCCGGGCGAAAGATTGGCATCTGAGCGAGATCTGGCAAAAGAGCACGGCGTTTCGCGCGATACCATAAACAGAGCGTTAACCCAGCTCGCAGCGGATGGGTTTCTGGAGCGCTCGGCGGGTCGACGTGCCGTATATGCTAATCCTTTCACTGCGCTGGCTGAAGACCTACCAGCTGAGTTCAACCCGACCGTCGATCACCTGAAAGCAGTTTTACTTTTGCGCGCGGAACTCGAGTCTCAAGCAGCCTATTACTGTGCCCAACGTGCAACGGCTGAAGAGTTGATGGAGATTGATCGCGAGTTTGCCCGCATGTGCAAACGTCGTCAGGGAGAGACGACGCTGACCAAAGCGAAAGCGGATCTGAAGTTCCACACACTGGTTGCCGAGTCCAGCCACAATCTTCCGGTCACCGGCCTTTCCCAGATCTTTTACGCGCGTTTCTTCGGTGCCATCTATGCGGTACTCGATCTGACGCTTAAACGCTACGGGCGTTACCCAGAGGGTATCGCCAGTCAGCACAACGCCATCCACGCCGCACTGCTAGCACGTGATGCAGATAAAGCGGCTGCGGCGGCCAAGGAGCATGTGCTCTACACCCGTTCGCTACTCTCCTAATCGGCCCAGCACGTCTTGGGCTCACGCCATACTCCCGCTTTGCTGCTCCATTACCCTCGCGTGAACTTTATGAACTTTATGCGCAGAAGTTTCTGAAAAACCTTTATCTTCTAAAACTTGGTTATAACCAGTTCATTTTTTAGAGTGTCGGTCAGCTACAGGACTGTAGCAACACTGTCATCTTCGGAGATAAGAATAATGAAACTTTCAAAACTGAAACTGATGGTCGCTGGTGCGACTCTCTCTATCGCTGCCTCTTCAAGCTTTGCTGCTGAATGTATCGCTCCTGCTAACCCAGGCGGCGGTTGGGACTTCACTTGCCGCCAGATCGGTAAAATCATGCACGACATCGGTGCAGTTGCAGATCCTATTCAGGTTACCAATATGGCTGGCGCTGGTGGCGGTCTGGCGTACGCTCACGTTGTTAACGAGCGTAACGATGATGAGGACGTAATCGTTGCGGCATCGACTGCCACTGCAACTCGTCTGGCACAGAACGCTTACTCAGGTATGACCTCTGACCAGGTTCGCTTCCTCGGTGCTATCGGCGCTGACCCAGGTGTAATCGTTGTTGCTAAAGACTCTCCATACAAAACGCTAAATGACCTACTCGACGATGTAATTGCTAACCCAAGCAAGCACGCGTTTGCGGGTGGTTCAGCTGCGGGCGGTTACGACCACCTGAAAGTTCTGATGGCACTGAAACGTAAAGGCTTTACTGACATCCGTAAAGTTAAGTACATCGCAGTTGACGGTGACGCTGATGCGATCACTCAGACTGTAGGTGGCTTCACTTCAGCAATGACGGGTGACATCTCTGGTGTTGTAAGCTTCATCAAGAACGGCGACGTTCGCGTACTGGCTTCATTCACTGACGAGCGCATTGAGATCCCAGGCCTGAACGCCGAAATCCCTACTGCAAAAGAACAGGGTATCGACGTTGTAGCGGTTAACTGGCGTGGTCTCTACACTCCAAAAGGCGCTTCAGAAGCTTCATACAAGAAGTGGTCTGACGCTCTGGCACAGGTTGCTGCGTCTAAAGAGTGGGCTGATGCTATGGAGGCAAATGGTCTGGTTAAGTTCACCAAAGTGGGCCCTGACTTCCAGAACTACCTGAACGGTGTAATGCAGGAAGTTCAGGACATGTCTAAAGAGCTGGGTGTTCTGAAGTAATGACTGATCGCATAACGGGCTTTATTGTCGTTGTGCTGGCGCTCGCGTATTTCGCGGGCGCCACTACTTTGTCAGAGCCATTCTTTGCTGACCCTCTAGGTCCAAAAGCATTCCCGATGGGAGTCGCCTTCGTTGCTGCAGTCTGCGGTGTGGTGATGTTGCTGAAACCGGATGAGGAGCCAGCTTGGCCGGGTCTTACGACTCTGCTTCACATTGGCTATGCAGTTGTAGCATTGGTGCTTTACGCCTATGGCCTGAAACCTCTGGGTTTCCTTGTATCAACGGCACTCGTGGGCACAGCTATCTCTTACCTTATTAGTCCCAACGTACGCACGTCCGTACTCACGGGTATTGGTATGTCAGGTGGTCTGTTCCTGTTGTTTAAATTTGTCTTTGGTTTGAGTCTGTTCGCGTTTCCGCGTTGGCTCATGGGGTAAGGGCGCATGGATCTATTTGCCAATCTGGCGCTGGGCTTCGATGTCGCCCTCACGCCGTTTACACTGGCCCTTGCGGTGGCTGGTTGTATTATTGGAACCATGGTTGGTTCGCTACCGGGGCTTGGCCCATCTAACGGTGTAGCGATACTGATACCGCTAACATTCTCATTCGGGTTGGATGCAACCCAGGCATTGGTACTGATGACCAGTGTCTACTATGGCGCCATGTATGGTGGCCGTATCTCCTCAATTCTCTTGAATATCCCTGGCGATGAGCCTGCCATGATGACCTGTCTGGACGGTTATCCAATGGCGAAGAAAGGCCGCGCGGGCGATGCGCTGGTGCTCTCAGGTGTAGCTTCGTTTGTAGGCGCACTGTTGGCAACCATCGGCTTGATGCTGCTCTCGCCGCTTTTGGCGCGCGTCGCGTACCTCTTCGGTCCGGCAGAGTACTTTGCACTCTACATGTTGGCATTCGCAACGCTGGGTGGTATCGGTTCAAACAACCAGGCTAAAGCGGCACTGGCCGTCTGTATTGGTCTGGGCATTGCGACCATCGGTGTCGATGCCACAACCGGTATGACACGCTTTACCGGCGATAATATGCATCTGTTCGACGGTATCGACTTCCTCGTCGCAATCGTGGGTCTGTTTGCCGTGTCTGAGGTGCTTGTCTTCATTGAGTCGCACGGTAAAGACTCCGCGATTGGCGTGAAGCTGGAGAAGATCAGCATCCCTTGGGCGGACATCGTGCGTACCAAGTGGACCATGCTCAAGGCTACGGCGATCGGCTTTATCGCAGGTCTACTACCAGGCGCTGGCGCGTCACTGGGCTCATTCCTTGCCTACATGCAGGAGAAGTCTTCGGTACGTGACAACTCTGAGTTCGGTAAGGGTGACCCTCGCGGTATCGCCGCACCGGAAGCGGGTAACAACGCTGCAGCAGGTGGCGCACTGGTGCCGATGCTGACTCTGGGTGTCCCAGGGTCAGGCACCACAGCGGTACTACTGGCACTGCTGATGACACTGAATATCACTCCAGGTCCGACGCTGTTTAATGACCGTCCTGAAGTCGTTTGGGGTTTGATTGCATCGCTGTTGATCGCCAACGTTGTCCTGCTGATCCTCAACGTGCCGATGGTGAAGATGTTCAGTAAGGTGCTGCAGGTGCCGCCAGCCATTCTTCTACCGGGTGTTACACTGGTCTCATTCGTGGGTATCTACTCGCTGACAGGCAGCTACTTTGACCTGCTGTTGATGATCGGCTTTGGTGTGTTGGGTTACCTCTTGCGTAAGATGGATATCCCGTCCGTGCCAGTAATCCTCGGTATTCTTCTGGGCGGTCATATGGAAGTGAACTTGCGTCGCGCTATGGTGCTGTCGGATGGCGACTGGACTTACCTATTCCAGAGCAATATCTCGATTGGCCTATGGGTGGTCGCGGTCTTGGGCTTCATTGCACCGTTTTTCCTGCGCAGCAAGCTGAAAGTACCCACTCAGAGCAGTTAAGCGGGTAGGCGCACAGATAAAAAAGGGGCCCTGTGGCTCCTTTTTCGTTTTTTGCTTGTGCGATCCTAATCGAGCGGCCTGTGAGTGAGTCTCGTGGGTTTAATCACGCCCAATCAGTCGCCATGAGAGCTTATGACCGGCTCTGGACATTACAAGAAGGACTTTTTGCGACTTGAGCTCGTTCAGTTTGGCGTTGAACTCTGCGCTATCGATACCCGTATCGATGATTGAGAGACCATCGATTGATGCCAAGGCGGCCTTGATGAATACATTGACCCTCGAATCGCAGGATAGATCGGCGCGTTGAGCTGACAGGTATAATTTATCGTCGATCTGTGTAGATTGAATATCAAAGTCATCCAGGTAATGCATCTTTCGCTCGGCCCGCAAATGTTATTCAAATTTGCATTTTAGGTGCGAGATTACGTTAAGTTGTCACTTTCAGATCTTAAAACGAGGCCAAGCCGATTTACGCAGGCATAGCGACTAATCTCTTCGGCGGTAAGGTCGCGTTGGTAGATGCTAATTCTCAGTTATCGTTATTAGATTCGACAGTAGAATTGCTCGACGAAGTCGTAAAGCAGATTCTCACTGCTCAATTGCCAGAGGCGGCTCTGTACGTTTTGGCTGTCTGTCCAGTCAGGCGCTTGAAGAAGCGTGAGAAGTACGCCGGATCCGCAAAGCCAAGCTCAAAGCAGACCTCCCTTATCGACTGCTCGGTCATTGTGAGGAGCAGCTTCGCTTCTTGAATTGTGCGGTCCTGAATAAGGCGTTTTGGTGCACGTCCAGAGATATTTTGGCAGAGCTGGTGCAGCCGAGTCTCAGATATCCCCAGCACGGAAGTGTAACCTCGAAGAGCCCAGTGCTCCTTGTAGTGCTGCTCAATGAGATCGCTAAAACGGTTGAACAGGTAGAGGTCTTTGTTGCTTATTTGATCACCGGTATTACCGCGGCTCGACAGGCGGCTGATCAGAATCAGTACCAGGCGGATCAGGCTTTCTATCGCCAACGGCTTACCCGGCTGATCGGCGTTCCACTCCTGCTGCAGTGACTCTATCGCCTGTACTAATCTATCCCACTCAGTGCGCTGGTTGTCGCTGAGCCTAAGCGCCGTTATACAGCTGGGCTTTGCAAGGTCGGTACTGATGTCACGCCCCAAACCCTCTTTAAGTAAACGCCAGATGATCGATTGATGGATTGTCAGTACATGCCCAGTGGTATTCGTTTCAGTGCGGAACGAGTGGGGGATAGAGGCCGGGGTGAAGAAGCAGGCAGGACCTTTAACCTGGAAAAGCTCGTCATCAATGTGAAAACTGATGTCGCCTTGATTGAGGAAATGGATTTGGGCGTACTGAGCATGCCTGTGTACCGGCATATCACGGCCAAAGAAGTCGGCGAGGTTGCCGTGCTCATCATAATGAACAAGCGCATCCGCGTAACGGTTATCGTACTCCTGACCGATAACAATATTGGGGATCCAGTTTTCCATCGCGCATTATCAAAAGTGAAAGTATAAAAGTACAACAATTAGCTTAATAATTGCATTTATATATTTTAATTAACATGTGAAACTGATGCTTGGACTCCGTCCTGACAAGAATCACAACAGAGGTCTACGCAATGTCGATGCAGTATCACCTGAACGGATTTAAACCGGGTAACTATGAGGTGCTCGATGAGGCACGCAAACCCTACCCAAATCCGCCGATTGAGGATCTGCCCTCAGAAGTTGACGTGCTGATTGTCGGTACCGGCCCTGCGGGCTTGACCATGGCACGTCAGCTCTCGGTGTTCGCTAATATCAAGACCGCTATTGTTGACCTGATGCCTGGGCCGCTGCTCTTCGGACGTGCAGATGGTATCTCTTGCCGTACTCAGGAGATCATGGAGGCGTTTAACTGCAGTGAGATGGTGGTTAAAGAGACCTACCACCTGATGCAGAACACCTACTGGGAGCCGGATCCTGAAAACCCACAGAATATCCGCCGTCTTTACAAAATCGATGATGCGCGTCTAGGCCTCTCTGAGTTTAAACACGGTATTGTTAACCAGGCTCGTCTGCATGAGCTGCTAGCCGATGGTATGGCGAACTCTGTGACAGGGTTAAAGCCTCACTACAGCCGCAAGCTGATCTCGCTCGATATCGATGAGTCCCTGACTCAGGATCTCAATGCACACCCAATCACCGCGGTGTTTGAGCGTGTGGATGAGGCGGGTAAGGGTATTCGCGAAACTGTCAAAGCTCGTTTTGCGGTCGGTTGTGATGGTGGACGCAGTAGCGTGCGCCGTAATCTCGGTATTGAGCTGCAGGGCGACTCCGCCAATAAGGCTTGGGGTGTCATGGACATCCTGCTCAACACCGACTTCCCCAATATTCGCGTTAAGGCCTTCATCCAGTCGCAGGATCACGGCGCGGTAATGACTATCCCGCGAGAGGGTGGTTACCTGATTCGCTTCTACGTCGAGCTGGATCTGCTAGGCAAAGATAAGCGCGCTGCCGATGTTGCCCTGACTGAGAAGGATCTAATCGCCAAAGCGCAGAAGATCTTCCACCCCTACACCCTGGATGTGAAAGAGGTCGCTTGGTGGTCGATTTATGAGGTTGGCCAGCGTATCGCTGAACGCTTTGATAACCGTCCTCTGGGAAGCGGCGAGGATGTAATCCCACGCGCATTCCTTGCAGGCGATGCCTGTCATACACACAGTCCGAAAGGCGGTTGGGGCCTGAATACCTCACTGCCCGATACCTTCAACCTGGGTTGGAAGATGGCGCACGTGCTACAGGGCAAAGCGCAGCCTAAGCTGCTGCACACCTACGAAACAGAGCGTCGTAAAGTCGCTCAACATTTGATTGATGCCGATCGCGAGCTCTCCAAACTGGTGGCAACCCGTCCAAGCGCCGATGATAACTCTGCTGCAGCGAAAGTAGATGCAGCTAAGATCGAAGCCTTCATGAAGCGCCAGAGCGGCTTCGTAGCGGGCACCTCAATCGAGTACAACCCATCCTACCTGGTCACGGGGCAAGAGAATCAGCAACTGGCGACTGGCTATCACATTGGCCAGCGTTTCCACTCGGCGGAAGCATCTCGCGTAGCGGACGGTCGGATCGTGCATCTGGGCCATCTGGTTAAAGCCGATGGCCGCTGGCGTATATTTATCTTCGGTGGCAAAGATGACCCGCGTAATGCCACCTCTAACAGCAACAAGCTGATCGAATTCCTCGGCAACGATGCGAACTCGCCGGTGGTTAAGTACACCCCAGAGGGTGCTGATGTTGATTCGGTTGTCGATACCTACGCGGTCTTTCAGCAGCAGGACCTTGAGATGCACGAACTTCCCAAGTTCCTCTGGCCAGCCAAGGGCAAATATGGGTTGAACGACTATGAGAAGGTGTTCCAGAGCATCGAGTCAAACGACCTGTTTGATCTGCGCGGTATCAACCGAGACCAGGGTTGTATGGTGATTGTGCGCCCGGATCAGCATATTGCGAATATCCTGCCGCTCGGTGCGCACGAGGAGCTATCTCACTTCTTTGCCGAGTTTATGGTTGGTCAATAGACGACTCAAACGTTCCTCCTTTCTGAGCCCCTGTGCTTACCCCAAATTGTTTTGGGGAAAGTCAGGGGCGTTTCTGTTTCTAGAGGGTTAGACATTCGTCGCGACGAATAGGTCTGAAAGTTGACATATCAACAAATGATAAATAACCTCTGCTGAGTCACTAAAAGCAGGGCGCAATTATGTCACTCGAAACAGATCAGGTTCATCTCGAACAGCCATACCGCAATACGCCATTTATGGGCCAGCAGATAAAAACCTTGCCACTCGCCTCTTCAATGGGTGGCGAAGTGCTGGATATACAGCTGAAGGATCTGGATGATGAAGCTTTCGAAGAGCTGAAACAGGCGCTTTGGCATCACAAGATGCTGTTTCTGCGCAAACAGGATCTTACGCCGGGTGAGCAGTTAGCTTTTACCAAGCGCTTTGGTGAACTCGGTACTGATGCCTACACCAAGGGCTTGCCCGACTTCCCCGATGTACAGCCGGTGTTGAAAGAGGCTGATACCAAGTCGAAAATTATCTTCGGCGGTGGTCACCACACCGACTCCGCGTTCCTTGAGCGTCCGCCTTCAGTCAGTGTTCTCCATGGGATCGATATTCCGCCCTACGGTGGCGATACAATATGGTATAACGCCGTAATGGCCTATGAGAGTCTCTCGCCAACTATGCGGGAGATGATTAAACCACTGAAAGTACATATGGCAGCCGAGCGCATTATTGCGGGCATGAAAGACTCCATCGAGCAGACCAACAACGGCAAGACGATGACCGATATCGAGCTGGAGCTGGATATCGAGAAGATGCTCAAGGGGAGTTTCCATCCACTGGTGCGCAAGCACCCTGAATCGTGTGAGCTTTCGCTCTATGTCGATGGTGTCTATGCAGTGAACATTGAGGGTATGGATCGCCGTGAATCCAAACCACTGCTGGAGTTCCTGCACGCGCATGCCACACAGGAGTTTTTTGCCTGTCGTCTGCGTTGGGAAGCTGATACGGTAGCGATCTGGGATAACCGCATCTGTCTGCACCGCGCGTTTAACGACTACGACGGCTTCCGTCGTGAGCTGCACCGCACCACGGTTATGGGTGAGCGCCCGCTCTCGGCATTTGATTGACTAGGAAAAGCACCACCGAATGAAAATCACGCAGCAGCGCGATGACCGCGAGGTTCTCGATTACGAGTTTTACACTCAGCATCTGCTGACTGTGCTGTACAACCGCATTACCGCTTTCTCTTCGGGGCAGTATCTGAGCAAATTTGGGTTAGGTTCGGTGGAGATGCGGGTGTTGGCTTCGATCGGTGGTCAGCCGGGGTGCAAAGCTAGCGTGATTAGCGCGCTGATATCGCTGGATAAAGCTGCAGTCAGCCGAGCCATAGCTAAGCTCGAGAGTGCCGGTTTTGTGCTTGGGAGCACAGAGACACCTGCGGCCAAACAGAAGCGCTGGTCATTGAGCGAAGAGGGCTGGACGGTGCACGACCAATTTTTAGACGCGGTGAAAGCGCGCCACGCCAAGGTGACAGACGGTATCGATGAGGCGGAGCTTTCTGCTTTCACGGCCACGCTACATAAGCTGATCGCCAACGTTGATCAGCTTCAAGATAAGTAACGATTAGAACAAAAGAGAAGGGTAGAGCAATGAGTACGGATCCACGCTTTCAGGTAGAACTGCCACCAGCACCAGAGGGTATGAGTGATGTGGAGTGGCAAGCGCGTCTTCAGCTAGCCGCAACCTACCGCATGGTGGACCATTTCGGCTGGACCTTTATCGTCTACAACCATATCAGCCTGCGCATCCCCGGTACCGAAGAGTTTCTAATTAACCCCTTCGGCGTGCGCTACGATGAGTTGCGCGCGAGCGACCTAATCAAGATTGATATCGATGGCAATGCACTCTCTAAGAGTGAGTGGAACGTCAACAAAGCGGGCTATAACATCCACTCAATACTACACAAAGCACGCCCTGATCTGCACTGTATTCTGCACACCCATGAGTCCATCTCTCAGGCGCTTTGTGCAGTGGATTCTCCGGTAATTCCTGTGACTCAGGAGGGTTGCCAGTTCTTTGAACGTACCGGCTATCATGATTTTGAGGGGATAGTGCTCGACGGTTCAGAGGGTCCCCGTCTGGTTGCTGCGCTGGGTGAGACCAACCACACGCTGGTACTGCGTAACCACGGTCTGCTGACCGCTGGCGCTGACTGCACCTGGGCCTTCGTGCGTCACTTCGCCTTTATCCGTAATGCGGAAGTACAGCTCAAAGCTATGGCGGCGGGGCCGCTCAATCTAATTGATGAAGAGATCATGCGTAAAACTCGCCAGCAGTTTGAGGGTGGGGAAGCACAGGCGAATGCTAAGGTTCGCCATCCTGAGTGGCCTGCATTGATTCGATTGATTGATCAGAAAGATCCGAGCTGGAAACTCTAAGCATGGTATCTTAGCCAAAAATTCCTGCGGAGCATCGAAAGCGTATGACTGACCCAATCGTAACTGTTGACTGGCTGGCGAATAACCTTGGTGACGTCGTGGTGCTCGATGCTAGCTACGTTTTGATGGCTGACCCCGCGACGATCCGCAGTGAGTTTTTGGCAGAGCATATCCCCGGTGCTCGTCTCTTTGAGATTGATCAGGTTGCCGATCATAGCTCTGACTTACCGCATATGCTGCCGACCGAGGCGCAATTCGCTACAGCGATGTCTGAGTTTGGTATTGATGGTTCACGCCCGGTTGTTATCTACGATCGCAGCGCAAATCACTTCAGTGCTCCACGTGTCTGGATGACGCTGAAACTCTTTGGCGTTGAGGCGTGCTATGTACTCAACGGAGGACTGCAAGCTTGGAAAGTAGCCGGTCATGCAATCGAGTCCGGCGACCCAGCTAAAGCATCGGTAGCGGCAAAAGATTGGGCGCTCGATCGCAGTCGTGTCCTAAGCGGTGCGGATATGGCCGAGTGCGTTAAAGCGGGCAGTGAGACTATCATTGATGCACGTGCCAATAATCGCTTTATTGGCGAAGCACCTGAGCCTCGCCCTGGTTTAACCTCGGGCCACATGCCAGGCTCAAGCTGTGTTCCTTTCACCGGCCTAACTGATGTGGACGGTAACTTTCTCGACCCAGCAGCGCTTAGTGAACTTTTCAAGGGCCTTGCTACCGCTAATCCAATTGTCTCCTGTGGCTCTGGTATTACTGCCTGTGTACTCGCACTCGGACTGGAAAGAATGGGTATCAAAGCGCGCCTGTACGACGGCTCGTGGACTGAGTGGGGGCAGGGTAAATTGGGACCTATCGCTACCGGCGCTTAATAACAGCCGATATCTCGGGCTCATGGGTCGGCTTTCGACCGAGGCTGTGTGAAAACTCTCTTCCATTTATAATAAGTACCCGTTCCGATTTATGACGTTGGAGTGGGTGTGTCAGGATTTATAGCTGAAGCGAGTCGCAGTCAGACAACGCTGTTTCCAGAGAGTTTGGACGATTACATCGATGTGGATAACCCTGTTCGCGTTATCGATGTTTTTGTAAACCAGTTAGACCTCCAGTCATTGGGTTTTGAGCGCACGGATCATGCGCAGACTGGCCGTCCAGGCTACCATCCATCGACTCTTTTAAAGCTCTACATCTATGGCTATCTAAACCGTATTCAGTCGAGCCGCCGACTTGAACGCGAGAGCCGTCGCAACCTAGAACTGATCTGGCTAATTGGTCGTCTCTCGCCAGACTTTAAAACGATCGCTGATTTTCGACGTGATAACGGCCCAGCCATCAAGAAGGTATGTGCTCAGTCGGTCGTGATCTGCAAGAACATCGGTATGTTCAATAACTCGGCCTTGGTCATCGATGGCAGCAAGTGCAAAGCCGTCAATAGCAAAGATAACAACTACACAGTTGCTAAGCTCAAGGCACGTATGGAGCAAACCGAGAAGCGGATCGCTTGATATCTGGATGCTTTGGATTTTGCTGACCGTCGCTCAGAGGTCTTTCCTAAGGAACGGGTTGATCACCTCCAGCGTCGCCTGACAGCTGCGGTTACTTTGTTGGAGCGGCTCAAAGTAATAGAAGGCCAGCTACCGGATGCACCGGATAAACAGATATCGATGACGGACCCTGATGCGCGAGCCATGGCAACCAGCGGCAAAGGAACCGGCTTAGTTGGTTATAACGTTCAGACCACAGTTGACGACCAGCATCACCTTATCGTTGCCCATGAAGTGAGGATGGAAGGGCATGATCGTTACGCCCTCGCACCGATGACTGAGCAGGGCCAAGCAGTAACTGGACCGCGCGTAGATTGTGAGTGCGTGTGTAGATCAGCGACGCCTTGGTGCGACGCAGGCTATGAGTGCCGTAATCTTCTGGATCTAAACCAATCGACTTAATCCAACCGTTGACGATACGCGCATATTGACGGGTGGATATATGGTCCGAGTGCTTGGTGCGACTTTGGAAGAGAAAATCGTGGAAACCTAGTTGTGCCTCCTCGATCCAGAGCGTCAGACTTTTGCGAGCCTTAGTCGCTATCTCAAAGGTAACGGGCTTGCCTGTCTTCTGTTGGATAACAGTTGCGCGTTTTGAAACACGGCCGCCATGCGTAACAGCGCTTACTCGCAGTTTGACCAAATCACAGCCGCGCAGTTTGCTATCGATCGCTAGGTTAAACATTGCGAGTTCTCGCGCGCAAGGTTTCAGTTCTAAGTGAAATCGAACTTTCAGAATCTCGGGCAGTTTCAGTGCCTTTTTCTGACCAGTAAGTCGCCCCTTGTTCCATGGAATCTTTTCAATTTGTATATCTGTGCTCATCACATACCTCCTTTGGGCAGTTTGATATGACGCAAACAATGCCTAAAGTCATAGCTAAAGTTTCGAGCTGTACAGAATTAAATTTCGGAGTAGTACCCTGTTAGACCGAATTAACGAATCCACAGTAAAGACTGGGCGACACATCAGCCCAGGTTTGTAATCGCGATCTATTGTTGATAACGAATATAGAGTCCTCCGAGGAATAAATGACGGCACCTACATACGAGCGGATAATGGCAACTGAACAGTCAGAGGTCAGCGGCGTTGTGTATGAAGTTGAGAAAGCGGAGCTGCGCGAGCTTCATTTGGCTGCACTGAAAGAGCAGATGAACCTGACCCAATCTGAGCTAGCCAATGCTCTCGGCGTGAAGCAGCCAACTGTCTCTGATATGGAAAAGCCGGGGCGTGATATTCGATTATCGTCACTCAAGCGTTACGTAGAGGCCGCTGGTGGCAAGTTGCAAGTGAACGTGGAGTTACCGGACGGCACGCGCTGTCAGCTCTCGATTTAAATGTAACTCGCAGTCGGCATGCCCAGGCTGAACTTTTACCTGTCAAAGCTGGCGAAAGTTATGTTTGCGACTATAGTGACAGCGTATGGCTAGAGCGATGATTTGTGAATTTCGACCCACAAAAGGCATTTCATGGGCACCGCGTTTAACTGATACCAACTCCCAAGTGGCGCACTTGGGACTATAGTCGTTAAAAAACATAGCGAAGATTCTTTCTAGAAGACCCAAGGGATTCATCTTCATGTGGTCTTTGTATTGCAAGGATTTGCGCGGTAAGCGCTGTGGAAAGGACTGTTGAAATGAATTCGGAAGACTTTACTGATGATGCCGCGCAGAGGTTGGCGTTAGTTCTCAAAGGAACAGGACTCGGGCTTTGGGATTGGAATCCGCAGACGGGGGACGTGGTTTTTGATGAACGATGGTGCCAGATGTTGGGCTACCACCTCGATGAAATAGAGCCCAGCGTAGAAAGTTGGTCGTCAAGAGTTCATCCCGACGACCTGGATCAATGCTACGCTGACATTACCGCTCACATTGAAGGGCGCACTGAGTTCTACACAAATACTCATCGTATGCGTCATAAAAACGGCTCGTGGCTCTACATTTTAGATCGCGGTCAGGTAATGGAACGTGATTCAGACGGAATGCCGGTAAGATTTACTGGTTCGCATGAGGACGTAACCCTTCTGGTCCAAGCAAGCAAAGAGCTGGAAGTGAAGACCGAACAGCTTGAATTGGCCAACCGACATAAAAACCAATTTCTAGCGAATATGACACACGAACTCCGCACACCCTTGAATGGCGTATTCGGTGCACTTCAGATTATTCAGGGAAGTCTTGAGGATCAAAGCACTGTAGAGCGTTACGCCAACATAGCAATGCAGAGCTACCACTCAATCATTTGTATCGTGAATGATGTATTGGATCTTTCCAAGCTGGCCGAGAACAAAGTTGAAATATACCCTGAACCCAGTAACGTTGCGGAATTGGTGTCTCTCGTTTCTTCGGAAATGAGTGCGGTAGCCTTGAATAAGGGTATCGATTTATCAAGCTCTTGCGTGCCCGAGCTAGCTAGCCAGACTCGCTTGATTGATCGCACCCGTGTCACTCAGGTTCTTCGAAATCTCCTCTCTAACGCGGTCAAATTTACCAGCTCAGGCTCGGTCAGCATCGACGCTCAGACAGGTGATAACTCCGATGAGGTGGTAATTAGGATCACTGATACAGGTGTAGGTATTCCCGAAGATAAGCAGGCGGCCATATTTGAGCCGTTCGAACAAGTTGAAGGCTCGCGCACCGTTGAGCGCAGCGGCACAGGGTTGGGCTTGCCAATCGCTAAGCATTTGGTGGAGTTAATGGGCGGTTCGATTGCACTTACGTCCACTCAGGGCGTAGGAACCACTTTTACGGTGGCCTTAAGGTTGCCCCAAACCTCTCTAGCCCGCACGGACAAGCGCGGCGCAATCGATATATCGAAGCTCCAGCCAGCCCGCATCCTATTAGCTGAAGATGTTATGACGAATCGGATGATCTTCCACGCTCTCCTCAAAGATTGCCCTTATACCATCGATGAGGTCGAGAATGGTGAGCTAGCCGTTCAGCGAGCACTGTCTCAGGACTACGACCTTGTGTTTCTCGATATACAGATGCCTGTCATGGATGGTCTATCGGCTCTCCATGCGCTGAAGACTGTTGATTATCCCAAACCCATAATCGCCTGTACGGCAAATGTAATGATAGAAGACGTTGTGGAGTACATGGATGCGGGGTTCGATAGCGTCATGGGCAAGCCCTACCTGAAAGAGGATCTGGTGGCGTGTATACAAGCAGCTGTTACCCGAGGGAGCTTCGCTTCCACTGATCGTTAGAAGACGATTCTGTCCCAAAATAGATGCTTAGTTTCGCAGTGACTAACGGCGACTTAATGACTCCTAAGTGCCGACTGGAGCGGTGGGGCATGTAAATTGGCGTTCCCGACCCTCAATAGACATTTCAGGCTGCTTGATAGCAACGCATTAAGTCCATTATGGTGCCCGCCAGGTTTGCTGTTATGACTAGTCAAAGGTAATCCATTGGATTACAGTCGAAGGATGCTTACGACCGTTACCGAATTGCCAGAGTACATCAAACGATCGAAGTCTTTGCTCAACGAGTTTGAGTGCAGGCTGTCATCGACTATTTGGCAGAGCACCCCAAGTCTGGTGATTTATTGGAAGGCACCGGCGGCATTCGCAAACTTCGCTGGGGTCGCAGTAATAAGGGCAAGAGCGGCGGGGTAAGAGTAATTTACTACTACCACGATGAGCGAATACCGCTTTATCTTCTGACCATTTTTGGAAAAGGAGAGCGAGCAAACTTGAGCAAAGCCGATCGAAATGCATTAGCAGGTCTGGTTGATTTGCTGGTAGAACGAGCACTGGAGAAGAATCATGTCTGAAGCATTCAAAAGCATCGCAACGGGCCTTCAAGAGGCCATAGATCTGAACAGCGGAAAGAGTATTGCTGCGCGCACTCACCGTCCTGCTGAAGTTAACGTAGCCGAGCTGCGGCACCAGCTAGGCCTCACGCAGATGGAGTTCGCTTCAAAGTTCTGTATCAGCGTTTCTACATTGAGACATTGGGAGCGCGGCGATCGCAAGCCGCACGGTCCTGCGCTGGCTTTGCTCAATGTGGTAGCAAAGGAACCAAAAGCAGTTATGCGTGCTTTGGCCTGAGTCGTAGTCCAGAAAATACTGGGTAGTAGAAAGTTGTAAACTGGCGCTCTCGACCCCAAGCAGACCTAAGCATGTTCTTTACTTTGTGCTGCGGTTCACCAAAACTGCGTCGTTTATCTGATTCAAATCACCCAAAAGCAGACCTTTGATCTCGTAGCGAAGCAGAGATTCAAATGCTCATCAATACTTTTTCCTGATACTTACGAGGATAAGATCATGAGCGAAGAAATCCAAAATGTACCCTGGAATAAAGGTAAGCTGCTCGGGCAGAAGCGCCCCTTGAAGCTGAAAGAGATATGGGGAATCCGTATACGCCTTGAGCTCGCAGGACAGAACCGCGACCTTGCGATGTTCAACTTAGCGATAGACAGTAAGCTTAGAGGCTGTGATTTGGTCGGGCTGAGAGTGAAGGATATTAGCCACGGAAATACCATTCAGCGCAGAGCCATTGTCGTTCAAAAGAAAACTGGGCGGCCGGTGCAATTCGAAATCACTGAGGAGACGCGTAAATCTCTTCGTGTATGGATCGATGAGAAGGGGTTGGGCAGCAATGATTTCTTGTTTCCGAGCAGGATAAGTCGTGGCCGCCCAATATCTACGCGGCAGTACGCGAGAATCGTCGACAAATGGGTCGAGAGCGTCGGGCTCGATCCTTGCGATTATGGAACACATACGATGCGAAGGACTAAGCCCACTCTGATCTATCGCCGCACTCATGATCTGCGTGCGGTACAGTTGCTTCTGGGGCACTCTAAGTTGGATAGTACCGTTCGGTACTTGGGCGTAGAGCTGGATGACGCGTTAGTTTTAGCTGAGCAAACAGACGTATAAGCCAGTAGAAGGGCTGGCGATTAGCGTTGGCCCTGTTCTGTTATTCAAAAGATCAACCAAGGGTGCAGATGTTGGCCCACTTTTTAAAAAATTGAGCGAGGGGTTACTGGATAAATGGTTATGGTGTACTATGTACACTTAGCTTAAGGTAGAGCAATGTGACTAGAGCGATAGAATTTATAGAGACCAGTATCTTTACAAAGCAGATCAATGAAATCGCTTCGGATGATGAGCTAAAGGATCTCCAGAAAGAGCTAATCGCAAACCCAGACGCGGGCGATTTGATTGTTGGCACGGGTGGTCTGCGAAAGATACGAATGGCTACGGGCGTCAGGGGTAAAAGTGGTGGTGCTAGGATTATCTATTTTATCGCCACGGACGAAGTTATTTACCTTGTTCTGGCATACCCAAAATCAACGAAGGTCAGTCTCAGTGCAGCTGAGAAAGCTAGCTTGAAGGAACTGACCAAAAAGCTCAAAGGTGAGGAGCGGATATGAATGTGTTTGATGACTTAAAAGCTTCACTGGAAGAAGCTATTGAGATTAAAGAAGGCCGAAAGAGCGCCTCACGGACTACGCAATACGAGGTTGCTGATGTGAAAGCCATTCGTGCGAACCTGAATGTATCGCAGCAAGAGTTTGCGGATGCATTAGGTACCAGCCTCGATACCGTTAAAAGTTGGGAAGGGCGTCGCCGAAATCCGACGGGTTTAGCCGCTAAGGTACTAGCTACCATTCAGGATGACCCATCTGTTTACCAGCAGCTATCGATGCACTGATGTTATAAGGCTCTGCCTCCTTTAGCTTGGGCGTTTTTCTGTCATTTACATGCGTGTCGATAGGCGAGCATTAAGTCTATCCACAGTTGGGGCTGCGATACAAAGCGGACGGACGAATTTGAATCGACTGCGGCGAGTGCTGGCCCTTTCCGGACCTTCAATTTATTCAATCAAAGAGGCTTTGAATGACAAAATTTTGAGAAAGGTGGACTCCCACATTTTATGGCTGATACGTTATACATCTAGTTTGGTAAGTTACGAATTCCACTTTTGATTAGGCGATAGCTGTTCCTCATTTCTAATTCTTCATGAATCAACTAGGGGTAGTAGCCTGAAGTTCAATTCTGTTGACTCGTTGAATCTCTGTTTTAATCGCAGTTTAAAGCGCATCATCATATTTTGGTGCTTCAACTTTAAACCACAATGCATACATAGCTGGGACAAACAGCAGTGTTATAAATGTCCCCATCATAACCCCGCCAATTAATACATAGGCCAGAGGTCCCCAGAATAGGTCGAATGTAAGCGGGATAAAAGCGAAGATGGCCGCGAGTGCTGTCAGAATTAGGGGGCGAGCTCGTGAGACGGTTGCCTCGATGATCGCCTTGCCTGCTGCCAACCCTTCTTCTAAATTATCCTGTACCTGCTGAGTCAGGATCATGGTGTTACGCATCAAAATACCGCCTAGTCCGATCAAGCCTAACAGGGCGGTAAAGCCAAAGGGTTGGTCAAATATAAAGAGTGCAACAGCAGCACCAATTAACCCGAGCGGTGCAGTAAAAAACACCATGAAGGTTCCAGAGAACGATCGCATTTGTAGCATAATAAATATCAGCATTAATGCGAGCATCAGCGGTTGCAGCTTCTGGATAGACTGATCGGCTTTGCCGGATTGCTCTACTGATCCCCCCAATATCAATTCGATAGCCGGCCGGCAAATCATCTCTAATCTGCTGCATCGTATCCCAAATTGCTTTAGTGACATCAGGCGGCTGCGCCCCCTCGACATCGGCATGCACGGCTAGAAAGGGTTCGCGATTGTAGCGTTTGATAACAGGTTCTTCGTATTGAATGGTGAGTTTGCCCAACTGCCTAACCGGAATTTTCTTTCCATCCTGAGTCTTGATTTCTAACTGTTCGGGTAAGAGTATAGTGTCGCGTGAACTACGCGCGACCACTTGAACACTTCTTATATCCTGTCGTACCTCGGCAACTTCGACTCCGTTTAGTTGAAACTGAAGTTGCTGTGACACGTCGTTAGGTGTGAGTCCCATTAATAGAAGTCGCTCTAGATCCATATCAAGATGGAAGCTTGGAGCACGCTCATCCCACTCTAGGTGCGGAATTACAGTGTGTGGGTTAGATGCGATTTTATCTCTGACTTTATAGGCAATATCGCGCAATATCTGTTGATCAGGACCTACGACACGGAAGCTGACAGGCCAGACAACCGGTGGCCCGAACAGCAGGCTTGTTACACGGATTCGAGCTTCTGGAAACTCGCCGTTGGCAATTCTCTGCTTAAGTGCGGCCATGATTCTATCGCGTCCTGCTGCATCATCACCTATTGCGATAATCTTAGCGAAGGATGGATCAGGTTGCTCAGGGTTTGCTGAAATGAAGAATCGTGGAGCTCCCGCCCCGATGTAAGAGGAGAGGCTCTTAACCTCCGGTAGCTCAGATAACGCACTCTCTAATTTTTGTACTGTAGCATCCGTTGTTTTAATTGAACTGCCTTGAGGTAGATAGACTGAAACCAATACCTCGGGTCGGTCAGAACTTGGGAAGAACTGTTTATCAACAAGTATCGCCATCACAGCTGCGCTCATAACAAGCGCTGCAACGGTAACTAGAATAACTGTCTTACGAAAGCGTACACAGTAAGTGATGATTGCCCGTAGTTTAGTGTAAATCGGGGTTTGATAGAGGCTCGCTGCATCGTGTTTCTGATAGTTAGGGAGTAACTTCACCCCGAGGTAGGGCATAAAGGTGACGGCGACGACCCAAGATATCAGCAGTGAAAATGCCAGTACCCAGAAAATGTTGCCGGCGTATTCTCCGACTCCCGATTGAGCAAAACCGATAGGGACAAAGCCAGCAGTCGTAACTAGGGTCCCAAAGAGCATAGGGGCTGCGGTAACATTCCATGCATGGCTTGCAGCACGAATTCGATCCCAGCCCTCTTCCATTTTTACGATCATCATCTCTATGGAGATAATTGCATCGTCGACTAGCAGTCCCAAGGCGATAATCAACGCACCAAGTGTGACCCTGTCGAGGTTGATATCAACCATTTTCATGATGAGGAACGTCAGACCGATAGTGATCGGTATTGCGATGCCGACAACAAGACCTGCTCGGAAGCCAATAGCGATGACAGTGACCGCCATCACCACAAGTACAGCCACTAGAAATTTTACCTGGAAAAGGTCAACAGCCTGGCTTATGGCATCCGTTTGGTTGGTGAGCACCTGTAGCGAAACACCTAAAGGAAGGTTGGAGCGCTCTTTATCGAGAAAGTTTGCGAGGCTTTCACCAAAGGCCAAGCCATTTTCACCTTTGTTCATGACCACGCCTAACAGAATCGCATCTTCGCTATTGGCCCGCACTAGATAGGTTGGCGGATCTTCATATCCACGACTCACCTCTGCGATGTCGGAGAGGCGTATCAATGCATTACCAACTCTGAGCGGTAGGTCTGCTAGCTTGTCTGGGTCGCTTAAATCAGAGTGTGTACGAAGATAGGCACGCGGCCCGTTTAGGTCCAAAGAACCCTCAGGAATGAGTGTGTTACTTGCATCGATCGCTGCAAAAATCTGTTCGGGCGTTACTCCTAGGTTATTTAAACGGTCCATATCGAAATCGATAAACACACGTTCAGGTCGATCACCAAGTATCATCGCCTTTTGAACGGCTGGGAGCTGTTGTAACCGATCCCTGATTGTCTCAGCTTCCCGACTAAGATCCCTCATAGGCATGCCGGGAGCTGTTAGAGCTATAAGGGAGAAGTACACATCGGAGAAATCATCGTTTACTATCGGCCCTATGACACCTGAGGGTAGGTTGTGCGCCTCATCCTGCATTCTTTTTCGTACTTGATAGAAAAGATCAGGCACAACTTCACTAGGTGAGAAATCCTCAAACTCTATCTGTAAGTCTGCTCGACCAGGTCTAACCGTGGTCTCGATCTTACTTAAGTATTCGACCTCTTGGATTCGCTTCTCCAAGCGGTCGACGACTTGATTTTGTAAAACCTCAGGTTCAGCTCCTGGCCATACAACGGAGACAACCATAACCCGCACTGTGAAAGCCGGATCTTCTGCGCGCCCCAAAGAGAAGAATGCAAAAACACCAGCCAGGACAGAAAGTATTATAAAAAACAGAGTAATTGAGCGTTCACGTACAGCAAGCGCTGAGAGGTTGGGGAAACTCATCGCGCCTGCTCCCTAACCGCCATTCCAGGTTCCAATAGATGGGTGCCAACGGCAATGACGCGACTTTCGCTGTTTAGTGGCGCGCGAATAGTCGCATACTCTAATTTCAATTCCAGTACTTCAACTGAGACTGGTTGAGCTGTATTGCCTACAACCTGCCAAATCTGAGGGCCCTGGTTGCGTTCATCAAGCGCGCCCAGGGGAACCTCGAAGGTGACATCTGATGTGTTACGGTTAAGCGCAACCTGCACAACAGTCCCTATGTTCAACGCCTCTGTCACGGCTTCTATTCTGTACCTAGCTTTCCAGCTTCTACTCTCTGGGTCTGCTGCACCAGCTACCTCACGTAGACGAAGCGGCAAATCTTGCTCTTGTAGCTTTAATACACCTGATTCTGGAGCTTGGTTGCCGTCGGATAGGAACACTTCGACCTCTAGATCACCATCTTCTACGAGGAGTGCCACAGGTTGCCCCACTCCAACAACCATTCCCGGTTCACCTGTAACCTCGGCTAATACACCGGATTTATCTGCACGTAGCTCAGCATAACTAAGCCCGTTTTGGGCTTGAGATAATACAGCTTTGGCGGAATCACGACGGCTTTCCGCGTTCTGTAGTGCGAGCTCAAATGCTTCTAGAGTTTGTCGGCTAACAAAGTTGCGTTCAATTAACTGGCGTTGACGGTCGAGCTCATTTTGAGCGATCGCGAGGGCGACCTGTGCAGTTTGAAGTTCCGCTTTGGCAACTTGCATAGTAGCCTCTAAGTCACGTTTATCGAGTTCAAAAAGCAGAGCGCCACTCGCTACCTTCTGACCAGCATCCACCTCTCGCTTGAGAATGCGCCCAGAAACCTGAAAAGAGACAGGAGTCTCATAATGCCCTCTAATGGTTCCCGATGCTCTGATTTCGTCGTGGTCGTCCGTCTTAACCGCCACCGTGCGTACCCAAGGTGCATCGGTCGTTGGCGTTTCAGTTGGAGTGGTGTCGCCACAGCCGACGAGAAGAAGGGCTAGTATAAGCGGCGGCAGAACCTTGCGCATATTTGCTATTCTCATTTGATTAATATTTACTGTACGGTATCGTACATTAAGTTATTCGGAAAATAAATTGATTACCAATAGTCGAGTCGGCCGGCCTTTAGATCACTCCAAAGATACAGCGATTCTTGATGCAGCCTGCGCTCTTATGTTCGCTAAGGGGCCAGCTAAGATGTCAATGGAAGCGATAGCTCGGCAAGCAGGTGTGTCGAAAGTAACGCTTTATAAGCGCTTCGCGGACAAAGAAACATTAATTGATGCCGTGATACAACAGCTGTCGCAAAGGATAAACGGCACGTTGACAGTGTCACCGAATGACTATAAAGATTGTCACCATGCTTTATCAGAGTTTGGATTATTGCTCCTTAATTTTATCGTCAGTCATGAGCACATGAATCTGATGAGAATGATGGCATCTATCTCCGAGGAGCATACGCAGATACTCCATAATATCTACAGTGGCGGAGTGATGGCCGCGCACCAAGCGTTAAGCGAATGGTTGACGCTGAAACACAAGGGTTTGATCAACTGCGCGGATCCCGACTTCGGAGCAGAGATGTTTCTCAGTATGATTACTGGATTAGATATCGTGCGGGCGTTTCATCGTATACCTCCGCGTAGCGTCGAAGGGGAAACCAGATTACATGTAGAGAAGGTAGTGAGCTCTTTTTTGAAGCTCTGGCAATTGGAATAGATTCTTTGGAAGTAGCGGTATATCACAGCGATATACTATCACTGTCCAGCAGATCAGAAGACCAAGCTCAGAATTGAAAATAGCCCAATTTTGGGTATACGGATTTAATGGTTGATGGGGCACCTTCACCCCATCAATCTGATACCACCCTCAGATGGTTGATAGATCGACTCCGTAGTTGAGTTCCTCTGCGAAGTCCGGCAGTCCGTAACCGATGGTTTTCTTGTAGAAAGGAGAGACCTTCGCAGTCGGTGCCTTCTTCTTGTGCTTCGTGGTGTAGAGCATTCGTGCCCGCATCACCTCGAAGGAGTAACCGCGCCCTTCACGGTTCTTGTCCTTGGCCAGTCGGTTGATGGACTCCGTGTAAGCGTTGGTGACGGGCATGTCCGTCTCGAAGTAGGTCATGGTCTCTTCGCGCCAGTTTCCCACTGCCCTGACCAGATCGCTCCAGACTTCCTTTTGGCCCTTCGGGATGGTGGCTATCCACTCGTCCAGGGCGGCTTCTGCCTGGAGCCGTGTGGTGGCGTCCCAGATGCCGTAGAAGCGCTCCTTGTGCTCGTAGGCGGCCAGCAGTTGCGGGAACGCGCCTGTCCAGGTCTCCATGATGAGGCGCTCCCGGTCTGAGACTTCGTGAGCGCGTTTCAGCAGGATTTTCCGGTCTCCCTTGAGAGTCCGGCTCTGGGACGGTTTCAGCTCCTTTCTGAGGCCCTTGCGCACTTTCTCTAGGGCATCGTTGGCCATGCGCACCACATGGAACTTATCGACCACGATACGGGCCTGGGGCAGCACAGCCTTGACCGCTGCCCGGTAGGGGTTCCACATGTCCATGCTGACGATCTCGACCTTCTGCCGGTCTTTCAGCTTCATCAGGTAGTTGGTCACCACGTCCTGGCGGCGGGTGGCCAGCAGGTCGAGCAGGGTTCGCTCCTCAATGTTGGTCAGAATGCAGCGGTAGCGCTTGTTCAGGTTTAGCTCGTCAATGCCCAGGATGCGGGGCGTCTCGAAGCGGTGCCAGCGCCCCAGGAACTCGGCGCGGGCGTTGAAGATGTCGCGCACCGTCTTCTCGTCCAGGCCGGTCTGTGCCGCCACAAAGGTGTAGGGGTGGTTGAAGGATTCCTTCTCCACGTACTCATGCAGCCGCAGTGTCATACGGAATCCGTCCACCATCTCCGGTAGCTGGGGCCTGAATGTTGTCTTGCAGGCCCGGCAGGTGTATCGGCGGCGGACCACCCAGAGAGTGACCCGCTTGCCGTGGATGGGCAGATCACGATAGGGAACGTCACGCTTGCCGAACCGTACGAGCTCACCCTGCACGCCGCATTCCTCGCAGGCGATGGGATCGGGCACGTCCACCTGGAAGTGCATTTCGTCGTCGGTTGATTTGCAGCCCAGTACTTGGTATTGCGGCAGGTGAAGGATGTTGTCGGGAAGTTCGGTCATGGTGTTGTATAGGCGTAGGTGTCAGTCAGATCCATCCGGCTCGGCATTGGTGTTTGCTTTTTTACCCAACAAGCTGCTGGAAACGAAAAGTAAGGCACCGAGGACAATTGCAATATCAGCCAGGTTGAAGGCCGGCCAATGCCAGTCTCGCCAATAGAAATCAAAGGAATCCACAACATAGCCGCGAAAGACCCGGTCAATCAGGTTGCCCATGGCGCCACCGAGGATAAGACTGTAAGCGATGGCTTCTCCTTTATGACGATTTTCAAGGATCAGCTTGATCAGAAAAATCGTGACCACTACCGCGATTCCGATAAAAAAGTAGCGCTGCCAGCCTCCACCATTCGCAAAAAGACTGAATGCGGCACCGGTGTTCCATAGGTGCACCCAGTTAAAGAACGGGGTCACCGAAACATACTCGCCATAGGCCATTGATTGCTGCACCAGCCACTTTACAGCCTGATCAGACGCTGCCAGCAGGCCCGATATGGACAATAGGGCATACGGCGAGAGCTTTTTGCCAATAATGAGCATTATTTAACCCTTCAACGCCAAAATGCGTCTGGCACCGTTAAGTACAATGCCCCCCGCGATGGTGCCGATAATCAGATCCGGATAATTGGAACCGGTCCACGCGACCAGGGCGCCGGCGGTGATGACCCCCAGGTTGATCACCACGTCGTTGGCCGAGAATATCCAGCTTGCCTTCATGTGCGCCCCGCCTTCCCGATGTTTGGATATGAGCAGCAGACAACTGGTATTGGCAATCAATGCGACGAATGCGATAGCCATCATCACCAGCGATTCAGGCTCACTACCGAATACAAAGCGTCTCACCACCTCTACGAGCACGCCCACAGCCAAGATCAGTTGCAGTACACCAGCAAGATGCGCGGCACGTACCTGCATTTTCACGCTATGTCCAACCGCATAAAGGGCAAGCCCGTACACCGCCGCATCGGCAAAATTGTCCAGGGATTCTCCAATCAGGCCGGTGGACCGGGCGATCAGACCGGCAGTCATTTCCACCACGAACAGAAGTGCATTGATGCCGAGCAACCAGCGCAGGGTCCCGGATTCTTGCTTAGCAGAAGCTGCCGAAAACTCGGCGGCCTTGATGGTCTCCGGATTTGCAGCGACGGTTTCCTGAAGCGAGGCGCCTAGCCCCAAGGTCTTCAGTTTCGAGGTGACGGGCTCGACCTCGCCGTCATGCACGACCTTCAGCCGGCGGTTCGACAAGTCGAAGGACAGCGCCCGAATCTCCTCAAAGCCGTTCAGGGCTAGGCGAATCATTCGTTCTTCTGATGGACAGTCCATCTTCGGCACGGCATAAACACTGACCCATCTCCCTGGCGCCTCGGAGGAGGCCTGTATATCGGTATCCGCTGCGGACGTTGCATCACCGCCACAGGCGCCACCACAGGATTTGCTCATGATACGACTCCACTTGAACAATGTTGTGGTACCATTTAAAACTATAAAGCTACTATAAGGTCAATAGAGTAAAGAATCCGTTGGGGAGGAGACTGATGCGCATTGGTCAGTTGGCGCAGTTGGTAGGGGTCGAAACACAGACGATCCGCTTCTATGAACAGCAGGGCTTGTTGCCGCCGCCTGATCGGCAGGACAACGGTTACCGTGTCTATACCGAGAAGCATGGTGAGGGGCTGGCCTTCATCCGTCGCTGCAGAATCCTGGGCCTGTCACTGGCTGAGATTCACGAACTACAGAGCTATCAGGACGACCCTCATCAGCCTTGTACCGCCGTCAACACCTTGCTCGATGATCACATCTCTCATGTGCGGTCGCAGATAACCGCTCTGCAAGCGCTTGAGAAACAACTCGTTTCACTGAGAGCGAGTTGCAACGATGACCGGGAAGTTGAGGCGTGTGGGGTTCTTGCTGGAATTAGCGAAGGAAACATGCACCAGCAGTAGGTGAAGCATCAACCAGATAATCCGATGAGATGCCGGTCTGTCTCACTCTCATGCAAAGGTAAGATCAACCATTTAATCCGCTTACCCTAAATTTTAATGGGAACTTATTGTGCTCGAATCCACACTTCCACCCCGGCGTCGCTACACGCCAGAAATGAAGCTTGAGATAGTCCAGGAAGCTATTCCGGGAACTTTGCCCTTCCGCTTGACAAGCGTCATGTCCGCTTCAGGGAAAATACCTTCGATCTTTACATTGGATTAACGTCAGGAATGTGCGCTTTGCAGCTCTGAAAAAATTGGAAGCGAATGTCCGAAATTTCGCAGTCGTTCACAAAGTTATTGGAATCACTTGTTCACGCGGCTCTAGAGAGAAAAGCACAACCTTCAATTTCCTCCAGCTAAATACTAATCCCGATACTTGTAGTCAATTGTTCCTCTACGTTCGTTAGTTCGGCTAACGTCTGCTTCTGGGAATTCTATTCAGCAGCCTTTGGGTCGCTGTTTACACTTTGTAGCTCTTCATCGTTTTGAGGCTAGGGTCTGGAAGGTGCCGAAAGCAGTCGCGCAATACGCTTCGCGCGTAGCTCTCGTGCACTGTAAGAGGTAAAACAAAGGGAGCCGCCGGCTCCCTTTGTCGTTTCGATGGATTAGATCCCACCCATGCAGAGATACTTGATCTCTAGGTAGTCATCTAGGCCGTACTTGCTGCCTTCGCGCCCCTGGCCGCTCTGTTTGATACCGCCGAAGGGTGCCATTTCGCTGGATATAATTCCTTCGTTGATACCAACAATGCCGACTTCCAGCGCTTCAGCGACGCGCCATACACGGCCGATATCGCGGCTGTAGAAGTAGGCTGCCAGGCCAAACTCGGTGTCGTTAGCTAGTGCGACTGCCTGCTCTTCGGTCTCGAACTTGTAGATCGGTGCGACGGGGCCGAAGGTCTCTTCGTAGGTCACGCACATATCTGTTGTGACGTCCGCCAGAATGGTTGGCTCGTAGAAGGTGTGGCCGAGTGCGTGTGGCTTACCACCCAGAATAACGCGAGCACCTTTTTCTACCGCATCTTTCACGTGGCGCTCAACCTTCTCAACGGCAGCTGCGTTAATCAGCGGGCCCTGCACGGCGTCGGCAACTTCCAAACCGTTGCCCACTTTGAACTGGGATACGCGCGCCGCGAGTTTCTCCAGGAAGGCTTCGTAGACACCAGCCTGAACGATAATACGGTTAGCACAGACACAAGTCTGCCCGGTGTTGCGGTACTTCGATGCGATCACTCCGTCGATAGCTGCGTCGATATCGGCATCGTCAAACACGACGAATGGTGCGTTCCCGCCTAGCTCCATGCTCACCTTTTTAACGCTATCGGCAGCCTGTTTCATCAGAATTTTGCCAACAGCTGTTGAGCCGGTGAAGGAGATCTTACGAACTTTGTCCGAACCGGTTAGTGCACCGCCAACGTCCGCTGCATTGGCACGCGAACTGGTAACGATGTTGATCAGGCCCGCAGGAATACCGGCACGTTCTGCCAGCTCGGCCAGCGCCAGAGAGGAGAGTGGAGTGTCCTCAGCAGGTTTGGCGACAACTGGGCAGCCGGCAGCCAGTGCTGGCGCGATTTTGCGCGCGATCATGGCATTGGGGAAGTTCCAAGGTGTAATCGCACCGACAACACCAACAGGCTGTTTGATAACGACTAAACGTTTGTCACCCGTCGCAGCGGGAATGGTGTCGCCGTAGATGCGTTTGGCCTCTTCCGCGAACCACTCGATGTAGCTTGCGCCATAAGCAACTTCGCCACGCGCTTCCGCCAAAGGCTTGCCTTGTTCGGCTGTCATCAGACGCGCCAGATCCTCTTGCGCAGCCATAACCAGGTCAAACCAACGGCGCAGCAGCGCAGCCTTCTGTTTGCAGGGAGTCTCACGCCAAGCCGCCCAGGCGGCATCAGCTGCATCAATCGCTCTCTGCGTATCTACCGCATCCATATCAGGGACTTCAGCCAGTAATTCACCGGTAGCTGGATTAGTGACAGCGAAGGTCGCTCCAGTGTGCGAGCCAACCCACTGGCCATTGATGTAGGCCAGATTTTTTAACAGTGCAGAATCGTTTAACTCAAATGACATGGGGTTCAGTTTCCTACTAAAACTACTTAAATAGCGGGTGGATGTTGTTTTTGTTGAACTTCAACACCGGCTCTAATTCGGACATCTCGAACGATATCATTACGTAATTGTTATCGGTAATCGGTCGCATCCACTCTGTGAAAATTTCGAATACACGCTTGGCCACGGTTTCGCGCAGCTCAAAGGGGCGTCCTGCACCTATTTTTAGGGTCAGGTTGATGTAGGCGAACTCCTCGCGACCATCGGCTACACGGTAGTCATCACAGCGAATAGCGCGGCTGCGAGCACCGCCAATAGGGAACTCGCCCGTTGATACAACATAGTCGTGCAGGTCTTTAAATAGCGTCTGAAAATCGAGGCGATCGTGTAGATTGGCAGAGTAGTCGACAACAAAGTGCGGCATGGGATGGCTATCCAAATAAAAGTTAATATATGAACAAATATTAGTTTACATGTTAATGAATCTTCTGCAAACTAATTCACAATCAAGTAGCCGTATTCTAGAGGAGTCCAGTCGTGCTGACCAAAGAACAACAGATTGAAGCAGCTAACCGCCTGCACAAAGCCGAAGTAGAACGCAAACAGATTCCTGCGTTGACGCTCGACTACCCCGATATGGACATGAGTGACGCCTACGCTATCCAGAAGACCTGGGTTAATCAGAAGCTTGCATCGGGTCGCAAAGTCATTGGCTACAAAGTGGGTCTGACTTCACGCGCGATGCAGATGGCCGTGAATATCGATGAGCCCGATTACGGTGTGCTGCTTGATGACATGCTGTTTGAAGATGGTGACACACTCAAAGCCGCAGATTTCCTCGATCCACGTATCGAAGTTGAACTGGCGTTTGTACTGAAGAAGCCACTCTTTGGTGAAAATGTCTCGATCACTGACGTCTACAACGCGACAGACTATGTTATCCCATCCCTCGAATTGATCGCGGCACGCTGTATGCGTACCGATCCAGAAACCGGCTACACCCGCAAGGTGTATGACACCATCTCTGACAATGCGGCTAATGCCGGCATTATCTTGGGTGGTCGCCCAATCAAACCGACAGAGATGGATCTGCGTTGGGCGGGCGCCATGCTCTACCTCAACGGCAAGATTGAAGAGACGGGTCTGGCCGGTGGTGTGCTTGGCCATCCAGCAAAAGGTATCTCTTGGGTCTGCAAACGTTTTGCTCCGCACGGTGTTGGCCTGGAACCAGGTCAGGTCATTCTGGCGGGCTCATTTACGCGCCCAGTACCGGTAAAGGCTGGCGATACCATCCATGCAGACTTCGGCCCACTGGGCGGAATCGGCTTGAGCTTCGAGTAAGGGGTAGGGCATGGAACTGCAGAAGAACAAGTTCGTCCAAAAGCTCAATGAAAAGCCTGTCGCTTACGGCTGCTGGCTAGGTCTGCCAGATAACACCTGTGCCGAAATTATGGCCGGCGCTGGTTTTGATTGGTTGCTGATTGATAACGAGCACGCACCCTATGACCTGCGCACGACAATGTCACATCTGCAGGTGATGGCTGCATACGATGTGGCGCCGATAGTTCGTCCGGTGGTGGGTGACACTGCGCTGATTAAACAGCTCCTCGATATTGGTGCACAGACGCTGCTGGTGCCAATGGTGGATACCGCCGAACAGGCGCGCGAACTGGTGCGTGCTACGCGCTACCCGCCGCAAGGTATTCGTGGACTTGGTGCGTCGCTGGCTCGCGGAGCGCAGTGGAACCGCACACCGGGTTACCTGCACAAAGCGAACGATGAGATCTGTCTGATTGTGCAGGCTGAAACAGTGACTGCGATTGAGAATCTTGACGAGATCATTGCAGTTGAGGGTGTGGATGGCGTCTTTATTGGCCCATCGGATCTCTCCGCCTCTATGGGGCATGTTGGCAACGCTGGCCACCCCGATGTTGTGAACACCATCAAAGAGGGTCTTAAGAAGATCAAAGCAGCCGGAAAGTTTGGCGGGCTACTGAACATGGATCCTTCACTGACGCAAGCCTACATCGATGCGGGTGCAACCTTTGTGGGTGTCGGCGTCGATACCTCCATGTTGGCTCAGGCAAGCAAAGCCCTAGCAGACAAGTACTGCAACCCAGAGTCTGCCGCCAACGCACCCGCCAAGCCTTCGGCTGGTTATTAAGAATTCACTGATTTATTGGGAAGATAGAAGATGTCTCAACCCCTTTTGGTAAAGAGCAAACTAATCTGTGTAGCACTCAATGATGCTGCGCAGCTAAAACAGCTCGACGCAACCTTTAATGAGAAGCCTTATGGTAAACCACCGACTGAACCGGTGCTCTACTACAAGCCGCGCAACACCTGGGCTGCAGATGGCGCTACCGTAGAGTGGGCGGTCGATTTTGATGGCAACTCGGTGGACTCGATGGTCGTTGGAGCAAGCCTCGGTGTTGTTATTGGTATGGAGGCCTGTCGTGTCACTGAAGTTGAGGCGCTGGATGCTGTCGCGGGCTACACAATCGTTGGTGACTACTCGCTACCCGAGCAGACTTATTTCCGTCCCGATATCAAAGGCAAATGCTTAGATGGCAGTGCGCCAGTGGGGCCAGTAGTAGCGGAGGTTGCTACACCAAACGCGGTTGAGGTGATCATCAGCGTAAACGGTGCTGAGCAGAGCCGCTTCAGCTACGCCAATCTTGAGCGCAGTGTAGAAACCCTGATCTCTAAGCTCTCTTACATCATGACCCTACAGCCCGGTGAAGTGATTGCTGTCGGTTTTGCCGGTGAGCGTACTCCGGTTTCACCGGGTGACAAGGTCGAGCTGTCGATTGATGGTATCGGAACGTTGACGAGCACACTGGGAGCAAAAGGCTAATGAAACACGCGCGTATACTCCTTGATGGCCAGGAGCTCGAGATCTCTGTTGATGCACAGGGCAACGTCACTGATGCAGCGGGACAGACACTCGCTATTGATCTAAATTCGGACGCGATCACCTGGCTGCCGCCGGTGAAAGAGCCGGGCACTATCTTTGCGCTGGGCATTAACTACGCCGATCATGCGACTGAGTTGGCGTTTGAACCCCCTAAAGAGCCGCTGATCTTTATTAAGCATGCCAACTGTCTGACCGGTCACAAGCAGGTGAGCTACCGTCCAGACAATATCGACTACCAGCACTATGAGTGTGAGCTGGTTGCTGTGATTGGTAAAAGCGGCAAGAACATCAAAGCCGAGGATGCGCTGGACTACGTTGCGGGTTACACCGTTTGTAACGACTTCGCCATCCGCGACTACCTCGAGAACTACTACCGTCCTAACCTGCGCGTAAAGAGCCGCGACTCGCTGCTGCCAATGGGGCCATGGCTGGTGGACACCGCCGATATCGCCAACGCTAATGGGCTGCGCCTGACGACACGCGTCAACGGCAAGTTGACCCAAGAGGGCAGCACCAAGGACATGATCTTTAATGTGCCGTTTGTGATCGAGTATCTCTCTAAGGTCATGACACTCAACCCTGGCGATATGATCTGCACCGGCACGCCACATGGCATTGTCGATTGTCAGCCGGGCGATGTGATTGTGTGTGAAATTGAAGATGTTTGTGCGCTAGAGACCCGCATGGTCAGCGAACAGGAATATTACGGCGACAAGTACTGAGCCCAGAGAGCCGTACCTCAGCTAAGGAGTTGAATATGAGCGATACACTACAGACTAACCTTGAGCGTGCTACCGGCTATTTGGAGCGCTTCAAAGCAAACCCAATTGGCCACTTTATCAATGGTCAGTTTACGCTGGGTCAAGATGGCACAGCCTATGACAACCTGACGCCGACAGACAACACCAGCCTGGGTCAGGTGATTGCTGGTTCAGTGGCCGATGTTGATGCTGCCTGTGAAGCTGCCGAGAGCGCCGCTGAAGCCTGGGCGGATATGCCCGGAGCACAGCGTCGTGCTCTACTGCACAAATTTGCTGATGAACTGGAGCGCCGTGCAGACGAGATCGCCTTAGTAGAGTCGATGGACTGTGGTCAGCCAATTCGCTTTATGAAGCAGGCGGCTGTGCGCGGCGCGGCTAACTTCCGCTTCTTTGCCGATAAAGCAGCTGAAGCGCAGAACGGGTTGGCGCTGCATCAGGCGGAGCACACTAACTACACCATCCGAGAGCCGATTGGTCCTGTGGGCATCATCACGCCTTGGAATACGCCGTTTATGCTCTCGACCTGGAAGATTGCTCCAGCGCTGGCAGCAGGCTGTACAGTGGTGCACAAACCGGCAGAACTGACACCGCTGAGTGCTTACATTCTGGCTGAGATTGCCGAGAAGGTTCTCCCTGCAGGTGTATGGAATATGGTGAACGGCTTCGGTGAGAGCGTTGGTAAGCGTCTGACTGAGCACCCCGCGATCAAAGCGGTCGCACTGGTGGGTGAGTCCGCCACTGGTTCACACATCATGCGCCAGGGTGCAGCAACGCTTAAGCGCATGCACTTTGAGCTCGGTGGTAAAAACCCAGTTATCGTATTTGATGATGCGGACTTCGAGCGCGCACTGGATGCTGTTGTCTTCATGCTTTATAGCCTGAATGGTCAGCGTTGTACCTCTTCAAGCCGTCTGCTGATTCAGAACGGAATCAAAGAGAAGTTCATTGCCGCGCTGGAAGCGCGCGTGGCTAATCTGCGCGTGGGTCACTCACTGGATCCAAACACCGAAGTGGGCCCACTGGTTGCTACCGAACACTTCAATAAGGTGATCAGCTACTTCGATATCGCTAAAGAGGATGGCGCTAAGACAGCTGTAGGCGGCTACCGCATCACTGAGCCGACCGGCGAATACTCTGCTGATGGTAACTATGTCTGCCCAACGCTCTTCACTGAGGCAAGTAACTCTATGCGTATAGCGCAGGAGGAGATCTTTGGCCCCGTACTGACTGCTATTGGCTTCGAGAATGAAGAGGAGGCGATCGCAATCGCCAACGACACCATCTACGGTCTGGCAGGCTACATCTGGACGGAGAACACCGGCCGTGCGATGCGCATGGGGCGCAAGGTTAAGGCGGGTATGCTCTGGGTTAACTCCGAGAACAACCGCAACCTGCCATCGCCATTTGGCGGCATGAAGATGTCGGGCATTGGTCGCGACGGTGGTGACTGGAGCTTCGACTTCTACATGGAGACCAAGAACGTCTGTGTCGCCCACGGCACACACCGCGTTCCGACTCTCGGTAAGTAAAAGGTAAATAGACGCTATGCGTGATTTTGACGATTCGCTACCGCTGAAGCTACTAAAGGCCCGCGAAGTAACCATGAGTTACTTTCGGCCAGTGCTGCAGCAGGTGGCGTTGACGGAGCAACAGTGGCGGGTGATCCGTGCGCTGCGTCAGTACCCGGACTCGGAGGCCAAGGAGCTGGCGAAACGCTGCGCCATTCTCAGCCCAAGTCTGACTGGGATACTGAGTCGTCTGGAGCAGCAGGAGCTGATATCACGCCGTAAATCGACAGAGGACCAGCGAGTTGTGCTGATCTCTCTGACCGATAAAGCGCAGCAGATGTTTGCTGAGGTGGCGCCGCTAGTAGACGAGCGCTACCGCCATCTCACCAAACAATTAAGCGCCAGTGATATGAAAAAGCTGGATCAGCTGCTCGACAAAATTCTGCAGCTCAAACCTGATCAGTAGATTCAACGAGCGTTTGAGACAGAGCAACACTTGTGCTGCTCCAGAGGTTTAAGCTGGACGGCATGAACAGAAAAATGAGTGAGTAAATCATGGGAAAACTAGCCCTCGCAGCAAAGATTACGCACGTACCTTCGATGTATCTATCGGAGTTCCCGGGGCCGCGTAAGGATACGCGCAAAGCAGCCATTGATGGTCACAAAGAGATCGGTCGTCGCTGTCGCGAACTGGGTGTGGATACGATAGTGGTATTTGATACTCACTGGCTGGTTAACGCTGGGTACCATGTGCTCTGTACAGATCACTTTAAAGGCGACTACACCAGTAACGAGCTGCCGCACTTCATTAATCACATGGAGTATGATTTCCCGGGTAACCCGGAGCTTGGTCATATCATCGCTAAAGAGTGCAATCTGCAGGGTGTTGATACGTTGGCGCATGATAAAACCTCTCTGGCACCAGAGTACGGCGCGCTAGTACCCATGCGCTATATGAACGAGGACCAGCACTTCAAAGTGGTTTCGATCTCGGCGCTCTGCATGGTGCACTACCTCAACGACAGCGCGCGCCTGGGTTGGGCGCTGCGTAAAGCGATTGAGGAGCACTATGACGGTACTGTAGCAATTCTGGCGAGTGGCTCTCTGTCACACCGCTTTGCGCAGAATGGCCGTGCGCCTGAGTTTGCGCACAAAATCTGGAGCCCATTCTTAGAAAATCTCGACCATATGGTTGTGGATATGTGGGAGAACGCCCAGTGGCCAGAGTTCTGTGAGATGCTGCCTGAGTATGCCGTGAAAGGGCATGGTGAGGGCTTGATGCACGACACGGCGATGCTGCTTGGGGCGCTGGGGTGGAGCGAGTACGATCAGCCGGCGGAGGTGGTGACGCCTTACTTCGGCGCTTCGGGTACCGGCCAGATCAACGCGATCTTCCCGGTGACGCGGGTTAGCGGTGATCAGGTGCCCGCGCCAATGGCTGTGGATGGTGCCGCGACTGAGCCGACCGGACGGCTGTAAATATCGCGAACCTGCGCTGCGCGCAGATCGCTCGTACAGATTCTTGTGAAGGAGGGATCTCGGCGCAGCCGAGGTCGCGACCGCTTTCGGTTAAAACCAGGGCTTCAGCTCCGAAACCAGTTTCAACGTCGAATCATTTAAGGACTGCCGGTGGCTGATTACGTCGGCAAGGTCCGAGGTGATTGTACGGCCGCGTGCAACCCCAACCATCACATTCGAGTAGCCCGCCATTAGGTAGTGTATGGCGGCATTACCCAGCGCTGATGCCAACAACCGATCGTTAGGGGAGGGTGTGCCGCCGCGTTGAATGTGCCCCAAAATCGTAACTAAAGAGTCAACACCAAGCTCGCTGAGTTGGTGTTGAATCTCGTACGACACCCCGGTGTTACCGCCTTCTGCCACAACGATGATGCCGCTAGTGGCACGGTCTGACTTGCGCAGTTGGTAGAGGCGATGACACACCTCCTCCATATCCCAGGGAGCTTCGGGTATCAGGATTAACTCAGCACTAGTGGCAATGCCAGTATGTACGGCCAAAGCGCCAGAGTTGCGCCCCATACACTCAACAATGTGAAAATACTCGTTTGAGTTGGCGCAGTCGCGAATACGGTCAACTGCCGTCACGGCCGTGTTCAAAGCGGTATCGAAACCGATACAGACTTCGGTGCCATAGATATCATTATCGATGGTACCTGGCAGGCAAATGACCGGAAAACCGAACTCTTTCTCCATCAGGCGCGCACCGGTGAGCGAACCATCACCGCCAATCACGATTAGCGCTTCGATGCCGGCTTCACGGAGGTTGTTAACTGCCTGCTCTCGCGTTTCGCGCTGATGGAACTCCAGACAACGCGCGCTCATCAGCGTCGTTCCGCCACGTTGAATGAGGTTGCAAACGTTCTCAGCGTTTAGTGGCATGTAGGCGCGCTCAAGCAGGCCAGAATAGCCTCGCTGAATACCAGTCACTTCGATATTGAAGTGGTTGGCGGTTCGCACAATCGCACGAATAGCAGCGTTCATTCCGGGTGAATCGCCACCGCTCGTTAGCACTGCGATCGACTTATAGGACTCAATCTGTTTTAGATCGGGAATTAGGTACATCTCAAGCTCGCTTGCGATAGAAACGTTCGGGTCGTCCTACTGTACCGTAGTTGATATCGGCGCTCAGCTCCTGCTCGCCAACCAGATATTCCAGATAACGACGTGCCGTGGTGCGGCTGGAACCAATCTGTTCGCCCACCTGCTCAGCACTGAGGCTGGTAACTGGATCTGAGAATACCGAGCCAATCTTCTCCAGCGTCAGGGGGTCGATACCTTTGGGAAGGTTTCTTGTGGGCGCTGTCCCCGCCGGCGCCGCGGTGCCGTTTTGGTTGCGGTTGCGCGGTAAGAGCTGGTCCACCATATCTTGTGATAGTTCAGGGCCTGTCGACTGCATGGTAGAGCGGTGCTCAGAGTACTGCAGCAGTGACTGTTGCAAACGGTCAAATACGAGCGGTTTCAAAACGTAGTCGAATACGCCCAGTCGCAGCGCCTCAGACAGAGACTCGGTCTCTTTAGCGGCGGTAACCATGATGACGTCGCAGGGGGAGTCCCCCTGACGCAGCTGGCGCAGTAGCGCTAAACCGCTGCCATCGGGGAAGTGGATATCCAGCAGCACCAGATCAGGCTGGAGTACCTCAAGCATCTCGTTTGCGTCACGCGTAGTGTGGCTGATACCCACCACCTCGAAACCGTCTATCCGTTCGACAAAACGACGTTGTATCTCAGCGATCTGCGGATCGTCTTCGGCGATCAGTATTCGACAATTTTTAGACATCCTTGCTCCTAGCTGCAGTGCTGCGCGGTATGTAGAGCGTAAAACGGCTTCCCTGCGTCGTCAGCGTCTCAACAGTGATATTGGCATTGAGCTGTCTACAGATCTCGCTAACCAGGTGTAGCCCAATGCCGCGGTTCTCCCCTTTGGTGGAGTAGCCTTGACGGAAAATAGCTTCGCGTTGTTCGTTGTCGATACCCGGGCCTTGGTCCTCGACTTCGATGACGATCTCCTCGCCCAGATCAGTAAACGAGAGACTAACCTGCTCACCATTATTACCCAGCGTTGCCTCAAGCGCATTATCGATAAGATTACCGACCAGCGTCACAAGTTGCTGAGAGTCAATGTGTTTTGGCAGCTTGGAGAGGTTGGAGTCCTCATCAATGTCGAGACGTAAGCCGAGCTCGCTGGCGCGGTTGTATTTGCCCAGCAGGAGACCAGCGAACAGATGATCGTCGACTGAATCTTTAATCCAGCTCAGCAGTGCTTGATGGCCCGCAGTCTCCTGACCGATCAACTCAAGCGCCTCATCTTTCGCATCAATCGAGATTAGGCCCGCTATCGTGTGAAGCTTATTGGCATACTCATGGGCTTGGGAGCGAAGTGCATCAGCATACTGACGTATACGCGTCAGCTGGCGGCTAACCTCCGCCAGTTCATCCTTAGGCCGGAAGCTAGCCACAACGCCGACTAAGTCGTCGCCACGCATGATCGGTAGGCGGTTGATGATCAGCGTGCGGCCATTGATGAACGTCTCGCGGTCATACTCCGGTGAGCCGGTTTCGAGCATCGCCGGTAGGCGTGATTCGGGTAGAACCTGGTTCAGAGGTTGTCCTGTAAGGATCTGATCTTCGGGGAGATTGAGCGCCTTGAGTGCGGCACGGTTAAAGGTGGTGATCTTACCGTCGGCATTAATCGCAATAATACCCTCGCGCACCGACTCGAGTGTGGCGTTACGCTCAAGGAAGAGGGCGGCGATCTCGTGAGGCTCTAGATCAAAAATCGCCGCACGGAACCGCCGACCAATGTAGTAGGCGATCAGAATCGACAGCGCCAAGAGTACCCAGGTCACTATGATGATCGTCTCTTGGTAGTTGGAGACCGTCTGTTCGATCGTGGTTGTCAGGTAGCCTACAGATACTACGCCGACCACTTTGCCGAGATCATCAAATACCGGTGTTTTGCCGCGGATTGATTCGCCGAGGCTGCCGACCGCTTTAGAGATGTAACTCTCACCCAGTTCGAGCGCGCGGTAGTTGTCGCCTCCCACCATCGGTTTGCCAATTCGTTCAGGTACCGGGTGTACGAGACGAATACCGGCCGCATCGCCAATGGAGATAAAGCTGGCATCGGTTGCAAGTCGCAGATCGGCCACAATACTCTGAACGGTCGGGCTATCGCCACGAGCAACGGCATCACGTATCGAGGGGGTCTGAGAGATCATAGAGGCGAGCTGCAGAGCCCGTTGCCCCATCTGTTCCTCGAGCGAGTCGCCGAGGTATCGGAGTGTGAATACACCGAGGATCACGGCCTGTAGAAGAATTAACAGGCTCAAAGCGATCATCAATCGAGTGCTAATTTTAAGTCGAGCGGTGCGCATATGCGTTATGAACTGGCTGTTTTTATTTTGGTTAAATGATGCCAGATCTACTCAGTGAAGGGTATAAAAAACCGGGAGCCGCTGCTGCTAGCACTTAGGTTGTATACCCCGTTGATAGCCGATCGACCTGGTCTTGTGATACTTTTCGCGCGTTAGATTTTTAATTGATAGACGCTTTTTCTCGCTATCGAGAACAGAAAAATAAAGAGAAGTACCCATGGACGAAAAACCGATCATTATCGCTGGTGCTGGTATCGGTGGTTTAGCTCTCGCGCTAACACTCCAGCAGCTCAACATCCCCTGTGTTGTATTGGAATCAGTGTCTGAGCTCAAGCCTCTGGGCGTGGGTATAAACCTGCAGCCAAACGCAGTGCGCGAGCTGTACGAAATGGGTATCGGTGAGGAGCAGCTTGATAAGGTAGGTGTCAAGACGCAAGAGTGGGCCTTGGTTGGTCGTAATGGCCGCGAAATCTACTCAGAGACCCGTGGTATTCTTGCGGGTTACAACTGGCCGCAGTATTCGGTGCATCGGGGTCAGTTGCAGATGCTTCTGCATGACACCTTTATCGAGCGCGGTGGTGCTGACTCTCTGATCCTCGGCTACAAAGTGGCCAGTTACACCAATGAAGCTGAGGGCGTGCGTGTAGTCGCGCAGGCCAAAGACGGCTCTACTCGCGAGTTCGAGGGCGCGCTTTTAGTTGGCGCCGATGGTCTGCACTCAAATGTCCGTGCTCAGATGTACCCGGACCAACCGGTGCCACACTGGAGCGGCGCAATTATGTGGCGTGGAGTCACTCGCGCTAAACCGCTGCGCACCGATGCCTCCTTTGTGGGGCTAGGCCATCACGACCACCGCCTAGTTCTATATCCCATCTCTCAGCCCGATGCTGAGGGCTACTGCATGATGAACTGGATCGCAGAGATCACCGTTGATACCAAGGATGGCCTTCCTAGTGGGGACTGGAACCGTAAGGTTGAACTCAGTGATTTTGCGCACCACTTTGCTGACTGGAGCTTTGACTGGCTCGACGTGCCAGCGATGCTCGAGCAGGCAGGCGATATCTACGAATACCCGATGATAGACCGAGACCCTGTGCCAACATGGATTGACGGCCGAGTCGTGTTGATGGGTGACGCTGCGCACGTGATGTACCCAGTGGGTTCAAACGGTGCCAGTCAGGCAATTGTTGATGCCCGCGAGCTGGGTGCTGCGTTTATTGAGCACGGTGTTGGCACTGCAGCGACTAACGCGTATGACAAAAAATTGTGCGAGCCGATCTCGGCACTGGTCCTGCGTAATCGTGGCTCGGGGCCTTTTGGCTTGCTGCGTGAGGTAGAGGACCGCTGTGGTGGTGAGTTTACCGATATTCGCGATGTGATGAGCCAGCAAGAGATGGATGAGTTCATGCACAACTACAAGGCTGCAGCGGGTTTCGCTATGGAAGCACTCAATAGCGCGCCGTCTATTATCCCAGAAGAGGCCTGTGCCTGAGATGTTACAACACTTCATTACCATCAAATATGTCGCTGATACGCCAGCCGAACACCGCGATGAATTCTGTCGACGCATGTTGGCACTGAAACAGTCGATTGCAGAGATTGAGCAGATTGAGATCGGCGTAGATATTGTGGGTGAGGCACGCTCGTGGAGCTTGCTGATTAAACTGGTAGTGGCTGATGTTGATGCGTTAGTGCGCTACCAGCAGCATCCAGATCATCAGGCGGTCATCAAATTTAACGCCCCATATGTTGCCGATGTGGGTGTGATCGACTTTGAACAGCTCCTCGCCTAATCCGTAAAATTCTACACGAGAACAGAAGAGGTCTAGCAGCACCCTCGAGAATTACAAAGTAAATGTTGAAACCTATGGTGAAGGTGAGCGCAAGGTTATCGCTTTGAACTGGACCCCAGGAAGCAGATATCCATATGTTTATTGAGGCATGGTGCTGAAGAGACAGAGCATCTGCAAGTGACTTGGGCTCAATGATCTACCATCTATGTGCCTAGGTGGGTATAATCTGCGGCTTCAATTTTTAGGGCTTCTGGCATCTGCCTGCGCAGGTGGTACCAGTAGCAAAACTTATGTGGCCTGTCGTAGGGGTCACCACTGAGATTTAGGACTCTGTAATGCCTGTTATTACCCTCCCTGATTCAAGCAAGCGCGAATTTGCCAATCCTGTTACTGTTTTTGATGTTGCTATGGATATCGGTCCTGGTTTGGCGAAAGCTGCATTGGCTGGCCGCGTCGATGGCGAACTGGTTGATACCTCGTTTCTGATTAGCGAAGACGCTAACCTCGCGCTCATTACAGCCCGCGACGAAGAGGGCGTTGACGTTATTCGCCACTCCTGTGCTCACCTGATGGCGATGGCTGTGCAGGAGCTGTTCCCGGGCGCGCAGGTAACTATCGGTCCGGTTATTGAAGACGGCTTCTACTACGATTTCGCTTACGAACGTCCATTCACGCCAGAAGATCTTGAGAAGATTGAGACGCGCATGAATGAGCTCTCAAAACAGAATCTACCGGTGGAGCGCTCGGTGATGGAGCGTCCAGATGCGATCAAGCTGTTTGAGCAGATGGGTGAGAAGTACAAGGTCGAGATTATCGACTCGATCCCGGGTGAAGAGCCGTTGTCGTTCTACAAACAGGGCGACTTTATCGACCTCTGTCGTGGTCCGCACGTACCCTCTACCGGTCACATTAAAGCGTTTAAACTTATGAAAGTTGCTGGTGCATACTGGCGCGGTGACGTTAAGAATGAGCAGCTGACGCGTGTATACGGTACTGCCTGGGGTGACAAGAAAGAGCTAAAAGCCTACCTGCATCGTCTCGAAGAGGCGGAGAAGCGTGACCACCGTAAACTGGGCAAGCAGTTGAATCTGTTCCACCTGCAGGAAGAGGCGCCAGGTATGGTGTTCTGGCATCCAAATGGCTGGACACTCTGGCAGGCGGTTGAGCAGTACATGCGTAACCAGCAGCGCGCGCGCGGTTACCAAGAGATCAAAACACCTCAGGTTGTTGAACGTACCCTGTGGGAAAAATCGGGTCACTGGGACAAGTTCCAAGAGCAGATGTTTACCACTCACTCTGAGAGCCGTGACTTTGCTGTTAAGCCGATGAACTGCCCGTGTCACATTCAGGTGTTCAACCAGGGTCTGCGCTCATACCGCGACCTGCCGCTGCGCATGGCTGAGTTTGGCTCGTGTCACCGTAATGAACCGAGCGGTGCACTGCACGGCATTATGCGTGTACGTGGCTTTGTTCAGGACGATGGCCACACCTTCTGTGCTGAAGATTCGATCCAGCCAGAAGTGGCTGAGTTCATCGACTTCCTGCATGAGGTCTATGCTGATTTTGGTTTCAGCGACATTATCTACAAACTCTCTACGCGCCCAGAACAGCGTGTAGGTTCAGATGAGGTTTGGGATAAGGCTGAGAAAGCACTGGCTGACGCGCTGGATGCAGCCGGTTTGGATTGGGAAGAGTTACCTGGGGAAGGTGCGTTCTACGGTCCGAAGATTGAGTTCTCGCTACGTGACTGCCTTGGGCGTGTCTGGCAGTGCGGCACGATTCAGGTCGACTTCTCGATGCCAGGCCGTCTAGATGCACAGTTTGTGAACGAAAAAGGTGAGCGCGAAACGCCAGTTATGCTGCACCGTGCTATCCTTGGATCGTTCGAACGATTTATCGGCATTTTGATTGAGCACTACGCTGGAGCACTGCCTGCTTGGCTGGCGCCAGTACAGGTTGCAGTGATGAATATCACCGATAATCAGGCCGAACATGTACAAAATGTGAAGAAACGCCTTGAAAAAGCGGGTATTCGTGTGGTTGCGGACTTGAGAAACGAGAAGATCGGCTTTAAAATCCGCGAGCGAACAATTCAGAAGATTCCATACCTCCTCGTTGTCGGTGACAAAGAAGTCGAGGCAGACGCTGTCGCAGTGCGCACGCGTACCGGCGAAGATCTAGGAACTCTGAGCGTTGACGCCTTTGCTGAATTGATCACTAACGAAGTGGCGCGCAAAGGGCGCAGCGAATAATTAATCACTAGGAGATAGTGCTATCAGACGTGATAATCGTCGTGGCGGTCGTGCAAACCTGCCGCCAATTAACGAAAATATTAAAGCGCGTGAGTGCCGCCTAATCGGCGCTGACGGTCAACAGGTCGGAGTAGTCTCTATGCCAGAGGCACTTCGCATTGCACAGGAATCGGAGCTGGATCTGGTACAGATCTCAGACGCTGATCCAATAGTCTGTAAGGTTATGGACTACGGCAAGCACCTGTATGAGCAGAAAAAACGTGCCTCTGAGGCGAAGAAGAAACAGACTCAGATGCAGGTTAAAGAGATTAAGTTCCGTCCAGGGACTGAAGAGGGGGATTATCAGGTAAAACTACGCAACCTGATACGTTTCCTAGAAGGTGGAGATAAAACCAAGATCACTATCCGCTTCCGCGGACGTGAGATGGCTCACCAGGAGCTCGGAATGGAGCTGCTGAATCGAGTTGAGGAGGATCTTGCTGAACTGGGTACAGTTGAGCAGCGTCCGAAGCTTGAGGGTCGTCAAATGGTGATGGTTCTAGCTCCAAAGAAAAAGTAGTCGGAATCTCTTCCAAACCCGCCTTGGCATCCTCGGGTGACAGTGCGGGTTTTGTACGTTCCGATTGATAACTAACGAATGCGTGGAGTAGTGAAATGCCAAAGATTAAATCTGTCCGCGGTGCGGCCAAACGTTTCAAAAGAACTGCTAATGGCTTCAAGCACAAGCAGGCCTTCAAAAGCCACATTTTGACCAAGAAGACCACTAAGCGTAAGCGTCAGCTTCGCCCAATGCTTCAGGTACACGCAGCTGATCAGGCTCTGATCAAGCGCATGCTACCTTACATCTAATTGGTTACGAATTAAGCGAATAGGAAGGACTAAATATGCCTCGCGTAAAACGTGGTGTACAAGCTCGTGCACGTCATAAGAAAGTATTGAAACAGGCTAAAGGTTACTACGGCGCTCGTAGCCGTGTATTCCGAGTTGCCAAACAGGCTGTCATCAAAGCAGGTCAGTACGCTTACCGCGACCGTCGTCAGCGTAAGCGTCAATTCCGTGCTCTGTGGATTGCGCGTATCAACGCCGCAGCTCGCATCAACGGTCTGTCATACAGCCGTCTGATCTCTGGTCTGAAAAAGGCTAACGTAGAGATCGACCGTAAAGTACTGGCTGATCTGGCCGTTCATCAGCAGGCAGCGTTTAGCGCTGTTGTTGAGAAAGCCAAAGCAGCACTGGCCTAAGACCACTTAGCCTCATCCTTTGGATGCGGTTAATTGATCGACTCAGATAGGGGAAGGGTGCATGCTCTTCCCCTATTTTTGTTTCAGGCACTTTTGAATAACTCTCCAACCCAAAGTGGAGCCACAAATGGAAAATCTTGACGCCCTAATGGCGGAAGGAAAAGCCGCTGCATTGGCAGCGACTGATGTAAAAACGCTTGATGAAGTACGTGTTCAATATCTGGGTAAGAAGGGGCACCTTACCCAGCTGTTGAAAGGCTTGGGTAAGCTATCCAATGAAGAGCGCCCAGCGGCCGGTGCACGTATCAACGAGGCCAAAGAGGCGGTCTCTGAGGTTCTTAACGCTCGCAAAGCAGAGCTCGAGAATGCTGCACTGGAAGCCAAGTTGGCAGCCGAGACTGTTGATGTAACCCTGCCAGGCCGTCAGGCTGAGGTGGGTGGTCTGCATCCAGTAACCAAAGTGATGGAGCGTATCGAAGCCTTCTTTAGCCGTATTGGCTACTCTGTGGAAGAGGGTCCTGAGATCGAAGATGACTACCACAACTTCGAAGCACTCAACATTCCATCGCACCACCCAGCGCGTGCGATGCACGACACCTTCTACTTCGACGCACATCGTCTACTGCGTACCCACACCTCGCCGGTGCAGGTGCGTACGATGGAAGCGCAGAAACCACCTATCCGTATTATCTGTCCGGGTCGCGTCTATCGTTGCGACTACGACCAGACGCACTCACCGATGTTCCACCAGGTAGAGGGTCTGATTATCGATAAGGGCATCAGCTTTGCAGACCTTAAGGGTACGCTAGAGCAGTTCTTGAAGGAGTTCTTTGAGGAGGAGGTGAAAGTTCGCTTCCGTCCGTCATATTTCCCATTCACTGAGCCGTCAATTGAGGTCGATATTGACCGTGGTGATGGCAAGTGGTTGGAGGTTCTCGGTTGCGGCATGGTGCACCCCAAGGTGCTGAAGATGTCGGGTATCGATCCTGAAGAGTACACCGGTTTTGCTTTCGGTATGGGTGTAGAGCGCTTTGCGATGCTGCGTTATGGCGTCGATGATCTGCGTCTCTTCTTCGAAAATGATCTGCGCTTCCTCGGCCAGTTCAACTAAGCGCCGGGAGTAGGAACTTATGAAATTTAGTGAACAGTGGTTACGTGAACTGGTGCAGCCCGAGCTTGATGCTCAGGCACTGGCAGATCAGTTGAGCCTTGCGGGCCTTGAGGTCGATGATGTCGAATCGGTCGCAAGTGATTTTAGCGGTGTTGTGGTCGGCGAGATTCTCTCGGCTGAACAGCACCCAGATGCTGACAAGCTGCGCGTTTGTCAGGTAAGCAACGGTACAGAGACTTTCCAGGTGGTGTGTGGTGCCCCCAACGCCCGTGCTGGAATCAAAACCGCCTTTGCGATGGTCGGTGCAACGCTGCCCGGTGACTTCAAGATCAAGAAAGCCAAACTGCGTGGTGTAGAGTCTATGGGTATGCTCTGTGCTGAAGATGAGTTGGGTCTCTCGGATGATCACGACGGCATCATGGAGCTGTCTGCCAATGCACCGGTAGGGCAGGATGTGCGCGAGTACCTCAACCTCAATGACATGATCATCGATGTTGACCTGACCCCTAACCGCGGCGACTGTCTTGGCATGGTAGGTATGGCGCGTGAAGTCGGAGTACTAAACAAAGTACCCGTGGCAGAGATCGACTGCTCGCCAGTGGCAGCGTCTATCGACGATCAGATCAGTATCGAGCTGCAAGCACCGGCTGCGTGCCCTCGTTACCTGGGCCGTATCATCCGTAACATCAATATCAACACTGAAACCCCGCGCTGGATGGTTGAGCGCTTGGAGCGCTCAGGCGTACGCTCTATCGATCCTGTCGTAGACGTCACTAACTACGTGCTGCTTGAGCTGGGCCAGCCGATGCACGCTTTCGATCTGAATAAGCTTGAGGGTGGTATTCGTGTACGTATGGCAGAGCAGGGAGAACCCCTGAAACTGCTGGATGGCTCCGAAGTTAAACTCAATGCGGATACGCTGGTAATCGCTGACCACAACAAGGCGGTAGCGATGGCGGGCATCATGGGTGGTGGCAACTCAGAGGTCTCTGAAGAGACCACCGATATCATGCTGGAGTGTGCTTACTTTGATCCTATCGCTATTGCGGGTCGCGCACGTAACTACGGCATGCACACTGACGCTTCGCATCGCTACGAGCGCGGTGTCGACTGGCAGTTGCAGGCGCGTGCAACAGAACGTGCAACCGCGCTACTGCTGGATATCGTGGGTGGTGAAGCGGGCCCCGTGGTTGAGGCTGAATCTAAAGCCGATCTGCCTGAATCAGTCACAGTAAGCCTGCGTCATGAGCGCGTTACCTCACTGTTGGCTCTGGAGATTCCAGCGGCTGAGATTGAAGAGATCCTCACTCGCCTCGGTATGCAGCTCTCTGCGATGCAGAGCGGTGTATGGACCATTGCGGTTCCTAGCTACCGCTTCGATATCAGCATCGAAGAGGATCTGATTGAAGAGATCGCTCGCGTTTACGGCTACAACAAACTGCCATCTAAAACGCCGCGTGCAGAGCTACCTCTGCCGAGCATCAAAGAGTCGCAGGTTGGTGTGGGGCAGGTGCGTCGTCATCTGGTTGCGCGTGGCTATCAGGAAGCGATCACCTACTCATTCATTGAATCGGGTCTGGCGAAACTCTTTGATGATCAGCATGATGCAGTTGCACTGGCTAACCCAATCTCGGCTGAGATGGCTGTAATGCGTACTACTCTGTGGGCGGGTTTGAGCAAAGCTGTTGCTTACAATCAGGCGCGTCAACAGAGCCGCGTGCGTCTATTTGAGATCGGTCAGCGCTTCGTTGAAGAGGGGGGTGAACTGTCACAGGCAAACTCTCTAGCCGGCATCATTACCGGTAACCGTCAGCCCGAGAGCTGGATGGGTAAGAGCGATAAGGTCGACTTCTTCGATATCAAAGGTGATCTGGAGTCGCTGCTAGAGATGGCTGGTGATGCTGAGTCGTACGCCCTAGTTGCCGATAAGCACGTTGCTTTGCATCCGGGGCAGTCAGCACGTATCGAACGCAACGGCAAAACTGTCGGCTGGATCGGTGCAATGCACCCATCGCTGCAGAAGCAGTTGGACCTTAATGGCCCCGTTTACCTGTTCGAGCTTGAGCTAGCTGAGCTGCTGGAAGGCACACTGCCGCGCTTCAGCTCGTTGTCAAAATTCCCAGAGTCACGTCGTGACCTCGCGATGGTGATCGACCAGCAGGTCGGCTTTGACGCGGTACGTCAGATCGCTAAAGAGAAGGGCGGAGAGTTCCTTAAAGATGTCATCCTGTTTGACGTATATACTGGCCAAGGTATTGAAGCAGGACGAAAAAGTTTGGCTCTCGGCTTGACGTGGCAGCACCCATCGCGCACTCTTAATGAAGAAGAGATCAACGCATCGGTTGCTGCGGTTGTTGAGTGTTTAACCAACGACCTCGGTGCCGTACTCCGAGACTAAGCGAGGGTGGTAGCATGGCATCGTTGACGAAAGCAGATATGGCAGAGCGCCTCTTTGAGGAACTTGGCCTGAATAAGCGTGAAGCGAAGGAGATGGTTGAGTCCTTCTTCGACGAGGTTCGCGAGAGTCTTTCGCACAACGAACATGTGAAGTTGTCGGGCTTCGGCAACTTCGACCTGCGCGACAAACGTCAGCGCCCAGGTCGCAACCCTAAAACAGGTGAAGAGGTGCCTATCTCGGCTCGCCGAGTAGTCACCTTCCGCCCTGGTCAAAAGCTGAAAGAGCGCGTTGAGATCTATGCAAGAACAGCCGCCGATCCAAGCTGAAGCGGATCCAATCCCCTCGAAACGCTACTTTACCATTGGTGAAGCTAGCAAACTCTGTGACCTAAAGCCGCACGTACTGCGTTACTGGGAGCAGGAGTTCGAGCAGATCAAACCGGTAAAACGGAACAACCGTCGCTACTACCAGCGCCAAGACCTGCTGCTAATCCGTCAAATAAAAGGCCTCCTCTACGATCAAGGTCTAACGATCGCCGGTGCACGGCAATGGCTTAAAGGCGATGCGGGCGATGACGACAACACAAGATACAAACAGCTGCTGCGACAAACCATCAGTGAGCTTGAATCGATCCTAGAGACACTTAAGCGTAAATAGCTGTTTTCATCTTTTTTAAGCCAGATAAAAGCTTCACACAATCAACCCGTTAGGCTATTATCTCGCCCTCTTTCGGAACGTAGCGCAGCCTGGTAGCGCACTGTCATGGGGTGTCAGGGGTCGGAGGTTCAAATCCTCTCGTTCCGACCAAATTAAAAGAAAAGGGGCCACTCAAAGAGTGGCCCCTTTTCTTTTAATCCGCCGAAGGCGCAGAGGATTTCCGAGTTATTTATCAAGGTTCACAAAATTGCCGGGAGCAAATTACTCGGGCAATCCTGCCCTCGCCCTCCAAATCTCAAGCCCGAGCCCCAAAAGGTCGCGTAACGCGCTTCGCGTACAACGCTCCTACAATGCTAGACTATTTCGATCTTCGAGGAGCCCAAGCCATGTCCATCGAGAGCGCAATCTCGTTTTTTATTGCAGTACTGATCTTCGGCGTCACCCCAGGTCCAGGGGTTTTTGCCATTCTAGCCCGTGCTCTTGTGTCCGGTGCGCGCTCGTGTTTTTGGCTGGCTCTAGGTATGACCATCAGCGACATGCTATACCTCATCGCAGCTTGCTTGGGCCTGGCAGCCATCGCCACCCACTGGGGTGAACTCTTCACCGCCATCCGTATCCTTGGTGCAATCTACCTCGTCTATCTCGGCTGGAAAATGTGGAATGCTCCACTGGAGCTCAACGAGGCTGATGACAAAGTGGGTCGCAGTGCCGGTATTTTGAGCTTCACACAAGGCTTTCTAATCTCAGCGTCAAATCCGAAAGTAATCCTCTTTTACATCGCATTCCTGCCGACTTTTATGGACCTTAGCGTCTTGAATGCTACGGACATTGCTCTGGCGTCGGTTTTAACGCTGATTGCATTGATGATTGGCTTGATGGGAATTGCTCTCTTTGCCGCGAGAGCACGTAAGTTTTTTCGCTCGCAAGCTGGGGTAAAGCGGCTAAATCGCAGCGCAGGTTCAATTATGATGGGGGCGGGTGCTTACCTGATCTCTCGAGGCTAACTCTGATTTAATCTAATCTAATCTAACCAGCTCTTCCAGGGTGAGCAGATATAAACGATTAAGATCCTGGCTCTCAGCGTTGTAGAGGCATTTCCTGAGCATTCGTTCAAGATATCCGAGCTCACGCACGAGCTTTACACGTGTTCGCATTATCTGCACAGTAGGGCCTCCCGTTCTGCTGATATAGCGCTCGCTATGCGAAAGTAGTTCCGAGTTGCGTTTGAGTCGGTCGATAAGATCCTGTTGGAGTGCAATGCGCCACATCGCATGTTTGATGGCTATGTTGGGGAAATCGTGATCTTGAGAGCTGCGAAGGGACTCTCGCAGAGCACCGTATTCATATGCATGTGCAAAATGGGTGACTAGTGCGTTCACAGCATCCTCGGTACAATCGTGCAAACCCAGTACTGACAGACTCAGAGTAGTTCATTTGGCAGACATGTCACTGTACAAAATTTCAATTTAGGGTTAAGCCTCATCATTATGTCTTCAATAAAGAAAATTCGGCTTGCGATCTCCCTCATGTCGTTTGTCGCAATCGTTGCCCCCTTTATGTATCTGCTGGGGCAGGCGGACACACAATCTGCGTTTGAGGCCAACAGCCGATGGTTGATCTATTACACCCTATTTTGGGTCGCTTTAATGTCCCTGCTGTTAATGCGTAACCGCAGGTTTTTCGGTGATGAGACCCCGTTTGATATTTTAGTGCGCAAAACTAAAGGTCTGATCGACTGGTTGCGAGTTAAAGATTGATGAGCAGCCCCGTGCGCGGCTTTTTGGGTATTGCTGCTGCCAGCATTCTTTGGGGCACTACCGGTACAGCGGCTAGCTTTGCAATCGATCTTAGCCCATTGGCTATCGGTGCCTTCGCGATGGGTGTTGCAGCATTGTTGCTGGGGCTGAACTCGGCCACATTGCTACATCGACACTTCCAGCAGATTGTCCATCGTCCTCTGCTCCTTTGCGCGGGCGGAACCGCTGTCGCAATTTATCCCTTGGCGTTCTATTCGTCGATGCATCTTGCCGGAGTCGCCGTGGGTACTGTGGTGTCTATCGCGAGCGCGCCACTCTTTGCGGCGCTATTGGAGTGGATTTTCGATAAACGTGCGGTTAGCCGGCGTTGGATGGTCAGTTTTGTGTTGGGCGTGATCGGTATTGTGATGCTCTATGCAGGCAAGGTTGTACCGCCGGACTCCGCTAACGAGGCTGGGAGCTCGACGTTCTGGGGCTTGATTCTGGGGCTCGTAGCTGGGCTCACCTATTCACTCTACTCCTGGGTTGCCAAAGTTCATATATCATCCGGTATTGCTTCCCGCGCCTCGATGGCAGCGATGTTTCTACTCTCCAGTCTGGTGCTGCTGCCATCACTAGTTTTTACCGGCGAGAATCTGTTCGCCGGCCCGACAAATACTGGGGTGGTGATCTACATGGCGCTGGTGCCCATGTTTCTTGGTTACCTCTGCTTTGGTTACGGATTAAAAACTATTAGTGCGAGCAGCGCGACGCTGATTACATTGTTGGAGCCAGTGGTGGCTGTGATATTGGCGGTTGGACTACTCGGGGAGCAGTTCCACCTGATTGGCTGGCTTGGTGTGTCTGCGATTCTGCTATCGATGCTGACACAACTAGAGCGCCGATCCTAATCGGGTCTTTTGGTCCCTCTGCGTCACTCAGCCGTGCTACCAAAATACCCGAGAGTCTTATCTGTCCGTTTAAGACTTTTCTATTAGAAATCAGACCTGACAGTTTTCGATTTTTGGTTGATCCTGTAAGCAAGTTAAACAGCTTCAGATTGTCGATATACAGAGTGTTGAGTAAGGGACAGGGTTTTACCAAGGATGGTAGCTACACCGCCACGGCAGGGAGCCAAGGCGGTGTTTTTTTGTTTGCCCTAAGGCTAGAGGCGCCAGTAAAAGTTACTGCACTGCTTGTGAAACACCTCAATGCGACTGTAGCTATCAGCCGAGCGCCCAGCGATGCCCGCACAGATGTGCAGTGGAATTAGATGATCCTCTCGTGGCTGGCAAAAACGCGCGTAGGGAGCCTGTTCCCAGTTCACCAGTGAAGCCCTAATCTCGGTGTACTCTTTTGCTGGGCCGCTCAACGTCGCCTCAAGCCAATCCTCAAAGCCAGCATTGGCTTGGTTTACCTCTTGCGTTGCGGGTGCATAAAAGGCGCGCATGTTGTGAAAGGTGAAGCCCGAACCGATGATCAATAGCCGTTCAGCGTCCAGAGACCGCAGTGCCTCGCCAATCGCTAGGTGCTGCTGCGCATCGAGTGAAGCGTGCATCGACAGTTGCAGCACTGGTATGTCGGCGTCGGGGTAGAGCAGTTTTACCGGTACAAAAACACCGTGGTCCAGCCCTCTCTCCTGTTCGAGTTCCGTCGGAAAACCCTGCGCATACAGCGTAGCTTTAATCTTCTCAGCCAGTTCTGGTGCGCCCGGGCATGGGTACTCAATCTGGTACGCCTCTTCCGGGAAGTTATAGTAGTCGAAATAGAGTTCTGGGCTTGGGCTAGCAGTGACCCTTAATCCCTCGGTCTCCCAGTGTGCACTGAGCACCAGTATTGCATCCGGACGCTCAAAATCGCGGGCATACTGCTGCAGGGCGTCAATCAGTTGCTGATGGTCGGGATCGTTGAACAGCGGCCGAGGGCCGCCGCCATGCGAGACGAACAGAAGATCAGTGTTGCGTAGCATTCTCGGATTTTCCTTTTAGGCCAGACGCTGTGAAATTGCGCGGTCGGCTGACAGTTTACCACCACCGGAAACCATAAGGGCGAGTGACGCAGCGAGCAGTATCAGAGCGTACTCGTAGCCGTTGTTACTCATAAACAGACCATTCTCCAAGTGAACCACAAAGGTGGCTACCGCCATCGCGACTGCATTCACCAGCGCGGCGGGTCGTGTCAGCAGGCCAAGCGCCAGTGCGAGACCGCCGAAAAACTCAGCTGCACCCGCTAAAAATGCCATTAATAGGCCGGGAACCAAACCAATTGAGGCCATCCACTGCCCGGTCGCCTCAAGTCCGTAGCCGCCAAACCAGCCGAAGAGTTTCTGCGCACCATGGGCGGCTAGAATTAGACCTACAGGCACACGCAGGATCAGAGCACCCCAGCCCGCATCAGTGTTTAGAAGTTGAGAGATTAGTTTGTTCATGGTGTTACCTCCAAAGCGATCGCTTTTAATTCAGTTAATGAAGTAAAGAGTAGCGATAAATAAAACGTTTATTAATTAGTCTATTATTGTTTAACTATAAACATTTCGTTTATTAAAAGGGTGGTTTCTAAATGGATAAGTTTCAACAGATACGCACCTATCTAGCGGTGGCAGAGCAGGGGAGTTTTGTTGCGGCCGCTGACACGCTCGGTCTATCTCCGCAGTTAGTTAGCAAATATGTTGCGGCCTTGGAGGCGGACCTAGGTTCTCGACTGCTGAATAGGACGACCCGTCGAGTCAACATGACCGAGGCAGGGGCCCAGTATTTTGCTGAAGCGAGTGAATTGATTGAGGCGCTTGAACGCCTTGAGTCTCGTATCACTTTAACCCAGCAGAGCGTGCGGGGTGTTTTGCGCGTGAGCGCGCCGGTATCTCTGGGAAGTCGGTTTTTGGGCGAGGCGGTACAGCGCTTTCAGCAAGAGTATCCAGAGGTGAGCGTTGATCTGCAGCTTAACGACCGTAAAGTCGATATCGTCGAGGAGGGGTTTGATATTGCGCTGCGCATCGCGCGTTTGAAAGACTCCTCTCTGGTGGCGCGTAAGCTCTCTGAAGTACCCATTAGCTACTGCGCTGCACCCTCATACCTTAAACTACGAGGGACGCCGAGGGTAAAGGCGGAACTCAAAGAGCATCGCCTGTTGCGCTATTCCTATCTGGATGGGCCGCCACCGAGCGGGAGTGAGGCTTGGCTGGGTAGTAATTCCGGTGATTTTCTTGTTGATGCCGCGCGAGCGGGTGCTGGTGTCGTCTCTGTGCCTAGGTTCATGGTTAGACACCGGCTAGAGCTGGGTCAGTTAGCAGAGGTGTTATGTGATGAGCCGCGCGAGGTGCTTGGGCTCTATGCGGTCTACCCGCATAGAGCACTGTTGCCGCTTAAGGTGCGCAGCTTTAGCGATCACCTTGTACAGCACTTCAACCGCAACCCGCTTTGATCGCTGTTATCCGAACTCAGGTAGGTTGGGTTTAACGGTCTCCATACCGGCTGCAACCCAAGCGTCGTAGCCTCCGGCAATGGAGGTGATATTGACGTAGCCCATCTGCTGCAGCGAGGCTGCCGCGAGTGCTGCGCGTCCACTGGTTTTACAGTAGAGCACAATTGCCTGATCACGCGCTTCAAACTCAGGTGCGCTGCCTATTTTGAACTCCAACAGACCGCGAGGAATATTGATGGCACCGGGGAGATGGCCCTGTTGATATTCGGCAGGCTCACGTACATCGAGCAGAAGTTGAGCCTGCTGAATCGCTGGGCCGGCTTCGCTGACGCTGATTTCATTGATCTGTTTTTTTGCTTCTGCGACAAGGTCTTGCGCTGTTTTCACAGGTATACTCCCGAACGTGTTAGGTTTGCTTTAAGCAGAATAGCAGCATATATTCGGATTGTCTTATATACAGGAGAGAAAGGTGTCAGCGATTCGTTATCTACCAGTAGCCATCTTCGCTACGCTGATGGGATGCGCTGGGCTTACGCTGGCTTGGGAGAAGGCTGCTGAGATTTTTGGTTTGCCGGCGCTGGTAAGCCAGTTACTGCTGGGATTTACATTAGTGCTATTAGCCGTACTCGCTTCCAGCTACCTGCTAAAGTTTTTCAAGCACCGCGATGCTGTTTGTGAAGAGTTTAATCATCCGATCAAGATCAGTTTCTTTCCGGCACTCTCAATCGGTTTGATGCTTATAGCGACGGCGCTGCATCAGTATCAAACGCATCTAGCGCTGATCCTCTGGGCGGTCGGTGCGGCACTACAACTGGTACTTACGCTGACCTTAATGAATATCTGGATTCATCAGTCACGGACCCAGGTAAATCACACAACCCCGGCATGGTTTATCCCAATCGTTGGAAATATTATTGCGCCTATTGAAGGGGTATCGTTAGGGTTTTTGGATTTGAGCTGGTTCTACTTTTCGGTAGGGTTCGTTTATTGGATCGTGCTTAAGGTCTTGGTGTTTAACCGCATGCTCTACCATGATCCGCTACCCCAAAACCTGCTGCCCACGCTGTTTATCATGGTGGCGCCGCCAGCGGTTGGTTTTATCGCCTATCAGCAGCTAAGTGGCGGTGCATTTGATGTCTTTGCACACATACTCTATTATACGGCGCTGTTCTTGGTTATTTTGCTGCTGACGCAAATCGCCCGATTTGCGCGCCTGCCTTTCTTCATCTCTTGGTGGGCTTACTCATTCCCGCTGGCCGCGTTTACTGTGGCTACGATGCTTATGTATCAACATCATCAGACGCTATTCTTTCAAGCGCTTAGTCTGATTATGTTGGTGGTAGTGACCGTACTTATTGCAATGCTCGCATGGCGTACTGCGCGTGCTGCCATCAGTGGCAACCTTTTTAAACCCGACTAGCGGAGAGGTCAGATGGATACCTATGCAGCAGCTGTAACACTCTTTCTGATTATGGATCCGTTAGGCAATATACCTCTGTTCCTGTCGATTCTCTCCCAGGTACCTGAGAGCCGCCGGCGTCTGGTACTGGTGCGCGAGCTGTTAATTGCGCTGGGGCTGATGTTGATATTTCTATTCAGCGGACCGAGCCTGCTAAAGGTGCTCGGGCTCTCCACTGAAGCAGTCTCCATCAGTGGCGGTATCATTCTGATGATCATCGCGATTCGGATGATCTTTCCGTCGCGAGGCGGCCCTATGGGGGATGATATGGATGACTCTGAACCGTTAATTGTGCCCTTGGCTACCCCGATGATCGCCGGCCCATCTATCTTGGCTACCCTAGTGCTGTTGGCTGAGAGCCAGCCCGAACGCTCGGTAGAGTGGCTCTATGCCCTGCTAACAGCCTGGGGTATTTCGGCTGTGATTCTACTTAGCTCCCAATCCTTCTATCGCATTCTCGGCAAACGCGGACTGAAAGCGATTGAGCGATTAATGGGGATGATTCTAATCTCTATTTCGGTGCAGATGCTGATTAACGGCATCGGCCAGCTCGATCTGATCCATTAATTTGACGGGGAGCGAGCCTGTGTCTTTTCCTATTAGCCGTTTTGAACCACCTGTACTCGCTGAACTTCCCGAGGATATTCGTACCCAGATAGAAGCTGTGCATGAGAAGTCGGGTTTCATTCCTAATGTATTTCTGACTTTGGCTCGCCGCCCTGCAGAGCTTCGTGCGTTTATGACCTAGCTAGGACGAGGCTAAACCAGCACTTTGACGATCTGGTTTGCCCACTCAATTGAGTGCCGGTAGGCGACGTCGAAGAACTGTTTGGGAAGCGCGGCGCTGATTCGTTCGAATTTTCCTTGTTCAAACAGGCAGACATCATCGAGCAGTTGGCCTTGCTCACCCTGACGTTCGGTCAGTGCAAGTTTAAGCTCTTGTTCAAGTGGGACTTGTTGGATCAGCTCAGGAAGCGGAATTCCCAGCAGCGCATCGAGTTGTGACAGCAAGCCGACAAAGAAGTAATTCATCGGCTGGTCGCGTTCGAGTAACTCAGCTAAAACTTCGCACATGCGGCCGCGCTGCAGCATCATCCGAGTCAACTCCATCGGCTTTTCGCCATCTGAACTGCTCAGAAACAGCATTACCCAGCGTTTCACCTGCTCCATTCCTAACAGGGCTATGGCGTGGGAGAGACTGCTCACTTCGCGATTTAAGTTAAGTGAAGCGGAGTTGACCAAGCGCAGTATTTTAAAGGTGAGTTCAGGATCTTTGAGGGCTAGCGCTTCAATCGACTTAGCACCGGCACCAGGCTTGTCGAACTCCTGTAAGAGCTCCAACAGTACCAGCTTATTACCCTTCACCTTGCGGCCGTGTACCAGTTCGGGTCGACTCAAGAAGTACCCCATGAAGTACTCGAATCCTAGCTCAACACACTGTCGAAACTCACTATCGGTCTCTACTTTATCCGCCAGCAAGTCGACACCGTAGGTACGCAAACGTTTCACTAGATCAGCTAGAAGATCGAACCCTAGCTTCTGCACGTCGAGTTTGATGATGTGCACAATCGATAAGAGCGGGGTGAAACGTGGATCATCAGGATCGTAGTCCGCTAGGGCAACAGCAAAGCCGTCGGCGACGAGCTGATGAATCCGCTCAATGACATGTTCGCTAATCTGACTGGAGCCGAGAATCTCGATAATAAAACGGTCTTTAGGTAGGTCAGGAATCTCATGCTGTAGCAGGAAAGCGTCGGTAACCTTGAGGTAAACCGGTGCGGGTCGGTCAGTGCGTTCGTCGATTACGCTGGCAAAGGTGTTAAGCAATACGTTTACAGTAGTCTCGTCCTCATTGAGGCCCGCAACGAATTCGCCTGTGTCGTCACGAAACAGCAACTCATAGGCGGCGACATCCCGGTTCTTAGTGAAGATAGGTTGTCGCGCAAGAAGAATCTGTAGAGGTTGTTCAAGTTCTGCTGTAGCTGTCATTACTGCCTTTCCAACAACGGCCCTTGACTCAACTATAGCAGTTGAACAGCAGATGCGAGCGGGGTAGATCAGCTCAGACGAAGATCTCTATTGCTAACCCATAGCATCAAGAGCGCAGAAACGATAAAGAGGCCCCAGAAGAGGAGGGTAGAGTCCATAGCGCTAGGTTATTCTATGTGGTTATTATACGACTGGTCTTTAGACTAACATTGCTTTTGATATAATCAAACAGCTTTTTATAACTCGTGGGGGTGCGCGGAATTTATGAGCCCCACTCGGGCTGAGTGGGGCTCTTGGTGCGCGCTAGCGCTGGTTGATTAGGGGCTCATCCCGTACTAGCGGCTCGCGCTTAGGCTGATCGATCTGCGACCAGCGTATGCACAGGTAGCTCAGTAGCGCTACCAGCATAGGAATGCCGAGATCGGCAATCGTCTCTAGGCTCATTGTGGTACCTCCATCTGATGGCGGTCGTACTATCCTAGTCCTAATTTTCACCTTCTGCTTGCCGGCTCTTGGCGTCAACTTGAGCCCGGTTAATCTCTGCTAAGTTATTGTATTTACGAAGGACTATTTACCAGTCGATTATAAAGTCCAGATTAGGTATCCAAAGTAAAACATTGATTTTACGATTCAAGACTCGAATTCTAGAGTATGGAATTGACAGAGGCGACTGCGATTGCGGTAGCTAATTTGGCTCGAAATCGGGAGCTAAAATGAAGATCTTTCAATTTCGCCGATCTGCAACTGTTCGCTTCAGTGCCCGATGTTGCAAAATGCGATTTGACTTAGCTCTCTGAAGCTCTAGTATGAAGATGAGGGTAAGATCTACCCGCCAACCGAAGGAGGTGTCAGATGGAAAGTCGTACCACCAAGCTCGAAGTTGTAATTCCCCCTGATGTCGCATTCAGCGACCTCAATCTGCAGCACGACCCCAACTCGGGTGGGATTGTGTTTGAGTACCAACCTATAGAACGTATCTGTGAGGCCTCAGGTATCGATGTTGATCACCTAGCGGAGGAGTGTGAGGACGATCTGGGGGACTTCTTAATGTCCTGGTATTTGAAACATCGCGCCTATGGTGGCGAGCCTGACTACGTTGCTGACTCGATCATTGAGGAGATGAAGCTGATCGAGGCGGCAGGGCAGCGTTTCACACTGCCCGCCGGTCACGCCTAACCGGGGCTACAGTAGGGGCAGGTAGACGTCGGTCTCTTGCTCCTCACTCGCCTATCTGACTTCCATACATCCATTCATGAGGCGCGCGCTTGTGTCACCATCTCGAGCAGATCAGCCTCCGCTAGCGGTTTACTGATTAGATAACCCTGAATCATGGAGCAGTGCTCCTGTCGCAGCCAATTGAGCTCCTCTTTGGTCTCCACGCCCTCCGCAACCTGAGAAATACCGAGCTCTTGGCAGAGTTTCAGAGTCGAGCGGACGATCGCTGCGGTGCGTGGTTCAGAGTCGACATGAGTGATGAAAGATCGGTCGATCTTCAACTCCTGTACAGGAAGGTCACGCACATATGCCAGAGAAGCCTGTCCAGTTCCATAGTCATCAATAGCGAGCTTGAATCCCATTGATCTGAGTCTCTCTAGATAGGCCTGCGCTGAGTCAGGATCAGACATCAGAGCGCTCTCGGTCACTTCCAAACAGATACTACCCGGAGCAATACCTGTGCGCTGTAGTTCAGCCCTCAGATGCGCCTCCAAGGCTGGATTATCGAGGTCGAGCGTAGAGAGATTGACCGCTACTACTAGATCGACACCGGTCTGTTGCCAGCGTTTAGCTGCATTCATCGCCTCTGTGACAACCCAAGGGGTAATTTGACGTATAAAGCCGGTCTGTTCGCAGAAAGGGATGAATTTATCTGGGCGCACATAGCCGCGCTCGGGATGGTGCCAACGTATCAGAGCCTCGACTGCAGTCACACGCTCGTTCGCGCTACACCATTTAGGTTGGTAAACAAGCTCGAATTGCCCCTCCTGAAGTGCAGTGCGCAGCTCCCCCAATAGCGTTAGCGACTCGGTTTCGCTCGGAGGTGGGACCTCTTTGACTTCGATACAACTTTTGAAGTGTTGCCTCGCTGCTTCCAAGGCCTGCTCTGCTGAGCGCAAAAGGGCTTCTGGTGATTGGTCGGATAGGCCTGCCTCAACAATTGCGGCACGCAGATCGATGTAAATCTTCTGATTCGATACATCTATCGGTTGCTCAAAGGCCGCTAATATGGCGTTAACGACCGCTCGGGTCTCATCAGACGATTCATTGGTCAGAACCATCCCGAAACGGTTCGATTCGACCCGACAGAGACTGAAGCGTTCGGCGCTGAGAGTTTCCAGGCGGCGAGCTACTTTAGTCAGCGCCTCATCCCCTAAATGGTGGCCCAAAGCTTTATTGATCTGAGCGAATCGGTTGATATCAACTAGTACTAAGTTGGCGACGGGGGCCGTGACGGCGGATTCCAGCTCCTGCATAAACTTAAGGCGACTACCCAAACCGGTTAAGCGATCCTCAAATGCTAGACGTTTGATATGGCGCTCTCTTCCTAAAATACCGGCGCGCATGTGTTCCAGCGCTCTCAACAGGCGGCCGAGTTCGGGGCTGCGAGCGCTGGGTATCTCAGTGGTATAGTCACCTGATGCGATGCGGTCTGCTACGCGTACGGGCTCTTCAAGTAGTGCCGCGATACTGCGGGCGAAGAGATAGGAGAAGGCCAATGCCAAACAGACAATAATCAGTTCAATCAGCAAAATCATTGAGCTTAGTGCTGCAGATTTTTCCCGGTACACTTGTTCGCTGGCGGCCATAGCATCCTGCTGAGTGATACTCACTGCCTCCGCCTCTTCCAGCAGTTGATTCAAAACAGGCTGGGTATGTTCAGCAAAATGCGCGCGCGCAGCAGCTAATCCATTAAACTCGATCTCCTCAACAGTTGCCTGAAATCGATCCGCGTACATGTTGCGCAGTTCGATAAAGCGACTGATTGCAGGCGTGTTTAACTCTTTAGATAGGGTGCGCACTGCTGCATCGGCACCTCTGAGTGCCTCATCCATCGCGCGATATAGGGGTATACGATTGCTACGCTCCTCTGTCTGCAGCAACGTTAGCAGCTGCACTGTGGCAATCTGAACCCGCTTCGCAGCGCGCTGAGCAAGAAGGGCTCTGCGTGTCTGATCTTCGACGATTACCCGCATCTCTTGCGACGCATTTTGTGAGAAGTTAATCGAAAGATAGGTGCTCGTACTCATAACGATCACTAGCGCCAAAAAAGCCAGGATGAGACGAGTTCTCAGGGATGTATCGGAGAGTATTGGCATAACTACTGCATCGCTTTTATTGCATTCGAGATATCTATTTGTCGGTGTATCAGCGAATTCCTTACATTGTTTGTGCCAAGTTTTTTTATAAATTTTTTTGTAAGGAGTTTGAAACGGGGCCGTCTAAAAGCTGTAACACAAAAAATTGAACTAAAAATCTTGAGGTGTGACATGGAAAATAAAATTTCAAAATCTGGCGTAGCATTGGCACTAAGCACTGCACTGGCACTCTCAGCGACAAGCGGCACTGTGGCAGCTTCAGATAAAGAGAAGTGCTACGGCGTGGCCCTCGCCGGCGAGAATGACTGTAAAGCGGGCCCGGGTACATCCTGTGCTGGCAGCTCCACACGCGATTATCAAGGTAATGCCTGGTCAATTGTTGCAAAAGGTACCTGTGAAACACTCAACTCACCAACGTCGCCCACCGGTAAGGGGCAGTTGATGAAGTTTGAAGAGAAGATGTAAACCCGTTTGCCTTTGGCAAATATGAGGAGCTTGGATCGATGACCGCACTAGCCCAACAGAAAAGTCTACCGAGCCGTGCCGGTATCGGTCTGAAGTTCCGTCATATTGATCAGTTCTTGCGTGAGATGCCCGACATCGGTTTTGTTGAGGTGCATGCAGAGAACTACTTGGTTGAGGGTGGAATCCGCCTAGCGCAGCTAGAAGCAGTGCGCGAGAACTATCCTCTCTCTATTCACGGCGTTGCTGCATCCTTGGGCTCTGAAGCGGAGCTCAATGATGATCATCTACGCCGTCTCAAACGACTGGTTGATCGCTACCAACCCCAGAGTTTCTCCGAGCATCTCGCTTGGTCCTCTCACGCGGGTGTTTACTATAACGACCTGCTCCCACTGACCTATACCCAAGAGCGGCTGCAGCGAGTGGTCGAGCATATCGATCAGCTACAGAGCTATCTTGGTCGCAGAATCCTGCTTGAAAACCCGTCGACCTATGTCAGCTTTGAGGCGTCAGAGATACCAGAGACGGTTTTTATCGCTGAGATCGTGAAGCGTTCCGGCTGTGGCTTGCTAATGGACGTGAACAATATCTATGTAACCTGCATCAATCAGGGATGGAGTCCAGATGAGTATATGGCTGCCTTGCCTCTTGGCGCTGTGGGTGAGGTACACCTTGCTGGATACACAGAAGAGTTGGATGCGCAGGGCAATAGGGTATTGATCGATAGCCACAGTGCCGAGGTGGCTGACGAAGTTTGGCAGCTCTATCAGCGACTATTGGATCAGATTGGGCCGCAGCCGACACTGCTAGAGCGTGATGGTGCACTGCCAGAATTGAGTGTTCTGCTAGCCGAGGCCCGCGGTGCAGATTCACTCATGCAGCTTGAAGAGGTGCGCTATGCAGTCTGAGTTAGCAACGGCGCTGCTGGGTTCGAATGAGGGTTTGTTACCGCTGTTGTCCGAGCCGCTCAGTTTTGATCGACAACGTCGTTTTGATATCTACCGCAATAATGTTCAGCAGTCGCTGATCGAAGCGCTGGAGGCAAGTTTTCCTGTCATACACGAGCTTATCGGCGCTGAGGCATTCGTAACGCTGGCGAACCTGTTTATCCGCAGCCAGCCGCCGAAGTCACCCTATCTCGTCGAGTACGGAGATCGCTTTTCCAATTTTATCGAAACCCGCGTTGAACTCTCTGACTACCCCTTCCTTGCAGAGGTAGCCAAGGTTGAGTATCAGCTATTGCGAAGTACCCATGCGGCGGATGAGGTAGCGATTAACGATCAACTCGTCGCGCTGGCGAGTGATCCCGACCGTTTACTTGCGAGCCGTTTTAAATTTGCCGCTGCAACGGCGTTGATGCCGTTACGCTATGCCGCTGCCAGTATTTGGTTGGCACATCAGAAGTCGGCTCCGAATCTTTCGGGTATGGAGGTGAATCGCTCCGAATGGTTGTTGATCTCGAGACCCAGTTTTCGGGCGGAAATAGATCTATTGGATTTTGATGAATTTCAATTCGTCGCGCAGTTGATCAGTGGGGCAACGATTGCCAAGGCATTGGACGTGGTGGCTGAGGGTTTTGATCTCACGGGATGTTTGCATCGCCTGCTGATTCGTCAGGTTTTAACCGGTGTTGAGGAGGACGAATGTTGAGTCTGTTGCAGGGTATTGAGCGGGTCTGGTCTAAGTTGCCTGAGGATATCGGACTGCTGTTCGCGCGCTTTATACTGGCAACCATATTCTGGCGTTCGGGACAGACCAAAATAGAGGGCTTTCAGCTAGACCTAATCGATATGAAGTTTCAGTGGGGTTGGCCTGTGATGGCAGAGTCGACACGGTTTCTATTCGAGTACGAATATGACTTGCCGCTGTTATCACCGGGTTTTGCCGCGCTACTAGCGACCTTGGCCGAACACTTCCTACCTTTACTGTTATTACTCGGGTTTTTGACGCGCAGTTCGGCTTTGATGCTGTTGGTGATGACACTGGTGATACAGATTTTCGTCTACCCAGATGCCTGGGTTACGCACGGGTTGTGGGGCGCTCTGTTGTTGGTGCTGATAAGTCGTGGAGCAGGGCGTCTATCTCTGGATGCGCTGATGCAGCGTTAGAGGGGGGTGAAACAATCCTCTACTGCTGCCTTCCCTGTTTGTCATTCTCAATTATCGGGGTGTGCGCATCGATCAAGGCTTGCAGCTTCTCGCCGGCCAGATCCTGAGTGACCTTAGCCTCTTTATCGGTTGCTCTGCGACCTCCACTGAACAGCTGAGAGACATTACCGCGGCCTTGGTGCATGTCGCGTTTGTGCAGATAGCGGCGGCGATCAATGCTAGAGGTTCGGCGCTGACGACCTTCGTAGGCTTCGTGTAGATATTGCGTGCGCCATTCATCTGCTAGAGGAATGGATGCGAGTAGTGGGCTGATCTGCTGATGCTGCTTGTCCGTCCAGTAATAGACGATACGATCGTTCTGCATATCTTTGACTAGCGTCATATCTGCGCTCCGCTTGGCGCCTCGGGCACTCTGTCGCTCATCCATTACGCTCACCTTTTCCCTTTGGAGTCGACGTTGGTGCGCTGAACATCCGGTGTAACTCCGTTAACGCACCCTCTAAATCTTGTCTCTAACTAGAGATCTGTCAAATTTTGATGCGAAAAAAGAGTGGCAAATTGCGAATTTTTTTCGCCTTAGCTCCTAAGTTATTGAATTAAAAAACCCCACCAGGGGTGGGGTAAGGATTCAACTCACTGGGAGTTGCAAGATGGGATGCGAACGAGGGACGTTCGCTGTCTAATCCGTAGACAATCTAACCTTATCAGATATTGTGCAATGCACAATATTGCTTGCAATAAATGTTTATACCTTATTGATATAAAACAATATCGGTTTATTGTGCGGCGCAGTATTTCTAGTCTTCGATCTTCAGCTTAGAGTGTCTGAATGGGTGAGCGAGGTAGGTGCCCATGACACGCACATCTTTGGCGAAGAAGTGCAGTTCCTGCAGCGCTAGTTGCATCGCGCTCTCGTGTGGGTGCGCCTCGACATCTAGGTGGAAGCTGGTTGCTTGCATGGTATCTGATGCCATATAGCTTTCGAGTTTCAGCATGTTGACACCATTGGTAGCAAAGCCACCGAGCGCTTTGTAGAGTGAGGCCGGAATGTTACGCACCGTAAACATGATTGACGTCATGTAGGTGAGTTCTGGCTCTAGATGCGGCATGCTGCTTTCGCGCGCCAGTATCAAAAAGCGTGTCGTGTTGCCTTCAACATCCTGAAAGTTCTCTTTGATCACCTCCAAACCGTACAACTCGGCCGCCAGCGAACTCGCTATCGCTCCCATACTGAGGTCGCCACTCTCAGCGAGCGCTGCCGCAGCGCCGGCTGTATCAAGTGCGGCGATCGGTTCCATGCCCAGCTCTCGCAAGTGCGTATCGCACTGCGCTAGCGCTTGCGGGTGCGAGGAGACCTTCTTGATGGACTCGGCCGTGCTTCCGGGCAGGCCCAAAAGACAGTGATTCACCGGCTCGAAATGCTCAGCAATGATGTGCAGCTGTGTTTTTGGCATGAGGCGGTAGATCTCCTCCACACGCCCAGCGGTGCTGTTCTCTAATGGAATCATCGCCAGCCGCGCATCGCCGCGCTCCACCATAAACATCGCTTCGGCAAAGCTCTCACAGGCGTGAGCACGCATCTCTGGGTGAACATGAGTACAGGATTTGTGAGAGTAAGCGCCAGGTACACCCTGGTACGCGATGATATCTTGGTATTCAGACATGACTACACTTCTAATGGAGGTTCTGTGGCGGGCTAGTATCGCACAGCCGGGGAGCTGTGCGAACAATCAAAGCGTGAGATTTCGCGCCTGCTTTGGTAAGGTTCGCGCACTTTAAGGAGATTCGTATGACACCCGAGCGCGAAGCGCGCCTGATGGAGGTGTTTCGGCGCCGTCAAACTGATCTGACGCTGATCACCGACAAGGTTCACAAAACCCGTAACATATCAGCGCTGGTGCGCAACTGCGATGCCGTCGGAATCTCTGATCTGCACTATGTCGAACCTAAAGAGGGCTATCGTACCTACCGTGGCACAGCCATGGGTAGCGAGCGTTGGGTGGAACAGCATCATCACGTGACCACTGAAGCCGCCATTGAACAGGTCAAGGCACAGGGGATGAAGGTCTATGCAGCGCATCTGAGTGCTTCAGCGGTCGAGTTTCATGAGGTGGATTACACCCAGCCCTGTGCCATTCTGATGGGAGCAGAGAAGGCGGGAGTCAGTGAATCCGGAGCTCGCCTTGCCGATCAGCACATCATGATTCCGATGCTCGGTATGGTGGAGTCACTTAATGTGGCGACGGCGAGTGGCATCATCCTCGTAGAGGCGCAGCGCCAACGCCAGTTAGCTGGCATGTACAATAGAGAGGGGCTCGATGCCGTGCGGGTCGCCCGTTACCTGTTTGAAGCGCGTTATCCGCGTCTTGTTAAATTTTGTCTGCTCTGCGATGAGCCTTATCCGGCCTATAATGAACGCGGCGAGCTATTAGAGCCGCAAAACGTGCAGTCTCTGGTGAGTCGTGGTTTGGCTCTGGAGGCGGCGCAGCCGAAGAAGTGTCCGCGCAATCGATTCAAGGTAAGTTAGTTTGTCACAACTCGAATTTGTACCTGGCCAGCGCTGGGTTAGTAGTACTGAAGCTGAACTCGGTCTGGGTATTGTAGAGAGCTGCGCCAATCGGCGAGTAGAGATCTACTTTCCAGCTGCGGACGAGGCGCGCACCTATGCCGTCAATAACGCGCCTCTGAGCCGTGTACTCTTTGTTGCTGGTGATAAGGTTGAGGTGGAGTCGGGTGAGACCGTTACCATTCTCGACAGCGTGGACCACCAGGGTAATCAGATCTATCACTGCGAAGATCAGCAGGGTGAGGAGTTTGTGCTGCCTGAGCGTCTATTGGCGGCTGATATCCACTTTACTAAGCCGTCACAGCGCCTGTTCGCTGGCCAGATTGAACGCCACGCATTTTACAAACTGAGAATTCAGACCCAAGAGTCACTGGCGCGTCTTAACGCCTCCTCTGTCCGAGGGCTTTTGGGTGCGCGGGTTCAATTGCTGCCTCACCAGTTTCATATCGCTACTCAACTCTCAGCACCCGAGCATGCACGTGCACTGCTGGCTGATGAGGTTGGACTGGGTAAGACGATTGAGGCGGGTCTGGTGTTACATCAGCGTCTGATTACCGGACGTGCTCGTCGAGCGCTGGTCGTTGTACCGGATAATCTGTTGCATCAGTGGTTGGTAGAGTTACTGCGCCGCTTTAATTTGAGTTTTAGTCTGTTCGATTCAGAGCGTTTGACCGCAGCCCTTGCCGATGGTGAAGCCAATCCGTTTGAAGCGGTGCAATTGGTACTGCTTCCGCTGTCACTGTTGACTCATGATGAGCGTGCACTAGCGCTGGTAGAGCAGGCGGGTTGGGATCTATTGATTGTTGATGAGGCGCACCATCTGGGTTGGAGTCCTGAACAGGCGAGCCACGCATACACAGTCGTTGAGACGCTGTGCCGAGCCATTCCAAGTCTACTGCTGCTGAGCGCGACGCCAGAACATCTCGGGGCTGCCGGCCACTTTGCGCGTCTGCGATTGCTCGATCCACAGCGTTTCTCGGATCTTGAGACCTATCTTGAACAGCGCAAGCACTTTGTCTCAATCTCTCAGTTAGTCGAGCGCTTAGAGAACGAGGGAGTAAGCACTGTTTCTGAGATTGAACCTCAGCTCGCGCAGCTTTTGCCGGTTGGTAAGTTGGAGGCGCTAAAGAGGGCCGATAGCACCGAACAACAGGCGTTGTTGGCAGATATTATTGAACTCATTGTTGCCACTCAGGGGCCGGGTCGCTCGCTGTTCCGCAATACTCGTGCTGCAGTGCCAGGATTCCCTGAGCGCCGTCTCAATCCTCATCCCCTCGCTGTCGATCTCGAGATTTTGGAGTTGGAGCAGTCACTGCCTCTGCATGAGCAACTCTACCCAGAAAACTGGGTCGGTGCGGATTGGATTGATGCTGATCCTCGGGTTGAGTGGTTGCTGGGGTGGCTTAAGGCGAACGCCAAGCGTAAAACACTCCTTATCTGTGGTCAGGCTGAGACAGCGATCGCCCTTGAGGAGCACTTGAATCTGCGCCAAGGTGTGCGCTGTGCCGCTTTTCATGAAGGTATGTCGCTGGTCAATCGCGATCGCGCTGCTGCCTACTTTGCGGACCCGGATCAAGGCGCACAGATACTGATCTGTTCCGAGATCGGCTCTGAGGGGCGTAACTTCCAGTTCGCTTCGGATCTGATTCTGTTTGATCTGCCGCCTAACCCGGACCTGCTAGAGCAGCGTATTGGTCGACTCGACCGCATAGGACAACGCCAGGACGTACAGATCCATGTGCCTTACATTGAGGGTAGCGCCACCGAAGTGTTGTACCACTGGTTTGACAAGGGTTTGGCGGCCTTTACACAGATCTCCACTGTTGGCGATAAACTCTACCGCGAGCATGCGGGGGAGCTAGCCGATTTAATGCACAGGCCTGATGCTGCCGCGCAGGCGTTGCTTATTGAGAAAACGGCTGCAGAGCGTCTGGAACTGGAACAGAGCTTAGCCCGCGGGCGTGATCGTCTGCTAGAGCTAAATTCTCAACCGAGCACGAATACCCCAGACGTCGTCTATGCAGTGCAACAGGCAGAGAGCCCAGAAGAGCTGCAGGCCTACGCAGAACATCTATTTGATCGCTTCGGTCTAGAGATGCAACCGCGGGGCGCAAAAGGTTGGGTGGTGCGTCCGGGTGAGGAGATGGTCGCACCGCTTACCACGCTAAGTGATGAAGGGCTAACTCTGACCTTCGATAGGGCCGAGGCGTTGCAGCGCGACGATGTAGCCTATCTCAGTTGGGAGCATCCACTGCTGATCGAGTTGATGGAGCTGATTCACAGTTCAGAGTTTGGTAACGCATCGGTCTGTACGCTCAAGCTCCCCGCACTTCCCCCCGGAACGGTACTGCTGGAGACCTACTATCGAGCACATTGTGTTGCGCCGAAATCGCTGCAACTTGAACGTCTCTACGAACAGCCGCTGCTGCGTTATCTGATCGACCCCAACGGTCGAGATCTGGCTGCACATCTCGCCCATGAACCGTTGAATAAACTGGCACAGCCACTCTCTTTGAGTGCATCGCAGAAGATGGTTCGTATGCTCAGGGAAGCGCTACAGCAGCAGCTGGACGCCGCAGATCAGTTGGCACAGCAGGCGCAGCAAGTCTTTGTTGACGCTGCTAAAGCGAGCCATCACCAAGAGCAGGAGCAAAAGCGCGAGCGACTTGAGCTACTGGCCGAGCATGGTTCTGTTGATGCTGCTCTGGAGTTAGAGAACTTGCATCAGCAAGCCACGCAGATTGAGGAGGCTCTAGAGCGGCTCGAGTTGGTGCCGGACGCACTTAGAGTGATCGTTATTGGTGAATAACGCAGCGGCTCTCAAACTAACCTTGTCTTTATTGACACTGGCGCTACTGTTAGTGAGTTGGTGGGCGCCGCTTTTTACCATGACTCAACTCTGGTTGTTTGAAGATCGGGTCTCGATGCTGTCGGTTGTGGCAACGCTGTTTGAGTCGGCAAACTACTTTCTACTGCTGCTGGTCGCGAGTGCGAGTATGTTGCTGCCACTGCTCAAAGCGCTGTTAATCCTCTTCAAAGCACTGCCTAACGGGCAGCTTTCACTCTCATCACGCGCCAACGCACTCATTAAACAACTTTCGCGCTGGGCGATGCTCGATATCTGGGTGGTGGCGCTGATGATCGTTGTCATCAAGCTGAGCGCTTGGGCTGATGCCCAGGTTGAGTGGGGGCTCTACCTGCATCTGCTTGTTGTTGCTCTGCTGTGGTGGCAAAACCGCCCGATTAATCAGCCTAAAAGCTAAAGAGCGCCGACAATCTGCCGATCCTCAACTAAACTTTTTTTAACAAGTTTAAATGAGGAAAGGTTGTGGCCTTTGCACTCTCCCAATACTCAATGCAGCCGCTGTACGCTGATCTGCTGCCGACTGCGCTGAGTAGACTCCCTATCGCTGTTAGTATCTATGACAACGATGAGAATCTTGCCTTTGCTAACGATGCTTACCTTAGGCTTTGGAATTTTCCGTCAGAGATGCTGGAGCCAGAGAATAACGCACAGCGTTTAGCGCTCCAGCTTCAGCTGTTGGAGGCGGGGTATGCCGATATTCTCTGCGGCTCTGATTCGATCGCGACAGAGGTGCATCAGGTCCGCTTTAAAGATGGACGTCTCTACGAACTGCTTGCAATGCGTTTTGTGCCCGATATTGGCCAGCCCTTTACCCTGAAGCTCTGGATTGATCAGACAGAGCGAGAGGGCGAGCAACGCGATGTTGAGCAGCATCTAAACCTACTCAAAACTCTGACCGATCTGCTGCCTGATCAACTTTTTTTTAAAGATACCTCTCTTTGCTACACCGAGGTGAATGAGAGTTTTGTTGTACATCATAAACTTGAATCCAGTGATGCCATTCTCGGGCTCTCCGACAGCACGCTGCTGACAAAAGCCTACGCCCAACGCACCGCCGAGGAGGATCGCTACATCCTTGAGACCGGCAAGCCGATGATCAGTGAACTGCGTGAAGAGGTACGACTCAACGGCGATCACGTCTGGAATCAGACCACCAAGTTGCCTTTTTACGACAGTGTTGGCGAGGTTGCGGGGATTTTCGGTTTCTCGCTAGATGTGACCGATCAGCGTCGTAACGAGCAGCTCATCTGGCGTCAAGCCAACTATGATCATCTAACACAGCTCCCCAATCGTCGCCTACTCGCGGAGCGTTGGCACAGTGCTTGGCAAGCGCACCTGCGTGACCCTAAGGGTATCGGCCTGATATTGGTTAATCTAGACCAGTTCAAATTGATAAACGATAGCCTAGGCTTTCAGACCGGTGAGCAATTATTAGTCAGTGTTGCTGAGCGGCTGCGCCGTTGCACCCGAGGTAAGGACTCGATCGCACGCCTGAGCGGCGATGAATTTGCCATTCTGGCAACAGATATTAAAACGGATGAGGATCTTGAGGTGGTTGTACACAAGGTTCTCAAGCAGTTTAGTGAGCCGTTTATGCTGGCTGGTCATCCGGTAACGGTGCACGCAAGTGTTGGGGTGACGCTGGCACCCGAGGATGGTAGCGACTTGGATGAGATCACCATGCATGCTGACCAGGCGCTGCATGAGGCCAAGCGTAATGGCGGTAAAGCTTGGGTACGCTATTCAGAGGCTTTACATACGAGTGTCTCTAAACAGTTCAATCTCGCCAATGACCTGCGTTACGCGGTCAAAAATCAGGAGTTCTCGATCAATTTCCAACCTATAGTCGATCTGCAGAGCGATCTGGAGTGGGTTAAGGTTGAGACGCTTATCCGTTGGCATCATCAGCACCGTGGTTGGGTATCGCCGGCTGAATTCATACCTGTGGCAGAGCAGACCGGGCTGATTGTAGAGATAGGTGAGTGGGTATTCCAGGAGTCGATTGAACGGTTGGCTGAGATTCAGGCCGCGACAGGCCTGCACTTGCGAGTTTCGATTAACGTCTCACCTTTGCAACTCAAGGCGGACGGGTTCAACCCCGACGCTTGGGTTGAGAAGGCCAAATCGCTGGGCATCGCACCCAACGCGTTAATTGTAGAGATCACCGAAGGGATGTTCCTAGATCCTGATGAGAAAGTGCTCGGCCATCTGGATCGTTTGTCTCAGCTAGGTGTGCTGATCTCACTGGATGACTTTGGTACCGGTTATGCGTCGGTCTCCTTTCTGGAGAACTTCTCAGTGGATGTTTTGAAGCTTGATCGCGCCTTTGTGAACGACGCGGAGAAGACACCTAAACGTCGAATTCTCGCCGAAGCGATCATCAATATGGCGCATGCGTTAGAGCTAGAGGTGGTTGCAGAGGGAATAGAGACCGAGGCGCAGAGCGAGTGGCTACGCGCCACCGGTTGTGAGTACGGTCAGGGGTACTTCTACTCCAAACCGCTAACGCCCGGGAAGCTACAAGCGCAGCTTCTCGAACGTAAAGTCCAGCATTAATGGTTGATCATCACCATGGCTAGGCCGGTGATAGACATCAACACAGTGTATGGCAGTGCCATCCAAACCATCGTGCCGTATGACAAGCGGATCAGAGGTGCGATAGCCGAAGTTAGCAGGAACAAGAAGGCTGCCTGCCCGTTTGGCGTCGCGACTGATGGGATGTTGGTGCCGGTATTGATCGCTACAGCCAGTGAATCGAAGTGCTCACGGGTGATTTCGCCCGCATTCAAGGCTGCAACGATTTCGTTGATGTAAACAGTCGCTACAAAGACGTTATCGCTGATCGCAGAAAGTATGCCGTTCGCAACAAAGAATACCGCTGGCTGGGCCGAGACGTCTAGCGACAGAGCATAAGCAATAATCGGTTCGAACAGATGCTGTTCGTGGATCACGGAAACAACAGCGAAGAACACTACTAGGAGAGCTGTGAACGGCAGCGCCTCTTCAAAGGCTTTACCGATCTGATGCTCTTCGGTGATGCCGTTAAATGAGGTCAGCAGAATAATAACTGTCAGGCCGATCAGACCCACCTCTGCTAGATGCAGCGCTAGAGCAAAGATCAAGAACACACCCACCAACGCTTGGATAAGTAGCGCAGCGCGGTCGTTTTTCGATTTCTTTGCCGATTGAGACTGAGCGTAATCGACTAGAATCGCGCGAACGGTTTTGGGCAGACGTGCGCCGTAACCAAACTTGCGGGTCTTCTCCAGCATCCAACAAGTCGCCAAGCCTACAAATAACACCGGGATAGTGATCGGAGCCATACGGGTAAAGAACTCCACAAAGTCCCAACCAGCGCGCTGTGCGATTAGCAAGTTCTGTGGCTCGCCAACCAGGGTACATACACCACCTAGCGCAGTACCCACAGCACCGTGCATTAGCAGTGAGCGCAGGAAGGCGCGGAAATCTTCAAGATCCTGGCGGCGCTCCTCTTTTACAGCCTTGTCAGATGAGTGGTCGTGTGAGTCGTAGAAGTGCTTACCTGAGGCAACCTTGTGATAGACCGAAAAGAAGCCGACACCGACGGTAATGAGTACAGCAGTTACCGTTAGTGCATCAAGGAAGGCTGACAGAAAAGCAGCAAAAAGCGAGAAGAGCATCGACAGTGCTGATTTAGAGCGTACTTTTACCAGTATCTTCGAGAAGATCCAAAGCAGCAGATCTTTCATAAAAAAGATGCCGGCTACCATGAACATCAGCAGCAGGATGACCTCTAGGTTGGCTTCAACCTCGTGGTAGACCGAATCGGGGCTGGTCATGCCGATCAGGATGGCTTCGAGTGCCAACAGGCCACCCGGTTGAAGTGGGTAACACTTCAGTGCCATTGCGAGCGTAAAGATAAACTCGAAGATGAGGATCCAGCCAGTGACAGCCGGGCCGACCACTTGCAAGAGAATCGGGTTGATGAAGAGGAACAGAATAATAAGCTGTTTGTACCACTTAGGTGAATTACCCAAGAAGTTGCGCCACAGCCCAGACATGGTTTGCTGGCCCATAGGTTTCCTTACTCTAAAAAATTGTAGTTTTAGCGGGTGGTCGGACGTGTAATTTTGTTAGAGTAGGAGTAACCGTCTAAGGCCCGCCTCTGGAAGGCGCGCGGATTATAGCATAGGAAAAGGTTTGATTTATCTTCTCGCTTATAACAATCGTTTATTGATTGATAACAACCAACGTCTGTTTCATGGGCTCGAGAGTGTCGAGAGTCATGTCGGTTATCAATCGCCTTTGGAGACGTTAGTCGTTGAACCGAGCGTCAAGCTGATGCGGTTGAGTCGTATGCCGGCCAAGCTGGAGCAGGTTGACCTGAGATCGGCCCTTGAGCTGCTAAGCGAGGATGAGTATCGCTGGGTGTCGCGCGCACAACAGCTGCTCAGTTGGCGCTTGCAGCATCAACATTGCGGCCGCTGCGGTGACAGGATGGAGCAGGCTGACAATGAGATGGCCTTGGTCTGTAGTTCAGATCACTGCCGCAACCGGGTCTACCCGCGCATCTCGCCGTGCATCATTGTTTTAGTTGAACATGAGAACAGAGCGATTTTGGCCCACAACTCTCGCTTTACGCCCAACCGCTTCAGTACGCTGGCGGGTTTTGTTGAGGCAGGTGAGACGGTGGAACGAGCCGTTGCTCGTGAAATTCGTGAAGAGGTCGGGGTAGAGGTAAAGGGTCTGCGCTACTTCAAATCGCAAGCCTGGCCCTTCCCTGATTCACTGATGCTCGCCTTTCATGTTGAGTACGCCGGTGGCGAGCTACAACCAGATGGTATTGAGATCAGTGAAGCGCGCTGGTTTACCGTTGAGGATCTGGACACTGTGGATCTTCCACCACCCTTCTCAATCTCACGCCAGCTTATCGACGACTGGGTTGCTCGCCAAAAAGCGGCTAAGACTTGAACAGTTTGCCGAGGCGTGTCGCCAGCATGACGTTACCTTCAGCGCGCAGTAGACCCTTCATATAAGCGCTCATACCATCCTGCTCACCCATGATCACTTTGACCAGCGTCTCCTCATTGAGACGCAAGGTGATGTCAGGGTCTTTGTGGTCACCCCAGTCAGCTGTTAACTGCTGCTGGCGTACGTCGAGATAGAAAGAGTCGGCATCTTCAAGCGCAAATTGGAACACCGCCTCGAGGCCCGCGGCGTTATCGGCATTGAATCGCTCAGTTAACTTAGCGAAGATACGCTGAACATTGATCTCGTTTGACATCTTTTACCTGTTGAGTTGGCGGCAAATCGTTGGCGCTATGGTAACCTACCCCAAAGTGTATCTACAGCATTGACTGAGGATTGAATGACCGAATTTCTGACTGAATATGGAATCTTTTTAGCGGAGACAATCACTATTGTGGTTGCTATAGCGATAGTGATTGCCCTGATTGCTGGTGCTGCAGCGCGACGCAAGCAGGATCGCGATGGAGAGATTCTGGTGCACTCTCTCAACGAGCACTTTGAAGATATGCAGCATGCGCTGGAAGATTCGGTACTCGATGAGTTTCGCCTCAAGCAGATGGCCAAAGAGGAGAAGAAGCGGGACAAGGCCGAAGCTAAAGAGCGCAAAAAAGCGGCAAAGAGAGGTGAGGATGAGCCAGATCGTAAACGTATTTATGTTCTCGATTTTGATGGTGATATTCACGCCTCAGATGCTGAATCCATGCGTCAGGAGGTGAGCGCCATACTGAGCCTGGCCCGTGAAGAGGATGAAGTTGTAGTGCGCCTAGAGAGCCCTGGGGGGCTGGTGCACAGCTACGGCTTTGCGGCCTCTCAGTTGGAGCGTATCCGTCGTCGCAATATTCCTTTGACCATTTGTGTCGATAAGGTCGCTGCGAGCGGTGGCTACATGATGGCCTGTATCGCCAATAAACTGCTTGCCGCGCCCTTTGCACTGATTGGTTCGATCGGTGTAGTCGCGCAGATCCCGAACTTCCATCGGCTGCTACAGCGCAATGATGTTGATTACGAGGTCCTCACTGCGGGTGAGTACAAACGCACCTTGACGATGTTTGGTGAAAACACCGAAGCGGGTCGCAAAAAGTTTGTTGAAGAGCTCGAAGACACCCACGATCTGTTCAAACAGTTTGTCAGTGAGTACCGCCCGAATCTCGATATCGAAAAAGTCGCGACCGGTGAGGTTTGGTTTGGCCGACGTGCGGTTGAGAACGGCCTAATAGATGGTATTGAGACCTCTGATGACTACCTCTTCAACGCTGTCGAAGAGGCTGATATCTATAAAGTAACCTATGAAGAGAAACGCTCTTTGCAGGAGAAGCTTCAAGGTATGGGCGCTAATGTGGTCGACGCCAGTATCGGTAAACTCTGGTCGCGCCTGACACAGAGCCGTTTCTGGGCGCGCTAATGGCGCAACAGCGAATCGAAGTCTCAATCACTGAGCAGACGTTGACGCTGCTGCGTGACGACCGCCCCGCTGCGCATTGGTCGATCTCTACGGCCAGTGCTGGGGCAGGGCAGCAAGAGGGGAGCGGGTGTACGCCGACCGGCCTGCATCGCATTCGTCTGAAGATAGGTGAGGGCGCACCCGAGAATGCGGTGTTTGTGGGTCGCAGAGCAACGGGAGAGGTCTACTCGCCAGAGCTAGCCGCTCGCCATCCAGAGCGCGATTGGATACTCACTCGAATACTTTGGCTTCAGGGTCAGGAGTGGGGACACAACCGCGGCGGTTGCGTCGATAGTCTCCGGCGCTATATTTATATTCACGGCACACCTGATACCGAACCTATGGGCCAGCCGGCATCGCATGGCTGTATCCGCATGAGAAATGAGAACCTGCTGGAGCTCTTTGAGCAGGTCGATACCAACACACTGGTAAGGATTGAAGAATGACGACTGGCGCGTTGATGCTTGATATCGCAGGCACAGAATTGACGAAAGTGGAGGCTGAGCAGCTCAAACGTCTCGAGGTGGGTGGTCTGATTCTTTTTGCGCGCAACTACGAGTCGCCAGCTCAGTTACGTACCCTGATGGTTGAGATCCGCGCGGTGCGTCCAGATCTGCTGGTTGCGGTCGATCAAGAGGGTGGTCGTGTCCAACGCTTCAAAGAGGGCTTTACCCGTCTGCCGCCAATGGCGGTGCTGGGGCAGCGTTGGCAGCAGGATGCCGGCAGCGCTATCGCACAGGCGCATGAGATGGGTTGGCTATTGGCTACCGAGCTGCGTGAGTATGATATCGATCTCAGTTTTGCCCCTGTTTTGGACTTAGACTACGGCGTCTCTACCGTTATTGGCGATCGTTCTTTTGCTGCGTCGCCCGAGTGTGTAGAGCAGTTGGCTGGTGCGCTGATGTCCGGTATGCATGAAGCGGGCATGGCGGCCACCGGAAAACACTTCCCCGGACATGGCGCAGTTGAGGTTGATTCGCATCATGGTTTGCCGGTTGATGAGCGCAGCTTTGCGCAAATTGAAGCCCAGGATCTTAAGCCTTTCAGCGCGCTTATTCGCCGTGGTTTAGATGCAATTATGCCGGCCCATATTCAGTACACCCAGGTCTGCTCGCAACCGGCCGGTTTTTCAGAATTCTGGCTGCGGCGGCAACTGCGTGAGGCGTTGCGCTTCGACGGTGTCATCTTTAGTGATGATCTGAGTATGGAGGGCGCTGCTGGAATGGGGTCTTATGCCCAGCGCGCAGAGGCCGCTCTCGCTGCCGGTTGTGACATGGTATTGGTATGTAACGCGCCCGAGGCTGCGAGCGAAGTACTCGGCTACTTGGCTGCGCGCACGGAACCGGCATCGCACCGCATCGCCCGCATGCGTGCACGTCCCAAGCGCCAAGCTGATCCGGAACGCTTAGCGCGAGCCCGCACGTTGGCGGCCTCGCTCGTCGCGCTGGCGGAGAGTGCTGTATGAATGTGTTATTGAGCTGGATGCTCGACCCGCTGTTCCTGCTGATCCCTTCGCTACAGGTCTACTCCTGGGCACTGCAGGGTCTATTGATTCTTCTGTTCACCGGTATCGTTGGGTTTATGGTGAATGCTTTGCTGGCGCGGATTGTCCGTCGACTTGGTCAGGGACACCCGCGTTGGAGCGAGCTCATTCTCGATGGTGTACGCAGACCGCTATCAGTTCTGGTTTGGGTGGTGGGGATTACGCTGTCGCTGCAGATTGCCGCTAAGGCGCTCGATGACATTACACTCGACGCAGCCGAGCACTTCCGTAGCGTCGCCTATATTCTACTGATTGCTTGGGCGCTTATTCGACTGGTAACGCGTATAGAAGCGCGGTTAGTGCAGGGTGAGGCCGGCAAGCCTGGGATGGATCGTACCACCGCAGATGCTATCGCTAAGCTGATTCGTCTCAGTGTGCTGGTGATGTCGGGTCTGGCCCTGTTGCAGAATCTGGGGGTTAGTATCTCCGGTATCCTCGCCTTTGGTGGTGTCGGTGGTTTGGCTGTCGGTTTCGCAGCTAAAGACCTATTGGCTAACTTCTTCGGTGGGCTGATGATCTACATGGATCGTCCATTTAAAGTGGGCGACTGGATCCGCTCACCCGATAAGGAGATAGAGGGCACCGTTGAAGAGATCGGCTGGCGTCTGACGCGTATCCGTACCTTCGATAAGCGCCCACTCTATGTGCCCAACTCGACGTTCGCCAATATCGCGGTTGAGAACCCTTCTCGTATGACCAACCGTCGGATTTACGAGACCATTGGTGTTCGCTACGACGATGCCGCTCAGGTTGAGTCGATCGTTGCAGGCATCAAGTCGATGCTTGAGCAACATGCGGATATAGATCAGACCCAAACAATGATCGTTAACTTGAATCGTTTTGGTCCCTCATCGCTCGATATCCTGATCTACACCTTTACCAAGACCACGGTTTGGGTGGAGTTTCATGAGATCAAACAGGACGTGCTGCTAAAGATTATGGAAGTCATCACGTTACATGGCGCGGAGGTCGCATTCCCGACTCAGACCCTGCATCTTGCATCAACGCCCGAGGCGGAGGTGTAGGAAGGATCTTCGGCGTAGCCGAAGGTCGCGACCTTCGCTACGCTCAGGTCCCTCCTACACAAAACCATGCCTAACTATCTAAGCCCCTATTCTCCGGAAGTGCAGCAGCAGGCCATCGCCATGCTTGATGCAAATCGAGCGGGCGTATGGCTGCTAAAACGCTATCCAGAGCCGCATCAGCTCAGCTCAGAGCGGGCGCTTTATGACTATGCGCAAACGATGAAAAATCAGTTTATGCGCAGTTCGTCGCCGATCTCCAAAGTGATCTATGACGATAAGATTCATGTGATCAAAAATGCGTTGGGGTTACACACGTTTGTATCACGGGTGCAGGGGAAAAAACTCAAGGCGAAGAATGAGATCAGGATCAGTGCGCTGTTCCGTGCGGTGCCGGAGCCCTTCTTGCGCATGATTCTGGCGCATGAGTTAGCGCATCTGCGTGAGAAAGAGCACAACAAGGCCTTCTACAAACTCTGCGCTTACATGGAGCCTGATTATCATCAGTTAGAGTTTGAGGTGCGTCTCTATCTTGCGCACCTGGAGCGCTATGGTGCGATTTGGTGATGAGAGTAGGAGGGAGGCAGCAGAAGGCTATTTCCTGATCCTGCACCGATCCGATGTGGATTTAAGTCGGGAAATACGCTTCGCGTAAGTCCCTCCTACAAAAGCCTCAGTAGATCGGGTCTTGGCCCGACAACTCGCGATCGGTAATTCGGCTGTCGCGACCTCGGCTGCGCCGAGATCCCTCATACAAAAACCTTAAGACTCGGCGTCTTTAACGGGGCGAAATAGTACCAACATCCCTAACACCGGATGATCGATGTAGTGTGTCTCTTTTGAGCGCATGCGACGACTCTCCTGCATGCGGATGACGCTGCCGGCCTGTTCCGCGCCAGTAGCAGTGTAGAGGTTCACCTCAGGGTAGACGTGCAGGTAGCGCAGACGTTCGATGCGTACAGTTCCTTCGAATGCACCAAAGGGGTCGACCAGCATCAGTGTGGTCTCTGTATTGGGGTTGAACTGTTCTAGCCAAGAGTTGTGGTAGAGCACTTCATAGCCCTGGCTTGTCAGGCGAGCCGCCTCATCAGTCAGCGCATAGTCACTCTTCTCGAGCTCCTCATTTGCACTCAGCGGCATGCCATCGTTGGGAAGTGGCAGGCGAGCGTTAGTGAAGTCAATCGCTGGTAGATCAGTTGGCCAGCTCTCTTCGGTGTAGGCGGGAATCTTCTGTTTGAACAGAACCATCTCAACGGTGTAGAGATTCTCCTGCTCTTTGAGTTCAGGGGCTAGCGGCAGGACAGTTTCATCCTCGGCCTGCACCTGCACGGCTGCCGTGCTCAGGCTCAGACCCATTAAGAGCGCAGCAGTGGCCTGCTTCAACTTCATCCTCACTCTACTCCTTAGTTGCTTCTCTCTAACTGTTTAGTCAGTTCTCTACCTGGCTTTCTATCCAGCTATCTATCTAGCTAGGCTGCCTTGGGTTCTAACATTGACAACAGCGCTTCCAAAGTCTGGAAGCGGGTCTCCGGCTGCGCCATCGAGTTGTTAAAACGCAACGCCGTTGCTCCATCCAGTTTATAGACTGTTGGCTTGCTCTGCACCAGTTTAACCAGCGTCAACGGATCGACCTCAGTCTCCTCACCGAACTCAAGGCGACCCGACTCAGCACCCACATCAATCTTATCGATACCCAAGCGCTCAGCATTGAGCTTAATACTAGTCTGACGTATCAGGTTTTGCAGTGATGGTGGTAACAGACCAAAGCGATCGATCATCTCTACCTGCAACTCCCGCAGCGCTTCATCCGATTTCGCCGCGGAGATGCGTTTGTAAAGAATCAGTCGGTTATGTACGTCTGGCAGATAGTCATCGGGAATCAATGCAGGCAAGCGCATATTGATCTCGCAGCCGCCGCGCAGCGGCTTATCGAGGTTCGGTGTTTTGCCATCCTGAATCGCTTTAACAGCCTGATCGAGCATCTCCATGTAGAGACTGAAGCCGATCGTCTGCATCTGACCGCTCTGTTCATCACCCAACAACTCCCCGGCACCGCGGATTTCGAGGTCATGGGTCGCCAGCGTAAAGCCAGCACCGAGGGTGCTTGCCTCTTCAATCGCTTCGAGCCGCTTCAAGGCGTCTTTGGTCATCGCTTTGGGGTGTGGCGTCAGCAGATAGGCGTAGGCCTGGTGGTGCGAACGACCCACACGACCGCGCAGCTGGTGCAGTTGAGCCAGACCGAACTTATCTGCCCGGTCAATGATAATGGTATTGGCGTTGGGAACGTCGATACCGGTTTCGATAATGGTGGTACAGACCAGGACATTGAAACGCTTGTGGTAGAAGTCGCTCATCACCTGCTCGAGCTCGCGCTCGCGCATCTGTCCATGTCCCACGCCGACGCGAGCCTCAGGAATCATCTCCGTCAGCTTACGTGCGGTCTCTTCAATCGTTTTCACTTCGTTATGCAGCAGATAGACCTGACCACCACGCAACAGCTCACGCAGGATGGCCTCTTTGATAAGGGGTGCATCGTACTGACGTACAAAGGTTTTCACTGACAGGCGTCGCGCCGGCGGAGTCGCGATGATCGACAGATCTCGCATACCAGACATAGCCATGTTGAGGGTTCGCGGAATTGGCGTTGCAGTCAGCGTGAGTATATCGACCTCAGAACGCAGAGATTTGAGGCGCTCTTTCTGCTGCACACCGAAGCGGTGCTCCTCATCGATAATCAGTAGGCCAAGGTTGGCGAACTCGATATCACCCTGAATCAGCTTATGCGTGCCAATCAGGATATCTACCTGCCCCTTCTGGACCTGATCGATGATAGCATCCTGCTGCTTGCTGGTACGGAAGCGCGAGATCAGCTCCACTTTAACTGGCCAGTCAGCGAAGCGGTCGCGGAAGTTCTCGAAGTGCTGTTGTGCCAGCAGTGTCGTTGGTACTAGCACGGCGACCTGTTTGCCAGCCTGTGCAGCGATAAAGGCGGCACGCATCGCTACCTCGGTTTTACCGAAGCCAACATCACCACAGACTAAGCGGTCCATAGGTTGTGGAGCCTGCATATCGCGGCGAACTGCTTCGATCGCCATCGCCTGGTCGGCGGTCTCCTCAAATGGGAATCCACGCGAGAACTGCTCGTACATCTGATCATCTAGACTGTACTGGAAGCCCTCGCGAGCGGCGCGTCGAGCGTAGATATCCAGCAGCTCTGCTGCGGCATCACGTACCTTCTCTGCGGCTTTACGTCGTGCTTTGCTCCACTGTTCAGTACCCAGTTTGTGGAGTGGTGCGCTCTCATCGCCTGCGCCTGAGTAGCGGCTGATCAGATGGAGTGAACCCACCGGCACGTAGAGCTTCGAGCCCTGAGCATACTCCAACGTGAGGAATTCGGTTGGTGAGTTGTCTATATCGATCGTCTGCAGGCCCAGATAACGGCCCACGCCGTGATCCAGGTGCACTACGGGACTACCGATGGTGAGCTCTGACAGGTGGTTGATCGCTTGATCAGCGTCGACCTTTGCTTTGTCGCGTCGGCGGCGTTGGAATACCTGATTACCGAACAGTTGCGCTTCGGTTATCAGCTGCACGGAACCGGGAATATAGAGGCCACGTTCGATCGGAGCAACACAGATCGAGACCTTCTCTGGTGCTTTCAGGAAGGCTGCCCAGGAGTCGAAAAGCTTGGGTTTGATCTCCATGGCACCGAGCTGGGTAAGAAGTGCTTCACGCCGGCCTGCGGATTCAGCACAGATCAACACCGGCTCAGCCGCAGTACTGATCAAATTAGCCAGTGGCCGCAGTGGCTCTGCTGCGGTTGGCGCCGCACTCAGGCTGGGTGGCTCACAGCTCTCCAGATTATCACGCCCCGGCTTAATCTCTTCGGGTGTCAGACTCAGTCTAACCATCGGCCAGTTTTTCAGCTGACTGGCAAGTGTATCGGCCGTCAGAAACAGCTCATCAGGTGACAAAATCGGACGCGTCAGGTCGCCCTGACGCTCTTCAAATCGGTTGCGTACGCTGGTTTCAAAAGCTTTTGCGGCATCATGTCCGCCCGCATGTTGAACAATAAGCGTTTTTGAAGGTAAGTAGTCGAATAGCGTTGCACACTGTTCGAAGAAGAGTGGCAGATAGTACTCAATACCGGCCGGTGCAAGACCTGAAGAGACATCCTGATAGATCGGGCAGTTGCCGTAGTCCACATCGAAGCGCTGGCGCCAGCGCGCTTTGAATTGATCAATCGCCTCTTTGTGGAAGGGGTGCTCGCGTGCTGGCAATATGCGCACCCGCTCGACCTGCTCTACGGAGCGCTGAGTCTCTGGATCAAAGGTGCGAAGTGTATCAATCTCATCATCAAACAGGTCGATACGCAGTGGTTCACTGCTACCCATTGGGTAGAGATCAATGATGGCACCGCGCACGGCAAACTCACCATGCTCGTATACGGTATCAACCAGCGAATAGCCCGCATCAATTAACTGAGTGCGCATCTGATCGGGGTCGAGCTGTTGGCCCGCCTCCAACCAGAAAACATTGCCGCCTACATACTCTTTAGGTGCAATACGTTGCATAGCAGTTGCTACCGGCACCACCAAGACGCCGCGGCGCATCGCCTGTAGCCGGTACAGGGCCTCTAAACGCTGAGAGACGATATCCTGATGCGGAGAGAAGTTGTCATAGGCCAGCGTCTCCCAATCGGGAAAGAGCAGCACAGGAAGCTGTTCGCCAGCGAAGAAGCGGATCTCACGGCGCAGTCGACTAGCACTCTCGGAGTCGTTGCAGAGGATTAGGATCGGACGCTCTTCAGCCTGACTAAGCTGCTCTACTAACCAACCTGCCGCGGCGCCTTGCACCGAACCGACCCGTCTGAGGTCGCCAGCTCTAGTGGGGGGCGTAAAGGGGAGGGGGACGCTCAATGTCAGGCTCCTGCAGCTCGAAAAATAGAGCGCACAGTTTAACGATCATTACTGCTTTGCAAAACCGTCAAATTTCAATTGGCTAGATAGGAATGTACAGCTGAGGATGAAGAGTGCAGCGCCCCATAGGCAGGTCTCAAGTCCATAAGCCTGGTAAAGGTATCCGGATAGCAGCGTACCGATTAGTCGCCCAGCAGCATTAGCCATGTAGTAGAAGCCAACATCGAGTGAAACTGCATCACGATCAGCAAGGTTCACAATCAGATAGGAGTGTAGTGAGGAGTTGATCGCAAATAGGGCTCCAAAGACGAGCAGGCCAATGACTAACCAACTGCCGGGGTCTGAGCTAGTGGGTAATAGTGTTGCGAGGGTTAACAGGGGCACGAGCAGCACCAGCGACCAGAGCACAGGTTGGGCTCGGTTGGGCTGCGCGTTACTGCGCTTGCCGGTGATGTAGGGGGCCAAGGATTGTACAACACCATAGCCGATAACCCAGAGCGCCAGAAAACTGCTTACCTCGGTGTGCGCCCATCCTAGCTCTGCGCTCAGATAAACCGGTAGGGCCACGACAAACCAGAGATCCCGCGCACCAAATAGAAACAGGCGTGCGGCTGACAAAATATTGATATTGCCGCTTTTCGAGAAGATTTGAGAGAACTTAGGTTTACTTTTAGCAACGCCTAAATCCCTTCCCAAATTTACGAGGCTTAAGAACAGAGTAAAACTGAGCAATGTTGCCATTACCAGCACAGCGCCCTGAAAACCGAGCCACCAAAGCAGGAACCCGCCCAAGAAGAAGCCCGCACCTTTAAGGCTGTTCTTAGAGCCGGTAAGAAACGCAACCCAACGATAGAGCGACTGATTGGCCCCGTCAGGAATCAACAGTTTAATCGCGCTTTTTGCGCTCATTTTGTTGAGGTCTTTAGCAATGCCTGAGAGTGCTTGAGCCGCCATCACCCAGGGAACTGTAAGCATTGCTGCGGGTACCAGAAGCATCGCGAGCGCGACCACCTGAAGACCCAGTCCGATATTCATCGTTCGGTTCAGGCCGATACGCGCACCGAGCCATCCGCCCACCAGATTGGTGACCACACCGAAGAACTCATAGAAGAGAAACAGCAGAGCGATCTCGAGCGGCGAATAGCCGAGCGTATGAAAGTGCAACACCACCAACATACGCAGGGCGCCGTCGGTGAGTGTGAATGCCCAGTAGTTGCCTGTTACAAGCAGATACTGGCGTACACCTGGCGAGAACTGGCTGAGCAAGCTTATTGCTCGAGTAGCGCTACGTAGCGGGCCAGATCAGCGGTGCGGTTAACGTAGCCCCACTCGTTGTCATACCAAGCGTAGATCTTCGCCTGGGTGCCGTTTATCACCATCGTGGATAGTGCGTCGATGATGCTCGAGCGCGGATCGGTTTTGTAGTCGATAGAGACGAGTGGGCGCTCTTCGTAGCCGAGGATATCCTTCAGCTCACCTTCGGCAGCCTCTTTAAACCAGCCGTTTAACTCCTCTGCCGAGGTTGCGCGAGAGAGCTCAAACACGCAGTCGGTGAGTGAGGCGTTAGCGAGCGGCACACGAATGGCATGGCCGTTCAGTCTGCCAGTAAGCTCTGGGAAGATCTTAGTGATCGCCTTGGCTGAGCCTGTTGTAGTCGGAATCAGGCTAGTGCCACAAGCACGTGCCCGACGCAGATCCTTATGCGGTGCATCCAGAATCGTTTGGGTGTTGGTAAGATCGTGTACGGTGGTCATTGAACCGTGCACTATACCTATTTTCTCTTGTAGCACCTTGACCACGGGCGCCAGGCAGTTAGTTGTGCACGAGGCTGCAGTCACAATACGGTGCTGAGCAGGATTGTAGAGGTTATGGTTAACGCCATACACGATATTCAGTGCGCCCTCATCGGCAACCGGAGCTGTCACGACGACGCGTTTTACACCCTGGTCTAGGTAGGCCTGCAGCGCATCCAGACTTTTGAACTTACCGCTCGCCTCAATAACTAGGTCACAGTTGCTCCAGTCCGTCTCGGCGATAGATCGGTTATTAGTCACTTGGATCGCACGTCCATTAATCATGATGCAATCGGCTTCGCTGATCGCTTCAGATGCCCAGCGACCATGAACGGAATCGAAATTGAGCAGGTGGGCATGGGTTGCAGCATCACCGGCAGGATCGTTGATCTGTACAAATTCAAACTCTGGCCAGTCAAATGCTGTGCGCAGCACCAGACGACCCATACGACCAAAACCATTAATACCAACACGAACAGCCACAGACTTATCCTCTTGAGACGGGCATATGCAGAACTACGCCAAATAATAAGTCAGAATTGTGACACATTTTTTAAATCCAATGGAGAGGAGCAGTAGGTCTGTAAGAAAAGTCTTTTACGACATTCAAGACAATAATTGGCGCAATCTCAGATGCCGGTCTATCTTTCTCTACATAAACACAAAGATATGGATGTCTCTACACTCGAATCCCTATGACAGCGTCCGGTAAATCATCACTTTCTCTGCTAGCGACCCTAGCGTCAGTTGTACTCGCGGGTATCTTGGTTCATCAACTTGCCAGCCGCCTCGTTGCGCAGCGGCTGGAGAGTGCGGTAGTGACCGCGAGTGAAGCAGCCAATCAGGATCTGACGCTACTATTCATCAACGATCTGTATGATGCGATTGAGCCCGCCATTAGGCTCAGTTCCGATATTACTCAGCAGAATAACGCGCTTAGCCCCGAGGAGTACGCTCGGATTAACGGTCGTATTCGCGAGTTCATGCTGGGCACCGATTTTCTCAAGATAAAGCTGTATAACCTGCGTGGCACAACGCTCTACTCATCTGATTCTAACCAGCTCGGCGCGGACTACTCTGCCAACCCGGGCTTTAAAGCTGCGATGCGTGGCGGTTCCTACTCAGTCTCTGAACTGCGCTCAGAGTTTGGCGGCTACAGCGGTGTGGTATACGACCGTGATGTGGTCTCCAGTTACGTACCGGTAAGGCGTTCCGTTGATGGGGCAAACGCTGCCGGGCGGATTATTGGCGTGGCAGAGATCTATGCTGATCGAACTGAAGAGATGAACGCAGTGCGCGCTTCCGCTAGTGAACTGAGCTTTATGTTGGCCTTAGCGATGTTTCTGGTGTTGGTGCTGATAGTAGGGGCCGTGTGGTACCTATCCCTCAGCATGACTGAACGTTACATTCGTGATGCTGAGGAGAGTAAGATGACGGACCGAAAAGGTGGGTTGAACGAATGATCGCGTCCCAGTCGAGTCGCAGACTGTTAGTGATAATGGTTGTGGCTACTTTGATGGTTACGACCGGTCTACTTGCAATTACCTACTGGCATACGCGCAATGTTGAACGCTCTTCTCTGGTCTACACTGCGCGGCAATATGCCAGCCTGATCTCCTATCTGCGCAACTTCTACGCTGAAGAGATCCTACCGAGCGTCAGCGGCTCCAATATAGAGATTACTCACGACTATCATCAGCGAGACAACGCCCTGCCAGTCCCGGCGACCCTGTCAAAAGATTTTGCCGATTACGCTAACTCGTTCAGCGGTGACATACGCTTTGATATTGTTAGCAACTACCCCTTCCCCTGGCGCGAGCAGAAGCGTCTGGAAGGGTTCGAAGCGCGTGCGTTAAACGAGCTCTCGGTGCTGCGAGGCGAGAAAGATTATTTGGAGTACATTCCGGAGAATGGTCGGGACATCCTCAACCTCGCACTGCCTCTGCGTATGACCGCAGGCTGCGTTGCTTGCCACAACTCCCATCCGGACTCACCGAAAAAAGATTGGGTGGTCGGTGATGTGCGCGGTATACAGGTGGTTCAAGTACCGATTATCCACCTCGCAGAAGAGCAGCGCTCAAGCGTTTTGTTGCTGATCGCTTTCATAGTGACCTCTTTTGTTGTCACCTTCTTTGTTATCGCGAGCCTGTCCAACCGTAACCTTGTGATCATGAACAACCTGCGCTTGAGCAACCGCAAGCTAGGCTCTGCGATGAATGACCTGGTTCAGGCTCGCGACGCGGCCGAAACTGCGAGTCGAGCTAAATCCGAGTTTGTTGCCAACATTTCACACGAAATCCGCACGCCAATGAACGCTATTATCGGCATGTCGGAGCTTGCGATAGATGATGACCGAGCGGTCGGTGGGCGCAGTTACTTTGAGCGTATCCATGAAGCCTCGACCAGCCTGCTGAACGTGATCAACGATCTGCTTGATTTTGCCAAAATTGAAGCGGGTAAGGTGGAGCTGGAGCGTATCGACTTTGAGCTCCGCCATCTAGCAGAGTCGGCGCTGGATTCGATTCGTATTCAGGCACGCCGCGAGAACGTCGCTGTGCGTCTGGAACTGGATAGAGATTTGCCGCGCTATCTGCGTGGCGACCCAACACGTTTGCGCCAGGTGTTGGTCAACCTGCTCTCTAATGCGGCTAAGTTTACTGCCAAGGGGGAGATAGCGCTTCGAATTGACTACGTTAAACGCCCCGTTGGCGACAGAGTCGCCTTTAGTGTGCGCGACACCGGTATTGGGATCAGTTCTGAGCTCAGAGAGCGATTATTCAAACCCTTTGAGCAGGCAGATGGCAGCACGACGCGTCGCTTTGGCGGTACCGGTTTGGGGCTGACTATCTCCGTGGATCTAGTGCATCTGATGCAGGGCGAGCTTTGCGTTGAGAGTGAGTTAGGTCAGGGTAGCTGTTTTAGCTTTGATATCCCGCTTGAACCCGGCGAGAAACCGTTGATAGATCCCGCCTCGGCGGTGAAGCTGCCGTCTGAGTCCGACGCTCCCGACACCAAACCGCTGCATGGCAAAGAGGTACTGCTGGTTGAAGATAATGAGATGAATCAGCGCGTTGCGACGGCATTCCTTGAGCGCTTCGGTTTAATCGTCCATCTGGCAGTTGACGGTATCGAGGCTATCGAGCGGGTTGAGATGCAACACTTTGACCTGGTGTTGATGGACGTGCAGATGCCCCGCATGGATGGTTTAACTGCGACGCGCGAGCTACGCAAATCCGGCTTTGCCAAACTACCGATTATCGCAATGACCGCTCATGCGAGCTCTGAAGCGAGGGCTGAAAGTCTGGCTGCAGGTATGGACGAGCACATATCCAAGCCTATCGACAGTCGTGAACTCTATCGAACCTTAGTGAGTGCGCTCGCTCCCGAGGTTGCTCAGTCTGCCGATCAGGCGGAAGCGGCCGTCGCTGAAGTGATTCCCGAAGTGGACCACCTTGATCCTGAGGTTGCACAGCTAGCCAAACAGCTGGCGCCTGAGATTGATCCTATCGTTGGCATGAAGCGCTCATGCGCCAATCTGGAAGAGTACATCGAAGAGGTGTTAGAGGATTATCGCGATCGCTTCCATGAAACCGTCGAGAAAATCAGTGAGGCTGTAGCTGCAGAGGAGTGGCAGGTAGGGGCAGATCTGGCGCATAACGTTAAGTCGGTTAGCGCAATGCTCGGGGCCCAAAGCCTCTCTGAGGCGTTTGCCGCCGTAGAGCAGAGCCTGCGCAAAGAGGAACTTGATGATCTAGATGCCCAGCTGCAAACGCTGCGCTACCGCGACGCAGCGGTACATCAACGAATTCATGCCTATTTTGAGCAGGATGCTGAGGGTTCGGGCTCTTCGCGCCAAGCTCAACACACTATCGAAACCGTCGAGCAAGAGCCTCAGATCGATCCACTGGAGCTGAAGCTGGCGCAGTTGGTGGATGAATTGTCATCGGGTAAGGCGAAGACCGCTGCTCTAACGCTGAATGAGCTCAAGCCTGCTCTAAAAGGGGCGAAACTCAGTGCACTGCACCTTGAACTCGAAGAGTTAATCGAAGAGCAGGATTTTGATGAGGCAGAGCGTACTCTGCGCAAGATTATGCTGCGTCTCGGCTGATATATAGGTTCTTGTAGTCTAGTTGAGAATGATTCTTATCTAACCGTTGTATCTCAATAAAATCGGCAATTTTGCCTACTTTGGTATAAATAATTTTTCGTCCATTCTGGCCTACTTATTGCTGAGTTTGGTAAGAGATACGTAATTTACTTACGCACCGTCGTCGAGCGGTCAGCGTTTTTATATTTGATGCGTATTTTTACAACAAAAACAGGAATTTGGGTGTTTGTGAGGGTTGTGGCCGGAGTTGTCAAGGCTGTGGCAATCTGCCTCTAAACCCAACCAACATAGACTTGTATTTGGAGCCTGACGTGACTCAAGAACTGATGCTAGCAGAGTGGAATGCCCGTGAATCAATTGCTGAGGCGATGATCCCATTGATCGGACGCCTCTACCGCGAATCTAATGTAGAGACCTCTATCTTTGGTCGTCTCTGTGTAAAGAATTCAGTAATCAATCTGCTCAAATCACATCGCTATGTACGTCAGATCGAGGGTGAAGAGCTCTCTGTCGTTGATACTTTTCCGGTACTTGAACGCGTCGCACAGATGGGTGTCAGCAACGCCCATGTGGATCTGGGCAAGCTTGCAGTTAACTTCCGTAAACAGGGCGGTGGTGATCTCGGTGCCTACTTAGCTAAAGAGCTTGCTCCAGCAATGGAAAGCGACGAGAACGATGGCCAGGATGTTGTGCTCTACGGTTTCGGTCGCATCGGTCGCCTGCTAGCGCGTCTGATGATCAACCGCTCGGGTGCAGATCACTCCCTCAAACTACGCGCTATTGTGGTACGCAAAGGGAAGGCGGAGAACGACCTAGAGAAACGCGCCAGCTTGTTGCGCCGTGACTCAGTGCATGGTTCATTCAACGGCACCATTCAGGTTGATGCAGCCAACGAAGCGCTGATCGTTAACGGCAACCTGATTAAGGTAATTTTCGCGAGCGCACCTGAAGAGGTGGATTACACCGCCTACGGTATCAACAATGCGCTGGTGATCGATAATACCGGCATGTTCCGTGACAAAGAGGCGCTGTCTCGCCACCTACAATCCAAAGGGGCATCACGCGTGATCCTTACCGCGCCAGGTAAGGGCGTGAAGAACATCGTAATGGGTGTAAACCAGTCCGATATCACCGCTGAAGACACAATTTTGTCAGCAGCTTCTTGTACAACCAACGCCATCACTCCTGTGCTTAAGGCGATGGATGACGAGTATGGCGTCGTGAATGGTCACGTCGAGACGGTACACTCTTACACTAACGATCAGAACCTGATCGACAACTACCACAAAGGTGATCGCCGTGGCCGCGCTGCTGCGCTGAACATGGTGATCACCGAAACGGGCGCCGCTAAAGCTGTCTCTAAAGCGTTGCCACAGCTTGAAGGTAAACTTACAGGTAATGCGATTCGCGTTCCGACACCGAATGTTTCAATGGCGATTCTGAATCTCAACCTCGGGAAAGAGTCGGATCGTGAGTCACTCAATGACTACCTGCGCAACGTAGCGGTGCACTCTAAGTTGCAGAAGCAGGTGGGGTACTCTAATTCGCCTGAAGCGGTATCAACGGACTTTGTCGGTTCGCGCTCTGCAGGGGTTGTGGATGCGTTGGCAACCATCTCGAGCGGTAAGAGCTGCGTGCTCTACGTATGGTATGACAATGAATTTGGTTACAGCTGTCAGGTGCTGCGTCTCGCGCGTCAGATCAGCGGTTGTACACTGCCAGCGTTCCCAATCGAAGGCTAATCAATGCTCCGCAATAAGATTGCGGATCAAACCTCTGAGCCCCTCAAACGCGAGGGGCTTATTACAGAGTGCCGAGACCCCAGCATTCTGAATAGCCGCCAAGTTTGCCTCATTCTGCTCCGACGTAATCATCAAAATCGGCAGAGTCGCCTGGGTTGAGTCCTGGCGTATATGCTCCACTAACTCACGACCGTCCACCTCGGGCATGTTGTAGTCCGAGATGATCAGGTCAAACTCTCGATCGTTGAGCAACTGCAGGGCCTCTGCTCCGTTCTCTGCCTCAGCGACCTCGTTGATGCCGATGGAAGTGAGTATTTGGTGCACATAGCGGCGCGACATTCGGCTGTCATCAACAATTAGAACGCGCAGGAATTCAAACTCCTCATCTCCCTCCTCATGCTGAGCATCAAGGTAGGCGAGGGTGCTGGCGAGAGCGCGTGCCAAGTCCTCCTCTTTGAAGGGTTTTGGCAGAATTGCAATAGAGCCGGACTGACGAATTGGTTCTAGATAGCGGTAATGAGTCTCGGATGAGACCAGCAGGAAAGTCACCTCGGCCAGACGCTCTGTCTCGCGCATCTCGTGTAGCAGTTCCGAGCCAGTCATATCACTTAGATGCATCGACGAGAGCACCAGATCAGGCATGACGGTTTTCATACGCTCGAGCGCTGGAAGAGCCGCATCAAACTCCTCAATATCGTTTACGCCTTGGCGCTCTAATGCGGCAACAATCAGTTTACGCTGCATATTTGAGGGCTCGATTACGATCGCTAGAAGGTCACTAACATTCATCTGAAGATCCTGAGCTGGAGAAGCGGTTCTTATTAACCCTTTCAGTCTAGCACCGAATCCAGAGACTGGCTGAGGTGGGGGAGTTGCTTTAAACTTGGCGCTCAGAACCAGTTTTCTTAAGAAGGCAATTGAGTGAAGTCCTACCTCTTTACGACTGATGATGGGCGCGGCGGCGTTATTCTCTGTGACATCGACACAATGGAGGATGTGGTACCGTATCTACAGCAACGCTTCAAAGGCGTTGTACGTGTGGAGCAGGGGCACTCGGAGTGGACCCTTGAAGGTGGTTTTGCCGAATTTACACCCGTACCAGTGACTGAGGCGATGGTAGATGGAGGAGTCAGTTCAGAGCCTGTGGACGGCGCTGAGTTGGAAGTACAGACCGGTGAAGGCGCTCTACAAGAGGCGGATCCGCAGCTCCAAGATGCCGGGATCAGGGTTCTGGAAGCAGAGGCAGTTGTACAACCTAGCCCAAGCGATCCCGAAGAGGACTCGATGACAGGATCGCTGTTCTAACTTTGAGTGCTAGGTTTATCGCCGGCGCTGACGCAACTGACGTTGACGTTGCTCATCCTCAATGCGAATAGGTTGCAGTGCCGCTTTTTCAGAGTTTGCCTTCAGACTTTTCAGACCAACCCAAACAACTGCAGCCAGAGCTGCTGTAACCAGTAACAAAGACATAATCGCCTCCATTGGATACTTCTCCTTATACCTAACTCTTTATCCCTAGCTTAGACCAACATCTGCAGTCGCGTTAGAACCACTCATCACGTGGCTTTCGGCGTTTCGGCAGGTTTGGAATGATCAAACCAATAATGACACCGGCTAGGGCGATGATGCCGCCATGAGTGAGCCAACGCATCAGATTGGACTGATCCATGTTCTGCAGTTCAAATTGCAGATCTCTAATTTGGGTATCACGCTTCACGACCTGTTCGGTGAAGTCACCATTTTCGCTCTCTAGTGTTGTAACGCGTGCGCGCAAAATTTGGATCTCGTCAGCCTGCTGTTTTACCTGCGCTTCGCGCTCTGAAAGCGTTTGCTGCAGCACCGGAAGCTGCTCCAGCGCGCTGCGGCCCTCTGCAACGTAGCGACTTGGGACCCAGCCCTCGCGTTCACTCTCGAGTCGGATCTTGGTGTAGTCTCCTGAGGTTTCGAGGATCTCCACCGCTTCACCGCTGCGTACACGCCCACTGATACGGTACTCGTAACTGGGTCCTGAGTGCATAAACAGTTGTACATCATCAGCGATGAAAGCAGCCTGAACGGGAGCTACAAACAGGGCGAAGGCGAGGGCAGAAGAGGAGATAAGACGTTTTAACATAAACAACCCAGAAAAAATTAACCAAGCAAATCAAACAACAATAATCGAAACTTTGAGTGACCAAACAGTTGTTGACTAAACTATACTGCGACGTATGAGTCAAACCTTAACAACATTTGCCGCATGCAGATAAGACAGACTATTTTAGCCCGACTGGAGATAGAAACGAACCATGCCTGAACTAGATGTGTTACTAGAGACTTACGTGGTGCCCTGGGGGATCAACTTTGGCCTGGCGCTCGTCATATTTATTGCCGGTCGTTGGATAAGCGGTCTGCTGGGCAAGGTGCTGAAGAGAGTGCTCGAGCGCACCAAGCTCGATCAGATGTTGGTGCGCTTTATTCTGTCGATAGTGTCTGTACTTCTGACACTGGTGGTCGTAGTTGCCTCGCTCGGACAACTGGGTGTTGATACTACTTCGCTGATCGCCTTGGTGGGCGCTGCAGGTCTTGCTATCGGTCTTGCGCTACAAGATTCACTGAAAAACTTCGCCGCGGGTGTGCTACTGATCTTCTTCCGTCCATTCAAAGAGGGAGACTTTGTTGAAGTTGCCGGTGTATCAGGCATTGCTGAAAGTATCACGATTTTTAGTACGGTAATGCGTACCGGAGATAACCGTGAAGTGATAGTGCCAAATGGAGCGATCTACTCAGATACTATTACCAACTATAACCGTCGCCCTACACGGCGTGTCGATATGGTGTTTGGCATTAGCTACGATGATGATCTGCGCAAAGCGAAAGCTATTCTGATGGAGATCGTAAAGGCAGATCCGCGAGTATTGCCTGAGCCAGAACCGGTAGTTGCGGTGGGTGCTCTAGCAGACAGCAGCGTTAACTTTATCGTGCGCCCCTGGGTGAACACTTCAGACTACTGGCCTACCTTCTGGGATATCACCGAGAAAGTGAAGCTGCGCTTTGATGAAGAGGGTATCTCAATTCCCTATCCCCAGATGGATGTGCACGTGAAACGCGACGCAGAGTAATTCTGTATGAGGGAGAAAGCGCGCAGCGCTATTTCCCGATTTGTCCCCCTGATGGTTATCGCGAAATAGCGCTACGCGCTACATCGTTCCTACTGATGTTGTGGCGTTACTCCGTGGGCTTGCCGCGCCGGTCCAGCTTCTTGATCAGATCCTCGCGCTCTACCTGCAGACGCTGGGCCGTCACTCGGTAATCGAAGATCTCTTTGTACTGACGGTCCACTGTCTCCTCAAGCTGTTCCACGCGACGCTGAAGGCTCTTGAGCTTCTGCGTCTGCTCTTCGTTGGACTCCTGCAGGCGGGCTAGCATATCAATCCCTTCGCCGTCTGAATCGTTCTCGATAACTGAGGCGTTAAGTTCGCTTGCGAGGTGGCTGAAGAGCGAGCGCAGATCAGCTGCTTCACGCTCAGAGTAGTCAATCGCCTCTTCAATCGCCGAGTGGGCCGAGGCCGCGCCTATAGAACCCGCTAGGCGCTGCTCGATCATGCGGTGAAGCTCCATTAGCTCGATAATAGTTAGGGTCGACTTGCTACCCAGTTGTAGGTCCTCACAGACGCTCTGCAACATGAGATCTGCTTTATCGCCGGTTAGGTAGCGTTTGAGTAGTTGCTCAACCTCAACCATCTTCGGTTCGCGCAGGATGTAGGACTCCAGGCCCGTCGGTCTGGCGTGGCGGAACACAGTAGACTCACCTTTCTCCATCGTATCGAAAAGTTCGACTCGTAGGCTGCGCTCCATCTTGTGGGGACGGTAAGCGAGGCTACCGACAATGTAGAAGAGAAGATTAAAGCCCAATGACCAGAATACTGAGTGCGCCAACGACGGTAGGCCTTCATAACCAAACAGGGCTTCGGGACGTAGCCAGAACTGGCCAAACAGGCCGTCGGTCATCAGCGAGGCATCAATCCAGCCCTCACGCACCATCGCGGGTATTACTAAAGTGAATGCCCAAAGACCGTAGCCCACGAGCAACCCTAGGGCTGCGCCGAGCGAGTTGCCTCCACGCCAAAACAGCCCTACCAATCCGGCAGGTACGAGTTGCAGGATAGCGGCAAAAGAGATTAGGCCAAGCGCGACTAGAATATAGCTCGCATGCAGGCTAGCGGCGAAACCGTAAGAGAGCATCAGTATCAGTACGACTAGCGCCCAGCGAATCTCTAGCAGTGAGCTGGCGAGGTTAGTACCGGGTCGCAAGCGGCGCCAGATAGGTATCACCAGGTGGTTGGATGCCATTGTGGCCAATGTCAGTGTGGTGACAATGATCATGCCGGTGGCTGCCGCAAAACCGCCGATATAGGCGATGAGAGTAAGCGCGGGTGAGTTAAGTAACTGCGGTATCAGCAGCACAAATTGATCTCCCTGTTCGGCCGGTAATCCGAGCAACAGGCCGGCGCCAGCGAGTGGGATAACAAACAGATTGATCAGAATCGTATAGAAGGGGAAAAGGCCGACCGCCGTGCTTAGATGTTCCGGGTTGGAATTTTCGACTACAGTGACGTGGAACTGACGCGGCAGTAACACAATGGCAGCGGCGCCAAGTAGGATCAGCGCTACCCAACTGTAGCCGGCACCCTCCGAGCCAAAGGAGTAGACCTGCTGCAGTCCGGCTTGGTCGAGTTGACGCAGTATATCGCTGAAGCCATCAAACACCCCGTAGGTGACATAGGCACCGAGTGCGAGCAGCGCAAAGAGCTTAACTAGGCACTCGGCAACCAGAACTGCGATGATCCCCTCGTGGCGCTCGGTCGGATCCAAGCGGCGTACCCCAAAGATGATAGTGATCAGCGCCATCATAAGTGTGATCAATACGCCATCAAGGCTCCAACCAATGGTTTCGGTGCTAGGCGTGAGTAGATCAACAGCACTGCCAATGGCACGCAACTGCAGCACAATATAGGGCATTAAGCCGATCAAACAGGCCAGAGTTACCAGTGCGGCGATCCGCTGAGAACGACGGTAGCGCGTAGATATCAGATCCGCTACTGAGGTGAGGCGCAGGTTCTGTTTTGCCAGAATCATCCGCTTAAGCGCTTTGGCACCGAAGATTAAGCCGGCTATTGCACCGACGTAGATTGCGAAAAACTGTAGGCCGTTATTAATCGCAAAGCCGACACTGCCGTAAAAGGTCCAACTGGTGAAGAAGACTGCCAGCGACAGTGCATATACCCAGGGCGAATTGGTAAAACCGCCACGCACGCGTGCGCGCTTCTCCACATAGACCGCCAAAACAAAGAGCAGCCCGAGGTAGCTAAGTGTGATGATCGACAGTGTTAGGGTTGAGAACATTGGTCGGCGTCCTTATTCAAGCATCGTCGCGAGACTTTTTGCGTTCATCACAGCAGGGCTCTTCACAGCTGGGCTCTTCAAGCCGGTACTGTTCTTCGGTGCCCGGTACCGGGTCAATGCCCCCATCCGAGCCAGGATGGCAGCGGCTGATCCGTTTGATTCCTAGCCATAGCCCTTTGAATGGGCCATAGAGTTCTATCGCTTCCATAGTATAGCTAGAGCAGGTTGGATAAAAACGGCAGTTCTGGCCCATGATTGGGCTAAGAAAGAGCTGATAACCACGTACCAGTAAGATTAGGAATGCGCTCAGTAGCTGCTTCAAAAGAGGATCTCCGCGTTGGCTCGTATATTAGCGGTAGGGACCCCAAATGCCAACGAGAGTTGCCAACGAGAGCAGCCAACGCAGAGGTGGTGGATTTGGACAGCAGATACAGCGGCTTAGTTAGCCGCTGAATCCAGTCGCAGTGTCGACAAGGTGTTCTGCCGGATGGAATTGAGCAGTTCAGCGTTCTCAGTCAGAGATTCACCGTAGGATGGCACCATCTCTTTGAGGCGCTCGCCCCAACCCTGGTCCAGACGCTCTGCAAAACAGCGCTCGATGATCGAGATCATCGTTCCAGCTGCCGTCGATGCACCCGGAGAAGCACCAAGCAAAGCGGCTAGAGAACCGTCCTGAGATGAGATCACCTCGGTACCGAACTCGAGTTTACCCTTGGTATCTACACCGGGCTTGATAATTTGCACGCGCTGGCCGGCGAATGAGAGCTCCCAGTCCTCCTCTTTCGCGTCGGGGAAGAAAGTGCGCAGCGCCTCAACCCGTGAGGTATGCGTCTGCATCACTTCAGAGACGAGGTATTTGGTGAGGTCGAAGTTGTTCTTCGCGACTGACATCATCGGTAGGAAGTTATCGGCACTGATCGACATCGGCAGGTCCATCAATGAACCTTTTTTCAAAAACTTGGTTGTGAAGCCGGCGAAAGGTCCAAACAGCAGCGCTTTCTTGCCGTTGATCACACGTGTGTCCAAGTGAGGAACCGACATCGGTGGTGCACCGATCGGAGCCATACCGTAGACCTTGGCTGCATGTTTCTCAATTACATCGTCATTCTTACAAATCAGCCACTGGCCGCTGACAGGGAAGCCGCCATAGCCGTTGCCCTCAGGAATGCCAGACTTCTGCAGCAGTGGCAGTGCACCGCCACCTGCGCCTAAGAAGACGAACTTGGCACGCACTTTCTCGGTTTCGGGTTTAGAGCTGTGCTTGAGGCCAACAGTCCAGGTTTTGTCGGCGTTCTGTTTCAGATCGGTTACGTAGCGACCGAGCATCAGTTCGAAGTTCTGTTTAAGCTCAAGGTAGTTAACCAGGTAACGCGCTAGTTCCCCGAAGTTGACGTCCGAGCCGTAACGTACACGTGTCGCTGCAATTGGTTCGCCGGCTGGACGGTTCTGCATGATCAGCGGCATCCACTGCTCAATCACCTCAGGATCGTCGCTGAACTCCATGTCGGCAAACTGATGATGTGCCGAGAGTGCAGCGTGGCGCGTACGCAAGAATTCGACGTTCTCCTGACCCCAAACAAACGAGCAGTGCGGCGTCGGGTTAATGAATTTGCTCGGGTAGGGCAGAGCGCCCTTGTTAACCAGATATGACCAGAACTGCAGGCTCACTTCGAACGACGCGTTGATCGCGTAGGCTTTATCGCAGTTTACGCTGCCATCGGCTTGTTTGGGTGTGTAGTTCAGCTCACAGTAGGCTGCGTGGCCTGTGCCAGCATTGTTGAGACCGTCCGTGCTCTCATAGGCAACATGATCAAGGCGTTCTACCATAGCAACTTTCAGCTCAGGATCTAACTCCTGCAGCATTACACCTAGCGTAGTGCTCATGGCACCGGCGCCCACTAGCAGGACGTCTACTTCACGCTCATTCATACCTGTTGTACCCCTTTGCAGTTACACAAGTGAGCTGGCTTAGTGTGGCGGTACACTTTTGATGCACGCTCGGCTAAACCACTCTTCGCGGGTTTGCGAATTTTGGCGCATTATATTGCGCCGCAGCATTGAGTATAAGTCGACTTATTATTGATATTTGTTATTAACCAAGTCTGAAAGAATCTAACGCCCGTATTTGTTGAGGTTACAGCTGTAATAAAGTTGATCTCTTACACCAATGTATAGTTCGTTCGGGGCGCTGATGGATCCTTTTTCGATCGCTAAACCTGACTTTCTCTGGGGGTATCTTGCTGATATCGCAGCGGATTCATCCAATTCAGCTCGAGTGATCACACTTGCGACGATCGATTGCGAAGGGCTGCCTCAAGCGCGCTCGGTGATACTGCGCGAGGCCGACGCTTGGTCGCTAACTGTATACACTGACAAGCGCTCACCGAAGGTGGATCAGCTTAGGCGTCAGCCTCGGGCGCAGCTACTGTTGTGGGATCGCGAGAAACGCTGGCAGTTGCGCTGTGAAGCAACGACTGAGGTGATCGCCCACGGTGTAGAGACTGATCAGCTTTGGGAGAGAATCAAGGATACTCACGCCGCTCAAGACTATCTGACGCCGCAAGCACCTGGTGAAATCTTGGACGTTAATTCTGTCGCTCACGTCGGCCCCCAGTTAGCGATTTTGAGGTTTCATCTGACCGAAATTGATTGGCTCGAGTTGCGACGCGAAGGGCACAGACGCCAACGCCTGACCCCGGATGGGATACAGGCGCTGGTTCCTTAGGCGTATACAGCGATTAGAGGTGCTCTTCGGCGTATTCGGCCAGAGGTGAGCGGAAGATACCCTCGAAGTGGATGCTCGCCGCACCCTCGTAGTCGCGGAAGCGCTCCACAATGTAGGTCAGACCCGAAGTGGTCGCTGTCAGGTAGTTTGAATCTATCTGTGCCAAGTTACCGAGGCAGACCATCTTAGTATTCTTACCACAGCGGGTCAGAATCGTTTTGAGCTGCTGTGGGGTTAGGTTCTGTGACTCATCGATCAGTACAATTGCGTTCTGAATTGAACGTCCACGAATGAAGTTGAGTGATTTAAACTGAATATTCGCCTTCTCGATCGCATACTTCACACTGCTCTGTGGGCGCTCATCCTGTTCGTGCATCGCTTCTAGGTTGTCCTGAATAGCGCTCAACCAAGGGGTCATCTTCTCCTCCTCGGTGCCGGGCAGGAAGCCGATATCCTCAGCGACGGGTGGCGTGGAACGGGTCACAATAATCTTGTTATAGCGCTGCTCTTCGATAACGAGCTCTAGGGCACAAGCTAGTGCGATCAAGGTTTTACCCGAACCTGCAGCACCGAGGAGTACGGCCAGATCGATCTCCTCATCAAGCATTGCCTGCATCGCGAACGCTTGCTGGATGTTGATCGGCGAGATCCCCCAGCAGCTCTGATTCATCAGGTGATCGTAGCCGAGATCTTCAAGAATGACGTTCTCACCATCGACAATCGAAGTACGTGCGGCAAAGTCTTTGGTGTCGTCGTAGATATACTCGTTAGGGTAAGTGTCCGGCAGCACAGAGCGGGCGACCTTGTGGTAGGTGTGTCCCTCTTTGTTGATGCTCTCGACGTTCTCTACATCCTCCCAGAAGGGGTGGTCGAGATGCTTATGTCCGGCGGGAAGTAGATCAATATCCGAAACCAACTGATCGGTGCGGTAATCCTCACAACGCTCAAGCCCTGCACCCAGGGCCTTCAAGCGCATGTTGATATCTTTCGTAACCAGTATCACTTCGCGCTGTGCTAGCGTCGACTGCAGGTGCAAAGCGCAATTGATAATGCGGTTATCTTTATTGTGATCACTCGGCAAAAACCCTTGGCGCGCGCCAAGCTCGTGGTCTGGGAAGATACTTAATTGGCCATGCTTGTCGGACGGTTGACCTTCAAAGCTGATCTGTACCCCCTTTTTGATCTGCTCGGGCTTGGTGGCTGCTGAGATAATGCGATCGATTTGGCGAATCGCAGCGCGCGCTTCGCCGGCAACACTTTTCTTTCGGTCTTTTATGTCGTCGAGCTCCTCGAGCACGGTCATTGGGATGCAAATGTCTTGCTCTTTAAACTCAAAAAGGCACTTGGGGTCATGGAGAAGTACGTTGGTATCGAGGATATACAGCTTGGTTGCAGCCATCAGCAGTTCCTTATCGGCGGTAGGCTAGGAGTGTTCCGTCACTTACAACCTAATCCAATGCAGCGACTTTTACAAATGTCATCTTAATGTAATTTTGATGGGCTTAACTGCGGCCTAAATAACTTGCTAAATAGTGCGCTTGAGTCATAGTTATAGAGAAGCGCAGCTTCGTATCGAGGGCTTTTTTGAGCCGAAGGAGAGATACATGAATGAAGCTTTTGTAAACGCCAGCGTCAAGCCGCTGGAAAGTCTGGATATGCTCTCGCCGCATGAGGTTGAACGCCTGCAGGATCGCAGCGATTCTGGGGTTTATCCGCTATTTCGTCAGTGTGCACTCGCGGTCCTAAATACCGGCAGTGATATGGATAGTACGCGTGAAGTCCTCGAGCTATTCAAAGATTTCGACGTCCACATCTCGCTCAAACACCAGGGCGTCCAGCTAGAGCTGGAGAACGCACCGGCGCGTGCTTTCGTTGACGGTGAGATTATTCAGGGTATCCGCGAGCACCTCTTTTCAGTCCTGCGTGACCTGATCTATGTGGTTGATGAGCTCGATGAGGTGGGGCAGGGGCTGGCTCAAAGTGCTCAGCTCACCAACTTGGTGTTCCATATTCTGCGTCACGCCGATGCGCTGGCGCCGCATGTGCATCCTAATATTGTTGTCTGCTGGGGTGGCCACTCTATTGGTGAGTTTGAGTATGACTACACCAAGAGTGTGGGTTACGAGTTGGGCCTTAGAGGCCTGAACATCTGTACTGGCTGCGGCCCTGGCGCGATGAAAGGCCCGATGAAAGGGGCGATGATCTCTCACGCAAAGCAGCGTGTTAAAGATGCGCGCTACATTGGCATCACGGAACCTGGGATCATTGCGGCGGAGTCCCCCAACCCGATTGTGTCTGAGCTGATTATCATGCCAGATATCGAGAAGCGCCTGGAGGCCTTTGTGCGCTTGGGCCACGGCATCATCGTATTCCCCGGCGGCGCGGGTACAGCTGAAGAGATTCTCTACATGCTTTCGATTCTGCTGCGAGAAGAGAACCGGGATATTCCCTATCCGTTTATCTTTACCGGTCCAGAGGGGAGCGAAGCCTACTTTGAACAGATCGATGAATTTATTGCTGCCACTTTGGGCGAGAGAGCACGTTCGATGTACGAAGTGGTCGTTAATGATCCAGCGCGCGTCTCCAAACTGATGAAGCAGGGACTGGATGCAGTCACCGAACATCGCAAGGCGGCTGGGACTGCCTACCACTACAACTGGGAGTTGTTTATCCCGGATGAGGTACAACATCCATTTGACCCGACTCACGCCAACATGGCGGGGCTGAATCTTCATAAAGATCAGCCTGATTACCTGCTGGCCTCAGAGCTGCGCCGAGCACTGTCAGGCATAGTCGCTGGCAACGTGAAAGAACCCGGTGTTCGGGCAATTGAGCAGTTTGGCCCGTTCCAGTTGGACGGTGATAAAGAGATCATGCAGGCGTTGGATAAGCTACTCAAAGCCTTTATCGAACAGCGCCGAATGAAGATCGACTACAGCTCGTACGTTCCCTGTTTCGAACTGGCCTGTTAGACCTTGCGTACCTTAAGAGCGCCTGTAGGTTACGACGGTGCGTTCGCTGGTGAAGTGGCGTAGATAGTGGGGGCCACCGATCTGCGGCCCAGTGCCCGATGGGCCTGTGCCCCCCATGGGCAGTGCGCCGCCACTGGCGCGTGGTTCAGGGTGATTGAAGTTGAGATTGCCGACGCGCACCTGACGCTCAATTTTGTGCCTCAATACTGGGTTGTCACTAAACAAGCTCAGACTCAACCCGTAGCCCGTACGATTGATCTCGTTGATGACGCGGTCGATATCGTCTCGACTGAAGCGGATCAGATAGAGTAGCGGGCCCGGAATCACCTCCTGCAGCTCATCGAGTGTGTAAAGTCGAATAACAGTTGGCGAGACATAGAGACCCTGTTCGTTCTGCTCCTGAGTGGGCTGCTCAGCTAAGATCCGACCTTTAACCCGCAGTCGCTCGATCAAATCATGCAGGGCGTTCATCCGATAGATACTGCTTACCGGGCCAAGGTCTGTCTGCAGACTCAGCGGTGAACCCAGCTGTATCAGTGACACCGCATTGATGATGGCTCTCTCGTACTCCTCAGCAATCTCCTCCTCGAGGTAGACAACATGTGAGCAGAGAGGGTACTGGCTCGATGCGCTGAAGGACTCGTGTAGCAGGCGTGGCAGGTTGGCGTGGATCTCCTGATCACGATCGATCATTACCAGTGACTGACCTTCGGAGTTAACGGCTACAGGGATCAGCTGGGCGCCGGGTCGGTTAGCCAGTTGTGCACTGATCTCTGAGCCCTTGACCCCCAGCCCAGTGTAGATCACGCCGTTGACGCGGTAGTCCTCTAGCAACCAGTTTCCGATCTCACGCAGACCTCCGGGTAAAAAAGCAACCAACGCTGTCGGAACCAAAGCCTGTAGCAGGAGCTCAAACAGTCGCATCGAGGTCATTGAGGCGTTTTCAGCCGGCTTGACGACCAGCCCATTACCCGCAAGCAGCGCCGCGGTGCCCGAGCCAACCAGCTCTGCGACAGGGGTTTCGCTGCTTGGGATCGCGAGTATCACTCCGCGACCGTGCAGCTCGAGCTGATGTTGTGAGAACTGATCTTCAAACAGCGGTCGGTCGGCTAGTTGTTCCTTGGCAGCGCTGCAGTAGTAATAGGCGAGGTCTATTGCATCGCGCACTTCACCCAGCGCATGTTTGATGGGTTTGCCGGTCTCATAGGCGAGCAGTGTCGCGATCTCCAAGCGCTTCTCATTAACCAGGCGAGCGAACTCCATTAACCGTCGACTGCGCTCCTCCACACTCAGCAGATCCCAAGCTGTCTGTGCCTCCTCAACCACGGCAAGGGCCTCGCGCACTTGATCTTCGCTGGGGATCATGCGCTGACCTATAATTTGATTCACATCCTGGGTCGCGCAGATATCAACAATCTCACTGCTCTTGCGCAGGGTGCCATTGATGACTGGCTGAACAGGTCGATCATCAGTGCATAGTGTTTCGACCTGAGTCGCTATTGCATCGGCCAAGCCGGGCTGGCTCAGCATAAAACCCTCAGCGCGCTGGCGTTCGTCTGCGAAGAGCTCCGGTGGCGTAGGTAGGTTGTCCAGCTGCGGATCGATTGCACTCCAGTGTGGTGCGCAGAAACAGGGCCACTGGTTTGCTTGAGCCCGTCCGAGCAGATCGGCGGGAGGGTCGATTAACATCGGCTTTAGCTCAGAGCCGGATTCACTGGCTAAAAGTTCGAAAGCGAAACGGTATTGGGCATCGATAAGTGCGCGGGAGCGCAGAATCGGATAGTCCGGCAGTGCTTCAATGAGTGCGCTGCGGCTCTGTTGCTCTAAATTGTCTCCACGCAACAGACAGATCGGAATCAGGATCCCTTCGCTCTGGGCCAGCTTCTGTAACCAACCCAGAGTGGGAATCGCGCGCTTTGACGCACAACTGATGCAGATCCCGATTCGATCGCGATAGGCGCCGGACTGGATAAGCTGCACGAGCAGTTGTAGTTCAACCGATAGGCGCTCCTCATCAATCGGTGCCAGATAGACGGGGTCATCGCTCTCATCCGGGATCAGTGGCATCAGACGCTTGAGCAGGTCCTTCTCGATGCGAGGGTATATCAACGCGTTAAATCGCGGATGCAGATGCTGTGGGTATATAAAGAGTGGAGAGGTATCACTTGCCTCAGTCAGATAACGGTTAAAGTTTCGATTGGCCTCTGCGTGATCGATTGGCTCGTACATCTCAAGCTCTGCGAGCGAGGGCAGTTCGGAGCTTTGGGGCTCGAGCGGGTAAATAAGGAAGGCCCCTAACGCCTCTTCGAGCTCAGGATCCGGCATATACAGATAGTGCTCAATAGCTCGGTAGAGAGTCTTCAGATCCAGTACTGAGTATTCATCTGACAGATAGATAGATAAGGGCAGCATCGACGTTGATTGGCCTGTCCGGATTATTTCTATTCAGTGTAGACCGGAACTTTCAGGGCGGTTAGTTAATCTTTATAGTAGAGGGCTATTCTTCGGCACTTCAGGCAGGCTGGAACAACGTGCGCCGCAAACTGGTAATCACACTGACAACGCTCCATGGTACTCGCCAGATAACATTGGGGCAGGTTGCACGCTACGCTATCCTCATCCTATTGATAGTCGCCGGTGGCGCCTTTGCGCTTTCCAACTACCTCCTTATCCGTGCGACTGACGACTTGCAGATTCTGGAGTCTGAACATCTGGCCCTGGGTTCTGAATATGACCAGCTCAATATGACGTTGGAAGAGGTAACGGAGCAACGTAACCTACTTGAGGTGGAGCGCGAGGCACTGGAGGTACGGTATCAAGAGGCCCTCGGTAGCCAGCAGCTCTACTTGTCTGAGTTAGATAGTCTGACTGGCCGGCTCGAATCCTTAGCGCAGGATCGTGAATCGCTCGAAGCACAGATGGAAGGTATAGCCAGCGAGCGTGAGACGCTCGAGGCTGAGATGAAGGAGTTGGCCCAGGCGCGCTTGCAAGATAACGAGTTGATGGATCAGCAGCTCGCGGCACTTGATGAATTAGCCCGCGCGCGTGCTGCGCTGGAGAACCAGAATGAGGAGCTGACGCAGAGTCTGACTGAGCTGGGCGCAACTCTGGGTCTTACCGATCAGCTTCAGGGATTGGATGCAGCCGCCAGTGCCGCATTAATCGAAGCGCGTGCCCGGGAGCGAAGGTTGCTGCTGAATATGATCCCTAATGGGCTGCCAGCACAATTTGAGCGGGTAAATAGCGACTTTGGCTCACGTATCCACCCAGTGACCAAGAAGAAGGCGATGCACCGCGGGGTCGACCTGAAGATGGCGAGGGGGACACCGGTCTACGCGACTGCAGATGGTATAGTGGAGACCGCCGGTACCGATAATAAGGGCGGGTTCGGTAAGATAATCCGCATTCAGCACAGTTTTGGTTTTAGGACCTACTATGCTCATCTAAACAAGCTGTTGGTGCGCCCGGGCGAATATGTGGTTAAAGGGCAGCAGATCGCTGAGAGTGGCAGTACCGGGCGTTCTACCGGGCCTCATCTACACTATGAGGTACGACAGCTCTGGACGGCACTGGACCCGGCGCCCTTTATGAGCTGGTCGCTGGATAACTACGAGCAGCTGTTTGAGCAGGTTGGAGAGATCAAGTGGGATTCCTTAGGAAAGCAATATCCGCTTCGCATGGCAACAACAGCATCACAATAGTACCCAAGGGCGCGCGCCTTGCAGGTGAGTTGTTGATTGACGGCTCACTGCATATCAATGGCGAGTTCGATGGTCTGCTGGATACACACTCTAGTCTTATTGTAGGGCGCGGTGGTGTATTCAAAGGGCGTGCCCGGGCGCACGAGGTGCTGTTAACCGGTCAATTCGACGGTGAGCTGCAGTGTGACCGATTGCATGTTTTCAAGGGCGGCGTATTTCGCGGGCGCGTGGCGTGCGAACAGCTCCAGATCGAAGAGCATTCCGAGTTTTTAGGGGAGCGTATCTACCCCGGATTGGAAGCGACTGTGATCGAAGAAGTGCATGAGTTGCTGGAACAACCCATGTCCGCTCAGCAAGACGCTGACCCTGAGGTGACGCTGGATAACCTGCTGGATTCGCTGCCCACTCAAATAACACTCAAGGATGGTTAAGAAAGATCGATGTGTGAACTGCTAGGTATGAGCGCCAACGTCCCGACCGATATCTGTTTTAGTTTTGCCGGTCTGATGCAACGCGGGGGTGCCACAGGTCCTCACCGCGACGGTTGGGGTATCGGCTTTTATGAGGGGCATGCGCTGCGTGCTTTCCATGACCCCAATCCCAGTTTTGACTCGCCCATAGCGCAGTTGATCTGCAACTATCCGATCAAGAGCCACACAGTAATTAGTCATATTCGTCAGGCAAATGTCGGCGGTGTGAATCTAGAGAATACCCACCCGTTCAGTCGCGAGCTCTGGGGCTTTACCTGGACCTTTGCCCACAATGGTCAGCTTGATAAGACCCTGTTCGATTGGCCGCTAGAGTTCTACAAACCGGTCGGTACCACTGACTCTGAGTACGCCTTCTGTTGGTTGATGGGGCAGATTCGTAAAGAGTTTCCCGAGCGGCCGGCAGATATGGCAAAGCTGATGCACTTTATCGAGACTTGTGCAGCGAAACTCCGTGCTTTGGGTGTGTTCAATATGCTGTTGAGTGAATCTGAGTACCTGTTCTGTTACTGCACCACTAAGCTGCATTGGCTGACCCGCAAAGCCCCTTTTGGCGAGGCGCAGCTTAAAGATACCGAATTGGTGGTGGATTTCTGTAGCGAGACCCACGCGGATGATGTGGTCTCTGTCATCGCAACTGAGCCGCTGACCGATAACGAGCAGTGGCAAGCGCTGCAGACCGGAGAACTCCTCGTTTTCCGCCACGGTGAGCTGTCGCAACGTATGCAAAGCAGTGAGGTAAGTTAGGTTGGCCTTCACCAACCTCTCCGATTTCGTTAGTTGGCTGGCCGAGCGCCAAGCCGATGCGACAGCGCTGGTCTGTGGTGATGATTCGTTAACTTTTGAACAGTTGGATGAGTACTCCCGCAGCCTAGCGCTCTGGTTTAGCCGTGAGCTGGGCCTGCAACCGCATTCGCGTATTGTTGTGCGCCTGCCCAACGACCTGCATCTGCCAGTTACACTCTTCGCCGCGATACGCGCAGGTTTGGTACCGGTGCTTGTGTCGTCTAACTCCAGTGCCCAGGAGGTTGAACGCGTAATTCGTGAAACGGGCGCGAAAGCTACCATCTCAGTACCTCAACAGGCGGAGCATCTGGCATTTTTTAACGCGTTTGAACAACCGCCGAAAATTATCTTTAGCGGCCGGCTCGATTTTGGCAACCTCCTGGAGCGCCGGTTAGGCCAGGCGATGCGGCCGTTTAAGATGCGAGTCGGAGACCACCCGGTGCGGTGGTTGTCGGAGGGCTTGGAGTACGGTCGTTCGATCTTCCACGCCTGGCCCAACACCCAGAGCAGTGACCTGGCACTGATTGAGTACACCAGTGGTACTACGGCCGCTCCCAAAGGGGTGATGCTGTCGCATGCCAACCTGGTTGCCAATATGATGCAGCTCAGCGAGTGCATGAGCCGTGCGGGCTCCAGCCGCCAAGAGCGCATGCTGATCTCATTGCCGCTCTATTTTTCGTACCCCCTAATGCTGATGCTAACCAACTGGATGCGCGGTGGGGCTGTAGCGCTGGTGACGAACATCCGTGACAGCGCGCTGATCGCCGAGCAGTTTGATCGCTTTGTGCCTGAGGTGTTTGTGGGAATTAGCCCGGTCTTCATGGCGCTCTGTCAGGATCCGCTGTTCCCGCAACTGAGCTTTAAAGAGCTGCAGTACACTATCTGCGGCGGTGCCACACTGAACGAGCGCGCTGCGCAGCGTTGGCGCGAAATTACCCGCTCGCCTATTGCTCAGGGTTACGGTTTAACCGAGGCGTCGCCGGTGATCACCTTCGATATCGAGATGCGTGGCGTGGCAGGTTATTTGGGTAAACCGCTCTACCAAACTCAAATTCGTATTGTTGATGATGCGGGCGAGGTGCTTCCCACCGGTGCCAAAGGTGAGATACAAGTGCAGGGGGCGCAAGTGATGCGGGGCTACGTCGGGCAGAGCGAACGCGGTCTCTTCCCGTTTACCCCTGATGGTTGGCTGCGCACCGCGGATATTGGTCGACTTCACTCCGATGGCGAGCTCGAGTTGATTGAGCGCCAGGCCGAAGTGATTCGCGTGCCCGGTTTCAGGGTCTACCCCTCGGAGGTCGAGACTATCGTCAGCAAACATCCTAGTGTGTTGGAGTGTGCGGTGGTGGGCTTGCCCAATGAGGATGGCACCCAGCGGATAAAGCTCTTTGTTGTCACCAACGATAGGCGTCTCACTCAGCGGCAGGTGCGTGAATACTGTCGCCAGCGCCTGACACGCTACAAGGTGCCGGATCTGGTTGAGTTTAGAAACTCGCTACCCCACAGCGCCTCGGGTCGATTGCAACGTGCTCGCCTAGTGCAGGAGAGTCTGCCGGAGCCCTCGCTGACGAAGGTTCTAGCTGACGAAGACTCCGGCTGACGACGAGCAGCCCGTTAAAACTGAACTGGGCGTAAAACTGTGAGTACGGTAGAATCCTGCCCCTTATTTTTGCCGTATAGCTGAGCCATGTCGCTAAAACCCCTCTACAACCAACTTGATGCCTGTCGTATCGCCGACCGTTTTCCGTTGCGCCAAGCTATTGGACGCCTGCAGGAGGGCGATGACGAGGCGCGCGCCAAGGTTGAGGATCGTATTCTTGCATCGATGGAGCGGGTGCAGGCGTTTGAACTGCTAAATCAGCAGCCGATCAACTACCCTGATCTCCCTGTCTCTGAGCACCGCCCGGCAATACTTGAGGCGCTGCGCAACAATCAGGTGATTGTGATTGCCGGCGAGACGGGCTCAGGTAAAACCACACAGCTACCCAAACTCTGTCTGGAACTGGGATTGGGCACCAAAGGCCTTATTGGTCATACCCAGCCGCGCCGCCTGGCTGCGCGCACTGTTGCTAACCGAATCGCAGAGGAGCTACAGACGCCGCTGGGCGGGCGTGTCGGCTATCAGGTGCGCTTCCACGATCAGGTTAGTGACGAGACTCAGGTTAAACTGATGACCGACGGTATTCTGCTGGCCGAAACGCAGAATGACCGCTATCTGGAGAAGTATGAGGCGATCATTATCGATGAGGCGCACGAACGCAGCCTCAATATCGACTTCCTGCTTGGTTACATCAAACGCATCCTGCCAAAACGCCCTGATCTTAAGCTGATCATCACCTCAGCCACTATCGATTTGCAGCGCTTCTCTGAGCACTTCGACAATGCGCCCGTGATTGAGGTCTCGGGACGCACCTTCCCGGTGGAGATGCTCTATCGTCCCTTACTGGATCAGCAGGATGAGGACGAACGAGCAATCGATATGCAGCAGGGGATTCTCAAGGCGGTTGATGAGCTGATTGAGATCGACCGTGCTAAAGGTGGCTCGGGGCCCGGCGATATTCTGATCTTCCTGCCGGGTGAGCGCGAGATTCGTGAGACCGCAGAGGCGCTGCGCAAAGCGCAGCTGCGCCACACCGAAGTGATGCCACTCTATGCACGTCTATCACTGGCAGAGCAGAACAAAGTGTTCAGCAATTCTGGTCGATCGGGTCGACGAATTGTGCTCTCCACTAACGTGGCCGAGACCTCAGTCACTGTGCCCGGCATTCGTTACGTTATCGATCCGGGCTTGGTGCGCATGTCGCGCTACTCCTATCGTGCAAAGATTCAGCGCCTGCCAATCGAACCAGTGTCACAAGCGAGTGCTAACCAGCGCTCGGGTCGCTGTGGTCGAGTTGCCCCCGGCACCTGTATCCGCCTCTACTCGGAGGAAGATTTCAAAGCACGGCCTGAATTTACCGATGCCGAGATCCGTCGCACCAACTTGGCTGCTGTAATCCTGCAGATGCTACAGCTGCGCTTGGGTGATATTCATAAATTCCCGTTCATCGACCCGCCTGATAAACGCTTCATCAATGACGGTTATAAGCTGCTGGAAGAGCTGCAGGCGGTTGATAGTCGGCGTAACATCACCGGGCTAGGTAAACAGCTGGCACGCCTGCCGGTGGATCCCCGTGTAGCGCGCATGCTGGTGGAGGGTCACCGTCAGCGCGCACTCAAAGAGTTGGTGATTCTTGCCAGTGCCCTGAGTATTCAAGATCCGCGCGAGCGCCCGGCAGAGAAACGCCAGGCGGCTGACCAGCAGCACAAACTGTTTGAAGATGATCATTCGGACTTCATTACTCTGCTAAATATCTGGAACGCCTACGAGGAGCAGCGCCAAGAGCTGAGCCAGTCGCAGCTACGCAAATGGTGTCAGAAGCACTTCTTGTCGTTTATGCGTATGCGCGAATGGCGCGATCTGCACCGTCAGCTGCACATCAGCTGTAAGCAGCTCGATCTTAAAGAGCTTGAGAGCGAAGCGAGTTACGAGTCGATCCATAAATCGCTGATCTCAGGCCTCTTGGGTAACCTCGGTTTTAAACACGAACGTAATGAGTACCTGGGTGCGCGTAACCGGCGCTTTAAGATATTCCCGGGTTCGGGCCAGTTTAAGAAGAATCCCAAGTGGCTGGTATCTGCAGAGCTGCTAGAGACCAGCGCGCTCTACGCCCATACGGTGGCGAAGATTGAGCCTGAGTGGATTGAACCCATCGCCAAACACCTGGTGAAGCGTACCTATCTGGAGCCGCACTGGGAGAAGAAGCGCGCGCAGGTGGTAGCTCAGGAACAGGTGCGCCTGTATGGCCTAACAATCGTGCCCGGTCGCACTGTGCACTACGGCGCGATCGATAAGCCGGTATCGCACGAAATATTTATCCGCTCCGCGTTGGTGGAGGGGGAGTACCGCACCCATGCGCCTTTCTTCGCGCACAACCAAGCGCTGCTGGAGCAGGTCGAGGCGCTGGAGGATAAGTCGCGTCGGCGTGATATTGTTGTTGATGAGGAGAGTCTGTACCAGTTCTACGCCGACCGTCTAGATGAGAATGATGGTGCTGAAGTAGTCAACGGCATAGGCTTTGAGGCCTGGCGCAAACAGGCTGAGCGCGATAACAAAAAACTGCTCTTCTTTACCGAGAAGGATGTAATGCAGCGCACGGTTGAGCACGTCTCCGCCGAGCAGTATCCGGATCAGGTGCAACTGGAAGGGGTGGAGCTGGGGCTTGAGTACGCCTTCGAGCCCGGTAAACAGCATGACGGCATTAGTATCGATGTGCCTCTACCTCTACTGCCGCGCCTGGAGACCGAAAAGCTCGACTGGCTAGTACCCGGAATGCTGGCAGAGAAGCTTGAGGCAATTCTGCGAGGTCTGCCTAAACAGGAGCGCAAACACTTTGTGCCGATTCCCAATTACGTCAAAGAGCTGAGTGAAAAGCTCAGTTTTGGCGAAGGCGATCTGTGTGAGGCGATTTCTCTACAGCTTCTGCGGCTGTCAGGACGCCGTGTGCCCGCGCAGCTTCTGCGAGAGGTGAAGCTCGACCCGCTCTACAAAACCAATATTCGCGTGCTGGATGCCAGCGGTAAGTTGCTGGGACAGGGGCGCGATTGGGAAGAGCTACAAGCGAAGTTTGGGGGTGCGGCGCAGGAGGCTTTGGACCGAGCGCCTAAGCAGCACTGGGGCGAGACCGGTCTAACGGATTGGAGCTTTGGTAACCTCGATAAGCAGGTGGTAGTCCGTCATGCTGGGGGTATTGAAGTTGAGGCCTATCCTGCACTGGTAGATGCAGGTGACTCGGTAGAGCTGAAGCTAGAGATGAATCTGCTGGATGCTGAGCGGGCGACCCTGCGTGGTGTGGCAAGGCTCATGTTGATCAGTATGCAGGCGCACGTTACCCAGGTGCGTCATCGCCTTCCCAAGCTGGCTCAGGCAGTGCTATACACCAATAAAGTCTTTAACGAGCGTCTGCTTCAGGATCAGCTGATGATCTCGGCGGTACTGCAGTTGATTGCTCAAGCAGAACTGCCAAGGTCAGAGGCGGCGTTCAAATCGCTACGTGACACAGTGCGCGCCGAGCTGTTCGGCACCGCTGTTGAGCGGGTTAAATTTGTGACTGAGCTGCACGCCAGCTATCACCGTATCAATAAGCAGTTGAGTGGCAAGGTGAACCTGCAAACCGTGCCGGTGCTGAATGACATACGGGCGCAGCTCAGTGCCCTGATCTATCCGCATTATTTGGCCGAGACACCACCGGAGTGGTTGGCGCAGGTTCCACGTTATCTGCAGGCGATTGAGGTGCGTTTGGAGAAATATCAGCGCAATCTGCGCCAACAGGTACTCTGGAGCGAAGAGCTAGGGCAGTGGGCACAGCGCTTGCAGTCTGCCAAGGCAAAAGCCGAGACACGCGGAGCGGTTAGCGTTGAGCTGTTAGATATACGCTGGTGGCTGGAGGAGTACCGTGTTTCACTCTTCGCCCAGGAGCTCGGTACCAGTTTTAAGATCAGTGAGAAACGTCTTAAGCAGCGGTTCACTGAGGTGACCGAATAATGCCCAATAATAGGTCTTAGCTGCATTGCACAATATGGCGCAATGACTACAATCAGAATTCAGATAGGTTTTAGGTATACCCGATGGCGTTCCCAACCCGAAAAGCGACACACACAGCTGGAGTGATAGCGCTCTCAATTGCACTGATCTCCTCACCCGTGCTGGCTGAAGAGACGCATGAGACTGACCCCTGGGAGGGCTTCAACCGTGCAATGTTCAGCTTTAATGAGGGGCTTGATCGAGCCATCGTAAAACCGGTGGCTCAGGGCTACCGCTTTATTATGCCCGATTTCGCTGAGCAGGGCGTGCACAACTTCTTTGAAAACATTGGTGACGTTAAAACGTTTTTTAACAATGTTTTACAGGGTAAACCTAAAGAGGCAAGTGAGGATTTGGGTCGTGTGATTGTGAACACAACTATCGGCATCGGTGGCCTGTTCGACGTCGCAACAACCTTTGGCATACCGAAGCATGATGAGGATTTTGGTCAGACACTGGGCACCTGGGGTGTAGAGTCTGGTCCCTATTTGGTTCTCCCTCTCTTCGGTCCGTCTAGTGTTCGCGACGGAATCGGTCGCATTCCTGATATGATGGTTGACCCGGTGCAGCAGGTCAGCGACGACGATACGCGTTTAGGCCTGCAGGTATTGCGCGTGATCGATACCCGCTCACAGCTGCTTGAAGCAGAGGGTGTCATTAGTGGTGACCGCTACACCTTCATCCGTGATGCCTACCTGCAACGTCGTGAATTCGAAATAAACGACGGTCAGGTCAAGTTCAACGCTGACGATTTCTAGCCAACACCGAATGAACCCGCAAGAACAGCGTATTCTCATCTACTCGGACGATAACGATACTATCGACCGAGTGATTGAGTTGTGTGAACGTTGTGAGGGCGGACTGTTGAGAATATCGGTCTGCCGTGACCAGAGCGAGCTGCAAACCCTCTTTGATCACCACGACTGCGCACTTGCATTTGTCGATATGGAAAACGACGTCTCAGCCCAAGAGATTGACCGTATCGCCTACAAGTTGAGTCCCAAACCGACCATAGCGATCGTTAGAGCGGGCACGGCTGAATCGATGCTGATGGCAATGCGTAATGGCGCTGATTCGGTTTTTACTCAGTTTGAAATGGCCGAGTCCCCCGCGCAACTGGTCTATTGTATCGAGCGACAACTGATGCGTGCCGCGCGGATTGATGAGACTGACTATCTTCGTGATACGCTAAGTAAAAGCCTAGAAGAGCTCAAAGCGGATCAGCGCGCTGCGCGCGAGATTCAGGAGCGCATATTGCCGGATGATGTCGAAGATATTGAAGGTTTGCATATTGAGTATGCAATGCAGGCGTCCTTGGTACTTAGTGGCGATTTCCTCGACATCCTGCGTCTACGAGATGGGAGGGTTCTCTTCTATCTGGCGGACGTCTCCGGTCATGGTGCGTCGTCCGCGCTGGTGACTGTACTACTAAAAAACATCACCAGCCGTGTGATGCGCTCCTACCACAACGAGAAGTCCACCACACCGGATAACCCCGATGCACTTTTGGCGCTATTCAATCGCGAATTGCTGCTGACCAGCTTAGGCAAACACCTAACGATCTTTGTCGGTCTGATTGACCAACATGCCAATTCGCTCGACTACGCGATTGGTGGCCATCACCCGATGCCAATACTGGTCCAGGGTGGCGCAGCACGCTCTTTAGGGGGGCGTGGTATGCCGATAGGGCTCTTTGAGGAGCCTAGCTTCGAGCGCCATCAGGTAGAATTAGATGAGAAGTTTGAACTCTTCCTCTTCTCCGATGGCATTCTTGAGGTACTAGGGGGTGACAATCTCGACGAGAAGGAGCAGAATCTGCGCACTTTGTGTGAACGGGCGGGCCAGACACCGGAAGCCATACTGCAAACAGTAACGGCCGAGGTGGAGACACAGCCTGATGATGTTGCAGTAATGATGGTTTCACGTAGATGATCGCCGACTCAGGTCAAATTCTTTTTGCAGTTCAGGATGGGCACTATGTGCTGAAGTTTCTGGGGGATGTGCGCTTAACGCTCTGCTCTAATCTAGATGAGCATCTGCGTTCCATTCTGCGCCGTGACGATATCACTGAAACCCTGATCGACCTGACCGAAACGAAGAACATCGACAGCACATCCCTTGGCCTCATCGCCAAACTGGCCATCAAAAGCGCCAAATGTAACCTCCCAAAACCGACCCTGGTATCAACCAATCCCGACGTGACCCGTATCTTGCACGCGATGGGATTCGACTCGGTATTTCTGCTTTTGGAGGAGATGCCAGCAAGCTGTAAGGACCTGATCCAGGTGCCAGTGGTGCAGGAGTCAGAAGAGCAGGTGAAGCAGCGCATCATAGACGCCCACCGCGTATTGATTAGCCTCAACGACGCCAACCGCGACGAGTTCAAAGACCTCATCACCGCCCTAGAGTGCAGTTAGTAGGAGGGATGTGCGCACAGCGCATTTCCCGAAATATCTACTGCATGAAAAGCCGTGAATGGACGTGAAATACGCTTCGCGTACATCACTCCTACAAACATCTCCTACAACGCTTCTCGAATTCTCTTAACGAGTGCTAAGGCCGCAGGATTATCTCCATGCACGCAGAGCGTATCTGCACGCACTTCGAGTCGGTTGCCTGACTCAGTCACAACGAGCTGATCCTGAGCTAAGAGCAGTGCCTGCTCTAACGCCTTATCTTCACCGTGTACTGCATGCGCCTGTGAACGCGCAACTAGCTTACCCTCATCGGTGTAAGCTCGATCAGCAAAGGCCTCAAACAGCAGTTCCAAACCATGATCCTGCGCTTCTATGAGATGTTGTTCCTGCTCGGCGGTGGCTAACAGCATCAGTTTGAGCGGGCGGTAGTAAGATGAGAGCGCACGCATCACACTGGCGCGAATAGCTGCGTCGGCCATCATGTCGTTATACAGCGCACCGTGTGGTTTGACGTAAGCGAGCGGGTGATTGAGGCTCTGGGCGATGCCGTCCAGCGCACTAATCTGAAACAGAATCTGCGCCTCAAGCTCGTCGTCGCTCATCTTGATTGAGCGCCGGCCAAAACCTTGCAGATCGGGGTAGGAGGGGTGTGCACCCGCTTGAACGCCAGCCGCTTTGGCTAGCTCAAGCGTGCGTCGCATCGTCAGCGGATCGCCAGCGTGCCCGCCACAGGCGATATTGGCTTGGTCGAGCAGCGGCATAAGTTGCTCGTCCATACCCATCGTCCAAGCGCCATAGCTTTCACCGAGATCTGCGTTCAGTAGCATCAGTTCGTCCAAATTTTTTGTAGGAGCGAAGTACGCAAAGCGTATATCGCGACCAACTCATTGTCGCGTCTTGCGGCTGCGCCGCACAACCCTCCTACACAAACGCCTTTCTAGGAGGGATCTGCAGCAAAGCTACAGGTCGCGACTGGTGTTACGACTTCGCCAACAACTGTTCCAGCTTAACCTGATCCGCCGCAAAACCACGGATACCCTCAGCCAGCTTCTCAGTCGCCATGGCGTCATCATTCTGCGCCCAGCGGAACTCGCCCTCAGATGGACCATGTTTCACATCGCTGCTAGAAGCCTTAGCCGCGTCCAGACGACGCTCAACCTCACCCTGAGTTGCTGCCAGCTCTTCAAGCAGGCCAGGCCCAATTGTCAGACGGTCACAACCAGCCAGCGAGACAATCTCGCCCGTGTTGCGGAAGCTCGCGCCCATCACAACCGTGTCATAGCCGTTCGCTTTGTAGTAGTTGTAGATGCGCGTAACCGACTGCACGCCTGGGTCGTTATCACCGCTGAAATCTGCATCTGGAGACTGCTTTTTGTACCAGTCCAGAATACGGCCGACAAATGGAGAGATTAGGTAGGCACCTGCATCAGCACAGGCCTGGGCCTGAGCAAAACCGAACAGCAGAGTGAGGTTACAGCGGATACCCTCTTTTTCGAGTTCACGCGCTGCCTGAATACCTTCCCAAGTAGAGGCGATCTTGATCAGAACACGATCTTTGCTGATACCCTGAGCGTCGTAGAGCTCGATCAGGCGGTGTGCTTTGTCTAGTGTCGCTTTGGTATCGAACGAGAAGCGCGCATCAACCTCAGTAGAGATGTAGCCCGGAACGATCTTTGTTATCTCAGTGCCGATCAGCACCGCCAGGTAGTCGGTCATATTCGCCAGCATCTCAGCGTCTGAGCCGCCTTGTGTCTGAGCCCAAGCGCGCGCTTGGTCCAGCAGTGGAGCATATTTAGGGTCCTGGCTCGCTTTAAGTAGCAGTGATGGGTTAGTGGTTGCATCCTGCGGTGTGAACTGACGAATCGCGTCGATATCACCGGTATCTGCTACAACGGTTGTCATCTGCTTTAGAGCACTTAACTGGTCCATTCTAAATCCTTACCTTGTTGGGTCTTACAAGAAATTACTTATCTTCGACAAATTTTAGCGCTTCGCGGAACACTTCAACGCCCGCTTCGCGCTTGTGGCCGTTCTCACTCAGGTAGCGACGGAATTGCTTACCGCCGCGCTGCCCGTGGAACAGGCCCAAAAGATGTTTCACCACACCGTAGAGCGACCAGCCATCAGCCATACGTCGCTCAATGTGTGGAATAAACAGCTCAGCCACCTCATAGCGGCTGGGTATTGCATGATTATCTGCAAACAGAGTGCCATCTACCTGGCTCAGGAGCGGGTAGGGGTTCTGGTACGCCTCGCGTCCTATCATCACACCATCCACCTGTTGCAGATGTGTGACACACTCATCCATAGTTTTTATGCCGCCATTTATGACGATTTCAAGCTCCGGGTAGAGCTGCTTAATGCGGTAGACATAGTCATAGATCAGCGGCGGAATCTCACGATTCTCTTTGGGACTCAGGCCCGCCAGAATCGCCTTCCGCGCATGGATGGTGAAACTATTACAGCCCGAACCTTTTACGATCTCAACGAACGCCTGCAGCAGCTCGAAGCTATCAAGGTCATCGATGCCCAAGCGATGCTTAACCGTCACAGGTATATTGGTGGCCGCCTGCATCTCTCCCAGACACTCCGCCACCAATTGCGGATGCGCCATCAGACAGGCACCAATCATATTGTTCTGCACCCGGTCCGACGGACAACCTACATTGAGGTTCACCTCATCGTAACCAAACTCCTCAGCCAGCTTGGCACACTGCGCCAACTCAGCTGGATTTGAGCCACCGAGCTGCAGCGCAATCGGGTGCTCGGATTCGTGGTAACTCAGAAACCGAGCCGGATCATTGTGCAGCAGCGCACCCGTCGTTACCATCTCTGTGTAGAGCAGGGTGTGGCGCGACATTAGACGATGGAACACACGGCAGTCGCTGGTGGTCCAGTCCATCATCGGAGCGACAGAGAATCGGCGGGAGAGCGTTGTGTCAGTCAAAATTCGCGTTCAAAAATCGGATTCAAAATAAAAGAGCGTAAGTTTAACGAATTCCGCCTCTGAGTTCTGCAACTCTGATGCGTTTTCCTGCACCGAGTGCGAGTATCTACTGAATGATCACACCTGCCAGTTGAGTGACTTTGTCGCTGACTTGTTGCGGAGCTTGTTCGACAAATTCAACTTCACGGCTATCAACATCCAGTGAGCGCAACTGATGTACCAACACCACACCTTGTGTCGTTGTCCTCTCGAGCGGAACCTCAAGCGCTATTCCGCGTTTAGTGCTGTTGATCGGTGCCACAATGGCAAAGCCGGTATGAGCATTAAACTCTTTGCGTGATATCACCAGAGCGGGTCGACGCTTCATGATTTCGCTACCCGCGCTGGGATTGAAATTCAGTTGCACAATGTCGCCTTTCTCAGGGACGTAACTCATAGCTCGCGACCCTGTGACGGTGAGTCGAGCCACTCCTTATCTTCATCTGTCATAGCCAAGTACTCTTTTGGACTCGCTTCGAGCACCTGGTTGAGTGTCAGTTGATCGCGTATGGGGGTCAGGACGATTCGGTCATCAATAATGCTCAAATCAAGCTTCGAACCGACCTCTAGCCCAAGGCTTTTTACAATCGCTTTGGGGATACTAATTATGTTCGCACCACCGGATTGACGCACTGCAACAGCTGTCATAGATCTCTCCTTCTAGTTATACCAATGTAAAACAATAGAAAGTGTTATACAAAAAGATCACCTTAATAAATTTCAAGTTGTTCGACTGGTTTCTAGCGAATCCGGGCATAAACATTGCTGCGTCGCTACCAATAACCAATCGAATAGTTTTGTGGGAGTTAGGTATTTATGTTTGGTCGAAAGTTCGTCACGGCTGCAGTTCTGCTGGCGGTTACTGTTACAACGCGACAAAACCATGGTGGTAGGAAATGGCCGCCAGGTGGTAAGCCTTTACCGCAATGATAACAAATACGGATATATCACGGTTGCCGCCGGTCGCGAGCCGCGCGTTAATCTGTTTGAGGTGGAAGGGAAAAATAAAGGGGTAGCGCTGGTGCTAAAGGATATTCGCATCTGTTTGGTTGAGGGTGCAGATCGAGCGCCGCGTTGGACGGGGCAGCAGCTGCAACACTCTAACCGCGAACCCGGTAAGTTCGAGTGCTCTGGTCAGACCCGCACTTCACTTTTTCAGCCCTATTCGGGGATGCCGCGAAATCTCGGCTACTACTATGAAGATGGCGACACTGTGCTATTTGATGAAGACCGCCGGCGACTTGAGCGTATTGCGAAGCAGCTGCGTCGGCAGTTCAGGCATACCCAAGTAGGTCCAAGTGCTAAGATTCGGGGCTAGCGAGAGTTCCTCCTCAACGGTCCTCGGTTAATCCTGATGCGCTTCAGAAGCGTATGTATGACCGATTGAGGAGGTATCATGCAGCGATTTTTGAATCGAATACTCAAGAGTGATGAGGAGAAAGAGGCAGAGCGCAAGAAACGCCTGCAGAATCCGCATCATGTTAAGTCAAAACGTCATTGGGATTGGGATACCGGGTATGGTGATTTAGATATTGAATCGACCTCTGACGACGAGCTGATCAACCGCAATAAGAATTAGCTCTCTAGTCTCTGAATAATCTGATCGAGTTTGCGCTCCAGCGCCTGGTTGTGCTCAAGAAGTTCCTGGTTTTGGCGGCGCAGCTCACGGTTCTTAACGCTGGTTTCGGCAAAGCCAAAGAAGCCATTAGCCAGAATCGCACCAATAAAGCCCACCAAACCCACACCGAAATAAAACACTAGGGCGACTAGCGACCGCCCGCCAAGTGTTACAGGATAGAAATCTCCGAACCCAATGGTTGATGCAGACATCTGTAAGGTCCAGAACGCGTCTGCGTAAGTGAGTATATTAGCGCTTTCGCCGCCCTGATGGGTTTCAAACCAGAGCAGGGGCAGGGCAAGTACGGCGATCAAAAGGTACAGCAAGGCAAAAGCTGCTAGGAATAGAAAACCGTTGTGGTAGTTGGTTACGCCAAACTCATCCTGATGTTTCAGTTTTGCTTTAATACGCTCCACCACGACTGTCACTCTCCGTCTCTAAACCGTAATTGGAGCTTGAGATTAACAAATCTAAATCCAGTATCAACTCAAGAGGCGATCTGGCAAGCTCAGTTTTTCGAATAATGAGAAGATACAGTGAACAGTTGGAGCATCTGCAGATGAATACCCGAATCTTAGAAGGCTATGAAATCAGTGATGAGGCGGTTTACGCCTTTGGCGATCTGACTGCAGTTGTTACTTTCGAGAAAGGGGCCATGAAAGATGTGATTGTTGGCTCAACTTATGGTGATTTTTCGGACGCCGCTTTGATGGATGTGCTGACAAATGGCAAGCCGATCGGTGATGTACAGCAATGGCTTGCATATATTCAGCCTGATCTGGATCTTTCGATTGGAGCCGGCGGGAGGCAGGCCATAGATGCGGTGATGCCTGAAGCGGTGCAGACCTTTTCTGGCTCAGACGGTAGCGGTAAAGCCTGGTTGATCGGTTTTGATGGCGAAGCTTTTGCCTTCGCACCTCGGGACAGCTCTGCAGCAGCACACTACGTCTCACTCGATGCATTGAACGTAGTCGATGATATTGCGATCACCTCTCGTCGTATCGATGTAGACAGCTTCGTTGTCAGCGGCCCATCCACGGAGATGCTGAAGTGGCTGCGTGCAAAGCTGGCTGAGACCGCTCGTTAACTTTTATCAACTCCCGACGTTGCAACGAATACCCAGTTCAAAATCGTTCAATGTTGTACGCGCTACGAGCGCGACATGAACTTCATCATCGACTCGTGGCTACGATCAAGCTCAACCTGAATTTGCTGGTCGGTAAACCTACGGCCATCTGATACCGCGCTGATAAAGTGGCTCGATCTCATGCGCTTCTCGCGCTCTTCGTGCAGTTTACGACGGTCAACAATGGTCTTACGTCGCTCTGGCCCCTCATACAGGGAAAAGTGTTTTTTCAGCCACCACTCTTCTGCCTCTTTAAGTCAGGGTGGTCCATATCGATACCGGTATCTATAATCCAAGCGCGCGCGAGAAACGGAGTGACCGCAGATTGGCCATTGGACACGTAGGAAACACCCCAGGGGGTTACCTGAGGCGGAAGGTTTGAGTCGTTACCGCCATCCGTCGTGTCCTTACCTTTACCAGGCGGTTTGGCCGACGCATACGCAATGCCATCCGACTCGATGTAATCAATCATCTGATTTTTTTGAAGGAGTTTCTCCATGGCTTGTCGTGGCGCCTTGATTGAAAAGCCTTTGATAGAGTTCTTATAGACAAATTTGAGTTTGCCTCGTGACTCCGATGCCATGGATCTAGCCAGAGATCTAACATTCCGTTTCTCCACCTCGTCTTTGAGCACGACTATCCAGCTATCGCGAACTTCATCTTCAACGCTCGCTTGAGCATAAATGGATTGAGATTGGATGAGGGCAAGTGAAACGGCTAAAACTTTGAACTTCATGTTTCCTCCAAGTGAATTAGAGGAGGCGGCGACAGGGATCGCTCCTTCGGGCGGGTGCCACAGGCTCGGCCTCAAGCCCTTTTGCTTTCAGTTTAGTCTCATATCGGCTAGATAGTATTAAATGTGAGATATTTTTAGGGTGCGTAAGTTTGTTATATCAGAACGGTCGGATGATCTACTGGCTAATTGTGTTTGCGGGCATTCTTTATGGTGCTGTGCGTCATTACCGCTCGGAGATGCACGGTATCTTGCGTCGCCGCCAACTGCGACAGATTGAGAAGGGGTACCGTCAGGAGATCGCAGTCTGGGAGGCCAAGATCGACGCGCTTAAGCTCAAGCATAAAGAGCTGGACGAGGAGTTAACGGCCAAGGTGCTGGAGCTGGGTGAGCTAAACGAACCTGAAATCAGAGAGGAGCCTAAGCCGCGGCTACTAACTCGACTCAATCCGTTTGCCCAGAGCTCAGGCAAGAAAGACTCAATTTCAAAGTGAACCGTTCATCATGGAAGGGTTTGGAATCAACTCATTGCGTAAAGTTATTAGCTTACAACGTCAAAGCACGGACCGACTTTGAGCGCGAAGTCGCGGGAACTCACGCCTCGAAAGTCGCTTGCTTTGCGACATTTCCGACCGAGTGGGACGCGCCTCAAGCGGTGGGGAACTGGCAGCAGACCACCGAAGTGCACGCCTATCTAATCGTACAGAAGCCCGCTGTTTAGATTCTGATCACATCAGAGTTTTCTGATATACTGCGCGCCGCTTAAATTTCGTGTCAGCGCGTCAAGGGTATTATGGAAAACATCGTCGTATCAGCACTCTACAAATTTGTCACACTCGAGCAGCCAGAGAGCCTGCGCGAACCCCTGTCGGATTTTCTCAATCAGCAGGATATTCGCGGTACGTTGATCCTCGCAAACGAGGGTATTAACGGCACAGTTTCCGGTTCGCGCGAGGCGATTGATGCGCTCTACGACTGGTTCCGCCAACACCCGCCGTTGGATAGCGTCAGCTATAAAGAGTCCTTCTTTAACGAGCAGCCCTTCTACCGCACCAAGGTAAAACTTAAGCGCGAAATCGTTACCATGGGTGTTGAGGGTATCGATCCGCGCAAAGCTGTGGGTACCTATGTGAAACCTAAAGATTGGAACGCCCTGATCTCTGATCCAGAGGTGCTGCTGATCGATACGCGCAACGACTATGAAGTTGATATAGGTACATTCAAAGGTGCCATCAATCCTGTCACTGACACTTTTCGTGAGTTTCCGGATTACGTCAAAGAGCACCTGAACCCTGAGAAGCACAAGAAGGTCGCAATGTTCTGTACCGGCGGTATCCGCTGTGAAAAGTCGACGGCCTTCCTTAAAGAGCAAGGCTTTGATGAGGTGTATCACCTTGAGGGTGGCATTCTGAAGTACCTCGAAGAGGTACCGGCTGACAACTCCAGGTGGGATGGTGAATGTTTCGTCTTTGACAACCGTGTCTCAGTCGGTCACGGCCTTGAGCCGGGTGACTACGAGCTCTGCCATGCTTGTCGTAAACCGCTTTCACCTGAAGATCGTCAGCATCCGCACTTTGAAGAGGGACTCAGCTGTCACCACTGTTATGACACAGTGACAGAGAAGCAGCGTCAGCGCTTTAAAGAGCGTCAGCATCAGCTTGAACTCGCGAAAGAGCGTGGCGAACATCATATCGGTAAAGATGCGCTGAAAGATTTCGAGCAGCGCCGCGCCGAGAAAAGAGCGAAACGCGAAGCGCAGCGCCAAGCTAACCAAAAGTAACAAGGTACACCCAGCTAATCTGATGTACGAGCGATGCACGGCAAAGCCCTGTTTCGCGACCGGTATCAGCAGTTAAAGCTCAAACTCCCGCTGAAAAAAGTCGATCGCCTCGCGCACTTTGCGCGGGGTGTAGTTGCGCGAGACGCGTACCGCGTAGACTGACTCTCGCCTTACCGGGCACCCCTGCAATATTTCGAGCAGATCACCCTGTTCCAGAGCCCTAGTCACAATAAAACGGGGCAGGGCGACAACTCCTACTCCTTGCTTTGCGGCTTCACAAAGAGCTTCGCCGTTATTAACGCTTAGTCGTCCTCGAGTCTCCACCGGATTAGCAGCGGTTCCCCACTCGCTGGCGCGACTAATAAGGCTGTAGTGCAGGCATTGATGATCGTTTAAGTCTTGAAGGTCCTGTGGCTCGCCATTCTGCTTCAGGTAGCAAGGCGAGGCGAAGTAGCCGAAGCTAATCTCACCGAGTTTCGTGGCGATCAGTGAGGAGTCGCTTAGAGTTCCTATACGCAGCGCGAGATCAATACCGTTGGATAAGAGATCGGTCTGTGTATCTTCCAGGCGCAGATCGATACTGAGGTCGGGCTGCTCAGCCAGCAGCTTGGGGATCAGTGGCGAGAGTATTTCGAGGCCGAAGCTCATTGGGGCTGCTAGCTTTAACTCACCCGTCACAAGACTGCTGCTTTGTGAAACTCGATCATGCGCCTCTTCCAGCGCATCGAAGATATTATCGATATCCTGATAGTAGCGCTCGCCGGCTTCAGTCAGGTTGACTCTGCGGGTCGTGCGCTGAAACAGTCGAACCCCTAAATCATCCTCTAGCGCCGACACTTTTCGGCTGATAGAGGCAGATGTGGTATCGAGTCGGTCGGCTGCTTGAACGAAACTTCCGGTTTCAACCACCGCCTTGAAAGCGGCCATCGTCAGACTATAACAATATAAAATATCCCAAATGATCGTATGAGTGAGTGAATAAGCGTTTTTAGGTTTAGTAAACATACTAATCTAAAATCCTAAAAGTTAGCTGAAAGAAACCATGGCGTGACTTCTGTTCATGTAGTAGCACGCAAAAAAATCACCCCACTTTTGCGTCCACTCGGTTTTCAAAGCGGACCTTTCTGGACGTTCAGTTAAGCTCAAGCTCTTTTTTAAACAAAAGCGAACATTCGTAGCGCCTCTTCACGTGCAGCATTAGCATTCAACGCCTCTGGGGGAGAAAGCTTTTCAAACATGGTGTGCCAGCAGGCCCAGTACTTCAGCACCATCGAGCCAACACTTACCGATCTGAAGCCGGGGTACGCGGAAGCCAAAGTACCTTTCAGTAGATTCCGCATGTGATGACGGTGAATTATCTGGCCAAGGCCAAAACAGACCTGCGTGCGATTGCAGACGGAGACGGTATTGATTGGGAAGCAGCCGGTGAAAAAGTGGTACCGGTTTCAATGATCGATGAGGATGGGCAGACAGTATTTACTGCCCAGATCACGATGAATGTGCGCGGTGTCTTTATTCATAAGCTCAAGCCTGATGGCCACGGGCCAGAATGTATAAGAAATATTATCAATAAGTCGCTGAGAATATGGTATTAATGCCCGCAACACGCATATCGAAGGTAATATTTACATGCAAGATATTGGGGTATCCGTCAGTGGGCTGGTGGGGCTAATTATTACCAGCTCGATACTCATTGCTGTACCTGGCCCAAGCATCATGCTTTTTATCGGGCAAGTTATTATGAAGGGCAGAAGTCATGCATTGCGTGGCGTGATCGGTAATGCAATTGGCATGTTAAGCATTGCGATACTTCTTTCTTTTGGACTTGGCCCTCTTATATTGAAATCCGATTTTGCTTTGCCTGCTATCCGAATGCTGGGTGCGGTCGCCTTGCTGCTTATCGGCATAGGGTATCTTGTAGCCTCAAAAGCGGCGAGTCCGGCTGCAACTGACCGGCCAGCAAAGAGAAAGTCACCGCTCACTGCGGGAGTGATAGTGGGTATCACCAACCCCAAGGCATTGATCATGTTCGGAACCATAGTTCCAAGCTTCCTCAGCGGCAATCTTGCGAGCCCCACGAACGTCCTGATCATGTACTCGATGATACCTATCCTATTGGGTATTGCGATCGATAGCGTGTGGGTTGTCGTTGCTCACAGCTTAAGCTCCCGCCTTTTTTCCAACGCAGACAGTGTGAGAATAGTAAACCGTATCGGAGGAGGCTTAATTATTCTGATGGCCCTTATGTTGGCACGCGAAGCTGTTTCTGGTTTTTTGTCAATCAACAGGTGGCCGGCACCGTGGGCGTGACCGAACTGGGGGAAGCTTTCGCTATTTTTTGAAAAACTGAGTGTGCCGTGGAACAGAACCGGGCCGCTGTTTTTCCCTCCGGTAGTGATCACGGGTATTCCGTATCTGAAGATAATCGATGTCTGGTGGCCGGTTTACCCCGGCAAATGAATCAGCGGAAGTGGCGATTGGGGTTTGACGGTCTGGATCGCAAAGTTGCTTCGAATGTCCCGAACCCCAGGTAACTTGAGCAGCGTATTGCTCAAAAACTCCTTGTAGGCGCGAAGATCGGGCACCACAACCTGCAACAGGAAATCCGACTCCCCGGACACCAGGTGAGCCATCACCACTTCCGGCATAACACTCACCGCCTCGCAAAAAGCCTCGGCTTCCTTTTCCTGATGACGCTCCACTTTGATGCCAACGAATACGGTTAGCCCCAAACCCACTTTTTCCTGATCCAGGATGGCGCTGTAGCCCTTGATCACTCCGGATTCTTCAAGCAGCCGCACCCTGCGTGAGCAAGGCGACGGGGACAGGTCTATCCCCTCGGCCAGATCCGTGTTGGGCGCGCGGCCATCCGTCTGCAGTGCCTCCAGAAGCTTTCGATCAAATCGGTCTAACTTATGGGTTGGCATTAGAATCTCCATATAAGAATAAAATTAGCGAATAGCACCAATTTTATATTCTTTTGTGGCTGATAACGCAACCATGCGCTAAACAACGGACGGTATAATCAAGGCTTTAATACCGGCAAGAGACATGACCCGTGGCTGACCTTCTACTGTTCCTGACTGCGCTCGTTGCGATTTACCTTACGCCAGGACCGGACATGTTCCTGGTGCTCGGCACCTCCGTGAGCAGTGGCCCCAGAAACGCCATGGCCGTCGCTGTGGGCCTTGCCATTGCCCGGGGCTGCCATGTCCTGCTGGCGGCGGTGGGGCTTGCAACTCTGTTTGCGACTCATCCCTGGACCTACCACACGGTACGATTACTGGGCGCGGCCTATCTGCTCTACCTGGGTTGGCAATTCTTCCGGACAGGTCATTCTCTCCCTGATCAACCCCAGTCAGCGGCAGGTACTCTGCCATCCGTGGGATATCTGGCTGATTTCCAAAGAGGGCTGGCAACCAACCTGCTCAACCCCAAATCCCTGATCTTCTGCTCTGTACTGCTTCCGCAGTTCATCCACCCGGACCTCTCAGGCATTGCCGGACAGTTCGCCATACTGGCACTGATTCTGGTGTTGACCGGACTGGTCTTTGATTTTACCTACGCAGTTCTGGGGCGGGCACTCTCGGCAGCTACCAGCGGCAACGCCCGATACCACAGAGTCCAGAACAACCTCTTTGGCTGTCTGCTGACAGGCATCGGGCTGAAGGTTGCGCTGGGTTGATGCAGCGAAAGCGCCTGGCTATCACACCCTGCATGGGGAAGTGTATACTTGTGCCAGCTTAAGGCATCTGTACTGGTCCGCTCTAACGTTAGAGAAGAAATTGGGAGCGACACCGGGCCTTTTTGCGGGCTCCGCATACTCTAACCAATTTGTAATCCCAACAAATGGTTAGAAACATGCAAAAGCCTCACGTATTCCTCCTGTTACTCATACTCGGAACGGCCTTCTGGGGAGTGTCGTTCTCTTTCGTCAAAGTCGGTGTGGCAGACGGCTCACCTTATGTCTTCCTGACCTATAAATTTGCCCTGGCAGCAATAGTCCTCTCAGTACTGTTCGCGAAAAGATTCAACCGCCTGAACCGGAAAACCATTGTCGCCGGCGCGTTGATTGGACTTCCGTTGCTCTTGGGGAACGTGTTTCAGACTATTGGGCTACAACACACCAGTGTCACCAACACCGCATTTATCACCGGCCTGGATGTTCTTCTGATTCCGCTATTTAAGTGGGGCTTATTCCGAAAGCCAGTGCAAAACCGCATATGGATTTCCTGCTCAATTGCACTTTTCGGGCTTTATTTGATAGTCGCGCAATACGGTTTACACCTGAATGTTGGCGATCTATGGACGATGGCCTGTGCAGTGTTCTTTGCTTGCTATGTAATGACTGTAGGGTATTTCTCACATCGATGTGACGCAATGCTGACAGTGACAATTGCGATGACGGTATGCAGTCTCGGCAGTGGTCTCGCGGCACTGTTCGATAAGCAAGCAGTATGGATGCCTTCAGATACGCACTTTTGGGAGGGGGTTATGTTTGCGGGCCTGCTTGGTACTGCTTACATGTATGGCATACAAAGCTCCGCGCAAAGGTATCTTGAAGAAGAGAAAGTAGCATTAACCTATCTTTGCGAGCCTGTTTTCGCAGCCCTCGCCGGCATGATCATGCTCGGGGAGCCTCTCAGTCTTCGGACCATGGCTGGCGGGGGGTTGATCTTGATCGCGCTGGTAGTAGCAGAACTTGATTTCAAGCGCCTGCAACCGCGAGATGCTTAACGGATCAGGGATCATGCCTCTTGAGTTTGGCAGACTGGGTTAACGTCATTACCGCAGTGGCATTCCCGAACACTGGGACTGTCAGGCATTCTCACCAAACGTTTTGCGCCAAACCCGAGGGCTTACATGGTGACGCTGCTTGAAGTGCTGCCGGAACGACGTTGCTGTATGGAAGCCGATTCTTTCCGCGATGGCTTCCACCGAAAGTGATGTGCTTTCCAGCAGCTCACGTCCTTGCCGCAGCCGCTCACCGATCAACCACTCTATCACCGTCATGCCGGTTGCCTTCTGAAAATGGCGCGTGAAAGTGCGCCGGCTCATGGCGGTGCGGGTGGCCAGCTCATCGATGCTGTGGGTTTCGGCCAGATGTTCCCGCAAGTAATCCAGTAGGCGGTTGATGTGGGCATCCTGGGTGGAAATCGCGACCGGCTGTTCGATGAACTGGGCCTGGCCACCTTCCCGGTGGGGTGGGACCACCATCAGACGGGCAATGGTGTTGGCCGTCTTCGCGCCGTAATACTCCCGTACCAGAAACAGGCAGCAATCCAGCCCGGCGGCGGTTCCTGCGGACGTAACCAGCCGGTCATCTTCTACATAGAGGGCGTTGGTATCCAGGTTCACCTTCGGAAACCGCTGTAGGAAGTCCTGTTCTGCCAGCCAGTGGGTCGAGGCTCTCTTGTTATCCAGCAAACCCGCATAAGCCAGCGCATAGGTGCCGTAGCAAAGGCCCACCACATGTGCGCCCCGCTCATGGCAGCGGAAAAGGGCTTCAGACAACTCAGGGGGTGGTGGTTCGTTCAGATCATGCCAGCCGGGTACCAACGCAATATCAACCGCATCCAATAGTTCCAGCCCGCCATCCGGCTGCACGGTCATGGCCCGCTCGGACTCTAGGGATTTTCCGTCCGGGGTGATAATCAGCAACTCGAACAAGGGGCCCTCAGGCAGGGCAATGCTGAACACCATGTAAGGAACGGAAAAGTGGAAGGGGCTGAATTGTGGATGAAGAACAAGCCCGACTCTGGGTAGTGCCACGGTGTCACTCCTGGGGTTCATTTAACCTGATGATAACTGCTTGGCCCGATTCTTTCGATCATTGTCTTTCAGGTCAATATTGCTAGTGATCAGATCTCCGTAGACTTATTCCATCAACGAACACCCTGTTGGAGGATGAATACCATGTTGATTAAAACCTTCGCTGGCGCTCTGGTGCTGGCTTCGACTGTTTTCGCTGGCGCTGCTTTCGCCGAATCTGGCACTCAGGCATCCAGCCACCAGATACAGCAAATCCGTAATGCCACCATTAAAGTCACATACGGAGAGACTACCTTTCTGATCGACCCCATGCTGGCGGAGCAGGGCGCTTATCCGGGCTTCCCGAACACGTACCGTAGTGAGCTGCGGAACCCTCTGGTTGGCTTGCCCATGGCGGCAGAGGACGTGATCGAGGGTGCCGATGCGGTGATTGTGACCCATACCCACCTGGACCATTGGGACGATGCCGCCCAGAAGTTGTTACCAAAAGAGCTTCCCCTGTTTGTGCAGAATGTGGCGGATGCCGAGATGATCCGTTCACAAGGCTTCCAGGATGTACGTATCCTCGATGGCCAAGCGGAGTTTGGCGGCGTGACACTCCACAAAACCGGCGGGCAGCACGGCTCCGATACCCTCTATGCCATTCCCGAGCTGGCCAAGGCGCTCGGTGAAGTAATGGGCGTGGTTTTTGAAGCCGAGGGGCGAGAAATCACGTACGTGGTCGGCGATACCGTGTGGCGTGATGAGGTGGTGCAGTCGCTGGAGCGCTTCCAGCCGGATGTTGTTGTACTGAATGCCGGCGCTGCGGAGTTTACCGGCTTTGAGGGCGACCCGATCATCATGGGCAAAGAAGATACCCTGCGCGTACATCGAGTTTTACCGGATGCGGACATTGTCGCCGTGCACATGGATGCGGTGAACCATATGACCCTGAGCCGCGAGGAGCTGGCAGAGTTTGTAGAGAACGAGGGTATTGCCCATCAGGTTTTGATCCCGGCGGATGGTGAGAGTCTTTCTTTCTGACCAGAACACACCTGAAATAAATGACCAAATGAGGAACCGTCTAATGAGTAAACGAGCCGTTATTGTTGTCGATATCCAGAATGAGTATTTTGCCTCCGGCAAACTGCCACTGGTGAATATTGAACAGGCAGCCGCCAAGGCGGCACAAGTGATCGACGCAGCGCGTCAGAACAAAGACCTATTGGTGCATGTTCACCACGAGTTTCCGGATCCGAATGGGCCTGTGTTCACACCTGGCTCAGACGGCGTCAAGATCCACAAATCTGTGGCACCGAAAGGCGATGAGCCGGTTATTCTGAAGAACTACCCCAACTCATTCCTGAAAACCAACCTGAAAGAGCTGCTGGACTCCAACGATATTGAGGAAGTGGTGGTGATCGGTGCCATGAGCCACATGTGCATCGAAGCCACCAGCCGCGCCGCTTCAGACTTTGGCTACAAGGTCACTGTGCTGGAAGATGCCTGCGCCACGATGGACTTGGAGTTCAACGGTGTGACCGTGCCTGCGGCACAGGTTCATGCCACGGCCATGGCGGCTCTTGAGTTTGCCTATGCGAGTGTCCAGTCCACCCGGAATTACCTGTGAAGATCCTGCTCTTCGTGTCTGTCGGGCGGTTGCTATCGTAAACTGAGGCCGACCGGCTAGAAACATTTCAGCCGGTCGTTTCAATGGTATCGTTCTGCCTGGATCTATTGCTGGACGACCTCATTTGTGGGGTGCAGATTCCAAAAATCTGAATGTCCGCTTTGCGACCCCAGTGCTTTCTGGATTTGACGAAACATGCCAACCACTCAGAGCGATCTGAGTTTGTAGTGCACCTTCAGGATGACAATCTGGGATGCCTATTATTGCTCCTCATGGGAAAGATTTTTCGTCGAATGACACTCAATCGCCAGCCAGGCCTGTAAATCGTTGGTAGCCCAGTCTCTGGCAAGCGGCATTTGAATTAGCATATGGGCACTAATCGGCCTCTGTTCTGATAGGCTGGCTTTAAAGGGTAAGACATCCGTCATGTTCCATGATTTCGGAGGATTCATCATGTTTTCGGGCCTCAGCGCATTTCCTTTAACCCCTATGAGTGAGCAAGGTATAGACGAGGCGGCATTTGTTCGATTGATCGAACAGCTCGTTACCGCCAACGTTGATTCAATAGGCGTGTTGGGCTCGACTGGAAACTATGCCTATCTGACCATGGACGAGCGTGCACGTGTCGTAAGACTTGCCATTGAACACGCAGGGGATGTCCCTGTGATGGTAGGTATCGGTGCGCTGCGCACGCGCGATGTACTTACGCTGGCCGAGGATGCCGAGGTAGCTGGTGCCTCCGGGGTACTGCTGGCGCCAATGTCCTATCAGAAACTGCTTCCAGATGAAGTTTTCGGGCTCTATGAAACAGTAACGCACGCACTATCGCTTCCGCTTTGTGTCTACGACAATCCTGGTACCACGCAGTTTGTTTTCAGCGACGAGCTTCACGGACAAATTGCGCATCTCCCGAACGTGGCGTCGATCAAGATTCCCGGAGTGCCTGAAGACCCTATTGAAGCAATGGCGCGGGTTGAAAGGCTTCGTGCACACATTCCATCAACCGTCACTGTGGGGGTGAGTGGAGATGCCTTCGCCGCGACTGGCCTGAATGCCGGCTGTGATGCCTGGTATTCTGTGATCGGGGGCGTGTTTCCCGCCGCAGCACTTGCGATTACGCGCGCAGCTCAGGCCGGGAACGCGCAGGAAGCGACACGGTTATCGAAACGATTACAGCCCTTATGGGAATTGTTCAACGAATCTGGAGGAAGCCTGCGGGTTGTCGCAGCTGCTGCGGAATTGCAGGGACTTGCTGAGTCTCCGTGTTTACCGCTGCCGCTCAAAACCCTTGGTAAAGAGGGGCGTCGACGACTGGCGAACTTGATTGATGAGCTGGATTTATCGTGACGCAAATGTCGCTCCACGACGGTCAATACAACGGGGTAAAAGCGGAGGGTTTTGAGTGGATTGGGGACTTTTAATCACTTTCGCTACAACCTTCGCGTCAATCCTGGCTCTGCCTGGGCCGAACGCTGCATTTGCCGTAGGACAGTCCCTTAGGTATGGCGCACGGAAGTCGCTGGCAGTCGCCGTAGGTTTTATGTTGGCAACCTGCGTCCACGGGATACTCGTGTTATCCGGACTGGGCGTACTGATACAACGCTTTGCAGGTGCATTGGTATTGCTGAAGTGGTGTGGGGTTGCTTATTTGGTGTATCTCGCCATAAAGGCGTTCAGGTCCGGGGTAAATATTGTAACTGTTTCCTCTCAGACAATGACCGTAAGCAAAATGATGCTAAGTGCAATGGCAGTCTCATTGACAAATCCTAAAGCACTGCTGGCGAGTCTGATGATCTACCCGCTATTCATCACGTCTTCCGGCGCTTATATCTCTCAAGCGGTAGCATTGGTGGCAGTCGCAATGGCGATTTCTTTTTCCATATACGCAACCTACATAGTGGGAGCATCCAAGTTGGGCAAGCATTTGCGGAGGAGCGAATGGGCCAATAAGATCGTCGCGTCGTTCTATTTGGGTGCAGCTGGTGTGTTGGCTTCCAAATCAACATAACTCAAAGCGGGCCCTTCGGCCTTTGATCTGAATGTCCGCTTTGCGACCTCAGCGTGCTTAATCTCCCGGAATCTCGGCGACAAAAAAGGTCCGCTTCTTATCAAAAAACGGACGTAGCCTCGATTTCAATTGAGGGCTCTGCCCTCTCGCCGCAAGCGGCGATTCGCCCGAGGTATTTAAGGACCAGCGATTTTATCGCCGGATTCTGGCGCACGGCGCTCTCTCCGATACCGATAGCGTTGGCGACTTCGCCACGGTTTAGCTGGCCCCGAAAGACGATTTGCTTTAAATCGTCATCGGTTTTCGTAGCGGCCCAACGCTGAAAGGCAACAAGGTTTTCGCGAGCTTTTTCTTGTCCGTTAGTCATTCCCGATACTCAACGCTTTTTCAAGGGCATCCACAAAACCGTTTCTGAGGACAACCTTGCCGTTTTGGTCCTTGATGCTGCCGCGTTCTGTTTTAGTCCAGCCCTTTAATTTAAGGGACTCCTCAGAGATGGCGTCTCTCAATGCATCAATCTCGTGACTCAACAGGCTCGGTAACCTCGATTCAGATTTGTCTTCAGCACCCGCTCGGTAGTCAATTTCCAATTTCTTGATCGATGCAAACCTTTTATTTTCGGCCCTCAATTTACGGACCTTCGAAATCAGGTCGAGTATGAGGAAGCGGTGAGTTTTATTGCTTACCTCATCAACCCAATCGTACTCGCCCGAGGGCGTGGTCTGTGCTTTGATCGCTTTCTTTTTCTGGTCTCCAAGCGCCTGCCAAGCCTCAATGACCGCTCTATAATGTTCTCCGGTTTTGTTTCGGATGGTCTGCTCGCTAGGAGCGCCACGACTGGCCCCAAGCTTCGCAATCGTTGAGATTCTGAAATCAACCGAGCCTGACTCATGATGTTCCTTGCAAACGGCGTGAAGGGCCTCCAGGGACTTCCTGGAACGAGAATTTTTCAGTTGGCCCAGTATGGCCTCGTAGACTTCGTTCGGTTCACTCATTGCAGCTCTCGATTTCTAGCGGGAATTTCAAAGACCCGTTCATGGCTGACTCGATCTCTTGGCGCACATCACCTAGCTGTAGTGGTTCGGCGAGATCTTCCAAGGTGATTTGCCCATTGATCAACTGGTCAGCGACGTGCCAGTTATTCTGTGTCACTTGCATAATCAGCCGGACGACCTGATTGGCAGCTTTGAGCTGCTGATCCTCGGTCAACCGAAATATCGCGGGTGCAATCCCATTGGTGTCCGCCAATTTGTCGAGCATCTGACTGAGCAGGGGGCGTGCTCTGGAGGCACTGGCGCTCTCGTAAATCTCAGCGTTGGCACAGACCTCAGCGAGCAACCGAAATTCGCTGCTTTGCTCCTCCAAATGCATCTCCATTTCCACGTAATTGCCGCTGACGATCAGCTGGTGCTGGCCTGTCTCGGAGGTCTTCAGCAGTTCGGTAGATTGAGAAATCAGGCGGTATAAGTGCTGGAGATCCGTGAGAAGCATGTCGAGCTTTTTGGCTTTTTCCTCATACGCCGAGGTGATCTTTTTCAGCGTTCGCTCTTTACCAAAAAACTGTCCCGAAGACTCGGCATCGTACCGCTCGTCATCGAGCATCTGCCTTTTTTCTTCGAGTTCGTGGTATTCATTGCGGGTGACATTGATTTCCAGAATGATTTCGTTGGCAATGGCCGACAAACCGCCCAGAAACGCCGGGCCGGTAATGAAGAAGCGGCACTGGGGACAATTTCGAGTCCCAAGGTAGCCATTGGGCACGGGCGCGTACTGTGCTTCAACCTTCCGCTCAACCAGTGCCATGCCACCTTCGTCACACTTGTTGCCGCTCATGGGGCAGATTCCGAAACTCATAAGTTGGAAGGCTCCAGAGGGCCAATTAGGTGTCAGACACTGATCCATGATGCTTCGGTCTGTGGCGATTAATTCCGGACGCGCCTCTTCGATTTTCTTCTGGAGGATGAGGTCTTCGTAACGATAATGACTCTGCTCAAGTGCCCGTTTTTCAGCCGCCGCCATCTCCAGCCGCATTTTGCTGGCTCCTACCTTTGTGTAGTAAATCGTCATCACCAGAGAGGAATGACCAACCAGCTTTGAAATCACGGCTATGGGCGCTCTGCCGTCGACAATGTAGGCAGTGATAAGGCTGACGCGGAGAGCATGAGGTGTAAATTGGCTCTTGTAATCCACGCTGCTCTTTTTTTCGATTTTCTCAGCGAGGTCCGCGCCTGGCCTCTGACTATGGAACAACAGAGCAGGCAGGGTTCGTGTAAACGCGGTTGTCGTACGCATGGGCGACGCCTTCTCATCACAGGCGTGTGAGGCCGGGTCGCGGAACAGGAACGATTGTTTACCGCGCCTTTTGAGGATGTCTTTGTGTATCCTTTGCTGCGGGTTGATTTGCGTCCACAGTGTCAGTTCTTCGATTGGGTTGTATTTGGATTGCCACTCCCGAAGCTGGATAATCCAATACGCCAGATCTTCCGGCATGAACGGAATATCGTAGCCGCCCAATTTCTTTCCGGTTTTGTTCGTCGTGATGTAGGCGCTCAACTCACCGTCATTGTTCCCTTTCTGAATAAAGCCCTTATTCCGCTTTCGGGTCGCAAGCGGACTTGGATTTTCGATCCAGTGAACCTTCCCATCACGCCATAACGGAACGAATTCATCTCCCTCTCCGCTGTCGAGCCAACAGATTTGCTGTCCTCGCAACGGAATGGATAGCAATGTGTAGTTTGCGACAATTTTTACGGGCGACCATAACTCGTGCATCTCTTCAAAATAGCGCTTGCGACCTCGCTTCCGCTCTTTTTTGACCACTCGATAAATGCAGTTTGGGTCATTGTCATCAATTAACTGTGGATCAACCCCGAACCAGCAGTCTTCGAGGAAGGGATGCAATTGATAGAGATCGCGAAACGACGTCGCCTCTAGCGGAATCAGATGCTGCTTGGCTCGTACAATGGCATCCATGGGCAATGGAGGCTTGTCTGATTCACTGCGCTTGTAACTGGGTAACTGATCTAACAAACCCTTGAGAACGGTTCTAAGAGGATTGCGGTAGCCGGGCAGAACTATCAACTCACCGTTCTCGTCCTCGTCAGAGCAATAAGTCTCCAAAATCCACTCGAAAAAAGCGGAACAGGCGTTATGCCGTGGTTTTTTTACAGTATCTGCGGTGACATTTATGAAGTTTTCGTACGCTCGCTCATCAAACGGGATATCCCTTGACAGCATGGCTCCCGGGTCGTCAACCAAGCCCAGCTTGTCCACGTAAAATCTAAGGAGTGCTCTCAAATGTGAGTATTTGTTGGATTGGCCTGTACCAGCCTCTACATAACACTGAATGGCTTTCCAAAACTCGGGGTATTTGCTGGTCAGTTCTCGATTAATGGCGTTTTCGTTGCCCAGGAAGTGAGGCCAAGATATCCAATGTTCGGAATAAGTTTTATTCGGCTGCGATGGCAACTTCGGGTCTTTTTCGTAGCCCCTGAAGTATTCCGCACCTGTTTTTAACCCCAAGCATTGAGCGGCTTCGGACGCCTCGGCGAGCGTCGCGTACCTCTTAACGGGGCGCTCAATGCCAAGGTAGCTGTACCAATCATCCCAATCTTCGGCATAGAAGTCGAAGGGACTTACTGTCAGCTTCGGGTCTTGTTTGTAGCCCTCGTAGAATTCCTTCTGTGTTTTGAATCCCAAGCGCTGGGCTGCTTCGGACGCCTCGGCGAGCGTCGCGTACTTTTCTTTGGGACGCTCATTGCCAAGAAAACTGTACCAATCAGCCCAATTTCTGCGATACATTCCGTCGGGATGGCGTGGCAGCTTCGGGTCTTGTTTGTAGCCCTTAAAGTATTCTGTGGACGTTTTGAATCCCAAGCGCTGAGCGGCTTCGGACGCCTCGGCGAGCGTTGCGTACTTCCCATCGGGGCGTCCAGTGCCAAGGAAGTTGTACCAACTACTCCAATCTTCGGCATAAAAGTCGTTGGGAGAACCTGGCAGCTTCGGGTCTTTTTGGTAGTCCTCATAGTATTCCGCCTGTGTTTTTAACCCCAAGCGTTGAGCGGCTTCGGACGCCTCGGCGACAGTGGCGTGCTTCTCACTGGGGCGTTCAGTGCCAAGGAAGCTATACCAATCATCCCAATCTTCGGCATAGAAAACAGAGGGTTGTGATGGCAGCTTCGGGTCTTTTTGGTAGTCCTCATAGTATTCCTGCTGCGTTTTGAACCCCAGGCGCTGAGCGGCTTCGGACGCCTCGGCAAGCGCCGCGTACCTCTCGGGGCGCTCAACGCCAAGAAAGCTATACCAATCATCCCACTCTCCGGCATAACTTCGTTGGGGATTCGATGGCAACTTCGGGTCTTTTTGGTAGCCCTCATGGTATTCGGTGCGTGTTTTGAAGCCCAATCGCTGAGCGACTTCGGACGCCTCGGCGAGCGTCACGTATTTTTCTCTAGGGCGCTCATTGCGAAGGAAGTTGGGCCAATCAGCCCAATCTTCGGCATAGTGTTTGTCGGGAGCTGCTGGCAGCTTCAGGTCTTTTTTGTAGCCCTTGTTGTATTCATCTCTTATTTCGAATCCCAAGCGTTGAGCGGCCTCGGACGCCTCGGCGACAGTGGCGTACTTCTCACCGGGGTGTTCAGTGCCAAGGAAGCTATACCAATCATCCCAATCTCCGGCATAGAGTTGGTTGGGATTTGCTGGCAGCTTCGGATCTTGTTTGTAGCCCTTCTTGTATTCCGGCTGCGTTTTGAATTCCAAGCGCTGAGCGGCTTCTGAGGCTTCGGCGAGCGTGGCGTACTTAGTCGCCATGAGTGAGTCCTTTCTTGATTGGAGAAATTAAGCCGTGCTCGGGCGACAATCTGCTCAAATGCGCACGCATCTGCTTATCAGTGAGTTCGGTGTAGACCTGCTGACTTTCTATCGATTTATGGTGTAGGGCGTTTTTAATGATCAGAGAATCAGCGTTTGCATCAGCCAGAGCTTGCCCATACGAGTGTCGGTGGGCGTGTGCTGTCGTTCCCGCTTCTTTTGAAAACGGTAAACCAATTCTCTCAACGGCTCTTTTAAGCGATTGGTTATAGCCTTTGATTGAGTGCGGAGCGCCTGATTGCGTCGTGAATGCAAACGGATGTTTACCGCCATCGGGGTATCGCTGGTAGGTCAGGTAAAGCCGCCAAAGGTCGTTAAAGGTTTCACCAGCACTTCTTGGAAACCACCAAACCTGAAGAAAGTGGCGACTTTCATTGTCCTCTTTGGGCGCTTTCCAACCTGCATGCAGCGTATGGGATTTCGAATATTCAAATCGCGGTTGCATCCCATACTTGTTGAGCAACTCTTCGCGCCTGCTGGGGCCGTTTGGACGGGGCCGCCCTTTATCGGGATGAAAAATTTTGACCAGTGCGGTTCCGTCCTCCCACGGCACGACATCTTCTACCCAAAGGTGAAAGCACTCGCTGAGCCTGAGTCCGCCGTAATGCATCAGCATGGTAATGAGCACATTCTTCAGGTCCAGGCGCTCATAAACTACGTCGCTCGTTTCAAAGCCATATCGCGTAAGGCCATTCCACAAGAGGTCGTCAATTCGTCCAGGAGGAAAGCTTTTCTTACCCTCATTGCCGTTAGAACGCGACACCGTCCTGGGCATAACCTTCCGGAAATAAGCAGGGGCTGGTTTGTTAGCCCAAAGGTGGGAAAGAAAAGCCCGCCGTTTCTTTTGGTAGAAGGCTGCGAGGCCCATCCACTCCTCGTAACGAGTCGGTTTCACCGTTGGGTTTATCTGAAGCTTTTTCTCTTCATACTGCTCAGAGAGCCAGTCTGTGTATTGTGTTATCAGGCTGATTAGAAAGTTCGCGTCCTTATCCTCGCGTGGTTTCCACCGCAGCCAACTCGGATCGCTACCGTCCTCGCCAATCGTTCCGGTGTAGAGGCTGTTTGAAAACTCCTGAAACAGTTGGTGAGGAGTTTCAAAGCAGTCTTTATTCTGATTCGTGTAATCGATGAGGAGTCGAACCGCAAACGCGCTCCTGTCTTTCCAGCTCCGAGATTTGTATCGATGAACGATCAAATAATCCAAATAACTTTTCAGCAAACCATCTTGGGTGACGATCACCGGAAGACTTATCTTCGTCCCCGTGTTGTCTACTTTGATATTTGCCTCTATACAGACGCTGTTCAGCACGCAATTTCCAATTGGTAAAATAGTATGTTCGTAATTCCACTATATATGCATGTATGCTCAAGAAAAACCAGATTTCGATTTCTGGCATAGGTTTTTGATGCTTTTTAGGATATTTTTTCTATTCCACTAATCAGTAAACGAATACTCTTTCATAATTTGTAATTATTAATTGCATGATTCGATATTTATTACATATTTATAATCAATGACACTGGGTCCATCAAGCTAAGTGGAGGTTTTAGCCATGTTGAAAGTCAGAGCAGCAAATGAACGGGGCCATTTTCAGAACGCGTGGCTCAACAGCTATCACAGCTTTTCATTCGGGGAGTACTACGATCCAGCCCACATGGGTGTCTCTACCTTGCGCGTGATCAATGAGGACAGTGTAACGCCCGGTGCCGGTTTTCCGACGCACGGACACCGCGATATGGAGATTGTTAGCTACGTCCTTGAAGGCGAACTGTCACACAAAGACAGCATGGGCAATGGCAGCGTTATTCGCCCGGGCGATGTGCAGCGCATGTCGGCAGGTACTGGTGTCTCGCACTCTGAGTACAACCCATCAAACAGCTCAGGCACGCGATTCCTGCAGATATGGTTGCTACCCACGGAGCGAGGCATTGCACCGGGTTATGCGCAAAAACACTTTACCGAGGCCGAGCGCAGCGGGCGGTTAAAGTTATTGGTTTCGCCTGATGGTCGCGAGGACTCGATCTCGGCCAATAGCGATGCGCTGATGTATGGATCGATTTTGAGTGCAGAGGAGCAAGCAAGCTACACCTTAGCGGCTGGCCGCCAGGGCTATGTGCAGATTGCCCGGGGTCGCGCGCTGGTGAATGGCATTCCCGTTGAAGCGGGTGATGGTGTCACTATTCGGTCAGAGGATGAGATACACCTCGGCACAGACTCCACAGCCGAAGTTTTGCTGTTTGATCTGCCCGCTTAAAAGTAGGTTTAAATCTTTTCTAGCGGGCGGTGCGTAAAGCCTGGAAAGTCCAACTGCGGAGTGAGCTTTAATGGCTGAGAAACAGAAAAACGTGATGGGAGAGGATCTGGACCAGTGCGGTTGCGACCCGATGACTGGTTACTTTCGTGATGGCTGCTGCAATACCGATGCCTATGATCGTGGTTCACACACCGTTTGTGCGATTCTTACCGACGAGTTTCTTCAGTTCTCATTGAGTCGCGGTAATGACCTGATTACCCCTCGGCCGGAGTATGACTTCCCGGGACTAAAGGCTGGCGACTCATGGTGCCTCTGCGCCTCGCGTTGGCTTGAGGCGGAGGCTTTCCACTGTGCGCCGCCGGTAAAGCTGAGCTCCACAAATATCGCTGCGTTGGAACGAGTCGATCTAGAGATGCTCAAGCGATACTCGCATGAACAGATGCACTAGCCAGAGTTTGGTGGTCGCTAAGGAGAGACGGTCACTTCCACAGAGATGTCGTCTCCCTCTCCAAAGCCTTCCTTGGTTCGAACTGGCGCCTTGAGTGGGAGGATAAACGAGCCCGACTTCTTATCGGGGAAAATGGAGGTTTTCCAGCGGCTGGAGCCTATCTGCACCTGAACCGGAATGCTGCCAAAGCCGCGTCTTAATGGAAAAAAGAAGCGAATCTGCTCGGCGGTCTCGATGGGCAGGGTGACGAAGAACCAAGAGGCTTTCTGCGACTCCCAGCGCCAGACTTCGCCAGTGAATTCAAAGCCGTGTGCCTCGTGCGAAGAGCTCGTTTGCATTTCATGCGTTCCTGTCTTTGCAACCTAGTTAAATGAGTAGGTAGGGGCCGCTGTAGTTGAGTTGTATAAGCCCATCATTTGCGGTGCCAAAGTTGCTAGCCTCTGTTGGCGGTTGCCTGGGGCAGGGTGGGTACTTAGAAACTCGGGCGGAGCACCTTTGCTATTAGCGCCCATTTTCCGCCAGAGAGTTCCAGCAGCGCTCGGGTTGTAACCGGCGCGCGCAGCCAACTCCATGCCAAGACGATCGGCCTCAAGCTCGCCTGTACGACTGTTGGGCAGCGTAATCGCGACTGCAGCGGCCAAAGGTGCGCCTGTAAGCGCAAGATTGCGGTATTCACTGTTCTCGGTTGCAACACTCAGTGCCACCATCCCGAGTTGAGTCGCCATCGCCACAGACATTCGCTCCGCCGTGTGATTGGCCAACGCATGAGAGACCTCATGTCCAATCACCTGAGCCAGTTCATCATCGGTTGGATTTAGCTTCTCAATCAAGCCCGTATAGATTGCCATGCGACCGCCCGCCATACACCAGGCGTTTACAGTCTCCGGGTCATCAATAACGCTGATACTCCAATCCCAGTTACGGGTGTTGGGAAAGCGCTCGATCGCTTGATAGACAATACGCCCCGCGATCGTCTGTACCCGCTTAACCAACTCTGCGTCAGTGTCTACTTTGCCTTCCTCTTTGAGTGGGGCCAACATCTGGGTATAGGCCGCTTTGGAGGCGTTGATAGCCTGCGAGGGTGAGACCAGCATCAGCTGGCTGCGACCGGTGGGGCTGGTACTGCAAGCGCTGAGCATCGCAGCTAGCGAGAGTGTTAAGCCAAGCTTGGAAAATTTTGTCATTGAAGGGCTCTCGGGCGAACTTAATTCCAACGAATGTTAAACCACCAGTAACACCTCTGTCTGCGCCGGATCCTGCTCAAAGCGCATACTGACCTTTTGCTGCTGTTCGCTACTCATACGGTTAAATAAAAAGTCGCGCGTATTGCCGGGGTGACCCTCGAGGTAGAGCTGGCTGGTGAGCAGCTCAAACCCTTGGTCGATCACTTTCACGTGAATATGCGGTGTGCGGCCCGGGTAGGGCACCGGCTTGATGGTTCTAAACGTAAAGCGCCCTTCAGCATTCGTGCGTGCGCGGCCAAACCCTTGAAAGCCTGCATCGCGGGGCTCGGCGCGGCGATCTGCGGTGTGCAGGTATCGTCCCGTTGCGTCGCACTGCCAGATCTCCACAAACGCGTTGGCAATAGCGTCCCCATCGCTGTCTACCAGCTTACCGTTCAGCTGAATAACTTCACCACCGGCAGCCTTTACCGCACCTTCAATTTTTACCAAATCATTATCGACATCATCGAATCGCATTGAAGAGATGGGATAGAAGGGGCCCTCCATCGCTGGGGGTGTGGGTGCAAGCGCATGGGCAACGGGCGCCAGCGGTAGCAGGGCCGCAGCGGTTAGCAGGGAGCGGCGTCTTGTGTTGATCTTCGACATTTAAAAACCTCCTGTCACTGTTTCCTACTGCTACGTCGGTTTCGCCAGTTGGATTTCAGTTTAGCCGGATAGCTCAGATTTGACCTATAGTGGTAGTAGTTGATAAGGAGGTGAAATTGATGCGCAAAGTGGCACTGCTTGGTTTGTATCTGCTGATCGTCGCTGTTCCGCTAATCGCCTCTTGGTATTTTGTTGGCCATCCGCGCATCTTCTGGCAAGAGCTTGGGTCAGTATTGGGTATCCTTGCGTTCGCAATGATCCTCTCTGAATTTGTGCTGTCTGGTCGAGTTAAATCCTTCTCCCGCAAAGTGGGAATGGACGCAACGATGAAATTTCATCGCATCATCGGCTGGTGTGCACTGATCGCTGCACTGCTTCATCCCTTTCTTTATGAATCAACACCGACAACAGGCCCTTGGCCTTGGGACAGCACACGTCAATTTGCAGTGGTCACTGACTTTACCGCCATCTCCACGGGTGTTATCGCGTTTATCTTGCTACCTGTGCTTGTCGTGTTGGCAGTCTGGCGCTCGTCGCTGGATTACCGCTATGAGACCTGGCGTCGATTGCACGGCTTAATCGCCGCAGCCTTGGTTGGACTCCTTCTGCACCATACCTTGGCTGCGGGGCGGTATGCGGCGCACGAAACAGTGGCGCTAATATGGCAAGTCATGGCGCTGATTGCGCTTTTGACGCTAGTGTACCGCTATCTGATTTCGCCTATTCAACAACTGGGCAAACCCTGGAAGGTGAGTCGGGTGGAGAGGTTATCAGAGAAACAGTGGCGCTTGAGTCTGGTGCCGGATGGGCACCCGGGGATGGATTACAAAGCCGGGCAGTTCGCCTGGTTGAAGCTCGGTCACTCAAGTTTCTCCCTCAGCGAGAACCCGTTCTCTATCGCGTCGGCACCCGCAGAGGGGCCTGAGATCTGTTTTGTGATCAAGGAGCTCGGTGATTTCACCTCAACGCTCGGTGAAACCAAGGTGGGTGCGCGTGCTTATCTGGATGGCCCTTATGGTAGTTTGACCGTCGATGGCCGCTCGGAACCCGGTGTTGCATTGATTGCAGGTGGGGTGGGTGTGGCACCGATGCTTGGAATACTTCAGCAACTCAAACAAACCGATGATCCGCGCTCGTGCCGCCTGATATACGCTAACCGGACTGAAGATCAGATTGTCTGTCGTGACAAGCTGGCTGATGACAGTTCAATACTTGTGCTGTCAGAGCCAACTAAGGGTTGGCAGGGTGAGGTCGGTTTAATCGATCAGAAGCTGATTGAACAGAGCTTTTCCGACGCTGAGTTTGACACTTGGCTCTTTGTAATTTGCGGGCCTGAACCGATGATGGATCAGGTGTATCAGGCACTCAGGGAGAAGAGTGTTTCTGAGGATCGGATCCTGCTGGAGCGGTTTAATTACGATTAGTAAACGGGTCTGACCGTCATCCGGTTTTTAGCATATAATGCTCCCCTGAAAATTCACCAACCGGATTTAGCTCAGCTATGACAGTTCGCACGCGCGTTGCGCCTTCGCCAACCGGCGATCCACACGTAGGCACCGCCTACATCGCTCTGTTCAACCTCGCTTTTGCCCGTCAGCACGGCGGTCAGTTTATTTTGCGTATCGAAGATACTGATCAGACGCGCTCTACTCCTGAGTCTGAACAGGCGATCCTCGACTCTATGCGTTGGTTGGGGCTGGAGTGGGATGAGGGTCCGGATGTCGGTGGTCCGCACGGTCCTTATCGCCAATCTGAGCGCAAAGATTCGTACAAAGACTTCGCGATGCGTCTGGTGGAGGAGGGCAACGCCTTTATCTGTTACCGCACCGGCGAAGAGCTGGACGAGTTACGCGCGTCTCTCAAAGAGCAGGGTATTAACCGTGCACTGAAAGAGATTGATCTGGCGCTGCCTGCAGACGAAGTTGAGAAGCGCCAAGCGGCGGGTGCGCCATTTGTTATCCGCATGAAGGTGCCAGTTGAGGGTATCTGCGAGATTGACGATATGCTGCGTGGCACCATCGAGCTGGACTGGGCCTTGGTAGACGCGCAGATTCTGTTGAAGTCTGACGGTATGCCAACCTACCACCTGGCGAACGTAGTTGATGATCACCTGATGGAGATTACACACGTCATTCGCGGTGAGGAGTGGATTAATTCGGCGCCTAAGCACAAGCTGCTCTACCAGTACTTTGGTTGGGATATGCCGAAGCTGTGCCACATGCCGCTGCTGCGTAACCCAGACAAATCTAAGCTGTCGAAGCGCAAGAACCCAACATCGATCCTCTACTACCAGCGCATGGGCTACCTCCCGGAGGCGCTGCTGAACTACTTGGGTCGTATGGGTTGGTCGATGCCGGACGAGTCTGAGAAGTTCACGCGTGCGCAGATGTTCGATAACTTTGATATCCAACGCGTATCACTCGGCGGACCTGTATTCGATCAGGAGAAACTGAGCTGGCTCAATGGCCTGTGGATCCGTGAAGAGCTCGACCCGGCAGCCTTTGCCGCTGAGTTCCAGAAGTGGGCGCTGAATCCTGAGTACCTGATGCAGATCATCCCGCTGATTCAGCCGCGCGTAGAGAAGTTCTCTGATGTGGCCCCGCTTGCGGGTATGTTCCTGTCGGGCATGATGCCAATCACGCTAGAGAGCTTCGCTCACAAGTCACTGGATGAAGAGGATGTGCGCCGCATCCTGCAGTTCTCTGTGTGGCACCTTGATCAGCAGCGTGAGTGGGATCGTGATTCGCTGTTCAATAGCCTGAAGGGGTTAGCGGATGGCATGGAGTTCAAGATCCGTGACTTCCTGTTTCCGCTGTTCGTAGCCATTGCTGGTACTTCCCAGTCGGTATCCGTGGTGGACTCCATGTCGATTCTCGGCCCCGATATGAGCCGTGCGCGCTTGCGTCATGCACTAGATATCGTCGGTGGTCCGTCTAAGAAGCAGACCAAAGCTTGGGAGAAAGAGTTCAAAGCGCTCTCGTAACCCCCGGGTAGGTACTATCTACGGTAAAGCGGCATGTTCGCGACCTCAGAGATCTTGGTGATGTACTTTCGGGAAATACGGCTGCGCCGTACATCCCTCAAACAAGGCCCGGTTTAAGATCGGGCCTTTTACATGACCCTCTAACCCTGATACCCCAACTGCTCTGAAATCAGTCGGCCTGCAGTTCGAAGATCTTCAATCCACTCAGGTTTGCGGCGTTCGATGGGCGCAGATACCGATAGGCCGGCGCAGACGTTGCCGGAACGGTCATGGATCAGCACGCCGATACAGCCTACGCCGATCTCAGCCTCTTCATCGTCGAAAGAGTAGCCCTGTTCCGCGGCCTGGATACAGACGGGCTTGAGTTTTTCTATTGAGGAGAGGGTGTTGCGAGTGTAGGCCGGCAGGTTGGTGCGCTTTGCGTACCCCTCAATCGCGGTTTCGCCGCCCAGGCCGAGCATCAACTTCCCGACCGCGGTAACGTGCAGCGGAGCGCGGCTGCCGATCAACTGGTTGACGTGCATCATTCGATTCGGTGTGGCCTTCTCAAAGTAGACCAGTACATCGCCTTCGCGCAGCGTTAGGTTAACGGTCTCATCAACCTTGTCGCGAAGCGCCTCCATGTGTGGACGCGCAACCGCTCTGAGATCAATCTCGTTATGCAGACCGAGGCTCAGTTGTGAAAACTTTTGCCCCAAGCGATATTCGCCATCGCTATCTCGCTCGGCCAAACCGTTGTCGATCAGAGAGTGCAAAATGCGGTGCACTGTTGAGGGGTGCAGACCGGTCTCCGCACAGATGATCTTCAGCTTTACCGCTTTAGGGTAGCGCGCCATCGCCTCAAGGATGTTCACCGCTCGATCGATCACCTGTATGCGTGCTTGGCCAGATTCTGGCATTTGGGTTCTCCCACCAAAAAAGTTTGCTAATAATGCATTAACGTTCATATTGTAGATATGGATTTATCACATAGTGAAAATTTTACGAAGTGAAAGAATCTCTTACCTCAAGAGAATTTCTCATGGGGTTTCGCTAAACTGAAGACAGGACTTTAGGATGAAATATGGACTTCGACAAATCTGCTCTAAAGCAACGTGGACTTAAGCGGTTCTGGCTAGCGACTAAGTACTCATGGTTGGGGGCAAAAGCCGCTTACAAAGAGGAGCCAGCTTTTCGGTACGAGGTTCATGCAGCGGTTGTACTCGTGCCATTAGCGATTTGGCTAGCAGATAGCGTTGCTGGTGCTGCGGCGATGATTGCAGCAGTGCTCTTTGTCATGTTGGTTGAACTGATCAATAGTGCAGTTGAGGCCGTGGTTGACCGCATAGGGCCAGAGCGGCATGAGCTTTCTGGGCGTGCAAAAGATCTGGGTTCAGCTGCCGTTTTTATCGCTATTTGTATCGCAATTCTAGTTTGGGCAGCCGTTCTGATTTGATTCGCCATTCAGGGTTGCAAACCCTTAGTCGCTACGACATAATGCGCGCCGTTAGACACGACGTCCCATTCGTCTAGTGGCCTAGGACACCGCCCTTTCACGGCGGTAACAGGGGTTCGAACCCCCTATGGGACGCCATTTTCTCAGTACATCTCATGTACGCGACATGGGGCCTTAGCTCAGCTGGGAGAGCGCAACACTGGCAGTGTTGAGGTCAGCGGTTCGATCCCGCTAGGCTCCACCAAATTTCATATTTCTCTTCGTTAAAGCACTCGTCGCATATTGTATATATGCTTCCCAGCGTACTTTTCGCTTCCTTGCATCGCGCCTTGCTAAACGAAAAACTTCATTCCTCCTTGGTAACTCAAACCGCGTTGGTCAAAACCTCCTGCACTGACTAGTCTAGAAAACGCCGCAGCGCGTAATTTATGCTGTGTGTTTGCGCGACAATAATCGACTGAAACCGGAGCTTTTTGATGATTGAGTTCAGCCTGAACGGGGAGAGCGTTCGAACTGATGTGGATCCCAATACACCGCTTCTTTGGGTGGTGCGTGATGTTTTCGGGTTGACCGGGAGTAAGTTTGGGTGCGGTGCTGGGCTCTGCGGGGCTTGTACTATGCATGTTGACGATGTTGCGCAGCGCACCTGCATTTTGCCGCTGTCGGCGGTGGCGGGTAAGCAGATAAAAACGATTGAAGGTCTGGGTGATGTAGAGAACTTGCACCCGCTACAGCAGGCTTGGATAGAGCACTCGGTACCGCAGTGCGGTTACTGTCAGAGTGGGCAGTTGATGAGTGCTGCAGCGCTGCTGGATCAGAATCCAAATCCCACACCGACTCAAATTGACCAAGCTATGTCTGGCAACATCTGCCGCTGCGGTACTTATCCACGAATTAAACAAGCGATTCAAGCAGCTGCGCTCGCCTTCGATGCAACCGCAAAAGAGGGGGCGTAAATATGAGTATCAAGAATCTCTCTCGCCGCCGTTTCCTTAAAACCACAGCCGTCGTTGGTGGCGGCCTTGTGGTTGGTTTCTCACTCTTTGGTTTTTCTGATGAGCCGTTGCCGGTCGTGACCGAATCTGGCGGTTTTGTTCCCAATGCCTTTCTGCAGTTCACCGCTGATAACCGCATTATCTTCTACTGCCCACGCGATGAGATGGGGCAGGGGGTTATGACCGGTTTGGCGACTATTATCGGTGAGGAGTTGGATGTGAGTCCGCACAGTATGGAGATCGTCCATTGTGAGGTGCACTCAGATTATGCCAACCCCGCCATGGGTATTCAGGCTACCGGCGGTAGTACGTCGATTAACGCGCACTACATGCCTTTGCGCCAGGTGGGTGCTGATACTCGAGCGCTGATACTCGCGGCAGCAGCGAAGGATCTCAATGCTAGCCTCGGCGAACTTAACACTGAGGATGGGCAGGTTCTGTATCAGGGGCAGACCTACCCCTACGGTCGGTTTATCGCTACGGCAAGCGATATGGATCCGGTCACGGATGCGCCCTTGCGCAGGCAGTCGGAGTTCCGCTATATCGGGCAGTTGAGTCGACGCACAGATGCGTTGGCAAAGGTGACGGGTCAAGCTGACTATGGCTTGGATGCGCGTGTAGAAGGTATGCAGTACGCGGTACTGGTGCGCTCGCCTGTGTTTGGCGCGCAGCTGCTGTCGTACGACGATTCAGCGGTGTTGAAGAGACCCGGTGTCACTGCTGTTGTTGCGATCTCGAATGGCGTCGCAATCATTGCCGACAGTTACTGGCACGCGCGCGATGCCGCGAGTCAGCTTAGCGTTCAATGGGAGGATACACCCCGATCGTCGCTAACAAGCGATCAGCAGCGCTCTGAGTTGATAGCCGCTCTTGATTCAGACGATGAGGCAACAGCTGTTGATGAGGGCGATATCCAGTTAGGCTTTGCTGACGCTCGGGCTCAGATAGAGGGCGAATACTGGACCCCGTATTTGGCGCATGCGCCGATGGAGCCGATGAATGCTCTCGTGCGTCTCGGCGATAATGATGCGGAGATCTGGCTAGGCATTCAGTCCGCTCAGGCGGCGCAGAATTTGGTTAGCCGTGTGTCGGGCATCCCGACAGAGAATATTGTGGTTCACAACCTTTTCTTGGGCGGTGGATTTGGGCGCCGAGGCGTAGCTACACATGTGGTTGAGGCGACCGAGATTGCCATGGCTGTCGGCACCCCTATCAAGCTGATGTGGTCGCGTGAGGATGATATCCAGAGTGGTTTCTACCGACCGGCTTCCATTGCTCGAGTGCGAGCCGCTGTTGATGGTAGTGGGGTGATTAGTGCGTGGGACGTCAAACGTGCCGGCGGAGATATCACACCGGGCACCATCAAGAACCTCTTGCCGGCGATCTTCCCATCGCTGCCAACAGGCCTCGCGAATGGGGTCTCTAGCACCGTTGGTTTTCTGTTCAGTAACCTCTCACCCGATAGCAGCAGTGTTGAAGGATTACATGAGAACTACAACCTTACAAACGTACAGGTCAAGAACAGCAGCATAGATCATGGTGTGCCGGTAACCTTCTGGCGCTCGGTAGGGCATTCCAACAACGCCTTTGTCACTGAGTCAGCGATGGATGAGCTAGCTATAGCCGCCGATCTAGACCCAATAGAACTGCGTCTGAAAAACACAGGGGACAACCCACGGCTCAACAACGTCATTCGCATTGCAGGTGAGCGTATGCGGGAGATGCAGCTGCCGGATGGGCATCATTTGGGATTCGCGTCGCATGGCTCTTTCCTGACTGATGTGGCTCAGGTAGCGCAGGTATCAGTAGAGGCTGGCAAAATTCGGGTGCATAAGGTGCTCTGTGTGGTCGACTGTGGGCTGGCGGTAAACCCCGATATCGTCCGCACACAGATGGAGGGCGGTATCATCTTCGGTTTAACCGCTGCTTTGTACGGCGAACTAACGTTGGAGGCAGGGCGGGTCAAACAGTCGAACTTTCACGATTACTCCATGCTCAGGATTGATGAGGCACCTGAAATCGAGGTGATCATTGTTGATAGTAAAACTGAGCCAACTGGAGTCGGTGAGCCGAGTGTGCCGCCTATCGCGCCTGCTGTCGCAAATGCGGTGTTCCGTGCGACGGGTCAGCGTCTGCGTGATCTACCACTAAGGCTGGCGGTGTAAGCGAAAATGCGTTGGCTGTGGTTCGCCTCGCTGTTATTGCCGTCGGTTGCGGTGGCAAAAGAAGCGGTCTATTTAGACTGCTTCTTAGAGGTGGAGTCCAAGGTGACCGCAGTCTATCGAGTTGCGCTCGATGAGGAGGCTGAGAAAGCCTATCTGCAACAAGAGGGGGGGCTCTTCTACTTTATTGATGAGGTTAGTTTTTCACCTGACCAGATCGATATCTTTATCGGGGAATATCTAAAGCGGCGTTTTACTATCGAGCGGGCGAGCCTTAAGTTCAGTCATGAAATAGAGCACAATGTCGGCGTCCACCGGTCCGATGGTGAGTGCTGGCCGATGGAGGTATCAGAAAGATTGTAGGCATGACGCCGCCAGTGTGCTCCAGAATCTTCTCTTAATCCTTTCGATACCTATGACGCCGCTCTCGCACATCCATGTGCTACGCGGCATAAATACATCCGTGTATAAAAAAGGGCGCCATAAGGCGCCCGAAAAGATGAATGAAAACTCCGTTTCAATCACTGCTACTCGCTGTAACAGCCGCTGCGACCGTTACTTGGAGGTTGCATAGAGATCAAACCATGTGCCGATCTTCGCACGCTCTTCGGGTAACATTCCGGTGATATTGCCCAAGGGCATCGCCTGTGTTGCTACCGACTGAGCATGTATCTGAGCGGCATTAAGTATTACGTCTTCACTACTCTCTAGGATCACTCCGGCGGGTGCCGTACTGAACATGTCTGAGGTTGGGTTGGCTGCATGGCAGCTTGCACAACGCTCAACAACAATCGAGGTCACCTGTTCGAGGGTTACTTCCTCTACCGCAGCGCTATTTGCGGCTGGAACTATTGGAGCAGGCTTGGTGACATAGGCCAAAGCGAACATACCCAGTGCCGCCGCAGGCAAGGTCCAGGCCCAGTTCTGGCTCTGGTGGCGGGTGTTGAAGTAGTGACGCACCAGCACGCTCAGCATTGCGATGGCAAACAGTATCGCCCAGTTCCACTCGCTGCCATAAGTGCTAGGGAAGTGGTTGCTGATCATAATGAAGAGCACGGGCAGAGTGAGGTAGTTGTTATGGCGCGAGCGCAGAAGGGCTTTAGCAGGGGCTTCTGGGTCTGGCTCACGTCCCTCGGTAATTGCGGCTACCAACTTACGCTGACCAGGCATGATTACCCGGAACACGTTACCAACCATCATCGTGCCAGTAATCGCACCGATATGGATGTATGCGGCGCGGCCGCTGAATACTTGTGACAAGGCCCAAGCCGCTGCGACCAGCAAAACCAGCAATACAACGCCGAGCAGAGCGGGGCGTTTACCGAGCGCCGAGTCACACAAAAAGTCATAGATGAACCATCCCGCTACCAGCGAGGCGATACTAATTCCGATACCCTGAAGTGGTGTTAGCTCTGAGCCAGGATCCAGCAGGTAGAGCTGCGCGTTAAGGTAGTAGACGACGCCCAGTAGCAGTACACCGGTGAGCCAGGTTGTGTAGGCCTCCCACTTAAACCAGTGCAGGTGATCCGGCATCTTTTCGGGTGCCAGTTTGTACTTCTGCAGGTGGTAGATACCACCGCCATGAATCGCCCAGAGGTCACCAGACAGCCCCTCTTTGGGGTCTTTGCGGTTGAGGTTGTTTTCGAGCCAAACAAAGTAGAATGAGGCGCCGATCCAGGCGATACCCACAATCATATGTACCCAGCGTACAAGAAGGTTAAGCCATTCGGTGTAGTGCGGATCCATGTCTCTTGGTCCCTCTATTATTCGTTATATTTTTAGTTGTTCAGATACTCGCGGCCATCGAGCGTGAAGGTCTCGCCGTCCGCAAAAAAGTGCTCATCACAGTTCGGGCCTTCACCGGTGCGATCCACAATGAGGTAGTCGCTAGCATCTTCGAGTGCCAATATTGGGTGATGCCACACGCCCATGCCGTAATTCACACCCTGATTGCCATTGGAGATAAATGCACGAATCTCGTTAGCATTGGGTGTACCAGCCGGAGGCGCAACAACGATCAGAAACTTTTGGCGCTGCATCGGGATAAACGCCTGGCTGCCCTGAGGGTGCCGCTCCAGCATGTTGATGGCCAGCGGGTACTCCAAGCGGTTGGCGCGAAAGATGCTGATAATCGCCTTATCGTCAGAGCGGCCCAATTCAACATCCGCTAAACGGTGGTAGCGCTCGGTGGATCCGTTGTTGATCATAAAGTGGTTGCTACCTTCGGTTTCAATCACTTGGCCAAAAGGCGCGAAGGCTTCTTTCGTTAAAGGCTCGACTTTTAATAGCTTCATTATCAGTACCTTAAGTTACCTTTATAATAAACCAGCTTAAAACTTAGGTTTGCCGAACAGGCGCAAACGGCTAACTCCACCGTCAGGGTGGATGTTCAGCTTGATGTGGGTAATCACACCAAACTCTGCCTCAGCTTTAAAGCGTTGGATGCTGTCTGCCTTGAGTTTCTGATTCGGCAGAAGCGTGCGCCAGAAGAGTGACTGGGTGGCAATTTGGTCGGCTGTACCACCGCGCACATAGGCCGCCTGAATATCGCAGCTATCAGGGAAGTTACCTTTGAAGTGAGCGGTATCAATCTCGATCTCATCCACCTCACCTGGACAGCCCAGTGCCAGGATAACCCAGTCGTAACCGGGGCGACGACGGCGCGCTGTCTCCCAACCGTCGCCCATATTCACGCCACGACCCGGGTTGATCAGATTCCCCATCTTGCCGAAGTGCTCATCACTACAGCTGATCGCACAACCGCCATTAAGTGCGGAAACTAGGTCGATGGTTTCATTCTCATCGAGGTTCTCCCAGTCGATAAATGGACGGCCGTAAACACGAAAACGCGCAATACCCCCATCAGGGAAAATATTGAGGCGAACGTGGCTCCAGGGCTGGTTGTTATCAACTTCGAACAGGTGCTCTGAGTCACCCTTGAGGTCAACCGAGGGCAGCAGTGGATACCACTGGGTTTTCTCGTCTGGCTCTTTGTCGAGTGAGTAGCAGACATCGACCGACGCTGACGGTGGGTAGTTACCAGTGAAGAAGTTGGTATTGATCTCCAGCGCTTCAATCATGCCAGGAGCACCCAGTTTAACCACAGCGTAGTCGTAACCTTCAAAACGTTTGCGGCGGGATTCCCAGCCATCCATCCATTTGCCAGCCTCGTCGTACACACCCTCTTTCCAGACAGGTGGTTCGGGGTTGAGCATGCGGTTAACTTCAGCAAACCAATCATCGGTTACATAGATCGCGCGCGCACCTAGGCGGGCATCAGCCAGGTTGACCAGGCGGTTGTATTGCTTCGTAGCCATCGGCTAACTCCTATCTCACATATCTGCCAGGCGGAAGCCGGCGATCTTATTAATCTCTGTCAGCGCGCGAGTGAACTCCTGCTCGGGGCTGTTGTGAATACGCTCTTTAAAGCCGGCGAGTATCGCGTGTTTGTTGCTGCCTTTAACCGCCATAATAAATGGGAAGTTAAAGCGCGCCTTATAGGCTTCGTTGAGTTCGGTGAATTCAGCGTACTCTTCGTCAGTTAGCGTATCGATACCGGCACTGGCCTGCTCATTGGTTGACTCGGCCGTCAGATTACCGGCGCGCGCTGCACGGCCCGCAAGGTCAGGGTGGGCGATGATGACACCCAGCTGTTCATCTTTGCTTGCCGCCAGAAACACTGTAGCCATAGCCGCTTGCAGGGTCTCAATGCTGCTATGTTCTTCGGTTAACCCTTTGTCATAGGTGCGCTCAGCGATCCATGGAGAGTGCTCGTAAATCGCACCAAAGGTCTCGACAAAGGCGTCTCGACTAAGCGCCGCTGGCGCGCCAAACTTGAACTGACTCATATTAATTCTCGCTTTTGTGATGCGCGTGCCAGTGTTTGGCAATATCAATGCGGCGCGCAAACCAGACATCATCGTGCTGCTGCACGTACTCGAGGAAGCGTTTGAGGCCTGCAATGCGCCCCGGGCGACCCAGTAGGCGACAATGCATACCGATCGAGAGCATCTTCGGCGCTTCGGCACCCTCCTCATAAAGGGTATCAAAGCTGTCTTTGAGGTATTGGAAGAACTGCTCACCGTTATTGAATCCCTGTACCTGTGCGAAACGCATATCGTTGGTATCCAAAGTGTAAGGGATTACTAGGTGCTGGCCATTTGGGCCATCAACCCAGTAGGGCAGGTCGTCGGCGTAGGAGTCTGAGTCGTAGAGAAAGCCACCTTCCTCCATTACCAGCTGTCGGGTGTTAGGGGAGTCGCGGCCTGTGTACCAACCTAGGGGTCGGTTACCGGTAACACGCTCGAGAATCTCGATCGCCTCGTGCATATCTTTGCGCTCGGATTCGATATCTGCCTCTTGATAACTGATCCACTTGAGCGCGTGAGAACAGATCTCATGGCCAGCCGCAACGAAAGCTTTGGCAACATCGGGGTGGCGTTCCATCGCGGTAGCTACGGCAAAAATGGTGAGTGGAATATCTTTCTGCTGAAACAGCTTTAGCAGACGCCAGACTCCGGCGCGGCTACCGTACTCATAGATAGACTCCATGCTCATATGACGCTGTCCCGGAAAGGCGACTGCCGATGGCATCTCAGAGAGAAAAGCCTCTGACTCGCTGTCACCATGCAGGATACAACGCTCGCCACCCTCCTCGTAGTTGAGGACAAACGAAAGTGCGATGCGAGCATTGTTGGGCCAGCGAGGGTGAGGCGGATTCTTTCCATATCCAATCAGGTCGCGAGGGTAGTCGCTCATGCAGTTAGCTCCGAGAATTGGTGTAAAACTTACTGAATTGTATACAATCTATCGGCGGTGTAAAGCGATTAAATTTTAACCAAACTCGATTATTGGGCACTGCGTAGCACTATATATGTGGGGTTAATCAGTAGGTCACCACTACTTTAGTGCCGTTTTATTGAACATGCGAAATTTTGTCTTGGGTTTTTGTATACAAATTGGTATACATGTTGTTGGTCAAACTAATGACAGAGAGAGAAAATGTCTGGATATCTGACAACTCACGTACTCGATACCGCCGCTGGCTGCCCTGGAGAGGGAATCGAACTGGTTCTTTACAAAGTGGTTGATGGTCAACTCACCGAACTCAAACGTGCAACAACCAACGATGATGGTCGCGTCGATTCTCCGATACTTTCAACGCAGGAGTTTGCCGTAGGCACCTACGAACTGCATTTCTTTGCCGGTGATTACTTCCGTCGAAGCGGTACGCAGCTAGCTGACCCGGCTTTTCTCGATGAAGTTGTTATCCGCTTCGGCATTGCTGATGCACAGGCCCACTACCATGTGCCTCTGCTGATCTCGCCTTATAGCTACTCAACCTACCGCGGCAGTTGAGGACGTAAAACGGTGAACGCCAAAGCTAAGGGTGCGACTCAAGATCAAAAGATCTACGAGCACATCTTTGATGCCATTCTTGAGCAGCGTCTCGCCCCGGGAACGAAGCTTACTGAAGAGGGGCTCGGTGAGGTCTTTGGCGTCTCCCGCACCATCATTCGTCGCACGCTCTCGCGCCTCACCCATGAGGGGGTAGTGGAGCTGATCCCGAACCGCGGCGCCTATGTCGCCAAACCAGACATCGACTCAGCGCGACAGATTCTCGATGCCCGCCGATTAATCGAACTGGCCCTGGTTGAGCGGGTTGCCGAGCGTGGCCCGCAGGTGAAGCGCGAACTCAAGTTGTTGCGATTACTTATTGACGAAGAGCATGCCAGTTCGGCCCGGGCCGATACGGGTACAGCTATTCGGCTCTCGGGCGAGTTCCACCTTGAGCTAGCGCAGCTGGCAAATAACGAGCCCCTTGCCAATTTTTTGCGCTCATTGGTCTCGCAGACCTCATTGATTATCGCCATGTATCAAACCAGCCAGCAGAGCAACTGCGCGATAGATGAGCACAGCAATCTGTTGGATGCGATAGAGCAGGGCGACAAACTAACCGCGCTCAATCTGATGGCTGAACACCTCGATCATATCGAGGCGCGCCTTGCCCTAGTTCAGAACGAGCAGGAGGTCGATCTGGAGAAAGTCTTTGGCCATTTGAAAGTTAAAGGCTGAGTGCTCTGGCTACCGTGGTAGCTGAGCACCAACAAGTGACATTTGAGACAGTTTGATGCACTCTGAAGGTGCGTGAAAACAACGAATTAATGTACTGGTTTTCATTAAATTAATGTAAATCAGTAACTTAAGAGCGTTGGCAACCTTTTTGCCAATAACAATAAGAAGGTCTCCGTCCAGAGAGACCATTTGGAGGTAGCAATGAGCAATCAAATGACTCCCGAACAGATGCGGGATCCCAACTATACACCGCCTTTGCATGTCGCTATCCCTCTGGGGATTCAACATGTACTGGCGATGTTTATCGCAAACGTAACGCCAGCAATCATTATCGCCGGTGCTGCGGGATTCGGATTTGGATCCAACTCACCTGATTTCCCTAATATGATCTACATGATGCAGATGTGTATGCTCCTCGCGGGTGTCACAACACTGCTTCAGACCATTGGTGCTGGCCCTATCGGTGCGCGTCTGCCTATCGTGCAGGGTACCAGTTTCGCGTTCATCCCCATCATGGTGCCTATCGTTGCCGGTGGCGGCGTTGAAGCGATGGCGATGGTTACCGGTGGTGTCCTCGTAGGTGGCCTGTTCCAGGCTGCGCTGGCTCCATTCATTGGTCGTCTGCGTTTCGCATTGCCTCCACTGGTTACCGGTCTGATCATTCTTATGATTGGCCTGTCACTGCTCAAAGTGGGTATTCAGTATGCTGCCGGTGGTGTACCAGCAATTGGTAAACCAGAGTTCGGCTCACTGGCTAACTGGAGCGTTGCGGGTACCGTGGTTGTCGTGACCATGGCGCTGAAGTTCTACGCACGCGGCATGCTTAGCTCTGCTGCAGTGTTGATTGGTTTGATTGCCGGTTACATCCTTGCCTACACCATGGGTATGGTTAACTTTGGCGGCGTAGAGCGTGCAGCCTCGTTTGCAATGCCAAAACTCTTTCCATTCGGTATCGAGTTTGGTGCTGGCGCAATCATCGGTATTGCGCTGATGTCATTCATCTCGGCTATCGAAACAGTGGGTGACGTATCCGGTATCACCAAAGGCGGTGCGGACCGCGAAGCGACTGATAAAGAGATTCAGGGAGCAACTTACGCAGATGGTCTGGGTACTGCGCTGTCATCTCTGGCTGGTGCACTGCCGAACACCTCGTTCTCGCAGAACGTGGGTTTGATCGCGATGACGCGCGTAATGAGCCGTCATGTGGCCACTTACGGCGCAATCTTCCTGATCATCTGTGGCCTGATCCCTAAAGTGGGTGCCGTTATCTCTACAGTGCCTATCGAAGTGCTTGGCGGTGGTGTAATCGTAATGTTCGGTATGATCGCCTCTTCCGGTATGAAGATGCTGGCGGAAGTGAACTGGAATACGCGTAACATGATGATCTTCGCGATCTCACTGTCACTGGGCCTCGGTCTGATGCAGGTGCCAGAAGCGATGCAGCATATGAGCGGTACGATGAAAGCGCTGTTGGGTACAGGTCTGCTACCAGCAGCTGTCTGTGCCATCGTGCTCAACCTGATTGTGCCTGAGTCGAAAGATTAAGGTCGGTACAGTACAAAACGAAAGGGGCCTGCGGGCCCCTTTTTTGTTTCGTGTGGGAGGGATCTTGGCGCAGCCAAGGTCGCGACGCTAAGAGGTTAGCCCGGATTGTAATCCCGGTTGGCTTCAGGATCGGTAGTGTCATACTCCAGCGCCTCAATCTCTGCCCAGAGTTCAGCCGGGATCTCGACGCTGGCCCACTCGATTGTCTGCGCAACTCGACTAGGTGCAGAAACACCAATAATGGTCGAATCTATCCGCTCATCACGCATGGAGAACTGCAAAGCCACAGCTCCCGGAGCGATGCCGTACTTGGCACAGATCCGCTCAATATTGCGCACACCCGCGAGCGCTTCATCATCAGCAGGCGAGTAGGCAATCTGCGGCATCACAGAAGCGCCTTTGGCTAGCACACCGCCAGCGTAGGGCGCGGCATTTAGCACCGCAATTCCGGCAGATTTAGCGTAGTCAAACAGCTCAGTCGCCGAGCGGTTCAGCAGGGTATAGCGGTTATGATTCAGCACCGCATCGAAGGGAAACGCTTGTGTTAGCGGGAGCATCATATCCAGACGTCCCATCGCCAAACCTGTCGCCTGACAGAGCCCCTCCTCTTTGAAGCGCATCAGGGCCTCGATTGCACCGCCGGTATCCCGAATCTCATCCAGACTGCGGGCATGCTCCGGGTCGTGCAGATGCAGCAGTGGGATAGAGTTCAGATTCAGTGCTTTGAGGCTCCGCTCCAGCGAGCGCTTCGCCTGGTCAGCATCAAAGCGATTCGTTTCTGGGTCACGGTCTAGTTTGGTCGCCAGTACGAAACCTTCGGGCAGACCGCCGCGGGCTTTGATAACCTCGCCGATCCGCTCCTCAGAGCGGCCAAAGCCATAGATACGTGAGCTATCCAGAAAGTTTACCGGACTGTCGAAGATGGCGTTGATGGTCGCAAAAGCGCGCTCGTCGTCGACTGAGTAGCCGTAGGTAGCGGGCATGTCGCCAAGTGCTGAGCCGCCGAAGCATAGCGGGGTGACTTCTAAACCGGTTGTTGCGAGTGTTCTCTTCAGCATTGATTTCTCTTTTTAGTTAAAGCTTGTATGCACGACAGGCGTTACCACCGAAGACCTGTCTTTTGTAGTTTGAATCATCGAAGTACCGCTGTGCTAGGTCGTACCAATCGATGTAGTTGCTGGCCAGATTTAGGACCGGCCAATCACTGCCCCAGATTAAACGATCTGTTCCGAAGCTTGAGATCAGATGATCTATATAGGGCGCCAGGTCTTCAGGTTGCCAATTACTCGCCGCCTCAGTAATCAGCCCCGATAGTTTGCAATAGGCCTCGGTGTTCTTGGCCAGAGCGCTCATATCCTCTGCCCAGGCGTCGAATTCTTTATCAGCGATCCGTGGTTTTGCGCCGTGATCAATCACCACGCGCATGCTTGGGTAGCGTGCTAAGAGCGTCTGTAGGTTGCCTAGATGCTTGGGAAATACCAGTGCATCAAAAGTGAGATCAGCGCCGATGAGGGCTCTGAAGGCTGGGTCAAGCTGGGGTTTGAGCATCCAGTCGATATCTTCGATATCCTGGATCATGGGCCTTAATCCAACTAGATGCGGTGATTTGGCAAGTCGCTCAATATCTTCAACGACATTCGGACTCTCAAAATCGACCCAGCCAACCACGCCCTTGATAAAGCTGTTCTGCTCGGCGAGGCCTATTAGAAATTCGGTTTCAGCAGGGGTTGGCGCGGCCTGTACCAGCACTGTTCCATCAATAGCACAGCGCTCAAGCAGCGGGGTAAGATCCGCTGGCCCGTAGTCCCGATAGAGGACGCCTAGTTCCGGTGTTAACCAACCGTAATCGCCGCGCTCGACCTGCCAGAAGTGTTGGTGGGCATCGATTTTCATAGGGACGGAGGCTCCTGCTTTGGTTAGATGCATTGCTACGTGACGGCTACGTACGGCGCGCGGCACAATGGTCGAACAAACATAACTAGCTTGCTATTGACTGACAATCACCTGTTGGGAAATAGCGCAAAAAGATGCACTATTGGGTTGACTGATATTTTCTCGTTTTAGGATATCGATGCCGACTAAGTCCGTAATCTGTCTAGGCGCTGCAGTGTGGGACACTATCCTGCAGGTTTCAGAACTTCCTTCGGGTGGAGGAAAGATTCTACCGAGTCGAGCCGTTCAGCTTCCTTCAGGTATGGCGACAGCTGCAGCTATCGCTATCGCGCGCTTGGGCAAAGAGCAGGGTATTAGTGTCTCTTTGTGGGGGCGTGTCGGCGACGATGTTAATGGTCAAAGCTATTTGCACGGCCTAAACCTGCAGGGCGTTTCAACCGACTTTGTCAGGCTAGTTCAAGGTGGTCAGACGGCATTTTCAACCATTGTTGTTGACGAGCAAGGCGAGCGATTGGTCTTGCCCTATTATGACCCACAACTCGACGCCTCCGTCGATTGGTTGCCGCTCCATCAGCTAAACGAAGCTAGTGCTGTGCATTGCGACATGCGCTGGCCGCAGGGGAGCAAGGCATTACTTAAGGCGGCTAGACGAGCTGGGGTGCCATCAATCTTAGATGCAGACGTCGCCCCGCTAGAGGATCTGCGCGAGCTAATTCCTCTGGCCGATCACCTGCTGTTTTCGCAACCCGCCTTTGAATTGCTAGAACCGATCGGTTCGCTGAGGGATAACCTACGCGCCTTAGCGAAACGAACTGAGGCAGAGGTTGTAGGCGTCACACTCGGCTCAGAGGGTGCACTCATTTGGCAGTGCGAGACTGACGAGATTGAGCATTACCCAGGCTTTGAAATCGATGCTGTGGATACCCTCAACGCTGGTGATGTTTGGCATGGAACCTATACCTTGGGTGTTGTCAGCGGTTGGGATTTGGTTACACGCGTCAGGACCGCAAATCTTGCAGCAGCCATAAAATGCGAGAGTTTTGGTGGGTGGAGTGGGACACCGGATATGAAGACACTCCGTGCCCGCGCCCGGGTGCTCGGTGCGTTATAAGTTGATAGTGTTGCGCAACATGCTACACTTAGCGGCATGATAAAGTCTTTTAAGCATAAAGGCCTTAGGGTTTTCTTCGAGACTGGCAGTAAAAAGGGCATACAGGCCAAACACGCAATCAAGTTGCGTCTCCAACTAGCGGCTCTTGATACTGCTCAAGTCATTGAAGACATGGATATCCCTGGCTATCGGCTTCATCAACTCAAAGGGCTGCGGAAGGACACCTGGTCGATTACGGTCAATGGAAATTGGCGCATAACCTTTGAGTTTGAGAATGGTCATGCTTACATAGTCGATTATGAGGATTATCACTGATGAGAATGCACAATCCCCCCCATCCTGGTGAGTTCATTTACGCTACTTACATGGAGCCATTTGATATCAGTTGTCGCAATTTGGCTAAGCATTTAGATGTCGCCGCGTCCACGCTAAACCGAATTCTCAAAATGCAGAGCGGCATCAGTCCAGAAATGGCAGTTCGCCTTTCTAGAGTGCTTGGACGGACACCGGAAAGTTGGCTGTTAATGCAAGATAACTACGACCTGTGGCAGGTCAAGAAAACACTTAAAATGAGTAAGTTGCAGAAGTTAGATCTGAGTGCTGCTTAATTAGCCATTAATTGTGTTTTCAAAAAGAAGGGAAGCCATGTCGCTTCCCTTCACTGATTCCAGTCTATCTCTGAGGGGATTACTCCTACTCATCAATATGGCAGCCCAAGAAGCGCTTCCGACGCAAGGGTCACTTAGCTGGATACTGGATTCGTCGATGCAGCACTACTTCATAGGATGAGATCTAACGAGCCGCTTTAACGGCTCTCAGCGCTATTGGTCCTGCTAGAAACTGACCAGATTGCTGTGGATTTTTTCGTGCTCGACAAAACCGGCGGTAACTTCGTCGAAATCAACCGATTGGTCGGTGAAGTAGATGAAGGAGTCTACTGCCTGATACAGAAACAGATCAAACCCCGAGATAATATCCAGGCCGGCCTGTTTCGCACAGGTTAAAAACTGGGTGTCGATCGGCACATAGACCGCATCAAAGGCCCAGTTCTGGCCCCCAAAACAATGTGCGGGCAGTGGGTTTCCCGGGGAGTCCTTATGGCCAATAGGTGTACAGTTTACAAGGCCGTCTACATTCAGATCTGTGACGGCCCGCATATCGAGAATCCTACCTCCTACCCGGTGATGGTGATATAGATATAGCGTCTATGCTGCGCTCACTGCCGGGCTATAAAGTGATCTCCATCGCGATCCTACGCGGTGAGTGGGAGCAGAAGCTAAGCGCTAAGGTGCGAGCTGAACAGGCTCTAGAGCGTACTAAAGCCCTCATCGATTCCCTATAGAACCTCTGTAGGAGCGGGTCGGGAAATGCGGCTTTGCCGCACATCCCTGCTACAAGAGCAGCCTCCGCAGACAGGCCTGTCCAAAACAGTGCGCGGGCGCTCGCATCTCTCGGAATTGATTAAAGGTTAACCAGGTTTTCGCTGTTTTCGTTCGAATATTGTTGCGTTGCAGCAATTACCGATCCGTTAATCCATATACCGATCACCCAAAAGGGTGCACAAATGTCGACTACGGCACTTTTTCATGTGCGAAATTGAAGCAAGTCATTCGGTTAGCGCACTTCTTTGGTGCGCAAATAATTGGACTTAATTGGTGTCACAAATGTCTTATTTCGTAAGGTAATAAAAAATAAACTTTATAAAATACTGATTTTAAACAATAAAAAATTAATTTTTCAGATTTTTCAATTTCTGGCACACCGGATGCAATAGGTGAGTCATCGGATAAATTCACATAACAGGAGTAACTTACCGATGATCAAACCTACTATGATGAAAGCTGCTGCACTGGCTCTGGCTGTATCTGCAACTAATATGGCAATCGCTGCTGACACAATTAAAGTCGGCGTTCTGCACTCTCTGTCTGGCACTATGGCGATCTCTGAGACCACTCTGAAAGACACCATGCTGATGCTGATTGAGGATCAGAACAAAAAAGGTGGTCTGCTGGGCAAACAGTTGGAAGCGGTTGTTGTGGACCCTGCATCAAACTGGCCACTGTTCGCCGAAAAGGCGCGTGAATTGATCGAAAAAGAGAAGGTGGATGCCATCTTCGGTGCTTGGACCTCAGTGTCGCGTAAGTCTGTTTTGCCTGTAATCGAAGAGCTCAACTCGCTGATGTTCTACCCAGTGCAATACGAGGGTGAGGAGTCATCTAAAAACGTTTTCTACACCGGTGCTGCGCCAAACCAGCAGGCTATTCCAGCTGTAGAATATCTGATGGATCAGGGTGTTGAACGTTGGGTTCTGGCGGGTACTGACTACGTTTACCCACGTACTACCAACAAAATCCTTGAGGCCTACCTGAAAGACGCAGGCGTTGCCGAAGAAGATATCATGATCAACTACACGCCATTCGGTCACTCTGATTGGCAGTCAATCGTTGCTGATATTAAAAAGTTTGGCGCCGCGGGTAAGAAGACAGCGGTTGTTTCGACTATCAACGGTGATGCCAACGTACCGTTCTACAAAGAGCTCGGCTCTCAGGGCGTAAGCGCTGAGGATATCCCGGTGGTTGCTTTCTCCGTAGGTGAAGAAGAGCTCTCGGGTATGGATACAGCTCCACTGGTAGGCCACTTGGCTGCATGGAACTACTTCATGAGCGTGGACAGCGAAGAGAACGAAGCGTTCATCCAGAAGTGGCACGACTACATCGGCAACGAAGACCGCGTGACCAACGACCCAATGGAAGCACACTACATTGGTTTCAACATGTGGATCGAAGCGGTTGAGAAGGCTGGCACAACTGACCCAGAAGCTGTGCAGGACGCGATCATCGGTGTCTCTGTACCTAACCTAACGGGCGGTCTCTCTACCATGATGCCTAACCACCACATCTCTAAGCCCGTGCTGATCGGTGAGATTCAGGATGACGGCCAGTTCGAGGTGGTCTCTGAAACCAAAGGTTTGGTAGTCGGTGATGCTTGGTCTGACTTCCTGCCAGGCTCTAAGGATCTGATCGCTGACTGGCGTAAGCCGCTGGCCTGCGGTAACTACAACGTAGTTACAGCGAAGTGTTCAGGTCAGAACATGTAATCAGCGCGTTAAAGGCTCCAACCGAGCGCCCGGACCACCGGGCGCTCATCTTCCTTTCCAGGAATACCGAATAAGGATGTTTCCCATGCGCGGAATCACGACCTCTATCGTAAAACTCCTCAGCCTTACACTGCTTCTACTGTCAACAATGTCGGCTTCGCTAACCGCGATGGCGGGCCAAGCACAGTTTGATGCCTATCAGGCGCGCCTTTCCAAGGCGAAATTTGATGAGAAAGCCCAGATTATCCAGAGTTGGATGAGCGAAGATCGCGCCGAGGCGCTATCGCTGATGCAGCTTATGCTTGACTCCCAGCTCTACTACCAGAAAAAAGAGCTGCAACTCTACCGTGTTGAAGATGCCTCGAAAGGTGCCACTGCAGTACGTTTAAGCGACGGCGCGGAGGTGCAGATAGAATCGAAGCGCGATTTCAAGCGCGTGAGCATCAATAACAACCTGCGCGGTACCTTTGGTGGCTGGTTAGCCACCGCAGCGTTAACCGACCCTCACCCTGAAGCGCGCCGAGAGGCAGCGCTTGAGTTGATTGATGCGCCTAGCGAAGCGGTTGTCTCTCAGGTTCGCGAGTTGTCGCTAACCGAAACCGACAGCTCGGTGCTAGCGGCATTCGACATAGTACTGGCCGTTGCGGATCTCTATAGCGAAGAGCAGGGTAAGCCTGCTGCCGCTATTGCGACTCTATCTGGAACACTTGAGCCGGCTGCCCTCGCTGCACTGACTCAGTTCACTGCCAGCGCAACTGATAAAGCGCTGTTGGCGCAGGTCAACAAAGCGATTGATAAGATCAATGATGAAGTTTCGTTTTACGCCGGTGTTGAGACGGTCTACTTCGGCCTGAGTCTTGGCTCAGTCCTGGTGCTGGCTGGTATTGGCCTGGCGATCACCTTCGGTGTAATGGGCGTTATCAATATGGCGCACGGTGAGCTGATTATGATCGGCGCCTACACCACCTATGTGGTACAGCTGTTAATGCCTAACCATATTGAGTACTCGCTGTTTGTCGCTATCCCAGCGGCCTTCGTAGTCTCTGGTCTGGTTGGTATCGCCATAGAACGTGGCGTGATTCGTTTCCTCTACGGTCGTCCGTTGGAGACGCTGCTGGCCACCTTTGGTATCTCTCTGGTGCTACAGCAGGCGGTGCGCTCAATCTTTTCGCCACTCAATCGTAGCGTAGAGACGCCAAGCTGGATGTCTGGGTCGATTGAGATCAATCCCGTGCTGGCACTCACCGAGAGCCGCCTCTACATCATCTTCTTCTGCCTCTTCGTCTTCTTCGCGCTGTCGATGATCATGAAACGCACGCGTCTTGGCCTGCAGGTTCGTGCTGTATCGCAGAACCGTGCAATGGCGCGTGCCATGGGTGTGCGCTCCGAGTGGGTGGATGCCATGACCTTCGGTCTAGGGTCAGGTGTGGCGGGTGTGGCCGGTGTTGCACTGTCACAGCTGACCAACGTGGGTCCTAACCTCGGCCAGGCCTACATCATCGACTCCTTTATGGTCGTGGTGTTCGGCGGTGTCGGTAACCTCTGGGGCACGCTGGTAGCGGGTCTGAGTCTTGGCCTTGCAAACAAGGTGATGGAGCCCTGGGCTGGCGCTGTTCTGGCGAAGATCCTGGTGCTGGTGTTCATCATTCTCTTTATTCAGAAACGTCCGCGCGGTCTCTTCCCGCAGCGTGGCCGTGCAGCGGAGGGTTAATAGATGTTTCTGCTGAATATTCTTAAGAACGATCGCGGAGGCCGCTGGCTGATTTCAGCCTTGGTAGCGCTGATCATTGCAGTACCGCTGCTTAATTCACTGCCGTCAGACTCGGCTCTCCACCTGCCAACTTACTCAATCGCGATTCTGGGTAAGTATTTAACGCTGGCGCTGCTGGCTGTCGCGGTAGATCTGGTGTGGGGTTACCTCGGTATCCTCACCCTAGGTCATGCGGCCTTCTTTGCGCTGGGCGGTTACGCCATGGGGATGTACCTGATGCGTCAGATCGGTGATCGTGGTGTCTACGGTAATCCCGAACTGCCTGACTTTATGGTGTTTCTCAACTGGCAGGAGCTGCCTTGGTTCTGGAGTGGATTCGATAACTTCGGTTTCGCCATGCTAATGGTGGTGTTGGTTCCTGGTATCCTCGCCTTTGTCTTTGGCGCACTAGCATTCCGCTCACGCGTATCGGGCGTCTACCTCTCAATCATTACGCAGGCGCTCACCTTTGCATTGATGCTCGCCTTCTACCGCAACGAGATGGGCTTTGGCGGTAACAACGGTCTGACGGACTTTAAAGATATCCTCGGCTTTAGCCTCTCAGAGGATGCCACCAAGGTGGGGCTGTTTATCGCATCGGCGATAGCGCTGATTGTGGGTTACCTGATTAGCCGCGCAGTCACTGAGAGCCGGGCAGGGCGCGCCTGTGTTGCGGTGCGTGATGCTGAATCACGCGCACGCTTTATGGGCTACCGCGTGGAGAACATCAAACTATGGATCTTTACGTTGTCGGCAATGATTGCCGGTGTTGCGGGCGCACTCTACGTACCGCAGGTGGGCATCATTAATCCCAACGAGTTCTCACCATTGAACTCTATTGAGGTCGTGGTGTGGGTGGCTGTGGGTGGTCGCGCATCACTCTATGGCGCGGTGATTGGCGCACTACTGATCAACTACGCCAAATCCTACTTCACTGTGGAGCTGCCGGATGTCTGGCTCTTTGCTCTCGGTGGTCTGTTTGTTCTGGTAACTCTGTTCTTGCCTAAAGGCGTGACCGGTTTGATGGCCAAGCGAGGAGCTGCAGCATGACAATGGGATTCAATATCAACGAGTTCGCGCAGCGTGACCAGGTGTTCAGCTTTATGCAGCCGAAGTTCAGCGACAAACTCAATGTCGATAAAGAGATTCTGCTCTACCTTGAGGGGCTATCGGTCAGCTTCGATGGCTTCAAGGCGATCAATGATTTAGATCTCTACATACGCGATGGTGAGCTACGCTGCATCATCGGCCCTAACGGCGCTGGAAAAACCACGATGATGGATATCATCACCGGTAAAACTAAACCCGACACAGGCCGTGCTTACTTTGGTCAGACAATTGATCTGCTGAGCCTGGATGAGCCGGCGATCGCTGAGGCGGGGATTGGGCGCAAATTCCAGAAGCCGACCGTCTTTGAGCAGCTCTCGGTATTTGCCAACCTCGAACTTGCGATGGCGCAGTCGCGTGATTTTATCTCCCTGTTCAGAGCGAAGCTGAGTTCCGAGCAGGAGGATCGCATCGATGATGTGATGAAACTGATTGGTCTTGCTGAACACTACGCCAAGCAAGCCGGTTCCCTTTCTCATGGTCAGAAGCAGTGGTTGGAGATCGGTATGTTGCTGATGCAGCAGCCGCGTCTGTTGCTGGTCGACGAACCTGTGGCGGGTATGACGCACCAAGAGATGGATAAAACCGCCGAGCTGCTGATATCGCTGGCGGGTAAACACTCGGTGGTGGTGGTGGAGCACGATATGGAGTTCGTTCGCAATCTCGCTGAGGGCGGGCGTACGGTAACCGTGCTGCATCAGGGAAGTGTGTTAGCTGAGGGGACCATGGACCAGGTTCAGTCGGATGAGCGCGTTAAACAGGTCTACTTGGGCGAATAGCGGTGATTGAGGTAGAGAATAGATGTTAGAACTTAAGTCAGTTAACCAGTTTTACGGCGAGTCTCACACACTCTGGGATCTCGATTTCCATGTGGCCGAGGGCGAGTGCTCGGTGCTGATGGGGCGCAACGGTGTGGGTAAAACCACGCTGCTCGATTGCGTGATGGGCCACAACCCCATCAAAGAAGGGCAAATTCTGTTTCAGGGTGAGGATATCTCTAAGCTCTCAGTGGAGAAGCGACCCTATGTCGGAATTGGCTACGTACCACAGGGACGGCAGATCTTCCCGCTGATGACGGTGGAGGAGAACCTGCAGATTGGTCTGCCGGTGCTACCGCGCGCTAAGCGTAAAATTCCAGACTATATTTTTGATCTCTTTCCTGTGTTAAAAGAGATGCTTAACCGTCGCGGTGGCGACCTCAGTGGTGGTCAGCAGCAACAGTTGGCGATTGCGCGAGCGCTGGTAGTCGATCCGAAGATGCTTATCCTTGACGAACCAACTGAGGGCATCCAGCCCAATATTGTGCAGCAGATCGGTGACATCATCCGCAAGCTCAACGAAGAGTTGGGGCTAACGGTGCTGTTAGTGGAGCAGAAGCTACCCTTTGCGCGCAAAGTGGGTGATAGCTTTACGCTGCTTGACCGCGGTCGCAATGTGGCGAGCGGTGCGATGACCTCGCTGGATGATGCGCTGGTATCGAAATATTTGACGGTGTAGGAGAAAAATTGAACGCTCTAACTCAACGTCAGGGCTGGCTGGCTCAGCTGGAACTTGGCTACCAACTGCGCGGTGAGAAAACCCGTCTGGTGCACTCCAAACGCGAGGGGCCTCTAGCGGTGCAGCGCGCCTTTTATCCTGAAGGGGGTGTGTGCCACACCTACCTGTTGCATCCGCCCGGTGGTGTTGTTGCAGGTGATCAGCTGCACATTGATTTGCGGGTAGAAGCTGACGCCAAGGTCCTGCTAACAACTCCGGGCGCCACTAAGTTCTACCGCTCTACCGGCGCACAGGCTGATCTGACCCAGCAGCTCTATGTAGCTGATGGCGCCTCACTTGAGTGGATGCCGCTGGAGAATATCTTCTTTCCAGAGACCAAGAGCCGCATTCTGACCGAAGTGCATCTGCAGCCGGGCGCTCAGTTTATCGGTTGGGAGATCAACTGTTTGGGTCGCCCCAGCAATGTGGAGCGGTTTGAGCGCGGTCAGATTCACTCCGAGATGCGCATTTTCCGTGACGGTGCCCCTGTGCTTTTTGATCGCTTCGCAACTGATGGTGAATCGATCATCAACTCACCTGTGGGTTTGCGTGGCGTGAGTGGAAACTCAACGCTGATCGCTACCCTCGATGATGCCGAAGTGGTTGAGCAGGTTCAGCGGGTGCTGGACGGTAACAAGCTCGCTGGTGCCACCTTGGTGGATGGTTTGCTGGTGGTGCGCACTATTTCGGAGCAGAGTCATCAGGTTGTTGGGCTGTTTGCAGAGGTTTGGAAGCTGATTCGACCCCATATCAACGGGCGTGACGCCTGTATGCCCCGAATTTGGGCAACCTGATTTGTTACTACACTTAAACGCACCTTGTTGGTGCGTTTTTTATTGCTTTTGCGACTGTTGTGACAGAGTGGGTGCTGCGATTTTCGATATTTTTGCCAAATAGTCCGCTAAATAAACGAAGATCGTGAAAGTTAACTGCAGTAGAGCAAGTTGGTACTCTGCTTGCTCTACAAACTGAAATTACCGAGATCCCATTGTGCCAGTTCGTTGAAGCTGGACATTAGAAGGAGCCACTAATGGAACTCACTCCCAGAGAGAAGGATAAGCTGCTGATCTTTACTGCGGGCCTGTTGGCTGAGCGTCGTAGAGAGCGCGGTTTGAAGCTCAACTACCCGGAAGCGGTTGCGTTTATCAGCGCCGCCATACTGGAGGGCGCCCGTGATGGCCGCACCGTAGCTGATCTAATGGATTACGGTCGTACGCTATTGAAGCGTGAAGATGTGATGGAAGGCGTGCCCGAGATGATCCATGACGTACAGGTTGAGGCGACCTTCCCAGACGGCACCAAGCTGGTCACTGTTCACGAACCTATAGTTTAAAAAATTTTGTAGGAGCGCAGCTCTGCTGCGCGATTTTCAATCTGCAGAAATAGGGTGATCGCGCACCGTAGCTGCGCACCAACAAGGAGATCTAAATGATTCCTGGCGAAATTGTTACCGAACCGGGTGAGATTCACCTAAACGAGGGGCGCGAGACTGAACTGATCTCCGTCTCTAATGTGGGTGACCGTCCGGTCCAGATCGGCTCGCACTACCACTTTTATGAAGTGAATGACTCGCTGATATTCGACAGAGCCGCAGCTCGGGGTTATCGCCTCAATATCGCTGCAGGCACGGCGGTGCGTTTCGAGCCGGGTCAGACGCGTGAGGTTGAGCTGGTTAAGCTGGCTGGCAAGCGCGAGGTTTATGGTTTTCAAGGTCGCGTAAGCGGCAAACTCGACTAGGAGAGCAGGGATGTCACGAATTCAACGCACGGCCTATGCCGAGATGTTTGGCCCGACAACGGGCGACCGCATGCGCCTGGCTGATACCGAGCTCTGGCTGGAGGTTGAGAAGGACCTGACCACCTACGGCGAAGAGGTGAAGTTTGGTGGCGGTAAGGTTATCCGCGACGGTATGGGGCAGTCGCAGGCGATGCGTGCAGAAACACCTGATTTGGTGATAACCAATGCGCTGATCATTGACCACTGGGGCATTATTAAGGCCGATGTAGCGGTCCGCGATGGTCGAATTTTTGCTATCGGCAAAGCTGGAAACCCTGATATTCAGCCCGGTGTCGATATCATTGTAGGCCCAAGCACTGAGGTGATCGCGGGCGAGGGGAGTATCCTCACGGCCGGTGGTATTGATGCTCATATCCACTTTATCTGTCCGCAGCAGGTCGATGAAGCGCTCTGCTCCGGAGTAACCACCATGATTGGCGGCGGTACTGGCCCCGCTACAGGTACAAACGCTACAACCTGTACCCCGGGCGCCTGGAATATTGCACGCATGTTAGCGGCGGCCGACTCGTTGCCGATGAATCTTGGCTTCCTTGGAAAGGGTAACGCGAGCTTGCCAGATCCACTGCGCGAGCAGGTTGAGGCGGGCGCCATAGGTTTGAAACTGCATGAGGACTGGGGTACCACGCCTGCTGCGATCGATAACTGTCTCTCGGTTGCCGAAGAGCACGATATTCAGGTGGCTATCCACACGGATACGCTGAACGAGTCGGGCTTTGTTGAGGCGACCATCGATGCGATTGGTGGCCGGGTGATTCACACCTACCACACCGAGGGTGCCGGTGGTGGTCATGCGCCAGACATCATTAAGGCTGCGGGCCTTAACAACGTGCTGCCATCCTCAACCAACCCAACACGCCCATACACCATCAACACCGTGGATGAGCATCTAGATATGCTGATGGTCTGTCACCATCTGGATCCGAGCATTGCTGAAGATGTCGCTTTTGCGGAGTCGCGTATCCGTCGCGAGACGATTGCGGCCGAGGATATCCTGCATGATCTGGGCGCCTTCTCAATGATCTCGTCAGACTCTCAGGCGATGGGGCGTGTGGGTGAGGTCGTAACGCGTACCTGGCAGACCGCGCATAAAATGAAGGTTCAGCGCGGTGCGCTTGAGGGTGATAACGAGCGTAACGACAACGGTCGTATCAAACGCTATATCGCCAAATACACTATCAACCCTGCTATCGCTCATGGCATCTCGCACGAGGTAGGTTCCATTGAGGTAGGTAAGCTGGCTGATCTAGTGCTGTGGAAGCCGGCCTTCTTCGGCACCAAGCCTAGCCTGGTGCTCAAGGGCGGCATGATTGCCACAGCACCCATGGGTGACCCTAATGCCTCTATCCCAACGCCGCAGCCGGTGCACTACCGTCCTATGTTTGGCAGCTTCGGCAAAGCGGTGCACAGCACCAGTATGATCTTCCTCTCGCAAGCCGCCGAGAAGGCGGGCGTGGCGGAACAGCTCGGTTTGCAGTCGCTGATTGGCGTGGTGAAGGGTTGCCGCACAGCAACCAAAGATAAGATGGTGCATAACGATTGGCAGCCCGATATCGAGGTGGATCCACAGACCTATGAGGTTACCGCGGATGGCATGGCGTTGACCTGTGAGCCGGCTGAAGTACTGCCGATGGCACAGCGGTACTTCTTATTTTAGAAGCAGCGCAGGGTATTGGATTCCCCTGCATCGGTCTAGGCGGCCCGCGATGAGTTTAGGGGCGGTCTGAAGGGAAATTTTGATGATCAAATTGAATAAGAAACTACCGGCGGGTTCTGCGCAGACTGAGCTGAAGCTTGAGCTCAGTATCGATCAGCGGATTCGCTCGCGACTGCGCGTGACGCTGTCCGATGGTCAGGACGCTGGACTGGATCTTGCTCGCGGTTAGATTCTGCGTGGCTGGCAGATTCTCTCAAATGAGGAGGGCGTGTTGGTTGAGGTTGTTGCTGCAGCGGAGCCGCTGTCGGTTGTGCGCACTGCTGATGCACTGCTCAAGTCACGTGTCTGCTACCACCTGGGTAATCGCCATGTGCCGCTGGAGATCAATGACGACTACGTCAGCTACCAGCATGACCATGTGCTCGACGATATGGTTAAAGGGCTGGGTGCTGAAGTGAGTTTTGAATCCCTCGCGTTTGAGCCGGAGGCGGGCGCTTATGGTGGCAGCTCGCATGGGCATTCACATGGCCACTCACATGGTCATTCACACGGCCATTCGCACGATCACTAACTGAATTTATAAAATATTAATTTCATACACTTAGGATTAGATATGAAAACAATTACTACACTATCTCTACTCGCTTTATCACCGGCTGTACTGGCCCATACAGGTGATCATTCGGCTACGGTTTTGGCTTTGGCTCACGCTTTTGGTTCAGTAGACCACCTGGCTGCAGCGCTTGCTGTGATGGCTAGTGTTGCAGCGGTCATCGCTGTAGCTAGCAAGGTTAAAACGAAGCGCGCGCTGCACCGTGCTAAGTGATCTGCGCCTCTTTCAGCTAATCAGCCCATCACTGCCGGTTGGTGCCTTCACCTATTCGCAGGGGCTCGAGCTAGCGGTTGAGCAGGGTTGGGTAGACTCCCAAGCTGCATTTCAAGGTTGGCTAGATGGACAACTGATGCAGTCTCTGGCGACACTGGAGCTGCCGCTGCTAGATCGTATGCTGGATGCTATCGAAGCTGAGAACTCGGCCGAGTTGCTTACTCTGGCACAGCATCTCTTGGCTTGGCGCGAAACCAAAGAGCTTAGACTCGAGGAGTCTCAACGGGGAGCTGCACTCGCGCGGCTGCTACCACAACTCGAGATTGAGTTGGATGCTGAGCAGCTTCAGGCGTGCAAGCTTACTCAGCTTGCGGGCATCGCTATCGCTGCTCACCAATGGCAGATCGAGCGCGACAAGCTGTTTGCCGGCTACCTGTGGAGCTGGCTCGAGAATGCCGTGATGGCCGGCGTGAAACTGATCCCCCTAGGGCAGACCCAGGGGCAGCAGACTCTCAAAGCGATGGCGCTGCGAGTTGAAGAGGCGGTGGCTAGCGCAAAACAGGTAACTGAGCCGGGCAGCGTCACTCCGGCATTGGCAATTGCTAGCAGTCGCCACGAAACCCAATACACACGACTCTTCCGTTCATAACGGCGGGTCTGATTGTTCTGTTAAGGAGATAACAGATGAGCGAATACAAATCCCCACTGCGCATTGGTGTCGGTGGCCCCGTAGGTTCAGGTAAAACCGCACTGCTTGAAGCGCTGTGTAAGACCATGCGTGATGACTACAACCTGGCAGTCGTAACCAACGATATCTACACCCAGGAGGATGCCAAAATCCTTACGCGCGCCGAGGCGCTAGCGCCTGATCGCATTATTGGTGTGGAGACTGGCGGCTGTCCTCACACCGCCATTCGTGAAGATGCTTCAATGAACCTGGCTGCAGTCGAAGAGCTGGCACAGCGCCACAAAACGCTGGACCTTGTGTTTGTTGAGTCGGGCGGTGATAACCTCAGTGCCACCTTTAGCCCAGAGCTGGCTGATCTGACGATCTATGTGATCGATGTAGCAGAGGGTGAGAAGATTCCGCGTAAGGGTGGCCCGGGTATCACTAAGTCAGATCTATTGGTGATCAACAAGATCGATTTGGCGCCGTATGTTGGAGCGGATCTCTCTGTGATGGAGTCAGACACCAACCGAATGCGCCCGGAGAAGCCTTGGGTGTTCACCAACCTCAAAGAGCGTCAGGGCCTCAACGAAATCATCGATTTCATCGTCCACCACGGGATGCTTGAAAAGGCGTCTTGAACCGCCGCCGTAGGAGCGATGTACGTCGTTGCCGTATTGCGCGACCGTTTTGCGATATCTAACGGGTAAGGTCGGGAAATAGCACTTCGCGCTACATCTCTCCTACGTGGTTTTTAGAGAGTCCAGTCGGGTCTTGGGAAGTGACAGGTGTAGCCCATCGGGTAGCGCTCTAGGTAGTCCTGGTGTTCGGGCTCAGCATCCCAGAAAGGAGCGGCTGTGCTCACTTTAGTCACCACCTTACCGGGCCATTTGCCTGATGCATCAATGTCTGCGATAGTCTGCAGTGCTGTTTGGCGTTGTTCATCGCTAAGCGTGAAGATGTGAGAGCGGTAGGACGAACCAATGTCGTTGCCCTGACGATCCACAGTCGTTGGGTCGTGAATCTTAAAGAAGAATTCGAGCATCTGGCGGTAGGAGATAGTGGCTGGGTCAAAAACTATCTCTATCGCCTCAGCGTGGCCGGGATGATTGCGGTAGGTGGGATGATCATTCTCACCCCCGGTGTATCCTACGCGAGTGTCGATAACCCCAGGCAGCTTGCGTATCAGATCTTGCATTCCCCAGAAGCAACCTCCAGCGAGGATTGCTGTTTCATTTGCTGTGCTCATAGTTCACTTGTCCTTTTATATTCCTAGGCTAACCAGGCTAGGGAGATCAGCGACAGTGCGCTGGTCCAGATAACCACTGGAGCAATTACGTCGGTGCGCACGCCATGGAGCAGTGCCAACGAGAAGGCCATTGCGCCTGATGGGCCTGCTGCATTCAGTACAAACCGGTCAGCCCAGTTGTTGCCGGGCGCAAGAGCGCTTAGTGCGACAAACACCAACGCCGGAAACAGAAAGAGTTTCATCGCGGTAATGCCAACCACAGGTACGCTCGGTTTTGCGGCTTGTCCAGATAGAATGACGCCTAAAGCAAAGAGCGTGAGCGGTGCTGCAGCGGCACCCGCAAAGCGCGCAGCCGTCATGATCGGTTCGGGCACCGAGATACCTACCAAATTTAACAGCACGGCCAAAAAAATCCCGATCAGAATAGGGTTGGAGGTCAACTTCTTGAGCGACGTTAGAGGTGACTCTTTGCCCGCCATCATCTCTGTGGTGATGATAAAGAAGCCAAAAACGATGGAGGAGTCGAGTGCGACAATTGCGGTGATCGGTAGCGCACCCGTCTCGCCGTAGATCAGCACCGATATGGGCCAGATGTAGAGCAGCGAGTTCACGAAAACCACTGCCATGCCGAGCAACCAGGACTCCAGATGGTCACGCTTAAATAGATAGCGCGCGACGGCGTAGCCCAGCAGAAAACCGATCACCTCGCACAGAAGATAGATTGCCAGGGCACCGAAGCGAATTGTGCCGAAGTCGAGGCTGCTCAACAGGGCAAAGATCAGGGGTGGCTGGAGGGTCAGGAAGGCAACTCGGTTGACGGTGCGTGCTTCATCAGCGCTGAAGGTTTTGCGCCGACCCATCAAAAAGCCGATCGCTAGAATCGCAAAGACGGGGAGTATGTTGTGCGTGAGTACCTGGAGCATGGTTGGAGGAGGGCTCCTAATCCGGGGGTCTTGTCAGCTACTCTTGATACCATACCGCCATACGCAGCAGATTAGTTAGTTTTTCCTGAGTAATATTTGTCCCACCATTCAAAAAGTTAGTTACAGCGACCGCAGCGACCACCATATCTTTCTCGAACGTGAAGACGGGGTGCATGGGGTCCACCACCGCGTAGATAACCCAACGACCTTGTTTATTTTGTTTAAGACAGTGACTCACTATCTAACTCCTCCCCGCTACTATGTTTCAGAATAGCAAAAGATCCTGAGTTCGCTGGGTAATAGAGCTTTAGATTTAGATTAATTGAGGCTCGGGCCACCACCCGGGTAGTAGAGAGCGAATCTCAGGTCGACTGAAGCGTGGGTCGATCAGCAGCAGCTCACCTGCATCTTGCTGGGTGCGAATCAATCGACCGGCGGCCTGCACCACCTTCTGCATTCCCGGGTAGAGGTAGGTGTACTCATAGCCCTGTCCAAAACGCTCGTCGAAGCGCTGGCGCATTAGCTGGTGCAGACTATCGAACGGCGGCAAACCAAGAGTTGCAACGGTAACGCCGATCAAACGATCCCCAGCCAAGTCGACCCCTTCGGCGAACAGGCCGCCTAGTACTGCCATTCCCAATAGCTGGCTATCCTCGGTAAAGGCATCGAGGTAGGCCTGACGCTCCGGCTGACGCATACCGGAGGTCTGCAGATGCAGCGCTATGTTGGGCGAGCGCAGGGCCACGGCCTCAGCTATCTGCTGTAAGTAGCTGAAGCTAGAGGCGAAGAAGAGGTGATTACCGGGACGAGTCTCGAACTGTTCGATGAGTAGTTCGGCTATTGGGGCGACTGAACGGTTGCGCACCTGAAAGCGCGTATCTATGCGGCTGCAGAGTTTGACGCGTAGCTGCTCCTGCAAAAAAGGTGAGGGTAGTGAGCCTTGCGCGCACTCTGTATCCAATCCGAGGAGTTGTTGGTAGTAGTCGAACGGTTTGAGCGTCGCAGAGAAGAGCGTGACTGAGTGCAGGTCAGCCCAGCGTGGTGCCAGAAATATAGATGGATCGAGATTGAGAATAGCGAGTTCGCCGGCACCACGCCTAGGCTTGGCACGTCGCACCACCGAGTGATCGCCGAATACCTCGGCTAATTTGAGATAAGCGGAAGCGCTAAAGAGCATCTGCTGCAGCTCTAGCTGGTCCGGCTGTTCGGCCAGCAATTCGCTGATCTCCGTGCAGAGGCTCTGCAGTGCGTATTCGAGCTTTTCAGGTGGTGCCTCATCAAACACCGGCTCTTTGCTGGAGGCCATGTCTAAACCTTTGCAGGCTTCCTGCCAGCCTCGCTGCACGCCATCCAGGGCTTTCTTCAGCTTTACCCGTTTGGTGTCAAAGCGAAACTGCGATTGCTGCAGTTCGACTGAGTAGAGGTCGCGACAGCGTGACACCAGATTGTGAGACTCGTCGACTAGCGCAATCGCTCGCCACTCATCTTGTTGTAGATAGGCACTGAGCAAGGCCGTCGGTGCAAGGTACTGGTTAATATCCGCCACAACGACATCGGCCCAGCGCGCCATCTCCTGTCCAAAAAAGTAGGGGCAGATCTGATGCTGCGCAGCAACCGCACGCAGCCCTTCGACATCCAGGTTTGTGTCGCTCAGCGCAAACGCGGCTTCACGCGCGTCCGGTAGTTTATCGAAGAAACCTTTGGCGAGCGGGCAACTCTCGCCTTGGCAGAGCTTGTCCGGCTCAATGCAACCCGCCTCTTTGGAACTGAGCTCAACCACCCTGAGTGGAACTGCGTTAGCATCGCGCAGTTGCTCGATCCCCTCGAGCCCAATCGCTCGGGCGGTGTTGCGAGTGGTGAGGTAGAGCAGACGATCGATATCACTACTAACCATCGCGCGCAAAGCGGGGAATAGAGTGCCCAGTGTCTTGCCGGATCCAGTCGGCGCCTCAAGCAATAATTGACGTTCGGTCCGCACCGCTTTGAAAACGGACTCGGCTAAATCACGCTGGCCTTTACGAAACTCAGAGTAGGGGAAGCTTAATTGCTCAAGTGCCGTGTCTCGCTCCTTTCGAGCGGCTAAGCGCAGCTTATGCCATTGAATGTAGTGCGCTACCAACAACTCAAGCTCAGTGAGCAGCTCTTGCGCTTGGGCTGTCTCATTCAGTTCAGTCACCTCATCTTTGGCGACCTCAAGATAGGTTAGGCGCAGGTTGATGCTGCCCCACTCCTGCTGCTGACATAGAATGGCTGCATAGCAGCGCAACTGCGCCCAGTGCAGAGCCCGCTGCCCCGCTGACTGGCGCTCAAGGTCTCCGCGGTGCGTTTTGATCTCCTCGACTAAGCGCTTGGAGATATCCACGCCATCTGCGCGCCCGCGCAGCAGTAATCCATCTATCGCTATTTCCAGTGGGTACTCAGGCGTATAACCGGCCGGGCGTTTACGTTGTAAGCGTTGATGCCCCTCTATGCCCTCGGCAGCAGTGGGCGCGGGTGTGTACCGTAGATCGATATCACCGGTGCGTGCGGCAAATTCGCACAGCGAACGGATCGAGATGCGGTTGGCACGTTTAGTCACTCGCTTCGCTTCCTATTCACCCGCTTCGCTCCAAGTCACCCAGCAGACTGAGCAGGGGATTTGATGCTCCACAAAGTAGTCGAGCCAGAGTTTCTGATTGTCTTGCAGCCTATCGCCGGGACCTTTGACCTCAATCAATTTGTAGCGCTGCGCCTCGATGTCGAACTGGATCAGGTCGGGGAAGCCACTGCGATGCGTGCGGATATCACTCAGCAGGCGCTCGAAGATCAGACGCAGGTGCTCCGCTGGAATCAGTTTGAGAGCCAGTGCAAGGAGCTCGGGCGTTATGACCGACCAGTGAATAAAGGCGTTGGTAATCCCGCGCTTCTGTTCGAACCGTTCAAGGATCTGCTCAGCATAGCGGCCGTTATCCAGCACGGCCCAAGCGGCATCGAGCTGTTCACGGCGCTTCTCTTTGAATGCGGAGCGGTATAGATCCGCAGGGTGCGACTGGAAGGGGTGGAAAAATGCCCCCGGAACCGGGGCATAGAGCGCATCCCAGAAGAGCAGACCAAAGAGCGAGTTGATCAGGCAGTTCTCTACGTAGGCAATGGGTGCTGTAGGTGTGCCAAGGGCTTCAGCAGTCCCTAGCTCGACGCACTGTTCGGGACGCGGGATACTGATCTTAAACTCTTCGGGAGAGCGCAGCTTGGGAGCAGGTTTAGCGTCTCCAAGCTTCTTCGAAACACGCGTTTCAACACGCGCGATTGAGAGCTGATGTATCGGTGTAAGTGAACGCGGCGTTGCAAGTTCCAGACGTTGCTTCACTGCCTCGGGTGAGGCGTGTTTCTCCATCACCCTAAGTTCACGGATCAGCGCGTCTCCGAGCCCCGATGTGCGGTACAGCTTCAGCGCTGTTTCACTATCACCCGCGCGCTCTGCCTCCTGGCCAAGGCTGAAGATCAAGCGCGCATAGCGTCCACCGATCCAGTCATTGATGGGTTGGACGGCGCGCGCGAGTTCGATCCGCTCACCGAGTGGCAAGGACTCGCTTAGCTCATAGAGAGCATTGAGCGCGAGGTACTGGTCTACCTCTTCACGTTGATTAAATGCGCGGCTTGATTCAGTGAGTTCGACCGGCTCGTAATTGAAATAGCCCAGCTCAGTAACGACAAACTCGCTCCAGCTCTGGCGTAAATTACCGAAAAACATCAGTCGTAGACGATCGAAGAGCGGCTGGCAGGTCAGGGCGGCGCTGGGCGCATCACTATCTAGCCAATGTGCCAAGCTCATTGAGGGTAGCTCGTGAGTCGCTAATGACTCTTTGATGCGTGCTTTGGATGCGCTCTTGGGGAGTGGTTTAGTGATGCAACGGTTGTGAACGCCAAGCAACTCTTCACGGTTCAACAGGTCGGCGAGTTGGTCGCTACTCACCAGGGGTTCAAGCTCAACCAGTTCAAGTGACTCGAGCACCTGCAACAGGATAGGTACGGGCGTATTGATCTCTGCGTAGTGCTGCAGTTGATGTGCGCGGTAAAGCGTCTGTGTACGCATTACCATACGCACCAGAAGAGCTTGGACATCGGTTGGCGCCCCCAAGAGACCGTCGAGTGACTTGAGTTCATCCGCTGTCAGCAGGTCTGCGTGCAACTGGCGCACCCAACTTATCAGTGTTCGCGCGTTCTCTAGATAGTAAAGCGGGTTATCCAGCGATGCGGCTACCGGGGGATTACCTCGAATATCTGTCATTGGCTGCGTTTGACTCGCAAGACTATTTTGCCGATGTGCGCTTTCTTCAGGAAGCTTTTCTGCGCCTGCTCAATCTCTTCAAGCTCAAAGGTTTGCCCAACCAGTGGTTTGATCTCACACGACTCGATTCGTTTGACCAAGTTGGGAAACACCTCAGCATCAATAATCGTTCCACCAAAAAAGCTCAGGTCTTTGAGGTAGAGCGTGCGCACATCCAGCTCGACGATGGGTCCGCCAATGGCGCCTGAGACAGCGTAACGTCCACGAGGTTTGAGAACCTCGAGCAACTGAGGGAAAGTGCTGCCGGCAACAAGATCGATTACCACTGTCACACTGTTTTGGCCCAGCGTCTCAAGTAGATCGGCACCGCGGTCTACACAACGGTCAGCGCCTATTGCGATAAGCTGTTCTGCTTTAGCGCTCTGCGTCTGAGCAATGACGGTCGCGCCACGCGCTTTCGCCAGCTGCACGGCAGCAGAACCAACGCCTCCTGAGGCGCCAGTTACCAGTACGGTATCTTCGGGTCCAACTGAAGCGCGAGTCAGCAGGTTTTCTGCAGTGGAATAAGAGCAGGGGAAGGAGGCGAGTTCGATATCGCTCATATCTGAGTCAACGCGGTGGGCATAGCGAGATGCAACTTTGGTGTAGTCGGCAAAACCACCATCGCACTCCGAACCCAAGTACCAGGGGCTCTCCAGTGGTTTGCCTGCGGCCTCGTGCATACTCGGCTCGACGATTACACGCTCGCCGATACGAGAAGTATCTACCCCCTCTCCGACAGCGACAATCTCACCACAGATATCAGCGCCCTGTATGCGTGGAAGTTGCAGCGCAGAACCACCCCAGCCGGCATCATCGCTAGAGCCTTGGTTTTTTGAGTACCAGCCGATGCGCGTATTAATATCGGTGTTGTTAACCGCGGCAGCGCTAACGCGGATGAGCACCTCCTGTCTGTCCGGTGTCGGTATGCAAATCTCGGAGCGGATTGCGAGCATCTCATAGCCGCCGTGTCCTATCAGTTGAACACCGCGCATCACTTTAGGCAGAGTAGTCAAATTTCCTCCTCGAGAATCCAGGCTCTGCGATGCGGGTGGGTGCCTGCTTCGCATTAAGCCGTTGAAGGGTAAAGATACCTTGTAAACCTGAGTTTGTAATACCGCAAACCTGAGATTGCTTTCCCCTAACGACACTTTTTTGCCTAGCTCGCCCAATGACCCTGACTGTGGCTTGACCCGACTGGAGCGCTGAGCGATTAATGCACTTTCGTTTATTCGTACAATGCATAATTATAAAGAGTAAGGTAAACAAGATGAGTGATATCTCCATAGCGCGCGCCGCAACGCTTAAGCCGATACAAGAGGTAGGCGCGGGCCTCGGCATACCGCAAGAGCAACTGCTGCCCTATGGCCATGACAAGGCGAAGATTCGCAGCGAGTTTATACGTTCGCTTGAGGATAAGGAGCAGGGTAATCTCATACTCGTTACAGCGATGTCTCCGACACCGGCTGGAGAGGGCAAAACAACGACCTCTGTGGGCTTGGGTGATGCACTCAATCTAATTGGAAAGAAGACCATTATCTGCCTGCGCGAACCCAGTCTTGGACCTTGCTTCGGTATGAAGGGTGGTGCGGCCGGCGGCGGTCAGGCGCAAGTCGTTCCGATGGAGGATATCAACCTTCATTTCACCGGCGATTTTCACGCAATATCGGTCGCCAACAATTTGCTCTCGGCGATGATCGACAACCAGCTCCAGTGGGATAACCCGACGGGTATCGACCCGCGTCGCATCACGTGGCGCCGAGTGGTGGATATGAACGATCGAGCACTGCGCGATATCCTGATTGGCTTGGGTGGCACGCCCAACGGTATACCGCGCGAGGGTGGCTTCGACATCACCGTTGCGTCTGAGGTGATGGCGATCCTCTGTTTGGCAGAGTCCTATAAGGATCTGACACAACGTCTGGGTAACATTATCGTCGGTTACACCCGTGCCGGTGAGCCCGTCCATGCTCGCGATATCAAAGCGGAGGGGGCAATGACAGCGGTACTTAAAGACGCTTTTCTGCCTAACCTTGTGCAGACGCTGGAGAACAATCCGGCTTTCATCCACGGTGGCCCCTTCGCCAACATAGCGCATGGGTGTAACTCGGTAATTGCTACCAAAACGGCGCTTAAGCTTGCCGATTACGTCGTTACTGAGGCGGGTTTTGGAGCCGATCTGGGCGCTGAGAAGTTCTTCAATATAAAGTGTCGCAAAGCGGGCCTAAGTCCCAAGGCTGCCGTGATGGTAGCCACTGTTCGAGCGCTGAAGATGCATGGTGGCGTTGCTAAGGATGCACTGGGCGAAGAGAACGTAGAGGCGGTCACTAAAGGCTGTGAAAACCTGGGACGCCATATCCGTAACATGGGGCAGTTTGGTGTTCCCGTCGTTATCGCGCTGAACCATTTCCACACCGACACTGAGCCAGAGCAGGCCGCTGTAGTGGAATACTGCAAGCAGTTTAATGTCGAATGTATTCTTGCTACGCATTGGCGAGACGGCGGTGCCGGAGCGGTTGAACTAGCGGAGAAGGTTGTTGCCATTGCAGAGTCAGGGGCAGCTCAGTTTCGTACCCTCTACGATGAAGGCGTCGATCTATGGGAAAAAGCCCGTCACGTCGCACGTACTCTCTACGACGCCGACGACCTGATTGCCGATAAAAAGGTGCGGGCGCAGTTCAAGTCTCTGCAAGAGGCGGGCTTTGGTCACTTCCCGGTCTGTATGGCTAAGACACAGTACTCCTTCTCAACGGATCCTCAGTTAATGGGAGCACCCAGTCACCACGTAGTGCCTGTGCGTGAAGTGCGCTTAGCGGCTGGTGCGGAATTTATCGTAGTGATCTGTGGCGACATCATGACGATGCCGGGTCTACCTAGAAAGCCGGCTGCCGAGAGTATTTATCTGAATGAAGCGGGTGAGATAGAGGGGCTGTTCTAGATCCAATCCCAGTCGAGCGACGGTTTTTACGTAAAGACGTCAAAATGTCATTATCAAGTGGGTGCTTTGGCACCCATTTTTTTACCCATTCAAGAAGGAGGGTGATTCAATACTGAAACACGATGTTTCTAAAAATACGTAATTATCTATAAATTCCTGTTGTTCGATTCGGTAATGATCGTTAATATGTAACTAAATTACGGAATATTTAAACACGCTTGTCGTGAGTCAGAGGAATTTAGAGTGATTAACGCCAGAATAGCTGAGATTACCGCCCGTATTCAGGAGCGTAGCCGCGATACTCGCGGTGACTACGTTGCGCGTATGGAAGCTGCACGTAACTCGAAGGTTCAGCGCTCAGTACTATCTTGTGGCAACTTGGCTCACGGCTTCGCTGCTTGCGGCGCTGAAGAGAAAAACTCTCTGAAGATGATGGACGCCGCCAACATCGCCATCATCAGCTCTTACAACGACATGCTCTCGGCGCACCAGCCGTTTGAAAGCTTTCCTGCTCTGATCAAAGAGGCTGTCAAAGGTATGGGCTCTACTGCGCAGTTTGCTGGCGGTGTGCCGGCAATGTGTGACGGTGTGACTCAAGGGCAGCCGGGTATGGATCTGAGTCTGTTCAGCCGTGACACCATCGCGATGGCGACTGCGGTTGGCATGTCGCACAACATGTTCGACGGTGCGCTGGCGCTAGGTGTCTGTGACAAGATTGTTCCGGGTCTGTTGATGGGTGCGCTGAGCTTCGGTCATCTGCCTTGGGTCTTTGTTCCAGCTGGCCCTATGCCGAGTGGTCTGCCAAACAAAGAGAAGGCGCGTATCCGTCAGGAGTATGCCGAAGGTAAGGTTGGCCGCGATGCACTGCTACAGTGTGAGATGGACTCTTACCACGGCGCAGGCACCTGTACCTTCTACGGCACAGCAAACTCGAATCAGCTGCTGATGGAGGCGATGGGTCTACATCTGCCAGGTTCTTCGTTTATCAATCCGAATACACCGCTACGTGACGAGCTAACTAAAGCTGCTGCTGAGCAGGTGTGTCGTATTACTGATCTCGGCTCTGACTACCGCCCGCTCTACAAAGTGATTGACGAGAAATCGATTGTTAACGGTATCGTTGCACTGCTTGCAACAGGCGGTTCAACTAACCACACCATGCATTTGGTTGCGATGGCACGCGCTGCCGGTGTGATTGTGAACTGGGATGACTTCTCTGAGCTGTCAGACATCGTACCCCTGCTGACACGTATCTACCCGAACGGCAGTGCTGACATTAATCACTTCCAGGCAGCAGGCGGCATGTCTCTGCTGTTCCGTGAGCTTTTATCTGCGGGTCTGATTCACGAGGACGTGTTGACTATCAAAGGCGAAGGGTTAGCCGATTATACGACCGAGCCATTCCTTGAGGCTGGTAAGTTGGTGTGGCGTGAGGGCCCAGAGGCGTCTCTGGATCCTGAAGTGGTAGCGACTGTCGCTCAGCCGTTCTCTAACAACGGTGGTCTGCGTCTTCTCAAGGGTAACCTCGGTCGCTCAGTGATCAAAGTTTCGGCCGTTAGGGAAGATAATCGTGTCATCGAAGGTCCTGCCGTTGTTGTACACGACCAGAACGATATCCAGAAGCGCTTTGATGCGGGTGACCTGCATCGCGACTGTGTTGTGGTTGTGCGCTTCCAGGGTCCAGCCGCTATGGGTATGCCAGAGTTGCATAAGCTGACACCGCTACTGGGTTCGCTGTTGGACAAAGGTTTCAAAGTCGGTCTGGTTACAGATGGTCGTATGTCGGGCGCTTCGGGCAAGGTGCCTGCCGCGATTCACCTGACACCAGAGGCACTTAATGGCGGTATGATCGCTAAGGTGCAAGAGGGTGACATCATCCGTTTGGATGTGAATACCGGCGAATTGATCTTGAAGGTGAGCGATGAGGAGCTAGCTGCGCGCGAAGCTGCTACCGCTGATCTTAAACCCTACCATTGGGGTATGGGGCGCGAAATGTTTGGCGCAGCACGTCAGATGGCGGGCGGTGCAGAGCAGGGCGCAAGTTTCCTATTTGGCTACGAAGCCGGCCCACAGGGCTAACACCAGGAGTTGATATGAGTACTCAAGCTGAAGTTTTGTTAACCACTTCACCGGTTATGCCGGTCCTGGTTATTGAGCGCGTTGAAGACGCTGTGCCAATTGCTGAGGCGCTGAAGGCCGGTGGTCTTAAAGTGCTGGAAGTGACTCTACGTACTGAGTCTGCGTTGGATGTGATCCGTGAGATCGCGGCCAATGTTGACGATGTCATCGTGGGTGCTGGCACCGTGACTAAACCTGAAGAGTTTCAGTTGGTTGAAGAGGCGGGCGGTCAGTTCGCTATCAGCCCGGGCGCTACTGATGCGCTGTTCCAGGCGGGTCTCGAGTCAAACATGCCGTACCTGCCAGCCGTTAGCACGGTTGCCGAGATGATGCGCGGCATGGAGTTTGGTTTCGAGTGCTTCAAGTTCTTCCCAGCCGAAGCTAACGGCGGGGCACCAACGCTTAAAGCGTTCGCAGGTCCGTTCCCGAATGTACGCTTCTGCCCCACAGGTGGTATCGGTGCGAATAACTTCACTGACTACCTCAAGCTACCTAACGTAAGCGTAGTGGGTGGCTCTTGGGTCGTACCTAAAGATCTGATCGATGCAAAAGATTGGGCTGGCATCACCGCTTTAGCAAAAGACGCCGTAGCCAAGGCGAACGCACTCTAACCGAGAGCAGCGTCGCCAAATCAGTTCTCGTTTCCAATGGTCGTGGAAACACGAGCGGGCAACCGCTCATTTTCAGCCGCCCCGTAAAACGGGCGGTTTTTTTATGTACATGGACGTACTGTATCCCGGCAGTGCAGGAGCACACTGCCGGGGTTCGTGGGCTTTGTTAAGATTTAAGGTAGGAGAGAGCGGCGACGTAGGAAAGGCAGTAAACGGCAGGTCTCAACCTAACCGCAGGATCACACTGCCGGGGTTCGTAGGCTTCGCACAGCTTGCAGGTAGGCGAGAGCGGCGTCATAGAATACCGAAAATCGAGGTAAAAGCGACCTAGCGCAAAGCGCTATTTCGCGACCGGTCGCGCAATAAGCTTCGCTTACTGCGCTCATACACTGGTTCCAGCTAGTTCTTAAGCTGAAAGGCGAGCCTCTTCTAGCCCCAGTCCAAACGCCGCCCGGACTTCAGGGCAGACCAGTTTGTAGTCTGCAACACTCAATCCCTGCGCCAGTCCAGCGTCAGCCTTCATGGCAGTCACAGGATCTTTCGCCAGACGCTCCACATAGGGGAGGGTTGCGGCGACTAGTGCTTCAGTTGATGTGCGAGCTACTGCGCCGGGCATATTGGCGACACAGTAGTGCAAGACACCATCAACAACATAGGTTGGATCGGTGTGGGTGGTCGGTTTGCTGGTTTCGAAACAGCCACCCTGATCAATCGCCACGTCGACCAATACTGAGCCTGGACGCATTTGGCTAAGCTGTTCGCGCCGCACCAATTTAGGTGCCTTTGCCCCTGGGATCAGGACTGCGCCAATTACCACATCGGAATCGAGCACAAGCTGATCTACGAGGCTCGAAACTGCTGCTTGAGTTTTGATTCGGCCGTTAAACAGCTGGTCGATCTGCGCCAATCGATCAAGCTTGGCATCCACAATGGTGACATCAGCACCCAGACCAACGGCAATGCGCGCAGCCTCGGTACCGACAACGCCGCCGCCTAATACGAGTACTTTTGCTGGCGCAACACCTGGCACACCGCCCATCAACTTTCCGCAGCCGCCGCGGTGTAGCATCAGGCTTTCCGCAGCGACCTGGCTTGCCATACGCCCGGCAACCTGACTCATGGGGGCTAGCAGTGGAAGCTGAGCTGCACTGTTCCGTACTGTTTCGTAAGCGATCGCTCGACAGCCAGTCGCTACGAGGCTGTCTGTTAAATCACGATCTGCCGCAAGGTGCAGATAGGTGAATAGCGTGTGGTGCGGCTTCAGCATCGCAACTTCTGATGGCTGAGGCTCTTTAACCTTCACGATCATCTCGCCCGCTTCGAAGATCTCTTTGGCGGTTGGTTTTAGTGATGCGCCTGCTGCTAAGTAATCCTGATCGGTGTAGCCAATCGCCTCGCCAGCGCCGGCTTGGATAAAGAGTTCATGGCCCTGGCTGACTAGGGTGCTGACAGCCGCAGGCGTGAGGCCGACGCGTTTCTCGGCGACTTTAATTTCGGTTGGGACTGCAATTTTCATAGGTGCTCTCCAGTAAAACTTCGTGCTGATTAATCCTGTTTAGGCGTTAATAAACTAAATTCAGTGTCCCATAACCTTGCTGCATGAACTGCGCTATATTAGGTATTATCTCAATACTCATTGCATGAATAATGCGTATAAATGTAATTTTACGAGGAATGTGTGCATGGATATGGACGCCAAGGACTGGGAGATACTGCGGGCACTGCAGCGTGACGGCCGTGCAAGCGCGGCGGATATCGCTGAACGTATTCATCTGAGCCCCTCATCGGTGAGCCGTCGTATTGCCCGGCTTGAGCAGGAGAGGGTGGTAAAGGGATACCGGGCAGAGGTAGATCAGCAGAAGGTCGGCTATGAGTTAACAGTGATGGTGGAGATTTCGCTGGATAGTCAGTCAGATGAGGCCTTCAGTGCATTCGAAGCTGCGGTCGCGAAGATCCCATCAGTGCATGCCTGTTACCTAATGAGCGGCGAGATGGATTATCTTTTGCGGGTGGTAGCCCGCAACATAGAGGACTTTGAGCGGATACATCGTCGCGTGCTATCGAGCTTACCGCATGTCGATAGGATGCACTCCGCCTTTACGTTGCGCGAGGTTATCGCCCGAGCGGAGTTCAGTAGCTGAGAGTGATCTAAAACAACGATTTATTGTGTGGTGAGGCGCTGCATTAGGGTGTGGCTTTGGCCGGGTTCTAGGTTGATTCTCGCCTCTAGGGCATTGGCCGCCTCAACGCAGATGTAACTACGATAGTTTTCGGCGCCGAGATCCGCCATACCTGCAGCGATCTCTTCACCTGCATTCCATACCACTGTGGTGCCACTACCTTGCTTGGCGATATCCGTCGTGGCGCCGGTTCCGGTATCGATTAGATCAAGCTGTTCGCTGGTGTCGTAATAGACACGATCTGTTGGGTTGGTAAGGTATACGGCTTCGCGACTCTCTAATGCCTGCTCGTAGTCCAGCAGCTTGTCTGCGTACCTCACACCCGCTAGGCCATGTAGTGACGCGTTTTCCAAATCACTGACCGGGAGATAGGTGTGCAGGGCTTCGGTCAGTTCGACTGCTTGTTCGCCGACATTACGAGAGATAAGGCGCATCTCGAGTGAGTGCTTTGTCAACTCGATCTGATATTCGGCTTCGAGCGGGTAGTCAGTGTCGGTGCTGCTGAATCCCAGGCGCAGCATTGCTGACTCCGGTGTTGAACTCTGCTCGAGCAGTTGCCAACTGGAAGTACGGGCGAAGCCGTGCGCTGGACGGATTGAGTCTGTGCCATGAGGGCCAAACCATGGCCAGCAGATTGGAACCCCGCCACGAATGGGTTGATTCGGTTCAAACAGTGTTTTCGGGCTCATCCAGAGACGTTCCTCGCCTGATTGCTTGTAGCTAATCAGATGAGCCCCTTGCAGCGTAAGCAGTGCCCGAGAATGGCCGAATTCAAGTTCTACGGTCTCGAGTGGACTGCTGGCTAACCGGTCTAATATTGCACTGCTGTTCATGGTTTCGGCCCTGTAAGTATTAAAATTACATTATATTGATTTGGGTGCTTTGTGGTTTGTTTTTTTCTAAAACGATTAAGTTATTTTATAAGTTATTGATATAAAACGTGTTAATCCGAATAAAGATCCAGTTTACGATATCGGTCTAGAACTAGCCTTCAGTTACCGAGTGTTATAAAATTTAGTAAGTTTTTTACGTACCTGGCTTGCCTCGAGACATGAGTCTGGCACTGGGTAGCAACTATAGGAGTTTGACCATGTCCCACGAGATGCACAAGGCCTGTGATTTTGTGCTGTTCGGCGCGAAGGGCGATCTGGCGATGCGTAAGCTGTTTCCAGCATTGTACCAGCTTGATGTCGCTGCGCTGCTTAATCCTGATAGTCGTATTGTCGGTGTAGCCCGTGCGGATTGGTCACAAGATGAGTTTGTCGCGCAGGTTGAAGCGACGCTGCAGCGCTTCTTGAAAGAGGGCGAGTTGACCGAAGAGGCCTGGACGCGTTTCAGTGCGCGGTTAGACTACGTCAAAGTCGATATGACTGCGCCGGATGACTTTAAAAAGCTGGGCAAGGCGATTGACCAGTCTAAGCGTGTGATGGTGAATTATCTCGCAACGCCGCCCTCGGTGTTTGGCGATATCTGTAAAAACCTCAGCTACGCCGAGCTGATCAACGACGAGACGCGCATTGTGCTTGAGAAGCCGATCGGTCACGATCTCGAAAGCTCAAAAGTGATTAACGACACTGTCGCGGCTTACTTCAACGAGAACCGCATTTACCGTATCGACCACTACCTCGGTAAGGATACGGTGCAGAACCTGCTAGCGTTGCGTTTTGCCAATAACCTATTCAACTCGCAGTGGAACAACCACGCCATTGATCATGTACAGATTACGGTTGCGGAAACTGTGGGCCTCGAGGGCCGTTACAGCTACTACGACAAAGTGGGTCAGATGCGCGATATGGTACAGAACCACCTGCTGCAGCTGCTCTGTATGGTCGCGATGAACCCGCCCAGCAAACTGGATGCGGACTCAGTACGCGACGAGAAAGTGCGTGTACTTAAAGCGCTGCACCCAATTGATAGCACTAACGTACATAAGCGCGCCGTGCGTGGTCAGTACGCCGCGGGTTCTATCGATGGCAAAGCCGTGGTGGGTTACAGCGAAGAGGATGGCGGCGGTCAGTCGCAGTCCAATACAGAAACCTTCGTGTCGCTGCGTGTCAACGTCGATAACTGGCGTTGGGCGGGTGTGCCTTTCTACCTACGTACCGGTAAGCGCATGCCTGAGAAGATGACCGAGATTGTGGTTGTCTACAAGAACAACCCGCACTACATCTTTGATAAGAAACAGCAGGGTATGGTCTCTAACCGTCTGGTGATTCGTCTGCAGCCCGACGAGGGCATCCGTCTGCATGTGGTTATGAAGCAGTTGGGTATGACCGAGGGGCTTAACCTGCAGAACCGTGCGTTGAATCTGGACTTCACCAGCGATGATCCGAATCACCGCACGCCGGATGCTTATGAGCGTCTGTTGCTTGAGTCGATGGTCGGTGATCAGTCGCTGTTCGTTCGTCGCGACGAGATCGAAGCCTCTTGGACTTGGTGTGATCAGTTGATCGACGCTTGGGAGGAGACTGGTGATGAGGTGAAACATTACAACGCCGGTACCTGGGGCCCAATCGGTTCGATTGCGTTGATAGAGCGCGATGGCCGCTCTTGGCACGAGGAGTAATCTACGATGGTCAACAAACTCAATTTTGAAACGCGCAGTGAGCTGGAAAGCGCACTAACGGACCGTATTGTTGCGTTGCTTGATGCGGGTATTAAAGAGCGTGGTGTCGGTTGTTTAGTTGTTTCAGGCGGTCGTACACCGGCTGGCTTGTTTCAGCGCCTGTCACATCAGGACTTGGACTGGAGCAAGGTGATTGTGACCCTTGCTGATGAGCGCTGGGTGCCTGCTGACCATGATGACTCCAACGCGCGCTCGGTGGAGACCCATCTGCTGCAGTACAACGCAGTCAAAGCTAAGTTCATTCCACATGTTACTGCTGCTGCGACGCCGCAAGAGGGGCAGGCTGAGCTGGAAGAGACACTCAAGCAACTGCCTGAACATATTGACGCCGTCATTTTGGGCATGGGCGAAGATGGGCATACAGCATCTTTCTTCCCTAATGCACCTGAACTTGCGGCTGCGATCGATCCTAACCAGTCTCAAGCCTGTTTGGCTGTGACTCCGCCTGTTGCGCCACATCCTCGTATGACTTTGACGTTGCCGCGCCTGCTCGCCAGTAAACAGATCTTCCTGCATCTGTGCGGTGAGGGTAAGACTCCAGTGTTGGAAGAGGCGATGGGTGAGGGTGCGGCTGAGGATATGCCAGTGCGCACGGTGCTGCGCCAAGAACAGACGCCAGTAGATATTTTTTGGGCGCCTTAATCTAGGGTGCTGATGGCGCTAGCCATTTCGCGATGGGTGCGCAATAAGCTTTGCTTACGCGCTCCTACATTCGACAGCGGGAAAATCAGCGGTTGGTCAGATCCATCCGCTTAAGAAACTCGGTCCAGGTCTTATGCTGCTTGCTACTACCTAGGTAGCGGCCGCGGTCTTGGGTTTTCTGTGACCAGATCCCCTCGCGGTTGAAACTGTAGATTGGAACTAGATCCAAACGCTCCGTTGTCGGAAGCACTTCATTCTTCATGTTATCTAGTACCAGCGGGGAAGAGCTATTCTCAGGCTGGTAGGTCAGCACCATATGGGCTTCGCCGGCAGAGGGCACATTGGTATACATCATCTGCAGCTTTGACTCGTCGACGCCAAGATTGCGTAGAACAAAATATTTGGTAATGGCGAAATCTTCACAGTCTCCGCCATCGTTCAAAAGAGACTCTTTCGGGGTCGCCCAGTAATCGGCCTTACCGTATTTCTTATCGTCATTGGTGTAAGTGAGAAGATTGAGGACCGAGTTCACTGCATCAACACGCGCCTGCTCATCACTGTTGCGATGCGTCTGCAGTAGCTCGTCTATAGAGCTTGGGGCAGCCACCGCCTCTACTGGAGCGCTAGTCGCAAGAGCGCCGGTTGTAAAAGAGAGAGCCAGCATCGGTACGGCGATCGTTCGCAGAATATTTCGCACGTTGAGCTCCCTTTCCTCTCTCTAATCTTAGACCTTCATAATGCCTAGAGAAGGCGTAACGGCCATTTCCGGTGAATAGAACCTGTCGATTAATTGCTCGCGAGCATCTGTGTACCAGTGCCCTGAAGTGGTGCAACCACCGATGCCAGCACTATAAGGTAATTCTGCTGTGCGCTTGTTGAACAGATTTCAACAAAACTAGCGTTCTGGACTTTACGCAGGCCGAGCTTAACGCCCTGTTCAAACTCAGCTGTAAGCCCGTTACGTGCGGCCAAATTTTGAAGTTCGCGCTCGAGTGACGCGTTGTTTGCAGCAGTCTGTGAAGCTGTGCAGTGGTTATGGATAGTCGAGGCCATGCCAGCTAGGATTGCGAATTCAGAGCGCTCATCTGCCTGTGCCTGCAGGCTGAGTGCGGCCAGCGTCAGTACGCTAGCTGAAAGAATCGACTTAAGAACTGCTTTAACTGTCATAACTTCCTCTCTACATCCCTGTGCTTTTCTTATCTTTGTTGAACCCTCAGCTGCCGTGCTTCAGGTCTGCGAGCCGTTTAAGGCTGTCTGGCGATATGCTTATCGTTTGACGGAGTTAAAGCTATCACAGGGTATTTAGAGAGGGAATACCTAAGCTAAAGTCGAAAGGATACTAAAAATCAATAAGTTAGAAGGATTTTGCATTCGCATAATGCGAAGCAAAATGCGAACAAGTCTGGCGCAGAGTGATTTAAGTCAATGAAATATAAGGGGGTAAAGGTAATTAGGTGCACAAAACAATACTTGTGTCGCATCTGTCAGCAATGTTCTCAAATGCAAATTGCAATGAGTTGAATTTTTCTCATAGAGTAATTTAGATATCTGTTACTCTTTAGTGACATTTGTGGCTTTTGGGTGCTCGAGTGGGAGGCTTTGCCTAGTACGAACAGTAAAAAAGCCCCAAGCGAGACTTAGGGCTTCGTTGTGTGTCAGGCTTTTGTGTCGCGATCTGGATCAATTCACCAGCGAAAGGAACTCTGCGCGTGTGGCTGGATTTGAGCGGAAGGTACCTAGCATCATTGAGGTCTTCATCATGGCGTTCTGCTTCTCAACACCGCGCATCATCATACACATGTGCTGAGCCTCAATGACGACCCCTACGCCGAGCGCACCGGTTACTTCCTGCAGCGCTTCAGCAACCTCTTTAGTCATGTTCTCTTGAATTTGCAGGCGACGTGCGTACATATCGACGATGCGTGCAATCTTTGATAAACCAATAACCTTACCCTGCGGGATGTAGGCGACATGAGCCTTGCCGATGAAAGGCAGCATATGGTGCTCGCACATCGAGTAGATCTCGATGTTTTTGACCAAAACCATCTCAGAGTTATCTGAATCGAACAGTGCGTTATTAACAACCTCTTCGAGCGTCTGCTCGTAGCCTTTCGTCAGAAACTTCATCGCTTTGGCTGCGCGCTTGGGCGTGTCTCTGAGGCCGTCGCGTTGCAGATCTTCACCGATGGCGCTGATGATGGTTTCGTAGGCTTTTTCCACTGCTGGATTCCTCAAGGTGATTTTCGCGCACCTTACGCCAAAGCGGCTGCTAGGTAAAGATTAACGCGGATCCGACTGACGTTTTAGCAGCACATAAAGCGCGCCGCTGCCGCCATCCTGGGGTTGGGCGGAACAGAAAGCGAGTACCCCGTCTATCTGTTGTAGCCAGTCAGTTACAAAGGATTTAAGCAGCGCCGGTTTACCCGGGTCTGTGTAGGCTTTGCCGTGTACCACCAGAAGCCCCCGCAGCCCGCGACGCTTTGCATCACCAATAAAGCCGTGAAGCTCTTCGCGGGCTGCATCTACTGAGTAGCCATGTAGATCCACCCCTGCATCCCAACCTAGGTGGCCGGCTTGCATGCGCTTTAGCAGCTTCTGTTGCACGCCGGGAAGGGCGAAGAGGACGCGCTCTTCGGCACTCATTTCACGTGTCAGTGTGGAGTTGAGACCATCAACGATCAGCTCGTTCTGCTCCTGAGCTTTCTCGCGACGGTATGAGGCGGACTCGTCGTTACGACGCGCCTGTCCGGTGTGAGCACGCTCCTGCTCTAAAGGTTGGACGTCACTCAGCGCTTCGCGGAAGGCTTGTAGCTCAGAGATGTAGTCGCTTCTGCTCTTATCACTCATAGGGAAACTGGGTAAACTTAGCGGCCATTAAGGCTTCAGATACGTAAGCCGTCAATTATCGGACGATAGATGAACACAGATCAACCTAAATTGGGGCATCAGCTCCACACGGTGCGCGACTATCTGCGCTGGACACTCAGCGAGATGCAACGCCATCATGTCTACTTTGGCCATGGCCATGTCGATGCCTGGAATGAGGCGTTACAACTGGTATTCAACGCGGTGGATCTACCTTGGGATAGCTCGCTCGAGCTGCTGGATGGCCGTTTAATAGATGAAGAGAAGGTGCGTCTCGAGTCTTTTGTTTATCAGCGCTGCCTAGAGCGTCGACCGCTGCCCTACATCACCGGCGAAGCCTGGTTTATGGGACTACCTTTCAATGTGGACGAGCGTGTTCTGATTCCGCGTTCGCCGACCGCGCAGTTAATTGAGACGGGATTCCAGCCTTGGCTCGGTGATGTGGATGTAGAGCGTGTGCTGGATCTCTGCACCGGCAGCGGCTGTATAGGTATCGCCTGTGCAGCGGTATTTGATCAGGCCGAGGTGGATCTGGTGGATCTATCGACTGAGGCCTTAGATGTTGCTCAAACCAATATCGAACGACATGAGCTGAGTGATCGCGTTAGGACTGTCCAGAGCGATCTGTTCAATAATCTGGAAGGCGAGGTCTATGACCTGATCATCACTAATCCACCTTATGTTGACCAGGATGATTTAGACTCGATGCCTGCGGAATATCAGCACGAGCCTGAGCTAGCGCTGGGGTCGGGTCCGGATGGTCTGGATATCACTCGCCGTATACTGCGCGAGGCGGGTCGCCACCTCAGTGAGCAGGGGCTGTTGGTGTGTGAGGTGGGTAACTCTGAAGTTCATCTGATGCAGGCCTATCCTGAACTGCCATTGATTTGGGTAGAGCTGGAAGAGGGTGGTAATGGGGTGTTCGTTATAGATGCGCCGTCACTGCGTGCGCATGCGGATGATCTGTAATAGGTTTTAGTCGCGTCGTTCGCTGCGGTCACAACCCTTCTACAGGGGATTATGGGTCGCGTCGTTCGCTTCGCTCACAACCCTCCTGCAAGATCGGTTTTGTGGGAGGGATCCAGCGGAGCTAGGTCGCGACTCATAAATTAGGTACAATTCGCGCCGCAAGCATCGCGATAGATCGCGGCGACAACTTTTAGTTAAGGAAAGCGTTTTAATGTCCGGTAATAGCTACGGCAAACTGTTCACCCTCAGCACTTTTGGCGAGAGCCACGGCCCCGCTTTGGGCTGTGTTATTGATGGTTGTCCTCCGGGCATAGAGATTTCCGAAGCGGATCTTCAAGTTGACCTAGATCGTCGCAAGCCGGGAACCTCACGCCATACGACTCAGCGTCGTGAGCCGGATGAGGTACGCATTCTTGGTGGTGTGTTTGAGGGTAAAACCACCGGCACATCTATCGGTCTTTTAATCGAGAACACCGATCAGCGCTCCAAAGACTACTCGAACATTAAAGATAGTTTCCGTCCCGCCCACGCTGACTACACCTACCATCACAAGTACGGTATTCGTGACTACCGTGGTGGCGGCCGCTCGTCCGCGCGCGAGACTGCTATGCGTGTCGCAGCCGGTGCTATCGCCAAGAAGGTACTGGCGGCTGAAGGTATACAGATTCGCGGTTACCTATCTCAGTTGGGCCCGATCGCTATTGATCCAAGTCGTTTCGATTGGGATCAGGTTGATCAGAATCCGTTCTTTTCGCCGGATGCTCAGGCTGCAGAAGAGATGGCCGAATACATGGATGCGCTTCGTAAAGAGGGTAACTCAGTCGGTGCGAAGATCTCTGTGGTCGCTTCAGGCGTGCCCGTAGGCCTCGGTGAACCAATCTTTGATCGCCTCGATGCTGATCTGGCGCACTCACTGATGAGCATCAATGCCGTGAAAGGTGTTGAGATTGGTGATGGCTTTGCCTGTGTTGCTCAGAAAGGCACTGAGCACCGCGATGAGATGACGCCTGACGGTTTCCTTTCGAACCACGCTGGTGGTGTTTTGGGTGGTATCTCAAGCGGACAGGATATTATCGCCCATATCGCACTTAAGCCGACTTCAAGCATGCGCCTGCCCGGGCGTTCGATTGATGTGCATGGCAATCCGATCGAAGTGGTCACCAAAGGTCGTCATGATCCCTGTGTTGGTATTCGTGCAACCCCGATCGCTGAGGCGATGATGGCGTTGACGCTGGTGGACCACCTGCTGCGTCACCGCGCGCAGAATGCCAACGTTAAGGTGGATACCCCGGTACTGGGGCAGCTCTGATGCTGTGAGAGGGATCGGCGCGTAGCGCCGGTCGCGACATCCGCTTTGCGGATATACCTCCTACAACTGTATATGGTCGGGAGATAGCGCTTTGCGCTACATCCCTATTACAGAGATTTTCTTGCAAAAATAGCCCCGTTGGCTCAGTTCCTGTAAAATCTTGCGCTTTATTTTCAGCCTGTCTGACGAGTGCGAGATAGCGATGTTGAAAACCCCTTATTATCTGGTCGATAAAAGCAAACTGCTCAAGAACCTTGAGAAGATTGCCTATGTGCGTGAGCACTCAGGCGCCAAGTCTTTGTTGGCTCTTAAGTGCTTTGCGACCTGGTCGGTGTTTGATCTGATGTCTGAGTACATGGATGGCACCACCTCTTCATCGCTCTACGAGGTGAAGCTTGGTTACCAAAAGTTTGGTGGCGAGACCCACGCTTACTCGGTGGCTTACGCTGATGATGAGATTGATGAGGTGATCGCCAACTCGGATAAGATCATCTTCAACACCATCAACCAGCTTGAGCGTTTTGACGCCCAGAGTGCCAATACAACGCGTGGTCTGCGGGTTAATCCGTTGGTGAGCACCTCGGAATTCATTATTGCCGATCCGGCCCGCCCCTTCAGTCGTCTTGGCGAATGGGATCCTGAGCGTATTGAAACGGTGCTCGAAAAGATCTCGGGCTTTATGTTTCACAACAACTGTGAAAACTCAGACTTCGATCGCTTCGATGAGATGCTGACGCTTATAGAACAGAAGTTCGGCCATCTGATTGAGAAGATGAACTGGATCAGTCTCGGTGGTGGTATTCACTTTACCGGAGAGGGCTATCCGCTAGACAAATTCTGCGCGCGCCTGAAACGTTTCTCTGAACGCTTCGGTGTTCAGGTTTATCTGGAGCCAGGTGAGGCGGCCATCACCAAGAGTACAACGTTGGAAGTCACCGTGCTGGATACGCTTTACAACGGCAAGCACCTGGCGATTGTCGATAGTTCAATCGAAGCGCACATGCTGGATCTACTCATCTACCGTGAGGACGCGCGCATGACACCCTGCGATGGTGAGCACCGTTTCCAGATCTGCGGTAAGTCCTGTCTGGCTGGAGATATTTTCGGTGAATTCAATTTTGAGCAACCGCTCAAAGCGGGAGACCGTATCTCGATAGAGGATGCCGGTGGCTACACCATGGTGAAGAAAAATTGGTTCAATGGCGTGAAGATGCCGTCGATTGCAGTAAAACAGTTGGACGGTAGTGTCGAGCTGGTACGTGAATTTGGTTACGACGATTTCGTTGGGAATTTGTCGTAGCACACCCGTAGGAGCGCAGTTTGGCTGCGCGATTTTTCGGTTATCGCGCAGCTAAGCTGCGCTCCAACAGATTGAAGAGTGGATCGATCAATGCGAAAGAATGTACTAATTATTGGCGGCGGCGGTGTCGCCCAGGTGGTGGCGCATAAATGCGCCCAACACAATGATATTCTCGGTGATATCGTAATCGCTTCGCGCACCAAGTCGAAGTGTGATGCGATCATCGAGAGCGTCCGCGAAAAGGGTGCTATGAAAGTAGAGGGCAAGCTGACTGCCTACGCTCTGGACGCTATGGATACCGCAGCAACCGCGGCTCTGATTCGTGAAACGAATTCCGAGATCGTGCTAAACGTTGGCTCTGCCTTCGTTAACATGTCTGTTCTAGAAGCTTGTATTGAAACCGGTGCGGCTTACCTGGATACAGCGATCCACGAAGATCCACTGAAGATCTGTGAAGAGCCGCCTTGGTATGGCAACTACGAATGGAAACGTCGTGAGCGCTGTAAAGAGACGGGTACGACAGCGATTCTGGGCTGTGGCTTCGACCCAGGCGTGGTAAATGCCTACGCCGCACTGGCTAAAAACGAGTACTTCGACACTCTCGAGTCGGTTGATATTATCGATATCAATGCCGGCGACCATGGCCACTGGTTTGCGACAAACTTCGACCCAGAGATCAACTTCCGCGAATTCACAGGCCGCGTCTACTCGTGGCAGAACAACCAGTGGCAGACCAACCAGATGTTTGAGATCAGCCGTACTGACGACCTGCCGGTTGTAGGTGAGCGCACTTCTTACATGACCGGTCACGATGAGATCCACTCGCTCTCGGCAAACCTGGGCTGTCCGAATGTACGCTTCTGGATGGGCTTTGGTGAGCGTTACATCACTGTCTTCACTGTGCTGAAGAACCTCGGCCTGCTCTCCGAGCAGCCTATCAAAACCGCTGAGGGTCAGGATGTTGTGCCACTTAAAGTGGTTAAAGCCTGTCTGCCAGATCCTGCTTCGCTGGCGCCTAACTACACCGGTAAAACTTGTATCGGTGATCAGGTTAAGGGCACCAAAGATGGTAAAGAGCGTGAGGTCTTTATCTACAACGTGGCAGATCATAAAGATGCATACAACGAAGTGGGCAGTCAGGGTATCTCCTACACTGCCGGTGTTCCCCCTGTTGCTGCAGCGCTGCTGATCGCAACCGGTGAGTGGGACTGCAAGTCCATGGTGAATGTTGAGGAGTTGGATCCGCGTCCATTCCTGAACCACCTGAACCACATGGGTCTGCCTACTTGGATCCGTGATGAGAATGGCGAGCGTCCGCTGGATTTCTCTTAAACGCTAGATAGGGGTCGCCACCTTTTTGAGGGGGCTCCTACAGTAGGAGTGGGCGCCGCACGCAGCCCGCTCCTCTGCTGCAAAAATTCTCTTCACCAACAGATAATTTTTCTGGTTTTTTGTCAACTTTTTATCCATAGTTCGCCAAATGTGCAGTGGCGCATTTTTAACTCTCTGGAGACAGAAAAACTATGAAAAATCGGGTTTCAGGTGTGACTCTCCTGGCGGCTGCAGTGGCGGTTGCTGGAGCTTCTTATGTATCGGCTGAGCAGACTGTTAACGTCTACAACTGATCTGATTACATTGCTGAAGAGACGATCGCTAAGTTTGAAGCCGAGACCGGCATCAACGTAGTGTATGACGTCTACGACTCCAATGAAGTACTGGAAGCAAAGTTGCTAGCCGGTAAGAGCGGTTACGACGTCGCGTTCCCAACAGCGCGCCCCTTTGCCGACCGTCACATCAAGGCGGGTCTCTACCAGTCGTATGATCTTGGCAAACTTAGCGGTTACACTAATCTCGATTCGAATATTCTGCGCACGCTATCTGACATCGATCCCAAGAACGATATGTTGATCCCCTATATGTGGGGTACCACCGGCATCGGTATCAATGTCGATAAGGTGAAGGACGTGTTGGGCGAAGATGCTAAGCTCGACAGCTGGAACCTGCTGTATAATCCAGAAACTACGGCTAAGTTAGCAGCCTGTGGTGTATCTCTGATGGATGATCCAACAGAAGTGTTTGTGGCTGCGCGTGTCTACGCGGGTGCCGAGCCAAACGACTACTCAAAGGATGGTACCCAGGCGGCTGTTGATGTAGTAACGGCGGTGCGCCCGAATATTCGCTATTTCCACAGCTCGCAGTACATTAACGACCTGGCGAACGGTGATCTCTGCGTCGCTCACGGTTACAGCGGTGACATTCTGCAGGCGCGTGACCGTGCGGCAGAAGCCGATAACGGTGTGAACATCGCCTACGTCGTGCCGAGCGAAGGCGCGGTTGTCTGGACAGATGTTGCCGTGCTGTTAGCAGATGCGCCGCACCCGGCCGAAGCCCATGCGTTTGTTAACTATCTGCTGCGCCCTGAGGTAATTGCCGAAATTACCAACTATGTGGCCTACGCCAATGCCAACGCTGCCGCTGAGTCATTGGTGGATGAGGAGATCCGTGCGGACGCGGGTATCTATCCACCGGCTGAAACCCGCGCGAAGTTCATTACGCTGCAGACACCGAGTGATCGAGAAACGCGTAATGTGACTCGTGCCTGGACACGCGTTAAAACCGGTCAGTAACACCGAACGGGGAGCCCATCGGGCTCCTCTATATCTTCACTAGTCGATCACATACATGACCTATACAGCTCCCAATTCATTTGTCGATGAAGAACCAATTGTCCGTATCGAGGGTGTGACTAAAACCTTTGGTAGCACCTATGCGGTTGATGATGTCAGTTTGCAGATTTTTCGCGGTGAGTTTTTTTCGCTGCTTGGCTCTTCTGGCTGTGGCAAAACAACGCTGCTGCGAATGCTGGCGGGTTTTGAGACACCGACAGCGGGGCGCATCTATATAGATGGCAAAGACATTACGGATGTACCGCCGTATCGTCGGCCGATCAATATGATGTTTCAGTCCTATGCGCTGTTTCCGCATATGAGTGTGGTCGACAACATCGCCTTCGGCCTCAAGCAGGAGGGGATGCCAAAAGAGTCGATTAAAGAGCGAGTCGAGGAGATGTTGGACCTGGTGCAGATCTCTGCCCTGGGTGCGCGTAAGCCGCATCAGCTCTCGGGAGGTCAACGTCAGCGTGTGGCCCTAGCTCGTTCGCTGGCAAAACACCCGCGTATCCTGCTGCTGGATGAGCCTCTGGGTGCACTGGATAAGAAGCTGCGTGAACGTACGCAGTTTGAGTTGGTAAATATTCAGGAGCGTTTGGGTATCACCTTTATCGTGGTGACTCATGATCAGGAAGAGGCGATGACCATGTCCAGCCGTGTCGCTCTGATGCGTGAAGGACGTATTGAACAGATTGATACACCGCGGATGATCTATGAATTTCCGCGCTCGCGTTACGCGGCCTCATTCTTCGGCTCGATTAACCTCTTTGCCGGCGTCGTTGAGTCACAGGATGATGAGTGTATCAACATCCATAGTGACGAGGCGGGCGGGGTGCTGCGCGTCAACTATTCGCACCCAATAGCTATTGGCAGTGACGTAACGGTTGCTGTGCGTCCAGAGAAGTTGCGTCTGCTCCCTGAGTCGAGCGGGCAGCCGAACAGCGTGGAGGGGGTTATTGAGGAGATCGCCTACCTCGGTGATGTTTCCATTTATCACGTGGATCTGGGCTCGGGTAAGCGCATTCAATTTACTCAACCGAACACTCAAGCGCTGGCAGAACAGCCGCTCGACTGGGGTCAAAGAGTAACGCTGAGTTGGCAGCCACAAGCGGCTGGAGTTCTTACCGAATGAGCGGGCTGAGTTCAAAAGTGAACTGGGGACGCTTCGGTATAGCCGCGCTTCCCTGGTTTTGGCTCGGCCTCTTTTTTGTTTTGCCATTTCTGTTTGTATTGAAGATCAGCCTGGCAGAGCCGCAGTTGGCGCAGCCGCCCTATATGGATCTTATTCGCGAGTTCGAAGATGGCATCATGACGCTGGTTATTAATTTTGGTAACTACCAGCTTCTGCTTGAAGATTCATTGTATATCAATGCGTTGCTTGGATCTATTAAAGTAGCGGCCATCTCTACACTGCTGGCTATTCTGGTGGGATACCCGATGGCCTACGGTATTGCGCGTGCACCGACGCACTGGCGTCTGCCGTTACTTATGCTGATCATCCTGCCTTTCTGGACCAGTTTCCTCATACGCGTTTACGCCTGGATCGGTATCCTCAAGAACAACGGTTTGCTGAATCAGTTTCTCATGTGGACGGGGCTGATTGATGCACCGATCGATATTCTTTACACGCAGACGGCGGTCTACATCGGTATTGTCTACTCCTACTTGCCGTTTATTGTGTTACCGCTCTATGCCACTCTCGTGCGACTGGATCAGTCGCTGTTGGAGGCGGCGGCTGACCTGGGTTGTCCGCCTATTAAGCAGTTTCTGCTGATCACGTTACCGCTGTCGCTACCCGGCCTTATTGCAGGGTCTATGCTGGTGTTTATCCCAGTGATGGGTGAATTTGTTATCCCAGACCTTCTGGGCGGACCGAACACCTTGATGATTGGCAAGTTGATGTGGACGGAGTTCTTTGCCAATAAAGACTGGCCGCTGGCATCGGCTTTGGCAGCTGTGCTGTTGGTCGTTTTGATCATACCCTTTGTGTTGCTGCGCCACATGGAGCAACGCTCTGAGGAGGTGGAGTGATGTTTAAGCGCTCGCCCTTCCTCTTCAGTGCACTGGTGCTGGGGTACGCCTTCCTCTATGGCCCGATTCTCAGTCTAATCATCTACTCGTTTAACGAGAGCCGCCTGGTAACCGTCTGGGCGGGTTTCAGTACCAAGTGGTATGGCGAGTTGTTACAGAATGATCAAGTCCTTGAAGCGGCGTGGTTGAGCATCAAAATTGGTGCGATGAATGCCAGTATTGCAACGATGCTCGGAACCCTGACCGCGATAGTTTTGGTTCGATTTAGGCGCAGCAAAATGCGCTCGTCTTTGGATGCCCTGGTAGCAGCTCCTCTGGTTATGCCTGAGGTGATAATTGGTCTTTCTTTACTACTGCTGTTTATATCAATGGAGCAGTTAATCGGTTGGCCAAACGGCCGTGGCACGACTACTATCACGCTGGCGCACGCAACATTCTCCATGGCCTACGTAACGGTTGTCGTCCGCAGCCGTCTAGCACATATGGATCAGTCTCTCGAGGAGGCTGCGATGGACCTGGGGGCGCACCCGTTCAAGGTGTTTTTCCTTATCACCTTGCCAATCATATCGCCGGCACTGCTGGCGGGTTGGCTTCTTGCTTTCACTCTATCTATGGATGATCTCATCGTCGCAAGCTTTGTGTCAGGACCCGGCTCAACGACCCTGCCTATGGTGGTCTACTCGAGTGTGCGTTTAGGGGTTAGTCCTGAGATCAATGCATTAGCGACCATAATGGTGGGTATCGTGAGTATCGCCGTGTTGGTTGCTGGCCGGATCATATATCTGCAGGAGAAACGCGGCTAATCTGTGCTGACGCCATAGCTTTGTAGTAAAACAGTTACCCTGCTTCAGGCGGGCGCTGCGGCGAAACTATCCTGTGTCATCAACGTAATGGCCGGCCAGGAGTGGGTGCCATCGGCGTAGACTGTGAATGAGAACATCTGTCTGTCGTTACCAGGATTTGGCAACTCAGTATCACGCAACTGATGAAGGTAGCCTGCGAGCATTTGCGGCAGCGCTGTTCGTACTTTGGCTGAGGCCGTCGGCCAGAGGGCGCGGCTTATCATCTGTTCATCAACCGTCTTGGACTCAAGGCGGGCCCGATGTAAGTGGTGAGAGCAGATCTCTACTAGGTGAATAACCCGTGTACGCGTATCGATTATCTGACAACAGCCGTAATTGCCGACGGTGGGGGCCGGGTGGTTAAACGTACGCCAACGATTTACCGATAATTGAGACATCCCGTTCACCTCGAATAGAAGGGCTGTTTTCATAACATATGTTACTTCCATGTAACATAAACGGTAATTTAGCCCTGAATGTCCCAACTGTCTATTCGAAATTATTCATACAGCCGCCGCGCTGTTTGTTGGTATGCATATTGCATATAGCATATAGCACATAAGCGTTAATATAACTCGCTGTTTGTTAATTAACAAACCCAAACACGACTCAAAAGAGATATGTTCGCCCCGTGAAATCTGCTCTCAAACACACTGCTCTTATTCTGCTAGCCAATCTACTGTGCTGGCCCCTGTTGGCTAAGGCAGACCAGAATGTACTGATCCTATCAAGTGTAAACAGACTTGTTCCCTGGCAGGGTAGTCTGGAGCGTGGAGTTCTCGAACGGGCTCAAGAGATAAGGTTTAACGCGCCCCGTACGGAGCACGCCGAGCTCTACTTTGCGTCCGTGGATTGGTTTCGCAAAGTGCCAGAGCGGAGTCTCGAGGAGATAGCCGAGGATGTAATCGATGACTTCGAAGGGCTGGCCTTCGACAAGGTGATTGTGATTGGTCAGCCGGCATCTCATGTTTTTGAACTTGCACAGCAAGGGTTGGGCAATCCTGCAGCAGAGTATGTGGATACCCAATGGCGCTCCAGCTATGGTCTGGATAGTGAGGTGTTACGCCAGCCTGAACGTGTGTATCAGTCCTTGAGAGAGATTTATCCCTCGATACAGCGGCTAATCTATTTGGGGAATAATACTCATAGTTATCAAGATGAGGTCAGCTTTGATACAAGGTCAGACATTGAATTCGTAGCGCGCAGCGAGTTTGATAGCCACGATGAGTGGGATGCGCTGCTATCTGAGGTTGGTACGGGTGACCTGCTACTGATTGACTCTAGCCTGATGCGCATCGGTACTGATTTACACTTTCCCTACCAGACTGTGGCGGAGGTCGGCGCGACCACTGATGTGCCGATACTGGTAACCCAGTCTCCGATGCTGGAGTTAGACGGGGTTTTGGGTGGCCTTGTACTCGACAGCTACCAGCTCGGCCGTGCGCTTGCTGATATTGCGGAGGGCCAGACGCCTGATCTGAGTCTTCTACGCCAACATGTTTATAACTATTCTGAGCTTGAGCGCTTTGGACTGAATGTTGCGGGGTTGACCGGCGGTGCTGAAATACGCGGTGAGCCTGTTGTTGCGATTTCGACTGAGCAGCTCCAAGGTTATGTTGCGTTGGGTCTAATCCTTTTAGGCGCTTTTATACTTGCCTGGCTTTGTCGCGAACGCTCTCGTAATCGCAAACTGTCAGAGGCTTACGCACAGAATAGAGAATTCTATGCTGAGTTAAAGCAACGTGAGCGCAATGCGGGCCTCGCCTTGGATGCAGCCCAGATAGCCTATTATGCCTACGATCACAGTACAGGCGTGTTTCAACCGGATCAGCGCTTTAAGCGGCTCTATGGTGCGGGTGAAGAGGCTGGCTTTGACTTTTCAGATTTGGAGCAGCAGATACATCCCGAAGATCGAGCAAGGGTGATCGCGTTTCGAGAGCAGGCCTATGAGCAGCTCAATTTGGACGAAGAGTTTAGCGTCAACTACCGTATCCGGCCGAACGGTGGTCAAGAATACGTCTGGCTAAAGGCCTTTGCTCGCCAGTATAAAATTGATGATCAGTATCGGACGCTCGGTTGTATCTTCAGTATCGATGCTGAGATGCGAGCGCAACTAAGATACGAGCAGGTCTATCAGCATCTAAAAGCCGCTTGCCAGATGTGCGGGCTCTATCTCCTTGAGACGAACCTAGATTCGGGTGAGGTTCGCCACATTATCAGTCCGATCCAAGATCAGAAGCTTAATTTCACGAATCAATCGTTTATTCGTTGCGTCGATCCGTCGTATCGACACGCAGTAATAGAGGCTCAAAACAAACTCGGTGTTGCGGTGGAGTTTCCGCTGCTTTGTCCGGATTGGGACGCGCCTCGCTGGACACTAGACCAAGTTGTACAGCGCTGGATTGACGACAATGGACAGCAGCACATTATTATTTTAAGTCAGGATATCGATGAGTCTCACCGCGCCAAGCAAGCTGTGGCTGATGCGAGAAATGAAGCTCAACGTGCGCTGCTCGATCTGGAGAGAACCACTGCACAGGGGGGTATCGCACTGATGCGACACGACCTTGCCACTGACCTTCTGAGTGTCAATGACGTGTTCCGTCGTCTGTTTGATTTCCCTCAAGCTGAATACCCAAGCATTAGCTTTGCTGATTTTTGCAACCGTTTCCCGGCCAAGAGCCGGGAACAGCAGACTGCCAAGGCAGTTCAAGCGCGCTTTGACGGTGAATTAAATATTGCTGCTGCGTACTTTGAGCTTCGCGATGGCAGTAAAAGCTGGGTACGTGTGCAGCTCAAAACAGTCTTCACCGAAGGGGAGCCCACTCTTGTTGTCGGTAGCTTTGTGGATATCAGCGAGTTGCAAAAACTCTCTGGCAAGCTTAAGAAGATTGCAGGGCAGCGCCAAGCTGCTCTGGAGAGTCTGGAGCGCCGCCAGCAAGCGTAGCAGCAGATGTTTGCAGTTATCGGGCATGAGCTGCGCACACCAGCTGCTACGCTGAGTATGTTGCTGGACTCGCAGCGAGCTGAGCTAACTGACGAGGAGTTTAGGGCGCTGCCCTACGCCAAGGACATCGACGCCACGGCAAAGCATCTGATGGATGTGTTGGATGATTTACGAGCGGTTGTTGAGCCCCAGAGTATCAATTTCCGTACACGCAATAATGCCACTCCGCTGGATGTGGTTGAGGGGTGCCTAACGCCCCTTCGTGATCGACTGAAAACAGCTAATCTCCGGGTGCAGATTAATTCGGTTCAGGGAGCTGCTGAGCCGTTTTCATTTGATGCCAAAGGTATGCGACAGATCATCACCAACCTAGTTAAGAATGCTGCGATTCACTCCGGCGCATCAGAGTTGAAGCTGGGTCTGCTGCTCGAGCTTAATGATGAAGCCCAAAAGCAGTTGCGGGTTGAGCTGGAGGACAACGGTAAGGGTATTCCTCGGGAGCAGTGGGAATCGATCTTTGAGCCGTTTGCGCGGGGTCTGAGTTTTCACTGCGGTTTTAGCTACAGCCTAGCGAAATTTTCTTGCCCATGACTTACACTGCGCCACTGAATTAGAACGGAGAGTGGTGCTGTGGCAGAGTTGCTGTGGTGGGAGTATCTGGCCATTGGCCTGATTTTTATCTGGAGCGGTTTTGTTCGCACCGGTTTAGGATTTGGTGGCGCTGTCCTCGCGTTGCCCTTTTTACTGCTCGTTATTGATGACCCACTGATCTTTCTTCCGATTATCTCTGTGCATCTTTTGGTGTTCTCAAGCTGGATCGCCGTGCGTGGTCATCGTAAAAATGGCGGTCAGAGCACCGTAGATTGGGCTTATCTGCGCAAATCTCTCAAAGTGATGATCATTCCTAAGATCATTGGGGTTTTGGGTCTGCTCACACTCTCTAGTGAAGTGATGTCTGCGATCATTTTGCTGATCGTGAGCGTCTACTCTGTAGGATATATCCTCAACCGACCCTTCCGCAGTTCGCGGCCGTGGATGGATAACATCTTCCTGATGCTCGGCGGTTATGTCAGCGGTACTTCTCTGATTGCAGCGCCGTTGGTTATTTCAGTATTCAGCACCCATGTGGCGCGCGAGAAGCTGCGCGATACGCTGTTCGTACTCTGGTTTATTCTGGTGACCATTAAGATGGCCTCCTTTGTCATTGCAGGGGTCGACCTGCAACTTGAAGCGCAACTCTGGCTATTCCCTTGTGCGTTGATCGGCCATTTCCTCGGGCAGATGCTGCACAACTATTTGCAACAGACCGATCCGATTAAGTTTTACCGGATACTCGGGACGGTACTGCTACTGATTTCGGTTGTCGGTATCACCAGAACCTTTTTGGCTTAGTCGCTATAGACTTTGTGCACTCGGCGGGTAATGCCGGTGAAGAGTGTGTAAGGGATGGTGTTGGCCCAGGGTGCGAGTTCCCCGGCGAGCAGCTGGCGACCGAAGAGCTCTACCGGTGTGCCAATGTTCGCCGCTGGGATATCGGTAAGATCAACGGTAATCATATCCATTGAGACACGACCGACTAGTTTTGTTCGCATTCCGCCAACCACAACCGGCGCGCCTGAACGAATTTGGCGCGGGTAGCCGTCGGCATAACCGATTGCTACGGTACCGATGCGTGTGGGTCTGTCTGCTGTCCAGCTTGCCCCATATCCGACTGACTCCCCAGCAGATATCGTCCGCACGGCGATCACTTCCGATTTGAGCGTCATCGCGGGCAGTAGGCGATCTGCATCTTCCTGTGGAGCCTCATACGGCGAGGCTCCGTAGAGCATCAAGCCGGGGCGAATCCAGTCGCTGTTCACGGTTGGCCAGCCGAGTATGGCCGCCGAGTTTGATAGACTGGTGGCGAATTGGGTGTTGCCGGCCAAGCGTTCGAAGAGGCGGCGCTGCTCAATAGTGGTACCAGCGGCGAGGTCATCAGCACAGGAAAAGTGTCCCATCAGTGTAATATTGCGTACGCACTTCAGGGCGCCAAGACGGCTTAAAGCCGTTTTCGTCTGAGACGGGGACAAGCCCAGTCGGTGCATACCGATATCTATCTTTACCCAGATATCGAACGTGCCTACTCCGTTGTATGCGGCGAGTGCTTCGATTTGTGAGTGTGTGTGTACCACGCAGCTCAGCGCGTGCTCACTGATAAGTGGGAGTTCGTTTGCGTCGAAAAAACCTTCAAGCAGTAGAATAGGCTTGCGGATGCCCGCTTCTCTCAGTTCAATCGCCTCCTCAATAGCAGCAACTGCAAAGCCGTCGGCTTCGGCTTCAAGCCCTTGCGCAACTTTAACTGCACCATGACCATAGGCATCGGCTTTGATCACAGCGAGGGCTTGGCTGTTGGGCGCGAGACTCTTCGCTAACTGGTAATTCTGGCGAATGGCGCTCAGGTCGATCTGGGCTGTTGTGGGGCGGGCCATTGAGGTCTCCGAGGCGTTGCTGTTGACGGGAAGAATAACGGTTAAAACACTGTAGTGCGAGTGCAATAGGGCGATCTATTTGTGCTCTCGACTCTGTACGAGCGGTGTAGCGCGCAGCGCTATTTCGCGATCGATCTATAGTCGAGCACTGGTCTTTGAGTACCGTGCTCGTCCAGATAAAGTGAGCCGCCACCCCCAGACTGAAGAACCGACCTATTCATTTAGCTCCTATCTGTTGAAAATACTCATTTAAAAAATCGCCTCTTAACAGAGAATTTTACGGAAATTCAGCAAATTAGCGCTCTGAGCACTCGCATTGGTTGAGAGCTTTCTATACTTTTGGACTCCTGATTTGCCTGAACTCTGTAAGGATTATTGATGTCGCACTGGTCACTTGATAGCTGGCGCAATCGCCCGGTTAAACAACTCCCAACTTACCCCGATTCTCAAGCCTTAGCTGACGTTGAGCGTCAGCTCAGCGCACTGCCGCCGTTAGTGTTCGCTGGCGAGATTCGTTCGCTTAAATCCGAGTTGGCTCGCGTTGCGCGGGGCGAAGCCTTTTTACTGCAGGGCGGAGATTGTGCCGAGAGTTTTGCCGAGTTCAGTGCAGATAAGATTCGTGACACCTTCAAGCTGCTGATGCAGATGGCTGTAGTGATGGCGTTCTCGGGTAGTTGCCCTGTTGTTAAAGTTGGGCGTATTGCAGGTCAGTTCGCAAAACCACGCTCGGCCGATACCGAGACGGTGGATGGTGTGGAGCTGCCCAGTTACCGTGGCGATAACATCAACTCGGTAGAGTTCACCGCCGAGGCGCGCGTGCCGGACCCACAGCGTATGTTGGCAGCTTATCACCAGTCATCGTCAACCCTAAACTTGCTGCGTGCCTTTTCGCGCGGGGGCTTTGCTGATCTGCATCGTGTACATCAGTGGAACCTGGGTTTTGTGTCGCAGTCGCCCGCTCATCAGAAGTATGAAGCGCTCGGTGAGCAGATTGATCAAGCGTTGGCGTTCATGGCGGCCTGTGGTTTGACGTCTGAGAACACACCGCAGCTCTCGGAGACCACGCTTTATACGTCCCACGAGGCACTGTTACTACCTTACGAAGAGGCGTTGACTCGTCAAGATAGCCTGACTGGTGGCTGGTACGACTGTTCCGCACATATGCTCTGGATTGGCGACCGTACCCGTCAGCCAGATCATGCGCATGTCGAGTTTCTACGTGGCGTGCAGAACCCAATCGGTATTAAAGTGGGGCCTACTACTGATGCAGATGATCTGCGTCGACTGTTAGATATTCTTAATCCGATGAATGAGCTGGGTCGCATCAATCTGATTGCCCGCATGGGCGCTGAAAAGATCGGTGACTACCTGCCGCAGCTAGTCGGTTTGGTGCGCGATATGGGGTCGCAGGTGGCCTGGAGCAGTGACCCGATGCACGGCAATACGGTGAAGGCGAGCAGTGGTTACAAAACCCGTTCGGTCGAAGCAATTCTTAGCGAGGTGAAATCCTTCTTCGAGATCCATCAGGCTGAGGGAACTCACGCCGGTGGTGTGCACTTTGAGATGACCGGTAACCATGTTACCGAGTGTGTCGGCGGTGCTTATCAGATTACCGAAGCGGCGCTTGCGGAGCGTTATGTGACTCAGTGTGATCCACGTTTGAACGCAGACCAGTCGCTCGAATTGGCCTTTCTAATTGCAGATACGCTCAAGGCAGCACGTAAATAAGATGCGAAAAGCGACGCGTTATGCGTCGCATTTTGCAAGTATTGTAAGGGTCTAAACAGTCGCTTACGGCGTCTTAGTTGACTTAACGGGTGTTGTGCGACAAATTCGGGCTTCAATTTTCGCTGCGACTGGACTCCTCAAATGCTCTTCACCCGTTTGGCGACTTTCTATTTTTTCTTCTTTTCGCTGCTCGGGCTGGTCGTACCCTTTTTCTCTCCCTATCTCGAGTCGATCGGCATGACCGCCGTGCAGATCGGCTACCTCTTGGGAGCTTTTCATCTTTCGAGGCTCTACGCTCCCGGAATCTGGGGCTACATCGGTGATCGTTTCGGTCACCGTTTGTTGATAGTGCGTCTGGGTGCTCTTGGTGGGCTGCTGAGTGTGATGCTGATACCGGGCCAGACAGAGTTTCTGGCGCTCTGGCTCTGTATGTTGCTCTACTCGTTTTTCTGGAACGCGATCCTGCCGCAGTTTGAGGTGATTACGCTGCAGCATCTGGCCAAGCGCTCGAACGAGTATGGGCGTGTGCGGCTCTGGGGCTCGGTCGGGTTCATTATTGCAGTACTAGTGGGCGGTGAGCTGTTTATCGGTGAGGGTGTCTCAGATGTGCCCTACAGCTTTGTGGCTGCGATGGTGCTGATTCTGCTGGCCTCGTTTTGGGTGCCAGACTCAAAAGTAGAGCGGGGTCGAGAGCGTCCGGCTTCGGGCTTGATCCGTGCGACGATGAAACGCCCCGAAGTGATTCGCTTCTTCCTGATGATCTTTCTTGTGCAGATGGCTCATGGGCCGTACAACGGCTTTTACACGCTGCTATTACAGCGGTTTGAGTATGATGGCACGGCAATCGGCTGGCTCTGGTCGTTGGGTGTCATTGCCGAAATCGTTCTCTTTGGTGTGTTGCACAAGCTCTGGAATCGCTTTGGCTTCGAGCAGGTGCTGATCGCCTCGATCATGCTCGGAATCCTGCGTTGGCTACTGTTGGCCTTTATGCCGGATCATCTCTGGGCACTGGTCGTTGCACAACTGCTTCATGCTGCAAGTTTTGCTGTGGTGCTAGCCAGCGGCATACGTTTTGTGCAGGAGATTTTTCCGGCAGGCAGTGAGGGGCGAGGACAGGCGTTACACTCTACCCTAGGCTTCGGTTTAGGCGGGGTTGTGGGGAGCGTTGCTGCGGGTTATCTCTGGCAAGATCTGGGGAGTGAGCTGGCCTATATCTTTGCTGCAGGCGCGAGTTTTATCGCGCTTCTACTCGTTTGGCGCGTGCAAATTCTTGGAAAAGCGCAGCAAAATAGTTAAAACGGCTCTGTTGCGCTGCAAAATAATTGGTGTATTCTGCGTAGAGAGTTAGTCGAAAAGGCGAGATGTCCTGATGAAGATTTCAATCGATATCGACCTCACCCCTGAAGAGTTTCGTCGCACAATGGGACTGCCCGATGTGACAGAGCTGCAAAAAGAGGTGGTGGAGCAGTTTCGTAAACAGATGGTCGCAGGCGCTGAGGGGTATGACCCGATGTCACTGATGCAGCCCTACCTGAACTCTGGCCTCAATTCGATGGAGGCGATGCAGAAGTCATTCTTCAATGTGATGATGCAACAGACCGGCAAGACCGGCGATAAAGATAAATAAGAACTCCACAAAGGAGCAGTGCAGTGCGCATTCTTCGCAAATACAGCAACCGCAGACTCTACGATACCTCACGCAGCTGTTACGTCACTCTTGAAGACGTTAAAGAGCTGGTGTTAAGCGGTGAAGCTTTTCAGGTTCAAGACTCCAAGACAGGTCAGGATTTGACCCGTAACATTCTGCTGCAGATTATCGCAGAGCAGGAGGCGGAGGGGCATGGAACTTTGTTGACCAACCAGGTTCTGCAACAACTCATTCGTTTCTACGGCGATCCGATGCAAGGGATGATGAGCCAGTATCTGGAACAGAGTATCGCTGCCTTTCTTGACCATCAGGACCGCATGCGCGATCAGATGAAGACGATGATGGGTGCAGCCAATCCGTTGAATATGATGTCACGCATGGCCGATCAGAACATGGCGATGTGGAGTATGTTTACGCCTAACGGCCAGTCGGCTGAGGATGAGGAGAAGAAGCCCGAGTAGTTCGGGTCGCGAACATGCCTTCGGCAGATCGCTTATATGGACCCACCCGTTTGTTGCAAGACCGTTTTGACTCGATAGAAGTAGATTGCACGCTTATATCCGGCCTCTCAGTTTGGGCGTATCCACCCGGGCCATTATGAGATGTGCTCTTGCTGTTCTTATCTCCTACCCGGCTTCTTGGTGAGCCACAGGGATCTTCAGATTTTCAGCAAGTCGATCTTATCTGTCGTGTCTTAACGTTCTGCGCAACTCTTTGGTTGGGTTTAACTCTATTTATCCTGCCTTGGGCAGGCTCCGTACTACGTTGGTTACAACGCTTTGTAATCTCTTTCGTTTACTAAGCAGCTCCAGGCGATACGGGCTAGCTTGTTTGCGATCGCTACCACGATCTTGTTTACGTGCTTGCCTGAAGCCCTCAAGCCTTGTGCCCACAAGCCAAGTCGGCTGCTTTCGGGGCATTTCTCTAGTGAGCGGTATGCAGCCCTCGCGCCGTGTACCAGTTGCTTGCGCAACTGTCGATTTCCTCGTTTACTGATCCCCAGTAACACGTCTTTACCACCGCTTGAGTGCTGGGCGGGCACCAAGCCTAACGAGGCGGCTAGGTCGCGACTGCCCCGGTATGATTGACCATTCCCCGCATACGCAACCAGCAAGGTCGATATGACTGGGCCTACACCAGGTATCGTCATCAACCGTTTACAGCGCGCATCAGACCTAGCGATCTTTTCGATCCGTGAGGTGTAGTAATCAACTCGATCATCACAGCGTAGCCACTCCTCTCTCAGATCAGCAATGATCTCTCTTAAGCTATAACTTAACCCGTTTGAAGCGTCCTCAAGTATCAACGCGACCTCGTAGCGAGTTGCAGCATGTCCGCGCTTTACTACGATGCCCTGTTCTGCAAGCAGTCCTCTTATCCGGTTGCCGGTGCGGGTTCGGTTGTTAACCGAGTCTTCGCGGACTCGGTGCAAAGCCTGTAGGTCAAGCTGTTCAGTTGTTTTGACGGCTACTACCGGTGCCTGCTCTCGGGACGCTGCCTCCGCAATCGCTGCGGCATCCCGTTTATCATTTTTATTAACCCGCACGTACGCCTTTACGTAGCCAGGCGGGATGATCTTCACATGATGGCCATACTGCTCGAACAACTTGGCCCAATAGTGAGCACCACCGCACGCCTCAATACCAATAATGCATTTGGGTTGTTTAGCTATAAACTTAGCGACCTCTGCGCGCTTGAGCTGACGCGAAAACGTCTGTTTACCACTGCTCGTCATACCGTGAGCTTGAAAAACACTCTTCGCCAGATCGATACCAATAATGCTAGTCTTATTCATGTGGACCCCCTTCTTGGATGCCGTACTTGATTGATCTTTCAAAACCAATCTTGGCACAGAGTGGGTGGGTCCATCACATTTCCTACTTCAAAAATTCTGTGATCGCCTTTACCAGTTGGCTGCGGGTGCGGCTGCTGATAAAGGCGCCAATATGCCCGCCTTTGAGTTCCAACTCTTCGTAGCTCTCGCATTGAGCCGCTAGTGATTTTAGCCCCTTGCTGGAAGCGGACGGCACTAGGTGGTCGCTGCTACCGTAAGCATTAAGAATAGGCTGTTTGAGCTCCGACAAATCTATCCTGCGTCCCGCAATCTCCAAACTTCTGTTCATCAGACCGTTCTGCTGAAAAAAGCCTTGAGCGAACTCCACTGCACCTCGTCCCGCTAGATCTGGGCTATCGTTCAGCCAATGCTCCATGCGCATGAAGGTGCGAGCCTGCTCTGGCTCAGCCAGATTCTGCGCTAGATTGAGTTGCTTGTGCAGCCCAAGAGCCAGAGGCTTGAGGCTGGCGTAAAGTTGATTCAGCAAGCCGCCAGAGATGTTGCCCTGCGCTTTTACCAGTGTGGCGATATCCACTCTGCGAACCATCTGTGCCAAGGTGAAGTTCTCTACCTCGGTGTCGATCGGTGTCACCAATGTGATCAGCTTACGAACATTCTCGGGTTCGAGTTGGGCGTAACAGAGTGAAAAGACACCGCCTTGGCAGACCCCGAGTAGGTCGATGCGAGGTTGGTCCGAGTGCGTTTTAACCGCCTCTACAGCGCTGTGGAGGTAGTCGCAGATGTAGTCATCTAGACCGAGGTTACGGTCTGTAGCGCTGGGGTAGCCCCAATCGATCAGATAGACTGGATAACCGGCTGATAGCAAGTCGCGTATCAGTGAACGTTTGGGCTCAAGATCAAGGATATAGGGGCGATTCACCAGCGCGTAGCAGATAAGAAGTGGCAGCTTGGTCTTAGCGTTACTCTTCGTCTTTTGCGGCGCATAGTAGCGCAACTGCATCGCGTCAACTGTTAGCAGCGTTTCGCCCTCGAGTGAGTCTGGCACGACTCGGTTGAGAGTGCTTAGGGTCTCCAAAGCTTTGGAGAGCATTTGCTGGTGCGCACTAAGCTGCTCAGTGAAGCTTTTCATTGGGGCTTAGGACTCTTCATAAATCAGTCTTGAGCTGCCTTGAGGGCTTGTAGTTCTACCTCAAGCTTGCGAATTCGGCGGCGCTGCTGATCAAACTCCTCGATCAACTTATCGACCTGCGAGCGTGAAGGCAGCCCGAGCTGTTCTGCAAATTGGTCGATAAGTGCTTGCCAACCTAATTGCAAACGCGCCAGGCTATTGACCAGAGCCGCCTGTGCAGCTTGTAGCTCGTCGGAGTTGAAGCCGTCTCGATAGCTCTTGTCGTAGCAGTCGACCCAGAGATCCAAGAGGGCATCGTTCTCTAACCCCTCGGTCGCCAAATTACGGAAACGATCGATAGCGCTGTTGCTGATTTGGTCGAGCTCCTCGCTGAGCGTGCTGCTTGCCTGACTCCAATCCAACAAGGCTTCTATAAATGCCCTGAGTTGAGCGAACCGCGGATGTGTCAGTTGCGCGAGGCTCTGTTTTAGTTGGGCAACTTGTTCGGCGCTCAGTACTAACTGCGACTGTTTGAGTGTAAACAGGAGGTCAAGAAATTGATGTGGTTGCGTTGCTTGTTCAAGGACGTGAGAGACGTTGAACTGATGCAGATCGGCGCGCAACCGGTCTATCAGATCCTCGATAGGTGCCCCGCGCGCTTGGCTGCGCGTCAGGTCTGCCAGCAGTTCAACCAGTTCGGCCGAGTAACCACTCAGTTTTTTAACTAAATCAGCGTGTTGCGGCGAGATCGATTCGGCCTCTGAGTGGAATTTGGAGATCCACTGTTGCCACTGCGCTAACTGGCTGCTGAAGGCGGCATCCGGGCTGTTCTCCAGTTGTTTAATCCAGTTCTGAAACTGTTCGAGGAGTGGGTTGGTCACGCAGGGCTCAGTCTGTACTTTTATTGAGCCTTTAGTGTGTGCTATGTGGTCGACTGTTTCAATAGCCGCAGCAGTTCACGGGCCGCGTTCGAGAGGGTGCGTTCGCGGTGGTAGATATATCCCAGCGGACGTTCAACGGGTTGGCTGCCGGTATTGAGTCGCACCAGTTGCTCGTCGATTAGCGTCTCAGGCAGTAGTGACCAGCCGAGGCCCGAGCGCACCATCATGCGAATGGTGTCCATGTAGTTGGTAGATATGCCCAGATTTGGCTCGAGCCCCAGGGTTGCCAGCTGTTTGTGCACGATCTGATAGGTGAAGGTATCTGCTCCGGGCAGAATGGCTGGGTAGGCGTTGATCTGATCGAACTCGACGTTGTCGCGCTCCGCCAAGGGGTGGTCTGCGGCAATACAGTAGTGCAGACGATCGATCCAGACAGTTTCGGCGACGATGCGAGGATCGCTCTCCGGCGATAGGGTAATCAGTGCCAGTTCGATATCGCCATGCACGACCGCCTCATAGGCGACCTCCGACTCGTAGAAGCGCAAGTCCATCTCTACCTGGGGATAGCGTTTGACGAAAGCCCGCAGTGTTTCAGGCAGGCGGTGTAGGCTGATGTGATGACTGGCAGCCAAAGAGAGCCTGCCGGTTACCTCGCCAGATAGGTTGTTCAGTGTGCGGCGAGCATCCTCAAATTGGGTGAGGATGCCCTCCGCTTGCGGCAGCAGAGTTCGGCCTGCTTCCGTCAGATTGATACCGCGCCCAATTCGGTCAAATAGTCGGGTATCGAGCTGCGACTCGAGCTGGGCGATGCGCTTGCTGATCGCTGACTGAGTCACAAACAGATGCTGGGCAGCGATAGAGAAACTGCCGGTGCGTGCGACTTCGACGAAGGCTTGAAGTGTGGCTGTATCCATGGGAGTACTAGCTGATAAATTATCCTGAGTGTCTGATAGAACGGTTCTCAGAGCAAGCGTTAACTTGGCATTTGTGGCTTTTGAGAAACTTAAGACAGAGTCTAGTAAGTTATTTTAAACCTATGATTGTAAATATCTTAAATCTGACAAGCGTAGTCGGATTTTGTTGCTATGCTGGAGGGTAACTCCCCAAAAGAAGTAGGTTGGGCTCAAGATGAAGTTGACGATCAGTCGCAAGATCAGCGTGGCGCTGGTTTTTCTCTCTTGTGTCATTCTGGCCACCGGTCTGGTTGGTCTCTCTGGCATCGGTTCACTCAGTAATCAACTGCGTTTCTTGACGGGTCCCGCTTGGGATACCGCTGATGGTGCGATGGAGGGGACCATCGAACTTCAGGCAGAGGTAATAGCATTGCAAAACACTCTGCGCAGCCGCATCAGTTTTGATAAGGGGCGCGCTGCCATGGAGGCGGCTTCTGAGGGGGCTGATGAAGCCCTGGGACGGATGGCAAATTCAGGTCTACTAGAGAGAGCACAAACATCAGAACTTACGGCTCAGTTAGATGTCTTCCGCACGCTAGCGAAGGAAGTTAGCAGTGAGTTCGAGACGCTAGAATCTAATCGCCTTAGTGCAGAGAAGCGCGCATTTATCATCGACTCGCAACTGATGGCGCTTGAGGATGGTGTTGAGTCTGGGATGGATGACGATGCCTTGGTCAACAACTCTCTGCAAGATATCCAGAGCATGTGGGACGTTGCTGACGCCATTATGGAGACGCGTATCGGTCTGCTACGCGGACTGCAAGCGTTGAGCCAGATTCTTGGCGGTGCCAATATCGAGGAGCTATCGCCAGTTGTTGCCAGTGGTATGGCGCAGGCGCAAGAGGAGGGTGAGGCACTTGTCTCACTCAAGTCGGTACTGCGGGCGCGCGGTATTGACGTGGATATCGTTGATAAGATTGCAGCTGATATCGAGTTATTGGTGGCTGATACACAGGCGACTCTAGATGCTTACAAACAGTTCACAGCAAGTGAAGTTCGCATGACGACATCGCTTGATGCTTTGTTGGACTATATCGGCGAGATTGAAGAGGTCGCTGATGGCAAGGTTGAGGGGCAGTTAGAGGTCGCTGAGTCGGCAATTTTCTGGGCGAATACGCTGGTTGCTATCGCAATTTTGATTGGACTGTTGTTTGCCGCACTCTGTGCATGGCTCGGCAAGCGCATGGTGGTAACGCCGATACGTGCGGTTGCAGCGAAACTCACCGAGATCTCCAAAGCAGGCGGTGACCTGACCCAGAGGCTGGATTTCAAATCTCAAGACGAGATTGGTGATCTGGCGGCTGGATTCAACGGTTTTTTAGCAAAAACGCGCGATATTATCCTGCAAGTTAAGAGCTCTGCCGACGAGGTCATAAATGAATCTAGTGGATTGGTAAACGTTATCGCTGAGGCAAATTCCGGAGCTCAAAATCAGAAATCTCAAACAGAACAGGTCGCATCGGCTGTCACTGAAATGGTTGCCACGGTATCAGAGGTTTCCAGTTACGCGCAGTCAGCCGCAGAGGTGTCGCGTTCCGCTGGCGAGCGGGCTGAGTCGGGTAAAGGCTTGATGCACCAGACCTCAGATCAGATCCATCGTCTGGCCGAGGATATGCAATCTGCCAGTGACACTATTGATGAGGTTAAAGCCAGTACTGAAAGCATCGGAACGGTATTGGATGTTATTCAAACCATCGCAGAACAGACAAATCTGCTCGCGCTGAACGCGGCAATCGAGGCTGCGCGCGCCGGAGAGCATGGGCGTGGTTTTGCGGTGGTTGCCGATGAGGTGCGTACGTTGGCGAGCCGGACACAGGACTCTACTGAAGAGATTCAGCGGATGATTGAGAAGCTCCAGCATGCGGCTAATTCAGCGGTAACAGTGATTCAAAAATCACAAGAGGCGAGTAATGCCACGTCAGATAAGGCGCGACTGACCGGTGAAGCGATTCAGGAGATTGTTGATGCCGTTCATGAGATTGACGGAATTAACCAGCAGATTGCGGCCTCCACGACACAGCAGGAGGCAGCGTCGAACTTAATTGGTCAGAGTGCCGAGGAGATTCATGTGATTGCAGACGATACTGCAGGTAAAGCGATGTCAGCGCAGCAGTCGCTGCAAGAGCTACAAGCGCAAGCCGAGCGGATGCGCTCTGTAGTCTCTCAGTTTGTCGTTTAGAGCGGACGTAGCTTGTTATAAAACGGCCGGCAGGCATCGAGTGGTTGCGCTAGCGGGGTAGTGCCCGACTCGCGCACCGTTACACTGGTTACCTCGGGTAGTGTAAAACCGATCTCTAGCTCGCAATTGCCTTTGAGTTGTGCCAGCCCTGAACTGTTCTCCTCACGATAGATCCAAACCTCTTTGCCATCCTTGCGGATTTTACGAGTAGGCTGGCCCAAGCGGCTCTCTAGCGAGCTAATGTCCAAACGCAGCAGCGGTTCGCTGATCATATCGGTTGTGAGCGGTAACTCGGTTCGAGTCGCACAACCTGCGATAACTAGAGCTGATGCCGCGACGGCTACAAAAGATACTCTCATCAGTTGATCAGCCCTTTCAGGACTTTACTGAAGGTGGCGATTTCGTCGTCGCTAAACTTGGCGAAAACACGCTCTTGCTCCTCGCTGGCTAGATGCCACAGAGCGTCGGACTTCTCATGTCCTTGTACACTGATGCTGAAGATGCCATTCGCTTCGCTGATTAGCCCCTTGCGCTCCAGAACCTCTACAGCCAAACGCACGTCCTGCTCGGGCATCGCTACCGCATCTACGAGCTGTTTAGCGTCGAGGGATTGATGCTCAGTGAGGATCATCAACATGCGTGCTTCGCTGGTCTGTAGACCGGTCGACATCTGCAGCGGCAGGTAGTCTGCTTGGTAAGAGCGCATCGCCTGTAGCATCAGGTAGTAGAGGTTGGTATTTAGGCGTCCAGGCGTTTTTGAGTCGCCATCTGATGGCTTGCTTTGGCTGCTTTCGGCTGTGAGGCGCGAGTAGGGCATGACGATGGAGTAACCGCCCTGGTGGTAGCAGAGCGGTGCACGACCCTCAGCTTCAAACTGTTCCACTCTACCGATCAGAACAATGTGGTCGCCGGCGTCAACGAGTTGGTGAACTGAACACTCAAATACGGCAGCGCAGTCTGCAAGCACCGCTGCACCGCCAAGGCCCTCACGGAAATTAACACCTTCGAATTTGTTATCACTTGGACGGGCAAACTGATTCGATAGGTCCATTTGATCGGCTGCAAGGATGTTCACCGCGAAGTGGCTGGCCCGGTTAAACGCATCGAGGTTATTCGAGCGTTTATCTAAGCTCCAGAGGATCAGAGGTGGATCGAGCGAGACCGAGTTGAATGAGTTAGCTGTCAGACCGACATTTTCGCCCTCGGGTGTCACGGTGGTAATCACGGTAATACCGGTTGCAAAGTTGCCTAAAGCACGACGAAAAGCTTGGGAATCAAACACGGTAACGTAGCTCTCTTTATCGGTTATAAAAACGGTGCGCAGGATAACATATGACAGCTCTTTTGACCCGTTTCAGAGTCTAGGAATCCGTGCTGTCACCTGAAAACTGCGTGTACTATTCTCTGTAGTCGTCGTGGCATGCCTTACAAGAGGCGGCGAGCTCTGAAAATGCCTCGCGAGCCAGATCTTCATCACCCTCATTGGCTGCGCGCAGCAGGGCAGTAGAGGCGTTAGCACTGTCTTGGCCAAGGCTGGAGAATGTATCAAACTCTTCCCAGATAATATCCAATGCTTCTGAGGGTTTTGGGTTACTCCGCTCGGGGAAATAGCTATCTAGTTTGCTGAACCAGAGATTTAGTGTCTGAGCTTCGCCCGCGATAGTGGCAAAGTCAGCGCTGCGTACCGCGCCCTTGAGTGTTTTCATCGACTTTTTGGCGGCTTTGAATCCGTCCATGCGCTCTTTGACGATGCCGGTGGCGCCAGTGTGGGCCAGCGCGGTCGTGGCGATCGCTGTACTGAGAGCGAGGGTAAGAGCAGTAATCAGTTTTGGCTTAGTAGGCATTAGGACTCCTCACTGAAACGGTTGTGCGCGTCGATAATCTCTTGTGGCCAGGTCGACTTAATATAGGCTAGTACGGACCAGATCTGATCGTCGTTCATCTGTTCGCCAAAAGCTCGCATCGTAGTGCGGTAGTCATCACCCGCAATAGCGGCGATGCCACCTTTGATGATGGTAAATAACTGCTGGTCGGGGTGGTGCCAGGTATGCCCGCTCTGATCATGCGGTGGTGCTGGAAGGTAGCCTGCACTGTCGCGCTCACGCCAGTTGGGCTGACCTTCCAGGTTGGCGCCGTGGCAGGCGAGGCAATAGCGATCGTAGAGGGCTTTGCCATCGGTTACAGCAACAGCATCTTTGTACGGTATGGCGTTCCACCTAGAGTCGGTAACAAGTTCTGGCTCGGGTTGTAAATTTAACCAGATACCATAACTAACGCCTGATATGAGTATCGCAACGCCAAGCCACTGTTTAGTTGTGATCAAAATCGATTATCCTCTGATAACGAGTCGTGGAATATATACTACCAAACATAGTTTGAGGAACTGACATGCAGCTTAAGATCGAAGATATGTCCTGTGGTGGGTGCGTGAGTAATATCACCGAAGCGCTAGAGGCGTTGGACTCGAACGTAACGGTTGTAGCGGATCTAGAGAGCCGGTCAGTCGAGGTTAGCAGTACTGCCTCCGAAGCGCAGATTCGAGAGGCGCTTGAGAATGCCGGCTATCCCGCCTCCTGATTGTAGTTGCATTTTGCGATGCAAATTGCGGTGCTGTTTGCGATTATAGAATGAGTTTAGAGCGTTAGAGAGGTGCTGAAATGTCCAGCGTAGCGGTGTTTCTGGGGGCGCGTGATGCAAAACGCGAACTGTTTAAAGAGCGCGTTTACCAGCTTGGCCGGGTCATTGCTGAGGCGGGCGTGGAGTTGATTTACGGCGGTTCCAATACCGGCTTAATGCGCAATCTAGCCGATGCGGCTTTAGCCGCTGGGGGCACCGTTCGTGGAGTAACGGTGGGCGCTCTGGCCGATAAGGAAGCGCCACATGCTAGGCTGAGCGAGCTCTTCTGTGTGGATACCATGCATGAGCGTAAAGCTAAGATGGCCGAGATGGCCGATGCCTTTATCGTTTACCCGGGCGGCGTTGGTACGCTCGAGGAGTTTTTCGAGGTCTACACCTGGGCGCGACTCGGATTTCACTCTAAGCCGATTGGGCTCCTGAATATCGATGGTTACTACGACCCGTTGCTGGAGTTGCTAGACCGCTCAGTTGCAGAGGGTTTTATGGATCAAGCAGGGCGAGATCTGCTGATCTGTGAATCTGAGCCGCAGACGCTGTTGATGCGTTTGAAACTTAGCTAGCCCTGGGTCAAAACGCATAATCTCCAAGCGATGCCCCCAGGTTCTAAGTGCTAGTTTTTGGCAAGGGTTGCAATCAGACCATAAGGGTCTCGGTCTTGGATCATTTCAACACTGTCGAAGAGAAGTGTACGTTCTGTGATGTCGGGTTCGGTGCCGCTGTAGCCCCACTCTGGAGCATAAACGCCGGCCTTCAGGTACGGCCCTGTCAAATCGCGATGGGCATTTGGACCGAAGTCTTCGACTATTTTCTCGCCGTTTACCCAAATTCTAGTTATTCCATCGCTTTCCGGAGACCAGCGAGTGTGTATCACCCAATCGGTCCATACACCTTTCTCTACTTTGAGTTCTGCGAGGGGAACTATCGACTCAACATGTCCCGGGGTATCCGCAGTGGAAATCAGACGGTTGTCAAAAGCTTTCTGTACTTGCCAGTTGTCGTTGGTAATAGTGATTTCCAAAGGTGGCATACGACCCACTTCGCCAACAAAAAAGTCACGGGAACCATGCCACTGCATTGCCACTACTTTGACCTCTGAATCCTTCCAATTAGAAGGTACGAAGACCGATGCTTTGTACCAGCTATCCTCTTTCAGTGGGTTAGACAAAATTCTCAATTCGCTTCGGTAGTTTCCTTTAACGCGAGAGTCACTGGGCTTAAGAGAAAACTTTCCAACTTCTCCACGATTACCCTCTGGGTCCTCTACCCTGTTAAATGAGTGGTCGCAACAGGTTTGCAACACATACTCGTTGATGTGGCCTAACAGCGCCCAGCTTGAGGTGCCCGGGCGCTCTGATGCATCAAAGCCAATCTTCAATTGCGTGCCGGTCGAGTACTGCGCCAAATGGGTGCCGAGTATGTATATGGTCATAACACCAGCAAGAAGAAGGGCTAGGCCCACCAAAGAAAAGCGTCGGATTTGTAATCGAAATATTTTTCTAATCAGCATGCCTTGATTCCCGTATCGAGCTTCGACTATTCAATATTTTTGTACGGGAGAAGTTAGCAGGGATTGTGCCAATTTTACCGGCAAGTGATGTGTGTCTCCTCAATTGTCCGTAACGTCGATGAAGAAGAGAGCGCGGGCTCCCCTAAAACCGCGGGCGTCGCTGCCAAAAAGGGGGAATCCCCATCCGGTGACAGGCGAGGGTAGAAACGCCGTTGCGTAGCGACCAGCGCAGCGTGGGAGCCAAACCCACTAACGCAGCCCGCGCGAGTGCGCGCTGAGGTCGGCTGAGCGGGGCTGGATTCATCTGAATAGCCCAATCCGGAAGTAGGTCAAAGCCTGCGATTGTTATACATCTGCCCATCGGCTTGGTAAACGCCGAGGGTGTTGGTGCCTTAAACAGCGCCTGCATTACGGCCGCGGTGCGTTGGTTATAGCGAAGTTCGCGGCGCATCAAGTGCAAATAAGCTTCTACCTCTACCACTGAGTCAGGAACAGTTTCGGCACCGAGTTTGCGTGCAACGAGGGTGACCTCAGAGAAGTAGGCGTCTTGGGTTTTTCGGCTTAAATTTGGATTTTTGTAGCGTAAGTAGCCGCGCATAAACGAGTACACCTCGCACACGTGTACCCAGGTTAGAAGCTCGGGGTCCTCGGCGCTGTAGCGAGTACCGTCGGGTGCGACTCCACTAACTTGAGCGTGTATCCTTCGGACGCGCTCAATTAGACGCTCGGCTTCGTTGGTAGGCGCGAAGGTCGTCGCTGCGACGAACTGACTGGTGCGGCGCAAGCGCCCAAGCATATCTTCGCGAAAGTTGGAGTGATCCCAAACACCGGCTAGCGCCAGAGGGTGCAGCATCTGTAACATCAAAGCGCTGATGCCGCCGCAGAGCATGGCCGGAAAGTCGCTATGAATCCGCCAGCAGACCGCATCGGGGCCGAACAGGCCGGGATCGCCCGTAGGCTCAGAGTAGTTAACATCCCCAAGCGATAGACCGGTAAGTTGAAGAATCTGCTTCTCTATCTGACGGCGCATTTTCAGCTAGCTCTTGAAACCTTAACGCTCAAAGGTACAAGCTAGCGGGGTAGGAGTTCAATGAGTCCGCTGAGAATTTCAATGCAAACAATTTCAGGTATAGACGTGTTAGATGCAGAACAGTTAGATGCCGCCGACCCATTGCGGGCAATGCGTGAAAGGTTCGATTTGCCGGAGGGGGTTATCTACCTCAACGGCAATTCACTCGGCCCCCTTCCTAAAGCGACGAAACAGCGTATGGCTAAGGTGGTTGAGCAGGAGTGGGGTACGGGTCTGATCAGGAGTTGGAACACCGCGGGTTGGGTGGATTTGCCGCAGCGTCTGGGTGCAATGATAGCTCCGCTGATTGGCGCTGAGTCTGATGAGGTGATCGTTGCTGACTCAACCTCAGTCAATCTGTTTAAGCTGATTCACGCGGGACTCAAGCTTAACCCGGGTCGATCGAAGGTCGTGACAGAATTGGGGAACTTTCCGACCGATCTCTATGTGCTGCAGGGTGTTCAACGAGATGCCTCAATCGACCTCAGTGCGGTGCCGCGTGATCGGATTATTAGTGAAATTGATGACCAGACAGCGCTGGTGGTGCTGACACATGTGCACTACAAGAGCGGTGAGATGTTTGATCTTGAAGCATTGACTGCTAAGGCGCACAGCGCTGGAGCGCTGATTCTATGGGATCTGAGTCATAGTACGGGCGCAGTGCCGGTTGATTTAGACGCTGCAGGAGCCGACCTCGCTGTAGGTTGCGGCTACAAATACCTCAACGGTGGTCCGGGCGCTCCAAGTTTTCTCTACGTGGCTAAACGTCATCAAGCGCGATTCGAGCAACCCTTGACGGGTTGGTTTGGCCACGCGGTCCCCTTTGCTATGTCTGATCAGTTCGAGCCGGCTGAAGGTATGACCCGTGCCCTATGTGGTACGCCACCTGTGCTCGGGTGCGTCGCGCTGGAGGAGGGTGTACGGCTGGCACGCGAAGTGGATATGGCAGCGGTGCGCCGAAAATCGATTGAGTTGAGTGAGTTTTTTATCGAGCAAGTCGAGGCTCGATTGATTGGGTGCGGCTTTGAGCTTGCGTCACCCCGCGCGCCGGAACTGCGTGGTAGTCAGGTAAGCCTGAAGCATGCAGAGGCCTATCCGATTATGCAGTCGCTGATTGAGCGCGGGGTGATAGGCGATTTTCGCGCACCGGATATCCTGCGTTTTGGCTTTGCACCGCTTTACACCCGTTTCGTTGATGTAGCTCAGGCTGTATTGGTACTGGAACAGGTTATGATTTCACAGAGTTGGCGGGACCCGAGGTTTCAGGTGCGCGGCCGAGTTACCTAAGACAGCACGTGAAACAGCACCTAGGACGCACCGAGGGCGATTTTGCCCCTAAAACTGGTATGGTTTTTACGGCTGTGTTATCTAGTTGCTCAGTTGAAATGAAACCATAACAGAAAGCGAAATAAAAAGCAGAGCAATAAGGAGAGCTTGCATGCGCATCTTGATTACCGGATCAGGCGGTCAGATAGGCCAGAATCTGGTTAAATTTGGCGATCACTACGGCCATGAAATTCTATCGGCTGATTCCAGTGATGTGGATGTGCGAGACCTCAGTGCACTGCAGCGCGTGTTTGTGACCTACAAACCTGAGTTGGTTATCAACGCTGCGGCTTACACGAATATGGATGAGGCGGAATCCAAGCCTGAGCTGGCCTATGAGATTAATGAGGTTGGTCCTCGTCACTTGGCCGAAACCTGTGCTGACCTAAAGATTCCGATGATTCAGATCTCTAATGTCGAGATCTTTGACGGCAGCAGTGAGCACCCGTATTTAGAAGAGGATATCGCTAATCCGACCTCCGTCTTCGGATCCAGTCGACTGGCCGGCGAGGTAGCGATACGGCGTACTCTGGAGAAGCATCTGATTCTGCGTGTCGGTTGGCTATTTTGCACCAGCAACAAGAACTTTGTGAAAGAGGTTGTTAACGCAGCGCAGAACGACGCACCGATCTACATCCACGATGGCCTAACGGGTAATCCTACCTGTGCAGCTTGCCTGGCACGGGCAATCTACAAAATCATCGGCCAATATGCGGATGAGAAGACCCTCCCCTGGGGTACTTACCACTACGCCCATGACCCAGCTATAGGCCGTGTTGAGTTCGCAGAACGCATCCTGCAGCATGCGCAGAAACTGGGCAAAGCACCGGCTGAGGCAACGATTCACAGTATTCGCCGACCCGCACAAACCCCGAAAGCACGCCGCCCAGCTAACTCAGAGCTGGCTACGTCGAAGTTTAAAGCGACCTTCGGTATTGAGCCCAAGGATTGGCATGAGTGCTTGGATGCTACGCTGGAGCGGTTGAGCTCCTAAATCTATCGTTTAAAGCTTAAATTTATGAATTGGCCTATATCTTGCTGCTCACGGGGTTAGATGTAGGCTTTTTTGCGTGTAAACTTTGAGGATAACGCGATGAAACGATTAGAGGCTGCTGAAAGCGCTATGTTACCGTTTAAAAAGGAGATTTCGGTGATCAAAACTGTTGTTATGGCCGGTGGATCTGGCTCAAGGTTGTGGCCGCTCTCTCGTTCACTTTATCCAAAACAGTTCCTGCCTCTGGCAGATAACCAGACAATGCTGCAGGCGACGCTAAGTCGAGTTCAAGATATCACCGGGCAGAACCCGATGTTGATTTGTAACGAAGAACACCGATTCATCGCCGCTGAGCAAGTGCGTCAGATGGGCGTCAGCGCGCAGATTCTTCTCGAGCCGGTGGGACGCAATACCGCACCAGCTATTGCCTTGGCAGCATTGCAGTCAATTACTTCAGAAGAAGATACGCTACTTCTGGTTCTCGCAGCTGACCACGTTATACCTGACATCGAAGCTTTTCATGCAGCTGTCGAAGCAGCAACACCGCTTGCAGAGAGCGGAAAGTTGGTCACATTCGGCATAGTCGCGACAGGTCCTGAGACGGGTTACGGTTACATTAGACGCGGCGGTAAAACCGGTGAAGGTTACGCTGTAGATAAGTTTGTAGAGAAGCCTGATTTGGAGACCGCACAGTCTTACGTGGATTCTGGTGATTACTACTGGAACTCCGGTATGTTCCTCATGCGCGCGTCTCGCTACATCGAAGAGTTAGGTAAATACCGCCCCGATATTCTAGAAGCCTGTACGAAGTCTCTCGAAACTCTCTCACCCGATATGGACTTCGTTCGTATTGACGAGGCGGCATTCCGAACATGCCCTGATGAGTCCGTTGATTATGCAGTCATGGAGAAGACCGATAGTGCTGTCGTTGTTCCGCTAGATGCTGGTTGGAGTGATGTTGGGGCTTGGTCGTCTTTGTGGGAGGTGACTAACAAAGACTCTGATGGGAATGCCGTGCGAGGTGATGTGTTGACCCACAAGACGAAGGATTGTCTGGTTCACTCAACAGAGAAGCTTGTTGCGACTGTGGGTCTCAAAGATGTCGTCATTGTTGAGACGAAAGACGCGGTCTTGGTCGCGGACAAGAACCAAGTGCAGGATGTGAAAAAAATTGTAGAGCGCCTCAAGGCTGAGGGTCGCTCTGAGTATCAGTTGCATCGCGAGGTTTACCGTCCTTGGGGTAAATACGATTCAATCGACAACGGTGAACGTTACCAAGTGAAGCGAATCACTGTGAAGCCGGGTGCCAAGCTCTCGGTACAGATGCATCACCATCGTGCCGAGCACTGGATTGTAGTTTCGGGTACAGCCAAAGTGCGCCGTGACGAGGATGAGATGCTAGTCACAGAAAATGAGTCGGTTTACTTACCTGTCGGCTCAGTACACTCGCTCTATAATCCCGGCAAAATACCGCTCGAGCTAATTGAGGTGCAGTCCGGCGCTTATCTAGGTGAGGACGATATTGTGCGGTATGAGGATCTGTACGGGCGCTCTTAACCGGTCTTAAACTTCTTTGATACCCCTATTGCGAGCGCTCTTATGACGAAAATAGCTGTAGCTGGTTTGGGCTACGTAGGTTTATCTAACGCCGTGCTTCTAGCGCAGCACAATACTGTCGTAGCCATAGATTTGGATGCCCAAAGAGTTGAGGCGGTTAATAACCGCGAGGCTCCTATTGAAGATTCTGAGCTTGAAAGGTATCTGGCCAGCGTTAATCTAGACCTCAAAGCGACAATCGATCCGCAAATAGCATATTCAGCTGCTGACTTTGTGATTGTTGCCACGCCAACCGATTATGATCCCATCACTAATTTTTTCGACACTCGGTCAGTCGAATCAGTGATCAGCGATGTCATAAGGATCAATCCAGAGGCAACGATAGTCATCAAGTCGACAATTCCTGTTGGCTACACGCAAAGTCTACGCGGCAAGTTTGACTCTCAAAATATTATTTTTTCGCCCGAGTTTTTGCGGGAGGGTAAAGCACTTTATGACAACCTTCACCCTTCACGAATAGTTGTAGGTGAAAGTTCGGAGCGCGCTAAAAAGTTTGCTGCTTTGCTTGAGAAGGGCGCGCTAAAGAAGAATATTGATATCCTTTTTACTGGTAGTACCGAAGCTGAAGCGATAAAGCTTTTCGCTAACACCTACCTCGCAATGCGAGTAGCTTACTTCAACGAGCTTGACTCGTACGCTCTGTCGCACGGGTTAGATACACAGCAGATAATTGAAGGTGTTGGTTTGGATCCACGTATTGGTAATCATTACAATAATCCGAGCTTTGGTTACGGTGGTTACTGTCTACCGAAAGATACCAAACAGCTGCTGGCGAATTACTCCGACGTGCCGAGCAATCTCATCAGTGCAATCGTGCAGTCCAACACTACTCGAAAGGACTTCATCGCAGACGCGATACTTCAGCAGCAGCCGACGATTGTTGGGATCTACAGGCTAGTCATGAAGTCAGGATCTGATAACTTTCGTGCGTCTGCAATTCAGGGAGTAATGAAACGCCTGAAAGCTAAGGGCGTTGTTGTTGTGGTTTATGAACCGGTGTTAGAGGATGACCTCTTTTTCAACTCTATTGTCTATCGTGATCTAGAGGCCTTTAAAGCCGATGCGGATCTTATTATATGTAATCGACTAGATGAGTGCCTACAAGACGTAAGCGAAAAAATCTTTACACGTGATATCTTTAACAAAGATAGTTAGTCTCTATATGAATTCTAGAGCGATACGCGGCTAATGTTACCTCACCGCTCTGAGTGCCTCATTCAAGCGGGTCGTCGAAGAGTCTAAAAAGTATTGCTCCTTTTCATGGCTCATCGACAGGTTGGACTGTATCAGAATCGCAATATCAGTTGGTGCTAAATGTCGTTCGCCGCTGCTCAGTGCAGTCATATCCTCTTCAGTCCATACGCAATAGCAGTCGTAAGCCTCTGTTGTAAAGTGCTGATGTCTATTTCCCATGACGCGATCAATGAACTGACCGTACAAGATATACTCTGAGAACCACAGTTTGTGACCGACAGCATAGTACCAACTAGAATTACTCGTCTTTTCGATGTGTTTCAATAAGTCGCGTAAATGGTCATTTCTCCAGGTCGTTAATGGGCCGATGTAGTCAGCGCCGGAGTATTCTGGTTTCAAGCCAAGCAATTCGCTTGCAATTTGGTGCCATCTGAGATGCTCACCTGTGCTTTTAGCGCCTGGTCGGCGATTGAGACGTCCTTGAGAGTTCTTGAGCAACCTGTTCGGGTTAAGGTCGCTGATGAATTGAATGTCAGAGTCTACATGCATTATCAAGGCAGCATCGGTTGCGAAGCACGAACTCATCTTTGTCAGCTGCTGCATAATCCAACCTCGAATTGGCCAGCCTCTCGAGTCAATCCACCATTTGTTTGTAAACGGAAGCTGCCTGTATTTTGATGGAAGTATGCTCTCAGTGCTTAAAATCCGTCGGCGAGGCGAGGCGAGGCTAGCAAATTTATCAAGATCACGTTTCGGCACTACCACAATGTTTTCGTACTCATCCGCGATATGCTGATCCACGCTCGCGCAAAGGCGGCGACAACGTTCAAAATCCGGTCCGTATGAGCATGTGAATAGGGCGATATCCTGATTAAGTTGCATAAATAATCCTCCTGCTTGTAGTCAGAGTTAAGCATTTTGCGTGCCACTGTTTGTAAAAGTTGGCTTGCTTTTTGCTTCTCATATTGCAAGAGAAATCGGTTAGGGGGCTGGTGTGAGCCAAGATAGGGATAACGCGGGTCAGATTTTCGCTGAGTACACAATCAGCCGCATACCCTATAACGTTCGTTCGAGCTTGAGTGAGAGTCAACTTGGCGCAATTAGAGAAGCGTTAATTGCTCAGCAGAGCAGCGCGAAACATAGTCTGGATGTACGTTTGCGCATTCCTCTGTTTTTTCGCGCGTACTATCTCGTTCTTTTTGGTGGTCGGGATCAACGTAAGTTTGTAGCTAAGCTAGAGCTTGAAAGAATAAATAGACTTCCAAAGGTGCTGGTTCGAAGTTTTTATTTGATAGCGGTCACGCTTGTTTCTGCAGGAGCAGTTGCTTCGATTCTATTGGCTATTTATTTGGCTAAAAGCTTTTTGGGCTTTGACTTCTTCCCGGTTCATCTTAGCGAAATCATCGGCGTCGATGTTTATGGGTACGCTAAACAGTTTTTTAGTTCATGGAGTTCGAATGAATAGGCTTCGTAATTTATTACTGCTGACCGTTTTTGGTTTATCCGGCTGTGGTTCAATGGAGCAGCTCATTACCGTGCCTAGGGAACCGGATAATGCCAATGTTCTTCCATATCAGACCGGGCTACATCAACGCTCGGTTCACACCTTTGATCCGGTTCGGATGGAGGAGAAAATTGTTGAGAGACATATTTACCCCAGAGTTGAAAACGTCTATTTGCTTTTAGATCAAACACCCTCCATGTCCCTTGAGTATAGGGGAGTGTCTCAATATAAATACGCTAGAGAGATAACGCGTCGTCTTCTTCGAACACTTCCAGAGAAAACTTTCACTGAGTATCTGTACCTATTGGATGATAGACCTCTCGAAGGCCAATCTGAGGAGTTAGATCGAGCTCAGATTCTATCGAATCTGAACATAAAACATGGAATTGCAGGGATCGGGGCCAGTAATTTAGCGCAGGCGATCGATAAGATCACCGAAAAACTCGCTTTGCATGATAGTCGCTCAGCCGTCGTGGTGATAACTCAATGGGATCAAATTTCCGATGAAGTAAATGAAGCGGTTATGCGGTTACGACAGAGTCAGCATTTGAAGGCGGGTTTTGTAGTTAAGAGTGGTATTGAAAATTGGACCAGCATGAACGACCAAGGTGTTTGTTTTTATGTGGTTGGGGTTGGAAATCGCATGTCGCGCACCGTATTGGACGGTCCAGAGTCCTGCGGCTTCTCGACATCTGCAGATAAAGTAGCCCAGCCGAGGGACATGGCTCATTTTGTTGAGCGAGCGTTTTATCTCGATCCAGCGGATAGCGATGGAGATGGAATATACGATTATCTGGACCTATGCCCGACGACTCTTGCAGGCAAAATAGTGGGCTATGACGGCTGTGACCGCTTTAACACTGTGGATGGAGTGAGCAGTAAATGAAGTCTTTGATATCTACATTATGTTTAGTTATGTGTCTGGTCGGGATCTACCCTTCTGCTGTGGCTGAAGACCGGCTTGGGGTCCGTGAGCAGGACGAGATGCAACGGAAGTTAGCTATGGAAGCTGCCCCGAATGGTAATGATCAACCGCTCTTACCAGTTGGAACAATTGGAGTATCCAAACAAGTAGCAGTTGCGATCCCAGAAGAGCCATCGACGATTGAGAGAAACGTAGCCGAAGCGCTTGAACCTGTAACGCTTGATGAGGTGATCCAGCGGCAAACAGTACAACATACGCTTGATCAGTTCGGTTACGATATCTTCTCTGTACTCACCACTACTTTTGCTCCAGTCGAGAGTATACCGGTGCCACTCGATTATGTAGTCGGACCCGGAGACACGTTTGTTGTGCAATTGTTCAGCGCTTCGGATGTTCAATATACCTTAGTGGTGAGTCGCGAGGGAAAACTGTTGGTTCCTGAGGTCGGCGCGTTACAAGTTGCCGGGCTAACATTTGCGGAGGCAAAAACACTCATTACCGAGTCAGTTAATTCAATCCGTATTGGCGTAAAAACCCTCGTCACGTTAGCAGAGCTGCACACCATTCAAATTATGATTGTAGGGGAAGTGACTCAGCCAGGAGCATATACCGTCAGCGGTTTATCATCGTTGCTAAATGCGCTAATAAGTTCTGGAGGAGTTAAGCGCTCCGGCTCTTTGAGGAACATCCAAGTGAAGCGAGGCGGGCAGGTGGTAGCTGACTTCGATCTTTACGAACTGCTGCTCAATGGTATCGATACTGGCAATGTATATCTGCGGCATGGAGACATTGTTTTTGTGCCACCCGTTAGTCAGACAATAAGCATTGCTGGTGAAGTCCAGCGTCCCGCGATATACGAGCTAAAAAATGAACAAACGATCGAAGATGCCATCAAGCTCTCCGGCGGTTTGCTGGCTACGGCTGCGAAGAATAAGACCCAAATAGAGAGAATTACTGATCAAGGGAGTTACACCTTAATTCAAGTTGATCTTGCAGCTATGGGCGCATCTCAACGCCTTAAGAATGGCGATCTTATTCGCGTGCTTCCAGTTTTAGATAAAATGGATGAAGTGGTACTCCTGAGCGGTCATGTCCTCACCCCCGGCGCCTACCAGTGGCGTAAAGGTATGCGGGTTAGTGACTTAGTGGCTTCGAAAGAGTTCTTGCGCTTGGGGGCCGAGTTCAATGTAGGCGTCATTGAGCGTGAAAATCGGGATACGAAAAGAAGTGAGGTTCTATTTTTCAATTTAGGGGATGCTCTTAACAATCACGGTACCGCGAATGATATAGAACTATCGCCTCGTGATCATGTCCATGTGTTCGATACCCACTCAGATCGGGCCACTCAGCTCGCAGATACCGTCAAAAAACTGAAGAACCAAGAGACGGGCAGCGTTCGTGCATCCGTGGTTTCATTGAAAGGGTATTTCAAGCATGGGGGGGAGTACCCGTACGAAGCGGGAGATCGGGTACTGGATCTGATTGGCTATTCGGGTGGTCTGCGATCAGGTACGGATCTCAACTATTCAATTCTTGCGCGAACAGATTTTCGAACGGGGAGAGTAGAACTCATCCGATTAGAGTTGGCGAAAGCACTCGACAACGAGGGTGGGGATCACAACCCCCGTTTGGAACCTTACGATCGCGTTTATCTTTTCGACAGTAAATCAAACCGAAGCGAGCTGTTGAAGGAGGAAGTCGCTCAGCTTCGGCGGCAAACACCCTACGGGCAATTAGCACCGGTTGTTGAGGCGAAAGGTGACGTTAATCTTGAAGGTGTTTATCCATTGACTCCTGGAATGCGGATCGAAGATCTAATCGTTGCGAGCGGTGGGTTAAAAGAGGAAGCATATGGCTCCGCTGCGACGCTATCACGTCAGTCATTGCTAGACGGAGAGTACAGCCGCACAGATCTTCGAGATGTCAGCTTGATGCAGAGCAATAGCGATCTCGACGACAGATCGACAATTTTACAACCCTACGACCAGTTAATTGTTCGACGGAAGCCTGAATGGATAGATACACCTAAATACGTCACCGTAGAAGGGGAGGTTATTCATCCCGGGCGTTATCGTGTCGACAAACGTGAAACACTTTGCGGGCTGATGACCCGAATTGGAGGATTTACCGAAGATGCTTACCTATTTGGTACAGCCTTTTTTCGAGAGTCTGTTCGCCAACGTGAGCAACGTGCACTTGATCGTCTTATGGAGCAAATGGATGACCTATTAGCCGAAGTGCATATGTCGCCCGGATTTAATAAAGCAGAGAAGCTACCGTCTAACCAGGGTACTAACGATACCTTCCAAGTGATTAAGCAGCTCAAGCCTGCGAAAGCCCTTGGCCGTCTTGTGATCGATATGGAGAGCGCAGTGGTTGAGTGCTCTGAAACGGCCGATTTGGTTCTTGAGGATGGGGATCGAATTGTCGTACCGAAATACCTTGATGAGGTTTCCGTGGCAGGGCAAGTTTACTTCCCGACGTCGCACAAATTCCAGAGTGATCGGGCGGCGCTTGATTACATCAATCTTAGCGGCGGAACAAAAGAGTTAGCTCAGCGAGAGCATGCTTACGTAGTTCAAGCGAACGGTGAGGTTATGACTGTGCGGTCCCGAGCGAGTACATGGGGGTGGTTAGGATCCCCATCTAATGTAAACGTGACTCCAGGATCCACTATTGTTGTACCTCTGAGCGTCGATCGGATCAACGGTCGTGAGTTTACCCAGTCTTGGCTAGATATGTTTTACAAGCTGACCGTATCTATGGCCAGTATCGATTTTTTGTTTACCCAGTGAGATCTTTTCGATGAAAGAAGAGCAAACAATGCCGCCAATTCATCTGGATCAGGAAGTGGATCTGCTTGAGTACCTGAGCGCAATATTAGGGGCTAAGTATCGTATTCTAATTGCTGCGGTTTTTGCTGCGGGCGCGGTATTTGGGTTATCGAAATTAGTGGATGACAAATACACAGCTGAGGTCCTCGCTGCGTTCAATATTAATGAAACTACGGTAAAACCGAAAAACTATGGCGGTGACGATGCTGTTGGTCTACTAGAGTACGACTTTATTTTTGCATCAACGCCACTAAATGAGGTAGAGAGACAGTTCTCGAAGCTAAGTTCATATGAGTTTCTAAAGTCATTTCTTGATGAGCAAAATCTTTACCCGATAATTTTCGCAGACAAGTGGGATGCTGCCACGGAGAGTTGGCTCGATGGCTTCTCCCCTGACGACCGTATGGCCGTGAAACTGTTCAAAGATGAATATCTGAAACTCTCCTATGATGACGAGACTGGACTGTTGCGGATGTTCATGACGACCTTATCTCCAGAGCTCTCGGCATCGTTAATCAATAAACTGGCCGTCGCTTTTAATCAGTACGTGAAATCCAAAGCAGTCGAAAATGTCAGGGCTCGCAGAACATACCTCGAGGAGCGGTTGGAAACGGTTAAAAATCTCGAAGTACAGCGTTCAATCTATCGACTGCTTGAGGCCCAGCTATCAGTTGAATCTCTCATTTTTGCGCGTGATAACTATCCTCTAGAGATACTTACCCCAGCGATACCACCACTTTTTAAATCATCTCCAGGCAGAAAAAAATGGACGATCTTCACTTTTATCGGTGTGGTTTTTGGAAGTATTTTCCTCGTGATTGCTTTAGTTCTATTCAGGAAGCTGAAAAAGGCTATTGAGGAGTACAAACAACAGGCTCAACCTATTGAATACTCGAGCGCTGACAGCGAGTGGGTTGACCCCTAGTGGTCAAAAGCAGCGCGGGGATCCTTGGAAAATGACCATATCTCTTCGTGCAATAGTTGCAGGGATGATCGGTATAGTTTTCTATGCTGCGTTTAAGGGAGGGTATTACTTTCTTGCTAATCGGCTACAAGAGATTGGAGTTCTGCTTTCGATTGTACTGTTTTTCGGGGCAGCAGTGATCGCTGCGTTGAATGTCCAAGCGAAAAACCTAAACTGGAGCTTTTGGTTTTTTAGCACACTTTTGTTTATTGGCTACACATTTATCTTTCCAGCCTACCTGTTCTCTACCCAGATTGGAGTATCAATGCTCCCAAGCTTAGCTGCTTCACGCGAGTTTTTGATTGTTTTTATTGGCCCTGCGATCTATTTTATTGGGCGTTTAGGTTTCGATGTAGACGAGCTGCTGCGTATCGTTATGATTGCTTTGGGTTTGATCGTAATCTCTTACATCTTTCATTATTTCAGAATCGACTTAGCGGCAGCAAACAACTCTTCTGATCCTGTTATAAAAGCGATGGTCACTAATGATTCACGGGGGTACAGGCTTAAGCCACCAAGTGTGGCCCTCTTTCTAGTGACGATAATTTCAGCCTATCTCGCCCTTAGAGAAAAACAGAAACAGTTAGCGATATTTTGGCGTTTTACCTTTTTGATGGCAATCTACTCGTGGATCATTCTTCAGGCGAGGGCTCCTACTGCGATGCTGTTATTAGGGACCCTCATCTACCACTTCTGTTTTGCGAGAAAGCCAAGGCTAGGGTTACTCTTTCTTGGATTGGCTTTTTTAGTACCCATTTATCCTATTCTCATTGATCAATATTTTCAGATGAGCGCGAATGCAGATGGAGGTGTAAGGTATAACTCGTATTTGATCGCTTTCGAGGTTATTAGGGAGCACCCGATATTTGGACTCGGACAGTCGAGTAACTTTACTAAAAGTGAGGGTGACCTCTTCGGCAAACATTTTTACAGCTCAGATTTAGGCTTGGTTGGCGTTGCCTTCAAGTTTGGTATCCTTGGTGCGCTGTTCTACATTTTCTTCGTAATCTATGGGCTGGTTAGAGCAGTGACAACTAACTGGTTGATTGTAAAGAGAACAGGAGCTGCGAATATATTTCTCGTTGCTTCAATAATAAAACTTGCTACGGACCTACTGAACTCTGTGCTCTCTTACCACTATGTCCAAGTACATGGTGTAGCGCACCTTTCGACAGTCATAGCGGTAACAGCTTTATACCGAATCAAATATAGAACAGCCGTTAACGACAGTTGAACGCTCTCGTGATGTAAGATCGAAATTCAATCACAATGAAGAACAAATCGCTAGCGTTTATCGCTTTATCATTTTTTCTGTATGGCTTCATAGTGGGTAAGTATGAAGCTTTTCCCTACAATATGATTAAGTCCTTGAAGATTTTTGTAGGTGGTCAATCGGAAGTGCCTAATAGATATCAAACGGAAACTTCCCGTTTGTTCAAACATTTTAATCCGAAAGCTGATATTGCTTTTATAGGCGATAGTATTACCAACGGAGGTAGATGGAGCGAGTTTTTTCCAGACCTCAGCGTAGTGAATAGAGGGGTCGATGGGGATAAGTCTTCAGATGTTCTCATGCGTCTTGATTCAATCATTTCTAGTAATCCTACTAGCGCCTTTCTGATGGTGGGCATAAACGACATACGCCAAAATGTCCCTGTAAGAATAATTTTGGAGAATTTTGCCTTAATCGTTGATGTTTTGACGGCTTCAAATATAGAAGTGATAGTGCAACAAACAATACAGTGCGATGTGGAAGTGTGTGGCCCCAACAGTGTCGATGCTGTGAATGAATTGAATAAGGGATTGGAGGCTCTTGCAAGAAAAAAAGGAGTGTCGTTGCTTGAATTAGGGAAATTAACAAACAACACTGGTCTTGGTTCTAGGTTTACCTATGACGGCTTCCATCTCTCGGCAGATGGTTATATTTACTGGGTGCAGAAGATAAGTTCTCAGATTGGCTGTTGCTGATGTATTGACTGGTTTCGCATTTTTGAGCAGCCATAGATGATAGTTATTCCAATCTAGGCAGCGCAGCAAACCTGCGATTACTATCGCTGCTTCGTAAACACATCCTAGTGGATAACGGGTCAGTTGGTGTAGAAATTTCTAATAACTTTGTCTCTACCACGCTAGCTGCGACTATGGAAGATATCCGACTTCTCTACTGATTTATCAACAAATGATAACGCGCCGATTACGGCATTTTCTCCGATTTCTATGTTACCGACGATAACGGTACCAGGATAGATCGTCACGTTGTTCCTGATGCTAGGGTATTTATCGTTTTTTGCTCCCAAGGTAACGTTCTGGTAAATCGTGCAATTACTCATTACCACTGAACCGCAGCCGAATGTTATTCCAAAAGGGTGGGGAAGAACGAGTCCGCAATCAATTTTGGTGCTTCTACAGAGGTCAATCGAATGATACGAAAATAGAAGTGTTCTGCAGAACCATGAGAGAAAACCCTGGGTGCTGAGCGCAATTCTAATTAATATGACTGCACGTATAGGAGGCGACTTAAAAAAATGTTTTACGATGCTGGATTTGCTTGTTTTGCGTTGAAAATAGCGCTCAGCATCAGTTTGTATTAGGTTCCAAGTTTTCAATTCATTTCTCCAAAATTATTTACGCTTTATGGATGACAACAGACAATACATCGGGGATATATTGACACTATCGGACGCTTTCTATTTAGCGCCATCCCGCTCCATTACAGCAGCATAGATCTGATGAAGATTTGCTTTCCCAAATTTCAGTTTTATTCTTTCCTGTAGGAAAAGTTGCTTCTGCTGATAGTCAGGCTCTTCAGAGCTTGAAAGGGTAGTCTCCAATAATCGTTCAAGCGAGCCGTTCTCCCAGATGAATTGGGGCAGATCATCTACAAGGTAACGATTTTCAGGAGTATTACCTACGATGGTTGGTATGTTATACGTGATGGCATCGATTATTGCATTCGACGTCCCTTCAACTAAGGATGCGTGAATAAAACAGCCTGAAGTCTTGTATAACTCAACCAACGCGTCTCGCGGTATAGAACCAAGAAAGCTGATATTACATTTGCTGATTTTTGCAGCTTCCTGACATTTTCTGAAATAGTCTTTATTGGCATGCGAGCCAGCTATTTGGATGTTGTAGTTAGCGCTGCTTAACGCGTTAATTACCTCTAAAATCTGCTTGTGTGGCTCTACATTACTGACGATGAGTATCTTATTCTTATCGCGGAGAGTTAAGGGTCTATCCTCGTCCGTTAACGGTATGGTGTTGAGGACTAACTGTATATTCATTCCCCGCTCTTTCATTACATTGAATAGGCGGGGTGTATTAGTGAATAGGCCATCTAGTTTTTTAAGTGCGTGTAAAAATGTGGGATTAAAGAAGTCAAGATTGTACTCTCGCAGAGAAAAGTAAACTTTATGGCCTTTTATCTTTAGAAAGTAGGCTAGCCAAATAAAAACAGAATTGTAAAATATGAAGACCTTATCCTGAGTATTTGAATACTCACGATATAGCTTATACATGCATACAGCTCTGTGTATTTTGTTTTTGATGCCCGGTCCTATGATATCAAAGGCTTGTTGTGAACCGTGCTCATCAATAGAGATGTTGCGAGATAGGTCGATTAGACTAACGGCTTCACTAAACTCATTTTTGAGTTCCGCCATTTGTCTTTCTGCGCCGCCGTAAGGCAGACGTGGTGCAATCAGCACTATTTTGGTCATACATTTTCCTTTCACGGTCTTGTACATCTATAACCGTCGCAAGCTCACCGAGTGGTATGAGGTGTTGAGTTCATAGGGAAGAGAACTCGACTTGTCATAATAAGCGCCGATATAATTTCCGACTCTTTTGGCTCTTAAATATCCTGATAAGAGCGGTACCAATCTACAAACTCTTTTATTCCGTGCTCAATGCTGGTTTTCGGACGGTATCCCACATCCCGCTCCAGATCATCGATATCCGCGTAGGTAATCGGCACATCTCCTGACTGCATCGGTAGAAAATTCTCATTCGCCTTTACGCCAGTAGCCGTCTCGATAGCGGTTATGAACCTGCGTAAGGTCACCGGATTGTTATTGCCTATGTTGTAAACTTTGTACGGGGCAATGGCATTAGAAGTTGTACTTGCTGTTGGTTCTGGTATACGCTCGGCTACGCGCAGTATGCCCTCCACAATATCATCGATATAGGTAAAATCGCGCTGCATATCACCGTTGTTGTAAACATCGATAGGTTTACCTTCGATTATCGCTTTCGTAAATTTGAAGTAGGCCATATCCGGGCGCCCCATGGGACCATATACCGTGAAGAATCTGAGGCCGGTTGTCGGTAGGCCGAAGAGGTGGCTGTAGGTGTGCGCCATCAGTTCATTAGATTTTTTGGTAGCAGCATAGAGGCTGATTGGGTTGTCTACAAAGTCTGTCGTGCTGAATGGCTGCTTTGTGTTCATGCCGTAGACTGAGCTTGAGCTTGCGTATACAAGGTGTTTAACCTTTGTATCGCGGCAGCACTCTAATATGTTAAAGAATCCAACTATATTCGCCTCAATGTAAACAGATGGATTTTCGATGGAATATCGTACGCCGGCTTGGGCTGCTAAATTTATCACGACTTCAAAATTATACTCATTGAATAGTGACGTTAAGCTCTCTTTGTTTGATATGTCCATCTGATGAAACTTGAAGCTTCCGGATGATGTGTTTTTAGCTAACTCATTAATCTTTTCTAAGCGGCTTTGCTTCAATTCAATATCGTAATATTCGTTCATACTGTCAATGCCGACAATATTTTTGCCTCGATTGATTAGAGCAGTTGTAAGGTGGTAGCCGATGAATCCAGCAGCTCCAGTTACCAGTATATTTTTCATGATTATGTGCCTGTATATAATTTGTGATTCTGTTTCATGACTCGTGTAAGTCATTAGCTCTAGTCGAACTTTTCGAAGTTCGTTTCAATACGTAGATAGCAATAAAGGTATATCCAACTATATTAGTGATCGATAAGCCTATAACGGAGATCAATGGATCGTTTTGACTTATACCCACATATAGCGCTAAAAGCTTTAAGGAAAGAAATATAACTTCGTGAATAAGCATGAATCTTTGAAGATTTAATACCGGTATCGTAGCCGCGGTTGGCCGGCTTACCAAAACGCACAGCAGCCAGGGAGCGATCCATTGCCCATAGATGCCGGAAGACTGCCACTCTTCGCCAAAAACAATTCCAAAGATCTCTGGTCCGGCTATAGCCACAGTGCCAAAGGGCGCAATTCCAAGGAGAAATAGGCTGCGATGCGCCTTTTTTAGCATGGGCGCTATGTCTAATCCTTGTTGGTACCGATTAGTTATTTCTGCGTAAAATACATCACCAAAGCTCTTTCCGAGCAGAGTTACCGGTACCAAAAGCATATTAAACGCTAAGGCAAAGTAACCGACGGTACTCGTTCCGAAAAAGGAAGAGAGCACAATCACCGGCGCGCTGAAAGCGACAGAATTAAGCACAGTATGAGGTGCTCGATAAAGTGGAAACTGACGATACTTGTAGATTAGACTTTTGTATGTCAATTCACATCTCTGAATAGTGAATATAGATTTGGATTTTATCGTCAGGTAAATAGTTTGAAATAGTATGCCAAGCGAATAGAGTACAATTAAAACGGCGGCTTTTGGATTGTAAAATCCGAAAATTGTTTGGGAAGTGCCTATAGAGCTCGTTCTAACAGTTTGTGATATCGCTAATCTCTTGAAGCTCTTATTTCTTATGCCCCATTGCTCTAATATAAAGTATGTGCCAGTAATCAGGATAGTAATGGGAATTAAAACCGATACGCCTTCCAATTTCTCAAGATTGAAATAGCCTAGAATATCGGATTCAAAGATATATAATAATCCAGCTACGGCGGTAGAAAGTATTAAGCAGATCGCGAAGGAAATCTCTGCTAGTTTTTTTGCTTCAGAATCTGTTTTCGCTAGCACTATAGCCACAGGCAACGTCAATGAAATCGCCGGAGTAATTGTATAGACGATGGAAGAGAATACACTCAAATAGCCGTATTCTTCAGGGCCATATATCCTGGTGATTATGGGTGTAAATAGCAGCGTGATCAGGTTTGCGAATGCAGTTCCTGACAGCAGGATAAGTACATTTTTAAGAAATGGTTTATTTCTCAGCTTTTCAATGAGCTTCATCGGGAGCCTTCACATCGGGCTGGATAGTATTGAGTGTCAGATCTATCTCCGAGATCATATTTCCTAATACACGGCTCCAAGTATATTTTTCTCGGATGATTTCGCGTGATCGATCTCTAATGGTTGTCCATTGCTCGCCGTTATCTAGAAGTTCTTCTATGGACGCTAACGTATCGTCTACGCTGTCCGCAATTGCCATATGTTTCATGTGGAGTACCTCGAGACCCTCGGCACCTATAGTGGTGGTCACAATCGGGAGTCCGCGGCACATAGTGTTCAACACTTTCACTTTTATCCCCGAGCCGAATCGCAGTGGGGCGATAAACAGGCGCGAAGCTTTGAAGTGCGGCTCCAGATCATCTACAAAGCCCAATAGTTCGACGTCGTTAAGGTCGCTGGTGATCGCGATCAACCGCGGATCTGGTTTGCCGCCCGCAATTTTGAAGCTAATACCCGGACGCTCAGCTTTAATGGCAGGCCATATCTGTTGCAGAAACCAAATCAGACCGTCCACATTCGCCTCCCAGTTTAGTGTTCCGACGTAGAACAGCTGCTCCTGAGTATCCGCGAAATTGAGCTCATCTAGTGCCAGTTGGCTGTCGTCACCGAGGTGGAAGGTCTCTCTAAACTTGCTTCGATCACAGCCTAGCTGGCTTAGATTATCGATGTCATTTGGCGCAGCGAAAACCAGGTCAGCCCGGTTACACGCGCTCTTCTCATAGCCTTTTACGCGGCGGGCTTCCAAAGCCGCAGCGGTGCGCATGGCTAAACCCTCTCCACTGGTGGCATAGCGTTCCCACATTAGGTAGGTCGCATTATGAGTGTGCAGAATAACTTTGCCTTTGAAATTGGCAGGTAAGTACTGAAATGACTCGTAGTGGTCTAAAAAAATGATGTCAAACTGATCGGCATCCGCCGCGATCTGATCTAACAGCGCATGCGAGCGTGACCGATAGACGTTTAGCGGAATACCGGCCATATAACTCTTGATTAGATTCTTCGCGGATCGTTCTCTCTCAACCGTTTCGCAGTAGAACTTCTTGAGCTCAACGGCACTCTTGAACTGGTCAAACTCGTCGTATCCATACTTAATAGGCGCGGCTAAACTCACTTTATAGTGCTGAGTCAGTGCCTTGAGCATGTTCCAGCTTTTGATACGACCGCCGCTGGTGGCCGGAAATGGTAATTCGATTGTTACCATTAAAAGTTTCTTCATATTTTCACTAGTTTGTACATTATTTGGTACGAAATCTGCTTGCTACATAGCTGAGCTTGTCTGAAAGGTTTAGCAAGTGGTATGCCAGAAATTCGAACTGGATGCTTTAGAGGGAGATAAATTTGAAAACGCTCTACAGATTGTTGTTCATTTGTGGTTATCTGACGATGGTAGGTCCTCCCAGGGCGGCGACTCTTTATCGAACTGAGAGGCAGTCGAATGGAGAGATGAGCAAACAACCGTTGTTTGTGATGATTATTCTAGAGTTATTTCTTCGCGGCGCTATGTTACTAGGGCTCTTTGTAGCTCTTGAAATTTTTATCGGTAAGCATTACTACGAGTTGTATCGCCTCGATACTCTGGGAATGCTTTTGTTGGGTTTCGGTACACTCCATACCTTTATTTCATATGTATTTCTCTCTTTGCTCCAACCCCAGTTGGGTGCCGTTGGATACAGGCTGTATCGCTTACTTCGAAACTTTTGCTACGCGCCCTGGCCGGCAGTAGCCACAGTTGGGAGTATGTTAGTTTGGCAATGGGCTCGAAAAGCGGAACCATTTTCAGGTGATTACATTTGGCAACTGTCTGGAGCGGTTTATCTCGTGATGATCATCGCGAGTGTCTTAGAAGTCCTACTGGTCTCTCGTCGACCGCTTGGGCTAGATGACGCATTAGATTTAAAGAAGATTGTGCGATGATCTATGCGGATCATTGTCAAGAATCTATTTTGATGCCGGCTGTCAATTTGACAGTAGAGAATATGCTCCGGTGTGGCCTATCAGTCTTTTTTGATCCTTGCTAAGACCCGATATTTCAATTGGTCCTGCGTGGTGTCGGTGTTTCTGAACCATGATCAAAGTAGCGATTACGGCAGTGTCGAAGAAGGAAACTTCTGAAAAGTTGAACTCTATCTTTCGGCACAAAATCATGTTTGGCGCCAGCTTTTCTAGCCGAGATTTGAAATCCGGAACATCGATGCGACCTTTGACTGTTATAACTAACTTTCCCTTTTCAAAATGAGAACAAAAATCGTACGGCGGATGCTCGGCACGGTCTGCATCTTTAAGTAGACGGCGAGTTGGACGAATATCCTTGATATAGCTGATTAGAAACTTGCTACCGTCGCTCCAATAACGCTTCAAAAGTTGATGCTCTTCCCAAATGCGCCAAACCCACTCTAATCCCGTCCTTTGCATCCACTCTGGTGCACGTGCGACTGTTCCGGCAACGAAGTTCACGACGGCTCCTAGGTGGCTGATCACCGGTGCATTCAGTTGTTGGCGGTTGTGGTCAATCCATTGCTGTCCCCGTTTCGCCCCTAGGGCGACAAGTACTATATCTGGCTCGGATTCATTGATCTGGTCAATTACATGCTGAGGGCTCATCTCCTCAATAGTTCCGAAGCCTGGGCTGTAAAAACCCACGACCTCCATTGCGGACTCATCTTGTGTAACCTTTTTAAATGCTTCGGCGGCAACACCATCTGGTCCACCGAAGAACACAACTCTAAGCGGGCGATCATGTTGTCGGTATTCACTTCTTAATCGATCAAATACCGATGATCCAGCTACTCGCTCGTTAAGCGGTATTCCCAAGGCTTTTGCTGCCCAAACTATCGGCATTCCATCTGCAATAACCCAATCTGAGTCGATTACTGTTTTGCGAAATAATGCATCTCTTTGAGCTGCAACAACAAAGTTTAGGTTTGGCGTGGTCAGAAAACACTTCTTTCGAGTGGTAATACATGTAAGTAGATGATTGTAGGTCTCATCCTCTGTCGTAGCGTCAAATGGGAGACCCATTACGTACCAAAGGTCGCGGTTCAGATCCCTTACCAGAGCGTTTTTGGTTTGAGGTAATAGAGTGTTTGAACGGCTGGCTATAGTCATCTTAGAGATCTCAAAAATCAATTAATGGCTCTGATGGTTACGCGACGGTTGGTCTGGCGGCCATCGTCACTGGTGTTGCTCGCAACAGGAGTGCTCTCACCGAGCCCACGCAGTGCGGTTTGGGTAATAGGTACGCCCATCTGGAGCATCTGCATTTGAGTTGACTTTGCACGTCGGTCTGAAAGGCCGATGTTGTAAACGTCGCTATGATTACTATCGGTATGACCGGTAATCAGGAAGACAGGCATTGTTTGAGGTGGAAAGTTCAGCAGAAAGCTCTGTAGCCTCTCTATGTCTTCGCTACGAACAATTTCACTGTCGTTATCGAAATAGAGAACGACCTCTGGCGTCGAAAGTTCTCCGACAGTAGGAGAGTCCGCATCCGTCTGCTCGAGTTGCTTGAAGAATTTAGGTGAAGGGGCGTTGTCGATTGAATGAGAAAAATAGATCTTCTCGAAAGTCCTATCCGAAGTCTTTATGCCACTTACACAACCGGTCAACAGCACTAGTGCCATTGAACAGGCGAGTAGCATAGTTGCTCTACTCTGAGTCATATTTCTATTTAACATCTTCATTTCGACCCACTCAGGGTTTATTTTCATTTCACACTCAGCAAGGACCGTGCCAGTCGTATTGAAAACTGTGCTCCACACTTTCCGGCAAAGCGTACTAGGCTATAAAAACAAGCCATGTAGAGAGGAGCAGCGACGCGTGCCCCAAATCTGTATTTTTCCCATCCCAGGTTGTGTCACTTTTCCGGGTATGATCTTCCCGCTGCACGTCTTCGAGCCGCGCTATCGCGATATGATTCAACACTGCTTGAAAACAGACACGCCAGTGGCGATATGCCACACCCGCAAGGAGATCAGTCCGGCCAAGCCCATGACTGATATGAAAACGGCGTTAGCATCCAATCAGGCGACCTATCAGCCCTACGATGTGTTTAGCGCGGGTCGCTGCGAACTACTGCAGACACTCGATGATGGTCGGCTCTACCTGAACGTGCATATCGAACAGCGCTTCAAACTCGGTAAGCCGGTGCAGATGTTGCCGTATCAGGTGTATGACTGTTTTCCGTTTCTCGACCATAAGGCGACTCCAGAGGAGGAGGTGGATAACTTGCTGCTGAAAGAGAAGATTCTGCATCGCTTAGAAGCATTGGCGCATGCGGATCCGCAGTCGCGTGAAGCCCTAGCCGATGTGATGGCCTCGGATGAGTGGCAAAAGATGGGTGGAACTGAGTTTAGTTTCAGGCTTTTCTCGCTGATTCAGTTCGCCCCCGAGCTGTTGCAGCAGGTATTGGAGATGGATTCGGCGCACCAGCGCCTCAGCAAGACGCTGGAGTGGTTAAATCTGAACTAAGCTTAAGCTGGCACCTGCTCACTGGTCTGAGAATCCGGCGCATCAGCCGACATAATATAGTGGATACTAATAGCTCATTTAACACTGGCACCTCAGTAGTTGAGCTAGGTCATTAAGTTGGAATTTTTCTGAGTTCCTAAGCGCTAGCCGTTATACTGTCGCTACTTTAGCACTGACTAGGATCAACATTGGACGCCACCGCCCGTTACTATCGACGCTATGCTGATGCGCGCTTGCGTGCACTGGTGTTTATCAGTGTCTCCATTCTGCTGTTTCCTCTATCGATAGCCGCATCCTTGGTGGCGATTCCGTCTATCGCCGACGATCTAGAGGTGAGTGCGGTACTTGCGAGCTGGATTCCTGCGGCATTCGTTTTGAGCAGTCTGGTGTGTCAGCTCCCCGGTGGGCGTGTCGCTGACCTAGTCGGTCTCAAACGCGCATTTGTCTGGTCAAACGTCTTCTTCGTTATCGGTGGTATTGGAGGCGCACTCTCGCCGACGATTGAGGTGCTGTTGGCCTCAAGAGTGCTGCAGGGCGCTGCGGGTGCAGTACTTGCGAGTACCGGTATGGCGATACTTTCGCGTGTATACGAATCCAAGGGGAGAGGGCAGGCACTGGGCTGGATGACCTCGGCTGTTTATCTGGGAATGACGTCAGGACCGCTTGTTGGTGGGTGGTTGGTCGATATGTTTGGCTGGCGCGCAGTGTTCTTTGTGCCGGCACCTGTCGCTTTAGGCGTGGTGCTTTGTGCTAAAAAAGTGCTTCCAGGTGAGTGGATATCCTCAGAGCGTCACCGGGTGGATTGGGTCGGTTCATTAATTTTTGCACTAGCGCTGGCAGCGCTGTTTGTCGGTGCGACACACTTAGCCGATCTCTCTGGAGCAGCGATTTTTGCGAGTGGTGGGATGTTGTTGTATCTCTTCGTGCGCTGGAATAACAAGGCAAATTTTCCGCTAGTGCGCCTGGACCTGTTGTTGCAGAACACGCGATTTATTCGCTCGGTGACGGCCGCGCTGTTTATGTACGGCAGCCAATACGGCATAGTCTTGATGATGGCGCTGTACCTGCAGTACAACCGCGGGTTATCACCGACAGAAGCAGGCCAGTTGATGATGCTTCAAGCGCTGATGATGACCGTCTGTGCACCCATCGCCGGCAGACTCTCGGACCGTCTTGGGCGCCGAATTCTGGCAACCACCGGGTCGATTGCGATCTCGGTGGGGCTTATGCTGTTAACGCAGATGGATGGTCAGATGCCGCTTTGGATGATTGGCGTTGCTATTATGATAATTGGTACCGGGCACGGACTCTTCTCTACGCCCAATAACTCCTCGGCGCTCGCAGCTATCCCATCTGCTCGTGTCGGCATCGGCTCAGCGATTATTAGTCTCGCGCGCCAAAGCGGGCAGTTGATGGGTACTGCAGTCATCAGTTTGCTGCTGGCTATCTACTTTGACGGCGCTGCGATTACTGCTGAAGACTCCAAGCAGTTTGAAACCGTTGCCCACCTCGCGCTTTATGTCTCTTTGGGCTTTGCGCTCTGTGCGGCTTGGTTCTCCTGGAAACGGGATCCGGTTTGAGTCTGAGGGCCCATCGAGTAGGCGCGATCTCCGCGAAGCGGATGTTCGCGACTCGTACTTCGGGTCGCGCAATACGCTTTGCGTTATACGGACCGGGATGTCCTGTATGCTGTTTTTGCAGGAGCAAAAAACGCTCAGCGCTTCTACAAGGTGATCAACGACTCTTCAGTGGTTCGCAGTTCAAGATCATGAGAAACGATAACTACAAGCCGATCCCTCCAAACCCGACGCAGTTGTTCCATCAGCTCGCGCTGTAGCTCTAAATCCATTCCAGCAAAGGGTTCATCCAACAGAATCACCTCGGTCTGCTGCAGTAGCAATCGTGCTAACCCCAGACGTTTTATTTCGCCGCCTGAGGGTTCCCATTCACCTTTGCCAATCCAGGTATCGAGGCCTTGAGGCAGCGCCTTAGCCCATTCGGCTAGCTGTACCGTCTCAAGTGCCTGCCTGAGTTGCTCGTCGCTGTGCTGGCCTTTGAGGTCGAGGTTATGTCGCAGGGTAGAGCGTAAGATCTGCACCTGTTGCGGCATGTAGCCCACACTTTGTGGGCCCGCGCAGGCAAAGGCGATCGATCCGGTCTCTGTATTTAGCTCACCCGCGAGTAACCGCAATAGACTAGTCTTGCCTCGACCGCTTTCGCCACCGAGCCAGTAGAGACCTGTGCGTTCTAGCGACAGACGGAGATTGGTGAGTACTTGGCCTGAGTTTGCGCCATAGCTGAAGCTGAGGTTACTGATCTCTAAGCCGTTGTTCTGAGCTGTTGCAAACAGGCGATTATCACGCTGCGTTACGCTGAGATTTGAGAGCTTATCGAGGCGTGCGAGGGCGCGTTTTCCAAGCAATAAATAGCCCAGCGCGGCATTCGCACCCGCTACGACTTCATTGGTACCCAGCGCTAATAAGAGCAGCATAAATACCAGTGCCCCATCTATCTGATCAGTTTGATACGCATCGATTGCGAGACTGAGTGTCACTCCGAGGAAGATAAGACCGCACATCTGGGCGAGCAGTAGCATCAACTGCTGGCGCTTTAGTGCCGTCAGTTCGAACTGGTCTGCGTTGCGCGCTTCATCGCGAACAGTCTCGCCTTGGGCTGCAAGTTGTTGTGAAAGGGTTAGTAGCCTCAGGCTCGAGAACAGCGCGCTAGTTCGGCTCCATAAGTTGCTTCTACTCAGCTGCAGTTCGGTTTCAGGTGCTAACAGCGTGCGCGCGTACAGCCAAGGTATGCCGAGGATACTGATTAGCAGTAGCGGGATGGTGACTAGCGCTAAGGTGGGTACAAATAGAGCGCTAACCAGCACAAAACCCAGAGCCGAGAGCAGGGCTGTCATCGCGGGCACCAGCGCATGGAGGTGGATACCCTCGACGTTGGTGATGTCTTGCAACATCTGGCTTGCACTCTGATGGCGGTTCATCAATGCGCTAACGCCCTGTTGCGAAGCCAAACGATCAAAAATCTGTGTGCGCAGTTTGGCAATTAGCCGGAAGGTGGTTTCATGATTGGCCAACCGCTCACCGTAGCGCCCGGCGGTGCGGGCTATTGATAGGCCGCGAACGATTGCACCCGGGGTGAAGAAGTTAAATGCGTGCGCTGCAGCCGCTGTAAGCCCCGCCAGCGCCGCTGCACTGATAAACCAGCCAGAGACCGCCAGCAGTGCGGTGCCCGCAAAAGCAGTGACCACAGATAGCGTAATGCCGACAAGCAGAACTGTGCGCTCCTCTATTAACAGCCGCCAGTAGAGCTTATGCATGCTCAGCCACCTCCGCTGTATCGGCGTTGCGGGTCTTCTCGAGAGTCAGACGGTGCGTGAATTCAAACGACGAAGCACTGCGGTGACTTACCATAATGAGCATGCCACCACGGTCAGTGTGGTACTTCAGGCTTTGCATAAAACGCTCGGCCGTCTCTTGATCGAGGTTGGCGATCGGCTCATCCAGTAACAGGAGTTTGGGCTGATGCAGCAGTGCTCGAGCAATAGCCAAACGCTGGATCTGGCCGCCTGATAGAAAGTCACCCGCATCAGAGATGAAGTAATCGAGTCCGACCGTTCGAATAACATCCTCTAGCTGCGCTTGTTTGAGTGCACTCCAGAGGGCGTCGTCGGTGAATGAGCGTCCAAGTGTAAGGTTTTCGCGCAAGCTGCCGTAGATCAGCTCAGCCTGTTGGCTGATATAACCCACTTGTTGCTGCCAACGGGCGTTATCGTAGGTGATTAAACGAGCACCATCCGCTTGAATTATGCCGTCAACAGGCAGTCGAAGGCCTGCCAATGTATCCAGCAGGGTTGTTTTGCCTGTTCCTGATGGGGCCTCAATCAGTAGCGATTCACCTGACTTCAGTGCAAAACTGACTGGCTGATGCACGGGTGAGTGGGTGCCACAACTGAGCTCAGTGCAGCGCAGCTCTGCCTTTAGCTCTGTGGCCGTGCTCTGCTCAGTATCAGGTATCTCGTCTGAGAGTTGATCGAGGTGTTGCAGACGCTCGGCAAGTGCACTTGCATTAGACTTGGCGTGGTAGAGTGCGCCCAGCTTGCGTAGCGGCAGGTAGTACTCGGGCGCCAGCATCAACAGGAAGGCTCCCTGTGCGAAACTTATATCGGCACTCCAGGCCCCTAGTGAATATTTGTCGAGGAAGAAGAGACCAAGGTAAACCGCTACAAGAGCCACGCTGATAGCGGCGAAAAACTCCAGCAGTGTGCCCGACAAAAATGCCAAGCGCAGCACTTTCATGGTGCTCTTTCTGAAGCTATCCGATTGAGAATAAAGTCTTTTAGATTCGATACTTATGCAGTTTTGTTGCTGTAATAAATTCAGGTTTGCCAGGCGGTCCTCAAGTAGATGACCCAGACGATTTAGCGCTTCCAGATTTGCGCGTGACGCTGCTGCAGCACGTTTGCCTATCAGTACCATAAAGAGCGGAATCAGCGGTGTGGTTAGCAGCAGGAGCAGAGGCACAAGCCAGTTCACCGAGGCACTCGCGATCAGAATCAGCACCGGCGTAAAAACGGCCATCTTCTTTTGAATCTGGTAATCAGCGAAATAGTCTTTGAGCTTGTCGGTTTCCAGCGTTAGAAGGTTGGCCAGCTCTGAGGGTTTAAATCCAGGAAAGAGGCTGACACCCAGTTTGAAACAGCGATCGAGGATATGCTGGCGCAGTCTGTCACGCGCATAGACGCTGGAGTGCAGATTGATCAGATTTTGGAAATAGGAGGCCAGCGCTTTAGCAAGAAGAGCAAGAAACAGCAGAGCAACGCTCGCGTTTAGGCCCAGACCCAGTGAAGCCCCATTGAGTGTGATACCGATAAGATTCGCTGTTCCCCACGCGAAGGCGATGGTCATCAAGGTCTGTACAACGCCGAGTGAGGTCGAAAAGCGCAGCTCTGACCTACGCAGATGCTGGTCGAGTATCGCGGTAGGGTTGGGTTTACGTGCTCTGGCCAAGCGGTACTCTCTTGTTGGTTTGTAAACGAAATTAAGGGAGCCGAGGCTCCCTTGGGTAATACACTACGCCATCAAAGGCTGTCTCGGTCGGATAATAGCGCTTGGCGCTACAACCCTCCTACAGTGAGCGGCATCGGGTACGTCAATCGTCTGCGCAACCGATCTCTTCGTCGAGATTCTCTAGCCACATAGCGTTGATAATACCGAAGCTGCAGGCCAAGAGCACGCCCAGTATCCAAGCGAAATACCACATAGTTCTCTCCCTCCGTTAATCAGTAGTTAGACAGGCTGTTCTGCTCGATGAACTCTGGCTCAATTCGGCGCCACATTTTGTAGTAGCCCCAGAAGGTGTAAGTCAGAATAATCGGCGCGAATACCAGCGCTACCCAGAACATGATCTCGAGGGTTAGCTCACTCGAGGTGGCATCCCAGAGGGTAAGGGCGCTCGCAAGGTCGCTCGACGAAGGCATCACAAACGGGAAGAGTGTGAAGCCCGTCATCAGAATGATTGCAGCAATCGTCAGAGAGCTCAGTACGAAGGCGAAGCCGGACTTGCCAGCGCGTGCTACCAGACTGGTGAGCAGAGGCAGTGCCACTGAAGCCAGTACCAGCGCCCAGAGAATGGGGTAAGTGGTGTAGTTACCAAACCAGTTCTCCGTCTGTATTACAGTCTTGCTCAGCGGGTTCGATGCCGCATCGCCAATCACCTCAGAGCTAATCGCATAGCCTGAGATACCGAAGTAGAGCCAGGCGCCGGCAACCACCAGCAGTAGCGTCAGCACTGGGCCAAGTAGCGTAGCGACTGCCTGCGCACGCCACTGTACCTGTCCACCAGCACGCATCTGCAACCAGGTAGCGCCCTGCAGTGCCAGCATGGCTACGCTCGCCAGGCCACAGACAATCGCAAACGGATTGAGCAGTGCCCAAAAGGAGCCTGTGTAGATTGGGCGCGTGAACTCATCAAAGTGGAATGGCACACCGAGGAAGAGGTTGCCGAACGCCACGCCGAATACCAGCGATGGAACAAAGGAGCCAAGCGCCAGGGCGTAGTCCCAGGTAGTACGCCACTGCACCGAATCTTTCTTTGACCGGTACTCAAAGCCGACTGGACGGAAAAAGAGGGCAAAGAGCACCAACAGCATCGCCCAGTAGAAACCGGAGAAGGCGGTGGCGTAAACCAGCGGCCAGGCCGCAAAGATGGCACCGCCAGCAGTGATCAGCCACACCTGGTTGCCGTCCCAGTGGGGACCGATGGTGTTGATAATCACACGACGCTCGGTATCGGTTTTACCCAGCACGGGAATCATCATTGCCGTGCCGAGGTCCATGCCGTCGGCGATGGCAAAGCCGATCAGCAGCACGCCAACTAGCAGCCACCAGATGAGGCGTAGGGATTCGTAATCAAACATAACTGTGCACCTCTCCTTGAGTTTGGGGCTTAGCGTCCTGTTCAAAGTGGTAACGGCCAGTCTGCAACGCGCTTGGGCCCTTGCGGATATATTTCACCATCAGGTAGACCTCAATCACGAGGAACAGCGTGTAGAGACCGATAAAGCCTGCAAGTGACATCCACAAGTCAGTCACTGTTAGGTGAGAGGTGGCGACGTAGGTGGGTAGAATCTCACCGATCGCCCAAGGCTGACGGCCAAACTCAGCTACGAACCAGCCCATCTCTGAGGCGATCCACGGAAGGGGCAGCGAGTACAGAGCAAAGTACTGCAACCAGCGGGTTTTGTGCTCTACGCGCTTGGTGGTGAACCAGAACGCCAGTACAAACAGCAGCAGCATTGTAAAGCCGGCCCCAACCATTACACGGAAGGTCCAGAACATTGGCGCAACAGTTGGAATGGTATCTTTGGCAGCCTGCTTGATCTGCTCTTCAGTTGCATCAACCACATCTGGGGTGTAGCGCTTAAGCAGCAGACCATAACCCAAGTCCTGTACGACGCGCTCAAACAGCATGCGGTTCTCAGGGGTATCCTCATCGCCGCGCAGCTTGGTCAGCAAGGCATAAGCTTTGATACCGTTGCGAATACGGGCCTCAGCGCGCTCAACCAGATCAGCGATACCGATCACCTCTTCATCCAGCGAGCGAGTAGCAATCAGGCCGAGTGCGCCGGGAATCTTGATGGCGTAGTCGGTATGCTGCGTCTCTTCGTTAGGTAGGCCAACCAGAGTAAAGGCCGCTGGTGCAGGGTGAGTTTCCCATTCGGCCTCAATAGCGGCCAGTTTTACCTTCTGTACTTCACCCACTTCGTAGCCGGACTCATCGCCCAGTACGATAACCGACAGCGCTGAGGCCAGGCCGAAGGCGGACGCGATAGCAAAGGAGCGTCGTGCAAAGCAGATATCGCGACCGCGCAACATAAAGTAGGAGCTGACTGCTAGCACGAAGATGGCGCCGGTAACGTACCCTGCAGAGACTGTGTGAACAAACTTAACCTGCGCTACAGGGTTAAGGATCACATCAGCGAAGCTCTCCATCTCCATACGCATGGTTTCATAGTTGAAGTAGGCGCCCACTGGGTTCTGCATCCAGCCGTTGGCAATCAGAATCCACAGTGCAGAGAAGTTAGAGCCTATAGCAACAGCCCAGGTAACGCCCAGGTGCTGCACTTTGCTCAGACGATCCCAGCCAAAGAAAAAGAGGCCGATCATGGTGGACTCGAGGAAGAAAGCCACAAGACCCTCAATCGCCAGCGGTGCGCCGAAGACATCACCGACGTAGTGCGAGTAGTAGGCCCAGTTGGTGCCGAACTGGAACTCCATCGTCAGACCGGTGGTGACACCGAGGGCAAAGTTGATACCAAAGAGTTTGCCCCAGAACTTCGTCATATCGCGGTAGACCTGTTTGCCGGTCATCACATAGACCGACTCCATGATCGCCAGCATGAACGAGAGCCCAAGCGTCAGTGGAACGAAGAGAAAGTGGTACATCGCGGTAATGGCAAATTGCCAGCGCGATAGTTCCACAACTGAATCAGAGATCATTGAGGCTGCCCCTCCTACAGAAATATTGCAGTGCACAATTGTCTTTGGAGAGGCTAGTCGAATCGCTCGAGATGTTAATTGATATAGGACAATTTCAGTCCATTATTTTCCGGGTCGGACGTTTCTTCCCTGACCTGGCTGGAGACTAAGAGGGTTTGCGAAACAGAGCAGTTGGTCTGCTGCACTTGCTTTACTGATTTAAATCATCAAATAGTCTCACAGGCAAGACAATCGTAGTTTCTAAACTATGCTTCTAGGGTATTGATTGGAATCTAACTATGCGTCTGAAGCTTCTGATTTTTCTCACTCTTCTGCAAGCGCAGTTCGCTGGGGCCGACAACCACTTGGTCCTGCAGCTCAAATGGAAACCGCAGTTTCAGTTTGCCGGATATTATGTCGCTCAGGAGTTAGGCTATTACAGAGAGGCCGGTCTTGCCGTAGAGATTCGTCCGGGAGGTCCCGGCAGGAATAGCCTAACTGAAGTGCTTGAGGGACGGGCTGATTTTGGTGTTTCATCCAGTAACCTTGTGGCAGAACGCGTGAAGGGAGCACCGGTTAAAGCGTTGGCAGCGATTTTCCAAACCTCACCGGCGCGGTTTATTGCGCTAAAAAGTTCGGGTATCGAACGTGCTGAACAGCTGCGAGAAAAGCGGGTGATGCTGTTACCGAATAATGCCAGCTTTGAGTTGGTGGCGATGCTCAATCAACTTAACTTGCTTGAGCAGGTCGAGCGTATCGATACCAGCTTTAACATTGATTCACTGATTAATGGTGAAACTGACGCTTTTAACGGCTACGCAACTAACGAGCCTTATTCACTGCAAGAGCTGGGTGAAGAGTACAATCTTATCGATCCGGCCGACTACGGCATCCGCTTCTACGCCGACGTGCTATTCACTACCGATCAATTAGCACAAGAGCGGCCGGCAGACGTACGTGCTTTCACTCAAGCTAGTCTGCGGGGGTGGGAATATGCGTTGCAGTATCCCAGCGAAGCCATAGAGATCGTCTCGCGCTTCGCACCCGAGAAGTCACTCTCGCATTTACGCTATGAAGCGCTGTTGATGCACTCTCACATGTCCAAGGACTTAGTCCCCATCGGTTATATGAATACCGAGCGCTGGATGTCTATCAAATCTTATCTTGCCAGTATCGGTGAGATTCCGTCTGACGCAGTGCTTGAATTAGATCAGTTTATTTTCCCGATCGATCCGGTTGAATTCGACTGGAAACAACATGGCTGGATCGTTATAACTGGCGCACTGCTGCTGTCGCTGCTGCTCGCCTGGGCGATCTGGGCGCACCGGCAAAAAGAGATTGTTGAAGAGAAGCTAGAGTCTACCTTCAACCTTGCAACGCACGATACGCTCACCGGGTTAGCGAATCGTTATCTCTTTATCGACCGTTTTAGGCAGGTACTGGCGCACAAGGAGCGCGAGGCGTTAACTCCGTTGCTGGCCTTTATCGATATCGATAAGTTTAAAGCAGTCAACGATACACGGGGTCATCACGAGGGTGACGCTCTGCTTAAAGCTCTGGCAGCAGAGATGCTTGATGAAACTCGCCCCTCTGACACCTTAGCTCGAATCGGCGGTGATGAGTTTGCTCTGTTAGTCGATAACACTCACCCGGACTCCGAAGAGGTTATCTGCCAACGGTTACATGAGGCAGTGGAACGCGTAGTGGAGAGCTTTGCGCTGCAAGAGCTGCGGGTTAACGCCTCTATTGGTGTCCTAATTCTCGATGCAAATCTGCCCGATGATCCGGAGGCGTTACTGGCGCTGGCCGATCGCGAGATGTATGCAGCGAAGTGCAGTCAGAGTGAGAAAGTCAGGATCGCCAGGCTATCACAAATGCGCGGCTTCCTTTATGAGGTCTCAGGCTAAAAGCAGCTTGTCTGCACCTCAATTTCCTCTCCTTTATCGTTCTATCTAGGGCTATTTTGTGTTTCGCATATCTTATTTTGCGTCGCAATTTGCAACGCAAAACGATAACTCTTCGAGCAATTGTGCCTGTCTGTAGTTTGCCGGCCCTTGATCTAGGGCTTCAAGTGAATCGGTGATAAACTTCTGTCCAATAAGAGTTGACCGAAATATAGGCAAAACGCGTGCAAAATATTGAATTGCAGTCGAAAGAGCACAGCATTCTTCGTCGTGTGGCGTTGTCTAGTTTCGTATCGGGGGCTGGATATAGTCTTTTCTTGGCGTTCAATCAGTTGGGTTGGTTTTTTCAGTTTTCAGAACTGCTTCGCCAGGAGCAAGGTCTGCTCCCTCTGCTGATCTTAGTCTGCTTGGTATGCGGTACCCTAATCCTATCTTTGCGTCGCCCCTCACACCTAACTCTTCGAGTGCTGATATCTGTTCCGGTTCTGCTTCTACTTGCTGGCACTGCTCAGGCTGGCGCGATTACTTTGACGTTTTTTCCTGTCGCTCTACTGGTGCTCGTTCTTGCTGTACCGAAGCGTTTTCGGCTACCGAGCGGTGTTCTGTTGTGGGGACTGTTCGCCGGCGCAAGTTTCATTCCAGCACAAGAGCTGGATTGGCCACTGCACATGCGAATGTTGGCATTCAATGCGGTCGTTATCTGGCCTCTCATTACGCTGATTGACATCGGTAATCTGGTAGAGGTTCGCAAGAAGCTCGCGCTTGAACGGTTGCTTCTATCGGCCGCATGGGCGAGCGTCGCTATTCTTGTTTTGGACCCCGTCGCTCTGCACGGTCTCGTTGGTATCGCACTGACCTTTGGAACCTGGTGGTGGCTTCGAAGTATCGAAGAGGTCAGTAGAAGACCGAAGCTATGGATGGTCGCGCTGACGATCATAATGTATTTCAATAACCTGTATAACGCCGGCCAGTTGCCCGCGCAGTCGCTGGCTATCTACTTGGTTTTCAGTTTTGTGCTCTTCTCTCCACTACGTGCTACTGCACTGGGAGCCATCTACACACTATTGGTGCTCTACGGTCCTCTGCATTTCGAGACTGATTTGATTATCCCATTAGCGCTGAGAAATATTAGTGCTGCGATACTACTTTTACTCGGCCTCTATGCCCTGGTGGCCAGTAGAGAGTTTGGAGCCGAACAGCGCTTTGAGAAGCTGGCTGTCGGAAGTGGGGTTACTAACCTGTTGATCAGTGTAGTCATCGTTGCCCAGCGTCCAATAGTCGTGAAGCACTGGAACTGATCCAGGCTGGCGTCGGCATCGATCTGGTGCTTACAGATATTTACATGCCCAAGATGGACGGTTACGAGCTCTGCCGGCATCTGCGCGAGCTAGGGTTCAGCCGCGTTATTCTTGGGGTAACAGCAGCAACTGTTGGGCGGGAAGCCCAACGCCTTGTGGAGGCGGGTGCCGATGCTTGTTTGAACAAGCCGCTCTCGGTCGCTGCAATTGAGTTGGCGTATCAACGCGCCGTAAAGGTGTTAAATGACCCTAACCGTTTATAGAAAACAGAATGGAAATTAAAGTAAATTACCTGGATAACTTACGCCTCGAAGCTAAGTTTGATGATTTCACTGTCATTGCAGACCAGCCGGTACGATACAAAGGTGATGGCTCTGCACCCGGACCGTTCGATTACTTTCTCGCTTCATCGGCACTCTGTGCCGGCTATTTCGTCAAGGTCTACTGTGAGGCGCGAGGCATCTCCACTGACAACATACGACTGTCGCAAAACAATATCGTCGATCCAGAGAATCGCTACAAACAGACCTTTAAGATTAACGTCGAGCTACCCGAAGATATCAGCGACAAAGACCGTACGGGGATTATTCGCTCGATTGAGCGTTGCACGGTTAAAAAGGTGGTGCAAGAGGGGCCTGACTTCCAAATTGAACTGGTTGAAAGCCTAGACGATGATGCGCAAGCGTTGCTCAATGTCGCAGGCGAGGGTGAGACTTATATCGAAGGCAAGGATGCGCCACTCGAACAGACCATCGCTAAAATGACTGAGATTTTGGCGAGCCTCGGAATGAAGATCGAGGTCGCTTCATGGCGCAACATCGTGCCACATGTCTGGTCACTGCATATCCGCGATGCTGCTTCGCCAATGTGTTTTACCAACGGCAAAGGGGCAACGAAAGAGGCTGCACTCGCCTCGGCTCTCGGAGAGTTTCTTGAACGCCTCTCGTGTAACTTTTTCTATAACGATCAGTACTTTGGCGCTGAGATTGCCGAGTCTGAGTTCGTTCATCGCCCTGACGAGCGCTGGTTTGAATTGACTGAAGATGACAGTCTGCCTGAGGGTCTTTTGGATGAGTACGCTCTGGCGATCTATAATCCAGATGATGAGCTTTGTGGCTCAAATCTGATTGATACCAATTCGGGGAACGAAGAGCGGGGGATCTGTGCTCTACCGTTTTCGCGTCTGTCGGACGGAGAGACGGTCTACTTCCCATCAAACCTGATCGAGAATCTCTTCTTAAGCAACGGTATGAGTGCCGGTAATACGCTTGAGGAGGCTCAGGTTCAGTGTCTCTCTGAGATTTTTGAGCGTGCAGTAAAACGTGAAATCCTGGAGCAAGAGTTAGCACTACCCGATGTGCCGGATGAGGTGCTAGCGCGCTGGCCTGGCATTGTTGAAGGGATAAGAGCGCTAGAGGAGCAGGGCTTTCCCATTCTGGTTAAAGACGCATCACTAGGCGGTCAGTTCCCAGTCGCCTGTGTAACCTTAATGAACCCTAAAACGGGCGGTGTGTTTGCCTCCTTTGGTGCTCATCCAAGCCTGCATGTAGCTATTGAGCGCAGTTTGACGGAGTTGCTTCAGGGGCGAAGTTTTGAGGGGCTGAATGACCTTCCGGCGCCCACCTTTAATTCGCTGGAAGTAACCGAGCCAAACAACTTTGTGGAGCACTTCATCGATTCAAGTGGCCTCGTGAGCTGGCGTTTCTTCAGTGATCGGCCGGATTTTGAATTCGTTGACTGGGATTTTGCAGGTTCCAATGTTGAAGAGGCCGCGACGCTATTTGGTATCCTCGCGGACCTGGGCAAAGAGGTGTATCAAGCCGTTTATGACGATCTGGGTGTGCCGGCCGTCCGAATTCTGGTACCTGACTACTCTGAGGTTTATCCGGTTGAAGACCTGATTTGGGACAACACCAATAAAGCACTGGAGTTCCGGGAAGGGATACTCTGCCTGCATCAACTCTGCGACGAGGATCTGCAAGAGTTGCTGGAGCGTCTAGAGCAGAGTCAGTTGGATAACTACACCGATATTCGCACACTCATCGGCATAGAGTTTGATGAGAACACTCACTGGGGACAGTTAACGATACTCGAGCTTAAGCTGCTGATTTGTCTTGCATTAGGGCAGTTGGAGAGCGCTCAAGAGCTGGTCGAGACTTTCCTGCAGTACAATGATAACACCGTTGATCGCGGTCTTTTCTATCGAGCCCTGAGCGCTGCCCTCGAGGTTGAGCTGAGTGAAGATATGGAACAAGGGGACTATCAGCGCAATTTTGGCCGAATGTTTGGTGACCAGCGCATGGCTCAGGTTTACGGTGCGATTAGCGGTGAGATTCGCTTCCCAGGGCTTGAGCCGGTCGGGATGGAGCTTGAGGGGCTAGACCGGCACCAACGTCTGCTTCAGAGTTACAAAAAGCTGCACAGCTGGCGTGCTTCACAGGCTTGATAGCCTAAACATTGAGAGTGGGACTGAGTTAAAACCATGTCTGTTGAATTGATACTGCTGTTGATTATCGGGTTACTCTTAGGAGGCGCGGTTGGGTTCCTCTGGCAGGGGCGTAAACTGACACCGCTCAGCGCAGAGGTAGAACGTGCCACGAGCCAACTGGCCGCTGTTGAGACCGAGATCGAGCGGTTGAAAGGAGAGGCACAAGAGCAGCAGCGACGTGCACATGAGTTAGAAATCGACCGCTCAACGCTTACAGCTCACCTGGAGCAGGTTCAGAGCCAACTCCAGAGTCGAACGCAAGAGCTGGAACAGCTGCGCGAACGCTACACAGCTCTCAGTCATGAGCACAGTGTGCAGCAGACACGTCTGCAGGAGAAAGAGCAGCAGTTTGAGCGTGAACGGGCACAGATCAAGGCAAGCCGCGAAGAGCTGACCAAAGAGTTCGAAAATGTCGCGAATAAAATCTTTGAAGAGAAGGGTAAGACCTTCGCGACCACCAGCCAAATCAGCCTGGATGCACTGCTGAAGCCGTTTAAAGAGCAGCTGGAGGGGTTCCAGAAGCGCACCAATGAGATCCACGAATCGAGTACGCGCGATAGCGCCAAGCTCAACGCCGAGATCCTCAAGGTGATGGAGATGGCTCAGAACATGAGCCGTGATGCCACTAACCTGACCAGCGCGCTCAAAGGTGACTCGCAGCAGCGCGGAGCTTGGGGTGAGGCTCAGCTTCGTCGCACGCTCGAGATGAGTGGTCTGGTAGAGGATGCCCACTACGAGACGCAGTCCTCGTTTAAAGATCTAGAGGGCAAAAGCAAACAGACCGATTACCTTATTAAGCTGCCAGATGGCAAACATATCATTATCGACTCAAAGGTCTCGCTGAATGCCTATGATCGTGTGGTTAGCGCAGAGTCCGCGGACGAGGCCGATGCCGCGATGAAGCAGCATGTTGCAGCGGTAAAAGGCCATATCGACGATCTGGCCTCAAAGGATTACACCAATGTTGTTGGGATGCGCAGTCCAAGCTTTGTGCTTATGTTTATGCCTATCGAGCCAGCCTACATTGAAGCGCTGAAGTCGAATAGGGATCTGTTTGACTACGGCTATCGCAAAGGCATCGTGTTGGTGTCGCACACCACACTGATACCGATCCTGCGCACCGTCTCGAACCTGTGGATGATCGAGCGCTCCAATGCCGAGGCGCGAGAAATTAGTGAGAAGGCGGGGGATATTTTTAATACCGTGAGCACCCTAGCTGAGCGTCTGTCCAAGCTTGGAAACACCCTAAACACTGCGGGAAATCATTATAATGACACGGTCACAGCGCTTGCCGGTAAGCAGGGGTTGTACGGTAAAGTAGAGCGATTCAAAACACTCTCTACCAAGGTAACGAAAGCCCTGCCTGATATTGAGCATCGACATATCGATTTTGAAGATCATAAGCTGCAACTAATAGTTGAAGAGCTGCCGTCTGAAGAGCACTCTCAAGACGAAGTCTTGCCCGAGGGTTCACTGCTGGTAGCCCCTAGCTCAGACGAAACCGCTGATAGCGAAAACCTAGATATCCCACAGAATTCAGAAGAGAGCAAAGCATGACACTGCCCACTTACGCCACCCCACTTAAACGTCTGGCTGATGAGATCGTTGCCTGGAATGCTGCGGCTGGGAAGTTTCCTGGCGAGCGTGCAGCTACGTTGGAGGAGTTGCTGAATCAAGAGGCGCGAGTCGTTGAGGAGCTCAAAGAGCTGATCCATGCGATGGCCGAGAGCGACCTGACCGAAACCCTCGACGCCGTCTGCGATATTTTTGTAACGGCCAGTTATTACCTAGCGCTGGCAAAGAACATGCAAGTCAGCATTGAATCCTGCGTGGTGCCGCCTGAAGAGATTGAGACGATACAGGCTCAGCTAGCCGAATTAGCAGAGCAGGCTGAAAACCTGCCCGAGCGTAGCGTTGCGCAGATGTTGGACAACCCGTTAATCGTCAAAAGCCTAGAGGTCTCTCTGGCGCTAGTGCGGGATCTGCCGGTCGACTTTATCGGCGCGCAGCAGGCAGTCAACGACAACAACGCCTCGAAATATGTCGCCAGCGAAGCGGTGGCGCAGGAGTCCGTTGCGCACTATGCCGCGAAGGGAGAAGAGGTGGTTGCTCACGCGTCGAGTTATCTGGGTAAACCGGTCTTCGTACTCAAACGCACTTCAGACGACAAAATCATGAAACCTGTGGGCTTCGTCTCTGTCGAGCTTGCACCGTTTATCTACGCAAACTAAGCACCAGGACGGAGAAAGAGCGTGAGCCAAACAGAGAGCAGCGTGCCGGGGCGTGGGCGCTTAACTATTCGTACACTGGCGATGCCGGCAGATACTAACCCGTCCGGGGATATCTTTGGTGGCTGGGTGCTGTCGCAAATGGACCTTGCAGCAGGTATTTGTGCGGGTCAGCGCGCGCAACGTCGCGTTGTTACTGTTGCGGTAGAGAGTATGAGCTTCATCCGACCGGTTAAGGTCGGTGATGTTTTGGGTGTTTATACCGAGGTTGAGAAAGTGGGGCGCACATCACTCGATATCCATGTTGAGGCTTGGGTACGCCGCGGTCGCATCGGTGAGCGCGAGAAGGTGACTGAGGCTACTTTTCGCTTCGTGGCGGTTGACGACAACGGCAAGTCAACACCTGTACCCAGCTTGGAAGATCTTCCACCCTATGTTGCATCAGATCTCTAGTCATACGCACGTTGGCTGCTGGGCATAAGCTTCGCAAGACACTTTAGAAAGCAAATTAAATGAGACTCTACTAGACTTAAACCTGTATCAGTACCCTGCAGGTTAACTAACGTATGAAAGCTCCGCAGCAGCCGGCCGACACTCATTTTCCGCTCTCCGAGGATGAGTATCATATGCAGGTCTACGCTGCAATTCCCCTCTCGCTGATCCCGACTATCCTTCTGTTGGCTTATCAGCAGTGGACGTTAGCGGCCTGCTTTTTGGTTGGTGTCGGCCTGTTTTCAGCCTCGGCTCGGATTAGCCTTAAAAATGGCTCCATACTTCGCTCCCAGTCACTCTATCTGGCAGGTGGTACAATCATCTTGATTCCCACTTTTGCGCTGGCAATACCGGTTGACTCATCGGCCTCGGTTATTGCTCTGATGCCTTTGATAGTGGGGATTTATATGTATCAGGGTCTTTTTCGCTGGTTAAACATAGCGCTGTCGATCCTCTGTTTCCTGACTGCATTCTTGTCGCAACATCTGCTTGAGTTCGAAGTTTCACTGCTAGATAGCCAGTATCAGTCAGCTTTTTCCCGGGTCATGTTCGTTGTATTTGCGCTTTTCTTGCTGGTAGTCATTACACGCGTTACAACGGACCTTCGCCGGGCAAATGGCCGTCTAACCGTTTCAAACCGCCACGCCGCGCAGGAGCGTGAGAGGTATCAGACACTTTTTGATAATGCTCCTGAGGCCTATTTCATCCTGTCGGCAAAGAATGGTGGGATAGTCGAGTGTAATCATGGTGCAGAGCGAATGTTGCATGGCACCAGAGAGCAGTTGATGGGTAAGTTACCCTTCGAGCTCTCTCCATCTAATCAACCCTCAGGCGAACCATCAGATGAAGCTGCGCGTGCCATCACCAAACAGATTGTACGAGAGGGTGAACTCACGTTTGAGTGGGTACACCAGCGGATAGATGGAGAACCCTTCTGGGTCGAGGTTGAGATTCGTGAGGGCGTCTACCAAGGTGATAAGGTGTTCTTCTCGACCTGGCGTCAGATTAATAAACGTAAGCGGCTTGAATCTGAGTTGATCAAACTGGCCAATGAGGATCAACTCACCGGTCTGCTCAATCGTCACTCTTTAAAAACAGCATTTGCGCGACTGTTGGCTCACGCTCAGCGAAACTCCGCTGGGGTCGCTCTATTTTATATTGACCTCGATAAGTTTAAATATGTAAACGATAGTTACGGCCACCGAACTGGCGACCATCTGCTGCAAACTGCGGCACAGCGTTTTCGCACAGCTGTCCGGCGCGATGACCTTGCGGCTCGGTTAGGTGGTGACGAGTTTGTTTTGGCATTTGAGGGCAGTTTGTCGATTCACGAACTCGAAGATCTGGCGCACAAGGTAACTCAGCAGTTTGCCAAACCGCTCAATATAGACGGCCATTCGCTCAAGGTGGGTTTGAGTATTGGTATATCGACCTATCCCGAGGATGGTCAGGACTTTGATGCACTATTGAGAGCTGCTGATAACGCCCTATATAGAGCAAAAGATCTTGGGCGGGGACAGCATCAATTCTTCGCAAAGGAGATGGCTGATAAAGCGGCCGAGCACTTGCGAATCGAGTCAGGTATAGCTCGCGCACTGAAGGCGGGCGAATTTAAATTGTTGTATCAAAAACAGATTCGTCTATCAGATCGATCAGTTTACGGAATTGAAGCGCTGTTACGGTGGCAGGACCCAGATCAAGGTTTGCTCTATCCGGACGCCTTTTTAAGTGTTGCTGATGACTCGAACCAACTTGAGCAGCTAGAGCGTTGGATTATTCACGAAGCTTTTAATCAAGCGCGAGCCTGGAATGAGGAGGGCTATCAGTTTGGGCGTTTAGCCGTCAATCTCTCACCGCGTTCGCTGCAGAGAGGCTATGCCTTCAAGTTGATCAAAGAGGCTCTTGAGCATACTGCCTGCCCCACGCATATCTTAGAAGTTGAGATATCTGAGAATTTCTTGTTGGAGAATGAGGAGGAGGGGATCGCTGAGTTGGAGTCAATTCGTAACCTCGGCATCGAGCTCTCGTTAGATGACTTCGGCACGGGTTTTTCATCGCTGCGGTATCTTCAAAAAATGCCTATCGACAAGGTAAAAATTGATAAGTCATTTATAGCGGATATAGATACTAACGATAGCGATCTTGAGATTGTCACCGCCACGATCGCGATGGCGCACAAGCTCAATTTAGTTGTTATTGCTGAGGGTGTGGAGACACAGAGTCAGTTGCGCCTGCTAGAGCCAGAAGAGTGTGACGTTGTTCAGGGGTTTCTCTTCTCTAAACCAATGGAGGCGCGGGAAATTTTCAGACTGCCAGCGTCTCAGGATCAACCATAACAGCAAGCGAATCACTGCTAATCCACAGCTGCCCGTCCTGAATATTCGCCTGCAGGTGCATACCTCGCGCTATTAAACCGACCAAAGCCTGACACTGTTCATCAGGGATTCTCGTTATCTGTAGGTTTCGTTGACGAGTCTGCTCCGCGTGAATTGTGTTTAACCAGGGTGTTACAGCTTGGTCTGAGCCGTAGCAGAGTATAACGACCTGTTCCGAGCGGTTGCAGGCTTTGCGGATGCGCTTGTCACTGGGCAGGCCTACATCGATCCACAGCTCAATCTCATCGCTGTAGCTCTTGCGCCAGAGGTCAGGCTCGTCATCAGCTGCTAACCCCTTGGTAAACTCGAGCCGCTCAGACGCAAAGAGCAGAAATGCGAGTAGACGCAACATCATCCGCTCTTCGGTCTCAGAGGGGTGCTGCGCCAGTGTCAGTGAGTGATCTGCGTAGTAGTGCCGATCCATATCGGCGATCTGAATGTGCGCTTTGTAGACGGTTGCGTTTTGAGCCAATGTTTTTACCTATTTGATTCGACTAACCAAGAGTTGATCAATCTTGAAATTATCGACATCTATTACCTCAAATTTAAAACCGGCATAGTTCACAAACTCAGTACATTTTGGAATGCGCTTGAGACTGTACATCAGGAATCCCGCCAACGTCTCGTACTGCTGAGGGTCCGGGAATTCGTCTATGTCCAGAGCTCTACTAACGTCAGTAATTGGGGTCGAGCCCTCCATTAACCACGAGTTTTCATCGCGAACAATGATTTGTTCATGCGCCTGAGTCTGAGCCCAGTCGCCCATTACAGTGCTCATCAGGTCTTTGACGGTAACAACGCCAACGATTAACGCATACTCATTCATCACAACAGCGAAATCGGCCCCTTGGCTCTTAAAACTGTCCATTGCTTCAAATAGAGTCAATGTATCCGGCAGTATCACCAGTTCATTCATCATAGTGCTATCGATTGAGAGTTCACGATTATTGAGCAGCAATGAGAGAAGGGATTTTGCATCAACATAACCAATCGCGGTATCGATGCCCTCGTGACAAACTAGGAAGCGGCTATGTTCCTCGGTACAGAGCTTGGCCCTGAGCTCAGCGGGGCTATCTGACATAGAGAGATATACCAAATGTTCCCTTGGGGTCATTGCAGTTGTAACGCATTGAGACTGCATTTCAAAAACGTTCTCGATAACCTGATGTTCATTTGCATGCAGTAGTCCTGCTGCCGCACCGGCTTCCATCATGGTGTATAGGTCATCGTCGGTAATTTCATCGCTGCGCTCGGCTCGCATACCGAAAAGCTTGAAAAACAGATCGGCCACACCATTGATTAGCCAGACTAGTGGTTTAAACACTGTGATCAGGAGTGTCATAGGCCCCGCAACTCTCACGGCGATTGCCTCTGGATGATTCATTGCGATTCGCTTGGGGATTAGATCTGCAAGTAGGATAAAGCTCAGTGTTACGAAAGAGAATGCGGCATATGAGGGTAGCTGCGAATGCGCAAGGCTTGGGTACAACAGGCTCATGGCAGAGCTAAAGTGAGGGGTCAGATAGCTTTCACTGATGATGCCTGCCAGAATCGCGACTGAGTTGAGTCCAATTTGAATAAGCGTAAAAAATGCGCCGGGTGACGTTTGCAGTGCTATGACCTGACGTGCGGCTGCATTCCCAGACTCGTACATCTGCGTCAATTTTATCTGTCGTGCTGCTGCAAGTGAGAGCTCAGAAACAGAGAAGAAGATGCTGACTAATATGCATACAATCAGCAGACCAAGCGACTCAAAAGGACCCATATCAATAACCGTCTATCCCAGAGCCAGCCAAGCCGAAACGCCAATCATTAGCGTGCCAGCGATACGATTCATAACCTGTACATTGCCGCGATTGCGCAGCAGGTGGCTTAAGGCCTTTCCACCTGCGGCATAGCCCAGCAGTGACAGAAATTCGAGCGATAGGATAATGCCCATCATACTGGCTGATTGAGCAAGGATTGGGCGGCTGCTATCAATAAACGGGGGTAGGAGGGCGATAAAAAATGCCCAACCTTTGGGATTGGCGACTGCGGTAATAAATCCCTGAGAGAAGAGTGATGCACGGCTGATTACGAGTTGATCGGGCGAGTCGCACTTGATTGCCATTTTGCCCTTTGAGCGCCAGAGTTGGATGCCGAGGTAGAGTAGATAAGCCCCACCGCCCCACTTTAATGCGATAAAAAGCTGAGGATACTGCAGCATCAGCGCAGCAACGCCAATAATTGTCATTACGACTACCAACCCAACGCCAATAAGTTCACCTAGCATCATCCACAGGGTCCGGCGCACACCGATGGTCATTCCCAGCGTCATAGCCAAGGTCATGCACATACCCGGTGTGATAGAGACAAAGAAAAAGGTGGTGATGAAGAGAGTTAGGGCAGATAGGGACAAGGTAGGTTCTCTATAGAAGTTTCTCTTTGGTCAACGGTTTCTCGATGACGTCGTCGGCCCCTAGTTGAATTAACCGGTTGGTTTCATCACCAAGTGTGGCGGCCGTTAGACCAACGATTTTCCCTGCGAACCCCAGTTCGCGCAGATGCTCAGTCAATTCATAGCCGCTCATATTGGGCATGAATATATCCGTAATAACCAAATCAAAAGCGCCGTTCGCTGAAGTGTACTCTTTTAGCGCTTCACTGCCATCTGTTTTAACCACAAGCTTTTTCGGTTTAAAGGATTTGAGAATATATTCGGTAAGCTTACGCAAGGTCGGGTTATCCGCAGCGTACAATATTTGTGAATTCGCAAGGTCCAACTTGATCTTTTCAGTCACAAGCGCTTTGGCAGAGGATACGGGGTTAACCGGTAATTCAATTAGGAACCTTGCTCCGCCCAAGCCGTCTCGACGCTCTGCACCAGCACAATACCGCCTTGCTCACGTATGGCTCGCGAGCCACGTCGAGCGTGAACTTGCCGCTCTTATCCAGCCTCAAATTTTTGCTCGAAGGAATCAAATAGAGGTTGTCTGGTTTAGGCTCCACACCTGCGTCGGCCGCATGGATTGGCATTCTGGTCGATGACGTCAGTAGATCTCCAATAACACTCGTATAGCCCGGTGACAGATGTTGCACCACGACCCAAACAAGACCCGTATCGGCAGGCGTGGATTCAAAGAACTCTTTGATCGCCTCTAGCCCACCGGCTGAAGCGCCAATACCCACAATTCTGGGCAGACCGGGAGAATTTGACTCTTTACTCATTCCGGCATTCCTTGTTGTGCACTCTTTGCGTTCCTTGCAAAAAGTGGACGGCGCTATTTGCTATAAACAGCCCAATTTTTATCCGCTTCACCGTAGGCAGATTTGATCTGTATTGGACCAGCGATAAGTGCTTGACGGTGAATAATTTGTCGAAAATGAGACTAAAGCTATTCTTCCTTGGAATCATATTCATTCAGATTATGAATTTGTCTATTTTCTCTCTTGCTCGTAAACTCGCCACACTGAAAATCACAGCCTAATTGCTGTGCTGAGGAGAGCATTATGGGTAAGACCCTCTACGATAAACTTTGGGATGCGCATCTCGTTCGCCAGAACGAAGATGGGAGCTCTTTGATCTACATCGATCGTCAGATTCTGCATGAGGTGACCTCGCCTCAGGCTTTCGAGGGTCTGCGCATGGTAGGCCGCAAGCCTTGGCGCATCGACGCTAACCTAGCGACCCCTGACCACAACGTACCGACCACTGAGCGTGCGGGCGGTGTTGACCAGATCGTGGACCCCGTTTCGCGTATTCAGGTTAAGACGCTGGATGAGAACTGTGATGAGTACGGTATTGTTGAATTCAAGATGCTCGATGAGCGTCAAGGTATCGTGCACGTTGTCGGTCCAGAGCAGGGCATGACGCTGCCGGGCTCTACCGTTGTTTGTGGTGACTCTCATACCTCAACTCATGGAGCATTCGGCGCCCTGGCGCACGGTATCGGCACCTCAGAAGTTGAGCATGTGTTGGCTACTCAGTGCCTGATTGCCAAAAAGATGAAGAACATGCTGGTTCGCGTTGATGGTGAGCTGGGCATGGGTGTGACCGCTAAAGATGTTGTTCTGCATATCATTGGTGTGATCGGTACGGCGGGTGGTACCGGTTGTGCGCTAGAGTTTGGTGGCACAGCCATTCAGTCTCTATCGATTGAGGGTCGCATGACCATCTGTAACATGTCGATCGAAGCGGGCGCGCGCGTCGGTCTGGTAGCGGTTGATGACAAGACTATTCAGTACTTCAAAGGTCGTCCGTTCTCGCCTGTAGGCGAAGCTTGGGATGCAGCCGTAGAGAGCTGGAGAGATCTGGTATCAGATGCCGACGCTCAATTTGACAAGGTTGTTGAGATCCGCGCCGAAGATATCAAGCCACAGGTAACCTGGGGTACTTCGCCAGAGATGGTTGTTGCGGTTGACGGTACAGTACCAAATCCTGCCAAGGCTAAGGACTCAGATGAGGCCAATGCGATTACCCGTGCACTGCAGTACATGGGGCTGACAGCGGATCAGTCGATTACTGATATCAAGCTAGATCGTGTGTTTATCGGTTCATGTACTAACAGCCGTATCGAAGATCTGCGCGCTGCTGCTGAGGTCGTTAAGGGCCGTAAGGTTGCTGCCACCATTAAACAGGCGCTGGTTGTTCCCGGTTCCGGTCTCGTTAAGGCGCAGGCTGAGGCTGAGGGTCTGGATAAGATCTTTATCGAGGCGGGTCTTGAGTGGCGTGAACCGGGTTGCTCTATGTGTCTGGCGATGAACCCTGACAAGCTCGGTAACGGTGAGCACTGTGCATCTACCTCGAACCGTAACTTCGAAGGCCGCCAGGGCTTCGGTGGTCGTACGCACTTGGTGAGCCCAGCGATGGCTGCTGCTGCGGCTGTGACTGGCCACTTCATCGATGTGCGCACATTGGAAATGAATTAAGGGGTCCGACAATGAAAAAGTTTGAAACTCACACTGGCGTTGTCGCTCCACTGGACCGTAAGAACGTCGATACCGATCTGATCATTCCGAAACAGTTCTTGAAATCAATCAAGCGCTCGGGCTTTGGTAAGAATCTGTTTGACGAGATTCGTTATCTTGACGAGGGTCAGCCGGATCAGGATTGCAGCGGTCGCCCACTCAATCCCGATTTTGTTCTGAACAAACCAGAGTTTGCAGGGTCGAGCATTCTGCTTGCGCGTACAAACTTTGGCTGTGGTTCCAGCCGAGAACACGCTCCTTGGGCGCTTGATGATTACGGCTTCCGTGCTGTGATTGCGCCTAGCTATGCAGATATTTTCTTCAATAACTGCTTCAAGAATGGTCTGCTGCCTATCATCCTGACTGAGGCTGAGGTAGACGAACTGTTCAAAGCGGTTGCGGCTGAGCCGGGTATGAGCCTCACCGTTGATCTGGTAAACCAGAAAGTGGTTAGCCCAGCCGGTAAGGAGTACGACTTTGAAGTTGATGCATTCCGCAAGCACTGCTTGCTCAATGGTCTCGACGATATCGGACTGACGCTTGAGCATGCCGATGAGATCCGTGCCTATGAAGCTAAGCGTCGTGAGTCGGCACCTTGGTTGTTTGACGCAATTAAATAATTGGTAGGAGCGCAGCTAAGCTGCGCGACTCGGGAAACCTTAGCAGCGCAGCTAGGCTGCGCGATCTTGGCTTTTATCGCGCAGTGTAACTGCGCTCCTACAGAATAATTTTGGAAATAGAATGAACGAAAACAAAGTACTCATCCTTCCAGGCGACGGCATCGGCCCTGAAATTATCGCTCAGGCGCGTCGTGTGCTGGAGCTAGTTAACCAGCAGGACAGCCTCGGTCTGGAGTTTGATGAAGCTCACCTCGGTGGCTCTGCAATCGACGCAACTGGCGTACCTCTGCCAGAAGAGACTTTGGCTAAAGCACGCGACGCCAAAGGTATTCTGTTGGGCGCTGTTGGCGGCCCGCAGTGGGACACAAACCCAGACTTCCAGATTCGCCCAGAGAAAGGGCTGTTGGGTATCCGCTCTAACCTTGAGCTGTTCGGCAACCTGCGTCCAGCCATCCTCTACCCACAGCTTGCTGATGCATCAACGCTGAAACCGGAAGTGGTATCGGGTCTGGATATTCTCATTGTGCGCGAGCTAACGGGTGGTATCTACTTTGGTCAGCCACGCGGCGTACGCACTACCGAGGACGGACTTCGCGAAGGCTACAACACCTACGTCTACAACGAAGAAGAGATCAAGCGTATCGGTCGTGTTGCATTCGAAGCTGCGATGGCGCGTGGTAAGAAACTCTGCTCGGTAGATAAGGCTAATGTACTCGAAGTGACTGTTCTGTGGCGTGAGGTGATGGAAGAGCTTAAGAGCGAATACCCAGAGGTAGAGCTGAGCCACATGTACGTTGATAATGCGGCTATGCAGCTGGTACGCGCACCTAAACAGTTCGATGTGGTAGTCACCGGTAACATGTTTGGTGACATACTCTCCGATGCTGCTGCGATGCTCACTGGCTCAATTGGTATGCTGCCATCGGCTTCGCTGAACAAAGCGAGTCAGGGTATGTACGAACCTTGTCACGGCTCCGCGCCAGATATTGCAGGCCAAAACATTGCAAATCCATTGGCAACCATCCTATCTGCCGCTATGATGTTGCGCTACTCGCTCAACCAGGGCGCAGCGGCGGATAGAATTGAGAAAGCGGTAAGCGATGTTCTCGATCAAGGTCTGCGTACTGCGGATATCTTCTCTGAAGGTATGCAGAAGGTGAGCACAACGGAAATGGGTGATGCGGTAATTGCTGCGCTGAACGCGTAAACGGCCAGATCGCTCAAAGAGGCCGGTATGATACCGGCCTTTTTTAATCGTCTTCGGGATTGGATACCGAAGTAAGAAGTACTCTTAAAACAGAGGTTAAACATGAATCGTGTAGGTTTTGTAGGCTGGCGCGGCATGGTGGGATCGGTTCTTATGCAGCGCATGCTGGAAGAGAACGATTTTGACCAGATCAACGAGCCAGTATTTTTCACCACCTCTCAGGTAGGCCAGGCAGGCCCTGAGATCGGTAAAGAGATCGCTCCGCTGAAAGACGCAAATGATATTGATGCGCTCAAACAGATGGATGTGATTATTACCTGTCAGGGTGGCGATTACACGAAAGCGGTTTACCCTCAGTTGCGCGCAGCGGGCTGGGACGGTTACTGGATCGATGCAGCCTCTGCTCTGCGTATGGCCGATGATTCGATTATCATTCTTGATCCTGTAAATGCGGATGTCATCAATAAAGGGCTGAGCAAAGGTATCAAGACCTTTGTCGGTGGCAACTGCACTGTCTCCTTGATGCTGATGGGCCTTGGCGGCCTATTCAAGGCCGGTCATGTTGAGTGGGTCAGTTCAATGACGTACCAGGCTGCATCGGGTGCGGGTGCGCGCAACATGCGCGAGCTGATCACGCAGATGGGCCAGATCCGCGACGGTTCGGCTGAAATGCTCAAAGACCCTGCATCTGCCATTCTTGATATTGACCGTCAGGTTGCCAACACAATGCGCAACGATCTTGCCGTTGATAACTTCGGTGTGCCGCTCGCCGGCTCTCTGATCCCTTGGATCGATGTGCCGGTTGCCGACGGCCAGTCGAAAGAGGAGTGGAAGGGCTTCGTTGAGACTAACAAGATCCTTGGTCGCCATGCCAACCCTATCGCAATTGATGGTACCTGTGTTCGCATCGGAGCTATGCGTTGTCACAGCCAGGCGTTCACGATCAAACTGAACAAAGACATCCCAATGGGTGAGATTGAGCAGATGATCGCCGAAGCCAACGACTGGGTGAAAGTGGTGCCGAACGACCGTCAGATCACCATGGAAGAGCTGACACCGACCAAAGTTACTGGCACGCTTAACATCCCGGTAGGTCGTCTGCGTAAGATGAAGATGGGTAAGCAGTACCTCAACGCTTTCAGCGTCGGTGACCAGCTTCTCTGGGGTGCGGCTGAGCCACTGCGTCGTATGCTGCGCATTCTGAACGAACGTTAATAGAGCGCTCTCACAGCGTTTTTTCTATCAGCCCGCATCTGCGGGCTGATTCTATTCTGGAGTTTTGTCATGTCGAATAAAGTTCTACTTCTCGGTGTCAGCGCCCTAGCTGGTGAGCAGTTGCTTGAGCTGCTAGAGGATCACCCGCTTGCTAAAGAGGTGGTCTTTGAACTTTATGATACAGAGGAAGAGGCAGGGCGTTCGCTGATGGTGAATGGACGTGCGCTGCGTGTGCGCAGCTACGCTAACATCGATCTTGATGATGCCAAGCTAGCCATTCTCTGTGCACCTGAGATTCCCGCCGAGACCCTGGTAGCAATCGCTCCTGCTCTCACGCTGTTTGACTTGCATGCGCGAGCAGAAACTGAGGAAGGTGAGCTTTTGCTTGCCGGTGTTAGTGAGAGCCAACTTGCTCTGGCTAAAGGGGCGGTCTATCGCTCACCTGAGCCGGCGCTACTGGCCACAGCCGTGATCCTAAGAACGCTCTCGGCTGCTGTTGAACCGCTGCGCGTGACAGCAACGCTAATGCTGCCGGCAAGTATGCACGACCAGGCCGGTGTTCAGGCGCTGGCAACCGAGACGGCTCACTTGCTCAACGGACGCGAAGCGGCGGCTAAGTACTTGGATGCAAGTATGGCGTTTAACCTGATTGCACAGCCTCAAAAACCGATGGCAAATGCGTCCATGCCGGTTGAGGCGCTTTACGCTGAGGGCTTGGCTGAGCTGCTTGGTGCTGAGGATCTGGAAGTAAACGCGTCAGCGGTGGAGGTGCCTCTGTTTCACGGTACCGCAGTCACACTCGCTGTTGAGTTGGACAAAGGTGCTGAACTTAGTGAACTGATTCATCTGATCGATCGCGAGGCTAAGCTGCGTTACGCACCTTCCGCCTCGGCATCTACTCAGAGTGCCACAGGCATCGAAGAGTGCCTAGTTGCCCGTTTGCGTTTTGATCCGCAAGATGCAAATGTGCTGCTGATGACTCTGTTGTTTGATGAACAGCGCTTAGGCCGCGCATCGAATGCCGTCGACGCATTGCGCGCTCTTGTAACAGCTCACTAATGTAGCTCTTTTGAGTCAGTTTTAGCCTACAAAAAAGCGAGCGGGGAATAAATGCCCGGGCTCGCTTGACCAGTCTCTATCTTCCTACAATACTTCATTTAGTTTTGCGAAACGCAACTGCCTGTTTTTCTGGCAAAAAGCAGGTGTATTGGCCAAACATAAGGATAGATAAGATGGTGCGCAAACTCGCGCTAAGTCTTGCGGTTGCTTCGGTAATTGCAGCAGGACAGGCAAATGCACTGGGTCTCGGAGAGGTTCGTGTCAACTCGGCACTCAACGAGCCGCTCGATGCAGACATCCGTTTAGTGCAGGTTAGAGACCTCTCAGCACAACAGATCCTGCCGCGCATGGCGGATATCGACGAGTTCTCTCTCGCCGGGCTAACCAAGTCACGTTTTCTCAGTGATGTTACGTTCCAAGTAAAAGTAGCCCCTGACGGTAGCGGGTCTATCCACGTTACCTCGTCAGTGCCGGTTCAGGAACCCTTCCTGAGCTTTCTAATGGAGGTTAACTGGCCTCAGGGTCGACTGGTCCGGGAGTACACGTTACTGCTTGATCCTCCGGTCTTTGACCCGGCCCCGGTGACGACAGCGATTAACGCGCCTGCGGCAACGACACCGGCGGCATCTGCCCAGCAGCCAGTTGCTGCACCGGCGCAGCGCTCCAATATCCAAACCAATGTTGGTGGTGGCGAAATTTTCGTCAAAAACAACGATACCCTCTATGTTCTGGCCAAGAACAATCGGCATGCATCGGACATCAGTATCGAGCAGATGATGGTAGCGATGCAGCGTAAAAACCCGCAACTATTTCCAACTTCAAACATCAATGTGATGCGTGCTGGGCAGGTGATGAAGCTACCAACGGCCGAGGAGGCTCGTGCACTGACCCGCAAACAGGCCATTGCCGAAGCGGCTCGTCAGACTGCAGAGTGGAAGGCGAGTCGTCGCGCGGCTGCAGCGCCCAAGTCAGAGCCTAAACCTGAGGCTAAACCGGATACGACTGCAGCTGATACCCAAGCGAGTGGTACCGCTGAGGGTGCGCCTGATGCGTCAGAGAGTCAGCTGAAAATTGTAACAGCGGAAAAACCGGCTGAGATGGAGGAATCCGTTTCAAGTGATGCGGCGCCTGAGGCGGAGGCTATCGAGGTCGAGGGTGACAAAGCTGTTGTTGATACAGGCCCCTCTGAGCGCGAGATTGAGTTGATTCAGCGTAACGAGGATCTCGAGAATCGATTGTTGGTAACGCAGGAGTCGGTGGATAAGGTCTCCCGCGAGAATGCTGAGCTGGGCGAAAAGCTCGATTCGATTCAAGAGCAGCTCGCCGCAATGCAGCGCCTGATTGAATTGAAAGATCAGCAGATGGCTTCGCTACAGGCAGAGATGCTGAAGCAGGTACAGGAGGCTAACAAACCTAAGCCGAGCCCGGTGGATGAGTTTATCAATCTGATGATGACGAATCCGCTGTACTTAGGCGGCGCGGGTGGTGTGCTGCTGCTTCTACTGGCGCTTGCGGCGCTGGCGCGTCGTCGCAAGTCAGCTGATTACGATGATGAACCGGCACCTCGCAAGTCCAAAAAGGGTAAGAAGGGCAAGAAGGAGGAGTCACCCGAGGATGAAATTCCTGAGTTTGAGGAGAGCCCAGCACCTGCCGTTGCGGCGACAGCAGCAGTAGCAGGAGCTGCGCTGGCGAGTCAGGCTCAAGCGAATCCGGTGGATGAGCTCGATGATCTTGACCTAGATATGGATCTGGACCTCGATGATGATCCAACCCCTGCAGCAGAGATTGATCTCTCTGAGATGGAAGCGGTCGATGAGTCAGAGCTCGGTGGTTCGGAGATTGACTCGGTGCTTGACGACATCCTTGATGAAGATGTTTCGGGTGAGCCGCAAGAGGCGGATGATCTGGATGCATTGCTCGACTCCGATGCGGATATCGATACTGATCTAGATGAGCTGCTGGAGACGGATCTCGGGGATGATCTGCTGGACGATAAGTCACTCGATGATGCTCAGGTTAGCGATGCGCCGTCAGCAAATGAAAGCCTCGAGGATGATGAGCTCGAGGGTCTCGAATTTGCAGTTGCTGACAACTTTGGTGAAGAGGCGGTGGCCGAAGAGGCGGCCGATATGATCGACGAGGAGTTTTTCTCTGAAGAGATCGAACCCGAGTCGGATCAGGTTGCCGAATCTGCTGAGATTGAAGATTCGGAGCTGATCGATGAGCCCATCGAGATGGATAAGCCCAATGAGGATGCGCCGCTCGATACTGTCAGTGAAGATGACGAGATCGATGACCTAGTTGATGATGACCTCGATAAGATGTTGTTAGCCGATGCGGCGGAGCTCGAGACTGAACAGAACACTGACTCAGCAACTGAAGCCTCAACTGCACTCGAGTTTGAAGCACCTGACCTGGATGCTGAGGGGATGGGTATCGAGGAGCTCGGTGTCAACGAGGAGTTTCCACCGGAGTTGGAGTCAGCGGCCGGCCTGGATCAGATGGTCAGTGTCGATGACAATGAAGCCGTCGAGGAGGACGATCTGCTTGAGTTGGGTGACTTCGATACCAGCCTGAGTCTGGGTGACGAACCCCTCGAAGATGCTGAGTTGGCGACTGATTCGCTCGAAGGTTTAACCCTTGATGATGGTGATTCCTTTGATGAAGCTCCGGCTGAGCTTGCCGATGTGGCAGCATCAGGTGTTGACGAGCTGGATACACTCCCTGAAACAGACCTAGATGAGATGATGCAGGACCTCAGTAATGAGATGGCGATTGATGAGCCTGAGCGCCCTAAGTCGCCGGGTGAGCTAGTCGAAGACGAGCTGACGGCCAACATTGCGCATGATCTGGACATGAGTCTGGAGGATGAGCTGGATGAGATGCTGGCAGAAGATGATGGCGATATTGAGTTAGTAGAAGAGGGTGATGACGAGGATCTACTTGAAGACGATCTACTGGATTCACTTGATGGTGCTGATGAGGTGGAGACCAAGCTGGATCTGGCTCGCGCTTACATCGAGATGGACGACACTGAGGGTGCTCGTGATATCCTTGGCGAAATCGCACGCGACGGCAACGCTGAGCAGCAAGCCGAAGCCAAGTCTCTGTTGGATAAGTTGAGTTAATGCAACACACATCTGAAAATCAAGGGGCGACGCAAGTCGCCCTTTCTCGTTCTACGACCCGTTACGCGCTAGGTATTGAGTACGCAGGCTATAACTATCACGGCTGGCAGTCCCAGCGCGATGAGGGTGTAGTAACCGTTCAGGAGACTCTGGAAGCGGCTCTGTCGCAGATAGCTTGCCACCCCGTCAATGTTATCTGTGCTGGGCGGACCGATACCGGCGTAAACGGCTGCTACCAGGTAATTCACTTCGATGCACAGGTTCAGCGGCCAGATCGTGCTTGGGTACGCGGTACCAATACGAAACTGCCGGATGATGTGGCGGTGCTCTGGGCTAAACCGGTCTCCGATGAGTTTCATGCGCGCTTTTCAGCGATGGAGCGGCGCTACCGCTACCTGATCTATTCAGCTGAGGTAAAGCCGGCGATTCTTAGCCGCGGTGTTACCTGGACGCATAAAGAGCTGAATTTAGAGCGTATGCAGGCGGGCGCAAAGCATCTAGTGGGTGAACATGATTTTACCTCCTATCGCGCTATTGCCTGTCAGGCAAAAAGTCCGGTGAAAACGGTCAAGTCACTAGAGGTTTATAAAAAGGGGCAGCTTATCGTGATCGATATCTGTGCCAATGCGTTTCTACATCACATGGTGCGTAATGTTGCTGGTGTTCTGATGAAAATTGGAGCAGGGGAGGCATCCACTGACTGGAGTCGCGAGGTGCTTGATGCGCGCGACCGAAGAATGGGCGGTGTAACCGCTCCTCCGTGGGGACTGTACTTCGTCGATGTTAAATATCCCGAAAAGTTCGAACTTCCACCCGGTAACCAGGGTCCATTCTTCCTGTAACGCCCCTAGGCTTGAGCGTAGCGCGTGATCTAGTCGCCACCTCTTTGAAGAGGCTCCTACAGTGGGCTTTCAGGCTTTCGTTCGCGGCGCTGCTAAGTTAATATACGACCTTTGTTTTTGCGCTTGAGTGCTTGGTTTGAGAACGCGAGTTAAGATCTGTGGTATTACCCGTATGGAGGACGCGTTAGCGGCCGTTGATGCGGGTGCTGACGCACTCGGTTTTGTGTTCTATGCCAAAAGCCCGCGCGCGGTTTCTATCCAAGATGCTGCGGCTATCATCTCTCGTCTTCCCGCCTTTGTAACCAGTGTAGCGCTGTTTGTGGATGCGGAGCCTGAATATATTCAACGGGTTATCGATGAGACGCAGGTTGATCTGTTACAGTTCCACGGTCGTGAAACGGCTGAGGAGTGCGGTCGATACGAACGGCCCTACATCAAAGCGCTGCGGATGAAACCAGATTTAGATCTAAACCAAGAGATACTCGCGTACGCAGACGCGAGAGGTGTTTTGCTTGATGCCTACACTCCCGGGATTCCGGGAGGTACCGGCGAGCAATTCGACTGGTCAAGGATTCCAGCTGAACTTGCTTCAGAGATTACTCTGGCAGGTGGTCTGGACAGTGGCAACGTTGCTGCTGCAATCGACCAGGTGCGGCCTTACGCTATCGATGTGAGTGGTGGCGTAGAGCAGTCGAAAGGAATCAAGGACGCCAAAAAATTAGAACAATTTATTGCTGAGGTGCACCGTGTCAACAACAGCTGAGCAGAACAACTCAATTAACGTACCTGACGCTAATGGCCATTTTGGTATCCATGGCGGACGGTTTGTCTCTGAAACTCTTATGGGCGCGCTCGAAGAGCTTGAAGCCCTGTATGAAAGGCTGAGTAAAGATCCCGACTTTCAGGCTGAATTCGATAAAGATCTAGCGCATTACGTGGGTCGTCCCTCGCCGCTCTACCATGCTGAACGTTTATCAGCTCACTGTGGTGGTGCACAGATCTGGCTCAAGCGCGAAGATCTAAATCACACCGGTGCCCACAAGGTTAACAACACCATCGGTCAGGCTCTGCTGGCAAAGTACATGGGCAAACCGCGCGTTATTGCAGAAACTGGCGCAGGCCAGCATGGCGTTGCATCGGCAACCGTTGCTGCACGCCTGGGGCTTGAGTGTAAGGTCTACATGGGTGAAGAGGATGTTCGCCGCCAGGCTCTGAACGTCTACCGTATGCGTCTTCTGGGTGCAGAGGTTATTCCTGTGACTTCGGGTACCCGCACGCTCAAGGATGCTATGAACGAAGCGATGCGTGATTGGGTCACTAACGTCGATAACACCTACTACATTATTGGTACTGCAGCGGGTCCACATCCGTACCCTAAACTGGTACGCGATTTCCAAGCGGTCATTGGTCGTGAGACCAAGCAGCAGTCGATGGCGCAGATCGGTCGTCTGCCGGATGCAGTCGTCGCCTGTGTCGGTGGTGGCTCCAACGCTATCGGTATGTTCTACCCATTTATGGATGACACTGAAACTCGCATGATCGGTGTGGAAGCGGGCGGTTTTGGTTTGGAGACAGGCCAGCATGCAGCGCCTCTAACCGCAGGTCGTCCAGGTGTACTACACGGTATGCGTACCTATCTGATGGAAGATGATGCAGGCCAGATCTTGGGTACACACTCGGTCTCTGCTGGCTTGGACTACCCAGGCGTAGGGCCAGAGCACAGTTATCTCAAAGATATAGGCCGTGCAGAGTATGTTGCAGCGACGGACGACGAAGCGATGGATGGGTTCCGCAAACTGACTCAGATTGAGGGTATTATGCCGGCGCTGGAGTCTGCGCATGCTGTGGCTTATGCGATGAAGATGGCGAAGGAGATGTCGCCTGATCAAGTGATCGTCGTGAATCTCTCCGGTCGTGGTGATAAAGATATACATACCGTCGCTCAGATCGACGGTATCGAGATGTAAGCGTTTAGGGAAAAAAGACGAATGAATCGTATTGAAGCGCGTTTTAACCAGCTGAAAGCCGATGGCCGTAAAGCGATTATCCCGTATGTAACTGCGGGAGACTCTGAGCCAGCTGTCACTGTTCCGCTGATGCACGCGCTAGTCGAGGCGGGCGCCGATGTTATTGAGCTCGGTGTGCCGTTCTCAGATCCAATGGCTGATGGTCCTGTCATTCAGCTCGCGTGTGAGCGCTCGTTGATGCACGGTACGCGCCTGTTAGACGTACTTGATATGGTAGCTGAGTTCCGCCAGCAAGACGCTGATACCCCAGTTGTACTCATGGGCTACCTAAACCCGGTTGAAGCGATCGGTTACGAAAACTTTGCTCAGCGTGCGAAAGCCGCCGGTGTCGACGGTGTGTTAACCGTTGACCTGCCACCGATTGAGTCCGAAGGTCTTATGGCTGCACTCAAGGCAGAGGGCCTGGATATCATCTTCCTGATCTCGCCAACAACGTCGCCAGTGCGCCGTAAGGCAATTTGTGAGCAGGGCTCGGGCTACCTTTACTACGTTTCGGTTAAAGGAGTGACAGGTTCCAAAGCCCTTAACGTCGACGAAGTCGCAACCTACATCACTGAGATGCGTCAGGACACTGACCTACCACTCTGTGTAGGATTCGGTATTCGTGATGGCGAATCGGCTGCGGCTGTCTGCAAGGTTGCAGATGGCGCAATTGTTGGTAGTGTGTTGGTCAATCAGATCGCTGAGCTATCAACTCGCCCGCAGGAGATTCCTGCCGCGGTGGCTGCGATCATTAAGGATATGCGTACAGCGGTCGATGCCGCTTAAGTTCGGGGATTGAGATGAGTAACTGGTTAGATAAGATCGTACCCAACCTGGTACGTTCCGAGAAGAAACGCAACGCAATCCCGGAAGGTTTGTGGGAGAAGTGCCCCAAGTGTGAGTCGGTGCTCTACAAGCCGGAACTTGAGAAGAATCTGTCGGTCTGTCCTAAGTGCGAGCATCATATGCGAATTGGTGCGCGTGCCCGCTTAACTCAGTTCCTGGACGAGGGGAGTCTCTCTGAGTTGGCTGCAGACATTGAGCCGATTGATCGTCTGAAGTTCAAAGACTCCAAGAAGTACAAGGATCGACTGACCGCTGCTCAGCGCGATACCGGCGAGACCGATGCGTTGATTGCGATGCGCGGTACGCTTGAGTCTCAGCCTGTGGTAGCTGTTGCGTTCGAGTTCCGCTTTATGGGCGGCTCTATGGGTACTGTGGTTGGTGAGCGTTTCGTGCGTGCTGCTGAGGTTGCGTTGGCAGAGCGCCAACCACTAATCTGCTTCTCAGCGTCGGGCGGTGCTCGCATGCAAGAGGCTCTCTTCTCGCTGATGCAAATGGCACGTACCAGCGCCATTCTCGAGAAGATGCGTAAAGCAGGCGTGCCATTTGTCTCTGTATTAACCGATCCTGTCTATGGTGGTGTGTCAGCTTCTCTGGCTATGCTGGGCGATCTCAATGTAGCTGAACCCCGTGCATTGGTTGGTTTTGCCGGTCCTCGTGTAATCGAACAGACTGTCCGCGAGAAATTGCCTGAGGGCTTCCAGCGCTCAGAGTTTCTACTTGAGCATGGTCAGGTCGATATGATTATCCACCGCAAAGAGATGCGTGAGCGTGTGGCCAAGATGCTGCGTCAGTTGCAGGGCTTGCCGGCGCAGCCTGTGGCCGCTGCTGAATAATATCTGACTCAGTGGCAACTCCAGCTTCACTGAACGAGTGGCTCGCCTACATCGAGGCGGGTCATCCGACTGAGATCGAGCTTGGTCTAGACCGCGTGGCTTCAGTTGCGCAGCGGATGGGTATCGATCTCAGTTGCTCTAAAGTCATTACGGTAGCCGGAACCAATGGCAAAGGCTCTACCACCGCGATGCTCGATAGCATTTTGCGATCCGCCAATTACCGTACCGGCGTCTACACTTCTCCGCACTTTCTGCGCTACAACGAACGTATTCAGCTCTTGGGTGGACTCGCCTCGGATGATCAGATATGTGATGCTTTTTCTGTTATAGAACAGTCACGTGGCGAAATTTCATTAACTTATTTCGAGTTTGGCACATTAGCCGCACTGCATATCTTTTCACTCGCGAAGCTTGATTACGTCATCCTTGAAGTGGGTCTGGGTGGACGTTTGGATGCAGTAAATATTATCGATGCGGATCTCGCCATTTTAACGAGCGTTGCACTTGATCATACTGACTGGCTCGGTGATACGTTAGAGCAGATCGGTTACGAGAAGGCGGGGGTTTTTCGCGCAGGTAAACCGGCAATCTGCGGCCTTAGAACGCCGCCGGAATCAGTCGTTGATCATGCCGGCGCAATTGGTGCTGAGCTACTGCGTCGTGGTGTTGAGTTTGATCTTACTCATCAGGGTGATCTGTGGAGCTGGCATGGAGTCGACGTTCTAGGTGAAGCCTTAAGTTACGACGAACTGCCTCGACCCAATTTGCCGTTAGTAAATGCCCCGAGTGTGATTCAAGCGCTCTCTCTTATCGCCCCTGAAGTGGGCCTTATTGAAATTAAAATGGGACTGAAAAGTGCTCAGATGATGGGGCGCATGCAGCGCTCTACTTTAGGCCTGGCCCCTATGTTGCTTGATGTTGCGCACAATGAAGAGGCCGCCAAATATCTGGTATTGCGTCTTCGGGATTTGCAAATTGCGGGCAAATTGCGTTTCATTTTGGGAATGCTTAAGGACAAGGATAGGGCTGCTGTTGTTCAGCAGCTCGAAGCGCTTGCGCCAGAGTGGCACTTAGTTTCACTGCAGGGTCCGAGGGCCTCTAGCGCGAGTGAGCTGCAAGCGTTCGTAAATAACCCGCTAAGCAGTTACGATTCAGTTATGGAAGCGCTTGAATCGCTTGAGCCTCAGGTCAGCGCAGATGATCTGGTGGTAGTGTGCGGATCATTTTTAACAGTTACGGAGGCACTTGAGTGGCAGATGCAGCAGGCGAACTAGCCCCGAAGCGATCAGGCTTAAAGAAGCGAACAGTCGGCGCTATTGCACTGGTGGTGATCTCTCTTAGCATTGCGCCGCTGCTATTCGATGCCGCAGGCTATAAAGAGCGCCAACTGACCAATCGGATACCACCTGCGCCTAAACCTTTTGCGCCACTCGAGCCTCAAGCAGCAACTCCAGAGCAGGCGGCAGCCGTTGTTGATATAAAACCGGCTGAGCCTGCTGAGCCAGTCCAGATTGCACCTTTGCCTGAAGAGATCCAAAAGGAGGTGGCAGAAGTCGCTCCCGGGCCTTCACCAGCTGAGGATACGCCGCGACTCGATCAGGATGGTCTGCCAGTGGCTTGGGGGCTGCAGCTGGCCAGTTTTAAAGATGAACGCAATGCCCGTGCACTGCAGACTGACCTGTTGAAAGCGGGATATAAAGTCTACATTCGTCGCTCGGATACCTTGGTGCGCGTTTACATTGGACCTGAGATGCAGCGTACTCGTCTTGAAACTCTCAAGGAGAGTATCAAGCAAGAGTATGCACTTGATGGGATGATTACTCGATTTACGATTGAATAGTTAGTGAATAGTTGGGGTTCGCAATCAGGCTCTGGTAAAATATTGCCTGATTTCTTCTGAGATACGTTGATGATTTGGACAGATTGGGTGATCGTCGGGATTATCGCCCTGTCAGGCTTGTTGAGCCTTAAGCGCGGTTTCCTCCGCGAAGCGATGTCGCTCATCACCTGGGTAGTGGCGTTTGTTCTCGCCCGGCTATTCTCGGGTGTTCTCAGCACCCATATCACCTCCTTCCTCCCAGATCCAGCTGCCGGGCTGATGGCAGCGTTCGCCATACTCTTTGTGCTGACGCTTCTCTGCGGCTCATTGATACAGATGTTGATCATTGCGCTGGTGCGCGCCACCGGACTCTCCGCCACGGACCGCCTATTGGGTGTCGGCTTTGGTGTGGTTCGTGGCGGTCTCGTGGTGATCGTAATGGTTGCGCTACTGCGCATGACTCCAGTCGCAGCCAACGACTGGTGGCAGTCCTCATCTCTGATACCGCACTTTGTGCTGTTGGAGGGGTGGACCAAAGATATGGCTAAACAGATAGGAGCGGCTATCTGGAGCGCTAGTAGCGCAGGGTAGACGCAACAGCATACTTCTTCGAGGTTAATAGAATGTGCGGGATCGTTGGCATTGTTGCCAAAAGCTTTGTAAATCAGACCATTTTCGACGCGTTGACGGTGCTTCAGCATCGCGGCCAGGACGCAGCGGGTATGGTGACCAGTGACGGCCAGCGCTTCTTTTTGCGCAAGGATAACGGGCTGGTAAACGAGGTGTTCCGCACCCGTCATATGAAGAAGATGAACGGCAATATGGGTATCGGCCACGTGCGTTATCCAACCGCAGGCAGCTCAAGCTCTGCTGAGGCACAGCCGTTCTACGTAAACTCACCCTACGGCATCGCTTTGGCTCACAACGGCAACCTGACTAATGCAGAGCAGCTTGCAGACGAGATCTTTCGCGCAGACCTGCGTCATATCAACACCACCTCAGACTCGGAAGTTCTACTTAACGTCTTTGCTCACGAACTACAGGGGCTGGGTAAACTAAATCCGACTGCCGATGATATCTTTACAGCGGTTGAGCGCGTGCACCAGCGCTGTGAGGGTGGTTACGCCGTTGTAGCCATTATCACCGGGTACGGCATTGTTGCTTTCCGCGACCCCTTTGGTATTCGCCCCGTCGTTTACGGCAAGCGCGAAACCGAGCAGGGCACCGAATACATGGTGGCCTCTGAGAGCGTTGCACTGGACACATCTGGATTTGAACTGGTTCGAGACTTGGCTCCGGGAGAGGCGATCTTTATCTCGCAGGATGGCGAGATCGCTACTAAGCAGTGCGCCTCAAAATCACTCTTGGCGCCCTGTCTGTTTGAGTATGTTTACCTGGCACGTCCGGACTCAATCATCGACGGTATCTCAGTGCACCATGCGCGCATGGAGATGGGTAACAAGCTCGCGCAAAAAGTCCTGCGTGACTTCCCCGAGCACGACATCGACGTCATTATCCCGATACCGGATACCAGCCGCACCTCTGCGCTGGAGATGGCCAAAGAGCTGGGTGTGACTTTCCGTGAGGGATTTATCAAGAATCGCTACATCGGTCGTACCTTTATCATGCCGGGCCAGACGCAGCGTAAGAAGTCTGTACGCCAGAAGCTCAATCCAATCGCGGCGGAGTTCCGCGACAAAGTGGTGATGCTGGTAGATGACTCGATTGTCCGTGGTACTACCTCGGCGCAGATCGTAGAGATGGCGCGCCAGGCGGGTGCCCGCAAGGTCTACTTCGCCTCAGCTGCTCCTGAGGTGCGTTACCCCAACGTCTTTGGTATCGATATGCCGTCGCCCACCGAGTTGATTGCCCACGAGCGCACAGCGGATGAGATCGGTGAGCTGATTGGTGCCGACTGGATGCTCTATCAAGATCTCGATGACCTAAAAGCGTCAATTACCAAGTTTAATGAGAAGATCGATGACTTTGACACCTGCGTATTCAACGGCAAATACGTAACTGGCACCGTCTCTGAAGATTACCTGGCACGCATCGATGCGAAGCGCAACGATGATGCTAAAGCCAGTGCTGACTCTAAACAGAGTGACGAGAGTAATGAATCTGCCGATCTACATAGCGCATTCTGAGGTACCGATGGCCAAGAAAGAGTTTGAACGCCCCGAGCGTCTGCAGTTCACTGATGCGCACTACGCAACTGATACCCTAGCCGTCAGAGCAGGCCAGTACCGCAGTGAAGAGGGTGAGCACTCCGATGCAATCTACCCGACCTCAAGCTTTGTCTACACCAGCGCTGCAGAAGCCGCCGGCACTTTTGGCGGAGATATCGAGGGTAACATCTACTCGCGCTTTACCAACCCAACAGTACAGGCGTTTGAGCGCCGCATAGCAGCAATGGAGGGCGGTGAACGCGCTATCGCCACCTCATCGGGTATGGCTGCGATTATGAGTCTCTGCCTCTCGCTGATGAAGCATGGAGACCACGTAGTCTGTTCGCGCTCGGTATTTGGGTCAACGGTTTCACTGTTCGAGAAGTATATTAGTCGTTGCGGAATTGAGACGACCTTTGTCGATCCCAAGGATCTCGATGCATGGCGTGCTGCGGTGCGCCCAGAGACCCGCATGTTCTTTATGGAGACGCCGAGTAATCCACTGGCTGAAGTGACTGATATACGCGCAGTAAGTGGGATCGCTAAAGAAGTCAACGCGAAGCTGGTTGTCGACAACTGTTTCTTGACGCCCGCGCTGCAAAAACCACTACAGCTCGGGGCTGACATTGTTATGCACTCGGCGACCAAATACCTAGATGGCCAAGGCCGGGTTGTTGGCGGTGTGGTTGTTGGTTGCGACGCTGATATGGAAGAGGTGTTTGGTTTCGTGCGCACAGCGGGCACCTGTTTAAGCCCCTTCAATGCCTGGGTGTTCCAGAAAGGTTTAGAGACCATGCCGCTGCGTATGCGTGCGCACTCGTCTGCTGCACTGGAGCTTGCTCAGTGGTTAGAGCAGCAGCCTGAGGTTGAGCGCGTCTACTACTCCGGCCTCAAGTCGCATCCACAACACGAGCTGGCTGCAAGCCAACAATCAGCCTTTGGCGGCGTGCTTTCGTTTGAGGCGAAGAGCTCCGATGCAGATTTGAAAGCGGCAGCTTGGCGTTTGATCGATGCCACCAAGATGATCTCAATTACCGGTAACTTGGGTGATGTGAAAACTACCATTACACACCCTGCGACTACGACTCACGGGCGTATGTCGGCCGAGGCACGTGCCGCTGCAGGGATCCGAGATAATCTGATTCGCGTCTCAGTGGGTCTTGAGGACCTCGAAGATATCAAAGCCGATCTTCAATTGGGCCTTGATGCGCTCTGATTGATGTCTAACGCTATGCAGATCGTTCTAGCACCCATGGAAGGGGTTGTAGACGCACCGATGCGCCGCTTACAGGCGGCCATTGGTGGTCCTGATGCGATGGTTACTGAGTTTGTCCGGGTAACCGAACACCTTCTACCTCCCAAAGTTTTCTACCGGCTTGTTCCCGAGCTACAGTCCGAATATTGCGGCTACGGTGAAGTACCGCTGACTGTACAGTTACTCGGTTCTAATCCCCAGACTCTGGGTCAAAATGCCGTGCGGGCGATTGAGTTGGGTGCTCCGGCGATTGATCTTAACTTCGGCTGCCCTGCAAAAACCGTAAACAAGAGTATGGGTGGAGCGATTATGCTGCGCCAACCAAATTCTGTGTTTGACGCGGTTAAAGGCGTTAGGAGCGCGGTTGATCCGCACTACTCAGTCAGCGGTAAGATGCGCTTGGGTTACGAAGATAAAAGCCTGGCTCTGGAGAACGCTAAAGCGATCGAGGAGGGCGGGGCCGCCTACCTCACCGTGCACGCCCGAACTAAGGTGGAGGGCTATAAGCCGCCAGCGCATTGGGAGTGGATCGCCCGTATACGTGAGTCGGTGAATATTCCAGTGGTCGCTAACGGCGAGATCTGGACGCCTGAGGACTATCATAAATGCCGTGAAGTGAGTGGCTGTGAGCGCATCATGATCGGACGTGGTCTTGTAGCGAATCCATTTCTAGTGGAGCAGATCCGCAACCCGGGTGCTAATCGTGATACTGAGCATAACTGGCAGAGGCTTCAGCCCTATCTGCTCAACTTCTTTGATGATGTTAAGGCGAGTATCGAAGAGCGCCATGTGCATGGTCGCATAAAACAGTGGCTGACTATGTTGGGTTGGCACTTTCCGCAAGCAAAAGAGCTTTTTCAGAAAGTACGCACCGAGCGTGAAGCCGATGGAGTGGAGCGGGTGCTCAGAGAAAATTGCAGGGTAGAGCTGTAGGAGGTTTGTGAGGCATAGCCGCACGAGGCGATTAATCGCGACCTTGGCTGGGCCAAGGTCCCCCCTGCAAACGATGTGACGCTAAGCTGGCAGCAGTAGCTGCAGACCTGAGGCCGTGTTAGAGATCGGAGCCACGAGACGGCGCTCAATCTCTTTGACCGGACCGCTGAAACAGCCGCGCGCTGCGAGCCACATAGCCCACTCAACACCCTGGGCGCCAGCAATGCGAGTCAGGTCATCGTTGGAGTACTGGCAGATGAACTCCGGATCCGTCACGAGCTTGTCCATACACATCTGATCGAAATCTGTGTTGAGGAAGCCGGCACGTTCACCATCCAACTGGTGCGACAAACCGCCAGTACCGAGTACAACCACTTTCTGATCTGAATCCCAACTACGAATGGCGTCGCCTATCGCTTTACCAAAGGCGTATGAACGCGATGGCTTCGGCATTGGATGGCGTTCACAGTTGATCGCAATCGGAATCACTTTTACCCCCTGGTAGCTATGGTTAGGGTAAAGCACAGACATAGGTACGGTGGCACCGTGATCAACCTTGATGTCCTGACATACTGTTGGGTCAAAGTCGTTCTCGATCAGGTGGTTAACGATGTGCCAAGAGAGTTCAGTCTCACCAGTTAACGCCGGAATCGGATTGATTCCCCAGCCCTCATCGGCATTTTCATACTGCGGAGCACAACCGATCGCGAAAGTCGGCTTTTTGTCGAGGAACATCGACAGGCCGTGGTCGTTGTAGAAGAGCACCGCGATATCCGGTTTCTCTTCCTGCAGGAACTTACGCATTGGCTTGTAGCCTTCGAAGAAGTCGACCCAGTAGGGTGTCTCTTCCAGCCCCTGGTCCACCGCGCGGCCAATCGCCGGGATGTGTGAGGTGCCAATCATTCCAATCATCTTAGCCATTCGGTTTGCCCACCTTCTGTGAATCTAGATATGCCTGAAACTCTTCAGTTGTCTGGCCGGTCATAATGCCGCCAACATCCTGTACATTCAGGCCCAGTACGCCGGCAAACTTAGCTAGGTAGTAGATGCTGCCGCCATTGCGCAGCAGGGTGATAATATCGCGCTTAAGAATCGCCTCTTTCTGCACTTCGTTTAGGCCAAACTTGTCACAGTACGCCGCTTCGTCTTCACGGAACTCCGCGCGACTCACCTCATCATTGAAGGTGAAACACATCTTGTTGAGGTTGAAGCCCAGTGTGGCCATCTCACCATCAAATTTGTAGGTGCCCTCCGGCATCTGGTTATCACTCATAAAGAGTCTCCTAGCGCTCCCAGTAGAGGCGCATTGGGTTATCAATCAGAAGCTTCTGCTGCAGCTCTTCGGTTACTGCGATCTGAGGGATCACATCAACCAGAGCACCATCATCCGGTGTGTGCGACTTCATATTTGGATGCGGCCAGTCGGTGCCCCAAAGCACGCGATCAGGGAAGGCCTCTACTAGAGCGCGCATGTAAGGCACAACATCTGAGTAGTCAGGTGGCTGCTGCGTAAGGCGCTCTGGGCAGCTCACTTTGGTCCAGACTTTATCATTATTGCGCATCAGATCCATAAAGCGCTGGAAGTCGGGGTGATCAACACCCTTAGTCACATCAGGACGACCCATGTGGTCGACAACGATGGTGGTATTGAGCTCGTTAAGGAACGGGATCAGATCTTCCAGATCAGGCGCCTCAAAGTAGACAACGATATGCCAACCCAGCGGCTTAATCTTCTCTGCAATCGACATGAACACCTCTTTAGGTGTGGTGTCGACCAGACGCTTAACAAAGTTGAAACGAACGCCACGAACGCCCGCTCTATCCATTGCCTCTAGCTCTTCTACGGTGATTGCCGGATCAACGACAGCAACGCCACGTGCTAGCTCGCCCGCGGTTTCGAGCGCATCAACCAGCGCAGCATTGTCCGTACCGTGGCAGGAGGCCTGAACGATCACGTTACGGCTAAAACCAAGGTAGTCGCGCAGTGCAAACAGCTGATCCTTAGAGGCATCACAAGGCGTGTACTTGCGCTTAGGGTGGTAAGGAAACTGCTCAGCAGGACCAAATACATGGCAGTGTGCATCAACGGCACCGGCAGGGGCTACAAAGTCAGGTTTTTTCGGGTTGTCGTGAAACGGACGGTAATCTGCATCCATTGTTCAAATCTCTCTAATTAAAAGGCGAAAACAGTTCCATCGAACAGTTTGCGCGCTGTGCGTAATAGTGCCGCGCTCTTGGCAGCGCCATCTTGATCCAGCTCAAGTACAACGGACATCTCGCCCGTTGGGTGCTCGACCGCCAGTGTTTTGCGACTGCCTTCGGGTACCTGTGCCACGGCGGCAGCAGGGGAGTCCGGCAGTATTGCTGCCGTCGCTACACTGACTGCGCCGAGTACACCAATGGTGGCGTGGCAGCGGTGCGGTATAAACGTGCGAGTGTTGATAGCGCCCCCGTTGAGCGGAGCACTCACCATCGACATCTTCGGTACCGACTTCTCTGTTACATCACCAAGATTCATCATTGGGCCAGCTTGCAGGCGGATCGCCTCGAGTCTAGACCTGAGTTCACTATTGGCTTCCAGCTCTTCACGGGTCTCGGTGCCAGTGATGCCCATATCAGCGGCGCGCATTACCACAACAGGCATGCCGTTATCGATCAGCGTGCACTCGACGCCATTGATGGTATCGACTGCATTACCCGTTGGGAGCAGGGCGCCGCAGGATGAGCCGGCTGTGTCCAAGAACTCCAGAGGTACAGCTGCATGCGTACCCGGTACACCATCGATCTTCGCTTCACCGAGGTAACTCACAACGCCGCCGGGCGTCTGTACCGTAGCGATTGCGATCTGCCCGGTGTTCTCCATGAAGATGCGTACTTGTGTCTCATCATCTTCTGCCGCGACCAGGCCGCGCTCAATGGCGAACGGGCCGACGCCCGCAAGAATGTTGCCGCAGTTCTGCGCATCCGTAATGATCGCCTGGTCTACAAAGGCTTGCAGAAACAAGTAGTCGACATCGGCATCGTCTCGTGTGGACTTCGAGACCACTGCAATCTTTGAGGTCAGCGGATCTGCCCCGCCCATACCATCGATCTGCACAGGGTCTGGCGAGCCCATCATGCTGAGCAAAAAGGCATCGCGCTCGGCACTGTCCGAAGGAAGCTCCTGTTTGAGGAAGTAGCCCCCTTTGGATGTGCCGCCGCGCATCCACATACAGCGAATGCCGTTAGACATACTTTAGGCCTTTCTCTTCCAGACGTGGGCGCATGTTATAGATATCGAGGCCGAGTTCACCGTTGGCCATACGCACGCGCTTCTCCTCTTCACGCGCTTCGCGTGCAAGAGCCTCTTTAAGGACGGCTTCTGCCTCCTCACGACGAATCACACAGACGCCGTCATCATCAGCAACAATGATATCGCCTGGGTAGATCAGCGCTTCTGCACACGCCAAAGGTACGTTGACCGAACCCAGAGTCTCTTTGATAGTGCCCTTGGCGTAGACCGCTTTGGACCAAACAGGGAACTGCATCTCGCGTAGGATCTTGGTATCACGTACGCCGGCATCAATGATAAGGCCTTGCACACCGCGCGCCTGCGCAGAGGTAGCCAGAAGATCGCCGAAGAAACCATCAACTGAAGGTGAGGTAGGGGCAAACACCATAATATCGCCAGGCTGACACTGCTCGATAGCAACATGCATCATCCAGTTATCACCCGCAGCCCCAGAGATGGTTACCGCGCTACCGGCAATCGCAGCGCCCTGATAGATTGGACGCATGTAGTGTGCCAGTAGGCCTGTACGCCCCGCTGCTTCATGAACAGTCGCTACGCCCAGCTTTGCCAGTCCGGCAATCACTTCAGGATCGGCGCGCTCAATATGTTGTACGACTACGTTATCTGCCATGTCGGCTCCTTATTCTTGGTATGCGGTTAGACTTTCAGGCGGCTAAACACACGGCGAGTGTTATCTTCAAAGATCGCCTGCTTCGCTGCTGCATCAATTTTGGTGGTCGCATCGATGTACTTCTTGGTGTCATCGAAGTAGTGACCGGTTTCAGGGTCGATACCGCGCACCGCACCGATCATCTCTGAAGCGAAGAGGATGTTCTTAGTTGGGATGACATCGAGTAGCAGGTCGATACCTTTCTGGTGATAGACACAGGTATCGAAGTAAATGTTGTTGAGCACGCGCTCTTCCAGCTCAAACCCTTTATCCAGCGCCATGCCGCGGAAACGACCCCAGTGGTAAGGCACCGCACCGCCTCCGTGAGGGATGATGATCTTCAGTGTCGGGAAGTCTTTGAAAACGTCAGACATCATCAACTGCTGGAAGCCGGTAGTGTCAGCACCGAGGTAGTGTGAACCGGTAGTGTCGAAGTTGTGGTTACAGGCTGCGGATACATGAATCATCGCGGGGATATCGTACTCACACATCTTTTCGTAAATTGGGTAGAACTCACGTGCTGAGAGGCGGCTGCCGTTCCAGTGACCGCCTGATGGGTCTGGATTCAAGTTAATGCCGATAAAGCCCATCTCCTCGACTGTACGGATGATCTCAGGTACAGACTTGGCAGGGTCAACGCCCGGAGACTGTGGCAGCTGAGCAACAGGTACGAAGTTCTCAGGGAAGAGGTCACAGACGCGACGGATCAGATCGTTCTGGTTCTCAGTCCAGAAGCGGCTAGTGTGTTCGTTACCGACATGGTGTCCCATCCAGCTCGCACGCGGCGAGAAGATCGTCAGGTCGGTGCCGCGATCTTTCTGCAGTTTGAGCTGGTTATTGATAATTGATTCGCGAATCTCATCATCGGTTACACCGAAGTCACCTTTTTCGCCGACAAAGTTTGGATCCTTTGCAACCGCATCTTTCTGCGCATCGCGCCAAGCGCCAACGCCGGGAGGAGTTGTAGTGTAGTGTCCATGACAATCGATAATCATATTAGGGCCTCAACTTATGGAGTGTTTATCTGTCCAGTATCTAAATCGAGCCGTTCAATGGCTAGTTAGATTTGACCTGTGAGCTATTGGTTTTTGATATAGAATGCAGTCAGCAATCTGGAGAAAATGATGCAACCAACGCCCTTCCCAAATCTCAGACATCTACGTGTTTTCGCAGAAGTGGCGGAGTCTGGGAGTATTAGCCAGGCGGCTAACAGGGTTTTTCTATCTCAGCCAGCCATGACTCAGGCGATCGCAAAATTAGAAGGGCAGCTGGATGCAGTGCTATTTGATCGACAGTCTTCAGGTATGTATCTGACGCGTGAAGGGGAAATATGGTTGGCACGTGTCAAACGCTGTCTGGACTGGATTCAACTGGGTTTGACTGAAATTCAGGGTACACAGACCACTGGGCGTCAGGCGCGTGCCGCGCAGCAGTTAACGCAGATATCTTCAACTCAACTGCGTGCTTTAATGGCAGTGACTGATCGGCAGAACTTTACGTTGGCCAGCAGAGATCTGGGAATCTCACAGTCCTCGCTGCATCGCAGCGCCCGTGACCTAGAGGGCAGTCTGGGTATTTCACTGTTTGAAAAAACCAGTACCGGCATTGCCGCGACCCGGCCCGCCAGAATTCTAACCCAGCGCGCCAAGCTGGCTGTCGCAGAGATAGCCCAGGGTGTTGAAGAGCTCAGCGCCGCCAGAAACAGAGAACGTGGACGTCTTCGTATTGGATCTATGCCGCTCGCACGTACATCACTGTTGCCGATGGCGATTAACCGGTTTACTGCGGCGCACCCGGGCTTGACGCTAGAGCTTGTCGATGGGCCTTACGAAGATCTGTTGGGGCACCTAATAAATGCTGACCTGGATGTTGTCGTTGGCGCGTTGCGTTATCCAGCGCCGACCGAAACCATTTTGCAACGTGAGCTGATAGCTCCACCACTGGCAATAATTGGTCGTGCTGATCACCCGCTCAGAGTGGCAAACAATCTGACCGTGCAGCAATTGGCTGCTTATCCCTGGGTAGTCCCTCGCGAGGGAACACCAACACGTGAATTTTTTAATAGCCACTTTGCCGAGCCTCTGGCTAGCGGATATATGTCTCTAGTAGAAACCACCTCACATGTACTCACACGTGAGGTGCTGTTGGGTAGCGATCGGCTGACCTTAGTATCCCGCCACCAGCTAGAGCATGAGATACAGGCAGGGCAGTTGGCCGTCATGCCATATGCACTCAGCCATACGCGCCGCTCCATTGGATTTATGCAGCGGCGTGACTGGAAGGCGACAACCACTCAACAAAAATTTATCGACATACTGCAGTCCTGTGCGGCTGAGTATGCGGATATCTGAACAGCAGGATTCTAAAAAACTAATATCTCGCTGGGCCATTCTAATTGTTAGGGCGCAGCGCAGGTTGTTACTGTCTATCCCATCGTAAATTCCAATTAGGAGAGAGTGATGCGAGTTTGTGTTGCGGGCGCTATGGGCGCTTTCGGTTTGAAACACCTTGATGCTTTGGCGCAGATTGATGGGGTTGAGGTGACCTCAGTTGTTGGTAGTAAGCCCGAGAAGATCGAAGCTTTCGCTAAAGAGCGCGGTATCGGCCATTACACGACCGACCTGGCAGAGTCGCTGGCACGTGATGATGTTGATGCTGTTATTCTGGCAACACCGACACAGATGCACGCGTCGCAGTCTATTCAGTGTATGGAAGCGGGCAAGCACGTGATGGTTGAGATCCCAATGGCGGATAACATCGAAGACTCGCGTGCCGTTGTTGAGGCGCAGAGAAAGACCGGTCTAGTGGCTATGGCAGGTCACACACGTCGCTTTAACCCAAGCCATCAGTGGATCCACAATAAGATTGAGGCGGGTGAGATCAAGGTTCAGCAGATGGATGTGCAGACCTACTTCTTCCGTCGCACCAACAAGAATGCATTGGGCCTGCCACGCTCATGGACAGATCACCTGCTGTGGCACCATGCAGCCCACACCGTTGACCTGTTCCAATACCAGACGGGCGAACGCGCTCACCGCGTACAAGCACTCCAAGGGCCAATCCACCCAGAGCTGGGCATCGCAATGGATATGAGCATCGGCATGAAAGTGCCTTCAGGCGCAATTTGTACGCTGTCGCTCTCATTTAACAACGATGGCCCACTGGGTACCTTCTTCCGTTACATCTGTGACAACGGTACCTACATTGCCCGTTACGATGACCTTTACGATGGTCACGATAACAAGATTGATCTGAGCGGCGTTGCTGTCTCTAACAACGGTATCGAGCTGCAGGATCGCGAGTTTATCGCTGCTATCCGTGAGAGTCGCGAGCCTAACTCTTCTGTGCAGCAGATTCTGCAGTGCATGGAGACTCTGAACGAACTCGAAGGCAAACTCAACGAGAACGCCTAAGCCCTCATAGCCTCACCGAAAGCCGCCCACCACCTGGGCGGTTTTTTTGGGCTTGTCTCGGCGGCAGAATTGCCACGCCCATCAGAAAATTAGATTCCGTTACAGTCCTAGTCTATTGGACTGTTATGAGGATCTATTTCGGTTAGCGACCCATATGAGGCATTTACAGTTCAATCAGTGCGCGATCAGCGAGTCCGTCTGGCTGCGCTTGATAGGTCGTAATTGGTCCGGAGCCGTTCGACTTCATTGAGAGCGCACTCGGCTAGCTGTATTGAGTGCTGAGATCGCATATCCAGCAGTTGCACGCACTACTTGGTTACAACATCATTTTTCTAGTACCATAATCGGGTATATTTAGGTATCGAGGTAGTGTTATGGCAAAAAATACAAGCATCACTCTAGGTGATCATTTCGATGGTTTCGTAGCCGCTCAACTTCAAAGTGGTCGTTACGGTTCTGCGAGTGAAGTGATTCGGTCCGGGCTTCGTCTTTTAGAAACACAGGAAGCAAAAATCGCGACGCTACGCCAACTTGTGATTGAGGGTGAGCGCAGTGGAGTAGATGATTACGACCTGAAGTCCTTTATCCAAGAACTGGATGACGAAGAGTCTTGATGAGGTCGTTTAAACTATCGCGCAAAGCTAAAAAGGACCTCAAAAATATTGCTAAGTTTACGGCAAAAACATGGGGGATCGAGCAGCGAAACCTCTATTTAACGCAGATCGATGGAGTGTTCTCTATGCTTGCCGAAAATCCAAAGATCGGTAGGGATTGTCCTGAGATTCTGACGGGTTATCGAAAATTCCCATACGAGAGCCATTTGATTTTCTACACCGAAGACGCTGCTAATGAAATCCTTATAGTAAGAATTCTCCACAAAAACTTGGATGTAAGTCCAATCTTCGGTGGCTAACTAAGGTGCATTTATAATAAGTACCCGTTCCGATAAATGATGTTGGAGTGGGTGTGTCAGGTTTTATTGCCGAAGCGAGTCGCAGTCAAACGACGCTGTTTCCAGAGAGTTTGGATGATTATATTGATGCGGATAACCCTGTCCGTGTTATCGATGTTTTGTAAACGAGCTAGACCTCCTGTCATTGGGTTTTGAACGCACGGATCATGCGCAGACTGCGCCGTCCAGGCTACCATCCATCGACTCTTTTAAAGCTCTACATCTATGGCTATCTAAACCGTATTCAGTCGAGCCGCCGACTTGAACGCGAGAGCCGTCGAAACCTAGAACTGATCTGGCTAATTGGCCGCCTGTCTCCAGATTTTAAAACCATCGCTGATTTTCGTCGTGATAACGGCCCAGCCATTAAGAAGGTATGTGCTCAGTTGGTCGTGATTTGCAAGAACATCGGTATGTTCAATAACTCGGCCTTGGTCATCGATGGCAGCAAGTTCAAAGCCGTGAACAGCAAAGACAACAACTATACCGTTGCGAAGTTAAAGGCCCGCATTCAACAGACAGAAAAACGGTAGAGCATCCATTCGGAACAATAAAATCGTTGATGGGAGCTACGCACTTCTTAACCAAAACGATGAAAAATGTAGCAACCGAAATGAGCCTTCACATCCTAGCCTATAACCTGAAGCGACTAATAACGATCTTCGGAGTGACCAAACTCCAAGATATAGTCCGAGCCTAGCTCGGCCGAGGCTAAGTTAGCTCAAAAATAATCGGGATGGTCTGACGGTACTGATCTTACCGGCAGTATTCACACAGCCTGGACCCATAAGCGTCATTTAACTAAGATGCTTTCCCCCGCTTACCCGCAGTGCTCGATTTGCTGAAGTGAACCGCAGAAGCTATGGTGAATTAAGGTTTTTCTTACTTTCGGATGGTTCACAAGGACTCGGAGGCGCGGGTGACTAAGATAGCAAAACATCTTGCTATTTTGACGACATTTTCAAGCAGTTATGCAGCGGCCGAATTGAGATCTGCATATGACAGCTACGAGCATCATATGGATTGGGGCTCCGGTTTCTTTGGAGGTTTGGGGATGCTTCTGGTCTGGGTACTCGTGACCGCCACAATCGTGTTCGCGGTAAAATATGCCCTAGGTAGCTCTCACAATACCAGCTCAAGCAGTGCAGTAGACATCCTAAAGGAGAGTTTTGCTCGCGGTGAGATCGATGAGGAGGAATATCGTCTTCGTAAAAAATTACTTGATGAGAGCTAGATGTCTGTCAATGCCGACGTATAGAAGTAAGGTCGATACCAACCCTGTGTAGCCGCTTTCACGGGATAACGTAGACTTTCCAGACGCGTTTGGTTAAGTGTTTGTCAGAAGCTACATGCCCAAACCATTCTCTGTGTTACAACTAACTATTCAAATAGAGAGTAATTAAATGCGTTGTCAATTGTGAAAACCCTGCTCAGCTTTATGGATAATTTTTCGGGCAGAAGTGTATTGTGGCTGTCGTTTATCGCGGTTTTATTGCTCGGTGTTGCAAGTTTTTATTCAGTAGCCGAAGTCCCTCACGAGATATTCTATTTTGTTCCTACGACGATATGCAGCTGGTACGGATCAAAAAGATCGGGATTATTGGTGTCGACATTCTCTGTGATAGTGCTTTTTGGCGTTGAGGTTTGGCGCCAGGGGTTCGATCCATTACTACTATTCACGCACTTATTGCCAACCCTTTTTGGCTTGAGCTCGCTTGCGGTTATAGTTACGAACTTTCGCTCAGTTCATAGGTTTGAGAGCCTTGCGGCGCATACTGACAACTTGACAGGTATCAATAACACAAGGGGCTTTTACACCGAGCTGACTGACGAGCTATTACGATCGGTGAGATACGAACACCATTTTACGCTCGCTTTTTTAGATGTTGATGATTTCAAAAGCATAAACGATTCGCTGGGGCATGCGGTAGGTGACAAGCTTCTGAAAGAGGTGGCCAACTGTCTAAAGGTTTCAGTTAGATCGACTGATGTTGTGGGACGATTGGGCGGTGATGAGTTCGCCGTCTTAATGCCAGAGACTGAAGCAAATCAAGCGAAGCTAGCCTTTGAGAATTTACTCGAAGCACTGACGGTTCGGATGGCACGACATAACTGGAAGGTCGGCTTCAGTATAGGTGTCGTTACATTCGAGCGCCTACCGGATGATATTAAGGGAGCCCTTAAGGCGGCTGATGATTTGATGTATTCAGCCAAACTGGAAGGCAAGAGCAAAGCGAAATATCGAGTTTGGAGACCGAATTCCCGAAATGTGTGAGACACGTACGGGGTGGGCAGTCTTGGAAGTGCTGTACGAGTAATACCGGCCCATTGCGGCCATCACGGCTTCGCCTCACAAGCCTCCTACAGCGTTTTGTAGGAGGGTTATTCGGCGCAGCCGAATGACGCGATAAGGCAGCTAAGTGCCGAAAGCAGTCGCGCAATACGCTTTGCGTACAGCGCTCCTACACGAGGGCGTTGTGAGCGGGAGGGTCAGTGCAGCAGATAGGCCAGAAAAGCGTTTAATGTGATGAACGAGGCGCCGGTGGTGAATACTTGTATGCTTGCGGCGGCTTTGCCGACGCCGTAGTTGCTTGCGATGATGGCGTAGATGCTGAACATCGGTGATGCAGCGATCAGTACAAGAGCGATACCAAGTTGGCCTGGAAGAGGTGCGCTGAAGGCCAACACTGCTAGAGCGATCAACGGCATCAATATAAGTTTGCTAAAGGCGGTTGTTAGGATCGCAGTCATGTCGCCTTTAACCTGATGGCCAACTAGTGCGCCGCCGATAAAGACAAGCGCCGCTGGTGCTGCAGCTTTCGCCAGCATATCAAGGGTGGTTTGCAGGAAGGCTGGCGCATAAATATCCATGCTGGATAACCCAAGCCCTAGGACCACAGAGATCAGCATAGGGTTGTTTATCATACGCTTGCCAATCTGTTGCAGACGCTGATTGAGCGAGTCTCCAGACGCTGAGCTAATATCGGCCAGTAGCAGTGAAATCGGCATCACGATAATGTTCTCTACCAAGATACACATTACCAGCACCTGTACCGCGATCTCCGGGGTCGCCTGCAGCAGTACGGGGAAGCCGACAAACATCGAGTTTGGCAGGGCACCACCAAGGGCGAAGATGCTCGCGTGTGCGCTTTCACGCTTTAGAAGCACGTTGATGATAAATCCCAGGGCCAGAGTGAGCAGACCAATAATCGCATAGAGTTTTAGGAACTCAGGCTCAAAAACGGGATGCTGCTCTGAGCGTAAAAAATTACTGAGGATTACGCCGGGGACACAGAAGTAGAGGACGAAACGGGCGATCCCAGGGAGCAGGGAGGCTGGCAGAAGATTAGTTTTAACTGCCAGGTAGCCGAGGAAGATCAATGTAAAAAGAGGGCCGGTAATCGCAAAGACGTTAAGCATCGCAGGGCTATCCAATGAGCAGTGAAGCCGCCAGTGTAAACTTCCTCTGTGGGTAGGGCTAGCTAGTATCGAAAAGTATGAAGGTGTAGTCTTAAGCTATTGGTTTCGTATAAGTTGTTACAGTGTGGCGTGTGTGAAGATCGCTGATTCGGATATCGAGCGTTTAAGAGGACAGTTGGTCAACTCTGGCTTATTGTTTATGAGCTGGGTTATGCCTATCGTTGCGCTGTTGTCACTGCTTCGTATTCCTCTGTACGGCGTTATACCCGCGATGTACGGCATCGGGGTTATCGCTGTTGTCGTAATAGCGCTCTATAGGGTGCGCTACCGGCTTACCAACTCCCATAAAGCCTTGGCGTTTGTCGCGCTTGGATTACTGGGAGCATTGCAAAGCTACCTGAGCTTTGCAGACCCTTCTCGCGTGGCCATTATCATGGTTATTCCCGTTCTAATGGTCTCTTGCGCTGTCAATCGGCGGCTTGCTTATGGGTTTGCTGTTTTCGCCGGAGTCTTGCCGCTCGCGTTGAAATTGGTTCATAACGACGGGGAACCAATTACCGAACTTGTTCGTGGACTGGCTACGCTTTCAGCTTTTACGATATTCACTTTCGTCCTGATTGCTTACTTGATATCGAACCAACTGATTACTCATCTCAAACAGGTGACCCTACGCGAGAGAAGTTTAGAACGCACCGACTCGGTAAGCGGCGGCCGAAACGAGTTCGCAATTCGTGAAGAGATTGATCAGCTTTTCTCAGCTATTGATGCGCCGATCTTTCGGCTCTATCAACTCTATATGCCGGAACTCGATATAAGTAACAGCATTTATTCGCGGGAGTTACGTGAGCAGTTCGCCGTCAGGTTGGCGGCTGCATTTACGATTAATCTGCCTTCAAACACCATCCGAGGCCGGCTCAATACCGGCACCTTCATCGTTGTCGCGAAACGGGTTGATTGGTCTGAAACCGAGGCCGCACTGCGCAAGCTTAGAACGCTTGAATTCACAATTGAGGGCAAGAAGCTCAGCTTCGATCCAGTTGTGGTGACAACCGATGCGCCAGCTGATGGTAAGAACTCGGAGCGTCTCCTAGATAATCTCGGTCGTGTTCTTGAGCGCGCAAAAAGAGACCGTTTAGAGTTTGCACGCTTCCTTCCGATTGATCAGGCGTTAATGGATACGGAGTATCTTTTCGTCGGTGAAGTGGGTCAGGCGATTGAATTCGGCGATCTGAAGCTCTATCTGCAAGCTAAAGTAGAGGCCAGCGAGGGTAATAGGATCGTTGGGGCAGAAGCGCTGGTACGCTGGAACCACCCGGTCCAAGGATTACTCTCGCCTGCCTCTTTCCTATACCAGATAGAACACTCAAATGTGCGTACGGGGTTCGCGCTGTTCGTGATCAAACGGTCAGCCGAAATTCTCCATGAGATGCAGTTGATTGATCCCAATTTCGAACTCTCATTCAACCTCAGTGCCTACGACCTGCAAGAGCTGAGAGTGCTGGCTGAACTTCAACGGGTAATGGAAGCCTACACCTTCAGACCGGGTGCACTTCAGATTGAGATCAGTGAATCTGAAACCACGGTGAAGATTGATAATCTCAAGCGATCAATACAGGCGATCAAAGAGCTCGGCTACTCCTGTTCGCTCGATGACTTCGGTACGGGTATGTGTTCACTGGCTTATTTCAGTGTTATTCCCGTTGATACCGTCAAGGTAGACCGAGCATTCCTCGATGCAATTGAGACGAGTGAAACGGGCAAGCGCGTGTTGGAATCGATCGTTGAACTCTGTAAAGGTGTCGGTTGTTCAGCGGTTGTTGAGGGTGTAGAGACCCAATCTCAGGCGAAGATAGTCACAGAGTTGGGATTCGACAAGATTCAAGGCTATTATTTTGGTAAGCCCGTCGAGGTCGAAACATTTAAATCCACGCTCAAAAGTCAGATGGTTGAGCTGGGTTGAGTACCGCTGGATTAAGCACCGCTAGGTTAAGTACCGCAACATCAGGGAGATTTCATGTCATACGTACCCGCCGAAGATCGATATCAACAAATGGTTTACCGCCGTTGTGGCCGTTCGGGCCTGAAACTGCCTGCGGTCAGCCTTGGGCTGTGGCACAACTTTGGTCACGACTTTGACCACCAAATTAAACGCGATATTTGTCGTAAAGCGTTCGATCTGGGTATCACCCATTTTGACTTGGCAAATAACTACGGTCCACCTCCCGGCAGTGCCGAAGAGGCTTTTGGTGAGATTCTACGTACAGACTTTCGTGGGCACCGTGATGAGCTGATCATCTCTTCGAAAGCGGGTTACGAAATGTGGCCTGGACCTTACGGGGAGTGGGGCAGTCGTAAATACTTAATCGCTTCGTGTGATCAGTCGCTCAAGCGCATGGGCGTCGACTATGTCGATATCTTCTATTCGCACCGTGTTGACCCTGACACACCTCTAGAGGAGACCATGGGTGCACTGGATCAGATTGTGCGCTCCGGCAAGGCTTTGTATGTTGGTATCTCGTCGTACAACTCTGAACGGACTCGTCAGGCAGCCGCCATCTTGAAGGACCTGGGCACGCCCTGTCTTATCCATCAGCCTAGCTACAATATGCTCAATCGCTGGGTTGAAGAGGATGGATTGAAGCAGACTCTTGGCTCGCTTGGGATTGGTTCTATTGCTTTCACACCGCTTGCGCAAGGTCTGTTGACCAACAAATACCTCAACGGAATTCCTGAGGGGAGCCGCGCGACCCAGGGTAAATCTCTTGATGATCAGACTATCACTCCTGAGATGATCAAGAGTCTTCAGTCACTCAACGAATTGGCACAACAGCGGGGACAGTCGCTGGCGCAGATGGCTATCGCTTGGGTGCTGCGAAATCGGGGTATTACCAGCGCTCTGATCGGGGCCTCCTCGCCGAAACAGGTGGAGGATTGTGCTGCTGCTGTGCATAACCTTGAGTTCAGTGACGCTGAGCTTGCGAATATTGATTCCCTAGTTTCCGACGCTGGCATCAACCTCTGGAAGCAGTCTTCCGACGCCTGATCCAACCTCCGACTTAGGCGCAGCGCTGCTGCGCCGCATCTCATTAAGAGCGGCGTTTAAGTTACTTCATCTGGCGCTCCCATTAAATCGATCTTAATGCATTAAGATTTATCTTAAATTCCGTTTTGAAGAAGCTCTGAAGCACTATTAAAACGTGACTAAAACGTTTAAGAGATGTAGTCTCGACGGTAATTATCGGACAACTATATCTTGTGTGAGTTACGACAATGGATAGAGCTTTTGAAGCGCAGAAGACCTTGGCACGCCTACTTCCTGGTATTAACGCCAAGCGTTGGAAGAACAAGAGCGCCAAAACAGAATTCAAGGCCAATCTGGAGCAGCACTTTAACAAGCTGTTCGATGCGCTGGTGGAGCTCTATGGTCACCACTATGACCTGCACTTCCACTTAGACCGGCTTCTGAAGCATCTGGCGGCGCATTATGATGCCAATCAGGGCAACACGCTCGCTTCGACTGACCCTTATTGGTATCAGTCCGAGAAGAATCTGGGGATGGCGGTCTACGTTGATCTATTCGCTGGCGACCTCGTTAAGCTGCGTCAGCGGATCCCGTACCTAAAATCACTGGGCGTAAACTACCTGCACCTGATGCCTCTGTATTTGTCACCTGAGGGCGATAGCGACGGCGGTTATGCAGTCTCGGACTACCGACAGGTAAATCCTGAACTTGGCACCAATGAGGACCTCAAAGCGCTTGCGGATGCCCTGCACAACGAGGGTATGCGTCTGGTGTTAGATTTTGTCTTTAATCACACTTCAGATGAGCATCGTTGGGCCGAGGCGGCTAAAGCGGGCGATAAGCGCTACCAGGATTACTACCATCTATTCAATGATGGTAATGAAGTAGCACAGTACAACGAGACAGTACGGGAAATCTTTCCCACTGTCCGTCGCGGCTCCTTCACTTGGGTTGAAGAGGTTGATGCTTGGGTCTGGACGACTTTCAACTCTTTCCAGTGGGACTTGAACTACGCCAATCCTGAGGTGTTCGTCGCTATTACAGATGAGATGCTGCACCTCGCAAGTCTTGGCTGCGATGTATTGCGTCTCGATGCGCTCGCCTTTATCTGGAAGCAGAAAGGGACAGTCTGCGAGAGCCTGCCGCAGGCGCATACGTTGATCAAAGCGTTCAATGCCTGCTTGCGTATCTGTGCACCGCAACTGCTGTTTAAGTCTGAGGCGATCGTGCATCCAGATGAGGTGAATAAATACATCTCAGTTGAAGAGTGTCAGCTCTCCTATAATCCGCTGATGATGGCGCTGATGTGGGAGAGTTTGGCAACGCGCGAGACACAGCTACTCACCGCATCACTCAAGCGAAGTTTCCAGATTCCGCAGCACACCCGTTGGGTCAACTACATCCGCTGCCATGATGATATAGGCTGGACCTGGGATGATGCTGTTGCTGGTCAGCTCGGTATTAATGGCCAGGATCACCGCTTGTTCCTCAATCGTTTCTATACTGGTCAGTTTGAGGGTAGCTTCGCTCGCGGCGTGCCGTTCCAGATGAACCCATCAAATGGGGATTGCCGTGTCTGTGGCACCTTGGCGTCATTAACGGGCCTAGAGTCAGCCGTTGAAGCACAGGACGCTGATGCGATCGAACTAGCACTGGGGCGTATTCGACTTCTGAATGCGATCAATCTGAGCATGACTGGCTTGCCGCTGCTTTACCAAGGTGACGAGATCGGTGTGTTGAATGATCATGCCTACCTAGATGACCCTCACAAGCGTGAGGATGCTCGCTGGGTCAATCGCAAACCCCTCAATGAAAAGGATTTCGCTCTGGCCGCCAGCAGCGACACGGTGCAGGGGCGTGTCGCTCAACAGTTGCAGCAGTTGATCAAAATTCGCCAGTCGCATGCGGTCTTCGGCTCCAGTCAAACTGAAATACTAGAGACCTATAATCCGCACGCCTTCTCGTTTGCCCGTATCGGCGATCGTGAACGGTTGCTTGTTATCGCAAACTTTAGCGAGCAGCGTATCAGTATTCCGGGAACAATCACTGATATTCTGGCTTCAAGGCAGATGCAGGATCTACTTACAGGCAAAGCGATAAAGCGAGAGGAGCCGATAGCGCTCGACGCCTATCAGGTGGTTTGGGTACTTACCTTAGCCTCGGCCTAGATCTTGCTAGGATGAATTGACTCTGATCAGTGGGGCTAAACTCAAGCTTACGACCCCACTTACAAGCCTATGTTCTAACGCTTTTTCCAGTTAAGGAGCCGTTGTGGCTAAATCCACCAAACCCTATACGCCCAGCCTTGATGAAGGCTGTATCTCAGCCATTTCAGAGGGACGACACTCAGACACCTTCGCTGTTTTGGGGCTGCATACGCATCCGACTGGTAAGGGGCTAGTGGTCAGAGCCCTGTTACCGAATGCTGAATCGGTGCGTGTGATCAGCACTGATACAGGGCGCTCCTTAGGTGAGATGCACCAAATCGGTTTGCAAGGGCTGTTCGAACTGTCGCTACCGCGACGCAAGAATCGCTTTGGCTACCGTTACGAGGTGGTCTGGAACGGCGAAACCTATCATGAGACTGACCCGTACTCGGTTGGCGAGCTCCTGACTGCAGAGCAGCACTATCTTTTCGCTGAAGGCTCGGATGAGCGTGCCTACCGCTGGATGGGGGCTCACCCACGCAACGTCGGTGGGGTAGAAGGTACTCACTTTGTGGTTTGGGCGCCGGCGGCTCTGCGTGTCTCTGTTGTCGGTGAGTTCAATTACTGGGATGGTCGACGTCATGTGATGCGTGCCAACCCTGGTTCGGGGATCTGGGATATTTTTATTCCCGGCATTGCTGCTGGCACCCTCTACAAGTATGAAATTATCGATCAGCACGGGCAGCGTTTGCCGCTCAAATCAGACCCCTATGGACGTGGTTTCGAGCACCCTCCGCAAAATGCTTCGCTAGTCGTGCCCGAGCCTGCTCACACTTGGCGAGACGCCCAGTGGATGGCGGCCCGCGAAAAGCGCCAGAATTTCGATCAACCGATCTCGGTGTATGAGTTGCATCTGGGTAGCTGGCGTCGTAAACCGGAGGATGGTAATCGCTACCTTAGCTACATTGAGCTGGCGGATGAGTTGGTCCCCTATGTGAAATCGCTCGGCTTTACCCATATTCAGCTGATGCCCGTCAGCGAGTATCCCTTTGATGGCTCTTGGGGTTATCAACCCGTCGGAATGTTCGCGCCCACCATCCGTTTTGGTACCGCCGATGAGTTCCGCTATTTTGTTGATCGGTGCCACCAGGCGGGACTGGGCGTGTTTATCGATTGGGTGCCGGGACATTTTCCAACGGATGAGCATGGTTTGGGCCGGTTTGATGGCACTGCGCTATACGAGCATGAGGATCCGCGCCAGGGCTACCACCCCGATTGGAATACGCTGATCTACAACTACGGCCGTAAAGAGGTGGTGAGCTACCTTCTCAGTAACGCCTTCTATTGGCTGGATGAGTTTCATATCGACGGCCTGCGTGTTGATGCGGTCGCATCTATGCTCTACCTCGACTACAGCCGCAAAGAGGGTGAGTGGATCCCGAATGAGCAGGGCGGCCGAGAAAACCTTGAGGCGATCGCTATGCTTCAAGCAGTAAACCAGCGAGTCGGTTTTAACTACCCAGGTGTATTGATGATCGCAGAGGAGTCCACCTCCTTCCCCGGTGTGACTCGGCCGGTTGATATGGGTGGGCTTGGTTTCCACTACAAGTGGAATATGGGCTGGATGAATGACACTCTGGCGTATATGGAGCGTGATCCAATCTACCGTCAATACCATCAAGATCAGCTCACCTTCGGTCTTGTCTACGCTTTCAGCGAGAACTTCGTACTGCCCCTGAGTCACGATGAGGTGGTGCACGGGAAAGGGTCGCTACTGACTAAGATGCCGGGCGATGACTGGCAGCAGTTTGCCAACTTGCGCGCCTACCTGAGCTTTATGTGGAGCCACCCTGGCAAAAAACTGCTCTTCATGGGAGGCGAATTTGCTCAGCGCGCTGAGTGGAACCACAACACCAGTTTGGATTGGCATCTTTTGGATGCGCCGGCCCATGCGGGCATCAGCGAGCTTATCAAAGATCTCAACGCCAGCCTTACAGCGTTTCCAGCGCTCTATCAGCAGGACTGCTCACATGAGGGGTTTGAGTGGCTGCAGATCGACAACGCCGCGCAATCAGTTCTGGCTTGGCTACGGCGAGACGTTCAAGGGAACACAGTTGTTGTAACCGCCAACCTGACGCCGCAATACCATGCAGACTATCGTATCGGAGTGCCGTCGGGTGGTTCTCTGGTTGAGCGCTTCAATTCCGACCAGACGCGCTATGGCGGTAGCGGGCAGTTAAACGCTGAAGTGATCAATATCGAAGCGATCGAGGCCAATGGTCGCGCGCACTCTGCCAGTGTCGCGCTGGCGCCGTTGGCGGTGCAGATATTCGAGTTGAAGAGCTAAGGCTGGGATGAGCGCAGGGTTTACAATCTTACCAGGTAGTCGCTACCCGCTAGGCGCCACTCCTATGGAGGGGGGCGTCAACTTTGCTCTGGTCTCTGAGGCGGCACACCGCGTTGAGCTGTGCATCTATGATGAGACAGGCAAGTTGGAGCTGACCCGCTTGGAGATGCCCGAGCGCTCTGGCGATCTCTGGCACGGTTTTATTCCCGCACTCGACACCCGCCTGAGTTATGCCTATCGCGTGCATGGCCCTTACGAGCCGCAGGCTGGCCACCGATTTAATGCCAATAAGCTGCTATTGGACCCCTATGCCAAAGGGCTAGTAGGCGAGTTTCAGTGGAGTGAAAAACATTTCGGCTATGACCGCCAAGACCCTCGCAAAGATCTGAGCTTTAGCCTATCGGACAATGCGCCTTGTATGGTCAAAGGACGGATCCTATCGGATCAGCCCGAGACGATTATCCAGCGCCCCTGGATGGCCTCAGATTGCAATCGTATGATCTACGAGCTGCATGTGAAAGGTTTTACCCAGGGTATAGAGCTGGGCGAGCAGAGTGCACGTGGTACGCTCACCGCTCTTGCTGAGCCTAAAGTTCTGGACTACCTAAAAGGTTTGGGCGTCACTACGCTGGAACTGCTACCTGTACACGCCTTTATCGACGACTACTTTCTGCATCAGCGTCAGCTCTGCAACTATTGGGGCTATAATACACTCGGCTTCTTTGCCCCGCATCAAGCCTATCTAGATGACCCTAACCCCTTTGCATTTCGACGAACTATTGATCGATTGCATGATGCCGGTTTTGAGGTGGTGTTGGATGTGGTTTACAACCACAGCGCAGAGAGTGACCAGCTCGGGCCGACGCTGAGTTTGCGTGGCATCGACAATGCGCTTTACTACCGTCTGGCCGAGGACAAACGTCACTACGTCAACGATACTGGCTGTGGCAACACCCTTAACTTTGACCAACCTCGAGTGGTTCAGTTGGTGATGGATAGTCTGAGGTACTGGCACAGAGTACAAGGTGTCGACGGCTTCCGTTTTGACCTCGCCTCAGTGCTAGCGCGCCGAAATAGCGGTTTCGACCCAGCACACCCGCTACTGCAGGCGATTGCGCAAGACCCAGAGTTACAAACTGCACTCTTTATTGTTGAGCCTTGGGATATTGGTCCGGGTGGCTATCAGCTCGGAGCCTTCCCAAGAGGCTGGCTCGAGTGGAATGATCGCTATCGCGACACCGTTCGCCGTTTCTGGCGCGGAGATGCCGGCGTCGTACCGGAATTCGCCAAGCGGGTCCACGGTTCTGCTGATATATTTGAGGCCCGTAGGCGTCGTCCTGCCGAGTCGCTCAACTTCATCACCTCCCATGATGGCTTTACGCTGCATGACTGGACGCGTTACGAGCATCGTCACAACCGGGATAATGGCGAGCACAACCGCGACGGTCATCATGAGAACTTCAGCAGTAACTGGGGTGTTGAGGGTGAAACGACCGACCCACAAATCGGTGTGACGCGCACTTCACTACAACGTGCAATGCTGATGACACTGTTTCTATCGCAAGGAACACCGATGCTATTGGCTGGCGACGAACGCAGCCGTACGCAACGCGGCAATAACAACGCCTATTGTCAGGACAACGAGATCAATTGGATCGACTGGACGAAGAGTGTCGCTAGCGAGGAGTTAGTGGATTTTACGCGTCAACTGACGGCTTTGCGTTGGACCGAGCCACTGCTCGGCTGCGTCGACTATATCCATCGCCCGGAGTCGCACGAGGAGAGGGCAACCCTCTGGTTCAACTCTGCAGGGGAGCCGTTGACTGCGGCGCAATGGGAGCAACCTGACTTATGCCACCTTGGATATCTGCTGCGAGGTGAGCCTGAGGAGTCAGCGCTCTACCTGATTTTTAACCGGGCCGCTCATGCACAACACTTTGTGCTGCCGGTCGTTGAGCGCGGTTCTAACTGGGCTGCACGTCTGTGTAGCTCACCTACCGCCAAACTGGATTCAACCTATAGGATGGGCGCATCGCTGGAGCTTCCAGCACAGAGTCTGACACTCTTTAGCGCCTCTCACTAATTGCTACACAGGAATACTGATGACTACTGCCAAAACTAAAGCAATCGCAAAGCCAGCTGTCGAACTTGAGTCGATGACCGATGACCTGCGTCGCCATTTTGAGGTCACGCTGGGGCGTGACGAAGTGAGCGAATCACACTACTACCTCTACAACGCACTTGCATTGACGTTGCGCGATCGTCTGACGCAGCGCTGGCGTGAAACTCGCGAGCGTTACCGTGACCAGGACCCTAAACGGGTCGCATACCTCTCGCTTGAGTTTTTAATGGGGCGCGCCCTCAATAACGCCATACTGAATCTGGATCTGGATGCTGATACTCGCGAAGCGCTTCAAGGCTACGCAGTAGATCTAGAAACACTCACCGAAGAGGAGATGGATGCAGGCCTAGGTAACGGCGGTCTCGGACGTTTGGCCGCCTGTTTCCTTGATAGTTGTGCAACGCTTGAGTTACCGGTCACTGGATATGGTCTGCGCTACGAGTACGGTATGTTCCATCAGCGCATCGACAACGGGTATCAGATTGAGAGCCCCGATAAGTGGCTGCGGGCTGGTAACCCTTGGGAGATTGAGAGCCCAGAAAACGCGTGCCGAGTGAAGTTCTATGGCCGTACCGAGTATGTTACGGGCAAGGATGGCAAGATGCAGGCGCGTTGGGTCGATACAGCTGATGTGTTGGCGGTACCTTACGATATGCCCGTGCCGGGCTATCGCAATGAGACCGTAAATACTCTGCGCCTGTGGAAGTCTGAGGCGACCGATGAGTTTAATCTGCATGAGTTTAACGCGGGTAGCTACACCGACGCCGTGGCGGCAAAAAACCTCGCCGAGCAGATTACGATGGTGCTATACCCGAACGACAGTTCGGAGAACGGTAAAATTCTGCGCCTACGCCAGCAGTACTTCCTCTCCTCAGCCAGTCTGCAGGATGTGATCCGTCGTTGGGTGAAACGCAAAGGCGCAGACTTCTCAACCTTTGCTGAGAAGAACTGTTTCCAGCTTAACGATACCCACCCGACGATTGCTGTGGCAGAACTGATGCGTCTGTTGATGGATGAGCAGGGGCTCTCTTGGGATGCAGCGTGGGCCGTGACCTCTAAAACCATGGCCTATACCAACCATACTTTGCTGCCTGAGGCCCTGGAGACCTGGCCTGTACGTATGTTCTCGGAGATGCTGCCGCGCCTGCTGGAGATCATCTATGAGATCAATGCCCGCTTCTTGGCCGATATCGCGCGCCTTTACCCCGGTGATGTTGACCGCCTGCGCCGCATGTCTATCATCGGTGAAGACGGGGAGCCGCGTGTGCGCATGGCCTACCTCGCGATTGTCGGTAGTTTCTCGGTCAACGGTGTCGCAGCGCTGCACACCGAACTCCTCAAAGCGGGTCTATTCAAGGACTTTTACGAAGTTTGGCCGGATAAGTTTAACAACAAGACAAACGGTGTAACGCCGCGTCGCTGGTTGAGTGGGGCTAACTCGGGTCTGCATGAACTGATCAGCTCGAAGATCGGTGAGGAGTGGGTACGCGACCTCAGTCAGCTTGAGGGACTTAAGCGTTTCGCTAAGCAGAAGACTTTCCAGAAGCGCTGGGCCGGGGTGAAGCAGACGAACAAGCAACTGCTGGCAGATCTTGTCGAGGAGCGCACCGGTGTGCGTTTCGACACCAGTATGCTGTTTGATATTCAGGTAAAACGCATCCACGAGTACAAGCGTCAACTGCTCAACGTACTACACGTTATCCACCTCTACGATCGCATCACCCGTGGCGATGTCGGGGGGATGGTGCCGCGTGCCGTACTCATCGGCGGTAAAGCTGCGCCAGGCTATGATATGGCGAAAACACTGATCAAACTGGTCAATAACGTGGCAGCCGTTGTTAACGCAGACCCGCGCTGTGATGGCTTGCTCAAAGTGGCATTCCTGCCAGACTACAAGGTGAGTTTTATGGAGGTGATTGCTCCAGCGGCGGACCTGTCTGAGCAGATCTCCACGGCCGGTAAAGAGGCATCTGGTACCGGCAACATGAAGTTTATGATGAACGGTGCACTGACCATCGGCACGCTTGATGGCGCTAACATCGAGATCCGTGAAGCGGTGGGTGAGGAGAACTTCTTCCTCTTCGGCCTAGACGCTCAGGGTGTTCAAGAGACCCGTCTAAACTACGATCCTAGTGCTATTATTGCAGCAGATGAGGATTTCGGTCGCGTTATGGGACTGATTGAGTGCGGTCACTTCAATCAGTTTGAGCCCGGTATTTTCGAGCCTGTTGTTGCATCTATCCGCAGTCCGTACGATGCTTGGTTGACAGCGGCTGATTTCCGCAGTTTTATCGATGCACAGGCGGCGGTGGCTGAAGCTTACCAACAGCCTGCCCATTGGTGGGAGATGAGCATACTCAATACGGCAGGCAGTGGTCGCTTCTCGAGTGACCGTACGATTGAGGATTACAACCGAGAAATATGGCAGGTGAGGTAACCCAATCTGGCCCGCCAACGGATAAAACAACTCTAAGGACCCGAAATGCGTGGAGATAACCCTAACCCTCGTCACGTGAGTCGTATGACGCGTGACACCCTAGCGTTAGTTCTTGCAGGCGGGCGCGGCTCGCGCCTGCACGAGCTAACCGACTGGCGCGCCAAACCAGCGCTCTACTTTGGCGGTAAGTACCGAATCATCGACTTTCCGCTCTCTAACTGCATCAACTCGGGTATTCGTCGAATCGGGGTACTAACCCAGTACAAGGCGCACTCACTGATTCGACATTTGGTGCGGGGTTGGGGCTTCTTCAAGAACGAGCTCGGTGAGTTCGTTGATGTACTGCCGGCGTCGCAGCGCCACTCCGAAGCCTGGTATCAAGGCACCGCCGATGCGATCTACCAAAACCTCGACATCATACGTGCTCAACGCCCCAAGTATGTCTTGGTGCTTTCCGGCGATCATGTCTACAAGATGGACTATGGTTTGATGCTGGCCGAGCATGTCGCTTCAGGCGCTGAAATGACCGTGTCCTGTCTGGAGGTTCCGGTAGAGGAGGCTGCAGGTGCTTTTGGCGTGATGAAAGTTGATGAGACCAATCGTGTAATCGGTTTTGAAGAGAAGCCAGCCAATCCGTCGACGATTCCCGGCTCTGACAATCTGACGCTTGCCTCAATGGGGAACTATGTATTTAACACTGATTTCCTATTCAAAGTACTGGAAGTGGATGCCAAAACTGAAGGCTCTAGCCGTGACTTCGGTAACGACATTATTCCGAGCATTATTGAGTCCCATAAGGTGCACGCCTTCCCATTTCGTGATGAGCAGACTGGGGATCGTGCCTACTGGCGTGATGTGGGTACCCTTGATTCGTTCTGGACGGCCAATATGGAGCTGATTCAGACCGTCCCACCGCTGAATATGTATGACGAAGATTGGCCGCTCTGGACTTATCAAGAGCAGCTACCACCCGCTAAGTTTGTTTTTGATGAAGAGACACGTTGTGGCTATGCAACAGAGTCAATGGTCTCTGGTGGCTGTATCATCTCCGGCGCTCGTGTGCGTCACTCAGTATTGTTTAGCAATGTACTGATTGAGGAGCAATCTGAGGTGTCTCATTCGGTGATACTGCCTGACGCCCATATTGGTCGAAACGTGAAACTCAATAAGGTCATTGTCGATCGTAAAGTAGTACTCGAGGACGGCTTTGAGGCAGGTTTTAACCACGATCAAGACCGTGAGCGTGGTTTTAGAGTAACGGCGCAGGGTGTCGTGTTGATTACCCGCGGTATGCTAGGACAGGAGGAGGGCTCAGCCTAAGAGCCCAGTTTAATGACACTGCACGCAACCTCGCCCATAGATGGGCAGAAGCCTGGTACTTCAGGCCTTCGAAAGAAAGTCAAAGTTTTCCAACAGAACAACTACTTAGAGAACTTTGTTCAATCTATTTTTAATGCCCTGGAGAGGTGTGAAGGTGAGCGCCTGGTCGTTGGTGGTGACGGCCGTTACCTCAATCGTGATGCGATCCAGACCATAATCCAGATGGCAGTTGCCAACGGTTTCGGCGAGTTAATCATCGGCCAGGGCGGCATACTTTCGACACCCGCAGCCTCCAGTGTCATCCGCAAATATCCCAGTTGCGGTGGCATCGTGCTGTCGGCTAGTCACAACCCGGGTGGCCCCGATGAGGACTTCGGTATCAAGTTCAACGGACCCAATGGAGGTCCGGCAACTGAAGCGATGACTGAGGTTATCTATCGTAACACCCAGCAGATTAGCGCCTACCACAAAGCTGATCTCGACCCCGTTGATCTGGATGCCATTGGCGAACATAAACGTGGATCGACGCTGATTCGAGTTATCGACTCCGTTGCAGACTACGCTGAGCTGATGCAGCAGTTGTTTGATTTTGATGCGATGCGCGCTCTGATCAGCAGCGGTAACTTCCGCTTCTGTTTTGATGCGATGCACGCCGTTACCGGCCCTTATGCGAAGCAGATCCTAGTCGATTTGCTAGGGGCGCCTGTAGATTCGGTGATCAATGCAGAGCCTAAAGAGGACTTTGGCGGTCACCACCCTGATCCAAATTTGGTGCATGCTGCTGAGTTGGTTGAACGTGTAAATACTCAGGGTCTCGATTTTGGTGCCGCGTCTGACGGTGATGGCGATCGCAATATGGTGCTGGGTAATCACTTCTACATTAATCCCTGTGACAGCCTAGCGCTGCTGGCCGCTCAGTCTAGCCAGATACCGGCCTACTCGTCAGGCCTGGCGGGTGTTGCCCGCTCTATGCCTACAAGCCGCGCACTTGATCGGGTTGCTGCTAAATTGAATCTGGATTGTTACGAGACCCCAACCGGTTGGAAGTTCTTCGGCAACCTGATGGATGCACAGCGCATCACTTTCTGTGGCGAGGAGAGCTTTGGTACCGGTTCCAGTCATGTCCGTGAGAAAGATGGGCTCTGGGCTGTACTCTGTTGGCTCAACGTGCTTGCCGCGACTGGCAAGAGTGCAGCTGAGTTGATGCAGGAACACTGGGCTATCTTCGGTCGCGACTACTTTAGTCGTCATGATTACGAAGGTGTCGACTCGGATGCGGCTGCCGCGATGTTTAATGAGCTAAAGCAGAAGCTGCCGACACTGACGGGTTCAGAGTTCGCTGGGCTCGGCGTCGATCAGGCGGATGAGTTCGGCTACACCGACCCAGTGGATGGCTCGGTGAGCCAAGGGCAGGGCGTGCGAATCTTCTTTTCGTCCGGTGGACGTATTGTGCTGCGACTCTCGGGCACCGGCACCAGCGGTGCGACCCTGCGTGTCTATTATGATCAGTTTGATGCTGAGTCGTTGGATCTGGACCCTCAGGAGGCGCTTGCTCCGTTGATGCGTGCAGCTGAAGCGATTGTCGGGATTGAGAAGCATACGGGCCGTGCTGCCCCTGATGTAGTGACCTAAGGACTTTTCATTGAATATATTGATGATCGCCGCCGAGAATGATGCTCTGGCCGGTGCAAAGGTAGGTGGTATAGCCGATGTGGTGCGAGATATTGCCCCTGCATTAGCACAACGCTCACACCAGGTTCAGGTATTACTGCCTGGCTACCAAAGTTTATCTGAGCAATCGGGTAGCCAACGGCACGACCGGTTTCAGGTGACATTCTGGGGTCGAGTTGAGACGGTCGACCTCTACTCGGTTCCTGGGCGTAATCCGGTGGGCGGTGTCCAGCAGTGGGTGTTGGAGCATCCGCTGTTCGCTGCTGCGGGTAAGGGGCGTATCTACTGTGATGATCCACCGGATCGTCCGTTTGCGACGGATGCATCTAAGTTCGCGCTCTTCTGTGTTGCGGCCGCTGAGGCGGCAACACGTGGTCTGTTTGGGCAGTTAGATGTGCTGCACCTACACGACTGGCATGCCTCGGTCGTTGCACTGTTGCGCGCCTATCATGCGGATTACACTGCCCTGCAGTCTATCCACACAGTCTTCAGTATTCACAACCTTGCGCTGCAGGGGATCCGCCCGTTTGATGGCGATATCTCAGCCGTTCACGCCTGGTTCCCAGGTTTAGACCTTGAGTACGATCGTGTTTCTGACCCTCGCTATACAGACTGTATCAACCTGATGCGCACCGGCATTAACCTCAGTGACAAAGTACATGCCGTCTCACCCACATACGTTGCTGAAATCACGCGACCTAGCAGCCCGCAGCAGGGCTTTTTTGGTGGTGAGGGGCTCGACCCTGATCTGCTCGCTGCGCAGCAGCAGGGGCGGTTAATCGGCATTCTCAACGGGGCTGAGTATGATTCAGTTGTGCAGCCTAAGCTGGACTCAGAGCTCGAGCGCTTACTGCTAGCGGCCGAGAGTGAAGTGATTAACTGGATGTCTAAAGAGACCCACTGCTACTCGGGCCACAGTATCGCCTTGGGTCGTATTCAGCAGTGGCTACGAAACCTGGATCAGAAAAGCGGCGACAAGCAGATGCTGCTGACCTCAGTGGGCCGGCTAACCGATCAGAAGGTGCTGCTACTGCGTCAAACGATGCTTAATGGTAAATCGGCCCTCGATAACCTGCTACTGCAGCTAGCGGGGCGTGGGAGATTGATTCTCTTGGGTTCGGGCGATCCGCTACTCGAGCAGTTCTTGCTCGAGGTGGCCGGGCGTCACGCCAACTTTATCTTTCTGCGTGGTTTCTCCATCGACCTTTCGGAGCTGTTTTATCGAGCGGGTGATCTGTTCCTGATGCCAAGCTCATTTGAGCCCTGTGGTATCAGCCAGATGCTGGCGATGCGAGCTGGGCAGCCCTGTCTAGTTCACTCGGTTGGCGGTTTAGCGGACACAGTCGAGGATGGTAAGAGCGGTTTCAGTTTTAGTGGCTCGAGTTTGCATGAGCAGTGTCAGGGGATGCTGGATACCTGCGAGCGAGCCGTCAATGAATTTTCGCGCACGGCACACTGGAATGAGATCTGCGCCCAGGCAGCGGCGCAGCGTTTCCTCTGGTCTGACTCTGCGCTAGCTTACGAGCAACACCTCTATACAACAGGAGAGTAGCTATGCGTTATCTGCACACAATGGTGCGCGTTTCGGATCTGGACGCCTCACTAGACTTCTATACTCGAGGTCTAGGTTTGGTAGAAGTGCGTCGCAAAGAGAGTGAGAAGGGGCGGTTTACGCTGGTCTTTCTAGCTGCTCCTGAAGATGCTGAGCAGGGGGCATCAAGGTCGGCTCCGCTAATGGAACTCACCTACAACTGGGACCCGGAAGAGTATAGCGGCGGCAGAAATTTTGGTCACCTAGCCTATGAGGTCGATGATATCTATGCGGTCTGTCAGCATCTGAGCGATATGGGTGTGATGATTAATCGTCCGCCGCGTGATGGCCATATGGCCTTTGTACGCTCCCCGGATGGCATCTCTTTCGAGCTGCTGCAGAAGGGTGAAGCCCTGCCTGCTGCAGAGCCTTGGGTCTCAATGGAGAATAGCGGTAGCTGGTAATCAGCAGTGGTTGCGCAGTGCTGCGATGAAGCAGTTCATCTCTTCGCGGTTAGTGAAACCTTCGGCCAGGGCGAGTTCGCGTCCGCGCTGCTCGTCGAACCGTCTAGCTTTATTCGCTGAGCGACAGCCCGCGTCGTAGGCTGTTATCAGTCTTTCAACACGATCTGCCTTGTGCTGCTGGCCCTTGAGGCTAGCTGCACTAGTATTTGGGCGGGTTAGGCGGGTGGTGTTGCGTTCTTGCATCCAATGCTCCGAAAGCTCATAGCTTATTTCCTTTGGCATAAGACTAGACCAAAGTTCAGAATTTGCATGGGGAGCAGCAGAAAATTAAGAAAAATTCTCAAAGCAGATCAATCTAGCGCGCAGCGCTATGTTGCGATCAGTGAAAAGGGTCGAATAATCCGCTTCACAATCAAAGCCGGTCGGCTTTAGAGGCGTCCGGGTGTGCTTCTTTGACTTTAGGTTTCGAATCTATGAGAGACGTCTGGCTAGATCCAACGCATCATCGAGTCGATCCTGCCCCCAAAACGGCTCTCCGTTGACAATATAGAACGGGAATCCAAACACACCCGCACCAATGGCAGCACGGGTCTCGGACTCGAGTTGTTCGTCGAGCTGAGTCGATACCTCTAGCAGATAGGGGTCCATCTTCTGCTCTTTTAAGATTGCGGCTAAGGTGTTGGAGTCGCTGATATCGCGCTCCTCAACCCAAACTGCACTCAGAAGCGCACGTAGCATACTAGCGATCTGATCGGTGTTATCCCGCACTGCCAACAGCAGCTTCGTTGCGGGTTTGGGATCAACGGGAAAGTGTTTCGGCGTAAAGTTGATTGCAACGCCGCGCTTAGCTGCAATGCGATGCAGCTCTGCCATGCGGTAATCTAGGCGCTGTTTCGAGCGTTGGCCTAAGGGTATACCGCCCGTCTCGGCGAAAAGTAGTGCAAGGTCGACAGGATGATAGCGGATCTGCCCCGGTGCCTGACGCTCAAGGTCATCGCTGGCAAGAAAGGTAAAGGGCGATATGGGTGAGAAGTAGTAGTCGATGTTGGCAGGCATGCTGGGCTCTCTTGTTCTAGTTAGTTTTCGACCTAGGCTAGTACGCCATCAACTGTCTCGCAGACCTCTTTCAAGCTACAGGGTTTACCAAGAAAGGCGGCGGCATTGAGCACGGTGGCGCGTTTCTTCTCTAGATCTGTGTCGTAGGCGGACAGAAACACAATTGGGATCTCTTTGGTGGAGGGTACTTGGCGCAGCATCTCAGCCACATCTATCCCGCTCATTCCCGGCATATTGATATCCAGCATAATCAGGTCGGGAAGGTGTTTCATCGCGAGGTTAATTCCTGTATCGGGGTCAATCGCTAGCATTACTTTGTACCGAACGCTCAACGCCTCTTTGAGGCTGCTGAGAGTAAAGGTATCGTCATCGACACAGAGAATGAGTTTTTCCGCGGGTTCCATACTACTTCCTATTGACCACTGACGGTATTCACTCAGTCTAGTGCACCTTGACGGATTCGACAGGATTTTCGGTTAAGTTTGCTTTCTTTAGTCATTGACGGCGGTATACTTCGCGCTGGAATAGAGATTACTCGAGGAGCAGTGGAATGTCTGAGGAACAAAGCTTGGCGAATGTGGGCTTTATCGGAATGGGGGTCATGGGCAAAAACCTGGCGCTTAACTTAGCCGATAACGGTTATTCACTCGCAGCCTTTGATCTGGATAGTGCAAAAGTAGCAGCGGCGATCGCGCAGGACCGCGCTGAAGCACCTGATTCAGCAGCGCGAATCCGCGGATGCTCCTCATATACTGAACTGCTGGCTAATACAGAAACGCCGCGCATCATTTTTGTTTCAGTGCCTGCAGGTGACCCTGTGGATCACGTCTGTAGCAAGCTAATTGATGCGGGTATCGGTGCTGATGACATCGTGGTTGATACCGGTAACTCACTCTGGACCGATACGCGCGATCGCGAAACAAAATATGCGGGCAGTTTTATCTTCTTCTCGACTGCAGTTTCCGGTGGTGAAGAGGGAGCCCGCTTTGGGCCGGCACTGATGCCCTCAGGCGATCCTTACGCCTGGACACGTCTGCGGCCGGTATTGGAGGCGATCTCCGCTAAGGTCGACGCTGAAACAGGCCTGCCGATTGAGCGGCGTGAGCCGGGTAATCCGGTAACCGAGGGTGAGCCCTGCGCTGCATACATCGGCGACTCCGGTTCTGGGCATTATGTGAAGATGGTCCATAACGGCATCGAATACGCGGATATGCAGCTGATTTGCGAGGTTTATCATTTGATGCGCCACGCAATGTCAATGACACCCGCTGAGATCGCAGAGGTATTCAGGGAGTGGAATAAAGGCCCGCTACACTCCTACCTGATCGAAATTAGCGCAGAGGTGCTTGATCAGGTTGACCAGGAGACTGGCAAGCCGCTGGTCGACATCATACTTGATAAGGCGGGTCAGAAAGGCACCGGCCTCTGGACCGCAGTTAGCAGCCTGCAGGTCGGAGCTCCGGCTCCAACCATTACCAATGCCGTCTTTGCGCGTGCTTTATCAACGCTAAAAGAGGTGCGCGTAGCGGCATCTAAGTCTCTACCCGGTCCGGCCGGTAACGGTATTACCACCAGCCGAGAAGAGATGGTAGTGCAGCTCCACGATGCTCTCTACTGTGCCAAGATCTGTGCCTACGCTCAGGGTTTTCAGCTAATGCAGATCGCTGCTAAAGAGCACGGCTGGGACCTCAACTTCTCCTCAATCGCTAAAATTTGGCGCGCCGGTTGTATTATTCGCGCTGTCTTCCTGCAGCCTATCGCTGATGCATTTGAGCGCAACCCTGATCTTCACAGCTTGCTGATGGATCCGTTCTTTGCTGAGCAGGTAGGGCGCTATCAGTCCAACTGGCGGTCAGTTGTGGCACAAGCGGTTCTCGCAGGCATTCCAGCCGGCGCTATCAGTTCTGCGTTGGCGTACTACGACTCGTACCGCACGGAGGTGTTGCCGGCAAACTTGCTACAGGGTCAACGTGACTTCTTCGGTGCACACACCTTTGAACGCGTCGATCGTCAGGATGGTAAGTATCACGTGAAGTGGGCGGACCCAGATCGTCCGCTCGTTAAAGCGTAAATTCAGCAAAATGAGCTGAGAGCTCCCGGGCTATCAGCTCAGGTTTACGTTGGCGCTCGCTAAACTGGCGAGCGAATAGCGCGCTTGGCACACGCGTTTGCGGCTCCAGCAACGTTTCAATCTCTTCAAGTGTGAAGAACCCTGGCATCCCCTCATCGCCCAGCAGGTGGGGGCAGGCGTAGATCTGATACTGTCTTAATTTATCCGCTACTCCCTGTGCCTCAGGTACTAAAGTTGCTGCTAAACTCAGCACGTGCTGTGCTTCAGACTGGTAAACTCGATGCACGCTCTCCGCGCTATTACCGGCAGCTCTTAGGCGCGCACAGGCTGAAATTTCATTCCTAAGTGACTCGGGCCAGTCTGCTCGATACTCGTTTAGCAGGTTAATGATGCGGTCGACGTGGGCGCAGTTAGCACTCAGTGCAAACTGGTAACAGTGCATACCCAAAATACTGGCACGCACGCTGCCGATCTGTTCGACCAGCGGTAGCTGAATATTCAGTGCCCGTTGTAGCGCCTTCATATCTAGCTGATCGTAGAGGTGAGTATTAAGCTTTAGTAACCCTTCGCTCATTTAGCTAAACGCTCCAGCAGCGCTGACCATTGTCCGATGCGGTCCGATCCACCGACAAACTGACCAGAACCTCGCTCCTTAGCCAACCAGAGCCCTTGTACGTTGAAACTGTAGACCGGTACTAGGTCCTTGCGCTCGGTTGCCGGTTTGATTTGGGCTATTAGGTTGTCTAATACCAGAGGGATAGTGCGTGGATTGGGCGCGTAGGTTAGGACCATGTGCGCTTCATCCCAATTTAGCGCTTTGACGTAGGTAATACGCATCTTGCCGTCATCGACGCCTAGTTCGCGCAGTGTAAAGTACTTGGCGATAGAGTAATCCTCACAATCGCCACCAAAGGTGGTCAGCTTCTCAAACGGGGTAGCCCAATAGTCCTCTACGCCCCAGTGTTCTAGATCAGAGTAGTAGGGGACCAGGTTGAAGAAGTTGTTCACCAGTTCAAGCTTCTCTAACTCGCTCATGGCTTGGTTCTCAAGCACGATATTGCGCATCGCCTGCAGACGTTTGACCGCTGATGCGCCCCATTTGGCCTCGACCCGCTCCAATAGTTCAGGTGAGAAATCAATGAGTCCATCAGCACGCGCAACAGGTGCGAGCATCCCCAGCATAGCGAAGCTCAGGGCAATCAGCCCAAGGCGCAACAGCTTCACACTCAATACTCTTTGCGGCTCGCGCCGGCCAGCCCGATCTGGCGTAGAGTCTCAATATCTTCTGCAGATGCAACAGATTCGGCATGGACCTTAATATCGAGGAGATGACCAAGCTCCTGTAGCGCTTCAACCATCTGGCGCTTCTCTGCAGAGTGCGCAATATCCTCAGTGTAGTGGCGAGCGATACGAATGTAATCGAGCTTGTGCCCGTTGAGGCTGTCTATATTGAACTGCTGAGATTCAAAGCGCTTCAACATTACGCTGGTACCGGCACGGTGAGCAAACTCGATAAAGCTGATAAAGGCCGGAATATCCTGAGACGCAGCGTAGGCGCTGAGACTGAACGTAATTGAAGCGGACTGCTCGCGATAGGTCTGCAACCGTTCGAATAGGCTCTGGCGGAACTGGTTCGAGCGGATCGACTGCAGAGAGAGGTTGACGGCGATTGTGTGCTTGGTGCCGTCGACTCGTATACGGTCGATAACACGGCGCACGATCTTAAGATCAAACTCCTGAACCCTGTTTGTTGTCTCTGCAATTGAGATAAAGGTACCGATGGGGACGGGATTATCATCCTCATCTCGAACGTCCGCTAGAGCCTCCTCGATAAGCACTGTCGACTCTTTTCCAGAATCGAGCGCATAGCTGAGATTGGCATACTTGATAGAGAAGCTCTCTGAATCGATAGCACGGGCAACCAAACGGTTCCACTCTTCGACACTTCGGGCGGTGTTTGTTGATTCGCTGAGTGCGAATTCGTTCGGGCCGATGATGCGAGATTTCTCGTAAGCTTCAGAGGCTGATGCCAGAAGTCCGACCGTGGTGCAACGAGCATCAAAACTGGCACCGCCAATGTGTGCGACCTCGCTCACCCCAAAGGCTTCGCCGACGGTTTTGAACGCCTCGCAAAGTTTACTGCAGAGCTGCTTAGCTGCCGCTTCGCGAGAGTCGTTTGATATTAGAATGAACTCAGAACCTATCATGCGGAACAGATGCGCACGACCGCCGGCATCTGCCGCTGCGACCTCTTTTATTGCGCTAGCGAAAGCGCGAATGTAGCCATCAACCTGAGCGCTTGAGTGGCGACTAGCATAATCGGCCAGATTATCGATGCGAATAATGAAAAGGTGTCCCTCTTTACCCTGCATAAATAGCTCTTTCATAAGGCTATCGAAGCGGATTTTGTTGGGTAATCCGGTTAGCGCGTCAACATGAATGCGATCGCTGGCCTCGGAGAGGCGCTGATTGAGCGAGCCCACCACGCGCTCAATTTTGCCGGACATCAGGTTCATCGAGTTGGCCACACTGCGCATCTCTGCTGTCCAGGGGAGGGGCTCTATCTTCTCGTACTTGCCCTCACCGATGCGCTCGGCCATGAGACGGATGCGTTGGAGCGGTGCCAGCAGTGTGCGAATGACTAAGGCTAAAAGCGCCAGCGAAATCAGGAAGAGCATCGCAGAGTAGCTCAGTGAGTCTTTGAACTGTTTCCACAGTTTGAGATAGCCAAACCCTGGGTGGATCGTCACCTCGACTCGGCCACCGATCATCCAGCCAGAGTCGATATCAGAGAACGCGCTGCCGGTCTTCATAGGTAGCCAGTCGACGAACCAGCTGGGGACCTCATAAAAGGTTTCAGGGTTGCGTTTGCGCACTAACGCCTGCCCATCCATGTCGGTTAGGCGAATCTCCAGAAAATAGCCGCGATCAAAGATGGTATTCACCATGGTTTCGAGGATCGGATCCTTTGTCTCGAGGATATAGGGGGCCAACGAGAGGCCTAGGGAGGTCGCGGTATCTTGAGCGTGAACTTCCGATTCCACCTCAAGATAGCTCTTTATGTTATTGATACTTGTATAGAAATTGATCGCAAATATCGCGAGAAAGATACCCGATATAAGTAGCATCAACTGCTTGGAGAGTGACATATGCAGGCTCCCAGACGTCCTTAGGTTAGCATGAGATAAGATTAGTCCAGTTGTGGACTTATGTCATGAAATCAAACGGATAGGGCAATCTTTAATGATCAAGATCATTGTGAAATTGCGCTGCTGAGCTAGCCTTAGATTAGATTCTTTTTAATCAGTTTACGATCAGGGCGTATGAGGCGGGCTTATGGGGCGTGCGATAGATGAGCAAGAGTTCACAGCTGAATCATACGAGCAATTTGAAACTGCGTTAAAGCAACAGCTAGCTGAGCTGAAGTCTCTGCTGCAAGAGCCTAACTTTGGCATTGGGCCGCGTAGCCTAGGTGCAGAGGTCGAGCTTTACTTGATCGATCAGCTGAGTCGACCCGTTTGCCAGAATACCAACGTATTAGAAGCGTTGCCTGATGCTGGGTTGGCGCTTGAAATCAACCGCTACAACCTCGAGATCAACTTAGATCCTGTGCTGGCTGAGGGCAAGCCGCTGACCCTGATGGCCGATCAGATGCGCCTACGCATCGAGCAGATTAACCAACTGCTTGTTTATGCTCAGGTAATGACCGTGGGTATCCTGCCAACGCTGACGCCAGAGGACTTTGGCCCCGACGTTATCACGCCTGAGAATCGATACGTTGTACTCTCGCGTGTTTTGCGCCAAATTAGAGGCGAGGCTTTTGATATTCACATAGCAGGGGAGCCAGACCTTAACCTGCAGACTGAAGATGTCACCTTGGAAGGGGCTAATACCTCGTTGCAGCTGCACCTGAGGGTGACGCCGCAGGAGTTCGCCAACTGGTTTAATGCGGCCCAGCTCGTGACGCCCTTAGTGCTGGGGCTCAGCGCAAATTCACCGCTGCTATTTGGCCATCGACTCTGGCACGAGACACGTGTACCGCTGTTTCGTCAATCCATTGATGGGCGCTCGTCTGAGGAGTGCGAGCGAGCGATCCCCTCAAGAGTGGATCTGGGAAGCGGCTGGGTGCGAGAGGGGGCCTATGAGCTCTTCAGTGAACTGGTGCACCTGCATAGACCCATATTACCGATTATTGAAGCGCACCAGAGCTCACACGACTTGAGCGAATTGCGTCTGCACTCAGGCAGCGTCTGGCCGTGGAACAGAGCAGTCTATGATCCCGCGGGAGGCGGGCATCTTCGGATTGAGCTGCGCGCTCTGCCTGCAGGGCCAACAGTCTGCGACATGTTGGCCAATGCGGGGCTGATATTGGGGCTAACAGCCGCTTTTGCTGAGCAGATGCCTCTTTGGATCGAACGCATGCCATTTGAGACCTTAGCTAGCAACTTTTATGCGGCAGCAGAGTATGGAATTGAGGCTGAGATCTACTGGCCGGACAACGCAGGACATGCCGGACTTGTTAAACGGGACTTGGTTGAGCTAATCGACGAACTTATGCCACAGGCCCGCGAGGGATTAGAACACATGGGGCTCTCAACGGGGGAAATTGATATCCACCTAAAGCCCATCTACGAGCGCATCGCTGCACGCCAAAATGGCGCGAGTTGGATGTTCAAGCAGCTGAGCCTATTGGAGCACCGCTACGATCAGCCGCAAGCTCTGGTGGAGCTGGTCCGCATATACTCCGAGCTCAGTCGAGCAGACCTGCCCATTGCTCGCTGGCCCCTTGAGGATCTGCCTAAGGATAGTTGATGAAAGAGACACTCAATGAACTTACAAACCCCCGTCCTGATCAGATTGATGCTGACCCCATTGACTGGCTTGAACGCTTAGCTGGGCCCACGGTTATCTGGATTGATGGCAGAGAGTCAGCGCGCACCCGAGCTGTCGTTACGCTATTGCACGGCAATGAGCCCTCCGGCTTGTTAGCTATTCATTCGATCTTGCGTTGCGGTGAAGTGCCGTTAACTAACCTGCTACTGGTGATTGTTTCGGTGGAGGCGGCACTGTTAGAACCGCGGTTTCGATATCGCGCTTTTCCTCAGGAGCGTGATATGAACCGCAGTTTTAACCCGCCACACCAAGACAGCGCTGGGCGTTTAGCGCTGGCCGTTCTAAATCGTTTGAAGGCGGCTCAACAGTCGACAGACCTAGAAGCCGTATTGGACGTGCATAACACCTCGGGTCAAAGTCCGAGCTTTGCTGTAGCAACCGTTGAACAGCGTTCGTACGAGATTCTTGCTGCAGTTTTTACGCAGCGATTGGTGATTACAGAGCTGCGACTCGGCTCGCTTATGGAGCAGAGCATAGAGGAGTGCCCCGTAGTGACTGTTGAGTGTGGCGGTGCGCAAGAGACCCAATCCCATGCATTGGCGGAGCAAGGCTTGCGAACGTTTATGCAGCGAGAGAATCTATTTGAACTCGATCATGCGGTGGATATGGATCTCTACCATGATCCAGTGCGTTTCGAGTTGGAGCAGCGTCTGACGCTCGCATTTGCTGAGGCTCCAGTCTTGGGTGTTGACCTCACCCTGCTTGATCAGGTGGACCAGTTCAATTTTAAACTCGTACCAGCAGGAGTGCAGATCGGGTGGATTAGAGATCCGGATGTTGTTAAGCACCTGCGGGTAATCGACGCGCGCGGAAATAACCGCTTCGATCAATACTTTGAAATCTGTGGCAACCGGTTGCAGACTAAGGCAACGCAAAAATTGTTTATGGTAACGACACGTCCGGATATAGCGCTGAGCGACTGTCTACTTTACTCAGCGTTTGAGACAGAACATGCAAGGGTGCATCTTGACGAAAGAACAAATTGAACGGGGCGCTTCGCTCCCATCCGACCTCAACCCTGAGGGGTATCAGAATCTTATTGAACTCTTTGATCGTGGTGTCGAGCAGTATAGTCGTCGTCCTGCGGTCACGAGCTTAGGCTGTACACTCAGTTTTGCAGATCTTGATCGGTACAGCCGTGCCTTCGCGACCTACCTACTGGAGGAGGCGAAACTTCAGCCCGGCGATCGAGTGGCACTGCAGTTACCGAACTTGATTCAGTATCCGATACTGGTTTTTGGCGCACTTAGAGCCGGCATTATTCTGGTTAATACCAACCCGCTCTACACGCCAGAAGAGATGGCGCGGCAGTTTAAAGATAGTGGGGCGAAGCTACTGGTAATCTACGCTGGCATGGCTCACAAGCTGGAGCAGATCCTTGATCAAACCGATATTGATCGAGTTTTGGTGACGCAGGTGGGTGACTTTGGACCGAAATTGCGCGGTGCCTTTCTGAATTTTGCCGTGCGCTGGATCAAACGGGCAGAGCCAAAATTTAACCTTCCAAGGGTCGCTTGGCTAAAACCGACACTCGATGCATGGGTGGGGCGCAACGCTCGCTATCCCGATTTGACCCTGGGGGATGTGGCGGTGCTGCAGTATACCGGCGGCACCACCGGTATTGCTAAAGGTGCGGTTTTGACCCACGCGAACCTGCTGGCAAATATTCTGCAAGGTCGCGCGGTGATGAGTGTCATGCCGAAAGGTTGGGTTGAGCAGGTCATATCTCCGCTGCCGCTCTACCATATTTATGCCTTTGTCGTGTCGCAAATCATTGCTGCAGAGGGTGGCCACTCGCTGTTGATCCCCAATCCGCGTGACTTGGATGGTTTCGTTAAGACTCTGAAGTCTATGCGTATGAGCTGCTTTATCGGGCTCAATACGCTCTTCGTTGCGCTTTGCCGACATCCGCAGTTCGCTAAAGTGGATGTCTCGAACCTCAAAGCGACAGTTTCTGGAGGCATGGCGCTGACGTCGGCAGCTGCAGATGCGTGGCGCAAAGCGACTGGCCAAGAGATCATTGAAGCCTATGGCCTGACCGAAGCTTCTCCGGCTGTCACCGCGAACGATCCGCTTAATCCGCAAATAGGCAGTATTGGTAAACCGCTGCCAAACACAGAGGTTGATATCCGCGAGCAAGGGTATCGCTCGCTTGGACCTAACGAACCTGGCGAGCTCTGTGTAAGGGGGCCCCAGGTCATGCGATGCTACTGGAATCGCCCTGAGGAGACGGCTGCAACCTTTACAGCAGACGGCTGGTTACGCACGGGCGATATTGCCACTATTGATCAGGATGGTTTGATTCACATTGTCGACCGGGCTAAGGACCTGATTATCGTCTCTGGATTTAACGTCTACCCCAATGAGGTGGAAGAGGTTGTCGCTTCCCACCCTGACGTGGTGGAGTGTGCCGTTATTGGGGAGGCTAATGAAGAGAGCGGAGAGCAGGTCCATCTATTTGCTGTCAGCGCAAATCCAGAGCTGACGGAGCGAGAGCTCATTGAGCACTGCCGCGCGAATCTTGCGCCCTACAAGTGCCCTAAGCGAGTGAGTTTTCGCGATGAGCTACCGAAGACGCCTGTCGGCAAGGTACTGCGTCGAGCGCTCAGAGAGAAGTAGGGGTTGCGAGGGTGAGATGCTATCATCTCGCTCTCTTTGTTATTGGATACCACTGTGCTCGCTGCATTTCTCGCCGCCATCTTTCCGACGTTTGCAATCGCGACGCTAGGCTACCTGATCACTCGTAAAACCGATCTGCTGCGCCATGAGGGGATGCCCATCCTTACCAGTCAGGTAGCACTGCCAGCGCTGGTGTTACACTCGTTGCTGACCAAGGGGCTACCGCTGGGAGAGATGGGGCGCTTGATGCTAGTCACCGGGGTCTGTTTGACGATTGGTGCGGCGGTAGTTTGGATAGGTTGCAAATTACTCGGAAAGTCGTCGCGCTTCTACCTCACCACTTTGGTCAATCCCAATACCGGTAATTTCGGAACGCCGGTTGTATTCGCACTGCTAGGAGCTGACTCATTGGCTCCGGCTCTGATCATCTCAGTCACGATAACTCTCAGTCACTTTACTCTTGGGATCACTGCGATGTCCGGTAGTTTCGCTTGGCGCAAACTCCTCTCGAATACGCCCCTGATCGCACTGGCAACGGGGGCGTTATTACTCGGATTCGAGATTCAGTTGCCCACGCCTGTCATGGGTTTGTTGGATATGCTAGGCGGAGTTGCGCTGCCGTTGCTGCTGCTACTCTTAGGTAGTTCGCTGGCCAATCTGAATCTGAAGGGGCGCAGAGAGCTTGGAACCGTGGCCGCGCTTTCGCTCTATCGCCCTGTGAGCGGTTTCTTAATTGCTTTTGTCGTGACGCGTTATGCTGGGCTAGATCCGCTGACCAGCCTGGCACTGATGCTGCAAATGTCTATGCCCGTTGCGGTGATGAGTTATCTGCTCACGCTGCGTTTTGGCGGCCCATCAGATCGAATCGCGGCATTAACGATTACCAGCTTGCCAGCTTCACTTATCGTACTAGCGCTGATCTACGCTTATCAGAGCTCGCTCGTCTGAGGCTGTGTATATTGGTTAACGGCTTGAACTGAATCAGTTCATCGCCGCAAGCCGGGCATCAATCTCGCGCATTCGCGCGTGCGAATTACGCAAAAACGCCTGTGCAGCATTATAGCGGCCAGCCTTATCCGCCTTGAACTCCAGGTAGGCGCGAGTCAGGTTCTCTTTGCGCTGGTCCAACCAGCCTTGCTGCTCCTCCATTAGTCGCTGTGCCTGCTGGGGATCGAGTTGATCCAGTAGTTCGCGGAAGCTTATGTAGAGTTTAGCGTCGACAACATAAGCTAGAGACATCAGAGAGTCGATCTTCTCATCTAGAGTAGCGCTGTCACTAAATTGAGCATTCATACCTGCAAGCGTATCGTCGAGCGTAGGTAACCAATTCAGTTGTTGGCTAATCGTCAACCGAGAGGGTTCAGCTGGCATTGGATTATCTGTTTTTTGCTCTGCACTCGGCTCCATATCCGTTTGGACTACCGGCTGTTCCGGCCAGAAATCAGGCGTGCCTGCTTGCAGCGGCTGTGCCTCTTCAGGAGGTGCTTCTAGTGGCGGTAACTGGTCATCCGTCTTAAGTCGAGTCGGTGCCAGATCAGTTGAGCGCTCAGTCACCTCAACTTCAGACTCAGGGACGGGAGACAAAGCAATACTTAGCTGCCGGCCGGTCTCTGACGCCGCCGCTTGAGGCGAAGTTTCACTCGATATAGCGACCTTGTCCGTTGCAGGCTCTGAATCGCTGCTCAGATCCGCTGATTCGTCTGTTGAGTTAGCGCGAGCTAGAATCTCCGAAAGCGGGGTACCGCTACTGGTCTCTGTGCGTAAATCACTACGAGGCGTGGGCAGCGCCTGGCAACTGGCTAAGATAAAACTGGTTAAAAAAAGGGCGCTTTTGACTCTAGTTTTTGACGGCATCTCAAGCTCTTCAGACGTTGTTGGACTAGGCTGTAGTACCCTGCATTGTATAGCAGATACTTCACCGATTCTCTGTTATAATCGCGCGCTTTCTTTTGAGCAGCTCCACGGAGAGAGTAATGAGCGCTAAAGTAGCGATTGTAATGGGTTCTAAATCCGATTGGCCCACCATGCAGGAAGCGGCTGATATCTTGGATACCCTTGGGGTTAACTATACTGCTGAAGTGGTTTCAGCCCATCGAACTCCCGACAAGATGTTTCGCTTTGCCGAGGGCGCTGCCGCACAGGGTATAAAAGTGATCATCGCCGGCGCGGGCGGCGCTGCTCACCTGCCAGGCATGATTGCCGCCAAGACGCTGGTGCCCGTGCTGGGTGTCCCAGTACAGAGCAAAGCGCTTAGCGGACAGGACAGTCTGCTCTCTATCGTGCAGATGCCACGCGGTATTCCGGTCGGTACCTTGGCTATCGGTGGTGCCGGAGCGTTCAATGCTGGCCTGCTGGCCGCACAGATGCTGGCAACTGAAGATAGCGATCTTGCACATCGCTTGGGCGAGTGGCGTGCAGCCCAGTCTCAGGCTGTTCTCGATAATCCAGATCCACGAGGTTAATAATGGAACTGCCACGTATTGTTGTTGCTGGTAACGGCCAGCTCGGTCAGATGCTACAGCAGGCTGGTGCACCGATGCAGTTGCAAGTGCAACCTATACATCCGATTGGCGATAAACTGGTTGAACTGCGTGATGATGATGTCATCAGTGTTGAGATAGAGCACTGGCCCGATAACCCCGTGGGTAATCAGCTCAAAAGCCACCCCAACTTCCGCAATGCCAGTGCGCTGCATGCAGTGATAGACCGCCAGCGTCAGAAGAGCTTGCTCGATCGTTTAGAGGTGCCGACAGCGCCTTGGGTGAATCTTGACTCCAATAATGAAGAGCTTGCGCTTGCACTCGCCTCACTCGGTGATGCCGCTGTCGTAAAGGCGCGTATGGGTGGTTACGACGGCCGCGGTCAGTGGCGCTGGAAGGCGGGCGACGCTTGCCTGCCTGAGTGGGACGGGATCTGTATTGCTGAAGCGATGATACCTTTCTCTCATGAGGTCTCTCTGGTGGGTGCCCGTAATGCCGAAGGGGAGAAGGTGTTCTATCCGCTCACTCGCAACTGGCACCAGGATGGCATTCTGCGCGCTAGCATCACTAACCTAGACAGAGATGAATCACAGCAGCAGGACGCACAGAGCTGGCTTGGTCGCATTATGGACGACCAGGAGTACGTCGGTGTTATGGCGATGGAGTGCTTTGTAGTCGACGGGAAGCTGTTGGTTAATGAGCTGGCACCGCGTGTACACAACTCCGGACACTGGAGCCAAGAGGGCGCGACTATTAGCCAGTTTGAGTTGCATTTGAGAGCACTCGCAGGGCTCCCGCTGATTCAGCCACAGCTTCGTGGAGAGGCCCTGATGTACAATTTGCTGGGGCGTGATTGGAAACGAGAGTGGCTGAACGTCGCCGGTCTGCATGTGCACTGGTACGGCAAGGAGATCCGTCCGGGGCGTAAAGTTGGACACGCAAACATCGTGCGCCCGACGCGTGCATCGTTGGTTGAGTCTTTGCAGCAGTTGCGCCCACTTGTTGATAGCGGTGAAGAGCAGGTTATCGATTGGTGTTTGGCTCAGCTCTAGACCCGGTCAGAGAAGGACCAGACACAAAAAAGCCGCTCTAATGAGCGGCTTTTTTTAGCTACCGTTTAAACAACGGGTACCATATTGAAGCTTACGCCTTGGGCGCAGCAGCTTTGCGTGTAGCGCGAGGCTTCTTCTCAGCAGTAGGCATCATCGCTGTAAAGTCTAAGTTACCCATCTCCTTGAGGTAGTCAACTTCTGCGAGGCTGACCATAGATTCCTCAAATACTGAAGTTAGCTCCTCACGCGCAGTTGTAAGCGCTGCAACTTCCTGTTCAGCAGCAGCAGTCAGCTTCGCTTCCATCTCCTTGTAGAATGCTATCTGCATCTCTACAGCAGACTTAGGCTCAGTTGCACCTGTCAGTGCTTTGAACTGTGACATCCCAGCGTTGAACATCTCAGTCATGTAAGCAGACTGAAGTTCGAACAGCTTTTCAGCAGTCTTTTTGTTGATCTCAGCAGCCTTGTTGAAAGGAGCCATCTGGTCAGCGAAAGTTTTCATCATAGTGTCGTACATGGTTCAAACCTCAGTTTGTAGGTTTTAAGATCATTTTTGTGCGCTGCACAATATTTGTACAATTTAGGTCAGGTCGCCAACGGTGTCAAACATTTTTTGCTGCACTGCAACAAAAGAGTTTGATGAGCGGGAATGCTGAGCAGGAATACTGTATCCTCTGACGCTGACATAGCGGGGTAGAGGAATAGCAGAGTTGGTAATCGATAGTCAGAACGCCGCAGGTTCGCCGATAGGAGTGTTCGACTCAGGCGTGGGGGGGTTGTCGGTACTGCAAGCCATATCGACGGAGCTACCGAGCGAGCAATTAATCTATTTTGCCGACACAGCCTATGCCCCTTATGGGGATCGCTCTGATGGAGAGATTATTGACCGCTCTTGCCGGGTTACGGCCTGGCTGGTACGACAGGGGTGCAAGGCGGTTGTGGTGGCATGCAACACGGCAACGGCTGCGGCAATCAAGACACTCAGAGAGCGTTTCGATATAGCAATCATAGGCATTGAGCCAGGACTAAAACCGGCTGTGCAGCGCAGCAAATCCGGCCGTGTGGGCGTTCTTGCAACGAGTTATACGGTCCAATCTGATAAGTTCAACCGGCTCGTTGAAACCTTTGCCGCCGATGTCCAGCTCTCGATTCAGGCCTGTCCTGGATTGGTTGAGATACTAGAGCAGCCAGGTGAGCATGCTGAGCGGCTTCATGGCCTGCTGACCCGCTATCTGAAGCCGATGCGAGAGCAGGGAATCGACACCCTAGTTCTTGGGTGCACACACTACTCGTTTTTGCGCCAGGCCATTCAAGACTATCTGGGGGAGTCGGTTGAGATTATGGACACCCCGAAAGCTGTGGCTTCAGAGGTTCGGCGCCAGCTAGAATTGCGAACTCTTTTAACGGTGCAGGGTGAAACTTCTCCCCCGCATCGCTATCTAACTACCGGAATTGATATACCGGCCATTCGCGCCGTTATGCAGTCGCTGATAGGTGAGACTATCCAGATTGAACAGATTAAGGAGTAGCTAAATGGGATTTATATCTAGCTTGATGGGGCTTTTTAGCGCTAAGGAGGAGGCACCTGTTGCAGAGCCTTTAGAGTACAAGGGTTTTCAGATTATCGTGGAACCGCGCAATACCGGTGGCCAGTTTGGCGTGGGTGCACGGATTCTCAAAACGGTTGATGGGGAGCTAAAAGAACATCGCTTCATTCGTGCAGACATGCTGCCATCACGAGAGTCCTGCACGGAAGTGACCCTCAATAAGGCGAAAATGACCATCGATCAGTTGGGTGATCGCCTGTTCTCCAGCTAATGTTGGCAAATTAGGGAGCGACCTTAACCTGTTTGCTGTCCGCCAGAGAGATGTTCATGCTCAGGAAAGGGGGTTGAGCTGTGGTTCACCATACAGACATTGTTCCGGCCTGAGTGTTTCGCCCGGTAGAGTGCCGCGTCGGCGTCGGCCAACAGTGAGAGAATACCTTTTGCATCCTCGATCTGCTCTCCGGAGAATGTTCTAACTCCAGCACTGACGCTAAGCTCTATGGCTAGGTCGGTGGCGAGGAACGGAGTCTCCTCGACGGTTTTTCGAAAACGCTCGAACAGCTCAAAACTCTTCTCAGCCTCAATCGGGCAGACAACGATAAACTCTTCTCCGCCATAGCGTCCCACGGTGTCATAGGGCCGAAATGTATCTCGTAAGCGGTCGGCGAACTCGCGTAACACTCGATCACCCACCTGGTGGCCATGGGTGTCATTGACCACTTTAAAGAAGTCGATATCTAGGATGGCTATCGACAGCTCAGTTTGGTTTCGCTGAGCTCGGGCCAACTCTGATTCGAGCTGTTCAATGACAGCGCCACGATTGCGCAGCCCTGTTAGGTCGTCATGATCCGCCCTGTAGGCGAGCATATGATTGGCAATATTCAGCCGACGTTGAAGCTCTAAGGTGCGAAGACCGACGCCTATCCGTGCGCGAAGCACCCCTGAGTTGGTTGGTTTGCTGATAAAGTCGTTAGCGCCCGCATCCAGTGCGGTTTGGATATATTCGGCTTCAGCATGACCGGTGACAAGGATAATGTACGGCGGATCGCTAGTATCGCTCTCGCGCAGCGTCTTACAGAGATCGAGACCGTTAATCTTTGGCATCTCCCAATCAAGCAGCAACAGGCGCGGCGGTTCTTCAGACTCCTGCATGATCTTCAGAGCCTGCTCACCGTCAGATGCAATCACGGGTTCGAACCCCCAGCCCTCTAACATCTTCTGCATAATGAAGCGAAGGGCTAGGTCATCGTCTGCTATCAGGGCCTTCATCGATCCTGCGAGTCCTTTCTTGATTATCTGTTTGTGCTTAGTCAGATGTAGATTAGTTGTGATATGAGTTTTCTGCCATCAACTGATAACAAAAAACGCACCAACGAATCGGTTTTGAATCTCAGCTTTGCTTTTGACTCTGCATGAGCCGTGCCAAAAAATATCGACATCATTGGCAGTCTTTACACCTGACCAGAGTTGACCTAGTGAGCTCGGGATTTGGGCTATCGTTCGAGAATCTTGGTCTGCTGTATGAGCCGCGCAACAAAGGTCTCGGGTTCCAGCGGCGCACCAAAATAGAAGCCTTGAAGCTCATCAACGCCTAAGGATAGTAATCGGGCTGCCTGATCGGCACTTTCGACACCTTCGACCACAGTTGACCAGCCTTTCAGGGCGGCAAAATCGGTCGCAAAAGAGATCACTAAATTTGAGGCCTCAACATCCATCGCCTCATCCAAAAACACCTTGTCGACCTTGATCTGGTTCAACGGCAGGTTCACCAGATAGCCTAGCGAACTCATCTCTTGTCCAAAGTCATCCAAAGCAAGTGCGAGACCGAGCTCGTTAACGGCTCGAATCGAGCGAATAAGGACCTCGGGCATCAGATGGGTCTGCGATTCACTTAGCTCAATAATCATCGTCTCGGGAGCGAACTTCGCCTGATTCACCAGACGGCACAACTCGCTTAAGACATCGAGATCGCATAAATCGTAAGCTGTTAGGTTGACGGCTAGACTCTGCTGCTGATCAATCTCCTGTATTTGGCAAAGAAGTTCTGCTGCATGTTGCAGGACCCATACGGCTGTGCGTTTGCGCCAATGCGTATTGACCAGAATATCCAAAAATTTATCAGGTGAGAGTAGGCCCTCTCGCGGGTGTTCCCAGCGCAATAATGCCTCAGCACCGACGATGCGATGCGGCGATTGAGACTCAACTTTTGGCTGCAATAGCAGTTTAAACTGATTCTCTTCGAAGGCGGACTCAATATCTCCTATATATTCGACACCGTTTAGGTTTTCGCCATCAGTATCTGTGTGAAGAAAGCGCCGAAACGATTTATTCTCTCGGGCGGAGCGTGCGAGCGTATATCGAAGATTGACCAAAATTGAGTCAAAACTGGCCGCGTCTGTAGGGTAGTCCGTGCGTACATATCGAATTGAATAACTGAGCGCTGTGTCATTGATATACAGCGGAACATCGCAAAGAGTTGCTAGATACTCTCTTAAGGGCTCGCTCATCTTTTCGTGAACTAGCACTAAAAAGCCGGCGCGCGACAGGCTAGAGCCGGCAATGGATCCTTCTGTTTGAAGAAAATCGAAAAGCTTGCGATAGATCGCCTTGAGAATCTCAGAATCTGAGATTCCATGACGCTCGCACCGAGTTGTGTCATAGGCGATTAATTCAACGGCATAGAAGCTAAAACGCTGCTCTGAGTCTGCCGCCACTAGATCAGAAAATACGGACTGCAGTGCCTCGGAAGTAATGCCACCGGTACGTTTATCCAACGATTGTAATTGTTCAGCGTAGCGCTTCTCTTTCGTGATATCGCGAGAAAAACCCAGTTTTTCGAGCCGTCCATCGGGCAAACGGTACTGATCTATGATCGCCTGACTCAACCAGCGTGCTGGCATATCCGGGCCATTGGGTCTGTAGGCATATTCAATTGCAGGCCCCGGTTGCTCGTGGGATTTGGCCACGAGTTCTCGGTACTCCGGTTCAACTAACTGCAGCCATAGATCAGGCTTAAGAAATGTGCTCTGCCCAGTGGCGCTGTAAATAAAACTACCTTCTCCAGTCTGGGCGTCAATTTTGAACAGGTTGATGCCTGCAAATTGAAGCGCCTTTTTAAGGCGTTCCGTAATCCCAGACGCATTATTGGTGTTGAGTGCAATGGCCTGAACTGAGTCAAAGAGCGGAGTGTCGCTTAGACGCTCGAGCGACACTTGGTAACCCGTCAGGTCACCGTTCTCAGAAAATAACGGGACTAGGTCTGCGCTCACGTAAACCTTTTTAGCGCTCTTGGAGCGCAACATTACACGCTCATTGAAAGCAAGATCTTCGGAGCTAGAGATGGAGAAGTAGGCGCTGATATTGCGCAGATAGTTGTGATCAAAACTGTCAGGAAAGAGTAGGCCAATGCTATGCCCGATTATCTCATCACTGTGATATCCCGATATCGGACAATCCGAGTGGCTAACGGACGTCACGATGCCATCCTCTGCATTGAACGTCACCACCACTATATTGGACGAGATAGAAAGTCGAGGTTTACTTGTTAGACCCTGCATCGGCGTCCTCTGGCGGCGTGATACCCCGGGGGAATGGAGAAAGTTACATCCGGAATATAGACGAAATAACACGGTTATCTGTTGTAACTGTACCGCTCTGTGTTCAATTGATCAATTTACCGTCGTGCTGCGGTATACTTCTGAGCGCACTCAGTACACATAGTGCTGTATACACACCACCCAATTTTAAAGTTTGTCGGTCACTGTGATGTAAATTGGCTCGAAAATTGCTATATCAGTACTGTCCTGTCGAAGATCCCCGACAGGTTTGACGCACAAGTCGGGTGCCTACAAAAACGCAAAACCTGATCAATGAGAAAAGCACCGTTACGCGGTCACATAAAGAGTTGCAACAGATTGATGAAAGATTCAAATGGCGTCTCCAGGTCACGGAGTTGGAATAACAGCCTCTCGTTACTGAGCGGCCTAGAGGGTCGGGGCTGGATTCTTGTTATGCTGTTTATCGCGCAGCCTATCCTCCTGACAGTGGGGTATCAGTCGATCAGCCGGATTCAAGCGATAAGCGACACAACAGAGCTGCAGCTGGCGGCAATCCCCGAAGTTCGCGAAGTCACTGAGCGTCTCTTGCTACTGGGCGAGTATCGAGGTAGCTGCGCGACCGCTGCGCTTGTGGACGCGGGCGAACAGTCTTGGCTCGATACGCTCTGTGCAGAACGGTATAACGAGTTGACTCCTATCTACCCGAGTCTGCCTTCACTGCAAAACGGTGATAACGCAGAGTTTTTTCAACGAGTCACCGAGATAACCCAGCAAAATTTCGACACGTTGAACCGTCTCTATGTCGAATCGAAAGCTATTCTGGATCCTCAGGCGCCAACCTATCAGTTGGGTTTTGAGGTTTATCGCTTCTACCCACAGCTTATGGAGCACCTAGGTTTCGTCCGCGGCTCGCTTGCGGGGATAAAATTTGGGGGAGTGGATACAAAAGTACTCTTTGAGAAAGGAGGAGCAATAGCTCAAGTCGGTCAAAGGTTTGTTGACGAGATGCTATTGAATAACCTTAACCTGAGCGAATATGAAGCGCTAATTACAGCGGCTATTGAGTATGCGCACGGCGTTACAGATTTTGCATTAATGCCGACAGCGGTTCATACATCGGCAGAGAGCACACAGATTGTGATCGAATTATTTGATCAAGGCACAACAATGATCAGAGCTCTCGCGGCCGCTTCAGACAGAGAAGCGCTGGAGTTGGGTGAACTGTTGAGCGCGCGTCTAGATGCAGCGCTCGGGGAAATGCGCATGACGATAGCGCTCCTCGCACTACTGCAGCTTCTGCTGCTGATGTCTGCTAAGCGATCGCTGGAGGGCGTCAGGGCAATGAACCTGAGCGCACGTGCTGAACAGACTGCGCGGGAGAAGCTTGAGACAATGCTTGAGCAGCAAAAAGAGATGTTTGCCATTATCGGTCATGAACTGCGAACCCCGGTCGCCACTGTAAAAATGCTTACCTCCGATTCTGATACGCAAGATAGAGATAAACTGGAACAGATCAACGAGATTTCTGACAATTTACTGCACGTCCTAGAAGATCTGCGAGTCGTGATCGCCCCCGAGAGAGCGCTGGCCGCCAAGAGATCCGAAAGAGACAATCCAATTCGCGTGGTCACCCGTGCGCTATCGTCTCTTGAGGGACTTCTTCGGGATCACGGATGTAATCTCGAGTTGCAGCTGCCCGAGAACAGGACCGAACTGTTTAGCTTGCATACTCAAGCACTGCGTCAAAGCACCACCAACTTGGTGAGGAATGCTGCGCTGCACTCTAGCGGCACCCGAATTCTGGTTACCCTAACTCTGACACCTAGGTCGGTTGATAGAGCAACGTTGAATTTGAGGGTCGAAGACGATGGCCAGGGTATCCCTGATCATTTAAGGGATTCGGTGTTTGAGGCCTTCAAGCGTGGTGATACGCAAGCGGATGGGTCGGGTTTGGGGCTTTTTATCGTCAACAACATGGCGGACCTGATGGGCGGTACGCTGACTTACTCGCAAAGCTCGATGGGAGGCGCTGCATTCGAGCTATCTCTGCCGATATTCCGAGCCAAAGCGGAACAGCCGGATACTAATCACCAGCCCACAGAGAGGCTGAGCCTTGATGGGCTAAGGGTGTTGTTTGCCGAAGATGATGCGATGCTACGAATGTTGACGATTAAGCTACTCACTAAAGCAGGTGCTCAGGTAGATGGTTATGAGAATGGTCGCCTAGCTTTAGAGGCTTTTAGCCCTGAAAAGTATGATCTTGTCATCACGGATTTAATGATGCCGGAGTTAAATGGTCACGAGCTAACACGCGCCATTCGTACGCAGAGTAAAGAGGTGATTATCATCGCTGTTACAGCGGCGGTATTGGGTGCTGAAACGGAGCAGTTCAACCGTGAGGGAGCTAATCTGGTGCTACCTAAACCTATAACGACAGCGAACCTGATTGAGGCTCTTAACGAGTTAAAATCTACTCCCGATCTATCCCGCGAAGGTTAGAGCATGCAAAAGCTGTAATTGTGTATCGGTAATTCTACCCACAAAAAAGCCGGCTCAATGGCCGGCTCTTGCTGGTGTTAAAAGCGTATCAGCTTTTAGCAGCCATGAACTTCTGCAGTTCAGCGAAAGGCTGTGCAGTTGCAAGATCAGTCAAGCTCTTCTCAACCAGATTAGAAAGCTCTGCTTTAGCTTCAGCCAGAGCAGCGATCTCTTTCTCAGCAACTTCAGTCATTTTAGACTCAGCATCTTTCAGGTACTTAACCTGCAGGTCCAGAGCCGCTTTAGGGTCTTTAGTTTCAGACAGCGTCTTCATCTGAGATAGTGAAGCATTAACAACTTCAGTGACGTAGGCAGACTGCAGAGCGATCAGTTTCTCAGCCGTCTTCTTGTTGATTTCAGCCATATCCATTACTGGTTTCATGCTGTCTTTGAATTCGTTGATCATGGTAAATCTCCCGATTAGGTAATTTTGTGCAGTGCAACAATATGGTTACTTTATGATCACTGAGTGAAACTGTCAAACATTTTTTGTGCGGTGCACAAAGTTATTTCAACGTTCATTCAAGGCTCACCTCAGGGTATTGTCTGGCCAGTTAATTGAGTGACTGGTAGAGTGCGGCACAACTATGATGAGACAAGTGTTAGCGTGATAGATTTAGAGATCGTTTTTGAAGACGACTATTTGATTGGTGTGAATAAACCAGCAGGACTGCTGGTGCACCCGAGCTGGATCACCGCTGCTGATGAGCCGACTTTGATGGGGCTGTTAAAGGCCTACACAAGCGCCCCTAAGCTGCATACCATCCATCGTCTTGATCGAGCGACTTCGGGCATTATTCTGGTAGGTAAAACACTTGAGGCGACCCAGCACATTCAAGCTCAATTTTTGCAGCGCAGCATAAATAAAACCTATCTGGCTGCCGTGCGGGGGTGGACCCAAGATGCTGAGATAATCGATTATGCCTTAGTGCCCAAGCGAGATAAGTTCGCCGAGCCTATGGCGCAAGAAAATCCAGAAGCTAAAGAGGCGGTATCAGCCTATCGCACTCTCGGGAGAGTAGAGCTGGATATACCCATTGGGCGCTACCCCAAGGCGCGTTACTCCTTGGTTGAGGTTAAACCGAGCACCGGACGTAAACATCAAATCCGTCGTCATATGAAGCATATCCTTCACCCGATTGTGGGGGATACAAAATATGGCGAAGGGCGCCACAATCGATTGTTTAGAGAGCACTTCGAACTTCATCGTCTTTTGCTGATGGCGACTGAACTGGAATTTACACATCCTACGAGCGAGGCAAGGCTCAAACTTTCGGCGACTGTTGATCGCCAGGTTGATGAGCTTTTTAGCCGTTTCGGTTGGCAGGGGCTCTATCCGGTAGCGAAAACTTGACGCCAAGCATGCAAATTCGAATCAGGGTGGTACCATAGCGCGACAGTTATTTGCTCGCTAAGGAACCCCCATGAGCCGCCCAGAAGATTTGAATCCTGCAAACGCTGCCGATACAGGCCTATCCTCTTTGAAATCTCAACTCGCCGCTGATGCTCGCATCGCATTGATCGGCGCCATGGATCAGGAGATTGAGCTTCTGAAACAGTCCATTTCGGGCCTTCAGCAGCAGAGCATCGCTGGCTTTCTGTTTTTAACCGGCACCATCGGCCAGTTTGATGTGGTACTGCTAAAATCGGGCATCGGCAAAGTGAATGCGGCGGTTGGTACTGCGTTGCTACTGGACCACTTCAAGCCCACTTGCGTTATTAACACCGGCTCTGCCGGCGGCTTCGATCCTAGCCTCAGTGTGGGTGATGTTGTGATCTCGACAGAGGTACGTCACCACGATGTTGATCTTACGGTGTTTGGTTATGAGATTGGCCAGATGGCGCGCATGCCAGCAGCTTACGAAGCCGACCCATTGTTGGTGGATGTGGCAGAGGCCTCAGTCGAGAAGATGAGTGGTATGGCATGTAGCCGCGGCCTGATTGCGACCGGCGATACCTTTATGAGTGACCCCGAGCATGTGGCCCGCACACGCGCCAATTTCCCGCAGATGAAAGCGGCTGAGATGGAGGCTGCTGCCATCGCTCAAACCTGCTTCTGTTTCGGGACACCTTTCTTGGTGATTCGTGCGCTGTCCGATATCGCGGGGCAGGAGTCCAATGTCTCTTTTGATCAGTTCATCGAAACGGCATCAGAGAACTCGGCACAGATGGTATTGAACATCCTTGCCGAGCTCGAGCGTCGCATATAGCAGTTGTTATCAGTTAGTTGGCGAGGCCCTTAATCGCTTCGACCATCTCAGGTGAGTCCCACTCCCGCTCACCTAAGGCGTAATCGAGAATTTGATTTTCGGCTGATACCACGACTGTGATTGGCAGGCCGCTCAGCTTGAATGCAGGGAAGGCTTTGCCCGGCGGGTCCAGTAGCATGGTCATGTTGTTGGGCTCAAGGTTTTCAAGAATAAACGCTTCCACCTGATCCTGCTGCTCACCGACATTGATAGTGATCACATCGCCATCGATCGCTTCAAGCTTCTCATCGAGCTTCGCTAGAGATGGCATCTCTTTGACACAAGGCGGGCACCAGGTGGCCCAGAAGTTAATCACACGGAATTTACCATTTGTTTCGCTCAGGAGCATTGATTCACCATCCAGTGTCTGTAACTCTATATCCGGAAGTGGGTTTTCTGCCTGAGCACTGAGGCTCAGCGCTGCCAGAAAGGGAAGTAAGGGTCTGATTAGGCTCGTCATTCGTATGCTCACAGCGTTTCCAATAATTTCAACAAAGAGATAATAGCATGGCAAAGGTTGCATTCATCGGTCTTGGTACGATGGGTTACCCAATGGCGGGTCACCTTCAGAAAGCCGGTCATGAAGTTACAGTTTATAACCGTACAAGCGAAAAAGCCCAAAGCTGGGTAGACACCTACGGTGGTTCAAGCGCAGCCACCCCCGCGGCCGCGGCGGCAGGTGCTGAAATGGTGTTTGTCTGTGTCGGCAATGACCAAGACCTCTACTCAGTCACCACAGCCGAAGGTGGGGCAATTTCAGGCATGGCGGCGGGTGCTGTTCTTGTCGACCACACCACGGCATCAGCCGAGGCGGCGCGGACGCTTGCCGCAGCCTGCTCTGAAGCGGGGCTCAGCTTCCTCGATGCGCCAGTATCTGGCGGTCAAGCGGGTGCTGAGAATGGTGTCTTAAGCATTATGATTGGTGGTGACGAGAGTGTTTATCAGCGTGTATCGCCTGTTATTGATGCCTACGCTAAATCGCATAGCCTGTTGGGCGCGGTCGGCAGTGGTCAGCTTGCCAAGATGATGAACCAGATCTGTATCGCAGGGCTAGTGCAGGGGCTGTCTGAAGCGATCCACTTCGGTCAGAAATCCGGCATGGATGTGGCTGCCGTGATCGATGTAATCCAACACGGTGCCGCTGGCTCATGGCAGATGGTTAACCGTCACAAGACTATGATTGACGATCACTACGACCATGGCTTTGCGGTCGACTGGATGCGCAAAGACTTGGGCATCGTGCTGGACGAGGCACGCTCAAACGGCGCACAGCTACCCGTGACTGCATTGGTTGATCAGTTCTACGCTGATGTGCAGGCCATAGGCGGTAACCGTTGGGATACAAGCTCGCTGCTTAAGCGTTTGCAACGCGACTAACAACTCAGTTGATAGTCCAGTTAGAAACTGAGTCAACAACTGCACTAATAACCGAAAACCACGGACGGAGCTGTTGCATAGAACTGGGGCTGTAAATAGAATGCGCGCCATCTTTTATCTGACCATCATGGAGTTATGAAAATGGCCAACATCGACAAGTACAGTCTTATCTCTTTCGCACCAAGCATCGCAATCATTGCAGCAATGCTGGTTATGACAGTTGTAGGCGTGCGTTTCCTGAAGAAATCTATGGCTGCAGACGCTGCTAAAGCGTCTCGTTAAGCTAGCCGCGCCACGCTGGGCGCACCAGCTCAAAGCAGAAGAAGAGGGCACTTAGCCCTCTTTTTTTGTGCTCAAAATGGCGGTTTAACTTGATTCGGTACGTTGTCGCGCAAGCAGAAAAAATCCGAACAGCAACAGAATGATTGCCAGCAGGTATAGGCTGCGCCATTCGGTGAGTCCTAGGATGAGCTCTGCCAGTAGATAGAGCATCGGTGCTTGGTAAGAGTAGGCCGAGAGCATGCTTGGAGCGAGTTTGAGGGCGCAAACCTGCAGAATCCAGAAGCTCAGGAGTGAGGTAAAAAGTGTCAGATAGGCGAGAGCCCAGAAATCCTGCCAGCTAAAGTTGGTGATAAAGGCCTCGAGATCTCCAGTCAGCAAATCAGGTACGGCTAGTAGTAATCCACCCGCAATTAGACTTAAACAGGTGGTGGCATAGGGGTCTGCCGCTATCCACCGCCGATCGGTGGTGTAGCGTGACAGCGTGTTATAGCCGGCCGCAAGCATACATCCACCTAAATAGAGCGTCTCACCGTAACCCCACTCGATTGAGCTGATAGACCCCAGATCGGCTCGGCTAAGAATGATCAGCGCGGCACTGGCGACTAAGGCTAGCAATCCAGCGCGCGGCCAACTAAATCGCTCCATCCCCAACAACATAGAGAGAAGGTAAGCGAAGAACGGAAGAGTGATGTAGATGGCAGCCAAATTGAGCGGTGCGCTGTACCTTAAAGCGACGAACATAATAATAAAATTTCCACCCAGCAGAAGTCCTAGCACCGCATAGCTCGACCATGCAGCTGCGGACTGGCGCAGGGGTATAGGGCGAATCAGCCACAAAAACAGGCCAGCTAGAATGAACCGGATTGCGACCAGTAGTGTGGCAGATAACTCCGGCGTAAAAGCGGCGGCGACGGGAAACGAGGAGGCGACCAATGCCGCCCACAGCAGCATCATTAGGTGTGGCAGCAGCTGTGGCATAAACACTCCCGGCTCCTTAGTTGCCATCTAGCCCCCAGAGGTCGTGTACCACATAGCCGCGGCTTAGCACCTGGCGAGAGTAGCCCTCGCCGATAACAACCCAGATCTGTACGGCAGAGTGGCGCTTTGCCAGCTCTCGCTCGAGTAAACTTCTATCCAGTGCGCGCCCTTTAATGCGTCCGGGAGGGTAGAGCCAGAAAGGTTTCTCTACAATTATAAAACGAGCGTTGGCAGGATGTGTTTTGAGCCAGACGTTCAGCTCGGCTTGGTGAACCCACCAACCCCGTGCGTGATGAGGACTTATTGGATCAGGATAGGTGTTACGTAGGTCATTGGGATGTTGAAACACCCAGCCTTTAATCAGGCAAGCTCTATTCAATTGCTCGATGCCACGAGCGTGAAGCAGGCCTTGTGCTGCGGGCTGACTGAATATTTTGGTTTGATGGGTCAGCATATGTTGCCATTTCAGATCGAACCGGTCCTTGCGATTGGGACCATAATATCCTTGCAGCCCCTCTGTATCGATCTCACGTAGATAGAATTTCAGAGCAAGTTCGAGGTGCCACCAAACACCGCCGTAACGCAGCAAAAGGTCAGCTTCACCAACGGTAAGCTTGCCATCCCTTATAGGTATATTTGAAGCTATATCAGTTACTTGTGCATTTATACTTAAGCCAATTCTGACTAGCTGCTCGAACTGCAGCCCAAGACGACGAGCACTGATGTCGGCTGTTGGTTCCTCTGTACCAGGGTAAGACAGCAAACCCTCTGGCACCTCAAGGGGCTCGCATCGGGTGAGATTCGACGATGTGGCGAGCCAGCGCAACTGCTCGGCGAGGCGGCGGTTAGTAATACCAATCTCCTATCGGATTAACGTTTAATTAGACGGGACTCTCTCTTGGGTTAATCCCGTTAAAACTCTACACTAGCAGATTCTGAATAAAGCGACCCCACAGATCCCTTACAGGAGAGCATTGATGCCCCCATTGACCAAGCGTCAAGTCCAGGAAGCCGAAGCCCAAGCGCGTCGCCAGCGAACGTCTCGCGATCCACGCATGTCCGATACTGACATTAACAATATCTTGATGAACGGCGCGCAGATCGCTTTGACTAAAATGAACCGCGCCGAGGGGTACGACGACCGTCTTTACCACTACGCTCAGATCAGCGCCTTTCTTGAGGTCTCACTATCACGGGGCGCAGGCATTACCGATGATACTCGCGATGATCTAAATCAGATTCATCAACAGGCGACCCACCTGTATATGCAAGCTAGTCGCGCTGAGTAAGGGACTGTAGCGTGTCCGAACTAGGCGACAACGGGTTTGACCCTAAAGCGTTTCTGGAAAACCTGACGCAACGTCCCGGCTGCTATCAGATGTACGATGCGGCGGGCGAACTGCTGTATGTTGGCAAGGCGCGCAACCTCAAGAACCGTGTTAGCTCCTACTTTCGCAATACCGGCTTGAGCATCAAAACTCAGGCGCTGGTCTCCAAAATTGCCAACGTAGAGGTCACCGTGACCGGCAGTGAGACCGAGGCACTGCTACTTGAACAGAACCTGATCAAGAGCTACCGCCCGCCATACAATATTTTGCTACGGGACGACAAATCCTACCCTTACATTCTAATCACTGATGGCGAGGATCATCCGGCTGTTCGCTTTCAGCGTGGTAAATCCAAGCGCAAGGGCAAATTGTTTGGACCCTTTCCGAGTGGCTTAGCCGTGCGCGACAGCCTCAATCTGTTGCAGAAACTGTTTAAAGTGCGTCAGTGCGATGACACGCAGTTCCGCAATCGTTCGCGCCCCTGTTTGCAGTACCAGATAGAGCGCTGCTCCGGCCCCTGTGTAGGTTTAGTTTCACCCGAAGATTATGCGCACGACGTGCGTCACACCAAGATGTTTTTGGAAGGCAAGAACCCCGCAGTTCTCTTAGAGTTGAGCCAGCAGATGGATGAGGCAGCAGCGGCGTTAGAGTTTGAGCGCGCCGCTGAGCTTCGCGATCAACTGCAGAAACTGCGGCACGTGCAGGAGCAGCAGTTTGTTTCAGGCCAAAAAGGCGACGCCGATGTCTTTGGTTGTGCGATTAAACCGGGCGGCGTATGTGTGCACGCGCTGTTTGTACGGCAAGGTCGGGTAATCGGCTCCCGGGTCTACCATCCGCGGGTATCCATAGAGGAGGGTGCCAGTGAGCTGCTAGCCGCCTTCGTTGCACAGTTCTATCTAGGTGGTGGGCGAGAGATACCGGCCAGCATCATCACCTCCGAGCCGGTTGAAGGCGAAGAGGCCCTTGCACAAGCGCTTTCAGAGCTTCGCGGCGCGAAGGTGCAGCTCACCTCTTCCGTTAGAGGTGAGCGTGCTGCTTGGCAGCGGTTGGCTGTTACTAACGCGGAGCAGAACCTCACAGCTCAGTTGGCTAACAAACAGAATATGTATAACCGCTTTCTAGCACTACAAGAGGCGCTGAAGCTTGAAGAGGTGCCAGCGCGCCTTGAGTGTTTTGATATTAGTCACTCGAGCGGTGAAGCAACGGTCGCGTCCTGTGTTGTTTTCGATCGTAATGGACCGCTCAAACGGGACTATCGCAAGTTCAACATTGACGGCATAACTGGCGGCGATGATTATGCCGCCATGCATCAAGCGCTCGAGCGACGCTACGGTCGACTACAGAAGGAGGAGGCGCTGCTTCCGGATATTCTGGTGATTGATGGTGGTAAAGGGCAGGTGACTCAGGCAATGGATGTTTTGGGCACCCTGGGTCTAAAAGAGGTTCGAGTTATCGGTATCGCTAAGGGGCCGACCCGCAAGGCCGGTTTTGAGGTTCTGATAGAGGGCGAGACCGGTAAGGAAAATATCCTGCAGTCAGACTCTTTAGCGCTGCATCTACTGCAGCACATCCGTGATGAGGCGCACCGTTTCGCTATCACCGGGCATCGGGCGCGACGTGCAAAAGCTCGCAAGCAGTCGCTGCTAGAGGGGATAGAGGGAGTCGGACCGAAACGCCGTCGGGCACTACTGAACCACTTCGGCAGTGCCAAAGCCGTAGAGTCCTCCAGTGTTGAAGAGATTGCAAAAGTTGCTACGATAAGCAAAAGTCTCGCTGAGACGATCTATTTTGCCTTACATCCCGAGCCTAGGGATTAATGGAAACGCATGAAAATCCCAAATATCCTGACGCTGCTACGCATCATCCTGATCCCTGTTTTCGTACTGGTGTACTACTTACCGATTCAGGATGCTCGCATTTACGCTGCGCTCCTATTTGCGCTGGCAGCAGTGACCGATTGGCTGGATGGCTATCTGGCACGCAAGCTCGACCAGTCCAGCCCCTTCGGAGCCTTCCTCGATCCAGTAGCTGACAAATTGATGGTCGCTGCAGCACTGGTTGTGTTGGTGGATACCTACTCTCGAGAGTTACAGACCTGGCCAGTGTTAACGGCGATTCCTGCGATTGTCATCATCGGTCGAGAAATTGTTATCTCGGCGTTACGAGAGTGGATGGCCGAGATCGGCAAACGCACTCAGGTGGCTGTATCGATGGTCGGTAAGGTGAAGACAGCTCTGCAGATGCTGGCAATCCTTGTACTACTGGCGCTAGAGCCCGGTTCGAACGGTGCCTGGGCAGGCATTACAGCGCTCTATGCAGCAACGTTACTGACGCTCTGGTCGATGTTTGTCTATCTACGAGCCGCTTGGCCACATCTGAGCGAAGATATCTAGCCAAAGCTATCTAAGCATCTGAATTCTAAGTGGTTAATTTTTATACAGAAATATTTAGAAATAGAGCATTGACTCTAAGCGGTCAGCCTCTATAATACGCACCTCTTGACGAGATGCGGGATTAGCTCAGTTGGTAGAGCGATACCTTGCCAAGGTATAGGTCGTCGGTTCGAGCCCGATATCCCGCTCCATCTTTTTCAAGTAAGGCGAGTTGGCAGAGCGGTGATGCAACAGATTGCAAATCTGTATTAGGCCGGTTCGACTCCGGTGCTCGCCTCCATTTTCTTTCTAGTTTTTCCAGCCGATTAAGCTTGATACCCCGTAGCGATTCCGAGCGAGTCGCACCGCGGTTCTCTTGACTCGCGACGTCAATGAATTCTCGATATTTGTAATTATGAGGATTTTGACTAGACTGAATTTACAGACAGAGTTTTTTCATCACTCCGTGTTGTTGTGTGTTATTAGGCCAGCCGAGCGCTGGCCTTTTTGTATTCGAAAAATAATAAAGTAAAGCTTGGAGAGTTAAGGTAGGGATACGATGGGTCTTCGCGCAACGCTATTTAACCAGGAGATAGCACGCAGGTTCGGGGCCTAAATCGACCAACACATTTTTACCATTAAAAAGGGCGAGCGCTTAATGACTGAGCGCTCCTCCGATCTCTGACTTCGCAAGTACCACGCCAGAATCCGCCTCCATCAAAACAATCGGTATGCCGCTGGTTAACCGCAGATGGAGCAGGTTAGCAACCTGCTGCAGATACTCTTCGAACTCTAGCTGCCAGCTTTCATGGTGTTCGAAACCTACGCCAGTCAAATTATTGTAAAGCAACTCTAAGGCGACGCGATCACCCTGAATCTTGTGTTTTCCGTTGAACTTAAGCTGCAGCATCAGCTGGGTCTCTGTCTCGTTGTTGTCAGTGGTCGTGGACGAACTTTCTAATTGAGTTCGTTCCAACAATTGGCGTTATGCAAATTCAACGCCAAACAATTAGTGCTTGCTAATTTAAACTAAAGTACAAGGTTTTAGGCTGAGATGAAAGGGGTCAGCAGGAGATATCTTCCATGTAGGCATCGAGTAACGTTTGCGCACTGGGGTGACCAGATGCCGCAGCGCGTTTGAGCCAGTAGGGGCCAAGCATAGCGTCGCCCGGGTTTGGGCTTAACCCTTGCATGAGGGTGATCCCGAGCTCAACCTGCGCTTGCGGATCTCCGCCTGCGGCGGCACTCTCCAAGCTATTGAAGAAACAGTCTGGTACGGTGAACTGCAAACCCGATTGCTGATCACGCTCGAGCTCGGCAAGCCCGTAGTCACAATACGCAGTGGAGGCTTGCGCCTCTGAGGGTGAACAGGCTCTCGATGCCTGGATGGTTAATAGAGCTGCAATAACCAACGAACGACGCACAGCGCGCAATTCTGGCCTGTGTTTCAAAAGGGAGAGGCCGAGCTCGAGCCGAACCAACTGCGAGTCCTCTGTGATCAAAACACTGTGCTCTGTGTGCGATCCAGCGATCCAACAACAGCCGGCGTTGAGAACCTTTAAGCGCGAATGCCCGCTGAAAGAGCTCCACATTTTCAACTGGCCACGCACCAATAAACAGAGTTGAAACCCGGTGTGAGAGTGAGCCGGTATGATTGTTCCGGCGGGAAAGCGTAGGCGGGAAAGTCTAAACATTACGACTGCTCAATCTTAGCTTGCTGCCTCAGATTAGCGTTTTTCGAAAAGCCTCGTTGCGTAAAAGTCCTAACTTTGATTCAAGTCTTAGATTTCTTCTCTATAGCAGCTAACAAGTCGAGATATATAGAGAGTGCTGTGCTGTCCATATCTTTGGCTAAGCCTATGTTTTGCGTTGACATTTTCGCAAGCTAACAACACAATAGCCGCTCTTTCGCAGCCGCAACACTTAGCCTCGGTGGTGAAATTGGTAGACACAGGAGACTTAAAATCTCCCGCTGGTAACAGTGTACCGGTTCGAGTCCGGTCCGAGGCACCAACTTAACTCATATTATCCACTTGGTTTTCATGAAATTTCTTCTACGCTTTAGATTAGTGCAAGAGGGAATATGGTCATGAGTATCCGACAGAAAACGATGCTAATTGCGGTTTTTGCGGTAGCGTCCACGACTGCTGCGTCAATGCTGCTTCAGCCTGCCGTTGACTCGGTATTGACCTCGGGTAAGATGCAGGTATTAACGGATAAATAGGGCCGACTCTAAATGGATGATAGCAAGCCTACCGTCCTCTGTATCGATGATGACAGTTTCACTTTGGCACATCTGAAAGATAGCCTTAGCGATTACTATAATCTCATATTTGCTATCGATCCCGATGTCGGTTTTGAACTGGCGACAAAAAAGCGCCCGATCTTATTCTTTTAGATCTCAATATGCCTAACATGAATGGCTTTGAGGGCCGCGCTTAAGACGAGCTGCGATCCCGCCCAACTTAATGAGCTAAAACGGCAAGATTTTCTCTAGCAGCCACAGTAGACAGCAACTTAAACAAACAGGAGTCTGCTTCGCAAATGATAACAGCAGCTTCCCAATTAAAAGTTGTTCCCAGGATAGCGTTTCTATCCCTCTGCGTCTTCGCACTGCTCTCGGCAGCTACTTATTTTAACTTCCAGTCTAAAAGCAGTGAGTCACTTGAGCGCATCATCGCCGAGCAGCACTCTTTACTGATAAAAGATAACGAGTTGATAGCCACAGAGCTGCGGGAAACGATATCTGCCCTACAGATACTTCTCCAACGTGCCGAGGAGTTGGGGGCGCCTCCGGCTGAAGCGCTGCGCTCTGCAATTTTTGCAAACCATGCAGCCTTTCAGGCGCGTTGGCTATCACTAGACGGACAGGAGTTAATGCGATTTGATCGCAATGGTGACGAGATAACTGAGGTTTCCAGGCAAAAACTTCAAGATAAATCAGACCGCGACTACTTCCGCTCAATGCGCGATCTTGAGGTTGGGCAGATCTACATATCGGAGTTCAACCTCAATGTGGAGCAGGGAACGATTGAAGTCCCATTTCGCCCAACAGTTCGCATCGGTATGCGCGCTACGCGGGGCTATATTCTAGCTAACCTCAACCTCGCCCATCTTTTTGCGCTGATCCGAACCCCCCAGTATTCACTGCATGAAACCTGGTTGATTAATCGTCAAGGTGACTGGTTAATCGCGCCAGAGCAATCCATGGAGTGGGGTTTTCAGTTGGGTGAGCCTGTCAGAATTTGGGATACTCTGTCGTTTCCCAATCTAGGACAACTTATTTCGGGTGAGAGTTGGTCCTCCATCGCGCCTGGTTCCGGCGATATACTCTTGGCGAGCTCACTCAACTTAGGTCCTAAAAGCAGCTCGCAAGCTCGACTAGAAGATGATCACCCGATAATCCTGCGCCTGATACCTCGCAGTTTTGTCGATGAGTATATAGGTCAGCGCCATCTCATCCAGCCAGCTTTAGCTTACCTGCTGGCGCTGCTGCTCTCTTTTCTGATTTACGTACTATTGATTCAGTGGCGCAGACGGGTTGTCTCTGATGCATCCACCCTCGTCAAGAGCGAAGAGCTCGATCGGCTCTTCGGTATCGCAAACTTACTGCCACAGATGACTTGGACCACAACTTCCGAGGGCTATTGCGATTTTGTTAACTCTCGCTGGGAGTCATATACAGGAGTGCCAGAGATTGAGCTTGTGGGTACGGGGTGGTTTCAGTTTGTCCACCCGGAAGATCGCGAGCGTGTTCAGGGCGCATGGGAAGGGTGTCTGCTAACCGGTGAGGATTTCTCGCATCATTTCAGAATTCGAGATGAGGCTGGTAACTACCGTATGTTTGACACCCGCGCACATGCATTGAAGGACAGCAACGGGCAAGTCATTAAGTGGTTTGGTTCGAATACCGATGTGCAGAGCGCGATTGATCTAGCTGAAAGAGTCGAGGACGAGAAGCGAATTCTTGAATCCAATCTGGCCGAGCTACTCAAAGAGAAGCGTGAGCTTCTTCGGCGGTTTGAGTTTGCTGCCGGTTCGGCAAATTTGGGGGTATGGGAGCTAGACCTATCTCACCATCACCTCGTCTGGGATGACAGAATGTTCTCCATCTTTGGTCAACATCGCTCTCCAAAACCTAACATCTATCGTCTTTGGAAAGAGAGCATTCACCCTGACGATCTTTCGGAGATCGAAGCTAAATTAGCCTACGCCGCTCAGGAGCTGCAGAATATACACCTCGAGTACAGGGTGATGCGGCCAGATGGGAAAACCATATGGGTGAGAGATGACGCTTCAGTACAACACAGTGCCAACAGATCACGTGTGAAATTAATCGGTTGCTCGCAGGATATAACCGCCTACAAAAACCTTACGCTCTCCTTAGAGGAGGCCCTAGCTCACCTTGAGCAGGCGAGGAAGGTTGCCGGGATCGGTATTTTTCGGATTGTTCTTGCGCAGAAGCGGTCTGAGTGGTCGAGTGAGGTATTTTCTCTGCTCGGCCTACCTAAACAATCGAATTTCTCTCTCCAGCGCCTGCTGCAATATATAGTCCCGGAACAGCGGGACCGCATAGAGTTGGATTATCAAGCCGCGATCGCTCGGCATGAGCCTTACGACGCCTACATTCAAATTCGAACACCGCCAGGTGATACCCGTTTCTTGCACCTTTTTCTGGACGCTATCGTTGATGAGACGCGTGATGATCTCGTAATTTACGGCGTTTTGTTGGATGTTTCAGAGCAGAAAGAGGTTGAGATTGATTTAGAGGAGGCGCGCTCGCAAGCGGAGAGCTCAAATCTGGCGAAGTCAGCTTTCCTTGCTAATATCAGTCACGAAATACGTACGCCGATGAATGGCATTCTCGGCATGCTAGCGCTATTGCAGAAACGAACCCGAGAGAAAGAGAGCGCTAATCTTGTCGATAAGGCGCTCCACGCTGCAGAGCGACTAATGGGGATACTCAATGATGTTCTTGATATCTCTCGGGCCGACGCCGGCAAACTGACCCTGAATAAAGCTGAAATCGAGATAGACAGCTTACTGCAGGAGTCGGTGGATATCTTCTCTACCAACGCCGAGCTCAAGGGGGTTGCATTCGAGGTGGAGGTTGCACCCAGTTTGCCATTCAGCTTGAAGGTAGATGGTTTGAGGCTGGGGCAGATTATCTCCAATTTAGTTGGGAATGCGCTTAAGTTTACCGATAAAGGCGGGCGGGTTTTGGCGCGTTTTGAGCTTGATCAATTATCCCAGACACCGCAGTTGAAGGTCAGCATTATCGACACAGGTATTGGCATGACCGAAGAGCAGGCGGCTAGAGCATTTGATGAGTTCAACCAGGCTGACGATAGTATCTCTAAACGCTATGGAGGAACTGGGCTCGGCCTTTCAATCTGTAAACGCTTAACAGAGCTAATGCATGGACAGATAAAGCTTTCCAGTAGACCGGGTAACGGAACGACGGCAACCTTGCACGTGCCTTTTGAGTTTGTAGCGCCTGCATCATCAAGTCAGCAAAATCTCCACTCATGCCAGGTCGACCTCGTCACTCTCAATCAAACTCTAGAGCGGAGTTTGAGACCCGCGCTTGTTGCTAGCGGCGTCAGTTTGCGTGTCTTCTCAAGCGTCGATGAGCTGGTTGAGAGTGCGAAAGACCCAGCTGCGATATGGCGGCATCTATTAATAGATTCGATGTATATTGAGGGGCCTACAGGAGAGACCTTCGCAGCAAGGTACGATGAGTTGAGGCCCCAACTGCAGGAGTACACAAGCCAAACTCTATTTCTACCACCGTTGGTCAGCACATCCCTGCGTATTCAGCTGGGTTCGGGGACAACTCGCCTGATCTACGGCAACATAACCGCTACAGGTATCGAGCGCCTACTGCGAAACTCAATGTCAAATCGCCCACCCGATCCAGCGGTACGGAGTGTGGCAGGTACCGAGAAGAAGCTAAGCAACCTTAAAATCATCAGTGTCGATGATGTTGAATTGAACAACGACGTCATCAAAGGGCTGTTAGCGCAATACAACGCGGAAGTTGAGCTGTTTACTGACGCTCGAAAAGCGATAGCTCGGATAAAACAGGGTGGAGTTGACCTGGTATTGATGGACGTTCACATGCCGGATATGGATGGGTTGGAGGCGACTCGCCAAATTAGAGAGTTGGCAGAGAGCTTGCAGCCGTTGATCTTCGGTTTATCAGCATCAGTTTTGCCTGAAGATAGGGCCAAAGGCCTAGCAGCGGGCATGGATGAGTATCTCAATAAGCCATTCAAAATCAAAGAGTTAATAACGATATTGAATGTTGATATCGATGATTCAGTTAGGTGCGTGCCTGATACCAAGCCGGCAAAAGTATCGACCTATGACTGGCCGGAGTTTATAGACAGAGAGATGGCACTCAAACAGACAAGCGGTGACGAGGCAGCACTTCTGAATCTGGCTCGTGCTTTTGTAACCGGTTTTGCTGCTTACCCATCTGAATACGCCGAAGCTGTGGATACAAGAGACTCCAGCCGGCTCGAGCTTTTAACCCATCGCGTTAAAGGCGCTGCGGGTTATATCGGTGACACTAAAGTGCATGAGTTAGCTAAAACGCTGGAGCTCGAGGTAAAAAATGGCAAGCTTCCGACAGGAAATGAGCTTGGAGACCTGGTTGGGGAGCACATCAAATATCTGCAGCCGCTGTTAGCTGAAATGCGGACTGAGTCCGTGAAAGCAATTTCGAGTTCAGAGCTCGAACAGGTAACCAGCGAGCTACTGGCTGCCTATTCTGATAACTGCTTCACCCCGCAAAACGAGTGGAAACCCTATGTTGCTGGACTCAGGGCTGAAGGTTTCGATAGCATGGCACAGGAGTTAGAGCAGGCACTAGAAGTTAATGATTTCAATAGCGCAGCATCAATACTCACCGAAATTCGCGCATCTATAGAGAAAAGAGCGCAAAAGCGGTAACGGCCACTGGCTCACTTTCCCGAGCATAAAGAGTAGATATGAACAGCGACGCAACGGTTACCAAAGAGAAACTCAAAGTCTACCTGAAGCTGGCTGATGGCCAGCGTCTGCTGGGTTTCTTCTTTGTAGAATCAACTGAGCGACTACAGGATATTCTAAATGACGCCCGATCCTTTCTACCGCTCCATGCGCTAGGAGACAACGGTAAGTATCAGTTAATTATGGTTTCTAAATCCTTCATTCAGCAGGTTGAGGAGGTGGCAGAACTTCCAAACCTCGATGCCGGCTCTGATAGACGATCTGCAGATAGGCGTACGGGTCACGAGTTACGCCAACCAACAGCACCAAAATTTGAACTAGACTGATAGCGAAAGATCAACTCTGGCACGCCCCCTGCATTGCTTGATCTAAACGCTAACAGACTGGTCAAAATGAGCAATCCATCTACAGCCCCGCAACCTCATAATCTTGAGCTGGCGTCGAATCAGGCAAACTCCCTTGTCGGCCGCTTGATGATAATGCAGCTCCAAATCAGCATGGATCGGCAGACGATCACTGCAGATCACATGGGGCAGGCGATACTGGGTATGAGTGAAGACCAGCCCCTCGCAACCTGGCTCGAGGGACTTGAGCCCACTGAGATTCATAGCCTAATCGGGAAGGTCGATATCGACAGCACTCCTATATTAGTGCGTGACCTTGCGGGTATATATACCCCTGCAAAGCTGTGGCAGTATCGCTCGAGCAGTCAAGCTAATTGGCAGATTGCTATTCAAATTGAGATGCAAAATGCGACTGATGAAAACCCACTGAAGAAGCGTTTTTTTGCTCAGCAGCAGCTTCTCTCAATTATATCGCATGAGCTGAGAACACCTGCAGCAACACTGAAGATGCTGATCGATGAGCTGAGCGAGCAGAGCCTCGCTGAGCAGCTGCCGCTAATGCGTGATACCAGCGAGCATCTAATGGCCGTGCTTCAAGATATGCGCCAGGCGATTAATCCCCAGCAGAATTTGCCGCATCAACTGAGGGTATTTCACCCAAATAGACTGCTTGAGAGTGTCACGAGCCAAGTACGACGCATTGCACAGGCGCTGGGCATTGCGCTGCGCATGGAGTTGATAAGTGATGAGCAGCTTCGCGTTAAGTCAGATCTTGAGCGGTGCAAGCTGATTATGCTTAACCTCCTAAAGAACGCGGTTCTCCACTCGGAAGGAACTGAAGTCTGTGTTAGTGCTGAGGTCAGCGGCGTGGCAACTGACGAGCCCTCGATGACCCTTAGTATTCGTGATAACGGAGTGGGCATCGCACCTGCTGAGTTGGACCGCATCCTTCAACCCTTTGAGCGTATGCAAGGGCTGGAGCAGGGCGGTGATGTAGCGGGCCTTGGATTGTTCGTCGTTAAACAGAGCATCAGTGAACTTGGTGGCACGCTGACCCTTAGCCCAATAGCCTCTGGCGGATTAGACGCACGCGCAGTGGTACCTATTACTCCGGTGGAGAGCGAGAGCTCCAATCTTGGAGACGCCAGTCAGGAGTCGAAACGTTTCCAGAAGCGTCTAGCCACGATGCGAGTATTGGTTGTCGAAGATGATCCAGTGATTCGCATGGTTTCACAGAAGCTGCTCGCAAAAAGAGTTGGCCAAGTCGATGTTGCGGAGAACGGCGCTGCAGGACTCGAAAAGATCAAAAGTAGCTCCTATGATCTCATTCTTAGTGATTTCTTTATGCCTGTAATGGACGGCGCCGAGATGATCCGTCAAGCGCGCGCCTGCGGAATCTTGACGCCAATAATTTCGGTTACAGCCGCCGTTCTCGGTGAAGAGGCGCAGGAGTTGCGAGATGCGGGGGCCAATCAGGTTTTGGCTAAGCCCATCTCTATGAAGGCTTTCATAGACGCTGTAGAGCAGCTCTAGCCACAATCGAGTGCGCGGAGTATATTGTACGTATTATTAATACGTATGGTGTATTTTATGTCTAGCGATACTCGACGTAAGGTCTTTGAGGTAGCTGATGAGCTGCTTCGAGAAGGAAAGCGTCCAACACAACAGCTCATTCGGGATCGCATTGGGGTGGGATCGATTACAACCATCAACAAAGGTTTGAATGAGTGGTGGAGCGCGCTAAGCGATCGTTTTAACAACGCCGATGCCTCGGGCACCGTACCCGAGGCGGTTATTCGTCAGAGCGCGAGACTCTGGAGCGAGGCCCTTAGCTACGCTAGGCAAGAGCACAAGAAGCTTCGCTCAGAGCAGGAATCCATTCTAGAAAGCATTAATAATCAACTACTTAAAGAGCGCTCTGAATACGCCGCTAAGCTTCAGGAGCTGAGCGCGACGATCGCCAATCAGCAACGCAATCTTGCCGGCCTAGAGAACGAGCGCCAAAGCCTGCAAAAGACCCTTCACGCGACCGAGGAGGAGTGTTATCGTCTCTCTAAGTTAGAAAACTCACGCAAAAACAGTAGCATAGCCAGCAATGCAGATGAAAATCTGCGTGATCAGTTACTCGAGGAGCGTGTAAAACTGCGCATCAAACAGGACGCAATCGATGAGCTAAGCGTCAAAAATCAAAAGCTTATCGAAGAAAATGCAGAATTAAGATTAAAGCTAAGGCAGGTTAAGAGTTAATCATGGAAAGTCAGCTGAACAGCACGGCTACCGATGCAGCGATGCGTGAGCTTGTCAGTTCGGCGAGCACTGGCGACATAATAAACACGGTGACTCAAGCGCAGTTTGACCAACTTAAAAGACTGCTGGTTGAGTACAAAAAAGTTGGCTTGCGTCTATGCTTATTAGATGAAGATGGCTACATATTACGCCAAGTCTCGAGCCGCTCTAAATCCGAACGAGTTGAGCCAGGTTTTAACGAGCAGCAGAAGAGGGTGCTTAAGGCTCTCGAGCGTGTCCTGGAGGCCTGTGAGCGTGAAGACATTCGCCTAGTCGGTTACAGTGATTCCCTGGTCGCCGTGCCCGCAGCGCTGTTGCATACTGATCTGGCATCAGCCGAAGCTCGCGAACTGGAAACTGGGGACGTCTATCTTGGTGCCGACATTTTGAAAAGTTGATCATGAGAACTTAAGTGAGCAATTAAATGCCGAAGACTATCAGTGTTGTACTCGCAGATGACCACCCAATCGTACTAGCGGGTTACCAACACCTGCTTGAAGATGAGGGCGGGGTGCATATTATTGCTCAAACAGGCAGTTCAGATGAGGCTATTAGTCTTTGCGCAGAGCATGAGCCGGATATCCTTGTACTAGATCTAGGGCTACCCGAGTCCGAGGGAAATGAGCAGACGCACTCCCTGGGCGGGATCGGCGTGATCAAGACGCTAGCCGAGAAGGGCATCGAGACCAAGGTCTTAATTTCAACGATGCTGGATAAATCGCCGGTGCCTCAGCGCGTGCTTCAGGCTGGTGCGCAAGGCTATCTAGTGAAGACTGAAGCGGCGGATGAGTTAGTGAATGCGGTTCGTACGGTTGCGTCCGGCGGTCAGTACATTTCCCCGTCGATCGCTATGGAGCTAGCCACAGATAGCGAAGCTATCACTCGAATCGAGGATCTCTCTGAGCGCGAGCTACAAATCTTCTTGCTATTAGCGGAGGGGTTACCAGCTGTAGAGATCGCTGAAAAGACCAATCTAAGCCCCAAAACCGTACATGCTCACCGTGCCAATATCCTGCGTAAACTCAACCTTAAGAACAACTCAGACCTAGTGCGCTTTGCGCTCTCGTCCGGCGTTATTCAGCAGTAACAACTATGAATGTAGGTGCTACGGATGCAGGGGCTGAGCTAGCCGAAGATCCAAACAGTACTACAGCACTTTGGGCGGCCATCAATGTTGGCGATCAAATTCAGCTCGAGGCTGATCTTATCGAACAGGGTGTGCGACGCCTCAGCAAATCAAAATTCTACACGGTATTAGCGAAGGTTGATTCTCAGGGCAGCGCTTACTTCGATGCTTTCGTGGTTGAGTCTGATCTTGTCAATGAGCTAGTGCATGTCTCACCAGCGTTTGTCTGCAACTATAACAAGGCTGATCACGTACCGACCCTCGCGTAACAGATTGGTTTAACTCCTTAAGACGACGTCCATAACCGAAAGGTTGGTGCAGTTCGCACGACGCCTCAGCCTAGCGTCTCTACCAATTGTTATTTAACATAATATATATTATACGCAATCGTAAACATAAGTATTTGGAGGGCTTGGACTGTGTAAAAGCATACTTACTATGATGATTTCTAATGCCTGATACGCCCCTGGCATGCTCAGAACAGCCTAAAACCCACAGAAAAAGTAGCGAAATAGATTCTGAACCGCTAGCCTAGGCGCTTCTGAACTAAGGAAGCGTTTTAATGAGCACCGAACTACCACACTGTCCGAAATGCAAATCTCCCTATGCGTATGAAGATCAGCAGATGCTGATTTGTCCAGAGTGTGGTCATGAATGGGATCCAGCTGCCCCAGTTATTGATGAAGATGCTCTTGTCGTAAAGGATTCAAACGGCAATGTGTTGAATGAAGGCGATTCTGTGACGCTAATTAAGGACCTGAAGATCAAAGGCTCATCAAATGTTGCCAAGATAGGCACACGCGCCAAGATTGGACGCCTTGTAGACGGTGATCACGACCTAGATTGCAAAATGGACGGTTTCGGAGCAATCATGTTGAAATCACAGTTTGTTAAAAAGGCCTGATAAGCTATTAAAAACAATAATTTGAGAGCGCTATCTTAAGTTTTAGGTAGCCTTTTGCTTTTATATTGACCTAGAACAACAGATAGCGCTGTTAAGTCGTTATTTTCTGGTGCTATTTAATCTCTAGGCTAGACTACAGCCAGCCCCATTTAACGCATGAAGAGCTTAATGGCTCTGCGTTTATTACCGCTCGAGGAGTTTATGGATAGCCTCTCACAGCTCGCTAGCTTTGTTTTGAGTCATATTCCAGGGTTGATTACTCTGTTGATCATCCTGGGTATTGGCATACTCTATGTACAAGATCGCAGTCAGGTCGATCAGACAATTAGGCGCAACTACCCTGTTATTGGCCGTTTTCGCTACTTCTTCGAGGATCTTGGGGTCTTCTTTCGGCAGTACTTCTTCGCCCTCGACCGTGAGGAGATGCCGTTTAACCGCGCCGACCGCTCATGGGCCTATCGGGCCGCTAAGCGCGAATCAACGCTTCAGGCTTTCGGTTCAACCCGTGTCCAGCATGAGGGCGACGTGGTGTTTGCCAACGCGGTTATTCCCTTTACCGGCGAGAGCAGTAATACCCCGCTGACATTCGGACCAGAGTGCCGAACCCCCTACACTACTGACCGCCGCTTTCACATTTCAGGCATGAGCTATGGCGCTATCTCCAAGCCTGCTGTTACTGCTCTTGCACTGGGTGCTAAGCAGGCAGGCATCTGGATCAACACCGGTGAAGGTGGTGCCAGCGATGCGCATCTAGAGTCCGGTGCCGATCTTGTCTGTCAGATTGGTACCGCTAAATACGGAGTTCGAACGGCTGACGGGCATCTAGATCCCGAAAAGCTCAAGTCTCTCGCCGCGCGGGAGTCTGTAAAGATGTTTGAGATTAAGATCAGTCAGGGAGCTAAGCCGGGCAAAGGCGGTATTCTTCCAGCAGACAAAGTAACCCCCGAAATTGCAGCGCAACGAGGTATTCCGGTCGGTGAGGCGAGCATTTCACCGCTAGGGCATGAGGAGATTAATAGCGCTTCTGATCTATTCGATTTTATCCATCAAGTCCGTGAACTCACCGGAAAACCAACCGGATTTAAAATCTGCATCGGCAATATGGACGATTTCCGTGCTGTACTAGAGGTACTAGTAGTCGCCGCACAAAAAGCCTCTGAATCAGTAGCCGCTGATCAGTCTAAACAGGTTTTTGAGGCCTACCTAGCCGACTACGCTCCCGATTTCATCACACTGGACAGCGGCAATGGCGGCACCGGCGCTGCGCCTATGTCGTTGATTGATGCTGCTGGTATGAATATTCAGGAGTCTCTGCCCTCTGTGGTCAATCTTTTAACCTCTATGGGGCTGCGCGAGCGGATACGGGTAGTCGCATCGGGTAAGTTGATTACCCCTGTCGATGTTGCCTGGGCGCTCTGCGCAGGGGCCGACTGCGTGACCAGTGCTCGCGGCTTCATGTTCTCACTCGGCTGCATCCAGGCACTGCAGTGCCATCAAAACACCTGCCCCACAGGAATAACGACGCATAACAAGAAGTTACAGCGAGGATTGGATGCGAATGTTAAGTCCAATCGCGTCGCTAACTATGCCAATGAGATGCATGCTGAACTGGATACGATTGCCCACAGCTGTGGTGCTGCGAATGCATCAATGCTCAATCGCAGTCATGCAATGATCTATGTCGGCAACCAACGCGCTGTATCGATGACACAGGTCTACGCCGGTGACTTAACGCATGAAAAGTAGTTCGACTTAAGCTCTTTATCAGTGCGCGAAGAGGCGTTTCTGCAGATCAGTGCTGACGCAATCAAGATCGAGATGCATGAGCAGGTCCCACTGCAGTGCTCGACGCGATGACCGGTGCACCTCAAATCCATAGTTATCTAACAGACGTGCTCGACGATCAATTTCAGGACAACACTGGCTTGAGGGCATCACTAGCTGTTGGTTGTTCTGTTTGCCAGCAATAAAGTTCAATAGAAAGCAGAGTTCTGCGCCCTGCTCGTCTCTCCAGCTAGTCAAAACTCGGTGTTGTGAGTGTCTGTCGAGAGACTCTGTCTCAAGCACCACTGACCCAGTGTAGGTCCATTGTGATTGGAGAAGTTCCTCGGCGTTGAGAGAATGCTGTCGTTCGGTTTTGGCGATGCTAGTCATAGGGACAAATCTCCGCTCGTTTATCTTAACTTAGAGCGGAGATTGCAAGCCCTGTGCCAACTAATACCCTCCCAGACGGTTGGGTAAGATTACCCACGGATTATTGCCGGCACACCAATCAGCATCGGATGCAGCCAGATAGCGAACACGGCTGTGAGCACCACACCGACTGCAACTGTTAATAGAGTCGCCCCTAGGGTTGAAGCTGTTGGTCCTAGCCCGGCCGCCCGATCGGCCCTGCGATGTTTGATAAAGGCCAGAACACCCCAAGCCAGAAAGCTACCGAATAGAATCAGATCAGCGAGGGTCCCATTAACCAACAGGTGCGCTATCGTCCAAGTTTTAACAGCGATCAGCATTGGGTGCCCAAGTCGAGCTTTAATCGCATTACCCGGCACATAGGTTGCCGCAAGGAAGATAAACGCGACCAGCATCAACAGTGCTGTTATGTGAGAGAGAAAGGCGGGGGGATGCCAGATCCACACCGGCTCCATGCGCGCCGCTCCGTATCCGGTTGCGATCAGGTACAGGCCGATCACAGAGACCAGGCTAAAGAGCCCTTTCCAAGCACCTGCACCGAGTTTCTCCACCATGTTTTCGCGCTTTGCGGGTTGCAGAGCCGGCAGAAGATGGATGCCTAAGAATAGAATTAGACCGATCACCAGTGATGTCATTTAACAGCTCCTTGATGCTGATTTATCCATGTTTCAATTTTCTGGGCCACAGCCGCTAGCTGGCGATGTGCACCCGGTAGTATGTCCGTACTGCTGAGTATCAGTGCGGGTTGTTCGAATCGGTGTAAAAGCAGGCGTCCGCCGCTCCCTTTTACTCCACCAAAACCAGGCTCCATTTGCAAACCAGAGATCTCCTCCAGCGCACCGCTCCAGCGATTGATCCCTGACAAGAGTCCGATACTCAACAGGCGATACGTACCTTTGTCGGCATCCAGTTGCAATCGGTGATACTTCTGTAACGCAAGAATAGCGATCAACAAAAAATTAAATAGCGTGAAGTGCAGAGGTTTCAGCCCTGTTTCAACGGCTAGTGCAAGAAACCAAAAGAGCGCAAAGAGGCCCACACATAACAGCGCCAGCACTACTGGAAACTGCTGATATTCAAGCTGATTTTGCTTCTCGACTAACATACGCATACTCTGAGTTTGGGCATTACGGATCAATCTTACAAGCGATATACTGAAACAAAATTATTCTGAGGTATCTGATGAAGCTGATCTACGTACTCGATCCGATGTGTTCTTGGTGTTGGGCCTTTCGCCCTCAGCTACAGCAGTTTCTCAGCCGACATTCCGAGTTGGAGCTCGATCTGATACTCGGCGGCTTAGCGCCAGACTCCGATCAACCGATGCCAACAGCTCAACGCCACCAAATTGAGCAGATTTGGCATCAGATCGCGGAGCAGACCGGGGCCGAGTTTAACTACGAGTTTTGGCAGAAAAACACTCCAAGACGCTCCACCTATCCTGCGTGCCGGGCCGTTATTGCTGCTGACCGGTTAGCTAACAAAGCAACGGAGATGGTCGATGCGATACAGCAGGCCTACTATCTGCGAGCGATGAACCCCAGCGACTCCTCTACATTGATACAACTCGCTGGCGAACTCGGTATCAGTGAGGGCGATTTTGCAGAAGCTCTAGCCGGTGAAGCTGTCGAGAATCAATTCAAGCAAGATTTATCGCGCGCCCGCTCAATGGGTATCTCTGGATTTCCCGCACTTATAGTTGAGATCAACGGCGCTTATCACGCGTTAGCACTGGGGTACACTCAGTGCGCCAAAATTGAGCAGAGATTCAGCCAATTGACCGCAGATTAGCTCGCTGGATGCTTAGGATAGAGCGTCTCGAAAGGTTGAGTTGGCGTAAGATTGATCGAGTGACCCAGGTCACTGAACACGCCCTGCTGCAGACCCAAACACACGGAGTCCTCTAATAGCAGCCCTTCAATTTCGCGCTCCAGCAGTTTGCGCAGCTCGGCTTGGTTCCGTCGACCTTGGCGGTAGTCTCGAATGCTTGGGATTAGGCGTAAGATTGCCTGCCGGTCGCGAGTGGCGCGCAAAAACAGCATCAACCGTTTAGCTAACTGCTCGAGTTTACTGCGGCTGCCTTCTATGTAGCCTCTGCTTGCTGTCTGCACTGCCGTGAACATTGCATCCGCGCCACAGATTCCTTCATTCCAGTGTATAAGTAGCTGCTTCCGATTGGCCTCCAGCAGACACTCAATGCTATGAGTGTCAAACCCGGTCTGTTTCAGATAAGAAACCGTCATTCCAATCCCCTACTTCTCTTACTCTCGATAAACACTAATTCAGCCAGATAAATTTTTGCTGAAAGCCGAACCGTTCAACCCATAGGTTGAAAGCGATTGAGCCGTTATGAAGAAGCAAAGAGCGAGCCAACTTTCCCGCATTAACTTCGAAAAGTTCGTATTGAAGATTATATAATAAACCTCTAATATACACCGACTTTGGAAACTATCGAGACGCGATAACTCATGGAAATAGTAAATTTCACTCCTGTCCCCGCTTTTATTGGCGGCGCATTGATCGGGCTTTCAGCAGCCTTCCTACTTTTGGTAAAAGGCCGTGTAGCAGGTATCTCGGGTATTGCCGGCGGTATTATTCTGCCTGAGAAAGGCGATGTGCCTTGGCGAATTCTGTTTGTGCTGGGGCTTGTTCTTGGCGGTCTAATCTACCAGTTCTTTGACCTGGGCCCCGATGTAGCACTGATAGAGGCACAGACCGATAAAGGCATGTTGATCGTTGCGGGTCTGTTAGTGGGCATAGGAACTACTGTTGGTACCGGCTGCACCAGTGGCCACGGTATCTGTGGCCTTGCTCGTCGTAGCCCGCGCTCATTGGTTGCCACACTCACGTTTATGGCGAGTGCGATGGTGACAGTCTTTGTTGTTCGTCACTTAGGAGGTGCCTAGTATGATGCCGCTAATTGCCGCCCTGGCTGCGGGTACTCTCTTCGGTTTGGGATTAGCAATCGCCGGTATGATCGATCCCGCAAAAGTTGTTAACTTCCTGGATATCTTTGGCACTTGGGACCCCTCCCTTGCATTCGTAATGGGTGGTGGCTTGCTAGTGAACGCGATCGCGACCCCGTTCATCATGCGCCGTAAGACACCGATTCTTGCCGAATTCTTCCGCACACCGACTAAGCATCAGGTGGATAAACGCTTGATCATCGGTGGGGTGCTCTTTGGTGCCGGTTGGGGAATCGGTGGTTACTGCCCAGGCCCTATGCTGACCTCTTTGAGCTTTGCAAACAGCGATATTATTGTTGTGGTTGGTGCCTACATCGTCGGAACCTTCCTTGCCCGAACCATGCTACGTGCATGGGAACGCGACCAGCAGGCTCAGGCGCAGCGGGATCAGCAATCCTGCGTAGAGTGACACCAAGCTGAGACAGTCGGGGTTGGACTATCAGTCCAGCCCCAAAAATCCACCCGTTTGATGCGCCCACAGCTGGGCATAAATACCCTTGTAGCGTAGCAGCTCTTCATGCGTCCCCTGCTCAACGATCTCTCCCTTGTCGATAACCACCAAACGATCTAGCGCGGCTATGGTCGATAGTCGATGCGCGATAGCAATAACCGTCTTGCCCTGCATCAACTCATATAGGCTCTCCTGAATGGCCGCCTCTACCTCTGAATCTAGGGCCGAAGTAGCTTCATCGAGTACTAGGATTGGAGCATCTTTTAGCAGTACACGGGCAATAGCGATGCGCTGACGCTGTCCACCTGAGAGCTTAACGCCACGCTCTCCGACCTGAGCGTCAAGACCGGCATTGCCGCTTGGATCAGAGAGCTGATCAATGAACTGCTCCGCCTGTGCACCCCTGAGCGCCTGCATCAACTCCTCTTCAGTTGCATCAGGTCTGCCGTAAAGGATGTTATCGCGAATCGAACGGTGCAGCAGTGAGGTATCTTGGGTCACCATGCCGATCTTCGAGCGCAGCGAATCCTGGGTAACCTCTCGCAACTCCTGACCATCGATACGAATCGCGCCGCCATCAATTTCATAGAAGCGCAGTAGGAGGTTAACGAGTGTAGATTTGCCCGCCCCAGAGCGCCCTACTATTCCGACCTTCTCGCCCGGTTTGATATCAAGCTTTAGCTTGTTAAAGACCTGAACCTTCTCGCCGTAAGAGAAATCCACCTGATCGAACTCAATATGACCCTGCTCGACCTCTATGTTGCGTGCGTGCGCCGCATCCTGAATATCTACCGGTTTCGATAGTGTGTTCATGCCGTCGACGACCGTGCCGATATTCTCGAACAGCGCACTGACTTCCCACATAATCCACATAGAGATCCCGTTGAGGCGCAGCGCCATGCTGACGGCGATCGCTATGGCACCCACAGTAATATCACCCTGCGACCAGAGATAGATCGCTAACGCGGCTGTAGAGAAGGCCAGCACATAGTTAGAGAGCTGCACACTGAAGTTCAGCCCCGTGCCGAGGCGCATCTGGCGGTAAACGGTGTACAGAAACTCGCGCATACTTGATTCGGCGTAGTCGGATTCGCGTTGTGTATGCGCAAAGAGTTTCACGGTGCTGATGTTGGTATAAGAGTCAACGATACGACCTGTCATCGTCGAGCGCGCATCCGCTTGATCAGTCGCGACTCGCTTCAGGCGGGGCACGAAATAGATCTGCAAACCGATGTAGATAGCCAGCCAGCCCAGCATCGGCAGCATTAGCATCCAATCTGCTTGGGCGACCAGCACCACCATGCTGATGAAGTAGACCAACACGTAAACCATCACGTCCAGCAGTTTCATTACGGTCTCGCGCACCGCGAGCGCAGTCTGCATCACCTTAGTCGCGATGCGTCCAGCGAAGTCGTTCTGGTAGAAGCTCAAACTCTGTCGTAGCAGATAACGGTGGGCCATCCAGCGAATCGCCATCGGATAATTGCCCAATAAGCTCTGATGGAGCAGCAGCGCATGCAGCAGCGTTACCGCTGGGATCGCGATCAGCGTCACCAGACTCATCCACAACAGTGTACTACCCTCCTCAGCAAAGAGGGTTTGTGGATCCTTGTCTGATAACCAGTCGACTAGCTGGCCCAAGAAGCTGAACAGGGTTACCTCCAAGATCGCGATCGTCGCCGTGCTCAGAGACAAACCGATCAGAGGCAGCTCAAAACCCCGCGTGTAGTGGCGACAAAACGCCCATAACCCCTCTGGCGGTTGTTCAGCCTCACGATCAGGCAGGGCTTGTGTAAAACGTTCAAACAGTTGAAGTAGCATTGAATTCCCAAAGATCTCCCGTAAGGGAGTAACGGTGCTGAAAGATTCAGCAAAAATAGATTCGACTCAGGTTGCCTAGTATAGTCCTACGCACTATCTATCCCAACAGCTCTACGGATTTGAAGATGTTGAAGTTTGGAATACTGGGCAATGCAAAAATTGCTCGCGAAAAGGTCTGCCCCGCGATTGTTGCTGCCGGACATCAAGTTTATGCGCTGGCCACTGCTCGCCCTGACGCTGCAGCTAATATCATCGAGCCGTTCAATATCAGCAAAACTTACCCCGACTACGATCAACTGCTGAGCGATCCAGAGATAGATGCGATCTACATTCCCCTCCCCAACCATCTACATGTTGAGTACTCGATCAAGGGGCTAGAGGCTGGCAAAGCGGTCCTCTGCGAGAAGCCGGTCGCACTCGATCAAGCTGATCTGAGCCGTTTAGAGGCCGCCGTAGAGAAACACCCCGGAGTTCTGATGGAAGCCTTCATGGTAGCCTACAACCCGCAATGGCGCCTGCTGCGTGAGGAGTTGCTGCCAAAGATCGGTCCAATCCAATCGGCACACTGTATCTTCGCTTACAAAAACTTAGATCCAAAAAATATTCGGGCGAAAGCGGAACTTGGTGGTGGTGGCCTTCTCGATATTGGTTGCTACGCGACACTAGCGGGGCGCTGGATCTTTGACGCTCAGCCCAAAGTGATGGCGTCGCGACGTGTATTGGATCGCGAAGGCGGTGTGGATCGCCTCACCAGCGCCATGCTTGATTACGGACAAGGCCGCACATACGCATTTACGGTAGCGACCCAAGCCTGCTTGCACCAGCGTATCACGATTCTAGGAACCCAGGGTTGGGCTGAAGTGATGGTGCCTTTCAATCCAGATAGTGAAGAGGATGCACGTTTCCGTTGGGAAGTTGAAGGTGGTCGAGGTGAAGGCACTCTGATCGAGATGCCACCGATAGATCAGTACACCGAGATGGTTAAGGCGTTCGCTTCCAAGGTTGATGCGGGCGTGTCGTGGAACAACTTAGAGCAGTCGCGTCAGGTGATGGAAGTACTTGACCAAATCAAAACCCAGGCGGTAACCGATGTAGTCCCCTCCGCCCACATGGCCTAGGGAAGCTAGATAGCGAGGTTCAGACAAATGTCAGAGATCTGTTCTAATCTCTTATTAAATCTAATGTTTTAAGAGCTAAGAAGGTCCTAAACATGCGTGTACTCCTGGTAGAAGATGAAGCCGCGTTGGCAAGTGCACTAGCTGAGCATCTAGAGCTTCAAGGGATGGCGGTTGATAGTTTTGATCATCTACGGCTGGCCGACGGTGCGCTGCGCACAACCGAGTATGACCTGGTGCTACTCGACCTTCAGCTGCCCGATGGCGACGCAATCCCTTGGCTTAAGCAGCAACGACAGCAGCAGTTAAAAACCCCGGTCATCATACTGACTGCACGCGACCAGATCAGCGATCGGATCGCAGGACTCGACGCCGGTGCCGATGATTACGTCATCAAGCCCTACGATTTGGATGAGGTGAGTGCACGGATTCTGGCTGTCACCCGCCGGCAGTCCGGGCTAGCTACCAATGAGGTGCAGTACGGCAATCTCAGCATCGATTTGCAACGGCGCCACCTGGCGCTGGATGGCGAGCGTGTTGAGCTCACTGCTCGCGAATGGAGTATTCTCGAAACGCTGATAAAGCGCCCCGGTCACGTTGTCAGCAAAGAGCAGATTGAAGATCGACTCTACGCCTTCGGCCACGAGGTTGAGAGCAATACCGTAGAGGTCTACATCAGCCGACTGCGCAAGAAGCTTGGCCGGGAGCAGATAACCACTGTGCGCGGACTCGGCTATCGCTTGGATACCGAGACGGCATGAGCCGACCCTCAACGCTCGCGGCACGTCTGGGCACCCGTATTGCGATCAGTCTATTAATCGCCTGGGTTCTGGCGACCCTGGTATCGCTAGCCGTTTTGATGCGCGAGCTCAACTACTCCTATGATAAAACGCTACGGGAGACGGCTCAGCGCCTGCTGCCTCTGGCCATATCAGATTATCAACTGCATCAGGTCGGCCTGCTCGAACTGCGACCGGATCTGAGCCTGCTGCAGAATTTTGACCTGGGTATTACTCACCGTCTGCTGAGCGACCAGCCCGAGTACCTGCTGTATCAACTGCGAGATTGGCGCGGTAAGGTGCTACTGAGCTCGCACAACGCACCGATGAGCCCAATGCTACCTGCGATTCAACCGGGCTTCGCCTCCCTTGAACACTTCAGGCTATATACGGCCTCGACGCCGGACGGCCTCTACCATATTCAGGTGGCTGAATCGGTAAAGCACCGCTATGGTGCGCTGGTCGACTCGCTAATTCTATTCTTGCTGGTGTTCGTGCTTGCCCTTCCGGTCAGCGTGTTGCTGGTGTACACCGCGGTGCGCAAACAATTAGTGCCGGTCAATATGTTTACTAAGGCGATCGCACGACGCCACGGCCACAATCTCAAACCGATTGATCCCATCGATCTGCCAGATGATTTTCTTGAGGTGCAGCAGGCAACCAACGACCTGCTTGAACGGCTGCGTAGTGCGCTTAACTCCGAACGTGAATTTGCTGCTAATGCCGCGCATGAGCTGCGTACCCCGCTAGCCGTTGCATCGGTACAGCTGCAGCGCTTGCAGCAGGAGCTCGGTGGTGATGCCGACCGACGTGAACGTTTGAGCACTGTCTCTTTTAGCTTGCAGCGCTTGACGCGCTTGGTTGATAAGCTGTTGCAGCTGGCGCGCGCGGAATCTGCGGGCCTCTACTCAGGTACCCCGACGCCCATTGAACGTGTGGCTCAGATGGTCGCACGTGAATTGGATCCGAGTGGGCAGCGTATTGAGTTACTCGTCAGCGGTGCACCGAATTTGCAGCTAGACCCCGACGCCTTGGCAGTTATCCTCTCAAACCTGCTAGAGAACGGTCTGAAGTATGCGCCAAGCGAGAGCCCGGTCATTCTGCGCGCTGACAAAGATGCGCAGGTCCATGTAGAGAACCTAGCGCCTAACCTAGACGCAGAGAGTCTTCAGACTCTACAGCAGCGGTTTGTTCGCGGTTCCGAACGAAACAAACCAGGCGCCGGCCTAGGATTAGCTATTGTCTCGGCCTTCTGTCAGCAGCTAGACATAAAGCTATCCCTGGGACTGGTCGGCACCGGGCGTGGTCAACGGATACAGGTCAGTCTGGACTTCTCGGCGGTCACTCTGGCGACAGGGCCGGCTCTCCCATCACCCAAGTCTGTTTAACTGCACGCTCATCACCCAAAATCATTAGAGCGAAGATCAGCTCGTCGATCTCTATCGGGTGCTCCAACCGCAGCTTAAGTTGTGGAATGCGTTCAGGCGCTAGCAGAACGCAGTCCGCCTCTTTGCCGACTTCAAAATTACCGATATAGGCATCGAGTTGTAGTGCTCGAGCCGCACCGAGCGTCGCTAGATAGAGTGCTTGCTGGGGTGTGAGCCCCTCACCCGCCATCTGCTGTACCTTGTAGGCATCCCCCAGCGCGCTCAGCATTGAGAGGTTGGTACCACCGCCCACATCAGTCCCCACACCTACCTGCACGCCTGCGTTTAACGCACCGTTGATGGAGAAGAGTCCAGAGCCAAGGAACAGGTTTGAGCTGGGGCAGTGGCAAACGGTAGAGCCCGCTTCAGCCAAACATTGATGGTCCTCAGTGTCCAAGTGGATGCCGTGTGCGAATACCGCCCGATCGGTGACCAGTCCAGCCTGTTTGTACGCATCCAGATAGGAGCGGCTCTTGGGGTAGAGTTCAGCCACCCAAGCACACTCATCTACATTTTCTGCCACATGAGTGTGCAGATAGGTCTGCGGGTAGTCGCAGAGCAACTGACCAGCTGCGAGCAACTGAGCCTCGCTCGAAGTGGGGGCAAACCTGGGGGTTACGGCGTAGTCTAAACGGCCGACCCCTCGCCAGCGCTCGATCAATTCGGCTGACTCATCGTAAGCGCGTTCGGGCGTGTCACAGAGTGCCTCAGGCGCATGCTGATCCATCAGCACTTTTCCGCTGAGAATCCGTAGATTGCGCTGCTGCGCTTGCTCAAAAAAAGCATCCACTGAATTGACGGCTGAAGTTGCGAACACCAACGCGGTGGTCGTTCCTTGTGCCAGAAGTTGATCAAGGAAAGCGCCGGCCTGACGGCTCGCATAAGGCTTATCCGCATACTTCTGCTCTACCGGAAAGGTGTAACGGTTGAGCCACTCCAGTAGTTGTGTACCATAAGCCGCAATCATCTCAAGCTGAGGATAGTGCACGTGCATATCGATGAGGCCGGGGATCAGGATATGGTCGGGGTAGTGCTCCACAGCGGTACCCGGCGGTAGTTGCGCTAGCAGTACCTCGGCGTTCCCAAGCTGTTTCACACGGCCATCAGCGATCCAGAGTAGACCGTCAGGCAGGTACTCCCACTGAGCATCGAGAGCGGATTTAGAGCTGTCGGGAAAGTGAAGGATGGAGGCGCGGATACATCGTTGCATCAACGGGCACCGCTATCCGTCTTAAGTGGCCGAACGATGGCTAGCTTGCTGTCACTCGCTGACTCAATAGAATCGTCGCCGCAGAGTTTTTGGCGCTTGTACATCAGATCCGCGGCAATAGACACAGCGATCTCAGTCGGTGTTTTAGTTTTTAAGTCGGGCAGTCCGATCGGTGTATCAATTCGATCCTTCTCAGACTGTGCGATACCGCGCTGATCTAGGCGCTGCATAAACCGACGCGCTTTCGTGTTCGAGCCGATCATCCCCAAATAATCAAACTCACAGCTAAGCGCGGCAAGTACCAGTTCGAAGTCGAGTTGATGATCGTGCGTCATAATTAACGACCAAGCCCGTTTTGGCAAAGATCCTGCGACATCAATAGGGTCACGTTCTACTCGATTAACACCCGGGGGTATCGCATGGATAAAGAGTTCATCGCGATCATCAATCCAGTGCACATTGAATCCAAGGCCGGCCAATATTGGCACCAACGCTTGGGCTACATGCCCCGCACCGAATAGATAGAGCTGCACCAAACTGGCATTAAAGACCTCGAACAGTACGCGAACTTCGCCGCCACAACACTGCCCCAGTGAGCTGTTTAGTGTGTAGGGCTTCTCAAACACCCCATCGACCCCTTGGTGGATCAACTCACGCGCATACCCGACTGCATCGTACTCAAGATTGCCGCCGCCGAGGGACTCAACGACCTTATCGAGCGTTACCACCATTTTGGTTCCGCGCGACCGAGGGCTTGAACCACGATCAGCAATTTGGGTAACAAGTACCGCCGCCTGGCCCGACTCGATGGTATCTGCGAGTGCTTTGCTCCACTGACTAAACAACTATTAATTCCTTATTATTCAATGCGTAAAGAGGTCCTTTAAATCTAAAATCTGGTATTTCGCCTGCCACGCTAGTGCGCTCTGTTTAGCTGCGCCAGTGCGGACACAACGGCTTCTGGCGTTGCTGGCGCCTGCAGTTGAACCCAGCGTTGGTAGCCTGCCACACTTGCAATAGCATCTTCAATGGCACACCAGGCCGAGATTGCGAGCATCAACGGCGGCTCGCCAACAGCCTTAGAGCTGTAAATTGTCGCAGCCGAGTTAGGCTCCTGCAGCAGCTCGATACGCAGATCCGTTGGACGATCAGAAACCGCAGGGATCTTATAGGTTGCCGGAGAGTTCGTCAGTAAGCGACCGTCATCGCTCCAACAGAGCTCTTCCGTCGTTAACCACCCCAACCCCTGTACGTAGCCACCCTCAATCTGTCCCAGATCAATACTCGGGTTAAGACTCATACCCGCGTCATGCAAAATATCGGCCCGTATCACCTGAGACATACCAGTGAGTCGGTCCACCTCAACTTCGGTACAGGCGACTCCCAAGGCGAAATAGTAGAACGGCTGGCCTTTTGCCTGTTTGCGGTCGTACCCGATCTCCGGCGTCTTGTAGAAACCGGTCGCTGATAGAGAGACACGCGCCATATAGGCCTGCTGTACCAGCTCGGCAAAACTCTGCTCGCCTCCCGGCCAACTAATCATCCCATCAGCAAAGCGCACTGACTGCGCCGCTATACCCTGACGCTTTACCAGATGCTCGACAAGACGTTCACGCAAAGTCAGCGCAGCATTACGGGCAGCCATACCGTTGAGGTCAGCGCCACTTGAAGCGGCTGTCGGCGACGTGTTGGGTACCTTATCGGTGCGAGTAGAGCTCATTCTAACCTGGCCTAAAGCGACTCCCAACACCGCCGCAACGATCTGGCTCACTTTGGTGTAAAGACCCTGCCCCATCTCTGTACCGGCCTGGCTCACGAGTACCGACCCATCGGTGTAGATATGCAAAAGTACGCCGGCTTGGTTCAGGTGTTTGCCGGTGAAAGAGATTCCAAACTTAACAGGGGTCAGCGCTAAGCCTTTTAAGTAGCGCGGATCTGTGGTGTTGTGGGCGGTAATCGCCTGGCGACGCTCGCGGTAGTCCGCACTCTGCTCGAGTCTTTGTATCATTGAGCGTAGTTGACTGCCGTCGACCTGCTGATGATAGGGAGTGGTCGCTCCCGACTCTGGATAGAGGTTCCTCAAGCGCAGATCTAAAGGGTCGAGAGCAAGCTCACGCGCGATCTGCTGCATCATCGCTTCTCCAGCAAGCATCCCCTGGGGCCCGCCAAAGCCACGAAAAGCCGTATTGGAGACCTTATCAGTGCGCCAACGCTCACCGAGGATGCGAGCATTTGGCAGATTATAGGCATTATCAAAGTGGAACATCGCTCGATCGACGATTGCGTCTGAGAGATCCGCAGAGCAACCGCAATCACCGTCCAGCACAGCCGTTACTGCTTCTATCTTACCCTCCGCCGTAACGGCAGCTCGATAAGCTGCCTCGAAAGGGTGGCGTTTACCCGTTAGCATCATATCCTGAGCTCGAGGTAGACGTAGTTTAACAGCCTGCCCTGTACGCTGTGCAGCAACGGCTGCTAGGCATGCCCAGGCAGCAGCCTGACTCTCCTTGCCGCCAAAACCTCCACCCATGCGGCGCACTTCGACACATACCTCGTTGAATTCGAGGCCACAGACCTCAGCCACCAATTTCTGCACTTCGCTGGGATGCTGAGTTGAGCAGTGAATCTGCAAGCTACCATCTTCGTTTGGCAAGGCGACTGAGGCCTGCCCCTCTAGGTAGACATGCTCTTGACCACCGATTTGAAGGCCACCAACAATCACATTATCGGCAGACGCGAGAACCGCATCCGGATCACCTTTGAGTAGTTCATGACTTGGTCGGACACGCGCTTGAGCAGAGCGAGCTTGGGCTAGCGTTAGAATCGGCGCCTCTTCGCAGTACTCCACTTCGGCCAGCAGCGCCGCGCGGCGCGCCTGTAATTCAGTTTTCGCAATTACAACAAACAGCGCCTGTCCGTGAAATATGACCTCTGTATCAACGAGTAGCGGGTCGCCAGGGAAGATCGGTCCAACATCTGTAAGAGCTGGCAGGTCTGAGTATGTTAGTAGGTCAACCACCCCTGATGCTGCTCGCACAGCGTTGAGATTCAGCGACCTCACCTCTCCACGCGCGATACTCGTCTGCCCTACCGCAGCGAACAGAGAACCCTGAGGCAGTGGAATATCATCTATGTAACGGGCATCGCCGGTTACGTGAAGTTTGGCGGACTCATGCTCGATACTCAAACCCACTGGCAAACTACTCTTCATCGCTCACCTCCGCAGTCTGCAAAGCATCTAAAAGCAACGCAGTTGTACAGTGCAGACGGTAGTCGGCGCTAGCGCGCAGATCATCTAGCGGGTGCAGGTGCTTATCGACCAGCGCGCGAATTGACCTGTAATCCCAGGCTCCAGTCTCAGTGCCCTGCAACTCAGCGGCCAAGCTCGACGCGTTGATTGGAGTTGCCGCCACACCGCCAAGCCCGAGCGCTAGATGCGCAATTCGCCCACGAGCAACGGTGATGCAGGCGGCGAAAAGCAAGGCCGAAATATCATCTTCGCGCCGTTTTGAGACCTTCTCGACTATGAGTTTTTGAGGTCCCTCAGGCAAGCGCAAACTCACCGAGTGGATAATTTCGTTGGGTTCCAGAACCGTCGTCCGATAACCGGTGAAGAACTGAGCGAGAGGGACATCGCGCGTTCCCTGAGCACTCCAACACCGCACCTCTGCGCCGAGGGCCAAGAACAGCGGCGGCAGGTCTCCGATCGGTGAAGCGGTTCCGAGATTCCCACCCACAGTGCCGCGATTGCGGATCTGATCAGAGCCTATATGTAGTAGCAGGTTTGCGAGTTCAGGTAAGGCTGCGCTTGCCCAGTCCAATAGCTGGTTGAAGCTCACTCCCGCCCCGACTCTTACCTGACTGGACTCTCTTTCCTCAACAATCTGCTGCAGCTCCCGAATTCGACTCAACCCGATCATCTGGGGCTTTCTCTTCAGTTGCTGAGTCACCTCCAGCATCAGGTCAGTTCCACCTGCAACCAACCCGTAATTCAAGCTTTGCGACTGCAGGCGAGCCAACTCTATCAACGACTCGGGAAGCATAAGCGCACACTCCTGCCCTAGGGGCGGTATTTGATTAAGCTGATTAGCTATCTCAACCCGATCGATCTGAGTCTCATAGTTTTGTGCGGCCCGTTTCACGGCGCTGACGATGGTGCCATAGCCCGTACAGCGGCATAGGTTACCCGCAACCGCCTGGCTCGCCTTTTCATCTGACGGTGTTTCGCCCTCCCCCAGACTCTCCATCAAGACAAACGCAGAAACGATAAAACCGGGAGTACAAAACCCGCACTGAGATGCATGCGTCTCAATAAAGGCCTGCTGTACCGGATGAAGGGTAGTGCCCTGCCGCAGATCGGCCGCCGTGATCAGTTCGCGCCCGTGCAGCTCGGTCGCGGGACAGATACAGGCGTTTATACTCTGGTATTCAACCTGTCCAGCCTCATCAAGTTGGCCCAGCGCAACAGTGCAGGCACCGCAATCGCCTGAAGCGCACCCCTCTTTAGTGGCGGTCATGCGCCGCTCGTTACGTAGATAATCAAGCAGTGTTAAATCGGCGGGCAGCTCTGTCTCGCTAATGATCTGATTGTTGTGTAGATATTGAATCACTTAGGCACTCCCAAGCCGCCGTTTACACTTATCCTGTAACGACTATTGCCTAGAATGGTCAAAAAGGGCAAGTTTTGGTTGATTTAGTGGTGTTGATTTCTTTCAATACTGATTTGGCTGTATCCGTACTGGTATCGGCCCTTTAGAAGTTACGAGCGAATGTCCAACCCCCAATCTATATCGGATTTGAATAGCAAAACAATATGGCTCGCAAATCCGCTTGCGATCTATACCGGAACAGAAACCGACGCTGGCGGTGGAGTTGTTGTATCGGGCCGAGAGATAGTTGAACTAGTTCCCGCAGGCGCTCAGCCTAAGACGTATGCATCTGAGCGTATCGATATGAGTGAGCAGGTGCTGATTCCTGGCCTGATCAATACTCACCACCACTTTTACCAGACGCTGACGCGCGCTCTGCCCGCCGCACTGAATAAAGAGCTTTTCCCCTGGCTGCAGACGCTCTATCCAGTCTGGGCTAACCTGGACCCAGAAGTTCACCGTGCTGCCACGCGCCTTGCTTTAGCAGAGCTACTTCTGTCCGGTTGCACTACCGCTTCAGATCATCACTACCTGTTTCCTCAAAACCTAACAGATGCGATAGATCACCAAGTTGAGATTGGTGCCCAGATGGGCGTGCGAATGGCGATGACACGCGGCTCCATGAGTCTAGGCAAAGATCAAGGCGGACTGCCACCTAACTCAGTCGTACAGACCGAGGAGGCTATTCTGGCTGACTCTGAGCGCCTGGTATCACGCTATCATGACAGCGCGAAATTCTCGATGAGCCAGATCGCTCTGGCACCCTGCTCGCCGTTTTCGGTCACCACCGAGCTAATGCGCGACACTGCATTACTAGCCGAGAAACTCGATGTACGATTGCATACCCACTTGGCCGAAACCATCGATGAGGAGAACTTCTGCCAGCAGATGTTCGGTATGCGCACGGTCGACTATCTTGAATCCGTTGGCTGGCTCTCCAACCGAACCTGGCTGGCGCACGCTATCCACTTCAATAGCGAAGAGATTGAGCGTTTGGGGCGAGCAGGTACCGGCATCTGCCACTGTCCAAGCTCCAATATGATGCTCGCTTCGGGTATCTGTCACGTCAAAGAGCTCGAAGCCGCAGGTTCACCGGTCGGACTGGGTGTCGATGGATCAGCATCCAATGACTGCTCGAATATGATTCAAGAGGTGCGTCAGGCGATGTATATCCAGCGACTGCGCTATGGGTCAGCAAAGGTCACCCACTTTGACGCGCTGCGCTGGGGAACGGCGGGTTCGGCGCGCGTGCTTGGGCGTGAAGATATAGGTACACTGGCGGTTGGAAAAGCAGCTGACATAGCCACCTTTAAATTGGATGAGCCGCGCTTCTCTGGCGCTCATGATCCGCTAGCCGCCCTGCTCCTCTGCGGTGCTCATCGCGCTGAGTCAGTTATGGTTAATGGCGAATGGCGTGTAAAAGGTGGTGAGCTGGTTGACGGCGATATCGACCAGATTATGTTTGAACACAAATGTGCGGCCCAGACCCTGGCCGCCCGTGCGACCCAGTGAGGTAAGTGATGACACCCTATAACAAAGACTTCCCGGTTAGTTGGGACGAAATGCACCGCAATGCCCGTGCTCTCTCCTGGCGTCTGCTTGAACTGGGCCCATGGAAGGGTGTTATTGCGATTACCCGCGGTGGTCTAGTGCCTGCCGCTATTCTGGCCCGTGAGATGGATCTGCGACTGATCGATACCATCTGCGTTGTCTCCTACACCAATTCAGACAGTGGCGAGGCCTCGGTACAGGGTGATATTGAGGTACTTAAAGGCGTTGAAGGTGACGGTGAGGGAATGATCCTGATTGATGATCTGGTCGATACCGGCAAAACCGCTCGCCACGTTCGCGAAATGCTACCCAAAGCCCATTTTGCGACGCTTTATGCGAAGCCTGCTGGCAAGCCTTTGGTCGATACTTTTATCACCGAGGTGAGCCAGGATACCTGGATACGATTCCCTCGGGATATGGTACAAACCTTTACGCCGCCGCTAGCTGAGAGCCGATAACTGATGCCAGAGTCGCTGTTAGAGATTACTGGGCTCACCAAAGCCTACCCCGGTGTTGTTGCCAACAACGACGTCTCCTTCACGATCAACAAGGGTGAAGTTCATGCGCTACTGGGCGAGAACGGCGCCGGCAAAAGCACCCTCGTAAAGATGATTTACGGCCTGGTCAACCCGGATGCAGGTGAAATGAGGTTGAACGGTACGAGTTTCGCGCCCGATTCACCGAACCGCGCACGTGCTAGCGGTGTTGCCATGGTGTTTCAGCACTTTTCACTCTTTGATGCTCTTAGTGTTGCCGAGAATATTGCCCTGGGTATGGATAACGCTCCAGCACCCAGAGAGCTTGCCAAGAGCATTGAGGATGTCTCACACGCCTACGGCCTGCCGCTTGAACCCAAGCGTATCGTCGGTACCCTCTCAGCCGGTGAACGCCAGCGAGTTGAGATCATCCGCTGCCTTCTGCAAAACCCGAAACTCCTGATTATGGATGAGCCGACTTCGGTATTGACGCCACAAGAGGTTGAAATTCTGTTTCAAACTTTGCGTCAGCTTAAAGCTGAGGGCACCTCGATTCTCTATATCTCGCACAAGCTTGAAGAGATCCGAGCACTCTGCGATACCGCGACGATACTGCGCCACGGTGAAAAGGTGGCAACCTGTATCCCCGCCTCAACTACAGCGCGTGATATGGCCGAAATGATGGTTGGCGCCAGCTTCTCAAATCCCGTTAAGGCACAGCGTGAGATCGGTGAAACTTTGTTGCAAGTGGATAACCTTCGCTCACAAAGTGCCGATCCCTTTGGCACCTCATTGCGCGCGATCAGTTTTGAAGTAAAAGCGGGTGAGATACTTGGAATTGGTGGTGTAGCCGGCAACGGCCAAGATGAACTACTGGCAGCCCTATCCGGAGAGATGCGTACTGGCGCCGATACCATCCGTCTTAAACACCAAGCGATAGGCAGGCTGGGGCCGAACAAGCGTCGTGAACTCGGTTTGCTCAGTGCACCCGAAGAGCGTCTAGGTCATGCCGCCGCTCCTGGAATGTCATTGAAGGAGAACTCGGTGGTGACGGCCGCGCGCCGCATGGGACTGCTTAATAGCGGTTTCATTAATTGGAGTGCGACCGAGCAATTCACCCAGCGGGTGATTGCTGACTTTGATGTGAGAACCCCGGGCACCCATACGCCGGCCGGCTCCTTGTCAGGCGGCAACCTGCAGAAATTTGTAGTGGGACGTGAAGTCTCCCAGCAACCTGAAGTGCTCGTAATAAACCAGCCAACCTGGGGTGTGGATGCAGCCGCAGCAGCTTCAATCCGACAAAAATTACTTGACCTTGCCGACAACGGAGCGGGCGTTATTGTGATCAGCCAAGACCTGGATGAGCTACTAGAGATAAGCGACTACTTCTGTGCCCTTAACGAAGGTACGCTTTCGGCCACCTACCCCACCGCAGAACTGGAACTTGATCAGATCGGCCTGATGATGGGCGGTTCGCACGGTGCTGGCCAGGAGGGCGCTCAATGATTCGGTTTGAGAAGCGCCTTAATCCATCACGCGCTACAACAATTCTGACGCCGTTTATCGCCGTTCTGCTGACGATGATCGCCGGCGGGATCATGTTTGCGGCTCTAGGAAAGGATCCAGTGGAGGCGATACGCATCATCTTCTGGGATCCACTATTCGATCCAAATTTTGCCGACTACTCACGCCCACAACTGCTGGTCAAAGCAGGGCCACTTATCCTAATCGCGATCGGTCTGTCTGTGGGCTTTCGTGCGGGTATCTGGAACATCGGCGCGGAAGGCCAGTATATCATGGGGGCAATCTTCGGTGCAGCTACCGCGTTGGCAGTCTACCCAACCGAATCCCCCTTGATCTTCCCCGCAATGGTGATTGCGGGTGCCCTGGGCGGCTGGCTATGGGCTATGATTCCGGCCATTTTGCGCACCAAGTTTAAGACCAATGAAATTCTAGTGTCGTTGATGCTCGTCTACGTCGCTGAATCGATCCTTGCCTCAGTTGCACAGGGCGTTCTGAAGAACCCGGACGGCTACGGCTTCCCGGGCTCGCGAAACCTGCAACAGTACCCGAGCGCCTTTAACGAAGAGGTATTTGCTAACTCAGGTATGCACTGGGGTGTCATCACAGCATTTATCGCAGTGATCTTTACCTACGTAATGATGACCCGCCATATTCGCGGATTTGAGGTGCGTCTAATGGGTGAAGCACCCAAAGCCGCTCGGTTCGCCGGCGTTTCAACGACGCGCCTCGTAGTGTTCTGTCTTGGCTTCTCTGGCGCGCTGGCAGGGTTAGCCGGCATGTTCGAGGTTTCAGGTCCATCCGGTCAGATTACCATCGATTTCAACACCGGCTATGGTTTTACCGCAATCATTGTTGCCTTCCTGGGACGTCTGCATCCGATTGGTATACTGCTGGCTGGCTTATTGATGGCGCTCACCTATATTGGCGGCGAATTAGCTCAGTTAATGTTGGGACTTCCGGGCGCTTCAATTCAGCTATTCCAAGGCATGCTGCTGCTCTTTTTGCTCGCGACTGATATCTTCACCAACTACCGTCTGCGTCTCGGGGGGGCACACTGATGAACCTACTTGGAATAGATCCTATTCTTTTGATCGCTTCGCTGATGGTCTCTGCCACCCCCATTCTATTGGCAGCCATCGGTGAGACGGTTGTTGAGAAGTCGGGTGTACTGAATCTCGGTGTTGAAGGGATGATGATTGTTGGCGCTGTGGTTGGTTTTATCACCGCAGTGAACACTGAGAATCCACTGCTAGGGTTCTTAACAGCCGCTATCGCAGGCGCCCTGCTCTCTACAATTTTTGCCACACTGGTGCTCTATTTCAAATCCAACCAAGTGGCAACAGGTCTCGGATTAACCCTGGTCGGCCTGGGTGTTTCTGCTCTACTGGGCAAGCCCTATGAGGGCATCAAGTCACCAACCATCAAATCCTTCGAGATTCCGATGCTATCCGACATCCCAGTCCTAGGCCCGATGCTCTTCTCACATGACCTTATGGTTTACATCTCAATACTGATTGTCGCGCTGGTGTGGTACACGCTTAAATACACCCGCTTTGGTCTGATACTGCGTGCGGTCGGTGAAAACCACGACGCCGCCCATGCTCTGGGCTACAAGGTGATACGTATCCGCTTTATGGCGATCATGTTCGGTGGTGCCTGTGCAGGCCTCGGGGGTGCTTATATCAGCTTGGCGCGCGTACCCCAGTGGACCGAGGGCATGACTGCTGGTGCGGGCTGGATCGCTTTGGCAATAGTAGTTTTCGCAAGCTGGAAGCCCTGGCGGACACTGATAGGGGCATATCTATTTGGCGGAATAACCGTTTTGCAGCTCAATTTACAGGCGGCTGGCGTAGCAATTCCGGTAGAGTACTTGTCTATGTCGCCGTTTTTGATAACTATAGCGGTCTTGGTAATAATTTCGGCTCGAGGGAATCAGTGCGCACCTGCATCGCTCGGTCGCCTATTCCACGCCTCAAGCTGAGGCAACTAACCTTAACAGGCAACTTCACAGGGAGTACCCCATGAAACTTAAATCAATCTTCGCATCAACGGTTGCAGCTGTAGCGCTGAGCTCTGCAGCAATGGCAGCCGACGTTAAAGTCGGTTTTGTCTACGTTGGCCCCGTTGGTGATGGCGGCTGGACTTACGAGCACGAACAGGGCCGTCTGGCGGTCGAGAAGCACTTTGGTGATCGTGTTGAGACAATTTTCCAGGAGAGTGTTCCTGAGGGTGCTGACTCTGAGCGTGTAATGACTCAGATGGCGCTGCAGGGTGCAGACCTGATCTTTACAACCTCTTTCGGTTACATGGATCCCACCATCAACGTTGCCAAGAAGTTCCCTAAGGTTAAGTTCGAGCACGCGACTGGCTACAAGCGCGCTGACAACGTATCAACCTACTCAGCACGATTCTATGAGGGCCGTGCAGTACAGGGGCACATCGCAGGTAAGATGACCAAAACCAACAAGATTGGTTACATCGGCTCTTTCCCAATTCCAGAGGTAATCCGCGGTATCAACTCGGCTTACATTCATGCGAAGAAGGCGAATCCAAATGTAGAGTTCAACATTGTTTGGGCCTACACCTGGTTCGATCCGGCGAAAGAAGCAGATGCCGCTAAAGCACTGATTGAACAGGGCGCTGACGTGATCCTGCAGCACACTGACTCGACTGCACCGCAGGCAGCAGCCCAGGAAGCGGGCAATGTCATCACCTTCGGTCAGGCATCTGATATGGCTGATTACGGCCCACTGCCGCGCGTGTCATCTATCATCGACAACTGGGCACCATACTACATTGCACGTACTCAGGCCGTTCTGGATGGTACTTGGACTTCAACCGACACTTGGGACGGTATCGGTCCAGGCATGGTTGGCATCGGTGAGATCTCATCAGCTGTGCCTGCTGACGTAAAAGCTGAAGCCGAAGCTCTGCGCGATGCGCTGGCATCGGGCGAATACCATGCGTTCACGGGTCCAATCAACAAGCAGGACGGTTCTGCTTGGTTGGCTGAAGGTGAAACTGCTGATGACGGCACTCTGGCCGGCATGAGCTTCTACGTTGAAGGTCTGACGGGTTCAATTCCTCAGTAAACCTAGACTGAAACGAAACACCCGAGCCCCGGCGGTTGAATCCAGCGGGGCTTTTTTATGCTTACTCGCAAATTGCACAATCCGAACTATATTTATTAGATAATCTTTTGGATTGGGCTGTTTGCAGTTATGCCGCACTCCCGCGCACCTAAAAATTGGTCTCCTGTCGCCGCATCTACCGCGGCACTCATTGCCATTACAGGTGCAACTCCCGTTAACGCAGCTCTACCCGCCCTAACGTCTGCTCTCGGTTTCAGCATCGCTGGCGCAACTGCGGTAACAGTACTCAGTACCCTGGCGGCACTCTACTTTTGGCGCAGTGCGCGTCAACGTCAGATTTTTCTGCGTGATCTCCAACAGGGGCTGGGGCAACAGAGGCAGTTACTCGACAAATTTGATTCTCAGGTAATCGCCTCGCGTACAGACCTCGACCTAAAAATCACCTGGGTCTCACACGCACTATTGAAAATATCAGGCTACGAGAAGCAGGACCTTATTGGTGAGCCTGTCTGGAAGTTGCTTGACCCGCAGTTGGGTCATGAACTCTACACTGAGATCATTGCAACTATCGATAAGAGTGGCATATGGCGTGGAACCGTCCGCCATCAAGGCAAAGGCCCAAACTACTACTGGGTCGAAGCGACCGTTGAACCCCTCGTCGATGCCCAGGGTGAGCGCTGCGGCTATATTCAGATTCGCCAGGATGTGACCTCGCAAAAACGGTTGGAAGAGTTGTGGATGACCGACCATCTGACCGGGCTTCATAATCGCCAGAGTATCGACCAACTCTGGGAGCGCGAAATACAGCGTAGTGTTAGATACGGCGATGTTTTCAGTATACTGCTCATCGATATTGACCACTTTAAGCGCGTCAATGACAACTACGGTCATTTAGTTGGCGATGAGTTGCTGTTCCAATTCGCACAGTTGCTGCGCGAGGTATCGCGGGACACTGACCATATCGGGCGCTGGGGTGGCGAGGAGTTTATTGTACTGATTCCGAACACAAATTTGAGCAGCGCCGTACTGATGGCAGAGAAGATTCGCGAGACTATAGACAGCTTTAGCTTCACCACGGTGGGTAGAATTACTGTCAGTATCGGCATAGCGACCTACCGTAACGGGATGAATCAGGACGATCTCTTCTCAGTCGCCGATGCGGCACTTTATCGTGGCAAAGCGCAGGGGCGTAACCGTGCGGAGGTCGGTGATATTCGCGACAAACACGAACTCAATCCAGACAGGTTGATAGGGAGTTCGCCCCAGTGCAAAACTCCCGTTCACTAGAGATGGCTCAGGCTTTGGCTTTTACCGGTTTCTGCGCGTCCCATGCGATCTTCTTACGATAGATCGTCGAGGGACTTAGCTCTAACAATGCGGCCGCTTTGGGCACGTTACCATCGCACAGCGCGATCGCATTCTCTATAAACAGCTTCTCAATCTCCGCCATTGGGCGAATATCAGCAAGCGTTGTAGCCAACAGCCCGGCATTGGCCTTGGAGCGACGACGTCGTGTCTTAGGTGCGGCCTTAGTCGCGGGAGCTACCGTCGCACTGAAGCTATCTAGAGGCGGCGGTAACTGCTTAACATCAATAATGCCACCTTGGTTGAGCACCACGATATTTCGAACCACATTCTGAAGTTCACGTACGTTACCAGGCCAACTGTATTGACGGAAGACTGACTCCGCTATCGGAGAAAAACCATCGTACTGCTTAGCTTCCTCTCGCGAAAAACGCTTGAGGAAGTTATTCGCGATCAACATGATGTCATCATCCCGATCACGCAAGGCAGGCATAGAGATTGGTATGACGTGAAGACGGTAGTAGAGATCTTCTCGGAAGCGCCCGGCTCGGACCTCTTCAAGAGGCTCGCGGTTTGTCGCGCAGACAAAGCGCACATCAACCACCTCATCCTTGTTACTGCCAACTTTTTGGACAATCCCCGTCTGGATGAAGCGCAGAAGCTTGGTCTGCAAATCAAAACTCATCTCGCCTATCTCATCGAGAAATAGGGTACCGCCATTGGCCATACTCGCCGCACCTTCACGGTTGGCGGTTGCGCCTGTAAACGCCCCTTTTAGGTGGCCAAAAATTTCGCTCTCCATCAAATCCTTTGGGATAGCAGCACAATTGAGAGCGATAAATGGGCCATCCGAACGGACGCTTTGACGGTGAAGGGCCTCCGCGCAGAGCTCTTTACCGGTACCGCTCTCGCCAGTGATAAATACTGATGCCTTACTGGGTGCCGCCTTCTTGATCAGCTCATAGACCTCGTGCATCGTGTCAGAGCCGCCCACAAAGTTATGAAACTGCTTAACCATCTGATCAGACTGCTCGGGTGCTCGCTCGGCCGCGTTGGCAGCCTGCGCGAGCGCCGCTTTAGCTGTGGTTTTAAGACGTCGTGAGTCAAAGGGTTTCTCGAGAAAGTCATAAGCGCCTAATCGCATCGCATCAACAGCTTTGCCGATAGAGCCATGGGCGGTCATCACTATGATGAGACTTGGTGAGCCCGCTTCGGTCAACGCACGAAGAATCTCGAAACCATCACCATCCGGCAGTTTGACATCAAGAAGGATCAAGGGATAACTGCGCACTCTCAACTTATCCCGAGCTTCCTTAATCGTCGCAGCGATATCAACGCTAATCGACTCGCTCTTAAGGTACTCAGTGTAAATCTTGCGTAGACTCGCACTATCCTCGACGATCAAAACGTCTGCCGGATTATCACTCATGAACTATTCCTCACACCCTACTCTCGGGTGATTGATACTATTGTTGAGAATCTCGGTTAGCTCTCAAGCTTTGAGGAGAACTCGTTTAGAGCTGTAATTACCGCCTCAAGACGCGCGGGAATCTCGGGCACCAGCGACTCAACAGTTGCTGAATCACCGGCTTTGGCACTCTTTTCGATACGCTCGCTCAGATAACGAAGAGACTCTGCGCCAAAGGTCGCTGATGTACCTTTAAGCGAGTGGGCCTCGACGGAGAGCGCGGACATATCATCCTGCTTAAGATTTGTCTGGATATTCTCTAAGCGTTGAGCCGATTCCGTTTCAAATACCTCGATCAAACTTGGCAAAAACTCGACAGAGGTGTCTTCTAGAAGACGCTCCATTACCGCTAGATCAAGCACGCCACCGATTGATTTCACGAACTGCTCATCAAGTGATTCAACTACAGAGGGCATTATTTGCATCCTTTATTACCTATGGATTGTTAATACACATCCAGTTTAAGCAAACTGCGTGCCAGCTTTCTACGAATTACAAGCCAAACTCTGAGATTATCTGGGAAACTCTTCGCAGGACTTAAATAAGCACAAAAACTAATCGGCGTACGATGAAACTCCGCACGCTCCAACCGAAATTATCGATTTGCTTTGCAAAATGCAACGCTAATTGCAACGATCAGAGCAGTTGCGGTAAGGCTGAGGCTCCCGGCTTGAAATCTAGCAACTCGTCGCCTTCTATTTTCTATTGACCAAATTGGCATGGTTACTGCTAAAACTTTTAGCAAACCCGTTGAATCGTGCGCTGCACGTTAAAGGCCATCTCGATGAATATGCAAACTACGCCTCAGCCCGACACTGAGGTTAATTCCGAAGAAGCGCAACACTCTGTATTAATTGTCGATGACAGCCCGACCGAGCGACTGCGTATTACCAATATGGTAAGAGCACTAGGGTATCCGGTCGAACAGGCGGTTGATGGAGCTGACGCCCTAACAAAGCTGCAGCACAAAACACACCGTCTCATCATCAGTGATCTCACGATGCCTAACTTAGACGGTCGCGGGCTATGCCGAGAGCTGCGCAGTTCGCCAGAGTACCAGCACCCCTACATTATTATGCTGACAGCAAGTGATGATCATCAGGATCTGGTTGCTGGAATGGATGCGGGTGCAGACGACTTCCTTACCAAGCCGGCGAATAAAGATGAACTCCGTGTTCGTCTTGCAGCGGGTGCGCGTTTAATCCGCATGCGCGACTCGGTCGAGGCTCAGAATCTCAGTTTGCGCATCGCGCAACAACAGAACGAAGATGAGTTGGCGCTGGCGGCAAAGCTACAGAAAGAGTACGTACCTCAGGATCAGTGGCTCTCTCCAACACTACAACTTGCGACGCATTTCACGATGACCCGAGGTATTGGCGGCGATGCTATGGGACTGGTGCATCCAAAACCTGGTCAAACGCTGCTTTACCAAATCGATGTCATGGGCCACGGCATAGCTTCAGCGATGCTCTCATTCGCTCTGCAGAATGCCCTGCAGCAGATGCTCAATTACCACCTCAGCGCGAACTCGATGCCGCCCCTGCATCAAATCGCGCGCAGACTGAATGAGCGTTTTCCCAGCGAGCGCTTTTCTGGTCTCTACTTTACTTTGCTACTCGCGCTCATTGACGAGGAGCACGACAAAGTAAGTTACTGCCAGGCAGGGCATCCACACCCCTGCGTTATTAGTCCAGATGGAGAGCAGATCCAGATCAATCGCGGTAGCTTTCCCGTTGGTCTGTTCGATTTTGCCGATTTCGAGACTCGCGTACTGCCGTTCAATTCCGGCAGTACACTTATGCTCAGCAGCGATGGACTTTTCGACGTGCAATCGCCGTCCGGCGAAACTCTGGGTCGCGACGCAATCGAGAGCGTGCTTAAAAACGCGCCGGGGCTCGATGCAACAGAGACCATGGCGCAGATCGTAAAAACAAAACGCCAATGGCAAAGGCATCAACCACTGGCTGACGACGTCTCCGTTCTGCTAGTGAAGCGCTCGCTTTGCACGGTTAACAAACGCCCTACCCCTCGACCGCTCTTCCTCAGCATGCAACCCACAATGGAGAGTGCTATCGAGGTGCTTAGCGCTTCCGAGGCTCACTTTAAGACGCTCAACGTCGCAGAAAGATTGATCGGTCGGGTACAGACATCGCTGGCAGAGTTATTAAATAACTATGTCGAACATGCCAACTGGCACTCCGATGTTATTAAACCTGCAGTTGAGATCAAGATAGAGGTGGCAAGCAATTGTCTGCGTGTCGATATCACCGAATTCGCCAACCCTATTCCGCATCTCTGCCCACCAAAACCTATCGACCTGATGGCCGAATCGGGTCGCGGCTATCACATCCTTCTCGGTTGGATCGATAACATTAAGACGGAGCGAAAACAGGGCAAGAACCGCTGGGTGCTTGAGTATAAAAGCAGCTGATAAGAAATGTTGGCATACCCCTTGCTACGTTACCAATAGAGATAGTTTGAAGAAGCTTAGCCAGGTCGCTAAGCACAATAGAGGAAGTCAAAAATGTCAGTAAGTGTAAGCTCATACGGCGAAGCCGAAGTTGTTCACCTGCCTGAGAAACTCACCATGGCGAACGCTAACGAGATCAAAACTAGCATCAACTCAATGATCGAAGGGGGCCGCCACCGCCTAGTCGTTGATATGGCCGGCGTTAACTTTACCGACTCTTCTGGTCTGGCTGTGCTAGTTGCACTCTATAAGGGTGTTGGTGCAAAAAATGGCCGTGCTGTGCTGCTCTCACCGCAACCGAGTGTGCAGTCGCTGCTTGAACTGACGCGCCTGCAGGAGTTGTTTGAGATCTACCAGGATCCGCGTGCTGCGATTGATCGCGTGCTTGCAGCTTGAGTGACCGTTCATTGGGTAATTCTGTGAGCAGTAGTATGTCATATCAGTCAAATCAGCGGGTTGCATCAATTTCAAACGGTGCGCTCAACCATTTGGGGTTGAGCCTGTCCCGAGTCGAACCGAACCGATTTGTTAGCTGGATCGGTCTTGGGTTGATGACACCGGGCAACAAGACCCTATCCTTTGTTGATGCGACGATTCTCAACCAGTGCCGCGACGACAAACAGGCATACGAGATGCTTAAGCGTGCCGAGCTGCTAGTCCCTCGCGGGCAAGCTCTGCAGCTTCAGCTATCAGTCTACAATGTAGATTCCCAGCCCAGTGTTCCAACACAACTGCTCTACGATGAGCTATTACTAGAACTTGAGTCACGCCAGCTCAAAACCGTCTTTCTCACCAGCAATAATAGGATGATGGCCACGCTGGAGCCTCTGCTGCTGCAGCGCTATCCATCCTTACACCACTCCATTGAGACTCTGAATGATCAGTATCACTTCAGTACTACTGAGCTAGCCGCTAGATTGCAGCAATCTGAGTCACGCGTGGTTATCTCGCTATTGGATAGTCCCCAGCAAGAGCGAATGTTGTCGCGCTTGAATCGGTTGATGAAAGATCAGCTTTTCATCGGTATAGGTAGCGGTCTACCCGAAAGCATTATGGAGTTACGAGCCAACGAATCGACACTCTGGCGTCGCATTGCACTGGCGCTGCGTAAAAAACGCCACACTGTTTTGCTTAAACCAACACACTGGACTGGTTATGTGGCTCGCTGGTTTGAAGCGAAACTTCATCCTCAGGGAGATACTGCACAACTTAACCTAGCTATCCTTGGCTCAAGCTGGCGTTCCCGCCTGCTACGCACAATTATTGCCGTCAAAGCGAGCAGTTTTCGGATGCGCCGCAGGCTTGGCACGCTATTAAAGCGGGCGTTGGACCTTATCGGTGTCGGCACGGGACTTCTGCTGCTCTCGCCAGTGTTGATCATCGTTGTCCTTCTGATAAAAATCAGCTCGCCCGGACCTATTTTCTACTCGCAGATGCGCGTAGGCCTGCGCGGAAAGCTGTTTCGTATGTGGAAGTTTCGTTCTATGTATACCGACGCCGACAAGCGCAAGGCTGACCTGGAAGCTCAAAACGAAATGGCCGGCGGTGTGCTGTTCAAAATGAAGCGAGATCCACGCATCACGCCCATTGGAAGAGTTATCCGCCGACTTTCGATCGACGAGCTACCGCAGCTGCTTAACGTACTGACAGGCGAGATGTCGCTGGTAGGTCCGCGACCGGCACTACCCCAAGAGGTTGAGGCCTATCCCGTATTGGCTCGTGCCCGCCTCGAAGTGAAACCGGGGCTAACCGGCCTCTGGCAGATATCCGGCCGCTCAGACTTGCCGTTTGATAAGCAGGTTCTACTCGACACCGCTTATGTACATACCCAGTCAACCACCAACGACATTAAGTTGATTGCCAAGACCATACCTGCCGTTGTCAGCGGTAAGGGAGCTTACTGATGATTGCACCTAAAACTGCCGTACTCTTCGCTGATCGCAAGGGTGCTGAACTCGCGCCACTGAACGAACATTTTGCACCCGCCAATCTCCCTATTGGCGGAAAATGCGCGCTTGAATTCTGGTTCGAATACCTCTGCGAGCAGAAATTTAACAAGGTCTACCTTTTCGTGGGTTCACACAGCAGCGAAATTAAATCGCAGTTCCCATCCGGTGATCATTGGGGTTTTGAGCTTCACTACCTGCCTTCGCGCGGTGAAGAGGCGCCGACTGACCTGGTAGCGCGATACCCTGACCAACTGCCAAAACAGTTTTGCGCCCTTCGGGCAGACATCGTGCCCCAACCGAGAAATGCGGGCTCGATAGTGCATCTGGCGGAGGTTGATCTAGGCGTTGAAAAATCCAGAGAGAAGCTTGATCAACTGAGCTGGAAGAGTGTGCAGTCAGGTGCTCAAACACCTCACCTGCTGACAAGCTTGCAGGAGTATGCCGAAATTACCGAACGAATTCTGCACTCCAAGCTCTGGTGCTGTACACCTCGAGGCCTGATGCTTGATGATCACAAATGGACGGCGACACCTGAGTTCTCCAATGATCGTATTGACGCCATCGACGGGTCTCTCTACGTCGGTCGCGATACGGTCATCGATCGATCTGTTTCAATGGAGGCGAATGTTAGCGTTGAGAACGGCAGTTTCGTCGACCGCGGAGCAACCCTCAAAAATGCCATCGTACTACCCGGCACCTACGTTGGCCAAAACGTGAGTTTGGAGAACTGTTTAGCCTACGGCAGCTTGATGATCGACCTAAAACATGGAATTGCGCAGCAGATTGATGATCCTGCCCTGCTCTCTCCCATATCGAGTAACGCACGAGTTACCCGAACGACAAACTCAGAACGTTTCGTCGCCGCATTTCTGATGCTGGTCAGCGCTTGGGCTGTTCTACCTATCGCGCTGCTATTCAAATGCCGAGGCGCGACACTAACTGCGAAAACTACGAGCAGGTCTAACCGTGGCTCGCGCAAGTATCCGATCGGATTCGAATCACTGAGCTTCAACACAGGCTGGAGCAGCCTGAATAACTGGCCAAAGCTAATCCATGTAATAGACGGTGATCTAAAACTTTTCGGCACAGAGCTGGAAGAGCTGGAGTACGAGCCAGTTCTCGCGGACCTACCCATTAGCCAAGGCGTATTCACGCCGAGAAATCTGCATCCCAACCACCTTTTTGATGAGGTTGAAGAGCAGCTCTGGGGTCTCGAGTTAGCCAATGCTGGTAACGGATTCTTCAAACTATTGGGTAAGGCTATTAAAGCGATCTCCAACACAGTGTTCAGGCGGTCCGCTGCCGCAGCATAAAATTTGATTTATGACAGTGCAAACCAGCAACTTTGATCTAAACTGCAGTTATCAGCTTCACTGACTGCCGGATCATGCTACGCACGCTTATTACTCTTCTTCTGCTCAGTTTTACCCTCACCGCTCCCTCAGCCTTGGCTGAGGGTCGAATTCTTGTGCTTAGCGGTTACGTTGATGGGCTTCCATTTCCGCGGCGAATTAAACAGGATCTACGCGATCAACTTGAAGCTCAGATACCGGGTGTAGTTGTTCACGCCCAGTCGCTGGATATCTATCGGCCCCAACCTGAATCCCACAAACAGCTCCTCGTTGACGTTATTTCGGCGACCTATGCAGGTCAGGTCGACCTGATCGTCGCCCTAGACCCGAAAGCCTTTGAGTTCTATCGCGAGCGTTTAAGCAGTCAGTTCGGGGATACCCCAATCATATTTTCCAATGACCGCGGTGAACTGACAGCTCTGCAAGCGCATGAGTACTCACTGCTTATTCGTCCCAATTTTAGAGAGACTCTTCGCATCGCCCGCCACCACTATCCCGAGCTAAAACGACTCTACCTAGTCGGGGATGATTACAACGAGGATCTTACCGTCTCGGAACTTGACGGTCAGCTTGCCGGCATTGAACTGGTACGTCTGGGCGAGAAGAGTTTGGAGCAGATGCGTCAGACAATTAGCTCACTCGGAGAGGGCGACCTCCTCTTTTTTCAATTATTATTCGCCGATGGCGAGGGTACCCCTATGGTACCGCCTATTCGATACTTGACTGAGTTCGCTGCGCTCAGCCCTGTCCCTACGCTCTGTATGTACGCCAACTTTATCGCCCAGGGCTGCTTGGGCGGCTCTGTCTCTAGTCCAGCCGACCAGGCTCAGGCTCTGGTAGAGGCCATACAGACCTATGCCTTCAAAGAGGTTTCGCTCGATACAGCGACCTGGAGCCCCCTGCCTCAGCCTCCAACAGGACAGATTCTGCGTCGTTTCGCATCCCAGTCGGTGGTTGATTACACGGCCCTCGAGCGCTTCGGTCTTGACCAGCGCAAATTGGCTGGGGTGCGCTATGTAAACGAGCCGCAACCGATATACGCGGGTTTTGCCAAAGAGCTCGCCATTCTGTCAGCGATAGCGCTAGCACTTTTGGCAGCCACGATCGGTTATCTCTGGTTTGTCCGCGGCCAACGAAATCTTCTACACCGCTTCGCCTCGCTCTCCGATACAGTGCCAACCGGTATATTTTGGAGCGATGAGAGTGGTCGACGCTGGCATCACAATCAGCGTATCTCACATTGGGCAAATCAACTTAACATGCCCGTTGGCGAACTGCGAGAGGCGGCTCTGGCACACTTAAGTCGTCACCCGCACACGCACAAGGAGTTCGCACTTGGAAAAGCGGGAGAGATCCGCTACTTCAATGTTCGCGTCACTGAGTATCAGGATCACCCTGAGATCTTGCTACTCGAAGAGACCACGGAGCTGCACGAATACCAGCGCAAACTGCAAGAGCAGGCGCTTATTGACGAACTCACCGGCCTTCCCAATCGCCGCTCCGTCAACACAACTCTTGAGCGCTGGTGTGCCGCGAGCCATAGGGAACAACGCAGCTTTGCTGTAATGCTGTTTGACCTTGATGGATTCAAATCTATCAATGATAACTATGGCCATGCAGCCGGTGACACCGTTTTAGCTAAAATCAGTGCCCGGCTTAAATCGCGGAGCCGCCAAAGCGATATGATATCGCGCCTTGGCGGTGATGAATTTTTGCTGCTTGCCGATGGACTCGGCAGTGATATTGAGGCGCAAAGCCTAGCTCGAGCACTCTTAACAACGATTGAAGAGCCGATAGACCTTGATGAGGCCGGTGCGCGTGTATCGCTTACAGCGAGCGTTGGTATAGCCCTCTGCCCAGAACACACGAGTGATCCCGATCTGATTACGCTGTTCGCCGATCGTGCGATGTACAGTGTCAAGCGTGATGGTGAACACGGCGGTGTGGCCGTTTATAGCCCGCTTTCAGATGAGGCTGAGGCTTAAACTCTACTCACTCGGTTTCTTTGCAAGCTGTTGACGCAATGCTTGGTAGACGCCATTACTCCAACCAAAACCGTCCTGTACGGTATACTCGCCGCCACCGGCTAACTTTCCAGGCGTCTCTACATCGTACTTTTCGATCATTTTTCCATAGCTGCTGAAAATACGGTCATTGACGCTCAGCCAGGCCCTAGCCCCCCGTTCTGCTAACTCATCGAACCCATAGTTTTTCAGGCCAACAAAGGCGATCCACTGCAGCGGAGCCCAGCCGTTGGGTGCATCCCACTGCTGCCCCGAGTCGCACTCAGTCGTCACCCATCCCGCACTGCGGAGCAACCTCGCCTCGATAGTTGTCGCAACACACTGAGCCTGTTCAAAAGTGGCGATTCGCGCAAAGAGTGGGAAGAGTGTCGCCATACTCAGGTGCTCACGCTGGCTCAGATCGCGCAGATTTAGGTCCGTGAAGTAGCCTAAAGAGTCACTGAAAAAGTAGCTACGAATAAGATCGGCTCGCGCTGCCGCCGCCGCTTGATAGCGTATCTTATCGCTCGGCTCGACCTCCATCTGGGAGAGTTTGGACTCAAGTAGATAGAGTAGCGCATTCAGATCAACCGGTAGGATCTGAGTTGTGCGGATCGATGCCAGCCCCTCCCCCGCAAACCAGCGCGACGAAAAATCCCAGCCCGATTCAGCACCGGCACGCAGATCACGATAAAGGTCAGTGGCCTCGCGCTCGGACGCCTCAGCCAGCTCTACATCCTCAATGTAAGACTCAGGTCGTGGCGTGGCTGCGTCATCCCAGTAACGATTCAGAACCCCTTCTGGATAGACTGCGACTCGACGCTGCGCCTGACCAGCACTGAGCTGTTGCGACCCATCCATCCAAAACAGGTACTCAGCCCTCAACTGTGGCAGGTACTTCTGTGCACTCTCTTCATCAATCAAATCCAACATCAACGCGAAGAAAGGGGGCTGTGAACGCGTTGTAAAGTAAGAGCGATTACCGTTGGGTATAAAGCCGACTCTCTCAATCAGTGCAGCGAAGTTTGCCACCATTGAATCTACTAAAGCTTGCCTTCCATCCGCTAACAGTCCCAACTGAGTGAAATAGCTATCCCAATAGTAGATCTCATTGAAACGCCCGCCTGGAACCACGTAGGGGTGTGGCAGGTTTATACGGCTTGAATAAGGGCCTAGGGCCTCAGGCTGGCGTGTCAAAGCAGGCCAGAGCTGCGCAATATGCTCTGCCGCGGTGGATCCCGACTGAGCCAGGACCGAGGGCACTGCTTCCGATTTGAAATAACGGTCAAGAAAGGCCTTTAGATCAAAGTCAGGCTCGCTGGAGCTTTGTGCGTAATCACGGTTGATCAAATCAGCTGAGGCTTGCGGCTCTAGATCAACAAATGTCTTCGAGTCTGCAAATAGCTGCGAGCTCTGCACGGCAATAAAGAGCTCTGGGTAGAGTAGATCGGGTGACTGCATAACAAATAACGGCTCAAGTAAAACGATTAAGAAGAGAGATAAAGTTTACGCATCTTGCCCGCTAAGCGCTATATTGTTAACTAGTACCCGCCAGATGGAACTCCCCTATGAGTAGTGATAAACCCCAAGAAGTGATGCTTAAACTGCGCAACCTAACCGAGGAAGATATTCCTCAACTCGAAGCGCTGATGGACAGAGTTTACGACGATATTGGCGGCTCCTGGCCGCGTGAATCACTGAAGCGCTTAATTCACGAGTTTCCTGAGGGGCAAATCACCATTGAGGATAAGGGGCAACTGGTCGCAGCTGCGTTAGCGGTGCGTTGTAAACACGCACGGTTTACCCGCCAACACACTTATGAAGACCTACTCGGGCGACGCGAAACCTTCCGACATAACGCCGACGGAGATGCACTCTACGGTTTAGATCTATTTGTACACCCAGACTATCGTGACTACCGGTTGGGCCGACGCCTTTACGATGCCCGTAAAGAGATCTGCGTGCAGCTTAATTTACGCTCGATCATAGCCGGCGGGCGAATTACTAACTACCACAAGTACTCCGATGAGATGACCCCCGAGCAGTACATCCGGGCAGTAAAGCAGCGAGAAGCTCACGATCCTATCCTCAGTTTTCAGCTCGCCAACGACTTTCAGGTGCTACGTATTCTGCGCAACTATTTACCCGAGGATGAACGCTCACGCGGCTTTGCGACCCTGCTGGAGTGGAGCAATATCGTTTACGAACCTGAGATTCTCGAGGCTGAGAAGTTCGTCAAAAAGAATGTGCGCGTCAGTATTATTCAGTGGCAGATGCGCTCGACGAAGAGCTTTGAAGAGTGGCTCGAACAAGTGGAGTATTTTGTCGACTCAATGGCCGACTATACCGCTGACTTTGTACTCTTCCCTGAGTTCTTTAACGCGCCGCTAATGAGTATGGGTGACCAGAAGAATCAGTACGAAGCCATACGCTTTTTGGCGAGCTTCGCGCAGCAGACAATTGATGCTATCCAGGCGTTCGCGATCGCCTACAACATCAATATCATCGCCGGTAGTATTCCAGTGCTTGAGGGTAATGTGCTCTACAACAACGCCTACCTCTTCAGGCGTGATGGCTCGCATGAGGTGCAGCCAAAAATACACATTACACCCCACGAACAGCGGGATTGGGTGATCACTGGTGGTAGATCACTGCGAGCTTTTGATACCGACGCCGGCCGCGTCGGTGTTTTGATCTGTTACGACGTTGAATTTCCGGAGTTGCCTCGCCTACTGCGGGAACAGGGAATCGATATTCTCTTTGTACCCTTCTGGACCGATACCAAGAACGGTTTTCTACGAGTGCAGCGCTGTGCTCAGGCACGCGCTATTGAGAATGAAATCTACGTTGCCATTGGCGGCTCGGTGGGTAACCTGCCGCAGGTGCAAAACGTTGACATCCAGTATGCCCAGTCGGCCGTCTACTCTCCGTCAGACTTCGCTTTCCCGCATGACGCCACCATGGCGGTAAGTACACCTAATACAGAGATGGCGCTGATCGCTGACCTCAATCTCGATCTGTTAAACGATGTACGTTTAGAGGGTTCAGTGACCAACGGTAAAGATATGCGAAAAGATCTTTACCGATTGAAATGGCTGGGGGACTAGGGCACTAAGAGACCAGAGGACTGGAGGACTGGGGGACTGGGGGACTGGGGCGTTACTAGGTCCCCTACTCGCTCTTCGCCCTCCACACCACACGATTTCGCCCGTCGCGTTTAGCTTCATAGAGCGCATCGTCGACCCTCTGTAGCGCTCGCTCAGCATCGTAGTCGCCTGCCTCTAGGGTGATTCCGCCAATCGAGACCGTTAGTGAATCACTAACGCTGCTTTCTGCATGTGGCAGCGCATCCTGCTCGATGGCTCGGCGGAGCTTCTCAGCCTGGTGCTGAGCGCCCTTGGCGGGCGTCTCAGGCCAGAGCAGGAGGAACTCCTCGCCTCCGATGCGTGCACAGAGGTCTGCAGCTCGCCGAGCAACAGCATTGAGATGACGGCCAACGAATTGCAGTGCCTTGTCACCTTCAGGGTGGCCGTAGTGGTCGTTGTAGCGTTTGAAGTGGTCAACATCTAACATCGCCAACGAGAGTGGCACGCCCGATCGATTAGCCCGTGCGAGTTCGCGACGAAAGATATCGTCGAATCCACGCCGATTATAGAGCCCCGTCAGATGGTCCTTAACCGCCAGTTCCTCAAGCTGCCGCTGCTGTGCGGATAATTGCAGTTGATTCGCTATTCGCACTTTGACCGCTTCGGGTCTGAAAGGCTTGTGGATATAGTCGCTGGCACCTAACTGCAGGCCACGCGCCTCCTCCTTGTCGTCGGTCAAGCCCGTCAGGATGATAATGGGTAGACGATCAAAACGGTGCTGCGATCGAATTCGCTCGAGTAGCTCGAACCCGTTCATAGAAGGCAGATTTAGGTCGAGCAGCAACAGATCAATATCCGACTGTTGATCCAGTAACTCCCAGCCCGCCTCAGCAGTCGTGCAGGGTTCAAGCTTGTAACTATCACGCAGCAGGCGTTCCAGCAGCTTCTGGTTTGCGGGCTCATCCTCGATTATCAGCAGTTTCGGGTGCTTCACAGCCGACCTCTAAGCGATTGATGAAGTAACAGTAGTCTAAGTTAAAGAGCTACTGCCTACCCCTAGCTTAGTCGATTGCAACCAGAGCGTCTTGCGGTAGATCAACACCACTCCAACCGGTCTGCATAAAGGCGCGGATATTACCGTGGTCGCTGCCCTCGCGATTCTGCAATACATCTTCGCGGTAGTATTTACCGAAGCAGTGCAAAGTCTGCTGTTCGGTTAGACCGTTGAGGCGTGCAAAGCCCAATATTTTGCAGGAGCCCTGATTCTGTTCAGCGCTGTTCTTTTGAGATCCGTTGGTGAAGGCTGAGGGCTGGTGCTTATACTCGGCAGCAATGACCGTCATCACTTGATCGAACTCAACGGTTGCAGGAGCCTCACTAAGCTGTTGAATCAATGTTTGAGTTGCAGACATTTTCTCTCTCTAGTTTTCTGGCTGCTCAATTTGCAGCTGATTGAAGTGTTGCCAGAGCGTCTCTAGCTGGTCGATTACTTGAATCGCGCAAGCTAGCCAGTGCTCCATCTCTTGGGGTTCAAATGCGCTGAGACGTTCAAAACTTTGGAGCTGGCGGAGGGTTAGACCAACATCGCGCTCGAGCGTCGCGTAATCTAACCAAGGGTTACCCAAACCCGCATACTCCCAATCTATCAGGGTTAAGTGACGATCCCAGAGCATGTTGCCGGTGTGCAGATCATGGTGGACCAGACACTCACCGATATCAGGCAGCGTCGCCAACAGGGCCTCAGTCTCATCCACGAGCTGACCCATACCTGGTAGACTTCGACTGAACGCGTCTCGATAACGCATAAAAAGCGCCGCGTAATCTAGCAGAGGTACATCTGATATTCTATGCATCTGCTGGACCGCGCAGCATATCTCATCTACCTGTGCCGCGCTCAACTCATCTCGAGCAATTAGCCTCCCTGCGAACGGCATCAGCAGCAAGCCCAAATCTGGCATTATCAGCTCGGCAGAGATCGCCCATTCATTTGCGTAAAGAGCCCGAAGTACTCTTTGTTCTCGCCAAGGATCAACCCCAGGAGCGGTCTGAGTATCGGGCTCTACCCGAGCGATCCAGTGCCGCGAAGCGAACTCAGCTTGGAACAGCGGATGACGTGTACCCTCGCTCAATATCAACTGCCAATTGAGAGTCTCACCGAAGTGCCTGTCGAGTGCATTCCGCGCTTTGAGCGGCATGACAATGTTTTGATCAGTCGGTATCATTAGACCGTACAGCTATTAGTAAAAAATTGTTTAAAACCGCTTGCCACGTTCACTAACTTTGGCCTCGCCTATAAGGATATTAGACATGAGATCGGCTGCTATTGCGACCGCACTGCTTGCTTCAACCTTTTCTGTTTTCAATGTTTCTGCTGCTACCCCAACTTTAAACGTATACACCTATGACTCTTTCGTTTCAGAGTGGGGCCCAGGTCCGCAGCTTAAGAGCGCCTTTGAAGCTCAATGCGCTTGTGTACTGAACTTTATCGCAGCAGAGGATGGCGTCTCCATACTCAACCGCGCTCGCATTGAGAAGTCGGCAACGGAGGCTGATGTATTTCTCGGCCTAGACTTGGGGCTGATCCAGGAGGCGAGTGAACTGGGCTTAGTGCAGGCGCATCAGGTTAATACCTCAGCGCTGAAGAGTGAACTCGAATGGAACAGCGCAGAATTTGTGCCCTTCGACTACGGCCATTTTGCTTTCATCTACGACAGCCGCAAGATTTCCACGCCGGCAGCTTCTCTGGAAGAACTTATCGCTTCAGATGCCAGTCTGATCTATCAGGACCCGCGCACCAGCACCCCGGGCCAGGGCATGATGCTCTGGGTGAACGCCGCCTACGGCGACCAGAGTGCGCAGGCGTGGCGCGACATTGCCGACAACACCGAAACTGTGACTAAAGGTTGGTGGGAGGCCTACAGCCTCTTCCTTGAAGGCGGTGCAGATTATGTTCTAAGTTACACCACGTCACCGGCTTACCATGTCGTCGCTGAGGGTGTAGATCACTACAAAGCAGCGGCTTTTAGTGAAGGCCACATCGCTCAGGTCGAAGTTGCAGGCATCAGCGCCTACACCGATCAGGCAGAACTGGCGAACGAGTTTCTACAGTTCCTGATTAGTCCGCAAGCCCAGGCGATTATCCCTGTAACCAACTGGATGCTCCCCGTCATTGATGGCGTTGAGCTGCCTGAGATCTTCAACAACCTGGTTACCCCAAAAACCCTTGGCTTCTCACCGGCTGAGATCGCAGCCAACCGCAAGGCCTGGATCAATGAGTGGCGCGACGCCGCCTCTAACTAGTCATGACGAGGCTTCGATCATCCGTGTTACTGAGCGGCGGTGCCGCTCTATTGAGTTTGATCGGAGTCACAATTCTCGCCTTTCGCGGGCTCGCCGGCTTCGATGATGCCCGCTTTGATCTAACCATAGTTGGCGACAGCTATACGCTACGCATCCTTCGCTTCTCGCTCTGGCAAGCCCTTCTGTCCACCACCCTCTCGCTGGTGATTGCTTGGCCGCTGGCCCGCTGGCTGTATCAACTGCGACCAAGGGGGTTGCGCCTTTTTCAGCAGCTCTGCCTGCTCGCATTTGTCATGCCGACCCTTGTGGTGATCACCAGCATTATGCTGCTGTTTGGACCGCAAGGCAGCGTACGACCGCTATTACCGGAAGATTGGAAACTCTTTGGCCTGTCCGGCATCCTCATCGCGCATGTCTATTTAAACTTTCCACTCGCCACTCGAATACTTCTGCAGCGCTATCAAGCGATGCCCGACAGCGTCGAGCGACTGAGCGCGCAGCTTAAACTCTCGCGCATCCAGCGTTTCGCTATTCTGGAGTGGCCGCAGATTCGCCCAGCGCTACTAGCTCTGGCGGGGCTGATATTTATCCTCTGCTTCAATAGTTTCGCCGTCGTTCTTGCTCTCGGAGGTGGACCGGCATCGACCACCTTTGAGCTCGCGATCTATCAAGCTTTGAAGTACCAATTCAACCTCAGTGAGGCGTTGACTCTGGCGTGGATGCAATTTGCGATTGCCGGGGCGCTATTTGCCTTGTCTGCCCTCCTTGCCAAGGTCAACTGGCTAGGCTCATCTAGGACGACCGAGCGTTGGCAACCTCGCGGATCTCTGAGTGAACGCATCTTACGAAGGTCTGCTTACTCGTTAGGTTGGCTACTACTCCTCGCCCCGATATTGGCACTGACTAGCTCGTTGGATCTCTCTAAGTTACTGAGCATGAATCTAACTGAACTGGGAGATGCTTTGCTGCGCTCTCTCGTCATCGGGTTGGGGGCTACGCTGGTTGCGCTGCTGCTCTGTCTGCTGATCCTGCCACTGCAACCTAACCCACTGCTCGCTTGGCTATCGACTCACCATCTTGTTGCTCCTGCGATGGTCCTCTCCACCGGAATCTACATCTGGCTTTTGAGCCTGGGCAGCTTAGGACAATGGAGTTTCATTTGGCTGATTCTCCTTAACGCCCTGTTGATTTTGCCCTTCCTCATCACCCAGTTGCGCCCAACGGCCATCAACTATCAGCAGCAGTACCACCGCCTTATCAGCAACCTAAACTTAAGCCTATTCCAGCGCGCACGAATCTATATCAGCCACCTACAGTCTGCCTTGCTATCCGCGTTTGCACTCGGGTTGTTGTTGGCATTGGGAGATGTCTCCGTCTTTGCTCTCTTCGGGCGCTACGACGAACCTACACTACCCTGGCTGATTTATCGTTATGCGGGTAGTTACCGGCTGGAGGAGGCTGCTATAGCTGCCAGCCTATTGCTGTTAGTATCTGTCGCGCTTCTGCTTCTACTCGAGCGCAACCGAACAACTCAAGCGAGATAAACCACCTTGGCTCTAAACGTCGATCAGCTCAACATCGTCTATCCTGACTGGCAACGCAGTTACAGCTTCACAGTTGAAACGGGCGAGCGTCTGGCTATTAAAGGTCCGAGCGGCGTCGGCAAGAGCACGCTACTGCTCTGCCTGGCCGGATTTATCCAGCCCGCGAACGGCACCGCTTGTTGGCACAATCAAGATCTACTGACCCTGGAGCCCCATCAGCGCCCAATCAGCATGCTGTTTCAAGAGGACAATCTATTCGAGCACCTCAGTGTTGAACGCAACCTCAAGCTAGGCTTAAGCGAGACAGGAGTGGCAAAGTTGGGATCAGCGGTTGAGCGCCTCGGTATTAGTGACCAGTTGAGTAAGCTGCCGGGGCAGCTTTCGGGTGGTCAGCGACAACGCGTCGGGTTAATCAGAACGCTGTTACGGCCGGAACCACTGATTATCCTTGATGAACCCTTCGCCGAACTGGATACAGAGACTCGCGCATTGGCGCTCGAGTTCAGCCGGGAACAGATCGAGGCTGAGGGTAAAACCCTAGTGTTGATTACCCATCAGGATGAGGACATTGCAGCGCTCGCCACGCGAACGCTGCATTTGAGCTGAGACTACTCAACCAGAGAGTGGCAGAGAGTGGCGAGGCACCCTAGCCGCGGTTGTTAGCGCTTAGTAAGGCAGGAGCACCGTGGATCCAGTCGTCTTGCGTGACTCAAGGTCGGTGTGCGCTTGAGCGACATCAGCCAAAGCATAGGTCTGATTCACTTCTATCTTCACCTCTCCGCTCAATACACGGCTAAATAGATCCTCACACATGCTCTCGAGCAACGGACGCTCGGTAACGTAGGCAAAGAGCGTTGGGCGCGTGACTTTAAGAGATCCTTTAGCGGCTAGGGTAGCAATATTGAGCGGCTCGACAGGGCCCGTCGCGTTACCGAAGCTCACCATCGTCCCACGCGGTGCTAGGCAGTCGAGTGAGCCATCAAAAGTATCTTTGCCGATGGAGTCATAAACTACGTTTACACCTTTGCCATTAGTGAGTTCACGCGTGCGGGCGACAAAATCTTCCTCGGTGTAGACGATACACTCGTCACAGCCGTACGACTTCGCCAGCGCGGCCTTCTCCGCTGAGCCCACTGTACCGATTACGCGCGCACCAAGTGCCTTGAGCCACTGTACCGCTATCAGACCTACACCGCCTGCTGCAGCGTGCAGCAGAACCTGATCTCCGGGTTTGACCACGTAGCTATCGGTCACCAGATACTGCACTGTAAGCCCCTGAAGCATCATGCCGGCTGCTTGCTCGAAACTGATCTCGTCCGGTAGCTTCACCAGAATCTCTTGTGGTACAACACGCTTTTGCGCATACGCGCCAAGCGGGCGGTTGGCATAAGCCACACGATCACCCACGGCGACGAGGTCTACCCCCTCACCTACAGCCTCAACTACACCCGCGCCCTCCATACCCAAAGCGCCTGGCATCTCCTGAGGATAAAGACCCGTGCGGAAGTAGACATCTATATAGTTTAGGCCAACCGCCTCCTGGCGAATAAGTACCTCGCCTGGGCCTGGAGCACTGACTTCAACATCGACCCACTGCATTACCTCAGGGCCACCGTTTGACTCTATACGAATCGCTTTTACTGTCTCTGACATCTCAATATTCCGTTAGTTGGCGCAGGTGTAAGTAAGTGAAGCCCAATCGCTTAGCCAATCCTTACCCTTTGCACGTGGGTTTGATGCGTCCTCGATGTGGACAACATTTAGTAGAAATGGGCCCTCGCCAGCTGGAAACTCAACGTATCCATCGGCATCAGCCCTGAATTCCTGGACCTCTTCGGTCCCTTTTCTGAAGCGCCGAACCAAGTGTCCCTCAAGCGGTTCGCCCTGATAGAGTGCACGAAAACGCGCCGGCTCTGAGCAGCGCAGGAAGCCCGAATCGGGCACTAGCTCAATCCGCATACCTAGCGACTCACTCAGCCACTCAGGTTCATCTGGCCCACTCCAACTCAACGCCTTTGCGTGACGATAATAGGACTCCGTAGCATCTTTGAGGCTCTTGCCTTGCTCTTTGTACCAATCAAGCACCCACTCAAGCCCCTCATCTTTGAGGTAGTTGGTAAACTTCTCGGTATCGCGAAAGCGAATATTAAAATCGTTACTGGTGTAGGCCACCCAGGTCGCGCGACCCTCGAGCTCTAAGGTTACAGCTGGCTTATCGCCGGTGACTGCCTTAATCGGCTCGATACCGGAATCCGTACGTTTTATGAAGGCTTCGGTTTCTCGGTCAATGTACGGGTAATTTCGGCCGCTAAAATACTGCCCAATACGAATTTCAAACCCGACGGCAGTACCTTCAGGCGCTGCAAAACGCTCTGGCTCTAGCCAAAACTCGTGAGCGCTGACAGTCAGACTATTTAACGCTAGTATCAGTGTCCCAAAGGGTGCGCAGCGGCGTATCAATGTTGAATTCAAATCTATATCCACCATCAAGGAAAAATAATGCTGAGAATGACTCTCGCAGCGCTTCTGGCACTTATTGCCACTACGTTCTCTCACGCCCATGAGATTACACCAACCATCATCAATGCTGAAATATCCAGCGATAACTCTTTGCAAATTCAGCTGGATACAAACCTTGAGGCGCTGATGCTTGGGATTGGCTCTACCCATGAGGACACCGATGATTCGCCATTGGCGCAGCAGTACAACGCGTTAAGAGCGACTCCCGCCGCGCAGCTAGAGACCGAGGCTCGCTCCTTCGCTGAGGAACTCTCAAAAGAGCTCAGATTCACTGGCTCTCAGGGTGAAGCGCTGAACTTTGATTTCAGGTTAATGTCCGTCAATGTAACTGAGAACAGCGACCTCGAGATTGCACGCGAATCCGTGCTGCTATACCGCGCGGAACTAAATGAGGCGCTCAATGGGCTTGCACTAAGTTGGCCCGAGCCCTTGGGTAACTTTATATTTCGTGTTACCAGCGGAGGAGAGCTGAAGGCGGGTCTTTATGTTATGGCCGGTGAGCAATCCGACCTAGTCGAACTCAATGCGACAGGCACCCAGAACCAAAGCTTTCTGGATTATATAGTCATCGGATTTGAACACATAATTCCGCTGGGGCTCGATCACATTCTATTTGTAATCGGCATCTATCTGCTGAGTCAATCTTGGCGCGCGCTACTCTGGCAGGTCAGTGCCTTTACCCTAGCCCACACAATTACCCTCGCGATGGCGACGCTGGGACTCGTCAGCGTCTCACCATCAATCGTTGAGCCGCTCATCGCCCTCTCAATCAGCTACGTCGCGATAGAGAACCTATTCCATCACAAACTCAGCCGCGGGCGGATCGCGCTGATTTTCGGTTTCGGTCTACTGCATGGTCTTGGCTTTGCCGGTGTTCTAGGCGAAATTGGCCTAAATCCAGAGGCTTTCATCTCCAGCCTGATCGCCTTCAACATTGGCGTCGAGTTTGGACAATTGGCAGTGATCGCACTGATGTATCTGCTGTTGGGTATTTGGCTGGGCAAAACCCAATACTGGGAGCGCTGGGTGCGCATCCCTCTGAGTGTGCTGATCGCACTCGTAGGTCTCTACTGGTTCTTTGAGAGGATACTCTAACGCTTGTCGTTCGTTGGATGAGCCCACATAAGGGGTGTTCACAGAGTCATGGCGGCAGTGATGCCGCCACGAAGCTTACAGGGATGGTACACGGAGTCTCTGTAAATACTCTCTCAGGCGGGCTAGTAGAACGAACTACAGCCCCACTTTATCCAGGCCTTCCTCAAGCATATTGAGGGTACGATCGACGTTCATCAGCTTGTCGATCCCGAATAATCCGATGCGGAAGGTTTTGAAGCCTTCAGGTTCATTAACTTGTAGTGGCACGCCCGCAGCGATCTGGAAACCCGCCTGCGCAAAACGGCTGCCATTGTGGATGTCCGCCTCTTGAGTATAAGAGACCACTACGCCCGGAGCGCCGAAACCATCCGCAGCCAGACTTTTGATGCCGCGGTCTGCCAGAATTTTACGGGCGCGATCACCCAGCTCCTGCTGAGCCGATTTGAGCTTATCGAAGCCGTAGTTCTGAGCTTCTGCCATCACATCACGCAGCTGACGCAGACCGTCGGTCGGCATGGTTGCATGATAGGCATGTGCCCCTGATTCGTAGGTCTCCATGATCTGCGTCCACTTCTTCAGATCTGCAGCAAAACTGGTGCTTGTAGTCTCATCTAGACGCTCACGCGCAGCCTCGCTCATCATGACCAAGCCACAGCAGGGCGAACCACTCCAGCCTTTCTGTGGAGCGCTCACCAGAAGGTCAACACCGCACGCCTGCATATCCACCCAGATAGTGCCGGACGCGATACAGTCCAGGACAAAGAGCGCTCCCACTTCATGCGCCGCATCGGCCACTGCTTTGATGTAAGCGTCCGGCAAAATCATACCGGCAGAGGTCTCTACATGAGGTGCAAAAACGACCTCGGGACGCTCGTGACGGATCGTCTCTACCACCTCTTCGATAGCCATTGGAGCGAGCTGTGACTCAGGTTCATCAGATGCAAATTGTGCCTTACAAACCAGCTCCTCGCGTGGGATCTGACCCATTTCAAAGATCTGTGTCCAACGGTAGCTAAACCAACCGTTGCGGATCACTAGCACTTTTTTACCCGTCGCGAACTGACGCGCTACAGCCTCCATACCGAAGGTACCGCTACCGGGAACAATCGCTACAGAGTAAGCGTGATAGACCGATTTTAGCTGGGTGGAAAGATCTCGCATGACCTGCTGAAAAGCACCCGACATATGATTGAGTGATCGGTCCGTGTAGACCACCGAAAATTCGAGTAGACCCTGAGGATCTACATCAGGAAGCAAACCCGACATCCTTATCTCCAAAATTTTTAGAACTATAACTAACGGCTATTTTAACAACCGAGCGGAATCAGGCAACAACCGTAACACCAGCTAGGTGTCTGAGCTAGCGGCATCTGCAAGGCGCTGTTCAGACTCGACCAACTTAAGTGCTCGTTTAAAGTCGAACTGAGATACGGCATCACGCAGTTCGGCCATCACAGAGTCGGATACCCCCTCAACATCAACCATTAAGCACTTTTCTGCTGCCACAGGATCATAGCGCTGCAGCGCCATGCGTAGCTTTTTGAGACTCAGTTTGGGTAGTTCAGTCACACTTGACTGATCTGTAAGTTGCGTCGCCAGCCAACCCTCAACTGCCGCTATTGACTCCCGATGCACTCTCGACTGCACAACGGCTAGGTTGCGCGCCTTCGTAACCAGATCAGGGCTCTTCGGTTGACGCAGATGCTGTTAACTCGATTAAATCGCTGAGGTTCTAGCTGACTCAGCAGCGAATCAGCCAACTGCTGTGAGATGCCACGGAGGCTAAAAATCAGAGTGGCAAGACGCGGGGTACTTTTTCTAGCTTGCTCCGTGTCACCGTAGCCAACGACCGAGATATCTCTGCCAACTCTTAACCCCAAATCAGTACACGCAGACATTGCTCCCAGCGCCAGCTCATCCGTAGCACAGACAAGAGCAGTCGGGCGCTGCATAGAACGCAGTAGATAACTCGCCATCACACTACCCATAGCGAACGTTGGCTCGCCGTTAAGGATAAGCTCAGTATCAAGTTGAATACCTGACTGCCGCAGAGCTTTGCGATAGCCGAGCTCACGTTGACGCGCATATGAGTAAGGCTCTGGACCATTTAGCAGGGCAATTTCGCGGTGTCCAGCATCGATGCACTTTCGGGTCGACAGCCAGAAAGCGGCCTCGTTATCGACATCAATCCAATCAACGTCATCACTTTGACTGTTGTGGCCGAAGAGTACGAAAGGTATCCGCTCTTGGCGCAGCAAGTCGACGACTGGATCCTGTTCCAGCACCCGACCCACAATAAAGCCAACCGGTCGCTGGCGGTTTAGGTAAGTTTCAAACTCCTCGATGTCTTGAGCCTGACCGCTCTCGCTTAAACGACACAGATCGAGGTAATAACCGGCTTGTGTGATAGCCGACTGCAATGGACCCAAGATACCCTGTTTGTATGCTTGGGCAGCATGCATCTCCTCCCAATCAGCTGGGACTAAGAAGGCGACTGTAGGACGAGCGAGGTTTCCATGCATTGAGCCAGTTTAGCCTGCCCGTCCCCCCCCTTTGCCAGACTATGATGGACTAAGAGATGGTATGGGTTAGCGCTTTGAGAAAGCCCAACGCCGAAGCAGCACTCATCTTTGTTGGATCAAACCGTCCCGAACCACTGAAACGCAGAATCAACTCGCGTGAGATCTGAGTGTCCGGTACAAACCCCATAGCCCAGTGAGAAAAGGCTCGCTCTTCAATTTCAGCATAATCGATCATAAAAGGATCGATGTGACGTTGGTCTCTAGTTATGCGGTTATAGAGCTCGTTTACCGCGGCTCTGTCCCCCTCCAAGCACTGTAAAAAGTGCTCATGGCTAAAACAGAGCACTCCCGTAATCTCAGCACGAGCATTGTTGGAGCGGCTATCTGAAAGAATACTCTCAATATCCTGTACCGAGAGCCCCTCGCTTTTATGACTTGCATAGATCGCACGAATTAGTCGCATGGTGACCTCCTACGCTTCACTAATCAGCCTAGGCGCAAAACAAAGAACAACAACAGAATTTAGATAAATAATTTCTATAGGTGTTCAGCGATTAATTACAAAAGCACTGTCTGCTATTAGCCGCAAATGCGACACCTATGCATTTGGATCAGGCGAAGGATGACACTTGTACATTAAGTGCATTTCTTACGATAACAGATGTGAGTCATGCGACAGAAGCGACTCAAAACGAAAATCCGTTTTCTGGGGGTCTAAGTTGCGCACTCTGGGTTTGTTGCATAAACCTTTATGACAACAACCTTAAAAACGGTGGATGTATGAGCAGTATTACCTTACCAGCCTCGCTTACGATCCAGAGCGTCGCCGCAGATCACAAAGACCTGAGCGAACGCATCACCGAAATTGAAGCTTCAGTGCAGATAGATGCAAGCGCGGTCGAGGAGATCGACACAGCGGGAATGCAATTGCTTTTAGCGCTGGTTAACGAATTTAACACCCAGTCAGTCAAAGCCGAGTGGCAGTCTCCGTCAGAGGTATTGATCCAGACTGCCTCAATTCTCGGGATGAGCGAAGCACTAGCGCTGCCTAAAGCAGCCTAACAGTCTCTAGGAGTCAGTAATGGCAACAATTCTAGTCGTGGACGATTCAACTTCAGTGCGCAACATGGTCGCTTTCACTCTTAAAGAGGAGGGTTACGACGTTATCGAGGCCGAGGACGGAAAGGATGCCCTGGGGAAAGCCAATTCGGGAGGAATCTCCCTCGTACTCTCAGACGTCAATATGCCCAATATGGATGGCATTACTCTTTGCGGTGAACTGCGCAAGTTACCCGCCTACAAGTTCACGCCAATATTGATGCTAACCACCGAAAGCTCGGATGCGATGAAACAGAAAGGTAAGGACGCAGGTGCAACGGGATGGTTGGTAAAACCATTTAACCCCGAGAAACTGATCAGCACGATTAAACGTGTGATCAAGTAGGTGTGCTATGAGTGTAGATCTTAGCCAGTTTGTAGCAGCCTTCCTCGAAGAGAGTTACGAGGGGCTGGACGTGATGGAGTCGAGTCTGCTTGATCTTGACTCCACCGACGTAGAAACCATCAACACCATATTCCGAGCCGCTCACTCTATTAAGGGAGGGGCTGGTACTTTTGGCCTTGATGAGGTGGCGAATTTCACTCATATCGTCGAGACCATTCTAGACGCCTTACGCAGCGACGAGATGGAAATATCTCCGGATATCGTCAACCTGCTACTTGAGTCAGTGGACTGCATCCGAGCTCTCCTTGCGGCTTCTCAAGGTGGCGATCCCGTCGATCAAGCTCAAATAGATAAGGTACATTCGCGCCTCAAAGCCTGTATGGGGCAGGAAGTAACAGCTGCTGCAAGCGAGAATGCAAAGAACGATGAGTCTGGCGACAAGCTTTGGGAGATACAGTTTATCCCCAATGCCGACCTTCTCATACAAGGTCACCGCCCGGAAGCGATGTTTAGCGCTTTAAGTGACCTTGGCACCATTGAAGCCAATCTATTGACATCGCATGTACCCCCATTGGCTGAGCTAGATCCAGAGAACTGTTATCTCTCTTGGGCTTTGCGCCTGCGCTCTGAGCAGCCTCGTGCTGAAATCACTGAGATCTTTGAGTGGGTGGTTGATGATTGCGATCTGAGTATCGAAGTTGTGGATGAAACCGACACACCGAGTCAGGCCGGCACGTACACAATTAACTTTATCCCTGATCCTGAACTGCTGCACACAGGCAATGATCCTTACTTTATCTTTGACGCACTGAGTCAGATGGGGGCTTTAGAGACTCAGCTTGAGATCAAGGGCCTCCCGAAATTCTCAGACCTCGATCCAGAAAAGCTCTATCTTAACTGGCAACTTAAACTTGATACACACGCAAACGAAACCGAAGTTAAAGAGTTGTTTGAATGGGTCGAAACTAGCGCAGAGGTACAGATTACCGTTGATAGGCCTGTGGCTACTTCACCGCAAACGCAAAACAACGCCAAGTCAACTAAGCCAAACCCCAAAAATGCTCAGACAAAACCAGACGCTACAGGCTCCGCATCAGAGAGCAAAAAGGCCAAACCTGCCAGTACAGAAGCGAGCTCTATTCGCGTTGAGACCAATAAGATCGATGCGCTAATTAATCGTGTCGGCGAGCTCGTTATTACCCAAGCGATGCTAGGTCAGGTCGGCGCAGAGATTGCCGATGATGAGCATGTGGGCGCACTCGCGGAACGACTGCAAGAGGGTTTGACTCAGCTCGAACGCAACACACGCGACCTACAACAGGACGTCATGCGCGTTCGCATGCTGCCAATTAGTTTTGTCTTCAATCGCTTCCCTCGCCTCGTCCACGATGTCAGCTCGAAGCTCGGCAAAAAGGTCGAACTTAAAATGAGCGGCGAACAGACAGAGATTGATAAAACGGTGATGGAGAAACTAGGGGACCCCATGGTACATCTAGTTCGCAACTCTCTCGATCACGGTCTAGAGACTCCTGCTGAACGCCTCGCTAACGGCAAATATGAGACCGGAACACTGCTGCTGAAGGCTTATCACCAGGGCGGCAATGTCATTATCGAGATTATCGACGATGGTCGAGGGCTAAACACTGAAAAAATCCGTTCTAAAGCGCTTAGCAGTGGTTTGATCAATGAAGAGCAATCACTTTCCGATGATGAGATTCACGACCTAATATTCCAACCTGGCTTCTCTACCGCCGATCAGGTCAGCGACCTTTCCGGCCGCGGGGTAGGCATGGATGTAGTTCGTCGTAATATTGAATCACTCGGCGGTCATGTTGCGGTCAAATCTCAAGCGGGGGTCGGTGCAACGATTACCGTATCGCTTCCATTGACCTTGGCCATTATGGACGGCCAGCTTGTACGCCTCGGTGGCGACACCTACATTATTCCACTGGTATCGATTGTCGAAACCATCCAGGCCTCAGAGAAAACAATGAGCGCAATCGCCGGTGAGCGCCGACTGCTGCATTACCGTGACGAGTACATTTCTCTGATTAACCTTAAAAACCTATTCAACCTCCCAGACAGCCCCGATTCCGTGACGAACCTCGTCGCTATTGTCGAACATGGTGGAGCGAAACTAGCACTGAAAGTGGATGAACTCTTGGGACAGCAGCAGGTGGTAATTAAGAGCCTAGAGGTGAACTTCAAGCGTGTTGAAGGTCTCTCTGGTGCAACGATTTTGGGCGATGGCAGCGTTGCCCTGATTCTGGATATCGCCGGCATTGATAAGCGCAGCCATAACCAGCAACTTTTGGCGGACGAGATATTTTCGTCCCTTTCGACTCACTAAGCCGAATTAACAACCTGGAGGCAAGTATGAACTCCGAAGCACAAACACTCGAAGCTACGGGCACTAATCATGGGCTGGCAAGCTCCGGGCAGCGCCAGTATCTGAGCTTCCTTTTGGACGATGAAGAGTACGGAGTCGATATTCTCCGTGTACAAGAGCTACGCGGCTGGACGCCAGTCACGCGGGTGCCGGATATGCCGGACTACCTGCGGGGCGTACTCAATCTGCGTGGCGCCATCATTCCCGTCGTCGACCTGCGATGTAAATTTGGCCTCAAGGAGGTCGATTACGGTCCCACGACAGTGGTTATTGTGGTGAAGGTCGATAGCGGCAAAACCGAGCGTGTGATGGGCATCATTGTCGATGCCGTTGCCGAAACTTACACACTGGATATTGAAACGATACAACCTGCACCGAGAGTGGGCGCCGCTATAAATGCCCGCTTTATAACCGGATTAGTGGCGCAGAATGAACGGATGATTGTGTTACTCGATATTGACGAACTGATGAATTCTGATGAATTGGCTGTCGACTTCCAATCGGAAAGCGGCAGTGAGCCCCACTAGCGGAGGAAGTTAAAATGAAAATTAACGAACCCTGTACTGACGTTGAGATTAAGCTCCGCAAAGATCAGGAGCTGGTTACCAAAACCAACCTCAAAGGTATTATCACCTACACCAACCCAGATTTTGCCGAGGTGGCTGGCTTTACTGAAGCCGAACTCGTCGGGCAAAACCACAATATTGTAAGACACCCGGATATGCCCGTAGAGGCCTTCAAGGACCTATGGGATACCTTAAAGATGGGGCGCCCCTGGAACAAACTGGTAAAAAACCGCTGTAAAAACGGTGACTACTACTGGGTTAAGGCAAATGTAACACCGGTCTTTAGTAACGGCGAAATTGTCGAATACATGTCCGTTCGTACCCGGCCTTCACAAGATGAGATTGATGCTGCATCTAAACTCTATGCTCAGTTGAAGAAAAAAGAGGCGAAACTGCCGCCCGTCTCTGCTGTTGTTGCCAAAACGCTGAACAAAAAGCTTGCTCAATCGATCGGTGTTGCCGCACTCGCCGCTATCGCGATCACAGGTATATTGGTTGCTGCTGGTATCGGTGGCTGGGCACTTGAAATCGGCCCTGTTGTAGGTTTTGTGCTACTGAGCATTTTCACCTATCGACTCTTCCAAACTGAAGTTGTTGCACCGGTTAAACAGGCTCAAACTTACATGAGAGACATTTCCGAAGGGCACTATCTAGAGCCCATCGACATAGAACGCTCAGGAGAGATGGGGGAAATATATAGATCAATCAAGATGTTAGCCGTTAAACTTGGATTTGAAGTTAACGACGCCAAGGAGCAGAACCGTGCGTCCCAGCGTATTAAGCAGGCACTGGATAATGTTAGCTCTAACGTCATGATGGGTGATGCTGACGGCAATATCATTTACTGTAACGAGGCTGTATTGGGCATGATGAAAAAAGCCCAGGACGATATCAAAGAGCAGCTTCCGAACTTCGATGCAGACCGTATCGTTGGCTCAAACATCGATATTTTCCACAAAAAACCCGAGCATCAGCGCCGTATGCTGGAAGGTCTCAAGTCAACCTTCCGGGGCCAGATTAAAGTGGGTATTCGCTCATTTGATCTGATCGCGAACCCTGTAATGGATGATAAAGGAACGCGCTTAGGTACTGTTGTTGAGTGGAACGATGTTACTGACCAACTGACTGCTGAACGCCAGGTTGAAGAGCTGATTCAGAAAGCCTCAATGGGCGAGCTAGATCAGCGTCTAGATACCAGTATCTATAGCGGTTTCATGAAAAATATCGCAACCGGTGTAAACCAGATGCTTGATGCCGTGGTCGTACCGCTGCGCGAAGTACAGCGTGTCCTTAATTCGCTCGCGGAGGGTGATCTCACTGAGAAAATGAGCGGAAATTTCCATGGTGACTTTGCCAAACTAAACGACTCACTCGATCGCTCAATCACCAACCTCAACAACATGGTTGGCGAGATCCGTGGTGCAGGTTCAAGCATTGCGACCGCCTCCTCCGAGATCTCCAGTGGTAACACGACTCTGAGCCAGCGTACCGAAGCTCAAGCGGCCAGCCTCGAGGAGACCGCAGCAAGTATGGAAGAGATGACCTCAACCGTACGCCAGAATGCCGATAACTCTGAAGAGGCGCGCAAACTGGCATCTGATGCGCGTGAATTGGCGGAACGTGGCGGTGAGATATCTAACCGCGTTGTCGCCTCCATGGATGACATAAGCAGCAGTTCAAGCAAAATCGCTGAGATCATTAGCGTGATCGACGAGATTGCCTTCCAGACCAACCTCCTCGCCCTGAACGCCGCCGTAGAGGCAGCGCGAGCCGGTGAACAAGGCCGGGGCTTCGCCGTGGTTGCATCTGAAGTGCGTAGCCTGGCACAGCGTTCAGCTAGCGCAGCCAAAGAGATCAAAGAGCTCATCAACGACAGCGTCGCTAAGGTTGATGACGGTAGCAAACTGGTGAATGAGTCGGGTGATGCCCTCAAAGCCATCATGGATGCGATCAATAATGTATCGAGCATTATTTCTGAGATCGCCGGTGCTAGCCGTGAACAGGCCATCGGTATTGAACAGGTCAATACTGCGGTGACCCAGATGGATGAGGGTACACAGCAAAACGCTGCCCTGGTCGATGAGGTGGCCGCCGCCTCAGCGTCCATGGAAGAGCAAGCTGCGCAGCTGCAGGAGCTGGTGAACCGCTTCCGCGTATCAGGTGACGTTGGCACCACTGCCGCTTCGGGCGTTGAGAAACGCGACCGTCTGCGTGCCCTCGCCGCTCAAACGGCACCTGCTCCCGTAAAAGCACCAGCGGCTGCGAAGGCTGATGCACCCAAAAACCCTGCCCCCAAGAAAACGGCTAGCGCTACACCTAAGCTAGTGGAACCGGACGGCAGCAACGAAGAGTGGGATGAGTTCTGAGCACTTCACCTCAAACCCACCCAGATAACCGCTCTGGAGTCTCCTATGAGACTCCGGACCGGGACTCCGGCTCCCGTACCGGCGAGCAGCGCGAGTTTAAGTTCAGTCGTAAGCAGTTTATCTGGGTAAGGGATAAGTTATACGAGCACTGCGGAATTGTGCTCTCTGATCACAAAGAGAGCATGGCCTACAACCGTTTAGTGCGGCGTGTGCGAGATCTGAAGCTCGATGGCTTTGACGCCTACCTGAGCTACCTGGATTCGCATCCGGCTGAGTTCAATCAGTTTGTGAATGCGCTGACCACCAATCTGACGGCCTTCTTCCGTGAAGCTCACCACTTCGAGTTCGTGCGCGATCATATAGTGCCGCAGATTCGTCAGAGTGGTCGACGCACAACGCGAAGTTGGTCCGCCGGCTGCTCGCTCGGAGAGGAGACCTATTCGTTGGCAATGACACTCGCCGAAGCCTACGCGAACCTACCCGCGATGGACTGGCGTATACACGCAACCGATATCGACTCAGATGTTCTGGCGCACGGCTCTGCCGGTGTTTATATGCGCGAGCGACTCAATGCAGTACCCGAGCGTCAGTTGCACCGGTGGTTCCTTAAAGGGAGCGGTTCTCAAGCTGGCAAAGTTAAAATCAAACCTGAGCTGCGTCGCCACATCGATTTTCAGCAGGTTAATCTAATGGCGGACTGGCCGATTGATGGCCCTCTCGACTTCATATTCTGTCGCAACGTGATGATCTACTTCGATCAGCAAACACAAGCACGACTGCTATCGCGCATGGCTGAGCTGCTACGCCCTTACGCCTACCTGTTTATCGGCCACTCGGAATCGATCAACAAGCTCACCGACCGGTTTAAACTGGTAGGCAAAACCATCTACCAGAAGGTTAAGTGAGGCGTCTATGCTGGTTGGGTCAGGCAAACTTGAGCGCTACTGGGATCACCAATGGAGTCATTGGTTAGTCAACCTTGCGCAAGGCGACTACGCCGTCAGTGACGAGCCAATTCTTCTGACGACTGTGCTTGGCTCCTGTGTAGCTGCCTGCCTCTACGCACCCGATAAGCAGATGGGTGGTATCAACCACTTTCTGTTACCTCAAGCCGGGGCCAGTGAATCGGATTCGAGCTCGTTTCGCTACGGTATCCACGCGATGGAGGTGTTGATTAACTCACTGCTTCGTAAAGGGGCTGCTCGGGACACCCTAGAGCTGAAGGTATGCGGAGCTGCTGATGTAGTCAGTGGGCTGAGTAATCGAGTTGGTCAGGCTAATGCAGCCTTCATTCGACTCTATGCTCAGCAAGAGCAACTGAACTTGTTGGCGGCTGACCTCGGCGGGGATAACCCCCGACGAGTGGTCTTCAACCCAACAACCGGCAGCATGAAAGTGAAACGCTTAGCCCGCCACCTCAGCAAAGATGATGTACGTGAAGAGACCGTGCAGGCAGCCAAACTCGAGCGCGAGGTTTTACGCCATGCTGAGGTTGAACTGTTCAACAAGGATAAGGAGGCCATGCGATGAGCAAAGCCCGAGTTCTGATTGTTGATGACTCTACTGTGGTACGTGCAGTCCTGCGCGAGATGTTATTGGCCGACCCCGAGGTTGAGGTAGTAGGCGAAGCCGCGGACCCTTATGAAGCACGCGATAAAATCAAAGCGACTAACCCAACGGTACTTACGCTAGATGTTGAGATGCCTCGCATGGATGGGATCACCTTTCTGCGCAACCTGATGCGACTCAATCCGCTGCCAGTTATCATGCTCTCCTCCCTCACTTCTGAAGGTGCCGAGACGACCTTACAAGCACTTGAGATCGGCGCGGTCGACTGCATGCCCAAACCGACTGCGCACGATGATGAGAGCAAACTCGACGCTTTCCAGCATGAACTGATTACCAAGGTCAAAAACGCTGCGGCCTCTTTTCACAAGGTCAAACATCTGAGCCGTGTAAAGAGTGCCATCAAGCCACAAGTACATGCTCCGCGCGCCAACATAGGTCAACTGCGCAAATATGCACTTATCGCGATAGGTTCATCGACCGGCGGAACTGAAGCTTTGCGTGAGGTCATGCAGGCATTGCCAAGCGGATTACCACCGATCGTGATTGCCCAACATATACCGGGATCTTTCAGCGCCCGCTTGGCAGAACGGCTCAACTCCATTACCAAAGTTCGCGTGGTTGAAGCGCAAAACATGCAAGTACTCGAACCGGGACACGCCTATCTCGCACCGGGTGAAGCGCACCTAAGAGTAGAAAAAAGCGGCGGTATTCTGCGCGCCAGACTTGGTGACGATGCGCCAATTAACCGCCACCGCCCTTCGGTTGAGGCGCTGTTCGACTCTGTCTTGCCCATCGCTCCTGAAGCCTCTGTCGCAATTATGCTTACCGGTATGGGCGAGGATGGCTCGATGGCAATGAGACGGCTACGAGACGCTGGCGCATACACCATCTGCCAAGATGAGAGCACAAGTTTGGTATGGGGTATGCCGGGCGCTGCCGTTAAGTACGGTGCAGCCTGTGAACAGGCCCCATTAAATAGAATCGGAGAGCGCATACTGCGCCGCTTCACTGAGAAACAAGAGAGCAAAGTATGAACAACTTCAAACCACCCTGGGTGAGTCTTGGCATCGTTGTTGTCATTGCACTTGAGCAGGGCTTCAGTGACTCACAAATTATCCTCTGGCTCGGCCTCCTCGGTCTGGTGGCACTCGCTGGCTATCAACTCTACTTGCAACGTTCAAAAACGGGAGCCGTCAGCAAGACGGCTGTAAGCGACAGCGAGAACACAAAAATTTCCGGTACACTGGCTAGGAACTCAGCGCCAGCAAATGGAACACCTGGGTTGCGTGATACCTTTCACCAGGTTTCAACGAACCTCTCCTCCGAAGCAGAAATTGTGCAACAAGAGGCAGAACGTGTTCGAGAGCTAATTAGCGATGCGGTGCAGCTGATGGATGGAAGTTTCCGAACTATTCACAAGATCTCAAGTGAGCAGAGTCAGCACACCTCCGAGATCATAGCGCAGGCCCAGGCCGGTGATGGCGATTCCGGCATGAGCATGCAGGCGTTTATTACAGAGGTACAGAACTCGGTTGGCCGGTTCTCAAATGTCATGGAAGCGGTCTCCGCCAACTCAGAGACGATCGTGAACCATATCGAGCAGATGCTCGGAAAAATGGACGGAATATTCAAACTACTTGAAGAGGTTGAGGGACTCGCAAGTCAAACTAACTTGCTCGCCCTCAACGCCGCGATTGAAGCCGCGCGGGCCGGCGATGCCGGACGTGGCTTTGCCGTAGTCGCTAATGAAGTGCGCGTGCTTTCTGTTAACTCATCCGAACTAAACGAACGAATTCGTGACGAGATTGGGGCGACCCGAGCAACAATTGACGGGCTAAGTAAAACGGTCGAGAAGATCGCGAGTACTGATATCGCTCAGGCTATGGACACCCGCGCTGATGTAGAGCGCATGTTCACTGATATGAATGCCCTCAATGATTTTCTACATCACAAAATCCAAGCGGTTTCAGGCTTAGGTGGTGAGCTTAGCGTTTCCGTTGATGAAGCAATCCGTTCGCTTCAGTTCGAGGATATCGCCTCTCAAGCCCTCGGTTCACTGAAACACAATGTTGAGGCGCTTAACGAGATGGCCTCAGCCATAGAGCAGCTTGCCAACGAAAAAAATGAGATAGATGAAGAGAAGCTGCAGCAGCTCAGGGACCGTCTGGCACAACTGCTTGAGGACCTTAATGCCCGTAACAGCCAGCGAACTGTTGCCCAAGTCGATATGGACGAGGGCGAAATCGAACTCTTTTAGAGCAGAGCGGCGCGGCACACCTGTGCCCACCGCCAGAATTTAAGCAATACGTTGTTGATTGATCGATTCGCACTTCACCATCTTTGCACATTCACCGAAATAGGCAGCGACTTCAGCATTGCAACGCTCCAACAGATCCAAGCGATCATTGAAATCAATCAACAGATCGTCACCAACTATGCGGACCTTGAAAAGGAGAAAATCGTAGACCAGCTGACCCCGTTTTAGCCCTTCGGCAATGATCTCATAAGGCTCCATAAAACGAGCGGCACCGCGACTCGGCTTGGCTTCAGGCCAACGCAACCGATCAAACACCAACAAAGCTTCCCAGAGATTATGCAACTCCTGGCCGGCGCGGGATTCATCGGACCAAGATGCACCCTCGAAACAGTTGCGCGCCCGCATGTAGCGCCCTACTTTGAAGGCTCCACCCGCCTCTGCGCGCTCCTCAAAGTAGCGCAATGCCAATACCAGGTTCCGGCGCTGCTGTTCGAGATTAAGAGGCGCTTCTTTTACCGAACCCCTAGCCTCGGCTAAACGTCGCTCGTTATAGCGAGCCAACTCAGCCTCATTGGCGTGCATCTCCCCTAGCACCTCGAGACAGCGCTGATCTAAAGCCTGATCAAGCGACTCTTTTAGCTGCTCAAAGCGGCCGTTCGAGTACCAATAGGTATTGGACAGCACAGACTCAAAGCTAAGTGAGGGGGCTTTGCGAATCGCTTGACTCATCAGATCAAGCGCCTGCTCCATCAGATCCATCGCTTCGTTGCGCTGCTGTTGAAGTTGAACAACCGCTCTTAGCGACCATCCATTCTTCAAACGTTCAACCTGATCTGCCATAGAAACACCTTCCGTGCGTTGTAGTGACTTTTGTGTATTCCGTCATGATTACAACACTTGTGACTCTTATTGACAACAAAAATGAAACTAAAGCAGTTGGGTTTAAGATGAAAATGTCTCATAGAGAAAAGTGTTGAACTGCATCGGGAGTAATCGCGTAACCGGGTTAACAGTTAGTAGCCAGAAATCAGACCATGCGCGCCCCACTTCTCACGTTTACCCTTTGGAGTCTAAGTTGGACTAGCACTGCGGCACCCTCTACTGGCCAGCTTCTGCAGGAAGCGCAACGTCAGTTTCCAGCTATCTATCTGCCATCAGTCGGTTACCGTAACCCGTCAGAAGTTCTATGGGCGATGCCCGAGGATGAGGGCCCGGGTATCGCGGTGAAAGGTTTTCGGTTCGAGGGTAACAAGAGCTTAAGTGATCAGCAGCTTAAAGAGGCCTTCTCTCCCTACTCCGATACCAGCCTAACCCCCCGTCAGATCTACTCTCTGACCGACCTGATCAAACAACTTTATGCCAGTACAGACCTCGCTGTAAGCGCAAAGGTGCCGCCACAGGATGTTGAAGATGGAATAGTTCTATTCAACATCGGGGAGGCGGGTTTTGCCGGTGTTGAACTCGATTATGGCTTCGAAGATAGCTTCAACGTTGATCTTAAACAGATTGAAGCAATTGCCGGCGCCGGCGTAATTGATGTGGAACAGCCAAAACTCAGCGAAATGCAGCGCGGGCAACTGCTTGCTATTGACCTGCACGGGGTTGCGGTTTCAGGTGGCAACCATCCGAATGAAGAGGGAGATCAGCAACTCGAGTTGTGGGTGGAGAACACTGCAACCTACTCAGGAACCGTTGAAGTCGATAACTCCGGTAATCGCGAGACTGGTGAAGTGCAACTGCGACTTACTTCACTATACGCCAGCCCGTTTAATCGAGGCGGCGCAACCTATGTAAACCTTATTACCAGTGAAAACTCTCGCTTTGGCAGCGTCGCCTATCGTGGTCCAGTCGGATTACACGGAGCAACTTTCGATGTTCAGCTGGGACTACTCAACTACGACACGGGGAGCATTAGCAGTAATGCGCAAAGCTACGCACTAGGTTATCGCTACCCAGTAACAAGAAGCGTGCAGAGAAACCTATTTGCAACGCTCTTAGCAGAGCACCGAGACCTGGGATACGTTCTGAACACCCTTGATCTGACTTTCGATGGCAATCGCGCCTATCGGGTTGGCCGACTCACCTACAGCGCGCAATTCACTGTGGGCGACACCGATGAAAATAGTTCGAGGGGCAGTTTCAGTAAGATCTCAGGCTTTCTAAATTTTAGTCAGCGTTACCCCAGCGGCTGGCGATATAATGCGCGCTTGAGCGGTCAGTTCAGTGATGTCGAGTTAGACGATGCTGAACGCATGATTCTTGGGGGCCGAGAGGGGCTCAGAGGCTACACCAGCGTGGACGGTCTGACTGATAACGCCCTAATGGTAAATCTTGATCTACAAAAGCAATTAAGTGATCGTTTGCGTCTGGGGGTCTATTACGACGCCGCGCGCGCGGAGGATCCCCAGATCGCAGGTTTTCAAGCCACTATGGCCAACTTGGGCATCTCTTCGCGCATCAACCTAAAGGAAGATATCACTTTAGACTTTGATGCGGCCCGAGCACTGAACAACTCTTTTGGTGCTACACAACGCGGGGATAACCGCATCTACGGCAGATTGACTATCCCATTTTGAGCGCTGTTACAGCGAGAATTAGAGACCGAAAGGGTTAGTTTCACGAACTTCGACCCGCCCCTCCTCTCGACATTTGAGGCCTGCACCGGCGATAACGTTCCAGAGTTTTTCGATATCGTCACGGTTGAGAAACCGCCCCACAGGCGTGTACTCACCGCGACAACGTACCCTTATTGAAGCGGCAGTCCAGGCGTGGCGAGGGTTCTTTTTGATAAACTCGCAGGCTGCACGGTCGAACTCAAAACGAGATGTGGGAGCATTGCGGCCGCGTTCAAGCGTAATGCGATTTGGCTTTAGGTAGAGCACCTCTTTACGATAGCTATCGTGTGATGTGCGATAGATAAAGTAGACCAGTAGAGCGAACTCGAGCCCGGCAAAGGGCAGTACCACCCAAGCGCCCATAAACGCCCAGAATATGGCGATACCAAACACCACGAAGCCAAAGACTTTTAGTACAAAGCAATTAAACCGCCAAGATGCAGAGCGATTCGGTGTGAGAACGATCTGGACCGACTCATTGTTGTTGTTAGTAACGACCACGGGATATCTCCGACTCCCAGTTGCTCGAATCTTTTACCAACTTATATGGATTTTAGATCGATTGGTATCAGAATTACTCCAATTGTCAGACCAAAAACCGGATTGACGTATACTCTTACCAACTCAACTGCGTTCAGAACGATTGACTATGTTCCCTTTAGACTACATCGAACCCGTTTTCCGGCCGCCAAGCGAAGCGCGCTCGCTGATTCTGCAAGTCACCAACGGTTGCAGCTACAACAAGTGCACCTTTTGCACCATGTACACCGATCCGCAAAAGCGCTTCAAGGTGAAGCCGGCGTCCGAGATTGAGTCGGAACTGGTGCAGATGCAGCTCTACTCCGGTTACATCCGTCGCATTTTCTTGGCTGATGGCGATGCGATGACGCTATCTTTCCGTCGTCTGGATGAGATTCTCGACCTGATAAACCGGTATTTTCCAGATATAAACCGCGTCTCGGCCTACTGCCTGCCGCGCAATCTAAACAACAAAACGGTTGAGCAGCTGATCGAACTGCGCCAAAAGGGGTTGAGCCTCGTCTATGTGGGTGCTGAGTCGGGTGATGATCTGGTGCTTCAGAAAGTCGCAAAGGGAGAAAGCTACGCCTCTACCCTAGCCGCACTGAGTAAACTCAAGCAGGCTGGCATCAAGGCGTCCGTGATGGTCCTCAATGGCCTCGGCGGCAAACGCTACTCAGAGCAGCACGCCATCAATTCAGCCCGCCTTGTCAGTGAGGCTCAACCGGAGTACCTCTCTACACTGGTACTTACTATGCGCGATGAACAGCGCTTTCTTGAAGGCTTTGATAACGACTACGAGCCGATGTCGCAGCTAGAACTAATTCAAGAGATGCAGCTGTTCTTGCAAAACTGTGAGCTAGAAAACAGTATCTTTCGCAGCGACCACGCCTCAAACCACTTAGTGCTCAAAGGGGTGTTAGGCAAAGATAAAGAGGCGATGCTGCAACGAATTGAGTTGGCGCTCAACGCGCCTGATAGTGGTGTGTTGCGGCCGGAGTGGGCTCGGGGGTTTTGAGGGAGTGGTGTCATCATGTCGAACCACCTTCAGAAGTTCTCGTCCGGTCTGATCCAGACATAAAAAAACCAGCCTGTGGCTGGTATTTTTAGTCTGGTACGACCGAGAAGACTCGAACTTCCGACCCCCACCATGTCAAGGTGGTGCTCTAACCAACTGAGCTACGGTCGTACAACGTGGCGCGTATTATAGCTAGGACGCGGCACTTGGCAAGCGCTAATCGTCACTTGCGAGCTGAGCATGTTTTAACTGCTGTAGTTGATCACGTAGTTGTGCTGCACGCTCGAATTCGAGGTTACGTGCGGCCTCGTACATCTGATCCTCTATCTGGTTCAGCGCTTTCGCTAGATCGGCAGTGCTCATGCGGCTCGGATCGACTTGGTAGTCGGCTTGCGGCTCTGCCACTTTGCTCTGCTTGCCTCGGCCCACCTTCTTACCGGGTATAACCGCACCCTCCATGATGTCAGCAACCGACTTCTTGATACCTTTAGGAGTAATGCCGTGTTCGATGTTGAACTCAATCTGTTTCTTGCGACGGCGTTCCGTCTCGTCGATTGCGCGCTGCATGGAGCCAGTAATGCGGTCGGCGTAGAGGATGGCGCGGCCAGACAAGTTACGCGCGGCGCGCCCGATAGTCTGGATCAGCGAGGTATCCGAGCGCAAGAAGCCCTCTTTATCCGCATCAAGAATAGCTACCAGCGCCACCTCAGGCATGTCGATACCCTCCCGTAACAGGTTGATACCCACCAGTACATCAAACTCGCCGATGCGAAGATCACGAATAATTTCGACGCGCTCAACGGTATCGATATCGGAGTGCAGGTACCGTACCCTTACGTTGTGCTCCGCTAAGTACTCGGTGAGATCCTCGGCCATACGTTTGGTCAGCACAGTTACTATCACGCGCTCTTCACGGGCAACAACCTTGTGAATCTCTCCCAATAAATCATCTACTTGAGTCTGTGCCGGGCGAATCTCAACTTCGGGGTCAACCAAACCGGTCGGCCGCACAACCTGCTCACAGATCTGCTGCGCGTTGGCAGCTTCATACTTGCTGGGTGTCGCTGATACGAAGATCAACTGCGGTGCCAGGCGCTCCCACTCCTCAAACTTGAGGGGTCGGTTATCCATTGCCGACGGCAACCGGAAGCCATACTGCACCAGTGTCTCTTTGCGTGAGCGGTCTCCTTTGTACATCGCGCCTATTTGCGGCACGGTGACGTGTGACTCATCAATTACACAGAGCGCATTATCGGGGAGGTATTCAAATAGAGTCGGCGGTGGCATTCCTGGGCCGCGACCGGAGAGATAGCGGGAGTAGTTCTCGATCCCCGAGCAGTAGCCCAGCTCAAGAATCATCTCAATATCGTAGAGGGTACGCTGCTCAAGGCGCTGCGCCTCAACCAGTTTGTCATGATCGCGCAGCTCTTTGAGGCGTTCACGCAACTCCTCTTTGATATGTTCTACCGCTTCTAATAGCGTCTCACGCGGCGTAACGTAGTGCGTTTTGGGATATATGGTGGCGCGCGGAACTTTGCGCAGCACCTCACCGGTCAGCGGGTCAAACCAAGCGAGCTGCTCAATCTCATCATCGAAGAGCTCGACACGCAGTGCCTCTTTCTCCGATTCGGCCGGGAAGATATCCAGCACATCGCCACGCACGCGATAGGTACCGCGATGCAGTTCAATATCGTTACGTTTGTACTGCAGCTCTGCCAACCGGCGCAGCAGCGAGCGCTGATCAATACGATCGCCCCTGTCCAAATGCAACATCATCGCTAGATAGGATTTGGGATCACCTAAACCGTAGATAGCAGAAACAGTGGCGACGATAATTGCATCATCACGCTCCAACAGCGCTTTTGTCGCCGAGAGACGCATCTGCTCTATATGATCATTTATCGACGCATCCTTCTCGATAAAGGTGTCGCTAGAGGGAACGTAGGCTTCTGGTTGGTAGTAGTCGTAGTATGAGACGAAGTATTCGACTGAATTGTTCGGGAAAAACTCTTTAAATTCACCGTAGAGCTGAGCCGCCAACGTTTTGTTGTGCGCCATAATAATGGTCGGACGCTGGGCCTGCGCAATCACATTAGCGATGGTGAAGGTCTTACCCGAGCCGGTGACCCCAAGCAGTGTTTGCGCGGCTAATCCGGAGTCTAATCCATCTACCAGCCCGGCTATTGCTGTCGGCTGATCGCCGGCGGGTTTAAACTTCGAATGAACCTCGAAAGCCGTCTTCATTAGATCTCCGGAAACATCCGCACGAGGGCGGCTTGGGAAAATTTGCTATCAAATTACACAAAATGCCAAAAAAATTGAGGCTGATGCCCTTTTTTTGCAACGGCGGGGATTATACCTATAAGTTTGATGCTGTATAATTTCCGCGCAAATTTTGTACTAAATCGGTCTTCTAAGGACCCTTATCAAGACTTTCTTCAGAGGTATACAGGATTGGACGTTAATCTTTCCAACCGCGTAAACGCCATCAAGCCATCACCGACTCTGGCTGTCACTAACCGTGCTGCCGAACTCAAGGCTGCTGGTAACGACATTATCGGGCTGGGTGCCGGTGAACCTGATTTCGATACCCCGCTGCATATTAAAGCGGCAGCGATCGAAGCGATCAACGCTGGCATGACCAAATACACAGCAGTAGACGGCACCCCTGCTCTGAAAAAAGCAATTATTGATAAGTTCCAGCGTGACAATGGCTTGGAATACGCGGCTAATCAGATTCTGGTTTCAAGCGGCGGCAAGCAGAGTTTCTTCAACCTTGCTCTGGCTCTCCTGAATGAAGGTGATGAAGTTGTCATCCCGGCGCCCTACTGGGTCTCTTACCCGGATATGGTGATTGTTGCCGACGGTACTCCAGTTATCGTTCCAACCACTCAGGAGCAGCGCTTTAAAATCACTGCTGAGCAGCTTGATGCGGCGATGAATGAGAAGACTAAGCTGGTCGTGCTGAACAGCCCATCTAATCCAACAGGTGTCGCTTACGAACTGGACGAGCTCGAAGCACTGGCTGAGGTACTGCGTAAGTACCCTAACGCTCTGGTTGCCACTGATGATATGTACGAGCACATTCGCTTCAACGACAGGCCCTTCGTGAATATTCTTAACGCTGCACCTGACCTGTATGACCGTACTATCGTTCTTAACGGTGTATCGAAAGCTTACTCAATGACGGGCTGGCGTATCGGTTACGCAGCAGGACCCGCTAAGTTGATCGGCGCGATGAAGAAGGTGCAGTCACAGTCTACTTCTAACCCCTGCTCTATCGCTCAGGCGGCCGCTGTAGCAGCGCTTAATGGTGGTATGGAGTGTGTGAACGAGATGGTTGTTGCGTTTAAACAGCGTCATGAGTTTGTTGTAACTGCCCTCAACGAAATTCCAGGTGTTGAGTGTATTCCAGCTGATGGCACATTCTACGCTTTCCCTAGCTTCCAGGGCGTCATTGACGGTTCCGACCGTTTCGCAAACGACATTGAACTGGCTGAATTCCTGCTAACTGATGCCGGCGTGGCGCTGGTTCCCGGTTCAGCCTTTGGTGCTGAGGGTAATATGCGCCTGTCGTTCGCGACTAGCATGGAAGTACTGCAAGACGCGATTGCTCGTATCGCTAAAGCACTGAGCTAATTGCTTTAGCTGAGCGTAAAGAAACCGGGGCGCGAGCTTCGGTTTTATGCGCAAAATTAGTTCATTATCTATTCACTTTACGGCAGCAGGCAGTTTGCATTGGAATATGCTAATATATTGCCGAATTACAACGCTGGCTCGTCCAAGAGCACGTAACAAAGGACCGTTCATGAGACTCTCATTGCGAAGCAAACTATCCACCGCCATCGCTACGCTGACACTCGCAAGTGCCGGCCAAGCAGGTATGTTAGCTGACCTTTACCAGCAAGCGCGCAACTACGATGCGCAGCTCCTCGCGGCGCAAGCACAATCAAATGCGGGTGGACTTGCAGCACAAATTGCAGCGAGTTACTTAAAGCCCACAGTGAGTCTGACGGGTAGCAGCAATAAGGCTAATGGCAGCGACCTCAGCAATGGCGCAACGCTCTCGCTTGAGCAGCCACTGTTTAACTTGCAGAGTGTCTACGGCTACGAGCAGGCTCAAACACTGACTGATCAGTCTAAACTCGGCCTCTCTTTGGCTGAACAAGGTCTGATTATTCGTGTGGTGAACGCTTATCTAGATATTCTGAGCGCACAGGCTACCCTAGAGGTCGCCGAGTCACGTGAGCGCGCTTTGTCCCGCCGGTTGGACCAAGTGAACGCACAGTTTGATGTTGGTCTGATTGCGATAACCGACGTATTGGAAGCACGCGCATCTTATGATGATGCCCGCGTCGGCCTGATCGAAGCTCAGGGCGCTCTGACAAACAGCTATGAAGCCATGGAACGCATCAGCGGAAGCGCGGTGAACGGTGTTGACCCGCTCAGCGAAGAGTACCCGATCGCAGGTCTATCGGTCAGCGATACCGAGCAGTGGGTTGCTAAGGCTCTGCAGGGCAATCTAGAACTTCAATCTGCGCAGCTCTCCGAGCAGGCTGCCAACCAGAACTTAGAGGTTAAGCGCGCCGCAGGGAAACCGACACTCTCCTTCTCCGCTTCGCTCACCACCGGTAACGATCAGTTCATGGCGCGCAGCTCAGACTCCAGCATCGGTCTGCGAATAAATATTCCGATCTACACGGGCGGGCGCACCGGCAGCGAAGAGCTTAAAGCGGCTTACGAAGCTGAACAGAAAGGCTATGACTACGACGACACACTGCGTGAGGTAACTCAAAATACCCGCTCACTGGTGCGTGATATCGAGACCTCAGTTGCATCGGTAGATGCCCGCCTAAAGAGCATAGAGTCGCGTGAAACAGCACTTGAAGCAACCGAACAGGGCTTCGAGGTGGGCACCCGCAATGTGGTCGATGTACTGGATGCCGAAAATGCCCTCTACGTGGCACGTCAGAACTACGTTGATTCTCGCCTGGGTCACATCAGATTACAGTTTGCGCTCAAACAAGCGATTGGCACTCTGGCACCAGACGACTTAGCGACTCTGGATAATTGGCTGAAGTAACAGGTTCTATTTGGCTAGCCTGATGCGCTGACTTCAAACGAAAAACCGAGCTGCAGGCCCGGTTTTTTTTGTCCAGAATCCAACCGTCGTAGATTCCCGCTATATGTGCGCATTGCGCGACGGCTTACGGCACACTCCGGACCCTAGCCTCAAAACGGTGAATAGTTGCAAAGTGTAAACAGCGACCCAAAGGCTACTGAAGAGAATCCTCAGAAGCGGACGTTAGCCAAACTAACGAACGTAGAGTGACAAGTGACTGCAAGTATCGGGATTAGTATTTAGCCTCTCGGAATTGAAGGCTGTGCTTTACCCTCTGGAACCGCGTGAACAAGTGAACCCAATAACTCTGTGAATGACTGCGCAATACCAGACATTAGCTTCCAATTTTCTCAGAGCTGATAAGCGCACATTGCAGCACTTACACGATCTGATAGATTTCCCTGAAGCCGACATTTGCAGAGAGATCCTATTCCTACTCTCATCTCAGGAAAACCCGAAGAATTCTGCCCTCAAACGGGAGGCTGCCTCAAACCCGGTCAACCATTGAACGACAGACCCAACGGTTTGGCGACACCTGCGGGTATTCTAGAACTGAGAATTACGGGAAGGCTGTAAAGCTTAGATTTTGACAAGAACACTGCACCAACACTCTCGCACTCTCGTTTGATGGCTTCGTTGTCATCATCACTCAAAATCACTACGAGCGGTATTTTCAGATCAAAGCGAATGAGTCTTGAACAGAACTCTATGGCCGTTTCGTCTATTAACCAGTAATCGACTACTAAAACTTCGGTATTTAAGTACCTCATCAACAGAGCAAACGCCTGTGATGCTCGCTCGCAGGCAGGCATGCGCTTTAAAGCCCGACATATTCAGTAAGTGCTCAATCATGGCACAACTCGTATCGTTTTTATCAAGTATCAAGACGGTGGTCATGCGGAAAGCCGAGCAAGGTTAAGCAATAGAATCATAGTAGTCGCAAACGTACCATTAAATCGTGTACTTTTTATGACTCCTAACCCATCAGGACAACCAAGACTAGTCGCGCCACTCCTGACGAATTCGCTTCAATTTCTCCTTCCATGCATCTGCATCGCCATACTCGAAAAAATTGTCAGAACGCTGATGCCAGCCTCTTGGACGTCTAGCGTGCTTTATCGGACACCAAAACTGCTCAGTTCTAGCGGTGATCTCGCGACCATAAGCCATTACCCCATTTCCGTAGCCACAATAAACGCAGTTTAACTTCTCGATCGTATTCAGGTATTGCAATAGGTGACGGTCGAACACAAAGTACTTCGCACGCTTCACGCGTGGTATTCCGTATAGTCGAAAGCAGATCTGTTGGTAGATGGTTAACGAAAGATCGAGCAATGCGATCGGGACGACCATGCCATAAATGATTGGTGCTGAGAGTATGTAACTTAATTTTGCTTCGCGAAGATATTGCCATGATCCAACTCGGTAACGACGCTGAAGGTCTGCAAAGGCCTCTTCAAACTTAACCTTACCTCGCTCAAAGGTGTAGTGAAATCGTTGTTTGTGCTCTTCGAGAAGCCGGTCGACCTCTTCCGAAACATCGTTTTCAGCTTTGCGAAGTCGTTCAAGCAGTTCGTCTAACCTTGAATCTTTTGCCACCAACAACGTCTCCTGTCATAAAAACCTGATTAGTTCTTTTTATCTAACACAACTCAGCATTTCGGCGCAAAGACCACAACAGAATGCCCCTTCAGTTGAGTGAGGCTAGGGAACCTACGATCAAGTATCCAGTTTTCGGTAATCAGATCTTTTAGCCACCATTTTCGCTGGATTTGAGCCAGAACTCCCCTAAATTTCACTGTCTGGAAGCTGATTGGCAGATTCCAGACGGATTTGCCCTGCTATCGAGCCCGTAACATCTGATCTACACGCACAATGTTCGCCAGAGTAAACAGCATCGCCAACTTACCATCATTCTTGTGTAGGCCTCGGTAGCGAGCTTTTACAAAACCAAACTGGCATTTGATGATCCGAAACGGATGTTCAACTTTAGCCCGTATGCTGGCTTTCAGATATTCAGTGCGGATCTTTTCTTTGTTTATCCTTGGGTGTTTTTTCCAGGCACGGATCTTCCCAGGCTGTTCAGCGACATGCCAGTCAGCCTTCCCAGATTTCAGACTTTCGCGCTTATGAGCACCGCGATAGCCAGAGTCTGCAAAGACAAACGATTCCTCGCCATGAAGAAGGGTATCGGCATGATTCAAATCGTGCTCGTTTGCCGATGTTGTTGTGAGGCTGTGAGTTAATCCAGTACGAGCGTCCACTCCAATATGCGCTTTGAGTCCAAAGTGCCATTGATTACCCTTCTTCGTTTGGTGCATCTCTGGATCACGATCTCTTGATTTATTCTTAGTTGATGTTGGAGCCTCGATAATTGTGGCGTCAACCAAGGTGCCTTCTTTCAGGAGAACTCCTGCTTCAACTAACCACTGGTTAACTTCGGCGAATAGCTTTCGTGCCAGACCCTTGCGCTCCAGCAAATGTCGAAAGTTCATAATCGTAGTATGGTCAGGAATCGTCTTATCTAGCGATAGTCCTGAAAACTGGCGCATAGAGGCTATCTCATAGAGGACATCCTCCATGGCAGGATCGCTTAGGTTGTACCAATGTTGCATGCAATGGATCCGCAGCATCGTCGATAGCGGATAGGGTCTGCGACTATTGCCAGCTTTAGGATAGTGCGGCTCTATGATCGATTCCAAACGAGCCCATGGAATCAACTTATCCATTCGCCCTAAAAAGACCTCTTTCCGAGTCTTGCGGCGTTTTTGATTGAACTCGCTATCAGCAAAGGTGAGTTGGTGATCCATTGGATGATCCGATCAGGAGAAAGACGTGGATTCTCTCAGGCAGTAGGACTTATTCGCAACATCCATAGCTGTATACCCAACGTAAACACCAACCATTATTTTCGGTAACTCACCCGATAGAAAATACTGTAAAACACAGGTACTGCTATCAATGTCAGTACTGTAGCGAACGCTAGTCCCCCCATTATCGTTACCGACATATCCGCAAAAAACGCATCAGACAGCAATGGCGCCATACCCAAAATAGTGGTTATTGCTGCTAACGCTACAGGTCGTAACCTTGATGCACTTGCCGTTAGAATGGCAGTATTCGGCGCGCGTCCTTCAGCGATTTGCAGATCTATCTCTTCTAACAGCACGATGGCGTTTTTGATCAACATGCCAAATAAGCTCAAGAAACCTAGCAAGGACATAAAGCCAAACGGCATATCAGTAGCAAGCAGCCCGCTAACAACACCAACAGCTGCCATCGGCACGATTAACCAAATAATCAATGGCTGTCGTACTCGACCAAACAACAACACTGAAATCAGTAGCATGACCAAAAAGCCAACCGGAAGACCAGTACCCAACGCTTGTTGAGCATCTCGAGAGGACTCGTATTCGCCGCCCCACTCCAGTGAATACCCATCTGGTAATGGAATCGCCTCAATGCGCGGTTGAATACGTGTAAATGCCTTTCCTGCGGTTTCATTAAAACCCGGCTCTGCCAACACTGTTATCGTTCTTAATCGATTACGACGGTGAATTTGCGTTTCTTCGTTAACCAGTTCTAGCCCCTCTGACACTTGATAGAAGGGTATATATTCTCGCTGGCCTGAGCTCCATACCTGGCTATTCTCTATTGCATCGACCTCTGGCACATTGAGTCCTGCCATTTTTGCACGAATAGAGTAGCTGTAGTCACCGTCTTGTAAACGCCCCAGCTCAACACCAATAGATGCATATTGAATGGCTTGAGTAAAATCTGTGCGCGAAACACCTGCAATCCCAGCATTAAACGCATCGAAATGCGCATTCAGCGCCATTCCTTTTTCTCGCCAGTTATGACGAATATCGCGGATCTGCCCATCTTGCAACATGACGGCTTCGGCCTTAGCAGCCAACTCTCTTAGCACCTCAGTGTTAGGGCCTGAAAAACGAGCGGCTATCTTAGCGCCGCCACCCGGTCCAAATTGCATCCGCTCGGTATAAAAATGCGCATCCAAATCAACATTAGGCAAACGAGCAGATAAGTCCTCTATTAAAGCGTCAATCTGATCACGTGACTCCATCCTGACGAGGAAGAAACCGTAGCTTTCATTGGGCTGCTGCGGACCATAAGTAAGTGTAAAACGATCAGCACCACGACCAATGAAACTAGTTACCGACACAACATGTTCACTGTTAAGAATTAGAGATTCAGCTTTTGCCACAATATCTGCAGTTTGTCTTATGTCCTGAGATTGTGGGCCCCAGTAATGTACAAAAAACAGTGGTGCATTGGATGCTGGGAAGAAGCCTTGCTTAACCATACCAAAGCCGGCATAAGCCACCAAAGTAATCGCCAGCAGTACTGCAACGGTGATCCAACGTAATTTCAGCGCTGCCGTGAGCACCTTTAAATACCCTGTATATACGATGCCATTACTGGTATCAGACTCTTCTTCAGTGCCTACTTTGTAGAAGTACTTACCAAATAACGGCACAACGGTCGCCGCAAGCACCCAGCTTAGTAGCAAAGAAACCATAACAACGGCAAACAATGAATACAAAAACTCACCTGTTGCATCATCTGACAATCCGATGCCGGAGAACGCCGCAATGCCGATAACCGTAGCGCCAAGCAATGGCCACTGAGTACGCTTGACGATAAAGCTAGCAGCTTCAATCGCAGACTTACCCTGACGCATACGTAGCATCATACCTTCTGCCACTACAATCGCATTGTCGACTAACATGCCCATGGCGATAACCATTGCGCCTAATGAAATCCGCTCAAGCTGCAAACCCATTAACCACATCAGCAACACGGTGCCCATAACTGTAATAAGTAATACAGAACCCACTACCATGCCGCTACGCCAACCCATAAATGCCATTAAGGTGAGTGTTACCACAGTAACTGACAAAATGAGGTTGTTAATAAAACCTTGTACCGATTCGTCTACCAGTGCAGCTTGATCATATATGGGGGCCAATGTGATACCGGCCGGCAGTTCACTGAGTAATTGCTCAACTTTGGCGTTTACACGCTCACCAACTTCTACAATATTGACATCATTCAAAGCTGACACGGCCAACGTAATCGCTTCATGTCCTTGGTATCGGATCAGCACCGGTTGAATGTCGAGAGGCTCAAAACGCAATTCAGCGACATCTCGAATTTTAATAGAACGGCTGGTACCAGGGACTACCAAAGACAAGTTATATATCTCATCTAATCGATCGACCGGATTTTCGACCAACAAGCGCACTTTTTGCCCTTCAACCTGAATACGTCCGCCATTAAACGGTTTTAGGTTGTCAGCCAATAGATTGGTCAAGTCAGGAAAAGAAATGCCAAAACCGGCCAACTCAAACGGGTTAATATAGGCAACTAGCTGTTCTTGACGCACGCCACTTACCTGAACCTTCGCAACCCCTTCAGTCACTAACAGTTCTCGCCTGATTATGCGAGCAAACTCACGCAATTCATTTGGCGAGAACTCTGACGCACTTAGCGCGTAATACATGCCATAAACATCGCCAAAATCATCATACACATTGGGGGTTTGCGCACCGACCGGTAGGTTCTTCTCGACATCACGTAGGCGTTTCCTCAATTCATCCCAGATCTGCGGAAGCACATCCGAATCGAAAGTAGACTTCACCTCTACAGTGATTTCCGATACCCCTGGTTTAGAAATTGCCTCCAATTGATGCAATTGCGACATTTGCTGAATCGCGATTTCGAGTGGCTCGGTGATTTCATGCTCAACCTTTTCCGCACTGGCTCCCGGAAATTGCGTTACCACTTGGACTTGTTTGATGGTAAATGCGGGGTCTTCCAAGCGCCCAATTGAGCCGAGTGCAAATATCCCTCCCACTAACAAAACCAAAATCATTAGCCAGACATTAACCGGATTTTTAATAGAGTAGCGCGCGATATCCATGCGATTACTCCGCCATGTAGGGTTTTACAATCAGACCATCGCGCATTTTGGCGCCACCTGCAGCAACTACACGCTCACCTAGCGCTATTTCACCATTCACTAATGCGTAACTTCCCTCAATCTGCAGCACATTGATGTTCACGCGGTTAACTGTGGAATCTGCATCGTTATAACGCCACACATGAAATCCTTCGGTATCGTTGCCCTGAAGCGCCGTAAATGGAACTAATACGCCGGTATCAACTGTTTTATTGCCTAATGTCACTTTAACAACTGCTCTTGCTCCGGGTGTTAAGCTGCTATCGCGTCCATCGGCTGCAAACACCACCTTATATGTTTGCGTTATTGGATCAGGTTGCGTAGCGTGTTCAACATATTGCAGCACATATTGCTTGTGCGGAGCAGAAACAATGCTCGCACTCGCCTCAACGGGAGAGCCTTTTTGATAGCTGCTGAGTAAACGTTCCGGTACATTAATATTGAAATAAAAGCGCGATACATCTTGTACTTTAGCGACGGTTTCACCCGCGCGGACATAGCTATTATTTTCAACAATGCGCTCAGATACCTGTGCATCAAAAGGTGCCGTTAAAGTTGTATAACTCAGATCTTGTTGTGCCTTATCACGAGCGATAACCGCTAGCTCCCAAGCAGTTTTAGCATCGTCTAATTGAGCTTGAGACGACAACCCTTTCTCAAACGTAGACGTAGTTCGAGCTAAATCTCTTTTCGCTTGATCCAATCGCGCTGTGGTTTCACGTAATCGCTGTTCAAACGGCGTTGGATCGATTTGAGCTAAAATTTCACCTTGCTTGACAATAGTGCCCGTCAGCAGGTTCTCTTTAATTAATCTTCCCGAAACTTCAAAGCTCACTTCTAATGTTTTAACCGCTGACACTTCGGCGGGGAAGGCGCGTTCGGTTTGATTTGGATTACTGATCGTTTCAACCAGTTTGACTGCTTGCACCTGGGCTTGCTCAACCTCTGCCTTAGGTGCATCACTGCAGGCAGACAGCACCAGTAATGACGCCGAAAGCGCTAACGCAACGACTCCCTTGCATTTTGGTAAATATTGAAAACTCATTTTTGTTCCATTGCTTGTATCGCGTTATGTCTCATATCAAGTTGTGTAAATGGGTCTTATTTTCATCCCATAACATTCTGTGGCATCTGAATTTAACCAATCGTTCGCAAAGCACATTTATAGCTTGACCATCATCATCTTGTTGAAACTCTTTGACCCAGCGACCAATGATTTGCTGACTCACATCCAACATTCTGGCCACTTCTGTTCGTGTGTGACCTTGTTCTAGCACCAAGCTCACAGCATCCAATTTAAATTCTTTCGTATACCGCTTTCTTCCGGTCATTTACTTTCTCCAGCTAAGGTTTAATTATATACTTAACTGGACTGAAATTAGATCTCTCTGTTGGATTGGTTAAAGAATAATCCTCAGAAAATTCAATATTTTTCTGGATTTAAACGTCTGCTTCTAGGAATATTAGATATTTCTTAAGGACCGCTATGGGCCAGCACTCGTCGCTAAAGGGCTGGCTTTTATCGTCTGCTGAAGAGGTGGCGCCGTGGATTCTAACTGCACTACTTGAGCAAGAACTTCGCCGGACTATCTTCACGTCCAAATCGAAATCTAACTGATAGACCTCCGCGAGGTTGCGAGTATCTCAATTGAGATACATAATACTGTTACTACTTGGAGGATCAGTTATGGCTCACTCATCAATGTTACACGTTCGCGTCGACGACCAGCTGAAAACCGAAGCAACTGAAACTCTAGCTAACTTCGGATTGACCGTTTCCGACGCGGTAAGGATTTTGCTCACCAGAATTACTAAAGAAGGCGGCTTGCCAGCTGGGCTCACCTCAGATCCTGAAGCTCACGATGCCTGGTTTCGAGAAAAAGTGAATGAAGCTCTGCAAGATAATCGTCCTACCGTTGCCCATAAGGACGTAATGGATGAGGTTCAAGCAATGATCGACAGGAAACGTCGCGGTGCCTGAACTTGAATGGCTAGAGCCTGCCCGTGCCGATCTACTGTCGATAATCGAATACATTGCAGATGATAATCCTGATGCGGCCCAACGTGTAAAGGATGACATTGAATACAAAGTAACAAGATTACAAGACTTCCCCAGAATGGGGCGGCCTGGGCGGGTAGAAGGCACCCGAGAGTTAGTCATCTGGACAAATCATGTAGTCGTCTACGACGAAAACGCGATCTCTGTACGGATTCTGCGGGTATTGCACACCGCACAGCAATGGCCACCTTCTACCGAGTAATTTGTAGCTGACCAACGGTAACCCACTGCAGCTAAAAGGCCACTTTATTGAAGACGGATCTTTTTACACGTCAGTCTGCTCAGCTAAAACTAACGCATCGTCCAGCTCTACGCCCAGGTACCGCACAGTACTATCCAACTTGGAGTGTCCCAAAAGAAGCTGCACAGCACGCAGATCATGAGTCCGGCGGTAAATCAGCGTGGGCTTTGTTCTTCGCATTGTATGCGTCCCATAATCGCAGGGATCGAGTCCGACACTCGTGACCCACTTATCGACGATTCGTGCGTATTGGCGCGTAGAGATGGGCCGACCGCGGCTAATCCTACTCGGAAATAGAAAGTCATTACTGCCTAACCCTTTCTCATCGATCCATACACGAAGAGATTTACGCGTCTCCTCAGTGATCTCGAATTGCACCGGCCGCCCCGTTTTCTTTTGAACGACAATGGCTCTGCGCTGGATGGTGTTTCCGTGGCTAATATCCTTCACCCTCAGCCCGACCAAATCACAGCCTCTGAGCTTACTGTCTATCGCCAAGTTGAACATCGCCAAATCGCGGGTCTGTCCTGCGAGCTCAAGACGGATACGGATTCCCCATATCTCTTTAAGCTTCAGTGGGCGTTTCTGTCCGAGTAGTTTGCCTTTATTCCAGGGTACATTCTGATTTTCTTCACTCATTATTTTATCCTCGTAAGTATCACGAAGAAGTATTGATGAGCATTTCACCCCTTGCTGGCGAACGAGATCAAAGGTCTGCTTTTGGGTGATTTGAATCAGTGAAACAATGCGTTTTTACTGAGCTGCAACTCAATCTCGAGAGAGTACTTAGGTCCGGTTTGGGTCGGCATCTGCCGATCGAGGCTTTCTCTGAGAGAGTCACAGAACAGGTGTGTCGCGTCATTCGACCGGGTTGAATAACCCTCCTACACGCGCCATTTTAATCAGTGAACTGTGGGATTATCGTCTTCGTTATCTTCGATGATCGGGTGCCCACTGCTATCGAAGCCCAGCGCACCCATCGACATCGCACGATCAACCAGCTGCTGTACCAGCATCTCAGTCAGATGAGCACTGATAATCATGCCCGCCGGCGGATCGCCCTCAAACAGTTCAGGATCGACCAGGCTATCATCACGCAGTCCTAGCAGCAGAGGGTTCTCTGCGATAAGCGGGGCGAGGTCATCGGGCGAGAAGATCGCATGATCGGAAGCAACCAGAAGAGCCAACTGATAAGCGTCATGCGTACCCGTTTCCAATTGCTTCTCATACGCTGCTTCGGCAACGGCAAAAAGTTCAGAGAGTCTGGAGCGGCCTTTAGGGGGCACAAATTCTCCACTAGTTTGCGAGTAATCCACGCCGCTGATTGGCCTCACAAGGTCGAGCTCGTGCGCTTCAATCTGCGCAGCCCCCTCCTCGTCAACCGTTAACCAATCACGATTAACTGCCACAGCAATGAGCCCCTCGACACAGGCCACAATAAGGTTAGCTGAGAGAATCGCACCGACGCTTGGGTTGGCTACCTCTCTGGGATCCTCTATCAGTTCTGAGGCGCGTGCAGCGAGGAGCTTTGGGTCTTCCAGCAAGAGCTCGACAAGCTCTTTAGCCGGCAACGCTAGCTTCTTGTTGGCGACACGATGAGCCGTCATGTAAGGATAGGTGTGCCCGTTTGCCTCCATCTCATGAAGGTATTCAAGACGAACCGAATCAAGGAGTTTTGCTAGTTTTTTACTCATTTGCTATTGTTTCCGATAGATGCGCTTAGCTTAGCGCACCTGGGCGCTGTGACACCAATGCTAAATTACCGCGTTAAACGCTGGTAAGTCACACAGATGGCAACAGTAGGTAATTGGGTGTTGGCCGATCAACGTTGAATGAAACAGTCGAAACCGGGGGAGGTTTGACATGGATCTTTCAATCGATCAGAGCGATCAGGATGAGAACGTCTACGTTCTCTCCGGTAATTAAGCTTAGAGTCTAAAAGGACTTAGCGGGCATCCCGATGATGCCCTGCCAATAAACCTAGCCACAGGCACAGGTTGCTCTTCTTAGTGAAGCTGAATACCCAGCGGCTTCACCTGGGCCTTCATCGCGTCAAATTCAGCGCGCAGCCCAGAGAGTGGTATCAGTCCATAGTCCAGCGGTTCAACCGGCAGGTCGAACCAGTCAAGGGCCCAGATTCGGGTCATGATTTCGTATTCGCCTAGCAACGCATCCAGCAGAATCATCGCAGCCTCTACGCGCGGGTCCATCTCCAGCACCTGGGGTGCGTCTTCGAGGTAGATTGCTAACTCTAAACGTCCCTTGATGTTGCGCAGCGAACACCAGAACTCGTCGATACTGATCAGCTCACCGCCCAGATTGACCATATGAGGCACCGGATCAAAGCGCTCGTTAAACGCCCGCACCTTCACGCCGGAGATCTTTGGTGCGGAGTCAACCAATGAAAGTACGGTGTGGATTGACTCTGGGTAACCGTCACAACCAAAGACTAGGTCTACCGCACCCTCTTCCGACTGACGCTCGACATTAAGCGTCAAGTTATTATCGATCTCTGCCAGACGCTGACGGTAGGGACTAAGTAGTCGTTCACCGTGCTCCGGCAGTTCATGCGGCTGAGTGGTTTTGAGCTGTTCGACTGTCTGCTCAAGCTGAGACCAGAACTCATCAAGAAGTTGTGCAGTAAGAATCATCGACACCTCTTAAGTCCGCGGAACCGTGACGCCGGTCTGACCCTGGTACTTACCACCACGATCGGCATAGGAGGTTTCACACACTTGATCACCACCGATAAATAGCATCTGCGCAACACCTTCGTTGGCGTAGATCTTCGCTGGCAGCGGCGTGGTGTTAGAGAACTCAAGGGTCACATGGCCTTCCCACTCAGGCTCGAGCGGAGTCACATTTACGATGATACCGCAGCGCGCGTAGGTACTCTTACCCAGGCAGATCGTCAGCACATCACGCGGAATACGGAAGTACTCTACGGTACGCGCCAGCGCAAAAGAGTTTGGCGGAATAATGCAGACATCCGACTTAATATCCACGAAGCTCGCTTCAGAGAACTCTTTGGGATCAACCACAGCTGAGTTGATATTGGTAAATACCTTGAACTCGTCAGCACAGCGCACGTCATAGCCGTAGCTTGAGGTGCCGTAAGAGACAATTGGTGAGCCGTTAACAGCGCGTACCTGACCCGCCTCAAACGGCTCGATCATTCCTTGCTCCTGCGACATCTGACGAATCCAGCTATCTGCCTTTATACCCATTAATAGAACCCTTTGAGTAAAAACCCACTCGTGAAAACAGCGGCGAATACTAACAGAAAAGCGAGCATTTCGCTCGCTTTTTTGCTGTGCTTAGTACCCGCACATATACCGGTTGTCGCGATCTTCGCTTCGCGCTGATCCCTCCTAAAAAGGGGATCTAATCAATCATCCATGATGTTGAAAAATGGAACCTCAGCCTGCTTCGCACTCGCCAGATCTTCAATCACCGTGCGAGCGATCTCGCGGAAGCGCTGCGCGTAGTCAGACTCAGGGTCTGCATGCACTGTCGGTGTTCCCGCATCGGCTTCAGCGCGAATCTGCGAAGCCAGCGGAATACGGCCTAATAGCTTAGTGTCGTAGTCAGAGGAGATCTTATCACCACCGCCTGAGCCGAAGATCGCCTCCTCGTGACCGCAGTTTGAGCAGATATGTGTGCTCATGTTCTCGACAACACCCAGTACTGGGATGTCGACCTTAGCAAACATCTCGATACCCTTTTTGGCATCCAGCAGAGCTATATTCTGAGGCGTCGTTACAATCACAGCACCATCAACAGCGGCGCGCTGAGACAGTGTCAGCTGGATATCCCCTGTGCCTGGTGGCATATCAATCAGCAGAATATCGAGCTCGTTCCACTGGGTTTGCGTCAGCAGTTGCTGCAACGCGCTGCCCGCCATAGGCCCACGCCACACCATCGGCGTGTTGTCATCGATAAGGTAGCCCATAGACATTGTCTGCAGCCCTAGCGCTTCAACGGGGACAAAGTGCTTCTCACCTGCGGTCTGCGGACGCGTACCTGCTGGCACCCCAAGCATCATGCCCTGGCTGGGGCCGTAGATGTCAGCATCTAACAGACCGACTTTCTGGCCCTCCGCGGCAAGCGCCAAAGCCAGGTTCGCGGTAACTGTAGATTTCCCAACACCACCCTTGCCTGAGGCAACAGCGACAATTTTTTTAACACCCGGCAGCGCCGAACCTTTAACTGCTTCTGACACGATAACTCCAAACTGGCAGCGATTGATTTCCGACCAATTTAGTAGGTTTTAATGCAAAGTTCTACACCCTTAGCAAAGTGCTTAAACTAAATCAGTAGGTTAACGGGCCTTAAGTACTACACCGCACTCGATGTGATCGGTATAAGGGAACTGATCGAAGAGCGCAAAGCGCTCGATCTCGTGCGTTCCACACAACTTTTCGAGGTTCAACGCCAAGGTTTCCGGATTGCAGGAGATGTAAAGAATATCTTCATAGCCCTGCACCTGTTTGATGGTCTCATTGTCCAGGCCCGCGCGAGGTGGGTCGACGAGTACCGTGCGAAAATCGCAGGCATCAAGGTCGACACCTGCGGTACGGCGTGTGGTTAAATTACCGCGTAGCACTTGGGTAAACTCCTCCGATGAGAGACGCAGTATTGACACGTTATCGATCGCGTTTCTCTCTATGTTGACCTGTGCAGCACGTACCGAGTCTTTTGAAATCTCTGTACCGACAACCTGCCTGAAATTCTGTGCTAGCGGTAACGAAAAATTACCATTGCCGCAGTAGAACTCAACTAAGTCACCCTCTTTATTGCGGGTCGCATCAATGGCCCACTCCAGCATCTGCTCACAGACGCGGGCATTAGGTTGAGTAAAGGAATTTTCTGTCTGTTTGTAGTGGTACTCGCGGCCATTCACGTTGAGCGTTTCGAAAACAAAGTCGCGATCCAGAACAATCTTGTTCTTGCGCGAGCGGCCGACGATGTCGATGCCAAACTGCTCACGCAGTGGGCGTGCGGCTTCAACCCACTCCTCACCGATCTTGCGGTGATACAGCAGGCTCACCAGCAACTCACCTGAGAGCGTCGCGAGAAAATCGACCTGAAACAGCCGTGCACGCAGCTCTTTAACCTCTTTAATCGCCGCCAGAAACGGAAACATCATATCGGCAATGCGACGGTCTACCATTGGGCATTTGGTCAATTTGTACTTTTCATGCTTCGAACCCGGCTCGAACATGACGTAATCGAGCTCGTCATCGTCGTGCCAAACGCGAAACTCGGCACGCATACGGTAGTGCTCTGTCGGTGAACGGTAGAGCTCCATCTCCGGCGGATTAAAGCGCTCGAAGAGCTGCTGCATGCGTTGCTGCTTGGTGCTCAATTGCTCTTCGTATACAGCGGGATCTACCTGTGGCAATGCCATGTAATTCGTACCTGTGAATCTGTGTGGGCGTGTTGGGCGCGGATTCTACCACTTTATCCCAGCCGCCTGAACGCGTAGAATCTGCCGATCTTTCATTAAGCCAATCAGAATCCACCGACGATGAGCAACGAGCGTAAAATACTGGTCACCAGCGCCCTTCCCTATGCAAATGGTCCAATCCACCTTGGCCACTTGGTTGAGTATATCCAGACCGACATCTGGGTGCGTTTCCAGAAGCAACGAGGTAACACCTGTACCTATGTCTGCGCCGATGATGCGCACGGCACGCCAATCATGCTCAAAGCTGATCAGATGGGTATCACCCCACAGCAGCTGATCGATAGGGTGAGCGAAGAGCATCAGCGCGACTTCGCCGGCTTTATGGTTAACTTTGATAACTACTACTCTACCCACTCGGAAGAGAACCGCGAGTTTGCCTCGCTGATCTACACCCGCCTGCGAGACGCTGGCCATATCGCCAAACGCACCATCACTCAGGCTTACGACCCTGAGAAACAGATGTTCCTGCCGGATCGTTTCATCAAAGGCGAGTGTCCAAAGTGTGGCGCAGCCGATCAGTATGGTGACTCCTGTGAAGTCTGCGGTGCGACCTACAGCCCGACTGAGCTCAAGAACGCCTACTCCGCTGTGTCTGGTGCTAAACCGATCGAGAAGGACTCCGAACACTACTTCTTTAAACTGGAAGATTTCGAAGAGTTCCTGCAAGGCTGGGTGGATACGCACGTCCAGGCGCAAATGAAACACAAACTCAACGAGTGGTTTGAATCAGGTCTGCAGCAGTGGGATATCTCCCGTGATGCGCCGTACTGGGGCTTCGAGATTCCTGACGCACCAGGTAAATACTTCTACGTTTGGCTGGATGCACCAATCGGCTACATGGCGAGTTTCAAGAACTGGGCCGATAAGAACGGTGTTAACTTCGACGACTACTGGGCCAAGGGTAGCGATGCTGAGCTTTACCATTTCATCGGCAAAGATATCGCCTACTTCCATACCCTGTTCTGGCCGGCTGAGCTGCACGGTGCCGGTTTCCGCACGCCAACAGGTGTCTTCTGTCACGGCTTCCTAACCGTTAACGGTCAGAAGATGTCCAAGTCGCGCGGCACCTTCATCATGGCCGAGACGTACCTCAAGCACCTCAAGCCAGAGTACCTCCGTTACTACTTCGCAGCCAAACTCGGGTCAGGCATTGATGATATCGATTTGAGCTTGGATGACTTCCGTCTGCGCGTCAACGCCGATCTGGTCAATAAAGTTGTGAACATCGCGAGTCGATGTGCCGGATTCCTCACTAAGAAGTTCGATGGCCAACTGGCTGATGAACTTGCCGAGCCGGCTCTCTATGCTGATGCCGTGGCGGCAGGCACCAGCATTGCTGAAGCCTACGAGAAGCGCGAATACGCTCGCGCAATGCGTGAAATCATGGCGCTGGCCGACAAGGCAAACCAGTACATCGACGCTGCTGAACCTTGGGTGCTCGCGAAGCAGGAAGGAATGGAACCTGAAGTTCAGGCCTGCTGTTCTATGGGTATCAACCTGTTCCGCATCATTCTTAACTACCTAGCGCCAGTCCTGCCTGAGGTTGCTAAACAGGGTGCGGCCTTCCTAAATATTGAAGATCAGAGCTGGGATGCCATCCAGACACCGCTGCGCAGCCACAAGATAAACAAGTTCAAACCGCTGATGCAGCGTGTTGAGCCAGAACAGATTGAGAAAGTGATCGAAGACTCAAAGCAGAACCTGCAAGCGGCTCAAGCAACAGCGCCAGCCAAGAAGTCCAGCATCGAGCCAATCGCTGACGAGATCACCTTTGATGATTTCGCCAAGGTCGACCTACGCGTTGTCCGCATCGCTAAAGCTGAGCATGTCGAAGGCGCCGACAAACTGCTGCGTTTAACGCTGGATCTAGGTGAAGGTGAGCGCAACGTCTTCGCCGGTATCAAATCTGCCTACGCGCCCGAAGATCTCGAAGGCAAACTGACCGTAATGGTCGCTAACCTTGCGCCGCGTAAAATGAAGTTTGGTATGTCTGAAGGAATGGTGTTGGCGGCAGGCCCGGGTGGTAAGGATCTTTGGATTCTTGAGCCCCATGCTGGTGCTCAGCCGGGGATGCGGATTAAGTAAACCCTGTGGGAGGGTTATGTGGCGCTTGGCGCCGCATGACGCGATTCAGTCGGGACCTCGACTTCGTCGAGATCCCTCGGACACCGTCTTTTAAGAAAGGTCCTCATCCGGGTTGTTAAGTCGCACCAACATCGGCTCGACCGGCCCGGAATCTATCCCAATCATCTCATTGTAGGGGCTGGAGTGGCTCAGCATCGTCTCGGTAATTCCCAAGCCTTTGAACGGCTTCTTAGCGGCCAATTGTGATCGAAACATCAGAGGCTTTCCGGCGTCATCGACAACCTGATACTCCTTAGAATTAATTTTCACATTTACCAGATAGATCTCACATTCAAACGATTTTAATACCAGTTGTTCAATCAGGGGGCGTTCACTCTGTAACGCATCCAATTTGATCTTCATTCGCGCTCCTCGCGTAGCTAACTTACTGATTACGTTGCTACACTGGGGTTAGATTGCCGCCTCACTCTTCGACTTTAAAGGATACTTCAGCAGATGAACCCCGTTGGCCTCTTCCTTTTTTCACTCGTTGTTGTTGGTGGATACCTCTGGTACCGCAAACAGCCGCCAAAGATGCGTCCAATTGCTCTGTTGAAGCTCTGCTTGATCATCATTGGACTCGCCTTACTCTATCTGACGATAACCGGCAAACTGCACTGGATTGGCGCCTTTTTTGCCGTTCTACTCCCGTTTCTTACCAAGCTTTTCCCATGGGTTGTCCGAGGTTTAGGGCTGCTTCGCCTCTTCAAACGCAATCAAGGAGCAAACAAGCCGAACAGTAATAGGGCTGCAGGGCCGATGACCTCAGCACAAGCACGGGAAATTTTGGGCGTCGAGCCGGGGGCAACACGTCAAGAGATTATCGAAGCACATCGCCGGCTGATACAGAAAGTGCATCCAGATCGTGGCGGAAACGATTGGCTCGCCTCGCAGCTGAATGCTGCCAAAGAGTTGTTATTGCAGCAAATTAAGGACTAGCGAGGCTTTGAGTCCTTTAAGATTCAAGGTAGGCCCGCGTTTAGCCGCTTCTGCGCCAGCAGAGGTTCGGTGCCCGGATAGAGCGTCAAGTCACTCCCAATTAGCGGATGACTGTTGGCGAGACGTAACAGCCCCGCCTCAGGAACAAAGCGCAAACTGCGCCCAGAGCCGCGCAATCGCTCATCCTCTATCTGCAATAGCAGTTGCCCGCTACTAAGCAGACGCCAACTTCCACCGTAATTTTCACGCGCACCCGTCGAGCTGATTAGGCTCAAATCAAACCGCGAACTGTCGATCAACTGCAGTCCTATCTGACGTTCGCGTTTGGAGTCACGGCTGTAATAGCGTGTCTTTAGCAGCATGCGCTGAAGATCGCCATAGCGAGCGCAGCCTTTGAGTTGGGTAGCACCAGCGCTGAACTCAGCACTTAAGGCGTACTGGACCCCCAGTTTGTCAAAACATTGGGAGCGACGTATCGTCAGCCGTGTACGCTCACCCTGCCAGAGCCAGCGGTTACCTGAGATCGAAAACTCGGGATTAGTGAGGCGCCAGGATTTCAGCCGGGTGCTGTCATGCACCTCCAGCACGCCGTTTTTTAGATCGGCGTACCAGACCGGGTCTAGACCGCCCGCGCGTAGCTCAATACCCTCTAACTGATGCCGACAGGTGGCTATATCACCGCCAAGCATCTGCAGCTCCGATATCGGTAGACCAGGCTCGCCCCAGGCTTCCAGATAGATGCCCACCCCCATCGGAGCTACTGCCAGACGCTCAATAATCGCTTCTCGCAGCCCCTCTCTGATCTGGCCAGCGCTCTCCCAGCGCACCCTATTGCAGGCGCGCAGCTGCAGCTGATTATCGACTGCGCGCACCAAACCGCGAAAATAGGTCTGCGCATTAACCGGCAACTCGGGTGTGGATGAGCAGCCCTGCAAAACTACCAGCGTGATCGCACTAGCCAGCAGTCGACTGAAACCTCGACTCTTTGAGAGTACAGATGAAAAGGACTTCACTACGATTATGCCTATCCCCGTGCGACTAGAATCTATAAAACTTATCAGCCAAGATTTTTCTAGCCCATTAAACGTCGCAAATATGCAACATTTGAGCTAAGCTGAGCTCAGATTATGTTATTTGCCTGAGACCTAGCCAAACCTTGGTACGCTTTGTGCAGCTCAGCTTAGGTGAAATATTGTAGAAACAAAAGCTTAGCGGACCTGCCGAGCCGAAAGAGAAGACAGACGCATGCAGCAGACTGACATTATTCTTATCGATACTGAGTCCGAGGCGATCGGTGCGATTCGCGAGATTTGTGAACCACTGGTTGCCAGCGTCGATAGTGCGATAGATGAAGCAAGCGCTATAGAACAGCTAGCGCGCAAGCATTACGGCATCGCCATTGTCGACGTCTCAATCTGCGACAGCTCGGGTTTTAAGCTCTACGACTACATCCTTAAAGCTCATAAGAGCACGCGTGTTTTGCTGCGTTGCCGTCAAACCGAGGTGATGGAAGCGATCTCTGCAACGCGTAACGGCTGTTTCGCCTTTTTCCAATTACCCAGTATGCAGGTGCAACTGCCCCATCTCGTGCAGGCAGCTGCTCAGATAGACCAGCGCCGTGCAGTAAATACTTGGCGCAACCTGATGACCCACCGCTCGGCCCTGATCGATACGCTACTCGATCAGATAGGCCACTGCGCTGGTTCCGATATGCCTGTACACATCACCGGCCCCGCTGGAAGCGGTAAGCGGCTCTCTGCAGAGTTAATACATCTGGCGAGTGATCGGGCGAAATCTAATTTTGCCGTACTCGATTGCCGCGCTAAAGTGCCCGAGCAAATCATCCATGATCTGTTTGGCTACGAGGCAGGCGCGTTTCCCGAAGCTAAGACAACCGAAATCGGTATATTAAAGCGAACGGAGGGCGGTAGCCTGCTGCTGCATCATGTTGACACACTGCCTCATAGTGTACAGACCCAGATTATTAAGCTGCTTGAGACGGGGCTCTACCGCCCGCTAGGTGCGCTCTACAACGAAACATTGAAGACCCGAATCATCGCCACTGCCGATCGTGATCTGGAGTCTGAAATGATGTCTGGTAACTTAACTGAAGATCTCTACTATCAACTGCAGGCGATGCAGATCAAAGTTCCAGAGCTGGCCGAGCATGCCGAGGACATTCCTCTGCTGATCAAACAGCGGGCAAAACAGGCAGCCAAGCTTCACGACTACGCTAGCGGCAGCTTTAGCTCAGGTGCGATGCAACTGCTGACAGAGGCTTCCTGGCCCGGCAATGTTAAACAACTTTTCGATTTTATCGATGAGTGTGTCGCGGCATACAGTGAAGGTGGTGCAATTCCAGCCGAGTTTGTCGAGTCTCGCCTCGGTGATGCACCGCGTGCGGTACCGACTTTCCAAGAGGCACGGGCCGCCTTTGAGCGCGAATATCTGATTCAGGTGTTGCTGATATCCGAGGGTAATGTGACCCAGGCGGCACGACTAGCTGATCGCAACCGTACAGACTTCTACAAGCTGTTGAAGCGTAATAACCTGGATCCATCCAACTTCAAACACCGACCTGCCGTGGTCAAACGTTCAGGCCAACGCGGACCGCTTCCTCGCCCCCGCCTGAAGATGGCCTAACTGTCTCTATCTGAAATCCTGAGCCCAGACTGGGCTCAGAATAGCGATGGTCAACTACTTGAATTTGGCGATCTTCGCGAACTGCCCCCGCGTGACTCGCAGCAGATCAACCGGAGACAGTTCAATCTCCAGCCCACGTCGGCCCGCACTTACAAACACTGTACCCAAAGACTCCGCACTCTGATCAATTAAGGTCGCGAAACCTCGTTTCTGCCCTAGCGGACTGATTCCACCAACCAGGTAGCCTGTTAAACGCTGGGCTACTTGAGGATCGGCCATTGCTACCCTCTTCTGCTTCAGCGCTTTTGCAGCAGCTTTGAGGTCTAAGGTCGCAGCCACAGGAATTACCGCAACCGCCAGCGCGTTCGGGCCCCTGTCAGTCTCAAGCATCAGCGTCTTAAAAACCAGAGCCGGATCGAGCTCTAATTTCTCAGCAGCTTCTAGGCCATATGCCGCTCCGGGTGCATGTTCATATTGATGAGTATTGAAGCTTACATTAGCTCTTTTAGCGGTATCGATTGCAGGGGTCATCGGTTAGTTTGATTCCAATATCCGGATTGCACGATCACTTAGATCAATAACATCCACAATGGTACCGCGCCCCTCCATCACACGCAAAATGCGATCACCTACCCGCAGGAGCTCAACGGCATCATCGCGGCCAGTGACGCGGCGCAACAGCTCATCAGGCATAGGCTCTGCTTGGCTGTAGGTCTCGCGGTCCATCACTTCGCCTCGCTGCAGCTTCTTCTGCCAACCCGGTGGCAGATTGCCACCGCGCGCTAGCTTTTTCTGCAAACCTGGCGGTAACTGCTTAGCGGTTCCATTAGACTGGGCAGGCACGGAATCTTTAGTGAAACCGTACTCCTTCTCTAAGACTAGGCTCGCGAGTTCATCTCGTTGAGCGCTTGTTAGTTCAGCTAAAAGCGCACTGGGCTGTTCAACCTCTCGACCCTCCTCGCGAGACTGCTTCTCTGACTTCCACGATTTATCCTTTCCCTTACCCTCTGGCTTCGCCGCTACCGAGGTCTGCGTCAGGCTTAAAGCGAGTACAGCAACGAGCACTGAGTTTAAAACGTTCTTCAACATCAGGTTTAACCTCTGGTATTAACACTGTTAGTCTAAATCTAGTTCATATCTGTCCGCTTGCGCTGAAATTAGGAGGCGCTGATGCAAATCAGCCAATTAGTGCGATATCCGCTTAAATCATCTAAAGGCGAGAACTTAGAGCGTGCAGAACTCGACGCGCTCGGTATCAAGGGAGACCGACGGCTTATTCTTTGCGAACCCGATGGACGGTTTGTTACCGCGCGCAGCGAGCCTAAACTACTGCAACTTGAGGTGCAGCCCGAGTTGGATGGCTGGAGAGCATCGCATCCGAGTCTGGGCTCTACCTACATCAATCAGGAGAGCTCACTCAATGGCGAGGTTGAGGTCTGGGGGCGCAGAATTACGGCTCCGAGACTAGCTGGGTCCGAACACTGGTTCAGTCAACTGCTCGGACGCAAGGTCAAAGTTCTCTGGAATAGAGAGGCAGCCGATCTGGCCGATAAGCGTTACCCCTGGGGCCCCATATTCAGCGATGGCTACCCATTATTGGTTTGCAACACCGCATCGCTAGCTGCGATAAACCAGGCCACAGGTGGGATGTTTGAGATGAGCCGTTTCCGCCCTAACCTGGTGATCGATACGGCTCTACCCTGGGCTGAGGATGAATGGGAGTTACTTCAGATCGGCGAAGTGTTGCTGCGTCGTCGCAAACCCTGTGAACGCTGCATGCTGATAACGCGTGATCCTCAAACGGGTGACAAAGATCCGAATCAAGAGCCCCTCAGGACGCTAGCCAAGCTACACCGCGGCCCCAATCGAGAAGTACTCTTTGGTCAAAACTTTAGTGTAGAGCGCGCTGGTCAGATCTCTGTCGGTGATGAAGTTCAGCTGGCCTGAGACTCCAGCATTTCTCTTAGCCAAGCTCGCAGAGGTTTTAATCGCTTGCTGGAGGGCGACATCTCGTCAAGGATCGAGGCGAGCTGTTCGGGCGGATGACACTGTCTAATCCGTTCACGCACCAGACTCAGCGGTGCAAAGTGATAGGCAAAGTTTTGCAGCGCATCCTCGGACAGCGCTGCTCGCTGTTGGTACTCTAACCAGCCGGAAGCTCTGCTTGAAACCGGGCGTAACACCTGCACAGCGGGCTGAGCGGCGACAGGATCAATTGACTCCCCACGCCGCACGCTCACAAATCCACAGCGGCGCCAAAACTCAATGAGATCAGCGTGGCCAGCAAAGCTTGAACCGGTGAAATCCACACTCTGCTCTGCTGCACAATCCTGCAGCGACTGCAGCATTGCGCGCGCATATCCAAGCCGTCTGTGCTGCTGAGCGACGGCGATCCGAACCACCCGCCAGTACCGTTTTGCGCCAGCATCTGCCCAACCAAGGTAGTGCAACAATGACTGAGGCAGTAGATTCCCATTCGGTCGGCGCCGACCCTGCATCACCTGATTCGCCAAGGTTTCGTCCAAGGCACCCTCCGCGGCTACCCAGAGGACACCGACAAGCTCAGAGTCAATCACCAACACAAACAGGCGCTGCCCTGGTGCATCAAGCAGCAGCCTCAGGTCAGCGGGGGTAGTTCTGTAGTGGGCAGACGCTAGCAGTTGGTAGATATCCTGTAACAAGAACTCGTTATCAGGCAGGTCGGCAAGGCTTAGCTCGTAAAAACCCTCTGACAATTTTGAATCCGCACGCTCTAGCGCCAATAACAGGTAACGCTCGACCCACTCCTCCAGGATATCGCCGACTGCCCAACGCAGGGGCTCACCCAGCGCGAGACGACGGCACTCCGGCCGACTCTCCTGCAGCTGTTTGAGGAAGCGCAACCCATACCCTCGCGCATAACCCTCATAGCCATGCAAAGTACTGGAAAGCACCAGATGCTGAGCTTCAGCGGTGATCTGTTCCAGCAACTGTAGCGGCACGCCCGCCGCTTCATCGACAAGGACGCAGCGCAACTCAGTAGATCCGCTTTTAAGCTGGGCTACCAGCTCAGCTGGAGTGTAAAACCTGGGTAAAATCCGCTGATCATTCAGCTCTCGAAAGCGCTGATAGATGCTAGCCACCGCCCGCTTATCGGGTGCACATAGTGCCAGTTGCTGTGTTTGAAAAACGGGTTGCAAGGCGAGAGCTAGGCCGATTGTACTGCTCTTGCCTCGGCCTCTATCCGCATCGAGTACCGTACAGCTTCTTGGCTGCTGCCAGGCGTTCAGGAGCTGATAAACCGTTCGCTGCTGAGCCTCACCAAGATAGTGTCCAATACGTTTTGGTGGGCAGTGCGGCTGCAGTTCTGGGACGGCACAGCAGTCGGAGTAGCGCAGAACCGCGCTGGAGTTCTCCAAGGCTCGTACCAGCCAACGGATAAATCGGCCCGGCGGACGCTGCCCTGCCTCCACACCCAGATGCAGGTATTCAGGATCAAAATAGTTCGGCCAGTCGGCGGCGGGCGGCGTGATCAAAGCGAGTAGACCGCCACCCTCGAGAGTACCGATCGCCTGCGCAAGTGTAGCCGGATTAACCCCCGAGAAGGCGTCGATGATGATCAGTTGGTAGCTTCTACCGAGGTGTCTGACAAACTCACCCCGCCTAATCGGGGTCAAGCCCGCCAACGGCCGGTCCGACAGCAACAGCAGATCCTCGAAGTCACGCCCATAAGTCTGTAGCAATTTCAGCACGGACAATTCTAGCGCGCTTGCGCTCTGCTTATTATCGGCTTCGGCTTCGATTTCGGCTTGGAGCTCGATCTCTATCCAAAGCAGTGAACGTGTATAGCTTGACGAGAGCGCAGCGCGCAGATGATTAAGATCGATCATTGGTGGGTCAGACGCTAGAGCGAATAGGTGACGCTCGGCATATCAAAACCTTCCGACTCACAGCGCATTTTTGCGTTTGATTCTGAGTCCAACTCAGTTTCGAGCTGCGCAAATACGTCGGTCACCTTGATAAGACTGAGATCAGCCATTGGCTGGAATGTGTAACAAGTAAGATGAGTATTGGGCGCCAACTGGTTGACAAGCTTAAAGATTCTCTCAGCGAAACCACTGACTGCCTCATTGGTAGCCGGTAGCAGCAACCAGAGTCCACGCGTCGTATCAAGCGCGACTAGATCTCCGGGGCGGGTCATGCGCTGATTCAGCTCATCCACTAAGCTCTTTTGATGCAGGCTCTGCGTAAGGTCTGCAGGCAGCAGATGAACAACGCTGATCGGGGTGAATTCGCGCATAGCGCGGCGGCACTCCTGTTCGAGCGTGCGTTGAAACCAAAATTGGGAGATAGCACCTGTATCGCTATCAACGGGCAATTGGCGCTGCAACTCCGCCTGCATATCCTGCATCAGGCTACGTTGAAAACGCACCACCAGTAGCGCAGTGACGGCGATTGGCAGAGCCGCAATCAGAAGGCCCGTGGTGTACTCAGGTAGGCTCAGTGCAAATAGCACTAAAGCAGCGACAGTTAAGAGCAGCAGACTGGTTAATTTCCAGTACTGGGCTTCGCGATCAAATCGCCGGTCCCCCATGAAGTGCTCCTCTAATGCTAACTTTATGTATTCTGTACCAAAAACCGAGAAACGGCCAGTTGGACAGCCGTCTGAGGTTATCGGTGACGTTCAATATTCTCGAGACGCTGCTGTTCGTTCTTACGTAACAAGAGATAAATAGCAGCTAGCCCGCCGTGCTGTGGCTGGCAGGAGTGGAACGCAAGCACCTCTTCAATCTTGGGAAGCCAGAGCATCAAGCAACTGCGCATAACGTTCTGCGGTGCCTTATTATGCTTACCTCGCCCGTGATTGATTACCACAGTACGCAGGCCAAACTGATAGCACTGTTTGATAAACCCCGGCACTTCATCCACGGCCTCGGCCAGGCTACGATTGATGAGATCAAGGCGTGCGTCGGCCGCGTACTTACCCAAACGCAGGTTGCGATAGACGCCCTCCTGCACACCATCACGCTTCCACTCTATCGGATCGGCCGGATTCAACAGCTGCTCCGGCTGAAGACGAAAACGCTCATCGATCCCCTCAGCCTGTTTGCGTCGCTCCGCGAGCTGTTCGATTTCACCACGCCTTAGTGCTTCTCGCGTCGAGACTCTCTTTTCAGCCTTAAGCGGCTTGACCCCCTCACCCAACATCATCGAAGAGAAGTCACTCTTATCAGATTCGCTCATCTACCCCTCGGAAACCGGTAAATTAGTCTTAAAACAGTATATTAACTCAGCTAAGGCCGCCAAAACTCTTTAAACCACCTTAAAACCTGATATTCTCAGGTCTAACTCGCAATTACGTACTTTCAGGGAAGATTGCCCACATGCAACGCGCGCTCATCGTGCTGATTCTGCTTATCGCAGGTATCGGCGTCTATCTGTTCACTCAGAAGTCCGACTCACTTACCGATACCCAACCGCAACAGAGCCTTGAGCCGAGTAACCGGGAGATCGAACCAACGGTTGTTGAAGCGGCCAAAGAGCACATCGAGAAGCTAACGACTGAGTCTCAAGAGCAGGTGCTGGATATTACCAAAGCGGATAACTTTGTGACCGGCGAGCAGCTGCTCAAGATGCCAACGATGGAGTCGGAGCAGATAGCTATTGAACAGGTGGACAGTTCCTCCTCTCCTGAAACTGCTGAAACTGCTGAAACTGCTGAAGCAAGTGTCCAAACCACTCAAACCCACTCCCTTAACCAACAGGTTGAGCAGATGGTCGAGACTGTCGTTGAGAAGCGTGCTGAGACAGGGCCCGCTAAGACAAGCACCATGCAAACCAATCAGGCAAAACCTGCCGCGCAGAGCAGCGACGAATCTACGCAGCTCGTGGTAACCCAAGCTATAGATTCAGGCTCTAAAGTAATCCAGGGGGCCGCTGCAGCAATTCAAAGCCAGTCAGTCGTCGTGACCCAAGGTGCCGCTCCCGCTGTAAGTTTTGAGCCGGCGCAAGTTGACGCAACCAACCTAGAAGTGACCAAAGTGGGTGAAACACAAACGGCTCAATCCCTGCGTCCTGGCCAACGGATTCGCCTACAAGAGCTACTCTCTGACCCTGACCTAGCAGCCGGTACGGTCTTCTACATCCATGCCGTTTCGCCGACCGATGCGCAGGGGCTGTGGGGCATTCTGCAGCGTGGTCTGATTAAAACCTTTGCTCAGGGCATTGAACTGAAAGAGAGTGGCCGCGTATTAACAGCAGAGATACCCATGCTGGCAGACGAGACGCTGGAGAATCGCCGGAGCTCATTCCTTGGTGAGTTCCTCTATCAGAAGGTTCAAGACACCTACGTCTACAACTACCAACAGGGGATGCTTGGACAAGACCCTGATCTGATCAAACCCGGCCAGCAGTTGATTATTGTCAGCTACAGTGAAAATGAATTGATCAGCATCTTTAACCATTTTACCCAGCCCGGAGCCTGAGCAACCGGGGCTAGAGCGATAAGCAGCGAGGCAGCATGATAGACCTTTACACCTGGACGACACCTAACGGTCGCAAGATCTCTATCATGCTTGAAGCCTGTGGCCTCGAATACGAAGTACACCCCATCAATATCGGTGCCAATGAACAGTTTGCACCGGAGTTTCTTAAAATCAGTCCAAACAACAAAATCCCGGCGATTGTCGATCGTGAGGGTATCAACGCAGAGCCTACCTCGATATTCGAATCAGGAGCGATTTTGCTCTATCTCGCAGAGAAGTGTGGCAAGTTTCTCCCGTCTGACCCGAGCGCAAAACTCGAGGTTATGGAGTGGTTGATGTTCCAAATGGGGAGTTTTGGCCCTTACCTCGGCCAAGCGCACCACTTCAACATGTTTGTAAAAGAGCCTGTCCCTTATGCCGAGAAGCGCTACCAAGATGAGGCCTACCGTCTCTGGAGTGTGCTGAACACTCGCCTCGAGGGCCGAGAGTTTGTCGCCGGCGAGCTGAGCATCGCTGACTTCGCGCTCTACCCCTGGGCTGCCCGCTTTGAATTCCAACGAATTAGTCCAGCAGACTATCCAGCGGTGCATGCCTGGATGAAACGCTTGGAAGCCTTTGATTTCGTTCAACGTGGTATGCAAATACCGAGCTAAAGCTGCTGCCGAGCGCTAGACAGCAACTGATCAATCCCTGTACAATCTCGCTTCTTTCAGCGGGCCGCTCCTCTGTTCGTCTGTGCTATGTGCGCTCCATAAACCAATGACGCAAATGGCGCCACCTACCGGTTCGCTCACTAAATACAGGTAACAAACCTCCGATATGTCAGATTCTGAAAACCCGACCCTCAGCTTTGCTGATCTGGGTCTTGCGCCCGCTATTCTCGATGCACTCAAAGATGTTGGCTACGAAACGCCCTCACCCATTCAGGCAGAGTCAATTCCTGCTCTACTCAATGGCGACGACATCCTTGGACAGGCGCAGACCGGTACCGGCAAAACTGCAGCCTTTGCGCTGCCCCTGCTGAACCGGGTTGATCCAAACCTGCACCAGCCCCAGCTGCTGGTACTTGCACCAACACGCGAACTGGCAATTCAGGTCGCAGAGGCTTGTGAGCAGTATTCACGCTATCTTTCGGGCGTGCGCACCCTCTCTATCTACGGCGGCCAAGCCTACGACACTCAGCTACGAGCACTGCGTAAAGGTGTACAGGTCGTTATCGGCACACCCGGCCGTGTGATGGACCACATCCGTCGCGGCACTCTGGTGCTTGATAAGCTGCAGGCTATGGTACTCGACGAAGCAGACGAAATGCTGCGCATGGGCTTTATCGATGACGTTGAGTGGATCTTGCAGCACACGCCACCAGCGCGCCAGATCGCTCTATTCTCGGCCACCATGCCGAACGAAGTACGTCGAATTGCTGATAGCTACTTGAACGAACCAACTATCGTTAAAATCGCATCTAAAACTGCGACAGCCAGCACCATTCGCCAGCGTATCTGGGAGGTACGCGGCATGTCTAAGTTTGCTGCACTGACCCGTATGCTAGAGCAGCAGGAGCATGATGCGGCGCTGATTTTCGTACGCACTAAGACGATGACCGAAGAGCTGACCGAACAGCTGCGCTCAGAGGGTTTCCCTGCGGCCGCACTGCACGGCGATATCCCTCAGGCTCAGCGCGAGAAGATCGTAGAAAAGCTCAAAAAAGGTAACCTTGAGATTCTGGTTGCAACCGATGTCGTGGCTCGAGGTCTGGACGTGGATCGCATCACCCACGTATTCAACTTTGATATCCCGTATGACACTGAGTCCTACGTGCATCGTATCGGTCGTACCGGTCGTGCCGGCCGCAGCGGCGACGCTATTCTGTTTGTCACTCCCCGTGAGCGCGGCCTGCTGCGCCAGATCGAGCGCCGCACTTCGTCAACGCTAGAGAAGCTAGTGCTGCCGACGGCTGCAGAGATCAATCAGATGCGTGCACAGCGTTTGAAGAAACAGTTGGTTGACGCGACTGGAACCGCCGATGCGACCGCCTACCATAAACTGATCACTGATCTGGTAACCGAAAGCGGCATTACCGCAAGCGCGCTGGCAGCCGCGGCACTCGGTTTGATGAACTCAGACCGTCGTTTCTTCTTGGACGAGAACGAGCCCGATCCAAACGCGGCACCACCGAAACGCGAGCGTGCACCGCGCCAAGAGCGTGAGGGTAAACCTGGCAGCCGCCAGCGTAACCGCGAAGCACTTGATGCCGATAAACAGCGCTACTGGATCAATGTGGGTCACGATCATGGTGTGAAACCGGGCAATATTGTCGGTGCCATCGCCAACGAAGCTGGCATCAACTCGGGCCAGATCGGTCGAGTCGATATCAGCTCAGGCTTTACCACGGTTGATCTTCCATCCAACCTGTCGAAGGCTCAGCTAAGCCAGTTGGCAAAGGCTCGTGTCTGCGGGCAGTCACTCAATATTCGTGAGTGGAGTGATGAAGCACCAAAACGCGGTCGTCGTGATGACTCTGAGGGTGCACCCAAGCGCCCGCGTAAGCCGCGTGATGGCTACGCTGCAAAGGGTGGAAAGGATGCTAAGGCTGCTGGCAAATCTGATCGCCCAGCCCGTAAGCCAAGCAAACGTGCCGTCAAGCAGGACTAGTAGGACGGGTCTGGACCCGACATTCCACCGGCTGGGTGTCGCCTTAAGAGGCGACCTAGTTGATCACTACTATCCCACTGAAATAGTTGAGGCGGCCCCGTGGGTGCCGCCTCATTTGGCCGGAAAAGATTTCGGCTCGTCAATTCCCATAATGACCCGGGTCAGGTTGCTGAGCTCAGCACCGAGTAAACGGCTCCCTCTGCATTCCCTTTCAGTTTAGTTCTCAAAATGCGAAATACCAATGAAAGGTATTCAACGCATAAGGCTTTGTTTTTCCAATATTGCTCCGCAGCAAACTGGTGGCAAGGCCCTAGTATTGTAGACACCTGTTAGCGTTACACTAACGCCTAACATGAGGTGATCACAAATGAGTGCGAAACGTTACACTGAAGAGTTCAAAATCGAAGCAACCAAGCAAGTCACGGAACGCAACTACAGGCTCAGCGAAGTAGCTACGAGATTAGGAGTTTCAGAGCCGACTCTTCGCAACTGGGTTAAGAAATATGGCTCCGCGAGCTCTCAACATCATACGATTAATGATCAGCAGGAAGAGCTCCGTAAACTCAAGGCTGAGCTTAGACGTGTCACTGAAGAACGAGACATATTAAAGGAGGCCGCAGCGTACTTTGCAGCCGAGTCAAAGAGAAGTACGCGTTCATAAAGTCACGACTTGATCAGTTCCCAATCGCAGCGATGTGCAGAGTGCTCGATGTTGAACGCAGCGGTTTTTACGCCTGGCGTAGGAACCCGGAGTCGAAACGCGCACAGGAAGATAAGCGCTTATTAACGAAGATCAGGCAGTTTTGGGCTGAGAGTGGATTTGTGTACGGCTACCGAAATATAACAAAAGATCTGAAGGATGATAACGAGCAGGTCGGGAAAAACCGAGTGCATCGTATTATGCGGCAGAACGACATCTCATCTCACCGGGGTTATAAGAAACACAGAGGCTTCAGTGGCGGGGATCTTAGTCTAGTGGTGCCGAATACGCTTGCTCGAGCGTTTGATGTTGACGCTCCCGATGAGGCTTGGGTGACCGACTTTACTTACATCCGAACTCACGAGGGTTGGCTATATCTGGCTGTTGTCATTGACCTATTTAACCGTCAAGTCATCGGCTGGAGTATGAAGAACAATCCTCGGGCAGAGCTGGTCATCGATGCGCTTATGATGGCTCTTTGGCGTCGGCAACCCAAAGGAACTGTTCTGATCCACTCCGACCAAGGTGTTCAATACACTAGCAGCGACTGGCGTACCTTCTTAAAGGACCACGGTTTAGAAGCCAGCATGAGTCGACGCGGGAACTGTCACGATAACGCCGTCGCCGAGAGCTTCTTCTCGAACCTCAAAACCGAGCGGATCAAGCGCAAAATCTACCCAACACGGAATGAAGCAAGAGCGGATATCTTTAATTACATCGAGCTGTTCTACAACTCATCGCGCCGTCACGGCAACAATAATGGGATGTCTCCAGCTCAATATGAAGAGCAGTATTTACAAAAGCTGGCAGCTGTCTAGGAAACTAGGGCCTTGCCATGGATTTAAATCAATTTTTCTAGGCGATTTTTGCCATTCAACTGGAGAAATCTTCAGGCTCAAATTGGTTGAAAATTAGCGCCTCTTTGTCTCTAACTTTCAACCGTTTTATTGCGGCCTCCCGCTTCGTGGCGCTGGAGCGGTTAGACTGCGACTCCAGATAGACAATCTCAATCGGCAAACGGGCCCGAGTATACCGGGCGCCACCTTTAATCTCCCCACGATGCTGACGCAAACGTCGTTGAGGGTCTGTTGTCACGCCAGTGTAGAGCGAACCATCACCACAGCGCAGGATGTAAACAAACCAATTTGACTGAAGTTTCTCCTCGCGACTCATTGTTCTAGCTTGACTTCCCGAGCATAAGGGTATGAAAAAATATTGTTAAAACAGCAGCATTTAGTGTCACACATCAGCAAGTAGTCTGACCAAAATAGAGTAGACTCTGCGCATCTCAATTACCGCGCAGTGCAAACCTCTGCGTTAGCTTACAGGACCAAGTCCATGCTTCACACCGTTCTTATCGGTCTCGCCTTCGTGGCACTCCTCTCGATCATTTTCGAAGAGGTGATTCATGTAAACAAAGCTAAATCGACCCTCTTTCTTGGGAGCCTCGCTTGGATCCTAGTTTTCCTTTTCCCTGAGACAGGCGTCAGTGCAGAGGAGCTGAGGCACAAGTTGGACGAGAACATCCTCGAAATAGCAGGACTCTGGCTGTTCCTGATGGCTGCGATGACCTTCGTCGCCTTTCTCAACCAGCAGGGCCTTATCGAGACGTTGATATATAAAATGCTGCCGCGGCGTATCAGTGAACGCAAGCTGATGTTTTTAGTTGCTGTCTTCGCCTTTGTCTTCTCATCCCTCTGTGACAACATCACAGCGACATTGGTCTCTGTCGCGCTTGTGCTCTCTCTGCGACTGGACCGGCGCAAAACGCTGCGCTTCACCGTTATGGTCGTTTTCGCCGTCAACTCTGGTGGTGTTGCACTCATTACCGGCGACGTAACGACGCTGATGATATTCCTCGCAGGTAAAGTGGAGATTCAGGAGCTGTTACTACTCTCCCTCCCCGCTTGCGCTAGCGTACTAACCCTGGCTGCCATGCTGGCGATGCCGCTGCGCGGCACAACAGAGATTATTCCCACGCCAAGACGGGACGACCATGTCGGTAAAGTGATCGCAGTAATTTTTCTGGCGACCATTATCGGCACTATCCTGTTAAACGTCATAGCAGGCATTCCACCGGTGCTGACCTTCCTCTTCGGCTTGTCAATCATGTTCCTGATTGGGCGTTTCGCTTACTCGGAAGATAAGCGCGAGAACCTGCTGGACTACATCCGCAAGATCGAGTTCGACACGCTAATGTTCTTCCTCGGTATCCTACTGCTTGTCGGAATGCTGAAAGAGATTGGTGTTCTCGACAACCTGGTGGGTATCTACCAAGTTATGCCTGTTTACGCGGCTAACTTTGTAATGGGACTATTCTCAGCCGTCGTCGATAACGTCCCACTTACCGCTGCCCTGCTGAAAGCCAATATCGATATGTCGCATGCCGAATGGCTAATGCTGACCTATTCGGTGGGAGTTGGCGGTTCTATGCTGGTTATCGGCTCGGCCGCCGGCATAGTGGCAATGTCGAAAGTGGAGATCCTCACCTTCGCAACCTATGCCCGTTATGTTCTATTTTTGGCGATCGCCTTTGTCGTGGGGTATGCCGGAACCTATGCGATGGGCACTCTGCTACTCTGATTATCGCCATACCAAGCGAGTTCAGAGTGTAATTCCACAACTTCGCCTACAATAATCAGTGCCGGCGCAGGCAACTGCGCCTGCGCCTGCTTCGCGCAAATATCGTCTAACTGTCCCGTTAACACTTGCTGATCCGCACGCGTACCGCGCGAAACGATCGCCACTGGCGTGTCAGGTGCTTTACCGGCTCTCATAAGGCCTGCTGTCAGAATATCGAGCGTGTGCAGACCCATATAGAACACGAGGGTCTGATTTGTACCTGCAAGCTCATCATAGTCGATCTCAGCCGAACGCTTCTTTAACTGACCGGTGATAAATTTGACCGACTGTGAGTAGTCGCGATGCGTCAGCGGAATACCGGCATAGGTACTACAAGCGCTTGCGGCGGTGATCCCAGGAACCACCTGAAAGGGTACGCCAGCCTCTTTCAACTGTCGTAGCTCTTCACCACCGCGACCAAAGATAAAGGGGTCACCGCCCTTCAGACGCACAACTCGCTGCCCGGCTTTGGCGTGCTGTACCAACAGATCGTTGATGCCCTCCTGCGGCACCGCGTGGTTATCGCGCTGCTTACCTACATAGATCAGATCCGCATCTCGACGGCAGAGCTCGAGCACCTCAGGAGAGACCAGCGCATCATAAAGCACCACGTCGGCCTGTTGCATCAGCCGCAGCGCCTTAAAGGTGAGCAGTTCAGGATCACCAGGACCCGCGCCCACCAGATAGACCTCACCGACCTGATGATCAGCATCAGCACGCTCAATCTGCTCGATCAGCAGCGCCTCTGCCGCTTCATTCTGCCCTGCAAAGACTCGCTCCGCCACGCTACCGCTCAGTACCTTCTCCCAAAAGTTACGTCGCTTATTGACGGTATCGAACTTAGCCTTCACTTGAGCGCGAAACCGCCCCACCAGCTCGCCTAAATTCGCGTAACTTGGGGGTATTAGCGTCTCGAGTTTAGCGCGCAAATTGCGCGCTAAGACCGGTGCCTTACCCGCTGATGAGATTCCAATCACGATCGGGGAACGATCAACAATTGCAGGGAAGATAAAGGTGCACAAAGGCGGGTTGTCCACCACATTCACGGGTAGACCGGCAGACACAGCATCCGCATGAACGGCTCGATTCACCCGATCAATATCGGTAGCGGCGACGATCAGGCGAACCCCTTTAAGGTGGTCCACATGATACTCAGCTTCGATCAACTCACCGCCAGATTCGCTAATCAGTTCTCGGACTTCAGCATCAATTCGAGGTGCAACGAGCCGCACGCGCGCGCCGGCTCGCGTAAGGAGCCGCCCTTTACGCAGGGCAATATCACCACCGCCAATCAACAGTACAGATTGACCTTTAAGGTCAAAGAAAAGCGGCAGATATTCCAACTGAAACTCCCAGTTCAAGCCCTAATTGATCGGGCGGTACTTAAATAGCGATTCGTAACCATCTTCGGCATAGAGACAGGTAAAACCATCGGTCTCGGCGATCAGTGCACAACTGGCATTGTACGGGCCGTACTCCTCCCACTGGGCGGTGCAATCATCACGCCCTCTTGAGCTCTGGCCTTCAAACAACAACTGATTACCCGCCTGACTCCAACGGTACTCCAGTTCATAGAGCTCACAGGTGCCACGTCCATCGGTCTCGCTATATGAGCCAGTGCCGTCGGCGCGAATCGTCTCGATACCAATACGCTCGCCTTGGTCACAACTGTAGGTGTGATCATATATCTGATAGCGCCCGACCGGCTCTACAGCTGGAGCGGGCTCCGGTTCTGCTAGCGCGAACAGAGTTGTAGTATCCAGCCCTTCAGCTGTGATACCCATGGAATAACCCGCTCGCAGCGGTGTCTGGCGCAGCAAATTAGCCAAGCGAGTGCGTTCGATACACAGACTCGTCTCATCGGAGCCGGCACCGTTTTGCAGTTCGTCTACAGGGAAGCTCGCAACCAGATCACCGAATGCGGGGTAATTTAGACTCATCTGCATCAAACCGTTGGGCGCAAGGCCCTCGCTTCTTAGGTTATTGGCAGCTGCAGTGGACTGCTCTCCAGTGCTCAGGGTTATGTACTGCCCGTTTACTGCAACCTCAGCCGTAAGACCGGGCTGAATATCCCCAAAATCCACGGTGGCCGATGAGCCATCGAGCGGAATTTGGCCATAGGCTGCAGCCGGCGAACCGGCCGCCAGAGATGCCAGCAGCGCGGGATTCTGAGTCGCTACACTAAACAGCAGATCCAGTTGTTTGATCGGTGCTAGCGCAGTACCAAACTCAAGATCGTAAAGTGATACACCGATGCCTTTTACGCCCTGAGCCATACCCGTCAACATACCCATCAGAGCAGGATTATTCTGTAACATCTCCTGCTGTACTTGACGAATCTCAGCACAGGCAAATGTCGCCTGAGTAAATTGATTCCACAGCTGGATGGTCACCGGCAACAACTGATCCATATCCAGACCCAGACCAAAGCCAAGTAGCTGCGCATCAAAGTCGGCGACGTGTTGGGGCACATGCCCATTCAGCAAATTCAGCTTCTGCAGCGTATCTCCAGTTTTAATCTCAATCACTGAACGACTGGCGACGCGCAACTCAGGCTCGGTCTCTACTGAGGTGTAACCACCAACAATTCGTGGCGTCCAGCCTGCAATTCGGGCGTACTCCTCGCGGCAGACCTGAGTCAACGAGTCAGCTGGACTTGGCTCCTGCAGTAGCGCCGAGAGCGCCTCGATGTCGGTTGCCATACGAGAGCTCTGTGTATTTAGGAAGGCCTCAGCCAGACGCTGAATATCCAGAACCAGATTGAAGTCGTTGGTAAAACCGTAACGTTGTTTCAGACTCGCCAACGCGCCACTGCTCTTGAGGCTTTCGGCAGGTGTGGCGATACGTAGACGCTGTGCCAACTCACCTGCACTATCGAACGGGGTCGTAAAGCTCAGCACGGCGATATCGCCGCGCTGAGTCACAACGAGATCTATCTGCTCAGTTTCGTTAGGCGGTGTTAACCGAATACTGAGATACTCGTGCCCAGCGATCCGCATCTCAGCAACGGAGAGCCCTGCGCTGCGAGCCTGTAACTCCCAGAATTCAACAAACCGGTTATTATCTTCTGCCGCAATGTGCAGAACAGGCACAAGCCCGTCAAGGAAGAGCTCTTGATTGCCGCTCATCGATAGTCCCAAGCGGGCATAGACATCAGCCATATCGCTGCCAGGAGCAAAAAGGTTACGCACGACGGCTGCACCAAAGCGCTGCAAGGGGGCGTAGCCCGAACCGCTCTCTAGCTCCTGAGCAATGGTCTCTGCGTCAAATTCGAGATCGGGTTGAGCGTAGAGGTAATCTAGCTGTGCCAACACTGCCGGCGTTGCACGCCCACCGGCGTAAAGCACCGTATCTGCGGGTACATACTCACCGAGCCGATGGTCAGCAACATCATCAGCAACCCAAAGACCCGTGCTGCCACCCACGGAGAGCAGCGCACTAGTAATCCAACTCTTTACAGCCAGTAGACCCGGTTCCATAGAAACTCCAGAGACAGTGTCAGCAGCGTTTCAGGCTGCCGAGCAATGAATTTGCCTCAGATCAGAGCTGTGTATGGAGACCACACTCGCGCGTCTCCAGCGCCTTAGTTGGATCGAAGTAGTCCAACTCGTTAGGCAGAGCGAATCGCTCAAGGTAGGCCTCTAGGTCGGCCTCACTCCAGTGGAATAACGGCGCAACCTTTAACACAGCGTCACGGCTCTGGCTCACAACGTCCAGCGACTGACGGAACTCTGTCTGATCCTTTCTTATGGCATTAAACCAAAGATCGGGTTTAAGTTCACTGAGTGCTCGCTGGAAGGGTTCGAGTTTAACCTGGCGGGTAAACTCTTCATGCTGGGGATCATCCACATCAGGGATACCTCCCATCAACACATTGCGCCGGGCACTACTCACCTGTGGAATATAGGTGACGATATTAAGGTCCAAACGCTCAATCAAGGATTCAGCAAAGCGGTAGGTTGCCGAGGTGTTGTAGCCCGAATCAACCCACAGCACCTGGATCTCGGGCTTAACTTGGGTAATCAGATGCAAAATAACCGCTTCATAGGGTCTGAAGTTCGTTGTAACCAGAGGTCGCTGACTGCGCTCCAGAGCCCAGCGCACAATCTCATCGGCACTGCGCTGATCAAGGTACTGGTTTGCAGCTTGAAGATCGAGGGTCATGCTGTCGCTTCCTGTTGTCGGTAGATTGGCAGTGGCTGATCCACCGCGCCCTGGTACTGAGCGCTGATCTCAGTGTACGCCTCTAAATGCTCACGCCTGAACAACTCGTCATCAAGCTCAACCGCGTCAAAACCGCAACGTTCAAGGAATTGTAGCTTATCACGGCTGGTCTCACCTACTGCACGAATCTGACCGCTAAAGCCTGCCACTCGTAGCTCCCGAGCGATACTGAACGAGCGCCCATCCCTCAAAATGGGAAACTCCAACGCGATCATGTCAAAACGGCTAGCGTGCAGGAGCAACTGATCCAAAGGATCCTCTCCGTTGGCACGTATCGCTTTTATAGCGGCCTGTGCAGCAGCGTCAAGCTCTAGATATTCGCTAAATGCCAAGGGCTCAGGCTGACTATCGATCGGGTGTATCTCACGATTAACTAGCAACGGCATAAACGGCCTCCTTAAATGGTGCAACGCCCAGACGACGTACAGTATCTATAAAACGCTCACCCTCGACACGAAGATCTACATAGGTCTCCAGCAAGCGCTCTAAGGTGGCAGCAACATCGTCCGCTGCGACAGCACGACCGAGGACTTTGCCAAGAGACGCATCTTCGCGGCTCGAACCACCAATCGTAATCTGGTACCAGTCCTCACCTTTCTTATCGACCCCCAGAATACCAATGTGGCCGACATGGTGATGGCCACAAGCATTGATACAACCTGACATGTTGAGGCGTATTTCACCGAGATCGTGCAGGTAGTCCAGATCCTCAAAGGTGCGGTTGATCTGCTCAGCGATATTCAAGGTGTGTGCGTTCGCCAGGGAGCAGAAATCAAACCCCGGGCAGACAATCATATCGGTCAGCAGGCCAATGTTGGCGCGTGCCAAGTTATGTTCAGTTAGCACCTGCCACACTTCGTACAGATCAGCCTGAGCTACATCAGCCAGCACCAGATTCTGCTCATGTGTTGAACGAATTTGAGCAAAGGAGAAGCGCTCAGCGAGATCAGCCACAATCTCCATCTGTAGCGCGGTAATATCACCGGGGGCTCCCAGGTGCGGCTTCAACGAGACAGTGACAGCTCGGTAGCCCGGTTGTTTGTGCGGATGGGTATTGCGCGCATACCAGGTGCGAAAATCTTGATTGGAGTCGAGCTTCTCATCCAGCGTCAAATCGGCTGCGGCATCTTCTCTGTAAGGGTGATCTGCGAAGAATGCGGTGACGCGGTCAATCTCCTGTTGAGGAATCCGTAGCTCGCCATCTTTGAGAGTTTGCCAATGGCGCTCAACCTGTTCGGTAAAGGCTTCAATGCCCATGGCTTCAACCAGTATTTTGATACGCGCCTTGTACTTGTTATCACGTCGGCCTTTGAGGTTGTAGATACGCAAAATCGCCTCAAGATAAGAGAGCAACTCCGGCGCAGGTAGGAAGTCCCGGATCTTCTTACCGATAATCGGTGTGCGACCGAGCCCACCACCCACAAGCACCTCAAAACCGAGTTCACCGGCCTCGTTGCGCACAAGATGTAGGCCCACATCATGTACCTGAGATGCCGCACGATCTTCACTTGATCCAGTGACTGCTATCTTAAATTTGCGCGGCAAATAGGCGAATTCAGGATGAAGCGTTGACCACTGGCGTATCAGCTCACACCAGGGGCGTGGATCCTCGGTCTCGGATGGGTGAATACCGGCAAAGTGATCGGTCGTCGTATTACGAATACAGTTCCCTGAAGTCTGAATGGCATGCAACTGCACTTTCGCTAGACGCTCTAAAATATCCGGCACCTCTTCTAGCTTCGGCCAGTTGAACTGAATGTTGGTGCGTGTAGTGAAGTGACCATAGCCTTTATCGAAATCACGCGATACCTCAGCCAGCACACGCAACTGCTCGGCGCTCATCAGCCCATAGGGAATTGCGACACGCAGCATCGGAGCCTGACGCTGGATATAGAGACCATTCATCAGCCGCAGAGCCAAGAACTCATCTTCGCTGAGCTCTCCAGCGATAAAACGCTGGGTCTGATCGCGATACTGCGCAACGCGCTCATCAATCAGGCGCTGATCCACTTCATTGTATATGTACATCGTTTTTCTCCAGACTAACCGGCCAGCACAAAGCGCAAACCGATTGCCATTAACAAACTTCCTATCACCGGCTGCATCACACGATGCGAGAGCCTTGCTCCCAGGTAACTGCCGACAAACACACCCGGCAGTGACCCCATCAGCAGATTCAGCAGCAGCGAGGTATCAACGCTACCCATCTGGTAGTGTCCCAACCCAGCAACCGCGGTTAGCAGCACCGCATGCAGCAGATCGGTACCAACAATCTGTGCCATCGAGAGTCGTGGGTAGAGCAAGATAAGCACCGCAGTACCTAAAGCTCCGGCTCCCACCGATGAGAGCGTCACCAGCACACCCAAGACTACGCCGGCTAACAGAGTTAACAGCGGACGTAGCTTTTTAAGGCGCTGCCCTATCTCTGTTTCGCGCATACCCTCGGCTAGTAGCTTCACGCGCTGACGCATAAATACTGCAATCGAGGTCAACACCAGCGAGAATCCCAGGGTTAAATTGATAACCTGCTCTATCAGAGCCTGTGCCCCGAAGCTCGCGAGTAGCTCCAGCGTTAACAACGAAGCGGGTAAGCTGCCGGCCAGTAGCAACACAACAACTCGGTAGTGCACCAGTTGCTTGCGCGCATACCCGAACACTCCACCGCACTTGGTGATCGCTGCATACAGAAGATCGGTACTCACTGCGACAATCGGCGCTACTCCAAAACCCAAAATCAAGATAGGGGTCATCAGTGCGCCGCCACCGATACCGGTCAAACCAACGACAAAACCAACCACAAGACCGGCCAAGGTGTAAGCAATTTCCACTTTAAAGCCCTCTAAATCCGGCGTTGTATATAACTTTCGGCGATATTAAATAGAAATACATATAACTGGAAATACTATTTGCCTGTTTATTTATAACGGAATCTTATATACCTACTTGAAATAAAAAAAGGGTTGAATATAACCAAATGATACTAAGCAAAGTTTTAAATATTCTTTTTACTTATATCAATCCATGCTGATAATAACCTAAAGTTTTAACCAACCCTTAGGTACATCTGATGCAACAGCTCAGCGAACAGCGCCTCACACACCTGCAGCAATTAGAGGCAGAGAGTATTCATATCATTCGAGAAGTAGCCTCCAGCTTTGACAATCCGATCATGCTCTACTCTATCGGGAAGGACTCTTCTGTGATGCTCCACCTAGCCCGCAAGGCTTTCTATCCAGGCAAGCCGCCTTTTCCTCTGCTCCACGTGGACACCACTTGGAAATTTAAAGAGATGATCAGCTTCCGCGATCAGATGGCTGAAGAGTCGGGCATGGAGCTACTGGTGCATATCAATCAAGAGGGTGTGGATATGGGCGTGGGTCCGTTCACGCATGGCTCATCACGCCACACCGATATTATGAAGACTCAGGCGCTTAAACAGGCATTAAACAAGTACAAGTTTGATGCAGCTTTTGGCGGTGCGCGCCGTGATGAAGAGCGCTCGCGCGCAAAAGAGCGAGTCTTCTCCTTCCGCGATCGGCACCACCGCTGGGATCCCAAGAATCAACGTCCAGAACTGTGGAACATCTACAACACGGAGGTGGATCAAGGCGAGTCAATTCGCGTCTTCCCGCTAAGCAACTGGACTGAGCTAGACATATGGCAATACATATACTTAGAGAATATTTCTATCGTTCCACTTTATCTTTCTGAGGTGCGACCTGTGGTCGAGCGGGATGGCATGCTGATCATGGTAGATGACGAAAGAATGCCAATTAATCAGGATGAGATCGTGCAGCACAAATCGGTGCGTTTCCGCACTCTTGGCTGCTACCCGCTAACAGGTGCGGTGGAGTCTGAGGCCAACACCTTGCCTGAGATCATTCAAGAGATGCTGCTGGCGACAACTTCGGAGCGCCAAGGCCGTGCGATCGATCACGATAGCGCCGGCTCGATGGAACAGAAAAAGATTGAAGGGTACTTCTGATGAACCAAGAACAGGACTTAATTGCTCAGGATATCGAGGGCTACCTTGCGCTTCATGAAAACAAGGAGCTACTGCGTTTTATTACTTGCGGTAGTGTTGATGACGGAAAATCTACGCTGATCGGCCGCCTGCTCCATGACTCAAAGTTGATCTACGAAGACCAGCTTGCCGCGGTACAGAACGACTCAAAACGCATCGGCACCACAGGCGAGGAGATCGATCTCGCCCTGCTTGTAGACGGTCTGCAGGCGGAGCGTGAGCAAGGAATCACCATTGATGTCGCCTACCGCTATTTCTCAACAACTAAGCGTAAGTTCATCATCGCCGATACACCAGGGCATGAGCAGTACACCCGTAATATGGCGACGGGCGCATCCACTGCAGATCTCGCTATCATTCTGATTGATGCGCGGCACGGCGTGCAAACACAGACGCGTCGCCACAGTTTCATCGTCTCGCTGTTGGGCATCAAACACACCATCGTAGCCATCAACAAGATGGATCTAGTCGACTACTCACAGCAGCGCTACGAGGAGATACAACAAGAGTATCGCGATTTTGCTCAGTCACTTAATTTGAGTGACCTACACTTCGTGCCACTCTCTGCACTCAAAGGCGACAATGTGGTGAACAGCTCCGTCCGCATGCCTTGGTATACAGAGGCGCCTCTGCTCTCCCAGCTTGAGACGATTCAGATTCGAAAAGTGCATTCAGCAACACCGTTCCGCTTCCCAGTACAGTATGTCAACCGCCCTAACCTCGATTTCCGCGGCTATGCCGGCACGGTAACGAGCGGTGCAGTGCGAGTCGGCGACGAGGTTAAGGTTCTACCCTCAGGTAAACTTAGCCGTATTAAACAAATAGTCACTTGGGACGGTGAACTACCCGAGGCGTTTGCACAACAGGCCGTCACATTGACCCTTGAGGATGAAATCGATATCTCTCGTGGCGATCTACTGGTGCACGCCGATTCAGCTCTCAAGCCATTACGAAACTTCAATGCGCACCTCGTCTGGATGAGCGATGAGCCTCTGGTGTCGGGCCGTGCCTATGCGCTCAAGCTCGCTAGCAGCTCAACCAGCGCGGTGGTGAGCCGCATCCACCATCGTATTGATGTAAATTCGCTGGAACGCTGCACCCCAGCCGCACTGGGCCTGAACGAAATTGCCGAGGTCGAGATCAGCGCCGAACGCCCAGTGTTAGCAGATGATTACCAGTCATTACGTCAGACCGGGGCATTTATTCTGATTGACCGCCTAACCAATGCTACCGTGGCGGCGGGTATGGTTTCGAGCTCAGAGCACGTCGTTGACCGTATCACGCTCTACTCTCAACCAGCTGTCTCAAAGGAGGATCGAGCTATACGCCTGGGCCAACAGGCACTGGTGATCGGGCTTCCAAACGCAGACAGCACACTGCTCTACACGCTTGAAAGAGCTCTGTTTGAGCGTGGACGACTGGCCTTCATAGCTGCACCTGGGCAGCAGCAGGCATTGGTTGATGCAGGGCTGATTGTTCTGAGTCAATCCAGTGAGGGCGCCGATTGGATAGCATCCTGTGAGCAGGGAGCTGATCTTTTCCTCAATGAGCGCTTGGATAACGCACAACGGGTAGAATTGATTCTGGATGCACTAGAGCAGCACCAAATCATCTAAACCCCCTTAAAAAACAGGGTAATAGCGCGCTCCGTTCTTTGGAACGGGGCGTATACCTGGGTTACAATATCGATTCGCTCAACCTGAGAGCTTGTCAAAGAGTAAGGGACAGAATGACCGATTTTCTGCTGATACTCATCAGTACCGTACTGGTCAACAATTTTGTGCTGGTTCAGTTTCTTGGACTCTGCCCATTCATGGGTGTTTCCAACAAGCTAGAGACCGCTATGGGCATGTCTTTAGCGACTACCTTTGTGCTAACGCTCTCATCGGTTTGCAGTTACCTGGTCTACACCTATCTGCTGCAGCCGCTCGATCTAATCTACCTGCAGACCGTATCATTTATTCTAGTGATCGCTGTGGTGGTGCAGTTCACAGAGATGGTGGTCCACAAGACCAGTCCCCTGCTTTACAAACTGCTTGGCATCTTCCTGCCGCTGATTACAACCAACTGTGCGGTGCTCGGTGTTGCACTGCTTAACATCCGCAAACAGAACTCCTTTGTGGAGTCTATTGGCTATGGCTTCGGCGCAGCGGTTGGTTTCTCTCTGGCACTGATCCTATTCTCGGCGATTCGCGAGCGCATTGCTGTTGCAGAGGTGCCCGTACCCTTCCGGGGCGCAGCCATAGGAATGATCACCGCGGGTCTGATGTCGCTGGCCTTTATGGGCTTTGCCGGCTTGGTAAAATTCTAGGGTGAGTAACATGGACGCGATTCTCACCGCAATTGTCGTGCTATTTGGGCTCGCGCTCATATTCGGCTTAGTCCTCGGCTATGCCTCAGTGCGCTTCAAAGTAGAGGGCAATCCGATTGTAGATCAGATCGATGCGATTCTGCCTCAGACACAGTGCGGCCAGTGTGGTCACCCAGGCTGCCGCCCCTATGCTGAAGCAATTGCGGGCGGTGAAGCGATCAATAAGTGTCCGCCTGGTGGGCAGGCAACCATTGACCAGCTCGCAGAACTGCTGAATGTGGAGTCCATCCCGCTCGATGCTGAACACGGCAGCGAGGATGTACGCAAGGTCGCCTACATTCGCGAGGATGAGTGTATCGGCTGTACCAAGTGTATTCAGGCCTGCCCTGTCGATGCCATTCTCGGCGCGGCAAAACAGATGCATACGGTTATTGTGGCGGAGTGCACCGGGTGCGACCTATGCGTCGATCCTTGTCCGGTCGACTGTATCGATATGATTCCGGTCGCAACCACGATCGGCAACTGGAAATGGCCAGCGCCGCCAAGCCCTATGCAGATCATCGCAACAGATAGACCAGCACAGGCAGAGGAGAGCCAAGCATGACCGTTTACGCTTTCCATGGCGGCATTCATCCACCCGAGAATAAACTGCAGTCGACGCTACTGCCTGTAGCCCAGGCCAACCTCCCGTCGCACTTGATTATCCCGGTGCTGCAGCATATCGGCATGGCCGCCGAGCCGGTGGTTAAGGTGGGAGATTTGGTATTGAAGGGACAGGTGATTGCTGAGCCCGTTGGACGTATATCTGCAGCGATACACGCACCCAGCTCCGGGCGGATAATCGACATCTCGCAACAGCCTGTACCCCACGCCTCAGGGCTCGAAGCTGAGTGTATCGTCATAGAAACTGATGGTGCAGAGACCTGGTGCGAATATGAGGGGCTCGAGGATTACACCCAGATACCTCCTCACAAACTGATCGACTTTATCCGCTCTAAAGGGATCGCTGGTATGGGCGGCGCAGGCTTCCCAACCGATGTGAAACTGCACCTAGGTGATGACCATATTGTAAACACATTGATCATCAATGCGGCCGAGTGTGAACCCTATATCACCGCCGACGATATGCTGATGCGCACCGACCCTGAGGCTATTATCGGCGGCATAGAGGTGATCGCTCACCTGCTAAAGCCGCACCATATTTTGATTGGTATCGAAGATAACAAACCCGAGGCAATCGCCGCACTCAATAGTGCAGCGGAGGCTTGTGCCTTGCAGATCGATATCCAAGTTGTACCGACCAAGTACCCCTCGGGAGGAGAGCGCCAGTTAATTCAACTGCTCACCAATATCGAAGTACCAAGCGGCAAAATACCGGCTGATGTTGGCATTGTTTGTCAAAATGTAGGCACCACTGCAGCGATTTATGAAGCGGTTACCACTGGCCGTCCGCTCATTTCGCGCATTGTGACGCTGACTGGTGATGCGCTGGCACAACCACAGAACTATCGCACCCTGCTGGGTACGCCATTTACCACTCTGCTAGAACAAGCCGGTGTCGATCAGCAGCGCCTGAGCAAACTGATAATGGGCGGCCCGATGATGGGCGTTCCCGTCACGAGCCCCCACATACCCGTGATAAAAACGACCAACTGTATTATCGCTACAACGGTCGAGGAGATGCCCGCACCGCCACCTGCACAGGCGTGTATCCGCTGTGGTCTTTGCGAGCAGGCCTGCCCTGCGCAACTGCTGCCGCAACAGCTTTACTGGTTCTCCAAGGGCAAGGAGTTTGAGAAGGCGCGCCAGCACAATCTATTCGACTGTATCGAGTGTGGAGCTTGCGCCTACGTCTGCCCGAGCAATATCCCACTAGTGCAATATTACCGCTTTGCCAAATCAGAGCTCCGCAATGAGGAGCTAGAACAGCGCCGCGCCGACCATGCCCGGGCCCGCTTCGAGGCACGCCAAGAGCGCCTCGAACGTGAAGCCGCGGAAAAAGCCGAGAAGCGCAAACAGCGATCGATTGAAGCGGCTGCGGCTCAAGCCGCTCGCAAAAAGGCGCAACAGCAGGCACAAGCTGAAGCTGCAACAGAGAATAGCAGTGCAGCAAGCAGTAATGAGGCCGAGGTGAGAGCGCTTAAGGTAGCTGCCGCGGTCGCCCGAACTAAACTGAGTAAAGCGGAGAAAGCGCTCAAGAGCGCTCAGGATAAGGGGCTGGATGGAGTAGACAAGTTAGAGGCTACGGTAGCTCAGTTAAGCGCTAAAGCTGATGAAGCTCAGGCCGCCTATGACAAGTCTTTGAATGCTAATAACAGCAGCTTGGAAATCGCAAAATCAGACGCAAAATGCGACGCAAATCAGGAAAATGGCCCTGATACACAGGCCCAAGAGCAATCTGCCGAGGAGCTAGACATGAAGGCCCTCAAACAGCAGGTATCAATCATGCGAACCAAGCTGAAGAAGGCCAAGGCGGGTAACCCTGAGAGTTCCGAGATTGCGTCATTGGAGAGCCGTTTAGCCGAAGCCAGCGCGACCTTAAAGGCCGCTGAGGATAAACAGATTGAGCGGGCTGCCGCAGAAGGTATAGACCTTAAACAGCTCAAGATTGACGCAGCCTTAGCCAAAGCTGCAGTCACGAAACTCGAACGCGCTGCCAAGGCTGCGCAGAGCGATGATGAACGCGAAACATTGGAGGCGCAGTTGCCACAAAAACGCGAAGAGGCTGATCAATTAGCCCAGAAGCTGGCGAGGTTCGAATAACAGATGCTGCTACGCTTGAGCTCCCCCCACGTCACCCGTAACAACAGCACCGCTGGCGTGATGCAGAAGGTTGTGCTGGCAATGGTACCGGGTATAGCGGCGCTTACGTTGCTATTTGGATGGGGCACCCTGATTCAGGTCCTACTCTGTGTAAGTTTCGGCCTTTTGTTCGAAGCAGCCGCTGTGCGACTTCGCAAACAGAATCTGAGCTTTTACCTGTCCGACTACAGTGCCGTTGTAACAGCGCTACTGCTAGCAGTCGCAATTCCACCCACAGCACCCTACTGGGTCGCGATCGTCGGCATGCTGGTCGCGATTCTCTTTGGAAAGCAGGTTTATGGGGGGCTGGGTAACAACCCATTCAACCCCGCGATGGTAGCCTATGCGCTACTTCTGGTCTCCTTCCCAGTTCAAATGACGAACTGGGTCTTACCGGGCGAAACGCTTGCCAGCGCCACGCAGACACTTTCATTGATCTTCGGCGGCGCCACTTCGACTGGCTTAGGTATAGATGGACTCACCGGCGCAACACCACTCGACCTACTGCGTAACCGCAGCGGTGTAACCACCTCAGAAGTCTGGTCAGGCGCAGAGCTCAGCGCTATCGCCTCCGCTTACCAGTACGTAGCACTGGCTTGGTTAGCAGGCGGGCTCGCCCTGCTCTATTTGAAAGTCTTTACCTGGCACACTCCTATCAGCATGATCCTGAGCCTTCTGGTACTCAGTGCGCTGTTCTATGGGTACGATCCGGATAACTACCTTGATCCGCTCTCGCATCTGACCTTGGGCGCAACCATGCTAGGCGCATTCTTTATAGCTACCGACCCAGTCTCGTCAGCCACGAGCACGCGTGGCAAGCTGGTATTCGGCGCAGGCATCGGGGCACTGGTCTTTGTAATCCGCACTTGGGGCAACTACCCCGATGCGATCGCCTTTGCAGTACTGCTAATGAACCTTAGCGCACCCCTAATCGATCAATACACCCAACCACGTACATACGGCCACAAGGGGATCCGCAAAGGCCCAAGGGGTGAAGAGTGATGCAAGAGATTTCGGAAAAGCCAACTAGATTGCTGGATGCGGTACGGCGCAGTGGCCTGGGGATCAGTCTGTTTGCCATCCTGTCTGCGGGTATTATTGCTATTACTCAAGTGAACACCAGAGAGCAGATCGCTGCTAACCAGGCTGCGGCGGCTGCGCGAGCGCTGTTTGAGATCTACCCTTCATCCATTGATCCTGAACTCTATCAGCATCAACTCCAGCTATCCCCAGACAGCCTTGGGCACAGCGCGCAACAAATCGCTTACCAAGCGATTGAAGCGGGTCAGGTGAGCGGTGTTATCTTGCCTGTGCGCACATCTGAGGGTTACTCCGGCGATATCGACCTGCTAGTGGGCGTCAACAGGGACGGATCCGTGGGTGGTGTGCGTGTAGTCACGCATCGGGAAACACCGGGACTGGGTGACAATATCGAGCTGGCAAAATCAGACTGGATTCTCAGCTTCAACGGTCGCTCACGTGATGGAAGTGACGACCCTCGCTGGGCGGTACGCAAAGATGGAGGCGAGTTCGATCAGTTTACCGGCGCAACCATAACGCCGCGCGCCATCGTCGATGCGACAGCTACAGCACTTGACTACTTTGAGGCGAATCGTGCGCTGCTACTTGCCCCGGTTACCCCCCAGACAGGAGGAGCGGAATGAGCACTGAAAACGCTAAACTGATCAAGCAAGGCTTGTGGGATAATAACCCGGCACTGGTACAACTACTGGGGCTATGCCCACTGTTAGCTGTAACTAATTCGGTTGTTAACGCGCTGGGACTGGGTATTGCAACGCTCATCGTTCTGACAGGTTCCAACCTGGCGATCTCACTGTTTCGCAATTTGGTTCCGGAATCTGTGCGTCTGCCGATATTCGTTATGATCATCGCCGCGCTGGTAACAGCGATCGAGCTTCTGATGCAGGCGCTCACCTATGATCTCTATCTGATTCTTGGAATCTTCATCCCATTGATCGTGACTAACTGCATCATCATGGGGCGAGCGGACGCCTTCGCATCACGCAACCCAGTGCGCGAGTCACTGGTCGATGGCCTGTCCATGTCGATTGGTTTTCTGATCGTGCTGGTGCTTTTGGGTGCACTTCGCGAACTTGTCGGCACCGGCGCCCTGTTTGCCAACATGCAGCTACTCTTCGGTGAAGCTGCCCGTGATTGGCACTGGGTGATAGCCGTCGACTATCCGCAGTTCCTATTCGCCATACTGCCGCCGGGTGCGTTTGTCGCACTCGGTCTGCTGATAGCGATCAAGAATGTGATCGACGCGCGAATAGAGGCTAAACGCAAAGCGCTAGAGTGCGCCCTCCCTCCACACCAGGGCGTTAAGGGCAATAAACGCGTGCGGGTAACGGGGCATATCTCGTGAATAAGCAAAAACGCACCGAGATCTTCGAGCGCCTGCGTGCAGACAATCCCCAACCCACAACCGAGCTCGAGTACAGTACCCCCTTCGAATTGCTGGCCGCTGTGCTCTTGTCAGCCCAGGCGACTGACGTCGGCGTCAACAAAGCGACGCGCAAGCTCTTCCCCATCGCTAATACACCGCAGGCCATTATCGATCTCGGCATCGACGGGTTAAAAGAGAAGATAAAAACCATCGGCCTTTTTAACACCAAAGCTGAGAACCTGATGAAAACCTGCCATATGTTGGTGGAACTTCATAACGGCGAGGTGCCGGAGGATAGAGAGTCACTCGAGGCACTACCCGGTGTGGGTCGCAAAACAGCTAATGTGGTGCTGAACACCGCGTTTGGACAACCGACGATGGCCGTAGATACGCATATTTTCCGAGTCTCTAATCGCACTGGCATAGCACCCGGCAAAAATGTACTGGAAGTTGAGAAGCGCCTGCTGCGCTTGGTGCCCAAAGAGTTCTTAGTAGATGCCCACCATTGGTTAATTTTACATGGGCGTTACGTTTGTGTTGCTCGTAAGCCACGCTGCGGGGCCTGTTTGGTTGAAGATCTGTGTGAATTTAAGAAAAAATCTGATTACGCTTAGCGATCCAAACTGGTCTAATACTTGCTTAACCTCTCAGGAAGAGAGAATCTCGATCATTCAACACGCAAAGGGACTAAGTCATGTTGAGCATTACTCGTGACCTCCGCAAGAACACTGTCGTTATTGGCGATGACATTAAAATTCGTGTGGTATCGATTAGCGGCGGCCAGGTGAAGCTGGCTATAGAAGCACCCAAAGAGTGCAAAATTCTGCGCTCGGAACTCATTGAAAAGCAGGATGAGTCGGCATAGGGCCTAACACCGGCCAACTCACATGCTAGAATGGGCGCCCGTCAGTTAAGGAGTGCCCCATGAACCAAAACGAAGCGAGCAAGCCCCAGCAGGGTGAAACCAACCAGACCAAAAACGGTTATCTGGCCCTCATGTCTCGTCTCGTGATCGACGAAAAATTGCCGGTGCGCTTCATGTACAAGACCGTTCCCGAGCACCTCAACGACACCGGATGGCGTCTATTCACGGGCTACGAGGACGAGGCCTTTCTCGCCGACGAGCAGGTCAACATGATTCCAATTCCACTGGAACGGCTCGTGCAGATCGACGACTCACTCGCGCCACTGCTGGAGTACAACGCCGGCACAGTATGGGAACGCCACCCAGAGTCAAACGGCTGGGAGCGGGTCTACGATTACAAGATTCCATCATCCAATGTTGATGTTGCGATCACTAACGATCCCGACCAGTTCAACGAGACTCACTGATCGCATCAACTAACAGACTTGAAATCCGAATTACCCATACCCATATCTTTCTATGAGGCAGGGGCGTAAGCACTGTCCGTTAATCGCGTTAGGCCTTAGGGGTAACGCAACAACTGAAGATATATACATATTGCTTTGAATTGAGGATATGACCATGCGTAATTTTGACCTTTCTCCGCTTTACCGCTCTGCAATCGGTTTTGACCGTCTAGCGAATATGCTCGATGCAGCCAGCCGCAACGAGCAACAGCCAAGTTATCCGCCATACAATATCGAATTGACCGGTGAGAACGCCTACCGTATCAGCATGGCGGTTGCCGGTTTTTCACAAGATGAACTTGAGATACTGAGTGAGAGCGGCAACCTAGTGATTCGCGGCAAGAAAGCCGAGGAGCAGGTTGAGCGCCAGTACCTCTACCAGGGCATCGCGGCGCGTAACTTCGAGCGTCGTTTCCAACTCGCTGACCATGTGCGGGTCGAGAGCGCGACTATTGCTGATGGCCTCCTGCACGTTGATTTGGTGCGCGAGATTCCTGAAGCGATGAAACCTCGCCGTATCGAAATTCGTTAACGAAAGAGTTTCGACTCAAGAGGCGACCGACTGGCTCAAGAACCCAGTAGGTTGGCTCTTGAGCCAACCTTAGCTATTTGGAAAAAGCGTCTGCATCACCTGTTGATTTGCATGCACTATATGCAGGCGCAACAACTCCGAAGCCGTCTTCACATCACGCTTGAAGGCGGCGTGCATAATCTGCTCATGCTCATCCACCTGCGGTTTAACGTTACTCTCTACGGCATGACTTAAGGAGAGTCGACGAAAGCGCTCGGATTGATCATAGAGTGTCGAGATAAAGCGCAACTGCCACTGCGATGGACAACCGCTTATCAGCGCCATATGAAAGCGGCGATTCTCGCGCGTGCGTTGCACAGCCGCTTCACTGTCTGTTAGATCAGTTTGTTTGCGCACGGCTAGCTCGCGGTGACGGGCTCCTGCAATACGCGCCTCCCAGTCCAGATCACCTAGCTCAATCGACTGTCTGAAAGCGTCTACTTCGAGCATCTCTCGTAGGCGTGAAACCTCAACAAACTCCTCTGCAGAGATTGGTGCAGCCCAGTAACCGCGCTGACCACGACGCGTTACTAGCCCCTCGGCCGCCAAACGAGATAAGGCTTCTCGTACCGGGGCTGCGCTCGAACCATAGCGCTCGGCAAGAACAGCGATGGATAACTTCGATTCAGGCTCTATCTCACCCTCTAAAATATCGTTACGCAGTTGTTGATACGTTGATGGATTTTCGATCTCTTCCACGGTTGCGCCTCAAAAGTGGTTTAACGCAAATTATCGCCGAAACAGCCAATTAGGTTCTAGTTCTCAAAACCCTAAAAAAGATACTTTTTGCAATTAAGTACTACTTAACTACGCTCTATCCGCGTTTCGGGTCGATTTAGGAGATTCAAGCCCGCCTTGTAACGGCTTGAATTAATAGCCGGGTCCAGCGCACGTACCCGTAGCGGCTGCGGCAGTTGCGGACGCAGAAGATGCATTAGCTTTCGCCCCTCGATATTAGGATCGAGCCATTGCTGCGCCTCATCCAACCCTAAACAGGCAGGCTGGCGTGTATGAAATGGCTGAAAACCCACAACGGCTTGTGTGGTTATCATCGTACAGCTGTAAAATTCAGTCTCCAGTCCCTGCCAATGCGACCAAAGACCTGCAACCGCCATTGCCCCCTCCTGATACTCCACCAGATAGGGTTGCTTTATCTCACCCTCTTTACGCCACTCGATAAAGCTCGACATCGGAAAAATACAGCGCTGATGATGCAGCGATGGCTTGAACGCCGGACTGGTTGCTAGTGTCTCTGAACGCGCATTGAACATGGAGTATCGTGTATCGGGCTGCTTTGCCCAGGCAGGGGTTAACCACCAGCGCATGGGTTCCAAGCCAGTCTCGCTCTGGGCTCTCACAACCACCGGAACCTGCTCAGTCGGAGCGATATTAATGGCTTCAGGCAACCGCTTACCCTGGGTCTGCAGCCCAAGCCCGTCCAGCAGTTCTCGCACCGCCTCACTATCCAAAAGATTGTAGCGTCCACACATGTTTTATCTCCGACAGCGCAAAAGATTTCATTCTAGGAATCGGCGTTCGACACTGGCATAATTAATACATTAGGAATTACTAATTAATGGGAAACCCAATGTTTCATCCTAGATTTACACCCCTTATCCAGTCCATTCTTATGAGTCTCGTTATGGTAACTATAATGACCTTCGTAATCACTGCGGTAAACACGGGCTTTAGTGAGGGTTTCGTGATTCGTTGGGGCGCTGCCTACCTGGTGGCATGGCCGATCGCATTCTCAGTAATCCTGGTCTTTGGTCCTCGTGTTCAGCGTCTTGCTACGAAGCTGTGTAATGCAGGCTAACTCATTCGCAAAATCCAACCCGGATCTACCAGCCTAGCGTTTAAGCCGAAGCTCTTTTGCAGTAATCTGAGCCAACAGAATCTGAAAAGGAATCCTTGTGCGCGTATTCAATCTTGGCTCAATCAATATCGATCACATCTTTCGCCTGGGTCACTTTCCTGCTCCAGGTGAAACCCTCACAGCACAGGATTACCTCTGTTGCCTCGGCGGCAAAGGTGCGAATCAAAGTCTAGCTTTGGCACTGGGTGGCGCGCAGGTACTGCATATCGGTCGAATGGCGGCACCCGATGAGCACTTTATCTCACCGTTACAGCGTGCGGGCGTCTGTTTAGATCAGGTCGCTACAGATGCAAAGGCGAGTGGCTCGGCGGTGGTATTGGTCGATCAGGAGAGTGGCGAGAATCAGATCATTATTAATCCGGGCGCCAACCAACAGATCGCCAGCGCTCAGATTGATATGGCGCTGGCACAGGCCAGCGCAGGTGATTGGGCTCTGGCGCAAAACGAGACGAATAACGTTAGCCAGTTTCTACAGCAAGCAAAATCTAGAGGTATGAATGTTTGCTACAGCGCTGCACCCTTTGTCGCTGAGACCGCTCTAGCGCTTCTGCCCCACACCGATCTTCTTATCGTTAATCAAATAGAGGCGGCGGCTCTAGCAAGCGCACTGGATTGCCCACTGGATAAAATACCGGTACCCCATCTGGTTATCACGCTTGGCGCTGATGGCGCTCGCTATATCGGTGAGGATGGCGACTGGTCGCTCCCGTCTCCGAAAGTAGAGGCTGTTGACACTACCGGGGCGGGAGATACATTTTTAGGCTTTATGCTCGCCTCTCTGACAAATGGTGTCAGTATGCGCACAGCTATGCACCAGGCACTGGCAGCTGCAGCGCTGCAGGTGACCCGCAAAGGGACAGCGGATGCAATTCCAAGCCTTGATGAAGTAAAACAATTTATGGCTGCACAGCCCTCAATAAGCTGAGCCCAGAAGGAGGGCTATGAACGTTAAACAGGTTGACTACAACTCCATGACCGCGGGTGATGATCTGGTCACATCACTGCATGAATCTGGTTTTGCTGTGCTGAAAAACAGCCCGATCACGCCAGAGCGCATCGACGCTTTCTATAAGCTTTGGGCGGACTTTTTTGCAGGCCAGGAGAAGCATAACTACACCTTTGAGCCGAGCAAGCAGGACGGTTATTTTCCGTTTCGTAGTGAGAATGCCAAGGATGCTCCAGCCAAGGATTTGAAAGAGTTCTATCACGTCTACCCCTGGGGCAAAGTACCCACAGGTGTAGAGGCCGAAACTCGCGCCTTCTACGCCGACCTACAGACCTTGGGTAGTGAGCTCCTCAACTGGATACAGACATATACACCCGACGCAGTGACCAACAACTTCTTCGAATCACTGGATAAGATGATCGCCGGTAGCGAACAGTCTCTGCTGCGAGTGCTGCACTACCCACCCATCGAGGGTGAAGTTGAGCCTGGTGCCGTCCGAGCAGCCGCTCACGAGGATATAAACCTGATCACCCTACTCGTCTCGGGCTCACAGCCCGGCCTCGAAGCGAAAGACAAGCAGGGTAACTGGTTCCCAGTAACCGGTGGTCAGGGGATGATCACCATTAACACCGGCGATATGTTACAAGAGGCGAGTGGCGGTTACTTCCCGTCGACGACTCATCGCGTAGTGAACCCAGATAGCGGTGCAAACGTCTCACGCTACTCCATCCCGATGTTCGTGCATCCACGTAAAGAGGTGCGCCTCAGTGAGCGCTACACAGCGGGCGAATACCTGGAACAGCGTCTCAGGGAGATAGGCCTAATCAAGTAGGAGGGATGTGCGCGCAGCGCATTTCCCGACCGATCCTTCCAGCGTAAGGGGGTTTGCGGCACAGCCGCACGTCGGGCTTCGCCAGATCCCTCCCACAGGATTACCGAGATACTGGCTTCATCCGTTTAGCGAACGAAAGTAGCGAAAAACCCAACTGATCACTCAATATTCGCGCCCTCTCCTTATAGGCTTTCTGACTCAGAGCGGGCATATGATGTGTGGCAAAGAGCAACCAGTTACCATCGGGTGTGGTCGAGGTAAATAGGTGCTCAAACTGCTTATCCAGCAGATCGAGCACCTGATCTGCTCGATGCTCCTGCCAACAGTTGAGCACTAGCCACCCTTTGGGTTGTAGGCGCTCAATACAAGCTTGCAAAAAACGGTCGTCAATCTGAGTTACACAGAGCCCTTGAGCATCATACAGATCCGAGAAGATCAGATCGAAACGTTTCCCGATCGGTTCCTCGACATAATCTGCAGCATCCTGAACCACAAGATTCATCGCTTTTGAGCGTGGCAGATAAAAGTATTTGTAAGCGAAGTCGACCACCGTTTGCCGCAACTCTACGACCTCCTGCTTCACGCCAGGACAGGCTGCAGCCATTGCTGAGTTGAGCGAACCGGCTCCTAAACCAAAACAGAGCACCCGTTTGGGCTCGACATAAAGTAAAGGTAGCAGCATGGAGCGAATGAACGGATATTGCGGATGGGACGGATTCGCCTTCAGGATGCAACTCTGTTCATCCTCATCGCCAAAGCTCAGGAAGCGACGATTGCCATCATCATAAACAGCGACTGTGCCGAGCCAATCTTGCTCACGGGCGATGCATTTGCCGTTCACCGGCTTGGTAACTCCACAATCACGCGCGCTCCCGACCCGAGTCGGCTTGAAATTCGTATGTCCCCACCGTGACCTCGAATAACCGCCTCTGCTCGGCTCAACCCCATTCCTAGAGCCTCGCCAACCGGTCGTGTCGTAAAGAAGGGGTCAGCTATTCGGCTGAGGTTGCTCGGCTCGATACCACAGCCAGTATCGCTGATAACCAGTCTAACCTTCCCCTGGGCTTCACTCAGGCTGAGCGTAACATCACCACCCTCTCGCGTGGCCCAGGCAGCGTTGTCGAGCAGCGCCTGTATGGACTGCTTAAGCTGTACTCGATCGCCACTAACACGACCTTTACATTGAAGATCCAAAGTTACATTGTCGCCGGCTAACTCCTTAATGAGGCCGACCAAATCGATATCAGGTCGAGTAAGCGGCAACTCGGCTGTAAAGGCTCGCAGACTGTCAACAATAGCGCAAATTCGATCCACACCCAGACGCATATCGAGCAGCATATCAGCGTAGTCCTCAATGATCTCATTGAGTTCTGAGGACGCAAGCGCAGACCTGGTTGCTTCAACAGACTCAGACGGGTCCATGAACCTTCTCATTAAGTCCAGTAGACGCGGCAAGTCACTCTGCAATAGCGACAGATTACTCTTTAGAAAACCCAAAGGATTATTTATCTCATGCGCAGCACCCGCTGCAAGCTGGCCCACACCTGCATAGCGCTCGGCAATTAGCCGTTTCCTCTCCGTCTCTTTCAGCTCGGCACGCAGCTCGACCGTTCGCATACCGACCTCAAGACGAGCAATGACCTCCTGGCGTACAAATGGCTTACTAATGTAATCATCAGCGCCGGCCCCTAAACCCTCAGCGATATCAGCACTCTCGGATTTGGCAGACGCCATGATGATATAGGTGTTCGCATCAGGAGAATCGGCGCGGATCATGCGGCAAAGTTCAGGGCCCTGGAGCTCTGGCATCACCCAGTCCATAAGGATTAAGGTACTCTCCAAACCGTGAAACTCGCTCCAGCTAAGCAGCTTCTCCGCTGACTCAAACATAAGCGCAGAGTACCCAGCCTCACGCACGAGGTGTCCAAGGTGCTCCCGACTTACGGAGCTGTCATCAACAATGAGTACCTGCATGATCAATCCGATAATTGTTCATAAAACGAGACTTAAGCAAGATGCAAGCCAACTTCGAGACATTTATGACTTTTATTTAAACTGCAGCAGGTCAATCTACGAAATAAGATAAGTTTTTGCAACGAAACGCAGTATCGCGATGAGAGTGGCGGGAAAAGTAGCAGAGAGAGTGGCGAAGGATGCTTAAAACTGTGCACCCTCCGCGCGAGCAAGAGCGTTTACGGACGAACGTAGGCGTAGCCCTGAGACTGAAGCTCCATTAAGCGTACGACGCCTGAGGCGGTCATTGTCGTACCATCGAGTAAGGCGACTTTTTTGCCAGCCTTCTTCTCCATCTTAGCGAGCGTGTTACCACAGGCTGCGAAGGTGTAGTTATCGTCGAGAGAGAGTGCATCGATGCGATCTTTGACCGGACTCTTCATCGTGTACATCTGCAGACCCGGACCATAAGCGACAATCTCTACCTTGACGCTATCGCCCTGAGATTCATAGTGCTTCTGCACGTTCTGAGCATTATTCAGTGCAATATTCATCTTCTGCGGATCGTTATCGCTCACCTGAATGGCCAGCTTGTACTCTGCTGCGCTTGCGATGCTCGCTACCAGAGACAAACCTAATGCCAAGATACTCTTCTTCATCGTTACTCTCCTTTTTATTGTTCTTCAACCAACTGCAACAGACTGACCATTTCATCGGCGCCGCTTGTCTCTTTATTCTCCATCAGGACTGCCCGATCGCGTACCTTGACAATCGAACCATCACGACGCTTCAGGCGATAAGTGATGTCCCAACCTATAGCATCATGGTCACGATACTGCGCAACCACACGTTCACGGTCTTCGTTATGCACCACATCTAGGAAAGTCTCCGGGTCTCGAGTCAACACTTCAGACTTACGCTGCAGAAAATCCTCTAGACGAGAGCTCACAAAGAGCACATCAATCATACCACGACTGGTGACCAAAACACCGTCGTCCATAACCGAACCGACAGTCTGCAGCAAGTGCTGTATATAATCAGCACGGTCCTGAGACTCGCTGAGTTTGGTGGTCTCGGTGAAGGTCAGTACCGCACCTGAAATAACCCCTTGGTCACGACGGTATGGAGATATATTCATCAGATATTTCTCACCCGGACGCTCGATCTGACGGCGCACTGGCGTACCGGTACTGATTACCGAATCGATTAACGCACCCAAATCATCGATCTCGATGTGCTTGGGCAGTTTGGTGAGCTTGTGACCAATGTCATCTGGCAATATACCGAACAGACGAACAGTCTGCGGTGTAAAGCGCGTAACGCGATGGTCGACATCCACAACGATAAGCCCCATATCGAGCGATCGCTGGATATTGTTGAGCGTCTCGTTCGTATCTGTCAGCAGTATCGATTTAGCCTGCAATTCGTCGTTGACGGTGGTCAACTCTTCGTTGGTTGCCTGCAGCTCTTCGTTGGTAGTTTCAAGCTCTTCGTTAGAGGCTTGCAGCTCTTCAGTTGAGGCCTGCAACTCTTCGTTGAGCGCTTGCAACTCCTCGTTCGAGGTTTCCAACTCTTCGATGACGGCCTGCAAGTGGTCACGAGTACGATCGAGCTCCTCTTCCAACTCCGTTAGCGCGCGGATATCCTCTGGAGTAATCGACTCAGCACGCAGCGTAGCGTTCGAGCTCGTTGACTCCAAGCGCTTGAAGGTCATCAGATAGATATGCGAATCAGTCACTGTGTCGAGCAACTTACGCACGATGATATTTACCGACGCGGCGGTCTCCTCATTCGGGAAACGGAAGCGCACCATGTGCTCAACCTTCTCTGCGTCGCTGCGCGAACAACGGTTGACCAGCGCTCGCACTTCAGTCTGAAGTTGGGGACTGGCAAGGCTAACGATATCGAAATATGCCTTTCCGGGCTGTATCTGCAAGTACGCAGAGACATCACCGAAATACTCCATTGGTTGGAATGCATCGTTTAACTGGATTGTAGGTGGAGCGAAGGTATCCACCAGAACACCGCGCACTCGTTCAGCTAAGCGAGATACCGGAGCAATCGTCTTACTTGCAGCTGAATCACCATGACTCATCTTCGTAGCAAAAGAGGCCCCAAAGCGGCCATACGAGACAACACCCGATTTGCGGCGGAAGATTTTGTTGGTTTTGCTGACAACTTCAAACAGCTTGTCACCGGTTGTACTGATAGACTCAGACTTACCCATGAACAAGAAACCGCCAGGGGTCAGCGCGTAATGGAAGTTATTCACTAGCTGATTTTGAAGCTGAGAACTTAGGTAAATCATTAAGTTACGGCAGCTTATTAGATTCATTTTGAGGAACGGCGGATCTTTGATCAGATCATGGCGTGCGAACATACACATGTCGCGAATCCATTTCTTAACCCGATACTTAGTGCCCTCTCGATCGAAGTAGTTGTACAACACACGCTCATCAAGATGCTCGATGACGGCATCAACATAAGCGGCGTGACGCGCCACCTCAAGGCTAATGTCATCAATGTCGGTCGCAAAGATCTTCACTTCATAACCACGCAGCGTTGGGCCCAACCTCTCGGCCAACATAATGGCTATAGAGTAGACCTCTTCGCCGGTCGCACAGGCAGGTACCCAGATACGAATAATGCGTGTCTCAGCTGCTTGCTCGATCACGTTATCAATCACGGTACCCAGCGAGGCAAACGCCTCCGCATCACGGAAGAACCCGGTAACGGAGATCAGGAAACTACGTTGCAGGATCTCCAACTCCTCGGGATCACCATCGATATGGCAGAAGTACTCCTCAATAGAGTTCAAACGTAACGCACTTATTCTTCGCTGCAACTGACGCTCCAGCGTCGCCTTTTTATATTGTCTGAAGTCGACGCCCGTGACGGTAAAGACGCGATCAATGATGCCATCCATTGAGACAACCTCACCAGTGCTGGCCTCATCCTCCTTGGAGCTCGGCAGCCCAGCGGGGTGCTTATGCAACTCTGGTAGGTAGGCAGCGATCTCTTCCGGGCTCAGAATCAAATCGGCCGTACGAGCACGAATAACTGAATTCGGCATACCGTCATACTTCGCGGTTTCAGGATTTTGCACGATCGTGATGCCGCCAGCGTCGCGAATCGCACGACAGCCCTGAGTACCGTCAGAGCCCGTACCCGAGAGCACAATACCGATAGCCTGATTACCAAAGGCTTCGGCGACAGAGTTAAACAGCTTATCAATCGAGGGTTTCGCCCCTACATCCGTCGTTGGTACCTTCAGATGAATGTGACCATCTTTGACGACAATGTCGGTATTCGGTGTGTTCACGTAAACGGTATCGGGTTTGATAAGTGCACCCTCAGTTGCACCGACCACGCGATACTCACAATCTTTCGAAAGCAACTCTACCAACACAGATCGGTGCTGCGGCGCCATGTGCTGCGCGATTACAAACGCGATATACCCATTGGGTTTACTGGCACGCAACAAAGAAGTAATCGCCTCAAGTCCACCCGCGGATGCGCCAATTGCGACAACTATAAGGTTTTGGAAGCGTTTATCATCCTGCGCTTCCTCGACCACTTCTACCGCCTTTTCCGGCTTCTTATCTGCCACTCTCGTTTAACTCCCGGTGCTTTATCACTACTGACACCTGTTCAATCGTTTATATTAGTAATTTCTGTAAATGCGAGGCTATTATGCGCAGCCTTCGCAACTTTGCTCTGTAACTCCGCAGCGCGCAGCAACTCGTGGATCACCTCTTGTGCACCGCCACGGTCAACCCGCAGATCATCGTTGTGTACTATTGAGCTGCAAGCGCCATAGATTCGAACTTGACCATATTCCGCATCGATAAGATCGAGTTTGTGCTGCAATTGCGACAAAACTTTCCCTGTATCGGACTCGACTCCATCGTTTGAGCAAGCCGGAATCAACACCATAAACTGATCCGCCATATGCCGACCCAACAGCATCTCTGGACTATCAGTCCCCTCGGCGATATCTAGCAAGTTCTGAGCCAGAAGCTCAAGCAGGCTGTCGCCTTTACGATAGCCCACCCGTGAATTGATTACCGCCATGCCATCAATATTGATCAACAGTAGAACTGTACGCGCATGGCTAAACAAGCGTTTAATCAACTCAATGGATCCGCGTTCAACCAGCCTAACTCGCTGCATTAGACCTGTACAAGGATCAAGCGCCAGGCGGGAGCGCAGGCTGTTAAACCGCTTACTGATTTGAAGGAAAGAGTGCACACGCAACTGCAAGCGCGCAAAACTCATCGGTTTTTCAATGAAATCTAGACCACCCGCCTGATAGGCTAAACGCTCCATCGACGAGTCAGCAAAGGCGCTGTAAAAGAGAACCGGTACAAACTGGTCGCCACTGAAGTGCTCGGATAGACGTTCGCACAGTTCGATACCATTCATTTGGCCAAGCACGATGTCCGCAATCACAAGATCGACTCGACCTCCGCGCGACACAAAATTGAGTGCATTCTCAGCATTGGAGAATGTCACGACGTTCCCAAGATCCGACAGGCAGTCGATCAGAGACTGCTCAGTCGTTGGGTCATCTTCAACAACCATAATGGTCGCCTTTTCGCGCTTTAATCGCTCGATCATCTCATTCCTGTGTATCGCACCGGAGCAGCCCGCGGGGGAACCTAGCTAGTGTCTGTACCATAGTCCGGTTAAGAGCATAACTCCATGATTGTGAGGCATTCACAACTAGAACAATAGAGATAAAAAAGGCCAATTCAGCTCTTAGCACTGAATCGGCCCATTGTGTATCAAACCTAGGGTCAGCGTTGCGGCATATCCGCGCGACCATAACCCAAACTAACGCTGGCATCCTCGGGTATGGCAGGAATGCCCTCATTCCACTCCAACCAGGTCTCACGCATCGATTTGAGTCGTTCAGGCTGATTCTGCGCCTGATTCGCCCGCTCGCGAGCATCGTTTACCACATTGAAGAGATACTCATGTTCATCAACCTTGAGATACTTCCACTCTCCCATGCGGTAAGCGCGCTGATCGCGGAAGTTTTCAACAAATACGTCTGCACCCTCGAGCAGTTTGTGCAGCTTGTCCCGATCCTCAGACGTTTTAATATCCAAGGTGACCGACTTTTTGCCGCGGTTAAAGGTCGGAAAAAAGCCCCGCCCCATACCGCTAAGGTCCCGAGTTTTGTCACCACCGGGTGGCTCGATCTTGATCACCTCAGCACCCATAAAGGCGAGAAACATACCGCAGGATGGCCCCATAATCATGTGACTCATCTCCACCACACGAATCCCGGCTAAAGGTCTCGCTGCACTCATTCTGCTCTCCCGGTTCAAAGTTCTCAGATATCGCAGGCTAACGACAAAAGAGGTTCGCATCAATCTACCCCGTCGTTTAGTATCCTAGCCAACGTTAACCCAACAATGACTCTCACCTGAGGTTAAGCAGTAAGATGGCACAGATCGGTTTTTTGGATGGCGGTACGGGTCAAGAGATCTACAAACGCGCTGGCAAGCCAGATGCCCGTCTCTGGTCTGTGGAGGTTCTTCTGAAGCAGCCAGAGATTGTGACTGAGGTTCACGCAGACTTCATCGAAGCGGGCTGCCGTACACTGACAATAAACACCTACACCGCCACGCCCACACGGCTGGCAGGTGCCGGTATCGCTGAGCTGGGTAACCAGATCTTTGTCCAAGCAAAACAGGCTATGAATGAGGCGATTGCACTGAGCAGTTCGGATGTTGAACGCGCCGGCTGCCTGCCTCCACTGCACGGCAGTTATCTCCCCGACCCTCCCCGCAGCTTTGACTCCATGCTGCCCGAGTTCCAGCAAATCTGCGAATTGCAGGCAGACCTGGATCTGCTACTTATTGAAACCATGTCAAACAGTACGGAAGCACGTGCCGCCTGTGCCGCTGCCACTGAAACCGGCCTGCCCTACGCACTAGGGTTTCGCGTTGAACCCAACGGCAAGCTGAGGTCAGGCGAAAGCCTTGAGCATGCTATTGAGGTATGTCTACCCTACAGCCCGAACGGAATCTGGCTAAACTGCAGCGCGCCAGAAGATATCAACATTGCGCTCCCTCACATCACACACTTCAATCTGCCGTTTGGAGCCTACGCCAACGGCTTTATATCGATCGAAGCGCTAGCCGCCGGCAACTCAGTGGCACTTTTGGGCGAACGATCCGATATCACTCCGCAAGTGTATGCTGAGCTGTCTCAGAGCTGGGTAGACAAGGGCGCACGCCTTATCGGCGGCTGCTGTGAGGTTACAGCTGAGCACATGCGAGTGACCGCCGAGCGGCTGATTGCATCTAACAATCAACTGGTAAAATTATCTGAAGTTCTAAAGTAGTGAGATTTTCTTCTAGAAATTCACGCTTACTGGCTGTTATCTTGTTGAGAGAATAAAACCAACTCTGAGAGTCCAATGTGTGCAGTGATTGGCCATGAGCTGCGCACCCTTGCCAGTATTCTTAAAATGCAGATGGAGAACGCAGCGCGCCACCAAAACAGCATTGATAAAGCGCTGTTCAATAACACATTGGACCAGTTAATTGATGTGATCGATACGCTGCGCACCGTCTCACAACCCGAGCACATCGCCAACGCTCAACTCAGAACAGTGATGCTGAGCGATCTGATCAGTTCACAAATTAGTGTTCTTAAGACACTAACTGATGAGCACAATATAAAGCTACGCTCGAACTACCAGCAGCTATCAAATATCTTGCTTAGGTTGCCCGTCGGACCTCTAAAACAACTGATCTCCAATCTTGTCAGAAATGCAGTCATCCACGCTCACAGCAAAGTTGTGGACCTTAACGTACAGGTTGAGAAGTCAACCGCAAGTCGCGCGCACTTAACACTTGAAGTCAGCGATGATGGCAGAGGTATATCGGCTGATGAGATTGAGCGTCTTTTCAAACCCTACGAGCGAGGTGAAGAGACATTCAATGGTAGCGGTCTTGGCTTGCATGTCTGTAAAACCATTGCTGAGTTGATGGGCGGAAACCTCAGTTTAAAACCCAACGCAAACTCAGGCGCGAGCTTCATCCTAGAATGGGATGCTGAGTTGGCCACCGAATCCGACCTAACGACAGAACAATCCGAGGACCCAAATGCAGTCCTTCCCGGCTTGAGTGTTCTGCTGGTAGAGGACGACAACGCGATCCTTGAGATGACTGCAATCATGCTAAGCGACTATGGCGTCAAAGTCAGAATCGCTAAAAATGGGCTAGAGGCGTTGAAAGTATACAATGAGAGTCAAACAGACTTAGTGCTCACCGATATTTTCATGCCAAAAATGAGCGGTGTAGAGCTGACGGCGGAACTGCGTCGTCAAGGTACCGAGCGGCCGATTATCGGACTAACGGCAGCGACACTGGGGCAGGAGACTGAGGCGATCAGTCGAGCCGGAGCGAATGCAGTTCTCAATAAACCGCTGAACCCCGTCGATCTCGCGCGAACGCTTATTAGGGTCGCCCCCCCTTCAATAGCCCACTTGCCAAAGGCTGCCGCACATCGGATACTCGGCGCACTCATATCTAACCGACCAAGGAGCTGCCGGTGTCACAGATCAGCAAAGATAAAGTTGTGCAATTTTTTTATACCCTGTCAGATGCTGACGGCAATCAAATCGAGACCAATCGAGAAACCAACCCTATGGCCTACCTACATGGCCACAACGGAATGCTTGCTGCGATAGAAGCAGAGCTCGAGGGCAAAAGCGTAGGAGACCGTTTCTCCCTAACGCTCTCCCCCGATCAGGCGCATGGCGAACGTCAGCCCGATTCAGAGATTCGTGTACCAATGAAACATCTGCAGGGCCTTCCCAAAGGTCAGCGTAGCTGGAAACCGGGCATGATAGCAGTTGTAAAGACGGAGCAAGGCATGCGTCAGGTGACCGTTGTGAAGCCGGGCCTAAAGATGGTAACTATCGATACCAACCACCCGCTAGCCGGCCAGACTCTAGGCTATGAGATCGAGGTGGTCGACGTACGCGATGCCACAGCAGAAGAGATTGCGCATGGCCACGCGCACGGTGTTGGTGGCCATCAGCACTGACAACGCATTAAGAGCTGCATCGCTCGTACAGAACTGCCGTAACAAAAAGCCCCGCATCTGCGGGGCTGTTTGTTTATATGGCGGTCAGGGAGGGATTGACTCATTTCGGCTCGTGGCCGAAATGCCCCTGCGGGCGCCTTCGGCGGTCCAAATTGCTCTCGCAATTTGTCGAACCCTCTTCTCGGGTTCAAATCTACAGCCCAATCAACAAAAAGCCCCGCATCTGCGGGGCTGTTTGTTTATATGGCGGTCAGTGAGTGCCTAAGCGGCAGGCTCATGTCCCTCTACAGACTCCAATGGCACTTGTCAGAACCTAGAATCAAATACTTACATACCCTCGGTTCACCTTCAAGAGCGTCAGTTTGTCTACACTTTCTACAACACCCCTTTGTCATGCCTCAGTAGGCTACATGACACACCATCATCATCTGCTCTGGCAGGTTTCATAATTCCTCCTGTAAGGCTCTGTAAGACTATCTGAGAAGCGTTACGTTAACTGCATTACATCTTGATCTAGGTCGAGAGAAGATCAGGGCGGGGTCTATATAGGGGCGGGGGTGGGGAAAGCACCTCTTCTATTGCGTATGCTGCTTGTCAGATACAAGTTAGGTGAATTTATAAAAATTAATTCTAGTAACTGCCGTCACAGGTCAATCCATAGACTACAAAAATACCCTCACCAAATATTAACTAACTTGGCGCGACTACTGGACTGATCAGAAACTAAGGACAGTGAGAAGTTACGTAGCAACACGACCAGCAAGAAGAAGTATGCTTAAGCGGGTATCACGCTGCACAATCTGCGCTGACATACTGAAGAAGTGTGTGTCAGTGCAGCACCCTATTTAGCCCCTAAACACGACAGCCAGAACAGCACTAAAATTGACTTTTTGGTCCATTTGTGATACCCTCTTCTGCGTAGTAAAACATTAAAACTAGTGATCTTTAATCACCCTTTTACTACAACTTCAAACATCCCTCCGAACAACATTAAGCCCCAAAACATCAATTACTAACACCATTTCATTAAACGTAAATCATTGATATTAAAGGCTTTTTTATAATAACTTCAAATACCTTAACGTTAACTGTTTTTGTGTCGTGTATTCAGATTGATGTTCACGTAGAAGGTTGATGATTACCGTTCTCTTTATCTGTGTCTTGTAACAGTAAAAAGCATCAATTGATGAGATCGTTCACATCGATAGAATAATGCCTTAACACGTATCAAAGGGGTGTGGTTCATGGGACATAAGAAGAATGAAGGTTGTGATGTAGACTCTGCAGTCACCACTTCCGTCCCTATGTGCATAACATCTCTAGACACTGAGCTACTTCGCCTAATAGAGGAAGGTAAAGAGAAACCAGTTAGCGAACGAGGCAAAACACACACCTTTCCTAATGATCTGTATCTCGCTCCATCCAGTGGCTTGCAGGGGCAGTTTGACGAGCTTTTAAACGACCTAATACAAATCCCAGCACCTAAGCAGAAAACCTATCAGAAGGCTTACAGAGCCGTCTACGAGCAGATAATGCTTAACCTTTCACGCTGTGTCATTACAAGGCTATGGCTCTGTATAGCAGCGTCAAACAAACTTACCGCATCAGGTCAGTGGAAGTATCGACCAAATCAATGTCATATCTATAAAAGCGAGAGGATAACTGGAGCAATCTTAAATCTGTTGGTTGAAGCTGGTCTTGTCTTCAAAAATACTGGTGAATCTTTTGAGAAAGGAAACGTAGAAGATCACTACTATCCGACAAGATCACTTGCCATGCAGCTTGTTAAGTTCTCACCATTCGTAGAGCAAAACATAGTGCCCAGTTCAAAGCACCTGAAGATCAATAAACCTGACGAAGCGTTTAAAGATTTCAAGTGGAGTGATGACCACCAAGATGTAAAAGACATCATCACTATTAACGAGTTTGCTAGGCATCAGTCGTGGACGCTAAAAGCCCCGATCAGACAAACATTTAATGGAAACCCTTTTACTGTTGGTAGATTGATAACACCTTTCCAGAACTTACCGTCCAGAGATTATGAGATACGTCTACGCACCCTGATTAATGGCAACCCTATCGCTGAAGTAGACTTTAATGCCAACCATCTGAGAATTTATCTAGCCTATCTTGGCAAGCCATACGAAGGTTTAGACCCTTATGCAGAGTTAGCAGAAATAGCAGGTGTTAGTAGAAAAGAAGTCAAAGGCTTTATGACAGTAGCTATGAACTGTTGCAGCCTTGAAGAAGCAAAAGGGGCAGCACTGTCAGAACGAGTCTCTCACCAAGCGTCAGAGAAGATCAGTGAAGCATTCCAGAAAAGGTTTAAAGGTGTCGAGTTGCATTCAGGGTTTGGAGTTTATGCAATGAATTACGAGGGACTGATCCTAAAGGATGTAATGCTTCAGGCTGTAGCCAAAGATATATTCACGTTACCAATACATGACGCTGTTGCCTGTGAAACTCAACATTCTGAAGTCGTCAATCAGATCATGCACTCGTCATGGGAGAGGATAATTCAGGATATACATAGCAATAAAGCTGTGAAAACGATTACCAAAGTTTCAACTCTGCACACCTCATGAACCTCTGCCCTTGATGCTGCGATCCTTTTGGGGTGCAAATGTAACCAGAGTGCCCTGTACTACCCGTAACGACGAGTTTGTATTTCCTGAACGATGGCTAACCACGATGGAGATCATCCTTCAGAGAGCGTTTAAATATTATGGATACAAAAACTCGTTGTTAAATAAGATCAAGAAAACTAGCAGAAAGGTCCACATCACCTGGGACTGAAGCTTGGCAAGGCCCTAGTTTCCTAGACAGCTGCCAGCTTTTGTAAATACTGCTCTTCATATTGAGCTGGAGACATCCCATTATTGTTGCCGTGACGGCGCGATGAGTTGTAGAACAGCTCGATGTAATTAAAGATATCCGCTCTTGCTTCATTCCGTGTTGGGTAGATTTTGCGCTTGATCCGCTCGGTTTTGAGGTTCGAGAAGAAGCTCTCGGCGACGGCGTTATCGTGACAGTTCCCGCGTCGACTCATGCTGGCTTCTAAACCGTGGTCCTTTAAGAAGGTACGCCAGTCGCTGCTAGTGTATTGAACACCTTGGTCGGAGTGGATCAGAACAGTTCCTTTGGGTTGCCGACGCCAAAGAGCCATCATAAGCGCATCGATGACCAGCTCTGCCCGAGGATTGTTCTTCATACTCCAGCCGATGACTTGACGGTTAAATAGGTCAATGACAACAGCCAGATATAGCCAACCCTCGTGAGTTCGGATGTAAGTAAAGTCGGTCACCCAAGCCTCATCGGGAGCGTCAACATCAAACGCTCGAGCAAGCGTATTCGGCACCACTAGACTAAGATCCCCGCCACTGAAGCCTCTGTGTTTCTTATAACCCCGGTGAGATGAGATGTCGTTCTGCCGCATAATACGATGCACTCGGTTTTTCCCGACCTGCTCGTTATCATCCTTCAGATCTTTTGTTATATTTCGGTAGCCGTACACAAATCCACTCTCAGCCCAAAACTGCCTGATCTTCGTTAATAAGCGCTTATCTTCCTGTGCGCGTTTCGACTCCGGGTTCCTACGCCAGGCGTAAAAACCGCTGCGTTCAACATCGAGCACTCTGCACATCGCTGCGATTGGGAACTGATCAAGTCGTGACTTTATGAACGCGTACTTCTCTTTGACTCGGCTGCAAAGTACGCTGCGGCCTCCTTTAATATGTCTCGTTCTTCAGTGACACGTCTAAGCTCAGCCTTGAGTTTACGGAGCTCTTCCTGCTGATCATTAATCGTATGATGTTGAGAGCTCGCGGAGCCATATTTCTTAACCCAGTTGCGAAGAGTCGGCTCTGAAACTCCTAATCTCGTAGCTACTTCGCTGAGCCTGTAGTTGCGTTCCGTGACTTGCTTGGTTGCTTCGATTTTGAACTCTTCAGTGTAACGTTTCGCACTCATTTGTGATCACCTCATGTTAGGCGTTAGTGTAACGCTAACAGGTGTCTACAATACTAGGGCCTTGCCACAGTGTGCCAGAGCCATCGAGCTCTGGCGATGGGCAGAACGGCCAATAGCCTTCGACCGTCGGTTGTGTTCCAGGTCTAGAGCACACTGATCACGCCGGCGGGGCCGAAGCGCTGCCAGGGCAGTCCCTGCACCAGCGCCTGGAGCTGTTCCGGGTGCAGCTCCACCCGGTCTCCCCGCCAGGCCTCGGGCCATTTGAACTTGCCCTGATGCAGGCGACGCGCCGCCAGCCAGACACCCATCTCGTCATGCACCAGGACCTTCATCCGGGTGGCGCGGCGGTTGGCGAACAGATAAGCGCAGTGCGGCTTCGCCGCACCAAACACCGCCACGACACGCGCCAGGGCGGTATCGGGACCGGCGCGCATATCCAGCGGTTCGGTGGCCAGCCATATCTCGTCGATGCGGATCATCGCAGCAGATCCTTGAGCCAATGCAGGCAACGGTCGCCGTCAGCCAGGGGCCAGTTCACGACCAGGCTGCCGCCTGCACGCGGGATCTCGATGCGGATACTCTCGCCAGAGCCCGACGCCTGCGGTTGGGGCGGCTGTGCCGGCAATGCGATGGGCAGAAAAGCCGGAGGCGTCGACGTGACGTCCTGCCGCCGGGCTGCGCGGATCCATTTATGGACCAGGTTGACGTTGAGGCCATGATCCAGGGCAATCCGGGCGACCGACGCCCCTGGTTGCAGGCAGTCGGCCACGATCCTGGCCTTGAATTCGGCAGTGAAGCGGCGACGCTTAATGGGGGCTTCCGATGTGCTTAGCATGGTCATAACAGGTGTCCACTTATAAATAGGTGGACACTATCGCCAGCGGGCAGCCAGGTGCTCAAGACGGGTTCGCCGGACGCTTACCTCAGAGATACTTTTAAGCCACTTATTTAAAGCAGCACTAGCACTATTGGTATTGCTGATGTCAGACTTGTTGTAACGAGGGAAGCAAAAGTCATTTACCTTATTGGCAACAATACGTTCTGCAGCCCAGAGTGAATAACCTACTAATGGAACTTTGCGTTTACTTGAGGTTGTTTTCAGTGAACGATGTTTGTGTGGTTGAATCACAATGTGTGGTACATCTGCTTCAAGTTTAATGTCATCTATTAATAAACCAACAGCTTCCCCAAGGCGCATCCCTGTGTCACTTATCAATGCTGTAAGCCATCGCATCTCATCATCTAGCTCCTTACATTTTGCTTGAATAAGACGAAGAGTATGGTTCTTGATAGGCTTTCTTGATGCTTTGTCAGTCTGTTCAGGAAGGTAGACACCGCTAAATACGTTTCGTATCTCAAGACCCAGTTCGCTAATTGCAAAATTAACTATCGCTTTGATGATACTAAAGGCTCTTCTAACTGAGCTACTATTTAAGCCTTTCTGAATCAGCCACTCCCTAAACATAGCAGCATCAGTCCCCGCATACTGATCAAGAGGTTTATCTCCATGACACTGAATAAGGTAATTAACGATGCGATCATTTGATTGTCTGAAAACCTTCGACCGTCCGGAGCCTTTAATATCTTGGTAAAGGTTCTTAGCTTCGCTAATTGTCATAATGCTGCTAGTAGCCATGACAGGAGATGTAAGCAGTTTGTCCTTGAATAGGGGAGAGCCATTACGTAAACGAATATCTAACCAATATTCATCAAGTCGAGACGCTATTATGGATGCAGCTTGTTTGGCTTTAGCTGCTGATCTAGTTTGGAGGCTCTGAACTATACGATCAGTTTGATAATACTTTCTAAGGTCAGAAGGAATCCATCGACTGAAGTAATAGACACCTTTCCTAGTGTATGTGTATCGAAGAGACGGAGTTGTTTGGTACATAATTTGTCTACAGTATTGTCTACAGCCAGTGGAGGCTGATGAGTTAAACGTACTTCTGACAAGGGTTGCAGAGGAATCTGCATTGAAGAAATGGCGGTCAGGGAGAACGTCGAAAAGTATATAGCATCACTCGCATCATACAATCATACATGATTAAGCCACTGTTTTTATTGATTTATATATTCAAATCACTAGGATACTTACTATACTGCCCACACCTAATGACGGTTCAAATGACGGTTCCACTAGCCGAACTATACCTGAAGACAATCTACATTTACCCCTGAGTATCCCCCACATGGCCCTCACCACTTCTCAAATCAAAGCAGCAAAACCCGACGTCAAACAGTACAAGATATTCGATCGAGACAATCTACACTTACTCGTTCGACCCAACGGCTCCAAGACCTGGAAATATGGCTTTAGACTGAACGGTAAACAAAACACATATACCATCGGCAGCTTTCCAGACGTGAGCCTGGCTGAAGCAAGAGAAGAAGCCAGCAACGCTCGAAAGCTAGTGCAGAGGGGTCTGAATCCAACCACAGAGAGGCGCGCTCTTCTGACCAAAACTTGTAGTACACATAAAGTGTTCAGTGCGTATTGCGATGAATGGATCGCAAAGCAAAACCTTCAGGCATCAACTGAAAAGGACCTCAAGCAACGGCTAAAGAAAAATATCTACCCGGACCTAGACAAGGCTCCGGTGAATCAGTTTACGACCAGAGATCTATACGACGTACTGAAGAAAATGACTGACAGGGGTACGAAAGAGACAGCGATGCGTATGGCGGGGGTACTTCGCCGCGTATATAACGAGTTATTTCTGCTGGGTATTGTAGAATCCAACCCAGCTCAGGGCCTTGCTGAGCTATTACCCAAGGTAGACCAACAAGCTAAAGGCAACTTCGCTCACATTACCAGTGCTACAGATCTAAAAATGCTGCTGCTAGCAATCCACAAACCGGCACCCCGCCGAAATGCCGCCGTATCACAGGCTCTTAAACTCATGCCGCTTCTATTCTTACGTCCAAAGAACATCCGGTTTATGAAATGGGAGCACATCGACTTTGACGCCGCACTTCTCACTATCCCGGGATCGGAGATGAAGATGCGTAAGGAGTTGAAGGTACCGCTGGCCAATCAAGCGATCGACATCCTTCGGGAGGTCGAGAAGACAAGGCACATGACCAGTTCGTATGTATTCACGACCGCCCACGGTAATGGAAAACCAATGAGTGAAAACACCACCACCTACGCTATCAAACGCCTCAGAAATCCAGATACTGGCGTTCCCTTCGGTACGGGTTTCATGACAAGTCATGGATTCAGACATACTGCTAGCACCATGCTGAACGAGATGGGGCACGATTCTGATGCAATAGAGCTTCAGCTCTCACATGAAAGCAAGGATCGTATCAGGGCCACCTATAACAAAGCACAGCTCATGGATAAGCGTCGACAGATGATGCAGGACTGGGCTGACTACCTGGACAGTTTGATTCAGTCGTCGCTGTAACGCCAAATCTGACGAATCAATAATTATCCCGGATCAACTTGGCAGGGTAGTCGGCTACCCCTTTTCAAGCATCAAAATATCATTATAAATAGTTTGGTATATCGCTGATCACACATATCGACCGCATCCTGCGATTCCCACAAGCACATCACCTGTGCTCTCTTATACTCTCAATCTGAGGACCTACCAATCATGGAACCAATCCATGCAGAAACCAATCACGCGGTTCAACCTAAAACCTTCCTACGTTGCAAAGAAGTATGTGCTAGAACGTCGCTGTCCCGTTCATACATTTACCAGCTAGCCCGTCAGGGCAAGTTCCCACAGCCTATCGATCTTGTTCCTGGTGGCTCGTCCGTTGCCTGGATCGAGGACGAAGTAAACCAGTGGATAAACGATCGTATTGAATCAGCAAGAGGTACCGCGCAATGATCACATTCTTCAGTAAGCCAATTTCACTCAAACAACAGCGGGTTACTCCTTGGCCAGAAAACCAACTGTTATTGATGATCGAAGCACTCGAATACGCAGGAAAAGTCGGCATCACGAAAATGCACCTCCAAAGGCAGGACTTTCTCGGAGTGGACGCTAAGATCCGTCAGCTGGAGCAGCATGGGGCGATAATTGAACGCAGACGAGTGAATCAAACTGACCACAGAGGAGCTGTGCGAGCACGGATCGCTCACTACACCTTGGTCGGATTCCATGACCTGCCAGAATACGACAACCCATATCGACGATACTACGAGTCAATCAGCGGGAACTTATATAGTTCGACTATTACTCACTAACTCCGCGGGAGGCTCTGTTCTGGAGCTTCCCCTTTTCCCTCCAGCTACGCAAAAAAGGAGTCGCATATGACTACCGCAGACGCATCCAGCAGCGATGCGCCACCACCCATCAGTGCAAGAGATCAGGCTCTCAGGAAGGTTATGAAAATGACCTTAGACAACAACACCGTACAGGCACGCAAGGCACAGGCAGTATCAATGGAGTTTGTCATCGAAGGTATTGCCGCACGGGGTGATATCACTATTCTATATGCCAGCCCTAATACGGGTAAGACCCTGCTGACACTGAGCCTGCTCGCTCAAACCAAGCTGAGTTCTGAGTCCACCCTTGAGATATTTCATGTAAACCTAGACGACAGTTTCGATGGCTTGACACAGAAAGCTGAACTCGGACTCTCCGGCGGATACCGGGTTCTTGACACTAAAAAATTCGGCAATCCGCTTAAAGCACTGAATGAGATATTTGCGACCCTAATCGACGGCGATGCCGCCAAAGATACGGTATTCGTGCTCGATACTGTTAAGAAGTTTACAGACCCAATGGACAAAAAAGCGTCATCGGCTTTTATGCAGGGGTGTAGAAAATTTACTCAGGCCGGGGGAACGTTGATTCTGCTAGCGCATAACAACAAGCAGACGCCAAATAACCCTACCCCGACGCCAGGCGGCACTAGCGATTTACAAGACGATGCAGACTGCGTTTATGTAATGAGCACAATTAAGCAGGTACCCGGTGCAACCGGAACTGAATACCACGTTAAATTTGAAAACCGGAAGGCGCGCGGGCCTAATGCAGCAGAGGCGTACTTCTCTTTTACCAAGGGCGAAGATGCTGACTACGTGGCGATGTATCACAGTGTCAGGCGGGAGAGCACACCGACTACCACCAACACATCGCCCATACTGGATCCCGCAGTCACCGATTCGATCCTTCACCTGCTGTCAGCTAGCTCTCTCACCCAGACAGAGATCATAGAGCAGCTAAAGGGGGTGCATGGCAAGAATACGATAAGAAGCCACTTGAAAGCGCTAACAGAGAGTGATGGTGACGACAGACAAATTTCTAGTGAGAGAGGCGCGAACAACTCGGTAATTTATCGATTGATAAATTGAAGCCGGTTTGCCGGTTTGCCTTCCCCCTGGGGGTGTAGGCAAACCGGCAAACCTAGACATAACGCCTAAGATTACTTAAACACCAACACCGAATATGTCGCTGAATCAACTCCACCCAACAAAAGCGACACCGATAAGCTAACCGTAGAAATAAACAAAGCGATATTCGACCGGTAATTCACGTTGCTAAAATACATCTGATTGTAATTATATCAACAACAACACTGTTGCTTACCGATGTACTAAAGCCAGTATCTGGTGTAGACGCAGCGATGTCAGCCGATACGCTATTTGTATAACTAACATCCGTTCGCCTTGAGCTGGACGATTGAAACTTCTGATGCGTTTTGGAGACATCAAATTGGTCGACCAAAAACCGTATGGAGCCTATATAGGCTAGCCAAACTAAGTGACTTTTAGCCATCGCCCGTGAATTAACTTCTTTCTGGAACTAGAAGCTAACCGCCTGGATTGTCAAAACTATGGGTTAGTCCCAACGTAATATGCACAACTCGATCCTCAAACGAGCGTCAGGTTTAACGTAGTATTTTGTTCCGGAGCGGACCAGCTTTTGCGTCGTATTCCTCCTGACTGATTGCCTCTTTCTCGCGCAATTGCGCTAACTCCAGGAGTTCTCGTCTGGCTGCTTTAGCGCCAAACTTTGGCTTCACTCGAGAGTAATCCACTCGCCTTAAATAGCGGATAGTGATCCATAAAAAGCAGCCAAGAGTAAACAACGCTCCAAGCCCACCGACTGTATCCGCCAAGTCGAAATACCAAAACCACTCTCGCCACTCATCACCATTCAAACCGTGCGGTTCGATTGAGCGGTAGTACTCCATAGACCACGCGCCCAAGGCAGTGACACAACCCCCAATCAACATTAAGGATATTTGGAGACGATTTGACGCCCAGAAGCTTCTCATAATTTATGTAACTCTTTGATTTTTAGTTTTAGTCAGACCAGCATACATGCCTAAATTCCGGCGTTTATTGCTCTGCCAGCATCGCGATTTACTTTAAACGCCTCAGCCTGCATAAAGATATCCTTGTACACCTCATCCCTATCAACAGGCGGATACCCAAATCGAGCCAATAACAGAATCAAATCGACTTTAAGCTCCGCTTTAACATCATCTCGCTGGCTCCAGTCGGTGTACTTGGCTTTATCATCGACAACCGCCTTAACCTCTTTAGCCAGTTCCAAAAGCTTATCTTCCGGATAAGTAAAGTCGTATTTCTTAGCTAACGCTTTTAGGATGTCGTAGAACGCTTTCTCTTCTAGGCCGATGCCGAGATCTACGAAGGAGTTCACTTCGATTTTAAGTTCTTCGTAAAGCTTAATAATATCGTCCGAGAAATCTTCAAGCACGTTGCTTACTAAGACATCATCTTCCTTACGCTCGTTGTATTTCTCTACAAGAGCTTGGAAGCGCTTACTAAACTCGATAGCCTGTGCGCGGTTAGTTTTACCAAATTGACCGATGGCTTTAGCTAAGAGCTGCTGCAATAGCTTAATTTTGGTGTTGGGAAGCTTAATCTTCTCGATCTTAGCTAAGTAATCATCATCGAAGATATCGACCTCTCCGCCTTCACCGAGCTTAAAGATCTCCTCTACACCATCACTCCTAATCGCCTCTTCAATCAGCTTCTTTACCTTAGCGTTCATCTGCGCGGTATCGGGTGCTTCACCTCGAGTCAACTTGAAGACGATAGACCGAACGGCAAAGTAGAAGTGGGCTTGATCCCTATCCTGTTGTGAAAGGCTCTCACTGCCTGAGCAAATGTCGTAAGCGGCCTTCAAGCGTTTAACCAGTGCCATAAAGCGCTTCTCTTGCTTATCGGTCATCATGGCGTACTCAGCAGCCATGTTTAAGCACTGAAGCTGTTTAAGCGGTTCACCGGTAAAATAAGGCGCTGCATCGAACTTATGAAACATCTTATTCAGTAGATCCAGATGATCTTTAACGGCTACTACGGATGTCTGTATATCTTCAAAGTTCTGTTCATCGGTCTTTGAGTATTGAGCCAAGGCCTTATTCATCTGGCTCTTGATGCCGATGTAATCAACCACCAAGCCTTTTTCTTTACCCTCGAACTTACGGTTAACGCGTGAGATGGTCTGGATAAGATTGTGACGCTGTATTGGCTTATCGATGTAGATCGTATCCAAGAAAGGAACATCAAACCCTGTAAGCCACATATCTACAACGATAGCGATCTTAAAATTAGAGTGCGGGTTCTTAAACTGACGATCTAACTCTTTACGGTACTCTTTGGTGCCTAACAGGTCGTATAGCGCTTTAGGGTCATCTTTACCGCGGGTTAGAACCATCTTCACCCGTTCAGAAGGCTTAATCTCTTTGAGCTGCTGCTCTGTAAGATTTCTGGATCCGTCGTGCTCTTTGACTTCGAACCACTCAGGGCGGAGCTTTTTAAGCTCTTTGTAGACCTCGTAAGCGATTAACCGTGAGCTACTCACAAACATCGCTTTACCCATAACAGTGGCGGCTTCAGCAATGCGGTTCTCGTAGTGTTTAACAAAATCCTCAGCTAACGCTCGAATACGATCAGGATCACCCAGGATAGAGTTAAGGCTAAGCATCGATCGCTTACTCTCATCTATCTGGTACTCATTGGTTCCGGCTTCAGCACACTCCCGGTAGTACTCCTCGATATCCTGCAGTTTGCCGTAATCTAGTGTTACCTTGGCAGCACGCCCTTCATAAACAATACGAACAGTAATCTCATCGGCTACCGATTCGGTCATGGTGTAGGCATCGACCACCTCACCAAAGACATCGAGCGTTGCATCAATCGGAGTACCCGTAAAACCAACAAAGGTGGCGTTAGGCAAGGAGTCATGTAGGTACTTCGCGAACCCATAGGTGCGCTTAACACCCTGCTCTGTTACGCGTACTTTCTGATCCAGGTTAATCTGGCTTCGATGTGCCTCATCAGAGATACAGATAACGTTAGATCGATCCGTTAATAGTTCGGTGTCTTCGGTAAACTTGTGAATCGTAGTTAGGAAAACACCACCACTGGTTCGTCCTTTCAGCAGCTCACGCAGCTGAGCACGGCTTTCTACACTAACAACCGTCTGATCCCCGATATACCCCTTAGCGTTGGTGAACTGCTTAGAGAGCTGATCATCCAGGTCAGTACGGTCGGTAATCAATACAATGGTTGGGCTTTCAAAATCGACGCTTCGCATCAGCAAGCGCGTCAGGAATAGCATGGTGTAGCTCTTACCACACCCTGTCGCACCGAAATAGGTACCACCTTTACCGTCGCCCTCAGGCTTACGGTGAATCTTTATGTGGTCGTATAGTTTGGTAGCTGCATAGAACTGGGGATAGCGGCAGACAATCTTATCTTCACGTTTAGAGACATCGGGGAAGTACACGAAGTGCCGAATAACAGGAAGCAATCGCTCCTTATCAAACAGCCCTTCAATCATCGTATGAAGGCTGTTGATGCCCTCCTGAGCGATGTTCTCGTTGCCCGTCACCTTCCGCCAACTATAGAAGAACTCGTAAGGCGCAAAGAGGGAACCAAGCTTAGAGTTCACTCCATCGGAGATTACACAGAGCACGTTGTACTTCATTAGCTCAGGGATATCCCGAGCGTAGCGTGTGGTTAACTGTACGAACGCATCATGCAGTGTTGCCTCTTCACGAATGGCACTCTTAAATTCGAACACCACCAACGGCAAACCATTGATATAGAGAATGCCATCTGGGATACGTTTCTCATGCCCTTCAATCTCTACCTGGTTAACGATGCGGTAATAGTTGGAACCCGTATCGTAATCGATCAGCTGGATAAACAGATCCTTCTGATCCCGATCGTCACGCTTAAACACGAAACCATCAGCAACCAGCTTGTAGATGCTCTTATTGGATTCGTAGAGATCAGCCGATGTGTAATTCATCAGCTGGCGCACGATGCGCTCTATCTCATCAGGGGTGATGCCCTCGGCGGTGTAACGTTCACCAAGAAATTTCTCTAGATCCTCACGAATGAGTACTTCACCTGGCTCACGAACCAGCTTTTCACCGGAGGTGTAGGGATACCCCTGCTGCTCCAGAAGTTGGATAATCGCGAGTTCTAACTGAGCTTCTGTGAACTTGGTCATAAGGCTTCAGCTACCTGCTGCTCGGAATCAGAAACTCTAAGCTCCCCAGATAACAATTTGGGCAGCAACGTATCTCTCAAACCTGAGAGCGTTTTCGACTCACCCTTGTTACTTGAAATTCGCTTGAAGTTAGGCTCAGACAGGTCCTTAAATGCTTTGAGTAAGTCATTAGATCCCGGAAGCGCCAGGTAGAACGTGCCGAAACTCGAGTTCTGGACCCTCTGACGTCCAGACGATCCAACCATACCGAGCTGACAATGAGCGCGAAATTCTTCCAAGCGGGAAAGGCACGCCACAAATGCTGATGATATCGAACCCGCACCTCTGAGTACGATGAACTCAGTAGATCCGAAACCCACTTCACCAGGTTCCAAGAAGTCTACGAGACCAGTTTTACCATTCTCTAAACACGGAGTTATACGGGCAAACAAAACATCACCCTGCGAGAACTTCGCACCACCCGAAAACTCTTTGTTTATTACATCGCTGATCTCAAATCCCGACGTTGGTAAAGCTTTCATATCTACGAAAGGTGCCACATCACCCTTCTTCAAAGATAAACGAGGATTAACCTCTATCGCTTTGTCAACTGGCACCGAGTTCCACCCCTCCGGTATCCACCCCATCTCATCGGTGAACACAAAGCTACTGGGGAACTGAGCCTGGATCTCAGGTGGTAGTGGTTTGCGCTGATCACCTAACGCCTGACGGGCAGCAGCGCGAGCTTGTAGCGGCTCGGGTATCTCGTTACCAGCAGCCAGGGCGTTATCGATAACGGGATCAAAATCCACGAACCAACTATGAAACAACGCCTGCGCCATCGCTTCCAGCGTTTCATTCATCTGGCGGTTGAGTTCGATTTTGTTCTCTAGCGCATCCAGTACTTGCGCAATCGCTCGTTGCTCTTTGACATCGGGGATGGGAAGCTCAAGTGTTAAAAAAGACTTATGATTTAGGTCCTTCTGTACCGAACCCGACGCTATTGAGTTCACGTACTCGATCACCTGTCGCTGTTTCAAAAACCAGTAAAGGTAGTCCTTGTCGAGGCCCTCATTTGGGATCACTTTGAAGCAGTTATTGTGAACCACACCATGCTTGTTTCTGAAAACCAAACCGACTTGCCCAGTCCTGGTATATATAAGCTCATCCGGGCTAGCTACAAATTTCGCTGCAATAGAATCAGCATCGATGAACTGTGATTTCGTGGAGTTTATGAGGTCGGTTATACGAAGAAGGGGCAGCTCCCCTTTCTCTTTAATTACATGGCGCGACTTCGAATTAACAGCAAACCCCTGAGCAAGTGATACGTAATTAAAAATTGGTTCTAACGACCAGCTAGTTTCCATACCCAAGCCCTGCCAGGTTCTGTTTAATCACAGCGTCCAACTTTTCTGATTCAGCCATCTGCTGATAAAGCGTCTGAGTTAGCTCACTCATCTTCTGTTCGAACGGTATGCCATCATCCTCAAGCTCGGCAGCACCCACATAACGTCCAGGCGTTAACACGTAATCGTTAGCTTTGATCTCATCGAGTGTTGCAGATTTACAGAATCCCGCCTGATCCTCATAAGTACCGTCCTTAGCTTCACCACGCCATGCATGGTAGGTGCGGCTAATCTCAGCCAGATCATCTGTGGTGAGTTCTTTATGGGTACGATCGATCATGGAGCCCATATTACGAGCATCGATAAACAGGGTTTCTCCGCTACGATCACGGAAGGCTTTGCGTTCATCGTTAAAGCTTTGTGCCTTTTTGTTTTTGGTAATGAACCAAAGACAAACAGGAATCTGTGTGGTGTAGAAGAGCTGCCCTGGTAGAGCGATCATGCAGTCCACAAGATCGTTCTCGATCAGCTTCTTACGGATCTCACCTTCACCCTTGGTGTTGGTACTCATCGATCCATTGGCCAATACAAAGCCGGCTATACCGTTCTCTGAGAGCTTACTCACCATGTGAAGAATCCAGGCATAGTTAGCGTTACCTGTTGGTGGTACGTCATAACCTGCCCAGCGTGGATCGTTTGTCAGTTCGTTATCCGCTCTCCACTCCTTAAGATTGAAGGGAGGGTTAGCCATGATGAAGTCAGCTTTAAGATCGGGGTGCTGATCTTTAAAAAAGGTATCCGCCGGTACATCACCAAAGTTGGCAGCGATACCACGAATCGCTAAGTTCATCTTTGCTAGCTTGTAGGTGGTACTGGTCTGCTCCTGCCCGTAGATGGAGATATCCTTCTTATTACCCTCATGGCTCTCAATGAACTTGATCGACTGCACGAACATACCGCCTGAACCACAGCAGGGATCGTAGATCTTGCCTCTGTATGGCTCGATCATCTCTGCAATCAGGTTAACCACACACTTCGGTGTATAGAACTCTCCACCACGCTGACCCTCTGATGCAGCGAAGTTACCCAGAAAGTACTCATAAACACGCCCCACCACATCCTCTTCACGATCTGCTGTGGTGTCGATGTTGCTGATGGTATCAATGAGTGAAGCCAGGTTGCGTGGCTCTAATCCTTGGCGGGAGAAGTAGTTATCTGGCAGTGCGCCCTTCAGGCTTTTGTTGTTCTTCTCGATGGTATGCAGCGCAGTGTCTATACGCAGCGCAATATCTTCCTGCTTCGCTTCCCGCTGAATGGTGGACCAACGTGACTCCTCAGGTAGGTAAAAGACGTTCTTCATCGCGTAGAAATCGACCATATCTACGTAGTCGCCCTGCCCCTCGTCAATCATCTCCTGCTTACGCGTTTCAAACTTGTCGCTGACAAACTTCAGAAAGATGAGGCTGAGTACGATGTGTTTGTACTCCGATGAGGCAACGGTACCGCGGAGCTTGTCGGCGGATTCCCAGAGGGTTTGTTCGAAGGTCTTCGTAGATTTCTTTGCTGGCGCTTTTGCCATGGTTATAGCTCTCTTAATTCTGTGCGGTTGTGGTGTTATTGGTACGCATTGATCTGGCAATCTCTTGTAGCGGCTGCTTTAACGCTGCTTCAAAGCGCGCAATGGTATTCAGGTGCCACTCTATCCACTCTGGCCAACGCTCCTTATCGTAACCGTCTACCTCAGTGGAGACCTCAATACGACAGGCTTTTTTGTTTTCAAGCGGCAGCCATATTAACGTTCCACCGAAGCTGGCTTCAATCTGCTCTTTACGCTCGTGAAGCAGATCAAAAATCTGCCTGTTTTCATCAGCATCGAAGCGACTGATGGACAGCTCAACTCGCAGCTCCTTCTGCAACAGCAATAACCCATAGGGGCACCCACGCAAACCAGAGCCTGCGTTGAGCCAGTGATCTTTAGAGGGGCTGATATTGGAGTACAAATCAACTGCAGACTGAGAGAACCGCTCTAAGAGCTGTTCCCAGTATTCAAGGCGTATACGGTGTCGATTTTTTAAAACGGCGTCAGCCGTCTTCTCTTCCGCCTCTTTAGCAGTGATGCCAATCATCAACTCACTTGCTTCGGGCGTGGGGATAATCTGATCGATATTGAGCAGGAGCTGATCCTCCAGAGAGAAGGGTGTCACTTTAAAACACTGAACATCGATCCCTTTGCCCAGTAACCACAAGGCTGTACTGGTAACCTCTTTACGGAAATTAGCAGCGATGAGCATAACTCGCTGATTGTTGCCCGGGTTTAACTTCACCTCGTCCAAGCTTGGGGCTTCGAAGAACTCGCACAGCTGCTCGACTGCGTCGATACGCTGTGACGCGTTCGTAGAAGCCTCACGATCCAAATACTGCTGATAGATCTTTACGATGTCTTTAGTAGTGAGACTCGAGCAGTACGAGGCGTATTTCAGCGCCTGCCAGACCACATCCCGACCAGAGTCGTCTAGTTTGTTCTCTATGATTACAAGCTGACCCTCTTTATCTAAAGCCAGCAGATCCAGACGCTCACGCGTGTCATCGAAACCATCGAACTCTTTTTGGATTATCAGAAGATCTTCACCGAGCGCACTGGGCTGGTTAGCCAGCCATTCCTGAAGATTACGGCGCTCGCTTAAACCAAGTTCAGTAAAGGATTTGCGCTCGACAGCGTTTATGCGATTAGCTTGTATGTCTACTTTGAACACAAAAGACTCCACGTCTGCTGACAAGTAATAATCAGAGTAGCATATTCTCAAGACAGAGATTTATCAGAAGAGGTGCCGCCTACTCAGGTTTTCCAGAGCCTCTTCAATTACTTATGGAGCCAGTGCTTCTAGGCGAACGAGTAATGTGCGAACCTCCCCCCCCCCCCCGGAGTGATACTCCAGGAAAAAACAATCAGTAAAGAAAATGTCCAACACTGCAGCCGGTCATAAGTCGTCAATCAACATCTGCATGCTCGTATCGACCAGACTCGATATTGACCAGTGTTTCTCTGATCTCTCTTTCATCGTGAATTGGTATCACGTGTGAGGATGCCATGTTGACGAAACCACGGAAGAAGTAGTTCTTATCCGGTTCAAACAGCATTTCAGGATCTTGCAGCCAGCCCATGTGATAGCGGCGCACACCGGGCTCCACCTCGAAGTAGTCCCACTCTCCGGTATTAATCTCCGACAGAACCTCTCCATCCAACTTGAAAGGAACATCCCACGCGGCACCTAGCAAGCCAGTTTTCCACTGGTAGAAATAGATGCCCGCCTTGCCTGCAACAGGCTGCGAGTGGTCACTAGTATCCACATAAGGCTTAGCGCCTTGTCCAGCACACCCCGCCAAAATACCTACCATTGTGAACATAGCTATAGACTTATACGCTGACATAAAATTATCCCTAAGCAATTGATTCCATATCGATTAATAGAAGCACACAAAGCCGGCATTAGTCTACGAATAAAGATACGCCAGTTGACGTCGAACACGATTTGCCAAATTAGCTGAGTAGCCCAAGCCAAGCACGGGTTGACTCCGGACCGCAGGGTGCAAAAACAAACTGACGGTTTAGTTGACGGTTCACTATGATTTAAAAACAAAAAACCCGCTATTAATCAGCGGGTTATTTGCTTTATATGGCGGTCAGGGAGGGATTCGAACCCTCGGTACGTTGCCGTACAGCCGCTTTCCAGGCGACCTCCTTCGACCACTCGGACACCTGACCTAAACGGGTGTGCTCATCGGGTGGGCGGAGCCGCTGTCCGATGGCGAGTGAGCGCGGCATTGTATCAGCTTTTAGTTAAAGCTCAAGCGCTTAGCGCCGGGAAAATAGTGGCTTTTCGCGCTGTATATGCAGAGGCTTTTCTATAGAATGGCAGACACTGATTTTATGGTATTGGAGTTGTCGATGTTGTGGCCTGTTTTGGCAGTTTTTGTGGGTCTGATCGTGCTGGTTTGGAGCGCCGATCGTTTTGTTGACGGTGCGGCTGCCACTGCGCGGCACCTGGGCATGCCCACACTACTGATCGGCATGGTCATTATCGGCTTTGGCACTTCCGCACCCGAAATGGTTGTATCAGCTCTTGCCGCGTTGCAAGGAAATCCAGGTCTTGCACTGGGTAATGGCTTTGGCTCTAACATCACAAATATCGCTCTAATTCTGGGTCTTACCGCCATACTCGCCCCCATTGCTGTACAGTCGCGTATTCTCAAAGCAGAGCTGCCGGTGTTGATGGGCGCAACCTTGCTGGTCGGCGCCCTACTCTATGATCTAGAGATCAGCCGCCTCGACGCCTGGATTATGCTGATCGTCTTTTTTGCAATCATGGGCTGGTCGATCTGGCGCGGTATGCGTGAGCCCAAGGATGCGCTGGCCGACGATATCGCCCATGAGCTGAATGAGGATCAGATGCCGCTAGGTAAGGCGATGATCTGGCTACTGATCGGACTTGCGCTACTCATCGCCAGCTCTCGCCTTCTGGTTTGGGGTGCGGTAGACATAGCGAGCGCTCTCGGTGTCAGCGACCTAATTATTGGACTTACTATCGTTGCCATAGGCACTTCACTGCCTGAGCTTGCCTCGTCAATTATTGCTGTGCGCAAAAACGAGCACGACTTAGCAATTGGCAATGTGATCGGCAGCAACCTCTTCAATACACTCGCTGTTGTCGGCATCGCCGGCGCAATTCATCCCTTGAGCGTCGCCGCTGAGGTACTCACCCGAGACTGGGTGGTGATGACAGGACTGACTGTTTCACTCTTTGTCCTGGGGTACGGTGTGCTAGGACGTGGCAGAATAAATCGTATCGAGGGTGCACTACTTTTGGCAGCCTACGTTGGCTACGCCGGTTATCTCTTCTACACTCTGGCGCAGGCCATCTAAACACAGCTTACAAGGAATATCGGCATGCTACGCGGATTTGCAATAGACGCTAATAAACTGCGTGAGCGCGAACTGGATGCCAATGAACCTCAGGCTCAGCTGCAGTCACTCTGCTGGATTGACCTACAAGACCCCACTGACGAAGAACGCCTTTGGGTTGAGCAGTGTCACCCTCAGGCGCTGCCGGAGGCAGACGAAGTTGAAGAGATCGAATCGAGCGCCCGCTACTTTATCGAGGGGCGTGATATCCATGTCCACTCCCTCTTCCTGACCCAGAGCGAAGGCCGTTACAACACCACAACCGTCGCTTTCACACTGGCGCCCGAACGTCTGCTCAGTTTCCACGACGTGGACCTGGCCGACTTCCGCCTGATTCGTCTGCGTGCGCGTCGCGGATGGATTGAGACCCGTAACCCGCTGCAACTGCTCACCACCATATTTACACAGAAAGTTGATAACCTTGCCGATCAACTTGAGGATCTGCATACCGAACTGGAGGAGATAGGCCACGAGGTTCTGGAGAGCCAGAGCAGCGGCTCACATGAACAAGCGCTAGACCGACTCGCTCGACTGGAAGACTCCAACGGTAAAATCCGCCTCTGCCTGATGGATACCCAACGCTCGATCTCGTTTTTGATGCGCCACATCCGTAATCAGACTGAGGAGCAGGAGGCCTGTCGCGAGATTCTGCGAGATTTGGACACACTCATGTCTCACGCCACCTTTATGTTTGAGAAGATTAACTTCCTGATGGATGCCGCGCTCGGTTTTATCAATATCCGTCAAAACCAGATCATCAAGACCTTCTCGATCGCTGCGGTGGTTTTTCTGCCACCTACTTTGGTCGCTAGCATATACGGTATGAATTTCGCTCATATACCCGAACTTGCATGGAGTGCAGGGTATCCGCTTGCACTTGGCGCGATGGTTGTTTCGGGAATTGCCCCGTACCTCCTCTTTAAGCACAAAGGCTGGCTCTGATAGTCTAGAACGAAGCCAGAATCCCGCCTGTGTCTAATTGGAGATGGACCGGGCTTCGGCAGTTTTTGGCATAAAAACTGCAGCAGAGTTTAGCGTTTACCTCTAATGGATAGGATGTCCAACCAATGAAATACAGACCTCGTCTGCTCGTCTTAGTTGCGCTTACCCTCGGCCTTTCAATGTTGTCACCGACGGTCTCTGCCCGTAATGTGCTTGTGATTTGGGGCGCAGATGCAGGCCAACCCTGGACGGCTGCCGTCTCCGAGGCACTCCATAGTGCACTTAAATAGTCACAAGAGCGGATTAACCTCTACTCTGAGTCGCTCAGCTATAACCGCTTAAAGGTCTTACCCAATCCCACTATCTGGGCGACGCACTTAAACCAAAAATACGCTGACGCGCAAATCGATATAGTGATCAGCTTCGAGCACGTTGCAGCTAGGCAACTCTACGCCGCCTATGGTGACCTTTTACCGCTGGCTGTTAAATTTGCCATCCTCGGCAATGGCGACTTGAAGCAGATCGAAGCGCTGCCGTGCAACAGCGCGATCACTTATGCGGTGATGCATAGGGATGGAGTTGGCGAAGCACGCAATCCGCGTGTTGTGCTTGAGGAGATTCTGCAACGCGCCAAGGTGCCTGTATTTGTTAATCACTCCACGCTCCTAATAACCGGCGTTGTCGGCGGGCACACGCTTGATACCGATAAAGTCGCTAAACTCATGCGAGTGCTCTATGCCGAAGATCAGAAAACTCTGCAAATGCTGACGACTGCCCTACTTAAGAAACAGGGTGCACAAGTCGTGGTAGCTAATGACGGTTCAGAGGCGCTAGCGCTATTCGAAACCCAGGATTTTGATTTTGTGCTAACCGATATCATGATGCCCAATCTTGATGGTTACGGTCTCACTCAGGCACTGCGCGAAACTGGGTACCGCAATAAAATAATCGGGCTAACAGCGGCCACCATCGGTCTACAGACAGATCAACTACTAGCAGCCGGTGCGGATGCAACGCTTAGCAAGCCTGTCGATATCAACAAATTAGTGGGCCTTGTAACGGCGACCGCCCATAGCTTATGAGGGTTTAACTCCGGTGTAATTCGCTAGCTGCTTCAGTAATTGGCGCTCTAGTTTATCCAGCTGGGTGTGTAAGCGCATTCTTTGCTCTGTACACTCAGCAGTCTTTATACTTACACGCAGCTCGTATGATGCGCGTACAAGCGCGTCAACAGATTGCGCAGACGCTGAGCTCGGCTCCTGTGACGTAGAAGCTACCGAAAAGCTCTTGAAATAGGGATTGATCGTACGGCGCATTTTCTCAAATCGCTTCAATTTAACCTGCTGAAGTTTAAAGCGTGCTTCTGTTTGCGCAAAATGACACTTAATACTCCTATGACCTTTACTCAAAAAAATTACGATTTTTTTAAAAGTTTTTCTCAATTTGTGATTTATCGGCACACATAACCCACCACACTTCAGATAGATGTTGACCCAAGCGTACTAGCTTGCTAGTGTACTAGTACATGAATACACCTGACTATTTCGACGATCTCCTAGACCACCTGCACGGCATCGAATCACGTGATGATTTCGCTAAAGCACTGCATGGTCTGCTGACCCCTACTGAACTTGCGGAGGTGTGCAAACGCCTACAGATATTCCGCATGCTCGAAGCGGGTGTGCCGCAACGCGAGATCGCTAAACAACTGGGTGTGGGTATTGCCACAGTGACGCGCGGATCGCGCGCGCTCCAAGCGGAAGAGAGAAATGATTAAACGCCCTGCCAAGATAGAGCTGCCGCGTAAACCGAAGTACGTTGCTCTAGCTGCAGATATCGACTTCTTTGAACTGTTCAAGAAGATCGAAAAACGCTTCGACACCTGTTTTATGCTCGAATCACTCGGCGAAGAGAGCTACATCTCACGCTACTCAATTATCGGCTTTGATCCCGAACAGCAGATCTGGGCCAGCGAGGGCGCGCTGCACATCGATGGCCGTGACGGTAGCAGTGAAGCCTACGAAGCTGAAAACCCCTACTACCTGCTGCGCGATATCGTGCCGCAGGACATTATCTCGCGTCGCTACGCTGGCGGCTTAACCGGTTATATCGGTTATGACTGCATGAACTATTTTGAGCCCAGCCTCAAACTGCAGCGTTCCGAGCTGTTCGATATCTTCCGTTTTGGTGTGTACAAGGACGGCCTGATCCTCGATAAGATGACCGGAGAGGTGTTCTACTTCTACTACGCCGACAGCCGCCTGGAGCTCATCGAGTCGATCATGCACGCCCCCTGCCCGCCCAATGGCGCGCTAAAGATCTACAACCTAGGCGACACCATGACCAAAGCGGATCACGCCGATGCGGTGATGAAGGTGAAACAGGATATTATAGATGGCAAGATCTTCCAAACCGAGGTGGGCTTTAAGAAGCGCTTCCGCCTCGAGGGTGACAGCATCAATATCTACGAGCAGCTGCGCGAGGTGAACCCCTCACCGCAGATGTACTACGTTAAGTTTGGTGAGCAGAAACTCATCGGTGCTAGCCCAGAATTGCTGTTCCGCCTACGCCAGGGCGAGATGGAGACCTTTCCACTCGCCGGCACCACTAAGCGTGGCGCGGATGCAGTGGAAGACCAGCAGCTTGCGCGTAAGCTGCTCAACGATCCAAAAGAGATCGCCGAGCACAATATGATTGTGGACCTGCACCGTAACGATATTGGCCGGGTAGCGCGCTTTGGTACCGTAAAAGTGCGTAGTCTCATGGATATCAAACGTTTCAGCCATGTGCAGCACATCTCCTCAGAGATCGTTGGCATCATTCATGAAGATCACGATATGTTCTCGGCTCTGGCGAGCAACTTCCCAGCGGGCACGCTAACGGGTGCACCGAAAATTGAGGCGATGAAGATTATCGATGCGCTCGAGGCTGATGGTCGTGGCCCCTACGGCGGTGCTGTCGGCCACTTCTCGTTCAACGGTGACTGCACCTTCGCTATCCCAATCCGCACGGTCTTTGCTAATGGCGAAAAAGCCTACGTACAGACCTGTGGCGGTAACGTCTACGACTCCAACCCTGAAGATGAGTACGAAGAGATTCGGCGTAAATTTGCCGGCACCAAAAAGGTGCTGGATCAGTTCATCGTGGAGGAGCAGGCATGAGTTCGATGAAGGTTCTAATTGTAGATAACTACGACTCTTTCACCTACAACCTCTACCAGTTTATCGGTGAGGTGCTAGAGGCTCAGGTACAACAGGGCGAACTCGAGAGCTTTGATATCTTGGTAAAGCGCAATGACGAGCTCGATCTTGAACAGATCAAAGCCTTAAATGTCGACCGCATCATCATCTCCCCTGGACCAGGTTCCCCGGACGACCCAGACTACTTCGGTGTCTGTGCCGAGGTTATCTGCACACTCGGCCAAACAACACCTCTACTCGGTGTCTGTCTGGGCATGCAGGGCATCTGCCATGTCTTCGGCGGCAAGGTGATTAAGGCGCCTCTACCGATGCACGGTAAGATCAGTCCGATCACGCATAACGGTGAGGGAGTATTCTGTAACATTCCTGATCAACTCGAGGTGATACGTTACCACTCGCTGATTGCTGAATCTGAGTCAATTCCAGACTGTCTTGAAGTTACGTCTGCTGTGGGCGAGCTGACACAGGCCGATCTAACCAACCTTGAGCGTATTCGCCAGGGTGGTGAGTTTGAGATCATGGGTGTGCGCCACAAGCAGTACCCCATTCAGGGCATACAGTTCCATCCTGAGTCCTTCGCGACTGAGGGCGGCCGTGAGCTCATCCTAAACTTCCTGATACAGGCATAACAGTTTGTAGGAGGGTTGTACGCGAAGCGTATTACCCGACCACCTTCCAAATCGGGAAATAGAACTACGTTCTACATCCCTCCTACCGTTCTTCGGCCTATACTTAAAGACGAACGGAAGGAGTAGCCAATGGCGCGCATTACCCGCGAGTACATTAAATCTCTGCCAAAAGCAGAGTTACACTTGCATCTAGAGGGCTCTTTGGAGCCCGAACTGATGTTCAAACTCGCTGAACGTAACAAGATCCGCCTCAACTACAGCAGTATTGCAGAGATCAAGAAGGCTTATCAGTTTTCTAACCTTCAGTCCTTCCTCGACATCTACTATCAGGGGGCTAAGGTTCTCTGTACTGCAGATGATTTCTACGATCTCACCACCGCTTATCTAGAACGCTGCAGAGAGGACGGTATCGACCATGTTGAACCCTTCTTTGATCCGCAAACACATCTAGAGCGCGGTGTCGCACTAGAGGCGCAACTTGAGGGCATTGGCAATGCGCTGCGCGATGCTGGCTCACGCTGGGGGATGAGCTATGGTCTGATTCTCTCTATCTTGCGCCACCTCCCTGTCGAAGAGGGAATGAAAGTCTATGAGATGGCCCGCCCTCATATAGGTGAATTTATTGGCATCGGCTTGGACAGTTCGGAGCGTAACAACCCACCACGAAAGTTTGCGCCAATCTATGAGGCGGCTCGAGCAGATGGACTCCGAGTGGTAGCGCATGCGGGTGAAGAGGGCCCACCAAGTTACGTCTGGGAAGCGCTCAATAGCCTTCGTGTGCAGCGGATAGATCACGGTGTCAGAGCGCTGGAGGATGGCAAGCTGGTCGACCATCTCATAGAGCGCCAAATTCCGCTAACCGTCTGCCCCAACTCCAACATTCGCCTCAAGGTTTACGGGAAGATGGCAGATCACCCGATTCTGCGCATGCTCGAGCAGGGTATGAATGTAAGTATCAACTCCGATGATCCGGCCTACTTTGGCGGTTATCTAATCGATAACTTTTTGGCTGTGGATGAAGCACTTGGCATGAGTCGTAAAGAGGCTGCCCTGCTGGCACGCAACAGTATCGCCGCGGCCTTTATCGATCCAGATCGCAAAGCGCAGCTGTTAGCGCGCTTGCCGATACGAGAGCTACAGAGCTAGTCCTTAGTCTCGGAGCGTTTTTGACAGACGCGGTGTAACTGTTCCAATTGCTGTTGGCAGCGCGAGCACTTGCCACACATCATCAGATGCGCACCTAGGCTCATCTTCTCGATCAGGCTTAAGGGGGCATCAAGCTTCTGCGACATCTGTTCAGTCGCGCGCTTACAGCTCATCATTGCTCGATCTCCTCACGCCCATACCAACCCCGCTCCAGACAGCCACGAATTTTCAGGCGTGCCCGGTGCAGCATCGTCCAGACGTTCTGCTGCGACAGGCCCAGCGAGTCACAGATCTCGTCGGTCTCGATTCCCAGCAGTTCTCGCATCGCAAACACGCGCGCCGTTCCTTTCGGCAGATGAAAGACACACACATCAAACACCTGCCAGAACTGTTCGTGTAAGTAGGAGGACTCGGGTTGCACCCACTTCTGCGGTTGCTGCCCACTAACCCAGTGCGAACGCTCATCAAACATCTCATCAACCTCAGCCACCTGATCGGCGTCGAAGTCAGTGGTAAATTCACGCGAGCGTCGGCGAATCTCATCAATCAGCTTGTTCTTCAAAATCGCAAAAAGCCAAGTCTCAAACTTTGACTGCCCATTAAAGCGATCAATAGCCTCATAGGCTGCCAGTAAGGTGTCTTGTACTTTGTCCTCGGCTAAAGCTTCATCCTCTAGCTGCAGACGCGCGAATGCAAGCAGGCGCGGGCGCACCGTCTCAAAATGCTCTTCAATATCAATGACGGCTGCGTTCATAAGGCTCCTCGTCTCTAACTTGCATCATTAGATCAGCAAAATGAGTGCCAAAAAAACGCGGCCACTCGGGTTGTCACGCTTAACAGCCTAGCTCAGACAGATGGGAATTGCCTACTAAGCGACTCGCTTTGGAAAGATCAGCGAGTAGCGTTCACAGAGTGCCTCAAAGCCCTCGACCGTCACGGGATCAAGCGGTACTCCCTTCTCGCGCCTTACAGCAGCTTCGGCCCACTCACGATCACCTGGCGCCATAACCTGTTTACCTTTGGCCGGTTTGGAACTGCGCAGTTGGGAGAGGTAGCGATCCATAATTGCCGTTGCAGCGATGCGTCCAACAAAACCGTCCGGATCAATCGCCATAACAAAGGCGCCCATCTCTCTTGGCCGGCTGTCACTCAAATCTCCCATTGGCGCTATTTCAGGGCTCAAGCGCATATCGGATAGAACCGCAGAGAAAATCTCTGCCATGCCCCCCAGAGCGGCCCCCTTAAAACCGAAGGCTGCACCCACAGGCGCCATCATCTCTGCTCTGTTCGGGTCATTGGTATCCACACCCTCAGTGTCTGAAGCGACGTCATCGGGTAGATCAACCCCGAGGGAGGCGTAGAGCTGTACACGATTGACTGGCACCGACGAGGTGGCCATATCCAGCAACCAAGGATGCTCTTTACCGGTCGGTACAGCCATCGAGATGGGGTTAGTCCCGTGAAAGCGCTCCGCGCCATCATGCAGCCGCACAAAAGCGTCTGAGTTACCAAAGGTGAGGCCAATCATACCGGCACGCGCCGCGTGCATAGAGTATGCGCCAGCCGGGCCAAAGTGCGAGGAGTTCTGTACCGCGACCCCCGCAATTCCGGTCTCTCGAGCCAGAGCGATGGCATGATCCATCGCTGCATACATGACCCGCCCACCCTGAGCATTATCGCCATCAAGTATCCCCGTTCCCGCTTTAACCTGGGTAAAATTGAGGTTGGGTGTTCTATTCAGACGACCAGTTTCAAACACCGCTATGTAGTGCGGCAACAGCCGTACGCCGTGGCTATCCACTCCATGAATGGAGCCATGCATGATTGAGTTGGTACAGGCCGTTTGAGTCGGTTCATCAGCGCCGCAGGCGCTCAGTGCTTCGCGGCAAAAACGCTCTAGATCTTCGTAATCAACACACGTTCTATTTTGCATCAACTACTTCCTTACGCTCTCAGCTTCAACAGTTGTGGACCAGTAAAACAAAAACAGCGTGGCAGTCATAGCTGGCACGCTGTTTTATATCGTTCAGGCTGGCAATTAGGCGGCTGCACGCGCCTCTGATTTCGCCCGGTTGATTGCTGAGATCAGTGCGCGAAGCGATGCACCTAGACTGTCGTTATCCAGCGCCATGCCGCCAACGCGAGCGCCATCAACATTGATCAGATAGTATGCGGCAGCCTCGGCAGCGGTACCCTCTCCAATGGCATGCTCGGAGTAATCAATCACGTTGACCTGCTGCCCCGACTGTTTCGCCCAGGCATCAAGGAATGCGCTGACAACACCCTCACCTGAGCCATTCACCTCAACCTCTTGGCCATCAATGACCAACTTCGCATGGACAATTTCATGCCCGTCGCGCTCGATCTGATAGCCTTTGAGACTGATCGGAGCCTGATCAACAATGAAGTTATCTTTGAGCAGATCAAAGATCGCCTGACTGCTCAGCTCAGTGCCGGCCGCTTCAGTCGCCTTCTGCACTACTGGTGCTAGCTCGGTCTGCATCCAGCGTGGCAAGTGAATACCGAAGTCGCGCTCCAGCACAAACGCCATACCACCCTTGCCTGACTGCGAGTTAACACGAATAACCGCCTGGTAATCACGACCGATATCCTGCGGATCGATCGGCAAGTAAGCCACCTGCCAATGCTCCTCTTCGCTCTGTACATGCAGACACTTCTTGATGGCATCCTGATGGCTACCAGAGAACGCGGTGTAGACCAACTCACCAATCCACGGGTGGCGCGGATGTACCGGCAGACGCGTGCACTCGGTGTAGACCGTGATAATTTCGTCTGGATTCGACAGATCCAGCATAGGATCAACGCCCTGGCTGTAGAGGTTCATCGCCATGGTGACAATATCCATATTGCCAGTACGTTCACCGTTACCCAGCAGTGTACCTTCAACACGGTCGGCACCGGCTAAGAGCGCCAACTCACCGGCAGCGACGGCACAGCCACGGTCGTTGTGAGTGTGCACCGAGACAATCGCTGATTCGCGGTTGTTCAGATGACGGCAGAAGTACTCGATCTGGTCTGCAAAAACATTCGGCGTAGAAACCTCTACCGTCGATGGCAGATTAAGGATGCAGCGCTTCTGAGGTGTTGGCTGCCATACATCCATTACGGCGTTACACACCTCAACGGCGTAATCGATCTCGGTGCTGGTGAAGCTCTCGGGTGAGTACTCAAACATCCAATCAACATCAGGGAACTGCTCAGCGCCCTCCATGACCCACTTAGCACCCTGTACAGCGATCGCTTTGATACCCTCTCGGTCTTGGCGGAAGACACGTTCGCGCTGCACGGTGCTGGTCGAGTTGTAGACGTGAACAACTGCACGTTTAACACCCTTCAATGACTCGTAAGTGCGATCGATCAACTCTTTGCGCGCCTGCACCAAAACCTGAACGGTCACGTCTTCGGGGATTTGGTCCTCTTCAATCAACCAACGAATAAAGTCGTAATCTGGCTGACTTGCAGATGGGAAACCCACCTCAATCTGTTTCAGCCCCAGTTTAACCAGCAACGTCCACAGGCGCTGCTTCTGATGCACGCTCATCGGCTCGAGTAGTGCCTGGTTGCCATCACGTAGGTCAACCGAAGCCCAGATAGGCGCTTCAGTAATCTGTTTGCTTGGCCAAGTACGATCAGCGATGTTGATCTGCGGAGCGGGACGGTAACGACTGTGGTTAAACATGGGATGCCTCAAATCAAAAATATTACCCTAGATCCTGATCATTCTACGCCGATTCGAAAGCAGAAGATTGCGAACTTTGCGCTATTTTAGATTTTTAATTTGCATTAATTGCTCATTTTAAAATATAAATAGCAGAATATTTTAATTAAAAGAGCTATACAGAAATGGACCGCTACGATCGACAGATTCTCGAGATACTTCAAAAAGAGGGACGCATCTCCAATCAGGAGCTGGCCGACAGAGTGGGACTCTCACCCTCCCCCTGCCTCAGACGTGTGCGCGCGCTCGAGGAGAGCGGCCTGATCATCGACTACCGCGCTATCGTCGATGCTCGCGCACTGGGCTACAAGCTGATGGCGATTATCCTAATATCTATGGACCGCCACACGCCCGAACGCTTCGCCAACTTCGACCGAATCGTCTCGAATCTGCCGGAAGTACTCGAGTGCCTACTAATTACTGGCCAGGATGCCGACTACCAGCTCAAGGTGATCGTCAACGATATGGATGATTACCAGCGACTGCTGCTCGACAAGATCACCCGCATTGAGGGCGTCAGTGGCGTGCACTCAAGTTTCGTGATGCGTCAGGTGGTGGCCAAAACCGCTCTCCCCATCTCCCAGTAGGAGCGCCCACTGTAGGAGCCCCCTCGCAGAGATGGCGACCCTCAAATCACCAGTCGCGCGGTGCGCTAGCTCTTACCCGATTAAATAATTGCCAAGCAGCTTGCCCATATTGAGAAATCTCTAATACTCTTGGGCCTATACCAACGTGAGCTCTTGAGAGAACACTCTATGAACAATCTTAGAAACGCCTTAGTCGCCAGCCTTATAGCAGTTGCAACTTCTTCGCTGGCCGAAACACCTGCTGACAAGTACCCAGAGTCCCTGCTCTACGATAAACCGGTGCAGGTATCGAACTCGGTTTGGTCTGCCATCGGTCAGCTTAAGTTTTACACCTATGAGAATGCGGGTCATAACAACAACCTCTCATTCGTGATTGGCAACGAATCAGTGCTTGTAGTGAATGGCAGTAGCGTGTATCTCTTGGCTCAGGCGCTGCACGATGAGATCAAGAAGATTACCGATCTACCTGTGAGATATGTGGTCAACGAAAATGGTCAGACGCACGCCTCAGGCGGTAATAACTACTGGAAAGAGCAAGGCGCCACCATTATTGCCCATAGCGATGCGGCCGAAGAGATTGAGAACCACGGGCCTCAGGGGCTCGAGCGACTCAACGAGTTACTGAAAGAGCGAGTCGCTGGCAGCGAGATAATCCCCGTCGACCAAACCTTCGATGACCGTTTAACTCTGGATTTAGGTGGCCTAAGCGTTGATCTGTTACACCTTGGCCCCGCGCACTCAGCCGGCGATATTACCGTGCATGTGCCAAGCGAAAATGTGGTAATCGCTGGCGACATCGCCTTTCACCAGCGCATGTTGCCTGTTTTCCCTGAGACCGACACCGCTGAGTGGATAGAGACTTGGGTAAATGAGTTCACTCCACTTGCGCAGGCTGCGATCATTATTCCAGGCCACGGCGACCCGACAGATTTTGAGCAGGTAGATACCTTCACTCGCGGCTACCTAGAATTCCTGCGGGGTAAAGTCGCTGAACTGCTGGACGAGGGCGGTACGCTGGCGGATGCCTACAACATAGAGCAAGCAGCCTACATGCATCTGGAGACCGCCGACGAACTGGCGGGCAAGAATGCGGGCCGAATCTTCGAAGCGATGGAGTGGGAATAGGAGATAGAGTGACCGAAGGCTTCACCCTCCGCCCCTATCAACAGCAAGCGGTTGATGCGACGCTAGCGCACTTCCGCCAATCTGATGCCAGTGCCCTTCTCGTCTTACCTACCGGCGCTGGTAAAAGCTTGGTTATTGCCGAGCTTGCGCGTCTGGCTAAACGCAAGATTCTGGTGGTGACCCATGTACAAGAACTAGTGGAGCAGAACGCCGCCAAATTGGCCGCGCTGGGTCGCTCACCGGGCGTCTACTCTGCCGGTTTGAAGCAGCGTGATACCAAACCTCAGGTGGTGTTTGGCTCCATCCAGTCGGTCGCCGCCAACTTAGATCAGTTCGCTAATGAGTACTCTCTACTAATTGTCGATGAGGCTCACCGAATCAGTAACAACACCGGCTCCCAGTATCAACAGTTGATTGGCCATCTGCGCGACCAAAACCCCGGGCTCAAGGTGCTGGGGCTTACTGCAACACCCTATCGCCTCGGTTATGGCTGGATCTACCAGCGCGACTATCGCGGATTTGTGCGCAGTGAAGAGCCCCGTATCTTTGAGCACTGCATCTATGATCTGCCATTGCGTGCGCTGGTGAAACAGGGCTACCTGACACCTCCACGAATGGAGAACCCGGCAATCGCGCACTACGACTTCTCATCGCTGCGCCCGAATCGCGACGGGCTATTTGCCGAAGCCGATCTAAACGAGTTGCTATCCCAGTGCCCGCGCGTCACCGAGGCGATCTGCCGCCAACTGGTTGAACTAAGCGTGCAGCGCCAGGGTGTAATGGTCTTTGCAGCCACGGTAAAACACGCCAAGGAGATTCTGGGTTACCTACCTCAAGCTCAAAGTGCTCTGGTAATCGCAGACACAGATGCCGCTGAGCGCAAACAGGTGATACAAAGATTCAAGTCACGCGAGCTCAGGTTTCTCGTCAACGTCTCAGTACTTACCACCGGTTTCGACGCACCACATGTCGACCTGATAGCTCTACTGCGCCCCACTCAGTCAGTCAGCTTGTTTCAGCAGATGGTCGGGCGCGGACTGCGTCTAAACGAAGGAAAAACCGAGTGTCTGGTAATCGATTACGCTAACAACAGCATCGACCTTTACGACCCTGAAGTGGGCGAACCCAAACCGGCGCCCGATACAGAGCCCGTGCAAGTCTTCTGCCCTGAGTGCGGCCACGCCAACCTCTTTTGGGGACGCACCGATACTGAGGGTGATGTGATCGAGCACTTCGGCCGGCGCTGCCAAGGGTTATTGGAGAGCGGTGAGCAGTGCAGGTTTCGCTACAAGTTCAAACGCTGTGGTGGCTGCGGCAGCGAGAACGATATTGCAGCACGCAGTTGCCATAGCTGCAAAGCTGATCTGATTGACCCAGATGAACTCATCAAGCGTGCACTATCTCTCAAAGATCACAAAGTGATTCGCTGCGCTGGTGTGTCGGTAAAAGCTGAAGATGGAGCGGTGCGCCTTATCTACCACGATGAAGATGGGCAGACACTCTCAGAGAAGTTTGATCTTGGCCAGGTAAACCAGCGCGCTCTGTTCAACGCCCTCTTTGGCTGCCGAGCCGAAGGTGGCGCAAAGCCACTTAACTTCAGCTCTAATGAGGAGCTGCTTAGCTACAGCACCTCAATCCCGCACCCCGATTTCGTCATCTCCCGCAAACAGGGCAAGTTCTGGCGCATCGCCGAGCGCCTGTTTGACTACCAAGGCCCCTATCGCAGGGCTAATGAGCTGTAGGTGAGTTTGTAAGAAATGAGATGGACCCACCCACTCTGTGCCAAGATTGGTTTTTGAGAATCAATCAAGTACGGCATCCAAGAAGGGGGTCCACATGAATAAGACTAGCATTATTGGTATCGATCTGGCGAAGAGTGTTTTTCAAGCTCACGGTATGACGAGCAGTGGTAAGCAGACGTTTTCGCGTCAGCTCAAGCGCGCTGAGGTCGCCAAGTTTATAGCTAAACAACCCAAGTGCATTATTGGTATTGAGGCGTGCAGCGGTTCTCACTATTGGGCCAAGTTATTCAAGCAGTATGGTCATGATGTGAAGATCATCCCGCCTAGCTACGTAAAGGCGTACGTGCGGGTTAATAAAAATGATAAACGGGATGCAGCAGCGATTGCAGAGGCAGCGTCCAGAGAGCAGGCGCCGGTAGTAGCTGTTAAAACGACGGAACAGCTCGACCTACAGGCTCTGCACCGAGTCCGCGAAGACTCGGTTAACAACCGTACGCGCATCGGTAATCGGATACGGGGACTACTTGCTGAACAGGGCGTCGTAGTTAAGCGTGGACATGCTGCAACTCGCTACGAGGTCGCTTTGATACTTGAGGACGCTTCGAACGGGTTAAGTTACGGTTTAAGAGAGATCATTGCCGATCTCAGAGAGGAGTGGCTACGCTGCGATGATCGAGTTGATTACTACACCTCACGGATCGAAAAGATCGCTAGGTCTGATGCGCGCTGTAAACGGTTGATGACGATACCTGGTGTAGGCCCAGTCATATCGACCTTGCTGGTTGCGTATGCGGGGAATGGTCAATCATACCGGGGCAGTCGCGACCTAGCCGCCTCGTTAGGCTTGGTGCCCGCCCAGCACTCAAGCGGTGGTAAGGACGTGTTACTGGGGATCAGTAAACGAGGAAATCGACAGTTGCGCAAGCAACTGGTACACGGCGCGAGGGCTGCATACCGCTCACTAGAGAAATGCCCCGAAAGCAGCCGACTTGGCTTATGGGCACAGAGCTTGAGGGCTTCAGGCAAACACGTAAATAAGATCGTGGTAGCGATCGCAAACAAGCTGGCCCGTATCGCCTGGAGCTGCTTAGTAAACGAAAGAGATTACAAAGCGTTGTAATCAACGCAGTACGGAGCCTGCCCAAGGCAGGATAAATAGAGTTAAACCCAACCAAAGAGTTGCGCAGAACGTTAAGACACGACAGATAAGATCGACTTGCTGAAAATCTGAAGATCCCTGTGGCTCACCAAGAAGCCGGGTAAGAGATAAGAACAGCAAGAGCACATCTCATAATGGCCCGGGTGGATACGCCCAAACTGAGAGGCCGGATATAAGCGTGCAATCTACTTCTATCGAGTCAAAACGGTCTTGCAACAAACGGGTGGGTCCATATAAGGGATTTAGGGCAAAGCCCTATTTCCTGACACCTGAGGGTCGCGAACATACGCTTGGCGTAGATTGCTCCGACAGGCTTAAGAAGGCTGAATAACCTTATCGTACACCGCGCTCTCTTTAAGCATCTGATCGATCAGCGCCTGATGCTCAGGTGCGTAGCCATGGTCATCCTCCCACAACTCATCAAAACGGATGCAACGCACGTAGTCGTGGATATCGTACTCAAATTGGTGACATTGGGGGTTTTTAACCGCTTCGATTTTGAGGCGTTTAGCGAGCTCGTGCAGATCGATCAGAGATTCAGGTTTGAGTACAACGAAAACAACAAACTTCTCAGCCATGGTTTTTATCCTTATCGCGGCGGTTGAGCTATCATCTTAGGGCATGTCTGGTAATTTATGCCAGCAATCAATGACCTATAAATTCTTGAAAGGAAGCGCTCATGGATCCGGTCTGGATAGTCATCGCCGTCGTTGCCCTACTGTTGATCGGATATCTGATCTCTATCTACAACCACCTGGTACGCCTGAAGCATCAGGTCACTCAGTCCTGGGCGAACATCGATGTGCTGCTCAAACAGCGCCATGACGAGCTGCCAAAACTGGTGGATACCTGTAAAGAGCACATGGGCTATGAGTCCGAGACTCTGCAGAAGATCATCGAAGCGCGCAGTGCTGTCTCGGGCGCGCGTGAGTCCGGCAACGTTAAAGCCCTAGGGGCTGCTGAAACACTCTTGCGACAAAGCCTTGGCTCACTCTTTGCCGTGGTTGAGGACTACCCAGAGCTGCGTGCATCAGACTCTTTTGCCCATCTACAGCAGCGCATTACCGGTCTCGAGAATGACATTGCAGATCGGCGCGAGTTCTACAATGACTCAGTCAATGCGTTGAATACTCGTATTGAGCAATTTCCAGATGTTTTGGTCGCCCGACAGTTCGGCTTCAGCGCAGCAGAGCTTCTCAAGTTCGATGCGGCTGAATTAAAAGATCACTCTATTAAGTCACTGTTTAGCTGATAAACGCGCGGTATGTTTCTACGGCTCGATCCGCTAACTCAGTCAGAACTCTGGTGGTTTTCGGCTGGAGTCGTCATTGCACTACTCATCGTGCTGTTTGTGCTCTTCTATCAGCTGCGAGTCTATCGTCTTATCACCGGCACCCCCACCAGCCAACTTCGCTCAGCCGCGCAAGGTTTCGTGGAACTTGAAGGCTACTGCGTCGGCAACGCCTACCCATTGACCTCGCCCTACTCCGACAGGCCTTGTGTCTGGTATGAGTGCAAAACCTACAAGAAGGTGAAACGCAAGAAGGGCCATAGCTGGAAACAGATCGACCGCCAGACGAGTCCCCACTGGTTCAAAGTCGCCGACCCAACCGGCGAGGCTTGGGTGGACCCCAAAGGGGCTAGCGTCCATACCCAAATCAGCAAGACTTGGTATGGAAATACAAGCTTCCCCCGCTCAGGTGGGGGGCTGTTTGGCAGCAATTATCGTTTTACCGAGGCGTTGTTGATCTCCGACAGCCCCTTCTACGGCCTCGGCCGACTCCGTACCCTTAACCACGAACAGCTCAGAGCCCTGCAGGTGCGTGACTGGATTAAACAGAAACGCAAAGCTGGCCCCGACGTTGAGCTGATCGATGACAAAGGCGAAGGTGATAGCGTCTTTTTCGGCGACCAACCCACTCTTAACCTACTGCACAAACCCCAGCGTTGGGGCTATCCATTTATCCTCTCCGGCACTTCCCAAGAGCGAACCGCTAGTAGCATCAAGTGGAATGTCACCTTCGCCCTACTCGCCTGCGCCGGCCTAACCTGGTTCCTAGTAGAACTCCAGTACGCCCCGATCAAGTAACATATGAGAGACCTTGGCACAGTCAAGGTCGCGAACCTGCAGATAGATGGCTTATAATCGACCGCTGTTAAACACTCAATTCTGATCTCTAAGGAATACAGATGCAGCAGCGGACAATCCGTGTTGGTGATATCGACGTCTCCAACGATAAACCTATGGTGCTTTTCGGCGGTATGAACGTGCTCGAGTCACGTGACCTAGCGATGCAGATTGCAGAAACCTATGTTGAAGTCACCACAAAGCTGAACATCCCTTACGTCTTTAAGGCGAGCTTCGATAAAGCCAATCGCTCATCAATCAACTCCTTCCGTGGCCCCGGTTTGGACGAGGGTCTGAAGATCCTTCAGGAGATCAAAACTACATTCGGCGTACCCGTCATCTCTGATGTGCATGAGCCCTACCAGTGCAAACCCGCCGCTGAAGTGTGTGACATTATCCAGTTGCCTGCTTTCCTATCCCGCCAGACTGACCTTGTTGTTGCGATGGCTGAGACCGGTGCTGTGATCAACATCAAAAAAGCGCAGTTCCTCGCACCCCATGAGATGGGCCACATTCTGCGCAAGTGTGAAGAGGCCGGTAACGATCAGCTAATCCTCTGTGAGCGCGGTAGCTGCTTTGGTTACAACAATCTGGTGGTAGATATGCTCGGCTTCAATACCATGAAGGAGTTTGCCTACCCAGTGATCTTTGATGCGACGCACGCACTGCAGATGCCAGGTGGACGCTCGGATTCAGCCGATGGCCGACGCGCTTTGGTAGCACAGTTATCACGTGCGGGCCTCTCACAGGGTATTGCGGGGCTCTTCCTCGAAGCGCACCCTGACCCTAATATTGCCAAGTGTGATGGCCCTTGTGCGCTGCCACTGTCAAAACTGGAGCCTTACCTGGCACAGATGAAAGCGGTGGATGAGCTGGTGAAATCCTTCCCTGAACTGGACACTTCAGCCACCTAAGACCTAAGGTGACAGTATGGAGACACCTGATTCTGCTGTTACCGCATACACCTCACTGCAGCCCGATCAAACGATCGGGCCGTCTCACCACCGTTTTAAACTGATATCAGCAGGGCCATCCCACCCACCAGGCCAACTCTGGAGTGCTCAGGACGTCACCACTACAACGCCAGTCGATGTCTCGCTGCTCATATTCGATCCACGTCAGTTCAGTGAGCAGAGCCAGCTTGATCGCCTGCGCACAACGCTGAACCGTACGAAAACTCTGAAGTCGCCATTTTTGGCGCCTGTGTACGGGCAGTTTTTCTACCGCGGTATGCTCTTCATCTCCATGCCTCCGATGCGCGCAGTTACGCTGGCACAGCTATTAGAGAGTGGCAAGCTCGCCAAGCTCGATGAGCGCCAACGGATTGGCGTGCTCAAACAATTAGGACGCGCTCTGCACGCCGTACAGATGGGACGGATGAGTCACGGAACCCTCTGCCCGGAACTGATCTACTTGGTACCAGGTAAAGGCGTTCAACTGCTCGGCACCGGTTGGTACAACGCTTTGGATGCTGATAGTGCTGAGCTCAGCTATGGGCTCTATCAACCGGAGGATCATCTAATCCGCGGGACCGCCAGCGCTAGCGGCGACGCATATGCGCTTGGGCGTCTCTGCATACAGCTGCTCAATCGCGGCAAGCTCGAAAGCACGACCCGTCCGCCTCAGCTGGATGAGCAGCGGTGGGCGAAACTCAATGAGCTGATAAGCAATCGACCCGAGGCGGAGGTCCAAGCGCCTCTGCAGTTCATTAGGGAGCTGTTCAGTAATCCTGAGGAGGTTGATGTTCCCATTGATACGGGCGAGCCACAGCAACCTACGACAGCTTCGCAGGCAATGACCAGCGAGGCCGTTGCAGATACCAGCGGCTCTTTGTCTGCGGACTCATCACCAAATCTCAACCTAGACGCCAGTGCACCCTCTGCTAAAAAGCCCTCTGCCCTACCTCGCAAGACTGGCGGCATCCGCCTGGATTTGACCGCCCTCTTCAACCGCCCAATTTTCCTTGTGGTTGGTTTCCTAGCGGGCTTGATGGTGTCACAGATATTTAACCTAGTGCTTAATACCGGACCTGCTGATGGCGTAACGAACGATCGGAAGACACCACCAACCACGCGCTCAACACCGGTCGATTCAGTAATAACCATGGCGGACGCAGATTCGCCAGCGATAAACCCATTTAAACCTGAGAATATTGAGGTGATGGCACGCAACCATCTGTCGATATTTGAGCACCCCACGCCTGAAGGTATCAGCGCACCACTGATGATCAGCCTGCCGACCGGCCGCTTTCTGATGGGCGACGTGCAGGGGGTCGGCGATGATAACGAGCGGCCTGTGCGCGAAGTTGTCGTCGAGAAACGCATCGCACTGAGCCGCTTCGAAGTGACCTTTGAGGAGTATGATCAATTTGCCAAAGCGACTGAGCGCGATCTACCCAATGATATGGGCTGGGGCCGCGGGAAACGGCCCGTCATTAACGTGAGCTGGAACGACGCCCAAGCCTACGCCGAGTGGCTAACGCTGCAAACGGGTCAGCCTTATCGATTGCCCTCCGAAGCTGAGTGGGAGTACGCCGCGCGCGCTGGCACTGAATCAGCCTACTGGTGGGGCGACGCGCTGCAGCCCGGCATGGCCCTCTGTGACGACTGCCAAGCCCTAACTGAGACCCGTAAAACTGCTGACGTGGGCAGCCACCCTGCCAACCCCTGGGGCCTGTTCGATATGAACGGCAATATCGATGAGTGGGTTGCTGACTGCTACACCGATAACTACATGGGCGCCACCAACTCTCAGAATGCCCGAACTAGCGGCGGTTGCGGGCAGCGAGTTATGCGCGGCGGAAGCTGGTTTGAGATCGCCCGCTTAGTGCGCTCTTCAGCGCGCTATCGCCATCCGCCAGAAGCGAGCCGGGACAGCTGGGGCTTCCGGGTCGCAGTTGATCTAAACTAAATCGTACGAGGGATCTAACGCGCAGCGTTACGTTCCAGACCCTATGACACGAAGAGGCCCCTATGTTGCGACACAACCTTGCAATTCCGCTGATCGCTCTTGTTTCGGTGTTTAATGCGGTCGCCCAGACAGAACAACAGCCACAGGCGCTGCAGCAGTCTGCTGGCCAGCATCAATTAACCCTCTATCAATCTGATCTTGCACTGGTGACAACTCGCTTCAACCCTGCACATCCTAGCCAAAGCCTCAGGATTGAGGGACTACCAAGCGCGCTTCTTCCCGCAAGCGTGCAAGTCGCTAACAGCACCATCAGCCATCAACATTGGCTGACCGGTCTCAGCTTTGAACAACGGCTCGCCCATTATGTGGGCCAAGAGCTCACGCTGGTACATCTCGACCGTGCAGAATCACGCAGCGGCAGACTGCTCGGTTTCAATGGCGCCTATCTAGAGTTTGAATATCAAGGCAGCGTTCTGCGCTATCCGATCAATGGTGAGTGGCAACCCCAGTTACCCACATACTCTCCCAGCCAAACACAACTTAGCCTGCAACTCCCCTTGGCTATGAACGCACCCAGTTTTGACCTCAGCTATCTCAGCCGTGGTTTAAGTTGGCAGGCGGAGTACCAGATCGAGTTGCAGGGCGAGAACAGCGTCGATCTCAGAGCACGCGCAGCCCTGCACAACCGCTCCGATGCCGATTTCAACAACGCAGCACTGAACCTTCTCGCTGGCAATCCGAGAGTTCCTCAGCAGGTACAACCGGTGATGGAGATGCGCGCGATGGCCCTCGCTGCGCCCGCCGCAGCGGATGGAGTAAGCGTCTCGGAAGTACAGGGCTACCAACTCTTTACGCTGCCCAACCGATACACGCTCAACGCCAACTCTACCCAACGTGTTCCGTTGCTCAGCGCTAAGGCGCTGCCGGCTAAGGTCAACTATCAGATACGCCATCCCGCCTACCACGGCATGCGACGCGGTGTTGAGCAGCAGTATGCCCAACAGCAGCTGCGCTTTGATCTGGATGAGAACCTTATTGATAAGCCCCTACCTGCCGGTGAGGTGGAGCTGTTTAAGCGCGATAGTCAGAATAACCTACAGTTCGTCGGATCACAGCGCCTCGGGCAATATTCGCCGGGACAGCAGATCGAGCTTAATTATGGAGAGGTATTTGATCTGCGCTCCGAGCGCCGTCAAACCGAATACCAGCGCAACGGCAACACCTACCTGCAGGGGTGTGAGGTTCGTATGATTAACGGAGCCAATGAGGCACGCGCTCTCGAATATTTGGTAGACGTGAACGAGCAGTGGTCACTCGTCGATTCATCCCAGCTGGCCACCGTCGATGGCATGCAGGCGCGCTGGCTGGTCGAGGTACCCGCTAAAGGCGAGCTGAGGCTCAGCTACACCCTGCGGCTGATGCGTTAGAGTCGGGAACTTAACGCTGCGCGTTAGATCCCTCGTACGAGCGATCTGCCGAAGGCGTGTTCGCGACCTCGTTATGCGAACCGGTCGCTTAGCCCACAGACCGAGTCTTCGTGCGCATCGTAACGAACTCCTCCGCGGCGGTCGGGTGTATCCCGATGGTGCGGTCGAAATCTGTTTTAGTCGCACCGGCTGTTACCGCTACTGACAGACCTTGCATGATCTCACCGGCATCGGCGCCTACCATATGGATGCCGACAATGCGCTCGCTACCCTGCTCTACAATCAGTTTCATCAGTGTGCGCTCCTGACTGCCGCTGAGTGTATGACGCATGGCGCGGAAGTCAGAGACGTAAACATCAATCTTGCGTCCCTGTTGAACAGCCTCCTCTTCAGTCAGTCCGAGCGTGCCGATATTGGGCTGGCAGAACACCGCAGTGGCGATCATCTTATAGTTTGGCATCGGAGTGCCGGCATCGCCATAAAGCTGATCGACCAGCGCCATCGCTTCTGCGAGTGCGACCGGCGTCAGTTGTACCCGATCAATGACATCACCGAGGGCATAGACCGAGGGCGCAGTGGATTGGAACTGCTCGTTCACAATAATCGCGCCCCGAGCGTTGAGCTTCACGCCAGCGCTTTCAAGCCCCAGGTTTGCCGTCTTAGGAACACGGCCAATGGCATAGAGAATTTGATCGACTTCACGCACTTCACCGGACTTAAGCGTTACGCTCAGTGAGCCATCTTCGTTCTTGACGATGGCGACCGGATCTTCATTGAAACTGAGCTTCACACCCTTGCGGGCCACTTCAGTCGCGGTGAACTCACGCACCTCTCTATCGAATCCACGCAGGAACAGATCGCCACGGTAAACCAGCTCAGTCTGAGCGCCGAGCCCGGCGAAGATGCCGGCAAACTCAACGGCAATGTAACCGCCGCCGACTACCATCACCCGCTCAGGGAAGGTCTCTAAATCGAACACCTCATTCGATGTGATCGCATGCTCGGCACCTGGAATCTCAGGCAACTGCGGCCAACCACCGACAGCCACCAGAATACGCTCGGCGCTAATCTCACGCTCGCCCACACGCACGGAGTGTGCCCCAGTGACAACCGCTCGGCCATTAATCAGGTCACAGCCTGAGTTGGTCAGCAGATTGCCATAGATACCATTGAGCCGACTGATCTCGCTCTTTTTGTTGTCGCGCAGTGTCGGCCAGTCGAAATTGATCTGTTCTGCGTCGACACCGAAGCCTCGTGCATCCTCCATCCCTTGGCGGTACTCGGAGGCGTAGACATAGAGCTTCTTCGGTACACAGCCCACATTGACGCAGGTACCGCCTAAGTGCAGATCTTCCGCAATAGCTACCCGCACACCGCGAGCCGCGGCCATACGCGCTGCACGCACGCCACCGGAACCGGCACCTATTACAAAGAGATCATAATCATATTGGCTCATGGGAGCTTATCCTCGCGCTTAAATCGAAAAGTTGTGGCAAGCTTAACCTGCAGAGTTCGTTAGTTCTATTTGAACATCTCTACAATGATGATAACTTTAAACTATTGACCTGCATTCTACGCTAGCCTCAACCTATTAAGGGAGTTTTCATGCTGCTTATCTCTTTTAACGTCAATGGTATCCGCGCCCGCCTGCATCAGCTAGAAGCGGTGATTAAGAAGTACCAGCCAGATGTCATCGGCCTACAAGAGACTAAGGTAACTGACGAGCAGTTCCCATTTGAGGCGATAGAAGCTTTGGGTTATCAGGCGTATGTACACGGCCAAAAGACCCACTACGGCGTCGCGCTGCTCTCGAAGCAACCAGCCCTGCAGATACAAAAGGGCTTCGCTAGCGACACTGAAGAGTCACAAAAACGCCTAATCGTTGGGGACTTTGTCGCGGCGAATGGTGAAACCGTGCGGGTGATTAATGGTTACTTCCCTCAGGGCGAGAACATCAAGCATGAGGTGAAGTTTCCCGCTAAGCGTAAGTACTACGCTGATTTGAATGCCTTTTTGCGCAGCGATAATGATCCTAGCGCCAGGGTTGCCGTGATGGGTGACCTCAACATTTCACCAACTGACCTCGATATCGGCATAGGTGAAGAGAATCGTAAGCGCTGGCTCAAGAGCGGAAAGACCAGCTTCCAGCCAGAAGAGCGTGAATGGTTGGGGCAGCTTCACGCCTGGGGCCTACTAGACAGCTTCCGTGAACAGCATCCAGATGAAACGGGCCACTACAGCTGGTTTGATTACCGCAGTCGCGGGTTTGAGGATGACCCGCGTCGCGGTCTTCGTATCGATGCGATCCTGACCACTGCATCGCTGCAAGCAGCCTGTATTGAGACCGGCATCGATCTAGAAATTCGAGGTATGGACAAACCCTCCGACCACGCCCCCGTTTTCGCAAAATTCAACCTGTAGTAGGGTTGTATCTCGCAGCGATATTACCCGACAAAATGCCGAACGGTCGGGCAGTACACTGCGCGTACTCCCCTCCTACAGAGGCGCGATACTCCTAGCTGGCGTGCAACACCAATACATCACAGCCGATATGCGCCAGCAGCCGCTCGGTGGTGCTGCCCAGCAGCAGCCGTTCGAGCAGGCTGTGCTCATGCGTTCCGAGTAGCAAAATATCTATACGTTGCTCCTCAACGAAACGCGGCAACTCCACCTGCACCTCCCCCTCCAGCAACTGCATTAGCGGCCCACCGACGGGGCGATCGATCCGACTGAGCAGCGCTTCAATTCTATTGCGGTGCTCTTCACCAACGCGAGACTGCAAGCTGGCGTAGTCCGTGATGATCTGCTCATCAAATATCGTCGCCTGCGGTAGGCTCAGGAAACAGTGCACCACATGCATCTCGGCACTAAGGCACTGCGCCATCAAATCTGCAGTTTTAAGCAGCTCCACCTCCAACCGATCATCGCCAGTGTCTGTATGAAAGGGGTTCAGCGCTACTGCGATACGGGGGTGAGCGGGCCAGTCAGTGCCATTGGCGAACAGCACGGGGGTATGCAGCTCACGCAGGAGATCCTGCTCTTCTCCCCCAATGAGCCAATCAAGGAAGTCGTGATTTTCACGCCGAGGCACCAACAGCAGATCAGGTTGATAGCGTTCGGCCTGACGCATCACCGCGCTGAGGAAGTTAGAGTGCCAACAGACATCGGCAACAACATCCACATCATCCCCAAGGTCTGCTAGTAGCTTGTCGGCCTGATTCTGACGATGGCGCGCGTAGAGTTGGCGTGCCTCCGATTCGGTTTCTGGTTCATCACCGCTCGCCGCCTCGAAGGCTGGATGGTAGACGGTTATAAACCACTCTGTATGGCCGGTCTCGCTGGTAAGGTTAAGCCCCTTATTTAATTGGGCCAGCGAACGTTGTGCCTCTTCGGTTGTTACTAATACACGCTTGTACATCGTACTCTCCAAACAGCATATATCTAACTATAGGCAATGGATGATTGGTCGTGCACGGAGATTTACATTCTGTTGATCTGCCACTAATATTAGAAACCTTGCATACATCCGAAATTAACTGAGTCCACCGAATGAGCGATACGACCGCTACCCGCCTCCCACCTGAAGCACTTGCACTGATGCGCGAAAATGCCGGCAGTGCCGCGCGCTTGATGAAGGCCCTAGCGAACGACAGCCGCTTGATGATTCTCTGTTACCTTGACGGCAAAGAGCTCTCTGTCAGTGAATTAAATGAAAATCTAGATCTGAGTCAGTCAGCTCTATCCCAGCACCTAGCGGTGCTGCGCCGCGACGGTTTGGTAAAGACGCGCCGCGATTCTCAGACTATCTACTACTCACTCGAGGGTGACCAGGCTAGCCGTATCATCGCTACCCTGCATCAAATGTTCTGCCCAACGTAACGCCCCGCAGGCGCAGCTATTGCGGCTAGATCAACAACGCGTATACCAGGCTACCCGCAAAAATACTGATCAGCGGATTTTTCAGCGTCCACTGCAAGAGTGCGACACACAGAGAAGAGACCAGCACAACACCGAGCGTTACGCTGCTACTGATCAAATCCGCTGTCGCGTAGACCACCAACAACACCATCAAGACCGGCGGCAGATATCGCCCTAGATATCGCAGAAGCGGGTGTTGAGCGAACCGACCTAGCAGCACAAAAGGCAGCGCGCGCGTCGCAAAGGTGGCAAGAGTACCCACTAGGATTACACCCCAGATGTAGCTATCCATCGTCCACTCCTGTAGGTGACCAACAACAATCCAAGCGCCAGCGTGATAGAGACCAACAACATCTGACCGGACCAGAGCCATACAGCCAGGGCCCCAATACCTGCAGCCGCCAGCATCAGACCGGCACCTCGAACAGCGCGATACTGCTCGACACAGAGCACGATAAATAGCGCAGGAAGTACAAAGGCTAGCGACTCGGTTGGGATATCGACGCCCTCACCAAACAGCGCGCCTATCGTGCACCCAAGTACCCAGTAACTCTGATTAATCATCGTAATGTGCCAGTGGAGCGTCTGGTCTGCTCGCTTCTCTTGTGGCAAGGCAGTGATCAGGGAGTAACTCTCATCCGTCAGTGCAAAGATCATATACCACCGTCGCCAACCCCTGAGCTTAAGCTCGCTCAACAGGCTCAAACCGTAAAAGATATGGCGTGCATTAAGCAGAAATATCGCTATTGCGACAGACACCAGACTCGCCTGATTGGCAATCAGTCCGATACTGAGAAACTGAGCTGACCCAGCAAAGATGAAGAGCGCCATAGCAGTTGCCATAAACCAACTGTAGTCCAGCTGGCTGGCAAACAGCACGCCAAAGGCCATGCCCAAAGGGACATACCCGAAAGCGACCGGCAGAGTTGTAGATAAGAGTCTGCGCACCTAGAAAACACCGTCAATTTTGTTGATTGGAAAATACTGCAAATTTCATAAAGACTGATAGAAAAATTTAATTTTTCGCCTACTTCAAAGCTGAATTATATTCCGCGATATGGGCTGCTGATGATTATTTAGACAGCGAGCTCGTTCTACAACCTTGGTGCAGGAGTAACAGATGGGCACTAAAGTTAAGGTCGATCAGAACATCGACGATATAGAAAACTGGGATGACTCCTTCGAGGATGACGTCGAAGCCAACACGCGCTCTAAGCTACGCTACAACAGCAAACGCCGTCGTGATATCGAAGACATAATGGAAGAGCGCCGTCTGGCTCGCGAACTACAAGACGGCTGGGACGAGGCTTACTAGAAGCTTTAGTAGAGAGCTTACTAAAACGCATAACTAGCGGTTTTATAGCATTAAATGTCATAAACGCGACAAAGTTATTGCGCCGTTCTCCAGCCTCTGGTTTTATCGGGTTGTCTGGGCGTGAGAGCCGTTACGGTTCTGGCGTTTAGCAACTCGGTCGATTCCAGCGACGCAGCTGGGATCGGCCACCCACTTCTTCGCGTACCATCTCATATCTATTTTGCGCACTGCTGCATTCTGCTAGCATTGGCCCTCTATTTTTACAGCCGTATCGAGTTTGTTAATGAATAAATTCTGGAGTCCGCAGATCGCAGATCTGGTGCCATATACCCCGGGTGAGCAACCCAAGATCGCTGACCTAACCAAACTCAACACTAACGAGAGCCCCTATCCGCCGGCTCCGGGTGTCGAGAAGGTTCTGCAGCAGTTCGATAGTGCTCGTCTACGCCTCTACCCTGATCCAGATGCCAGTGAACTCAAACAGGCCCTCGCGCACACTTACAACGTTGAAGTTAACCAAGTTTTCGTGGGTAACGGCTCAGATGAGGTGTTGGCTCACGCTTTTATGGCCTTCTTCCGCCAGAGCAAACCGCTGGTAAAGCCCGCGATTACCTACAGCTTCTATGAGGTCTACGCCGACCTGTACGGTATCGAACTGCTGAATATGCCGCTCGATAGCGAGTTCGGCATTGATCTAGACGCTTTCCCAACAGATAACGGCGGTATTATTTTCGCAAACCCGAATGCGCCGACCGGTAAAGCTGTGCCGCTGGCTCAAATCGAAGCACTGCTGCAGCGAAACACCGAGTCTCTTGTGCTCGTGGATGAGGCCTACGTCGACTTCGGCGGAGAATCCGCTATCGCTCTGGTCGATAAGTACCCCAACCTTCTGGTAACACAGACCTTCTCTAAGTCTCGCTCACTGGCAGGATTACGTATCGGGTTCGGTATCGGACATCCGGACCTTATCGACGCACTCGAACGGGTCAAAAACTCGTTTAACTCCTACCCTATGGATATGGTGGCGATTCAAGCCGGTGTCGCCTCGCTGGCTGACAAAGAGTACTTCGACGAGTGCACGGCCAAGATCATCGCCACGCGTGAACAGACTGTTGCCCAACTTGAGGAGCTCGGTTTCACCGTTCTGCCTTCAGCGACAAACTTTGTCTTCGCCCAACACCGCTACCTTGAGGGTGGTGAGCTGATGGGATTCCTGAGAACTAAGGGTGTATTAGTGCGCCACTTCAGCCGCCCAGAGATCGCTAACTTCCTGCGAATCACTATTGGCACCAACGCTGAGATGCAGCGGCTCATCGATACCCTTAAGCAGCACCCTGATATTATCTCACTGCCGGTAACCGCTGAGTGACACCTTACAGCCAGGGCCTCCTCTACGGCCTGGGTGCGTACACCATCTGGGGTGGCTTCGGCCTGTTTTTCACACTGCTGGCCGACGTCCCCTCAGATGAGGTTCTAGCGCACCGCGTTATCTGGTGCCTACTGATTGTCATCGGGTTGATACTCATATCGGGCAAACTTCGAATCACGCTTGATATCTTGCGCCAGCCCAAGACGCTCGGCTGGCTAACGCTGACCTCCATTCTGATCAGCCTAAACTGGTGGATTTTTATCTGGGCGGTAGCACAGAAAGAGGTCATTCAGGCCAGTTTGGGTTACTTTCTCTCCCCTCTTGTCGCCGTGATTTTAGGCCGAATTTTTCTGGGAGAGCGACTCAACAAGTTACAACAAGCATCGGTCGTACTAGCAACGATCGGCGTCCTGTGGCAACTCTGGGCGCTCGGTAAGGTGCCTTGGATCGCGCTATCCTTATCTAGCCTGTTTGGGTTTTATGGCCTAATCAGAAAGCAGGTCCAAGTGAACTCAATCTCGGGCTTAACCATCGAGTCGCTACTCGTCGCTCCGATCGCACTCGGATATGTCTACTATCTGTCACAACAGGGGCAGAACCACTTCTCCTCCCATCCATGGGAGCTTGTGGGTTCAGGCCTCATGACAGCCGTCCCACTGCTGCTTTTCGCCTCCGCTGCCAAGCGGCTTCCTTTGAGCACAGTCGGCTTCCTTAACTATCTTGCACCCACACTGCAGATCATTAGTGCAATCTTCATTCTGCAAGAGCCCTTCCCGCTGCAGAAGATGATCAGCTTCATGTTTATCTGGGCCGGCCTCGTCGTTTTCTCGATCAGCATCTACAAAGAGCTAAAAACAGCCCGCTAAAAGTTGCTCCCTCGCCATCCCCTGCTAGGCTCAAAGTAGTGCTCGGAAGAGCAGAGCCAAATGAGGAGCCGAAGGATGAGCCAAGTCGTCCATGCCAGCGTTGAGATGTGTAGTGCCTATATCAGTGCATCGCCTGACATTCTTTTTATCATCAACAGAGGCAAGATTGAGCCGCTCTCGGCCGGCGAAAATAGTTGGCTGGACCTTAAAAAACTTGGTGCGCTAACACTCGAAGAGCTTTTCACTGAATCGCTCAACGCGACAGTCTCCCAAGGGCTTGTTGAGGCTCAGGAAGCAAGTGATAAGCGCGCCAAGGTTGAACTGATCTTGGGTCCCGACCAACCGCAAATCTGGGGCTATTTGGGGCTGGATAAAGGTCAGGTGTTTGAACTCACTCTGGTCTCCATCGATGGCGATCGTACACTGGCCTCAATGCGCAACACCACCGAACTGAGCCGTCTTCAACAGGCACACCTGCGAGATGTAATGCGCGACCCCCTCACGGGCCTGCGCAGCCATCGCGCGCTGATTACCGTTCTAGAGAAGGCCTTTGGTGAGGCGCAACGCTTCGACAATATGCGCTTCGCCTTGGTCATTGCGGATATAGATAACTTCAGTGATATCAACGATCAGTATGGCTGGGATGCGGGCGATCAGGTACTAAAACGCTTTGCTGAAAAGGTGACCGCAACGCAGCGCAGCTCCGACTTCATCTGTCGCTTTGGTGATGACCTCTTCGCTATGCTGCTCTCTGAGTCAGATATTGGTGATGCTGTAGGGGCTGGCGAGCGTCTACAAAAAATCGCTAGCGAGTTGGCGTTTGAGTTTGCCGAGCAACCGCTGAACCTTACCCTCAGTGTTGGCACCAGCGCCTACACTCACGAACAGACCGAGTCTGTGCATGAGATGATTCAACAAGCCCAAGAGAACTTGCTGGTCGCTCAGACCCGCGGCGGAAACAGCGTCGTCGCCCCCGTGTGACTTGTAGGTAACCATGTAGGAGGGATATCCGCGCAGCGGATGTCGCGACCAGCGGCCCTGAGCCCCGCATAAACTCTACATAAACTCTGGTTTAAGCCATTCAACAGCAGTTTATATACCTCCGTTTAAACTTCAGTACTCTAGAGACCGATGGTATTTCGAGCTCTACTGGATTGCGTCAACCGACACATCCAACAGGAGATCAAACATGTCCAAACTATTTGTAACCAGTCTGATTGCAGCGACCGCCCTGAGTGTTTCGATTGCCCAGGCCGGCGAGCGCCTCCAGCTCAACGCTGAGGTAAAGCAGCGAATCAACGCCAGTCTCACCAAGCAGGGATATCAAGTAGGCAAAATTAAGATTGAGGACGGCCTTTATGAAGCCTACGTCAGGAAAGATGGTATGCGCTTGGAGGTGTATCTTGATAGCGATATGAATATTGTGCGTGTCAAAGAGGACTAGCTCACGAACTTGGGAGGGATCAACAATGCAAAAGGTTTACGTCTGGGATCCGTTAGTACGACTATTCCACTGGTCACTGGCAATCAGTTTTGCCGCCAATGCCTTTGTCGTCGATCAGGACTCTGATCTTCATGAATACATTGGCTACACCGTGATGGGGTTAGTACTGATACGCATTGTCTGGGGGTTCGTTGGCACGCAATATGCGCGCTTTAAGAGTTTTCCTCCAAGTGTTAGCGACTCGCTTGAACAACTCACCGACCTGGCACTGAGACGTAAACACCTGCATCTGGGGCACACGCCTCTGGGCGCATTGATGATCTACAACCTCCTCGCCTCGCTGTTGTTGTTGACCCTATCTGGCTTCTTAATGACAACTGACCTCTTCTGGGGCACTGAGTGGACTGAAGAGCTACATGAGGCGTGCGTCAACTGGATCGAGTTCTCACTAGTGCTGCACATTGGTGCGGTGATATACGAGAGCCACCGAACAAAAATCAACCTTACCTATGCTATGGTCAATGGCAGCAAGACAATACCTGAGACTGGGGAGTAAGTAGATGCGGACGAGGATCAATGGCAACAAACAGGCAACGATGCTGCTAGCTATCATTGTAGTGCAGGTATTCTGTGCCGGTTTTTTTGCCATCGACGTGATCTCTGACTTTACTGATGCCGATGCTGAACTCAGCTCACACCTCTATGTCGAGGCCCTTGCCACACTGACCTTGGCTATGGCTGTTGTGCTGGAATCGCGGCAGCTGATGCAGTTGTTGCGCAGCAAAGCACATTTGGAAGACCGGGTCCGCCAGTCTGAGATGACCGTGCATCAACTTATTGAAGAGAGCTTCAGCCGTTGGAGTCTCTCCCCGGCCGAGTACGATGTAGCCATGTTCCTTTTCAAAGGACTCAACGCAACAGATATTGCGAAGATTAGAGGTACCTCGGAGGGAACGGTTAAAGCTCAGTGCAGTGCTGTGTACCGCAAAGCGGGCGTGCAGAACCGCGCAGAGTTGCTGATGGCGGTAATGGACTCACTCTACGACAAAGAATCTATGGAAACCGACTGGAAAGAATCATGAACTCAAATTTTCTAAAACTTAGCGTCCTCAGCGTAGCACTTATCAGCAGTGGCGTTCAGGCCGACCTTGTTATCAAATCCGGTCAGGTAATTGGTAGCGATGGCAAAATTTACGATGGCATGTCGCCCCAGACTGCAGCAGCTCTGGCCGCACAGGCGGAAGCGGGTGCACTAAAAACAGGCATCATTAACGGCAATTTCTACGTTATTCTGGACGACGTCATTTCCACGGTACCTCTGCGGAGCCTGAGTAATCTCGAGCCCGAAGAGCGTGTCAGTTTAATCAAAGAGAGTTTCGCCCTCGAGGCACGTGAGGCCTACGAGGCTGAATATCGAGCAAGCCTCAGCAACACAGTTGCAACCCGGTTAGAGGCTGAGGTCGAGGAGCGGCTCGAGGTCGCAGAATCAGACGTAGAGCGAGAGATCGACGACCATCTAGATGATATTGAGCACGAAATTGAGCGCGAAGTCGAAGATCACCTAAACGAAATCGAGCACGAAATTGAGCGCGAGGTCGAAGATCACCTAAACGAAATCGAGTACAAAATTGAGCGCGAAGTCGAGAGTCACATGGAAGAGATCGAACACGAAATCGAAAGCCATTCTCAGGAGATTGAGCGTGACATCGAGCATCACAGCGAAAGTCATGACGACGACCACGACGAGCATGATGACGACGATTAAATAGTAATCAACCGTCGGAGGGATATCCGCGCAGCGGATGTCGCGACCCAATACACATGATCGCCTCCTCGGCTACGCCGAGAAGCCTCCTACGGGTTGAAGGGATCTGCGCAACGCGCATGTTCGCGACCTTTTTAGATAGAACCCGCCTCAACCATGTAATTGTTGGCACTGCACATCGCCGAGTCGTCGGACGCCAAGAACAGCACCATGCGCGCCAAATAGACGGGCTCAATGAGCTTGGGAAGGCACTGGCGCTGACGCTGCTTCTCCAAGGCCTCTGGCGTTGCCCAGAGCTCCTTCTGACGCTCGGTCATTACCCAGCCGGGCACCACCGTATTCACACGGATCATATGCTGGCCAAAGTCCCGTGCAAGCGTGCGGGTCATACCGTGGACTGCAGCCTTGGCGGTTGCGTAGACAGGGAATCCACCACCAGCTTCCCACCAGGAGTTAGAGCCCATATTGATGATGCTACCGCCCCCGTTCTTGATCATTCCCGGCGCGACCGCCTGACAGGCGAAGAACATATGCCGTAGGTTAGTATTGATGCGATCGTCGTAATATTCCGGCGTCACTTCCGACCAGTCGTGACGATCATCGCGTGCCGCGTTATTGACCAGCACATCAAACTCACCGCCCTGAGCAATTAGATCGATAACAGCCGCTTTAAGGGCATCGATATCGCGCAGATCAAGTTGACGGAACTGAAAGCTGTCTGCGCCCAGCTCTGCTTGGAGCGCTGCAGCTGCGTCTCCGTCCATGTCCAGCGTCGCCACCCGAGACCCCTGGGCCACAAAGGCCCTAACAATCTCTGCCCCGATCCCACTGGCTCCCCCGGTGATCAAGACATGCTTATCTTTGAGGCTTGGATAGATCGCAAAGTTATTGCTCACATTGAACTCCCATTCGAAATCACTCTTTTCCTGATTTACTCAGCTCTCTCATCGGTGCAGAGAGCTGTTCGACATCGTCAACAATACGGCGGTAGAGCAGCTGATAGACCCGCCCATCCCGTCTGTAGGGTTCGGAATAACCCAAGGTTGACCGATAGAGAAACTCCTTACCCGACACGTCATAGGTACGCACCAGCACCACCTGACCGGGATTATCACGCACAATTTTTTGACGTTCGTAATCCTCTGGTTGATAAATTTGGCGCTGAATCTTATCCACATCGAAGCTCGTCAACATGCGCAAATGCGGTGTGGAACCCCGAACAACCTCACCCATACCGGTATCCAGATCGATCTCTATGAGTGTCATTTGAGCCGTGTCGATAACGGTATCTACCACGCGTTCCTGCTCTTCCAAGCGGCGCAGTTGCTGGTTAATCTGGTACTGGTTACGAACTGCATCACTGACATCGATGATGACACCGCAAGCCTGCCAGCCATCAGAGGAGTCAAGGAATTCAAATCTAAACTTAACCCATATGGATACCATCCCAACTGCGCACGTTCAACTCGAACGTCTGCGTACCCTGATTCTGCTGCTGATATGTGATCGACTCTCACAACTGCTGGGCCGAGAAGCCAATGGCATAACTCAATAGTTTGTCGGAATCGACCAATGGAAATTGCTGCGTGGGTAAAGCCATCAGCATCCGGGATGTATCATCTAAATCAAACAGATCCGTCGACACATCGTAGGTAAAAGTTCCTACATCTCCCATCCGGGTGGATCGCTGTAACCGCTCATAAGCAGCTTCAAGCGCCAGAGCCGCTTGCTTCTCTTGCGTGATGTTTTTCACCAGAAGTAAACGGCAATGATCACCCTGCTCGTTTCTAAAATGACGAATATTAGTCTGTCTGACCCAATCCAAATCTTCGCGTCCCGGGAGCATTGACCGAAACTCAACAGGTACGCCGGGCTGTTCGAGGGTTTCAGAGATAACCTGAGCCTGCTCACCTAAAGCATTCTCTCTTCGGCTACCCGCCAACTGGGGTTCCAAATCAGGATTTTTCGAGTAGTTGTAGAGATAGCGAGCCTCACCTGTGGTGAGATTCTCCTCAACGACGTTTTTCCGATCAGCGTCCAGCGCCTGTTTTAACATCAGCTCGAGTTGCTTAGATGCTTGAGTCCGCCGGGAGTAGTAAATTCGAATACATTCGCCGTCAGTATCCTGGCGCTCTTCTATCAGTCGCATCTCGAACCACTGGTAGTCGAACCAAGCGTCTTGTTTGAATGGAAACTCCACAACCGCACCAACCTGGCTCAATGCGGCCTTCACCGGCTCATGAAATGCAGTTGGAATATGACGAAGGCGCTCATCGCCAGTGACTGGCCGATCTCCGCCGCTTGAGTAGGTTTGGCGTGAGATAAAACCGGACTCGCCTGTCGCTGGTTTTTCCCACAAAATTTCTATATCGGCCGCTTTAATCACCTCTTTAAGGAGCGACTCTAAATCTATATCCACGCTATCATCCTGATATCTCTGCTAATCGCATGATGCGCGGTTTACGGCGTGTCGTAAAGCACTTCCTGAGTCTGTTTCTCCAGCCAGGCGGCCAGTTTTCGAATATCAATGGGTTTGGGAATAATCAGATCGGCACCTGCCTGCAGCATATTCTCTGTCTCATCACCAATCGTAGCTGCAGTAAGGCCCACCACCGGACCACCAAAACCTTGCGTGCGCAGTGCGCTAACAAACTCATAGCCGTTCATTTGAGGCATGAAAATATCGCTTAAAATCAGATCAAACTTGGACTCAGCACAGCGCTCTAACGCATCGCTACCGTGCTCTGCGACGGTTACCAGTGCGCCTTTGGACTCCAGCATCTTCTGTGTCAGCATCCGAATGGTGAGGTTATCTTCGGCGATCAATACGCGCTTGCCCTCGAAGGGGTTGACCGACGCCTGAGGAGATTCTACATGAGTCCCCCCGACCACGCGCAAGATCGGCATCTCAATATTAAACGAGCTGCCTCCACTGGGTGTCGTTTCGTGGAAAAGCTCACCGCCCAATCCACGAATCAGATCTCGGCAGATAGGCAAACCCAAACCTGTCCCGTCCGCTTCAGTATTGCCGCGCACAAACGGCGTGAAAAGTTGTTCAACCTTATCAGCAGGAATGCCTTTGCCATTATCAAGCACCCTAAGATGCAGCTTGTCCTGCGGATTATCGGTGGCGCTAATCTCTACGGCTATTCGGACCCGATCGCCACCCGAATGGATCAATGCGTTTTTCGTCAAGTTAGTCAGCACTTGGCGGACCGACGAGAGCTCGACTTCAGCGTACTGAAAATCGGCACGTTGAAGGTCGAAGGTCAGCGAAAACCCCTGCGACTCAGCCATTGGCCGTAAGCTGGTCACAATACCTTCGAGAAACTCGGGTAGCTGAACCACTTTTCGTTCTCGAGTCCGCTGTTTATCTGGCTGAGCAACCTGACGAAGATCATCGAGCACAGTCACCAGATGCTCTGCTGTACTTTTCAGCATCTGCTGGGTCTGCTGCAGATCGCTGACAGTGCCGCCTTGCTCAGTGCACTGTTCGAGCTGTTCAGCTAACATTTTTAGCGTCGCTGCGGGTGTTCTCAGCTCGTGTCCAATGACCGCAAACATCTGTTCGCGGCGCTGTTGCTCCTCCTGCATCTGCAGTTCGCGCTCGACTCGTTCAGTGACATCGAGCATCACGCCCTCAAGACTAAGGTTGCCGCTCGGGTCAGTGTAACGCTCAATGTGGACCTCTAGGTAACGCAGTGAACCATCCTCTAAGCGCACCTTACGATCAACCTTGTGATGCCGTACGTCCTGGTTAATCCGCTCCAAAATTTTCGCGCGCGCTTCATCTCTGTTATCCAACTCAAACGCGCTTAGGTACAGATCCAAAGACAGCACAGGAAACTGCTCTACCGGCAGATTGAGCAACTCACGCGCGATCGAATTAAGTTCTATTCGATCATCTTCAAATTTATAACTGAAGGTCCCAATGCGGGCGGTTGCCGTTGCACGCTCAATCTCGGCATTGCGCTGCTTAACCTGTTCATTCGCGCGCTGTACGTCAGATATATCCACCAACACCGCATCGCAACCTAGATAACGCTCTCCATCAAACTTGGGGAGGAAATTCATTTTGAGGTGTCGAACCTCACCATTTTGATGCAGGATACGCCGAAGTCTTGTTCTACTCCCAAAACCAGCCACGATCCTAGATCTCAGATTAAGAGCAGTCTCTCGCTCGTCCGGGTGTACGCGTGATAAGTAATCTTCGAACCTGGGTTGGGGGTAGAGCTCGTGTGGAAGGTCCAACAATTCGCGTGCTGTTGCATCGAGCTCAAGTAGACCGGACTCATAGTTCGCTGACATAAGGCCAACTCGCGCTGTTGACGCCAGGTTGTATAGCTGATGATTCAGGTTATTGAGTTGATCTACTTTTCGTTTGAGTTCCAGCTCGCGCCGCTTCTCATCTGCGATGTTGAAACTCATCAACAAGCGCTCAGTCTCACCATTATCGTTGATAGACTCCCCAAGATTAATCATGCGGTGCCATTCACGATGACCGGCCGGCATTAACCACTGGTACTCAGCACTGCCGCCTACTTGTGAGACGCCCTCTAGAAAAGCATCTCGCTCTTCAGGAAGCATTTTTTCAGTACGACGCTCTGCACATAGCGGGCGCTGTTCATGCGACTGTCGTGCATGACGCACCACATATCGACCTGTTTTAGTAGTTAGATTTTCGACTAACAGATTTGCCTGAAAGTGATTAAGTCCACGATCGATCGCTTTTTCATCCAATGTTCGCGCGTCTTGCTCAGCCGTCAAGTTCCTCACAATGATGAGTCTGAAATGCTCACCTTCGGTGTTTTGATAAAATTTGACAGTCTGAGCCTCTACCCACACCTCGCGTTGCTCGTCTGGTGACACGCATCGCGCAATCTGAGAGTGCCCAATTTCGTCAAGAGCCCGATCTAAAAGTTCACGATACTTGGGATCAACAGCCGGTCGAAATCCTGTTACACCAATCAGAGGCTGCCGGATCTTCCCCATTTTTGAGGGACCCAGAACAAACCAGGAGTCACCGGTATCAAGGTTCTCTTCAACGAGGGTGACCCCAACTGATGCTGCCTTCTGAATTTCTGGCGCTTGGATTTTCTTCCCTGCAAGTGCTCTGCTCTCAACTCCACCGGCAGACTTGCGTCTATTCCTTCCCATATCGTTCATGCGAATAACTCTGTTTGTTAGCTATTATCAATGACAGAGCAAAATTAATGCCAATTTTTAGACAAAAAAAACGCCCTCTTATGAAATTTCACAAGAGAGCGTTTTATCTGGTTTTTAGGAGCGAGCGCAGCACGTGACCAATGATTTATGGCCGCGGTGCTCCCGCTAGATCTCTTAGGCGCTTAGCTCAAGCAGCAGCTTGTTCATGCGACCAATATAAGCAGCTGGATCTTCCAGCTGACCACCGGCTGCCAGTTGTGCTTGATCGTGAAGAATCAGCGCAAGGTCGGCAAAGCGATCCTCGTCTGCTTCCTGATCGAGTTTGGTGATCAGCGGGTGCTCGGCATTGAACTCGAATACTGGCTTGGTATCCGGCACAGCCTGACCCGCCGCTTCCATAATACGGCGCATCTGCAGGCCCATATCGTAGTCACCCAGTACCAGACAGGCTGGTGAGTCAGTCAAACGCTGGCTGACACGCACAGACTCAACCTGAGACTCCAACACCTTACCGAGGCGCTCAATCAAGCTCTCGTAAGCTTTACTCTTCTCTTCGAGCTCGGCTTTCTGCTCTTCGCTCTCCTCTTTATCGAGTTTGAGCTCGCCCTTGGTCACATCCTGGAACGACTTACCGTCGAAGTCGAAGATGTGGCTCATCATCCACTCATCGATACGATCGGTCAGCAGCAACACTTCGATACCTTTCTTACGGAAGATCTCTAGGTGCGGGCTGTTCTTCGCGGCATTGTAGGAGTCGGCAACCAGGTAGTAGATCTTATCCTGGCCTTCTTGCATGCGGCCGAGGTAGTCCTCGAGCGATACCGTCTCGTCGCTATTACCTGTCTGGGTAGAGGCGAAACGCATCAGCTTGAGAATACGCTCACGGTTAGCGTTATCCTCAGCAGGGCCCTCTTTGAGTACCTGGCCAAACTCTTTCCAGAACTCTTGGTACGCCTCTGGGTCTTTCTTACCAAACTTCTCGATCATATCGAGCGAGCGCTTGGTAAGTGCAGACTTAAGCTTATCGACGGTTGGATCTTTCTGCAGAATCTCACGTGATACGTTGAGTGATAGGTTGCGTGAATCTACAACGCCTTTAATAAAGCGCAGGTAGAGCGGCAGGAACTGGTCCGCCTGATCCATGATAAACACGCGCTGCACATAGAGCTTGAGCCCCTTAGGTGCTTCACGGTTCCACAGGTCGTACGGCGCTTTAGATGGCAGGTACAACAGCGAGGTGTACTCAAGGTTGCCCTCTACACGGTTATGCGCCCAGGTGATTGGCTCCTGGAAGTCGTGCGATACGTGCTGGTAGAAGCCTTTGTAATCCTCGTCGCTGAGCTCAGACTTGTTGCGGGTCCACAGGGCGGTTGCTGAGTTGACGTTCTCCAGTTCAGTTTCCGCCTTCTCTTCAGACTCATCCTCTGAGGGCATCGCATCTTTGAGCATCTGCACTGGCAGAGCGATATGGTCAGAGTACTTCTTGACCAGCGAGCGTAGACGCCAGCCGTTGGCGAACTCTAGCGCATCATCTTTCAGGCTCAGTACAATACGGGTACCGCGCTCTGGCTTATCGATCTGCGCCAAAGTGAACTCGCCCTCGCCTTCAGATGACCAGTGCACACCCTCTTCGCCAGGCAGACCCGCACGACGGGTGTAGACATCCACTTTGGAGGCCACGATAAAGGCTGAGTAGAAGCCAACACCAAACTGACCGATCAGCTGACTATCTTTCGCCGCATCGCCAGAGAGGTTAGATAGGAAATTAGCGGTACCAGACTTAGCGATGGTACCAAGGTGGGCAATCACATCATCACGCGACATGCCGATACCGTTGTCGTCGATGGTGATGGTTTTGGCTTCCTCATCAAAGCTTACTTGAATGCGCAGATCGCCATCGTTTTCGTAGAGATCGGCATTAGAGAGCGCTTCAAAGCGTAGCTTCTCTGCCGCGTCAGACGCGTTAGATATCAGCTCGCGCAAAAAGATCTCTTTGTTTGAGTAGAGCGAGTGAATCATCAGCTGCAGCAGCTGTTTCACTTCTGTCTGGAAGCCTAGAGTTTCGGTGTTCTGGGTTTCTGTTGCACTGCTCATAATCTAAAACCTGAATATCCTTTCAATCAGTGAGTTTTAACCTCTCACAGATATGGGGGACTCAGATTGAATTTCAAGCCTCGTGTGCAGATTCTCTGCTAGCGTTGAAAATCTTCGGTATGTCCAAGTGTCTTCAGCGTCGATGAAGTGAACTCACGCCGGTAGAGAATCCAGACAACGATCACGGCGATCGCCATAAACAGCGCGGAGTGTATTAACCACCCCAGCATCGCAATAGCGAAGTAGTAGGAGCGCAGGCCAATATTAAAGTTGTTCGCCGCCATGGAGGCCATCTTCGCTATGCGGTTGGCGTGTGACTCTATCTCTTTAGTGTCATCAGCAGTGAACTGAGGTGCGCCGCCGATCATCACAGAGACGAAGCCGTACTGGCGCAGACTCCAGGTGAATTTGAAGAAGGCGTACACAAACAGCACCATCAATGAGAGAATTCGAACATCCCACTGAATCGGTGAAAGCAGCTCAGCGCCCGGCACCGACGCAAGTAGCCCCATCGCCGTCTCGCCGCGGGTTATCAGTGTCATAAGACCTGCGAGAATAAGCATGGTGGTGCTGGCAAAGAAGGTAACGCCGCGCTCTAAGTTAGCTACTGTTGTGGTGTCCGGCACGCGCATGTCGCGCACCAGCATCTCGCGCATCCACTCCAGCCGGTAGAGATGCATCACACTCGCTAGGCAGGGCTCGTGATAGCTAGCTCGGCGGGCATAGGTTGCGTAACCTTTAAAGCAGATCAGAAACCATACAAGCGCCAGCAGGTCGAGACTGAGTAGTTCGAGATAGCCGCTAATCGTCATGCTTAGTTCCTGAAATTACAGAGGATTTCGCTCAGTATGGTCGCACAACCGCTCAAGTGCAACGCCCTTCTATAGGAGTGATATCCGTGCAACGGATGTCGCGCCCCTAGGCTTCACATCGCCTCCTTCGCTGCGCCAAGAAGCCTCCTACAGAGGCATCGACTGTGTTAGCATCGGCGCAGTTAAGGAGTCCAAGATGTATCTAGAACTGATCGACCTATTCTGGCTAATGCTCATCGCAGGCGCAGTACTCTTCTGGTATCGCGGTTTAGCCGTGCGCGAGCGCGCATTGGTGGCCGTACGTAAACACTGTGACGAGATGAATCTGCAGTTGCTCGATCAGACAGTCGCGCTGCGTTCACTCTGGATAGGACGCAACAGCCAAGGCCGACTAAGCCTTCGTCGCCGCTACGGTTTTGAGTTCACCAGCACCGGCGACGAGCGCTACCAAGGCCAGATTTCTTACTTAGGAAACAGAGTCGAGACCATCCAAACCGACGCCCACCGCCTGAATTCCTAGGGCACCTGCTGTATGAGTGCAGTTCATTGCGCGATTATGCTGCCTCTCAGCTGAATGCTTCACCGAGCCCATTGGAGCTTCTAAAGCCTCTTCAAATAGGCGGCAATCTTCCCAGCCTCTTCCGTTGGCATCTCTTTCCAAACCGGCATTTGCAAATTCTCTCGATGCTTCCCGCGAATAAAATCCACGATTTGACCGCTACTCAATTTGGTATTTTTATTCGCAGGAATACCGGCCAAAAAATTGCCGTTGCCCGCATTGTGATGACAGCCAGCGCAGTGAAATTCAAATAGCTCTTTACCGGTATTCAGCTCAGGGTGGTCATGTTGATCCACATCTTCGCTACACCCCTGGAGCAAGGTCAAAGGAGCTAAGAACAAGAATGTTTTGATAACGTTTTTACGCAAGATTCTGACCTCTACAAAGAGTATAGGTCAGTCTCCTGGAACTAGGCGCAGTTTAGACGGAAGCTTGAGCCGCCAGACAGATCGCGCTGAAATCAGCTGCCTTCAATGAAGCACCACCAACCAGACCACCATCAACATCAGCCATCGCAAAAAGCTCAGCCGCATTGCCCGCGTTGACTGAACCTCCGTAAAGAATCGTGGTCCGCGATGCAATCTCTGCATCCTGCTCTGCCAGCAGGTTACGGATAAAGGCGTGTACCTCTTGCGCCTGTTCAGGCGTAGCGGTCTCGCCTGTACCAATCGCCCAAACGGGCTCATAAGCGATAACAATTTGCGCAAAGGCTTGAATGTTCGCGCTATCTAAAACAGCACGCACCTGCGTCTCAATCACGGCCTGCATCTCGCCCGACTGGCGCTCCTCTAGGGTCTCACCCACACACAGGACAGGCACTAAACCCTTCTCCAGGGCTTTGTTTACCTTAGCGGCTACCAGCGCATCGGTTTCGCCATAAATTGCCCGGCGCTCAGAGTGGCCTACAAGTACAAAACCTATCTCTAAGTCGCGCAGCATATCGGCACTAACTTCACCGGTGAAAGCGCCCTTGTCCTGATCACTCATGTTCTGAGCGCCAACATGGATGCTGTTAGCAGAGCAGAGATCGGTCACCTGAGGCAGGTAGACAAATGATGGACAAACTGCGACGTCAATATCTTTGCAGTCGTCAGCTGTCGACTCCAGCGCTTCAATCAGCGCCTTATTCGCCAGTAGAGACCCATTCATTTTCCAGTTACCCATGACTAGGGGACGACGCATGCTTTACTCCAGTAGAGATAGTTTGTGTTTGTATAAGAGGCGCTAGCTTAGCCTGCTGCGCCCCCTTTTTTCAACGAACGAGTAAGAATCTAAAGACTATTCTTGAGCGTCATCGGCATCCAACAGTTCAGCCTGCTCTGCAACCTCTGCACGCACATCAAAATCGCGTGGCCAGTCATTTGCATCAAAGTGTTCAACGGTTTGGTTTTCCATCTCGCTCTCCATACTCTCTGTTTAAGACCTAATTTCGGTTAGAAACAGACTTTTTCGTTATTTTTTTACCGTTTATATCGCCTAACTGCGCATAACAAGCCTCATTTATAACGAAATATGTATTTCATTTACAGATAAATTGGAAAGTTTTATACCTTTCACCTGCATAATATCGATCCAATCGATTGAAACAATCCAAACCTATCGATTTAAATGAACGATGACTGACGTAAACTATCAGAACCGAAAATGGAGGATTCTATGGGACTGTTAGTCGACGGTAAGTGGCACGATAAGTGGTATGACACAGCAAAAACCAAGGGTAAGTTTGAGCGCTCGATAGCTCAGTTTCGCAACTGGATAACGGCTGACGGCAGCGCAGGTCCATCGGGTGAAGCTGGCTTCAAAGCAGAGCCCGGGCGCTACCACCTCTACGTCTCCTACGCTTGTCCCTGGGCGCATCGCACGCTGATGATGCGCAAACTCAAAGGTCTCGAGAATATGATCTCCGTCAGCGTGGTCCATCCGCTGATGCTGAGCCACGGCTGGACATTCGCTACTGACTTCGACGGTGCTACCGGCGATCATCTATTTGATTACGACTACTACTACCAAATCTATACGCGTGCCGATTCTAACTACTCCGGGCGTGTTACCGTGCCTGTCGTTTGGGACAAGCAGCAGGACAAGCTGGTCTCTAACGAGTCCTCCGAGATTATCCGTATGTTCAACTCTGCCTTCGATGATTTGGGCGCAACGCCGGGTGACTACTACCCGCAAGAGCTCCGCGCTGAGATAGATCGAATCAATGACTGGCTTTACGAGTCAGTCAACAATGGCGTCTACAAATCCGGTTTTGCCACTTCGCAAGAGGCATACGACGAGGCGGTGGAGGCGCTGTTCGAGCGCCTAGAAGAGGTGGAAGCCCTGTTAAGCAAACAGCGCTATCTCTGTGGTGATCGTTTTACCGAGGCGGACATCCGGCTCTTCCCTACCCTGTTACGCTTCGATCCTGTCTATGTGCAGCACTTTAAGTGTGATCGCAAACGCATCGCTGACTATCCTGCGCTCTCAGGTTACCTGCGTGAGATCTATCAGATGCCGGGTATTCGCGAGACCAGCAATCTGCAACATAACCGCCACCACTACTACCGCAGCCACGCAACCATCAACCCGCACGGCATCATCTCTACCGGCCCACAATTCGACTTGGATGCCCCACACGGCAGAGACCACCTGTAGGAAGAATATCCGCAACGCGGATGTCGCGACCCTCGTAGCACAAGTCGCCTCCTCGGCTTTGCCAAGAAGCCTCCTACAGGACGATTACGACGGTGAGTTGGGTGGTAGCGCCGAGGACGCTGGGGACTAGGTTGCCGACTCCGAAGGCTTCGACACTGGCCGCATCCGCACCTGCATCCACTAACTGTTGGCGCAGCGTTTGCGCGTGGCGCTCGGACTCTCTCTGCGCTAGCGTTACGTCAGTGCCTGACTGATGTACCACCAAACGGACTCTTGACCCGCTCTGCTCCATCCAGTCAACCAGCTGTTTAACGGCTAACTCGGGTGACTGCGGCCAGTGTGGCAACACCATGTAGCCTTGAGCATCGAGCGGTGCATACCAAGCGGTTTCAACCGCCTCGTCACTGCTAATGAGATCTAGGTGTAGATAGACTCTCTGATTACCTCGACGCACCGCGTAGAGCGCAAAGTGCTGGCCATTGAGTTGCGCCGCCAAGTAGTGCTGCGAATCATCGCGCCCGTAGAGCGTGGCGTAACGGAATAGGTCATTAGCCCAGATATTACTGGCGCCGCATTCACGCCCAGCACACTGGTAGAGTATTTTCGCGCCTGACTGCTGCAGTTGAGCGCGCATCGCTTCGAAGGGCTCAGCGGGCTGATGTGAGCGCGGGATCTCCCAGGTAAACTGCTGCAGCTCGCCGGCAAGGCGCAGGTCTTGATCGGCTCTAATTTGGCGATCTATTTTAACGACTGCACCCAAAATTAGGCGGTAGTCGGAGACGGAACGGCTGCGGTAACGATCCTCTTGTGCCAAGTCATAAGCCGTTAGGCCAGCAGGCAAGTTGGGCACCTCAGCAGCCGTGACTGAAACCGAAAGAAGAGTAGCAACAAGCGTAGCAAATACCCTAAGCATCAAAACTCCAAAACGGTAGATAGGTTAAGCGTCTATCCGCTCACTAACCCTTAGCATAGAATCTGTTGAGCGCCTCAGCTACCGCATCAACCTCGGGCTCTTCCATATGAAGATGATGGCCACCCGGCAGCTCAACTTGCTCAATATCTGGTACGACCCGCACTCGCTCTTGGGTCAGGGGGCGTTTAAGACCAGAAGCCCCGCTAATGAGCTGTACCGGCATACTCAACTGGCACAATGCGGCACGAACCTGCGACTCGGAAAGACGGATTATCGAGGGGAGTCGCAGGCGTGGATCACAGGCGTAACGGTAGAGCCCCTCCGGAGTTTCTCGCGTATTACGTTGCATCAGCAGGCGAGCTGCATTTTCGGGCACAGAAAAGACGGTATTTGAACGTGAGCGTACCCAAGCCTCAAACGCACGCGGGCGTATCTCTTTGGCTGGCTTTTGATGATCTTCAATCGCAGATCTGAGATTCTGGGAGAACCCCTCCTCAGAATCGGCCAGCGGACCCAAATTCTCGATTAGGCCCAGACGCGTGACCGTCTCAGGCCAGCTTGCGGCGAAGAGGCTAGCGATACCTGCCCCGAGTGAGTGCCCCAAGAGCGCGAATTGCTCTACTTCAAGCTGTAACCGAACTTGATAGAGATCCTCTACATAACTCCAGATCGGATACCCCGAATCCTGGCTACGCCAGTCCGAAAGACCATGACCCGCCATATCGAGAGCGATCACTCGATAGCCTTTGATTCGCGGCGCAAGCAGCGCAAAGCTTGCTGCGTTGTCCAGCCAACCGTGGAGCGCTAGCATCAGCGGTTGATTCTGATCGCCCCACTCAAGCGCGGCGAGAGTGCGGCCATTGACGGTAAAATTCAGTGCGCGCGGCTGCGTACTCACAGTTCGTATCCGGCTACCCGTTTTGCTAGACCCGCGGCAGGGACATCCATCTCTAATATCTCGACCTGCGCGGGGTAGAAGCTTGAGCCCAACGTCAGAGGGCCCTCTTGTAGATAGCCACTGAGCCACCCAACAAGTGGCATATGAGTCACCAAGAAGGCGGTGCTATCTAGAGGTAGCGTCTGCAACAACTCGCAAACCTGTTCAGGATCAGAGTCAGGCGTGAGGCTCTCAGATATTTGACAGCGGAGGCCCGTCTCCAATCGCTCAAAGGTTTGGCGGGTTCTCAGATAGGGGCTGACGAAGACATGATCGACCTGCTGTAATTCAGCTCGCAACTGCAGCGGCGCCTTTGCCAGCGTGCTCAGCCCGTAGGCCGTCAGTTGACGCTGTTCATCGGGGAAGCCGGGTGCGGCCTCCGCGTGACGCATAATTATGAGGCGCATCAACAGCCCGCCGTCTCGTGAGGCAGAGTAAACTCAACGTCGGCGCTCTGAACGCTCGCCATAAATTTACTCACCACCGCTTCAACGGGTGCTCCCTCGAACACGACCTTGTAGAGGCCTCGCACAATAGGCATGTATACATCGGACTCTTGCGAGTGTTCGCGCACCAGCTTGAGCGTGTTCACACCCTCAGCAACTTCGCCCAAATCAGCAACAATCTGATCGAGCGACTTGCCCTCACCGAGCGCGTAGCCAACACGGTAGTTGCGACTCAACGGCGAGGTACAGGTAACAATAAGATCGCCAACGCCGGCCAACCCTAGGAAGGTCATAGGATTTGCACCCATGCTATCGGCCAGACGGCTCATCTCTGCTAACGAGCGCGTAATCAGAAAAGCACGAGTGTTCTCGCCCACCCCTAACGAGGCGGCCATACCGGCGGCAATCGCGTAGATATTTTTGAGAGTTCCTGCAAGCTCAACCCCGTATGTATCTTCGGCGGCATAGACACGAAAATATGGCGCCTGCAGCAGGTCCTGTACAGCACGGCGCAGGCACTCATTGCGGCTCGCCACAACGGTTGCCGTCAGCTCGCGCTTGGCAATCTCTTTAGCGAGGTTAGGACCGCTCAGTACACCGATGGGGTTCTCGGGAAACTCCTGCTCGAGTATCTGACTCATGAGCGAGAAGGTTGCCGCCTCAATACCCTTGGTGGTGCTGATCAGCATCTGCTCGGGTTTGATAAATGGCTTGGCCTGCAGTACTACAGAGCGAAACGACGAACTTGGGATGGCAACAAACACCATCGAAACACCGTCGAGAACCGCTTCTAGGTCTGCCGATGCTTTAACACCACGCAGCAGGCGATAACCCGGAACATAGCGGTTGTTCTCGCGAGTTTCGTTAATTGCTGCAGCAGCATCGGGGTTACGCACCCATAGGCGCGCCTCCATCCCCTTCTCTGCCACCATATTGGCAACGACAGTTCCGAAACTGCCGCCACCAAGTACCGCAATTGAGGTGCGACTGCTCATTAGCTCTCCTTGGGAGGCTGCTCAGACTTTTCACTTGTCTCTGCCGGCGCTTCGGCTTCGGCTTCGGCTTCGGCTTCTGCTTCTGCTTCTGCTTCTGCTTCTGCTTCTGCTTCTGCTTCTGCTTCAACAGGAGACTCATCATTAGCCTGTGGTTCAGCAACATCCAGCGCTTCAAGATCCGGCTGATCCATCTCGGCTTCAGTCTGTTCAGGCTCTGCTACAGTCTCTTCTGCCTTGGCTTCAGTGCTCTCTTCTGAGTCTGGCTCAACGGTCTCGTCAACTGCCTCTGCTGCTTCAGCCACAACCTCTGCTTCACCCTCTTCAGCCACTACCGCTTGGTTATGTTCTGACTCATCAGGCGTCGCCGCAGGAGCAGGCATTACATCAGCCAGCAACTCAGCTTCTGGGTGGATACACTCCAGCTTAACGCCAGTCTGCGCTTCGATATCTGGGATCAGGAAAGAGTCATCTTCACAGGCGAAACAGATAGATGTACCGGTTGCGCCTGCACGGCCGGTACGGCCAATACGGTGTACGTAGTCATCCGAGTCCTCAGGCAACTGGTAGTTCACTACGTGGCTAACGCCATCAATGTGGATTCCACGACCAGCAACATCCGTTGCTACTAGCACCTGAATCTTGCCACTACGGAAGTTCTCAAGGGTTTTCAGACGTTTGTTCTGTGGGATCTCACCCGACATCATCTCAGCCTTCACGCCATCCTTCTGTAGGCGAGCAGCTAGGTCACGGGTCTGGTGGCGACGGTTACAAAAGACAATCGCGCGCTCGATACCATTCACGCTTAGGTAGTTGCGCAGCAAGTTGTACTTCTGATCACTCGAGACCAAAAACACTTTCTGGCTCACATTGTCTGTCGTTTTGTTCTCAGACTCTATTTCAACCGTCACCGGGTCGCGCGTCCACTGCGCAGCGAGACGCATGATCTCATCGGTGAAAGTCGCGCTGTAGAGCAGCGTTTGACGGTCTGCGCCTTTACGCGGAGTCGAACGAATAATGGTTCGCACATCGGGGATAAAGCCCATGCTCAGCATGCGATCGGCCTCATCTAGCACGAGCACTTCAACATTGTAGAGATCGATCTCACGGTTGCGCACGAAGTCGATCAGTCGACCCGGTGTCGCAACCAGGATATCAACTGGTCCTTCCGCCAGTGCTTTGCGCTGGATGTCGTAATCCATCCCACCCACCAGCGATACAACGCGCAGGCCGGCGTACTTAACCAGCCCCTCAGCATCAGAGGCGATCTGCAGCGCCAGTTCGCGAGTGGGCGCGATAATCAGCGCGCGCGGTTCAGCGAGTTCGGGTTCGTCTTCGAGTTTGAAGTCGAGCAGATCGGTGATCACACCAATAAGGAAAGCGGCAGTCTTACCGGTGCCAGTCTGCGCCTTGCCGATAATATCCGAGCCTTTGAGAGCCGGTTTAATCGTAGCGGCCTGAATTGGAGTGGCATACTCGAAGCCCAAGTCAGCAATGGCGCGCATCAACACGTCCGGCAGGTTGAAATCGTGAAAACGTGCTTTGCCTTCAACTTCCTCTACCTGGAATTGGTCCAAACTCCACTCTTGCTCGCTCTTGTCGCTATTGCGATCACTGCGATCATTGCGACCTCCACGTCGACGATTATTCTGGCTACTGCGCGGTTTACGGCCACGGGGACGGCGGTTGCCCTTCGTCTCAGAACCCTCGCTCTGCTCACCAGCAGAACTGTTGTCTGCTTTTGACTCTGTCGGCGCTTGTGAAGTCTGTTCTTTACTCTTTTCTGTAATCTGCTCAGTGCTCAACGTCTGTGCTCTCTTGATCTGTCTGTGTAGCTATCTCGTTTGCTACCTGTGAATTACGCGTTGAAACGGCGGCAATGCATCGAGCAGAGCCTGACCATAGCGACGGGTAACAACCCGTCTATCCAACAATACAACGCGCCCGCTATCCGATTCTGTGCGCAACAGACGACCCACCGCTTGGGTGAGCTTAACGGATGCAGCCGGCACGGAAATATCCTGAAACGCATTACCGCCGCGCTCCTCAACCCACTCTGCGAGTGTCGCATCTACCGGGTCATCGGGCACACTAAACGGCAACTTGCAGATGATAACATCTTTTAGGTAGTCACCGGGTAAATCTACCCCCTCTGCAAATGAGGCTAAACCAAAGAGAATACTGCTCTTGCCAGCATCAATTCGTTCCCTATGCGTCTGCAGCATCACCTGCTTGCTGAGATCGCCCTGTGGTATTACGCGTTCGAGCAACTCATCGTCTAACAGCTCAATGACTCGATTCATCTGCCGCCAGGAGGTAAAAAGCACTAGTACCGCCTTTAACTGGCGCAACTCACGCCCCAACCACTCAGCCACTTCATCAGTATGCTCATCCGCTTTACCCGGATCTGAACTCATCACTGGCACCTCGAGGCGGGCCTTACTAGTGTAATCGAAGGGGCTTGCGAGACGCAGAGCTGGTGTATCAACTGGCAGCCCAAGCTGGGTGAATAGCGTCTCAAACGACCCTAGCGCCGTCAGCGTCGCCGACGTTAGCACAGCGCCGTAACACTGATCCCAGAGTAACTGATGAAGGTGTTCACGGGCTGAAACCGGGGCGCTGTGCATTTCGGTATCCACACCCATTTCGTTCTCATATTTCACCAGCCAGCGCGCTGTGGGTGGCGCACCCGCCTCGTCCTGAGTCGCAAAGCTGCGCGCTAGCCAACTCATACGCTGCAGCCGCGCCCAGTTTGAACCCAAAACAGGCGCCCAGCGTTCTGCAAATCCGCGATCCAGTTCGGAACCCTCGGCCTCAAGCGCCTCTTTCACCTTGGCCAACAAGGTCTCCATCAGACCGTCTAAACGAGTCAAGGCGACACTGAGGTTTCGAGAAAGATCACGCAATGCCTCCGGCACCTCACCACGGTTATAGCGCCTGCGCCTGTCACCGTCATTCAGCAGTAACAGCTCCTCATCAAGACGCAGATCAAGCGCGCCAAGGGCATGGAGCACCTCCTGTACCGGACGCTGCATTCGCTCCACCGAATCTTTTATAATCAATGCATTATCAGACTCATCTAGAAGTTGCTTAAATAGTTTATCATATCCCTTCAGCTGCTTTTCGCTCGCTTTAGTACGCATTGACAGCGCAAAGTGTCCGGTCGCCTTCTCACCCAAATGATGCGCCTCATCAAACAGATAGATAGCATCCGAGGGCTCGGGAAGAATCGCACCTCCGCCGAGTGAAAGATCAGCCAACACCAGGTCATGATTGACCACGATCAGGTCAGCTTGTTCCAGCTCTGCCCGCGAGCGGAAAAACGGACAGGCGCTAAAGTTGGCACAACGTCTATTGGTGCATTGATGATGATCTGCAGTCAGTGGATACCAAACCGCCTCGTCGAGTTCGACGCTGAGCTCATCCCGATCACCGCTCCAACGACCCGATGCGTATTCGTCCATCAGACTCTTATAGAGTTTAAGATCCTCCGGCCCTAACCGCAGCGCCATCTCATCTTCGTAGAGCGCCATCTGATTGAGGCCATCCTGCTGCTCTAGCGAGGATTCGAGCTTGTTCAAACAGAGGTAACGCCGACGTCCCTTAGCAATCTGGAACCGGAAACTGAGATCTGTTTTCTCTAGAAGTTCCGGTAGATCTTTGTGTATCAGTTGCTCCTGCAGCGCTACGGTGGCGGTGGAGACAATCAAGGTTTTGTCTCGCGCCTGAGCAATTGGCAGCGCTGCGAGCAGATAAGCGATAGTTTTGCCGGTCCCGGTGCCCGCTTCCACGGCGACCACGTGCTTCTCACCCAAACGTGTGCCACTGCCATCCTGCATTACGCCGCCAATCTGGCGAGCAATCGCTGCAATCATCTCTTTCTGCGCGAAACGTGCGCGAAGCCCTTTAGTATCGAGAAACTGGCTGTAGGCGCCTTGAATAGTGGCTTTAAGTTCTTTATCGAGCACCGATATCCCCTTCTAGGTGTGGGCGCATCATACAAAATACTGGATAAATTTACATCAAACACTTGACGCTGGATAAACTACTGTATAAAACTACAGATAGTGTATAAACACCCAGGGGATTCCCATGAAACTGACAAACCGCCAACAGGAAGTACTCGACATCGTTCGTCGCCATATTCACGACACTGGCTACCCGCCTACGCGTGTCGACATTGCGAACGAGCTTGGCTTCAAATCAGCCAATGCTGCCGAAGAGCACCTCAAGGCTCTCGCTCGTAAAGGTGCGATCGAGATGATTCCGGGTACCTCACGCGGTATCCGCCTCGTCGGTGAAGATAACGAAGAGGAAGGTTTGCCAATTATCGGCCAGGTCGCTGCCGGTGAACCGATACTGGCCCAGCAGCACGTCGATGACTACTGCACCATCGGCTCCGATTTCTTCCGCCCCCGGGCCGACTATCTGTTGCGTGTGCGCGGCATGAGCATGAAGAACATCGGCATTATGGATGGCGATCTATTGGCCGTGCATCAGACGCGCGATGCACGAGAGGGTCAGGTTGTCGTTGCCCGCGTCGGTGAAGATGTCACCGTTAAGCGCTTCTCACGCCAAGGGCACATGGTCTACCTAATCGCTGAGAACGAAGAGTTCGACCCCATCGAAGTCGATCTTCGCGAACAAGAACTAACAATTGAAGGTCTCGGTGTTGGCATCATCCGCCAACAGGAACTCTGAGGATAAAAACAATGAACGCAATGGTCTCTCTGCCGCTTCAGGATTTCGCAAAGCCACTTCAGCTGACTGAAATTGTTCAGCACTCGGCACAGGCTGATAGCGACGCGCTGCTGCTACCAATGCTGGCAGGCCTAAGTCAGCGTGAGAGCTGGTTGGTGTTGCTGGAACCGCCCAAATCGCTTGATAAACAGCGCCTGCAAGCTGCAGGGGTGGACCTAAAGCGCGTATGGATTTTGCGTCGTGATGAGCGCCACGGTATTGATCTACTGGCTCAGCGCGCACTGCAGGCTGGCACCTGCCACACGTTGATCTGCTGGCACCAGCGCGAGTCCGACGATGCGTTGGTTGAGCAGTTAAAGAGTACCGAAGTCGATTCAGAAACCCAGTGTTTGCTTATTCGCAAGCTACACTAAGCCTCCCCCGTTTGTAGCAACCCCCTACAAACAACCCCAGGGCCACGCAAGTGGCCCACTTTTTTCGCAGGAAACATCTAATACTTACTCGATAGCGAGTTCATGAAGCGTTTTCTGTAATACTGACGCGGTAATCGGCTTTGCAATCACGGCATTTACGCCGGCTGCTTTCAACTTATCAGACTCAGTGCCCATAACTGCAGCCGTTACGGCGATGATCGGGAACTCCGGAGCAATTTCGCGCACGGTCTGAGTCAGCGCCACACCATTCATACGCGGCATCATCATATCAGTCAGCAACAGGTCAAAATGACCTTTCTTGAACACCGCCAAGGCTTCGGCCCCATCCTGACAACAGGTCACCTTTGCACCCCGTTTGCTTTAACTCTGTCCTGCTTTTCGACGGTCAACCTCATTGTCGACTTAACCAAAGTTAGCAGGAATCATGTCAGCATGTTATTGGAAAATTTCCTAGTTGAGGAAAAGATAGGTGGTCTTTTAGTAGAACTCTGGCAAAAGAAAAGTTACGCCTTTACCACTCCTGCATAGCGGCACGTTGGCGTGAAATCAGGGAGTAGAGCTCAGAGTAGAGGGTTGAGAGCGGCAGCTCTGGTGCATTTGAGCGTCCCGGTTCAATCTGCACCAGGCTAATTTCGGAGGTGGATTGCGTGTGCGACAACTTGGCTGGCGTCGCGCCCCAACACTGGGCATAACGCTGCTCCAGCTGATTAAGCCAGGAGTCGGGTGTCTCAGCAAGCACCTCAAACTCAGTCGCTTCAGCGGTGCTCTGCCCTTGGGTCTGCTGGGCGGCAATCAGGTCTTCCAGCGTCTCGATAGACTCGGTTGGCAGCGAGTATCGCTCGGCAATCTCGCGCCGATAGGCCTGCAGAGCCACAGCCAGATGAAAAGCGATTCCCGCTTCAAACGCGCCCACTTCAATCTCTTGACTCCAACCACCCGACTCAGCCGCCTGCTCTAGCTGTTTAAGCTGGATACGAGCGAAGCTGAGCGCGCGGTTTGTGCGGTTAGTGTACTGCTCGGCCAAGCTTACTTACTCTTCTTCTTGCTGTGCTCTATCTGCCAGCCTTTGTCGGTGTAGTAAGCCTTCCAGCCTGTCGCTTTGCCATCTTTCTCAGTTAGCAGATACTGCTCTTTAGTTTTGCGGCTGAAGCGAATCTGCGCTGGGTTCTTATCATCATCGTACTGTGGACCATCCAACAAGAAGTGGTACTTGGAGTCGATCTCAGCGCGGTGCGGAATCAGCTCAATCACCAGCGGTGCACGCGTTTCACGGTTACGCGGGAACTGACTTGCAGCGAGGAATAGCCCCGAAGCGCCATCACGCAGCACGTAGGTGTCATCCACCTTTTGACACTTCAGCTCTGGCATTGGAACCGGATCAATCTTTGGCGGCGCCACTTCGCCGTTGCGCAGCAATTTACGCGTGTTCTTACACTCACTGTTCATACAGCCAAAGAACTTACCAAAGCGGCCCGTCTTCAGCTGCATCTCGCTGCCACACTTATCACACTCAATCGTTGGGCCGTCGTAGCCTTTGATCTTGAAGCTGCCCTGCTCCACCTCGAATCCTGAGCAGTCCGGGTTGTTACCACATACGTGCAGCTTGCGATTGGCGTCAATCAGGTAAGAGTCCATGGCGTTGTCACAGATGCTGCAACGGTGTTTGTTACGCAGGATGCGCGACTCCTCTTCGTCGTCACCATCCACAGAGACCACTTCATCGCCTGGAATCAGGTTGATAGTGGTTTTACAGCGCTCTTTGGGCGGCAATGCGTATCCAGAACATCCGAGAAACACCCCGGTGCTGGCTGTGCGGATCATCATTTTGCGGCCACAATCGGGGCAGTCGATATCGGTCTCGGTAGGGTCATTGGCACGCATGCCACCCTCAGCCGACTGCGCCTGCTCAAGCTCATCTTCGAACTGCTCATAGAATTTGTTCAGCAACGCCTTCCACTCGATATCGCCTTCGGCCACATCATCAAGCTGCTCTTCCATACGCGCAGTGAAGCTAAAATCCATCAGATCAGGGAAAGATTCCGCCAAGCGGTCGGTAACAATGTCACCCATCTTCTTGGCGTAGAAGCGGCGGTTCTGTACTTCAACATAGCCGCGATCCTGAATGGTGGAGATGATCGCTGCGTAGGTAGACGGGCGGCCGATACCGCGCTTCTCCAGCTCTTTAACCAGGCTCGCTTCGGTGTAACGTGGCGCTGGTTTAGTGAAGTGCTGACTAGGGTCTAGCTGCTCGAGCTTGAGTGTTTCGCCCACAGCGACATCCGGCAGAATGACATCTTCGTCGCTCTTAGAGCGTGCCGACATCACACGGGTGTAACCGTCAAACTGCAGTACGCGCCCCTTGGTCACTAGCTCGAACTCGCCAGCATTCACTGTAAGACGTGTGCTGAGGTAACGCGCAGGGACCATCTGGCACGCCAGGAACTGACGACGAATCAGGTCGTACAGGCGTACAGCATCATGCTCCATGCCACTGAGGTGGTCAGGCTCTACGTTCACATCTGATGGACGGATCGCCTCATGCGCCTCTTGCGCACCCTCTTTAGAGCTGTAGCGAATGGGTACATCTGGCAGGTAGCTATCGCCGTAGTTACCCTGAATAAAGCCACGTGCAGACTCCACCGCCTCAGTGCTGAGGTTGGTTGAGTCGGTACGCATGTAGGTGATGTAACCGGCCTCGTAGAGACGCTGCGCCAGCATCATGGTCTTCTTCACGCCAAAGCCCAGACGCGTGCTCGCAGCCTGCTGCAGTGTGGATGTAATGAAGGGTGCCGAAGGCTTGCTTGAGGTTGGGCGATCTTCGCGATTGGCGACTTTAAACGCCTGTGACTGCAGTGCCGCGACGATCTCAGCGATCTGCGCTTCGCTAGTTGGACGAAAATTGGCACCGGCCTGTTTGATCACTTCCAGGCGCAGCTTATCCTGGCCAGCGGTGAGTGTGTCGGCGTGTAGCTCCCAGTACTCTTCAGGAATAAATGCACGGATCTCACGCTCACGCTCTACGACAAGGCGTACAGCAACCGACTGCACGCGGCCCGCAGATAGGCCGCGGGCAACCTTCTCCCACAAGAGGGGTGAAACCATGTAGCCAACAACGCGGTCGAGGAAACGTCGCGCCTGCTGGGCGTTAACGCGGTTAAGATCCAGCGTACCCGGCTCTTCAAATGCCGCGTTGATCGCTTTTTTGGTAATTTCGTTGAAGACCACCCGCTTGTAGCGGCCCTCGTCGCCACCGATAGCCTCGCGCAGGTGCCAGGCGATCGCCTCCCCTTCGCGGTCCAAATCGGTTGCGAGATAAATTTCGTCAGCTTTCGCTGCGAGTTTGCGAAGTTCGTCGACGACCTTCTCTTTGCCCGGCAGCACCTCGTAGTGCGCCGACCAATCTTTGTCGGGGTCGATACCCATACGGCCAATCAACTGTTCACGCGACTTCTTGCGCTTGTAGATCGCCTTCTCTTCGGGGCTCATCTTGCGTGTCTTGGCCGCTTGGGCTGCTCGCGCCTTGGGATCACTCTTACTGACGCTACCACTAGTAGGAAGGTCACGAATATGGCCGACACTCGACTTAACCACATACTGGTTACCGAGATACTTGTTTATTGTCTTGGCTTTAGCCGGTGATTCGACAATAACGAGGGTCTTTCCCATTTCAATCTTCCCTTTGGGGTTCGTTAGGCATATTTTGAGCGTTAGCAGCTGATCTTTGCGGCGCCCTTTTTAGCAATAGATGTTCAGCACTCACTCTGTCAATAGACGGGTGCTCTTAATTACAATGGGCGCTACAATACTGCCGAAAGTTTAGATTGCAACCCTAACCCGAGTTCGAGTCGCTACATATATATGAACAATGACAGCTTTTTATACGTCGTTATCCTTGCAGCGGTGCTGCTTGCAGCGCTCGGTCTCAATGCTTTTTTAGACTTCCGCAACGACCTTAATGCTAAGCGTCGAGCGCGTCTTAAATGGCTCTCAGAACAATCTGCACATACGCTCAACGCACTTGCGGTGCTCAAACAGGCGGGCTGCCGCGCAGATATTGTTGAAAAGCTAGACCAGCACGCGATGTCTCTTATCGAGGAGATGATTGCGCTGAGCCCTAAACTCAATATGGGCGCACCTGATCCGAATGAGGCCGCGTCAGCCGTTGAGCCCCAACAACTGACGAGTGACCGCGCCATTAAGCGCGCACAGATCTACATAAAGTTTGCCGAAAAACTGATGATAGAGCTGGCTAATGGTGGGCGCATCACGATGCAACTGGCGCAGTCATATAAGCAGGAACTTTACTGGCTCAACGTGACTGTAGTGGCGGATGGACACATCAACCAGGCCAAAACGCTCGAAGCAGCCGGTGCCTCCCTGCCTGCGCTTTCACATCTGAAGCACGCGAAGGCCTGCCTGGTTAGAGCGATGGTGCCGGCGGATCTAAAACAGGCGCGACTTCAGGGGCTTGAGGCAGATATCAATCGTCTAGAGGCGACAGCCCAACCTGCCAAACCGCGCTTTACGGGTTAATCAGACCGGCGCAAAACGCGCCACGCGCTCACCGTTTTCCAGCGTCACCTCCTCGGTAAACATCTCCAGCGGACGCACCCAGAGACTGAAGTCGCCGTAAAGCGTGCGGTAAACCACCAGCCACTCCTCTGTTTCTGAATGACGCGCAGTGCCGATCACTTCGTAGTCATTGCCCTTGTAGTGACGGTAGATGCCTGGTTTTAACTCTTTCATTGCATATTCCTTGGTGTTTTAGGCTGTATCGCCTCCTCGGCTGTGCCGAGAAGCCTCCCACAGAAGCCTTCTACAGGTCCATGCTGTAGGAGGGATATCCGCGCAGCGGATGTCGCGAACGCGTCAATTAAAGTTTAAGCTCTATTGCCTGCTTGGCCCGCTCAGCCAACTCATCCAGCGCGCCTGCCCGCTCCGGTTCACGCCAATAGAGCGCGAGGTGAATCTGATCTGACTCTATCGCTTCGACCTCTTTCGGCAACGACTCCAACCACTCACTGAGTTGATTAAGTCGCGCTGGCGCCAGCGTGCGCTCGCCTTTGACCCAGCTCCAACCGGCTGGCAGCCCCTCATTGGCGATCGCCTGGATGCGCGCGACGGTCCAGCCCATAAAACTGTCGCGTTCACTGCGCGCAAGATTTGTGCGAGGCAGACGATAGACAGGACATTTAAGTTCTTCTGCCTCCATCTCACCTTGTGCGCGTGGCAGAGCTAGATGCCCCAGACTCACCTGCAATCCATGTTTACGCGCCTCCAAGCGAAGCTTGGCCTGAAAACGCTGGCGTGGAGTTGGCATGACCCACATCATGGATCCGACCAAAGAGAGCATTATTAGGACGATAATTGCCCATTTCATTGAAATTATTCTCCAACAATGTGCTAAACCTGTATCAGAAGCCCAAAAACAACCGAGGCAGGAGAGCCGCTATGGCAAATTACAAACGTGTACTCGTCGCCGTGGATCTGACCAGTGACAGCGATCAGGTCTTACAACGCGCAGTCGATATCGCAGAACGTAACGGTGCGGCACTGCACCTTATTCATGTGATCGAGATCGTCAGCTTCGCCTATGGCGGCGACGTACCAATGGACCTGACCAGTCTGCAAGAGCAGATCGACAAACACGCCAATGAGCGCATCACCTCAAAAGCCGCGGCCCTGAGCTATCCGGTTGCAGAGACTGTTGTCGCTACCGGCAACACAGAAGAGGAGATCCATCAGCATGCAGCCAAAATCAGTGCCGACCTCATCGTGATCGGCTCGCACGGCCGCCATGGTCTGGCTCTTCTGCTCGGTTCAACCTCAAATGGCGTTCTACACGGTGCCAAATGCGATATCCTCGCCGTGCACCTGCAAGAGGAGGACTAACCCTCTAGCATCGCCTCGAGCTCGACCCATCTCTCCATCAATGACTCGAGGCGCTGCTCTAGCTCCGCAAGCTTCGCCAGCTCTGCCGCGACAGTCTCGTGATCATCCTGATAAAAATCGGGTGCGGCACATATGGCCTGCTGGGCTTCAACCGCGCCCTCTGCTGCTTCTAGTTCATCCGGCAAAGCATCGAGTTCGCGCTGGAGCTTATACGAGAGCTTGGTCGACGCCTTTTTCGGCTTATCCACCGGTTTCTTTGCGGCATCGTATTTAGCCTCAGCCTTCGCGGGCGCAACCGCCTCTTTCACTGGACGCTGACGCACCCAGTCGTTATAGCCACCCACGTACTCACTGATCTTGCCTTCGCCCTCAAACACCAACGTACTCGTCACGATATTATCGAGGAACTGACGATCATGGCTGACCAGCAACAGCGTGCCTTGGTACTCGGTCAGAATCTCCTCAAGCAGCTCGAGGGTTTCAACATCCAAATCATTGGTGGGTTCGTCGAGAATCAACAGGTTGGAGGGTTGGCTAAATAGCTTGGCCAACATCACGCGGTTAGTTTCTCCACCGGAAAGCGCCTTTACCGGTGTACGCGCGCGCTCTGGGGTGAACAAGAAGTCCTGCAGGTAGCTAATAATGTGGCGCGAGCGACCGTTAATATCAATACTCTCGCGACCGCCAGAGACGTTATCGATGATGCTCTTCTCGGGACTGAGCTGCCCGCGAAGCTGGTCAAAGTAACCAACAACCAGCTGCGAGCCGCTGCGCACTGAACCGGAGTCAGGGGCCTGTTCACCCAGAATAACTCGCAGTAGAGAGCTCTTGCCTGCCCCGTTGGGGCCAATCAGACCGATGCGATCGCCACGCTGAATGCGAACAGAGAGTTCTTTAATGATCGGCTGTCCGGCAAACTCCAAGTTAACGTTCTTGAGCTCAGAAACCAGCTTGCCTGAACGCACCGCCTCTTCTACATCGAAGCGCGCTTTACCCTGACGCTCACGCCGCTCTGTACGCTCGACACGCAGCTGTTTAAGGGCACGCACACGCCCTTCGTTGCGGGTTCGGCGCGCTTTGATGCCTTGGCGAATCCAGCGCTCCTCTTGTGCGAGTTTCTTATCAAACTCAGCATTGTGGCGCGCCTCGTCCTCAAGCATCTTCTCTTTACGTTCGAGGTACTGGGTGTAGTTACCCGGGAAGGAGGCGATCTGCCCGCGATCGAGTTCAACGATACGTGTCGCTATCCGATCAACCAGAGCGCGGTCATGCGAGATAAACAGAAGGCCACCGCGGAAATTGAGTAGCACCTGCTCGAGCCACTCGATCGTCTCAATATCCAGGTGGTTGGTTGGCTCATCGAGCAGCAGCAGATCGGGCTGCTGAACCAGTGCCGCACCGAGCGCAGCTCGACGCCGCCAGCCACCGGAGAGCTCAGACATCAGCTTGCCAGCTGGCAGATCAAGCTCCGTCATAACGCGCTCAATACGCTGCTCTAACTGCCAGGCATCGCGCGCCTCGAGCTCATGCTGGAGTTTTTCCAGCTGCGCCATGGCAGCCTCGTCGCCAGCGGCTAACAACTCGTCATACCGAGATCGCAGCGCCTGAAGGTCAGCGAGACCCTCTGCAACAACGGAGCGCACCGAACGCTCGTCAGCGGCAGGCAAGGACTGAGGCAGTTCGGCAATGCGTGCAACCGGATCACGACGATAGACGCCGCTGTCTATGTCTTGGCGCTGAGCTACCACACTAAGCAATGTCGACTTACCAGCGCCATTTGATCCAACCAGACCGATACGCTCGCCCGGCTCAATCTGCAGATCGACCTTATCCAAAATGGCACGCGCACCAAAGCTAAGAGAGACCTGATCAAACTGTATTAACGCCATGTAAATCCCGCAGCCGAACTAAGAAAAAAATATCGGGCGCTAGTGTACATCAACGGGTGCATCGGCAGATAGAGATGCTACACTGAAGCAAAGATCGCACGGGCAAAATTGATGAATTGGCACTGGCTTGATACTCACTTCAAAAAGCGATTTAAACCAGCAAGGCTGAACGTTTCGCTAACCCGCAAACTGCTAGTAATCACACTGCTCTGCGTTACCCCTATCGCCAGCCCACTGCAAGCCGCAAATCCAAGTGAACTAGATGCCCAGCGCGAGCTCTTTCTGAAACTTGAAAAGCTGGCTAAACAGGGCAAACTCCAACCAACTGATGCCAGCTACACGCAGCTAACGAGCTATCCACTTTTTCCCTATCTCGAGTACAACCGCCTAGTCGCCAAGTCCGATGGTGTGACTGAGGCTGACTTCCGGCGCTACGAGGCACGCTTTCCTGATCTGCATTTAGTCCGCCTTCTAAGATCACGCCTGCTTGCGGGTCTTATTGATCGTGGCCAGTGGCAGACCTACGCCAAGTACTACGCAGGCCTAGACTCGCCCAGTACCGAGCAGCAGTGCCTATTTGCACGCTCGGTTTATCGAGGTGGTGATAAGCAGCGCGCCTATGCACTCGGCCAAGATCTCTGGATTGTTGGAGAATCCCAGCCCAAAGTGTGCGATCCCCTGTTCAAAGAGATGCGTGCAGACGGTGCAATTGACTCAGAGTTGGCGCTAGAGCGCACACTCAATGCACTGGAGCAGAACCGTTCGGGGCTTGCAGGGTACGCCAAACGCTTCATCACTGAACAGAGCCTGCGTAACATTGCCGAGGATGCTTTGGCGGTTTACCGCTCACCGGAAAAGATCGTTAATCTTAGCCGCGGCATGCGTGGCGAGCTGCAAGCGCGACTCCAGAAAATTGCTGTACAACGTGCTTATCGCCAAGGCTATGAACGCGCGCTAATCCTGCTACTGAAGCTCGGCGACCAGTACAATCTAACTGCAGAAAACGTTGAACTTCTCGGCCGAGTGGGCGTACGCACCGCCAAAGAGCTGAGATCTGAGGATCGCGAGAGACTAGCAAAACTTGATCCCAGCCATTCTAGCGCCGATCTAACGGAGTGGCGAATTCGCCTCGCACTTCAGGATAAAGATTGGATAGAAGTCAAGGAGTTAATATTCAAACTTCCAGCAGAACTACAGAAAGATAATCGCTGGCGCTACTGGAGCGGTATCGCTAGCGAACGCACCGGTGGTCGTGCAGATTTCACGGAAATTCTGAAGCAGCGCAGCTTCTACGGCTTTATTGCAGCGGAGCTCCAACAGCAGCCCTTTGAACTCAACCAGCAATCACCTCAGTTCACTGAGGCAGCCCTCCAGCCCTTGCGTAAAGCACCAGAGATGGCACGAATTCAAGAGCTGGTGAAACTCGACCGTTATACTGTCGCGCGCTCTGAGTGGAACAGCTGGATTTCTAAATTAAACGCTGAACAGCGCCAAGCGGCGGCACGTCTGATGGCAGATATTGGCTGGTACCAGATGGGAATCCTTGCGGCTGCCTACGAAGGGCTTTGGAATGACATGGTGCTGCGTTTTCCTGAGGCCTATCCAGATCTTTTTATCAAGGAATCGAATCAACGCAACATTGATCCCCTGTGGTCATTGGCTGTTTCGCGCCAAGAGAGCGCTCTATTTCCTTGGGCGCGCTCTCCAGTGGGGGCGCGTGGCTTAATGCAACTGATGCCGGCTACTGCCAAACGTACGGCACAAAGAGCGCGTATTCCCTATCGTGGCCCGCACGAACTCTACGAGGCCCACACCAACGTGCGTCTCGGCACCGCTTACCTGGCACAGATGGCAAAGCAGTTTGACGGTAACCGCGCTTACGCCACGGCCGCCTATAATGCAGGCCCTCACCGAGTAACTCGCTGGCTGGAAGGGCGCGAAGATTTGCCGTTGGATATCTGGATCGAGCTGATCCCCTTTGATGAGACACGCACCTATGTACAGAACGTACTCAGTTTCCGGGTGATCTATGCGCAGCTCCGTGGTGAGCCGCGCACACTATTCAGTGACCAGGAGCGCAAGGCGCTGGTATTGGCGAGCCGATAGACTGAATTTTAAACGGAATCTTCAACTGAGCCCCTGAAGAAACTGAGTCAAATCCTGCGCGCTAAAAGGCCAATCAAGCTCAGCGGCACTCTGAGAATCACGCAACACGGGTATGCGCGTGCCATAACGCTCAACTAACTCATCTTCAAAAGCGATATCAACCAGATCGACCTCAAAGTGTTGAGGATCCACCCCGTCAACTAATAGAGGCACAGCAAGATCACACAGATGACACCCTTCGGTGGTCATTAACTCAAGTAGCCGCATCCCAATCTCCTCCCCTCTCTCTTCTCTCTGCTCTCTTGCCCGAAGTTTACTAACTTAGCCCCCGAAATAGACCCAGTTTTGTTGCACTGCAAAAATTAAACTTTTTGCTCACTTGTTCATCAGCTTATCAGGGGGTATTCTGATCAAATATTGTGCAGAGCAGCATTTTTGTTTTTTAACACCTGCGCCCTGCTCTTTGAACCGATAAAGGATCTGATTGTGATGCAGAACAACGCGCCAAACTCTATCGACCCGCAAGAGTTTATCAACTATGTGACCAGCGAAACCAACAAGATGCTCGAGAATTTCTCCGCCGCCGGCGGTGATGACATCTTCGCTCAGTTCACTCGCTCGTGGACCGAACTGGCCACTCGTTCACTGGAAGATCCCACTCTCTGGATTCGCGCAATTGCCGACTACCAGACTGCACAGTTCAACCTCTGGAAAAACCTACTGACTGGCAATGTCTCCGAAAACCCAGTTGCCGTACCCGAAAAAGGCGACCGCCGATTCCAGAGTGAAGAGTGGTCAAAGAGCCCTATCTACGACTATATCAAACAGTCTTACCTACTGACCTCGAAAATGCTGACTGAAATGGCGAGCAATGCCAAGCTGGGTGATGGTGAACAGGCTAAGCTGGACTTCTACACCAAGCAGTACATCGATGCGATGTCACCAACCAACTTCGCGATGACTAACCCTGAAGTCCTAGCTCAGGCGCTCGAGACCAAGGGGCAGAGCCTTGTTGACGGTATGAAGAACCTGCTGGCCGACTTCGAGAAGGGCCGCATCTCAATGACTGATGAGAGCGCCTTTACCCTTGGCGAGAACCTTGCGACCACAGAAGGCTCGGTAATTTTTCAGAACGACTTGATTCAGCTGATCCACTACAAGCCAGAGGCGGCACAGGTCTACACTCGCCCGACGCTGATCGTGCCACCGAGCATCAACAAGTTCTACATTCTCGATCTACAGCCGCACAACTCCTACGTGAAGTACTGCGTGGAACAGGGTCAGAACACCTTCCTTGTCTCTTGGCGTAACCCAAGCGCAGACCAGTCAGAGATTAGCTGGGATGACTTGGTTGGCGAAGGTATCTTGGAAGCTATACGCGTAACCAAAGAGGTGAGCGAAGCGGACAAGATCAACCTGGTGAGCTGGTGTGTTGGCGGTACGCTGACTGCGACGGCTTTGGCAGTGATGGCTAACCGCAAGGACACCAGCATCTCCAGCGCCACCTTCCTGACAACGCTGACAGACTTCTCTGATCCGGGTGACCTGTGCGTATTCATTGATGATTACCAGGTTAAACAGCTCGAGGAGAAAGTCAGCAAACAGGGCTACCTGAACGGCCGCGAGCTAGCGACCTCTTTTAACATGCTACGCTCCAACGATTTGATCTGGTCATATGTAGTCAACAACTACCTCAAAGGTCAGACGCCTCCGCCGTTCGATATCCTCTACTGGAACAGCGATTCAACCAACCTACCAGCTAAGATGTACACCTATTACATCAACAAGATGTACCTAGAAAATAAGCTTGTAGAACCGAACGCACTGACTATCTGTGGCGAACCGATCGACCTCGGAAAGATCAAGGTACCGACTTACTTCTTATCGACCATCGAGGATCACATCGCCCCATGGAAGGCGACCTTTAAAGCGACTGAGACCTTCGGCTCCGACATCGAGTTCGTACTCGGCGCCAGCGGCCACGTTGCCGGTGTAATCAACCCCGCCTCGAAGAACCGCCGTAACTACTGGGTTAAAGGCGAGCAGGGTCAGGGTGCGGACCACTGGTTGGAGACTGCGGAGCGTGTTGAAGGTAGCTGGTGGCCAAACTGGGCTGAGTGGGTGCGCAAGCGTGCTGGTAAGAAAGTGGATGCGCCTAAGACGCTAGGTAACAAAGAGCACAAGCCTATCGAAGCAGCTCCTGGCAGCTACGTTAAGGTGCGTATCGACTGATACCTTCATATAGGAACGATGTAGCGCAAAGCGCTACTTCGCGACCGACACAAGCGGGTCGGGAACTAGCCTGCGGCCTCATCCCTTATATGGACCCACCCGTTTGTTGCAAGACCGTTTTGACTCGATAGAAGTAGATTGCACGCTTATATCCGGCCTCTCAGTTTGGGCGTATCCACCCGGGCCATTATGAGATGTGCTCTTGCTGTTCTTATCTCCTACCCGGCTTCTTGGTGAGCCACAGGGATCTTCAGATTTTCAGCAAGTCGATCTTATCTGTCGTGTCTTAACGTTCTGCGCAACTCTTTGGTTGGGTTTAACTCTATTTATCCTGCCTTGGGCAGGCTCCGTACTACGTTGGTTACAACGCTTTGTAATCTCTTTCGTTTACTAAGCAGCTCCAGGCGATACGGGCTAGCTTGTTTGCGATCGCTACCACGATCTTGTTTACGTGCTTGCCTGAAGCCCTCAAGCCTTGTGCCCACAAGCCAAGTCGGCTGCTTTCGGGGCATTTCTCTAGTGAGCGGTATGCAGCCCTCGCGCCGTGTACCAGTTGCTTGCGCAACTGTCGATTTCCTCGTTTACTGATCCCCAGTAACACGTCTTTACCACCGCTTGAGTGCTGGGCGGGCACCAAGCCTAACGAGGCGGCTAGGTCGCGACTGCCCCGGTATGATTGACCATTCCCCGCATACGCAACCAGCAAGGTCGATATGACTGGGCCTACACCAGGTATCGTCATCAACCGTTTACAGCGCGCATCAGACCTAGCGATCTTTTCGATCCGTGAGGTGTAGTAATCAACTCGATCATCACAGCGTAGCCACTCCTCTCTCAGATCAGCAATGATCTCTCTTAAGCTATAACTTAACCCGTTTGAAGCGTCCTCAAGTATCAACGCGACCTCGTAGCGAGTTGCAGCATGTCCGCGCTTTACTACGATGCCCTGTTCTGCAAGCAGTCCTCTTATCCGGTTGCCGGTGCGGGTTCGGTTGTTAACCGAGTCTTCGCGGACTCGGTGCAAAGCCTGTAGGTCAAGCTGTTCAGTTGTTTTGACGGCTACTACCGGTGCCTGCTCTCGGGACGCTGCCTCCGCAATCGCTGCGGCATCCCGTTTATCATTTTTATTAACCCGCACGTACGCCTTTACGTAGCCAGGCGGGATGATCTTCACATGATGGCCATACTGCTCGAACAACTTGGCCCAATAGTGAGCACCACCGCACGCCTCAATACCAATAATGCATTTGGGTTGTTTAGCTATAAACTTAGCGACCTCTGCGCGCTTGAGCTGACGCGAAAACGTCTGTTTACCACTGCTCGTCATACCGTGAGCTTGAAAAACACTCTTCGCCAGATCGATACCAATAATGCTAGTCTTATTCATGTGGACCCCCTTCTTGGATGCCGTACTTGATTGATCTTTCAAAACCAATCTTGGCACAGAGTGGGTGGGTCCATCACATTTCCTACAAAAAACGGCGCATCGAGCGCCGTTTTATGTCCATTTAAAACTTAGAAGCAGGAGTAGACCGCCTGGCTATCTGAATCTAGACCAGACACAATCACCACCGCACGCACCGCAACACCCAATGGAGCCTGCCCAAGATCATGCATCAAGCGGAGGCATCGACTCTGCGACTCTTGCGCGCTGAGGTTAGTGGCCAAAATCTCAGCAACGATGCCATCCTGCACGGCATACTGTAGGTTCGTCGCTAAGCCAGACCCTTGATTATTCAAGTACGCCTCTAGCTCATTTGCGTGCACCGTCGGACCACAGGCAAACAATGCCAATGCTCCCAGTGCTTTAATCCATCTCGGTTTTTTTAGGAACCAGCTCATGCTGCACCTCGGCTTTCAATTTTGCCTTATCTAGTTACTCGTCTGCGTTAAATTAAAGTTAGACCAACGCAAGGATTCTGTGATTGCAATTTGCTCATTCAGAACGAGTAGAGATCGAGTTTGGTCCTACTCAGACTTTCCAGCGCTTTAGCACCGATTAGAGTCATCCATACGACGGGATGAGGCGTATCACGCGGCATGAGACCAAAACTGTTTTACGATGGCGGCTGTCCGTTGTGCCGCAAAGAGATCAACCACTACATCAAAATCGACCGCAAACAGCGCGTTGAGTGGGTCGATATTACGCGTGAACAAGCGCTACTAGAGGCGCAGGGCCTGAGTTTCAGCGAGACTATGAGGTTGATTCATGCGGTGGATGCAAATGGCGAGCGCCAGATTGGCGTGCCGGCTTTTCTCGTGGTCTGGGATCAACTGCCCGGGTATCGATGGCTGGCTCGGGCGGTGCGCGCAACGCGTACCACAAGGCCGCTTAATTGGCTCTACTACAAGTTCGCCAACTGGCGCTATGAACGGCGATGTAAAGAGGGCTGCAAAGAGGGCTGCGCCCTACCCCGGGACTGATCTGTCGCTAAATATGGCGTTGCCGTACATAACTCCTACAGGGTGGCCAGCTTGAGTTTACGAGCGCTGAAGCGCGAAGCGCTATTTTGCGACCCAACCGGTCAGTCCGTACCCGATAGATAACTCACCAGCAACAGAACAAGATAGACGACCACTATCCCGCGAATATAAGCCCGTACCAAACGTTCTCGTCCGACCCACTTCTCGGGATCTTCAGCTCTCGCTCTCTGCCGACCCACCCACCAAAGTCCCAGTAGTGCCGACAGGGCTGTTACCAATCCAAACCCCTGCGCATAGGCTTCAAACACCCTGTACTCCTGCTACTCGCGTCGACCTTTGCAGACGCTGTGCTGCTCCTTAGTCCCCTCAAGACCCGAGAGAACCCATACATTAGCGACTCTATCAGAGGCGGGCGCGCCTTGCAGGTCGTCGAGCAGGGTTTTGCAACGCTCTTGCGCCTCGGAGTTGCTAAGAGGCTGCTTATAAAGGTCGGCCACAGTCAGCGTACCATCATAACCCTCCCGCACCAGATAGATCATGTTCTCGCGCGTGTGTGTACCAAAACTATTGATATGGGCTTGAAGGTTGGTTGCGCTGGCATAAACCGGCGATTCGACCGAGGCTGCTGCATTACTCAGGCTCGCGGCCAACGCCAGGAGTAGTCCTAACACAGCACTAATCGCCAGACCTACGCCCCAGACAATCAGTTCAGGCGAAGCGGCTGTAGATCTCTGCCACATTGACTTTGGCTCCATATTTAGCTGCCAACAGATACATTCCTCCCATCTTGCGGTGCAAGAAGAGTACGTCCGCAGGCGGGGTGTGCCAGGCGTTCGGATCACGACTAACAGACATACCGCGTTGTTGTATCCGGCGCGCAAGATCAGAGGCGCCGAAGTCATACTCACCCTCAGTCCTGAGCGGTTCTGCCGCCAACATAAAGATATCCAGCACTACCTCTCGGTTAGCAACGTCAGCTCCTTTGGCGAAAAATCCAAGATCCTCCAGAGCGCCCTGCAAGCCTTCGCGCGATTCAGCGATGGCCATATCAATCGCGCGTTTGTAGCGAGCCACAAAGCGCTTATCAAAGGCTCGAACCGCGCCAAAATCGAGCAGCACTAACTGGCGGGTTTCAGGGTGTACTTGGTAATTGGCAGGGTTAGGGTCTGTCTGCATCAGATTGAAATGGAGCATCTCGGTAAAGAAGAGCTCCAGCATAATCGCCAGCAAGCGCGCCGCATCGTCTGGGTGCTGTTCAAGCCACGCGTCCAGCGCCTGAGCCTCAACAAAACTCATCGTCAGAATCTCTTTGCTGGTTAAGCGCTCGTAGCACTTGGGCATCTGCACTTGATCCTGCAACCTGAAGGCTTTCAGCGCCTCAGAGTACTGATTCAAATGACGCGCCTCAGCCAGGTAGTCCGCTTCCAGATGCAACTGGCGGCGAGCCTCCGCGATCAGATCATCCAAATCTAGGGAGCGAGGGATCAAGCCGCTTATGCGCAGCAAGGAGACCACATTATCAATATCACTATCGATACTCTGGGCCACGCCCGGGAACTGAACTTTAATTGCGAGCTCTTCACCATTTTCCAGACGGGCTTTGTGCACCTGACCGATCGATGCCGCCGCAACAGGTTCAAAAGAGAAGTAGCTGAACTGATCCATCCACGCCTCACCCCAGTGTGACTCGAGGCTGTCGAGCAGCTGGGTTTTTGGCATAACCATCCCTTGCGCCTGAAGTCGTGCCAACACGGCTGCTAATTCAGCCGGCAACAGCGTGCCCGCATCCATGGACAGTAGCTGCCCCATTTTCATCGCGGCACCGCGCATACGTGCCAATTTATCGGCAACATGCGCCAGGTTTTTCTGCGTAAGCACCAGTTCGCTGAGAGGAGCGCTCTCACCCTTCACCCAAAGTTTGGAGCCTTCAGCCACTACATTACCCGCGACTCGCGTGGCCAAGCCACCGAGTTTCAGAAGTCTTGATGTGCGGCTTTTTGGGACGCGTGCCGCGCGCATGGTGTTGTCTGTTGTCATGCAAGCATATACGCCATGGATAGACACTCGGACTAGTCCTCTAGATCTGTTCTAAGGTGTTGTATTCACAGGATGCTAGCCTCAAACTAACTGCTCAAGTTTCAAGGAGCTGGCCATGGATAACTTCTTCGACAAAGGTTTAGAGATGCGTCGCAGTACGCTGGGTGCAGAGTATGTAGACGATAACCTAGCTGCAGCGGACGACCTTACTCGCCCCTTCCAAGAGGCGATGACGGCTTGGTGCTGGGGCTTTGGCTGGAGTGACGGAGCGATTGACCCGAAAACTCGCTCACTGATGAATCTGGCAATGCTCGGCGCGATGGGTAAAAGTCAGGAGTGGGCGACCCACTGCCGCGGGGCGCTCAATAACGGCTGTTCCGTCGATGAGATTCGCGCCGCTATCCACATGGTGGGTATTTACGCGGGGGTACCGGCCGCGATGGAGTGTTTCCGCCATGCACGCGCAGTACTCGAAGAGGCTGGAAAACTTTGAGTTTCAACTCCAGCCGTTCAAACAGAGGGACCCCCTTCGCTTTTTCTGGCGCTCTCTCTGAGGTCAAGGCTCTGTTCAAGCTGGCCTGGCCGATTCTTCTGGCTCAGTCATCAATGACTGCCATGAGCTTGGGCGATTCTTTGATGGCCTCGCACGCCAGCGCCGACGACCTGGCAGCTGTCGCACTAGGAGCATCCATCTGGCTGCCAATGCTAATCTCCATGAGCGGTGTGATGATGGCACTAACCCCGATCGTGGCATATTTAGTCGGCAGTAAAAACACCAGCGAAGTCCGCGCAGAGCTACACCAGAGTCTGATGCTGGCGTTGCTGCTGGGGTTGATCGCAGCGGTGATGATGCGCAACGCGACGCCTCTGCTCGCCTGGCTCGGAGTAGAAATTGAGCTCCAGGTCAAAGCGCAGAACTACCTTCACGCCATCAGTTGGGGCTTCCCGCTGATGCTACTGTTTCAGTCGATGCGCTCCTTTGCCGAGGCCTTCGGCCTGACACAACCGATGATGCGGATTGGTCTACTGGCGGTCGCACTAAACATCCCGCTCAATTATCTGTTTATTTTCGGTAAGTTGGGGCTGCCCGAGCTGGGCGGTGTCGGTTGCGGGTATGCCAGCAGTATCGCCTTTGCGGTGATGTTTATTGCCGGAGCACGGCTGCTGCGCATAAGCCCACATTTTCGGGCGATGGATCTGTGGAGCCGCAGTTGGAGACTGAACTGGATCCGAATGCGACATCAGCTTGCGGTTGGTTTACCCATCGCCTTTGCCCTGCTGATAGAGACCAGTATGTTCTGTTTTATCGCACTGTTGTTGGCAGACTATGGTGCGGTCGTGATCTCGGCGCACCAGATCACTCTGAGCATCTCGAGCTTCATTTTTATGCTACCACTGAGCCTGTGCCTGGCTCTCACAATACGCGTAGGGCATCACCGAGGTGCCGGCGACCTAAGCTTAGCGCAGCGTACCAGTTACCTCGGTTTAGCCATCAGCCTAATCGTTGCGTTGACGAGCTTCTGCCTACTGCGCTTCCTCGCCGCACCTATGGCCGGATATTACTCGGATAACGCTGAAGTGATCGAACTAGCTGCCTATCTGCTCAGCCTTGCCTCTCTCTACCAGTTCTCCGACGCGCTGCAACTCGCTGCAACAGGCGCCTTGCGGGGCTTCAAAGAGACCCGTTCACCGCTCATTGTCTGCTTCATCGCTTACTGGGTTGTGGGCATACCCAGTGGTTACTACATGGCCGAATATCAAGGTTTTGGGGCATCTGGATACTGGCTTGGGATCCTGATCGGACTCAGTTTCGCCGCCGTACTTCTGGTACGACGTTTGATCAGAGTCACCCAGAATGCGCTTGCGCCCACTACTGCTTAGCTGCCTATCACTACTACTTGCCGCCTGCGGCGCCGACGAAGCCACCTCACTGGCTGATCGCTACGCCAGTCGAACTAGTAACGCGATAGATGTCGATATTGATTTGCAGTTGAAGCCGCCAGCAGAACTTTACAGTCCATTGGCCCCTAGACGGGAGCGTTTAGCCGAAGTGCCAGAGATTCGCGAAGGCCTGCTCGATCTCATCGACCTACGTCACTGCAACCTGATGCAACTGGTTAGCGAACGCAATACGAGTCTGGGGCGAATTGCTAAGCCGTCACAACGTCTAATCTATGAGCTCAAGATCCTACCGGAGATCAATCGCTGTCTCTCTGCCCTGAGTGGTGACGAGGAGAAGAGTGAACTTAGGACGAAACTTGAGCAGTATGCGCAGACTAAACGCGAGGGTTTCGCACCCCTGCTGCTCAACGCCATCTACAACACCGACGAGATGGAGCAGCACTTTTCCCTAGGCCAGCCCCCTATATCACCAGGAGATGAGGGCTACTTAGCACCCTTGGTAGAGTCGCTCGAACGATTTGGCCTACTCGCCCAATTAACTCAGCAACAGAACTGGCAGACCCCCGAGTTTACCGAATCACTAGAAACCGCCTACGAGACACTTTATCGCACTGATTTTGGTGCCCGCTGGATCAGCTCCATGGCGCTGCTTACACAAACACTTAATCAGGCTAGCACCGGCATTGAACAGCGATTAGCGGGCCGTCCGATCTGCTTTAACCGCAAGCAGAACAGTAAATCAGAGATCCTCTGGAATGTATTTGTGAAGTTTTACGTCGGTGAACTCCAGCCTTACATTGCGCAGGTAGAGCGCGAAGGCAAAGAGTGGAGTCGACTCAACAAAGCAATATTGCAACCACTATCCGAAATACCAGAATCTAGACTTGTTGCCCTTTATTTTGAAACAGATGAGAGCTCACCACTCTGGGGCCCCTATTTACAAGCGAGGCAGCGACACACAACCGCTTGGCAGACCCTACTTGAGCAGTGTGACTTGCGTCCCGGAGCGTAATTTCGCGATCCGGAAAAAATTTAAAGAACCGGTAAGACCAAGAGGGCGTATGCTCGTTCGTGCCTACTGATCTCTCCCTGAGGATGTAGACACTAGATCTCGGGGCCAACTATGGCCGGCCGGCCTGGCCTCCACCTGATCTAGCTTTACAGCGTTATACGGAAATACAACAAAAAGCGTAAACGAGGTTTAGACATGTCAAAGAAAACCGAAGATAAGGCGATTAACCGTCGCTCATTCCTCAAAGGCGGTGCAGCTGCCGGTGCCCTAGCAGCAGGTGCAGTCGCTGCACCAGCAGTACTTGCTGGCGGTCACGCAAAATCAATCACCATCAAAATGCAGTCTTCATGGTCAGCATCTGACATCTTCCAGGAGATGGCTCAGCAGTACGCTGATCGCGTAGAAGCGATGTCAGGTGGTCGCCTGAAAATCGAACTACTACCTGCCGGTGCCGTCGTAAAAGCCTTCCAGGTACTCGACGCGGTCCACGACGGTGTAATCGATGCAGCCCACTCTGTACCGGTGTACTGGTACGGCAAGAACAAAGCAGCGTCTCTGTTCGGTACGGGTCCTGTATTCGGCGGTAACGCAAACACCATGATGGGCTGGTTCTACAAAGGGGGCGGCCAGGAGCTGTACCGCGAACTGACTCAGGACATGATGGATCTGAACGTTGTCGGTATGATGGGTTTCCCAATGTTCCCGCAGCCATTCGGCTGGTTCAAAGGCGAAGTCACCAAGGCGTCCGACCTGAACGGCTTCAAGTACCGTACCGTTGGTCTAGCAGCTGACCTGCTGCAGAACATGGGTATGGCGGTTGCACAGCTGCCAGGCGGCGAGATCGTTCCAGCAATGGAGCGTGGCGTAATCGACGCATTCGAATTCAACAACCCAACTTCTGACCGCCGTTTCGGTGCTGCAGACGTAGCGAAAAACTACTACCTCAGCTCGTACCACCAGGCGTCTGAGTCGTTCGAATTCCTGTTCAACCGTGATCTGTTCGAATCGCTCGATCCAGATCTGCAGGCCATCCTGCAACACGGTGTCGAAGCGGCCTCAACATCTAACACCATGCTGGCACTTGATCAGTACTCTCAGGACCTGATGGAACTGCAGCGTGATGAAGGTGTTACAGTTCACCGCACTTCGAAAGATATTCTTGAAGCTCAGATCGCGTCTTGGGACAAGATCATCGTCGAGCTTGAGAAAGACCCATTCATGAAGAAAGTCCTCGACAGCCAGCGCGCTTGGGTAGAGCGTGTAGGTTACTTCGAGATTATGGCTGGTGCAGACGTTGTGACTGCATACAACCACTTCTTCCCGGGCAAACTGACAATGTAATTACCTCGGTAATTAACACTTGTTTGAATAGCGGGGGGAGCACTCTCCCCGCTTAGTTTTTCGAGGAAACATCAATGCTTGGTTATATCCGTTTTGCCGATAACCTCTCCGCATGGGTAGGCAAAGCTTTCGCGTGGCTCATTATTGTAATGGCCTTTGGCGTTGGCTATGAGGTATTTGTTCGTTACGTTCTCAACTCACCAACAGCCTGGGCACTTGACGTCTCATTTATCATGTATGGCACGCTGTTCATGATGGGTGGCGCATACACGCTCTCTAAAAACGGCCATGTGCGCGGCGACTTTATCTATCGCACCTGGTCTCCTCGCACTCAAGCGAAGGTCGATCTAACGCTTTACTTCATATTCTTCTTCCCAGGTGTTCTCGCTCTGGTTCTAACTGGCTGGAAGTACGGTGTTCGCTCTTGGGGTTACAACGAGGTATCCGTCAACAGCCCAGCGGGTATCCCTATCTATCAATTCAAGATGGTCATCGTTGCCGCGGGCGTTCTACTCCTGTTCCAGGGTATTGCTCAGGTTATGCGTTGCATCTACTGCATCCGCACCGGCGACTGGTTAGAAGCTCTAGATGGCGATGATGTAGAAGAGACAGAAGTACTGCTGATGCGTCAGGCAGATTCACAAAACACTCACGAAGATCAGCTTGCTGATGCTGAAGTGACTGCGAAGGATCGATAAGATGAGTGACCCGATAATCGCAATTATTATGCTCGGGCTGTTCCTGTTTATGGTACTGCTCGGTTTCCCTATCGCATTCACCCTAATGGCGATGGGCATTATTTTTGGCTACTACGCCTATTTCGATGCCGACCGCATGTGGCGCGGCTACGAACGCATGATGGCAAAGGGAGACGTCGATACCCTGAGTCAATTTGGCGGCTGGATCGAAGGCCTGTTCAACAACCGTATATTCGACCTCTTTATCAACCAAACCTATTCGGTGATGGCGAATGAGGTCCTAACAGCGATTCCCCTGTTCCTGTTCATGGGTTACATCGTCGAGCGCGCCAACATCGTTGGCCGTCTCTTCTCTACCCTGAACATCGCAGCGAAGAACCTTCCCGGTTCCATGGGTGTAGCAGCGCTAATCACCTGTGCACTGTTTGCTACTGCAACAGGTATCGTCGGCGCGGTGGTAACGCTGATGGGTCTGTTAGCACTGCCATCAATGCTCAAAGCACGTTATGACCGTAGCTTTGCTTCGGGCATCATCTGTGCGGGCGGTACGCTCGGTATTTTGATACCGCCGTCAATCATGCTTATCGTTTACGCAGCAGCGTCGGGTGTTTCCATCGTACGCCTCTACGCGGGTGCCCTACTTCCAGGCCTTACACTGGCTGGACTGTACTTGATCTATGTGATGGTACGCGCAGCGCTGCAGCCTGAATTAGCACCAAAACCGACCAAAGACGAGGTGCCAGACCTCCCGTTGGGCAAAGTTCTGTGGATGCTTCTCACTTCGTTCTTGCCGCTTGCAGTGCTGATCCTGTCAGTACTGGGTTCAATCTTAGGTGGTTTAGCAACACCGTCAGAGGCTGCATCTATCGGTGCACTGGGTGGTATTGTTTTGGCTGCAGCCTATCGCTCGCTCACCTGGGACCGTCTTCGTGAGTCCGTTTACCTCACCATGCGCACCACAGCAATGGTATGTTGGCTGTTTGTCGGCTCATACACCTTCTCAAGTGTCTTCTCGTACTTGGGTGGTGAGCATATTGTAGCCGACTTCGTAACCGGACTAGATATGTCTCCGCTGGCCTTCCTACTGCTGGCACAGGTAATCATCTTCCTACTGGGTTGGCCGCTTGAGTGGTCTGAGATCATCATTATCTTTGTGCCGATTTTCCTGCCGCTGCTACCTATGTTCGGTATCGACCCGCTCTTCTTCGGTATTCTGGTCGCGCTCAACCTGCAGACTTCATTCCTAACACCGCCCATGGCGATGTCGGCCTACTATCTCAAAGGTATAGCGCCGCCCGAAGTTAAGCTGACCGAGATCTTTAAAGGTTGTATGCCGTTCCTTGCGATGGTATTCGTAGCGATGATTCTGATGTACACAGTACCCGATATTGTCTACTACCTACCTGACCTACTTTACGGACCGAAATAGGAGCACGCATGACTGAACTACCAACAACCTCGGTGATCGCCCTGCGAGAGCGCCAACAGAGTGGCGACTTGAGTGCATTGGAGATCGTCAATGCCTACATCACTCAGGTGGAGGCACAAGAGGATAAGGTTCAGGCGTTTGCGTGGTTTGATGCTGAGTACGCGCGCGCCCAAGCACAAGCTCTGGACGCGCACCGCATGCGAGGGCTGCCACTGGGCCCTCTGCACGGCATCCCAGTTGCACTGAAAGATATCATTGATACCAAGGCGATACCGACTGAGAACGGTACGCCAATCGATGCAGGCCGCGTACCTAAACGTGATGCAGAATTGGTCTCACGACTACGTTCTGCCGGCGCTATTATCTTCGGTAAAACTCGCACAACGCCGTTTGCATACCTGACCCCCTGTGAAACGCGTAATCCGCACAACCTAGAGCACACGCCAGGTGGATCCTCCTCGGGGTCTGCAGCGGCGGTCGCGGCAGGTATGGTGCCTCTGGCAATCGGCACACAGACAGGAGGTTCAGTTATCCGACCTGCATCCTTCTGCGGTGTGCACGCAATCAAACCAAGTTTCGGCATGATACCGCGCACCGGTGTTTTGATGCAGTCGCCGACACTAGACACCATCGGTGTATTCGCGACCTGTATCGAAGACTTGGCTCAGGCTCTTGATGTTCTCGCCGGCTACGACGAGAAAGACAGTGCGACTGAACTATTGCCCTCACCTCAGGCGGCAACAATTGCGCGTCAAAAGGTGCCAGTCACGCCGACCTTTGCACTTGTTGAGCCACCAGGTTTTGATCGCGCCAGTGACGAACTCAAGGCAGCACTCAATGAACTTGGCGAGTTTCTCGGCGAACAGGTGTTCTCTACGACTCTGCCAAAGGCATTTGATGAGGCCGTTGAAGCACGGATGACCATTAACTTTGCTGAGATGGCTAAATGCTACTACCGCTACTCCAGCCAACACGCTGATCAGTTGCCCGCGGAAGTAACCGATGCAATTGCCCAAGGCGAGAAAGTGATGGCACGTGACTACATCTCAGCACTGGACTGGCGTGAGTTACTCAACGCTGGTCTGGAAGAGATGTTCGAGCGCTGTGACGCCATGATTCTGCCCTCAGCGCCGGGGGCTGCACCCGGACTTGATAGCACCGGCGATCCTATATTCAACGGTATCTGGACGCTCTGCGGTACACCGGCGATTAACATCCCAGTATTTACCAGCGAGTCCGGACTGCCTATGGGTATTCAGTTAGTGGGGCCACGTGGTGATGACGCACGACTGCTGCGTACAGCGCGTTGGCTAGCGCAGAGCCTACAACAAGAACAAATTAATGAGGAGGTCGCTTAACGATGCGATTTATACTTGCACTGGTTGGTTTTGGACTGCTGGCGGTATTCCTTGGAATTCTCGCCTTCACCGTAAACCATACTGATTTAACGATTGTCTGCGCACTGGCAGTTGCCATGTGTGGTTTTGATTTCCTGCGGTCGGTTAAGGCTAACGAGCAGCATTAACAGGCCCTTGGTCTTCAAATTTAATAACGCGGGCCTTGTGCCCGCGTTTTTTATTGTATTGCGAGCGTGCGCTTCGCGCAGATCGCTCCTTCTTAGCTCTTTATTTCCCTACCCACTGCATTATCTGGGTGATGTTCATTGCACCCGATGCCCGATCCTTCTCTTTACCATTCTCAAACCGCACCATTGTTGGCAAACTGCGAATGTTGTATTTCGCTGCCAGCTGCTGTGCAGCTTCGGTGTCTACCTTGGCAAATCGCACCTGCGGCTCCATCCGCTTAGCCGCCTCTGCAAAGGCTGGCGCCATCATACGACATGGACCACACCACCCAGCCCAGAAATCGACAATAACCGGCACATCGGTGTTGCGGATAAATTTACCAAAGCTCTCCTCATCCAACGCTATAGGCGCTCCCGTGAGGATCGCTTTGCGACATTTTCCACAGGCTGGCCCCTGCTCTAGGCGATCAGCAGGTACGCGGTTAGTGGCAAGACAGTGCGGACATGACAGATTGAGTGACTGACTCATAGAAGCTCCTAATATATTCGATAACTCTAATATTAGGGCACGACCAGCGCTTTTCAAGAGCACCCCGGTCGACATTTCTCGACGCTGTCCGAGCGCTGTACGCAAAACGTATTGCGCGACTGCTTACTGCGGATTACTTAAGATGGTCGTTTCGACAGAATTACCGGAAGCAGACATTCATGGTGCGTTAGTCTAGTCATCCACCAGTCCGTGATGTTCGCGAAGATTCAGGTAGCAGCTTCCTCTACTACACCCAACCAGTGCCCGGCCTTGCTTTCCCGATCCCTGACTTCATGAATCAAACGAGAAGCCGTGCGAAGCAACTGCGTTTCAGGCCGATCCGTTCTCTTCATGATATAGACATCCCGCCAAAGCTCAGGTTCGGTGACCTCCAGTACGTGTATTTGATTATTAGCTTGAAGATGAAAAAAGGAGGACGATGGCGTTAACAAGAGCCCGTGCCCTTCGGTCACATATCTAAGTGACGTCATCAGCTGTCCGAACGGGCGTTTACGCCGCAAGGATACCCTCGATGTTTTTTCAAACTGCGTAACTACATGGCCCAAAGAATCTTGGTTGCTGGTTATGAGCAACTCATGTTTAGCAAGCTCAGTAAAGCTAATCTGGCTTTCCGATAAAAGCGGTCTTAAGGCGGGATTATTGGGAGATTTACCCATCACCACGAAGAGTCTTTCCCTGAACAAATACTCAGCGTCGAGTCCGCTCATATCGCTGCCATCTGGCGATGAAATCGCAAGGTCTATCTCGCCCGATCTTAAAGCCTGATTCAGGCTAAACGAGAGCGATGTACGCAAGTCGAGATCTACACCCGGGTAACGCTCCTTAAAAAGCGCCACCAAGGGGACTGCCAAACTGTTGCAGGTGGGTTGATTCATACCAATACTCAATCGCCCGCTTAAACCCTCCGCCAGTGCCGAAACGTCGGATTTGGATTGCTCGATCTGCCGGAGTATCGCTGACGCGTGCTGATAGAATTTCTCACCCAATTCGGTAAGTTGCATCCCTTTATAGTCGCGAGTAAACAGCACACATCCCAGTTCATGCTCAAGATTGTCGATCTGTAGCGTAATACTTGGCTGAGCCACATCCAGCTTACGCGATGCCGCCGCAATGCTTTTTAGATCTGCCGTCGCCTGAAAATAGATGAGCTGCTTGGAATTCAAAATAGCCTCTATAAAAAATGTACCATCTATCAATATTATCCATAATTCTTATGCAGATGATACTTAGATAACATGAGCAAAAATTTAGATTCAGGAGAGACACATGGCTAAGTATTACGAACACCCAACACGTTACAGTGACGAAGAGTGGCAAGCTCGCGTCCAGCTTGCAGGCGTCTACAGAGTCTTTGCACATCTTGGTTGGGATGAATCGATTTACAACCATATCTCACTGCGTGTTCCCGGCGAGGCAGAACATTTTCTAATTAACCCGTTCGGTCTTCACTACTCTGAGGTTTGCGCATCCAATCTGGTTAAAGTTGATATTCAAGGCAACATAGTTGGACACTCTGACTGGCCAATCAACCCTGCCGGCTTTACGTTTCACGGCGAAATTCACAAGCGGGTTCCGAACGGCCACTGCGTAATGCACGTGCATACTACGCCCACATTGGCCGTGTGTTGCCTCGAAGATGGTCTGAGCTACAGTAACTTTTATTCCGCCCAGCTCTATGGAAAGGTTGCTTATCATGAGTTTGAGGGCATCACCGTTCATGCTGATGAAGGCGAGCGAATTCTCGCTAGTGCAGGCGACAAGCAGGTTCTTCTTTTACGAAATCATGGTCCCGTTGTTATTGGCGCCACTTTAGCCCAAGCATTTTCGCTCATGTGGTTGGTTAATCGTGCATGTGAGGCACAACTTGCTTCAATGTCGATGGGTAAGGTGAAAGAGATACCCACTGATGTACTAGAAAAATGTGTGCGCGACTCACTTAACTTCAATCCTAAGTATGGAGCTGGTGAAGACGCCCTAGCCGCAATGATTAGGTTAATCGAAAAACAGGACTCCACGTATAAGCGATAAGGTTGACTGCATATGATCAGGTAAACCAGAGCAATTTGTAGCGACAAATTCCTCCCTTGGCAGTGAATCCGGGAGAAGATAAACCGACAATGCCTGTACCACTATCTTAAACCGTTGAGAGTGATTTTCAGTCTTAACTACTTTTAAGATAGAGTCCGATTACCCATTCAATAAGCGAACACTAATATGCTGGATTGGGTCGACTCCTGCCGATTTGCCCTTGTCCCCCGCCTGCGGCACTTAGGAGTCATCGAGAGCCACCAGAGCCCAGATCAAAGACCCCCAAATGGATTTAGATAGCGATCCGCGGATCGCTGCGGCCTGAATATTGATGACTAAATCTTCTTTCAAGTAGGGTTTGCCAATCACACTGTCGAATCCCGCTGACATATATGCTCAATATCTTCCCTCATCACGTTAGCGGTACAGGCGATAATTGGCTTAGTGTAGTCGACCAATTCTGAATATCGAGAAATACAAGGTCGTAATCGTTTTTCAGGGCTTTTTCGACTGCCAACTCACCGTTCTCCGGTTCATCTATCTCATACGGTAGGCCTTTCAGAAGCGCGCCGAATATCATGCGATTGGTCATAACATCTTCGGCCAAAAGAATCCGCGCTGGCTGTAGTTTGGCGATATCTATCCTGGATTTCTGATCCGCTCGTGAAATGGATGTAACTGGCAGAAAAAGTTGAACTTCGAACCTACTTCCTCGATCTAGCTTGGAGGTGACACTGATGCTACCGCCCATCAACTCTGCAAGTTTTTTGGATATGGGTAGGCCTAAGCCAGTGCCAGCGCGCTCAGCTCTGAAGTTACAAGCTTGATGACGTCGTCCACGCTGCTAGGCTCCGGGTAGAGATCTACCTTTTATTCGGTAAGCTTTGATAGATCCAAAATATCGTTCACGATTCCAATAACCGAGTGGTAACTCTGCATACCTACGCTGGTGTAACGAGCGACTGTGGCCTGGTCATTCAAGTTACCGCGGATCACCTGCCAAGAACCAAAAATACCGTTCGATGGTGTTCGAATTTCATGGGACATGTTTGCAAGAAATGCGGACTTCGCGCTGTTTGCGTGATCAAGATCCTCGATCAGTTCGGCCTGAGAGGCCGATAGCTCACTCGCACGCGTAACGAATAGAGTAATCAAACCGGCAATCACTAAAATGGCCGATCCACTTGTTATCGCCCCAGCATACCGAATAACACCAACGGGCAGGTCAGAGACCTTCATCCCAAAGAAGTTATGTTCAAATAGGAAGCCAAGTGTCAGACAGCAGATTGCCAGCGCTAAAAAGAAACCGACTTCAATCTGTTGTTGCTTGACATCCAAAACGACAACAACCAATGCCGTTAAAATGAAATACAGATGCCCAATACCGGTCGCGGGCTCAACATAATTGATGACAAAAAAAGTAGCCCCCAACAATGATAGGAGCATTACGCGCGCTGCAAATTGAGGGCGGTTCAGTCGATACAAACGTATCGCCAATGAGTACCCTGATATCGCGCTAAGGCAGGTATAGACCGCTGGATAGAGTTCGTAGAACCACGCTAGGCCGAGATAGCTAAGCGTTGCGACAATTAAAAGCTGTGCAGCACGTTAGCCCAGTGTCCGATGAAAAGAGTATGAGTTATCAATCATGCAGTGTTTCTGATTTTTCAAAGATCAGCCATCCAATCAGCAAAAACTGCGCCAATGCTGAGTCGACAACAACATTCGGATCACGAATGGTAAACTCAAAGCTACACCTAACTAGTTTGCTTCAATTACTCAGACGCTTCTCAAATGTTCATTACTTAGATCTCCATCATTATCATTACATGAAGAAATTTAGGTAGTGTTCTGATAGAAATGGCCGAGAAGGGTCGGTCTTGACCAATATCAGCATATCCAAATCATCCGTCGCTATTACAATGGCGCCGGATGGGTCAAAACGTAGTCTATGCTGTCTCGCAACTCGCCTTCCGATGCGGTCTTGTCCAAAACGCCTCTAATCCCACGTCTAATCAACTCTGACAAGGTACCTTGATCAATCTTTGAACTGTAAGCGAGAACAGGAATATTTCGAGTACCTGGCAGGCTCTTCAGAAGGGTCAGTACCTCGGACCCGTCCACATGCGGCATACATACATCCAGCAGAATCAATGAGGGCTGAAGCCTTAGCGCTTTCGCGAGTGCCTCATTAGGATCGGTACAACCGTGGAGGTGATAGTCGGAGTCCAGCATCTGTTGCAATGCAGCGTGCGCGAGCGGATCGTCATCGATGTATAAAATCGATACCTTAGACATTTGCGGGCTCCGTATTTAAGCGAGTCAGCTCGTCGAGTAACTTCTCAATTGTAATCGGTTTGGCAATGACACCACTGGCGCCAACCGCTAGCAAACGATCCGTCTCTGCCCCTACTACCGCTGCGGTTACGCCAATAATTGGGCCAACATAGCCCTCGGCTCTGAGAGCCGATGTAAGGCCATATCCATCCAACTGCGGCATCATAAGATCCGTCAATACGAGATCAAATGCACCGTCTGCCTTTTTAAACGCATCTAGCGCACTTTGCCCGTTTTCATGGCATTCGATCGTGGCGCCCTGTTTGATCAGTGCTCTTTCGGTTAGCATGCGCAGCATCCTGTCGTCTTCTGCGAATAGCACTCGGTAACCTGAAAGATTTATACTTGCCTGTGCCTGTGCCTGTGCCTGTGCCTCATAGTCGAGCGGCTTCAGCGGGAAGACAACACTAAAACATGCGCCCCCAAGCATCTCACTGTCGCGGTATGTCAACACGCCGCCCAATTGGGCGCTCAACTCTTCCGCGATAAACAACCCAAGACCCGTACCATCTTTCTGCGTATCGCCTCGGCTGAATGCTGTGAACAGGCGCTCAACCTGATCAGCAGGAATGCCTTTCCCGTCATCCTCAACGCTGAGGGTTGCCCTATCACTGCCATCCTCACCCTGCGTATAGGTCAAACTCACCAAAACCTCAGATCCCTCTGAATGAATCACCGCGTTCTTTGTCAGGTTGGTCACCAACTGTCGCAGCGCTTGTTCACGGATTGAATACAACAAACCACTGGCTGTGTGGGTAAATTTTACCGTGACCTGATTATCCGATGCTAAGTGCGAAATCGCACTCAGCGCCCGCTCAATAACAGCCTCGGGTTTAGCGGTGCTCTCCTGAGATACCCGAGCACGCTCAGGCATAACCACTGTGCGCAGATCCTCTAGCACAGCTAACAAGTTGCGAGATATTTCGCGGACGTTCGTCAGTTTCTCCGGGGCACTGAGTTCATGATCATCCGCAATCATCGCCATCGAGGCCACAGGCGTACGCAGCTCATGTCCGATAACAGAAAAGAGCTCCTTCTGACGCTCCGAATGCTCTCGCAGTTGCTCTGTTGTCTGCATCAGCTCGGTAACATCTTGGCGCAAGACTAACCGTTTAAGCAGCGTGCCCCTCTTGTAGGTCCTACCCGTGTATATATGAGACCAGTGTGGCCCGCTCTCTCCGGGGTAGCGTACGGCATAAGTCATCTCAGCTTCGTCTTGAGCGAGTGTTTGGCGAAGTTGATTCGCATCAGCTTGAGACGGGATCATACTCGCTAGGGCATCGCCTATTCGAATCACGGTACCGACGGGCATCGCGGGGTGTTTGCCCTCAATCAGGGTCGCATCTCCCGAATCAATATCCAGTTCAAACAAGGTGATGTCTGCGCTTTGCAGAATAAGAGAAAGTTGAGCGCTCTTTGCATTCAGCTTCTCATATGCGCCTACCGTGAGTTTATTAAGCAGTGTGGAGCGCGCCATAACGATAGCGGTCACCACGGACATTGCGACCACCACGCTGAGCGCCAGATTTACCTGCAACGGGCCCAATGCGCTGGGGAGTGCTTCCGTTTGAAGTGCAAGCAACTCTACGGCCGAAAATGAGAATCCCATCGCAGCATACGCGCGCATGGGCAGTAGTAGCGCTATTGCCATCAACCACACGGCGACATCGATAAAGTCATAGAGAAGAGGCTTACCAAAAAAATGGCTGCTCACTTCGTACACCACAAAACCCACGAAGAGCTTGGTCATGAGTGAAAGTTTGTGTGGAGTGGAATCATGATTGCAGACCGATATGAGAACCGGAAAGACAAATAAATAGCTAACCAGCTGAGAGCCCACCCAGGCCCCTGCACCGTAGAGCAAGGGGGCGCCGTAGCGTTGCTGAAAGTAGACCGATATGATCAGTGCTGCGGTGACCAGTATGACTGCAAGCTTCAGTGACACCTGCACGACTTTACGGGCGAACCGCCCACCGTCTTGTAGTGAGCACCCTTTATTGATCACCGACAGAAAAAGGCATGATGCCAGATAAATCTCAACAGAATTAACAGTTGTCATAGCAACCGCGTCAGGCAGTGCGCTACCGGATAGCACGCTCGACGCCAGTAAGGCCAGCACCGATAATAGGAATACTTTTGAATCTGGTAAGGCAGAGTGGCGGCTATAAGCCTCTAACGACAACCACAAGACAGCAACGGCATTCGTGACCCATAGCCACGAAAACGAGAGCTCCGCATCAAAATAGAATTCAGCCGAGAGCAGCGACAGCACCAGAACAGCAAGTGGTAATAACCACACAAAGCGCGCTGCGCGAACTACCAATTGATCATTTGAGTGCATGCAGAAATCCCTATACTGTTGCATTGAGTCCATGATGACCCGCATATTAAATCGCAAAAAACGTCGCAAAATGCGACGCGTAACGCAAAAAAAACCATCCACCTCTAGAATTTTCTTAAAAATTCAACTAAACAGAAGGTTCAAACCTATCCATAGGGCTAGCAATTATCGCGCCAGGATTAAGCAATTGTCCCGACCCAGACTAAATTTGGCGGACGGGCCATGAATTTATATACGTCATATCATCCGAGGTAACACTAAAGGTAAGGGTTCATTGCTGCTGCACTCTGTCAAAAGCAGAATGCGTGGAAGCGTTAGAGACTTTCCAGTTTTAGATCAAAGCAAGCCTCACACAGATACCAAGAAATGTCTCAAATAGTTCGTCTTGACACTATCCTCGCACGTCGGCGTTACGTTGCTTGTCAAAGTGGTGCGTCTCAAAAACTCGAAACTTCCCTCATGAGGAATGTAGGATTCGCCAAAGGGATTGGCAGTCCCTATCCTCACGTTCAGATCTTCTCGAGACTGAGATGATTTTCGTGTGGCGTAAACACTAGCCCGAAAGTTTAGCGGATCTGCACGAAGCTTAAGTAGAGGTGGCCCGACGGTCCCTACCTGCATTCTTTGCAGCGTAGAGGGCGTCGTCCGCGCTCTCGACCAATGAATGTCGTGAATCGATGTCTGCCGCATCGGCTTGAGCGACGCCAATGCTGACCGTCACTCGATCACTGATCTGCGAGCCTTTGTGCACGATACGTCGTTTACGGACCGCCTCAAGCACCTTGTCTGCAGCAGCAATAGCTTGATCTAACGAGGTATTGGGCAACAACACGACAAATTCCTCACCGCCATATCTAAAGACAGACTCACCGGCTCGATTGAAATGATGACTTAGCAAACGCCCAACTTGCCTCAAACAACGATCACCAGCCACATGACCGTAGGTATCGTTGTAATCCTTAAAAAAGTCGATATCTATAAACAGAACTGCGATTGCCAAACCACTTCGTGTACTTCTGCGCCACTCCTCTTCGAGTCTCTCATCAAAGGCACGACGGTTAAGGAGACCAGTTAGCGGATCGTGTACGGACAGGTCTGTCAGGCGCATGATAGCGACTATCTGTCTTTTTACGACCAGAACGATAAGTAACAAGACAATCGATATCGCAATGAATACCAGCACTATAACCATCGCGTTGACTCGCCAATGAGAGAGTGTGTTGGCCTTAGAAAGCGATATGACACTAATTACAGAATACTTGTCGCTCAGCCGGAATCCCTTGATACGTTCATCCTGGTCGAAGGGGCTACGAAACTGGATGCTTCCCGCACCTTGAGAGAGCATCTCTTTAAAGTAGGGTTGCTCACCGATATTCTGGTCGTAGAACGTACTGACATCCGGATAACGAAAAACCCCCGAACCATCAGTTCTCAGTACCGTGACCGCGCCACTTGGTGGCAACCCCAACTGGGCATACATTCGATTGAAGTGATCGAGATTGAAATGCACACCGACAACACCCAGAAAATTACCTTCCATGTCACTCAGGCGTTTTGTCAGAAAGACACGCCTTTCAAAGGTGACTTTCGAAACTAACGGCTGGGTGATGTGAAGGTCATCAACCACGCTATTTTTATGGTGTGAAAAATAGGCTCGATCGGACACATCAATACTTTCAAGGGGAAAGTTAACGCTGTTCGCGGCATTCCATCCGTCGCGCTTGACTACGAATAGGTGACCAAAACTTTGCTCAAACTCATCTCGGCGTAGCAAATCCCGGGTCTGAAGCAGCAAATTATGCAAGTCAGGTCTCGCAGAATCGAGTAGATCCGGATCTCTTTTAATCTCCTCAACAATACGGACTAAAGACAACTCTGCTACATAGAGGGTTGCGTCGGCCTCTTTGCTTAATGCAACAGCTAAGGCTTTGACGCTCTCCTCTGCACTTTCAATTTTCATCCGCCGATCATGGGACACACTGAAGTATATCGCTAGTGCAAGCACGAGCAGGCTGAGCAAAACACCGGCTAGTATTGTACGGGCAGTTCGACCCGACTCATAAAACATCAAACCTCCGTAAGTCGCCCAAGGCACAACTAGCCTAAGCCTAGTCTGCCAGCGTCGTCAGTCAACGAGAGGTCAGCCACAAACCGCCCGCAATGGAATCGCTGATTATGATCTTTCTCCAAGTTAACGGACTCTCTAACGTCGGAACATCAACGGACCTCCACGTATGTTTTTCCGCACTGCTATTTGCTCTCACTGGCAATCAAACAAGAGCTAAGCAAAACTCCCTACTAAACGTGTTCTCCGTATTGAGTTTTCTGATAACCCCAAGCACCCTGTGCGCTAAAAGTCATATTTACACGTTCAACCTAGGTCAAAGGCCCATAGCAAAGAGCGATAGACCCCGAGATAGCACACGAGACAGAACGCTACGTGAGAAGCCTGCGCTGATTTAGACATTCCGTTTGAGCAATGACGAACGAAATTCAACCTCGGACACTAGCTGCTGCAACTCACGAAGTAACTTTGTTTCTCGGCATGAACTGCACTCACCGCAGCTCGGGAAACCTTCGCAGTCTGAAGCTAATTGCATCTGATGTTGAAGTATCGGTGCGTGCCTGCTGACGAAACGGTCGATCTATGAGCGAATCTGCTCCAGTTCAGCCTCTGCTTTGCGATGTTCCGCTTCCATTTCGCTTACCTCTCGAACAATCAATTTCAGGTTAGCCCAGCTCGCTAATCTCTACAAACGGAATTGAAGAAGATCTCTCATAGGCAGTATCTGCGCTCAAAAATAGCTAAAATCTTGCGTTCAGGTTGGGGGATAAAATTTACTGCCACAGCTTCCAATCCCAGACAGGAAAGCGCTCCTTGTTTCTGTGAACTAGACTCATTGGTAACAAGATCTCACAACTGTGATATCCGAAGAACGTAACGAGCGACCGAGATGGATATTAATAGCTGCTCCCCTGCAATCATTGCAGGCTTGATTACCCAGCTTCAGGATGCTGTGTACGTCCTAACGGACCACAAAGTTATCTACGCAAACGCTAAGATGGCCGCTCTGCTGGAAACAACCGTGGACAAACTGGAGGGCCAGTTACTTCTCAATTTCGTGGATCAGCAGTCGCTCGCGACCGTCGAGGACCGTTACCGACGCAGGGTACAGGGCGAGCCGGTACCCAGCCAGTATGAAATTGTAATGCGTACTGCTTCGGGACAAACGAAATGGGTCGTCAATCACGTCGATACGTTCACCGACGAAAACGGCGCGCTGGTCGTTATCGGATCCATGAAGGATGTCACTGAAGTTCACTCAGTCAAACACGATCTCGACATCTTCAGAAAACAGCACGAGGAGCGTCTGTTTAGGGATGCAAACTTCGATAGTTTGACGGGCTTAGCGAATCGCCTGAATCTCATTAACCACCTCAAAATAGAAATGAAACATCAGGACGATATCTGCCTCATCCTGATAGGTTTTACTGGGCTGCGCGAAATCAACGACAGCCTCGGCATTGACGTCGGTGATCATCTAATCGTGGCGGTGGCACGGCGACTTCTCACAGTCGTGGATGATGCAGAATTTCTTGCGCGCGTGACCGGTGTGCAATTTGCAGTGGTCATAAGTGGCCAGTATGAAGAGAGAATAAATGAACTTATTGACGAGGTTAGCCGTCTTTTCAAGCGCGCCTTTGTCACTCAGTTTGGTAAGTTTTATCTTAATCCAAACCTGGGGATTTCGCTTCACCCTGGCGATGCCGGTGATGAAATTACCTTACTAAGCCACGCCCATGCTGCACTATCACATGCAAAAATGTCCGACGTTATCAAATGGATTTTCTACGACGAGCAGCTCAACAAAGGGGTGCACGCTCGCATACAGATGCTGGCCAACCTGCGTGAAGCAATAAAAAAGGAGCAGCTCGAGCTCTTCTACCAACCGCAAATAACCATAGGGGAGTCCAAATTTGTTGGCGCGGAAGCGCTGATTCGATGGAAGACCCCTGATTTAGGCTATGTGGCGCCTGGCCAGTTCTTGGCCTATGCCGAATCTACAGATCTCATCATACCGATCGGCGACTGGGTAATTACGCAAGCCTGTAAGCAAGCCAAAGCGCTTCTGGAACGCGGGTATAAGGACTTTAGCATTGGTATTAACCTCTCAGCAAAGCAGTTCGCCTCTGGAGATCTGGTTCAGACGCTCAAAACAACACTCGGTCTGCTTAAACTCCCCCCTCGTTACGTCGATATCGAGGTAACCGAGTCAACGTTTTTAGATATGGGGGATGAGGTATCAAATCAACTCCAAGAGCTGCGTACGCTGGGACTATCCCTGTCTATCGATGACTTTGGTACCGGTTACTCATCGCTCTCTTACCTTCAATCAATGACGTTCAACATACTTAAAATAGATCAATCATTTATCTCGAGGCTGCCAGGGTCTGAAAGTGATCTGAACCTGGTCAAAGCGATCATTAACATGTCCAAAGCCCTTCATCTGGAGATAATTGCAGAAGGAGTAGAGACCGAGCAACAGCTTAACCTGCTGAAAGATCTTGGCTGTGACATCGTTCAAGGCTATTACATTAGCCGCCCCATGCCATCCGAAGAATTTTTGCTCTGGCTTGAGAGAAATAACCTACCAAAGTCGTGACAACCTGCCCTTTTTTCGATCAATCGATTGGTTTAGGCACTGCTTTTAAAGGTGACCGCCGACTGATGCAAAACTTAAACAGCACAGCTTACAGTGCTCAAAAACACGCGTAGCTGACTTAATAAATGACTCAAACGAGTGGGGAAAGTCATTTCCGTCCCCACTCCTTTCCACCCATTTCTACCAATCGAGAGGCGGCTCGTCGAAAGGAGAAGGCGAGATCATTGGCGGCCGAGAATTGTGCCAGTGACGCGCCCATTAGGCCCGTCGCCGACCACTCCATATTTTCACCCTCTTTGGTGCGAATCATGGTTGTCGCGAAAGAACTCGAGTTGCCCCCCAGTTCACTGACAAACAGTTCTTCATTTCCATCACTGCTTTCGACTTGCGCTTCAAAATCGACAAATAATTCATCGAGCGGGACGTTTGCCGCCAGCACCAAGCGCGTTCGAGATTCATAACACACGTCAATAAGGGTCACGAATCGTCGCGCTTCGTCGAGCTGATTGGCGTCTAATTGCGGCACGCGATCAATGATGAGGACCGGAAATCGCTTGCAGAGGGAGAGATAATCAGCCGCGCCAAGCGGTTGGTAGCATAACTCGGAAAAATCAAACCAGGCGCACCGGTCATTGAATCGGGCGACCTGCACGGTGCGACCGAAGAGTACCTCAATAACCTCGGCCTCAGTTCCGGGTGCAGTGCCACCAAATATCTCTCTCAACTGTGCCTGCATGCTGTTATCCCCATTATTATCGCCAAGGACATCCTTATTTGACCAAAAATAGGATTGACCATCCGCTCGAGTTTCGAGTCGATAATCCTTGGCGGAATCCTCCATGGATATGATGTCAAATCTGTGTTTCAACAGGTCTATGAAGGGCAAAAAGAGAGATCGGTTAAGGCCTCCCTCATACAATGCATCGGGAGAGCGATTGGAGGTCGCCACCACAACGACATTCCAATCCAGTAAAAACAGAAAAAGTCGTTTCAAAATCATGGCATCCGCAACGTCTGTTACCTGAAATTCATCGAAACAGAGGAGTTGGGCTTCCTGAGCCAGTTGCTGCGCGATCATAGGGATCGCATCATCTCGGGGGTGCTTTTGTTTGTAGACAAAAATTCGATGATGCACTTCCAGCATGAACTCATGAAAGTGAACGCGGCGTTTGGTAATTTTTGCGTGTTTAAGGCGTCGGCTGTTATTACTACAGCGAGAATCATCACCGGGAACATCAACCGACGCGTAGAAGAGATCCATCAGAAAGCTCTTGCCAACTCCGACCGATCCATGAATGTACATGCCTCGCGGTGGTGTTCCAAAAGACCACAATTGGAGCTTCTTTCGAAGAAAGGACCGGGCGCAAGCCATGGATCGCGCCACTAACGGCCGACCGCTGCTTGTAACACGGCTCTCTGTCGGTTCTTCGGTGCGCACGGGCACTGCTGGAAGCGAGGTAAGAGACTCGTGCAGGGCATCGAGTTTTTCCGCTAGAGCGACTTGCTCATCATCTCGTCTCACCTCCCCTGCATCCACCAAGCGTTCGTAGGCCGCTGTCACAGGGCCAGTCGGGAAGGACCGCCGAGCTACGGGATGTTGCGCTGTCATATTCTTCATCACCGTCGTTATAGTGGGGCTGAGAAGTTTATCAACATGGCTAGGAAAGTACGATCATGAGCGTATTCAACCCAAGCCTCTTACTGCAACTGGAAACTGATGTGGAAACCGAGCTTCTCGAAATGTCGCGTATGGGGGTTTAGAACGTTCTCCCCACCTGACACCTTTCGAATAGGCGCGTCTAGGTTCGAGAGGCTCGGTACTGACTGGGTGAAATACCCAGCTGTTTTCGGAATATGCGTGAGAAGTAGTAGGCGTCATCGTAGCCCACCGCGTAGGCCACCTCTTTTATCTCCTTATCAGTCGTGTCTAACAGGTGACATGCCCGCTCTATCTTCAATTGTATAAACCGGTTGATTGGTGTTGTTCCGCTGAGCTCTCGATAGCGTTTAACAAAGTGAAACTTTGATAGATTCACGGCGGCGGCGAGGGTGTCTAGGTCGAGCTTCTCATGCAGGTGCGAACGCATCAGCGAATGCACCCGCTCAAGCTCAGCAGTTTCACGCTGTCCCTTGATAGACTCGGTGGGCCGTAAGAGCGCAATATGTGACAGGATTTGGCGAAGCTGGTTGGCCGCATAGATGTGACTCGCTAACTCCTGCACTGAGTTACGTGCCTCCATCAGCGCCTCAAAATCGCTGATCAATTGCGCATGTAAACCCACCTGATGAATTTGATAGCCGGCATTGTTACAAGGGATCCCCGTGTGCAAAGCAAATTCTGCGGCCCGCAAACCCTCGAAGTGGGTCCAATAAATGGTCCAGGGATCGGCAGGATCTGCGGCGTACCGGTGATTCAAACCCGCGGGCACAATTAACAGATCGCCCATCTCTAGCGTGCTCTCGCTCGTTGCTGCGCTAAACCTGCCCTTCCCTTCCAGACAGTAGATCATCAAGTAGTCATCGTGAGACTCGCGCTGCATTCGGTGCCCCGAAGCTGCTGCATAGAAGCCGAGGGCACGTGGATACAAGTCGGCGGACAGCGGATGCTGCGCTAGCTGAGCCGTAAGCGAGCGAGGTACTAGATATCGAAAGCTCTCTGGCGGAAGCGGCCAATTAGAGGGGCGGCTCATATGTTCTCTTTATACCTACTACTGATTCGCGCTTTTCTGAGTCCGGTCTACGACAAATGGATCAGTAAAAACCACAATATAGTCCATTAATAGAGCAAGATTATCAATCTCCCTCTTAGGCGACTGGTGTTAAAAATCTATTTAACCCGAACGAATGGGTATCTATAAGAATAACGATTGCAGGTATTGATAATGACTAAGCGTGTCCCTCTTTTGATCAACGGCCAGATGGTCCAAAGCCAGACCGATACTTTTATTCCCGTAACAGACCCCGCAACTCAAAATGTTATTGCTGAGGTCCCGTGTGCGACATCCGCCGAAGTGGACGCGGCCATAGCCGCCGCACAGACTGCATTTGAGAGCTGGAAAGAGACCCCCGTGGGCGAGCGTGCTCGCTTGATGCTGCGTTACCAGCACCTACTCAAAGAGCATCACGACGAGATCGCCACCCTGCTATCCAGCGAAACAGGAAAGACGTTTGAAGACGCTAAAGGTGATGTATGGCGCGGTATAGAAGTGGTTGAACACGCCTGTAATATCGCTTCACTGTCGATGGGTGAGACCGTTGAAAATGTCGCGCGAAAAATCGACTGTTACAGCATCACTCAACCGCTCGGTGTCTGTGTGGGTATCACACCCTTCAACTTCCCAGCGATGATTCCCCTGTGGATGTTTCCGATGGCCATCGCCTGTGGTAACACCTTCGTTCTAAAACCCTCCGAGCAGGATCCACTAACACCAATGCGCTTGGCGGAGCTGTTCAAAGAGGCGGGCGCCCCTGACGGTCTGCTGCAAGTTGTGCATGGCACTAAAGAGGTGGTCGACCAACTGCTGACCCACAAAGATACGCCCGCTATCTCGTTTGTCGGCTCGGTTGCAGTCGGGGAACACATCTACCGTACCGGCACCGAGCATCTGAAGCGGGTGCAGGCCTTTGCCGGCGCCAAGAACCATATGGTGATCATGCCGGACGCGTCCAAGAATCAGGTTATCAATAATCTTGTCGGTGCGTCTGTCGGGGCCGGAGGTCAGCGCTGTATGGCGATCTCTGTCGCTGTATTTGTAGGCAGTGCCAAAGAGTGGATTCCGGAGCTGCGCGAGGCGATGAACAAGGTTCGCCCCGGCGCCTGGGACGACCCGGATGCGGGGTACGGCCCGCTGATCAATCCAAGTGCTCGAGCCCGTGTGCTCGACTTCATACAGCAGGGAAAGAATGCTGGTGCCCAGTGCTTGCTCGACGGTAGCGACTGCACCGTAGATGGCTTCCCCAACGGCAACTGGGTTGGCCCGACGTTGTTTAGCGGTGTCACCACCGATATGTCGATCTACAAAGAGGAGATCTTTGGCCCAGTGCTTTGCGCCATTGAGGTTGAAACGCTGGATCAAGCGATCGCCCTAATTAATGCCAACGCCTATGGTAATGGCACGTCGATCTTTACCTCATCGGGCGCCGCTGCTCGCAAGTATCAACACGAGATCAAGGTAGGCCAGGTCGGTATCAATGTCCCAGTGCCTGTGCCGCTGCCGATGTTCTCGTTCACTGGCTGGCGTAAATCCTTCTATGGGGATCAACACGCCTACGGTAAACAGGCGGTTAAGTTCTACACCGAAACCAAGACCGTTACCGCGCGCTGGTTCGAAGAGGATATAGACACTGGGGTAAACACCACGATTCAGCTAAAGTAAGCGGATAACAACAAAGGAAAGCACCATGGATTTTGAGCTGAACGAAGATCAGATCGCCTTTGCCGACCTGGCTCGAAGCTTCGCTGAAAAAGAGTTCGAACCCAATGCCGCTGAGTGGGATGAGCAGCAGATATTCCCACTTGAGACCTTGCGTAAAGCGGGTGAACTCGGCCTGTGTGGCCTTTACGCCCCAGAGGATGTTGGCGGTTTAGGGCTGAGCCGACTCGATTCCAGCATCATCTTTGAGGAGCTCGCACAGGGCTGCACATCGACTACCGCCTATCTAACGATCCACAACATGGTGGCGTGGATGATCGCAGAATTTGGTAACGAAGCGACGCGCAACCAGTGGTGCCCTGCCCTCACGGCGGGTGAGCAATTTGGCTCCTACTGCCTAACAGAGCCCAACGCCGGCTCCGATGCCGCCTCACTTAAGACAAGCGCTAGTCGCGATGGTGACGACTACCTGCTCAACGGCAGCAAGATCTTTATCTCCGGTGCCGGCGCAACCGATGTCCTCGTAGTAATGGCACGCACCGGTGAAGCAGGCGCCAAAGGGATCTCGGCTTTCGCCGTCGATGCCAAAAGCGAAGGCATCAGCTACGGGCGCAAGGAGCAGAAAATGGGATGGAACTCACAACCCACCCGTATGGTTACCTTTGATGAGGTACGCGTGCCTGCTAGCGCCATGCTGGGCGCTGAGGGTGATGGCTTTAAGATCGCCATGAAGGGCCTGGACGGCGGACGCATCAATATTGGCGCCTGCTCTATCGGTACGGCGCAAGCGGCGCTTAAACGCGCACGCAACTACATGTTGGAACGCAGCCAGTTCGGCAAAACACTGAGCAACTTCCAAGCACTGCAGTTCAAGCTCGCTGATATGACCACTCAGTTGGTTGCTGCCCGCCAGATGATTCGACTCGCAGCAAGCCGGCTCGACGCCGGACATGCCGATAAAACAGTTTATTGTGCTATGGCGAAGCAGTTTGCAACCGACGCCGGATACACCGTAGCCGATGAAGCGCTGCAGATCTTTGGCGGCAATGGCTACATCAAGGAGTATCCGCTAGAGCGCTACCTACGTGACAACCGCGTGCACCGTATCCTTGAGGGTACCAATGAAATTATGCGTCTGATCATCGCCCGCCGGGCGCTGATGCAGGATGCCGCAGAGCTACTTTAAGCGATATTAGGGAGAGAGCATGTCTGACGCGCTACTTTTAGAAAAGCAGGGCCATACCGCGGTTATTACGATGAATAATCCGCCGGCTAACACCTGGACCGTTGAGAGCTTGAAGCAGTTAACCGAGTTGGTTGCGCAGCTCAACGCCGATCGCGAAGTGTTCGCTCTGGTGTTGCGCTCTACCAGCGAGAAATTCTTCTGTGCCGGTGCCGACCTCAAGCTGTTCGCAGATGGCGATCGCTCGATGGCTCGCGACATGGCCCGCGGCTTCGGAGAGGCCTTTGAGGCGCTATCGAATTTCCGTGGCGTATCCATTGCTGCGATAAACGGCTTTGCCATGGGGGGTGGCCTCGAGGTTGCACTGGCGTGCGATATTCGTGTCGCCGAGGAGCAGGCTCAAATGGCGCTGCCAGAAGCCAAAGTGGGACTTCTTCCCTGTGCGGGTGGCACCCAGAATCTGACGATGCTGGTTGGAGAAGGTTGGACTAAGCGCATGATTTTATTAGGCGAACGTCTGAAAGCGCCGCAAGCGAAAGAGATCGGCCTAGTCGAAGAGCTGGTACCTACCGGAGGCGCGTTTGAGCGTGCAATGGAGCTGGCCAAGCAGGCCGAGCAGCAGAGTCCAATGTCGATCGCCAACTGTAAACAACTGATTCAAAACAACCGTCACCAGCACTGGGATGCAGGCTACATTCTCGAGCGTGAACTCTTCGTTGACCTCTTCTTCTCTGAGGATCAAAAAGAGGGGGTGAATGCATTCCTAGAAAAACGTTCACCCGAGTGGAAGAACCGCTAACTGAGCAAATTAAGGACCTTTAATGAGTTGCGTACTCTTTAACGAACACCCCACAAACGACGGCAACCTTATTCTTGAGGTGCATCTCAACTCTGAGCGCTCACTCAATGCACTGACGCTGGAGATGATTGAGCTGATTCTGCCGCGTCTCGATCAGGCCGCTGCGGATGAGCGAATTAAAGCGGTGCTACTGACCAGCGCAGGTGAGAAGGCTTTCTGCGCCGGAGGCGATGTGGTGAACCTCTACAAGTCGATCACTAACGAGGCGAACTCTAGTTTCCCGGTCGACTACTTCACTGCCGAGTATAGGATCGACTACCGCATTCACACCTTCCCTAAACCTGTGATCTGTTGGGGCAGCGGATATGTTATGGGTGGGGGCATGGGTCTAATGAACGGCTGTAGCCATCGCGTGGTTACACAAACCTCACACCTCGCAATGCCAGAAGTGACTATCGGGCTTTACCCTGACGTTGGCGGTAGTTTTTTCCTTAACCGTATGCCCGGGCGTACTGGCTTGTTTCTTGGTCTCACTGGCAATCCAATCTACGCGGCAGACGCCCTCTTCCTAGGCCTTGCTGATCGCTTCATTGATGCCTCCAAATTGCCGCAGCTAGTCAGTTCACTGGTGGGGGCAGACTGGAATGCAAACGCATACACCTGTGTAAATCAGGTGCTGCGCCAGCTCGAGCAGCAGTCCCAAGCGGTATTGCGCACAGACGCTCCAATCCAGGATCACTTTGACTTCATACAGCAGATCACCGATCAAGATTCGCTCGATGATCTTATGCAAGCGATGCACGAGCTCGAAAGCGAGGATCCTTGGATTCAACGCTCTAAAAAAGCGATCACCCACGGTTCGCCCCTATCAGTGCACATCATTGCTGAACAGCTCAAACGCTGCCGCCACCTTTCACTCAAAGAGGTGTTTATGGCCGAGCTCGAGTTGTCGGTACAGTGCTGCCGTCATCACGAGTTTCCAGAGGGGGTTCGAGCCCTTCTAGTCGATAAAGACGGCAAACCCGACTGGAGCTATAAGACGGTGAGCAGCGTCGACGAAGCGTTTGTGCAGCAGTTCTTTACTAGCCCTTGGGAGCCCGGACAAGCGAATCCGTTGAGCGATCTTTAACGGCAAAACTTTTTACCCTGAACAATAAACATAAGAGGGACAGAGAATGGCAACAATTGGATTTATCGGACTGGGTAATATGGGCGGCCCGATGGCCGCCAACTTGGTAAAAGCAGGTCACCAGGTACAGGTGTTTGACCTCTCAGCAGCCGCACTTGAACGAGCAGTCTCAGCCGGTGCACAGGCAGCTGACTCTGCAACATCGGCCGTCAAAGGCGCACAGTTTGTCATCACTATGCTACCGGCAGGCCAGCATGTTGAAGGGCTGTTCGTTACCGGTGATACACCGCTGTTTGATGCCGTGGAGTCCGACGCCCTGATAATTGACAGCTCCACCATTGATGCCGAGACCGCAAAGCGTGTCTCTGCAGTGGGTGCCGCTCGCAGTATCGACTTCATCGATGCACCGGTCTCAGGCGGAGTCGGTGCAGCTACAGCGGGCACCCTTGCCTTTATGGTCGGTGCAACAGAAGCTCAATTCGAGCGGGCTAAACCCATTCTAGAGGCGATGGGCAAAAACATCTTCCGCGCGGGCGACTCGGGTGCGGGCCAGATCGCCAAATGCTGCAACAACATGATGCTGGCGATTCAGATGGCCGGTGCCTCAGAGGCGTTAAATATGGGGGTGCGTAACGGTCTGGATCCGGCAGTGCTCTCTGAGATCATGAAGCAGAGTTCCGGTAACAACTGGGCGCTGCAGGTCTACAACCCCTTCCCCGGTGTAATGCCCAATGTGCCCTCCTCTAATAATTACCAAGGCGGCTTTGCGGTGGACCTGATGTATAAGGATCTAGGGTTAGCGATGGATGTCAGCCAGCAGAGTGGCTCGCCCACACCGATGGGCTCCGCAGCCCGCGCGCTGTACATGCTGCACCGTAAAAACGGCACAGGCGGCCTGGATTTCTCCAGCATTCTGAAGTTCTATCAGGAGCAGTAGATCCTAGCGTTAGTCGACAACAAATAGTCTCACCAGAATAAATATAAGAGGGATGCAGATGAGATATGACGACCAATACCAAGCCGCTTTAGATAACCCCGAGGCCTATTGGGCGACCCAGATTGATCGAATCGCTTGGTTCAAAAAGCCCGAAACGATCCTGCACCAAACTGATTTCGGAACCTACAGTTGGTATCCCGATGGAGAACTCAACACCTGCTATCTAGCCTTAGATCAACAGGTCGAGCAGGGCCGCGGTGAGCAGGTAGCGCTCTATTACGACTCGCCCGTCAGCGATACCAAAGAGGCCATCAGCTACAACGACCTCTTAGCTCGAGTGAAACGCTTTGCCGGCGCGCTGCAAGCGCGCGGCGTGGAGAAAGGCGATACCGTACTCATATACATGCCAATGATTCCAGAGGCCGCAGTAGCAATGCTCGCCTGCGCCCGCCTTGGCGCAGTTCACTCAGTCGTCTTTGGTGGCTTTGCCCCCAACGAAATGGCCATTCGTATCGATGATGCCAACCCCAAAATGATCCTCACCGCATCCTGCGGTATCGAGTTCGACAAGAAGATCGCCTACAAGCCGCTTGTCGATCAGGCGATCGATATGGCGACACATAAGCCCGAGCACACTATCGTCTGCCAACGCCCAATGCTAAGCGCCGAGCTTAACCAAGCGCGCGATCTGGACTGGTATGAATTTCAGGAGGGGTCGCAAGACGCAGCGTGCACGACTGTCTTGGGACGCGACCCGCTGTACATTCTCTACACCTCTGGCACTACCGGTCAGCCCAAAGGGATAGTGCGAGACAACGGCGGCCATGCAGTAGCGCTCAGTTATGCCCTCAACAATGTCTATGGCATGGAAGCGGGCGATGTCTGGTGGGGCGCCTCCGACATTGGCTGGGTTGTCGGTCACTCCTTTATTGTTTACGGCCCTTTGATGGGCGGCTGCTCGGCGATCTTCTTTGAGGGTAAACCGATCAAAACGCCCGATGCTGGCACCTTCTGGCGCGTCATTGGCGAATATGGGGTCAACTCGATGTTCTGTGCCCCCACCGCCTTCCGCGCGATTCGCAAAGAGGATCCTGAGGGCGCACTGGCCAAACAGTTCGACCTGAGCTCGCTGAAATGGGTCTTTGTCGCCGGTGAAAAACTCGACTCCTCGACCTACGGCTGGCTCTCTGAACTGCTGCAAGTGCCTGTGATCGACCACTGGTGGCAAACCGAAACGGGTTGGCCGATGACCGCGCCGATGATGGGATGGGACAACCCCTCCAAAGAGCGTCTGGGCTCCACCAACAAACCGATCCCCGGGTACGATATTCGCGTGCTCGACGACAGCGGCGAAGAGGTTGAGACTGACGCCGCTGGCAACATCTGCGTCTCCCTGCCGATGCCCCCGGGCGTCGCCTGGAGTATCTGGAATAACAACGAACGCTACCGCAGCTCTTACCTGGAAGCGTTTCCCGGTTACTACCACACGGGTGACGGCGGATTTAAAGATGCGGAGGGCTACATCTACATTACCGGACGTACCGATGATGTGATCAACGTCTCCGGCCACCGACTCTCCACCGGCGAGATGGAAGAGGTACTGTCGGCACATAGCGCTGTCGCTGAGTGTGCCGTCATAGGTGTGAACGATGAACTGCGGGGACAATTGCCGCTGGGCCTCGTGGTGCTCAAAGCGGGCGAAACCATCAGCGAAGCGGATCTGGTACAAGACCTAGTGCAGATGGTTCGTGACCGAGTGGGCGCAGTCGCTTGCTTCCGTCAGGCATTGGTGGTGCAACGCTTGCCCAAGACCCGCTCAGGCAAGGTGCTACGTGCAGTGCTGCGCAAGATTGCGGCGGGTCAGGAGTACACCATGCCATCAACGATAGATGATCCAGCGATTCTGACGGAGATCGAAGAGATCCTACAATCCGCAGGTTTCTGAGCAGGGTCCTGTAGGAGGGATGAGCGGCAAAGCCGCATTTCCCGACACCCAGTGTCGGGTCGCGAAATAGCGCTGTGCGCTACATCGCTCGTACATTCTTAATCCGACGTGTGTCGCCGCGAGAAGCGAGCTACCGGTTAGTGCTTGTTGGTTTTCGCCAGCAGCGCTTCGAGCTTGTTGCTGATGCGCTCCTCTTTCTCGGCTACGCGCTGCTGTTTGCGCTGCTCTTTTTGACGCTCTACACGGCGCTGTTTGTACTCCGCTAGCTTCGCTTTGGCGTGACCCGCTTCGCTCTCGTTGACGGTGCCAGACGCGTCACCGTTCAGATCGACACGGTCGGCACCCTCTACAATCGACTGCAGGTAGCGTGGATTGCGCACGTAGGTAGCCAGTGCACGTTTGATTTTACCGCGGCTCACTTTGTCATCAGCGACCAGATCTTCCTGAATACCAATCTTCAGGGGTTTAGGCTCGGCAGCGTTGAACGCTTTCGGGTAGTTTGTCTCCAACAGTTCTACCGCTGCCTGGTTTGCTGCGCGATTCTTGTTACGCGCCTTGTCTGAGGTCTGTTCGCTCACGTTCTCATCTCGTTTGTTACTTGGGCCGCAACCCTGATCGAAGCCGCATTTTAACAGCATATCCAGGCTTGTTAAGCCCCTTTTTCACAACGCGCACACTCGGATTACGGGTCGCTAATTGGGTCGGCTATCAGGCACCCTTGCGAATCAGGTAGATATACTCATCACCGCGCTGCTCTTGATCGACCAATTCGTGCCCGAGGAAATTGCAGAATTTTGGGATATCACGCTCTGTGGAGGGGTCTGTGGCTAAAACCTCTATCAGTTGCCCGGCAGCAACGTCTGAGATTTTGTTATGCAGCATCATCACCGGTTCAGGGCAGTAGAGACCACGCGCATCAAGTTGTGCATCAGGTTTCACAAAGGATTTTCCGTTCAATTACTCAATCTCATTATTGTCGCAAATACCGAGGCATGTTGTCAGCCCAGCGTTGTCAGACCGGTACGGCTACCAACCGCTTTACCGTTCACCCGCCTTCGGTCTATTCTTGAACTAAAGGGAACGCACGTAAGGAAAACAACAATGATAAGAGTTTTTATTGAGCGCCATGTTCCAACGGAACTGACCGACGCCTATAACTCACTCGCTCGCGAAAACCTGCAGACGGCGATGTCCACGACAGGCTTCATCTCTGGCGAAGTTTTACATGATATCAGCGATACAGAGAAGCGTCTGATTGTAGCAACTTACCGTACGTTAAGTGACTGGTCGCGCTGGTATCACTCGGAAGAGCGCAGGCAGATGATGGACCGAATCGGTCCTATGCTCGAGCACGAAGAGAAGATCACTATTTACGAGCTGTAGTTCAGCCTCTGCTTATCTGATCAACTCTAAATAGACCGTGATCTCCTCGCGATCGTGATAGAGATGCTTGGCTTCCAATTTATATCTGAGCTGCGCCTCGGTCAGAATGCTCTGCAACTGCTCGAGACAAGATTCCACCTCAGCAAAACGCTGCTTCATCGGCAGTTTGAGGTTAAATATAAGAATCGTTGACCAGCGATTAATCGCCCACTTGGCCATCAACTCAGTAACTTGCGATGGTTTTTCCACCACATCACACACCAACATATCCACCGGCTTGTTCGGCTTGAACGTGAAGGCGTCTTCGCGACGATGGTCCACCTGCCCGGAATCCATCAACTCTTGTGACATTGGGCCATTATCAACCGCTGTTACAAACATATTGCGATTGACCAACTGCCAGGTCCAACCACCCGGGGCAGCACCCAGATCAACGGCCGTTCGGCCACTCTCAATCTTATCTTGCCAATCCGCCTTGGGCACAAACCAGTGCCACGCCTCCTCCAACTTCAGCGTCGAGCGGCTCGGTGCAGAGGGCGGAAACTTCAAGCGCAGTATACCCTGCTCCCAGCGACAGCTGTTCTTGATCGGCGAAACACCCAACCAGAAAGTTTGCCCATCAATGACGAATAAATGGGTACGCCAGTCGGCACGCTGTTTGCGCGGCAACATCAGACCGGCTTGACGCATTGCACCTGAGAGCGCAGAACCAAACTTACGCGCAAAACCGTTAAGGTTGCGCCCATCTGTAGTGTCAGCCGTCTCAACATAGAGCTCAGCGGACTGCGGCAGCCCCTCAGCGGCCGCTAAGAGCGGCGTGATGCGGTCCTTGGTACTGACATGCGATAGAAGATCAGTGCAAGCGACCCATTGACGCGCGAAGATCAGGCGCCGAAATTTGAGCTGCGCCATCAACTCAAGCACATTCTGCTCACCCGTCAGATGAAAAAGCACATAGGCGCTATTGGGGCTAAACTTGGGATATCCAAAAAAACCGAGCTCTGCTGCACGAGTCGATATCTCGGAAGCCGCTTCAGATTCAAACCCTGCGCGGCAATAGATCAGTAGATGGTTAAGCACGCTCGGGCCTCGCTGTTTCACCGGTGATTGCGGCGCGAACTCTAGCATAGCTGAGATTTGCGGGAAACGAGCGTTGGTCGTACCACTGCTGCAGAACTGCGTGACAGCTTATATTGATTTGAATCAAGATATACCCTGTTTTATGACCTTCGCGTTAGCGGTAGATTGCTCTAATAGCCTATTATTATCAGCAAATAACCACCAGAACTATAAGAATAAACCATTTAATATCAGTAGCTTAGATTGCAAAGCTTCAAAGCAATTTTGGCTGATTGGCGTCTTTATGTCGGAACAGCGCATGCTGCACCGCACAAAAATGGGTGAGATAAATGGTCTCTAATTCATTGAAAAAGATCGACTCATCCAACATAATTCGCCCGAATTTCGACCTTTTCTATTCACAAAGCTTGATGAGAGCCTGAAATGAGCACTGCAACTGCAAATACGTACAACTATCGAGTTGTTCGCCAGTTCGCCATCATGACGGTTGTTTGGGGCATCGTAGGCATGGGCCTAGGTGTTCTGATCGCTGCTCAGTTGGTGTGGCCAGCACTTAACTTCGATACGCCTTGGTTTTCTTTTGGACGTCTGCGTCCTCTGCATACCAATGCGGTCATCTTCGCCTTTGGCGGTAGCGCCCTATTCGCAACGTCTTACTACGTTGTGCAGCGTACCTGCCAAACTCGCCTCTTCTCTGATGGCCTAGCGGCATTTACCTTCTGGGGTTGGCAGGCAGTTATCGTAGCTGCTGCTATCACACTACCGATGGGTATTACATCAACTAAAGAGTACGCTGAGCTCGAGTGGCCAATCGATATTCTGCTTGCTGTTGTATGGATCTGCTATGCAATCGTCTTCCTCGGTACTGTCAAAAACCGTAAGACGTCGCACATCTATGTGGGCAACTGGTTCTACATGGCGTTCATCATCACTGTTGCGGTGCTGCACATTGTTAATAGCATCCAGATGCCTGTTACCCTGTTCAAGTCATACTCAGTTTACCCAGGTACTGTCGATGCGATGGTGCAGTGGTGGTACGGTCACAACGCCGTAGGTTTCTTCCTGACTGCTGGCTTCTTGGGCATGATGTACTACTTCGTGCCAAAGCAGGCTGAGCGTCCGATCTACTCGTACCGTCTCTCTATCGTCCACTTCTGGGCGCTGATCGCCACTTACATGTGGGCGGGTGGTCACCACCTGCACTACTCTGCGCTACCTGACTGGGCGCAGTCTGTTGGTATGATTATGTCACTGATCCTGCTGGCACCCTCTTGGGGCGGCATGATCAACGGTATGATGACCCTCTCAGGCGCATGGCACAAACTACGTACTGACCCTATCCTGCGTTTCCTTGTGGTATCGCTGTCGTTCTACGGCATGTCGACCTTCGAAGGCCCGATGATGGCGATCAAGACCGTTAACGCTCTGTCACACAACACAGACTGGACTATCGGCCACGTACATGCTGGTGCTCTGGGCTGGGTTGCAATGATCTCGATCGGTGCGATCTACCACATGATTCCTAAGCTGTTCGGTAAGGCGCAGATGTACTCGACTGCCCTGATTAACACTCACTTCTGGCTGGCAACTATCGGTACTGTCCTCTACATCTGTGCGATGTGGGTAAACGGTATCCTGCAGGGTCTGATGTGGCGTGCAGTTAACGAAGACGGCACCCTCACCTACAGCTTCGTTGAAGCGTTGGAAGCGAGCCACCCAGGCTACTTCGTGCGTTGGTTGGGCGGTATGTTCTTTGTCGCGGGTATGTTCCTGATGGCTTACAACGTATGGCAGACCACCCGCTCAGGCAGCAAAGTGGCCCCTGCAGAAAACCCTGATCCGGCTGTAGCCGCAGCGTAAGTCAGACCGGAGAGAGTTAAGATGATTAAACACGAAACTATCGAAAAGAAAATGGGTCTGATGATCCTGCTGATCATCGTCGTAATTAGCGGCGGTGGTCTGGCAGAGATCGTTCCCCTCTTCTTCCAAAGCTCTACCACCAAGCCAATTGAAGGTCTGCGTACGTACAGCGCGCTTGAACTGGAAGGCCGTGATATTTACATCCGCGAAGGCTGTCATGTGTGTCACACACAGATGATTCGCCCTTTCCGTGCAGAGACAGAGCGCTACGGTCACTACTCAACAGCTAACGAGTTTGTTTACGAACACCCATTCCTCTGGGGTTCTAAACGTACCGGGCCTGACCTCGCGCGCGTTGGTGGACGTTACTCTGATGACTGGCACCGTGCACACATGTACAACCCGCGTGACGTTGTACCTGAGTCAAAAATGCCATCCTACCCGTGGCTTTTCGACGATAAGCTAACAGGGCGTGACACGGCAGCGAAAATGACTGCACTGCGCAAACTAGGCGTGCCATTCAGCGATGAGCAGATTGCCAACGCGCAGGAAGATGTTGCAGGCCGTTACGAGATTGATGCTCTGGTTGCCTACCTACAGGCGCTAGGCAAAATGCATTCTGAGTACACCAACAAACGGTAATTATCAGTGAGTTACGAAACCTACGGTCCATACATTCCGGTCATCATGCTACTGACCTTCATCGGCATCTTTCTGTGGGTGATTAACCCACGCAATAAGAAGCGCTTCGATGATGCGGCAGATCTACCCTTCCAGGATGAGGCGATTGACCAGCGCACACAGCAGGCCGACCAGGAGAGTAACGGAGGAGAAAAACGATGAGTGCTTTTTGGAGCATTTGGATTTCAGTCATCACCCTAGGCGTGATTATCGGTGTAACTTGGCTGCTATTCGCTACTCGTAAGAGTGAGAAATTTAAAGAGACAACAGAAGAGACTGTCGGCCACGCGTTTGACGGCATCGAGGAGTATGACAACCCACTGCCGAAGTGGTGGTTCAACATGTTCCTGATCACCGTTGTCTTCTCTTTGGGCTACCTTGCCCTCTACCCGGGTCTGGGTAATTTCAAAGGCCTGCTCGGTTGGACGTCTGCTAACCAGTGGGAGAAAGAGATGGCGCACGCGGAAGAGGTCTACAAGCCTGTTTTCGCGAAATACGCTGCCCTCTCAATTGAAGAGTTGAACCAGCCCGGCAACGAGAACGGCCTGAAGATGGGGCAACGCATGTTTGCCAACAACTGTTCGGTTTGTCACGGTGTGGGTGGTGTCGGTGCATACGGCTTCCCTAACCTAACTGACGACGACTGGCTCTATGGCGGTTCGCCAGAGACTATTGTTCAGACACTGATCAACGGCCGACAAGGTGGAATGCCAGCATTTGGTGCAACACTCGGTGAAGATGGTGTACAGGACGTATCGCACTATGTACGTAGCCTCAGCGGCCAGCAACACGATGCATCAGCTGCAGACCGCGGCCAGGCGACCTTCAACTCCGTCTGTGCGGCCTGTCACATGCCAACAGGCGAAGGCATGCAAGCACTGGGCGCGCCTAATCTGACCGATAACGTTTGGTTGTACGGTGGTGATTTCGCGCAGATCGCACACACTATCCGCGGCGGTCGTGCAGGTGTAATGCCGGCGCAGAAAGATCTGCTTTCAGAAGATAAGATTCAGCTGATTGCAGCTTACGTATACAGCCTGTCGAAATAATCTTTCTACAGGCTCCAAAAAGGGCGACTGATATATACCAAGTCGCCTTTTTTATCGGCGCAGTATACTGCCCCAATTGTTGAGCTAGTTGATCTCTCTTTGCAGCAGGACCCACTGAATGAGTCAGATACCAGTAAAAGATGTCACCCCTCAAGTAGAGGTTGTAAGCCTCTACGCAGAACGTGAGCATATTTATGTAAAGTTCTACAAGGGTATCTTTAAGAATCTGCGTATTATCTCGAGCGCCGTGATGCTCCTCGCCTTCTATGGTGCCTCATGGCTGCAGTATGATGGTCGCCAAGCGATTCACTTTGACCTACCGGGTCGACAGTTTCACGTCTTCGGTCAGACCTTCTGGCCGCAGGATTTCATGCTGCTCTCTTGGCTGCTGATTATTCTCGCTTTCACACTCTTCTTCGTGACGGTATTCGCTGGCCGACTCTGGTGCGGTTTCTCCTGCCCGCAGTTCGTCTGGACTTGGTTCTTTATGTGGGCCGAGCGCATCACCGAAGGTGACCGCAATGCACGCATGAAACGTGATAAACAGCCGATGTCGGCCAACAAGTTCATGCGTAAATTCGCCAAGCACAGCATCTGGATTCTGATCGCAGTGACTACGTCGATTGCGTTTATGGGCTATTTCACACCGATAAGGGAGCTGATCCCGAACATTCTGGTGCTTGATTTGGGTCCCTGGGAGAGCTGGTGGTTGGCATTCTTTGCGGTAGCAACGTACGGCAACGCCGGCTGGCTGCGTGAGCAGGTGTGTATCTACATGTGCCCCTATGCGCGCTTCCAGTCCGTGATGTTTGACCAGGACACACTGATCATCTCCTACGACGAGAAACGTGGTGAGAGCCGAGGCAAGCGCAAGCGTGATGCCGACTACAAAGCTGACGGGCTAGGCGACTGTATCGACTGTGGCCACTGTGTACAGGTTTGCCCAGTGGGTATCGATATTCGTGACGGTCTGCAGTACGAGTGTATTGCCTGCGGTGCCTGTGTCGACGCCTGTGATGACATCATGGAGCGCATGGGATACGACAAAGGCTTGGTGCGATACACCACCGAGCATGAGCTTGAAGGCAAGAAGACCCACCTCGTTCGCCCCCGTTTAATCGGCTACCTAGTCGCATTGATGGCGATGATGACTGCCTTTAGTTACGTGCTACTGACGCGCACACCGCTAGAGGTCGACACCATCCGTGGCCGCGGTGCCCTTTACACAGTTGCCACCGATGGGGATATCCGCAACACCTACTCAGTGAAGATTGCCAACAAATCGCAAAATGATGAAATCTATCGAATCAGCCTAGAAGGACTTGAGTATGCCGAGTTGGTCGGCGACACCGAGGTCCGCGTAAAAGCTGGCGAGCTTTACGATCACACGATTTACGTTGAGATCGATCCACGTGCGCTAGAGAAGCCGAATTATCCTATCGAGTTTGAAGTGACGGCTGTCGGTGACGAGAGTATCAGCGCCTCCTCCGAGAGTCGCTTTATCGGACCCACAAACTAATCGCTGGCGTCTCTTCGTAACAACCGGTTTATGTTAGACTTCGCGCCGAGCATCAGTGGTCTGAGCTCGGCGTGTACTTATCTCTAAGAGGACAGAATGGAGAATCAAACACGGGATATTGGTCCTTGGTATCGCCAGAAATGGCTACTATTCGTGTTGTCGCCACTGGTTGCAGTGGTGATTTACGCCAGTATCTTTATGTACATCGCAATTTCCACCAGCGATGGCATTGTTAAAGATGACTACTACAAGGTGGCACGCGGAACCAATGTCGATAACAGCCGAGTCCTAGAGGCTGCCAAACGCGGTATCCGCGGCGAGCTGCTGGTAGACGCCCTTACCGGCGATCTGCGTCTCAAACTTAACGCAGACACCCAGCTACCTTCGACGCTGACGCTGGATCTGGTGCACCCTGCGCATAAAAAATATGATCAGCAGATCACGCTGCGCAACGTTAACAGCTCTGATGTTTATCTAGGCAGCCTGCAGGGTAACCTCGAGGGCAAGCGTTATCTTATGCTCTCGGACGAATCCGGTGCCTGGGTGCTCAAACGTGAGCTATTGCCACCCTATGATCAACGCAGCTTTGAACTGCTGCCTGAATAGCCGCGCTTATGGTTGATCAGGCGAAGGTCTGTTTTCACTGCGCAACTCCCCTGCCCGCCTCGGGCCAGTTCCAGCTTGAGTTGAATGGCAAACTGGAGTCATTCTGCTGCCCGGCCTGTCGGGCGGTCACCCAAACTATTCTCGGTTCGGGGTTAGACAAATACTACCAACATCGTGACAAACCAGCGGTTGATCCTGGCAACAACACCTCAATCGATGCTGAGCTAAGTCTTTACGATTCACCTGAAGTGCAGCGCGAGTTCGTTCGCAGACTCGCAGATCGGAGTGAAGCGAGCCTGGTTATTGAGGGTATTAGCTGCGCAGCCTGCGTTTGGCTACTGGAAAAACACATTGGCACGCTGGCGGGTGTAGCGAGTTTCAACGTTAACCTAACAAACCACCGTGCTCGACTGGTCTGGAATCCAGAGGCCGCGCCACTGAGTGAGATATTCCGCCAAATCCTCGCGATCGGTTACACCCCTCATCCCTACCACCCAAACCGCGAAGAGCAACTATACCAGCAAGAGCACAAACGCGCCGTACGCCGCCTCGGTGTTGCCGGCGTCGGCATGATGCAGGTGATGATGATGGCGATGGCGCTCTACTTGGGAGAGAACTTCACGATGGAGCCGCATATCGAGCGCTTCATCCGCTGGACCAGTCTAATCGTTGCAACACCGGTGGTACTCTATGCAGCCCGCCCGTTTTTTATCGCGGCGCTGCGTGATATCAAAACGCGTCACCTCAGTATGGATGTGCCGGTCTCGATCGCGATTGGCGGCGCCTATATCGCCAGTGTCTGGGCGACCCTCTTTGGAGGGGGCGAAGTCTATTTTGACTCGGTGAGTATGTTTACCTTCTTCCTGCTGATTGGTCGCTTCTTAGAGATGCAAGCGCGCCACCGCACGGGCCTAGCCGGTAACGCTTTAGCCAATCTACTGCCAGCTAGTGCAATCAAACTCGAGTCAGGACAGGAAAAATTGATCCCTGTGGCGGAACTCAAAGCGGGTGATCGGGTACTAGTGAAGCCTGGCCACTCAATTCCCGCCGACTCAATCCTTTTCAGTTACAGTGCCAGCATCGACGAATCTGCGCTCACCGGCGAGCCCCTTCCTGTCAACCGCCATCGAGGCGATGCTTTGACAGGTGGCACGCTCAACGTCGATCAACCGATCGAGCTAGAGGTGGTAGCGGGTAGTGAGCAGGGACGCATGTCCGCCATTCTCAATCTGCTCGATCGTGCCCAAGCAGACAAACCCGAGGTTGCCCGTGTTGCCGATAAAGTGGCCAGCTACTTCGTCGCTGCCGTACTGCTGACGGCCTGTGTAGTCGGCTTTAGTTGGTACGCCATTCGGCCTGAGGATGCGGTATGGATAGTCCTCTCCGTATTGGTAGTAACCTGCCCTTGCGCGCTCTCCTTAGCGACACCCACGGCACTCACTGCCGCGATCGGTAGTCTACGCCAGATGGGCCTGTTGATTACCCGTGGACATGTGTTGGAGAGCCTGGCGCAAGCAGACATGGTTGCTTTCGATAAGACGGGTACGTTGACGACCGGCAAGCTAAGCATACGCAGAACCATTGCGCTTAACGGTGCACCTGAGGCTGAGTGCTTGGCGATCGCGGCGGCATTAGAGAGTCGCTCCGAGCACCCGATTGCTTCTGCTTTTGCCCCATTCTTCAGTTATGCGCCTCAGTCCGTTCAGACCCATATAGGCGCGGGTATTGAGGGCCAGGTCGACCTGCGGGACCTGCGCATCGGCAAACCTGAGTTCGCGGCCGAGATCTACCTCGGGCAGCCACCCCAACGACCCGAAGGGACCGGTCTTTGCCTGCTACTCGCCTCGTCTGATGGCCCTATCTGCTGGTTTATCATCGATGATCAAATTCGCCCTGAAGCGCCAGAAGCCGTTAGTGCGCTCAAGGCGCTTGGCCTCGAGGTGGTAATGCTGACCGGTGACGCCTCAGCGAACGGACAGCGTGTTGGAGCAGAGCTCGGTATTGACCGGGTTAAGGCGCAGATGACACCGGAGGCAAAACTTGAGTGGGTCAATCAACGTCAACAAGCGGGGCAGCGTATCCTGATGGTGGGTGATGGAATTAACGATATCCCCGTGCTGTCGGGCGCGCAAACGTCTGTTGCAATGAGTGAAGCGACCGATCTAGCCAAAACCAGTGCCGATGCGGTGTTGATCAGCGCTGATCTGCGTAAGCTCGCCGCAGCCGTAGCGCAAGCGCGCCGTACTCGCTCGATTATCAAACAGAATATTGGCTGGTCGTTAGCCTACAATCTGATAGCCTTACCCTTGGCTGCATTAGGCTTCATTGCACCCTGGATGGCGGCAATTGGCATGTCAGCCAGTTCGTTAGTTGTCGTAGGCAATGCGCTGCGTTTGAACTCAAATCCCAAAGGCTACTGATGGATATTATCTACCTGCTAATCCCTATCGCTATCGTCTTGATCGGTTTCGGTACCTGGGCGTTTTTCTGGAGCGTGAACACCGGCCAGTTCGATGACCTCGAATCGCCAGCCCATCGGATCCTCTATGATGATGACGAAGAGATGATTCCGGAGGATGCGCGCGTACAGCCCGCTAAATCAGATCGCGACAGTGATGGTGCTCAGAGCATCAATAACTCTTCTGAGCCAGAGTCTAAGGCGTGATACAGAGCTCGCTTAGCTTTACCGCAGCCATTCTCATCGGACTGTTAGGTACGACTCACTGCCTAGCTATGTGCGGCGGCATCGCCTCGAGCTTGAGCCTCAGCGACCAGAAGCCCAATGGGGCGTTTACACGCCTTTTTGCCTACAACCTGGGGCGTATCAGCAGCTACATGCTTGCTGGTTTTCTACTGGGGTTGGTTGGGGCAGGAATCTACCAGACCGGTGCGGCTACACTGCTGAGATCACTCGCTGGGTTGCTTCTGATATCCATGGGGCTCTATGTCGGCCAGTGGTGGCTTGGGGTCACTAAACTGGAGAGTCTGGGAAGTCATTTATGGCGTCTAATCTCACCACTGCTGAAGCCTCTGCTGCCGGCAGACAATCCGATCAAAGCGCTTCTACTGGGTATTGGCTGGGGCTGGCTACCTTGTGGATTGGTCTACAGTACGCTGATCTGGAGCGCTGCCGCCGGCAGTGCAACTGATAGCGCGCTTCTAATGCTGGGCTTCGGCCTTGGCACCCTCCCCGGCATGCTCGCAACAGGCCTTTTAGCCCGTGAACTGCAGGCACTGACCCGCAAAGCCGGCGTGCGCAGCGCTGCGGGTGTTCTGCTGATCCTGATGGGCCTCTGGACGCTACCTTGGGGCGCTTTTCTGGGCTAGAGGAGATCTGCCTTACTGCCCGTCTCCTGCCTCAGTATTCTTATAATTTCTCTCTCAATGCGGTCAATCATCAGACGCAATCGAATCTCTCTGATATCCGCGCCTGCGGACGCTGGACTCCGGTTTGTTTTTTTTAGCAATCTATAGTCACGCAAGGTTTTTCGAAACCCTTGCGCCGTTTTAATTAGCACATAGAGGTGGTCATCCTTGGCTCGAAAATGCTGGTGAGTATGGGACAGCTCGCGAGGGGGTATGTACTCGTCATTCAAGTAGCGAGTGATGACATCTGCTATCGTCTTCTCCATTGCGCCTCCAACCACAGAAAAGATATCCATCGTTACTACATGTCAGCGTAGTCGTAAATTGCCAAACCGAACTTAAAATTTGTTCAAGTGTTCAGCTAGCACAGGCTTAAAAAAATTTGATCGGTGTCAAAACCGAGCTGGTATATTTTGTGTAAGCTCGCGTAAAAGCTCTATTGGAAGGAGCTCTGCGTGAGCCACTCTGCTGCAATTCTTTGGGATACCGATCTTATCCGCCGTTACGACAAGTCAGGGCCTAGGTACACTTCCTACCCAACTGCGCTGTCGTTTACGCCGGTCGAAAAGCCGGCGCAGTATCTCAGACAAGCGCTGTTAGAGCGCGATACAACCAAACTACTGTCGCTCTACCTACACATCCCTTTTTGTGCACATGTCTGTTACTACTGCGGCTGCAATAAAGTGGTGACAGCCGATCGTGGCCGTGCTCAGCCCTACCTTGAAGTGCTACATCGTGAGATTGAGCTGCGTTCAGCAGAGTTGCCGGCGCGCCCGGTAGTCGATCAACTGCATTGGGGCGGCGGCACACCGACTTTTATCAGCATGGAAGAGACAGCTCAGTTGATGGCGCAGTTAAGAGCCAACTTCAATCTGCGCGATGACGATCAGAGTGACTACTCGATAGAGATCGATCCGCGCGAAATGAGCATTGAACGCCTTAAGCAGCTGAGGCAGCTAGGTTTCAACCGGCTTTCGCTCGGAGTGCAGGACCTCAATCCAGACGTTCAGAAAGCGGTTAACCGTATCCAGCCGCTGGAGATGACGACAGATCTCATAACGGCAGCCCGTGAAATGGGTTTTCGTTCAATCAATATCGACCTGATATACGGCCTTCCACTACAGACTGAAGGGAGCTTCAAAGAGACCCTCAATACGGTGCTGAAGATCCGACCCGACCGGCTCTCGGTGTTCAATTACGCCCACCTGCCCGAGCGCTTCAAACCTCAGCGCCGTATCAATGCTGAGGACCTTCCCGATGCCAGCACCAAGCTGGCGATTCACCACAATGCTATCGCCCAGTTGACCCAAGCCGGCTACCGCAATATCGGTATGGACCATTTTGCGCTACCGCAGGATAGCCTCTCTGTGGCGCAGCAGTCGGGCGAGCTTCATCGTAACTTTCAGGGTTACACCACTCACGGCAACTGCGACTTACTCGGCCTTGGCGTCTCATCGATCAGCCAGATTGGCGACTACTACCTACAAAACAGTCCTGATCTTCCAACGTACAACGCCATGGTGATGAATCATGGCAGCGCGCTGACAAAGAGCTATAAGCTGAATAGCGACGACCACATCCGTCGTACTCTGATCACTCGACTAATCTGTGATTTCGAACTGAACTACGCCCAACTCAGTGAGCAGACTGGGGTTAATATCAAGCGCTATTTTGCGGACGAACTCTACCAACTAGAAGCGATGCAAGCTGAGGGTATGCTGCAATTACGCGCGGATGGGCTGGAGGTACTTCCACTGGGTCGTTTGTTGATTCGACGTATCTGCATGGTGTTCGACGCCTACATTAACCAACCAAGTGAGCGGCGCTACTCAAAGATTATTTAATCGCTTCTCTTCAATTTATAAATGATCTCGCTAACTCGCTGGTTCCCCACATTTCGCAATTTGCGTCTGGTGTTAGGAATTTTTCTTACAACCTTCTCGCCACAGCGACTATACTTAGCTTCCGAACATCGGAGGTTTTATGGCGTCTACCATCACCAATATTCGCTCAGTCTCAGCGCAATCTCACTGCCAGACCTGTAGCCTGAGCTCTTTATGTTTACCTGTTTCTCTGCAAAAGGACGAAGTTGAGAAGCTTGATAATATCATCGAAAAGAGCCGACCACTGCACAAAGGCGATCTACTGTTTCGCCAGGGCGAGCCACTCAAATCGATCTATGCACTGCGTGCTGGCTCAGTGAAGACCTTCACTGTGACACATGACGGCGAGGAGCAAATCAACGGCTTCTACTTCCCCGGCGAACTCGTCGGCCTCGCCGGTATAGATGAGGGCGAGTACCCGATGAGCGCGAAGATGATGGAGACCACAACCGTGTGTGAGATCCCCTACGAACGCCTCGATGAGCTATTAGGCCAAATGCCAGAGCTGCGCCGCTCAATGATGCGCACAATGGGTCGCGAAATTCGTGATGATCAGCAGATGATGATGCTCCTATCACGCAAAACAGCTGAACAGCGCATTGCGACCTTCCTGCTAAAGCTCTCTTCGCGTTACCAAGCTCGCGGCTACTCAGCCACCCAGTTCCGCCTCTCCATGTCACGCAATGAAATCGGTAACTACCTAGGGTTGGCGGTTGAGACAGTCAGTCGTATCTTCACTCGCTTCGCCTCTTCAGGTATGGTGCGCGTTGAAGGAAAGGAGATTGAGCTGCTCGACCTCGCGGCGCTCAACGAGGCCTCGGGTGACTGCCACGGCGAAGGATGTACGAAAGCCGCACAGCTAGGCTGAGGCTCAATCAGACCAAAGCTTGCATAAGGACCTAGAATGTCTTACGACGAGTATTACGTTAAGTCGGTAATTCGCACCATTTCAGATTGGCCGGACCCGGGTATTGAGTTTCGTGATATCACGCCTATTTTCAAAGACCCTAAAGCTCGCCGGATGGTAGCGCACGCTTTTGTGCAGCGGTACATGGACATGGACCTCTCCGCGATCGCCTGTATCGATGCGCGTGGTTTCCTATTCGGGGCCATCATCGCACACGAGCTGAATCTACCTCTGGTATTAGTGCGCAAGAAGGGCAAGTTGCCGGGTGAGTGCCTTCATCAAGAGTACACGCTCGAATACGGCACCGCATCGGTAGAGATGCAGTCCGATGCGCTGGTCGCCGGCGATCGTGTCGTTTTGATTGATGACCTGATCGCCACAGGCGGTACTATTTTGGCGGCGATGACACTGATCAAAAAGCTCGGTGCCGAAGTCGTTGAAGCGGCAGCGCTCATCAATCTACCCGACCTCGGTGGTGCCACTAAGATTCAAGACGCGGGCTCTCCTGTCTTTACGCTAATGGCGTTCGAAGGGCACTAACCGCTGGCGACGCGCCCCTTCGACGGAGTGGCGCACCTCTCCTCTCCATCCGCGACTAATTTCGACTACAAACGCGGATCGAATTGGCTTACAGTTACGTAGAGACAATTCGCTATAACGATATTCCAACAGGAGATACCAATGCGTCGCTTTGCCGCCCCTATCCTCGCTTCCGCAATTCTCGCTACGCCAGCCTTGGCTGAGACGATCGAGATCGATCACAACGGCTTAACCCTTAATGCTGAGCTGCAGCTAGCGGACGGCAGCACACTAGCGGACGGAGTACTGGTGCTTACGCATGGCACCCTGGCACATAGTGGTATGGAGTTGATCGTGGCGCTACAGGAACTGTTTGTTGATTACGGCATTAACACGCTGGCGGTCAACCTCAGCTACGGCATCGATAACCGCACACCAGCTATGTATGACTGTGCCGTACCAGCGCGACACACCATGCAGGATGCGGTTGCCGAGATCGCTGCCTGGCAGGATTGGCTCGACAGTCAGGATGCGGGGCCACGCTGGATGATGGGCCACTCTCGCGGAGGTAACCAGACAGCGCAGTACACCCTTTCAGACCCTGAGCGCGTTAGCGCCCAGATTCTGTTAGCACCTGCTACCTGGGACCTTGAGAAGACGCTGAGCGGCTACCAGAAGCGTTATAACGCTGATGTAACTGAGCTCCTAGCCAAAGCAGAAGCGATGGATGCCAGCGCCATGATGGACGGTGTGAGCATGCTCTACTGCGAGGGCAGCGGTGCAACAGCTGCAAGCCTGATGAGCTATTATGGAAACTATCCGAATTACGATACGCCGACAGTTCTGAATCAGACAGATACACCAACACTGGTTATCGCCGGTACCTTGGATGATGTAGTGGCAGATCTTCCAGAGAAGATGGCGAGCGTAACCCGAGACAACATTGAATTGGTGGAAGTTGAGGATGCGGACCACTTCTTCCGCGACCTGTTCACCGACGAGGTAGTCGACTATGCGAGCGAATTTATTGAAGCTCAGTAAGCTTATCTTGCTGCTGTTCGCACTTAACGCGCACGCAGCCGATGAGTTGACTGATGCAGCAGATCTGCAACGGTTGGCCGCTACCAACCCCAATGAGGTCATCGTTCTGATGATCTCACAGGAGAACTGCGGCTACTGCTCGCGTGTAAAAGAGGACTACCTGAAGCCGTTGATGAAGAGTGAGAACCATCCGCCGCTACGGATTCTGCATCTGGACCGCAGCGATAAGGTGGTCGACTTCGATGGTGAGAAGCGCTCAGGAAGCATCATAGCCAGCAAGTTAGGTGGACGATTCACGCCCACACTGCTGTTCGTTGATGGCAAAGGGAATAAACTGCACGAGCCTATAGTGGGCCTGACCACACCGGAGTACTTCGGCTACTATCTAGATGAAGCGATCGCCAACGCCCGCAAACGCCTGAACTAGATTGTGGTCGCGAACATTCGCTACGCGCAGATCGCTCTTACACAGAGCTGTCTTGTACGAGGGACGTACGCCAAAGGCGTATTTCCCGACTAGGCACCAACCCCCACTTGCATCTACCCCCTAGCCCCCGGATAATTCCGCCCTCAATTTAGTTAAGCGGTCTTTTCATGCTCTGGTTTCGTAATCTTATCTGGTACCAATTCACTCCTACAGCCAACTTTAACGAGGCATTGCTCAGTGACGCGCTCAGTGCTGCTCCCTTTGTCCCCTGTCGCGGGGCCGAGGCTAAAAGCGCTGGATTTGGAGCGCCAGCAGCTGTTCTGGATGAACCTGTTTTCACCAGCCAGGGCTTCCATCTGATCGCTCTGCACTCTGAAGATAAGATTCTTCCAAGCTCAGTGATCAAAGAGGCTGTCGCGGAGAAGGTTGCCGAGATTGAAGCGAAGGAGTCACGCAAAGTGTTTCGCCGTGAACAGCAGCAACTCAAAGAGGAGATGGAGCTTACCCTTTTGCCACGCGCCTTCACTCGCAAGCGCATGACCCGAGCATTGATCGCGCCACAACAGGGCTGGATCTGTGTCGACGCCAGCAGCCATACGCGCGCCGAGGAGCTTATGAGTGCGCTGCGTGAAGCGCTGGGCAGCCTGAAAGCGGTGCTGGTCAATACCAAACACTCCCCTGCTCGTCTTATGACAGATTGGGTACTCGATGCTCAACCGATTGCCGCCAACTTCGCCCTTGGCGAGGATGCTGAACTGGTTGATCCTCTTAACTCCGGTAGCCAGATCAAACTCAAAGGCCAGGTGCTCAACCAAGCCGATGTGCAGACTCACCTTCAAGGTGGCCTGATGGTCGATCGACTAGCACTCGGTTTTGATGAGCAACTGGAGTTTGTGCTGCACTCAGATCTGAGTATCAAGCGACTACGGCCAACCGAGACGGCTGCCGAACGTCTGGAGTCTGATCAGGATGATCCATTGGCTGCCCTGGATACCGAAGTTGCCCATCTGGGTCTGGAACTCACTCGCCTCCTGCCCGAGCTCGTTACAGCCTTTGGCGGACCGGCTGAGGCCTGATCTATGTACAGCGTTAAAGAGATCTTCTACACCCTGCAAGGCGAGGGGGCACACACGGGCCGTCCAGCAGTCTTTTTGCGCTTTGCTGGCTGTAACCTCTGGAGTGGCCGCGAACAGGATCGTGCTGCTGCCGTATGTCGGTTTTGTGATACTGACTTCGTTGGTGTTAATGGGCAGAACGGCGGCAAGTTCGCCACAGCACACGAGCTAGCCCAGCGAGTTGCCGACTTCTGGCCCTCGATAGAAAAGAGCAGTGGCAAACCCTATGTAGTCTGCACCGGTGGCGAACCGGCGCTACAACTCGATGAAGCACTCATCACAGCTCTGCATCAGCAGGGTTTTGAGATCGCAATAGAGACCAACGGTACCGTCGAATTGGCAGAGGGGATCGATTGGGTCTGTGTGAGCCCCAAGGGAGCCTCTGAACTCGTTGTACGCAGCGGTAACGAGCTTAAACTCGTCTTCCCCCAGGTCGAGATTCAGGCGTCCCCAGCAGTGCTCGCCAGCCTGAAGTTTGATCACTACTATCTGCAACCGCTTGATGATGAATCCCAAGGTGAAAATACCCGCAGTTGCATCGACTATTGTATGCAAAATCCGCAATGGAAAATTTCACTTCAGACGCACAAAATCCTTGACATCGACTGACTAAAAACGACCTGAATATTAGCGATTTCTGTTAAACCCCGCAGTTATGCGGGGTACAGCCGCCTACCCACACGGCCTGTGGATAAGTCTGTGAATAACATATTTAAAACGTCTCAAAACCTACACAATCTGGTAACTGACCTTAAATTGATTATTTTTTGACCATAAAACCATATTCATTAAAAACAATTACTTACACAAAGATTAACCAATATTTTAGGAATTAATCTTAATGAATGTCACTATTGTCGTTTTCAATGATCGACATTGTGAAAATACCGCCATTGTTAATAAATAATCGACAGCTTGTTGACAGACAGTAAATAACTAGAGCTCGGGAGCGGGTTTTCGTACACTAAACCCAAGCAACTAAGGAAAGCCTCATGCAAGAGCAACTCGATCAGCGTCGTAAGGCCGCTGAGCGCGTCACCCTCATTGGTTCTCTAGTTGACCTCCTTCTGGGCGTCAGCAAGATTGTTATCGGTTTTATTGCCAACTCCAGCGCTTTGATTGTGGATGGCGTTCACTCGCTATCCGATCTAGCCACCGATTTTATGGTCATTGTGGTGCTGCGCATTTCGCATCAAGAGCCCGATAAGAACCACCCCTGGGGACATGGTCGCTTTGAAACTGTCGGTACGGTGGCGCTGGGCGTCATACTGATTGCTGTAGGCGCTACGCTCGCTTACGAGATGATCGTAAAAGTACTAACCACAGACGAGATCGCGATTCCAACTTGGCCCGCACTGGTTGTTGCAGCCCTTTCGGTTATCTCTAAAGAGGCGATTTTTCGGTACAGCTTAAAGATTGGTAAAGAGCTTAAATCTGATCTGCTAATAGCCAATGCCTGGCACAGCCGCAGCGACGCGCTCTCTTCAATTGTCGTTTTTGTAGCATTGATCGGCGCTATGATGGGTGTGTGGTGGCTGGATGCCGTAGCAGCCATATTCGTCGCCGGTTTCATCGGTAAGATTGGTTGGGGACTGGTGACGCAGAGCTTAACCGAGCTGGTTGACACAGCCCTGCCACCTGAGCGCGTCAAAGAGCTGCGTGAGACGGTGTTAGAGGTTGAGGGTATAGTGAATGCGCACGACTTTAAAAGCCGCACAATGGGGAACCAGGTGCTCTTAGAGATGCACGTGCAAGTCGCACCGCATCTCAGTGCATCTGAGGGGCACTATGTTGGCGACCTCGCTGTCTATGCACTGCAGAACCGCTTCGACGACCTGAGCCATATCATCTTTCACATCGATACCTACGATGACGAGCCGTTCCATGGCGAGGCGATGCCCGTTATGCCATCACGTAAAGAGATCAAAACGGTGCTCTATCAACAGATGGATCAACTACTGGGCTCACACGAAAACTTCCAGCTGACGCTCTACTACGATCCAAGCTATGTCGATATCGAACTTAAACTACAGCCGGAGTTTATGGCGACACTGGACCAAGTTGGGCTGTCACTACCGGCGTTCCGCGCGCACATCGAACAGGAGATGGGGCGTACTGGCTGGTTCCGCACGCTAACGCTTTGGCTACCCGAACCGCAGATGCGTCCTTAACTGGGATCTAGCCGAAATAGGCGACCTACTATGGCACCATCCCAGCAGATCGGCCTTCAAGCCGCCCCAAATCGAGAATTACAAGGCAGTAAACAATGTCCGACATACAAGCGATTGCTCACCGACTGACGCGCCGCACCGGTGAGCAGTCCTACAGCCTCAGCGAAACCCCAATCGACTCAGCGACCCTGGCCGGTCGACTAATTTCAGAGGTAAAACCGCTGTTTTCCCGACGGGCCACCAAACGCTACGGTCGTTTTGCTGATGAGGCGAGCACATTCAAGGGTCTGCTACTTAACTGGCTAGACAACGCGCAGAGCTTTGAAGCCTTCAGTGCTCGCGCACTGGAGCAGTTGGCGATGCTGATCGAAGAGCAAGACCTAGAGACTGACGGACACTGGCTCTTCGCCACCGAAGAGCTGGTACACACTCGCCACCTCTGGATTGTGAACCTAAAGCAGCGTGCAGGATTGAGCATCAATGCCGACAACGCCGTTAGCGAGACCGACTACATCGACTTCTCAAAAACCGGACTCTGTGCGCGCCTTGATCTCAACAATATTCATCGGCCGGAGCGCCAGCGCTACCTAACCCTCAGCTTTGGCTTTGGTGATCGTCAGATGCAAGGGGCTCTGTTTGAGTACTTTGGCTTCTTTGACACCGTTGATACTCAGGCTGACACAGAGCGCTTTATGGCCGCGGTAGATCAGTACAGCGCCGGCATGCCTGAAGAGAATGCCAAACGCTTTCAGAAGGATGTGGCGGAGTTCTGCATGGAGCAGTCGGCTCAGGGAGAGTCAGTGAACTACCGCGAACTCGCTGCAGAAGTTGAGTCCGTTGCTGAGATGAGCTTTGACTCATTCGTTGCCGAGCAGGCACCAGAGCTGCAGGAGGAGTTTATCCCTGATCGCTCAAGCTTGAAGAAGTACATCCGCTACACCGGCCGTACCAAAGAGGTGTCGATCAGCTTCAGTAATGAATCGCTCGGCAAAACCATCGCGTGGGATGAGCACTCGGAGACGCTGACGTTGCGTGAGCTGCCCTCGTCATTGATAAAGCAGTTGAAGAAGAAATGAACACTGTAGGAGGAATCTTGGCGCAGCCAAGGTCGCGACCCACCCCAGACAAGGTCGCGACATTCGCTACGCTCATATCCCTCCTACAGGCATAACAACCATGCCACGCCTATTCATCGCCGAAAAGCCCAGCCTGGCCCGTGCCGTTGCCGCCGCCCTTCCGGGCCAAACCCGCAACGCCGAGGGTCAGATCCGCTGCTCTAACGGCGATGTCGTTACCTGGTGCCTCGGCCACCTGCTCGAGCAAGTAGAGCCCGACAGCTATGACGAGCGCTACAAGCGCTGGAACCTAGCCGATCTACCGATCGTCCCGACCGAGTGGAAACTGCGCCCACGCAAGGCCTCATCTAAGCAGCTCAGTGTGATTCGCAAACTCTTAAAAGAGTTCGATGAGATCATCCACACCGGCGACCCGGACCGCGAGGGTCAGCTACTGGTTGACGAGGTGATCGACTACTGCCGAGTCAGCAAAAAGAAGCGCGATGCGATGCTGCGCCTACTCATTAGCGACCTGAACTTGCCGGCCGTCAAAAAAGCGCTGGCACAGATGCAGAGCAACCGTAACTTTATTCCGCTCTCAATTTCGGCTCTGGCACGCTCACGTGCAGACTGGCTCTACGGTATCAACATGACGCGTGGCTACACTCTGTTGGGGCAAAAGGCGGGCTACAAGGGGGTGCTTTCGGTTGGACGCGTTCAGTCTCCTGTATTGGGATTGGTAGTGCGACGCGATGAGGAGATTGAGAGTTTTGTACCCAAAGATTACTTCACGCTGGATGCACTGATCCCGCACCAAAGTTCTGAGATCAAAGCGCGCTGGCAACCCAGCGAAGCCTGTGAGCCTTGGCAGGATGAGGACGGGCGCATCCTAAACCGCAAGCTGGTGGAGAACGTTGCTCTGCGCATCGCAGGTCAGCCTGCAGACGTGGTTGAGTCTGAGCAGAAACTCACAAAACAGGCACCGCCGCTGCCCTACTCACTGTCAGCGCTGCAGATTGACGCATCTAAACGCTACGGCATGAGTGCTCAGCAGGTGCTAGATATAGCGCAAGCGCTTTATGAGCGACACAAACTGATAACCTATCCCCGCTCAGATAGCCGCCACCTTCCGACGGAACACTTTGCCCAAGCAGCCAGCGTTGTCGCCGCTATCGGTCAGAATGATGCCGACTTTGCCACCGCAGTAGCGAACGCCAATACCCAGCTCAAATCCAAAGCGTGGAATGATGCCAAAGTGGATGCTCACCACGCCATCATCCCCACACCTAAGAAACAGCCAATCAGTTCACTAAGTAGCGATGAACAGAAGATCTACCGCCAGATTGCCCGCCAGTACCTAATGCAGTTCTATCCGGCGGCCGAGTATGCCGACTCTAAACTGGTATTTGAGATCGTCGGGGGCCGCTTTATCGCCAAAGGGCGCCAGCTCGTCGAGGCGGGCTGGAAATTGCTGATGGGCGCCGAGGTAGAGGATGATGAAACGGAGGCACCCGCCAGTGTTCCGGCACTACCCAAGGGTACGATACTAACCTGTCGCGAGGGGCTGATCAGCGATAAGAAGACTGAGCCGCCTAAGCATTTCACTGAGGCGACGCTTCTACAGGGGATGACGGGTATAGCCCGATTTGTAAACGACAAAGAGCTGAAGAAGATTCTGCGAGAAACAGACGGACTAGGCACCGAAGCGACGCGCGCGGGCATTATCGAGACGCTGATGACCCGCCAGCTGCTGAGCCGCTCGGGCAAATCCATACTTAGCACGGCTGCCGGTAGAGGCCTAATTCATGCCCTACCGGAGCAAGCCACTTACCCGGATATGACCGCACACTGGGAGTTTCAGTTACAGGCGATGGCAGAGCGCGGACAGGCCTACGCCCCCTTTATGGAGACTCTCCAAACACAGGTGCAAGAGCTGATGGAACAGATCAAAGATGGTAAGGTTCCGCCATCACTGCGCAGCTTGCCTGCGGTTGAGACTTCGAAAGGAAAAAGCCGCCGCAAGAGCTCGGGTAAACGTAAACCCACAGCCCGTCGTACCACTAAAGCGCCCAAGTAAGAGCGATCTGCGCGAAGCGCACGTTCGCGACAAATTAAACTCTGTAAGAAATGAGATGGACCCACCCACTCTGTGCCAAGATTGGTTTTTGAGAATCAATCAAGTACGGCATCCAAGAAGGGGGTCCACATGAATAAGACTAGCATTATTGGTATCGATCTGGCGAAGAGTGTTTTTCAAGCTCACGGTATGACGAGCAGTGGTAAGCAGACGTTTTCGCGTCAGCTCAAGCGCGCTGAGGTCGCCAAGTTTATAGCTAAACAACCCAAGTGCATTATTGGTATTGAGGCGTGCAGCGGTTCTCACTATTGGGCCAAGTTATTCAAGCAGTATGGTCATCATGTGAAGATCATCCCGCCTGGCTACGTAAAGGCGTACGTGCGGGTTAATAAAAATGATAAACGGGATGCCGCAGCGATTGCGGAGGCAGCGTCCCGAGAGCAGGCGCCGGTAGTAGCCGTCAAAACAACTGAACAGCTCGACCTACAGGCTCTGCACCGAGTCCGCGAAGACTCGGTTAACAACCGTACGCGCATCGGTAATCGGATACGGGGACTACTTGCTGAACAGGGCGTCGTAGTTAAGCGTGGACATGCTGCAACTCGCTATGAGGTCGCTTTGATACTTGAGGACGCTTCGAACGGGTTAAGTTACGGTTTAAGAGAGATCATTGCCGATCTCAGAGAGGAGTGGCTACGCTGCGATGATCGAGTTGATTACTACACCTCACGGATCGAAAAGATCGCTAGGTCTGATGCGCGCTGTAAACGGTTGATGACGATACCTGGTGTAGGCCCAGTCATATCGACCCTGCTGGTTGCGTATGCGGGGAATGGTCAATCATACCGGGGCAGTCGCGACCTAGCCGCCTCGTTAGGCTTGGTGCCCGCCCAGCACTCAAGCGGTGGTAAGGACGTGTTACTGGGGATCAGTAAACGAGGAAATCGACAGTTGCGCAAGCAACTGGTACACGGCGCGAGGGCTGCATACCGCTCACTAGAGAAATGCCCCGAAAGCAGCCGACTTGGCTTATGGGCACAGAGCTTGAGGGCTTCAGGCAAACACGTAAATAAGATCGTGGTAGCGATCGCAAACAAGCTGGCCCGTATCGCCTGGAGCTGCTTAGTAAACGAAAGAGATTACAAAGCGTTGTAATCAACGCAGTACGGAGCCTGCCCAAGGCAGGATAAATAGAGTTAAACCCAACCAAAGAGTTGCGCAGAACGTTAAGACACGACAGATAAGATCGACTTGCTGAAAATCTGAAGATCCCTGTGGCTCACCAAGAAGCCGGGTAAGAGATAAGAACAGCAAGAGCACATCTCATAATGGCCCGGGTGGATACGCCCAAACTGAGAGGCCGGATATAAGCGTGCAATCTACTTCTATCGAGCCAAAACGGTCTTGCAACAAACGGGTGGGTCCATATAAGGGATATGCAGCAAAGCTGCATGTCGCGACATCCGCTTCGCGGATATCCCTCCCACAAAAGCAAAGGAGACCCCATGAGCTACAAAGTTTACATGTCTGGCGAGATCCACACCGACTGGCGCGAGGCTATCCGCAAAGGCACCGATGCCCTCGGCCTGGACATCACCTACCTCGCCCCCGTTACGGACCACCCAGCCAGCGATGCTGCGGGTGACCATCTGGGTGAGCAGAGCGATAACTTCTGGCGTGATCACCAGTCATCAAAGGTGAATCTGATCCGCACAAAGAACCTAATCGAGCAAGCGGATCTGGTTGTCATCCGATTCGGCGATAAATACAAACAGTGGAACGCCGCCTTCGATGCCGGCTATTGCGCCGCGCTAGGCAAGCCATATATCACCCTACATGCCGATGACATCATTCATCCACTCAAAGAGGTTGATGCCAGTGCGCTAGCTTGGGCACAAACCAATGAACAAGTGATTGAGACGCTGCGCTACGTCCTACAACCTTAATCTGGGCGTGCACAAAGCATCGAGTGTACGCCCCAGAGTGACGGACAGCAGATCGGCAAAAAACAGATTCGGCGTGTAGACTGAAGTCAGGACTGAATAGTTGGAGGCTAAATGAAACTCTGCAAACTGCTACCGATGCTTACCTTTGCCGCTCCAGTGGCACTCGCTGAGGGGGTAATCACCGTCAACAAAGACCCAAACTGCGGCTGTTGCAACGCTTGGATCAATCATATGGCCAGCAAGGGATACAAGCTTCAGGCCCGCAATGTCGCCAATCTTAACGAGATCAAGGCCGACTATGGTGTCGACAGCACCGTCTCGAGCTGCCACACAGCGGTTACTCAGCAGGGCTATGTGATAGAGGGCCATGTACCTGCACGCTACGTTGAACAGTTTCTCAACAATCCAATCGAGGGCGCTATTGGCCTGAGTGTGCCGGGTATGCCTGTAGGTTCACCCGGTATGGAGATGGGCGACAGATTTCAACCTTACGACGTGGTGCTGATCATGGAAAATGGCAAGCACCGGGGGTTTGCGAAAGTGAACGAACCCAATGAACAGTGATACTCTGGAGTCGTCAGCCAAAGTAGGAAATGAGATGGACCCACCCACTCTGTGCCAAGATTGGATTTCGCATTCAATCAAGTACGGCATCCAAGAAGGGGGTCCACATGAACAAGACTAGCATTATTGGTATCGATCTGGCGAAGAGTGTTTTTCAAGCTCACGGTATGACGAGCAGTGGTAAGCAGACGTTTGCGCGTCAGCTCAAGCGCGCGGAGGTCGCCAAGTTTATAGCTAAACAACCCAAGTGCATTATTGGTATTGAGGCGTGCAGCGGTTCTCACTATTGGGCCAAGTTATTCAAGCAGTATGGTCATGATGTGAAGATCATCCCGCCTAGCTACGTAAAGGCGTACGTGCGGGTTAATAAAAATGATAAACGGGATGCCGCAGCGATTGCAGAGGCAGCGTCCCGAGAGCAGGCGCCGGTAGTAGCCGTCAAAACAACTGAACAGCTCGACCTACAGGCTCTGCACCGAGTCCGCGAAGACTCGGTTAACAACCGTACGCGCATCGGTAATCGGATACGGGGACTACTTGCTGAACAGGGCGTCGTAGTTAAGCGTGGACATGCTGCAACTCGCTACGAGGTCGCGTTGATACTTGAGGACGCTTCGAACGGGTTAAGTTACGGTTTAAGAGAGATCATTGCCGATCTCAGAGAGGAGTGGCTACGCTGCGATGATCGAGTTGATTACTACACCTCACGGATCGAAAAGATCGCTAGGTCTGATGCGCGCTGTAAACGGTTGATGACGATACCTGGTGTAGGCCCAGTCATATCGACCTTGCTGGTTGCGTATGCGGGGAATGGTCAATCATACCGGGGCAGTCGCGACCTAGCCGCCTCGTTAGGCTTGGTGCCCGCCCAGCACTCAAGCGGTGGTAAAGACGTGTTACTGGGGATCAGTAAACGAGGAAATCGACAGTTGCGCAAGCAACTGGTACACGGCGCGAGGGCTGCATACCGCTCACTAGAGAAGTGGCCCGAAAGCAGTCGCCTTGGCTTGTGGGCACAAGGCTTGAGGGCTTCAGGCAAGCACGTAAACAAGATCGTGGTAGCGATCGCAAACAAGCTGGCCCGTATCGCCTGGAGCTGCTTAGTAAACGAGAGAGATTACAAAGCGTTGTAACCAACGCAGTACGGAGCCTGCCCAAGGCAGGATAAATAGAGTTAAACCCAACCAAAGAGTTGCGCAGAACGTTAAGACACGACAGATAAGATCGACTTGCTGAAAATCTGAAGATCCCTGTGGCTCATCAAGAAGCCGGGTAGGAGATAAGAACAGCAAGAGCACATCTCATAATGGCCCGGGTGGATACGCCCAAACTGAGAGGCCGGATATAAGCGTGCAATCTACTTCTATCGAGTCAAAACGGTCTTGCAACAAACGGGTGGGTCCATATAAGGGATTTACGCCGCAGGCGTATTTCCCGACCCAATCGCGAACATCCGCTGTGCGCAGATCGCGCCTACTGCGTGTGAGTCTCTAAATACGATTGCGCTAACGGGTGGCCAGCATCCGCGGCCTGCAGGAAACAATCTCGCGCTTTGACCAGATCTTTTTCGAAGAAGGGTGCCAGCCCCTCCTCGTAAAACTTACCGACCAGCCAAAGCGCCTTCGCATCGCCCTGTTCTGCCGCGGCCTTTAGATAAAGCGCGCCCTGCGTGCGGCTTTGCGGATCAGCCCCACGAAAGTGCAGCAGTGAACCATAGGTTGTCAGCGAACCGCGATCACCCCGCTCTGCACCATAGCGGAACAGCTTCATCGCCAGCGTGTGGATGTGCGAAGAGCGGCGCGCCAGCGGCCCCCGAAAGAGTCGGTACGCAAACCAGGCAGCGACGCGCCCTAACAGTGTTGGAGTGGCCACCTAGAGATACTGAGCAAGCTCAATTCGCAGTGCGTCGAGTTCATTCTCTGCCTTCTGCTTCGCTTTCTTCTTCAGACCTTCAAGGTCCTGCTCTTTCTGAGCAATCAGCGCCGCCGCTGCAGTAGCCTTATCATCTGCCGCAGCAACAGCATCAATCAGGTGCTGCACCGGGCGCAGAATCGCGCGACGACGCCCCTCTTCGATCCGTGCCAGCTCTTCAGGCGTCAGCTCTTTCTTCTTCGCTTCAGCTTTTTCAGCTTTAGGAGCCACATAAGTGAGGGGACGAATACCGGCAGCGATACGAACTTGATCAAGCAGTGGCGCGGCCTCGGCGCGGGCTTTTTCAGCCCCTTTCAGCAGCAACTCTTCCACCGCACCCAAATCATTCATTAGCTCATTGTAACGGGCACGCGGGGCGCTCAGCTTAGCATCCAGAAACTCGTGAAGTTCGCGCTTAGCCTCACCCCAGGCGATACCATTCTCGAACTGACGACGCATAGCAACGCTCTCATCCGCCGATGCGAAGAGGTTGTAGAGTTGGAAAATCGTGCTGTTATCTGCGTCCTTCGGCTCACCCGGCTCGCGCAGGTCGGTTTTGATGCGGTTGATCAGCGTGCGCAACTCATCCGATGAGCAGAAGAGCGGTATGGTGTTATCGTAGCTCTTCGACATCTTGCGGCCATCAAGGCCCGGGATTAGCTGAGTCTCTTCATCAACCTGCGCCTCAGGCAGAACGAACAGCTCTTTGTATGTATGGTTGAACTTACCCGCGATATCACGCGCCATCTCAATGTGCTGAATCTGATCCTTGCCTACAGGGACCTTGTGCGCGTTGAACATCAGAATGTCTGCGGCCATCAGGATGGGGTAGCTAAACAGCCCCATGGTGATACCGTCATCTAAGTCCTCTTTGCCACCATCACGATTAGCGTCCACTGAGGCTTTGTAGGCATGCGCACGGTTCATCAAGCCCTTGGAGCACATACAGGTGAGGATCCAGGTCAATTCCGGAATTTCTGGCACATCAGTTTGGCGGTAGAACGTTGCCTTATCGGTATCGAGGCCTAAAGCCAACCAGGTCGCAGCGATCTCTTGGGTCGAACGCGCAACACGCTCCGGATCGTGACACTTAATCAGTGCATGATAGTCGGCCAGGAAGAAGAAGGATTCGGAGTTGGGTTGCTGACTGGCTTCAATCGCCGGCTTAATGGCGCCAAGGTAGTTACCAATGTGCGGGGTACCCGTGGTTGTGATACCGGTAAGAACGCGATTGTTGCTCATTCCATCTCTCTGTTATTTCTGTCAGGCGCACAGGATTAAGTGCAGAAAATTTTGGCGCCCATCATACACTTTTGCGCCCTGCCCTCCCAGACCCAAAAGCCTCGCAAACAGGACCAAAGTACCAGAAACCAAGGCTGGTCCTGTGGACTAAAAAGTCCGTATACTAGACCCAATAAAAATAAAAAATATCGGAGAACAACATCATGAGCGATACTGCATCGTCCATCATTATTCTGTGCGCATTTATACTGCCTGCCGCTGTCTTCCTGGCTCAACTCGAGCGCTTTGAAACCACCGCCGTGGTCCATGTTTTTATTATGGCCTTCATCTGTTTAGCGATTGGTATGCTATTCGCGGGAATGATGATTACCCTGAGTCATATCGAGTCTCAAACCATGATGGCCGCCAGCGTGGTTGTCGGTTCGGCGCTAGCTGCAACTGTACGCGTCATTCAGATTCGCAAAGCGCGTCGCAGTTAATAAAGCGATCGCTAAATCGCTGATCCACTTCAGTCTGAGGTCGTAAAGCATTAGTCTATAGGCATTAATGCAATGAGATTTTGGACTGATGTTAGTACTGCTTTCGCCCGCGAAAACCCTAGACTTCGAAACACCACCGGTCACTGATGCCCACAGTCAACCTGAGTTCACTTCTGAGGCTGAACCGCTGATTGATGTGTTGCGTGAGAAAGCGCCGCAAGATATCGCTGATTTGATGAAGCTCAGCGATAAACTGGCGGCGCTCAACGTCGCTCGCTATCAGGGCTGGACACCTAAGCACACCCAAGAGAACGCGCGTCAGGCACTACTGGCGTTTAAAGGGGATGTTTACACTGGGCTAGACGCTGAAACACTGAGCGAGGCGGATCTTGAGTACGCTCAGTCGCATCTCAGAATTCTCTCGGGCCTCTATGGGTTACTCAAACCCCTAGACCTGATGCAGCCCTATCGTCTAGAGATGGGTACCAGCCTGACGACTGATAAAGGCAAAACACTCTACGCCTACTGGGGCGCTACTATCACCGACCGTCTCAATACAGAGCTTGGCAGCGATGATTTTGTCGTAAACCTGGCTTCCAATGAGTACTTCAAATCAGTGCAACCGAAGAAACTCAATGGCCGTCTGATTACCCCAGTATTCAAAGATCAGAAGAATGGTCAGTACAAGATCATCAGCTTCTGGGCTAAGAAAGCCCGCGGCTTAATGGCGCGCTACATTATCGATAAGCGCGTGGAGCAGCCTGAGCAGCTCAAAGCCTTCGACTACGACGGCTACGCCTTTAATGAGGCGATGTCAGAAGGTGATACTTGGGTGTTTACCCGCGATCACGTGTAGGAGCGATCTACGCGAAGCGTATGTTCGCGACCTAGGGGTCGGGAAGTAGCGCTTTGCGCTACATCCCTCCTCCAGCGATCAGGCGTCAGGCGAGGCTTTCGCCATCTCCTGTTTTTCGTAGATCAGAATTGGCTCGGAAGAGCCTTCAATCACACCGCGATCGATGACGACCTTGCTGACCGACTCGAGTGACGGCAGTTCGTACATGATCTCCAGAAGCGTAGCCTCAAGGATTGAACGCAGACCACGGGCACCGGTTTTGCGCGCGAGCGCTTTTTCAGCCACAGCGATCAACGCATCTTCACGGAACTCGACATCAGCCCCTTCCATTTCAAACAGTGCTTTATACTGCTTTACTAGGCTGTTTTTCGGCTCAGTCAGAATCTGAATCAGCGCGTTTTGATCAAGCTCGGATAGGGTCGCGATCATAGGCAGACGCCCGATGAACTCTGGAATCAGACCAAACTTAACCAGATCCTCAGCTTCCACCTCTTGCAGACGCTCAGACCCCTTGTCATCGTCTTTGCTGCGTACAGTCGCACTAAAGCCGATCGAGCTCTTCTCGCTGCGCTCTGCAATTACCTTCTCGAGGCCAGCAAAGGCACCGCCAACAATAAAGAGGATGTTGGAGGTATCGACCTGCAGGAACTCCTGCTGTGGATGCTTACGTCCACCCTGAGGCGGTACGGAAGCAACCGTACCCTCAATCAGCTTCAGTAACGCCTGCTGCACGCCCTCGCCCGACACATCGCGTGTGATCGAGGGGTTGTCAGACTTGCGGGAGATCTTGTCGATCTCGTCGATGTAAACAATGCCCAACTGTGCCTTCTCAACATCGTAATCACACTTCTGCAATAGCTTCTGAATGATGTTCTCGACGTCTTCACCGACATAGCCCGCTTCTGTCAGCGTAGTAGCGTCAGCCATAGTGAAGGGCACATTAAGCATGCGCGCTAGCGTCTGTGCCAGTAGAGTTTTACCTGAGCCTGTCGGACCGATCAGCAGAATATTGGATTTACCCAACTCTACTGCATCTTTATCTTTGCTTTTATAACGCAGGCGTTTGTAGTGGTTATAAACCGCTACCGCCAGTACCTTCTTGGCACGCAGCTGGCCGATAACATACTCGTCGAGGTTCTCTTTGATCTCTGCCGGCGTGGGCAGACGGTCTTCATCAGAAACATCTTCAGCTTCTTGAATCTCTTCCGTGATGATGTCATTACACAGATCAACACACTCATCACAGATAAACACGGATGGGCCCGCAATGAGTTTGCGAACCTCGTCCTGACTCTTACCGCAGAAAGAGCAGTAGAGCTTAGAGTCGCCCTGGCTCTTATTTTCGTCAGACATTTAACATCCTCTTACTCCGCCACCGATGTGCTGGTAGCGGTTTTTAAAATCAACCCGCGTCGCGGCTCGTTAACACTTTATCCGCTAGTCCAAACTCTACAGCCTGAGTCGCTGACAGGAAAGTGTCATGTTTCATGATCTCATAGAGCTCGTCGTAGGTCTTGCCAGCCGTATTACGCTCAGCATAGATCTCGGTCAGACGCTCATTTAGTCGCTTCGCCTCTTCCATATGACGACGAGCATCTTCAAATTCCAGCTCTTGTACATGCACAGAACCGCTGGTACCCGGCGTACCCGAACTCACACGGTGCACCATAGTACGTGATTCAGGAAGCACAAAGCGCTTACCCTTCGCACCCGCCATAGCGAGGAACGACCCCATGCTTGCTGCCTGACCCAGCACCATCGTGCTAACGTCTGGCTTTATGAACTGCATCGTATCGTAGATCGCCATACCTGCAGTGACAGAACCGCCAGGTGAGTTGATATACAGGTGAATGTCTTTATCCGGATTCTCTGCTTCTAAGAATAGCAACTGAGCAACAATCAGGTTGGCCATATGGGTCTCGACAGGGCCCACCAAAAAAATCACTCGCTCTTTTAACAGACGTGAATAAATATCGTAAGCGCGCTCACCGCGTGAACTCTGCTCCACAACCATGGGAACCAGCGCTGAATTTACAGTTTGATCAGAACGTCCTGTAAAGATATCGGTCATTCAACTCTTTCCTTATCTCGGCACGAGAAATAAAAAACGACAGTTAGCCAAAGCCAACTGCCGTTCTCAGTACATCACAGGTTAAGGGTGGGATTACTCCGCAGCAGCCTCAGCCTGTTCTGGTTTGATTGCGTCTTCGTAGCTGACTTTTACTTCGTTCACCTTAGCAGAAGATAAAAGCTGGTCAACGACCTGCTCTTCCAATACTAGGCTACGAACCTGGTTCATCATGTCCTGGTTCGACTTGTAGTACTCAATCACTTCCTGAGGATCCTGGTAGCTATCAGCCACTTCAGCCAGCATCGCATCTACGCGAGCTTCGTCTGGCTGGAGTTCATTCGCTTTGATCACTTCCTGCACCAGCAGACCGATCAGAACACGGCGCTTGGCCTGATCTTCGAACAGTTCCTTAGGAAGAGTAGAAGGATCGATCTGAGCGTTGCCACCAAACTGCTGTACAGCCTGCTGTGCCAGGTTCTTAACTTCATCTTCTACCAATGCTGCAGGTACGTCGATTTCGTTCGCAGCGATCAGTGCGTCAAATACCTTGTTCTTCAGCTTGTTCTTCAGCGCTTGATTCATTTCACGCGCCATGTTTTTGCTAACTTCCTCTTCGAAAGCAGCCTGATCAGCAACTTCTACGCCGAACTTAGCGAAGAACTCTTCATTCAATTCTGGCAGTTCTGGCTTCTCAACGTTGTTGAGTTTGATCTTGAACGTAGCTGCTTTGCCTTTAAGGTTTTCAGCGCTGTAGTCTTCAGGGAAGGTTACTTCGATGTCGAACTCTTCGCCTTTCTTGTGACCGTCGATGCCCGCTTCAAAGCCAGGAATCATCTGACCAGAACCCAGTACAAGGTCCTGACCTTCAGCCTTACCGCCTTCAAACGCTTCACCGTCGACGAAACCTTCGAAGTCGATGTTAACTTTGAAGCCATCTTTAGCCATGCCGCGAGTCTCTTTCCATGCAGACTGCTGCTTCTGCAGAGTCTCTATCATGGTTTTGATGTCGGCTTTCTTAATAGTTGCAGACTGCTTTTCGATCTCAACGCCACTCAGATCTTTCAATTCGATCTCTGGGTAAATTTCAAAAGTCGCCGTAAACGAGAAGTCTTCACCCTCTTTATCGTTTTTGAACTCGATCGTTGGAGTGCCCGCTGGCTGCAGAGACTGCTCCTGTACCGCTTCAAAGAAGCTCTCCTGTACTACACGGTTCAGCACATCGTAGCGAATCGCTTCGCCGTACATACGCTTAATCACTTTTGGCGGAACCTTACCAGGACGGAAGCCATCCATTCGACGGGTGCGCGCCTGCTGTGCGACCTGCTTATTTACATCGTTATCGACACGCTCAGCTGGAACTGTAACAGTCAGTTGGCGCTCGAGGCCTGAAGTCGCTTCAACAGAAACCTGCATGGAAATCCTCATCAATTTTGTACATCAGTTTTATTGGGAACCTCTGCTCTATCCTTGAACATCCCGCTGAAATTGGCTGTGAGCCAAAACGAGAAGCGACTACAGAGGTCAAAAATACAAGCGCGAAATTTTCCGTGATGGAGGCGCAATAGTCAAGTAATGCGACGCATAGAAGGGCGCAATTTTGACGAATGAGCGATCAACGTATTTGGAAAGAGAAGGAAGCACGAAATGGGGTGGCTGATGGGGCTCGAACCCACGACCACCGGAATCACAATCCGGGGCTCTACCAACTGAGCTACAGCCACCATAATGGTGCGGACGGAGAGACTCGAACTCTCACACCTTGCGGCACCAGAACCTAAATCTGGCGTGTCTACCAATTCCACCACGTCCGCGTGTTTAGTTTTACATCCCTGTGGAGAGATGGGGTGGCTGATGGGGCTCGAACCCACGACCACCGGAATCACAATCCGGGGCTCTACCAACTGAGCTACAGCCACCGTAGCAACTTCGTCGAATTATGGCGCGCCCGGCAGGGTTCGAACCTGCAACCGCTCGCTTAGAAGGCGAGTGCTCTATCCAATTGAGCTACGGGCGCTCTGCCCGGTCTCTCAAGGTTTGCTTGCTGCACCCCTCGCGAAGTGGTGCGTATCCTATCCACGCCCTGCCCTCTGGTCAATAGCTTAGTTGAGATATTTGTAAAATGTTTGGAGATTATTTGTCTCGATACCTTTATAGGCGCAATTCGCACCAGCACAGATGATTTGCAAATTGCAAATATATTCGCAATTTGCAACGCATTTTAACAACCATGGCCTCGGTCGCATCAAGAGAAACAATCGCGCCCCCTGTTAAAACCAGGTCAAACAGACAAATGAATCGTCATGTCGGCTGAAAAGCCGACCTAGTCAACTCGGTGGCGATCGTAGAGTGACAGCTGGCACGAGGGTTGCTGTATCTAAAATGCTGTTGTTACCCAGTTTCCATCGGGAATTAGGGACGCGGCCACGGAGCGGCCGCTATTTTTTAAACACAGGATTTCAGTTTCGGGGCAGGCCGGATAACAATAACAAACGGCCTGTTTTTTATCTCGCGAGATTCCTACTGCGAGACCGATATTACTGGTCTCGGTACCACTGAGTCCCTTCAGGACCATCCTTCAATACGACACCTTGAGAAGCTAATTGATCGCGAATCTCATCGGAACGGGCAAAATCTTTTGCCGCACGCGCCTCTTTACGCTCGACAATTAACGCCTCAATAGCGTCTGCGCTTATTTCCCCGTCAGCTGCATGCTGCAGGTAGGCATTGGGCTCCTGTTGTAGCAGACCTATAAGCCCACCTAAGGCACGCAACTGAGCGGCATAGTAACCCGCTGTCTCCAGACCTTCGGCTTTAGCTCGGTTAAGCTCACCCGCGAGATCAAACAGCACTGCCATCGCACGCGGCGTGTTGAAGTCATCATCCATCGCCTCGAAGAAACGTGCAGCGTAATCGCTCTGCTCGTCCAACTGCGCTGGGCCTGCAGGTGCACCCTCCAGTGCCTGGTAGAAGCGATCCAGAGCGGCCTTAGCCTCTCGCAGGCTGTCGACGCTGTAGTCAATATGCGAACGGTAGTGCACACTCGCAAGGAAATAGCGGACGACCTCGGGGTTGTGCTCCTTCAATACGTCGCGAATAGTGAAGAAGTTGCCCAGGGATTTAGACATCTTTTCAGCGTTAACACGCACAGGGCCAGCATGCATCCAGTAGTTGACGTAGGTCTGACCGTTGGCCGCCTCCGACTGGGCAATCTCATTCTCGTGATGCGGGAATGGCAGGTCAGGGCCCCCACCATGAATATCAAAGGTTTCGCCAAGGCAGCACTTCGACATCGCTGAACACTCGATATGCCAGCCTGGGCGGCCAGCACCCCAAGGAGATTCCCAGCTCAACTCACCCTCTTTAGCAGCTTTCCACAGCACGAAGTCGAGCGGACTCTCTTTAGCCGTCTCCACCTCTACACGAGCTCCGGCACGCAGTTCGTCCACTACCTTGTTGGTCAACTTACCGTAGCTCGAGAACTTCTCTACGCGGTAGTAGACATCGCCGTTGGTTGCAGCATAAGCGAAGCCCTTATCGATCAACGTCTGCACCATCGCGATAATGTCATCGATATGACGGGTTGCGCGCGGCTCCTGATCAGGACGCAAAACACTGAGTGCGGCTTCATCTTCATGCATCGCTGCAATCATCCGGGCTGTCAGCTCATCAACGGACTCACCGTTCTCCGCAGCACGGCGGATAATCTTGTCGTCCACATCGGTGATGTTACGCACGTAATCCACGTCCCAACCGCGTGCGCGCAGGTAGCGAGTAATCAGATCGAAGCAGACCATCACGCGCGCGTGACCGATGTGACAGAGGTCATAGACGGTGATCCCACAGACATACATTCGAATCTGGCCGGGATTGATCGGCGTGAACGGCTGTTTTGATTTCGTCAGTGTGTTGTAGATCTGTAACATTTCTAACCTTACTAAATTATTGACTCAGTGCCGCATTCGGCAGACTGACACGGGCAATCTCTGCACCGCCTAAAACGCTCTCTTCACGGCTGATCAGCAACTCGGATCCACGCCAGACAATCGCTTCCCATTGACCCGATTCATTGAGCAAGTAACGCTTTGCTCGACCCCACTGGGGTGCACTCTGCGTCACAGGCACTAGCCAGATAAACGGCTGCAGCACACGCAGCCCCTTACCATAACCGAGTAACGCCAGCATCTGGTGCGTTTGGCTGTAATCGGCACCGGTGACCAGCCCATCAGCATGGAACTGCTCGCTACTGCTCAGCTGCTGCTTGTCTGCACCCGGTACCATTCGGTAAAGCCGAGTTGCCTGATCGTCCCAATTCTTGGTGAATAACCAGAGTTGATCGTCAACCCAGGTCGCCGCTTCGCAGTCGTTATTGTGTGCGCGGCGCTTTACCGCATATTCAACATCAGCGAAACGAAAGTCCGTGCGTGCCACCGGTGCGCTCGATTTATCCAGCGCGGCCATCTCAACCTGATAGAGCTGTAACCAGATCCGATCGCCGCGATTATTGCCGCAGTCGACGATGTAGAGATGCTCGGCGCTCTGGGCCAGAGCCTCCCAATCAAAATTTGTCGCTCCGTCTAGCGCGACAGCGGTACTGCGCCCCGCGGGCAGATCCAGACGCGCAAGCTCGGCATCACCACCCGAGTCATTCATCGTCCAAAGCCGCTCACCAACCCAGGCCAAACCCGAGCTTTCATGCAGATGTGTCCCCAACTCCGTTACCCTGTGCGGCGTCAGGCGCTCTGCCTCGGCACGCACGTAGGGCGAGCCGTCCGGCGCTGTTACGCAGCCCTGTAGCAGAGCCAACGCGAATAACAGAGCGGCGGCAGTGCGCATCAGCCCTTAGACTGTTTCGCCCAAGAGTCGCGCAGACTCACGGTACGGTTAAAGACCATGCGCTCGTCGGTTGAATCTTGATCGACACAGAAATAACCCTGACGCTCAAACTGGTAGTTACTTTCGACGGCTGCGTTGGCCATACCGACCTCAACCCGCGCGTTAGGGAACGACTGCAATGATTCAGGATTAAGGAACTCGGTAAAACTGCGCTCTTTATCGGCCTCAGGGTTCGCCTCTGTGAAGAGACGGTCGTACTGACGCACTTCACAAGGAATTGAGTTATCGGCGCTTACCCAGTGGATTACACCTTTAGGCTTGTAATCCGTTGGGTTTTCACCCTTGGTTGCCGGGTCGTAGCTACAGCGTAACTCAATGACCTCGCCCGCATCATTGGTAATGACCTCTTCACAGGTGATGCAGTAAGAGCCACGCAGGCGCACCGCAAAACCGGGAGCCAAACGCTTCCACTTCTTCGGTGCCTCCATGGCAAAGTCTTCACGCTCGATCAGCAGGTTCTGAGTCAGCGGAACGAGACGGTGTCCTAGAGTCTCGTCTTTCGGGTGTACCGGCACCTCAAACCACTCCTCCTGCCCTTCGGGGTAGTTAGTCAGCGTGAGTTTGATCGGGTCAATGACACACATAGCGCGCGGAGCACTCTCGAGGTCTTCACGAATTGCTGCTTCGAGCATACTCATATCGACGGTGGAGTTTGAGCGGGTTACGCCGATCATGTCACAAAAATTGCGGATTGATGCTGGCGTATAACCACGACGGCGAAGACCTGAGATGGTTGGCATACGTGGATCATCCCAACCAGCCACATGCTTCTCATCCACCAACTGTTTCAATTTACGTTTCGAGGTAATGGTGTAGTTGAGGTTAAGGCGCGCGAATTCATACTGACGCGGCTTAGCCGGTACCGGTAGATTTTCGACGAACCAGTCGTAAAGTGGACGATGGTCCTCAAACTCCAGCGTACAGATTGAGTGAGTGATCTCTTCGATGGCATCCGACTGGCCGTGAGCAAAATCGTAGCTTGGGTAGATACACCACTTGTCACCGGTCTGGTGGTGATGAGCTTTGCGCACTCGGTAGATCACTGGATCGCGCAGGTTCATGTTGGGTGCGGCCATATCAATTTTGGCACGCAGCGCAGCCTGCCCCTCAGCGAACCCACCGGCGCGCATCTTCTCAAACAACTCGAGATTCTCCTCAACGCTACGATCACGGTAAGGCGAGTTCTTACCCGGCTCAGTTAAGTTGCCACGGTATTCGCGCATCTGCTCAGCATTGAGCTCACAGACAAACGCTTTGCTCTCTTTAATGAGGTGCACCGCCCAAGCATACAGCTGATCAAAGTAGTCCGAGGTGTAGCGTATATCGCCGGCCCAGTTGAAACCGAGCCACTCAACATCGCGCACGATAGCGTCGATATACTCCTGTGACTCCTTCTCTGGGTTGGTGTCATCGAAACGAAGATTACAGACACCGTTGTACTTCTGTGCAGTACCAAAGTTTAGGCAGATCGACTTGGCGTGACCAATGTGAAGAAAGCCGTTGGGCTCAGGCGGAAAACGGGTGACAACCTTGCCGCCGTGCGTGCCCTGCTGCAGATCCTTTTCAACGATCTGATGAATGAAGTTGGTAACCTGCGGCGCTTCGTTAGTGCTCATTGCTGTCTCTTGATGGGCTCTTGAATGGGGTATTACTCTAAAGGGCCGACATTATATAGAAGAGGCGCAAAGGATCACAGCGAGCAATTGCGCTTTTGCGCTGATATAATCGCCCCCATTCAGCGGCTTTATCGCACTTTACTAACGGACTCTTGACTGACAGGAACTGAGACTATGATCGTTCTACACACCAACATGGGTGACATCAAAATCGAACTCGATTACGAAAAAGCACCGAAGACATGCACTAACTTCGAGCAGTATGTCAAGGATGGCTTCTATGACGGCGTTATCTTCCACCGTGTCATCGATGGATTCATGATTCAGGGCGGCGGTTTTGAGCCCGGCATGAAGCAGAAAGAGACCCGTGAAACGATCGAGAACGAGGCAGACAATGGCCTGAGCAACGATCGTGGCACACTGGCAATGGCACGCACCCCTGACCCGCACTCAGCTTCGGCACAGTTCTTTATCAACGTCTCTGACAACGACTTCCTCAACCACACGGGTAAAACCATGCACGGCTGGGGCTACGCAGTCTTCGCTAAGGTTGTTGAGGGCATGGAGACAGTCGACAAGATCAAAGCGGTTCGTACAACCAATGCCATGGGTCACTCAGACGTACCTGCTGAGGATGTGATCATCGAAACAGCTGAGATTGTGGAATAAGCGTTGCTACGCTACTTCATTTCAGATCTACATCTGCAACAACAGCGCCCAGATATTACCCGGGCGCTGCTCTATTTTCTCGAACAAATCGCACCGGGCGCTGACGAACTCTACCTACTAGGAGATATCTTTGAAGCTTGGATTGGCGATGATTACGCCGACCCCGTGCTTGATGAAATCTCACCCGCCCTGCTCCAGCTAAAAGCCACCGGCACGGCGATCTTCTTCATGCACGGTAATCGCGACTTTCTGCTGCAGGCGAAGGGCGCAGAGAAACTCGGAGCCGAGCTCCTTGAGGCTCCCCACAGGCTGCAGCTTGACCAAGGCACTGCAGTACTTATTCACGGTGATGAGCTCTGCCTCGATGATACTGAGTATCAAGCATTTAGGGCTCAGGTCCGTAACCCAGACTGGCAGGCCCTGTTCCTTGGCAAACCCGTAGAAGAGCGTTTGAAGATCGCAAGAGCGCTGCGCGAAACCAGCAGAGAGGCTGGGGTGATGAAAAGCGAGGAGATAATGGATGTCACACCTGAGGCAGTGACGGAGCTTTTCGACCAGAGCGGCGCCAAAGTGATTATTCACGGCCACACTCATCGGCCTAAACGACACCACCACGAACAGGGTGAAAGAATCGTCTTAGGAGACTGGGGGACTACGGGCTGGTACCTAGTGAGTGACTCGCAGCGTCTGGAGCTAAACGAATTTAGCCCCGCTTAACTGGCCTGCGCCACTGCATCCCACTTCGCTTTAACAGCCACAACCTGCGGCAGAGTACCCACAAAAAGCTTAACGAGATCGGGATCAAAATGGGCTCCGCTCTCCTTTTGAATATGAGCTATCGCGTCGTCCACGCTCCACGCTTTTTTGTAGGACCGCACTGATGTTAGCGCATCAAAGACATCGGCAAGTGCGACAATTCGAGCCGACTCTGGTATCTTTGCCAGCTTTTTCATTGGGGTAGCCGCTTCCATCCCAACGTTCGTGGTGGCCAAGTGCAATCTCAGACGCGAGCTGAAATACGGGCGCATCACTGACGGAGCGCAGATCAGCCTTGGTGAGTTCATAAAGAACATAGAAGACAAACAGAAGCACAGCGGTGCTGGCGACCGCAAGGATCGCACCTAATTTATGCCCAGCAGATTTGGTTGGCTGTGGCGCCATCTATGCCTCGCACCCTGTCTAAGCTAGCGCATCCCTTGCTCGGCTTCAAAAAAAACAACAGGGCTACCCCATGGCCCACTAGGTAAAACTCTTAGTAGAATAAATTTAGCCTAGAGACCCGATAAATACGAGTTTTTACTGCTTCAGGCCGTGGCTTTGAGCGAATTCGGAACGGGGACCCCACTGTGAAACCGGAATACACTGTCCGCAGACTGGATCAGGTCTGCTTCAATAACACGGAACTGAGCAATTCGCTCAGAAATATCTGTACTTGTATACGCCTGCGCCAGCTTTAAGTAATCCTGATAATGACGACCTTCCGAGCGCAAAAGAGAGCGATAAAACTTAGCCAGTTCATCATCTAAATAGGGAGCCAGCGCGCTGAAACGCTCACACGAACGAGCCTCAATAAAAGCACCCACGATAAGCACATCAACAAGGCGATCAGGCTCGCCAGAGCGGACATGCTGATGCAGGCCCGACGCGTAGCCCGACGAAGAGAGGTGGCCATACTTCAAACCACGATCTTTCATGATGGCCAAAACCTGCTCAAAGTGGATGAGTTCTTCTCGTGCCAGACGAGACATCTTATTCAGCAGTTCGGGCCGATCAACATAGCGAAACATCAGCGTCATCGCGGTTGATGCCGCTTTCTTTTCACAGTGGGCGTGATCGGTTAGCAGCAGCTCGAGCTGGTCCGGATCTTTTGCGAAATCAATCCAGGCTTGCGGTGTTTCACAGCCCAAAAACTGCTTAATTTCGTCGAGAGCGTCCAACTGAGTTCTCCTGTCAACAAGATCATGATGGTCGATGTGTAAAGGTGGCCCGCATTATAAGGGTTGAGCAGGCTGAGTACAGCCTCTGAAGGGCGCAGCGCCCAGTTCTACTTCGCGACCACCCCCAATCGCAGCCTTATATACCCGATCATTTTAATCAAAGACCAATTGGTTCTTACCACCTCATTACTCTCAGCCAAAGTATTAAAGCGCCGCTTTCGCACTTGCGGTAAAATATGCGCCGGAATTTACACCATCGATATCCACAAGGGGTATCGACCCAGGCCTCACAAGGGTTTGGGCAATGTTATTGATGAGGGCGAAATCGTGCTTGAAGCTTACCGTAAACACGTAGAAGAGCGTGCCGCAGAAGGCGTGCCACCAAAACCACTGGATCCTGAGCAGACCACTGTTCTCGTTGAACTTCTGAAAAACCCACCTGCGGGTGAAGCGGAGTTTCTGCTGGACCTGATCACTAACCGTGTACCAGCAGGTGTCGACCAGGCGGCCTACGTAAAAGCGGGCTTCCTTGCTGCAATCGCGAAAGGCGAAGCAAGCTCACCTCTGATTGATGCTGTTAAAGCGGTAGAACTTCTGGGCACTATGCTGGGCGGTTACAACATCCAGCCCCTGATCGACTGCCTGGACGTTGACGCCCTTGCGCCTACAGCTGCCAAAGCCCTGTCTCATACCCTGCTGATGTTCGATGCATTCCACGACGTTCAGGAGAAGATGACTGCAGGCAACACCTACGCTAAGCAGATCATGGAGTCTTGGGCTGCAGGCGAATGGTTCACCTCGAAGCCAGAGCTGGCTGAGAAGATCACCGTTACTGTATTCAAAGTACCGGGCGAAACTAACACTGATGACCTGTCACCAGCACCAGACGCTTGGTCGCGTCCTGACATCCCTCTGCACGCGAACGCGATGCTGAAGATGGAACGTGAAGGCATCAACCCTGAAGTCCCTGGATCTGTTGGTCCTCTAAAGCAGATCGAAGAAGTTAAAGCTAAAGGCTTCCCAGTTGCTTACGTCGGTGACGTTGTAGGCACAGGTTCTTCGCGTAAGTCTGCTACTAACTCTGTGCTATGGTTCTTCGGCGACGATATCCCCAACGTGCCTAACAAGCGCGCTGGCGGCTACTGCTTCGGCGGTAAGATCGCTCCAATCTTCTACAACACCATGGAAGATGCAGGCGCTCTGCCGATCGAGATGCCAGTGGATGAGCTGAACATGGGCGACGTAATCGACGTTTACCCCTACCAGGGCAAAGTAACTCGCCACGGCACTGACGAAGTGATCAGCGAGTTCGAACTGAAAACTCAGGTTCTGATTGACGAAGTTCAGGCTGGCGGTCGTATCCCACTGATCATCGGTCGTGGTCTGACTGAGAAGGCACGTGAAGCACTGGGCATGGGTCCTTCTGACCTGTTCCGCAAGCCACAGCAGCCTGCTGACACTGGCAAGGGCTACACCCTCGCGCAGAAGATGGTCGGTAAAGCGTGCGGCATGGACGGTGTACGTCCAGGCATGTACTGCGAACCTAAGATGACTACCGTTGGCTCACAGGACACTACCGGTCCTATGACGCGTGACGAACTGAAAGACCTCGCATGTCTGGGCTTCTCAGCTGATCTGACTATGCAGTCTTTCTGTCACACAGCGGCTTACCCTAAGCCAGTTGACGTAAACACTCACCACACTCTGCCAGACTTCATCATGAACCGCGGCGGTGTATCACTGCGTCCAGGTGACGGTGTAATCCACTCATGGCTGAACCGCATGCTGCTGCCGGATACTGTCGGTACTGGCGGTGACTCACACACCCGTTTCCCACTGGGTATCTCATTCCCAGCAGGTTCGGGTCTGGTTGCATTCGCAGCTGCGACTGGCGTAATGCCACTGGATATGCCTGAGTCTGTACTGGTTCGCTTCAAAGGTAAGCGTAACCCAGGCATCACTCTGCGCGACCTGGTACATGCGATCCCTTACTACGCAATCAAAGCCGGTCACCTGACCGTTGCTAAAGCCGGTAAGAAGAACATCTTCTCTGGCCGCGTACTGGAGATTGAAGGTCTGGAAGATCTGACTGTAGAGCAGGCGTTCGAACTGTCTGACGCATCTGCAGAGCGTTCAGCTGCTGGCTGTACTATCACTCTGGGCGAAGAGTCAGTTGCAGAGTACCTACGCTCTAACATCGTAATGCTCAAGTGGATGTTGGCTGAAGGTTACGGCGATGCGCGTACCATTTCACGCCGTATCAAGGGCATGGAAGAGTGGCTGGCGAACCCAAGCCTGATGCGTGCTGACGCTGATGCTGAGTACGCAACTGTTATCGAGATCGACATGTCTGAGATCAAAGAGCCAATCCTCTGTGCTCCAAACGATCCAGATGATGCTCGACTGCTGTCTGAAGTACAGGGCGCAGAGATCAACGAAGTGTTCATCGGCTCTTGTATGACCAACATTGGTCACTTCCGCGCTGCAGGGAAACTGCTGGAAGCGTCTGGTCAGTCAATCCCAACACGCATGTGGATTGCACCGCCGACTAAGATGGATGCCGCTCAGCTGACTGAAGAGGGTTACTACAACATCTTCGGTAAAGCCGGTGCGCGTATGGAGATGCCAGGTTGTTCACTCTGTATGGGTAACCAGGCACGTGTTGCAGCGAAGTCGACTGTAGTCTCTACTTCAACGCGTAACTTCCCTAACCGCCTGGGTGATGGCGCTGACGTATTCCTGGCATCTGCTGAACTGGCAGCTGTAGCAGCTCTGGAGGGCAAACTGCCAACGGTTGCTGAGTACATGGAGTACGCGCAGAAGATCGATAGCATGGCTGGCGATATCTACCGCTACCTCAACTTCGATCAGATGGAAGCATACGTAGGCAAAGCCTCTTCAGTGATCCCAACTGTCGAAGCCTAAGACACTGTAGGAGGGATGTAGGCGCAGTCTATTTCCCGACCTCAGACAAAAAACCGGCCTAGTTGGGCCGGTTTTTTTATTCCTAGATCACGCTGATTTCTCACAAGTCCCCGGACATAGGCAGCAGCGAAAAAGTGTGTCCTACCTCAATTTGATGCCTCTCAAGCCAACCCGAATTTACCTCCAATGCATAAAGTGCTGGCACTCTGCTAGCGGTTGTTCGGCTATCTAGCGCTGTAAGTTCAGCAACATCTACCAAACGTTTATGTCGATCAAAAAAGGCGATATCTAGGTTGAAGTGGGTATTGTGCATGCTGAAGTACTGCACCTCCTCACGCGCAAAGACAAACAGCATTCCGTGGTCGGCCGGCAGGCTGGAGCGCAATGAGAGGCCTTGTTCTCGAGCCTCTTCACTGCTGGCAACTTCTACGACTAGACTCTGTCCATTGAGCTTTATGATGGCCCTCTCAAACAGGGAAAGGGTTTGGGAGTGACCCTGGATGGAAACCAACCAAATCAGAGCAGCCGCAAGGCTTTCAACAGCGCTAAGCCTTATCAGCATTTGCACGTCGAGAGGCTTAGTCTTGAGTAGGTTCTGATTGAGCCGGCGCGCGTTTCAGCCGTTTCAGTTCCGCTACCTCCGCTTTGAGGGTGTAGATCTCTAGCTGCGCTTTCTTGAGACGATCCGCGGTCTCTAGTCGACGCTTCTCGGTTGCAGCCAGGTTCTCTTGAGAGGTCGCTAATTCTGACGCCAGGTGTTTTTGCTCCACGGTAAGACGCGCCTGCTCTTGCGCTCGGGTTGCGCCTTTGTCGCTCAGTTCAGCGACTTGGGTCTCCAGTTGGATGCAGCGCTGCTGCAGCGCATCGCGCTCTTGCTGCAGTTTAGTGACAACGTCATTGTGCTGCTGCGCCGCGCTGCGCAAAGATTCGGAGTTCTCGATAGTCTGCTGGTGCGCGGCCTTCTCCGCTTCAACCGCGGCCTTGGCCTCGCTCAAGCTCGACTCAAGCTCAGTTCGCTGCGCTTCGAAAGCAGCACGATCGGCAGCAAGTGCTTGTTTTGCGCTCTTCAAATCGGCGGCGGCTGCCCTGTGAGCTTCCTGCATTACCAGACTCATGGCCTCAACAACGGGCCCGGGGATTTTGCCGAGAACTGGAGGTGATTCGGCACCCTGTGGTGCTTCATCTCTATCCATGTTGTCGCTCTGCATACTACTTTCCTCTGTGGCACTCATTACAGTATAGAACGCGCGCGCTGTTATTACAGTGCAGTATTTGCATGCAGGCTTAGCTACAGAGTGCTTGCCGTACCGATATATATCTGCCGCAATTGCCGTGCGATCGGTCCCACACTGCCTTCGCCAATGCGGTGGGAATCTATTTCCACAACAGGCATAACGAAGGTTGAAGCCGAGGTCGAGAAGGCCTCTTTCGCGTTATACACCTCCTCGGGTGTGAACGGGCGCTCGACCAGCGTTAGTCCCGTACTCTCAGCTAAAAGGATAACTGCCTGACGCGTGATGCCGTGCAGAATGTCATGGCTGGTATTGCGCGTTAGCAGCTCATTCTCTTGAGTCAGGATAAACGCGTTACTTGAGGTCGCTTCGGTAATATAGCCCTGATCGTCAACCAGCCAGGCATCCTGAGCACCCTGCTTCTTGGCTTCGGTCTTGGCCATTGACGAGTATAAAAGACCGACCGTTTTGATATCGCGTCGCCCCCACCTTAGGTCGGGCAGCGTTATAACGCGCAGGGCGGATTGGTCGATATCCAACGCGAGAATATTTTTACGTTGGGTGAACATGACCAGTGACGGCTGTGGCTTCTCGGGGAACAGAAAATCGCGATCAGCGACGCCGCGAGAGATCTGAAGGTATACAACACCTTCAGTCAGTCCATTCTTCTCTATCAGCGTTTCTTGAATCTTAACCAGCTCTGCATTAGAGCAAGGTTTGGGCATAGAGAGCGCCGCTAGCGAACGATCCAAGCGCTCAAGATGAGATTTATTATCAATGAGTTGCCCGTTTATTACAGAAGATACTTCATATACCGCATCACCAAAAAGTGTGGCTCGATCAAAGACCGACAGCTTTGCTTCTGACTCAGGCAATAGCTCGCCATTGACGTAGACTACGGAGCTCATCGGAGCTAACTCCCTCTCTCAATTTTGGCGCGAATATACTCCCGAGGCGGCCCGATAAGGAAGCTCTATTTTGCGGATTGCAGCGCGAGTTCAGTTTTCAACCAATCTAAAAACTTCAGTATGGTGGAGTTGTGCGCTTGATAGGTAGGCGTCAAAAAGTAGAAGCCATATCCACTGGGGTAGTGAATATCGAGCGGCGATACTAGCTCTCCACTCGCCAAGGCATCATTCGCCATAAAGTCCGGTATCAACGCGATTCCCTGCTTCAATTTCGCGGCCTCTAGAGACATGTAAAAGTGTTCGAACCCATGCCTGTAATAGGGTTCGGACAGATTAGTAATACCGAGATTCTTCAAGAAACTGATCCATAGCTGAGGCCGTGTGATGTGCGCCAGCAAAGGGGGTTTCAACAGATCTTCGGGCTCTACAATCGGATTCTTCTCGAGCAGGCTGGCATGAATCACCGGCACTAATGTCTCGGAGGCGAGAAGCTCAGCATTATGCATAGAGAGCGAAAGTGGCAGGCAGCGAATCGCCATGTCGGCGCTATTCGCTTCGAATTTGTAGGGGCCATCGCCCACTACTTGGGTGAGGTTCAACTCGGGAAGGTAAGCCTGTAACTGCTCGAGTCGTGGTATCAGCCAGAGCATGCTGAACGAAGGGATAACGTCGAGTCGGAAATCTGTTTTATCACCTTTTGACTGCTGCACGCGCGTAGTTGCTTTGCGGATGGTCTCCAGTGATTCGCTGATAGCGGAGAGATACTCCCGCCCCTCATTCGTGAGTTTTAGCCCCGCCGCACTGCGCTCAAATAGCGCGCGTTCAAGATACTCCTCTAGCAATTTGATCTGTTTGCTCACCGCACCTTGAGTGACGTAGAGCTCTTCAGCTGCTTTAGAGAAACTGAGGCGGCGTGCTGCAACTTCAAAAGTTTGCAGCGCTTTAAGTGGCGGGAGTGCACTTGCCATATAGAGAGACTCACTCAGGGTATGAATTTAAGTAATACCCTGCGAGATTATATCGTTTGGCTCATCGAGGGAAGCCACGTTTAATGGCATGCTCAAATTGGGAGCGCTTATGAGCCACGTTCTGCACAGACACTGTCACACCCCTCTAGCTACGGTCGCTCGCGGCGACGGTGTCTATCTCTTTGATACCAACGGTAAGCAGTATTTGGATGCCAGCGGTGGTGCTGCGGTCTCTTGTCTGGGTCATAGCCACGCGGGCGTGCGTGCAGCGCTGCACAAACAGATTGATCAGGTTGCCTACGCCCACACCTCGTTTTTCACCTCAGAGCCTGCCGAGCACTTGGCTGATCGACTGATCGCTCGCGCGCCAGGCCAGCTCAACCATGTCTACTTTGTTAGCGGTGGCTCAGAGGCGATGGAGTCGGCGCTGAAGATTGCTCGCCAGTACTTTGTTGAGCGCGGCGAACCCCAGCGTAAACACTTCATTGCACGTCGCCAGAGCTACCACGGCAATACTCTGGGCGCACTGGCGGTTGGCGGCAATGCATGGCGCCGGGCGCCCTTCGCGCCCTTGCTGATCGACGTAGAGCATATCTCGCCCTGCTACGCCTATCGAGATATGCGCGCCAATGAGAGCGAGTTTGAATATGGCCAGCGTGTCGCCGATGAACTAGAGCGACAGATTCTAGAGCTGGGCTCAGATAGCGTCATGGCATTCGTCGCTGAACCGGTCGTCGGTGCTACAGCTGGGGCAGTGCCTGCCGTTGAGGGCTACTTCCAGCGCGTACGCCAGATCTGCGACAGATACGGTGTGCTACTGATCTTGGACGAAGTGATGTGTGGCTCTGGCCGCACCGGCACCTTCTACGCGCATGAACAGGACGATGTCACCGCAGATATCGTTGCAATCGCTAAGGGCTTGGGTGCTGGTTACCAGCCGATCGGCGCCATGCTTCTGACCTCCGAGATTCATGACACGATAGCCGGTGGCAGTGGCTTCTTCCAACATGGCCACACCTACTTGGCGCACACCACAGCAATGGCCGGCTCAATTGCGGTAATGGACGCGCTTGAGCACGAAGGCGTGCTCAAGCGGGTAACCCCCACGGGCGGCAAGCTGCTAGAGATGCTTAAACAGCGCTTTGCTGAGTGCCCTTATGTTGGAGATATCCGTGGTCGCGGCCTGTTTTTAGGGGTAGAGCTTGTCTCGGATAGAGAGACTAAGGTACCTTTTGGCCCGGCCAGTAAACTGGACTCTAACATCAAGCGTAAAGCGATGGAGTTGGGTCTGATGTGCTATCCCTCGGCTGGAACCATTGACGGAAAACTTGGCCACCACATTCTACTGGCACCGCCTTACATTATTGATGAGCCTCAACTGGACGAGCTCGTAACTAAGCTTGGAGAAGCTATCGACAAGCAGTGTGCTATTGCTGCTGGAGAGTGTAGTTAAGTGGCTCCATCCTCTACTCGCCCGTTTGTAATTGTCGCGCCCAACGGTGCGCGCCGCACCAAAGATGATCATCCGGCTCTGCCGATGACGCCGGCTGAGCTGGCTGAGGTCGCACTGGCCTGTGCCGATGCGGGCGCTGCAATGATTCATATGCACGCGCGCAAAGCGGACGGTAGCCACTCACTTGAGATCGATGACAACCGTGCCACCTACGCCGCGGTAAAAGCTGCTGTTGCTGACCGGATGCTGGTGCAGGTTACAACCGAGGCTATAGGCATCTATCGCCCCGAAGCCCAGATGCAGTTGATCCGTGAGCTCCAACCCGAAGCGGCCTCTTTTGGCTTACGCGAGCTCATCCCGTCTGAAGAGCATGAACAGCGCGCTAGTGAGTTCTTCACCTGGGTCAGTAATACCGGAATTATTGCGCAATATATTCTCTACTCTGCGCAAGACCTGCTTTACTACCTTGACCTGCGCGAGCGCGGCCTGCTGCCTGCGCAGAACCACCACCTGCTGTTCGTTTTGGGTCGCTACTCACCCGGCATGCACTCGACACCCGAAGATTTAACACCCTTTGTTCCGCACCTCTGGAAGCTAAAGCCCGTTCGCTGGGCTGTGTGCGCTTTTGGAGAGCGTGAGCATGACTGTCTAGTCGAAGCCGTACGTCTGGGCGGTGATGCGCGGGTAGGCTTTGAGAACAATCTCTTCGCCGGTGATGGCCGTCTTGCACAAGACAATGCCACTCAGGTGAAACAGCTCTACCGCAGTATTCAGATGGAAAAGATTCAGCCGCTCTCTACCAAGGAGGTGCGAGAGCAGCTACTAGCAACTGGTGAGACATCCGACATTAGTGCGGTTCTCAACTAGACTAACGTGGATAGTATCCACATATTAACAACGAGGAAAAAAACATGACAAAAATGAAATCGGTGTTAGTTGGTGCAGGCCTTGCTGCAGTACTCAGCACTGCGCCAGCTCAGGCACAGCAGTTTATTACCATCGGTACCGGTGGTGTTACTGGCGTCTACTACCCAACGGGTGGTGCGATCTGTCGTCTGGTAAACAAAGATCGTAAAGATCATGGTATTCGTTGTTCGGTAGAGTCTACCGGCGGTTCGGTTTACAACATCAATGCCATTCGCGCAGGCGAGCTGGATATGGGTGTTGCCCAGTCTGACTGGCAGTTCCACGCTTACAACGGCACTAGCAAGTTTGAGGAAGCGGGTAAATTTGAAGATCTGCGCGCGGTATTCTCGGTTCACCCTGAGCCATTCACCGTTGTTGCTCGCGCTGATGCCGGCATCAAAACCTTTGACGACCTCAAAGGCAAGCGTGTCAACGTGGGTAACCCAGGTTCAGGCCAGCGCGGCACTATGGAAGTCCTGATGGCAGCCAAAGGTCTGACTATGGATGACTTTGCTCTGGCTTCAGAACTTAAGTCAGCTGAGCAGTCTAAAGCGCTATGTGATAACAAGATCGATGCGATGGTCTTCACTGTTGGTCACCCAAGCGGCTCTATCCAGGAAGCGACAACCTCATGTGACAGCGTCCTCGTTGATGTTTCTGGTCCAGCTGTAAAAATGCTGATTGATGAGAACGACTACTACCGCTCAGCAACCATTCCAGGCGGCATGTACAACGGCAACGCGGAAGATGTAATGACCTTCGGTGTGGGCGCAACCTTTGTTAGCTCAACTGCAGTGCCAGAAGAGGTTGTTTACCAAGTCGTTAAAGCGGTCTTCGAAAACTTCGACGACTTCAAAAAGCTGCACCCAGCATTCGCTAACCTGAAGAAAGAGGAGATGATCAAAGATGGTCTTTCTGCGCCTCTGCACGCAGGTGCTGCGAAGTACTACAAAGAAGCAGGCCTGATGTAATACTGCATCATCGCTGATTTACACGCGTCACCTAGCAGGGCCTGATAATCTCAGTGCCCTGCTCTGTTTTACCCCCTGAGGATAAGAGTATGAGCCAAACCAACAGTGCAGCCACCGACAATCAGGTTGTTGATGATCTTCTTAAATCTGAAACCGGTGCGCGTTCACTCTTGGGCTTTCAGCACAAACTGGTCATTACGCTGCTGATCGCTTGGTCAGCTTTTCAGCTCTGGTACGCCTCCCCCCTGCCGTTCATCTTCAACTTCGGCACGTTGAATGAGGATCAAGCGAAGTTTATCCACCTCTCTTTCGCTATTTTCCTGACATTCTCCCTATTTCCTGCGGGCCGTCATTCGGACCGCACACGCATCAGCACGCTAGACCTGCTGCTTGCGATTGGCGGCGCAGCCGCCTGTATGTACCTCTTTATCTTGCGCAATGATATTGCCGATCGGCTTGGCGCGCCGACCACCACCGATGTCGTTGTTGCCGTAGTGGGCATGGTCGCGCTTCTAGAAGCCGCACGTCGCGCGTTGGGGCCACCACTAGTTGTCGTTGCCGTTGTATTTCTGATCTACACCTTCGGTGGGCAGTACATGCCCGACGTCATTGCGCACAAGGGCGCCAGCCTCAACAAAGTTGCGTCACATCAATGGCTAACTACCGAAGGGGTATTTGGCGTCGCGTTGGGCGTATCCACCGCCTTCGTCTTTCTTTTTGTCCTACTCGGGTCACTGCTTGATAAGGCCGGCGCGGGTAACTACCTCATCAAGGTGTCATTTTCCCTTTTGGGACATATGCGCGGCGGTCCTGCTAAAGCGGCCGTTGTCGCTTCGGGGCTCAGCGGGATTATCTCGGGCTCGTCCATCGCCAACGTTGTCACCACTGGTACGTTTACTATTCCGCTGATGAAGCGTGTGGGCTTTCCATCAACCAAAGCGGGCGCGATCGAGGTAGCTGCATCGACCAATGGCCAGCTAACACCACCGATTATGGGCGCCGCAGCTTTCTTGATGGTTGAGTATGTGGGCATTCCCTACATTGAGGTCATTAAACACGCAATTTTGCCGTCGCTGATCTCATACATTGCGCTGGTCTACATTGTTCACCTCGAAGCGCTGAAACTTAACATGCAGGGCATTGAGCGCTTACACAAGCCAACTCTGGCGCAGCGCATGCTCTCTTGGTTTAGCAGCACTCTCATCCTCATGGTACTTGGGACTGTGGTCTATTACGGCTCTAACCTGCTTGAAGCTTGGTTGGGCAGCCCGGGTTACCTCGTTATGCTGGCCGCGTTAGTTGCAGCCTATCTCTGGCTTATCAAAGTCTCAGCCGCTTACCCGGATCTGGCCGAGGACGACGATAGTATTGAGCTTGATCATCTACCCGAGGTGAAACCCACAGTAAATTCAGGACTCTATTTCGCACTGCCGATCGTTGTGCTGCTTTGGGCACTCGCGGTCAAACAGTACTCTCCGCAGCAGTCCGCTTTCTACGCTCTGGTATCGCTGATCGCTGTGGTACTGACGCACAAGCCGTTAAAGGCTTGGTTCCGCGGCGAGTCAGACTGGGGCTCGCTCTTTGGTGTCTGCTGGAGCGACTTCATCGAAGGGTTGATCGCCGGCGCACGTAATATGGTGGGCATCGGTATCGCCACTGCTGCAGCGGGTATTGTGGTTGGTACCGTGACGCTAACCGGGCTTGGCCAGATGATGACTGAGTTTGTCGAGTTCATCTCTGGCGGTAATCTGCTACTGATTCTAATTTTCACGGCCATTATCTGCATCATCCTAGGGATGGGGCTGCCGACAACAGCAAACTACATTGTTGTCTCGACGTTGATGGCACCGGTCATCGTTAACCTCGGAGCCGAGAATGGGCTGATTGTACCGCTGATTGCCGTGCATCTATTTGTCTTCTACTTTGGCATTCTGGCGGACGACACGCCGCCGGTGGGGTTAGCGGCTTTTGCAGCTGCAGCGATTGGCCGCTCTGATCCAATCAAAACCGGTATTCAAGGTTTCACCTACGATATCCGCACGGCCGTGCTGCCGTTCATGTTTATCTTTAATACCCAGTTGTTGCTGATCGGTATCAACTCGGTGTTCGATCTGCTGTTAACCGTGGTCAGTGCGATTGTAGCCATTCTAGTCTTCTCGGCGGCCACCCAAGGGTACTGGCTGGTTAAGAGTCGCCTGTGGGAGTCTCTGGCGCTGGTGCTGATTGCTTTTACGCTGTTCAGACCCGGTTTCTGGTGGGACGAAATCTATCCTCCCACTCAATCGCTGCCGGCAAGTCAGCTAGAGGCCGAAGTTGAAAAACTGGGGGCTGGCGAGTTTATCCAACTCACCATCAACGGTATCGCCATCGAGGGTGATGAGGTCAATAAGACCGTGGCGCTGCAGCTTGATGATACGAGTGGCGATGCAACCGCGCGCCTGCAGTCGATGGGCCTAATGATCAACGCCATCGGTGATGAGCGTATAGTGCAGATGGTGAACTTCGGTAGTGCCGCTGAAAAAGCGGGAGTCGACTTTGGCTTCGATATCACCGGCATAACGGTAGAGACCAAGCGCCCTGCAAAAGAGTGGATGTTTATCCCCGCGCTGCTGGCACTTATTGGCATCGCCCTACTTCAGCGTCGCAGACGCGCCCAGCTGGCGAGCATCTGAGGAGACTCCTATGTACAACAAAATTCTCGTACCCGTGGATCTCTCTGAAGAGGGATTCGCAGACCATGCGGTTGCAGAAGCAACGAAGGTCTGTGCGGCCGGCGGTACACTTGTTCTTCTAACTGTCGTAGCTGGCTATCAGATGCCGGTCGTGGGCAGTTTTTTTCCTGACGGCGCTTTTGATAAGGCATTTCATGCTATCGAGCGTCAGCTTAAGGATTTCGCGGATACCCATCTGAACGATGCTAACTTGACCCTGGAGTTGGTCGTTAAAGAGGGCGGTAGAGCGGAAACCATTCTGCAGCAAGCGCAGAGCCACCAAGCGGACCTAATTGTTATGGCCAGCCATAAACAAACAGGTGTTAAGTCAGGTATATTGGGATCGGTGGCGAATAAGGTGGTTAACCTGTCACCGATCCCAGTCATGGTGGTCAAATCCTAACGCCCTGAATAGTTGGAAGAACGATGTCTAAACTCTTGTGGCAACCCTCGCAGGAGCGCTGCGCGTCAACGCGCTTGAGCGCCTTCACTCAATATGTGAGTGCAGAACATCAGCAAAATTTTACAAACTACGCAGAACTCTGGCAGTGGAGCGTCGACGGTTCAGGAGACTTCTGGCAAGCGATCTGCGAATTCTGTGATATCGAGTTCAGCGCGCCCGCACAACATGCTCTTCATAGCGGTGTGGGTATTCGCGATGCGAAGTGGTTTGAGGGTGCTCGGCTAAACTTTGCGCGCCACCTCTTAAAACGCCGAGATAATGCCGAAGCGCTTGTGTTCCGGGGTGAGAACGGAGCGCGCCGCGCTCTCAGTTACGCCCAGCTCTATATCGCGGTAGCGCAGCTGCAATCCTATCTTAAAGCACAGGGTGTAACCGCCGGTGATCGTGTTGCCGGCTATCTGCCCAACGCGCCCGAGGCGGTTATCGCGATGCTGGCGACTAGCGCACTGGGTGCTGTTTGGACCTCCTGTTCGCCCGATTTTGGCGTCAACGGTGTGGTCGACCGCTTTGGTCAGGTTGAACCCAAAGTTCTGATTACCGTGGATGGCTACCACTACTCGGGTAAGCGCATCGATAACTTGCCAAAACTTCCCGAAATTGTTGAACGAATTCCAAGCGTCCAAGCTTTGCTGGTCTACCCCTTCCTACAGGAGACGCCTGACCTATCGGCAATAGACAAAGCGATCAGTTGGAATGATGCGTTGGACAGAAGCGCGACTGAGGTTGAGTTTGTTGAACTCCCCTTCGATCACCCGCTCTATATTCTCTACTCTTCCGGCACCACAGGCGTTCCTAAGTGTATTGTGCACGGTGCAGGTGGCACGCTGCTGCAGCATGTTAAAGAGCTAGCGTTGCACACTGACCTAGGGCCAGATGGCCGGCTGATGTACTTCACCACCTGCGGTTGGATGATGTGGAACTGGATGGTTTCTGGGTTAGCAGTGGGCGCTTCTCTAGTGCTCTTCGACGGCTCACCCTTCCACCCGGGTGCGTCAGCACTGTGGAAGATTGTCGATGAGGAGGGTGTAACCGCCTTTGGCACTAGCGCTAAGTATCTGGCGGCTGTTCAATCAGCCCGCTATCTACCGAAAGCTAATGTAAATCTCGATCGCCTAAGATCAATTCTCTCTACCGGCTCTCCGCTCTCACCCGAGAGTTTCGAATTTGTCTATTCAAACGTCAAAGCTGATCTGCATCTGGCATCTATCTCGGGCGGAACCGATATTGTCTCCTGCTTTGCGCTTGGTGTACCCACACTGCCGGTCTACTCTGGTGAGTTGCAGGCGCGCGGCTTGGGTATGGCGGTCGATATCTTCGACGATGAGGGTCAGCCCTTGCGCGAAGAGAAAGGCGAACTCGTCTGCACGGCCCCTTTCCCTAGCCGCCCTATCGGCTTTTGGAATGACCCTGAGGGTAAGCGCTACCAGGCTGCCTATTTTGAGACCTTCGACAACATTTGGGCACACGGCGACTACGCTGAACTGACGGCACGCGGTGGACTGATTATTCACGGTCGCTCAGACGCGGTGCTAAATCCAGGTGGTGTGCGTATAGGCACGGCAGAGATCTATCGTCAGGTTGAGAAGATCAGCGAGGTGGTCGATAGCATCTGTGTTGGGCTGCCTAAAAACGGTGACGTGGTCGTGGCGCTCTATGTAGTACTGAGGCCTGAAGTTGAGCTCAGCGCTGAGCTTATCAGCCGTATCAAAAGCACAATCCGTGACAACACCACCCCGCGTCATGTGCCAGCCATTATCAAAGCGGTAGCGGATATCCCTCGGACAAAGAGCGGTAAGATTGTGGAACTCGCCGTGCGCAATGTACTGACCGGCCAGCCGGTGAAAAACATTGAGTCACTCGCGAATCCAGAAGCGCTAGAGCTGTTTAAGAATCTCTAGGAGGGATGTACGCGAAGCGTATTTCCCGACCCCTCGCTAATTTTCGCGAACATGCGCTGCGCGCAGATCGCTCGTACGAAAGCGTATTACCTGATTTATAGCCAATGCTCTTGCAGCCACTCTGTCATTTCGCCCAGATGATGTTGGCTGGCGATGCGATCCATTAGGTGAATCTGATTTGGATCGTCGAGCTCTATCGGCTCGTCTAATGCAACCTGTAGTCGCGCGTAACGCTCGCCCAGCAGCTGCTTACATTGGTAATCAGAAATCCCCGCCATACCATCCATCAACAGATCGATCAGATGGCCACCCCACTGTGTAAGGCCCCAATCGAGAGTCTCGCCCTCAATATAACTTTTCGCGGCTCCGGTACCGATGGAGAGCAGAACCACCTCACCAAGCTCAGCCCGCTCAGAGTGGTGATTATCCTGTGCAATCGCCTGCGCCAAAGCTACCAGACTCGGGTTATTCGCAAAAACGCCACCATCAATATAACCATCAGCCGATGGAAAATAAGTTGGTGCAGCACTGGTGTAGAGCGCTACCTTGGCAACATTTTGATCTCCGTCGGAGTCATCCCCGATGAAGTTATGAAAGATCTTCGGCTTCCAGCTGCGTTTGTCCGGATCTTCGGCCTGGTTATCCAGATCGAACGCCGGTATCGCAACTTTTTTCTCGAGCTCTGCTAAGCTCAGCTGCCCAAAGGTACGCTCAAGCTCCTTCTGCAGTGGCGCACTCGAGTAGTCCGCGCCCACTAGCCGACCTAGGTCTTTTAGATCGTCTAGCAGAGAGTCATCAAAGATCGATTCGCCGGCGTTTGCGTAGAGTTCACACACCTCTGACGGTGATTTACCACTCGCAAGCGCAAGCGCTAGTAAACCTCCGGTTGAGGTGCCGGCGATCAGATCGACCTGCTCTAGCCAACCGGGATGCTCTTGCTGCAGGCGTTCAATTAGGCGGGCTGTTATAAAACCTCGAATACCGCCACCATCGAGGCACAAAATCCGATATTTTTTCATACCAGTAAAAAAGCAGGATATGTGCCAGTTTTGACGATATGAGAGAGCACCATTGCAGTGCATAACCAAAAACTTATCCACAAAACAGGTTACCCACAGCATCTGTGGATAACTCTGTGAATTGTTTTTGGATTAGTAGCGCAAAGGCAGGAATTACAGGGGTTTCAGCGAATTGGTGCAAAAATCACCACGAAAATAAAACCCTTATTTTTCAATAGGTTGTGTATGTCAACGGGGATTTTTAAGAAAATTTACAAAATAGCCCTAATTGATGGCATAAATGTCATGCCCTGTGTAGAACTAAAAAAAGCAAGTCCGAAAACCTGCTTTTTTTATAATTTTTTGCGCTTTATTTTAGTTTCAACAACTTACTCAGGTAACTCAATTTCGATGTGGCCTTTAGGTCTGCAGCTGCAAGTGAGAATCTCATCGTCAGCCAGATCAACTAAGATATCCTGTACCTCCTCGACCTCACCATCTATTAGCCGCACTTTACAGACTCCGCAGTAGCCACCCCGGCAGTTATACTGTGCCGGTATCTCTTGCACCTCCAACGCATCAAGCAACGAAAACTCGTACTGATAGTAGAAGGTGTGGTGATGGTTTACCTTGATACGTGGGATACCGGACATCGACAGCCTCTTAGAGATCGAAGTCGTCGAAGTCTTCGGTATCTACATCCGCATCGATCTGGCCCACAAGGTAAGAGCTGATCTCAGACTCTTGAGGCGCCACCTGCACGTTATCACTGACCAGCCATGAGTTCATCCATGGCAGAGGGTTAGTACGTACCGGGAAGAGCTCTTCGAGGCCAATCGCCTTCATGCGAACGTTGGTGATGTACTCCACGTAATCGCCAAGAATGCGCGCATTCAGACCGATCATTGAGCCCTGACTGAAGAGGTAATCGGCCCATTCCTTCTCCTGCTCAGCTGCTTCGCGGAACAGATCAATTACTTGAGGTTTGCACTCCTCAGCGATCTGTTTGAAGTCAGCATCATCACGGCCTGAACTCATCAAGTTGATCATATGCTGGGTGCCGGTCAGATGTAGTGCCTCGTCACGCGCGATCAAACGAATGATCTTGGCATTACCCTCCATCAGCGCACGCTCAGCGAAGGCGAACGAACAAGCAAAGCTGACATAAAAACGGATGGCCTCGAGTACGTTCACCGAAACCAGCGTCAGGTAGAGCTTGGTTTTGAGGTTGTACTCAGAAGTGTCGTACGTTTTGCCATCAATGGTGTGGGTGCCAGCACCATGCACGGTGTGAATATTGACCAGCTCGATCAGCTCATCGTACAAACGGGTCACCGACTCGGCACGACGCACAATCTCAGGGTTGGTGACGATCTGATCGAACACTTCTGACGGCTCGGTTACGATGTTGCGGATGATATGCGTGTACGAACGACTGTGGATCGTCTCTGAGAACGCCCAGGTCTCAAACCAGGTCTCAAGTTCCGGCAGCGAAGTGATCGGCAGAAACGCGATGTTAGGTGAGCGCCCCTGCACAGAGTCCAGCAGTGTCTGGTACTTCAGATTTGACAAGAAGATGTGCTTCTCGTGCTCTGGAAGCGCCATAAAGTCCTTGCGGTCGGTGCTTAGGTCCACCTCTTCAGGGCGCCAAAAGAACGAGAGCTGTTTCTCGATCAATTTTTCGAAAATTGGGTATTTCTGACGGTCGTAACGGGCCACGTTTACGCTGCGCCCAAAAAACATCGGCTCGAGCGTAGCATCATGAGAACTAGCACTAAAAGTAGAGTAAGACATACGCTTAAAACCACTCCATTAAAAAGATCAATTGTGTATACGCAGACCGCAAACCGCCGGTCTACAAACCCATTTTCTATAGCTGCACGCCTTAAAGCTTACATGCTCCACCTTCACAACCTTCATCCTGCTGATCCGACGCACCATCACGGGTGTTGTGGTAGTAGAGCGTCTTCAAACCGTACTTGTATGCGGTCAGCAGGTCTTTGAGCAGCTGCTTCATCGGCACCTTGTCATTCGGAAACTTCACCGGATCGTAGTTGGTGTTCGCCGAGATCGCCTGATCGACAAACTTCTGCATGATGCCAACCAACTGCAGGTAACCTTCATTGTTCGGGATGCTCCAGAGCAACTCGTAGTTACCTTTCAGCTCAAGGTACTCAGGTACAATCTGCTTCATCACACCATCTTTGCTCGATTTAACTGATACGAAACCACGTGGGGGCTCGATACCGTTGGTCGAGTTAGTAATCTGTGATGAGGTCTCGCAAGGCATCAACGCGGTCAGCGTTGAGTTACGCAGACCGAATTCACGAATATCCTCGCGTAGAGTCTCCCAGAAGTAGTGCAGCGGTTCTTCACAGAACTCATCCACTTCACGCTTGTAGGTGTCGATCGGCAGCAGACCTTTAGCGTAAGTGGTCTCATTAAATTTAGGGCAGGCACCCAGCTCTTTCGCGAGACCGTTAGAGGCCTTCAACAGGAAGTACTGAATCGCTTCAAAAGTGCGATGCACCAAACCATTCGCCGAGCCATCTGAGTACTTCACGCCATTTTTCGCCAGGTAGTATGCGAGGTTAGTCACACCCACACCCAGAGTACGGCGTCCCATTGTCGCGTTGTATGCCGCAGGGACCGGGTAGTCCTGATAGTCCAGCAGGCTATCGAGAGCACGCACGATCAAATCTGCGAGGTTCTCTAACTCATCTAGGTTACTCAATGCGCCTAGGTTAAATGCAGAGAGAGTACAGAGCGCGATCTCGCCCTCTTCGTCATTCACATCGTTGAGCGGTTTGGTTGGCAGCGCAATCTCTAGGCAGAGGTTTGACTGCTTAACCGGCGCAACAGCCGGATCGAATGGGCTGTGGGTATTACAGTGGTCTACGTTCTGAATGTAGATACGGCCTGTTGACGCGCGCTCAGAGGCCAGAATACCGAACAGTTCGACCGCCTTGATTGTCTTCTTACGGATGTCTGGATCAGCTTCATACTTGACGTACAGCTCTTCAAACTTCTCTTGATCCGCAAAAAACGCCTCGTAAAGACCAGGTACCTCATGGGGGCTGAACAGTGTGATGTTGCCACCCTTGATCAGGCGCTGGTACATCAGACGGTTGAGCTGTACACCGTAATCGAGGTGACGCACGCGGTTCTCTTCAACACCGCGGTTGTTCTTCAACACTAGCAGTGACTCAACTTCGTAGTGCCAGATTGGGTAGAAGAGGGTCGCAGCACCACCGCGCACACCACCCTGCGAACAGGATTTTACCGCGGTCTGGAAGTGCTTATAGAACGGAATACAGCCAGTGTGGAAAGCCTCTCCGTTACGAATTGGACTCCCGAGCGCACGAATGCGACCTGCATTGATACCAATACCTGCTCGCTGTGAGACGTATTTAACAATCGCGGACGACGTTGCGTTGATCGAGTCCAAGCTATCTCCGGTCTCTATCAGCACGCACGAACTGAACTGGCGAGTAGGTGTGCGCACGCCCGCCATGATCGGGGTGGGGAGTGACAATTTGAACTCGGAGCACGCGTCATAGAAGCGCTTGATGTAGTCGAGGCGCGTCTCTTGTGGGTATTTAGAGAAGAGACAAGCCGCCACCAACATGTAGAGCTGCTGTGGGCTCTCATAGATCTCGCCGGTTACTCGGTTCTGTAGCAGGTACTTACCCTCAAGCTGCTTGACGGCCGCGTAGCTGAAATTCATATCACGGTCGTGCTTGAGGTAGTCGTTCATCTGATTGAACTCTGCCTCGGTGTAATCCTCAAGCAAGTGCTGGTCATAGCGCTTATCGCCAACCATTTTCTGCACATGGGCAAAGAGGTGTGGAGGTTCAAAATCCCCAAACGCTTTTTTGCGCAGGTGGAAGACTGACAGGCGAGCAGCCAAGTACTGATAGTCCGGTGCTTCCTCCGAGATCAAATCCGCAGCGGATTTGATCAGCGTCTCGTGGATATCACTGGTGCTGATGCCTTCGAAGAACTGTAAGTGCGAACTCAGCTCAACCTGGGAGACCGAAACTGTATCAAGACCAGTGGCAGCCCACATCAGTACCTTGTGAATTTTCTCCAGATCGATCGGCTCTTTGCGTCCGTCGCGTTTGGTAACCATTAGATCTTGTTGCATGTCGCTGACCCGCTCTGTGACGCTCGCAATGTCGATCTAATCGGGGCCAGGTTAGTATTTCCTAACGCTGCAGATTAGCGACTGTCGCAAATGTCTTCTTGATGCTTAAAAAACAGACAAAACACTATATATAGTGCCTCGTGTAACCCGTGACACCCAATATAGTGATATGAGTATTCATTTCAATACTTGTTTTTGGATCTGTTTTCTGGGTTTCGACGGGAAATCAGGCCAACGCTAGAGCTGACGCGGGCTGAGTGAGAGTTGGTTTTTTTCAACCTGAAATTAAAAAATTTTTATCGTTATAAACGGCTCGATAGCGACTTTTTTGTGATCTATTTTCAACATCGGTTTAACCGTCTATCGGCAGCGTGATTGTAAAGGTGGTCCCCTCACCTTCAGTCGATTCAACTTCAATTTCGCCACCGTGGTCGACGATGATACCGTAAGCGATCGACATCCCCATTCCGGTACCTTTACCGACGGGCTTTGTGGTGAAAAAAGGCACGAAAATTTGCTCCTTAACTTCCTCACTCATGCCAATACCGTTATCCCCAATCTTGATGATCACTTTGTCCTTGGCTACTGCAGTAGCGATACTGATGGTCGCACCCTTACGACCCTCGACAGCATGACCTGCGTTAACCAGCAGATTAAGAAACACCTGGTTTAGCTCAGATATATTGCAGTGCACCAGCGGCAGAGGCTGAAGGTCTTGCTGCAGTACCACCTCGGTACGAAACTGAGAATTTAATAGCTTAAGTGTCGATTGCAGGCCCGCCACTATATCCTCAGGGTGGCGTTCCTGCGTGTGTGTACGTGCAAAGCTACGAAGGTTAGCCACTATTTCACGCACGCACTGAAGTCCATCGCGCGTGTCCTCCATCAACTCGGGAAGCTCCTCTTCAAAAAACTCCAGATCAGCATCAGCCATATGTTTGGCGATCTTAGCTGCAGCAGCCTCTTGCTGCTCGGGTGAGAGCGTTAAAGCCTCTCGCTGCAGCACCACGAGCTTTTGATAGGGCTCAAGGTAGTCCGATAGTGATTCAAGGTTGGCATGAACAAACGCCATAGGATTGTTGATCTCATGGGCAATACCAGCTGCCAAAGTCCCTAACATCGCTAGCTTCTCGTTTTGCACCAGCACGCGCTGCTGCTCTTTGAGTTGCTTAAGCGACTCCTCCAGCTTTTGGTTCTGAAGGTAGAGTTCACGCGTGTGGTTCTCTACGATCTGTTCTGCAGCTTTACGCGCCTCGCGCTCACGCTCGTAGGCCTTGCGATAGAGCTCGGCTTCATCACTCATGCGTTACACTTACCCGCATATCACAGTGGTCTGAGCCCTCATGCATACAGACAGGGTGCTCTATTTTGATCGGTGTTTTGTAGTGTTCTGCGGCACCATAAATCAGCCCCTCGGCCAATACACAGAGGCGGCGCGGCGAGCGGTAGTCCATAACTAACTGCTCATCGCCGATACGTTCACATTTTATGGAGGGAAGGTTGGTCTCGGTCATTAGCTTCCTCACTTCGAGATGAATCACCGAGTCGATACTCTCAAGAAAGCTGAACAGGTCATCGCAGGAGTCGACAAAGACGGGGTAGCGGCTGGCCAGTTGGCCAAACATATAGGTCCCGAAGGCGCTGATCACGGTCTGGGCTGGCAGCTCAAGCTCTTCCACCACGGCACCGACTATAGCGAATAGCTCGTCATCGTTGTATGTCGATACCGCGGTGTAACCACCGTCGACACCGGCCTTATCGATAACCTTTTGCCACATCATCAAGCCACCCTTCTCGGTGACCATATCCTCGAGGATATTAAAAACCACACCCTTCATTGCGCATCCTTTACGTCGTTATTAGCTATCCGCTACTAGATCGACTCTCAGATCCACTCGATCAAAGGTGGTGGCGAAGCAAGCTTCAGAGTGCTGGCGCAGCAACTTACAGAAGGCATCGGCGACACTGGGATCACTGAAAGGTCCGAGAATGACTCTATAAAGTGTAGTCCCATCCCGCTCGATTGCACGGATAATTGGAGATCTGCTTTCAAAAACAACAGGATAGTTAGTGCTGAGGCGTTGAATCAGTTTACTGGCACCGATGGGCTCTTTAAACGCGCCAAGCTGTAGACCGGTTGAAGAGGACTCCCGCTCTATGTACTCCTTTAGCAACGGCTTTACCGCCTCGGCTTTGCATGCCTCAGAGCAGACAGGTTGAGGTTCAGCGACAGTTGCAGTGGTATCCGGCTCAGTTTTGAACGGATTGTAGGTGCAGCCCACTAGGGTGAGCAGCAAGCTGCAGAGTGCCAGTTGTTTAATGTTCATCTGTGACATATGGAACACTTATTAACTAATCACTCCGATAGTGTCACAGATGAACGCCAACGCCAAGCTTATCGCAGCACCAGATAAAAGGCCGAACGAGCCCGCTGAATCTGCAGTAGCAGCTCTCCTCGACGCCCTGCCAGCATCGAACGCAACTCACCGACATTATTTATGCGCTGACGATTGATGCTCAGTATTCGGTCTTCGATCTCCAGCCCCGCCAGCGCTGCACGCGAGTCCGGCGCGAGGCTGACGACACGTACTCCGCGTCCATCGGGGGTATTATCAAAGCGCGCCCCCTCCAATAGGGGATGGACATCTTCTGCTGTCTCGTTGGTGTAGCTGCGGCTTACCCGAACCTGTAGATCGATACGTTGGCCATCGCGCAGTACCCGCAGAGGTACAGAGCGATCGGTCGGTGCAAAAGCGATCTGATTACGCAGTTGCCCAATATCAGGAGTCGCTTTGCCGTCAACACTGATAATCACATCACCTGGCTGCAAACCCGCTTGCTGTGCTGGGGAGTCATCACTGACGCCGGTCACCAACACGCCTGATTCGCCGTTACGCATTTTGAAGGCGCTCTGCAGATCCGGCGTAATCTCTTGGATTGAGATACCGATCTGACCGCGTGATACGCTGCCCTGCTCTAATATCTGATCCGCCACCTGACGCATCATATTTGACGGAATCGCGAATCCGATCCCGACGTTACCGCCGCCTGGTGCGATGATCGCAGTGTTGATACCCACCAACTGGCCGTTCAAGTCGACGAGTGCACCACCGGAGTTGCCCGGGTTGATTGATGCGTCGGTCTGTATAAAGTTCTCGTACCCCTCAATTCCGAGGCCTGAGCGTCCTAGGGCGCTGACGACGCCAGTCGTAATTGTCTGACCAAGACCAAAGGGGTTACCGATAGCAACCACGAAATCGCCAACGCGGACCTGATCCGAATCGCGCAAATCCAGCTGCGTCAGCGACTGCGCTTCAATATCAAGCACAGCGATATCCACCTCAGGATCCGCACCAATTAAAGTTGCTTCATAGCTGCGACCATCAGTCAGTTGGATCTGAATCTCATCAGCGCCTTTGATCACATGGAAGTTGGTTACGATCGTACCCTCAGCAGCATCGACAATAACGCCGGAGCCAGCTGAGTTTTGCGAACGCCGCTGCTGCGGCTGGAGCTGCTGGCGAGGAATGTTGAAGAAGCGTTGGAAGAAAGGGTCATTCAGCAGCGGGTTAACGCCTACCCGGCGGGTCGAATAGGTGGCAATGTTCACCACAGCCGGATTCACCCGCTCCAGCATTGGCGCAAGAGTCGGCAGCTCCTGCCCCTGAGAGTCAGCCAACGGTAGCGCCGCGTTAGCCATCGAACCCAAACCCAACATCAGTGTAATCAGAGCAGTTCTAAACATAACAGCACCTCTCAATTCTTCACCTAGTACGAAGATTGGGCACCCACCCGATTTTTTCAAGGTTTTCTGGGACGTATATGTGGTGTAAGGGAGTTGTCCGCTGTAGGAGGGTTGTCCGCCAAAGGCGGATTACCCGACACGCGCAGATCGCTCTTACAGGCCGGAGGCGAGTTTGATGATCTGTTTGCGCAGGGGTGGTAAGTTGCCGCTGAGGCCGAGGATTAGATTTCGAGCGAGCTTCAGCGGGCCAAGGTTGTTACTGAAGCCACGGTAGAAGGCATCCATCGCTTGCACCATAAGTAGATTGGCGTTGCGGCGCTGTTTCTCATACTGGGCCAGAGGTGTTGGGTCGTCGATCCGCAGACCCTGATCGAGCGCCTCTTTGAGCGACTCCGTCAACGCCTTCACGTCTTGGAAGCCCAGATTAACGCCCTGCCCGGCCAAGGGGTTGATCTGGTGTGCAGCGTCACCAACCAGAACCACGCCCGGCTTATAGTAGTTCAGGGCATGCAGGCGGCGCAGCGGAAAGGCACCGCGCGCATCAATGGATTGGAGCTTACCGAGACGCCGAGGGAACTCAAGCGCCAAAGCTTCTTCCAGCGCTGCATCACTCAGCTTCAACAGCTGATCAATGCGTGCCGGAGAGTCATACCAAACCAGAGATGCATGATTACCCGGCAGGGGCAGAAGAGCGTGCGGGCCTGAAGGGGTGAACTGCTGCCAGGTGATATCCTGTTGCGGCGCCTCGGTGGTGACATTGATCACCATCGCCTTCTGCGCATAGTCCCACTGATGCACCGATAGAGCTGCCGCACTGCGCACCATCGAATTGCCGCCATCAGCCGCAACCAGCAGACGTGCCACCAGCACCTGATCATTAGCCAGCTCAACCAGGCTCGCACCGGGCGAATAATCGATAGAGCGAACCTGCTCGCTGAGCAGCTCAACTGAACTCTGCTGTAGCTGCTCGATCAAAGCACGCTGAATCAAACGATTCTCAACGATATAGCCGAGCTCGCTGAGCCCCATATCATCGGAGTTGAATTCGGTCGCCAGTTTATCGGCCAGTTTACCTTGCAGACCGACAGCGTCTTCATCCAGCTCCCAAACACGCATACGGCGGTACGGACAGGCGCGCCAATTGAGAATCGTCGACCAGACATCCAGCTGATCCAGCAACTCGACTGAGGCCGGGCTAAGGGCAGAGACTCTTAGGTCCAGTGGCTGACCAGTATCAAAGGGCTGAGGTATTTGATGTTCGATGAGGGCAATCTTCAGACCAGTCTGCGAGAGCGCAAGCGCAGTGGCGGCACCGACCATGCCACCACCCACTACGACCAGATCATACTGCTCGCCCATCGTTAAGCCTGCAGAAGCTCTAGACCGCCAAGGTATGGACGCAGAACTTCTGGTACGCGCACGCTACCATCGGCATTCTGATAGTTCTCTAGCACCGCTACTAGCGTGCGACCCACAGCGAGGCCTGAACCGTTGAGCGTGTGTACCAGCTCTGGCTTACCTGTCTCGGGGTTACGCCAGCGCGCCATCATGCGGCGGGCCTGATAGTCGGTCATATTAGAGACCGAAGATATCTCGCGGTATTTCGCCTGACCTGGTAGCCAGACTTCAATATCGTAGGTCTTAGCTGCGGAGAAACCTAGGTCGCCACCACAGAGCGTCACGACGCGGTAAGGCAGCTCTAGTTTCTGCAGAATCGCTTCAGCATGGCCAACCATATCTTCGAGTGCTTGCCATGAAGTTTCAGGCGCAACCACCTGCACCATCTCAACTTTTTCGAACTGATGCTGACGGATCATGCCGCGGGTATCTCGCCCAGCTGAACCTGCCTCCGAGCGGAAACAGGGGCTGTGGCAAGCGTACTTCATCGGCAGCTTCTCTGCTTCAACAATCGAGTCACGCACCACATTTGTCACGGGTACTTCAGCCGTTGGAATCAGGTAGTAGTGGCGCTCACCGAAAGGTACTTTGAAGAGGTCCTCTTCAAACTTTGGCAGTTGCCCGGTACCAACCAGAGACTCAGAGTTCACCATAAATGGAACATTTATCTCAGTGTAGCCGTGCTCGTCACACTGAGTATCAAGCATGAACTGCGCTAGCGCGCGGTGCAGTTTTGCCATGTTGCCGCTCATTACGGCAAAGCGCGATCCGGTCAGTTTAGCTGCGGTCTCAAAGTCCAGACCGCCAAGACCCTCACCAATACTCACGTGATCCTGTGCTTCGAAATCGAACTCAGCCGGTGTACCCCAGCGGCGTACCTCGACGTTATCCTCTTCGTCTGCACCCGCAGGAACTGAATCATCGGGCAGGTTCGGAGTGCTTAGTAGAATCTCATCAAGCTTGGTCTGAATCTGACTCAGCTGCTCTTTGGCGGCATCTAACTGCTCGCCTAAAGCACCTACCTCTGCCAGTAGCGGAGCGATATCCTCACCCGATGCCTTCGCCTTACCAATCGATTTAGAACGGGTATTACGCTCGGCCTGTAGACGTTCAGTATCTACCTGCACCTGCTTGCGTTCAGCTTCGAGCGCGTTATAAGCGTCGAGCGGAAAGTCGTAGCCTTTCTTCTTCAGTTGTTCAGCAATAGCTTCAGCGTTATCACGGACCAGGCGTGGATCTAACATGGATCTATTAATTCCTTAAAAAACGGTTCAGAACATGCGTGTCAGGCCAACAGCTAAGGCCAGTGCCGCAATGCACAAAATGACGCTCAATAGTACATAAAAGAGGGCCGCGATTATATGGCCTTCGTGGATCAGCGTCAGGGTTTCGAGCGAAAAAGTGGAGAAGGTGGTAAATGCACCGAGAAAACCGGTCATCAACAGCGGACGCATCTCAGGTGGAAGTTTGGCCTTTTCTAAAATCAGCACAAACATCACCCCCATCAGAAACGAACCCAGCACATTGGCACTCAGCGTTCCCCAGGGCAGTTTTGAGTCGCCAGCATTAAGCCAGCCACTAAACCAGTAGCGTGCCACCGCTCCCAGGGCACCACCCAGTGCCACACTCAATACGTGCATCAATGTGGTTTGCCTCCTGTTTTAGAGAAGCGGGAGTAACGGCGTTTCGGGCTAGACTCATCCGCCTGACGCAAACGCTCTAGCTTCTCTCGAAGTTTGATCTCAAGGCCACGATTCTCTGGCTCGTAGTAACGCCGTTCGCTGATCGCCTCAGGCAGATAGACCTCACCTGCCGCGTAAGCGTTAGGCTCGTCGTGAGCGTAACGGTAACCCTCGCCCATACCCTGCTGCTTCATCAGTTCAGTTGGGGCGTTACGTAGGTGCATTGGGACCTCGTAACTGGGATCTTTCGCCACATCAGCACGGCACTGATTGTAAGCTCGGTAGAGTGCATTACTCTTGGGCGCCATGGCGCAGTAAACTGCCGCTTGCGCAATCGCTCGCTCACCCTCAGCCGGTCCAACCCGCTCAAACGCATCCCAGGCCGAGAGCGCCACCTGCATCGCACGCGGGTCGGCGTTGCCAATATCTTCAGAGGCGATCGCAACCAAACGGCGCACGATATAGAGCGGATCACAGCCCGCATCTAGCATGCGGCAGCACCAGTAGAGCGCACCGTCAGCATTGGATCCGCGCACCGACTTGTGAAACGCTGAGATCTGATCGTAAAACAGGTCGCCACCTTTATCGTAGCGCCGCGCTCCAGCACCGAGCACCTCTACCAACGACTGCTGCGTTACGTACTCAACACCGTCGCGCTCTTCAGCCAGATCGGCAGCGATCTCTAACAGACTGAGAGCGCGGCGGCCATCACCGTCAGCCGTACGAGCCAGAGACTCTAAGACTCCATCCTCGAACTCCAGCTTACGCTCACCCAGACCGTTCTCCACGTCGTTGAGCGCCTGAGTAATCAACTTCAACAACACAGGCTCACCTAGGGATTTGAGCGGATAGACGCGAGCGCGCGACAGTAGCGCGTTGTTGAGTTCAAATGAGGGGTTCTCGGTGGTCGCGCCAATAAAGATCAGCGTACCCTCCTCAACAACGGGAAGAAAAGCGTCCTGCTGCGCCTTATTAAAGCGGTGCACCTCATCCACAAACAGGATCGATTTACGTCCGCCCTGCATGCGATTGTGGCGCCCGCGCTCAACCGCGGCACGCACCTCTTTCACCCCGTCCATTACGGCTGAAATAGAGATAAAGTCAGCATCAACATATTCGGCAATCAGGCGCGCCAAGGTTGTTTTTCCAACGCCCGGTGGACCCCAAAGAATAAGCGAGTGGATGTTGCCCTGCTCTAACTGCTTGCGTAGCGGCTTACCCTCGCCAAACAGATGCTCCTGTCCAAGGTACTGCTCCAGCTTGCGCGGGCGCATGCGTGATGCAAGAGGCTCATAGCCCGCTGGGCTCGCATCGAACAGGTCCATCAGTTGGCCGGCGACTGGAGCGGTTGCGCCTCAATCAGGTCGGTACCTGGTGGCGGCGTAAAAACGAAGCGAGCGGGGTCTATCGCAACAGGAAAGCTCAGATTTTTGAACATTATCAGCGAGCGTTGCCCCAGACCATCTTCAATTAAGATCTCACTAAGCGAGCGCGGACCAAAGAGCATACGCAAGCGCTCGAACTCGGCATTTTCAGACGCTTTGGGCCTTAATTCGAATAGGTTGTCTGCGCCGCCAGCCTCAATCTGACTGACGAAAAAGCGTGCTTCTAATTCAGCGCGGCTGGCTCCGAGAACGCTCGCCGGGGTAAACGCAAACTCCTCGGACAGTGAACGGCGAGTTGCCTGTTCGAGGTCAGGATCGTAAATCCACAGATTATCACCATCACCAACGATCAGTTGCGGAAAGGGCTGCTCTGTCTCCCAGCGCACACGGTTCGGTGTCTCAATCCACATCCGCCCCTGGCTCAACTCCTCTCGACTACTGCCGTCGCCTAGCGTGTATTGCTGAAACTCAGCAGTGAATCGCTGATGCTCACCGAGCCGATCAGCGAGTAACTGAGCCGCGTCCTGTGCCTTAGCTACTCCAGATAGCGCAAGCGTTAACAGTGAAACAAGCAGATATCTCATTATTAATCCCTTGGTGGGGGCGGAGCCAAAACTTCGCGCTGACCATTGCTGCCCGCCTCACTGACAACACCAGCCGCTTCCATTGTCTCGATCATACGAGCGGCACGGTTGTAGCCGATCTTCAGTTTCCGCTGCACCGACGAGATCGACGCTTTACGTGACTCAGTGACAAAGGCGACCGCCTCATCGTAGAGCGCATCTGACTCATCGTCGAACAGACCTGCACCACCACCCGCTGCGCCAGTATCACCGCCACCTTCGTTGAGGATGGCATCGATAAACACCGGCTCACCCATCGCCTTCCAGGCCTCAACGACGCGGTGCACCTCATCATCACCAACAAACGCGCCGTGCACACGGTTTGGCACCGAAGTGCCCGCCGGTAGATAGAGCATGTCGCCGTTACCGAGGAGGTTCTCGGCACCCGCCTGGTCGAGGATCGTACGTGAGTCGATCTTCGATGAGACTTGGAAGGCGATACGCGTTGGTACGTTGGCTTTGATGAGGCCGGTAATAACATCAACCGATGGGCGCTGAGTCGCAAGAATCAGGTGGATACCTGCAGCGCGCGCTTTCTGTGCAATACGTGCAATGAGCTCTTCGACCTTCTTGCCAACAATCATCATCATGTCGGCAAATTCGTCGATGACCACCACGATATATGGCAGGGTTTCAAGGTCTGGCGCGGGCTCACTCGGCGACAAGCCCATCTCCATCGGATTCCACAACGGGTCTTTGAGCGGTGTGCCAGCGGCTTCAGCTTCGCGCACCTTATCGTTGTAACCGGCTATATTACGTACGCCTACTTTTGCCATCAGACGATAGCGTCGCTCCATCTCGGCGACACACCAGCGTAGGCCACCTGCCGCCTCTTTCATATCCGTAATAACCGGCGTCAGTAGATGCGGAATACCGTCGTAGATAGAGAGCTCGAGCATCTTCGGGTCTACCAGCATTAGACGCACCTGCTCGGGCGTCGCTTTGTAGAGCAGACTGAGCAGCATCGCGTTAACACCAACGGACTTACCCGACCCGGTGGTACCCGCCACCAACAGATGTGGCATCTTCGCCAAGTTCGCAACAACGGGGTTACCGGCGATATCGTTGCCCAGCGCCAGCGTGAGTTTCGAAGCCGCATCCAAGTACGGTTTGGAGTTGAGAACCTCTGACAAACGCACCATCTGACGAGAATGGTTCGGAATCTCGATACCCACCACCGATTTACCCGGAATCACCTCTACAACACGCACAGCGGCAACCGCCATCGAGCGTGCCAGGTCGCGCGCCAGGTTGGAGATCTTGCTCGCTTTGACGCCCGGTGCCGGTTGAATTTCAAATCGGGTGATCACCGGTCCGGGGTTAACTTCAACCACCTCGGCAACAACGCCAAAGTCTTTGAGTTTCTGCTCTAGCAGACGCGAAAGCTGCTCCACCTCCTCTTCGGTGTAGCCCTGGTCGGTTTGTAGCTCCGGTGGATCAAGCAGTTCGAGGCTCGGCAGCTTCATCTTCGCCGGTGCGCTCGGTTTAACATCCTTGTCGTCATCGCTCTCTAGCGGCTTGTGAGTCTGTGACAGCGGCACAATCTTAACGTTGCGCTTTGCATCAGCATCGGCCGCTTTGGTAGGCGTGTCCCAAGGCGGGGTATCAGCAGCCGATTGCGCAGCAACTGGAGTAGTCGCCGGCTTCGCTATCTCTGCTTGGGTAACATCTGGCGTAAACGAGACAGGTGCAGGTTTCTTAGCAGCCGGATTCGGATCGGTTGCTGGGCCAAGGTCCATCTCGGGTTCGATGCGATCCACTTTTCGCACTTCAACGGGACGCTCGGCACCGGCACCCGCGACTTTGGCCTTGGGTCGCTCAGGCACCGAGACCTTCACAGAGGTCAGCTTATCGCTCACCCAGAAAACGGCGTTACCTAGACCATCCAATACCTGCGCCCAACTGGTATCAACATAGAGTGTCAGGCCCAACAACAGTGCAATCCAAAGCACGACGGTGGCGCCAATCAAGTTCAACCAATGTACTGCAAACTCTCCAAGCGCTTGACCCGAGAGGCCTCCCGCCGAGAACGGGAATTGCAGCGCCTCGTTGGTGAAGTGCAGCGAAGCGAGTGCTGAGAGCGAGATCAGCATCAAGGTCGCCCCGAAGAGGCGCAGAAGAATAAAGGGTAGCTGTTGCAACGTACCCAACTGACGACGGCGTAACCAGCGCCAGGCCGGCACGATAATCAGCAGCGGCAGCAGGAAAGCCGCGGCACCCAACCAAGCGACCGTGTAGTCAGCTATCCAGGCACCAAAATTACCCACCCAGTTATTTACCTTGGCTTGATAAGCGTAGTGTGACCAGCCGGGGTCACGCGGGTCGTAACTGAAGAGAGCGAGCAGTAGCAGTACGTTGGCACCGATTGCTAAAACCAGAGCTGATTCACGCGCGATGCGGCCCAACTGCTGGGCAACGGTAGGTGTATTAGCGTTTTCCTGAGTACTCAACGAGCATCCCTTATGTCGAACAGGATCTATTAGTTGCCAAAATAGCATAAACAGGAGGTGAAGGTCTTGCCCTATCTGGGGTTGAATTGCGGCCCGCCAGCCCCATAAACTATGCCACAACTTATATTTCTATCTTACTCCACTGGACTCCTAGCAATGAGCGAAATTCAACACCACCGCCTGATTATCCTGGGTTCCGGCCCTGCGGGTTACACAGCTGCTGTTTATGCCGCGCGCGCCAACCTCAATCCAATCGTTATTACCGGTATGCAGGCCGGTGGCCAGCTAACCACAACTACCGATGTCGACAACTGGCCGGGTGACGTTGACGGGGTTCAGGGCCCTGAACTGATGCAGCGCATGCAGGCGCATGCGGAGCGCTTCGATACTCAGGTTGTGTTTGACCACATCCACACCGCTGAGCTGCAGAGCCGCCCATTCATCCTCAAAGGCGATATGGGTGAGTACAGCTGTGATGCGCTGATTATCTGCACCGGCGCATCGGCGCAATATCTGGGGCTGGACTCCGAAGAGGCGTTCAAGGGCAAAGGCGTCAGCGCCTGTGCGACCTGTGACGGCTTCTTCTACCGCAACCAGAAAGTTGTCGTGGTCGGAGGTGGTAATACAGCCGTGGAAGAAGCGCTCTACCTCTCAAACATCGCCGCTGAGGTGACGCTGGTGCACCGCCGCGACTCTCTGCGCTCAGAGAAAATTCTTCAGGACAAATTGTTTGAGCGTGCTGAAACTGGCAACGTTAACATCGTTTGGAACCACCAGTTAGACGAAGTTCTGGGCGATCAATCTGGCGTCACCGGTATTCGTGTTAAGAGCACCGAAACCGGCGAGACTCAGGAGTTAGATGCACAGGGCGTATTCATCGCGATTGGCCACAAGCCCAACACCGATCTGTTTGAAGGTCAGTTGGATATGAAAGATGGTTATCTGAAAATCCACTCTGGGACTGACGGGAATGCGACACAAACCAACGTTGAGGGTGTCTTCGCGGCCGGTGATGTGTGCGACCACATCTACCGTCAGGCGATCACCTCCGCGGGCTTTGGCTGTATGGCGGCCCTAGACGCAGAGCGCTACCTCGACTCGCTCGAGAAGTAATATGCTCCCTTGGCTGGATCCGGGATTCCCGGCCTTTCCGCCAACCGAATGGGCTCTTAATGAGCCCAACGGATTGCTCGCAGCCGGCGGCGAACTTAACGCGGACTGGCTGCAAACCGCTTACCCTAAGGGTATCTTCCCTTGGTTCAACGACGGCGAACCGATCCTCTGGTGGAGCCCATCGCCTCGCTGCGTACTTTTTCCCGATCAATTCCACCCCTCTAAATCACTGCGCAAACGGATGCGCCAACTCAATTATGAAGTGCGCATCGACAGCTCCTTCACCGCGGTAATGAGAGCTTGCGCTGCACCTCGCTCAATGCAAGAGGGCACCTGGATCAGCCCGGCGTTTATCAGCGCCTACACCGAGCTTGCCAAACGGGGTGTGGGCCACAGCGTCGAGCTCTGGACAGATGGTGAGTTAGTTGGTGGGCTCTACGGCCTAGCCATAGGCAAGTTATTCTTCGGCGAATCAATGTTCTCAGCGATACCTGACGCTTCAAAGATTTGTCTCTACCATCTGGCTGAAAAACTTGGCCAAGCAGGCTATGCTGTAATTGACTGTCAGGTCTATAACCCACACCTGCACTCCTTGGGTGCAGAGGAGATTGACCGCGAGCAGTTTGAGCAGCTGCTACTAAGCTGCAATAATCGTCCTGAGACGGACGTCTGGCGTGATCCGATATGGCACCAGCAGTCCGGGAGCAAATAGATGTCTACTCTTCAAACACTGCGTTTTTTTGCCACCCCAGAGCATGAGTGCAGCTACCTTGACAATGAGAAGGCACGCACGCTCTTTGTCGACCCTCAGGCAGATGTAGACGCAGACATCTATGCCCAGCTGACCGATATGGGCTTTCGCCGTTCAGGTTCGCACATCTACCGCCCACACTGCATCCAGTGTGATGCCTGCATATCCGTTCGAATACCGGCGTATGAGTTCCAGATGTCAAAGTCTCAGAAACGCATCTGGAACAAGAATCGCGATCTTAGCGTCGAGAGCATCGACCCCGCACTTACGGATGAGATCTACAAACTCTACGAGCGTTATATCAAAGAGCGCCACTCTGATGGTGATATGTATCCCCCTTCGCCGGGTCAGTTCTCTGGATTTCTGGCGGACTCCAACCAACAGAGCCAATTTCATCTGATGCGTGACGCTGAGGGTAAACTCCTAGCTGTTGCCGTCTCAGACAGTCTGCAGCGGGGGCAATCAGCGGTTTACACTTTTTACGATCCTGAGCATGAGCATCGCAGTCTAGGGACCTATGCAGTCCTTTGGCAGCTGATGCAACTGCGTGAACAGCGCGGCGGCTACCTCTACTTGGGTTACTGGGTAAAAAACTGTCGCAAGATGAGCTATAAAGCCCGCTTCTACCCGCTTGAGCGTCTCGAACAGGGCGTCTGGATCCGAGTTGGCGACGCTGAGCGCCAAGAGTCTCTCTAACCGAATCGACAAATTGCTCAGAAAACAGGCAATTCATTTCACATTAGGCTGCGATTAGTGCAGAATATGGCGCTTTCCAAATCCGGGTACAGCGACGTGCGCCCAATCCGGAGTGATGACAAACACCTAAGGTTAAGAGTGAATGGCTAAAGAAGAAGCTTTTGAGATGGAAGGAACGGTTGTAGATACCCTTCCTAACACTATGTTCCGTGTAGAACTTGAGAACGGCCACGTTGTGACCGCACACATCTCGGGCAAAATGCGAAAGAACTACATCCGTATTCTGACAGGCGACAAGGTTAAGGTTGAGCTAACGCCATACGACCTCAACAAAGGCCGTATCGTCTACCGCGCTCGCTAAGCCAAGACTCAGGAGCAGGTGGCCGCCTAAGCGACCACCTCTTCTATCTCCAGTGTTAGCTCGCCATCGGCGCCGACACGAATCTCTACTTCACCACCCTGCTCAGCCAACTCACCAAAGAGTATCAGCTCAGCCAACGGCTTCTTGATCTTCTCTTGAATCAAGCGACGCATGGGGCGCGCACCCATCTTCTCGTCGTAGCCGTGTTCAGCCAACCAGTCACGCGCCTCAGATGTTGCGTGAATCATGACCCGCTTCTCATCTAACTGCGCCTGCAACTCGGTCAGGAACTTGTCGACCACGCCGCGAACGATCTCGAGCGATAGTGGTTTAAACTGCACCACTGCGTCCAGTCGGTTGCGGAACTCCGGCGTAAACAGACGTTTAAGCGCCTCCATCCCGTCGGACGAGTGATCCTGATTGGTAAAGCCGATGCTCGGACGACTCATCGCTTCGGCACCCGCGTTGGTAGTCATCACCAGGATGACGTTACGGAAGTCGGCCTTGCGACCATTGTTGTCGGTCAATGTACCGTTATCCATCACCTGCAATAGCAGGTTGAATACCTCAGGGTGAGCTTTCTCGATCTCATCAAGCAGAAGCACCGCATGTGGATTCTTGGTAACCGCTTCGGTTAGCAGGCCGCCCTGGTCGTAACCAACATAACCCGGAGGCGCACCGATCAAACGAGAGACAGTGTGACGCTCCATGTACTCGGACATATCGAAACGAATCAGTTCGATGCCCATGATACGCGCCAACTGCGCGGTAACCTCTGTCTTACCGACACCCGTAGGGCCGGCAAACAGAAAGCTACCCACCGGTTTGTTCGGCTCTTTAAGCCCAGCACGCGACAGCTTGATCGCAGCTGACAGCGTATCAATCGCCTCGTCTTGGCCCAACACCACCATTTTGAGGCTGGAGTCGAGCTTGCCGAGCTGCTGCTTGTCTGAGGTCGATACACTCTTCGGTGGTATGCGTGCAATCTTGGCTACAATTGCCTCAACCTGCTCAACACCAATAACCTCCACCCGGTCTTCAGGCTTCAACAGGCGCTGATAAGCGCCCGCTTCATCGATCACATCGATCGCCTTGTCTGGCAGATGTTTCTCGTTGATGTAGCGCTCCGCCAGCTCAGCGGCAGCACGCAGCGCCTCATCCTCGTAGCGGATCTCGTGATGCTCTTCAAAGCGCGATTTCAGACCACGCAAAATCTGGTAGGTGTCATCAACGCTCGGTTCCATCACGTCAACTTTCTGGAAACGACGTGCTAGTGCACGATCCTTCTCAAAGATGCCGCGGAACTCTTGGAAGGTGGTCGAGCCGATACACCGGATCTGACCAGAGCTGAGCAGCGGCTTAAGCAGATTGCTCGCATCCATTGAACCGCCGGACGCAGCGCCGGCACCTATAATCGTGTGAATCTCATCGATGAAAAGGATCGAATGAGGCTTCTTCTTAATCTCATTGAGCAGCGCCTTGAGTCGTTTCTCAAAATCACCGCGATACTTGGTACCTGCCAGCAACGCACCTAGGTCGAGGGAGTAGACGACAGACTCAGCGATAACACTGGGTACCTGCTCCTCGACGATTAGCTTCGCCAGACCTTCAGCGATGGCGGTTTTGCCGACACCCGCCTCGCCGACGAGCAGCGGATTGTTTTTGCGGCGGCGCGAAAGGATCTGAACGACACGTTCAACCTCAGAGTCACGTCCGACTAGCGGATCAATCATACCCTCAGCAGCCTGCTGGTTGAGATTCACGGCGTACTGTTTTAGCGGACTCGAAGCGTCATTGGGGGACTCCTCTGCAGTCTCTGTTGTCTCATCAGCCTGCTCTTCGCTGCTCTGAGTTTCAGAGATACCGTGCGAAATAAAGTTCACCACATCGAGGCGCTCAACACCCTGCATCTGCAGCACGTAAACGGCGTGGCTCTCTTTCTCACTGAAGATCGCTACCAGAACGTTAGCGCCTGAAACCTCAGATTTGCCCGAGGATTGAACATGGAAGACCGCGCGCTGCAGCACGCGCTGGAACCCTAGCGTCGGCTGAGTCTCGGCCTCTGGGGTATTCTCAGGCAACAGTGGCGTCGTCTCTTCGACAAAGCGCTGCAGTTGCTCGCGCAGACGCTCAAAGTCGACGCCGCAAGCGTGCAGCACTTCGGCTGCTTGGCGGTTATCTAGCAGTGCTAGCAACAGATGTTCTACTGTCATGAACTCGTGGCGGCGGTGAAGCGCGTCACGGAATGCACTACTGAGTGTCTCTTCTAACTCACGGTTCAACATATTTCGCCCCTTACACCTTCTCTACTTCACAGAGCAATGGGTGCTTGTTCTGTCGTGAAAACTGATTTACCTGTGTTGCCTTAGTCTCAGCCACATCGCGGCTATAGATACCACAGACCCCTTTACCCTGCTGGTGAACCGCGAGCATTACCTGCGTCGCTTTCTCCTCATTCATTGCAAAGAAGGTCATTAAAACTTCGACGACAAACTCCATCGGTGTGTAGTCATCGTTCAGCAGCACCACCCGGTACATTGGGGGCTGCTTTAACTCGGGCTTTGCCTCTGCAACAGTCGTAAGGGGGTTGTACTCCGGCCCCTGCTCCTCATCGTCCTGTTGGTCGTAAATTCCGAACTCTTTAATGCCGCGTAGATTCATCTTGTTCCAAAAACGCTGTTGTCTCTATCTTCAGTTTCAGGACAGTGCCTGTGTCAATCTAATCGGCTCTGCTTAGCAGTATAGATGGTGATTGAAACCTCGCTATGCAACCCCGGCTGCAAAACCCATGCAAAATTCTAACTTGGTGAAATTGCATGTAAGCCGATAACCGTTACCACTTTCTCTACCGCTCACCTCTTAAAACTACTCCAGTGCGAGCCGAGCCGCAATGGGAGAAGTTCCTATCGGCTAATCCGAGCAGTTTCTCTTGAACTCTTACTATATATCAGTATCTTAGACGCTTAGATGTCCCTTGTGACAGGGGTACGGAAACAGAGGCAGAACGGATTTAGCCTTAAGTACAGATCGCTGATGACTGTTCGTAATTGAAAGTCATTAAACTGCAAGCACAGATGGAGTTTCTGCTATGCACACCGGAACCGTAAAGTGGTTTAGCAACGCTAAAGGCTACGGGTTTATTATCTCTGATCATATCGAAGGTGAGGTTTTTGCCCACTTCTCGGCCGTTCAGAGCGATGGTTTTAAATCGCTGCGCGCGGGCCAACCCGTTCATTTCGAACTGCAGGACGGCCCAAAAGGGATGCACGCAATCAACATCAGTCCTGCAAACTAATGACCACTCCGGTTTTCATGCGGGGTGGAATTGACAGGAAGCACTAGGGGCTAGTAGCGCTCGGAAGGCGCGGGCGCCTCGAGGTTTTAATGTCCGAAATTTACCTGCTTAACAAGCCCTTCAATGTGCTCTCCACCTTTACTGATAGCGAGGGTAGAGAAACACTCGCGGCCTATGTAGACACACCAAATATCTACGCTGCTGGTCGACTCGATTATGACTCTGAGGGTTTGCTTATCTTAACGGCCGACGGCGCGCTGCAGCACCGACTAGCCAATCCCAAGTTTAAATTCGAGAAGAGCTACTGGGTGCAGCTGGAAGGCGAGATTAGCGAAACGGCACTGCAGCAACTGCGCAGAGGTGTGGAGCTCAAAGATGGCAAAACTCGTCCCGCCTACGCTGAGCGTCTAAGAGAACCAGAGCTGTGGCAGCGTAACCCGCCGATTCGGGAACGCAAAAACCAGCCAACCAGCTGGATTGAGCTGCGCATTTCGGAGGGTAAAAATCGTCAGGTAAGGCGCATGACCGCCGCCGTCGGTTTTCCGACCCTACGCCTCGTGCGTGTGGCGATCGGCCCTTGGCGAGTGGATGGTTTACAGCCCGGCGAATGGCGCAAAGAGCAGGTAAACCTACCGACAGAGCGCCCACGCAAACCGCAGAGAAATCAGAGAAGACGGTAGGAGCGATCTGCGCGCAGCGCATGTTCGCGACTGGTCAAGCCTCAGGAAATCGCGTGATGCGGCTTTGCCGCATAACCTTCCTACAACCTCAGGAATGCGTTAGTCCCAGCTATTCGCGGCGTCCAGATCGGTGCCTTTCTGCTCCACCCAAACCGAGCCTTTATCACTCACTTCGCGTTTCCAGAAAGGCGCGTCACGTTTCAGATAATCCATAATGAAAACCGCCGCCTCGAATGCGGCTTTGCGGTGGGCTGAGCTCACACCGACCTGCACTACCTCATCCGCCAGCGTCATGCGCCCAACACGATGCACAATCCAAACGCGCTTAAGTGGCCAGCGTTCGCGGGCCTGATCAATGATCTTCTGCAGCGCCTTCTCAGTCATACCCGGATAGTGCTCGAGCTCCATCGCTTCAAGGTCCGCATCATCGAGCTCGCGCACCAAACCGGTGAAGGTCACCAGCGCGCCAACCCCCTCAGGAGACTCTTTTAGCCAGGCATTGACGTCCGCACTATTCAGACTCGCTTCAGTAACCTCGATATAATCACTCATAGATATTCAATCCTGCGCTAATTTGCTCCGCCCGACGGCGCCAAAGCTGGTATGATATGCGCTCTTTTTATTTTGATAAACCGTCGATGTCGAACTATAGCAATTCGCCCTATTCTAACCGTTGGACTCCGCGTAGCACCGTCGCCGCGATAATCGAACGCGACGGCGAGTTCTTACTGGTCGAAGAGATGATCAAAGGCGAACGCCTGATTAACCAGCCCGCTGGTCATCTGGAAGAGAACGAGACCTTCGCTGAGGGTATGGTGCGCGAGGTGCTCGAGGAGACCGGTTACCAAGTTGAGCCCGAGGCACTACTGGGCCTCTATGTCTATCGAACCACAGATAAAACACTCACCTTTCATCGAGTCTGTTTTATCGCTCGTATCACTGGGCAGGTCGAAAACGCCGTGCTTGACGATGGAATTATCGGACCGGTCTGGATGACTCGGGATGAGGTGGCAGCAGCCACAAATCTTAGGGCGCATCTGGTGCTAGAGTGCATCGACGACTATCTGCGCGGGATCAATTACCCGCTCGATTTTTTGAAAGATTAAATTGATGACCGAAAACAGCAGTAAGAAAGTAATTGTTGGCATGTCGGGCGGCGTTGATTCGTCCGTCTCAGCCTACCTGTTGCAGCAGCAGGGGTATCAGGTTGAGGGACTGTTTATGAAGAACTGGGATGAAGATGACGGCACCGAGTACTGCACCGCTATCGAAGACCTAGCAGATGCACAAGCGGTCTGTGACAAGCTTGGCATCCATCTTCACACCGCCAACTTTGCTGCTGAGTACTGGGATAACGTCTTTGAACACTTTTTGGAAGAGTACAAAGCGGGCCGCACGCCCAACCCAGACATACTCTGTAACCGAGAAATCAAGTTCAAGGCGTTCCTTGAATATGCACAGATGCTTGGCGCCGATCTAATCGCCACGGGTCACTACACCCGCCGTGCAGAGCGAGACGGCAAAGCTGTACTTCTCAAAGGGTTGGACCCCAACAAAGACCAAAGCTATTTCCTGCACCAGGTTGGCAACGAAGAGCTAGCCATGACGCTCTTCCCTGTCGGCGAGCTAGAGAAGCCCAAGGTCCGCGAAATCGCCGATATGCTAGATCTAGCCACGGCGAAGAAGAAGGACAGCACCGGTATCTGTTTTATCGGCGAGCGGCGTTTTACCGACTTCTTAAAGCAGTATCTACCCGCTCAGCAGGGCAAAATTGTTACGCCTGAAGGGGATCAGATTGGCGAACATCAGGGGTTGATGTACTACACCCTCGGTCAGCGCCAAGGGTTGGGAATCGGTGGACTTGCCAACTACCCTGAGGAGCCCTGGTTTGTAGCCGGTAAAAACCTCGACAAAAATGAACTGATCGCGGTGCAGGGCATCGACAACGAACTGCTCTACTCAGACTGGCTATTCGCTCGTGAGATCTTCTGGATTAGCGGTGAAGAACCAACACTGCCACTGCGTTGCAGAGCCAAAGTGCGTTATCGTCAGCCAGATCAGGCGTGTCTTATCGAGGCGATTGAGGGCGGCTACCGCGTTACCTTTGATGAGCGCCAACGCGCCGTAACACCCGGTCAATCTCTGGTGTTATATAGCGATGATCTCTGCCTCGGTGGCGGGGTAATCGAACATAGCTCACGTGATCTTTATTGGAAGTAAGTTAAATGATGCGAGCATCTGTTGAGCAGACCATCGCCCTAGCGGGCGTGTTTCAGGCAGCGTCACTGGTAGACCAGATCGCCCGACAGGGGCTGGTGAGCCAAGACGCTCTAGAGGCGAGTGTTGCCAGTCTCTTTGTTACCAATCCGAATAACACCGAGGATGTCTACGGCGGTGCTGACCAGCTTCGCTTTAACTTGAGCACAGGCCTGAAAGAGCTGCAGAAAACAGTCGATAAAAAGGGCAGCACGCTCACTCCGCATATGACACGCTACGCCCTGAGCATGATTGCGCTGGAGCGAAAACTTGCGAAGAACCCGCAATTTCTGCAGATAATTGGGGAGCGGCTCGATGCCCTGGAGCAGAAAGCGCGTTACTTCTCCTCCACCAGCGATTCTCAAGATGAAGATCTCGGCCCCAGTCGCTACGCGCACTCAGTTGTCATAGCCGGCCTCGATCAGCTCTATCAAGAGACAATTAGCCAGTTCAGTTTCCGTATTCAGGTGCAGGGCGACCCACGCAATCTACAAAATTCGGAAAACGCCGCACGCATTCGCGCGCTCCTGCTCTCTGGTATACGCGCCGCAATGCTCTGGCGTCAGGTAGGCGGACACCGCTGGCACTTTATCTTCCTGCGGGCACGCCTGCGCGCGCCGCTAGCGCAGCTATTGAAGTAGAAGCGATCTGCGGCGCCAGCCGCACGTTCGCGACCTGTACGTAAAGCGCCGGGAAGGCTATTCCATCACGAGCGTTTTTGTCGGGAAATACGCTGCGCGTACATCCCTTCCACAGCACTCCCTTGAGGGTGCTTTTAGCTCCTTAATTTGCTAGAATTCGCACCCTTCGAAATTCACCAATCCGAGACTATTGAGACATGGAACTTAGCGCACTTACCGCCGTTTCTCCGGTAGATGGCCGTTACGGCAGCAAAACCTCAGACCTCCGTTCAATCTTCAGCGAATTCGGCCTTATCCGCTTTCGTGTCGAGGTTGAGGTTCGCTGGCTGCAGAAACTGGCGTCACACACTGAAATCGCTGAAGTTCCATCACTAAGCAGCGAAGCTAACGCCCTGCTGGACGAGCTAGTTGCTAACTTCTCGGTAACCGATGCCGAGCGCATCAAAGAGATCGAACGTACTACCAACCACGACGTTAAAGCGGTTGAGTACTTCATCAAAGAGCGCATCAGCGCTAACGCTGAGCTCGCTGCGATTGGTGAATTCGTGCACTTCGCGTGTACCTCGGAAGATATCAACAACCTGTCACATGCACTGATGCTCAAGAATGGCGTCGCGGTAATGCGCAAAGAGATGGCTGAAATTGAGAGCCAGATCGCGAAGCTCGGTCGCGACTTTGCTGGCCAGCCAATGCTGTCACGCACACACGGCCAGACAGCCTCACCTTCGACACTGGGCAAAGAGATGGCGAACGTCGCTTACCGTCTGCGTCGCCAGATCAAACAGCTCGATAACATCGAGTTCCTTGGAAAGATCAACGGTGCCGTGGGTAACTACAACGCACACCTCAGCGCTTACCCCGAGATCGACTGGGAAGCGAACGCCAAAGATTTTATCGAATCACTGGGTCTGGACTACAACCCATACACCACACAGATCGAGCCGCACGACTACATCGCTGAGCTGTTTGACCTGGTCTGCCGCTACAACACCATTCTGATCGACTTCGATCGTGATGTCTGGGGTTACATCGCATGGGGCTACTTCAAGCAGAAAACCATTGCCGGTGAAGTGGGCTCATCAACGATGCCGCACAAAGTTAACCCGATCGACTTTGAGAACTCTGAGGGCAACCTCGGTATCGCCAACGCGATCATGGGCCACCTCACTGCTAAATTGCCGATCTCTCGCTGGCAGCGCGACCTGACTGACTCAACGGTTCTACGTAACCTAGGTGTTGGTTTCGGTCACTCGCTGATCGCCTACGCGGCGACACTGAAAGGCATCAGCAAGCTGGAAGTAAACGCTGAGCGCCTGAATGCAGATCTGGATAACAGCTGGGAAGTTCTGGCAGAGCCAATTCAGACGGTAATGCGTCGCTACGCGATTGAAGAGCCGTACGAGAAGCTCAAAGCACTGACGCGCGGCAAAGGGATGACCAAAGAGGTGATGCTCGACTTCATCGAGACACTAGAAATTCCTGAGTCGGCAAAAGCTGAACTGCGCACTCTGACGCCGGGCACCTATGTCGGTAACGCGGCTGAGCAGGCTGCGAAGATCTAATAAACCGTAGGAGGGATCTCGGCGCAGCGGAGGTCGCGACCTCAGCCAAACCCAGCTGGAATATCGCGTCATGCGGCTTTGCCGCATAACCCTCCTACATCGGACAATCCTATGCTCTCGAATATCCGCATCGTTCTGGTTGAAACCTTTCACCCCGGTAATATCGGCGCCGCTGCACGCGCACTTAAAAACATGGGGTTGGAGCAGCTCTGGCTGGTTAACCCTCGTGAGTTTCCGTCTGAAGAGGCTGATTCACGGGCGGCTGGTGCGAAAGATCTGCTAGACAATGCGCGGGTAGTTAACAGCGTTGAAGAGGCGATTGCCGACTGCCAGTTAGTGGTGGGCACGAGCGCGCGTGAGCGCGCCTATGATCTGCCGCTGCAAGATCTAGAGACAGCTTCAGCGCAGATTTGGCAGGAGGCTCAGGAGGGCCAGATTGCGATTCTGTTTGGGCGTGAGACCAGTGGACTCAATAACAGTGAGATGTTGCTGTGTAATCGTCACCTGTTTATCGACGCCAATCCCGAATACCCTGTTCTTAACGTATCCCAAGCGATTCAACTGGTCTGCTATGAGTTGCGCCGAGCGACTCGGGTAATCGATAGACAATCACTCGAACCTGCCCCCTATCCACGTCAGCACGAGATGGTGCTCTTCTTCGAACACCTTGAAAGGGTACTACGCCGGGTTAACTTTATTATTCCGCAGCATGAGGGGCGCGTGCTCGACAAACTACGTCGCTACTTCAACCGCACCCGCCCGGAAAAAGCCGAGATGGGGATGCTGCGCGGTATTCTCAACGCCGTCGAGGAGACACTCGACAACGAGAAGAAGTAAGACACTTCAATTGCTCAAGCGGCTCGCTAAGCAGCACACCTCAAAACCCTAGACTATATTTCAATCCATTAGATTCTAACATTGATACCGCGCACGCCGGCTGCGGTATCTAGATATAGTGGAAATTCCAAATGAAGCTACTAGGCCGTTTCTCACTCGTTAAGATCAACTTCGCCAGTTCCATTCTAGCTGCGATCGTAATTCTGCTACTCGCCGCCCTTGCGATTAGCGTTGAGCTAACAGAGAGACGCAACGCCTTGAATGACCTGCGTTTGCTCGAAGCGCTCAAAGCCCTCGACAATGTTGCCCATCAACATGCAGTTGAGCGCGGTCTTACCGCCGGTTTCCTCGGTAACCCCTCCGATGAAGCCCGCGCCAAGGTAACTAAACAGCGCTCTAACGCAGATGCTGCTGTACAGACTCTGGACGAGGTGATCGCTACGCTCTCCAGTGATTTTCCCGCGGTTGCAAACTCAACAGAGCTGCTGCGTCAGCAATTAAATGGAAAACCCAAACTACGCCGTGAAGTTGATGCCCTCTCAGGCGCCAATGCTTTTGGCTTCTACAGCCAAGCTAACCGTCTCGCGATTGATGCCCTTGGCAGCCTCACCAACGAAATTAGCTCTAACGCGGTCAATACCGACCTAGCAATGGCACAACTACTCGGGAAATACAAAGAGCGTGCGGGCCAAGTCCGCGGCAAGATCAACGGCACACTTGCACGTAAGGCGATCAACGATGCTACCCGTGCAGAGGTACGGGGTTACCAGCAGGAGATGGAGTTGATTGTCAGTTACCTAGAGAATCAGGTGAGCGGCGATCGCTTAGAGAAGGCTCGCGCTGTGCTAAGCGACTCCACCAGCCAGCAGATCTCCGCCATCCTCCAACAGGTGCTGGGCGACTCTCCCAACTTCGATCAACTTCCAGCCCCTGCGGAGTGGTTCCCGCTGGCAACCAAGCAGATCGGCGGCGTTAAAAAGCTTCTTGATGAGGAGTGAGCCGCCATTGAAAGCCAGGCGCAGAGAAGTGCTGCAGCAGCCAATCTAAAACTTTGGCTTACTATAGGTCTGCTGATTATTGCGATTATTCTTTTGAGTTGGGTCAACCTAGGATTCGCCTCCGTGCTGCGCAACTCCCTGCGTCGACTAACACAACAGCTGCAGCAGATCGCTGGTGGGAGAGACCTGAGCATCAAACTCGATACCGACTCAAAAAATGAGTTGGGAGAGATCGCTCGAGCGGTTCAGCAGACACTGGATGCAGTTGAGTCGACACTGAAGGAGTTGATCGACTCTGTCAGCGCCAGCGGCACCCTGGTGACCGAGCTGGATAGCTCTAGCGATCATTTGCTCGGCAACGCCAGGGAGACTCAGCGCGTCTCTACTAGCATCTCCTCGGCGGTTGAGGAGAATGCAGCAACCGCCTCCGAGATCGCCAACGCGGCTGCCTCCACTCTGGATGCTGTGCGTGAGCTCGGCGATAGCAGCAACGAAAATCAGCAGCGCTTCAGCGACACCTTGCAGAAGATGGACGCACTGCAGCAGAGCGCGCAGGATATCGCCGGACTCAGTAACAAACTCGACTCTCAGGTCGACCAGATAACCGACGCAGTAAAAACGATCAATGTGCTGTTTGAACAGACCAACCTACTGGCCCTAAATGCCTCGATTGAGGCTGCTCGCGCCGGTGAGCAAGGACGTGGTTTCTCGGTGGTTGCAGATGAGGTGCGCAGTCTGGCCCTGAAATCGCTCGAATCTTCTGAGCGCATCTCCGAAGTGCTTGCCTCTCTGCAGCAGGCTAGCGCCGCAATTAGTCGCAGCTCCGAACAGAATGGTGAACTAAACGCTCAGGCTGCCGAGCAGATGCTGGCATCGCAAGCATCGATGGCGCAGATGAACGAGGTGATGGCCAATCTAGAGTCCATGGCGACCAGTGTCGCGACGGCCTCAGAGGAGCAATCCACAGTTTCAGCGGTGATTGCTCAGGATACAGCCTCTGTACTGGACGCCTCAAACGCCAGTTTGGAACTCTCTGAAAAGTTGCAGACGATGAGTAAAACCTACCGCGACTCAAGCGAGCATATGCTAGGAGTCGCACGCAAATTCAAGGTGTAAAGCGCAGAATAAAAGGCTCTGCAGCTCAATCCTGCTGTTCAGCCAGAAACTTATCCAGCGCCGCTTGGGCCACCTGATGGTCCTCTGGCGCTTTAGCTCCGGCAACACCGATGGCCCCGATCGTCTCCCCTTCAACCTGCACAGGAATACCCCCGGCAATTAAGCTCACTTTCGGATTCTGCGCTAATCCCTGCATCACTAACGGTCGCTCGCCAACGATATCGTCCCATTTAACAGTCGGCCAGCCATAGCTCGCTGCGGTATAGGCTTTACGCTGAGCAAACTCAAGCGAGGCGTCAGGCGCTTTGGGATTACGCAGGAGTGCCAGGGGCAGGCCGGCACTGTCTACCACAATCACATTCATCGCAAAACCCAGCTCATCAGCACACTGCTGGCCAAGCTGGGCCAATCGGTGTGCAGCCTCCACTGTCAAACTGCGCTTGGTCTCAAATAACGCCATGGGTACTCCCCTCGGTATGCTTGTGTTGTTTATGGTAGAGCTCGATCAGCAGCCCCATCAGCAGCAGCGCTAGCAGTAGAAGCGACAGATAGCTCAGAAAACTACTCGCCATGTCAAAATCACTGCCGACTAGATAGCCCAGCCCAAAATAGATAAATAACCAGACCACCCGCCCAAGCACAGCGTAGCTCAGAAACAGGCGCAAACGGATACCCGATGAGCCAGCCAGTAGGCTCGCAACCGCACTGATGTGAGCCACCAGCGACCGTGTCAGCAAAAGCGTTAAGCCACCCCAACGCTCAAACAGGTGCAGCACGCGCACGCGATTCGCGGCGGTGTAACCGACCCAACGCCCATATCGAACAAGCTTGGCATCATCCGTCTTGCGGCCCACTAAATAGATCAACAGATCACCGGCTACCGCCGCTGCCAAGATTGTTAGAGCGGTCGGGATACCCGACATCAAACCATCAAACGAGAGCACGCCGGTCAACGCCGCCAACGGCCCTGCAGGCACCGGCATTCCGAGCGCGCCAAGAAAGACGATAATGACTAAGACCACTAATCCGTATGTCTGAAGCCAATCAAGGAGTAAGGTCTCAAAACGCTGATAGAGGCTTGGCTCGCCCTGCTCTTCCATCTGCTGTTCAAGCGGTACCAACCGCTGAAGCTGCGCAATCAAAATCAGCTCATCCAGCCCCATCTCAGCGGCCAGGGTTTTAACCTTGGTTACTGAACTCGGCAGCTCGGTGCGCCCCAATGCCTGTAGTAGCGCACTCTCCCTGATACCGAAACGCGAGATCAGCTCGTCGACGCGGGTGTAAGCGCGCAGGTCTGCTGCCTGCTCAACCCCAAGGGTACGTGCACTCGAGAGCACCTGATAGGTACGCCAAGTTTTGTTGGCCAGATAGATTTGCGCCAGCGCCAATAGCATTAGCAGGGAAACAAGCACCTTAAGACTGATGGGAGGCAGGTGCGCAAGGCGATGAAAACGCGGCAGGTGCATTAACGCAGTTTTTTCTGCCAGAAGAGAGCTTCACCGCCAGTTTCACCTACCTCATAGCCTTTGAAACCGAGTCGACGATAGGCTGACTGTGCTCTACCGTTGTCCTCCAGGACCTCTAAGGTGATCTTGCAACAGTTAAGCGCGCGCGCCTGCTGTTCAACCGCATCAAACAGCATCTCAAGTGCGCCGGCACCACGCACCGACGGCGCTACATAGACATCATGAATATTGATCAGAGGGCGGGCATTAAAGGTGCTGAATCCAGTGAAAGCGTTGAGCAGCGCGACGGGCTCCCCTTGCTCGCGGACAACAAAGGAGTAGGCACCCGGAATTTTAGCGAGCTCCGCCGGCAGCGATTCGCGTACCTGCTGACTAAGCGAAACTCCACCGCCTAACGGCTCTTCGGCATAGGCATTGAGCAGGCTGACTAGCGCAGCTGCATCTTCAGAATCGCGGTAATCAACTCGTTTAATCTGCATCGTTCACCTCAAAGAAAAATAACGCGCAAAGTGTATCAGACTATGGCTGCAGAAGCGGCTGAGATACACTGCGCACTTCAAAACTGAAACAAGTGAAAAGTAACATGAGCGAACTATATGAGATAAGTTGGGGCGAACTAACCCCCGAACGCTTTCTGGCGGAATTCTGGCAGAAGCGACCTGTACTGATTCGCCAGGCTTTTCCTGACTTGGAGCCGGTTCTAGAGGCGGATGAGCTAGCTGGCTTGGCACTTGAACCAGAAGTGGAGTCACGTCTGATCAGCTTCAAACCCCAAAGCGGTGCGTTCGACCTACGCAAAGGTCCATTCACTGAGGAGGACTTTGCCACGCTGCCCGAGTCTCACTGGACTTTACTGGTTCAAGCAGTGGATCACTACGTAGAGGCCGCGAGTGAGCTTTTAGAGAGCTTCACCTTTATCCCGCGCTGGCGTATTGATGATTTGATGATCAGTTATGCGACAGTCGGTGGCGGCGTCGGTCCGCACTACGACAACTATGACGTCTTTCTGCTGCAGGCCGGCGGCAAGCGCCGTTGGGAAATCGGCGGCATTGAGTCTAGTCAGTCGCCACGCATTCCAGAGATTCCACTGATGATTCTGAGTGAGTTTGAGGCTTTGGAAAGTTACGAGCTCGAACCCGGCGATATGCTCTATCTACCACCTCAGGTTGCGCACAACGGCGTTGCCACCTCACCGGACTGCGTCACCTACTCTATTGGCTTCAGGGCCCCCTCGGATGCAGAGATGCTGAGGTCATTCTCTGATCAAATTGGCGAGAAGCTCAGTAGTGAAGCGCGCTATACAGATCCTGAATTAACTGTAACTGCGAATCCGGGCGCTATCGACCCGGCAGCACTCGCGACGGTCCGTTCACGCCTGAGCGCGCTGCTCGATGATTCTGAGGCGCTGGCGCACTGGTTTGGCCAATATGTCTCTGAACCGAAATACGCTGAGGATTGCTACCAACCCGATGAGATGGAGACTGCGCACTGGCTCGAGAGCTTGGACGCTGATGAGGGTGTCTATGCACTACCCGATGCGCGCCTGCTCTACATCGAACAACCCGGTGGTCTTCTGCTCTTCTGCAATGGAACAGAGTTGGATACGAGCGGGTGCGACCCAGAGTGGATCACTCAGCTCTGTGATCATCGCGTGAGTGGGCCAATCAATATTTCAAAAGCGAACTGCAAACTCATTAGCAAATTGCACCAAGCAGGTGGGCTCAGCTGAGCCCTATCTGCCCAAATTTCTGCTGGTCAGGATCGCCTCTCTTCGCCCTCAATACTCTACTTTTTTCGTAATACGAAAGACTAAAGCACAAAAATGGTGCGCCGCAATAATCCGTTCAATGTCGCAATAATTACATTAGCGATATCTAATTAGACAAATACCTGAACTCGTTTTTAAGACTCTTTAGGAATTTGATTAGATTATTATCTATTAAAAATGTGATAAAAAAATGCCAGAAAACCTGTACTACTTAAGTTGATGATACTTATTAACAACTATTTATATTATTGTTTTTATTAATTTTTATATAAAAAAATAGCAAACTCGTCTTGTAGTCTGACTACAAAAAACAACCCCGCCTTTTCGCAACTGCAACAAAGCCAATGCTGCTCTGCACAACACCCCTTTGACAGCTTTGCAACCCGCACCCAATATGTCGCTTAACTTAAAGAGCGAATTCACACCGCACTTTAGCAACATGTGAAACACCACATCCCGATAGAGGAAGAAGTAAATGTCGAACTACAAACAAGAGATCGAATCTATCCAGCAGACGTGTAACAAGTACGGTGCTACTTGGGGCGCAATCAGCGCCGAATCTGCGACCCGCATGAAACTCCAGAACCGTTTTAACTCTGGTCTCGATATCGCTAAGTACACTGCAGCGATCATGCGCAAAGACATGGCTGACTACGATGCAGATAGTTCACAGTACACTCAGTCGCTGGGTTGCTGGCACGGTTTCATCGGTCAGCAGAAGCTGATCTCTATCAAAAAGCACTTCGGCACTACCGATAAGAAGTATCTCTACCTCTCAGGCTGGATGGTTGCTGCGCTGCGCTCAGACTTCGGTCCACTGCCAGACCAGTCTATGCACGAGAAAACCTCAGTACCTATGCTGATCGAAGAGCTATACACTTTCCTCAAGCAAGCTGATGCCTGGGAACTGAACCACCTCTTCCGTGAGCTGGACGCTGCGCGTGAAGCGGGTAACCAGACACTCGAAACTGAAACTATCGCTAAGATCGACAACTTCGAAACTCACATCGTGCCTATCATTGCCGACATCGACGCTGGTTTCGGTAACGCTGAAGCAACCTACCTACTGGCTAAGAAGATGATTGAAGCCGGCGCTTGCTGTATCCAGCTGGAGAACCAGGTATCTGACGAGAAGCAGTGTGGCCATCAGGACGGTAAGGTAACTGTTCCTCACGCTGACTTCATCGCTAAAATCAACGCAGTTCGCTACGCATTCCTCGAGATGGGCGTCGATGACGGTGTAATCGTTGCACGTACCGACTCACTCGGTGCTGGCCTGACTAAACAGATCGCTGTAACCAACGAGCCAGGCGACTTGGGTGACCAGTACAATTCATTCCTCGACGGCGACGTTATCAGCAGCGCTGACGACATTGCTAACGGTGACGTTGTAATCAAAGCAAACGGCCAGCTGATGAAACCTAAGCGACTGCAGAGCGGCCTGTTCCAATTCAAGACAGGCTCTGGTGAAGATCGCGTGGTTTTGGACTGTATCACTAGTCTGCAGAGCGGTGCTGACCTGCTGTGGATCGAAACTGAGAAGCCACACGTGCAACAGATCGCTGGCATGGTTAACCGTATCCGTGAAGTGATCCCGAATGCGAAGCTTGTTTACAACAACTCACCATCATTCAACTGGACGCTGAACTTCCGCCAGCAGGTATTTGATGCTTGGAGTGCAGAAGGTAAGGATATGGCTGCCTACGATCGTGCCAAGCTGATGAGCGCGGACTACGATGAGACTGCACTGGGTCAGGAAGCTGATGCACGCATCCAGAGCTTCCAGGCGGACGCTTCTCGCGAAGCGGGTATCTTCCACCACCTGATCACTCTGCCTACGTACCACACCGCGGCGCTCTCTACTGACAACCTGGCAAAAGGCTACTTCGGTAACGAAGGTATGCTGGCATACGCCGGTGGCGTACAGCGCAAAGAGATCCGTCAGGGTATCGCAACGGTTAAGCATCAGGATATGGCTGGCTCTAACATCGGCGACGACCACAAAGAGTACTTCGCGGGTGATGCTGCACTGAAAGCCGGTGGTAAAGATAACACTATGGGGCAATTTGAGAACATCGGCTAAGGCCTAGTCTCTCGAACTCTAAAGCCCGTCTTCTGACGGGCTTTTTTGTGCCTTAAAGTTGGCAGGCAATATGCAAGGCTCTCTATGATCAACACACCGAGCACGAAAAGTAGGAGGGTCTATGGTTGTTGTAATAGATGATGATGGTACCCAAGGGCGGGTGCTGGCAGAGACGATAAAGAACCGTGGTGTGGACGCGCAGAACATCACACACTGGGATCAGTTACAGAAAATATTGATGCGCAAAAGCATCTCTTGCTTAGTGATCGATTACTACCTGCAGGATGGTTGGGCTGGCCCAGAGCTCGCCAAACTACTGCGCAGTTTCGGGCTCGGTGAGGTTCCAATTTTCTTCACCAGCAGCGACAACTCTGAGGTTGTGCGCCGCCAGTGTGAGGCAAGCGGTTTCCCATTTGTTCCCAAGAAGTGGCGCTGGCTGCTAGCTAATCTTGTTGTTGCTCGCGTTCTGCGCCAGCTATCATCAGGGGTAATGCAGCAAGCGCGCTGATAACGCCCTACAGTGTTAGAAGCGCATTCCACTCGTTCAGGTAAGCCTGCGCGGCGAAGCGAATATGAGCGTTCGGTTCGCCGTACCCCTGATAGTTCCCGACACGCTGTACCACCTCAAAGAAGACGCCCTGTACTTCACGGGTGTAGCAATGAAAGAACTCACCCTCGTCATTGCGATCGAACAGTACATTCGCCGCTTTGAGCTTTTCTATCTGCTGCGGCGGCAGTTGGAAGCGCGCCTCAATATCGCGGTAGTAGTTCTCTGGAATCGGCAGAATATTCTGCTCACCGATCTGTGCCGCCATCTTAAAGATATCCTCACAGGCAAAAGCGATCTGCTGCACACCCGATCCGCGTGAGCGCTGAATAAAGCGCTGCGGCGATGCCTGACGCGCCTCGGTCATATTGATTGGTAGTCGCACCTTGCCATTGGGGCTTGAGGCAACCCGACTTGTCACCAAACCATAGATATCTGGTAGGTCCTGGGCGGGATCAATTTTGAAATCGAGCACCGATTTGTAGAAGAAGCTGGCCGAGAGAAACTCAGTGTTGCTGACCGACTGAGCGACATGGTCGACACGCTGGAGGCCAAGATCCGCTGTTTCGACACCTTCAATCTGTTCAAAATCGATATCGAAGAAGCGAAATTTCTTGGAGCGTTCCACCAGATAAACCAGCGAGTCACCAATCCCTTTAATGGCTGGAATATTGAGCTCACCGGGGCCTGTTTGGTTATTGAAGCGACGCATGCGGTAACGGTCCGCGCGCTTCAGAGAGCCTTTGGCATCATTAGTGGTAAACGCCAAAGCACAGACTGAAGCGCCGTGACGCTTGTAGTGCTGATGCGCAGAACTCTCTCGCTCGCGATTGAGCACTAAGTTGATGTCGTTCATCTGCATCAATCCGACATCTTTAGAGACATGGCTGTAGTTCTCTTTGAAGCCGAGCGCCTCCAGCATCTTCAGCAGCGCGTCGCCCTCCTCGCCCTCAATCGCAAATTCGATAAATTCGTAATCGGTCACCTCAGGCTTCGGCTCTTGAATAGCCTCAGGTTGCTGAAGCTGCTCATCTAGCCAGATCATCGAGCGCATACCATCGACAGCACGCTCTCTGGCCGAGGATGCACGGAACTCATCATTGAAGATCTCGTGCGAGATATAGTCATCAAAGCCTTTATCACGAAGTACCTGCATAAACTCTACTACAGGCAGATCACCCTGCCCCGGGAAGCAACGGAAGTGACGGCTGTACTGCAGAAAGTCGTGCATCTGCAGCAGCGGTGCATCTGCGATCTGCACCAATGCAATTTTATCGTTGGTGATCTCATCGCGTAGGCAATCGAGTGTGTTACCGCGCGAGAACATATGGAAGGTATCAAGGTTGATACCCAAAGCCGGATGATCGGCCAGTTTGACGATATTCCAGGCATCTTCATAGTCAGCAGTATGGCGTCCCCAAGCCAGCGCCTCATATCCGACTGTAAAGCCCTCTTTTGCAGCTAGGTCGGCAATATGAGCAAGATCAGCGGCTGCGCGAGCAGGATCATTGATACACAGGGGCGACACGTTTGAGCAGCAGAGCATACGGCGAGTGCCGAGTTCATGCATCATCTCGAACTTGCGCTGGACATAGTATATTTTCTGTTCGCGTATAGGATCGGGGTTAGCTTCTAGATCGCGAAACGGTTGGAGCGCGAGGATATGCAGGCCTAGGTCATCAGCGATCTGCCGTACATCAGCTGGCGTCCCCGAGAACTGTATTAGGTCGTTCTCAAAGATCTCCACAGCATCAAAACCAGCATCAGCTGCGGCTTGGAGCTTATCTGGCAGAGAACCAGACAGAGTGACTGTGGCGATCGCTGTTTTCATAATCCGAATCCTCAATATCCAACGCAGGGACGCTACTTAACCTTCCTTTTAATATTACTAAATTAATTAAATAGTATCTAATAACTTTTGTTATACATGTGCTAGGGCATCGTGAAGCGGACAAATCAATAAATAAAATTGATCAAAAAATTAAAGACAATTGACTTTACAAATATTAATGAGTAACCTTCATTCTGCTCGACGTTTTATCGACTATTTATGCCCACCGTTTCGAAGTATTGCCCAATTCCTCGTCCTGTTTTCATAAGTACACTTAAAAATCTAGCAAGCCGACCGCCTCGATATCGAGACGGAAATTTTTACGAAAATAGGATATCTATCCCATGTCAAATACACATACTGGAACCGTTAAATGGTTCAACGACGATAAAGGTTTTGGTTTTATTGAGCAGGCTTCAGGCCCTGATGTCTTTGCCCACTTCAAGGCGATCACGGGCGACGGCTTCAAAACCCTTAAAGAAGGTCAGCAAGTAGAGTTCACTGTCTCTCAGGGCCAGAAAGGGCCACAGGCTGACAATATTCGTGTGATCTAACACCGATTGCCCGCTTCAGGGGGGCTTTTAACAAGTCCCCCAAATTTTCCTTGCGACCTCTCTTGTTTCAAATCTAATTCAACCTGCTTGGGTTGTGACCTGAGTACTCATTTGCATCCGATGCGGCCACCTCGGCACCGCGGATCGCAAATTCCCCAGAACATACAGATTTCACACTCTTGCTCTCATTGAAAAAGAGAGATCATCGCTCAACCCAACGTCTAGGTATGCGCTTGAAAGGGCTCCATACCACTAGGTGTTACTGAGACAGAACAACATGGACAACTATCTGATTACACTGCACTCTGATGGTAGCATTATGTGTGCGGAAAACCGGCACGGGCTTCTGTGCTTCAAAACAGACACAGAAACACTCGAACAATGGACACTGCGATGTTCGCAGCAATTGAGCACTGGCTCATCGCTGAGCGAGGCGGCTGAGATCCGGCGCTGACCCTTGTAGACACCTCGCCGCCAGACTAGGTGTCACAGAGCTTTTCGCGTCAGCAAGTCGTAAATGCACCTCGCTGTTTAGGCTACTTACGGCGTTTAGCGATGCGCTTCTCTATTTCAGCGATCATCGCGCCGGCCATATCCATGCCAGTTGCATACTCTATGCCCTCAAGGCCGGGAGATGAGTTCACCTCGAGCAACAGCGGACCTCGACTCGAACGGATAATATCGACACCGGCGACCTGCAGACCAAGAGTCTTGGCAGCTTTGATCGCCAGTTTACGCTCATCCGGTGTGATCTTAACAACAGCCGCGCTACCACCTTGGTGGATATTGGCACGAAACTCACCGGGTGCTGCTGTGCGTTGAATCGACGCGACCACCTTGCCATCAATCACGAAGCAACGCAGATCCTTACCCTGAGCCTCTTTAACAAACTCCTGCACCAACAAGTTTGCTCGTAGAGATTTAATTGCATTGATCACCGACTCCGCCGCTTTATCGGTCTCAGCGAGCACTACACCGCGCCCTTGAGTACCCTCCAACAGTTTCACAATGAGTGGCGCACCACCCACCATCGAGATCAAATCCTCAGTCTCCATTGGCGAGTTAGCAAAACCACTGACCGGGATGTCCAGGCCACTTTTTTGCAGTAGCTGCAGCGAGTAGAGCTTATCGCGGGACATGGTAATGGCGTCAGCCGTGTTCTGAGTGTAAACACCCAAACTATCGAAGTGACGCGTCAGCGCACAGCCATAAAAAGTGATAGACGGACGGATGCGCGGGATAACCGCGTCCAGGCCAGTCACTACGTCTCCACCGCGGTAGTGAATCTCTGGATTCTCGGCATCCAGCTTCATGTAACACTGTTTGATATCGAGGAACACCATCTCATGCCCACGCTCCTCGCCCGCTTCCATCAGGCGGCGGTTAGAATAGAGCTCGGGGTTGGAGGCCAGCACACCGATACGCAGACCTTTCGCCGCGCGCTCAGAGACACCGTACATCTTGCGCACCTCTGTGATGGAGAGATCGCCCAGGTTAAAGTGGGCGCTTGGGTCGACCAGCATCCGACCCTGCATCGCCTCGCGTCCCAGCAGCATGCGGTAGCCCATGGTATCGCGATTGGTCAGCGTCAATTCGATATCCCAGTTCTGACCACCGAGAAACATGGGTACACGAATCACATAGCGCCGCTCAGATGTGCCGTTGGAACTGCGAATAGTGCGACGATCCACCACGGGGGACTCACAGCGCAGCACTGTGGTGTCACTCTTCTGAATGGGGTGGATATCGAAACTGACCCACTGCTCGCCGTTACGGTTAAATGAACGGATATTGAACGCGTGTAGCGCCGAGGTTTTTGCACCCGAGTCTACGCGGGCTTTGACAGCATGAATGCTCAGCGTTGGAAACGCACACCACTCTTCACTACCAACAATAATACGATCTTCCATTAATTCTCCTCCGTGGGAGCATATATCCGGGTAAAAAAGTTCCGCGAGAATAGTGTAAAAAGTAGACACTTCATAGGAATTTTTCCGCCAAACTGGTTATAGTTCGTCAATTGTTTGCGGAGAAATATTCATGTCAGTTGCAGCCACCTCCCAAAGCCGAATGATCACGCCGGTGTTGATCGCAAGCTGTATCATTCTGCTGCTCGGATTCTCTATCCGTGCCTCCTTTGGCTTGTTCCAAATTCCGATCGCTCAAGAGTTTAACTGGTTGCGAGCTGACTTCTCCTTTGCAATCGCTATCCAAAACCTCGCCTGGGGCATAGGTCAGCCGCTCTTTAGCGCGATCGCCGAGAAGTTTGGTGATCGTAAAGCGATCGTTCTTGGTGTGGTCTGCTATGCGATTGGTCTGTTTATCTCAGCTTTCGCTATCACGCCAGGGCAGCATCAATTCCTGGAGATTTTAGTTGGATTTGGTATCGCCGGTACTGGCTTCGGCGTACTGCTAGCGATTGTTGGCCGCGCAACGCCCGCTAAGCACCGTTCAATGACGCTGGGTATCACGACCGCAGCGGGTTCCGCAGGTCAGGTTATCGGCCCTCCTGTCGTACAGATGCTGCTAAACAACTTCGTTTGGCAGGAAGTCTTTGTAATTATGGCGGTGGGTATTTTAGCTGTGATGCTGCTTCTACCGTTCATCAAAGCGCCCTCGGATGACAGCAGCGCACCCACCACAGACTCCATGGGAACAGTGGTCAGAAACGCCATTAAAGATAAAACCTTCATCTTTATATTTATCGGCTTCTTTAGTTGCGGTTACCAACTCGCCTTTATCACCGCGCACTTTCCCGCCTTTATTACCGAAGTGTGTAGCGTTATAGAACCAACGAGCCTAGTTCGCTCGCTGGGGATCACCACAGCTTCAGGCCTGGGAGCAGCAGCCATCGCGTTTGTCGGCTTCGCCAATATTGGCGGTACTATTTTGGCCGGTTGGTTAGGCGCGAGACATTCGCGTAAGTATCTGCTGGCGAGTATCTACGCGGGACGCACGATCGTTGCCGCGGTCTTTATTCTCTCGCCTATCACACCGGAATCGGTGGTTATCTTCTCCATTCTGATGGGTGCTCTGTGGCTTGCGACTGTACCGCTAACGTCGGGGCTGATTGCCCAGATCTACGGCCTGAAGTACATGGGCACACTTTACGGACTGGTCTTCTTCTCGCACCAGCTAGGTGGATTCATTGGAGTCTGGCTGGGCGGCACGCTCTACGACGCTTACGGCAGCTACGACGTCGTCTGGTGGGTCGGCATAGGCGTCGGGGCACTCTCAGCGATTATCCATCTGCCGGTGGATGAGCGCCCAATGGCTGAGCGCAATACGGGGCTACAGCCCGCCTAACTTCTCGTCAGGGTCAGGCGATTTGAACGCGGTCGCGCCCTTTAGCTTTAGCTAAATAAAGGGCGCCATCGGTGATCTCAATCTAGCGCTCGAGGTTCGCCAAACTAGCCTGATGCTGGCTCAATCCAATTGAGACAGTGACGGCTGGCACATTTTAGAGCTTCGTTTCGCGAATGGCAGTTCTGAGCCGGTCTGCTAATGTTTCCGCCTCCTGCTCTTCGGTGTCGGGTAAAAGAATCAAAAACTCCTCCCCTTCGAAACGCCCCAAGAGATCGGATTCACGTAACTGCTGCTGCGCGATTTTCACAACCTGTTTTAAAACGTTATCCCCGACTAGATGCCCGTAGTTGTCGTTAACCTGTTTAAATCGGTCAATATCCAACATCAACAAAGTACTTGTGGTCTGATCGAGCTGTCGCTTCAAACGCGAGAACTCCTGTACAGCAAGACGTTCCCACCCCTCACGATTAAGGCAGCCAGTTAAACCATCCAGATCGGCCCGCTTGGCAATTTATGCGAGTTTCTGATTCTCAAGTTCAAAGCGTGAAAGATGCTGCGCCATCCACAGGTTGCCAGCACTCGATATCGAGAACAGTGTACGGGGACTGGTTGAGTTGCATGATCTTCTCTATCTTAAACAAAAAGAGCGCAATAACTGCATATGTACTCTCCGAGTCTCCTGTCGATGCCGTGCTCTGTCGGTAATAAGATTTACTCAGCTTAGTCTAAAATTGTGCTTTCGCGAGCGCAGAATCGCGCTATGCTTGATACAAATCACAAAAGGGAGAGTTCAGATGAAACTCAATGTTGGCGGTATCGATAAAATTCTACGCGTTATTCTGGGTGTAGCGCTGATCGCGGCTGCGGCAACCGGTGCGCTGCCTGTGTGGGGTTACATTGGCATCGTGCCGCTGGTGACCGGTCTAGTGAACTTCTGCCCGCTCTACACGGTGCTCGGTTTTAGCTCACGCAAAGGGTAAATGTAGGTCGCCTCTTGAGGCGACACACTGTGGGAGCGATCTGCGGCACCAGCCGTAGGTTCGCGACCTTGGAGTAGATGTCGGGTCGACACCCGACCTACCATCAATCTAGGTCGCCTCTTGAGGCGACATCTGGCCTTTGTAGCGACCCTAAACAGCCTGCCCGCAGCAAAACCCGCTGGCCCAAGCCCACTGGAAGTTATGCCCACCCAGGTGGCCAGTAACATCTAGACACTCCCCTATAAAGAAGAGCCCCGGCGCCTTTTTAGCTTCGAACGTCCTCTGTGAGACCTCATTCGTCTCTATACCACCGATGGTAACCTCGGCCGTGCGGTAACCCTCAGTCCCTGAGGGTTTAACCTGCCAGTGTTTAAACGCTCTCGCGATCTCATCGATGCGTTCGTTGCTTAACTGAGTGAGCTCGCCCGATAGCTGCCAAATTTCGCACAGAACCTGTGCCGTTCGTTTACTCATATGTTCGCTTAGGCTGCGCTCGAGGCTCCAACGCGGATGCTCGCCGCGCTGATTTTTCAACAGCTCAGCCAGATCCAGATCCGGTAGAAGATCGATCTCAACAGTCGACCCCGGTGCCCAGTACGAGGAGATCTGCAGCACAGACGGCCCACTAATACCGCGGTGAGTAAACAGAATCGGCTCTTTAAAGCTCATACCGTTGCAGCTCACTCTGGCCGGCTGCGCCACACCCGAGAGCTCTTTCAGTGGTGTCAGCAGGTCGGGTTGCAACGTAAACGGAACTAGCGCAGCGCGTCGATCGGTGACAGCCATGCCAAAGCGCTCGGCTAACTCATAGGCAAAACCGGTTGCCCCACCGTTGGGGATAGAGAGACCACCGGTGGCAATCACTAGCGATTCACAATCAACAACGCCGCGTGCTGTGGCCACTTTGTAGCCAGACGCCTGCGGATCAACCTGTTCAATCGCACAGCCGATCTCAAGCTGCACGCCCGCCCAATCCGCCTCTGTCAGCAGCATCTGAAGAATCTCTTTCGAAGAGACATCGCAAAACAGCTGCCCCGGTGTCTTCTCGTGATAGTCGATACCGTGACGATCGACCATATCGACAAAATCCTGCGGCTTATAACGGCTCAACGCGGACTTACAAAAGTGTGGATTAGACGAGAGAAAGTTAGCCGGTGTTGAGAACATATGAGTGAAGTTACAGCGCCCGCCACCCGACATCAGGATTTTGCGACCGGCCTTATTGGAGTGCTCCAATAGCAGCACCGAGCGCCCACGGTAACCGGCCGTGATTGCGCACATCAGCCCCGAGGCGCCAGCACCAATAACAACAACATCAACCTGTTGCGGCAGACTGCTCATGCTTGCTACTTATACCTGTTCGGCGCTGTCGTCGCTGTTGCTCTGTTCCTGATCCCGCTTCTGCGCGTTGAGCTTGCGGATCTTATCGGCCAAACGTCCGCCACTGCGCTCTCCTCGGCGACCCGCTTCGGTATCGCGCTCAATGGCAGACTTAGTCGGTTTAGCTTTGATGCGTTTCTGCTCCACCGACTGATGCTTTTTCTTCTTCGCCATTGCGCGCTGTTTGCGGCTTTCATAGCTATCCGGATCGGCCAGACGCTCCTGTTTTTTGGGCGTCTTGTCCAGCACGATCTTGTTCGCCATACGGCGCTGTTTCTTTAAACGTGTCATATTAAATCTCTACCTAAAACCTTAGCGCTGGCGCTTATCAGATTGTTTTTCAGACTGCTTAAGCGCAGCTTCTGCAGCAGCAGCTTCTGCCTCAGCGGCAGCGATTTCTGCCGCGATGCGGTCTTTCTCGCGCCACTCCTCGACCTGTTCAAAGCTGATACGGCCCAACTTACCCGAGCGCATTTCGTTCATCAGGATCTCTGCCGCTTTGTGAATATCGACAACTCCGCCAGCACGCAAACAGCCGCGCTTACGGCCAATCGCGTCCAACAACTTTTCACCGGTTTCGGGCATCGCTTTGAGCTTGTAGCGCTCCTGAAGTCGCTCTGGATACGCGTTTAGAATAAAACTCGCCCCGTACACAGCAACCATTTCGTAATCGATCGCTGTATCCTTGATAGCACCACTAACCGCCAATCTGTAACCCGAGTCCTGATCCTCGATCTTCGGCCAGAGAATCCCGGGCGTATCCGAAAGCACCATCCCCTGAAACTCGGAGTAGCGTTTGTTTGCCTTGGTTACGGCGGGTTCATTACCCACCTTGGCGATCTTGCGTCCCAGCAGCGCGTTAATCAGCGTTGATTTGCCGACATTGGGAATACCCATAATCATCGCCCGCACAGGACGATCTTTATCGGCGCGGGCTGGCACAGCCTGCTTACAATGCTGAGGAATACGTTTAACAGCCGCTTTATCCGCGGTAGTCAGGGCAATCGCCGTAACCTCTGGCTGGGCATTGAACTCATCCAACCAGCTCTGCGTCACCTCCGGGTCAGCAAGATCGGCTTTGTTGAGTAACTTCAGTACCGGCTTGCCGCGACGCAGTTGCTCTACCAGCGGGTTCTCACTAGAGCGCGGCAAACGCGCATCCAGCACCTCAATAACTATATCGACCTCAGCAATCAGCTCAGCAATCTCTTTGCGAGCCTTGTGCATATGTCCGGGGAACCAGTTAATCCGTTCCATAACTAACCTGAAAAATAATCCAGCGCGCAGTATACCAGCTCAGCCGGTGCGAGACTTCTGATCTATACTCATTTTATCAACCCCGATGGAACAGACTCATGACCGCTGCAAACTCCCAGGTACTGCTTGTTCGCCAACCCATCTTCGACCATGAGCAACGCGTTGTCGGCTATGAACTGCTTGGCAGTGGCGCCGCTTCTGATCTCAATTTGATGGCAGAAGATGATTCGGGCGAACTGATTCTGAGTGTCTACACCACCCTGTCGGAGCACGGTGAAGAGAAGCGTGTACCGGGGTTTGTCACTATCCCTGAGAGTATGATTCTTAACGATCAGCTACCCCAGCTTCCTGCTCGCCAAGTCGTTATGCAGGTCCACTCAGCCGAAGCCACTCGACCTCAACTGGCTGAAAGAGTCCGAAGCTTAGTAGCCGACGGCTACCGCATCGCTATTCAGGTTGACCGACTCACCAAGTCGATTGTGCCACTGCTTGATGCCGTGCAGATCGCGCGCGTTGATGTGAGTACTAAGGATGCCGCCGAGATTGCTAAATGGGTCAAGGTACTGCGCGGTCATAAAGTGGCTGTGATGGCGGTACAGATCGCCAGTATGGATCAGCTCGGAGAGTGTATCGAAGCCGGTTGTAAACTGTTTGAGGGCAGCTTCTTAAGTAAACCGAAGGTGGTTAAAGGCCGCAAGATCAACGCCAATGAGGTGGCGCTGATGCAGCTAATACAATCACTTCAAAAACCTAACGTAAAGCCCGAGGAGATCGAGCAACTGGTCATGCGCGACCCTGTGCTCACCTACAAACTATTACGCATCGTCAACTCCGCAGCCTACTCGCTGGTGCGTAAAGTCGAATCCATCGCAGAAGCGGTAGTGATGCTGGGTATGGAACAGGTAAAAAAGTGGGCCACACTGATTGCAGCGACCAGTCACCAGGAGAAACCTGAAGAGCTATCACGTGCACTACTGATACGCGGACGTATGTGCGAGCTGATTGCTGAAGGGTTGAAGTACCCTAACCCTTCAGGTTTCTTTATGGCCGGTATGATGTCAGGTTTTCATCTAATGTTGGATATCACGCCGGAAGAGCTGATGGATCAAATACCTCTAGGTGAGGACATTCAGCAAGCAGTGCGTGACCGTGCGGGCTTGATGGGCAAAACCATTACCCATGCCATCGCATACGAGGCTGGTGATTGGGATCAGCTACCGGCCGACTTTGATTCAAACGTCTTTGAAAGCGCCTATCGACAGAGCCTGCAGTGGACCAAAGAGGCAATGTTGGCAATGCATGAGGGCTAAGTCGTGTACCTGCAATCTGCGACGCCAGTCGCACGTTCGAGAAACTGGTGTATTCCTGACGTTCTACTCATCCAATAACTGCTTCGGATCAAACCCCATAATCAAGCCACCCCAATGCTGGCCACCGACATAGAGCGGAATCGACAGGTCGTTGAGTACCTCTCCGGTGTCACGCACAAAGGTCTGTAGCAGGAAGGGTTCGGTATGGCTGGCACGGCGTATTTCCGCGCGGTTGCCAGCAAAGATGCGGCGATGACGGCTCTTCAAATTATCCACATCAAAGTTGCCAGTGAGCGCATTGGAGACCTTAGTGTGGTGCGCCGGCGCATACCCTTTACGATCAACCGCAATCGCGTAGATAAACTCCGGGCGCTGCGAGATGAAACTGTCGAACATCGGCCGCAGCAGGCGCTCATAGGCATCCGTGTAGCTCAGGTCGTACTTCTCGGGCTTTTGCCCCTCGTTAGTACGCTGATACTTTTCATCGAAAAGGTTCAGCCCCTGCGCCTGTAGCGATTCTAGCGCCTTACTCACCTTCTCTGCCCAACCGCGTCCGGTCTGAATCATATTTTCGAAGCCGCCGAACCCGATAATAAAGCGCGATAGAAGCTCCTGTGTCTGTTCAGTCGCCAACTCTAGCTCATCGGAGTACACCTTAGACTCCTCCATCTCATCACGGATACCCTCCGACATACGGGTGATTTCAGAGACATTGCTGTGCGACTCTTTGTTGGTGTACGCCAGCTCATCTAGCGCAGCGCTGATACCGGTGAGCTGTCCGCCGACGGCTTCAAATTGATCAATCAGCGCGCCAAAATTGTCGGTTGTATTGCTAATATAATCCTCGGTGTTCTCCACATACCCCAAAATTTGCTTGGCACTGTCGTTGGTATGACCCACCAGCCCCTTCATGGTATTGATGCTGGCGTCGATTTCGCCGGTAGCCTGACTCACTTTCTGCGCCAGAATACGCACCTCATCGGCAACAACTGCAAAGCCACGCCCTGCTTCACCGGCGCGCGCCGCCTCAATTGAAGCATTCAGTGCCAATAGATTGGTCTGGTCGGAGAAGCTCTGTACCGTAGAGACTATCTCCGTCATGCTCGCTGAGTTATCCAGCAGCTTATCCACTGACCCCTGAAAACCAATCACCTGCTCGCGAATCGCACGCACCTGCTCCAGCACTTTGCGCAGCTCGTCACCGGACTGGTTAACGCGCTCTAGGTTGTCGGCATTGTTCTCATTGATGTGCAGCGTCGTCGTGGCAATTTCGCTAATAGCCGTTGTCGCCTCAGAGCTTGATTGAAACACCTGCTGCGCCTGCGACTCCTGTTGTGCTGCCACCACACCCGCCTCCAGCGTCACCTTACGCACACGGGTGGCGCCCAGCGCCACTTGCACTGACCGCCGGCGAGTTTCGGCGATCATTTTCTTTAGACTGTCGGCAAAGGCGTTGTACGCCTGCGCCATCTCAGCAATTTCATCTTGGGTCTGTACTGGTAAGCTAGCCGAGATATCACCATTGCGATCACGTATGCCGGTCAGAACCTCAATCATCGCCCGCACCGGCTTGAGAAATAGATGACGCATAAAACCGATGGTAAAGAGACCTGCCAAAACCGAAAAGGCGATGAGCAGGTAGAGCATCCCATTGATCCATAGTGTAGCGCTCGGATCTAGCGTTTCTCCCTCTGACGGGAGGTGTACCAGGACCAGTAGTGCGATCAGTATGGGCGGGATAGAGACGAAGAGAAGATTACCCACAATCTTCTTCGTCAGACTATTGAAGAAGGTTTTCTCGATACTGCGATACAGGCTCATGAAGGACTCCGACCGAAACTATCAACAAGTTGCCGATGTGAAGAGCTCCGAGCGCTACCACATCAGACAGGCGCCGTACTGTTTCAGCTGTTTGCGCCGCTGTACGTAGTCTGGGCAGTGCTGCTCGACCAAATTCCAAAAGGCCGAGCTGTGGTTCATCTGGAGAAGATGGCAGAGCTCATGCACGATTACGTACTCTTGAAGTGTGGTTGGTAAGTGCAGAATTCGCCAGTTCAGAGTGATCTCTTTACGTGAGCTGCACTGCCCCCATTTACGCTTATAGTTGCGTACGTGGACAGCCGAGGGTATCAGGCCTGTGCGTTGGGCAATCTGCTGAGTTAGCTGTTCTAGGTGAGATCTACCCGCCTCTCTCAAAAGGCGTTTTAGGCGTTGCTCTAATTTCATTGGATCACTGAAGCTATCACGCCCGCTCAGGTAGATAAGCCGCGGCTCTCTATCCACGGCTTCTGAGGGTGCGCGTCGCACGGGTGAATGAACAAGATGGTAAGCCTCACCGAACAGCTGGATCTGGCCACTGCTTAGATCAATCTGGTGTCGCTCTAAATCTGCTTGCTGACGCCGTAACCTTGGATAGATCCACTGCGCTTTACTCTGTACCCAGCCATCGATCCAGAGTGTGTCGGCCGAGGTAGGAGCGCGCACCACAACCTCTCCCGCATCAATCTGAATACTGACGGTGCGGCGTCGGGAACTGCGCTCGATGCGGTAGCTAAACTCGGCATTATCGGCCAGTTGAACCTGCATCTCTCTCCTTACTACTCTTTAAGCTGGCTAGTGCGTTCTGCCGCGAGACCTTCATTGACTCCAGCCGCAGATCTTTGGCAACTCTGTTCAGGGCTCGAATCAGCTCAGCTCGATCCACCTCGTCGGGCGAGTAGCGCATGCGCTGTTCTATAAACGCCAGCAGATCCAATGCTGGGGAGATCTCAGAATACTGGGTTTTAAGGCGTCTGGCGAGTTCGCCGAGTGTCTCACTCGGTTGGCGCTTGTACCCCAACCCTGCGGCTACACGTTCGAACCTCTGCTGCGCTCGGATTAACGCATCTTTGCTGCGTCTTGGGCGCAGATTGAACCCGACAAACCCCATAATCAGCGCAGCCGGTATCAGTAACGCCAGCGCCATGCGCACAGGCGTAATTTCACCGAGCAGCGATCGCAGCAGGTCGGTCTGTTGATTCTGGTAGTTCAGCACCCAGCGATGCCAAGAGAAGTTAAGCGCATCGATTGCCCGTCGCGCCTCAAGCAGCCACCCGCTGTTGGTAAAGCGCAGGGGCGAGAGGGGTCTGTCCGCTAGGAAACCTGGCTGATCCGCAAACAGATCCTCAGCGGACTGTTCAATGCGTTCGGGCGCAACTGCTGCCGTAGGATCAAAGCGTACCCAGCCGCGTTCAACATCGTGATACTCCACCCATGCGTGAGCATCCCACTGGCGCACCGTTAGATACCCCGCGCCAGCGTTGTATTCACCACCCTGATAGCCACCGACCAAACGCGCCGGTACGCCCGCAGCCCTCAGCATAAGCGCCGTCGCACTGGCAAAATGACCACAGAAGCCGCGCTGACTCTCAAACAGAAACTGGTCGACCGAGTTGGCGCCTAATAAAGGCGGCTGCAAGGTATAGACAAAGCTCTGATTGAAGTGGGCTGCGATACGGCGAATATAGATCTCAAGGTCAGCGTCAGCCTCCTGCCACCACTGACGTGCCAGCACTTGAGTCCGTAGGTTTTGATCCGTTGGGAAAGCGAGGTTCCGCTCTCTCGACTCTGCATCAAGTTCAGACTGCAGCTCGAAGCGTGATGCCGAGGTCACTCTGTAGCTCGAGCGCTTATCAATCGGACTTTTAGAGACCGCCTGCCGGGCTCCACGCAGATCCGCGCCCTGCACAGAGACCGGAACATCCAGCACTGGTAGCCAAGGTCGATGACTCGGCTCCATAATAATCTCATAACTGAAGCGCCCTAGGGGGTTGTTTACAGTCTCAAGCGGACGTCCCAAACGTTTAGACAGGCTCCAACTGCGCCCATCAAAGTCCGAGTAGACCAAGGCGCGCCAGTAGCGCTGGGAATTGGCAGGGACAGGCCCGTCGAAACCGGCTCGGAATGCCAACTCATCAGAGCGGGTCATCGACGATATATCCCCCGGTGATACTGAATCAGACAGACCGGTCGCTGCTGCACCCGTATCCAGCGGGACACTCCAGAGCGGTCCGATGCGCGGTATCAATAGAAACAGTAAGACCATCATCGGCAGCGCCGGAAGTATCAGTTTGAAGGTGTTGCGCAAACTCGGCAGAGGCGCTCTCAAGCGCGGGTCAAACAGCGCTACTTGTGAGCCCATAACCACGGCAAACGCGACAAGTGCGTAGAGTCCAGAGAGAATGCCCTGCTCAAACAGAAACTGAATCGCGATCAGCAGATAACTCAGATAGATAATTACCAGAGCATCGCGGCGCGTGTGTATCTCTAACAGCTTGAATGCTGATCCACCAATCAACAGGGCAACGGTACCGCGCATCAAGGTATCGCGGTCAAAACTAAAAATCAGCCCGAGCCAAAGCAGCCCGAGTAACGCAAGCTTGACGTACCAAGGTGGGAAGCGCCATATACCCCGGTAAATCTGTATCCGCACGCCCGAACAAGCAACCAGCATCAATGTGCTCCAGAGCGGTAGAATCAGCAAATGGGGGAGTACGGCGGCCCAGAGCGCAGCTAACTGCCAGTTCAGGGCTCTGGGAGTGAGCCAATTATTCATCATCTGCACTCCTTTGCTGCGAGTTATGCGAACCCTCTTGCGCCAGCGCCAACAGTGCTGCCTGCACCTGACCAGTCGCCACAGGCAGGGTCTTTGAGGGCAACTCAAGTCCAAAAGGCTTACCCTCACGCTCCAACCGCAGCACCCAATAGCAGAGGCGACTATATCGCTCCTCCCCTCCTAGCTCCGGCCAGAAACTCCAGCGCAACCAGCGTGAGTCACCCACCGGTTCAGTAAACTCTTTGACCTGCAGCGGCAGCCCGCGCGCTAACGTGCCCCAAGCCACTCGCCCCAAAGGCATGCCCGGCTGATACTCCTGCAGCCCGCTGAACTCCTCATTTCCGACCACCTCAGTTAACCCCGTATCGCTCTGTGCAGCTGAAGGTGGGAGTTCGCCACCCGGCTCCGGTTTAGGGTAGATCCATGCCTGCTGGCCGAGGTTGACGTAACTCCAAGCGCGAAACAGCCCCATTGGGTAACGTGCCGAGAGTCTCAGTATTCCCGGATGGTGGCGTCCTCGTTGACCTGCAGCTGCAGTTAGCTCCACCGTCAACTCATCGCCCGCACCCAGGGTCACTACAGCGGTCTCTCCACCTTGGTAACTCAGATTCAAGCCAACCACCGGATGCTCAGGTGCACGGATGTGCACCCTGTAACGCGTCTTTTCACCCGCATAGACCGACTCATGTCCGCGCGACGAAACCAGCGTATCGCGCAGATTATTGTGGGTATGAACCATCGAAACCAACAGCACAGAGACCAGCAAAAATGTGAGACCGTAGATCAGGTTGTTTTCGTAGTTGATCGCCAGCAGCAACATTACAAGCAGCAGCAGAATGAACCCCGCACAGGCGGCAGTGGGAAGAATGTAGATTCGGCGTTTGTCGATGCGCTGCTGCTCAACCCTCGGATGCCGGCGTGCAATCCAACGCTCGCGTCGCCGTTGATAGAGCGAACTGAGCCGCTTAACGAATAACATCGACCTCGTCCAACAAGAGGCTCACCAATCGCTGAGCACTGAGATCTGAGCGCTCATCGGCAGAGCGAATACGGTGCGACAGCACCGGCAACAGCAGTTGCTGTATATCCTCTGGCACCACGTATTTACGCCGTTTCAACCAGGCCCTTGCGCGCGCTGCCCGCAATAGCGCCAACCCACCACGAGGCGAGACCCCAGTATGAAAGGCTTGCGAGTCACGCGTGAACTGCAGTAGCCGCTGCAGGTAGTCGATCAGATCGGGCGCTGCATGCACCTTGGCGCACTCAGCCTGAATCGCCAACAGTCGAGACCGATCCAGGGTTGGGCGCAGCGCGGCAATGCGACCACGGCTATCGCCTTGGGTCAAAATTTCACGCTCAGTTTCAGCACTGGGGTAACCCAGAGAGATACGCATCAGAAAACGGTCTAGCTGCGACTCTGGCAATGGAAAGGTACCGAATTGTGTCTGGGGGTTCTGTGTCGCGATAACAAAGAAGGGGTGATCAACCCGATGCACTTCACCGTCGATACTCACCTGTTGCTCCTCCATCACCTCTAACAGAGCCGATTGAGTTTTGGGTGTGGTACGGTTAATTTCATCGGCCAGTAGCAGTTGCGTAAAAACTGGGCCTGGGTGGAAGCGAAAATCTGAACTCTGTGTGTCGAAGATTGAAACGCCCAAAATATCAGCTGGCAGCATATCACTGGTAAACTGAATGCGCTGATGCTCCAGGCCTAGTGCTGCAGACAGAGACTGCGCCAGCGTGGTTTTACCCATACCAGGCAGATCTTCTAGCAGCAGGTGGCCACCGGCGAACAGCGTTACTAGCGCCAGCTCGACCTGCTCGTGCTTACCGAGCAGTAGTGATTCGACGGCGTTAAAGGTATCTTCAGCCGCTTGGTGCAATGACGCTGTAACAGACACAGGGTTTCTCCTAAAAACAGGGCTCCTTCCCAGTGTAGTTCAAGCCTCAGGCTGCGCTCTGGCCACTCTTCAAGAGTTGATCGGCTAGATGCTGCGCACTCAAAAAGCTCCCCTCCAGGCCTGACGGGCCAATCCAGTCGCCACACGCACCGATACGCGTATCTGGGTCCCAGAGTGAAAGCTGCTCCTGCACAGGCTGGTATGAACAGTTGTACAGCCACCGGTGCGTGCGTTCCACCTTGACGACCAACTGTTCCTGCACCCAAGACTCTAGCTTGCTTTTGATCTGTCGCCCTATCTCGTCAGCCGGCAGATCGATATGTGCCTCGGACCAATCTCGCTCCATCTCTACTTTGATGACCGAGCCGCTACGGCCCGGTTTATTCGACTCGACAGATACCAGCGAGATGCTGGGGTGGCCCTGCGTTACTCGATCGACATCTTTGAGTCGCTCCGGCAGTTGAGCTAGGGATGCCGCGTAAACCCAACCGGGGTCTGTTACTGACTCCTCGGCAAGGTGAGCGAACCTGGGCACTGCCTCAAGTAGTCTGCAAGCCTGTGGAGCCGGTGCTGTGCAGATGACGGCGTCGAAATAGCCGAGCATTTGCCCCTCATCATCTCGGAGTAGCACACCCTCTCGGTCCGGCCAAACAACGCCAATTCGCCGCTGGGTTTCGAGTTTTGCACTGCCGATCAGCTCACGTGTCAAACTGGAATTGCGTCCTTTACCAACCCAAACCGACTCGCTCTTGATCGGCTCGCCACGAAAATTGGCTGCACGAGGCTGCCAAACTTCGACGCGGCCTAACTGCTCCTGACGTGTCAACCAAGCGCGAAATAACTCACCGTCAGCGTTGATCGCTGGGGCCCCGAGGTCAGCGCTCATATCGCCGAGCCGAGCTGACGCCAAACGCCCACCCGTCCCGCGACTCTTCTCAAATAAGGTGACATCCATTCCAGCTTCTATCAGCCGGTCTGTTAAAACAGCGCCGGCCAGGCCAGCGCCGATAATTGCTATGTTTTGCATCGTTTTCCTTAGCCCTTTGGTGCTTCTGCCAAAGCCGCCTCAATCTGTTTTACCACGGTACCCGACTCTGGGCCGGTGAAGCTCGCGTAGCTATTAATCACTTTGCCGTCGCGACCAATCAGGTATTTGTAAAAGTTCCACTTGGGGGAAGTTCCGCTCTGTGCGATCAAGTGTTTCCAGAATGGGTCTGCAGAGTCGCCTTTAACGCGCGCTTTTGCGAACATTGGAAATTGCACCCCATAGGTGGTGCGGCAGAAATCGGCGACTGCAGATTCCTCACGAAACTCCTGGTTTCCGAAGTCTGCCGACGGAAATCCCAATACCGCGAAACCTTGATCAGCGTACTTCGCTTGGAGCGCCTCGAGACCTTCATACTGCCCGGTGAAGCCACACTTACTCGCCGTATTTACGACTAGAAGCACCTTACCCTTGTACTCCTGAGCTAGGTTTACACTGACATCCTCGTTCAGCTTGCGTACTGTATAGTCGAGCAACTCGCCTTCAGCGACTGCCTGTTTAACTCCGAAAATTCCAAACACAATCATCCACCCTGCTATTAATATCCCACGCATAGCCCTAACTCCTATTTAATTCGAAGAAGATACGCGCATCCAAGCTGCTCCGATTAACCGGCAAATCCGGAAAAACCCCTCGTTCGCCGCAGAAATCAGCGCGAAAAGTTGCACCTGTGCGTGGTGACCTCTAGCATACGGCACTTATATTCACTCACAGGCATTCACTCACAGGAGCAACCTGATGCAAATCGCGGACAAAACCGTCGTCTCAATTCACTACACTCTCACCAACGCAGATGGCGAGACACTGGACAGCTCTGTGGGTCAGGATCCACTGGTTTACTTGCACGGCTCTAACAACATTATTGCAGGCCTTGAAGCAGCCCTTCTGGGAAAATCTGCAGGCGACAGCCTGCAGGTGAGCGTCGAACCGGGTGACGGCTACGGCGAACTGCGTGATGAGCTAGTACAGGAAGTTGACCGCAGCGCATTCCAGGGTGTTGATGAGATCGACGTGGGCATGCAGTTTATGGCGCAGACCCCATGGGGTGAGCAGCCCGTAACAGTCGTTAAGGTTGAAGGCGACAACATTACGCTGGATGGCAACCACCCGCTGGCCGGACAGGTACTGAACTTCGATGTTGAAGTCGTTGAAATTCGCGAGGCCTCAGCCGAGGAGCTTGACCACGGGCATGTGCACGGTCCCGGTGGGCATCACCACTAATCTCAATTTCAAACATCTAACGTTAAAGGCCGCTTATTCAGCGGCCTTTTTTGTTAAATTTTTAATTTGGACTAACCTGTCATGTGAGACCTAATTTTTGCAGTCGAAACATAGATCTAGCAGGGACTTGCGCTAATCATTACGGAGAAGAGCATGTCCAATCAAATTTTGAAACAGTTGATATACACCAGCGTCAGCTCGCGTGGGCTGTTTGAGGTGATGTCTCCGGACTCTTTACGGCGAATTAGAGCCAACAACATTGCAGCTGAGATAACCGGTGCCTTGGTCTGGAAAGATCCAAAGTTCATGCAGGTGATTGAAGGTCCCGCCGATAACATTAATCGTCTCTTCTCAACCCTACTCAAAGATGATCGCCACAGCGATCTTGTTCTGATTTCTGAGCGGATTATCCACGAACGCGAGTTTCCGAACTGGGCGATGCAGAGCTCGAGTCTGGATCAGGACCCTGTTCAAAATTTAAGCCGGCACACCGAATTAAACAGCCGCGCCAGCCGAATTTTGGCCGCTTTCGCCCGAGGGAGTTGGTGATGGGAGTGCCACTTAGTCGCCCTGAGGTCAGCGAGTTCACATCACCAGAATTTGAGCACGCTTTTCAGCCCATTATCGATATCCACACGGGCGATGTTTTTGGCTACGAAGCTCTGCTACGCGGTGTTGAAAACCAACCTCCCTGGTACCTTTTTGAACAGGTCGAAAAAAAGCACGCGGCTAACTTCGAAAAAAGAATCAATACCGCTGCACTGCGCAAACAGCGGGAACTGGGTAACCCTTACCACACTTTTCTCAACGTCACGTCCAGTTCGCTGATTGAGGATTCGGGCCAATACCTGATCGACTTCACACCAAAAGCCTCGTCGATTAGCGCATCAAACGTTGTGTTAGAACTCAGTGAGGGCTCGATCATTCACAATTTCAAACATTTTGTCCGCACGCTAAACAACCTGCGTAGCGCAGGCTTCTCTATCGCTATGGACGATTTTGGCGCTGGTTACGCCGGGCTCAATGCGTTGGTTGAAGTGCACCCAGACATTATCAAATTGGATATGTATCTGATTCGCGACATCCAAGAGAGCGGGCCGAGACAAGCAACGGTAAGGGCGATCGTAAGCCTGTGTGAAGCGTTGGGAATACTGGTTTTGGCCGAGGGGGTGGAGAAGCTCAAAGAGTATGATTTCTTGTGTAATCAAGGCATCCACCTCTATCAGGGCTTCCTGTTTGCCAAACCTGAAATCAACTATCTGGAAAAAAGTATTGAACTGCCCAACCGGACCCGTTCAACACTGAGCTGATTTGGCATGATGCGTGCAGAGAAAAGTTTAGCTAAGGCGCTAACAGATCAAGTTCACAGGACGTCGTTATCACATGATTACTGCCCATAAAGCCTTGAAAGAGACGACTAAAAACCTTCATGCAGAGTTGGACTCGATGCCAGCGATGCGCCAACTGATGCGCCCGAATCTCACGCTATACGAGTATCGGACGGTTCTCCTTAACCTCGAGAGCTGGTTGCACGAAATGGCAGCACATCTCCACCTGTGTTCAAAGCCCTCTTTCGCAGCGATTGATCGCAAATTAATCGCCCTACGAACGGATCTCGAAAACCTAGGAGAGTCCCGCCCAACTCTAAAGCTTCATCTGGCATCCACAGATCCATACTACGCGCTGGGTGTACACTATGTTATCGAAGGCTCCACCATGGGAGCACGCATACTCGCACCGAGAATCGAAACAACTCTCGGACGCACCGATATCACCCACTTCTACCGCCTCTACGGCGAAGATACGTTGGCGAACTGGGCTGAGACAATCGATCTGCTTGAACAGGAATTGGTAGACCAATGCCAGCGGGATAGGGCCGTCGAGGGCGCGAGTACTGCGTTCAGATCACTGATTGAGCGATTCTCTATGCAGGTACAGCCCCTGCCCACCTTAGAGAGAGATCTTCTCGGATGACGCTCCTATGATCAAAACCATGCAGCCCCAAGCCGACATTAACGTGATGAGCCACGAGATTCGCACACCGCTCAATGGGCTGGTTGGTCTGCTGGCTATGCTCAAAGAGTACGAACTACCCGAGCCAGCGATGCAACTCTTGGAGCGCATGGATATCTCCGCCGAGACGCTGCTTGGAGTGCTGAACAATACGATTGAAGTACAGCGCATTCAGAACAATCAGGTTGTTTTCTCCCAGCGTGAGTTTTCACTGTTGGAGATCGCGGAGAACTGTGTGCGTATGTACTCTGCGGATGCCGAATCTAAAGGGGTAGAACTCGGCCTGCAGTTCGATCCAAGATTGATAGGTAAATCCTACATCGGCGATAGTGAGCGCCTGAGTCAGATAATCTCTGCGCTGGTCTCAAACGCGACCAAATTTACTCAAAACGGCTCAGCTATCCTGACGCTCGCTTTGAAAAAAGAGAAGGTCACATCGACTCAGATCGTCGTGAGGGTACTAGATACCGGTGCAGGTATTGAGCCGCACGAGCTGGATAAGATTTGCGCACCTTACTATCAAACTTTGAAAGCCGATGGCAGTCGGCCCTCAGGCACCGGTGCTGGCCTCTACATCGCAGATAATCTCCTGCGCCTGATGGGCTCCCAACTGGTAATAGACTCAGCGTCCTCCGGCTCTTCCTTTAGTTTTACGCTAGACCTTCCAGTCAGCAATAGGTCCCAGCAGAGCTGGGTTGCGACCGGCTCGGCTACCAAGGTCAATATTTATGCGCCGGCCGATGCTCAGATCGAGCTGGTGATGATGATCTTATCTCACTACGGTCTGGAGGCGGAGCGCTTCGGCGAGCTCACAGCAGAAGCACTGCACAGCCCAGCAGCATTGAATCTAGTCGATTATCGTGTGGCCGCGGCGAATCTTGTGGTTTTTCGCAAAATGGTTGAGACGCTACCCGGCCAGGCTCTCTGCGTACTGACATCTGAATTTGAACCGGCAACTGCTCTGCTCGCAAAGGGAGCCCAGCAATGGTACGCCCCGTATCTACCTAGCGCCCTATGCAAACTCTGCCAAGAGGCAGATCTGGTCGAGCTGGAGCAGCATGATGCTGCCGACACCACCCACGCTCCAGAGCTGCCAGAGGATCTGTCGATCTACTCAATTCTTTGTGTCGATGACAGCCCTACAAATCTGATCGTTCTGGTTGGCGCGCTGACAAAGCTGGGGTTCAACAAGGTTTTACGGGCCGCGGACGGCCAGCAGGCGGTCGAAGCGATGCTTGAACACCCCGAAGTAGACCTCGTGTTGATGGATTTCCATATGCCCCGCCTTAACGGCGCAGAGGCGGCGCGCAAAATTCGGGAGAACGGCGCCAGTGTGCCAATTCTCGGAGTGACCGCATTGTCAGAAGCGGACATCAATAACCAGATCAGTGACACAGACTTTGAGCAGGTTATTACCAAACCCGTTCGCAGTGAGACTCTTGAGACAGCGCTCGCGCGCTGGCTACCCAGACATAGCAAGGACGTGTAGAGATGAACACCTCAGTAGAACCAATGACCTACGACTTATCAACCTGTGACAGGGAACCCATACATCGCCTAGGCAAAATTCAGTCAGGTGGCGGAATGCTAGTACTGAGTGCGGATTGGTTGGTTGTCGCCTTCTCGGAAAATGTGCCAAAAATTCTACGGCGTGAGGAAAAAGACCTCTTAGGCCACCCCCTGGTCGATCTTATCTCTCCTGAAGCGACGCGCGCGATTACCGGTTTAGTGAAACGCTTTGAAGACGAGGATCAACTGGAGCGAATCCTCGACATTAAACTATTTTCAAGCCCGGACTGTTACGACCTGTCAGCCCACTTCAGCTCAGATAAACTGATTCTTGAGTTCACGCCAGCTCACGCTGAGGCGAGTGATACGCTGTCGCAAGATCTACGCAGCGCACTCAGACGGCTCGGGAAAGCAGAAGGATCGCTGCAACTTTGCGATCAGGCCGCTCGTTCGGTTGCCAGCATGGTCAGGTTTGACCGGGTCATGATCTACAAATTCCATCCAGATGGATCAGGTGAAGTAGTCGCAGAACATCGACTGTCTGATATCGACTCCTTTCTTGGCCTACGTTATCCACCGTCCGATATTCCACAACAGGCACGCGCACTCTACAAGCGCTCGATACTGCGGGTGATACCCGACATTGACGATACGGGACTGCTGATAACGCCCTGTGATGCAGAGGTTGATCTCTCACTCAGCACGCTACGCACAGTTTCCCCAGTGCATATCGAGTACTTGCGTAATATGGGCGTTCAAGCCTCGATGTCTATCAGCATCATGGTCGATGGTGAGCTCTGGGGGCTAATCGCTTGTCACCACTACAGCCCCCGTGATCTGAGCATGATAACCAAAAGCTACACAGAGCTCTACGCTGAGAGTTTCGCGCTCGAGCTGCGCAGTCAACTGGAGCGCGAAGCGCGTACCGGTGAGGGTGGCGGACAAAAGCTGCACGTGCAGATGATGGCGAGTTTAGATCCTAGTTTGCCCCTTTTTGAAAACCTCAGTGCGTTTGGCGGGCGCATAAAGAGCCTGATCAAGTGTGACGCATTGGTACTGTCTATTGATGGCGAACGCGCAGTCTTTGGTGATCCTGTCAACAATGAGGATGTCGATTTATTAGTCAAACGTTTAAACCGCCAAGCGACTACCCGTGTCACAGCTGTAGAGAACCTAAGAAACTGGTTGGATATGGATGTGACCATTGCTGAGCGATTCGCCGGCGTATTGGCCGTACCGATCTCTAAACGCCCACGAGACCTTCTACTCTTTTTACGCCGTGAAGAGGTTACCGAAGTGCAGTGGGCAGGCAACCCAGAAAAACCGGTCGAATTGGGTCCTAACGGCTCTCGTCTAACACCACGCAAAAGCTTCGCTGCATGGCAACAACTCAGGGAGGAGTTCTGCGCTCCTTGGTCGCCACTGGACCTCAACTTGGCCAACGATCTGCGGGGCACACTGCTTGAGCTGGTTGTACGCAATATCGACGAGCGCAATAAACTCGCAGCCGAGGCGCAACAACAACAAGATATGTTAATCCACGAGCTCAACCATCGGGTACGCAATATCTTAGGCCTGATTAACTCAATCGTAGGCCAAACTGCCACCTCTGTGGAAAGCGTTGACGAGTTTAAAGGGATACTCGCCGGGCGTATTCAGGCTCTGGCGCTGGCCCAGAATATGTTAACCGAGGGCAACTGGGCCAACACGCCGTTCACCACCCTCATCCAGACCGAGCTTAACGCCTTTGTAACCGAACCCGATCGCGTGAAGGTGATTGGGCCTGATGTCCTATTGACACCGAAGGCGTACACCACAATGACTCTGCTCGTTCATGAGCTGATCACCAACTCGATCAAATATGGGGCGCTATCAACCCCCACCGGATCCATTGAAATTCAATGGACGGTCGACGCTCACTCCAGCATGATCCTGACTTGGAAGGAATTAGGGGTGACGGTGGAAGAGCCTCCTACCCGACGAGGTTTTGGCTCGCTAATCATTGAACGCGCCATCCCGCTGGATCTTGGGGGAGAGTCGGAGCACAAGATCACCCGCGACGGTGCGCGTGCGCGGTTTATTATTCCCGACAAGCACTTCACCTATAGCTATGAAGATCATGAGCCTAGTGGCCTTAGTGGAGAGACCCGCTTAGATGAACAAGTACCGGAGTCGGTTAAATCAGTCGGTGATAATAATGAATTGAGCGTAGCCTTAGTTGTTGAAGACAACATGATCATCGGACTGGATGAAGAGAGTGCACTCAGTGAGATGGGCTTCAAAGAGGTTCATCTTGCCGCTAGCGTCGCATCCGCTATGCAGATCATTGCTCGCGGCCAGCTTAGTTTCGCAGTGTTAGACGTCAACCTTGGCGTTGAGAGCAGCGAACCGATCGCTGAAGAGCTACACAAACTCGGCGTGCCATTCATATTCGCTTCGGGTTATGACGAAGGTTTGGAGCGGCTTACACAGCGTTTTAGCGCGCCGCTACTGCGCAAACCCTTCACCAGTGCAGATATAAAACTAGCTGCCAGAAACTGCCTCGATGCGTTTCATAATGCTGAGGCTTAACGGATAGTGAGTCGCAAAAAAAGGCCGCTCACTGAGCGGCCTTTTTTGTGCAAAGAAGACTTAGTCGTTAGAAGAAGCTTCGATACGGTGGATTGACAGGTCGGCACCGCGGAACTCTTCCTCTTCGGAGAGACGAATACCAGCAACCTTGTTCACCACTGAGTAGACAACAAAGCCACCGACCAGCGCCACAGCAACACCCGCTGCAGTACCAATAAGCTGTGACATGAAGCTTACGCCGCCCAGGCCGCCGAGCGCTTCCGCACCGAAGATACCTGCCGCAAGACCGCCCCAAACACCACAGATACCGTGCAGTGGCCACACACCCAGCACGTCATCGATCTTCCACTTGTTCTGTGCCATCGTGAACATCCAAACAAACAGCGCACCTGCAACACCACCAACAACCAGCGCACCGATTGGGTGCAGCACGTCAGAACCAGCACAGATAGCTACCAAACCCGCCAGCGGACCGTTGTGGATGAAGCCAGGGTCATTTTTGCCCAGCAGAGTCGCAGTCAGAATGCCGCCAACCATCGCCATCAGGCTATTCACAGCAACCAGACCAGAGATACCGTCCAGGGTCTGAGCCGACATCACGTTGAAGCCGAACCAACCGATACAGAGGATCCATGCCCCCAGAGCAAGGAACGGAATGTTTGAAGGTGGGAATGCAATAACACGGTCGTTGCGGTAACGGCCGTTACGCGAGCCCAGTACTAGTACAGCCGCCAGACCAATCCAACCGCCAACAGCGTGCACTACTACGGAACCTGCGAAGTCATGGAAGCCTGCGCCGAAGCTCTCCTCCAGCCAGCCCTGGAAACCGTAGTTGCCGTTCCAGATCACGCCCTCGAAGAAGGGGTAGACCAGTGCAACGCAGAGTGCAGCAGCAATCAGCATTGGGTAGAAGCGTGCGCGCTCCGCTACACCGCCAGAGATGATGGCAGGGATAGCCGCCGCGAAAGTCATCAGGAAGAAGAACTTAACAAGGTCGTATCCGTTGCCTTCAGCTAGCGTTGCGGCGTCGCTGAAGAAGGTCACGTCATACGCGACATAGTACCCAATAAAGAAGTAGACCACGGCAGATACGCCGAAATCTGTCATGATCTTAACCAGTGCGTTAACCTGGTTCTTGTGACGTACGGTACCGACCTCAAGGAATGCGAAGCCTGCGTGCATCGCGAAGACCATGATGGCACCCATCAGAATGAAGAGCGTATTCGCACTCTGCATCAGCGTTTCAACGGCGCTGTTTACTGTTTCCACGTTAAATTCTCCCAAAAGTGCACCACAAGGGCGCTTTTAACATCCACACGCACTCTTTTGGTGCGTTAATCGAATGATCGAACGGCTCCGTGCCGATCCACCTAACGGGTTTTGATTTCATCTATTCCATTTAAAATCAATGAGTTAGGAAGGAAATCTTGATGCACCAATTTGATGCAACCGCGTTAGGGTTGCACCAATTTAGCAATGGGTATGCCAAACAGAATATAACCAATAAAATCAATCAGTTAAATGATCAAGCCGACGAACCTCAAAGCAGACATGGATCTTCGCGTTACGCTTGAAGTCCTGATCGATCGTCTGAGGTGTGATCTCTTTAATGTCGAACTCTGAGAGCGCCTCATAGTCCATTTTGAAGCGGCGGTAGTTGTTGGAGAAGATCAACAGACCACCCTGTTTCAGAAGCTCCACAGCAGCGCGCACCAGGAACTGATGATCGCGTTGCACATCGAGGATATCCTGCATGCGCTTGGAGTTGGAGAAGGTCGGAGGATCCATAAAGATCAAGTCAAAGCGCTCACGCCGTGGGCGATCGAGCCACTGCATGCAGTCGGCTTGAATAAATTGATATTGCGCACCCTCGAGCTTATTGAGTGCAAAGTTACGCTGTGCCCACTCCAGATAGGTGGCCGACATATCGACGCTGGTGACCGACTTTGCACCTCCCACAGCCGCATGCACACTCGCGGTTGCGGTGTAGCAGAAAAGGTTCAGAACATCCTTCCCTTTTGCGAGCTCTTGGATACGTTTACGCACAGGACGATGGTCAAGAAACAGACCGGTATCGAGGAAATCACGCAGGTTAACCTCAAACAGACAACCCTTTTCGCGCACCAAATCGGTGCGTCCTTGCTGCGCCTGACGCTGATACTGATCAGCACCCGCCTGACGCTTGCGCTGTTTTAGGATAATATTGTCCGCGCCCACCTCGAACACACGCCCTACGACATTGACCGCATCCTGCAGACGCCGGAAGGCTTTAACTGGGTCCACCGATGCCGGTGGTGCATACTCCTGAATCACCAACTGCTCGCCGTAACGATCGATCGCGACAGCATATTCAGGCAGATCCGCATCATATACACGATACGCCTCTAGCTGTTCTCGCTTAACCCAACGCGATAGCGCTTTGAGGTTTTTGCGCAGGCGGTTTTCAAGCATCTGCGCCTGTTCAGAGATCTGTGCAGGCTGTTGGTTATTCTCAGCTTGAGCAGCCTCTCTCTCGGTCTCTACCTCAGCTCGCTGCTGTTGCGAAAAGACCGAGAACAACAGTAGTTGGCTAGGAAGTGCACCATTAAATAGTTTGTAGATCTTTTCGGCACGTAATCCCATCACCTTGCCTAGTTCGGGATTGGAGGTGAATACGGCGGCTCGCCATCCGCCGCACTGGGTTTTCAAGAAGCTGCCCAACTCGGCATAGAGAAAACGTAGGCTAGACTGCTCGCCGAGGCGCTCACCATAGGGAGGGTTACTAACAACTAAGCCCGCCTGCGCCTGTGGCGCTTTTAGGCTCGCCAGATCACAACGCTCGAGCGTTATCAGGTGCTCAATGCCGAGCTCTACGGCGTTAGCGCGTGCTCTGTCTAACACCTGTGCATCGGCATCATAGCCTTGCAGTTGCGGCAGCGACTGCTGCAGACCCGCCTCACGGCGCGCTTGCGCCTCCTCTCTAAGCTGATTCCATAGCGGTGCTTGGTGCGGCACCCAGCGGTCAAAACCGAACTGACGTCGTTTCAGCCCTGGGGCGATATCCGCCAGAATCATGGCGGCTTCTGTCAACAGCGTGCCCGAACCACACATTGGATCGAGAATCAGATCAGGTAGGTCGCTCACACCCGTCTTCACACCCGCGCGTGCCAAAATGGCGGCCGCAAGGTTCTCTTTCATCGGGGCAGCACCTGCCAGCAAGCGATAGCCGCGACGGTGCAGACTCTCGCCGGAGAGGTCGATGGCGATCTGCGCCTGCTCGCGCTTTAGGTGCACGTTAATGCGTAGGTCTGGACGTTTACGATCAACCGAGGGCCGGCTGCCGGTCTTATCACGCACTGCGTCAACAATGGCATCTTTAACCTTAAGCGCGCCAAAGTGGGTGTTGTTTATCGCATCCGAGCGGCCGTTAAAATCCACCGTCAAAGTACCTTCTGGGCGCAGGTGTGCGAGCCAGTCGATAGCATACACACCCTGATACAGCGCCTCAGCGTCAGCCGCTGGCACCAGGTCGAGCAGCAGCAATACGCGGTTAGCTAGGCGCGACCAGAGACAGGCGCGGTAGGCGAACTCAAGATCCGCCTCCACCCGAACACCGGCTTGAGTCAGCTTAAATGTGTGCTCACCATCGGCATTTGCAGAGAGTAGCTGAAGCTCCTCTAGCAGAGGCTCCTCTAACCCTTTGGGGCAAGTGATAAAAAGTTCCAAATTGGCCTCGCAGGACGCAAAAAAACGCCCAAAGTTGAATATATTTCAGCTATTTTACACTCGATCTGATCGCGGCGCTAAGCTGCTGAAAACGCTCTCTATTTTGCTGGTGCGAAAGTGACGAATTTATTGCAACTCTGTTGCAGATAGCATTTTTAAATCGCACACCCTCAATTTTTACGATAGAAATAGAGTGTAGGCGAACATTATTGCCTGCCGCCGAGGGTAGCGCCGAGCTACCTAAGAACGATCAAAAAATGAGGCGTTGTTTATGAGAAAACAGAAACGAGATCGTAGCTCTACTCTTTACAAGCGCGGTTTTACCGCGGGTTTGGAAGGGAAATCACAGTCTGACTGCCCTGTCGAATCAACGGATCTTCGCAGTTATTGGATGAACGGCTGGCGCGAGGGCAGAGACGCCCACTGGAGCGGAATGTCCGGCGTTTCTGCTATACAGGCCAACCCGGCCTTGCACTAACTCAAATTCTCAACTCAAGCAAAGAAAAGCGGCTCCCTTTTGGGAGCCGTCTACGTTTTAGACTAACTCAGCCCGCTTTGATCGTTGCTCTATCTCGAATTGCTTCTGCACACTCACGTACCAACTGCGGTCCACGGTAAATAAAGCCCGTGTAAAGCTGCACTAGGCTAGCCCCCGCTTCAATCTTTTCGACAGCGTCAAAACCCTCGGTGATACCGCCGACACCGATAATCGGCAACGCACCGTTTAGCTCTGCAGCCAGCATCTGAATGGCTTGAGTCGATAGATTGCGCACAGGCGCACCACTGAGGCCACCGGCCTCCTGCGACAGGACCGAGCCCTCGACACCCTCACGTCCGATCGTCGTGTTGGTTGCGATCACGGCATCCATCTCAAAGCTCTTCAGCGCACCCGCGGTTGCGACAAAACCATCCTCGTCCATATCCGGGGCGATCTTAACCGCTACCGGAACATAGCGCCCGTGGATACCGCAGAGGCGAGCCTGTTCGGTTTTGAGCGCATCCAGCAGCTGATTCAGGCTGTCACCCACCTGCAGGCTGCGCAGCCCAGGCGTATTCGGTGACGAGATGTTTACCGTAATGTAGCTGGCGTGCGGGTAGACCTTGCGCATGCAAAGCAGATAATCATCTGCAGCGTTTTCGTTGGGCGTATCTTTGTTTTTACCAATATTAATGCCGAGAACACCCTTGTAGTTGGCCTTCTCGATATTGGAGATCATCTGATCCACACCCAGGTTGTTGAACCCCATACGGTTGATAATGGCACTATGCTCTGGGATGCGGAAAAGGCGCGGTTTTGGATTACCCGGTTGTGGACGCGGCGTTACCGTACCCACCTCAACAAAGCCAAAGCCCATGGCGGCCATACCATCGATCGCGGCAGCATTCTTATCCAGACCCGCAGCTAGGCCGACTGAGTTGGGGAAGCGGATACCCATCACATCCACCGGAGCCTCAACCTTCTGTGCGCCCATCAGACGCGGTAGGCCAAATTCCGCTGCATAGTTCATGCTGGCGAGTGCGAGGTCATGCGACTTCTCGGCATCCATACGGAACATCAGGTTACGGGCTAGGTCGTAGAGCATTATCAATCCGCCAAAAATTCAAAGTGGCGCGATTATACCAGCTTCTCAATGGAGCTAAAGCGCCCTTCGGTATCGAAGCGAATCCTAAAGCGACCACGGATACCGGTACGCGTCACATAGGGCTGGAGGATATTGGCCGGAAAACTGACGCGACGCCCATCAATGCTATAGGCGAGCACCGTCCTAGCGCTGCCGCGGTAGACACGCAGAAATTCATCTTCGGAGATATTTAGATCCACCACCACCTGTTTGGCTTTAGTGAAATTAAATTCGGGCGTCTTGGCCATTTTTCGTTTAATACTCAACAAATTGCGCCACTCGCGCTAATCTTAATAGATAAAGATCCAGAGCGCATTCAAGGAGCAGCGTGAGCGACCACAAGCAACATGACAAACTGATGCGCTTTATCGGCTTAGCCGGGGTAGACCCGCGCGAGAACGAAACCGCTCAGCGCTGGGGTCGCGCACTTGAGTGGCCGCTGCTGATTCTAGCCTTCTGGATTCTAATTGACTGGTATCACCAAACCTCAGGAACCGGTAACGCCAGTTACCTTCCGCTTTCAGACTGGATCATCTGGGGCTTTTTTGCCGCAGAGCTCACGTTAATGCTCTGGTTAGTGGATAGCCCTGCGCGCTATCTGAAGCAGAACTGGCTCAGCCTATTCATTGTGCTGGTCGGTATTCCATTGACGATTCAGGCGGTTGCGTTTAACTCAGGCCTTCTGCGCTCACTGCGGCTGCTGCTCTTCTTCGGCATTCTCTTTAGGCTATCGGCAGACCTGCGCTCCGTACTAGGACGGCACAACTTAGGCATCACTCTGATGGTCGCTTTCGGCTTTTTGGTGCTTTCAGCCTTCTTAATATCGGGCTTAGACCCGGCGTTTAAAAACCCCGTAGACGGCTTCTGGTGGGCCTGGGTCACCATGACCACCGTAGGTTACGGGGACCTGGTACCAACAACGCTTGAGGGGCGTCTTGTCGGGATGTTGTTGATACTGGTTGGCGTAGCCCTATTCTCACTACTGACAGCGAGCTTCTCGGTCTTTTTTATCGAGAGAGATGAGAAGGAGATGGTTGATCGTGAGCAGGCGACCTTGCTAAAAATCCAGATGCTGGAGGCGCGTCTGGAGCGCATTGAGAGTCAGCTGCATACGGCAGTATCGGCGCTGCAGCGTATGGAGACACTCGAAGCGGATCGGCGCGCTCCGAAGCGGCAGCATCCATCGGATGAGGCCTAATCGGTATCAGTAGCTTTTAGCAACCGCTAGCAGCGCGTTCTCCAGAATCGGATAGGTAAACTGAAAACCACTCTCCTCGAGACGCTGGGGTACGACTCGCAGCCCCTCGGTCAACAGTGCACTGGCCTCTGAACCCAGCATCAAATCAACCGCGAAACCAGGCATTGGCATAAACGCAGGCCGTTTCAAACTCTCAGCGTAGGCTTTTACGAAATCACGATTACGCGACGGGTCAGGCGCTGTCAGATTGAAGGGACCGCTCAAATCGTCGCGATCGAGCAGATGTAGAATCGCATCCACCTCGTCCTGCAGGTGAATCCACGGCATCCACTGTTTGCCTGAAGCGATCGGACCGCCGCCCCCCATCAAGAAGGGCAGACGCATTTTGGCAAGCGCCCCGCCCTTACCCAGCACCACACCGGTGCGCAGCAGACAGACGCGCACGCCAAGACCTTCTGCTCTCATTGCCTCAGCTTCCCACTGCTGACAGAGGTCAGCCGAGAAGTCCTGACACAGAGGCGCAGAGGCCTCTGTAATCTTCTCATCGCTAGTGCAAGCGCCGTAAAAGCCGATGGCAGAGCCTGAGATCAGCGTTTTCGGCGGCTCTTTTTGCTGCGACATCCAATTAATCAGAGCATCGGTGGTGTCCAACCGGCTTGAGAGCAGTAGCGCCTTGCGCGAGTCGCTCCAACGCGCATCCGCAATCGGAGCGCCAGCAAGATTAACCACCGCATCTATCAGCCCCTCTAACTGATCAAGCTGATCGATACGTTCTAGGCCCGTCACCTCTGGTTCGCTTTTGTGAACCCAGGCAACAACTTGATCACCGCGCTTTAATAGCGCTCTACAGAGCGCTGTGCCGATAAAACCGCTGGCACCCGTAACAAGAACGCGCACGCATCTCTCCTCAGAAAACTGTTAACACTTAAGTTACGCACCCGCCCGATGGACAGACCATATCCCCGTGGGAGCGATCTTGGCGCAGCCAAGGTCGCGAACAACAAGGGAATCTGTGTGCTAGGATTGCGCGTAACTCAGGGTCACAAACAGAGAACTAAAGGATTGCGCATGTTTACGGGTATTGTTCAGGGTACAGCCGAGGTATTAGCGATAGAGCCAGCCGATCAGTTCATCGCGCTGAATCTGGTGTTTCCGACTAGCGCGGGAACCGACTTTGCGCACGGTGCAAGCATAGCCCTCAACGGCACCTGCCTGACGGTACGCAAGTTTGAGGGCAGTCGTGTCTGGTTTGACGCGATCGCCTCAACACTAAAGCTTACCAATCTGGGTGAACTGGAAGTGGGCAGCCATGTAAACTTTGAGCGCGCGGCAAAGATTGGTGATGAGATTGGTGGCCACCTGATGTCGGGTCACATTATCGACACCGTCAAAATCACGGCGATTGAGCGCACCGAGACCAACTGCTGCATCAGCTTCGAGCGCCCAGCCAAATATGCTCGCTATCTGCTGGATAAGGGATTTGTCGGGCTCAATGGTTGTAGCCTGACGATGACCGATGTTACCGACCAAACCTTCAGTGTTTGGCTGATTCCAGAGACACTGGAGCGCACCCTGTTTGGTCAGGCGCAGGTGGGTGACAGAGTGAACCTGGAGATTGATCCGCAGACGCAGGCGATTGTGGATACGGTGGAGAGTTATTTGGCCAGCCGGGAGTTGTAGGAAATGAGATGGACCCACCCACTCTGTGCCAAGATTGGATTTCGCATTCAATCAAGTACGGCATCCAAGAAGGGGGTCCACATGAACAAGACTAGCATTATTGGTATCGATCTGGCGAAGAGTGTTTTTCAAGCTCACGGTATGACGAGCAGTGGTAAGCAGACGTTTGCGCGTCAGCTCAAGCGCGCGGAGGTCGCCAAGTTTATAGCTAAACAACCCAAGTGCATTATTGGTATTGAGGCGTGCAGCGGTTCTCACTATTGGGCCAAGTTATTCAAGCAGTATGGTCATGATGTGAAGATCATCCCGCCTAGCTACGTAAAGGCGTACGTGCGGGTTAATAAAAATGATAAACGGGATGCCGCAGCGATTGCAGAGGCAGCGTCCCGAGAGCAGGCGCCGGTAGTAGCTGTTAAAACGACGGAACAGCTCGACCTACAGGCTCTGCACCGAGTCCGCGAAGACTCGGTTAACAACCGTACGCGCATCGGTAATCGGATACGGGGACTACTTGCTGAACAGGGCGTCGTAGTTAAGCGTGGACATGCTGCAACTCGCTACGAGGTCGCGTTGATACTTGAGGACGCTTCGAACGGGTTAAGTTACGGTTTAAGAGAGATCATTGCCGATCTCAGAGAGGAGTGGCTACGCTGCGATGATCGAGTTGATTACTACACCTCACGGATCGAAAAGATCGCTAGGTCTGATGCGCGCTGTAAACGGTTGATGACGATACCTGGTGTAGGCCCAGTCATATCGACCTTGCTGGTTGCGTATGCGGGGAATGGTCAATCATACCGGGGCAGTCGCGACCTAGCCGCCTCGTTAGGCTTGGTGCCCGCCCAGCACTCAAGCGGTGGTAAAGACGTGTTACTGGGGATCAGTAAACGAGGAAATCGACAGTTGCGCAAGCAACTGGTACACGGCGCGAGGGCTGCATACCGCTCACTAGAGAAGTGGCCCGAAAGCAGTCGCCTTGGCTTGTGGGCACAAGGCTTGAGGGCTTCAGGCAAGCACGTAAACAAGATCGTGGTAGCGATCGCAAACAAGCTGGCCCGTATCGCCTGGAGCTGCTTAGTAAACGAGAGAGATTACAAAGCGTTGTAACCAACGCAGTACGGAGCCTGCCCAAGGCAGGATAAATAGAGTTAAACCCAACCAAAGAGTTGCGCAGAACGTTAAGACACGACAGATAAGATCGACTTGCTGAAAATCTGAAGATCCCTGTGGCTCATCAAGAAGCCGGGTAGGAGATAAGAACAGCAAGAGCACATCTCATAATGGCCCGGGTGGATACGCCCAAACTGAGAGGCCGGATATAAGCGTGCAATCTACTTCTATCGAGTCAAAACGGTCTTGCAACAAACGGGTGGGTCCATATAAGGGATCTTGGCGCGGCCAAGGTCGCGACCCTGTCGCCTCGTTCGGCTCTGCCTCACAAGCCTCTCACAAAGCGCAGGTCGACTACGTCCTACCGATACAAGCTATCGTTAAACGGATCTAGAGGGTTATCGAGCTTGAGATCATCTTTGAAGTAGAGCACCCTGCCCTCAAACTTAAGCCCCTGAGACGCAAACCAGCGCTCGGACTGCTCACGTCCCTCTTGTACCTTGGTAACCTCGATGTACGCGACGCCGATACGGTAAAAGTAGAGACCAAAGAGCGCCGCACTGGCACCGAGGAAGAAGTCAGACGCCAACGCAAACAACAACATGATCAAAGCCGCTACCCACACCTTGGAGGCGCGCGCTAGCTTCAGCTGGTCAGAGTCAGCGCCGTACTGATCAAGAAAACGCAAGTAACGGCGGTAGTTCTGCTGCAGATCAAATTTTATCGAAGCGTTCAGGGTACGCTGCATGGGGTCAAATCCTCTTAAGCCAGACTCTTGCTGACAACTTCATAAACATCTGGTGAAAGCTTAGGCTCCGCTAGCAGACGCTGCAACTGCTCGCGCATAAGTACCTGTTTAGCTTCAGGGTAACGCTTCCAGCGCGTCAGTGGCGTTAATAGGCGGGAGGCCACCTGGGGATTCTGCTCATTTAGGCGGATAATCCAATCGCCCAAGTAAGCGTAGCCCGAGCCATCCTCTGCATGGAACTGGGTTGGGTTGGTGCCGGCAAAGACGCCAATCAAACTGCGCAGCTTATTCGGGTTCTTCGCATCGAAGAGCGGATCTTGCTCTAGAAGACGGATGCGCTCCAACGCACCCGGATTGGATTCACTCGCCTGAATTGAGAACCAGCTGTTCATCACCAATGCCTGATCCTGCCAACGCTCACGAAACTCGGTGAGTGCGTCAGCCGCCGCTTCGCGGTGCTCTGAGTGCACCAACATCGACAGCGCGGCCTGCTCGTCGGTCATATTATCGGCGTTGGCGAACTGCTGGCTGGCCAGCTCCGCGTAGACTGCTTTACCGGTTGCTAGTAGGTAGCCCAGCGACAAGTTCTTAAGGCTGCGCGCAGCGATCTGCTCGGCCGTTGGCGCGTATGGCGCATCACTCTGCAGACGTTTATAGAGTTCGATCCACTCACTCTCCAGCGCCGTCGCTAGCTGTTTGCGCAACTGATCACGTACGCTATGGATCGCCTCAACCTCGATCACTTCAGCCAGCTCACTTAGGTAGGCCTCGCTGGGCAGTGTGAATAGCTTGGCCAACATCGCCGCATCAAGCGAGGTATCTGCCATCAGCTCGCGCCAGCTTGAAATCAGCTGATCAGGAGCTTGAGCCGGTTTGTCAGGATACGCCGCAATGGCGCTCTGCATCAGATTGACCAAGTAGCGCTGAGCTGCATCCCAGCGGTTAAATCCATCGCCATCGTAGCGCACGAGGTGCAGCAGTTGCTCTTCGCTGTAGTCATAGCTGAGTTTGACCGGTGCCGAGAAACCACGCAGCAGCGACGGCGTCGGCTCTTCGCTCAAACCATCAAAGCTGTAGCTCTGCTGGGCTTCGTGCAGCTCAAACATACCCGCTTGTATCTCATGACCGCGTGAGTCGATCAGACCGTAGCTCACAGGTATATGAAAGGGCTCTTTCTCGCTCTGGCCCGGCGTTGCGGGGCAGCTCTGTGTGAACGTTAACGTATAACGGCGCTGCTCAGCATCCCAATCTGAGGTCACCTCAATACGCGGTGTACCCGCCTGGGAGTACCAGCGCTTGAACTGAGTCAGATCCCGCCCAGACGCATCCTCCATCGCCTGCACGAAGTCATCCGTCGTTACCGCCTGGCCATCATGTCGCTCAAAGTAGAGGTCTGAGCCCTTGCGGAAGGTATCGGCACCCAAGAGTGTATGGATCATGCGTACCACTTCTGCGCCCTTCTCATAAACGGTGAGGGTGTAGAAGTTGGAGATCTCGATAAAGGAGGCAGGACGCACCGGGTGCGACATCGGGCCGGCATCCTCAGCATACTGGGCGGTACGCAACAGGCTGACATCTTCGATACGCTTCACTGTGCGCGAGTTCATATCGGCGGAGAACTCAGAGTCGCGGAATACGGTAAAGCCCTCTTTGAGGCTCAACTGGAACCAGTCACGGCAGGTAACACGGTTGCCCGACCAGTTATGGAAATACTCATGCGCGACCACCGCCTCCACACGCTGGAAGGCCATATCGGTTGCTGTTTCAGGGCTCGCCAGCAGACAACTGGTATTGAATACGTTAAGACCCTTGTTCTCCATCGCCCCCATATTAAAGAAGTCGACCGCAACAATCATGAATCGGTCCAGGTCGTACTCGCGCCCGTAGACCTCTTCATCCCACTTCATCGCGCGCTTAAGCGACTTCATCGCATATTCAAGCTTGTCATGATCTTTTGGTTCGGAGTAGATCTCCAACTTCACGTCGCGGCCGGAGGCGGTCGTAAAGCTATCTTCAATCAGGCTCAAATCACCCGCCACCAGTGCAAATAGATAGGCCGGTTTGGGATGCGGGTCCTCCCACTTCACCTGGCGGCGACCGTCATCAGTCTCGCCCTGCTCTACCAGATTGCCATTCGAGAGCAGCACGGGGTAACGTTTAGGATCAGCAATAATAGTGGTGTCGAACAGCGACATTACATCAGGACGGTCGGGGTAGAAGGTGATACGACGGAAACCCTCGGCCTCACATTGAGTGCAGAAGACACCGTCAGACTTATAAAGCCCCTCCAGTGCCGTATTCAACTGCGGCTGGATTCTTGTCAGCGTCTCAAGCGTGAAGCTGTCTGGCACTTCTGCGATGGTCAGTGTCTCATCCGTGCGCTGGTATTCGCGCTCTGGCACTATCTGGCCGTTGATGCAGATACGCTGCAACTCTAGGGATTCATGACCGTGCAGTACCAAAGCCGGGTTTTTCTCATGGCTGGCCGGATTGCGCGTCACCTTGAGACGACTGCGGACCAACGTCTCCTCTTCATCGAGTTCGAAGCAGAGAGAGACCTGATCGATCAGGTAGGCAGGAACACGGTAATCTTTTAGGTAGATCGTTTTCGGTTGACCGTCACGCACGTGCGCCGCTCCTTAAAGAGTCGAGCACTAAACCACCCATCAAGCGTGATTTAGGCGAAAAACTTAATGTTGTAAGCGCCGAACTTTCTGAGGTTGATTACACCGGTATCGAGCATCAAATATTGACCCTTGATTCCCTGCAATACACCTTCAACGACCGGATCCTTGTCTAAATTCAGGCTTGAGACTTTAGTAGGATAATTAATCACTGGGTAACTAATTTCAAGTGGCTGAGCGTCTAATTCGCGAATCGCATCAAATCCGTTCTCTGCACGCAGCTCCTCAAGCCCTGCGGCACAGAGTTGCATCAAGCGATCGCGCTCTGCGATTAGATCAAGCTGATCCACCTGCCCCTTCAGCATGGCCCGCCAATTGGTTTTATCCGCTGCATGCTTAGCAAACAGCGTCTCAACCAAACCGGACTGTAAGCGGGTATCAACCTCAAGAATGGGTAGTGCTTGAATCGCACCCTGGTCTATCCAGCGTGTTGGAACCTGTGAGCCACGGGTGATGCCCACCTTCAAACCACTGGAGTTAGCTAGGTAGACAACATGAGGGGTAAAACAGTTGCGCTGCCCCCACTCTGGATCGCGGCAGGTCCCTAGCGCAAAGTGACAGGTCTCAGGCTTGACGATACAGGAGTCACACTGCGGCAATTTGGTGAAACAGGGGTAGCAGTAGCCTTGGGAGAAGCTCTTCTTGGTTTTACGATTACAGGCCAGACAGTTAATCGCGCCTTGATACTCTAAACGTACCGGTTTGCCCAAAAACTGATTAAGGATTGGACCCTCATCGGCACCATCAAGCGCCAACTGGTACTCAACGGGGTCGCCAAGGCGCACGCGCATCTTTCGCAACACTCCCTGGTGCTGCATCTGCATTGGAATATCAGTCATCAGTCAGGATTCGCAATACGTCAGGTTGCAGAGGGTCACTACCGTGTTGAGACCCATCAGGGCGCGAACGATTTATATAACCAACACGCTCTTCGGCAGGTAGATCACGTTTAACTTCGTAGGCGATAACGGCGCGTAGACTGGTTTCGCGCTGCTCTGGTGTGAGGCGCTGACCATTGGGCCATTTACCCAACTCAACCGCCTGCTTGAGGGAGGCGTAGACCTCGGGGGTCATCGTCTCGATCATGCGTTCGTAGTTCACTGAACTCTTCCTTTTTTGCTTTAGTAGCAATACGAATAGATTAACCTGAGTGTATCACAGCCCTGAGGGTGAAACGGACGTTGACGGGCTCTAACGGCGCAGAATCAGCCCCATCAATGCCGCCCAAATCAGACCCGCGACCAGACCAATCAGGTGAGCCGTATTGGCGATAGCACCCAGCCCCATAAACTCAAGCGCACCCGAGTAGCCCAACGCCAACCAAAAGAGCATAAAGCCCATTAGCGCCGGTGGCGTGTAGAAGATGGGCCGGTGCAGTCGGTCCCAGACCCAGGAGTAACCCAGCACGGCAAACACCACTCCAGACATACCGCCAAAGAACGGGCCACTGACAACAAATTGTGCAAAGTTCGAGGTCACACCACTAAATAGCGCCAAGCCAATCAGCGCCATCGCCCCCTGTAGCTGCTCAATACGCCGGCCGATAACCCAGATCCACAACAGATTAAATAGGATGTGTAGCATGCTGAAGTGCAGAAAGATCGGTGTAATCAGACGCCAATACTCACCGCTGCCTAGCAGCGTTGCGAAGTCGGAGTAGTAGATCTCATTGCCACGTATATCGAAAGGGGAAAAGCTGAGTCGACCTAGCCAATCGGCGTTAGCGCCGAAGTTAATCGCCAACGTTGCTAAAATAGAGAGCGCTATCAACGCTAAGGTCACCGGCAGACGCTTTAGATCGCCGACAGAAACAGCCTGTCGACGCGCGGCGCTGTTCACCTGAATACGATTCAGATCGCCGCCCTGCTCCCAGTACGCGTAGAGCTCAACCACTCGCTCACCACTGACGCGCGGAGAGACCCAAAGCGTCTGATCGGTCTCATCTTCGGTGACGCGATGGGGTACCTCGTTGGCCCAGAGAAAACGGGTGAACTCGCTAAGGTCCTGACTTAATGGAACTTGCAGGACGGGCCTCATCCGTTCGCTCCGTCGCGCGGAAACTCCTGATCCACATCGACCCAGACAAACTTGCTCTGATCGATAAGCGGTTCGCCATCAAAGCGGTATGCGACTAGCTTGCCATACTTCACGGCACTGTAATCTAGACAGGCGATATTAGGTGCAACGGGTTTCGGCTCCCCCTCACACCAGAAGTGGCCGATAAAGAGAGCGCGCTCATTAGGTGCGTAATACTGAAGCTGTGTCAGGTTGCCCGCCGTCAGCGGCTCCATCGCTATATGCTCGGGGAGTGGATCGGGCTGGAACACCACGTCGATCATCTTCTGCGGCTCTTGTGCCCAGAACTTGGTGCGGAAGAAGGTGCGTTTAAAGCCATCCTTACTCACCATCACCTCATTATTCGGCAGGCGCATATGTGTGCCCCGCAGCAGGCGATCCATAACCAGATACTCGAAAGATTCATGCACCGTCGAGCGGTGCACAAACTCCATATCGATACGCGCATCGGCCGAAACCCCGGCGCGCAGACGCTTGATTAGCGGCTTGTGCCAACAGGCGTGTACCACACGTAAGCTGTCGTACTCGAGTAACAGAGGAATATCCAGAATCCAGCTCAGTAGGTCCTGTTCATCGGCCGGATGATTGGCATACTGATCCAGTGTTTGCTGAACGATGCGAGTATTGCGTGGCGTATGGTCGCGCAGATAGCGACCCGGTTTCGTGCGTGATTCGGTACGAAAACAGAGGTAGTTGTACTCGTGGTTGCCCATCACAATCTCGGCCTGACCCGCCTCGACCATCGAGCGCACGATCTCAATGGTTTCGCGAATTCGAGGTCCGCGATCGATCAGATCACCCACAAAGATCGCTCTTCGCGCTGGATGTCGGTAGACGCCCGCCTGCTCGCTGTAGCCCAAACGCTCCAGCAGCAATCGAAGAGAGGCCGCACAACCGTGGATATCGCCAATAAGGTCGACACCCTGATCCAATCGCATCTAAACATTACCTCCAGGCTTAGAGCTCCAGCCCAGCTTTTCACGACAGGTCTGATAGAAGTCGTAATCCAGCGGATGCAACAGCTTAAGCTTCTGCGGTTTCTTGTGAATGGTCACCGTATCACCCGGCGCCAGCGCGATATTCATCTGGCCATCACAGGCGATTGACGGATAAGTCTCGTTGCTTTCGCTGACAACCAACTTAAGTTCGGAGTTACCCTCTACCACGATAGGTCGGCTCGAGAGGGTGTGCGGGAACATCGGCACGAGCACTAGCGCATCCAATTTAGGCTGCATCAGCGGTCCACCACCGGAAAGCGAGTAAGCCGTAGAACCGGTAGGCGTTGATACAATCAAACCGTCTGAGCGCTGGTTGTAGACATACTGCCCCTCAATCCAGAGCTCAAATTCAATCATACGCGTCGCTTTACCCGGGTGCAGTACACAGTCATTCAGCGCGGTCGCCTCTGCGATAGGCTCACCGTTGCGCTTAACCACCACATCCAGCAAGAAGCGTTTATCCACTGAATAGCGACCTTCGAGAACGTCACCCACCTTCTGCTCGATTTCGTCGGGTCTGATATCTGTTAAAAAGCCGAGGTTACCGCGGTTGACCCCAAGGACGGGTACACCGGTTGCCGCAAGCACTCGCGCAGCACCCAGCAACGAGCCATCACCACCGACAACAATCACCAGATCACAGATCTCGCCGATCATGCGCCCTTTGGCAACCTGATAACCGTGGCCGGGCATTAGATCGGCGATCGCAGCATCAACAACGACCTGCAAGCCACGCTCTTCCAGAAAACGTCCAAGCTGCTTCAGTGTATCGATAACTGTGCGGCTTCCAAGACGGCCAATCAGGCCTATCTTCTTAAATTCAACCATCAGATTTCCCTTGTACGGTCGCAGATAAGCTCTCTAAAGTGGAGCTTTAGATAAGTATTACTGGATTATAGAGGGATGGGACCACAATGGGCAGAGGCCAAACGGCTAAGACGCTCTTGCTGGCCCCGCAGCCCCTGAAGCCCCCCGGTGTGCACCAGCATAATACGGGAACCCGGCTTGTATTCACCTTTAAGAAGCCGTCGAATCAGTGTATGCAGCATTCTGAGCGTATACACGGGATCTAGCTCTAGGTTCTGCTGGGACGCAGCCATCCACAGCGCCGCAAGCTCTGCATTTAAACGCGCAAAACCTAAGTCAACACCGGGCAGAAGCGTCCAACTGACGTCTGGATTCAGCCTGCGTCCCAACAGTACGGCACCAATGGCAGGTCTGAGATAGTTGAAATCCGTAATAGCAGCAACGCCTTCCAATCGGGTTCCTGCCGGCGCACCCAAGACCAGACCCGCAAGGGTGGTACCGGTTCCGACGCTTACCATGACAAGATCTGGACGGTAATCATTAGGCACCAAGCCCCATATCTTTGCGCAGCCCTGCAGAGCGCTGCCGGTAGCTCCGCCCTCCGGAATCAAATCGAATCGACCGAAGCGCGCAGTTAACTCACGTATAACGTTTGAGCGCTGCACAGAGTTTGAATCCCGCATTGCCCGATAGTTATCGCGGTCAATAAAGTGGAGCTGCATACCCCAGCGCTCTGCGTCCTCAAGGGTCGGCGTATATTTACGCTCACCGCGTACCACGCCGATGGTTGGAATCTCATAGCGCTGTCCGAAGCGAGCGAGGGCGTGTAGATGGTTTGAGTAACTCCCGCCGAAGCTGAGTATCGGACGCTTAGCTTTTCGGCCAATTAGAAGAGGCTGAAGTTTGAACCATTTGTTCCCGCTGATCAGCGGATCAATTTTATCGAGACGTAGAACATCAACGCTGACCTGGTGCCGGTCAAAAAGCGGGTGATCAAAAGGGTTCAATAAGTCGGGTTTCATGAGCGAGCTTTAGCCCATTAACAAAAAGCTGCATAGGTTATGGTGGGCGAAGAGGGGTTCGAACCCCCGACCCTCTGCTTGTAAGGCAGATGCTCTCCCAACTGAGCTATTCGCCCATAACCTTGGAGGCGTGCCACTGTCACGTGGCGATGCTTTTTGTGAAAAAGCGAAAATGGCGGAATGGACGGGACTCGAACCCGCGACCCCCTGCGTGACAGGCAGGTATTCTAACCAACTGAACTACCACTCCGTTTTGGTGGGCGAAGAGGGGTTCGAACCCCCGACCCTCTGCTTGTAAGGCAGATGCTCTCCCAACTGAGCTATTCGCCCAAAACGTACGGTGTCTTGCGACTTAATTTCTCTTACCGGTTTAAAGAGAAATGGCGGAATGGACGGGACTCGAACCCGCGACCCCCTGCGTGACAGGCAGGTATTCTAACCAACTGAACTACCACTCCGTTATGGTGGGCGAAGAGGGGTTCGAACCCCCGACCCTCTGCTTGTAAGGCAGATGCTCTCCCAACTGAGCTATTCGCCCATAACGTTTTGAGTAAGTGGCGGAATGGACGGGACTCGAACCCGCGACCCCCTGCGTGACAGGCAGGTATTCTAACCAACTGAACTACCACTCCAGCTTACTCTTGCTCCCAGTCGCCCGAGAACAGGTGCCGAATTTTAATGGCTTTTGGATAAGTGTCAAACGCTTTTAACACTTTTTTTGTAAATCAGTACGCGGTTGGTCAAAGAGTGAACGATCGCGTTCAAATTTCAATCAACCAAGCGATTAGGGCATACTCTGCGCTGGTTGAGCAACTGAACCCGAGGAAGTGAGTGCGATGACATTAGAGGCCCAGCTTGATAGTTTCATCAGTCAATACAGGGAGCTTCAGGAACCTCTCGGCTGGCCGCAGCTACCCTGGGAAGCCGAATGGCAAAGTCCCTGCCTTGTGAGTGAGGCGCAAGAGGGTGATGATGTAGGCTGGCGGCCTGTTGCAATCGATACGCCTATCGATATGTTCGAGCGTCTCGGCGAGGCACTGGATACCCCTATCCACCCTGACCTAGCCAACTATTACAGCCGTTACTGGTCTGATCCTATCTATGCTGAGCATCCGGATGGGGAACTGACACTCTTATTTGCTTGGAATCTGGAGGAGTTCGAGCGCTTACGAGCCAACTTGATTGGTCATGCGCTGAACAAACGCCGTATGCGCCAGCCGCTCACACTCTTTTTCGCCTGCACCGAACCCGATGGCGAGGAGTTTATCTCGCTGATGAATGAGGATGGCAGCATCTGGCTGGAGGCGCCGGGGAAGCGACCGCTGCGACGCCTTGCTGAGAGTTTGACGGCCTTTCTAGCTGAGTTAAAACCCCTGCCACACCCCTCTACTCGCTGAAACCAATCAACCGATCGAGTGCGCCAGCAAACGGCTAATCTGACACTGATCCAGACCCGACTCCTGCTGCCACTGATTGAAAGCCTCTTGCACTAGCTTGAGATCGCGCTGTGCCGTGGGGCGTTTATCAACAACACCCTGCGCCTTCAATGCAGTCACCACATCATCTGTAAGCACCGGCGTGTCGCGCCCTATGATTCGCAGCGAATAGGCACCTGAATTACCCCCGAGCTGACTCCCCTCTTTCTTGAAGAACTGCCAAAGGCCAACGGTATCCTTCACCGGCCAGTCAGCTAGGAAGCGGCCAAATCCGCCCGCCTTACGCGACGCCTCCTCAATCATCAACGCATTAATACGGGTCGCTTTGATCTTACCCAGGTGACGAATCAGATCGCGATTCTGCATCAACTTCTCGAGATGCTCGTCACTCATCAATGAGACTTTCTCGGGTACAAATCCAAAGAACGCCTTCTCAAATGCCGGCCATTTACCATCAACCACCGACCGTTTGAGTCCAGCGCAAAAGATGCGCCAAGACATGGCACTGAGAATGCGGTCGTCCGGCACGGCGCAGAGTTCGGCATGAGTTCGGGCGCGCGGCCCCAGCAGCGCTTCGAGCGGTGTTCCCTTGTGATGATTTAGCGTTTGGTCTTTAAGCTGCTCGAAGGATTTCATTCATCCTCCGGTATGAAGTTGAGCGATGCTGAGTTAATGCAGTAACGAATACCCGTCGGCGCCGGACCATCAGGGAAGACGTGCCCCAGATGGGCGTCGCAGCGACTGCAGCAGACTTCGGTGCGAATCATGCCGTGACTGGTATCGCGGTACTCATCGATCTTCTGCTCATCAGCCGGCTGGTAGAAGCTCGGCCAACCACAACCGGAGTCATACTTGGCATCGGCTCCAAACAGCTGTTCGCCACAGCACTTACACAGGTATGTGCCTTGACGTTTCTCATTGTAGAGAGCTCCTGTAAACGCACGTTCAGTGCCTTTGAGTCGACAGATATGAAACTCTTCGGGTGTCAGTTCCAGCTGCCACTCAGCGTCAGATTTTCGGATCTTTTCAGGCTTATCGTTAGCCATAATTCCTCTCTTAAATTCAATCAGTTGTTGCGTGCATCTGTGCATAGTGGTGCTATACGCAAGCTCAGCAAACACGTATCATTGCCGGCTGAATTCGCCATTTAATGGCACAACTGACAGGTATTGAGAACGAGATGTCTGTAACACGCAAATCCAACAAACTTAACAACGTTTGTTATGACATTCGCGGCCCCGTCATGCAAGAGGCTAAACGCCTTGAGGAAGAGGGCCACCAGATCCTTAAACTGAACATCGGTAATCCGGCGCCTTGGGGCTTCAACGCGCCAGAAGAGATTGTTCAGGACGTCATCTATAACCTGCCTTCGGCCCAGGGTTACTGTGACTCCAAAGGTCTGTTTGCCGCCCGTAAGGCGATCATGCAGGAGTGTCAGCGTAAACAGATTGCCAACGTGGGTATCGAGGATATCTATATCGGTAATGGCGTCTCTGAGCTGATTGTTATGGCGATGCAGGGTCTGCTGAACGACAATGACGAAATGCTGATCCCGGCGCCAGACTACCCGCTTTGGACCGCAGCTGTGAGCTTGGCGGGCGGTAACCCGCGCCACTACCGTTGTGAAGAGGAGAACGGCTGGTTCCCGGATATCGAGGATATCCGCTCGAAGATTAGCGATAAGACTCGTGGCATTGTGGTTATTAACCCGAACAACCCAACAGGTGCCGTCTACCCCGCTGAGTTGTTAGAGCAGATCATCGATCTGGCGCGCGAGCACAACCTTATCCTCTTCTCTGACGAGATCTACGACAAGATCGTCTACGATGAGGCGCAGCACGTCTCTACCGCTTCACTCTGCGACGATGTGCTCTGTGCAACCTTCAACGGCCTATCCAAAACCTACCGTGCGGCAGGCTTCCGTTCAGGCTGGATGATCATCAGCGGTCCTAAGCACCGCGCTCGTGATTACATCGAGGGTTTGGACATGCTGGCCAACATGCGCCTGTGCGCCAATGTACCGGCGCAAAACGCAATCCAGACCGCTCTCGGTGGTTACCAGAGCATTAACGAGCTGATCGTTCCCGGCGGTCGCCTTTGGGAGCAACGCGAGCTCGCCTACAATATGCTCAACAGCATTGAGGGTGTCAGCTGCGTTAAACCGGCCGGTGCCATGTATCTGTTCGTGAAACTGGATCCAGAGATCTACCCCATCGACAACGATGAGAAGTTTGCACTCGACCTGCTGCAGCAGCAGAAGGTTCTTATTGTGCAAGGTAGCGGGTTTAACTTGCCTGATACACAGCACTTCCGTTTGGTGTTCTTGCCGCAGGTGGATATGCTGGAAGATGCATGCAATCGTATTGCTAAGTTCTTGAAAACGTATAAATAAGATCTTGCGGTTAGCGCTGGGAATACCTGTTACAAACCCGCCGTGGATACATCCTTGTAGGCTTCGTGGCAGCATCCCTGCTGCCAAGAGTTTGTAACAGGTATTCCCAGCGCTTCTGGCCCGCGATGTTGTCTTCAGAGAACTAGTCGGCTCGGTGTATTCGGTGTACGAGCGATGTAGTGCGCAGCGCTATTTCGCGACACCTACTCTTGTCGGGTCGTGTCGGGGCAAGACCAGACACACAAATCCAAGTAGGTCACCTGTTGAGGCGACGTTGAAGCCTATGATTGGAGAGGCGTTTAAAGCGCCCTTTCAGCTTCGCTAGACTAAGCTTCGGTTCGCGAGCTGCGGCTTGAAATTAGCTGCCCTGCCCACACTATTTTTGTAACGAAACTTAATGAGGATGTGCGCATCATGATGCGAATTGGACTCTTTCTTTTAACTAACCTAGCGATCATTTTGATTGCCAGCGTGACTCTTTCACTGCTGGGGGTTAACTCGTATCTGACCGCTAACGGGTTAGATCTGACGTCGCTGATGATCTTCTGTCTGGTGTTCGGAATGGTCGGCTCGTTCGTGTCGCTGTTCATGTCGAAGTGGATGGCAAAGCGCTCTACCGGCACGCAGATCATTGAGCAGCCGCGCAACGCGCAGGAGAAGTGGCTGGTTGATACCGTGGCCGAACTGGCTGAGAAAGCGGGCATTGGGATGCCTGAGGTCGGTATCTTCCCATCAAACGCTCCGAACGCTTTTGCGACTGGCTGGAACCGCAACAACTCTCTTGTGGCAGTGAGCTCCGGCATGCTGCAGCGCTTTAAGCCCGAAGAGGTTAAGGCAGTTATGGCACACGAGGTGGGCCACGTTGCGAATGGTGATATGGTGACTCTGGCACTGATTCAGGGTGTCGTGAACGCCTTCGTTATGTTTATGGCACGCATTGTTGGCTACGCTGTGGACTCTTTCCTGCGCCGCGGCGACAACTCGGGTGGCGTCGGCATCGGTTTCTACATCACCACATTTGTAGCAGAGATCGTCTTCGGTATTCTTGCGTCTGTGATCGTCGCTTGGTTCTCGCGTCGTCGCGAGTACCGCGCCGACCAAGCAGGTGCACTCTACGGCAGCCAAGCGGGTATGATCAGCGCGCTGCAGCGCCTAAAAATGGAGAGCCAGCGTCAGTCTGAAGACCTAGGCGGTCAGCTGACCGCCTTCGGCATCGCCAGCGATACTAAACAGAGTCTGATGGCGCTCTTCGCAAGCCACCCACCACTGGATGATCGCATCGACGCGCTGCGTAACTTGAAATAATCCGTCTCATTTCGACTCGAGTTCAGATACCGCCCAAGCAGGTCGGTATCTGAATGTTATTCTACAGCTCGTAACCCAGATAACTCAGTCGCATCTGCGCAAGGTACCCCTGCAGATAGACTCGTGTCTCGTCATCCATCGGATCAAGACGCAGGCCATACTGCTCGGTATAGATAGCACCGGGGTCAGCACTACGATGATTAACGATATGCGCCGCCAGCATCACTAGGTTTTCAGTCTGCGCAAAACTGAGGCGAGTTGTCAGAAAAATGTGATCACCTACTTCACCAACGGGAACATGGGTGAGTAGTGCAGCCCCCCGCATGTGCAGATCACTGACAAGGCCATTCCCCCCCTCTGGCCCCTCAAGCGGGTCACTGCCGTCTACTCGAACACGAATAGCCACCGGCAGACGTGTCTCTTCACGCAAGCGTGCAACTTCGATACTCGAGGGATAGGCCAACAGCCATAGCGCTTCCGGCTGCGCCAGATGGTGTTGAATCTCAGTAGTGAAGGCGCAGACCCAGTTATCTTGCAGCACCCTCACTCTGACGCGCGTTCCGGGCACCAGACGACCAGCGCCTTTGGGCGCACGAATATAGATCAGATCTTTTGCGCTGGAACCTATCCACTCACTTTTGTAACGCTGCGACTTGCTGACCAACTCCAGCTGGATCTGCGTGCCGGAGTGAATCTGCAGGTCACTGAGCGCCTGAGGCACAAAACTTTGCAGGATCTCTGGTCGACTCAAGACTGCAGCTCAACCTGAAAGCCCATTGCCGTCAGTTCAGCCTGCTGTGCTGCCGATGCAACGGCTATACGTAGCGCGGCAAATTCGCGGCGGTAGGGGTAATTTTTGCGCAATTGATCGAAATTAGTCCGTTGCTGAGATAAATCAGCTACCAAAGACGCACGGAATCGACGGTCGTCAGCCCACTGATCATAAACCAACTGCAACAGACGGTGAGGCTCAGCATCCTCTGCCAGCGTAACGCCCAAAATACGGGGCGCCGGCAAGATATCCTCGAGTTTGAAACGCTGCTCAATGCCAAATCTTTTACATACCTGATCGTAGAGCATCCAGGTGCCGCGCAACTTACCATCGATACTATGGCCGGCAATGTGGGGCGTGGCGATAAAGCAGCGCTGGGCCAGCTGCAGATTGACGCTTGGCTCGTGCTCCCATACATCCAGAATCAGCACCAGATCAGGACGTTCAGTCGCCACACGCAGCAGTGCCGCGTTGTCGATCACGGCACCTCGACCGGCATTTAGCAACATGGCGTTGGTTTTGAGTTGGCGTAAGCGCGACTCGCTCAGTAGATGCTCACTTGGCTCTTCACCCTGCTTGGTAAGCGGGGTATGAAGACAGATAACATCGGCCTTGCGCACCACTTCATCGATCGGAGTATGTTGGAAACCAGGTTCGTCTGCACGAAAGGGGTCACAGCTAAGGGGCTTATGGCCTAGTGCCCGCAACCGTTCCAGCAGGCGTGAACCCACCTGACCACAGCCAACTACGGCAAAGCAGAGCTCGCTTAAGTTCTGACCGCGGACCTGAGCATCTTTATAAATTCCGCTCAACGTGTAATCGACAACCGCATCAGCGTTACAGCCGGGTGCATTGGTGTATTGAATAGCGCGCCTCTCGAGGGCGTGGGTATCGAGGTGATCGATTCCAATCGTTGCGGTACCAACAAACTTCAGTTGCTCGGCCTTGGCTAAAAGCGACTCATTTACCGAAGTAATCGAGCGCACCAGCAGAATATCGGCATTCGCTAAATCGCCCGCCTGCATCTGCCGACCGGCTAAGCGAGTCACTTTGGCAAAATCGCCAAAGAGCGCCTCAACGGCGGGCATATTTTCGTCGGCAACAAGGTTTAGCATCGCTTCGAATCTCGAAAGGCAGTTGGGCTGGTGTTAAACCGGGATTATACGCAAAACCTAGATCGAGGTTTACCTCTGATCTAGCGCAATTGAATTTCAATAAATTAGACCATTCTAATTTAACCACTTCCGTTTTTGTGGCACACTCGACGCTGTTTTTCCAAATGCATACCCTAAACGAGGTGCAGGATTAAAACCAGCAACCGCAAATTCAGTCTGCTGGGCGCAGCGCTTCTGTTGGCAGCTGCGCTGGGAAGTGCGCTCTGGCTACAACAGAGAGGAGAAAGCGACGCTACTGTGGTAGATTGCGATCTGCTCGTTGGACCTTGTGAATTTACAACCAATGCCGGTGTAGCGTGGCTCGAACTTAGCCCGCGCCCGATCTCATCAGCATCGCCATTTCAGGTCAATGTCAGCTACCCCGGCGATGCTCCGAGCAACATCTGGATCGACCTTCAGGGTAAAGAGATGTACATGGGCATTAACCAGGTGACTCTAGAGCGGACAGATGAGAGCCAGAGCAAACATTGGGAAGCAGAGGCTAACCTCGGTATCTGCACAACCGGCATAATGCGCTGGGTGCTTAATCTGATACTCGAACAGAAGGATGGACAAGAGGTCTATCAATTCGAATTTGACGCACGCTGATAGGGAGCAACGATGCGCAACCTTTTACTCTACACATTTCTCGGCCTAGCCGTTGCCGCAGGCGCGTACGTTAGTTTTGAACTGTTTGGCCCAAAAGCTCCGCTACCCAAATATGCTCAAGCGGGCATCGGTGGCGACTTTAAACTCACCTCAGTCGAGGGCGAGATTAATCTCAGTGACTACAAGGGTGAGATCGTACTGATCTACTTCGGCTTTATGTCCTGCCCCGATGTCTGCCCAACCTCGATGGGTGTGATGGGCACGGCCATTCGCCAACTTGACGATGCGCAGCAGCAGAAGGTTCGCGGCCTGTTTATCTCGGTCGATCCCCAGCGCGATACGCCCGCGGAGTTACACGCCTATACCCAGTACTTCTCAGATCGTATCTTTGGCGCAACCGGCACCAAAGAGCAGATCGACGCGATCGTTAAACAGTACGGGGCCTACTACTCCTTTGTGCAGATGGAGGATTCCGCCTTGGGCTATACAGTTGACCACTCCGCCCGAATCTATCTGATAGATCCAGACGGCCAGCTCGCTGATATCTTGGCTCACGATATTAATCCGGTTGAGCTGCATGAAAAGCTCGCCGCTTATCTCTAAGCGTTAAATTGTACTCTGAAGGATATCTAATGAAGTTTTTGATGCCTGCGCTGCTTCTAAGCGCATCTCTGACCCAAGCAGCCGATCTAAACATTGAAGATGCGATGGCTCGCGCAGTACCACCTACAGCCAAGATGAGTGCGGCCTTCATGACGCTGACCAACAATGCCGATACTGATTTGGCAGTCATAGGCGCTGAATCCAGTGTCGCTAAGGCGGTTGAGCTGCATAACAACACGATGACCGATGGCAAAATGAAAATGCGCCAGGTAAATCAGATCGACCTGCCCGCCAACCAGACCACTGAGCTAAAGCCCGGCGGACAGCACGTGATGCTTATTGGCCTAAATAGGGCTCTGGTAGAGGGTGAAACGATCGACCTTAAGCTCAACTTTAGTGACGGCTCATCAGAATCGATGGAGATCCCGATCCAGCAAATTAAACCGATGATGCAGCACAAACACTGAGCCTTTCAGCAAAATTTGCAGCCGCGCACGCTAGAGGCTCTGGTTGAAGTTCAAACTGCGCTGCGCGTAGCTCAGGTTGCCCATAAAATTCTCGAAGCTTATCACTCAACGCTTGCAGCCGCGGATTCATGCCCTGCTCTATCGTTTGCTTAGCGCGGTCTGCAACCGAGTGTTTAAACCTATCGCTCGGCCCAACTCCACCACTGAGGTTATCCGCACTGAAGTGGAAACGTTTACCGGCAGAGACAGAGAGAATCCACTCATAGGCTTGTGGACGCTGTTCTACCTGTTCGAACTCCTGCTGCTCTAGTTGCGTTCGTCCATCGGGCTTGTACCAGTACCCAAAGTCCTCGAGCGTGCGACGCTCGGGTCCTGCAACACACCAGTGGGCGATCTCGTGCAGAGCGCTGGCAAAAAAGCCGTGTGCGAAAATGACGCGGTGATGAGGATACTCCGCCGAGGCCGGTAGATAGATTGGCTCATCGTCACCGGCCACGAGCTCGGTGTTAAGCGTGTCAAGAAAGAGCCCGTTAAATAACGGAATCAGATCTTCGATGCGGTGTTGCTCGCTCACTAGTAGGCCTGCCAGGTCCTGTCGTTGAGCCACCAGGTTGTGCCGCTGGAGCGGTCCAGACGCACAGCGACATAGCCTTTGGAATCGGTATCGCGACGCTCTATTTGCACATTATATGCACCGCCCGTCGGCGTACTCTCTTCTTTGAGCAGAGTCCAACTACCCTTCTCTGCAATCCAGCTCTCACCGGTATCTATGCGGTAGCGAATCAGAATCCAACCTTTGTTTGTGACCGCACTCGCCACACCCCAAGGAGAATCGATGCTCTGTTGCGATCTGTTCACCTGCATCTCATTGGCGATCTGCAGCAGTTGATTCAGCGCGGCATCAAGCTGCTCGCTCTGCGCATCAGAGACCGCGTCAGCTTCAGCGGCCGGTTTAGTCTCATCGATCAGTGCGGTATTGGTCATCAATTGCACGCGCTGCAGAATCGCTTGGCTCAACTCTAACTGCTGCTGCGCTAAAGCACGCTGATTGATCACCTGCTCCTGCACCAGCGTCAGACGCCCCATCAACTGATCAATCTGGTTAGCGATATTGGAGGATTCGCGCTCTACGACCACCTGCTCCACGGTAGTATCAGACGCTGCCGCTTGCGCTTGTGGCGCAGGCTGCTCTGCTGAAGCTTGCGCAACCAGCTGTGGTTCAGCAGCCGCTTGAGGCTCCGAACCAGAACCTAGGCAGCCGCTCAGTAGCAGAGCCGAAGAGAGCATAAGTAGAATGCGATGATTCACAGTAGTTTCCTCAATGGGATCGCTTTGACGAAATTCTATCAGGAGCACCTAGGAGCGATCTACCGCGAAGCGGTACGTTCGCGATTTTACACTCCTGTCGGGAAATAGCGCTGCGCGCTACATCCCTCCCACAATTTCTAAGCGCTCTATAAACCAGAACAGCCCCATCACAGCAATTACCAGCGAAGCGGGTGTCACCACCACTCGCTGATAAAGCGCCTGAGACTTGAACCAGTAGGCAACACCAAAGAAAGCGACCAACACAATCGCCAACTGGCCTAATTCGACACCCACATTGAAGGCCACCAGCGCAGCGATAAAGTCATCAGTCGGCATACCGAACTCGGTTAGCACGGTGGCAAAGCCAAGCCCATGCAGAAGACCGAAACCAAACACCAGTGGCAGACGGAAGGCGCTGACTTTATGAACAAAGATATTCTCCACCGCAACATAAGCGATAGAGAGCGCGATCAGAGGCTCAACAATGCGCGGCGAAACCTCCACAAGCCCCAACACGCCCAAAGCTAGGGTAATCGAGTGAGCCAGCGTAAACATGGTCACCTGCAACAGAATCGGCTTGAGCCGACGGCTGAGCAGGAAGATACCGAGCACAAACAGAATGTGGTCCAGCCCCATCGGTACGATATGTTGAAAACCACTCACCGTGTAGGTGTGAATCACTTCGGTAAAAGTCGGCTTAGAGAACACTTCGTTTAGCGGGTACGGCTTGGTGGGCACATCCTCTTTGACCCACTGATGCGAGGACCAGTGGTACTCCTCAGTCTCCACATTTACCTGCCTAACTCGCGTCGCATGGTCACCAAAGGCCAGAGGGTAGTACCAAGTGAGGGATTTACTGTTGCGCGGGATCGCCCCCTCAAGGGTGATTACTGAATTACGCGGCACCTTGGTATAGCCCTTTTCGGCTATGTAAATCTCTTTAATCCGAAGCTCAACCGGCTGCCCATCTGCTGCGAGCTCTACACCATCAAGCAGCGTTTGCTCAAAGGGCTTGAATGCTTCTCGAAGGTCCGCCGGTTCCATTTGTCTATACTGGTCATACTCATCGGCATTGGGTGCCTCTTTGGTGTTGCGATAGCGGCCATTAATTCCGGTCAGCAGAGCCTCTACACTGGCGCGAATCTCCACCTCTACGACTTCAGTCGTGTAGGCGCTAATCTCGATCAGTGCTGGCTTCACAACATCTGCCCTAACAGGGTAGAATAAGGATGTGACTAAAGTGCATATAACTAGAATGCTGGATAGATAGTTCAACTGAACTCCTCTCGTTCTAACGGGACCAGTAATTTGCCGAAAATGGCCCTTTGGCCCATTCGCAGACAGGAACCTAAGGTAACTATGAATCGTCGTCAACTATTGAAAGCAATGGCCGCTGCCGCTGCAGCGGGTTCAATCCCAGCTATCTACAGCGCGCGCGCACTCGCGAACAAAAGCGCTCCAAACGGATTCTATGACATACCCATGTCAGGTGATGCGCGTATTCTTCATATCACTGATGTACACGGCCAGCTTAAGCCGGTGTACTTTCGCGAACCCAACGTAAACCTCGGTGTGGGCGACGCTTATGGCCGTGCGCCACACGTTGTAGGTAAGAACTTTCTAAAAGAGATGGGGCTGGCCGAGAACTCACCAGAGGCTTACGCATACACCTACCTCAACTTCCTAGAGCAGGCGAAAAAGTACGGCCGCACCGGTGGTTTCGCACATGTTAAAACTCTGCTGGATATGCTGCGCGAGCAGGCTGGCGGACGCCAGAACACTTTGACCCTTGATGGTGGTGACCTCTGGCAGGGTTCAGGTACTTCACTTTGGACACGCGGTGTCGACATGGTAGAGGCGTCAAACATCCTCGGTATCGACGTAATGGTTGGCCACTGGGAGTTCACCTACCGTGAAGAGGAAGTCCTTTCTAACGTTGCGCTGTTCAAAGGTGACTTCATCGGTCAGAACGTTAAAGTCCTCGAGGACTCACTCTTTGGCGACGAATACTACGAGATGGTTGAGCGCTACGACGGTCGCGGTCTTTACGACGAAGATACCGGCCACGCTTTCCAGCCGTACGTTATCAAAGAGATCAACGGCGCACGCATCGCGGTTGTTGGTCAGGCTTTCCCACGTACCTCTAACGCCAACCCGAAAGAGTTCTTCCCAGACTGGTCGTTCGGTCTACGTGAAGATGACATGATCGAGCTGGTCGCGCAGATCCGTGAAGAGGAGCAGCCAGATGCCGTAATTTTGGTATCGCATAACGGTATGGACGTCGACATCAAGATGGCTGAACGCGTACCGGGTCTGAACGCGGTATTCGGTGGCCACACCCACGACGGCGTACCACAGCCAATCAAGGTTAAGAACGTTGATGGCGGTGAGTGCTGGGTAACCAACGCCGGCTCTAACGGTAAATTTGTCGGCTGTATGGACTTCTCTATTGAAGGCGGCCAGATCAAGAACATGGTCTACAAGCAGCTGCCTGTTATCACTGACTGGCTCGAAGCTGACAAGGAGATGGAGTCATTCATCGACCAGATGCGTCAGACCAAGTATGATGATCAGGTTATCGAAGCACGTAACAAGAAGTGGCAGAACAACCCCGCTCGCGTAGGCAAGACCTACGAAGAGATCCTATCTGAGAAGCTGGCTAAGGCTGACCGCACTCTCTACCGCCGCGGTAACTTTATGGGTACCTGGGATCAGGTAATCTGTAATGCTCTGCGCTGGGAGTACAAAGCCGATATCGCGCTGTCAGCGGGTGTGCGCTGGGGTACTACCACGCTGGAAGGCGACTGGATCACCATGGAAGATGTGATGAACCAGTGTGCTACGACCTACTCTGAGACTTACGTCCAGGATATGACCGGTAAGGCGATCAAAGACATGCTGGAAGGCGTCGCTGATAACCTGTTCGATCCAGATCCATACCTGCAGTCAGGTGGTGACATGGTGCGCGTAGGCGGCCTGGACTACACCATCGACCCAACTGAACCGCTGGGCTCACGTATCTCTGAAGTGCGTCTGGACAACGGCGAAGTGATCGAAGATGACAAAAACTACAGCGTCTCTGGCTGGGCGACGGTTAACCGTACGCCAGAAGGACGCCTGCTGTGGGATATCATCGCTGACTACCTGCGCTCTGAGCGTGATGGCAACATGGTTATCAACCTGCCTAAGGTCAACAATCCTAAAGTAGTTGGCGTATCGGACAACCCAGGCTTCGCTGACTACCCAGGTGAGTGGGCTTAATTCCCGCCCCTCCCCTAACCCTAAAAAGCCCGCATCCGCGGGCTTTTTTGTGGCCGCATGTCGATGTCGCCTCAAGAAGTGACCTACTGTACGAGGGATCTTGGCGTAGCCAAGGTCGCGACCCCGCGCTCTGCGCGAGAGACCTTCTACATCGCACAAATCAATCTATATCGGCTCTGTTACGTATCAGATTTCGATGCCCAATACTGGGCTCACCAACCTATTCAGCCTTAAGCGGACTCTATAAATGGATTCAATTTTTAATAGCTACCTTGACCTCTACACACTCAAAATTCTGATCCCAAGCATGATACTGATCCTCTTCGTGCTCTTTCTTGCAGGCTATGGTGTCGCCAAATTAAAGATGCTGATGAGTATTGATCACGAGAGTGTTGGCTACCAGCAGGAGGCCGAATATATTTCCAAACGTGGACGTCATTTGGCTCGCTACTTCATTCGCGCCTATGTAATAACTGTGCTTGCTATTGGTGCAGCACTCATACTGATGGCTCAAAAACCACCAGCGGCACTCAACCCGGAGCTAGTAGCGAAAAACATAATGCCCGATGGTTCGGTCTGCGTAGCTGGAGATGAGTGTGCCGAGGCACCGACTGCAGTGGCAGATACCGAGATGGTAGCTGCAGCCACATCAGAGGGCGAACTACCCGGTAAAGCCAAATACGCTGGCTGTATGGCCTGCCACGGCGCTGATGGTTCAGGTGGAGTAGGTCCTGCCCTCAAGGGACGGGAAGCGAGTTATATCATCGATCGTTTGAATGCCTACAAAGCCAAGGAGACGGTTGGACCGAGCAGTTCTCTGATGTGGGGGCAGGCGGCAGGGCTCTCAGACACAGATATCTCTGAGCTCGCAGACTATATCTCTACACTCTAGTGGGGTCGCCTTAAGCGGCGAACTACGATGGCCGGTTATACAAGTCGCGAACTTGCCGCTTCGCGACCGATAGCTCCTACACTGGTCTGTCGCACCGAATAAAAGGCACAAAAAAGCCCGCTGAATTGCGGGCTTTTTGGGTGTAGCTTGAACGCTTAGTTCAGCGGTGGTACCGCTAGAATCCATTCGTTCTTCGCAGTCTCAGCCTGCTCTAGGCCGATGCGTGACTGCAGGTGTGAACGTGCAGCTAGATCCATCGACTTCTGGTATTCACCAGCTTCCAGAGCTTCTTTAGCCTGCTTGAGGTACTTAACGTTGTCACGCCAAGCGAAACCGGCTTCACGAACTTCTGCCAACTTAGCTTTAGCAGCGTCGAACAGAGCCTGTGCATTAGCCTGGTTAGCTGGTTTTGAAGCCAGCTCCTCTTCAATGTAGTTGGTGTTGTAGCTCTTACCATTCCACTCGAAGGTAGCGCCAGCACCGTACATCGCGCGGTTCATGTCGAAAGCTTCCTGGAATGACTGCGCCATTGTCAGTGAGCTTGCGGTCAGGGCAGCAACTGCTGCGATCGTAGCGATCTTTTTCATCAGTTCTGCTCCTTACTTACGTGAACCTGGACCGTTAACAACGAGACCGTTAGACATGTAAGTCTGGAAGTACTCGAGGTTACGGTAAGTTTCGCTCTGCACTTTCAGGAACTCTGAACGTGAATCGCGGTGACAGCCTTCGTAACGGCGGTGGATAGTACCGATATCACCCCACTTAGAACGAACCACTGGGAAGTGCGTAGAGTGACCCAGCGCTGGGCTAGGCAGGTCAGCACGTACCAGACGGTTAGTACCCGTCAGGTGACAGTCAGCACAAGAGAGGTTCAACTGACCACGCTTGGTGTAGAAGAACTTCTTGCCGTCGAGGTAAGCCGCTTTTGCATCGTCATTCGGGATGTCGATTGCAAACTCGTTACCACGTGAAGTGTACGCCATGTAAGCAGAAACCTTAGCGATTGGACCTTTTTTCCAGCCGTATGGTTTCTCACCGTTCTGTAGACGACATTCATTGATTGCCATCTCAAGAGTTACAACGGTCTTACGCTCGTCGTTCCACATTGGGTAGTTCTGGCGGATACCTTCACCACCGTTATCAAAACAGTCAGCCAGGCTCTTGCCGTTTGCGAACTGTTCGTTAAACAGGGCTTCACCCTCTTCCAGATCCAACTCGTAAGGAGGGAACTCTTCGATCTCCTCCCACTGTGCACGAGATGCAGCATCAACTGCGTAGATACCGTTTACGTACTCAGAGATTGGAGTGTCTGGGAAACGGTTCTTCATGTACTCTTGAAGTGCAATACGGTCCGCCTCTGGATCAACAGTTGCCAGAGTCGCTCCCGTTTTCGCAGCCATCGCCGTCTGGCTCAGGGCTGCAACGCTCATAGCGAGCAGTGTCGTTTTTATAATTTTCATAAGTCCTCCGGGCTCCGAACCCTGATTACTTGATATCGCCAGATTCTGTGCCTGATGCACCTGAGTTTTCAGTCCACGCGATGTCGAGGGTTTCGCCCTTCGCGCCGCCCTCGAAAGAGAACGCCAGGTATGGGTTTTTAGAAACCGCAGTACCGAGGTTTGCTTCGAAAACCACTTTGCCACCGTGAGAAACGGTTACAGTGTCCAGGAATTTAGCAGGGATCAGGTTACCGTCTTTGCCTTTGCGCTGACCAGTTTCCATATCGTGCTTAGCCATCATTTTGACATCTGTGCTGCCTTTACGGGCTTTAGCTTTAACTCGAAAAATTGCCATTGTAGTGACTCCTATTGAACTCGCTGATTAACCGCCACAACCACCGATGGTGACTTTAACTTCTGAAGTAGCGCTGTAAGTGTTGCCACCCGCTTTAACAACTGCAGTTACGTTAGTGGTCTTACCCATACGTACGCGAGTTGAGAAATCAGCGTTAGTGCCCGCTGGCACCATGAACTGTGCAGCCAGAGGAGTTGGGTTGTTCTCGATGAAGATAGCAACTGACTCAACATCTGCGAGGTCTGTGCTTACAGACAGAGGTACTACTGCACCGTTCTCAGCGATTGCTGGCGCTTTCAGCATTACGTTAGCGCTAGCTTCTGCGCTGCCACCGTAGAGGGCGTTCATTGCTGACGCCTGATCTTTCGCGGAAAACGCATCTTTGTTCCATGCTGCCAGCGCAACGCGCGGCATCAATGCACCCATGCCCATCAGCGCACCGCTTGCAGCGATCGCTTTGACAACTGTACGACGATTCATACTCATTTTACTCCACCTGCTCGTATCAGTACTGATAAATGTATTCGACAACAGCGTCGATTTCGTCTTCTGTCAGAATGTTATGCTTACCCATAGGCGGCATGATTGACAGAGGATTCTTAGCTGTTGCATCCCAAATCTGTGCACGAAGCTCAGCTTTACTTGGGTAACGTGCTTTCATTGCGATGATCATTGGTCCCTGATTACCTGCCTGATTGGCGATCGGATCAGGGATCTCGTGACAAGCAATACAGTTACCGCGAGATTTACCGTGGTAAATGTCCTGCCCCTCTTTGATCATATCTCCGTGTGAACCCGCCACTGCAGTACCGGCAACACCCAGTGTTAGACCAGTAATCGCGAGCGTTGATATCAACTTACGCATGGTCACTCCTTCCAGTGATAAATGCGCCTTGAGGCGCTCTTTTTATAATATCGAGGGTACTCGGCAAACCCAAGCACCCCCGCATCTCGTCATTTACTGACTAGATTCTGCCATGTAAGCAACTGCGTTGGCTACCGCCTCGTCAGAGAGATCTGCACGACCACCCTTGGCAGGCATCACACCATTGTCGCCAGCGTAGCCGTTGATCGCGTTGCTGATCATTGACTCCATACCACGTGCAATGCGTGCTTTCCAAGCACCTTTGTCACCTACTTTCGGTGCACCTGCAATTCCTGCGCCATGACAAGCTACACATGCCATGTTGTAGGTTGCTTCACCGGCTACTGCAGCCTCAGAGAGAGCAGCGGGTTCAGAAGAAGCTTCTTCCTCTTCAACCTCTACGCCAAGCTCTTTCAGACGCTCCATCTCCATCTTCTTCTCGAGTTCATGCTGAGCCTCGTGAGATGCCGCTGGGCCATCCGCACCTTCGATGAAGTGACCTACAGGTGTAACACCACCGATAGAGCCAGTCACCTGCAGCGCAGCTGGGTCAGCACAGTCAGACATACAACGCGTGTTTGCTACGTCTGGACGTGGATCAACAAAGAAGTTCGGCTCGTTCGGCATTTTGACGTCAGCCAGATTTTCGTTGGTTAGCACGAAGTCTTCATCAACGATCTCGTTCAGGTACAGCACGTATGCAGAGATTGCATAGGTCTGATCTGGAGTCAGAGAACGTGGCGCTGGGAACGGCATCGCCCGGTAGATGTAGTCGTACAGCGTCGAAGCATAGGGCCAGTATGAACCAACAGTCTTAGTCGGACGCTCATCAGCCAGTGTACCCTGTCCACCAGAGAGTACTGGCCAACGGCCTTCGCCTTCACCGAACAGACCGTGACAAGAAGCACACTGTGCTTCGTACAGGCCCTCACCGTCGAGAACGCTACCAGAACCTACGGGCAGACCCATGCCGTCAGGACGTACATCGATGTCCCAACCTGCAATCTCTTCTGCAGTTGCAGTGCGGCCGAAACCGAACTGCTCGCCTGCATTTACCGCACCCGCTACTAGCGAGCCTGCAACAGCTGCAGCTACTAGGGTGGGCTTAGCTAACTTGAACATTCTTAACCTCCCCAGTGTTTGATACCTGCCAAGTGTGGATGGAGTTCTTGTGGTAGATCGACTCCGTACCACGTACGTCACGCAGCTGCTGCAGCGTTGGCTGTACGTAGCCGGTTTCATCGATTGCACGTGCCTGGAGCAGCCAAGGCTGACCATCCCACTTAGTAACCAAACTGAAGCGAGTCAGAGCCTTATCCAGCACCAGCCCCTTCAGGTTGGCTGGGGTCCAAGAGACACCACCATCAAACGAGATATCAACCTGCTTGATCTTGCCGCGGCCAGACCATGCGATACCTTCGATTTCGAGCATGCCAGAGCCTTTGATTGGGTTCTCAGGACAAGGTGAAGTGATAACCGAGTTACACTCCTGAACGAAAGTAAACTTACGTGCAGTACCGTCGGCCATCAGGTCGGTGTACTTCGAAGTCTCTTCGCGGTGGTACCAAGGCTTATCACCAACTTCCAGTCGACGTAGCCACTTGATAGAGGTGTTACCTTCCCAACCTGGGTTCATCAGACGAACTGGGTAACCCTGCTCTGGACGCAGCATCTCGCCGTTCTGAGCGTAAACGATCAGAGCATCGTCAAGACACTTCTCCAGAGGAATTGAGCGGCTCATGTGCGCACCGTCAGCGCCTTCAGCCAGTACCCACTTACCTTCTGGTTTAACACCAGCTTCTTCAAGCAGTACTTTCAGTGGTACACCGGTCCATTCACAGCACGACAGCATGCCGTGGGTGAACTGCAGTGCCTCCATCTGAGTACCGCGCCACTCCATACCACCGTTAGCAGGACACTCAAGGAATTTGATCACTGAGACAGAAGGGAAGCGCATCAGATCTTCCATAGTGAAGATCAGTGGGCGCTCTACCAGACCGTGAATGATCAGGCGGTGCTCTTCTGGGTTTATCGTAGGTACACCACCGTGGTAACGCTCAAAAACCAGACCGTTAGGGGTGATGATACCTTTAAGTTCGTGCAGCGGAGTCATCGAGATAGAAGAGATAGACTCAGCTGTTAGCCATGGCACTGTACGACGTACAACGTGGCTTTCGTATTTAGATGGCTGACCGTATGGGTACTCGATTACACCGTGACCCAGCATGCGACCCCATGATGGCTCGTTTGGTGGCAGGTTAGTCGAGTTGATCATTGCATCAGCGGCGTTTGCGCCGCCAGCAACAGTCGCTGCGGCCATACCGCCCACTGCTGCAATACCCTTACGGAGAAAATCGCGACGATCGTTGACAGTCATTCCTTCAGAATCTGTCACCAGCTGCTGCATCAGCTCACGAGTCGACGGCCCTTTGATGATGTTTCCCATCAATGCCTCCCGGCTATGTTAGTTTTTTGTGTCCCGGCGCGAATGTTAGTGCTGTTGCATATAGCATTCAAGAATAAGCTAACCATATTACTAAATGATCTATACGAAGATCGCTTAGCTGAAAACGTGCTAACCACAAACGCATTTGGTCATTACACCATACTAAAGATGAGTGGAAATGGTACTGAAAAAAGTCTTAGGTCGACTAAAGCGCTAGGCGCGACGGCGACTGGCCTGACCAACCATCAAGGGGCATTAGCCAGCCGCTTTTAGGCGAGATTTTGCAAATCGATTTTATCAACCATCTGCACACCTGAAGCTTGTTGCGGCTCCTGCGCGTGTGAAGTGGTCAGGCGCAGCACAGTGTCTGGGTCGGCAATCCCGTGGGCATAGCCCTGCTGCAGGCCTTTGAAGTCAAACAGATTCTCGTCTGCCAGATGGGAGGGCACAACGTTGCACATCGCTTTGAACATCGTCTCGATACGGCCCGGGAAGCGCTTGTCCCAATCCTGCAGCATCTCTTTAATCGAGGCGCGCTGCAGATTCTCCTGCGAACCGCAGAGATTACACGGTATGATCGGGTAGCCCTTGAGTTGAGAGAACTCGGCGATATCTTTCTCACGCGCATAGGCCAGAGGTCGAATCACCATATTTTTTCCGTCATCTGAGACCAGCTTTGGCGGCATCGCTTTGAGCTTTCCTCCATGGAACATATTGAGGAACATCGTCTCAATGATGTCATCACGGTGGTGACCCAATGCAATCTTGTTACAGCCGATCTCATCAGCAAAGCCATAAAGCGTACCGCGGCGTAGACGTGAACAGAGGCCGCAGGTGGTCTTACCCTCTGGGATCACTGACTTCACAACCGAGTAGGTATCCTTCTCGATAATGTGGTACTCGATATCAAGCTGGTCGAGATAGGCAGGCAGAATATGCTCCGGAAAACCCGGCTGTTTCTGATCCATGTTGACGGCAACCAGATCAAATTTAACGGGTGCACTCTTCTGTAGGCTCATCAGTATATCGAGCATTGTAAAGGAGTCTTTCCCCCCGGAGAGGCAAACCATCACCCGGTCGCCCTCTTCGATCAGGTTGAACGCCTCAATCGCCTGCCCAACTTCACGACGCAGGCGCTTCTGCAGCTTATTAAAGCGCAGCTTCTGTTTGCGATCGAACTCTTCCTGATGTGCTTGGGCGGTCATAATATCGGGCTACTCCTTTGAACGGCGCGGATTATAACTCAAGCTTTAGCCAGTGACACTGAGCACTTCTCATTTGGTTTCCAATCAACCAAACAGACCTAACGCCAAGAGCGCAACCACGAGAAAACGCAGCAGCTTACCGATCAGTATCGCCACAAACGAGTAGAACAGATTGAGGCGCAACCAGCCGGCAATTAAACAGAGTGGATCGCCAACAACGGGCAACCAAGCGAGCAGTAGCACCCAGGGACCTCGCTGAGCTAACCAGCGTTTCGCTTGAAGGTGAGTGGGCTTATCGAGCGCTTTAAATGGATAGAAGTGAGCCAGTGCGGCCCCCATCCCAAAGGTTAAGTAGGAGCCGAGCGTATTTCCCAGAGTCGCCACAGCGATTAACAACAGGGGCGAGCTAGTCTGCTCGCTCACTTGATAAGCTAGTAACGCCTCTGCCCCACCGGGTAGCAAGGTTGATGAGATGAACGCGCTGATAAATAGGGTCCAGAGCGACTCTAGCATCGTCTAGGCCTCAGTCAGGTGGTCAGAGATCACTTTAAGAAATGCGGGACCGTAAGCCTCCAGCTTGCGATCGCCGATCCCGTTGATACGGCGCAGCTGAATCGCCGAGGTAGGTTTAAGCGACACCATCTCCAGCAGCGTTGAGTCATGGAAGATGACATAGGGCGGTACATCTTTTTCATCGGCGATATCACGTCGGCAATTTCGCAACGCTTCCCACAACCCTTGATCGGCATGGGTGAGATTAAACTCTGGCCGTTTACTGCTGCTGCTCTTGGTAAAGCGTTTAGCCGGGCGTACATCTCGGCGCAGTTCGATGGTCTCTTCACCCTTCAACAAGGCTCTACAGCTCTCTGACAGATAGAGTGAGCCAAAGTTGTCCGGTGTTACGCGCAGCAGACCACGCGCCACCAACTGCCGAAAGACAGAGCGCCAGGTCGTTTTATCCAGCTCGCGCCCTATTCCCCAGGTTGAGAGCTGATCATGACCGCGCTGACGACTACGGTCACTCTGCTCCCCGCGCAGGATTTCGATGACGGCATTAACACCGTACTGCTGGCCACTTCGGTACACAGCAGAGAGCGCCTTACGCGCAACCTCAGTTCCATCCCAGACTTCAGCCGGCTCTAAACAGTTATCGCAGTTACCGCAATCGGGATGCTCAGGCTCACCGAAGTAACTCAGCAGCGCACGCCGACGACAGCTAGTGATTTCACAGAGGCCCAACATCGCCTCGAGTTTCTGCCGCTCTATCTGCTTCTGCTCATCAGCAGCCTGCCCCGCTTCAAGCATCTGACGTTGGAAGATCACATCTTGCAGGCCGTATACCATCCAAGCATTCGCAGGCAGACCATCACGCCCGGCACGCCCTGTCTCTTGATAATAGGCCTCAATCGACTTAGGCAGATCCAGGTGCGCAACGAAACGTACATTGGGCTTATCGATCCCCATACCGAAGGCGATAGTCGCCACCATGATGACACCCTCTTCCGTCAGGAAACGGTGCTGATTATGGTTGCGCAGCTCAGGCGTCAGGCCCGCATGATATGGGAGGGCGTTGAAACCCTTCTCGGCCAACCAGGAGGCAGTATCCTCTACCCGCTTGCGGGACATACAGTAGACAACTCCGGCATCGCCAGAGTGTTCAGCCCGAATAAAGCTTAGGAGCTGCTCTTTTGCACGATCTTTCTGGGCAATGCGATAACGGATATTCGGACGATCAAAGCCCTTAATAAAGTGCTTGGCTCCCTCGAGATGGAGACGCTCAGACATCTCTTGGCGAGTGCGCGCATCGGCAGTTGCCGTCAGCGCAATACGCGGAACATTCGGGAAGCGTTGGGCCAACTCACCCAGCTGCAAATACTCTGGACGGAAGTCGTGTCCCCACTGTGATACACAGTGCGCCTCGTCGATCGCAAAGAGCGCCAGCTTCGTACGCGCAAGCAGATTCAGCGTGCGCGGCTGCAGCAGCCGCTCAGGCGCTATATAGAGCATATCCAGCTCGCCATTCACCAGCGCTGCCTCGGTGCGCTGTAGCTCGTCAAACTCGAGCGAGGAGTTCAAACAACCCGCCTTGATACCCAGCAGCGACAGTGCATTCACCTGATCCTGCATCAGCGCGATCAACGGCGAGACAATTATGCCGGTTCCCTCTCGCACAATAGAGGGCAGTTGATAGCAGAGAGATTTACCCCCACCGGTCGGCATTACAACCAACGCATCACCGTCTGCTAGCAAGGTCTCGATGACCTGCTGCTGAGGGTCGCGAAATTGGTCAAAACCGAAAGTTTGGATGAGGGTTTGGCGGGCCTGTTCGATCATGGGCGCTATTATCCGCGAAGCAACGCTGCAAGTCACTGTAGATTCGCGCTACACTAGCGTCATATCAATTAGGACAGACTACGATGACAAATGATCTCGCCCTGATCACCGAAGATGAACTGGATGATCTGGAAGCTTTTCTTATCTCCGATGCGGTCCCAGAAACAGCGCTGGATCTGATTGGGGCTCACGGTCTTCTGTGTGCTTTAAATATTGCCCCGAAGCCGACACCGGCTTCAGAGTGGATGGCGATGGTATTTGATGGCCAGCCCAGTTGGGAGAGCGATGCGCAGCGCGCGACCATTGAAGAGCTACTCTCCAAACTGGATAAAACCATCAGCAACGATCTGTCGTCCGAAGAGGAGGTACCTCTACCTCTGGATCTGACACTCGAGACTGAGAGCGACGATGAGACCGCCGAGACGACCCTCTGGGCTGAAGGCTTTATGGAGGGTGTTTTCCTCAACGAAGCGCTCTGGTTCGAGCGTGACGAAGAGACTGTAGCCGGTCTGTTGCTGCCGATTATGGTTGCATCAGAACTGTTTGACGATCCGGAGATTCAGGATATCCGCAAAGACCGCTCACTGAGCCAAGAGATGTGTGATCAGATTCCTGAAGTATTGGTCGACCTCTACCTGCTCTACCACGCGCCAGAAAAGTAGGCCGCCATCCTCGCCTCAGAGCACGTTAATCCGCTGCTCTAACTCACAGTGCTGCACCTGCATGGACTGCAGCACTGGATTAGCTTTCACCGCCTCAATTAGTTTCTGCTCGTAGCCCGGTTTGGCGTGCATCAATTGCACTGTTAGAGGCCGCTCTAACTTACTGAGGTCGTGCGCCAAACTTGCCAGATCGTAGTGGCCCGAAACCTTCGCGATCTCCGCCTCCTCTGCTGGGTAAGAGAGCTCTATAAAGAGCTGTTCGATATCACCGCGCTCGTTGATACGCTGCCAGAGTTTATCAGTCGGTCCCGTATCACCACAAAAGCAGAAAGCCCTGCCAGCGCGCTCAACAAAATAGGCAAAGCTCGGAACGGTGTGACTAAGAGGTAGCGCCTCGATCTGCAGCTCACCCAGCTCGAATGGCTGACCAGGACTAATCGGGTGGTACTGCAGCACGGGGCTATCTTCGCTTGGAAGTACGGCGAAATCGGGCCAGATCTGCCAGTTGAAGATATGTGCCTTCAACACATCAAGTACTTCAGAAGGGGCGAAAATAGTGAGCGGAGTTGTGCGTCTATCGATCACTGACGCCAGCATAAGCGCAGCGCCAGCAATGTGATCAAGATGAGCGTGTGTCAGTAACAGCGTATCAATCAGCTCCATCTCGGATAGATCAAGTGAGCCAACGCCCGTACCACCATCCAGAAGAATTCGCTGGTCCAACAAAAACGCTGTTGTCTCGCCGGTTTTTGTAACGCCACCCGACGCGCCAAGTACTCTTAGTTCCAATTCTGCTCCAACTGTATTTTGCGTTACGTTTGATAGAGTTCGAGCGGTAAGTTATCGGGATCTTTGAAGAAGGTAAACCGTTTGCCGGTATAGGGATCGACTCGGACGGGCTCAACATCGATATCACTCGCCTCAAGATAGCTGATCCACCCCTCTAAATCATCGACACCGAAACAGAGGTGGCGCAGCCCCTGAGCCTCAGGCCCCGAGGGACGTTTTGGCGCTGCGGGAAAACTGAAGAGTTCGAGCTGTGTGCCATCTGGGGCTCGCAGGTCCAGCTTCCAGGAGTCACGCGCCTCACGATAGTTCTCATCAACCACCTCAAGCCCAAGCAGCTGTGCATAAAACTGTTTGGACTTGGTGTAATCACTACAGATCAGGGCAACATGGTGTACCCCGTTGAGATCCGGACGCTTAGTAGCTGACACGTACTGTGCCACCCTGGGTTGTTAGCACTCGAACACGGTCACCGGAGCGGAACATCATATTGTTCTGCACCTCTTGAACCACCGAGAAGAGACGACCCGAGTCGGTGCGAACGACAATCTCCTGCCCCTGAACAGTAGTAGCGTTCTCTTCGATCGCCTGACCGGCCATACCACCTGCGACGGCACCTAATACAGTCATGATGCTGCTACCTTTGCCGCCCCCCATGGTGGAGCCTGCAATACCGCCGATGATTGCTCCCGAACCCGCTCCGACAACACCATCGGTGCGACCTTGAATAATGACCGGCTGTACCGAATCCACCACGGCATACTCAATCTGCTGCGCCTGCTGTACCTGATTGCGGCTGTAAGCCGAGCCGGAGAGATTCTGCTGAACACAGCCGCCAAGTAGGGCTGTAGCAACCAAAATAGTGATGATCCGTTTCATCTTTAGCTCCTGGATAGATTTGTATTAAGGATAGCTAACATGAGGGGGTTTGGGTAATGGTGAGCATACGAATTTTGTTTGGCTGCTGCGCCGCGCTCGCACTTGAGATCAAACGAACTTTGTTCGCCTACGACGCCGCTCTCGGGCTTCACGCCTGAAGACTTTGTCCGCCTACGACGCCGCTCTCGGCCATCCATGGCCTTCGCGGCATAAGTGCGTCCATGCACAAAAAAACCCGCCAGGAGGCGGGTACAATTCGAGAGCGACCAATATGAATCAAACAAAGGTGTTTGAATTCAAAGTCTGTAGCCTGATCAGTTCGGAGAACAACACGCGGGATTAGGGCGAGAGGTACCAACCAAGCTATAGGTATAATCTACGCGCTATTCGGGTGGGGGTAATTGATATAAATCAACAAAGCTTCGGCAAGTTAAAAACGGCGGAGTGATCGGTCGCTATTCAGAAGGCTATTCGTCGCCCATCATCAATTCAGAGACGAGAGCAGCGGATTCACGAATGAGCCGGCGGTCATTAATTGTGCGTGCAACAATACGCGCCAATGTCTTCAACATCTCCTTCTCGCCTTCGCTCAAGCCTTCTCTCTTTTTATAATCGAGCATGCACAAGGCACCGATGTTAAAGCCTCGAACGGTTATCGGTGCCCCGGCATAATATCGAAGCCCTAGCTCGCCAGTCACCAGCGGATTGTCTGCGAAACGAGGGTCTGTCTGAGGATTGTCCACCTCAAACACCTCTGTATCCATTATTGTGTAGTTACAAAAAGCAACATCCCTATCAGTCTGTTGCGCGGGCAGACACTGCCGACTCTTAAACCACTGTCTCTCGGAATCAACCAACGAAATTATCGCGGTTGGGATATCAAAAATAGACGCAGTTAAAGCTGTAATCTCGTCGAACACCTCCTCGGCAGACGTGTCGAGGATCTTCAGTTCGTGCAGCACTTCAATGCGCTGTTGGTCATTATCCGCTTTCGGAAAAGTTCGTTGGGTCATCTTATGTCCCCCACGTTCTCGGGCCGATGAAAGTGGTAGCCCTGAAAGGTCGTAAATCCAAGATCAACCAGGTTCTGATACCGTTCTTCTGTCTCGACACCCTCGACAACGTGTGTTTTGTCCAAAGCATCAAGTAACTCACGTATGTGATGCAATATCTTCTGTTTTTGGGGTCGTGATTCAATACCTGAGATCATCGAGCGGTCTATCTTGATGATGTCAAAGTCATAATCAGCAAACACAGACATTCCATTAAAACCGGTACCAAAATCGTCCAGTGCTATCGTAATGTCGTTCAGTTTAATATCGAAGAAGAGCCGATTTATCTCGTCGGCAGGAGGCATCGGACGTAACTCGGTGAACTCTAAGATCATCGGATATCGATAGCGTTCACACATCTCCAACAGCCGCTGTTGCAGCTGCTTTTCCACCAGCACGCTGTTGTCTACGTTTATTGAGACGGAGATACCCGTTTGTGAGTGCAGAATGGAGCCCGCGAGCATCTGACGTTCAGCCACCTCTAAAGTTTGAGCTGGGGTCATCTCACGGAAAAGATCCTCAAGAGCGATATTACTCTCTCCGATCTCGAGTCGTGACAGCAACTCAACCTTTTGAGTATTACCCGCTGTATCAACGATTCTCTGGGCATAAATTTGCAGATTCTGAAGCGCTCTGTCGCAAAATTCTTGATCGATAATCATGCTCACTCCCGAAACACACCCTCACTTACAGTTTAGTGCAAGTCACACATTTCGCGAGTGTCAGACTGGGTATTACGCGCGTGATGGACGGACCCTTTAGCTCGCTGTCTTCACGTCCGCTAGGGTATCAAAGTGGGTGCAGCAGTTGCGTCCAGCACTTTTAGAGCGATACATCGCTTCGTCTGCCCAAGTTAGCAGCTTCTCTACGCCTCCCTCGAGCTGGGATTCGGTCGTTGCAACACCGACAGATATCGTCACTTTGAGACTGTCTGAATAGAGCGGGATGCGTTGGGCTTCCATGTGTTTTCTCAGCTTCTCGCCGATAACCATGGCATTGGTCTTAGAGGTGTCAGGTAACAGCACTACAAACTCTTCGCCACCCGATCGGAAGAATAGGTCGTTTGTACGCAAAACTTCTGCGCAAAAGCTGGCAACGTTTTTCAGGACCAGGTCTCCAACGTCGTGACCATAGGTGTCATTAACGAGCTTGAAGTGATCTAAGTCGAACATTAATGCGCTGAGCGGGCGCTGGTTACGCAAAAAAGATTCGTATTCGTGCCGGGCGCACGCCTCTAAATGTCTGCGATTGTAGAGTCCGGTTAAGCTATCATGAGTCGCCTGATAGTAGAGCTCGCGCTCGGCATCACGAAAATCGCTAATATCCATCAAGTAAATGACTGCTTGTTCAGACTCTTCACTTTTGATCCAAATTCTGCGCATCAATAATTGAACTTCAACTCCATCGGACCGGTAACCCGTAATTTCACAATTAAGAACCGAGCCCTGATCACCGGTGAGTGCGTCGTAGTTAGGGAGCAATTGGCTAATCGCCGAACCCCGTATTTTATCTTTGTCGATCTTAAATAGTTGCTCGGTCTGAGCATTGATAGATTCGATCTCGTTATTTGAGTTAACGACTATCACGGAATTTAAACCCTCCGTTATGATCGTTTTTAACTGCGCACGGCTTACATTCAACTCCTTCAGATTTATTCGCAGTTTCGTTATCAAAGAGGTAGAAAGGCCGATCCCAACCGCTGCAATGACGCCAAGAAAGATGATAACCCCTAGGTAGGCCCGATCGACACTGTTAGACACCCCCATCATGTCTGCTGAGGCTATGACTCGTACTGATTTCATCCCCTCGTAGTGCATTCCCGTAATGGCCAAACCGAGCAAAGCGCCACCCACTAGATGGGCATACAAGGTTTGCCACCTTGCTCGCAACTCCTCATCCGCCCATATACCAATGTAAGAGAGCAGGATTGCGATTAAAATCGAATAGGTGAAGTCCATCACCTCAAACCGCAATAACGCTTCCATCTGCATCGCAACCATTCCGGTGTAATGCATTACGCCTATTCCCACGGCGATAAGCAGCGCTGTAGTCGCACGATTGGCCTGACTGCGCTCCCGCCCCGCAGTCCAGCGTATCGCAAACCACGCAGCGATGATTGCGGGGAAGGATGAAACTAGCGTCATCCAAGGCGAGTAACTCATCGAGACAGGGATAGACACAGCGAGCATGCCGACAAAATGCATTGCCCATACGGTCACGCCAAAGGTAACCGCTCCAGCCAGTTGCAGGGAACGTCGAGTCAACGTATGTTTGATCTGTTTAGAGAGGTCGGCGATCGTCAATCCGGCGATCGATCCTACCACTGCAACAAGAATTGAAAATCCGATCCAAAACCCGTCATAGGTAATGGGAATGACAGGCTCCTGTCCCGCATAGAAGAAGCCTTGTAGGAATTGCGGTATATCCATACTTAAGTCTCCTCTTCTGACTTGCGTTAATCAGCGCTCTAGATTCGCCAATCAAATATTTCAAGCATAGACCAAAGTGGAGATCGGAGGCGGATGACGTAAAAACGGTTCACCCATATACAAAAAAGGGGCTTACGCCCGTTTTTTTCGTGAGAGTCTCTCTCACTCTTAAACAGCTGCCTGTAACATCGCGTGCAGCTCATCTTTAAGTTGCAGGCGGCGCTTTTTGTACTCCTCTTCCACCTCTGTGGTTACTGGCTCAACCTCCGCCTCCATCTTGTACACTTCGCGAGTGACCTCGTGGTACTGATCGAACAGTTTGGCAAAGTGGTTATTACTGGTTTTCAGCGTATGGATCTGGTCGCGAAATTGTGGAAATTCATTGGCTAGATCGTGATGCTCTTCGCTCATGGGAGCTCCTTGTTTGTCACATTAAATATGATGTTGTGTACTAAGTATTATCTAAGTTCCAGAATAAGCTATTGATGTCGGTCAATATCCCGTCAAACAGCAGTAAATATGGACTTAGAGGGCGTTTACCTGTAACTTCTGGCCCCTAATTTTTAGCTCTACAGATCCGGAAATCATGGAAACTTTGACGCTCCAACCCCGCAATTTCGCCAACGGCGAAGTACAACTTCCCGGCTCCAAAAGCCTGTCGAACCGCATCCTGCTGTTGGCCGCTCTGGCTGAAGGTAAAACGACGGTGACCAATCTGCTGGACAGCGCCGATGTAACGCACATGCTAAACGCTCTGACCGAGCTTGGCGTGAGTTACGAGCTGGCGGCAGATCGTCGCAGTTGTGTAGTAGAGGGTGTGGGGGGGGCGTTCAAATCCTCTGGTGCAGAGATGTTCCTGGGTAACGCCGGTACCGCTATGCGCCCACTGACTGCTGCGCTCTGCCTCGGACAGGGTGAGTTCACCTTGACGGGCGAACCGCGCATGTATGAGCGTCCAATTAAAGATCTCGTTGATGCCCTGCATCAGCTCGGAGCTGACGTGGAGTACCTTAAAGATGAGGGCTACCCGCCGCTGAAGATTAACGCCAACGGCCTTAACGGCGGTCGTGTCAGCATTCGCGGGAATATCTCCAGCCAGTTTCTAACTGCCCTACTGATGGCAGCGCCACTAGCACAAGAGGACCTCGAGATTGTGATGGATGGCGAGCTAGTATCAGTGCCGTACATCGATATCACCCTGCATACGATGAAACTCTTCGGTGTTGAGGTTGAGAACAACAACTACGAGAGCTTTGTAGTCCGTGCCGGCCAGACCTACCGCTCGCCGGGCGAGGTGATGGTTGAAGGTGACGCATCCTCTGCCTCTTACTTCCTTGCAGCAGCCGCTGTCGCAGGCGGTACTATCCGTGTTTATGGCGTGGGTTCTGAGTCTGTACAGGGCGATAAAGCCTTCGCTGAGGTGCTCGAAAAGATGGGTGCTAAAGTGACTTACGGTCCAACTTGGATCGAAGTAACCAAAGGCGAGCTTAAAGGGGTCGATCTCGACCTGAACGCCATTCCCGATGCGGCGATGACAATCGCCACCGCCGCGCTCTTCGCTGAGGGCAAAACTGCGATTCGCAACGTCTACAACTGGCGTGTTAAAGAGACCGACCGTCTGAATGCTATGGCTACTGAACTGCGCAAGGTGGGTGCTGAAGTTGTCGAGGGTGAGGACTTCATAGAGGTGACTCCTCCGGCGAAGATCCAGTCAGCAGCAATCGATACCTACGATGACCACCGCATGGCGATGTGCTTCTCCATTGCCGCCTTTGGTGATGCCGCGATTACGATCAACGACCCGGGCTGCACCAGTAAAACCTTTCCTGAGTACTTTGACCTGTTCGAGCAGGTTACAAGCTAAAGCGCTTCGTTTATCTGTAGGTTGTGGGATTTCAGCAGAGATTCCACTTCAAATAGCAGCGCATCAGCCGCTACCGGTTTGATCAGCGCTGCGTGTATCTGCAAGTTGATCAGTTCATCCCCGGATACGTCCTGCGGGTAGCCACTAATCATCATCACTGGAACCGAGGTGTAGCGCCGAAGCTTACGAACGACACGCGGACCACTCTCTCCGGGCATGCGAACGTCAACGATAATTAGATCAGGTGGGGTTTGATCGATAATCTCTATAGCCTGTTCGCCGTTAAGCGCAAAGCGTACGTTGTACCTGTCACCCAGAACGTCACGATACTGTGACAGGGTCACTGGATCATCATCAATCGCTAGAACTACTTTTTGAACCATCCTTGGTGCCTTTATTAAAGCCTACGTTTGAGACTACTCTCTGAAAACAGCCTTTGCAAACCCGGCTTTTGGTTAATTTTTGTACTGACTAGAGTTCTAGATTGAGTTGAGGATCCTGACCGATCTCATCATCTTCTACTAAATTGGATAGCGATACACCGACTAAGCGTATACCCCGCTCAAGTGGCAGAAACTTCTGCATCTGAGCCAGTGCGGCCAGCTTGAGCGCCTCAGCCGAGTCGATCGGATCACTGAAACTGGCTTGTCGAGTGTGCAGTTCAAAGTCTTGATACTTTATCTTCAGTGTCGCTGTTTTGCCTCGCAGATGAATTCGATCTGACCTAGCGAACACCTCATCCGCAACGCGTTCAATTGCAGCCGTTAACAGCTCTTCCGTTCGAATATCCTCAAAAAAGGTGCGCTCAGCACCCACTGACTTACGTATTCGGTTAACTCGAACGGGCCGATTATCTATACCCCTGGCAGCGTTGTAGAAATAGCCCGATGATTTGCCAAAACGCGATCGAAGCTCGTCTAACGAGCGCTCGCGCAGGTCAGCACCGGTAAAGATACCCAGCTCATGCATTCGTTCAGCTGTACGGGGCCCAACACCATGAATCTTTGCGACATCACAGCCGGCGATATAGTCGGCTCCCTGCTCGGGTCGTATGACAAACAGACCGTTGGGCTTGTTCTCTTCGCAGGCGAGTTTGGCTAGCAGCTTGTTGTAGCTCACACCCGCACTAGCGGTTAGTCCTGTCTCGGCAAGAATCTCGGCTCTAATCTGCTCGGCAATCAGGGTTCCACTACCGATCCCTAGCTTGTCTTCGGTGACATCAAGATAAGCCTCATCGAGCGCCAAAGGCTCAATCAAGTCTGTGTGACGGCGAAAAATCGATCGGATGGCCTGCGAGATCTCGCGGTAGACCTCAAAGCGGGGTTTAACAAAGATAAGGTCGGGGCAGCGCTTCTGTGCACTGACGGAGGGCATGGCCGAACGCACACCATACTTGCGCGCCTCATAACTCGCCGCGGCAACAACACCGCGCTTAGAACCACCTCCCACGGCAACCGGCTTACCCCGCAAATCGAGATTATCGCGCTGCTCAACACTGGCGTAAAAGGCATCCATATCGACATGGATGACCTTACGCTGCCTACTCTGCTGAGCGCTCTCTTCGGACATGAGTCGGAAGGATTGAGGACTGATTAGTGCTTGGTCTGTTTCTGCTTATCATGTTTGGAACCACCCAAACATTTAGGGCTCAGCGGTACTTCACCGGCACGCTCTTCCCACTCATCGGCTGTGTAGAGGTGCATCGAGAGGGCGTGAATCGGGTTCTGCATCAGATCTCCGAGCAAGCCAAAGATCGCCTGATGACGCTGAATGAGTCGTTTCCCAGCGAAGTCATCGCTGACAGCGACCAGTTTGAAGTGAGTATCCATGCGTGTGCCAGAGTGCATATGACTCTCGTTGACGATATCCAACACCTGCAAGCTAAGGCCGGCGGTTAATTTCTCTTCAATCTGCTGTTCAACACTCATCACTGCTACTCCACAAAACACGTCTACTCTGCACACTAAGATGCGCCCCGCTCCTCTTTTGCCAGCTCATGAAAACGGCGATGAATACGGCGGGTCACATAAAAAACTGAGCCAAGAATAATCGGCACAGAGATGCCTGTCACTAGACTCTTATCAAACTGCACACCGGAACTGGCTGCGGCATCGGTCAGATACTTTACCAAACCGACCAGGTAGTAGCTGATTGCGGCGACCGAGAGCCCCTCCACTGTGTGCTGCATCATCAACTGTACCTTAGAGCGGCGATCCATTGAGCCAAGCAGCTCGCGGTTCTGATTCTGTATCGCCAACTCAACGCGAGTACGCATCATCACAGAGGTACGATGAATTCGAGTAGAGAGGTCATCGAGGCGCTTTTGCATTGTTTCACTCGAGCGCACAGCAGGAGAGAGTCGGCGAGTCAGGAACTCGCGCATGGTCAGATGGCCCGAGACTTCATCTTCCCGCAACTCGTCGAGGCGGGTTAGCATGATGTCGTGATAGGCACGTGTCGCATTAACCCTAAAGCTTGTGCGTGCACGGTGTGCCTCAATTGACGCTGCCATATCGGTGAGTTCGCGAAGAATGCCGGCATCGTCATCATCATTGTTATCGGCCAGGCGATTGGTCAGTGCAACCAGTTGGTTATCCATCTGCGCCAGCACCGGCGTCAGCGCCCGAGCATCAGGAAAACCTAATAGTGCCATCATACGGTAGGTCTCAACCTCAATCGTGCGCTGTACCATCCGCCCCAGCTGTGTAACTGACAGGGATCGGTTGAGCACCAAAAAACGACCAAATCCACCCTCATGCAACCGGAAACTAGTCCATACCTGAGCCTGACCGCTTAGCGGCGAGCTCCCTACCAGCATCTGATCATTAAATAGAGGGCGCACCTCATCCGGTGTAGGCAGCGGATCGGTAGCATCGTCAACCCGCACATGGAAAGCGGCGACCACAGTGCCCGGCATCTGCTCCAGCCAACCCTGTGGCAGGCGCTCGAGCGCTGTCTTATCAAAAGGCTGCTCCAGCGTCTGCTGAGTGCCATCAGTAAATGTAAGACTCGTAAATTCGAGGTGGCGCTCCATGCGAACATCGAAACTACCGATGGAGAAGGAGTTCAGCGCGCCTGACGATACACTATGGTCAGCTCCCAACTCTTCAATCAGCGACTGCAGATGTTGCGCCTGTGCCTCTTTGATCGACTCATCGCTGAGCAGCGCCAGATGGGTAATTGACGTACCACTGTTAATAGCGCGAAAGGGCCGCGAATGCAGTTCATTGATCAACGCGCCGCGCTGCGGATGCCACTCTAGGGCTTGGTTATTACTCATCGCATTCGTACCCTTAACTTTTCAACGGCGCACGCATCAGAGCAGCGTCACTCAAATCGAAGCTCATCAACTGAATATCGAGTTCAAACCAGACCTCAAACATCTCAGGTGTTAAAGGTTCGGGCCAGTTGTCACCAAACTCATCCCAGGCTTCTAACTCATTCTCAAAGATGGTACGCCAGTGACGATCTATCGCTTTGGCGAAATCCTCCTCGGCCTCAACCTCATCAATTAGGTAGAGCATCGCCTCAGCCCGAAGCTCGTCCAGCGACGGCGCTTCAGCGTTGAAACCCTGCAACCAGTCCGCAAAGGGCTGGAGCGGTCGAATTGATAAACCGGAGCGGTTCAGTAGTTTCATCTGTTATCCTAGCCGTCGGTCCGCGATAAACAGCGGGCCCGTAAAAAAGTAGTTATAAACTTATTACAAAAACTACACTAAAGCGATGATGATTCCTATCCTGCCAGCGCTGGAAAACCGTAAACAGTGGATTGAGTTCTTTCAGCGTGAGCGCTCTTACGCCCAAGTGCGCACACCTAACTGCCGAATAGACCTGCAGACCACCTACCTGCAGCTGACTCGTTTCGACCAGCAGAAGGCGATTCGCTACACACTAGGCTCACGAACAACGCTGGAGCCCGTATGGGAGATTATCAGCCGCTGTAACTGGTCGTTAAAAAAGCTCGTTGCCGGCTTGGATAGCCTAGAGCCAGGCTCAACAGTGCGAGATAAAGGGTTTAGCGATTGGAGCCCTGATTTGACTGTACGCCGCTCGATTCCGAGGGAGCAGCAGCTCTACTCTGAGGCGGCTTTAGGGGCCTGGCCTGAGCCAACAGATATCATGGCTATCGACTCACTTGATGCGGTCTGCTCGCTAGTTGCTTGGCGCAAAATCGAAGAGTGGGAGTCAGTGTTGGCACCGCTACATTGGCTGCTGGAAGCTCAGGATATGCCTGAAGGCTGGGAAGTCCGGTATTCCCGAGATGGGACCGTTCGGGTGGAGCACCCAGAACGGCCCAGCGCGAATTTTAAGGTACGGTTGTAGGAGGGATGTCCGCGAAGCGGATTTCCCGACCCGACGAGATTGTCGCGAACATGCGGCTGCACCGCAGATCGCCCCTACAGCAACTCCTCTTCGAACTCTTCGTCCTCTTCGGCCATCAGCTTTTTGGGGCTGTCAGACGCCAGCAGCGCCTTGCCCAGATCAGTCGGAAACTCAACATCCACATCCACTACACGGCCATCACGGCAGACGTTAACGATTGTGTCCATGCAGGTTGAGAGCAGCGAGTACTTCTCATCCGGTGCAGCGATGATGGTCTGTAGACCCAGGTCGCTCATAAAGCCGAGTGAAGTCACGGTATTCTCCGAGTCGAGCTTGTTGAACGCCTCATCGAATACCGACAGGCTAAAGCCACCTACAGGCCGGCCATCACCGCCCTCTTTCAAACGGTAGGTGGCACCCAGTGCCGCTGCCATTGCAACGTAGAACGGCACCTGGTGCTCACCACCCGAACCGGTTTTGATACGCTGCGTCAGCGTTGTCTTACGGTTGCCGTCCAGATCCTTAACCACCAATTCGAAGTTGTAGAAGTTACGGTAATCCTGCAGCAGGCTCGACTCGCCCTCATCCTTGAGCACATCATGAATCCGCTCAAGTGCCGACTTGTGGCGGGTGTCCTGATCAAACTTCATATCGAAGAGTGAACCCACATTGGCCGAATCCAGGCTAGTGTATGCCTCTACCAACTCCAGAATCTCTTTGAGCTCTGGGTTTGGCGTCATCTCAAAGCTGTACATCTCTTTGTGGAACGGGCGGTTCTTAAGATGCGAGTTCAGTTCACGAATCAGATCCCGGATCTTGTTGATCTGGTCATTCAGGTGAGCAACGAAGTCAGAACGGAAGGCTGACTCAGCCTCCATCCGCGCACGTTCCGCCTTAGCGGTGTATTGCGCCAGCTCCGACTCTTTCAGCGAGTCGACCGTCTCGTTTACATACTGCTCAAGCTCGGCGTGGGTTGAGTCAGGGCCAACTTTGTCGAGCTCTTGGTGACTCAGACCACCGCCGTGATGACGCGCCTTGTACTGGGCGACGCCGTCGCGTACACCATTCTTCTTGCGCTCATGCAGCGACAATTCAGACTGAGCCTTTTTGGCCGCTTCAAAGATGATGCGCTCTAGCTCACCGCCACAGCTCTCATCCAGGTAGTCGCGCTTCTCTTGCGCAGATTGCGGGTCAAACTCAGCATTGCCTTCACACTTGGCACGCGCCTCGGCGTGCTCGGTAAGATCTTTCTCAAGCACCTCAAGCTGGGCACCATCTTTAATCAGACCGGTGCGCGCCTTCTGCAGCTTATCCATCAACAGCTGTTGCTGCTGTTCTGTCTCTTTCTGCAGGTTCGCCAGGTCAGCGATGCGCTGCTGGATGCCGGAGTCATCATGGTTCCGCAGATCGGTGATCGTCTGCTGATGCCCCTCAATCTGGTGCGTCAGCTGCTTACGTTGCTGTACCAGATCGAACACTTTTTCGTTTACCTGCGTCAGGCCACCATCAAGACTGATCAGCGCGTCACGCAGTTTTTCCAACGAGTCGTGCTGCTTACCGAGCAGCGTAAACTCGTTGATCATGTCGTCTACCTGCTTACCCTGCAGCGCCAACTGATCACCGCGACGACGTATGCCCATGATTGGCGTCATCTCGTTGATTGATGTAGTTGAACCCTCTGTCTGCAGCATGCAGTCATAGGTCAGTGCGCGCTCGTGGCGCAGCAGTTCAGTTTCGGTCTCAACCGCCATCACCCCGCCCAGCGCACGGTTCATGTAGGCCATAGCGTGCTCGTTATCGGTCTCAACAAACTTCGCCAAGGTACCTGGCTTAGAGCGGTTGGCCCAATCAGCCGACTTGGTCGTGTTGATGATTCGACAACCCTTAAGGTGGCGACCTTTACGACGATAGAGCGTGATCGCCTCTTTCACGCGATCTGGATCAACAATCAACGCTTCACGACGCGCACCCAGGAAGGACTCAATCGCGATACGCCACTTATCTTCGGTGATATCCACCAGCTCACAGATTGGTGTGGACTCGATGCCATACTCATCCAGCAGCTCCATTAGCTCAGCAGTGTTACGTCGCACTGGCGCACGCCCCTGCTGTAGCTGTTCAACCGCAGACTTCTGGCTCTGAATTTGGTTACGCAGCTCGGAGATACGGATAACCGACTCTTCGAAACGGCGTGAAACTTTTCGACGCACGTTCTCAATCTGCTTGCGCAGTGCATCCAGCAGATTATCAACGTCAACCGGCTCATGCGGCCAAGCATCCGCCATCAGGTTCTCGCCCGAGCGCCAGAGCTCAACAGCCTGATCAACTAACGCCTTGAACTCGTCGGGCAGCAGGTCGCGATGGTGGTTAAATCCAACCGCGGTACGCATCAGTGAATAGGATTTCTGAATGCGCTCTTGCACTACATTGAGCTCATGCTGGTTCGCACGAATCGATGATTCGAGTGCGTTCACCTGGTGGGCTGAGTCGGTGTTATTTAGCGCAGCTCGGGCATCAGCGAGGTCCTGCATCACTTGGTTCAGCTGCTGGCCAACCTCAGTTAGCTGCTCTTGAACCTCGGTCTCCTGCTCCTGCCAAGTCTCAAGACGCTCTTCGGCCTCCTCTTTGCGCAGGTCGGCATTTTCGAAGCGGGTCTCATGTACCACCCACTCGTACTCAACCGCATTCTTAAGATTACGGCTGATACCGCGGCAGAGCTCCTGCACCTTCTCGAGCTCGTCGATACGATCGGCCACCTCTTTGGTTTTGGCCTCCATCGCACGGTACTCATCGAGTGACTTGCGGAAGGCACCGACGTGTACCACGTTTTCATCCAGCACAAACTCACGCACAAAGCGTGTTGGACTATCGATAGGGACAAACTTCAGCGCGTTCTTAAAGTTTTTGATGAACTTATCATCATCATTCGGCATCGCGGCATCGTGACTCAGATGCGTCACCAGCTCTCGAATGTAGCGGCTGGCACGCTTCTCCAGAATCATATCTGGGCACTGCTTCATCAGTGAGTCGCGCACTTCAGGCCAAGGACGCGGCATACGGCCGTTGCCCTGTTTTACTGTGAAATCATCGAGCGATACGGAGAAGTCTGGCAGGATAAAACGCCCCAAGATCTCCTCTTCTGCGCTAGCAGTCGATGCACTAATGGCGATACCGACACAGCTCTCTTTCGCTGTCTCAGTATCAAAGAAACTCATCGCCAAGTAGGTGATTGAATCTTCACGAGCACTTGCAGCCTTACCGCCGTCATCCAGATAACCCAAGCAGTAGGTGCGCAGTGAGCGCTCTGATTTCTCGCCCGCTGAGGCGTTGAAACTCAAATGGCGTTTGTGGCCACCCATCAGGATGGTCTGCATCGCATCCAGCAGTGACGACTTACCCGAGCCGTTGGGACCGACAATCGCAACGCTACCTTTGATCGGTATCTCTTGGGCGCCCAAGACATACCAGTTAACCATGACTAGACGATTAAGCTGTTTCATCGTTCGCCTCCTGTGCGTCCGCTTTCTCGGCGTTCACTTCCTCTGTAGCAGAGTCTGCCTGTTCGTCCGCACTCTGGGTGCCGTCCTCGGCAGCGTTTCCTGCCTCTACTTCGGCTGCACCCTCTTCAATCAACTCGGCGTCAGTCTCTTCGGAGCTCAACTCCATATCACGGTTTTCGGTATCGCAAAGCGCTTCGAGCTGACGAATATAATCCTCAATAACCACCTGACGCACAGTTGGATAGATACTCAGCGGTACATTTTTGGGGTCAGTTTCATCAGGACGGCCGCGATCTATCAGGCCGTGACGCGACATCAGCGAGAGGATCTCTTTTAGACGCGTCTCGTTGGGAATCTCTTTACCGGTCAGACTAACGTACAGGTTCAGCAACTCATCACTGCTGGTGTAGGCCAGTCCGCTCTCAACCTCAAAGTTTTCCAGCTTCTGTTCGTAGATCTGACGCACGCATAGCAGCAACAGCGACTCATCTAGTTTGAGGCGCATCACGCGCTCTTCAGCCGCCGGGATAATGCCGAGATAGGCCTCATCCGGCTGGTAAACCAGCGTCCAGCCAATCGCGCGGAACAGGTTACGGAAGTAATCGATATTGTGTGACACCAAAAAGTAGAGGTCACGCTGCGACGGTTTATCAGCGTAGACAAACTGATTGGTCAAAATCTGATTAGCGGCGCGCACGAAATCATCTTCGGTGGCTTTCTCGTTGCGCTCTAGCGCTCTCTTTAAATCAGCAAGCATTAGGCATTGCTCCTGTGAATCGTAAAGCCACGGCACTCAACCATGTCGGCGACGCAAACGTAGCTATCATCAAACTCTATCTGGTAGCGCGCCGCGGTCTTGCGCGCTTTTTTACCGAGGGAATTAAGGTGTCGGACGTAACTGAAGCAGATGTAGTCCTCAATCGAGTCGATCGCAAAATCGGTTGCCGCAATCTGCTGCTGACCCGCTTCGAAGTGGCGTTCTAGGTAGGCCTCAATACGATCCACCTTCACCTCACGACGCGCTTTCCACTCTTTGAATAGTTCGCGCTGACGCAGCACTTTCGGATCGATCTGCTGCTGCGTAATTACGCGCGGTTCAGTCGCCACACGACGCTTGATGGGTGAGCGGATACTGATAGGCGAAATGAAACCGTACTGATCGAGCGTGCGAACCGGCGGAATTTCGCGGCCATCTTTCTGACCGAGCTGGGTAATCAAACGCGACAGACGCGACGCCATACCCGGCGTGGTCTTGTCCATGTAGCGCACGGTATCGGCGACGCGCTTCTCGAGCTGGTAACGGAAATCATCAATCGCCTGCAGGCGCAGATCCACTGACTCAAAGATACGAATGATACGGCTGATGTGCTGATGCACCATCGCCTCGGCCGTCTCCTGCTCCACTTCGTACTGCATCTGATAGTGCTGCGTCAGCTGCTCGAGCTTGAGCGTATCGAACTGTAGATCGCGCAGTATCGACAGAATCTGCCGGCGGAAACGGAAGGGGTTGTTCTTAGTCTTCAGTGTCTTGTAGTCAGAGACCAGAATCTGTTCAACAAAGCGCTCGAAGAAGCCGCGCACAATCTCTTGTGGGTTGTGACTCTCAGCCAGATTGATCTTTAGCTCACGCAGACCCAAGAGCATATCAGTCAGATGCGCACTAAACTCGGCCGCAGTCTCTGAAGCCTCAGACAGTGTAATGCCTCGACCGAGCGGATCGTTGATCGCCGCTTCGAGTGAGGAGAGCACGTTCAGAACGGCGCCACCATAACTGCGTTTTTCGAAACGCGCGATGGAGACTAACGAGCGCATCAGATAGCTCACCGATGGCTGCAGTAGCACATAGGTGCGGTAGATCTTCTGCTCTTCCTCGAGCCAACCGGTCTGCACAAGACGGCGGTAGATGCGATTGGTGTAGTCGGCGCTACTGCTGGGCAGCTCCGTCTCCTCTTCAGACTCCGCGACCCAACGGCGGACGCCGAGACGTACCACCGCACCCTCGATAGTCGAGCGCACCATATCCTTGGGTATAAATGGATCGATCAGGTCTTCATCGAAGAAGAGGTCCGACAGTTCAAGCAGTACAGCCTGGTAAACCTGACGGTTCTGCCCGGAGAGTGGCGAGAATATATCTTCGGGTAACTTACTAAAAAGCACTTAAATCTGGCCTTAAAATCTCTGTAGCAGTGCCGCAACGACCCACTACTTTTCTAATCATTAGCGCTCGATTCTAGCCTAAAAGAGAGAGCGGTATAAGTGTCACCTCAGGGATAAATTAGCAGTGACTTAAATTCACTGTATAATCAGCCGCTTGGCATCTTAACCTGTCTCTGGACACGAGTTCACTTTGATTTGCATGCTGCGCGTTACACTGTCTCTTTTGCTTGCTTTGAGCCTGCCGTTGCAGGCTGCAGAGCTGCGTGTCGCTGTTGCGTCCAATTTTCTGATTACCCTAGAGAAACTAGCTGACACGTTCGCCTACGAGACTGGGCATCGTGTAAAGGTGAGTTCCGGTTCGACCGGGAAGCTCTACACCCAGATCCGCGCAGGCGCACCCTATGACCTCTTTCTTGCAGCGGACAGCGAACGCCCGAGGCTACTGGAGAGCGAGGGTCGAATTTTGCCCGAGAGCCGTATGACTTATGCACGGGGACAGCTGGCGTTTTGGAGCAGAGAGGCGGGGATTGAGATCAGCTTTGATGTACTCCAATCTAATCCGCCCAAACGACTGGCTCTGGCCAATGCTAAAACTGCTCCTTACGGCCGCGCCGCTGAGCAAGCCTTGAAGAGCCTAGATCTAGACTCTCTTGGGAGCCTGCGTGTGCGAGGCGAGAACATAAGCCAGACCTTTCAGTTGGTCTATTCCGGCGCAGCTGAACTAGGCCTAGTCGCGTACAGCCTAGTTTTGGCGCAACAGAGCGGGAGCAGTTGGTTGATACCCACGGAAAATTACGAGCCGATTGAACAGCAGATGGTGATTGTGAAACGGACAAAACAGCCCGAACTTGCGCGCCAGTTCCAGCAGTGGATGCTGACCAAAGGGCGTCAGATTATTCTGGACGATGGCTATCTGTTGGAGCCACAGGATGGCTGAGTTGTCCCTGTTTGAGCCAATTTGGTTAACGCTTAAGCTTGCGCTAGTGAGTACGCTAGTGCTGCTAGTACTGGGCATTCCCTTTGCTTGGTGGTTAGCCCAGCGTCGCGGCTGGTTTATCGATACCCTGAACACCCTAGTGGCACTGCCACTGGTGTTGCCACCGACGGTGATCGGTTTCTATCTATTATTGGTGATGTCACCCGAGTCGCCGCTGGGAAGTTGGCTGGATAACACTTTCGGACTGATATTACCGTTTAGCTTCACCGGTCTGGTGATCGGTTCGGTGATCTACTCCCTCCCTTTTGTTATCCAACCGGTACGAAATGCTTTTGCTGCCATCGGCCCTGAACCCTTGGAGACGGCAGCTACCTTGCGAGCCAACCCCATCGACGCTTTCTTTACCGTCGCACTGCCATTGGCGCGCCCCGGTATATTAACAGCGGCCGTGTTGGGCTTCGCCCATACCCTAGGGGAGTTTGGCGTCGTTTTGCTGATCGGCGGTAATATTCCAGGTGAGACACGGGTGGTCTCAATCGCTATCTACGATCAGGTAGAGACACTTGAATGGGCCAATGCACACTGGCTCTCTGGCATTATGCTGGTGATCTCGTTCCTACTGCTACTCGTGATGCAGCGCCTGCAGCGCCGCTCACAGGGGATGCTATGAGTCAGATAAAACTTAGCTCTCAGTTGCAGCGCGGGGACTTCAAACTCGACTTTGAACTCTCAATTCCCGAGACCGGTATCACCGTTCTCTTCGGCCCATCAGGTTCGGGCAAAACAACGCTGCTCCGTATGTTGGCAGGGCTAGAGCAGTACGACCACACCCAGATGAGCTGGGGTGATGAAGTGTGGCAGAGCGCCGAGGCGTTTATACCCTGTCATGAGCGCGATATCGGTATGGTGTTTCAGACGCCGCGGCTCTTCCCACATCTGAATGTCGAGCAAAATCTACGCTACGGCATGACACGTGCGAGCAAACCAGCCAGTGAGTATGAGTTCAATGAACTTATCCGTTTGCTAGGGTTGGGCTCTATGCTCGAACGCGACCCGAACAGCCTCTCGGGCGGTCAGCAGCAACGTGTAGCCATAGCTCGCGCGCTACTGATGCAGCCCTCACTACTGCTGATGGATGAACCCCTCTCTGCGCTGGATGCAAAGAACAAAGCGGAAATTCTGCCCTACCTTGAACGCCTGCATCAGGAGTTGAGGATCCCGCTGGTTTATGTCACACATGATCTAACCGAGATGGCGCGCCTAGGCGATAGCCTGGTCCTGCTTGATGAGGGCAAAGTTATCGCCGCTGGTCCCATGTCCTCACTCCTGACCGACCCGGATCTTCCGCTGGCCAACCGCCAGGACGCCTGCATGCAGTTTGACCTACCGGTGGTCAGCTCAGATCGCGAATACGGCCTGTGTGAGCTGCGCTTTAACGATCGTGTAAATCTTGAGTTCGCCTGCACCAGCAGCACCCCCGGAAGTCTCAGACGCGTATTGATTCAGGCCGAAGATATCACCCTGTCGAACAAGAGCCACAAAACCTCTGCACTCAACCAGATACCTGTGTTTGTGCGCGAGAGCTGGTCGGTCGGCTCTAGCCACGAGCATGTGCTGCTTGAAACTATTGGCGATCAGCTACTCATTGCGCGCATTACCCGCAAATCTGCACGTAAGCTGGGTATTGAGGTGGGCAGTACACTGATCGCTTCTATAAAAACCTCGGCACTACGCGGCAGTATTCGCTAAATATTGATCTCCAACCGCCCCGCAAGGCTTTACCTACCGACTAGCACTGATAGAATGCGCTAAAATTACCTGGTACCCAGTGCTCAATTACTGAGTGCCCCAAGCGACCGCCTGACTAGGCTCTACCCTGATGCCAGCGCGCGGATTTTTTCACCACCTCAACTAGGGTTTGTGGATGAAATTTCGTTTTCCCGTCATCATTATTGACGAAGATTTCCGCGCCGAGAACATCTCGGGTTCTGGTATTCGTGACCTTGCCGAAGCGATTCAAAAAGAGGGTATGGACGTCACTGGCCTCACCAGTTACGGCGACCTAACCGCCTTCGCACAGCAAGCGAGCCGCGCCTCATGCTTTATCATCTCGGTCGACGATGAGGAGTTTGAGAGCGGAGAGTCTGAAGACCTCTCCGCACAGGTTCTGGGTAACATCCGTGATTTCATCGGCGAAGTGCGCAAGCGCAACGCTGAGATTCCGATCTTTCTCTACGGTGAGACACGGACCTCGCGCCACGTAACCAACGATATCCTGCGCGAGCTGCACGGCTTCATCCACATGTTTGAGGACACGCCAGAATTCGTAGCGCGTCACATCATTCGTGAAGCGAAAGTCTACCTCGACTCTTTGGCACCGCCGTTCTTTAACGCCCTGATGGATTACGCCAGTGACTCATCTTACTCTTGGCACTGTCCGGGTCACTCAGGTGGCGTGGCATTCTTGAAGAGCCCTGTCGGTCAGATGTTCCACCAGTTCTTCGGTGAGAACATGCTGCGCGCTGATGTCTGTAATGCGGTGGAGGAGCTAGGCCAACTGCTGGACCACACGGGCCCAGTGCATGACTCTGAGTCCAATGCTGCGCGTATCTTCGGCGCTGACCACCTATTCTTCGTAACCAACGGCACCTCAACGTCTAACAAAGTCGTTTGGCACTCAACAGTAGCACCCGGCGATATCGTGGTCGTAGACCGTAACTGTCACAAGTCGATTCTGCACTCCATCATTATGTGTGGTGCGATTCCGGTCTTCCTGATGCCGACGCGCAACCACTACGGCATTATCGGCCCAATTCCGAAGAGCGAGTTCGACCCAGAGACGATTCGTAAGAAGATTGAAGCGAACCCCTTTGCGCGAAACGCTGCGAATAAGAAACCGCGTGTGCTGACGATTACACAGAGTACCTATGACGGCGTGCTGTACAACGTTGAGACGATCAAAGAGATGCTCGGCGATACCATTGATACGCTGCATTTCGACGAAGCTTGGTTGCCGCACGCGGCGTTCCACTCATTCTACAACCATATGCACGCAATAGGTGGTACCGAGGCACGTCCGCGCTCTGACGACACCCTGGTGTTTGCAACCCAGTCTACGCACAAACTGTTGGCCGGTCTGTCACAGGCGTCACAGATTCTGGTGCAGGATGCGAAGAACCGTCAGCTGGATACCTACCGATTTAACGAGTCCTACCTGATGCACTCATCCACCAGCCCGCAGTACGCGATTATCGCCAGCTGTGACGTGGCGGCGGCGATGATGGAGCCTCCGGGTGGTCAGGCACTGGTTGAGGAGTCTCTGCTCGAGGCGATCGACTTCCGCCGCGCAATGCGCAAGGTGGCTAACGAGTTTGAAGATGACTGGTGGTTCAAGGTCTGGGGCCCAGAGAAGTGGGCTGACGAGGGTTTGGGTGACCGCGACGACTGGATTATCCACGACGAAGACACCTGGCACGGCTTTGGTGATATCAAGTCGGGCTTCAATATGCTCGACCCTATCAAAGCAACCATTATCACCCCCGGGCTTAACATCCACGGTGAGTTTGATGATGAGGGTATCCCTGCTGCGATTGTTAGCAAGTACCTGGCTGAGCACGGCATCATCATTGAAAAGACGGGGCTCTACTCCTTCTTCATCATGTTCACTATCGGTATCACAAAAGGCCGTTGGAATTCGATGGTAACTGAGCTGCAGCAGTTCAAAGATGACTTCGACAAGAACCTGCCGATGTGGCGTGTAATGCCAGAGTTCGCCAAACAGCATCCGCGCTACCAGCGTGTAGGCCTGCGCGATCTCTGTCATCAGTTGCACAACATCTACCGCAAGTACAACGTGGCGAAGATCACCACCGAGATGTACCTCTCTAACATCGAGCCAGCAATGACCCCTGCTGATGCCTGGGCGAAGATGGCTCACCGCGATGTAGAGCGCGTCTCAATAGATGAGTTAGAGGGTCGTACTACTGCGATGCTAGTCACACCTTACCCACCGGGAATCCCACTGTTAATTCCGGGCGAGCGCTTCAACAAGACGATTGTTGATTACCTCAAGTTTGTGCGTGAGTTCAATGCCCAGTTCCCAGGGTTTGAGACCGATTGTCACGGCCTGGTGCGCGAGAACGAGCAGTACTTTATTGACTGTGTGAAAGAATAATTCTGTCGCGACCTTCGCAGCACGAAGATCCCTCCTACTCCGACGTAGGAGGCTTATTCGGCATAGCAGAATGACGCGACCACCTCTAAATCATCGGCCTACGTAGGAGGGATGTACGCGCAGCGTATTTCCCGACAAACCAAGTATGAAACTGCTGTGAAACTAGAACAAACCTACACCATAGACCCAACAACCGCCGGCCAGATCGCCTGCGATTTTCTGGCCGATGCCACCGGCATCTCCAAACAGAAAATCAAAGACGCAATGACCAAAGGGGCTGTGTGGCTAAAACGCCACAACAAGTCCCGTAAGCGCCTGCGCCGCGCTAAAGAGGTGCTGCAAAATCGCGACAAGCTAGAACTCTTCTACGATGAGACCCTTCTGGCTCGCAAAGCCCAGGGGGCTATCTGCCTGCTGGACGCCAACGGCTACTCGGTCTGGTTTAAACCCGCAGGCGTTGTCGCCCAAGGGAATGATTGGTGTGATCATCTGTCGATTCAGCGTATCGCCGAGCAGACTCTTGAGCCCAAACGCACCGCCTTTGTGGTGCACCGCCTCGACCGGGAAACGGCCGGGCTAATGCTATTGGCACACTCTCAGGCTATCGCCGCAAACCTATCCGAGCAGTTCCAAAAGCGCAGCGTGACCAAACACTACCTCTGCCAGACGCTGGGCGAGACACCCGCGCATGGCGAGATCAGTACAAAGCTTGATGGCAAAGCGGCACAGACTCGCTTCACTCGACTTAGCTACGACTCTGCCAGCAATACCAGCTGGCTCGATGTAGAGATTCTGACGGGACGCACCCACCAGATTCGACGTCATTTGGATCGAATTCAACATCCGGTCATGGGTGATCCGAAGTATGGCAAGGGCAATAAAAACAAGCTGGGCTTGCAGCTGTTTGCCGTGAAATTAGCCTTCACCTGCCCGACTACGCGCGAGCTTAAAACCTTTGAGCTGTCGCGCGAGTTTCTTGAGAAGAACTGCTCTATTGCAGATTGATTAAAATTTAACCAAATCTTCCTGATAATGTTTCGATAGGTCTGAGGCTTTGCTAGACTAGTAACCAGTTTCGCAACGCACTTTGAGAGAGTCTGAATGCTGTTTAACCGCAAAACCAAAGCCGAAATTCGTGCTGAGCTGCAAGCTCAGATGGATGCGTACGTGCGCGCCGGCGGTGAGGTTAAGCAGATTCCTCGCGGGCTCAGCGGCGTAACCCAAGGTAATCTGATTCGCCCGGTATTCCATGACGGTAAGCCCAAAGAGAGTCGCACCCCCTGCGATAAAGTGCTGCAGACCATCGATGCGCGCCGTGTCGCCAAAGAGAAGCCCGGCCTGCTGAAGAAGCTGCGCAAGCCGCAGCGTAAAGTGATCTACGACGACTTCGGCGAGCCGCTGCGAGAAGTCTGGGACTAAGCCTAAACACTCAACGGGCTATTCGCCTGTAAATTCAATTGCATCAAACCAAGCCGTAGTACTCTGCCCGGTATTATCGCCATCAACCATAATGGCGTAGCCATCCAACGTATCAACCTCTTCGCCGAAGTAGGTTTTGAAATCCTCAATCACATTGCGGCTATGAGACTGCCAGAGGTTAATATTCTCCTCGCCCGAGTCAAGCACCACCATCACTGCTTTGTCGGTAAAGGCGTTCTTCCAGCTGGTACCCATCGGCTGATTCGATGACCAGACATAGTTGAGCGCGAGAGTTTGCCAGGGTAAGAATCCCGTTTTCACCACCACATAGAGCCTGGCTGGATAGTCATCACCGGATTTACTCTGCTCATTATGTTCGGTGCCATAGGTATTTGAGATCTTCCAACGCCAGTTCACGACAGGCGTCTTGCTGAGGTCGATCTTCTCCTCTTTATAAAGCACCGAGGCTGTGCCGCGAGTCTCGCCACGAATAGCCGTGCCGTCATGCGAATAGTCAGTGTTGCCGTCAAACGAGCGCTCTTTCCAGTCGCGCAGATCCATCGCCTGAACCGAGCTGGCTATCAACACTAATGAACTGATAAAAAGTTTGATCTGTCTCATGCTTTTAGTATGGCACAACCGGCTGAAAGCTGAGTGAACGGGCATCTGGACTATACTGCTGCTAGATTCAGCCAAAATGGAACATATCGATGGAACAGACGGGGCTAAGCGCAGGGGAAGCCGCTCACCGGCTGGAGCAATTCGGCCCCAACGAACTGCCGCAAAAAGCCCAGCAGACACTGCTCTCTATCGCATTAAGCCAGTTTAAAAGCCCGTTTATCTATGTTTTGCTCGCCGCCTCTGTCGTCTCGCTTGCGCTTGGACAGACGGTTAATGCTTTTTTTATCTTTGTCGTTCTATTGCTGAATGCATTGATCGGAACCCTTCAAGAGCACTCGGCTGAACGCTCGGCAGCCGCACTGCGCTCGATGGTGCCTCAGTTCGCTAATGTTATCCGCGACGGCGTAACGCTGCGCGTTGACGTGAGCCAGTTGGTACCGGGTGATCTGGTGATGCTCGTCAGCGGCGACCGTGTGGGCGCGGATATGCGGCTGGTACGTTGTCAGGATCTACTCGTTGATGAGTCGCTGCTAACTGGCGAATCGGTTGCGGCAGAGAAGTCAGCCACACCGCTTGAACAACCCTCACTGTCACTGGCAGAACAACGCGATAGACTCTTTGCCGGCACCATCGTGACGCACGGCAGAGCCTACGCGGAGGTAACAGAGACGGGCATGGCGACCCAGCTTGGACAGATTGCTGAAAGTATTACCCAAGAGCAGACCGCCAAGCCACCACTGCTGAAACGCATAGAGGCCTTCACACTCAGAATTTCAGTTGCTGTTCTACTAATTATCGCCCTACTCTTTCTGATCACACTATCGCGTGGCGAGCCTTTGGCGCAGGTCTTCCTGATGGGCGTTGCTCTGGCAGTATCCGCAATTCCCGAAGGCTTACCCGCTGCAATCACCGTCGCACTGGCCATCGGCATGCGTCGTATGTCGCGCGCGGGGGTTATTGTGCGCCGTCTGGTTGCCGTTGAGTCGCTAGGCTCATGCACGTACATCGCCTCAGATAAAACCGGCACGCTGACAGTGAACGAACTGACCGCTCGCGAGATTTGGTTGGCGAACAATCAACGCTATCGTGTCAGTGGTGAGGGCCTGGACGCGCATGGCGAGATTGAATCACTGGACGGTGAAGGCGTTGATGACGAGCCACTGCGGGCGCTTGTTGAGTGTGCCTCGCTGACAAATGAAGCCGAGTACCGGCTTGTGGAGGGCGAGCTTATCGCCAACGGAGATGGTGTGGACCTAGCCTTTTTAGTATTGGCGGCGAAATTCGGTGTAGACCATATTGAACTCCAGCATCGCCATACTGAACTACAAAGTATCCCGTACGAATCGGAGCGAGGCTTTAGTGCCAGCCTAAACCAATACGCTGACGGCCCACGCCTGATGGTCAAAGGCAGCATGGAGCAGGTATTGGCGATGTGCCCGAACAGTGAGTCGGTCCAGCTGGAGGTTCAGCAGCAACTCATCGCGATGGCTCAGCGCGGCTTGCGTGTGCTGGCCTGCGCCAGTCGTGAGGCGGATGCCAGTATCGACATTGAGGAGCAACTTACCGGCCTGGATTTTCTGGGTTTAGTCGGCATGATTGACCCGCTGCGCGCAGAGTCCGCCGATGCTGTGGCCCAGTGTCGTGCGGCGCATATCGAGGTAGCAATGATCACCGGCGACCATCCACAAACCGCTCTAGCGATCGCGCGCGAGTTGAAGATTGCGGATCAGCAAACAGAGGCGGTAACCGGTGTACAGATCGCCGCTGCTGTTGCCCAGGACAAGCAAGACGATAGCGGAGCGCTCAGTAGACTGGTGGCGAGTACCCGCGTATTTGCACGTATTGAACCCACACAGAAGCTGCAGATTGTGCAGCAGCTCATCAAAGACGGAGAGTTCGTTGCGGTTACCGGTGACGGCGTTAATGACGCGCCGGCACTGCATAACGCCCATGTGGGTATCGCGATGGGTAAACGGGGAACCGATGTCGCGCGCGAGAGCTCGGACTTGATAATCACCGATGATAACTTCGCTTCAATTGTCGAAGGGATCAAACAGGGACGTATCGTCTACAACAATATCCGCAAAGTGATCTTTCTACTGATCTCCACCGGGGCAGCCGAAATCACCCTGTTTATCCTCAGCGTGCTGTTCGGTTTACCTATTCCACTCTTCCCTATTCAGTTACTCTGGCTCAACCTTGTAACCAACGGTATTCAGGATGTGGCTCTCGCCTTTGAACCTGAAGAGGGTGACGAGCTCAAACGCCGTCCAAGACCACCCAAGGAGCCGATATTTAACCGTTTGATGGTAGAACGCGTGCTGATCAATGCAGTGGTTATGGGTGGGTTAGCCTTCGCAGTATTCGCTTGGCAGATCGGCAACGGCGTTGATGTGGAGAGTGCTCGCAATATCACGCTGCTGCTGATGGTGCTGTTTGAGAATGTCCATGTGCTCAACAGCCGCTCTGAGACACATTCGATATTTAGAATTTCACTGCTAACCAACCCCTTTTTGATCGGCGGAATGCTGGCCGCACAGAGTATTCATATCATTGCTATGCAGACGCCTGGGCTCTCATCTCTATTGGATCTGGAACCGGTTGACCTGACCACCTGGTTCACCCTGCTTGGCATCGCTTTAATTCTGATCATTGTCGATGAACTGCATAAGCTGCTGAAACATCGCTCAGCCTAGTGTTTAAGAAAAGCGGCGAACCAAAATCGATCGATTACCTTATAATCACACCGACCCTCAAAGCCCTTTAAAGGAGTGATCTGTGCGCCTAAACGCCGACTTTGACCGTGCCGTTGTCATTCGTCCCGATCAGTATCAGTGGAGCGCCTCGCCTATGCCCGGCGTCGAGCGCATGATGTTGGACCGTATAGGTGATGAGGTTGCGCGGGCAACGAGCATAGTGCGGTACGAGCCCAACACCACCTTCTCCCAGCACCGCCATGATGGCGGCGAAGAGATCCTAGTTTTGGAGGGCGTCTTTGGTGATGAGCACGGCGCTTACCCTGCCGGCACTTACCTACGTAACCCTATCGGCACTGCGCATACACCAGTAGTGGGCGATCAGGGTGCGACAATCTTCGTTAAACTCCATCAGTTTGATTTAGAAGATCAAGATCAAAAAGCGATCGACACCAATCAGGCAACCTGGCGCCCCGGACTTGTAGAGGGTCTAAGCGTAATGCCGCTGCATCAACACAAGCATGAGAACGTAGCGCTAGTTAGATGGGCCCCCAACACACAATTTAACCCACACCGCCACTGGGGTGGCGAAGAGATATTCGTGCTGGAAGGCACCTTTTACGACGAGCATGGTGTATACCCCGCTGGTAGTTGGCTGCGTTCACCACACTTGAGCCAGCACCGCCCATTTACCAAGGAGGATGGCGCGCTGATCTATGTAAAAACAGGCCATCTGCAAAGTCTATAGGGGGGCGCCCGACCCCGATTTAGCTATCTATTTTCAGGGCAACGCTGTACTCTCAGGGTTACTTTGGCATATCGGTGAAGATCGCTAGCTCGAGCGCAAAGCAATCTTTGAGGTATGCCGCAAAATGAATCTTTTCATAAACTCTAAAATCATCGGACTTCGTCCTTCCTATATACTGTTGGTCAACGCTTCCAACACGACTGACGCGCTGTTTCACTCGAACTCCTTCTCATTGAACAGATCGCTTTTTGTAGCGAGCAGCCTCAGAGACGGGATAGAGAAGTTCAAGACTGAAAGAACAAAGTTCGTCTTTATCGATGAAAGACTGCTGCTATCAGACCCAGCAATGTCGGATCAGTTCCTGCAGCTATTGAAGAGTGACAGCGATAGCATCGTCACAGTGCTGGAAGAGGCTGGTAACTCTCGCCTTAAGGAGGATATTCTCTCGATGGGCTTTGGCTATGCCGAGAGGCCATTTTCTGTCTCTCAGATGACGAGTCTATGTAGCCTGAGGTAGGCTGCACAGCCTACCCACACCAGAGCTAATCAATCAGCGTGCCCCGAGCGCAGATCAATCAAGCGATCGTTTGCCCGCACGTCAAAATCGCAACACTTACGAGTTTTCAGGCTTTTCAGTGAGTTCAGCAATCGCCTGGTCAATATCTGCGCCAGAATGGCGTTCTCTCAGCTGGCCGTAGGTTTCGCCCCAAGTGCGATTCACAATCGCCCCGCGGCGCACGGCAGGACGGGCCTCAATCTCTTTCGCCCAACGCTGCAAGTGGGTGTAACTCTGCACATCCAAAAACTCGGCTGCGTTGTAGAGATGGCCGAGCACCAATCCACCATACCAAGGCCACACCATCATATCGGCGATTGAGTACTCATCGCCGGCCAGGTAGGCGTGCTCTGCCAGATGTTTATCAAGAACGTCTAATTGACGCTTACTCTCCAACGCGAAGCGATTGATTGGATACTCGAACTTCTCTGGCGCATAGGCGTAAAAATGCCCGAACCCGCCACCAAGAAATGGCGCCGAGCCCATCTGCCAGAAGACCCAGTTCATACACTCTGTTCGTGCGGCAGCATCCTGTGGAATAAACTTACCGAACTTCTCTGCCAGATAGAGCACAATCGAACCCGACTCAAACACCCGCTGCGGTGGGTTGACACTATGATCCATCATCGCCGGAATCTTAGAGTTGGGGTTAGCTGCAACAAAGCCCGAGCTGAACTGATCGCCGTTCATAATGTCGACAAACCAAGCATCGTACTCCGCCTCAGTTACACCTGCGGCCAACAACTCCTCGAACATGATGGTGACCTTGATGCCGTTGGGTGTGGCCAATGAGTAGAGCTGAAACGGCTGCTCACCAACAGGCAGCGGCTTTTCATGAGTCGCCCCCGAGATAGGACGGTTAATGTTGGCAAACTTGCCACCATTTCCGGGTTCCCATTTCCAGACTTTAGGTGGGGTATAGGTCTCGTGAGTCATGATAATTCAACCTTGGCGTATAAGATCAGTTGGGTAGCTTACGCGACATAATCGCGCTCAGACTATAGCTCAAACCCGGGATTAGACCCCAAATTAAATAATCGTCTGCGCCATTTTGGTCGACTCTGTACTGTCACCCCCCTATACTGCGCGCCACTTTGACGTTGCCGCAGTGCACCCCTCCAGATTTTCGGAATTTCACATTGATCACGACCGCTAACATCACCATGCAGTTTGGCCCTGTGCCGCTGTTTGAAAATATCTCTGCCAAGTTTGGTAACGGTAACCGCTACGGCCTGATTGGCGCCAACGGCTGCGGCAAGTCGACCTTTATGAAGATTCTTAGCGGTGCACTAGCACCCACATCAGGTAACGTCTCTTACTCACCTGGCTGCACTTTGGGTACACTGAGTCAGGATCAGTTTGCCTTTGAAGAGTATAGCGTTATCGACGCTGTGATAATGGGCAATACAGAGCTATGGCGCGTGAAGCGGGAGCGAGATCGCATCTACTCTCTACCGGAGATGAGCGAACAGGACGGTATGGATGTGGCACATCTGGAGGTGGAGTTTGCCGAGCTTGATGGCTACAGCGCCGAAAGCCGCGCGGGAGACATTTTGTTGGAAGCGGGTATCCCTGAAGAGTATCACTTCGGTCTCATGAGCCAGGTCGCACCGGGCCTTAAAGTGCGAGTGTTGCTGGCACAGGCACTCTTTGCCGAGCCCGATATACTGCTGCTTGACGAACCAACCAACAACCTGGATATCCACACCATTGAGTGGCTCTCGGACGTACTGAATCAGCGCAAGTGCACCATGGTGATCATCTCGCACGACCGCCACTTTCTGAACTCCGTCTGCACCCACATGGCCGATATCGACTACGGCGAATTACGCATCTACCCGGGTAATTACGAAGCCTACCAGGCTGCCTCGTCTCTGATTCGGGAACAACTCCATACGGAAAACGCCAAAAAGAGTGCGGAAATTGCCGAACTTCAGGACTTTGTAAATCGGTTTGGGGCAAACGCCTCTAAAGCTAAGCAGGCCAGCTCACGCGCCAAACGCATGGAGAAGATCAAACTTGAGGAGGTTAAACCCTCAAGCCGCCGATCGCCCTCCATCCGCTACCGCCAAAACAAGAAGCTACACCGCCAGGCCCTTGTACTCGAAGGCCTCACACATGGCTACGACGAGCAGCCCCTGTTTAAAGAGATCGATATGATCCTTGAAGCAGGCGCTCGCCTCGCCGTAATCGGTGAAAATGGTGCCGGTAAAACCACTTTCCTGCGCTGTCTGAATAACGAACTATCGCCACGTAGCGGCGTAATCAAATGGTCAGAAAACGCTACCATTGGCTACTGCCCACAGGATAGCAGCGCCGATTTCAACAACGATATGACCCTGTTCGAGTGGATGTCCCAGTGGCGCACCCCCAAACACGACGACCTCGCCGTACGCGGCATGCTCGGCCGCATGCTATTTGGTGCCGACGACCTCAACAAAAAAGTCCGCGTCTGCTCTGGTGGCGAGAAGAACCGTCTGCTCTTCGGTAAATTGATGATGCTGGAGATCAACGTGTTGGTTATGGACGAGCCGACCAACCACTTGGATATGGAGTCGATAGAAGCGCTCAACCGTGCGTTACTGGATTGGGATGGTACGTTGGTGTTTGTTAGCCATGATAGGGAGTTTGTATCGTCGTTGGCGACAAGGGTGTTGGAGATTAAGGCTGATCGGGTGGTAGATTTTCAGGGGACTTATTTGGAGTATATGGGGGAGCGGGTGCATTAAGTGCGGCCCTCCCACTCTGGTTATTCGTAATGTCCGCCGATGGCAAATATATAAATCGTTTCGCTATCAAATCGATAAATAAGTCGATCTTGCTGTGACAATCTACGTGTATTGAACATCGACTATTTTAGCCGATCCGCCCTGCAAGGGTCGGACCTCCTCAGCAGTCACTAACACGACCACGCATCGATTTTGTTTTGCCCCTGAGTGTCTTCTTGTCCATGCGCTTGCGCTGCGAGCTTCGCGTCGGTTTCGTTGGACGTCTCACCTTCTCAATCTTGGTGACGCTTTGAATCAACTCAGTCAAACGTTGCAGCGCATCAATCCGATTCTTCTCTTGGGTACGAAACTGCTGCGCTTTGATAACAATAACGCCATCACGGCTAATGCGGCTGTCTCTCAGAGCTAACAGGCGCTCTTTGTAAAACTCGCTCAGAGACGAATTTTTGATATCAAACCGCAGGTGTATCGCAGAAGCGACCTTATTAACATTCTGCCCACCTGCACCTTGCGCTCGGATTGCAGTGAGCTCGATCTCGTCATCTGGGATTGAGATTGTGTTGGAGATTATTAGCATCGACAGACCGAATGGATTACGTACCGTTACACATCCAATTAATCAGCGTTATTTAAAGGGATTTAGTGTCCGAATACCGTATTTCTTAATATTTGAATCATGAGTGACCAATACCAAACCCTCAGCCTGAGCCTGGGCTATCAGCATTCGGTCGAAGGGATCTTTATGAACATCCGGCAGCAGTCCAGCTTGGTCTCCGTGAAAGAACGTAATTGGCAGTTCAATAAAGCCGTTCTCTTCAACTACAGAACTCATATCCTCTGGCGCGCTCAGTTTACCTACTGCACGTTTGATCGAGATCTCCCAGGTGGTGGCTGCACTCACAAATCCCTCGTTTCTAAAATCGGATACTTGCTCAACTAACTGTGAACCTAAGCGCTCATCGCCCTGCAACCACCACAGAAAAGCCGCTGTATCCAGTAGAAGACGCTTCATAGCTCCCCTGCAAACAACGCTACAACCTGCCCATCAGCCGCATCGAAATCTTCGTGGATCTCTATAACTCCTTTGAGAACCCCTGGAGTTCGTGGCTTCAACTTAGGTTTGTGGGGAACCAAATCTAAATAAGGCTTCCCCGCCTTTGCGATGACAATCTCTTCACCTTTCCAGGCTAGTTCACCCAGTTTCGAGAGACTCGATTTGGCTTCATGCATATTGACCTGCATTTACGGCTCCATTGGCTTAGTTCGACTTAGCTTAGTATGAGCAAGAAGATAGGCTAGTCAATTTTCTGATTCGCGCGCATCGTTATTATTACAACGAAACGCTGGAGGCGTAAGCTATTCAATCGCCGCACCCTCGAGAAACACGACAATTATGCCTTGAAGGGGTTTGACCACTCCACTCCAAAGGAGTGGCAGGACTTTCCTATCTCAAAGGGCCTAACCCCATTTAGTTGCGACATTTATGCCTAAAAGGGGTGCCACCCGTTTATAATTTCACTGATATTCAAAAACCCGACGACTGTCGGGTTTTATTATGATGGAAATTAACAAGTTAAGAATTCCTCAAACGCTACCGTCGTCGATATTACCGCTATTCAGAAGACTCTGAACAAGCGCAGCGTCATATGTAACACCCTCGAGCTCGACTGCCTGTACCACGGCGTCACTGTTGTTAGTATCAACTACTTTCAACAAAGTACCACCGGTGGTGGTGTCCTCGGCACGCAACTCGTACCCAGAATTGGAATCTAATAGATCCGAGAAGTCTAAAACATCACCCTCGCTAGCAGAAAAGTCTGTCACAGTATCGGTACCTCCATCTGCATCAGAGCTAAGCCAGAAGAATGTGTCGGCTCCCGCAGCGCCTGAGCCATCTGTAGTATCCCCCGTAAGCGTATCAGAACCGCGATTACCGAAGATGAAATCATCACCCTCATTACCGACTATCAGGTCATCACCATCTCCGCCAACAAGCACATTGCCTTGCAAGTCTCCAGTCAGGGAGTCTGCGCCCGAGGTACCTTGAAGATGTGGGTAGGTAACGGATGCAGTTCCGTTGTCTACGTCGTACTGAATTCCTTGTCCATCGGGGACAAGAGCGAAGCTCAAATTCGAATCAATCGCGTCACCATCGCCATCAACTAATTCAATTGCCCCTGGCAAGTCTATTGGAAGAGGGAGTTCTGATTCGATCATCGCTCCAAAGTCGCCAATTTTAAATGTATCTCCACTGACATAAGTGTACTCAAGCGTTGTGTAACCAGTAGCGGTAAATACCGAAATCATTGGAGATCCAAGATCATCAGAAACGTTGTTAACGTTTACAGTACCATCAGCGTTCCAGCTTACTACGAAATCAATCGCACCGATTGTGTATGTACCGTCCGTGTTGATCGACTGAGATTCACCGTTATGAGCTATGGCGATAGCTGTAATATCAACACGAACCCCGTCACCAACGACATCCTCTCCCGAAGTATTTACTTCCTGGTTTAGGGTGGCTGGATCTGGATTCACACTACCATCAAAATTCGCATCGCCATCGTCATCAAGGAAAGCAGCGAAATTGATCATGGTGCCAGATGTCGCAGTAAACATTGCAGATGCACCATTGGTAACGTAGTGCCCGTCAAACAAGTGGTCACGTTTGGTAATAGTATCGTAATCACCACCGCCCGTTGACTGAGGGTCACCCTGCAAATTCCAAACGAAATCAACACGAAAACTCTCTCCATCTCCTACACTCGCTCCACCGGAAATACCGCCGGTGTTTGCTGTTGTGTTGATGGTGCCATCATTGACGTATTCGGTACCATCGTCGATAGCAGGAGTAAGCAGCAAATCTTGCGTATCAATGGTTACATCTCCAACGAAGCCAGCCCACGGAGCATTGCCCCCGACAAAGTCATAACCTGAATTATCGTCAGCAAAACTAACCAGAGTTGTCGTATCAATTTCTTGAACTGTTGTCACGGTATAACTAGCAGTGTCAACGTCTAGCGCTACACGTATCACCTCATTTGAAATAGAGACCCAGTCCACTGGCGCCACCGAATCTGTGGTACCAACTAGGGTCAGTCCATCATCACTCACATAGAAATAGATCGGCTGGTTGTTCGAGGTGTAAATCGAGGGATTATTGATCTCTATAGAGTCTTTAAATCGAACGGTGAGTCCATCGCTGTCTGCGCCAGCATTATCTGTGAGGCTATTATCTATATCTAGATAGCCTGTAAATGAGCCAAGTTTATCCAGAAGACCGTACTCCGTTTGCAACGGAGTGACTGGAAAATCGTCAAGGATCGTAATACTGCCTGAGCTCACCGATACATCCTCGAATTGCTCGGCTCCAGTAGTAACTACTCCCGTAATATCTATATTCAACTCACTATCTGTCGCTGAACCAGGAGTGCCGTGTTCAATAACCGGAATGTTGAAGCTAGCGGAGGTAGTATCGCCACCTGCAACGAACGTCGCATTTGCAACCAAAGTCGTTGTATCGTTTATCACAATAGAGAGGGCGACCGTAGTCTCTTGAATTGGAGCGTTCGTGATCGATAGATCCACTACAGCGTTATTGCCCTCGAGAACTGTGACATTGCCAATTTGAATTGTCGTTAGATCAACGCTGTCCACCAGGGTTTCACCCGTCGCATTGTTAGTCAGCGTCAGTGACTCGTAGTTACTTGCACCGTCTGCATCAGTGGCCGCGAAGTTGCTCGCAACACCCACGGTCTCAGCATCCTTAAATACATCAGGGTCACTGTAGGTAACCGTCGTATTACCGGTAGTCCCGCCCGCCGCTACATTGATCGTCCGCTCAACACCGTCAACGTCGAACGTGAACGTCTCAGCAACAGCCGTTGGATTCGTCAACGTTACGGTGTACGTCACTGTCGCACCGTCTTCATCACCTACGATCGCTGAACTCAACGTCGCTGTCGTTGGATCAACGCTGTCCACCAGCGTCTCACCGGTCGCATTGTTGGTCAGCGTCAGTGACTCGTAGTTACTTGCACCGTCTGCATCAGTGGCCGCGAAGTTGCTCGCAACACCCACGGTCTCAGCATCCTTAAATACATCAGGGTCACTGTAGGTAACCGTCGTATTACCGGTAGTCCCGCCCGCCGCTACATTGATCGTCCGCTCAACACCGTCAACGTCGAACGTGAACGTCTCAGCAACAGCCGTTGGATTCGTCAACGTTACGGTGTACGTCACTGTCGCACCGTCTTCATCACCTACGATCGCTGAACTCAACGTCGCTGTCGTTGGATCAACGCTGTCCACCAGCGTCTCACCGGTCGCATTGTTGGTCAGCGTCAGTGACTCGTAGTTACTTGCACCGTCTGCATCAGTGGCCGCGAAGTTGCTCGCAACACCCACGGTCTCAGCATCCTTAAATACATCAGGGTCACTGTAGGTAACCGTCGTATTACCGGTAGTCCCGCCCGCCGCTACATTGATCGTCCGCTCAACACCGTCAACGTCGAACGTGAACGTCTCAGCAACAGCCGTTGGATTCGTCAACGTTACGGTGTACGTCACTGTCGCACCGTCTTCATCACCTACGATCGCTGAACTCAACGTCGCTGTCGTTGGATCAACGCTGTCCACCAGCGTCTCACCGGTCGCATTGTTGGTCAGCGTCAGTGACTCGTAGTTACTTGCACCGTCTGCATCAGTGGCCGCGAAGTTGCTCGCAACACCCACGGTCTCAGCATCCTTAAATACATCAGGGTCACTGTAGGTAACCGTCGTATTACCGGTAGTCCCGCCCGCCGCTACATTGATCGTCCGCTCAACACCGTCAACGTCGAACGTGAACGTCTCAGCAACAGCCGTTGGATTCGTCAACGTTACGGTGTACGTCACTGTCGCACCGTCTTCATCACCTACGATCGCTGAACTCAACGTCGCTGTCGTTGGATCAACGCTGTCCACCAGCGTCTCACCGGTCGCATTGTTGGTCAGCGTCAGTGACTCGTAGTTACTTGCACCGTCTGCATCAGTGGCCGCGAAGTTGCTCGCAACACCCACGGTCTCAGCATCCTTAAATACATCAGGGTCACTGTAGGTAACCGTCGTATTACCGGTAGTCCCGCCCGCCGCTACATTGATCGTCCGCTCAACACCGTCAACGTCGAACGTGAACGTCTCAGCAACAGCCGTTGGATTCGTCAACGTTACGGTGTACGTCACTGTCGCACCGTCTTCATCACCTACGATCGCTGAACTCAACGTCGCTGTCGTTGGATCAACGCTGTCCACCAGCGTCTCACCGGTCGCATTGTTGGTCAGCGTCAGTGACTCGTAGTTACTTGCACCGTCTGCATCAGTGGCCGCGAAGTTGCTCGCAACACCCACGGTCTCAGCATCCTTAAATACATCAGGGTCACTGTAGGTAACCGTCGTATTACCGGTAGTCCCGCCCGCCGCTACATTGATCGTCCGCTCAACACCGTCAACGTCGAACGTGAACGTCTCAGCAACAGCCGTTGGATTCGTCAACGTTACGGTGTACGTCACTGTCGCACCGTCTTCATCACCTACGATCGCTGAACTCAACGTCGCTGTCGTTGGATCAACGCTGTCCACCAGCGTCTCACCGGTCGCATTGTTGGTCAGCGTCAGTGACTCGTAGTTACTTGCACCGTCTGCATCAGTGGCCGCGAAGTTGCTCGCAACACCCACGGTCTCAGCATCCTTAAATACATCAGGGTCACTGTAGGTAACCGTCGTATTACCGGTAGTCCCGCCCGCCGCTACATTGATCGTCCGCTCAACACCGTCAACGTCGAACGTGAACGTCTCAGCAACAGCCGTTGGATTCGTCAACGTTACGGTGTACGTCACTGTCGCACCGTCTTCATCACCTACGATCGCTGAACTCAACGTCGCTGTCGTTGGATCAACGCTGTCCACCAGCGTCTCACCGGTCGCATTGTTGGTCAGCGTCAGTGACTCGTAGTTACTTGCACCGTCTGCATCAGTGGCCGCGAAGTTGCTCGCAACACCCACGGTCTCAGCATCCTTAAATACATCAGGGTCACTGTAGGTAACCGTCGTATTACCGGTAGTCCCGCCCGCCGCTACATTGATCGTCCGCTCAACACCGTCAACGTCGAACGTGAACGTCTCAGCAACAGCCGTTGGATTCGTCAACGTTACGGTGTACGTCACTGTCGCACCATCTTCATCGCCTGTGATCGCCGAGCTCAACGTCGCTGTCGTTAGATCAACGCTGTCCACCAGGGTTTCACCCGTCGCATTGTTAGTCAGCGTCAGTGATTCGTAGTTGCTCGATCCATCTGCATCCGACGCCGCGAAGTTACTCGCAACACCCACCGTCTCTGCATCTTTGAACACATCCACATCATCGTAATCAACCGTGGTGGTACCTGTGCTGCTATTCGCGTCAACCGTAATACTGCGCTCAACACCGTCCACGTCGAACGTGAACGTCTCCGCGACATCCGTCGCATTCGTCAGTGTGACTGTGTACGTGACTGTCGCACCATCTTCATCGCCTGTGATCGCCGAGCTCAACGTCGCTGTCGTTAGATCAACGCTGTCCACAATCTGTGCGGTCGCTGATGCAGTTCCGATATCTAGCTGCTCAAAGTTACCGCCGGTAGCTGCGATGATCGTCGCTGTAATGCTATCGGCATCCAGGTAAACATCGCTGTCTTGGGTCTCAACCACCAACGTACCGGTCGCTGCACCATCAGCGATGGTGATATCGCCCAAGTCTGTGGTGACTGTCACTGCACCCTCAGCGGGGTTGGTCAAGGTCGCGGTGAACGTCACGCTTGCGTCATCCTCAGTCACATCCGAGGTGCTCAAGCTGACGATTGTGCTGTCATCATCATCAATGACTGTGATTAAAGCGTTTGCATTTGATAGATCAAAGGTTTCACCCGAGCCCCCCGTCACACTAGTCACAACCAGAGCAAGTGCGTCATCACCCTGCAAAAAGAATTCATCTTCTCGGGTACTTATAGCCAAATCAGCCGCAAGGCCTCCCGCAGGTACCAAGACCGAACCGAATTCGGTGTTTATGGTTATAGGTGAGCTCGATGCCTCGCTCAAAGTAAATCGAACGATAGCTTGATTTCCTTCAACTACAGTATCGTTTTCGGCATTAATGAATGCTGCAGAAATCACGATTGTGACGTCCTGAACAGGCTGCTCCTCCTGAGGCGTTTCAACCGAAGTCGTAAACGTCCCAGTCTGGTAACCCGCATCCGGATTAACCTCTCCACCAGTACGATCGAGTGATACAAAGTCAGAGCCACCACCATCAGTAGACGCAGTATCACCACCCGCTGCAGGTGCACCACCTGCTGCAGATGCTTCGCCCACCTGCGTAGGGTCGGCGCCGGCCAAGATCGCTTGTTGCAGGGCGTCGATATCGGAGTTGACTGCGGTGGTCTGATCAAACTCGCTGCTTGGGGTGTAGGTGTCGCTTGTTGCTAACCAGCTCTGGCCGTCTTGCAGGACGATGGGTTGGCCGCTTTCGTCGACGGTTGTTAGTTGTACGGATGCACCTGGGTCTGTGCGAATCACTTCGTCGGCGAAGATCTGATCGCCGTTCTCAAGCACGCGCTCGTTACCCTGCGCATCTACAGCAACTACTGTGCCGTTGGTGATAACAACGGTGCCGACGGATTCTTCAGTGGTGTCGAATGGAGAGTTCGGTGTGGATGAGTCTGCGTTAGCGAGCCAGCTTTGGCCATCTTCAACGACAACAGGCTGGCCACCGTTGGATGAAACGAGTGAGATAGATGAGCCAGGAGTAGTTCGGATAGTCTCATCAGCAAAAATCTGATCGCCCGGCTGCAGAATACGCTCGGAACCATCGGCCGATACAGCAATCACTTCGCCAGTGATTTCGTCTACCTGAGCGATCGGTTCAAGCTGCTGCAACAGCGCTACGGTTTCAGGCGAGAGTGCATCAACACCTATCCAGTTGACGCCATCGGCTAGGCTAACCGATTCACCATTACTAAGGATGATCTCAATTTCGCCGCCTTCGGCAACACGTACGACATCATCGTTGAGGACCTGGTCGCCAACACTTAAGCCGCGTTCTGCACCATCTGTTGAAACTGCTGAGGCCTGACCAACGAGAAAATTAACTGTACCAATTGTGAAACTCATAACCTGTCTCCACCGAGAATCATCCAAACTTATGATTAAAGGTAGAGCAATCTGCGGGCCAGCTTATTGTACCGTGGTACAGTATTTACGATTTATTTTTGATTTAAGTCGTTGTTTTTAAACAAATTTAGCGACTTATGAGCAACTAGTGACAGTTGCGACATGATCAGAGAGGCGGCGGTATGTCCCTAACAGTGACTGGTAGAGTTGAGAGCGGTTCAGTGACTCAAGTTTCTCAATAAAGGGCGCAAACACCCCCTCACCCTTTAACAGGGCTTTCACTTCTGAGTAGAGCTCCTCACCGTAGAGCGATAGGAAAATACGTTCAAAGTCTATCTGCTTATGATTGGTATCCAGCTCAATCTCCACCATCTGCGCTAGCAACTCATAGCGTTTATCAGATTCAACAGCCAACCCAGGTAAAGCGCGCACCTGTTTGATCATGCTGGGCAGGAGCTCCAACTCGCGTGTCGCGAGCGCCAGCAGTAGTTTGAGTTCGGCGAGATAGAACGCATCATTTGTCCGGGCATCTACAACAAGCCCCAGCAACTCCGACAGCCGCTTGTCGTTGGCGTAGACCGGCTGATCTAACTCATCGAGTAGGTCTAGCAACTCATCCCTATCCAACTGGGGCGCTGCGAGCAGCAACGGGCGCAACGGGATTACAGCGTTATCGTTGTTCCACACCAGCTGATCGACCGGGCGCACTTCAGACATCCCTGGCACGAGTATGCGACACACAGGCAACCCGAGGTGGTCATATTCGGCGATGTATATCTGCACATCCACTGCATGGACACGCCTTGCCATTTCAGCAAACTCAGCCTCAGCATCACCGTCAATATTCCACTCAACAAAAGGGTAAGCGGATTGATCGGAGTACATGTCCCAAGGCAGTACTCCATCACCTGTGAGAATATGCTGAGTCAGGTTGGCTGCTGTCGCGGCCTCAGACAGATCAAAGGTCAGCGTTGGTAATTCGACCAGATCATCGAGCGCTCGTCCCTGGAGCAGAGTGGTAAGCGCACGCTCCAGAGCGATATTGAATTTTGGATGGGCGCCGAAGGCAGCGATTGCACCCCGCGACTGGCGATCGAACAGGGTAATGCTCACCATTGGGTATTTACCGCCAAGGGAGGCGTCGCGCAGGTCCACCACAAAGCCTTTAACTCTCAACGCTTTTATCGCCGCTTCAACTTTTGCATTTTTCGCCAGCACCTTGGCCGGTATGCGCGGCAGCGCTATGCCGTTGGCGATAATTGTCGATTTTATGTGGCGCTCGAACACCTCAGATATCGCCTGAACCCGCGCCTGCTCAACGGTGTCGCCCGCAGCCATACCGTTACTGTCGTAGAGATTATTGATCAGATTGACTGGAAACCAGACCTTCTCACTATCGCTCTGACGAATAAACGGCAAAGCACAGACACCGCGCACCTCATTAGAGGAGTTGATCTCGACCAGTTGATCACCACAGATCTGCTCTTGCGGGTCGAAGTGGTTGCGACAGTGCGAGTCGAGCAGGCCGGCCGGTAAACCGCGTCTTGAGGCCTTAAACCAGCACTCACTCGGGTGGTGTACAAACTCGGCTTGCGCAATCTCTGCTCCCAAATAGTAGGGGGCGAAGTAGTGGTTCGTTGCCAAGCGCTCGATAAACCCACCCAGCGCACTCGCTTTAGCCGCTTCGGGTGTTGTGCCCTTACCTAAACTGCTGAGCAAAGTGCAGTTAGCGTCGCGCACTTCAACTGACCAAACATGCGCCACCGGGTTGTTCCAATTGAGCTCTTCCAGCTCAAAACCCAGCTCACTTAGCCGAGTGATCATCAGCTCGATTGATGCCTCAACAGGTGGCTTGGCGGGCGGCAATTCGGTCATTTATGAGTCTCGTTGTTCAAAAAACAGACAATGGCGCAAGCGCTTGTGGTTACTGGGAATTCTACCTCAGTATCAAAGCAAAAAAAGTGTAATCCTAACCTTGACGATGCCGCTACTGGTCATTAGTATACGCGGCCTCAGATGAGCAATTCCTCGATAGCTCAGTTGGTAGAGCAGTAGACTGTTAATCTATTGGTCGCTGGTTCGAGTCCAGCTCGAGGAGCCAATCTTCATTGGATCATCTGAACTTAGTGTCGGAGTATAGCGCAGTCTGGTAGCGCATCTGGTTTGGGACCAGAGGGTCGGGGGTTCGAATCCCTCTACTCCGACCACTTATATTTTACCCCTCATATTCATCCGAATATTCGCAGCGGGTCGCTCGCAAGAGCATCGTCGGAGTATAGCGCAGTCTGGTAGCGCATCTGGTTTGGGACCAGAGGGTCGGGGGTTCGAATCCCTCTACTCCGACCATTTATTTATTACCACCCCACTCGATACACCTTCTGCCATAAATTTAGTGTGCCCGAGTTATTTGGTAGAGGGAAATTCGAACCCAATAAGGGGGTTTGACAAAATCGCCTGGAGCGATTTTGAACGGACTTTAGTCCGGGCCCGAAGGGCCGAGGGCAGGACAGCCCGAGTAGCGGTTGCACAGCGATTGAGACCGCCGAAGGCGCCCGAAGGGGATTTGGACCGCGCGAGCGAGCCAAAGAGTCAATCCCTCGTTACCCACTTTTACGATTTCCCTTTCACAACAAAACTCACCACCCCAATATTTAGCCTATCTTTAATCTCAAAGGTTTTATTCAAATGAGACGACCAAGATGCGCAAAACTCCTATAACGATAGCACTACTAACCCTAACCCTCAGCCTTCCAGCCAGCGCCTTTAACCTCGGCGATCTAGTCAAACAGGGTGAGAAACTCTTGGAACAGAAGCCCGCCACATCCGCTCCTTCACAAACCACAGGCCTGGACTCAGCTACCCTATCCAGGGGCCTAAAAGAGGCGCTGACTATTGGAGGCGAACGGGCCATCTCCCGACTCTCAACCAATGGCGGCTTCCTTAACAGTGCAGATGTAAAAATCCCTCTGCCCGGCTTCCTTGATACTGCAGGCAACACACTGCGCCGCTTCGGTCTATCAAGCCAGGTCGACGCCTTTGAGAGAAGTATGAACAGCGCTGCCGAGCAGGCCGTTGGAGAGGCAACACCGCTCTTCGTTGACACCATTTCCAATCTAACACTGGAAGATGCCCAAGCGATTTATAACGGCGGTGATACGGCCGCCACGGAGTTTTTTCAAAACAAAATGTCAGACAGACTGGGAGAGAAGATGCGACCATTAATCAACCGCGCCATGGCCAAAACAGGCGTGACTCGCTACTACGATGCTTTAATGGATAAAGCTTCTTCGACACTCCCCATGCTGGGAGCGAAGAAGACAGACCTCGGCTCTCACGTTACAGACGCCACCCTGAAGGGCCTGTTCCTGCGGCTCGCCCAAGAGGAGAAGCAAATCAGACAGAATCCTCTAGCTCGCAGTACTGACCTACTTAAATCCGTGTTTAGTCGTTGAGAGTTGATCCTCTCAACGCTTCCACTCCGGTAACTCGCGCATCATCTTAATATCACTGATAAATGCGAGTGCCGCCCACTCCTCAAGTGGAAAACGAATCCCGCCATCCTCCTCGCCGTACTTCTTTTTCAGCGCGAGTTCGAGTTTGCTATTCAGGTCGAAGACCCCAATTCCCCGCATTCCCCAACCACCGAACAAACGCGCATCGATCACCGAAAAGGCGATCACCGTAAAATCGAAATGGCGCTCATCTTTGACGATCCTCTGGAAGACTCGATTCACTTCCTCAAAGGTCCCTTCGATAACCTGTAGATAATGTGTTTGAGTCGCCAACAAAACCCCTGTGAGGCCCGCTTGTTCATTTCGTGCCTCACTCGGAGTTGCGATAGAGCGAATCAGATCTAACGACATCTGCTCCGTCGAGCGGCTCTTATAAATCATTCTGTACATCTTTGTTCCTTAAAGATTTCCGTATGACTAACTCATATGGCGCAAGCAAAAGCTGTGCCGTTCTTTTAGTGTTGAGGGTGTAATACGGCACAGAGCGTGTAGCCGAAACAGTGCTGGGGTAACCCGCCAGCCTAACTATTTTTCGCCAGAATTGTTCGATTTCGACCAAACTCTTTGGCTTGGTAAAGCGCCTTATCTGCAGCCAGCAACGCGTGATCAATCGCGACCGAGGCAGAGTCCAAGTCAAGGTCCACTGCAGCCACGCCAACGCTGGCATGGACGGTAAATCCATCCAGTAGCACGCTTTCCAGGCCTTTATGAATTCGTGGACTAAAACCGGCCGCGCCCGCCAGATCGGTATCGTATAAGGTGATCAGGAACTCCTCACCGCCCCAGCGCGCACCTATATCGACGGTTCGCAGGGTTGAGCGAATCACCTCTGCAATCTCAATCAAGATCCGATCCCCTTCGATATGCCCGTAGCGATCGTTGATCTGCTTGAAATGATCAATGTCGATCAATAAGAGTGAGATCGGGCTATCCGTTCGCTTACTCTGTTGAAATAGCGTTTCAAACCTCTGTTCGGCGGCGCGTCGATTCAAAAGTCCTGTCAAAGAATCTGAGGATGCTAGGGCTTTCAGCTCTTGGGCTTGGCGCTGAAGCTGGTCACGCGCAGCGATTAACTCCTGATACATCTTGTCGCGTTCAATCGCACTGAACAGTGCCCAATGCAGAAAACCCTGCTCATTTGCACGAATGTTCGCCAGCACGGGGATACGCTCTCCGTCACGTCCTAATAGCACTAACTGAAGCTCAGAATGCTCTCCGTCATCGAGAAGCGAGGGGTAGACATAACTATCCATAAAAATTAGCGAAGCTTTGGAGAGAAACTTCTCCAGTAACTGACCCGCCATCTCCTCGCTGGTGTATCCCAGCATCGAGGCGACGTACTCATTCGCAAAGGTCAGCTCGCGTTTGGAGATATCGCTTACCATCAAACCACAGGGGAACCGATCTGCCATATGTTAAGTTACTTAAATTTCAGTATCTCGCGTGCGACATTTGCTGGATGTGTCATGTGCAGACAGTGTCCCGTCGCCTCAATCAGCGCAAGTTTGGAGTTGGGTAAGTTAGCGTGAACATAGTCACCAATTTTCTGGCTAGCGAGCGCATCATGCGCACTTTGCAATATAAGACAGGGCACAGTGCAAGCGCTCAGATCGGCGCGATGGTCGGAGAAGAAAGTCGCCATGGCAAAGGGTTTAAGATAGGTCGGATCTGTCGAGCAAAAACTATCAGATAATTCTGTTACCATCGTGTCACCGTTGGTTTCACCCATGACTACAGGTGCCAGGTAATTCGCCCAGCCCATATGGTTCTTATCCATTAAGTTGATTAACTCCTCCAAATCCTCTCTTTCAAAACCACCTTCATAATTCGGGGGTATGTTGAGAAAACAGGGAGAGGGACACACTAACACCAGCCCAGAAAATAGGTCAGGTCGTTGAATTGCAGCCAGGATACCAATGGTGGCACTGACGGAGTGCCCCACAAGACAGACATTTTTGAGCTCCAGAGCATCGCAAATCTCAATAATATCGAGCGCGTAACCGTGCAAGGTTTCATAGCGTTTGGGGTCATACTGCGTGACGTCTGAGCCGCCTGAACCGGTGTAATCGAATAGCACCAAACGAGTATTCTCTTCGATCTGGGGCGTTAAAAAACGCCACATGGTTTGGTCACATCCAAACCCATGCGCTAAGAGGTACGTTTTCTTACCCTCGCCGTACACATTAATGTTGTTCCGCAGTACTACCGGATGCTCTAAGGTATTGCTCATCAAACAAACCTCCGATGAACTTGTTTGAAATTTAGGATAGTCGAAATCTGCGACGACGAATCGTGAAATGAACTTCCACCAGTTTGTTTTCATTAAGATCTACCGGCTGGTGCTATCGTAAGTTATGACTCAATCACTAAGTTTTTAACTGACAACAGAGAACACAGGCTATGCGCTTACCTCTAATCTTTACCTCCGTCGCAATACTCGTTGGTTGCAGCGGTACGCCACCGACAAATCTTGGCGTCGTTGATAGTCGGTTGGCTCCCTGCCCCGATTCACCCAATTGCGTCTCAAGTTTCGCAACAGCTCCCGATCAAGCTATCCGACCGCTCGCCGCAAACCTTGTACAGATACAAGACGCTATAGCTCAGCTTGATGAGGCAACGATCGTAGAAAGCACACCTGAATATCTGCATGTGGAGTTCACCTCAGCAGTGTTCCAATTTGTTGATGATGTCGAATTTCTTTGGGATGCAGAACAAGGTGTGACGCAGCTGCGCTCAGCGTCGCGTCTGGGCTACAGCGACCTGGGGGCGAACCGCGCGCGCATCGAAGATCTGTGTGGGATGCTCAAATGAGCAGCGCTCAAAGCGATTTGAAAGAAGCACTGTTAGCGGCAAGAGCCGAACTAAAAAAACTATTCACCGACGTGCTCGACAAAAGCAGTGCTGACTGGCCTGTAGATACAACTAAATACCGGTTCTACCGTCTGGGAGAAGACCATATACCACAGCCAAATTACGGATTTGGTGTCTACCTTAAGCGGACAGCGCAATACGGACTCTGGTACAGAGATAGCCTAGAGCCGCAACGTCCGCTGAAAATTTTCCGCTCAAACAAAACATTTACCCTCAGAGAACCGCTTTAGGCTCCGCAGACTCAAACATAGGCACCTCTGTCACAAAAGGCTTAAAGGCCACTTGAAAGCTTTTGATATAGGCCGAGATTTGCGTTGAAAAACCGCAATTCGGAACACCTAAGCCAATCGACATATAAGAATTAATCGTACGTTGAATCAAAGTGTGGGGGCGCAAGCTATGCAACTGGTCAAAGATATTCAAGACTCTAAAGTCGTCTACTATTGGGGCAAACCCGGTAAGTTAACGAGTCCGGCTTTCGGCCAGATAGAGCAGGCACGCAACTGGTTGGTCAGCAAAATTTGGAGTCGCTACACTGGGCCTGAACGTCGAAAAGTAGTCGGTGATCGCAGACGCGATTCAGATACTAGTCTGGAATTCAGTCAGAACTACAACTTGAAGCGGCAACGTCCAAAAGGACGTCGGATGACCGACCTAATCGAAACCCGTATCTCAGTGGATCTTTGCCCAACTCGGTTGCAGGCGGCCCTAAAAAGCGCCTGACACTTACCCGAGGCGCCGGTGAAAGCGCAGACACAAAAACGCCAAGCAATTTACAGACACCTGCTCGGCGTTTGTTTATTAAAAGCGAAGGTTAGGCCTTGTCGCCCTCTAAAGCAGACAACATCGCCTCGGCCTTACTCACCTCAAAGGCACCACCCTCTTCAACGTTGAGTGCGGACACAACACCGTCGTCAATTAGCATCGAATAGCGCTGAGAGCGCACGCCGCCGAAGCCCGCAGTATCCATATCAAGACCCAACGCCTTGGTGAAACTCGCATCTCCATCACCCAGCATCATCAGCTCAGAAGCATTCTGCGCCTCGCCCCAAGACTTCATAACAAAAGCATCGTTCACCGACAGGCAGATGATGGCATCAACACCCGCAGCTTTGAACTTATCAGCGAAGACCACGTAACCGGGCAAGTGTGCCTCTGAGCAAGTGGGTGTGAATGCACCCGGAACCGCGAACAATACCACTTTTTTGCCTGCAAAAAGTTCATCGGTGTTGTGGTTAACCATGCCATCAGCGGTAAGTTGGCTGAGGGTGGATGAAGGAATACGCTGGCCTACTTCTATCATTTCTATGTACCTAAATTATTGAATGTGTGGGGAAGTTTACGAACGGCTTTGGCGCCCTAGATCAGGGCGTCTGGTATGGATGACAAAAAGTCACGATCCGATGAAAAATTGATCAATATTTTGTACCGCTCTGGTGTGCGATCCTACACCTATCTAGGAATTAATGGGAGATAGGTTATGATTGACGATACATTTCTGTTCACTGCCATCTCTGCCCTTCTGCTTATCGCGCATAGCCTGATTATCGAAGAGTAGAGTGCACACTAAAGAGCCGCACTTTGCTGACATTCGCGCTTGCTGTTTTTCTTCTGATAGTCACCCCTGGTCCGGGGGTTCTTTCGTTGGCGGGTGTCGGTGCGGCCTTCGGCTGGAACCGCGGCTTGCGCTACATGATGGGACTATGGCTCGGTACTAACCTGGTGTCACTTGCCGTAATCACTGGCGTAGCAGCGGTTATACTCGCTGACCCAATTATTCGTACTATTTTGTTGGTCGCATCGGCCGCCTATCTGGGTTATCTAGCACTGCGTATAGCCTTTGCCGGTGCAAAAATCGCCTTCATGCATATGGAAGCGCCGGGCTTCACAACCGGCGTTATGTTGCAGCTGATCAATCCAAAAGCCTACGCTGTAAACACCACCCTATTCAGTAGCTTCGCCTTCTACCCTGAAAGTTACGCGGTAGAGACCGGGATAAAACTCGTTATCACCAATATTATCTGGTTGATTCTGCATGCGCTCTGGCTGGCTGCGGGCGTCAAAGTTAATAGTCTCGATCTGCACCCGCGAACGCAGAGGATCATCAACCTAGGGATGGCGACTTGCCTGACGGGTGTCGTTGGCCTGTCGCTCTGGTCGCTCTTTCGTTAACAGCCTCTGCTAGAACTTAAAGCTTTGGGTACTGCGGTTGAGGCTCTCAGCAAGCTCACGCAACTCTTGAGTCACACCGGCCGAGTCAGCTGAGTTCCGTGCAACCTGCTCCGCCCGCTCAACCAATCGATCGAGATTTGATGAGAGGTGATCAAGCACGGCACTCTGCTCGGTAGAGGCCGCTGCAATCGACTCGTTCATTGAGCTCACATTCTGGATAGCCTGAGACGCATCCTGCATCATCTGAGATGAGCTCTCGACGTTACCGACACAGAGATCAACATTCGATTTGGAGTTACGAATCTCCGCCACGGCAGAGTTGGAAGCACTCTGTAGCTTGCCAATCATCATCTCGATCTGCTCGGTCGATTTTTGTGTGCGCTGCGCGAGTTCACGCACCTCATCAGAAACCACCGCGAAGCCTCGTCCATGCTCTCCTGCTCGTGCCGCCTCGATCGCCGCATTCAATGCCAGAAGGTTGGTCTGCTCGGTGATATTCTGAATAACCGTAAGCACCTCGTTAATCTCTTGAGTATGCCCATCAAGCTCTTCGATGGTTGCTGCTGCAGCGCTGATCTGCTGCGCTAATTGATCGATACTCGCCTTGGTTTCACCGCTGAGTTTTGCAGCACTACGCGCATTGTCATCAACATCTCGTGCACTGTCCGAAGCAAGATTGGCCGACTGAGAGACCTCTGCAACCGCCTGATTGATCTCGCGTATCGATGAGCTAATCACATCATTCTCTTGCTGCTGTTCAGAGGCAGCATGACGCATCATATCGGTTACGCTGGAGAGCTTCGCGCTCTGTTCAGTAAGCGTGTTTGAGCCAGTGCTGATGTTTGCCAGCAAGTCCGAGAGTTTGTCCAAGAAGGCGTTATAGGAGTTGATTAGTGGCGCCTCGCCTGAAGCACGCACACGAAGGTCGACCGCTTTCGATTCGGTCATCTGAGTGATGGCGCTCAGAAGAGCATTCGACTCATTGGTCTGTTTGCGCATCTGCACTGCCAGCCAAACGAGAACCGCCGTCTCTACCACAACATAAGCGGCGTGGAGCAAAATTATTCCAATCCCCATCGACATATCCTGCATTACATAGACAGGCCAGCCGGACATCTGCATAAAGTGGAAACCAAGGTGGTGCACAGCGATCACACCCGCAGCCACCACTATCGGTCGCCAGTCTTGATAAGCCAGTAGAAACGCGAGGAGTACAAAGATCCCAAAATGAATTTCGATCAGCCCCTTGGCTTGCTGGATATGCAGCGCGCACATCAGCATAAAAACGGTCGCACCGATTAGTCGGGTCAGCAAACTGCCGGGCGCTATCTTGTAGGCGGCACCGAGAACCGCAACGAGCAACCCTCCTACTATCATTGCTAGCAGCCAAGAGTCGGTAAAGTAGGCAAGAATAAGGGCGTAAGCGAAGAGCCCGAGCGTGACCCGAAAGACTAGTCGGTCAGCCGTGACGTACAAAAAATTACTCAGGGATTCAGACATACTAGCGCACCTCAAAATATTTCAGCGGTCAGCAGATCCGTCTACTATAGGTTGTATCGCTCCTTAGTGTTGTAGCATAGTCTGTGATCTTGAGATCTGCCGAGAAAATGAATTCTAAGCATGCAGCGTACATACAAGCTTTACCTTATCAGTCTGCTGACACTGAACTCTCTCTGCCTGAGTGCCGAGCCCATCCCTCTGTTTGATACCCATCTACACTACAACACCGATGCTGTGGGGCAGTTCGATCCGCAAGCGGTTATACAGAAACTTGATAGCGCGGGAATTGAGAAAGTACTGGTATCGAGTACCGACGACAGCGGAACACAAGAATTACTAAAGCTTGCACCCAGTAGAGTAGTTCCTGCGCTGCGCCCCTATCGGCAACCCGGCACTATCAAAACCTGGATGTACGATGAGAGCGTGATTGAACACCTTGATTCCAAGCTTGCGCAACACACCTACATCGTATTTGGCGAGTTCCACGCATTCGAGGAGCATATCGATCTGCCGGTTGTACAGCGCTCCGTTGAATTGGCAAAAGCACATAATCTGATTCTACACATTCATGGGGATGCACGAGCAGTCGACAAACTCTTTAAGCAATGGCCGCAAGCTCGAGTTCTATGGGCACATGCCGGTTTCGATGACCCGGAGAATGTGACAGCGTTACTAAGGCGCCACGCAAATCTCTGGGTCGACCTTTCCCATCGATCAGATATCTCTACCTGGGCCGGACTGGCAGCTAATTGGGAGGAGGCCTTCATGACGCACCCCGATCGTTTTATGGTGGGCAGCGATACCTACTCTATAGAGCGCTGGAGTAAGCTTAGAAATATCGTCCTTGATACGCGAGATTGGCTCTCAGTGCTGCCGCAAGAACTGGCGCGTAAAATCGCTTATCAGAACGCGCAGGCGCTCTTTGATCAAAAAACGACCGACTAAACCACCTTCAACTACAACTCTCAAATAAACATCGAGGCCTAAACGTGATTACCTGGTTTTATCTATTCATCGCGATCGTCGCGGAAGTAATTGCTACTTCGACCCTACCGGCTACACAGAGTTTCACTAAATTCTGGCCATCGGTTATCGTAGTTTCAGGGTATGGAACTGCAATCTATTTTCTAACGCTAACACTCAAAGCGATGCCTGTAGGCATAGCCTATGCAGTTTGGTCGGGTGTTGGAGTAGCGCTAGTGGCGTTGATTGGCTGGCTATTACTGGGACAGAAGCTAGACACGCCGGCGATGATCGGTTTGGCCTTTATAGTAACCGGCGTACTGACAATTCACCTCTTCTCGGGTAATGCTCCAGCCTAGCCTACCAACGAAGCCTGGTCAGGCTATTCACAACCTAGAGGGCGGTAGCTCTTTGATATAAAGATCCTGTTTGCTGAAGGGGATTTCGATCCCCTCGTGGTTAAAGCAGTTATAAACTGCCGTGTTTAGAGCATCGATCACGCGACCGCGAATTTCAGGATCATCGATCCAGACAAGCAGTTCCAAATCCAATCCCGAAGCGCCAAACGTACGGAAACGTACTCGCGGCTCGGGGTCTACACAGATTTGCCGTTCATCCGCAGCGACCTCAAGTAACAGCTTTTTCACCCGCTCCAGATCAGAACCGTAAGCAACGCTAACCGCAATACGGGTGCGTGACTTTACGTGACGTCCAGAAGATTCATTTATGATTTTACCGTTGGCAATGATCGCGTTCGGTATATTAATTTCTAGGTCGTCTCGGGTGAGGAGCCGGGTGGAGCGCAAGCCAATGTGTGTTACTTTGCCTCGCTCGCCTGAATCGATAACGATGTAGTCACCAATTTTGTAAGGCGAGTCTGCCAATATAAATACGCCGGAGAGAAGGTTTGCAATCGTATCCTTTGCGGCAAAACCGACTGCGATACCGACTATACCCGCCGATGCAAGCCAGGCGGTCATATCAATTTTCCAGACTAGAAATATCAGATAGACCACTAACAACACGTTTAGTACGGCCGCGACGTTTTCTAGCAAGGGTAAAGTCTGCGGACGAATGATCCCCTCTTCAGGGCTCTGCAAACTAATGTTCTTGAGAACGTACTGAGTCGCTCGGTAAACAAACTGGCCCCATGCCAAGACCGCGATTGTAAGGAAGATGGAGGCTAGAGACTCTACCAATCCCAGTGGAAGCATACGACTGGTGAGCTGCGTTCCCCCAATCAACACTATCGATACCATTACCGGGTATCGGGCCATCGTAACGACATGACGTGTCCGAACTCGGCGTCCCTGCGATTGCCAATGTGCTGGCAGGCGTTTGAGAATTGATCCCGCAATAAAGAGAGCGAGCAGTGTCGAAGAGATGATGGCTAGGCTGTCAGCCCAGAGTCGATTATCACTAATAAAGTTACTAAGCGCTTGAAGTTCAACCATTTAGCCAAATCCTATGTCGACGGGTCGAATTTCGATACTAGATCAGCGTCTTGTTTTTGTGAACAGAATTTGGGGCGGATGGGCTCAGTTAAACTTGCCGTCAGCCTCAGTCCACCAGCCGCACTCATCACGTCGATCGGCACGGAATTTATCCATCAACGTGCGAAAACGGATGTTGTCAGGATCAACAATATACTGCGCAAGTAGCGCGTTGCGCGCAGCGGAATCGGAGCTCATGTCGCGCAGCAGCACACGATTTTCTCCATATTTCAGATCGAGATTGGATTTGAGCTGGATAACTTCCAAGCGGTATGCATTACAGGCTTCGCGACTATCCGCCAACACCACCCCTGAACTCAATGTGCTCGTTGCAAATATTAGAGCTGCTAGCGATCCCTTCATTCGATCTTCCAAATTCGATATTTCATTACCTAAAACTTAGATCAAACGGCCAGATAATCCAGCGTCTACCGCATATCACCGTGAAAAAATCATGCAAGAAATGACAAAAATGGGCTAAAAACTTTTAGTTATACGGTCAATAGTTCGATCTACGCGTTAGTCAGCGCCACTGAAAAGGATTGTGGCGAATGCATCTCTTACTTATTGCTGAGGGCATCAACACGTGACCCCTGCAGCTCACTGTTTCGCTGTAACTGTATTGTTGGACAGATCTCTGCTGCCTCTCATTATTCGTCGCAAAATAAAAATAATAATTGCAATTTGCAACGCTTTTACGCAAGCCCAAGCTCGGGTTGGTCAATCTTCTCTCGTTTGAACCAGCACACGGTATCTCCAAAAAAACTGGGGTTCTTGCTTGCGGATCCGTCGCGATTAAGTCCAGATATCTCCTCCTAACTATAGTGTGCAAAACACCTTTAACCAGCCAGCTAAAGCGCATTTTGTTCAAGTCATAATTGAACGAAAACGTCAAAAGGCATTTTTGTCACTAGAACAATAAAAGTCGGCACAAATATTGCGTTAAATCCATCAGAAAAAGACCCTGACAACCCTAAAACGGGCGGTACACCCTATGCAGAGCATCGAAACTGAAAACATCGAAATTAAGCTGAGTGACGAACTCTGGGAGATCTTCACTCTACAGGCCCAGATTGAGGCAATGCGACAGTGCGGGCGCAACTATGCCTCGACGCCTGACGAGATGAGAAGAGAGCTCATCATTGAGGCTGCCCAGCTTAGGGTAAAAGCCAAAGCCAAATTAGATAACCTGCGTCGACGACCTGTTGATGTCTCCGACCTACTGCACCTGGCACGAGTCTGTTTTATCTCGACTGAACTGGAAGCAGCAAACCTCTCAACCGAACAAAATTCGGTTGAACAGCATTCACTGGAACAGCGTATATCAGAGCTGGAGACGAAAGCGCAAGAGAGCATACATGAGGTGGTATCAGATTGGATGATGCTGCGCTGTGGTGATTGGATAAAGGTGTCGGTACTCTCTGACGAGGACCCAACTGAGTTAATTCGCCACAACATCACGATGCTAACCGAGGAGGATGTAGATCATCCTGCCATAGAAGCGCTCACGCAGGCGCTGGTGATGATGGCGCGCGACTACAAAAAAGAGTTCGAGTACCTCAGCGCTACTGCGGATGATGAAGGCTGGGAAATTGTGCCGCTACAGCCGTCGATCAAACCTACCGATTACCGCGCACTCGCCGAAGCCGCTCTAGCCAGCTAGAGCGCGCTTATCTTCCGCCATCTCTTCAAGAATCCAATCGCGGAAGGCCTCCATCGCTGCTGTCAGCGACCGATTCTCTTTGTAGACAAGGTAGAAGGCGTTGTGACTGTCGAGGGACACATCGAAGGGTGCAACTAAACGACCACTATCTAACTCGCGCTGTAGCAATGAGCGGTCTGCCAACGCTACACCTATCCCCTCGGCCGCAGCTGAGACCGCCAACGAGGTACTCGAGAACGAGATGGTATGGGCGATGCTGGAGATACTTACGCCCAGCTTCTGTAGCACCTTGCTCCACTCGTGGTTACGCCCGGTCACATTGATCAACGTAAAGTTGGCCAGATCGCTCTCACGTTTCAGACCACCCTTCTCTTCCAGTAATTTAGGCGATACAACCGGCGTCAGGTCGATATTACGCATCAGATGCGTCTCAATGCCGCTCCAGTGCCCTTTACCGTAATAAACGGCCAGATCCGTATCCGAATTCTCAAAATCGATGTAATCGATCGACGATTCAAGTCGCAGTTCAACCTCTGGGTGACGCTCTTGAAAGCGTGCGATGCGCGGCACCAACCAGCGTGTCAGAAAGGCCGGTGCGACGCTCACATTGACGACATTTGAGTTCGGCGAGGTGATCAACTTTCGCGTTGCAAACTCTACCTCATCGAGTGCCATCTGCACCGAAGGCAAGTAGCGCTCCCCAGCTGGCGTTAACGCGATGCTGCGCTTTTCGCGTTTAAACAGCTCCACACCCAAGAACTCTTCCAGCGACTTGAGCTGATGGCTGACTGCTGATGGGGTAACACACAGCTCTTCACTGGCACGGTTGAAGCTGCCATGACGGGCCGCTGCATCAAAGACTCGCAGCGCGTTAAGCGGAGGTAGACGGCGCATCGATTTTTCCTGAGATGAATTTTACTCAACAATACCCTAAGAAAGCATCGTTTGTCGATCCAAACTCTCAACTTTAGTATTAGCCTTAATTGAACAGGATTAAACCGAGGTACCGGAAATGTCTAACTACGAAGCGATCAATATGGAAAAAATCGACCTAGCTGCACGTCGCGAGCGCGCTGCTTTTATCGCTGAACTAGCGCAGGGCGTATCACGCAAACTCGACAGCCTGCTTGGTAAAGTATTTGTAAGCGAACTGCGCACCTCACGCGCTAAAACTCTGGCTCGCCTGAAGGCTGCATAAGCACCCGAGTTTGTCCCTTCTTTGGTGGGTACGCAGCCCTGCGTACCTGCCTGTTTTATTCCGCCAACACTTCTTGACGCTACACCCGCTCTCGATTGCGTGCATCGCGCTCACTGATTTTTAACAGAACTCGACTAGCAGCTGCAAAACCAAAGCTCGCTGTCACCATAGTGACTGCACCTAGTCCACCTGCGCAGTCCAAACGCACATCACCATCGACAAACTGCTTTGTGCTGCACACCTCGCCATCACTTTTGGGGTATCTTGCCTGCTCGGTTGAGTAGACACACTCTACTCCAAACTTACGACCCGAGCGGCTGAAACCGAAGTGACGCTTGAGAATAGAGCGCACTTTAGAGGCGAGCGGGTCATGCTCGGTCTTGGTTAAATCAGCCACAGCAATACGCTGCGGATCGATCAAACCGCCAGCTCCACCCGTGGTGATGATAGGGATTTTATTGCGTTTGCAGTAACTAATGATGGCCGCTTTTACACCAGCACTGTCGATGGCATCGACAACGTAGTCAGGCTTGGACTCAAACAACTCAGCCAAATTATCCTGAGTTGCAAACGACTCAACCTCATTAACGATCAGATCGGGATTGATATCGCGCATCCTATCTGCGCTCACCAATACTTTTGACTGACCTACCGAAGAGCTGAGTGCGTGCAATTGTCGATTGATGTTGGTGACACACACATCGTCGAGGTCAACCAGTGTTATCTCACCTACACCCGAGCGCGCCAAAGCTTCGGCCACCCAAGAACCAACACCACCAATACCCACAACAACGACATGCGCCTTGTGAAAAGCCTCGAGGGCGTTGACACCATACAGGCGTCCGATGCCGGCAAAACGATCAAGGTAATCAGAATTCATCATCACTCAACTCAGTAAACACCACCTCGCCGCAAGCTTCGCAACGCCCTTCAACGAAGCGCAGCCCAAACTGCTCGTACTCTTGCGGGTCGGTCATACCGAGATCTGCCTGCTGACAGTTGTCACACCAAGTGTGCTGCAATAGTGAGGCCTGCTCTTCGGCACTGCGCTGGGTAAAGTCGAACTCTACTCTGTCGTCACTCATTCCTATTTACTCTCTAATTCTCGCTCGCCGTTGACGGTCTCAGCAGTGGCAGTGACCAGTGCTTCGGTAAGTTTTCCAGATCAACTTGGTTAAGTACGCCAGCCGCGGTGGCTTGTATAAACAACTCACCCGACTCGGGATCAGCGCGAAAGCAATACGCTGCATCCTGATAACGAAATCCGAGTTGCCAAGCATGCAGATAGCCGCGATCACTCACTGGCGCATCCGGCTCATAGCGACTATCCCCTAGTATGGGTGCCCCTTCACTTTTCAGGGCCACGCGAATTTGATGGGTTTTACCGGTCAGCGGATGGCAAAGTATCAAATTGTACCCGGGAGCAAAATTTTTGCAGATAAACTCAGTGCGCGCCGGATTCGAACCCCCGCGCGTCAGCTTCCAATTACCTCGGCGGGCCGACTCCATATCACCCGAGATCATACCCTGCTTGCGTTTGGGTTTATGACAGCTTATCGCTAGATAGAGCTTATCAACCTGTCTGTCGGCAAAACAGCCGCTCAGCGCTGCGGCCGCTGTTTGATTGCGCGCCAATAACAGCAGACCAGAGGTCATTTTATCGAGTCGATGCACGAGCCACAGAGGCTCTGCGCGCGACTCACTCAAAGCCCCCACATACCCCTGTTCAGTATCGTCCTTGTGAACACTGACGCCAGCCGGCTTGTTGACCAGGATAAAGTCAGCATGTTCATAAACCAGTCCGCCTAGCTCCACCCCAACACCTGTTTTACGAAGGGTATGGTGACACGCCGCTTCTGCTCGAGCGAGGCGCTATCGAGCTGATCCAATTGCCGCATTAATATCCGCAGATTACGATCAGAGTGGTTTAACAAAAATTGCAGAACATCCTCGGCGATCACTAAGCCGCGTGCACGAGCCTGCGCATCGAGTGCAGCCAGTTTATCGGCGTCATTGAGTGGTTGTAACTGGAACACCAGGCCCCAAGTCAGCCGCGAGGCTAGATCTGCTAAGCCCACTGCAAGGTGTGCGGGGGTGTTATTCGCCGAAATCAGTAGACGACGACCGGTATCGCGTAGACGGTTATAGAGGTGAAACAGCGCCTGCTCCCACTCCGGTTTACCCAACAGCAATTGCAGATCATCAATACAGACGAGATCGTAGGACTCTAGCGCTTCAAAAATGGCCGGATCCAGAGTTTCAAGCTCCTCAGCCGGAAGGTAAAGCGCTGCCAACCCAGCCTGCTCAGCCTCATGACAGCTCGCCTGCAAAAGATAAGTGAGCCCCGCACCGTTTGGGCCCGCTAAAAAGATATGCTGCTCGCTGAGTTCCGAGCGGCTAAAACGCTGCAACTGCTCGACGACCAGCGCATTTTGTCCGAGTGTGAAATTCTCAAACCGAGCATCAGCACGTAGGTGAACGCTCAGCGGCAGTTGAGTTGGTTGAATCGAAGCGCTCACTGCGAATCAGTATCCGGTTTGGTATACAGACGACTGGCAACATAGCCTCTATGTAGGTGACTCAAGAGTACGCGAATCACTGCAGCCACCGGCAGAGCTAGCAGCACGCCGACAAACCCGAATAGCTGCCCGCCCGCCATAATCGCAAAGATCACAGCAACAGGGTGTAGGCCGATACGATCACCCACCAATTTTGGCGTCAATACCATCCCCTCAAGCACCTGCCCAACGCCAAAGACAACAGCAACGCCTAGCAGAATCATCGGATCCTGCATCTGCACGTAGGCCGCGACACCCGAGCTGACGATGCCAACGATAACGCCGAGGTAGGGAACAATACTGGCCAAACCCGCCGTAATGCCCAGCAGCAACGCGAGATCCACACCCAGCAGGGCTAATCCGATCGCGTAGATGATACCGAGCACCAGCATCACGACCAGTTGCCCCTTCATGAACGCACCCAGTACCCCGTCGCACTCACGCGCCCAGAGTGATACGACCGGTTCGATGTTGCGAGGTAACAGGTCGCGGATACGATCCATCATCAGATCCCAGTCACGCAGCAGGTAGAAGGTGACTACGGGAATCAGCACCAGGTTTGCGAACCAGGCAACAACCGCCAGACCCGACTGGGTTACCGAGCTGAGCACCGCGGTAGCGATGCTACCCGTTGCTTGCCAGTGCTGCGTCAGAATCGATGCAACCTGTTTAAGGTCCGGTCGACCGAGCTCAACCCCAAGATTGGCCTCGATAAACGGAAATATTTCACTATTCAAAATCTCGATTACGCGCGGTACGCGCTCGATCATCAACTGCACCTGAGTCAGCAAGTGCGGTAACAGCAACAGGAAGGCGATCACCACCAGCGCACTGAGCACCAAGAATACGATCGCCACGGAGCCCGTGCGACTCAATCCACGCGCCTCAAGACGATCTGCCAGAGGGTCGGACAGATAGGCCAGCAGAGCACCAACGAGAAACGGACTGAGGATAGGCGAAAGCAGATAAACCAACGCGAAGCTGATAAGTCCAACCGTCAATATGAACCAACGCTGCTGCATGGATTACTCCGCGGGGGACGCTATCGCGGGGGCCGAACCGGCAGGAGCCTCGGCACTAGTTTCGACCGCTGTAGCGACCGGCCCCTGAGCTGTTTGTCCTCCGGGAAGAGGTAGCGCCAACGCATCCCACCGCAAGCCGCCCTGCTCTGTCCGTCGCAACCAAGGCTGCTGAGCGAGCAGCGATTGAAGCTGAGACGAAGAGAGGCTGTCGCTGCCCAAAACTAACTGCACATCGGTTCCATTGATGCTCGCAGGATAGACCCGATCTACACCCTCCAAGGCGCGCAGTCCTTGCGTCAGGCGCAAGAAATCCGGCGCATCAAAAACGCCGCTGACGTTAATCTGAGTCCCTTTATGCTGATAAGCCAGCGCTGCAGGAACCGCAGGAGTCGTTGCGGGCACGGCTACACCAGTCTGCGGCTGTGTCGTAGATGGAGCAGAAAGCGGACCCGTCGCTGCCGGCAGCAGTGGCTGAGTGGACTGGTCTGCAGAATCAGGAGTGGCCATGCTCAACTGCATACCCATCCAGTTGAGACCCAGTGCCAGGCCATCACTCGTTGCGGGTGTACGTAACTGCTGCGCTTCACCATTCTGTTCGAGTACCCACTCCAAACCGTTCGCATTTAGCTGAACCCAAAGTGCGGCATCTGAACCTGTTGCCAACCGACTGGTCATCAATGCGCCAACATCGGCTTGTGCCGCCAGATGCATCGGATAATCCTGAGCTACGCCGGCCTGCGTTGGCGTCACCAGCGGGTTGCTTGCCTGCGACTGGCTCTGCAGATAGCGCAACCACTCGGCCTGCTCAGCACGAACCGGCTGGCCAGAACGGTTATCACTCGCCCAAATAAGAACGTCAGCTGAGAGGCTAGAAATCGACATCAGTGGCAGCAGTGCACCGAGCTTAAAAAGGGTTTTGAAACTGCGCATCGACCTTCCCTAGGTGTTTGGCATTAAATATTGCCGAAACTGTAACACACAATGGCTCCTACCGGTGCAAACTGGTAGAATCCCCCGCCAACAAATCGTACCCCTTTTGCACACCCGTTTTATGAGGTCTTACACCCATGTCTGATGCGTCAAACAACCAATCTATTAGCTACAAAGATGCCGGCGTCGATATCGATGCAGGTAACGCGCTTGTTGAGCGCATCAAAGGTGTAGCTAAGCGTACAGCGCGCCCAGAAGTGATGGGCGGTCTGGGCGGCTTTGGCGCTCTGTGTGAGATCCCCGAAGGCTACCGTCAGCCAGTACTGGTTTCAGGTACAGACGGCGTTGGCACCAAGCTAAAACTAGCAATGGACCTGGGCAAGCATGACACCATCGGTATCGACCTAGTCGCTATGTGTGTCAACGACCTGGTTGTCGCAGGTGCCGAGCCACTGCTGTTCCTCGACTACTACGCAACAGGCAAGCTTAACGTCGATATGGCCGCCGATGTTGTTACCGGTATCGGTGCAGGCTGTGAGCTCGCAGGCGCCGCCTTGGTGGGTGGTGAGACTGCCGAAATGCCGGGCATGTACGAGGGTGACGATTACGACCTAGCCGGCTTCTGTGTGGGTGTGGTTGAGAAATCCGAAATCATTGATGGCTCAAAAGTGGCTGCAGGCGACGCAATCATCGCCCTGCCGTCTTCTGGACCGCACTCAAACGGCTACTCTCTGATTCGTAAAATCCTCGAAGTGACTAATGCCGATCTGAACACACAGATCGGTGACCGCTCACTGGCCGACGCACTGATGGAGCCGACACGCATCTACGTGAAATCACTGCTGCAGCTGATCAAGTCATCTCAGGTCAACGCCCTGTCACACATCACCGGTGGTGGTCTGCTAGAGAACATCCCTCGAGTACTGCCAGAGAACACCAAAGCAGTCATCGATACCCAAAGCTGGGCTATCCCTGAGGTGTTCCGCTGGATTCAGGCAGGCGGTAACGTGGCTGATCGCGAGATGTACCGCACACTGAACTGTGGTGTTGGCATGGTCATCTGTGTTCCTGCAAGCGAAGCTGAGAACGCACTGGCAATCTTGAAAGACGCAGGTGAAGCACCTTGGGTTATCGGCCAGATTGCCGACGCTGCTGCCGACGAAGAGCAGGTAGAATTGGTAGGACTTGGTGCCTAACAGCTAAATGAGCAAAAAATCTGTTGTAGTCCTGGTCTCCGGATCAGGCTCGAACCTACAGGCAATTATGGATGCCGCGGCCCAGTCCGACGGTTTCCAAATTGCCGGTGTGCTATCAAACCGAGCCGACGCCTATGGCCTGGTCCGCGCCGCAAACGCCGGCATTCCCACGGCACTCATTGAGCACACACTCTACGCTAACCGCGAGACTTTTGACGCCGCTCTGATTGAGCAGATTGATGCTTGGCAGGCCGATCTTGTTGTACTTGCCGGTTTTATGCGCATTCTCACCGACGGTTTTGTAGAGCACTACAACGGCCGGCTGGTCAATATTCACCCTTCGCTCTTACCTAAGTTCAAAGGGCTCAATACTCACGCTCGGGCACTGGAAGCTGGCGAAGCGGAGCACGGCTGCACTGTCCACTTTGTCTGCCCTGAACTGGATGCGGGAGCGCCGATTGTGCAAGCCGCCACCACTATTCGCGCCGATGATAACGTCGAGAGTCTACAACAACGCATCCACCACCTAGAGCACTGTATCTACCCCTTAGCGGTTGAGTGGTTCGTGTCAGAGCGCCTGACTCAACGACGCGGTTTGGCCTTTCTAGACGGCGAACAGCTTCCCCCTGGAGGCAAGCGATTCGAGGCGGATCTCTAAATGCCTCTTCGGAGCCGCGCTATCGTCAAGCTGACTGCAGCCAGCTTGCTCCTACTCGCTGCTCTAACGATCCGGGCCCAAGCACAGCTGGCGCCATTCTCAGCGCAGTACAGTGCGACGCTTGATCTCTTGATTGATCTGCCGGTGACTGCGACTCGAAAACTTGAACAGTCGCCCAGCGGACTCTGGCACTTCTCCAGCGAAGCTAAATCAACCTTCGCCTCTCAAAGCGAAGCCTCGACACTGGGTTATAAAAACTCGCGCTGGACCCCACTGAGCTACAAGTTCAATCGCTCGGTATTTGGACGCAAACGTAACCTCAGTATCAGTTTTGATGCCGAGCGCCAGCGCATCACAACCGTGGCCAAGCAGCAGCCTTGGGCGCAAGCCTATGAAGCCGATGTCCAAGATAAACTGAGTTATCAACTGCAATTGCGTGAAGACCTGATCGCAGGACGCGAGGAGCTGAGCTACCGCATCGCTGACGGCGGCAAGATAAAAACTTACCGGTTTGTGCGCTCGGGCGAGGAGACACTAACCACGCCTGCCGGCACCTTTGTCTGTGTGCGCCTGCAACTCGAGCGTGCTGCAGATCAGCAGCAGACCCTGATCTGGATGGCGCCAGCGCTGGACTATCTAACGGTACGCCTGCTACGCGTGGATGCATCGGGCCGAGAGCACTTCCTCAACCTAAAATCCCTGGAAGCCAACCGATGACACAGAACTACGAGCAGATCTCAGAGCGACTTGGACAACTAGAGCAGCAGGCGCTTGAGACACCCGAGCAACTCTTCGCCCTCTCCTATGTTCGCAGCCACCTGGATCTACTGGACCTAGAGCAGATAGATAGTTCGATAACCGAAGCGCTATTGCTGGCGGTAGAGAATACCTTTGACGCAGACAGAATGTCTGAGCAAGATCGAACAGATGTAGTGGCTATTATTCGTAGTTTAGCGTCGCGATAAGGCTGCGCGAGCCTGCGTGGTCTCGATGTTCGCCTAACCAGATCCCCTGCCAGATTCCTACCAACAATTCCCCCTGCCCGACCGGCAGCAGTAGGCTAACGCCGTTCAAACTCGATTTGATATGCGCAGGCATATCGTCCGAACCCTCGAGCGTATGGGTATAGTCAGGATGGTTTTCAGGGGCGAGACGATTGAAGGCTCCCTCCATGTCACGTCGCACATCAGGATCAGCGTTCTCATTCAGTGTGAGTGACGCGGAGCTATGCTGGAGGAAGAGATGTAACTGCCCAACCCTCACCTGCCGGAGTTCAGGCAGAGCTGACAATACCTCGTCAGTGATTAGATGAAAGCCACGTGTTCTGCGCTTCAGTTCGATTCTGCGTTGTAGCCAAGCCATATTGATCCTAGTCAAACTACTGGTAAATATAGGTGGATTGAACTTCCAGTGTACATTTTTTCATCCTCAAAGCGATTGACTTTCCATCAGCAAAAGCTAATATATGCGAAATTGTGATATAGATATAACTTTTTGGAGAAGTATGATGACACCTTTAGTTAAGACATTCTTCGACGAACCAACCTTTACTTTTAGCTACGTTGTTTCAGACCCTGAGACCAAACGCTGTGCGATTGTCGACTCAGTACTGGATTTTGACTACGCTGCTGGCAGGACTGATACCGTATCTGCTGATCAGATTGTTGACTATGTAAAAGCTGAAGGTCTGACGGTTGACTGGATTCTGGAGACCCACGTGCATGCTGACCACCTGTCAGCAGCACCCTACCTCAAAGATAAGCTGGGCGGTCAGCTCTCTATCGGTGAACACATCACCACCGTACAGAATGTTTTCGGCAAGGCGTTTAACGAAGGTAGCGCCTTCCAGCGTGATGGCAGCCAGTTTGACCACCTTTTCAAAGATGAAGAGCAGTTCAAAATAGGCACGATCGAAGCGCGTGCCATGCACACACCGGGTCACACTCCAGCTTGCATGAGCTACCTAATCGGAGATGCTCTGTTCGTTGGCGACACGCTATTTATGCCGGACTACGGCACAGCGCGCTGTGACTTCCCAGGTGGCGATGCGCATACACTCTATATCTCTGTGCAAAAGATTTTTTCGCTGCCTGATGAGACACGCATGTTTATGTGTCATGACTACAAAGCACCAGGGCGTGACCATTACCTGAATGAGACGACTGTGGGTGAAGAGCGTCTTCACAACGTGCATGTCGGTGAGGGTAAGTGCGAACAAGAGTTTATCAAGATGCGCACCGAGCGTGATGCGACACTGTCAATGCCGCGTCTAATTCTGCCGTCGGTACAGGTCAACATGCGTGCTGGCCATATGCCAGAACCTGAGGAGAACGGGCAGTCATACCTCAAGGTGCCGGTAAACCTTTTTTAAGATGCTGACTTTAAAATTGGACTGCTGGCAAAAGTTACCCTCATCGGCGACTATTGCCAGCAGCACTCACTCTATGAACCGTGAAATTGAACAGCCCGTGAAATTTCAAACAAAGTGCAAATCTAAAAAATAACTATAAAACACCTTTTCCCACGGAGAACAAACCATGGATGCACGTAAACTAACGCCCTTTTTAAGTGTGGCCCCACAGATCAGTGTTGAAGATGTCGGCATTGCCGCTTCAATGGGCTTCAAAACACTCATCTGCAACCGGCCCGAGAACGAGAGCGAAGACCAGCCTGAAATGCAGGCAATTATTGATGCGGCTCAAGCTCAGGGTATGGAGTGGCGCTTCCAGCCAGTCATCTCTGGCAAAGTTACGGACGAGAACGCAGCCGAGTTTGGCGCTCTCCTAAAAGAGGTACAGGGCCCCGTTCTGGCCTTCTGTCGTACCGGCACACGCTGTACAACGCTCTGGGCACTGTCCGAAGCAAACCATTTGGCACCCGATACACTGTTAGAGACTGCTAAAGGCGCCGGCTACGACCTAGCGGGATTGCGCTCGCGTCTTGAAGCAATTCACCAAGCAAACAACCCAGCGGTAAAGATCGCGGGGCGTCGTCATGAGATTGTAATCGTCGGCGGCGGTGCCGGCGGACAGGCCGTTGCATCGAGCCTTCTCAAGCGTCGCCCCGACCTCGATATCGCGATTATTGAACCGCGCACTGAACACTACTACCAGCCTGGCTGGACTATGGTTGGAGCCGGCGTCTTTAACCGCGCTGAGACGATTCGCCCAATGGCTGATGTGATGCCGAAACAAGCCACATGGATTCAGTCCGCAGTTTCCAGCTTTGAGCCGGATCAACACCAGGTAATTTTGGAGGATGGCGAGTCAGTCGGTTACCGCTTCCTCGTAGTCGCGCCCGGTCTATCGCTGAACTGGGACGGGGTGAAGGGCCTTAAAGAGACCTTGGGCAGTAACGGCGTTACATCGAACTACATGGTGGATCTGGCTCCTTACACCTGGGAGCTCGTGCAGGCACTCAAGAAAGGTAAGGCGCTATTCACGCAGCCACCTATGCCAATCAAGTGTGCCGGCGCGCCACAGAAGGCGATGTACCTATCTTGCGACCACTGGTACCGCAACAATCGCATCAACGATATCGATGTCGAGTTTTGCACCTCTACTCCAGGGCTATTTGGCGTGGCTGACTACGTCCCTGCACTGATGGAGTATGTGAAGAAGTACCAGGCACAATTGAACTTCCAAACGACTCTGGTTGAGGTAGATGGCGCTAGCAAAACAGCGCACTTCAAACAGACCAATGCCGAAGGTGAAGTGACCGATATCGAGAAAAGCTTCGATATGATGCACGTTTGCCCACCGCAGAAGGCACCGGATTTCATCGCCAATAGTCCACTAGCAGATGCTGCAGGCTGGGTAGATATCAGCCCTGAAACCATGCAGCACGTACGCTACGGCGATATCTTTGCGCTGGGCGATGCCGGCAACTCTCCAAATGCCAAAACTGCAGCTGCAGTACGCAAACAGGCACCCGCTGTCGCAGAGAACATCATCTTCGCACTCAATGGTGAGTCTCCGCGCGCTGTCTATGACGGCTACGGTAGCTGCCCATTGACAGTCGAGCGCGGCAAGATCGTTCTGGCCGAGTTTGGCTACGGTGGCAAACTGCTCCCAAGCTTCCCGAAATGGCTGGTTGACGGTACGAAACCCTCTACTCTGGCCTGGTTGCTGAAAGAGAAGATGCTGCCTTGGCTCTACTTCGAAGCGATGCTGGAAGGGCGCGAGTGGCTGGCGGGTCCAAAGATTTTGCCGAAATCTCCAAACAAACATGAGGCTCTTGAGAGCCAGAAGTAAACGTGTAACTAAGTTTTAGAGAGACACCGATGCTAGAACGCTACCTACCTATTCTGCAGTGGTTACGCACCTACAATAAGGGCACTCTGACTAGTGATATGGTCGCCGCCCTTATAGTAACCATCATGTTGATCCCGCAATCGCTCGCTTATGCGCTACTTGCGGGATTACCTGCCGAGGTGGGCTTGTATGCCAGTATCTTGCCACTGGTCGCGTATGCGATCTTTGGCACCAGCCGCACTCTGGCAGTAGGTCCAGTGGCGGTTGTCTCTCTAATGACTGCAGCTGCAGTGGGTAATCTTGCTCTGCAGGGGACCGCCGAGTACCTAACAGCAGCTATCGCCTTGGCGTTTATCTCCGGCTTAATCCTGATTCTGATGGGCGTTCTGCGTCTTGGTATGCTGGCAAACTTTCTGAGTCACCCCGTAATCTCAGGCTTTATTACTGCTTCAGGCATCATTATTGCCGCCAGCCAGCTGAAACACATCTTTGGCGTCGACGCATCAGGTCACAACTTGCTTGAGCTGATCGTCTCTATCGGCGAGCATGCTGACCAACTGCATTGGCCCACGCTCATTATCGGTGTTAGTGCAACAGCCTTTCTCTTCTGGGTACGTAAAAACCTGAAGCCCCTGCTAATCAAAAGCGGCATGAGTCAGGGCATCGCTGACATTCTTGCGAAAGCGGGCCCGGTTGCGGCTGTGGCAGCGACGACACTGGTTACATTCGCATTCTCACTAGATCAAGGTGGTGTGCGCGTTGTAGGTCAGGTGCCGACCGGACTTCCCGGTTTTGCGCTACCGAGCTTTGATATGGATCTGTGGCAACAGCTGTTTATCTCAGCGCTGCTGATCAGCATCGTCGGCTTTGTTGAATCTGTTTCGGTCGCCCAGACCCTGGCAGCCAAACGTCGCCAGCGGATCGATCCAAGCCAGGAGCTTATCGGACTGGGGACCTCCAATGTCGCGTCGGCTGTCTCCGGTGGTTTTCCTGTAACCGGTGGTTTCTCACGCTCAGTAGTCAACTTTGATGCGGGTGCCGAGACCCCAGCGGCCGGCGCATTCACTGCGGTGGGAATCGCTTTAGCAGCGATATTCTTGACGCCACTGCTCTACTTTTTGCCAAAGGCGACACTGGCAGCAACGATCATTGTGGCGGTTCTCTCTCTGGTAGACCTGGGTGCGCTAAAACGTACTTGGAAGTACTCTCGGCCGGATTTCGTGGCGATGGCTGCGACCATCATTCTGACACTCGTTTCTGGTGTTGAGGCAGGTATTATTGCAGGTGTTAGCCTGTCGATTCTGCTCTACCTGCACCGCACCTCCATGCCGCATTCAGCCGTTGTAGGACGTGTGCCAGGCACTCAGCACTTCCGTAACGTTGAGCGTCATGAAGTTGAGACCTGTCTCGATGTAATGAGCCTGCGTATTGATGAGAGTCTCTACTTCGCAAATGCACGCTACTTGGAAGATCGTGTCTACGACCTGGTTAGCCGCAATGACTGCGTCAAAGACTTCATCCTGATGTGTCCAGCGATCAACCTGATTGATGCCTCAGCTCTCGAATCTCTCGAGGCGATTAACCAACGCCTCAAAGATAGCGGCGTGCGCTTCCACCTCTCGGAGGTAAAAGGGCCTGTGATGGACCGGTTGAAGCGCTCTCACTTCCTTGATGAGCTGACGGGTCAGGTTTTCTTGTCTCAAAACGATGCCTGGGAAGCGCTCAAACCGGTTGAAGAGTGTCCGTCAATGCGAACCAACGCTTAATCGATGAGTATCGCACTACGCTGGATTCTGGCATCGCTGATTTTTGCGCTGCTGATTCTGCTAGTGGAGCACTACTATGGCTGGGCCGGTATTCTGGCCCAGTGGTCAGTAGTTGATCTATCCGATCTACTGCTACTTACACTACTGACACTGCTCTCGTATGTGCTGCGAGCTGAGCGCGTCTATCGCTACTTCGGCCAACGCATGCAGCACCCTCGCAGGGCTTATCTCAAGATCAGCTTTCTGCACAACGCTCTGAACAACTTTCTACCCATGCGGCTGGGTGAAGCGGCCTTTCCACTGCTGATGAAGCGCCAGTTTAAACAGTCGATGCTCAGCTCAACTGCCGGTTTAGTCTGGATTCGTTTGATGGATCTGCATGTACTGCTGTTGCTGGCCGCTATTGCGCTCGGCGCCCTGCTGCCGACTATCGGCTATCTAGCGCTGGCCGCATTGATAATCGGGCCTATTGTGATTGGGTTATTTCGCCGTCATTTGCTTGCGCTACTGCCGGAGCGTTTACAGGTAAAGCTTACTGAGCTTGAGCACCTACTCCCCCACTCGCGCGGGCTGATCGTCGCGACCTACCTGCAAACACTGATTATCTGGATCGTTAAGCTTGTAGCCCTAACACTGGTACTAAAAGCCTTTCTCTCCATCGATTTCATCTCAGCTTGGGTGGCAGTGACGACTGCAGATCTTAGCGGAGTTCTGCCAATCCACGGCATCGCCGGTTCAGGCACCTACGAGGCTGCTATGTTAGCGGCACTGATCCCCCTCGGCTTCGGAGTAGAGGCGGCCTTGAGCGCCGCAATCAACCTGCATATTTACCTGCTCGGTGTCAGCGCACTGTCCGTACCTCTAGCACTGCTAATTCCAACTCAGCGCCAAACATCCTAGCTAGGTCTGCAAAACCTACTCGAGACTCCCCTTCAGGGTGAACCTAACGCCGCCGTGGTGTAAAATCGCCGCATATTTTGACCCATCTGAGCCGATTAAATGACTGAATCATCTAGCCTTTCGATTGTCGTTCCCATGTACAAAGAGGAGGCTAACGCTGCCCGCCTCGTTGAACGCGTGCATGAGGGCATGGCCAACTACTCTGGCCCCTGGGAGTTAGTGCTGGTCGATGACGGCTCGCCGGATGGGACAGTTCACGCCATTAAGGCGGCACAAACTCAATGGGGTGAGCACGTTCGCTTGATCGAGCTGCAGCGCAACTTCGGCCAAACCGCAGCCATGCAGGCTGGTATTGATGCGGCTCGTGGTGAGCTGATTGTGACAATGGATGGCGATTTACAGAACGATCCGACCGATATTCCTCGCATGGTGGAGGAGCTAGTTGAGCGGGACCTCGACCTGTTACAGGGCTGGCGAGTTAACCGTCAGGACGCGGCTATTAAGCGCAAACTCCCATCCAAGATCGCCAACCGACTTATTGCCAAGATGACCGGCGTTGCGCTGCACGACTACGGCTGCAGTCTCAAGGTGTACCGCGCCAGTGTACTTAAACAGGTTCGGCTCTACGGTGAGATGCACCGCTTTATCCCAGTCTGGGTCGCAGGCGTTACCTCGCCATCTCGCATAGGCGAAACACCTGTAACCCACCATGCGCGCGAGTTTGGCGAATCCAAGTATGGTATCAGCCGCACCTTCCGCGTGATTCTGGATCTGATCTCGGTGTTCTTCTTTCTCAAGTACCGCGCCCGCCCGGGCCACTTCTTTGGTTACCTTGGTCTAAGCGCGGGAACTATCGGCGGCTTAATGCTCAGCTGGCTGCTCTTCGTTAAAGTATTCCTAGGCGAAGATATAGGTAACCGACCGATGCTGATGATCGCTGTCTTCCTTGTTTTGATGGCGTTCCAGTTCTTAACCACGGGCGTCGTTGCTGAGATGCTCAGTCGCATCTATTTCCAGGGTACAGAGAACCGTAACTTTGTGGTTCTGAAACGCCCCGAAGTGGATCCGTCTGAGGCTTGGCACAAACAGAAGGCTGTGGAGAGCGCTGAGTGAGAGCAGAGCCGAGAGCTTATGGGCTCTATGTCACACTCTTAGCGCTAGCACTATTCGGCTACCGCGAATGGATTACCCTGAGTCAGCCTATTCGACTTTTTTTCGATGAAGCCTACTACTACGGCTGGTCGCAATCACTCGACTGGGGCTACTACTCCAAGCCGCCAGTTGTTGCTTGGTTGATACGCCTGACCACAGACCTATTCGGAAATGCCGAGTGGGCGCTAAAGCTCTCGGCACCGGTGCTCTACAGCCTCACTGGTGGCGTGCTCTATCAGATCGGCAAACGTCTCGCCAACGCCCGCGCCGGTTTCTACACCGCGGCCATTTTTCTAACGATGCCTCTGGTGAGTTTCAACTCTCTGTTTATCACAACGGACGCGCCACTACTTTTCTGTTGGGCATCTGCACTCTGGCTCTTCCTGCGGGCACAAGCAACCAACCGGTGGCACTTCTGGTTAATGGCCGGACTAGTTGGCGGGTTGGGCCTGTTATCGAAGTACACTTTTATTCTCTTTCCTGCGGCCTTTTTAATCTACGCTCTGTTATCACCTCAGGGACGGCTGATTCTTGCCAATCCGCGTTTTTGGGTCGCCTGCGGATTAGCAATCACACTACTGCTGCCGAATCTCTGGTGGAACTATCAGCACGATTTCATCAGCTTTCAGCACACGGCTGAGATATCAAAACAGAGTGAGAGCCAGATTGAGCTGAGCCGTTTGTGGGAGTTTTGGGGCACTCAATTTGTCGTCTTCGGCCCAATCGCTATGCTCCTGCTGCTAGTTCGATTGTTCAAACCGCGGGCAATTGAGGCTGGACACCAAGAGGCGCTGCTCTGGTCGCTCTTTATTCCAATCTTCGCAGTTATCTCAATTCAGGCGCTTACAGCACGGGCCAATATCAACTGGGGCGCACCAGCCTATGTCAGCGCCAGCCTGATTGTGGGGATCTACCTAGCTAAACTGCGCTGGAAACATTGGTTTAAGGCTGCGTTTGCAATCAACCTCGTGCTGATGCTCGCCTTCTATCACTACGGCTCTGTGCTCAAAGCGCTCGATATCGAGTCGAAAAACGGCAACGACCCCTATGTGCGAATCCAAGGCTGGAAAGAGTTGGCCGATGAGATCCAGCCGATCTTCGATCAATATCCCGATGCGCCGTTACTCAGTGAATCACGCAAAGTACTCGCCTACTTCGGCTACTACCTAGAGCCAAAGCAACTGAACGGCAGAGCACTGAACTTTGATGACCATATCAAGAATCAGTACGAACTGCTCTACCCCATTGAGACAAGTCCAGCGAGCCAGCACCTCTTTGTCAGCGAGCATATGCAGGCCCAGCAATTGCAGCGCTACTTTGAATCGGTTGAGGAGCTTACCAAAGCCGATGCCATCGTGCGTTCAAACCTGACCCGCTCCGTTCGCGTTTTCCTGGTTAGCAATTTTAAGGGTTACAACTGATGCTACTGCGCCGTTGGGATATGCGTCTTTTCCTACTGTCGCTGGTCCTGTTTACCTTTGGCTGGCAACTCGACCTGATCAGCTCGGGTTGGTTCTATGTCGATGGCGATTTTGGACTGGGTCGAACGCTCTTTTTCGTCGTTATTTATGAAGTGTTCGGTTTTCTGCCCTACCTGCTTGTGCCGGGACTCTTGGCAGCAGCACTCTGGATGCTCTGGCACTACCGCGATGGCCGCAACCCTTTTAAACGCAAGATCTTTCTATTCCTGTTTCTATCACTGTTGATAGGACCGGGCCTGCTGGTTAATACCGTTTTTAAGAACAATTCAATTGGTCGCGCGCGTCCCTCCCAAATTGTGGAATTTGGTGGCGAGAACCAATTTACTCCGGCGTTCGTCTATTCGGGCGCTTGCGAGAAGAACTGCTCATTTGTCAGTGGACACGCATCCATGGGGCTCTACTTCATCGCACTGGGGTGGCTGCTGCGCTCGCGCCGCTGGTTCTGGATCGGTCTGGGAATCGGCTCAGTCGTTGGCCTTACTCGTATCGTGCAAGGGGGGCACTTCCTCTCCGATACTGTTTTCGCGTTCTGGAGCGTCTACTGGGTCAATATTGCACTCGGCTACTGGCTTGGCATAGCTTCCCCCTTCGATAGAAGTGTTACGCAGCCCGCTAAGTGATCTAAACGCTCTGCTGCGGCGCTATACAGGGCCATGAACTCTGCGATCAATATACTCTGGTTTAAGCGTGATCTGCGCCTTGCCGATCACCGCCCGCTGCTCGAAGCGATTGCGGCCGATAAACCGCTACTTCTGCTTTACATCTTTGAGCCAGAGCTACTCAGCGACCCGCACTACTCGATGCGCCACTGGCGCTTCATCTGGCAGTCGCTAGAGGATCTAAACCTAGAGTTAGCCCGCTTAAATTCCCGTATTCATATCGTAGAGGGTGAAGCACTCGATACGTTCAAACAGATCCAGCAACAGCATCCGATCGACAGGATCTTCAGCCATGAAGAGATCGGCTTGCAACTCACTTTTGAGCGCGATCTGCGCATAAAGGCCTGGTGTAAGTCTGGGGGTATTCACTGGCACGAGAGCCCTTGCGGAGCAGTGATCCGCGCAGCGCGCGATAGACGCGACTGGCAACGCAACTGGGATAAGCAGATCAAGCGGCCGTTATTAGATGCACCCAGCGCTCCAATTAACTCAGCCAAAATCGACCTTAAGGCGTTCCGACCACCCACCGAATGGCTTGAGCATCACTCAGCATTTCAGCACGGGGGAGAACGCGCTGCCAGACACTGCCTAGAGAGCTTTATAAACGAGCGCGGCAAACCCTACTACAAACATATATCTAGCCCGATGCTGAGCCGCAAAAGCTGTAGCCGCCTCTCACCTTACCTAGCCTGGGGCAACCTCAGCCTCGCGCAGGTCTACAATGCAGCTAAGAACCACCAAGGTACAGGGGAGTGGGAGCGCTCGATGCGCGCGTTTCGCTCGCGCCTGCATTGGCACTGCCACTTTATGCAGAAGTTCGAGAGCGAAACGAGCATGCAGATGCGCTCGATGAACGCCGGTTATACCGAGTTTCCTTGGCGCACCGATGAGAAAGTATCTGCAGATCTAGAGCGCTGGAAGTTTGGGCAAACAGGCGTCCCCTTAGTAGATGCCTGTATGCGCGCACTCAACGCCACCGGCTATATCAATTTTCGGATGCGGGCGATGCTGGTCAGCTTTCTCTGTCACTACCTCAAAATCGACTGGCGCCTAGGCGCTGAGCACCTCGCCTCACAGTTTTTAGACTTCGAACCCGGCATACACTACCCGCAGATGCAGATGCAGGCGGGTGTCACCGGTATACATACACTACGAATCTACAACCCAACCAAACAGGCGCAAGAGCAGAAGCAGGTTGACCAATTTATCCAGCGCTGGGTGCCCGAGCTTGGTTGCCTACCCGAACAACTGCGAATGACACCTTGGGAGCTGACACCAATGGAGCGCCTGATGCTGGACTTCCCATTGGAGTACCCAGATCCTATAGTGGACCTGAAACAAGCAGCCAAAGAGGCACGGGATCTTTTCTGGGGTTGGCGCGAGCGCGAAGCGGTTAAGATTGATGGGGAGCGGATTCTGGCTCGGCACGTGATGCGCTAAGTGATCGACCCAGCGCTGCAAAGTAATCTGTAAACGCCCAATTAATTTGCTCGCGCTGCTCTCCCCGAGGGTATGGGTCAAACCCGCGCTCTTGTCGACGCGTACCGTAGGCTAAAAACTGGTTACTGATATGAGCATCTTCGATAAACGACTCAAACGCCCGCGCGCATAGCTCTTCCGGCTTGCTCCAATAGAGCCCACCCTCAGAGCGGTCATGCGCGATCGCACGCTCAACGAACTCGCTAGGGCCCTCACCGGCCTCATTCAACAGAATCAAACGGTAACAGTGCGCCAAGAGCTGACAGAGCCCATGCGAGCGCAGTTCAAAATCGGTCAGCCAAGCAATAGATGCAAAGCGACCACCGGTCTCGCGTGTGAAAATATGCTCAGCGATATAGTGATCGAAGGCGTGAAACCACTCATGCGCCAAACTCCCAGCGCCGGCATTCTTAGCCAGCGCCAGTACGCGCGCTGCTGGCATGTAGTGCGCCGAAACTCCGGGCTGCCCGCCGGTACCGTAATGCAACGACAGCTGTCCACGCAGGGATATTACAAAGGGGGGAACCTGCAGGATCTCTTGGAGATCGAGCAAGGCGATAAAAAAGTCGCGGGCGCGCAGCTGCTGCTCTTGCTGTTTAACCCAGCCACCTATCTTAACGCCACGAAAATCAAAGAAGTTGCGGACTTCATTGAACCCGGGTGCAGCGCCAAGATGACGCGGCGGACCCGAGCGGTTATAGCTTCGCATTACACTAGATATCGACGACCAACAGGTCCGATTTGGCACGTGAACAGCAGAGCGTAATCATATCGCCCTCTGCATGCTCAGCCGGGGTCATAAAGAGATCGCGATGTTCCGCTTCGCCCTCTAACAGCGGAACCATGCAGGTACCACACACCCCCTCCTCGCAGGAGAGCGGTACGAAGTGACCTGCCTCATCGAGCACTTCGGCAATACTGCGATCTGGCGGAATCTCGTACTCTTCACCGGAGGACGCGACGCGAACTTTGAATATATGCTGGGGATTCTCTGACTCAGCCAGCGTTGCACTGAAATACTCGCGATGCAGAGACTCCTCAGGCCAGCCCGCTGCGGCTGCCGCTTCCAGCACCGGATCGATAAAGCGCTGAGGGCCACAAACATAGAGCTGTTCCCCATCGACGGGATCAGCAACCAGAGAAGCAATATCAATTGCGCCATCGCAGGAGTAACTCTGCTGTACTGAAGCGGCGAAAGGCGCCTCAGCCAACTCAGGACCAAAGGCCGTCAACGCGGGGGATTTGGTGCGGTAGTGCATCGTAAAATCTTTCGATTCTCTGTGCAGCTCTAGCGCCATTGCCCAGATCGGCGTGATGCCGATACCGGCCGCCAAAAGACGGTAACGGCTGCCATCAACCAGCTCGAAGTGGTTGCGCGGTGGCTCCACTTCAACCTCGTCACCGACCTTGAGCTCGCCTACAGCTTTGGAACCGCCCTTTGAGTCAGGATCGATATAAACCGCAAGCTCATAATACGCAGGCGTATCAGAGGGGTTACAGAGCGAATACTGTCTCGAGAGATCGGGACGCAAATGCAGGTCTAGATGAGCGCCCGCGCGAAAACCTGGTAGCGGCTCGCTCTCTGATACCAGTCGCAGCGCTACAGTTGATTCGGTCAACATTCGACGCTCTGATACACGTACTTTCATCTCAGTATCCACTCCATAATTAACTTAGTTAGCCTCTCAGGCCGCTTCGCTCTCAGCCTTAATTAGCTTATCGATCATACGACGCGCAGCGACACCGCCCGCATCGATATCGAGCTTAAGTAACTGGCGATCCGGGTAGAGCTCCAGATTACGCTGCTGCGCTTCGAGCACTGCCAAATCCTCGGAGAAGATAGTGTTCTGCCCTTCACGAATACGATCAGTAAGCTCAGCATCATCCACTTTGAAGTTACGTGCCATACCCCAGAAGTACCACATAGAACCATCGGTTTGAGGCGTCAGGAAATCTACAACGACACTGCCCGCACGCACCTCTGCAGGTGCTTCAAAACCGCCTTGGCCGGCAAGCGCAACACCCACATCAATCATAATATGGCTCGGCGCATTGAAGCGGCAGATCTGCCAACGATCAACGTCCGCATCAGGGTCTAGGCCCTGAGACTCCATTGCCATACGCCAGAATGGCGGCGCCTTGATATCGTTCATGTAACGCTCGGTCACTACCTGGTCACCATTCATGCGGGTACGCACCGGTGCCTCATCAATCTCTTTCTGGCCGATACTGCCACTGTGCACGTAGTTCTCGTGGGTAAGATCCATGAGGTTGTCGATCATCAGACGGTAATCGCATTTGATATCAAATACACCGCCACCAAAGACCCAACCCTCTTTGGTGTGCCAATCAAATTCGGGGATAAGAGAAAGATCAGCCGTTTCAGCCTCGCCCGCCCAGTACCAGACAAAGCCGTCCCGCTCTTCAACTACTGCACGTTTCACACAGGGAAAACGCTCTGTGCGCTGCTTGGGCATTGAGAGAGTTTTACCATCCTCACCCATACGCAGACCGTGATAGCCACACACCAGCTCGCCATCGTCGATAGTTCCTAATGACATAGCAGCGCCGCGGTGCGGGCAAAAGTCTTCAACAGCGGCGACTTTGCCCTGTTTATTGCGCCAAAATACCAGCGGTGAGCTACAGATAGTGCGTCCCATCGGTTTATCAGCACTGATCTCATCTGACATCGCAGCCACGTACCAAGCATTCTTAATGTGCATTAGAGCGTCCTCTTATTTTTCCTATGCTGACAACTATAATGGTGCGGCCAGCCAACACGCACTGTATTTACTGCACAGATTTTTGTACTTTTAGATCATATTCACGGATATTCTGACGACTAATAGCAAAACACTTGTATTTTAAGCTTAAATCATGAACGAAAAGCCCGTCCCATCCTATGCACTCTACGGTAGCGAGGCTGCGGCCGATGACCCCGGCTTTCTACATATTGAGACGCTGGCAATCTCGAGCCGCCCTTTTGCCGGTCGAATAAAAGCGCATCGTCATCGCGACCTGTTTCAAATCTTGTTGTTACAACAGGGCGAGGCGCAGGTTGAGGTTGATGGCACTGATCTGTACCTGTCGGAACCCACGGTAATCACACTCCCTCCAGGATATGTTCACAGCTTCAGGTTCTTTGAGGGCACCGACGGTTTTATCCTGACTCTGGCCCTACCGTTGATGTCTCAAACAGACAGTGCCTCGCGCTTCTCGTTTATGACGCTCGACCCAATGATTATTCCGCTGCAGCGACAGAGTCGTGCTGCGCAACAAATTGAGGGACTGATTGAGATGATGGCCCAGGAGTTGAGTGAACCGGATAACTGGCGAACGGAGATCTGCGGCCACCTAGTGCGCGCGCTGTTGATTTGGCTTCAACGGGCCACCCAAGATTTGGATAAAACCAAAAACGATCAGACCTTCTCGCCGCTATTAAATGACTTTAGACATCTGGTCGAACTGAAATTTATTGAACACCTGAGTCTAAGCGCCTATGCCGAGCAGTTGAGCACTTCAGTAGCGACACTCAATCGCCACTGTCGTAAGCACCTGAATCTAAGCGCGCAGGAACTGGTGCATCAGAGATTGAATCAAGAGGCGAAGCGCCGGCTCAGTTTTACCCAGCGAACACTGGAGCAACTCGCTACAGAGCTGGGTTTCGAGGACCCCGCCTATTTTTCGCGCTTCTTTAAACGTATCAATGGACAGACACCCAGCCAGTTTCGGCGCGCAAACAACTTCGGCACCGAAACCCGCTAATTGGCTAAGAGTCTGCGTCAGTCGAGAGCTGCAGCAGCAGCCCCAAGCAAGCCAGGTTGCTTATGCGTAACTACGTAAGTTGGAATGCTCTGCATGTACTCTACAAAGCGCCCCTTAGCCTCAAAGCGCTGGCGGAAACTACTCTGTGCAAAGAACTCCAACATACGAGGAATAATCCCGCCGGTGATAAATACTCCACCCTGAGCACCATAAGTGAGCGCCGTATTACCGGCGACACTCCCTAGAATTGCACAGAACTGATCGAGCGTCGCCAAAGCTAACTCATCCTGAGAATCGAACGCCAACGCACTGATTTGGGCGGGCTTGAGCAGCTCAACCCTCTCACCACGAATCTGTGCGAGTGCTTGGTAGATATTTTCTAACCCCATGCCGGACAGAAGACGCTCGGCAGAAACATGCTCATGCTTTTTCAACAGAAAACGAAGGATCTCAATTTCTTGCTCATTAGTCGGTGCAAAGTCGACATGACCACCCTCTGTCACTATCGGAGTCGCATGGCCTTGATAATGCGCCAGACCTGCCACGCCCAGACCTGTACCGGGCCCGAGTACCGCGACTGGAAAGTTCGGTAGCGGCTCGCCTGTTCCGACCTTGATGCGATCTGCATCAGTCAGATTCGGTGCAGCCAGCGCCATAGCAGCGTAGTCGTTGATAACGTCCAGTTGCTGGATACCCAGATCGCTCTGCAGAGCTGACTTGGAGAATACCCAACCATTATTGGTCATGCTGATTCGATCATTGTGCGTCGGGCAAGCGATAGCGATACAGACACGCGGCGGCATTACAACGCCCGCCTGCTCAAGGTAGCTTTTTATCGCGAGATCGATATTGGTGAAATCATCAACCGCTAAATTAATAATCTGCTGCGCCTCAAGCGACTCGCCAAAGGTGAGCGCAAAACGCGCGTTGGTACCGCCGATATCAGCAATCAGAGCACTAGGTGTTGTCATTGGGTTAGTTACTCGCCGGGTGGCGAACCTCTTTCAAACTGTCTTTGATCTTTTTCAGATGCTTGAGGAAATCAGGACCGCGGCGCAGCGTGACGCCAGTCGCTAGAATATCGATAACGGTCAGGTGCAACATACGCGAAGTCATCGGCATATAGACGTCGGTATCCTCTGGCGGGTCGACCTCTATAACAATCGAACACTTCTCAGCCAATGGAGAGTTCGCCGCGGTGATACCTAGTACGGTTGCACCCGATTCACGCGCCAGCTCGGCTACATCGACAATCTCTCGAGTTCGACCTGTGTAAGAGATCACCACGATTACATCACCAGTGTTAGAGGCCGCTGAGACCATCCGCTGCATCAGAAAGTCATCGTATGCAGTCACCGGGATATTAAACCGGAAGAACTTGTGCTGCGCATCCGCAGCGACCGGGCCTGATCCACCTAAGCCAAAAAAGATGATCTGCTTCGCCTGAATCAGTTGGTCTACCGCGAGGTTAATGGTCTGCGGGTCTAACGACTTCTTCGCCGTGACCATCGCTGCGATCGCTGCATCGATAATCTTACCGGTGTAGCTATCGGCGTCGTCATCGGGTTCTACGTTACGGTTAACATAGGGGACGCCGCTAGCGAGCGCTTGCGCTAGGTGTAGTTTAAAGTCAGGAAAACCGGCCGTGTTGAAACGCTTACAGAAACGGTTGACCGTGGGCTCACTGACTTCAGCCGCTCGCGCGAGTACCGCTATAGAGGAGCGCGTCGCTGCTTGCGGGTCGGCTAGAATCACCTCTGCTACTTTGCGCTCGGAGCGATTCAGCGAATCCAGTGCGCTATTGATCTCTTGGACAATATTAGAAGCCACAATACACCTCGGTTATCTCTATCGGGCTAGCTGAATTCGGCGTCCGAAAGAGTTACGTAATTTAATACCGAACTTTACAACGAATCCGGTAAGAATTGAACAAACTAGATACTAAATTACAAATAGGTAAGAGAATTTCATCGTATTTAACATCATAAATAGAACGTAAATTTCATCAGAGACCGCTTACTAACTGGCTATGCGACTTCTAATTACCCCTATTTATATGGTTATGCCGTGAATTTTTCTCGTTATTAAGGCTATTGAACTAAGGTCGCCCCGCCGTCACAATAGATGTAAGTTTACAACATCAATTTATTAGAAAACTTTCACAGGTGGATAGGATGGCAATTCGAGTAGGGATTAACGGCTTCGGACGTATCGGTCGCATGGTATTTCGCGCAATCGCGCAGGACTTCAATCAGGATATTGAAGTTGTAGGTATTAACGACCTGCTTGAAGCAGATTACCTTGCATACATGCTGAAGTACGACTCTGTACACGGCAACTTCAAAGGCGACATCGCCGTTGAAGGTAATAACCTAGTCGTTAACGGCAAAACCATCCGCCTAACCGCTGAACGTGATCCAGCACAACTCGCGTGGGGCGATATCGACGTTGACCTCGTACTTGAGTGTACCGGCTTCTTCCTAACCGAAGAGGGCTGTCAGAAACACGTTGAAGCGGGCGCGAAGAAAGTCATCATGTCTGCACCTTCAAAAGATGGCACGCCGATGTTCGTTTACGGCGTTAACCACGAAGAGTACGCCGGCCAGCAGATCGTCTCTGCCGCTTCTTGCACGACTAACTGTCTGGCACCAGTTGCAAAAGTGCTGCACGACAACTGGGGCATCAAGCGTGGCTTGATGACCACCGTACACGCAGCAACTGCGACTCAGAAAACCGTTGATGGTCCATCTGCAAAAGATTGGCGCGGTGGCCGCGGCATCTTGGAAAACATCATCCCTTCATCGACGGGTGCTGCAAAGGCTGTTGGTGTAGTAATGCCTGAACTGAACGGCAAGCTGACCGGCATGGCTTTCCGCATCCCAACCTCTGATGTCTCAGTGGTCGATCTGACTGTCGAGCTAGAGAAAGACGCAGATTACGATGCAGTCTGTGCCGCTATGAAAGCAGCCTCTGAGCAGGGTGCGCTGGGCGAAACTCTCGGTTACACCGATGAAGCCGTTGTTGCGACTGACTTCCGCGGCTGTGATAAGTCATCAATCTTTGACGCAACAGCAGGCATCCAACTGGACGGCACCTTCCTCAAAGTTGTCTCTTGGTATGACAACGAGTACGGCTACACCTGCAACATGCTGCGCTTCGCTAAAGTTGTCGCTGCCTAATTAGCCTGTTGCAAACGGCGCTGCTGCACTTTTGCTGCACTTTGGCTGCATCAGTGGCAGCGCTAATTTATTGAGTTAAGGAGCTTCCTTTTATGGAACGCAGAACCAAAATTGTAGCGACACTCGGCCCCGCTACAGATACGCCAGAGATGATTGATCGTCTGGTACAGGCCGGTGTAAACGTGGTGCGTTTGAACTTTTCGCACGGCAGCCCGGAAGATCACAAAAACCGTGCGCAGATGGTACGTGACGCAGCGAAACGTCGTGGCAAATTTGTGGCGATCCTCGGCGACCTTCAGGGCCCCAAGATCCGCATCGCACGCTTTGTTGAGACCAAAATTCAACTCGCCGTTGGCGACCGCTTTGCGTTGGATGCCAGCCTGGATAAAAACGCCGGCAACCAGTTCGAAGTTGGTATCGACTACGAAGCATTGGTTGAAGATTGTTCAGTGGGTGACATCCTGCTGCTCGACGACGGTCGCGTACAGCTGAAGGTTATCGAAAAACTACCAAAACGTCTCGAGTGTGAAGTGACAATTGGCGGCCCGCTATCGAACAACAAAGGCATCAACCGCCAAGGTGGTGGCCTTTCAGCAGGCGCACTGACTGAGAAAGACATGGCGGATATCAAAACCGCTGCCGAGATAGACGTTGATTACCTCGCAGTATCTTTCCCGCGAACAGGCGATGATATGCGTCAGGCGCGCGAGCTAATGATTGCTGCGGGTGGTGACGCCGGCCTGATCGCTAAAATCGAGCGCGCAGAAACGGTAAGCTGTGTTGAAAACATCGACGAAATCGTAGAAGCCTCTGACGGCGTTATGGTTGCCCGTGGCGACCTCGGTGTCGAGATTGGTGATGCAGAGCTGATCGGTATTCAGAAGCTAATTATTGCCCGAGCACGCTCACTTGATAAGACTGTTATCACGGCTACTCAGATGATGGAATCGATGATTAGCTCACCGATGCCAACACGTGCCGAAGTATTCGACGTTGCAAACGCGGTACTCGATGGTACCGATGCTGTGATGCTCTCTGCGGAGACAGCTGCCGGTGAGTACCCCGTCGAGACCGTTGAAGCGATGGTGCGTGTGATTGTTGGCGCTGAGAAGAATCGCCTGTCGCAAGTCTCTAAACACCGTATGGATGAGACTTTCGAGCGTATTGATGAGTCTATCGCGCTTGCAGCAATGTACACCGCTAACCACCTCAAAGGCGTCAAAGCGATCATCGCGATGACCGAGTCCGGCGCTACGCCACTGCTGATGTCGCGCATTCGCTCGGGTATTCCGATCTTCGCCTACTCTGCTCGCCCTAAAACGCAGACACGCGTCGCTCTGTACCGTGGCGTTAAGACGATTCCGTTCGATATCTCAGAGATGGAGAACTCGTCTGTCAACCAGTTGGCTGTACAGAAGCTGGTTGATCGTGGCGATGTGGTTGAGGGCGATATCGTACTGATCACCAAAGGCGATTACGTTAATGCGCTAGGCGGCACTAACACAATGAAGATCGTCAAAGTCGGCGGCACGATTCAGTAACTCGCGGCCAACTTGGCACGAAGGCAGATAACGATGATGCAAAACACCGAATACTCAGTCCCATCGAAGAAGTCGATCGCTTTAGTGGCGCACGACAACCGAAAGCCGGATCTGATCGCCTGGTGCCAGCGTCATCGTGATCGCCTGCTACACCACAACTTGGTTGCCACCGGCACAACCGGCCATAAATTGGCCGATGCGCTGGGCCTGCAGATCACCTCACTGATTAGCGGCCCGATGGGCGGTGACCAACAACTGGGGGCACTCATTGCCGAACAGAAACTCGATCTACTGATCTTCTTCTGGGATCCAATGAACGCTCAACCGCACGACCCCGATGTAAAAGCGCTGCTAAGGCTCGCCGCCGTCTGGAACCTACCAGTCGCCTGCAACGAGAGCACCGCCGATTTCATGTTCAGCAGCCCACTGCTGGACAACCCGCACAAACGGATAGTCCCCGACTACCAGAGCTACCTCGCCGAGCGCGTCTAGCTCAAACTCAATTTCTTAGTTTTACCTGCGAAAGCATTTACCCCTCCTCGGAGGGGTATTTTTTTGGCCAAGGATGGCCTTATGCCGCGAAGGCCATGGATGGCCGAGAGCGGCGTCGCCAGACCTTTAGACTATAGCTCGGGCTCTCACCTGCGAGAGCGGCGTCGTAGGCACCAAAAAGTCATCAAAAATACCAAAGAGCACACTGCCGGGGTTCGTAGGCTAGCTGTATTGCAGAGGCAGGATGGCCTTATGCCGCGAAGGCCATGGATGGCCGAGAGCGGCGCCGCAAGACAAAAAAGATCATTTTAAAAACCAAAGAGCAAACTACCGAGCTTTACAGCCCCTTTAATCTTGGTAAGACCAATCACCAATCCCCCCACACTTTGCTGCACTGCAGTTAAATTTAAGTAACGTTTAAGATGAGTAAAAGTATCGACAGACAAATTTTATCTGCTAGGATGTGCATCATTCTAAAACGTTTAAGTAATCTAGAAACTTGGCTCTTAGATAAAAACTGCTAGCCATAACTAGAACGTTTTACAAAATCAGCAACTTACAGACAATTCAAGCGGCTGAACGTTAAGACACACAGTTAAGTGCGCATGAGCGCACTGTTATTGGAGGTTATTGGTGGCATCGGTACAACTGGTCAATCTCAACAAGATCTATGGCGAGGGCACTAAGCAGCCCGTGCACATTCTGCACGACGTCAATCTGGACATCGCCGATGGTGAGTTCGTTGTATTCGTTGGCCCATCCGGCTGCGGCAAATCCACGCTTCTGCGCTGTATCGCTGGCCTTGAAGATATATCCTCAGGCGATCTAAAGATTGCAGGCGATCGTGTCAACGACCGCACACCCAAAGAGCGTGGCATCGGCATGGTGTTTCAGTCTTACGCGCTCTACCCACACATGAGCGTGTACCACAACATGGCGTTCGGCCTTGAGCTGGCAGGCATGCCAAAAGAGCAGATCCGTGAGCACGTTACTGCAGTTGCAAAAACGCTGCAGCTTGACCATTTGCTTGATCGCAAGCCGAAAGCTCTGTCTGGCGGTCAACGTCAGCGCGTAGCAATTGGCCGCGCCATCGTTCGCGAACCCAAAGTATTCCTGTTTGACGAGCCGCTATCCAACCTCGATGCAGCGCTGCGTGTACAGATGCGTATCGAAATCGCTCGCCTGCACGGTGAGTTGAAGAACACCATGATCTATGTAACACACGATCAGGTTGAAGCGATGACGCTGGCCGATAAGATCGTTGTGCTGAGTGCGGGTCGTGTTGAGCAGGTAGGCGCACCACTCGAGCTCTACCACCGCCCTGCCAACCGCTTTGTAGCAGGCTTCATTGGTTCGCCTAAGATGAACTTTATCGACGTCGACACACAGAACGGAACAGACAGCTCGGTCACCCTCAACCTCGATGGGCAATCAATGGTTCTCGCACGTCAGGCTGCCGATGTTAGCGGTAAAGCTGTGCTGGGCATTCGCCCTGAGCACTTTACCGTGGACGGTACTGGCGACCTATTTATCGAAAGCACCGTTAGCGTGGTTGAGCACCTGGGCGACCAGTGCATGTTATACATGGAACGCGATGGGCTCGAAGGCCCGCTTGTTGCTGTAGCGGACGGTGACTTTATGGCGAAGAAAGGTGATGTGATTAAACTGGGTATTCCAGCTAGCCGCGCACACCTGTTCGATCAGAGCGAGCAGCGCGTACTGCCACTCGACGAATAACATTCGCATAGGATTAGATTTCATGCCTCGGCATGATCTTTTTGAGGACGGGCGCCTCAGCATGTTGCAGACAGCCCAACATAATAAATGAAGAAGATAGAGGTTTGCTCTAATGAAAAATCTACGTAAGACCCTTGCAGTCGCTGTCGCACTGGCAACCGTTTCTGGTGCTGCTTCAGCTGCTGGCCTGAAATTCGACAAGGCTGACAACCGTTTCTCATGGGACTCGCTGGCTAAATTTGAAGCGATGGACCTGAGCGGCAAAACTATCCGTTTCGATGGTCCTTGGATCGACGGTGATGCTGATAACCTGCTGACCGTACTGGCTTACTTCGAAGAAGCAACTGGTGCAACTGTTGAGTACAACGGCTCTAACGACTTCGAGCAGCTCGTGCTGGTTGATATGAAGGCGGGCAACCCACCAAACCTGGCAGCTTGGCCACAGCCTGGTACCGTTGCTGAGCTGGCTTCACAGGGCAACCTGGCGCCGCTACCAAACAGCGTTGAAGCCGCTGTAAAAGAGAGCTACGCAGCGGGTCAGAGCTGGGTTGATCTGGGCACTTACGCTGGCGCAGACGGCAACGAAGCGATGTTCGGCCTGCCTTACAACGTAAACCTGAAATCAATCGTGTGGTACGTACCTGAGAACTTCGAAGAAGCAGGCTACGAAATTCCACAGACTATGGAAGAGCTGATTGCACTGAGCGATCAGATCGTTGCTGATGGTGGCACTCCATGGTGTATCGGTATGGAATCTGGCGGCGCGACTGGTTGGGTCGGCACTGACTGGATGGAAGATCTGATGCTGCGTACTCAGACTCCTGAAACGTACGATGCTTGGGTATCGAACGAAATGCCGTTCAACGATCCTAAAGTGATCGAAGTTATGAACACCTTCGGCCAGTTCGTACTGAACGATGACTACGTAGATGGTTCATCTTCTGCTGTTGCATCTATCTTCTTCGGTGATTCACCTAAGGGTCTCTTCGAGACTCCACCTAAGTGTTACATGCACCGTCAGGCTTCGTTCATCCCTGCGTTCTTCCCAGATGAGTACAAAGAGACTGTCGGAACTGATTCTGACTTCTTCTACTTCCCATCTTACGCAAGCAAAGACCTGGGTAACCCAGTCCTTGGTGCGGGCACGCTGGTAACTATGATGAAGGACTCTCCAGAAGCACAGGTGCTGATGGACTACCTCACAACTCCAGTAGCACACGAGCTATGGATGGCTGGCCAGGGCTTCCTGACACCACACAAAGGCGCGAATCTGGATGCTTACTCAAGCGAAGTACTGCGCAAACAGGGTGAAATCTTCCTGAATGCAACAACCTTCCGCTTCGACGCATCAGACCTGATGCCAGGTGCGATCGGTGCCGGTGCATTCTGGACAGGTATGGTTGACTTCACTTCAGGCAAGTCTGCTGAAGAAGTGACTGCCGACATCCAGAAAGCTTGGGATGCTATCAAGTAAGTAGCCCTACGCTAATCCGGAGCCGGCCTCTCATCAGGGGCTGGCTCCTCTCTCTGAAACAACTCTCTCGAGACCAACATGACTGAACAGATCTATTCAGCCCTGATAGCAATACTCGTCGGTGTAACGGCGGTCGTTGTCTATTTTTGGGGTAGTAACTGGATTCTCGATACGCTTATCTCGCGCTCATCCCGTGACAATAAAGAGGTACTGCGCGAAAAGATCCGTCCATGGCTATTTGCCGGTCCAGCGATCTTCTTCTTGACGCTCTACCTTGTATACCCCGTTTTCGAAACGCTCTGGCTCTCGTTTCACAACTCGGACTCCAGTGCGTTTGTTGGCCTAGCCAACTACGAATGGCTTTTCGCTGATCGCGAATTCCACCAGACTCTGCAGAACAACCTGCTGTGGTTGATTATTGTACCGACTCTGTCGACTGTATTGGGTCTTGCTGTAGCTGTGCTCGCAGACCGCTCTAAGTTCGGCACCGTCGCGAAATCAATCGTATTTATGCCGATGGCGATCTCATTTGTGGGTGCTTCGGTTATCTGGAAGTTTGTCTACCATTACAACGGCGAGGGTGATATCCAGATCGGTATCCTCAACGCGGTCATCGTAGCCTTTGGCGGCGAACCACAATTCTGGCTCTCAATCACCACGTGGAACTCGGTTCTGCTGATGCTGATTCTTGTATGGATTCAAACGGGTTTCGCCATGGTTATCCTCGGTGCAGCGCTGCGTGGCGTGCCTGAAGAGACACTCGAGGCCGCTATTATTGATGGCGCTTCGCGTCGGCAGCTGTTTTTCCGCATAACGCTGCCGCAGATCATGCCAACCGTGATCGTTGTCTGGACGACCATCGCAATTCTCGTGTTGAAAGTCTTCGATATCGTACTAGCGATGACCAATGGTCAATGGGAAACCCAGGTACTCGCGAACCTTATGTACGACTGGATGTTCCGTGGTGCCGGTGATTTCGGTCGCGGTTCTGCTATTGCAATTATCATTATGATCTCTGTTATTCCGATTATGGCGTGGAACATCTACCGTTTCCGCAAAGATGAGGCTGGACGTTAATGAGTGTTTCTAAATCTAAACTTCCGGGTTTCTTTAACGGTACGGCACTGATCGCTCTGGTTATCTTGTGGTTGATACCGACTCTTGGACTGTTTGTCAGCTCAATCCGTGACAAAGACGCGCTTGCTGCATCAGGCTGGTGGACTGCCTTTAACGCCTCCACTCAGGTTACCTTCGCTCGCACCGCGACTCCCTCAGAGCAGGTTCAGACGGACAAGGGATATGTACTAGCGGGGCAACTGACGAGCAACGAAGGTGACACGTACACCAATATAGTGGCGTTTGGTAGCACCTCAAATACGCCGCAAGAGGCTGAACCCGGCTCACAGATCACACTCAAAAATGGTGACTTGCTGCAGGTCAACGCTGATGGTAGCTATGAGTACCTATCAGATGAGCCGATCAAAGGTAGTCGAGGCAAGCGAATCTTCTTCGCCTATGCTCAGCCGGCTGAATTTACGCTGGAAAACTATGACAACGTCATTTCTAACGGCGGTATCGGCCAGGCATTCCTTAACACCCTTGCGGTAACCATTCCAGCAACGGTCATTCCGGTTCTTATCGCCGCGTTTGCAGCCTATGCTTTCAGCTGGATGCGTTTTGCTGGTCGCGAGTGGCTCTTCGCTGCAGTTATCGGACTGTTGGTGGTGCCTCTACAGACTTCACTGGTGCCGTTGCTACGTCTCTACTCGGATCTGGGGCAAATGTTTGGCTTCGAGTCTAAAGGCTACGTTGGCGTGTGGATGGCCCACACCGGGTTTGGACTGCCTTTGGCGATCTATCTGATGCGCAACTACATGCGCAGCCTTCCTGGCGATCTGATTGAATCAGCGCGTGTGGACGGCGCGAGTCACTTCCAGGTGTTTGTGCGCATCATTCTGCCACTGTCTATCCCCGCGTTGGCAAGCTTCACCATCTTCCAGTTTCTTTGGGTCTGGAACGACCTGCTCGTGGCGATGGTATTCCTAGGCCAAGGCGAAGATCAGATTGTATTAACGGCCCAGCTGCGCGCCCTTCTCGGGACACGCGGGTCGAATTGGGAAGTGCTTACCTCGGGTGCATTCATCAGCATCATTCTACCGCTGGTTGTCTTCTTTGCACTGCAGCGCTTCTTTGTGCGCGGCCTCGTGGCGGGTTCCGTCAAAGGCTAAGTTTTGGGGTGGCCGAGCTTCGCTTGGTTGCCCCCGTTTATTTTTATTTTTTGAGCTGGGGTCAGACCCCTTTAAAAGATTAAAAGGGGTCTGACCCCGTGGAGAGATTCATGAGCAATAATTGGTGGAAAGGTGCGGTCATTTATCAGATCTACCCGCGCTCTTACCAAGATTCCGATAACGACGGCATTGGTGATATTCCAGGGATCACATCACGTCTGGAGCATATTGCGCAGCTGGGTGCTGACGCAATTTGGCTCTCACCGATCTTTACCTCCCCGATGAAAGATATGGGGTACGACGTCTCCGATTACTGCGATATAGATCCAACCTTTGGCACGCTCGCCGACTTCGATGCAATGGTTGAGAAGGCGCACTCTCTGGGTCTGAAAGTGATGATCGACCAGGTTATCAGCCACTCATCTGATCAACACCCGCTCTTCCAGCAGAGTCGTCAGGATAAAACCAATGATAAGGCCGACTGGTATGTATGGGCTGACCCAAATCCAGATGGCAGTGCACCGAACAACTGGCAAGCGATCTTTGGCGGTAATGGCTGGACCTGGGAACCGCGTCGTCGCCAGTACTACTTGCACAACTTCCTAGCAGAGCAGCCCGACTTCAACTTCCACAATCCTGAAGTGCAGCAGTATCACCTCGATAATATGCGTTTCTGGCTTGAGCGCGGAGTCGACGGTTTCCGCCTGGATACCGCAAATTTCTACTTCCACGATAAGCATCTGCGCAACGATCCTGCGAACCCAAAAACTGATTTGTCTGTTGGCGAGTGGAACCCGTACCACTATCTGTACCACATCTACTCTAAGAATCAGCCGGAAAACCTTGCGTTCCTGGAGAAAATGCGTGCGCTACTCGATGAGTATGACAACCGAACTCTGGTTGGCGAAATCGGTGAGGCGCACCACCCGATTGAAATTATGGGCCAGTACACCTCCGGCCGCCGTCTCCACATGGCCTACTCCTTTGAGATGCTTGGCCCAACATTTACGCCTGAGCACTTCCGCCATCAGATTGAAGCCTTCTTCCAGGGCGCACCGAATGGCTGGCCCTGCTGGGCACTGTCAAACCATGACGTTGTGCGCCACACCAGTCGCTGGCATCGGGACGGCATGGATTGGAACGACCTAGCAAAACAGGCCGGTGCTCTCCTTCTGACTCAGCAGGGCTCTATCTGTATCTACCAGGGCGAAGAGCTCGGCATGCCCGAGTCTGACCTCGAGTATCATGAACTGACAGACCCTCAAGGCCTTAATTTCTGGCCTGCGGATAAAGGCCGCGACGGTTGCCGCACGCCAATGACTTGGAGTGCCACTGAGAGCCATGGTGGTTTTGCCGAGGCGAAACCTTGGCTGCCCGTAAAACAGCCACAGCAGCAACGTGCCGCTGATACGCAGGTCGGTGTAGACGGATCGGTGTTTGAGACCTATCGCGAATTGCTCAAGATACGCGGCAATAGTGAAGCCCTGCGTACCGGTGCAACTGAATACCTGCACTCCGGTGATGCGATTCTCGACTTCGTTCGTGGCGACCAGGTGCAGTGTATTTTCAACCTATCTGCGCAGTCTCAGACATACACGGCAAGAGCAGGAGAGGTGCTCCTCAGCAACGCTGCCACGCAGAACGGTAACGAGTGGCAATTAGAACCCAATGGCTTTGTATTGCTGAGTCTGGGCTAACGGATATGGGGTCAGACCCCGTTAAAAATTTAAAGGGGTCAGACCCCGCAGGAAGATGTTTATGAGTCAGACTTGGTGGAAAGGCGGGGTTATTTACCAGATCTACCCACGCAGCTTTATGGATAGCCGCAGCGACGGTATCGGTGACCTTAAGGGCATCACCATGAAGCTGGAGTACGTCGCATCACTCGGTGTCGATGCGATCTGGCTCTCTCCATTTTTCACCTCGCCAATGGATGACTTCGGCTACGATGTCTCCGACTATCGTGATGTGGACGACATGTTCGGCTCGCTGGATGACTTCAAAGCCTTGGTGGATGAGGCTCATCGCCTGGACCTTAGGGTCATCATTGACCAGGTGATCAGCCACTCATCTGACCAACATGAGTGGTTCAAAGAGAGTCGTGCCAGCCGCGATAACCCGAAGGCAGATTGGTACGTCTGGGCTGATCCCAAAGAGGATGGCACGCCACCCAACAACTGGCTATCACTCTTTGGCGGCTCGGCATGGCAGTGGGATACGCGCCGTGAGCAGTACTACCTGCATAACTTCCTAACCAGCCAGCCCGACCTCAACTTCCACAACCCTGAAGTGCGACAGGCTAATCTAGACAACATGCGTTTCTGGCTGGACCTGGGCGTTGATGGCTTCCGTTTGGATACCGTTAACCTCTATTACCACGACGCCGAACTGCGCAACAACCCGCCATTACCGGCCGATGAACCAACCCCGGGTGGTATTCATCGTAGTAACCCCTTCTCGCGTCAACGTCACATCTACAACCTGAGCCGTCCAGAGAATCTCGAGTTTTTGAAGGACATGCGCAAGTTGATGAATGAGTATCCCGGCTCCACCACTGTGGGTGAGATTGGGGTGGATCCGTACAGCGCCCTCGAGCGCATGGCCGAGTACACCAGCGGTAGCGATAAGCTCCATATGGCCTACACCTTCGACCTGCTAGAAAATGAGAGCGGTGCGGAGTTTGTGCGTGGCGTGTTGAAAGAATTCAAAGAGAAGGCTGGTGACGCTTGGCCCTGCTGGGCGCTGTCGAACCACGATGTTCAGCGCAGCGCCACGCGCTGGGGCAAGAACGAAGACCCAACGCTTTTTCCTGCCATCTCTTTAGCGATGCTGATGAGTCTGCGCGGGAGCGCTTGTCTTTATCAAGGTGAGGAGCTCGGTCTTCCCCAAGCGGAGGTTGCATTCGAGCGTCTGCAGGACCCTTACGGCATCACCTTCTGGCCAGAGTACAAAGGCCGTGACGGTTGCCGCACGCCCATGCCTTGGTCCGATGCCGATCATGGTGGCTTCGCGATCGTAGAGCCTTGGCTACCAGTGGACGAGCGCCATTTGCCATTGTCGGTTTCAGAGCAGGAAGATCGCAAGAGTTCAACGCTGCGCTCTGTACGCCAGTTCATCAACTGGCGTAAACATCAGCCAGCATTGATCGATGGCGACCTAGACCTGATTGAGGGTACAGGCGAAGCTCTGGTGTTCACGCGCAGCTGTGACCAACAGAAGTTATTGGTCGCAATCAATATGACCGGTGAGAGCATTTTCGTGCAATACAGCGGCGAGATTCAGAAGGTACATACCGAGCACGGGTTCACTGGCCGTTTTGTTGATAACCAGATCGAACTACCACCGTACCAAGCGCTGTATGCCGACCTCCCGTAGTCGCTCCGTAGGAGGGTTATTCGGAACAGCCGAATGACGCGACCGAACAAGATAAAAGGCCTCTTTTGAAGAGACTTTTAAAGGTAAACCAAATGCCAACAAGAAAAACAAAAAAACTAACGATTAAAGACGTTGCCCGAATACTCGAAGTATCCACCGCAACCGTCTCTAACGCCTTCAACCGCCCAGACCAACTCTCTGAGGCGCTGCGCGAGCGCATTTTAACCGAGTGCAAGAAGCTCGGTTATGTTGGCCCCAGCGCAGCTGGGCGTTACCTGCGCACCGGCCGTTCAGGCGTAGTCGGCGTAGTACTCACCGACAGCCTCGCCTACTCCATGAGCGACTACGTCGCCTCGCACTTCTTGGCGGGTCTTGCCGAAGTCTTCGACGAGGCTCATCTCAACATGCTGCTGCTATCGGCGCGCGATATGGACCAATCCGGCCGCCAGCGTCAGCATGAATCGATGGTCGATGGCTATATCGCTTACGGCATGATCACCGCAGATGGCCGCACCTACGAGCACCTCCTGCGCCAGCAGAAGCGTCTTATCGTTGTCGACAACCTGATCGAGGGATACCCGGCAATCAACGTCGACAACCGCGGCGCCGCTTATGAAATTGCCCGCTACGCACTGAAAGAGAAACCCCAAAACTTGGGTATTCTTGGCCTGAGGGTTACCAGCTTTCCGCGCATCTCACGCCTCACCGAAGAGGATATAGATGGCGCACCCGAGTCGATCTCAATCGATCGCCTCAACGGCTACTTCGATGCAATCAAAGACGCGGGAATAGAACTCCCGCTGGACCGTATCTGGAACATCCCACTGAATACCCACCGCTGGGCCTATCAGGCGGCCAGAGAGGCGCTAAACACCGTCCCCCGCCCTGACCTACTCCTGTGTATGTCAGACGTCATAGCGATGGCAACGCTGCAGACCGCGCTGCAGATGGGCCTCAGAGTACCTGAGGATCTGAGAATAGTCGGCTTCGATGGCATTCCAGAAGCACAAAACCTGCATCCAACCATCACCACTGTGCAGCAGCACTCGGTCGAGAAAGGACGTCGTGCAGCAAGGATGTTCTTGGAAGCGGATAATAATGAAAATGTGGTTTTACCTACCGAGCTGCTGATCGGGGAGTCTTGTCCCTGAAAGATGCCGCCGGTCGGTTAATTCGCTGCGCGAACAAACCTCCTACATCAAGCTCTGTAGGAGGCTTATCGACCAACGGGAGATGAGGCGACACCTTTCGGACGCTCCCTTAATCGTTCGCCAACAAAACCCTACCTATCAGCCTATTCTAAATTAGCCAAAAATGGGTCTGACCCTGATTTCCTATCCTCGACACCCACTCAACAGATCCAAGTCAGGCTGATAAATAGAAGTCTCCACTCCGGTAATGCTCAACATAGTGTCAAACAAATTATCATGCGAGTAACCACCCTGCTCGGCTCGAGTCTTCAGGCAGTTCACATCAATCGCTAGCTCTCGCTGAGCAGCATCAGAGAACCAGAGCAACCAGGGAACATGCGTCTGCTCATCAGGCGCGATCGCGTAAGGCATGCCATGTAAGTAGACGCCATTCTCACCCAAAGACTCGCCGTGATCAGAGATATACACGACCCGCGAAGCATATTGCGGATACTGATCTCGAACCTTCTTAATGGTCTCCGCAATCAGATTATCGGTGTGCAAAATAGTGTTGTCGTAGGTGTTTATAATCTCGTCACTTGAGCAGTTCTGAATGTCGGCACGCTGGCAGTCTGGTACAAATCGACGAAACTTATCGTCGTATCGCTCAAAATAGGTTGGCCCATGACTACCATTGGTATGCAAGGTAATCACAATATCCCCTGTGGATCGGCTCGCAATTGCTCTATCCAACTCTGAGAGCAGAATATGATCATCACAAAACTCGTTGGTACAGAACTCTGAATCCGTGTCTTGGGTGTAGTTCCAAGTTTCAATACGATCACACACCCCTTTACATCCGCCATCTGTGTCTAGCCAGAGGGGATCAATCTGAGCGTGAGCCAACACATCCATCAACTGGTCTTGATAGCGAACCGCCCTACCATCAAAGTTATCCTTGGACATGCGCGCAAACATACAAGGGACAGAGAGCGCAGTTGCTGTTCCGCATGTACTCACATTCTGCACAGCAACTACACCCAGTTGGGACGTAGAAGGGTTAGTCGCTCGCGCATAACCATTAAGCTGAAAGCTCTGAGCACGTGCAGTTTCACCCAGAATAAGCACCGTGAGTCGCGGTTTGGAGCTCGCTAGCAAACGAGCGTCGTTTCCAAGAGTTTGATACTCCAAGGGCTGAGCAAGAACATTACGATTAACATACTTAATCGTTGCAGCAATGTACTCCACCGGAATGATCATCTTATTGAGATAAGAGTTATTCCTTCCAAACGCGGAGTAATCTTTAAAGTAAAGCGCCGCAATCACTCCAATCACAGCCAAGGATGCGAGCATTGCACCCCCTTTATACAGGCACTCACGCAGAATTGGCTTGTAGATGACCCGAGTCCGCATTATCACAAATGCTGGAACTATACCTAGCAGAACAAAGCTACCAGTTGCCGATAGGCTTAAATACGAACTTGCCTCGCCGTAATTGGTCTCGAAGACATTCTGAATCATCGAGTAATCAAACAACGTACCGTAGGAGTACATCGCATAGGTCACCAGTGCCGATACCAAAACCAGCCCAATACTCAAAGGCTTCAGCAGCCACCGAACGGTGATAAACGAGAACAGGAAGTAGAACAGCGCCCCAAAGAAAAACGGAAGTGAAATTAAAAATCCGACTGAAAGCTCACTCTCTCTGTTTGCGATGATTTTGTAGAGCTGTAGCGTTAACGGGATATTGAGAACGAGCAGAAAATAGAGCGTAAGCCAGAGGGTAAAGCGGTTTGCGGTCATGAGTCAGCCCCCGAGGCTTTCAAAGAGTGGCGAGTCTAGCACAGATACCAATCGACTGAGTTTACAGATTTGTAAGGCTATCCCCACAGAGTGCCCGCGCTGCTATTTAAAGGCCCATACCCGAGATAGGCCAAAGGTGGCAAGCGGTACTAAAAAGACCATCGGCAAAATAGCCAGCAAATAATGAAGCCCGACAACATCTGTGGTTAGCCACACCGCGAGCGAATTTAGACCTAAGCCGAGCAGCGCAACAAGGAAAAACCGCAGTTGAATACCAAAAGAACTGTGCAGGCTGCGCCCTTCCATCTCTTTAGCGAAGGTGATTTTAAAATGCCCCACATAGGAAAAGACGAAGGCTAACAAGAACGCAAAAAAGTTTGCCAGCAGGGGTGATATGAGCGCCATCCCCCCAAGCAGCGCGTAGGCCAAGGCGTGGACACCGGTAGCGACCAATCCGACAGTTGCAAATCGTGTGATCTGACTCAGCAGTTCTCTCATGGGTAATCGTCGGAAGAATCAAAACCGACGGTTTCTCGCACCAAATAGATTGGACGGCGTTTCGTCTCCAAAAAAATGCGACCCACATATTCACCCATAATGCCCAGGCCCATCAAAATTGCACCATTAAAGAAGAGCGAAATTGCAACGAGGGATGGGTAGCCATCGACTGGATTTCCGTAAATTAGCGTGTCAGCGACTACGTAGACCAAATAGAGCGCAGAGAAGGCTGAGAGCAGAAAACCGACATAAGTCCAGATACGCAGAGGTGCTGTGCTGAAGGAGAAGATTCCATCCAAAGCAAAGTTCCAGAGTTTCCAACTACCCCATTTGCCCTCGCCGGCGCTGCGTGCTTCGCGCTTGAACTCTATTGAGGTCGTTTTGAAACCGAGCCAAGCAAAAAGCCCTTTCATAAAGCGGGTGCGTTCTGGCAGCCGCTTCAACGCCTCAACCACCCTACGGTCCATCAATCGAAAGTCGCCCGCATTACTCGGCATATCAACCTGACTAACTCGACCAAACACTCTGTAGAAACCGTTGGCCGTGAGTCGCTTCATGAAGGAGTCAGTTGAGCGGTCTGAACGCAAGGCGAGAACCACGTCATAACCCTCTTGCCATTTCGCGATCATCTGAGGAATGAGCTCAGGCGGATCCTGAAGATCAACGTCGATGGGAATAACGATGTCTCCGCTGCAAATATCTAGACCTGCGGTTAGTGCTGGCTCCTTGCCGAAATTACGCGAGAGATCCACTACTTTGATCTCTGGATACTGCTCTCGCAGCTCGCAAAGCAGATCAAAGGTGTTATCCCGGCTACCGTCATTAACACACACTATCTCATACGCTAGCCCCGTAGACTCCAATATAGGCCTAAGACGTTCGAAAAATAGCGCTAAGGCTTCCGACTCATTGTAAGCAGGTGCAACGATTGACAGAAAGGGAGCGGTATTCATCAATAATTTGGCCTTCAGGGCTTAGCAGGTGGAACACTAATGTATTGAATTACAATTGGTTTGTCAGCCTTATCTGGATGCCAAACAAACTCCGCCTGTTGTGATTGTGCCAAATCAGCGTTCAGCGACACAGCGAAAGCGACCAACGAGTCTGTAGGATTCCCCTGCCAAACTATTAGTGCCCCCGATGTTCGAGCAACCTCTGGAGTTATCCACGGCGATTTAAGTGCATCTCCATCGATACTAATCCGAGGCTTATCAGCCATACCTGCAGCCATACCTCCAACGATAGTACCGCTGAGCCAATCAGAACCAGCAATAAGCCGCAACGGCACACCCGTCTCCTGCTGATACCGCTGCTCAAAAAGCTGTGCCATTTCAGCTTGCGGCCAGAGTGTCCGCATTGGCTTATCACTGAACTCTGCGCGCCAGATATGTTGGGATATGTACAACAGACCGATTAAAGGGATAAGACACAGTGCAGCAATTTTTATCCGGCGTTCCCTCAGGTCATTCATTCGATTGCCACCGAAATAGAGCAGCAAAAGCCCGGAGAAGTTAAACATCGGCGTGCCCCACATGGACTTCAACCCCTTCCCAGACAACAGGGGTAGCAAAGCCACCATGACTACCGGCATCACAACAACCAGAAGCAGAAACTTGGTTTGACCAGCTACTCTCTGGGACTTAGGCACCAACATCCCTCGACCCAGAAGAGCACCAATCAATAGCAGAACAATGAAGAAGAGATGATTCGCCAGCTGTGATAGTACAAACTTCAAACTATCGCTTATCCCACCGGTTTCAGCGCGCCGCGCCGCATACTCGAGCGGAAGGAAATCGGAGCCAATTAGATACTGAGCTTGCGGTATGGCCGCCAAAATGAAAAGTGCAGCGGTTAAATAAGGTCCGATAACTCTGAAGCGACCTCTACCTGCACTACTCGATAGCATCCAAATAAAGATCCATAACAGCAAGATGCCAGATGAATACTTTGTCCAGACCATCGCACCAGCCACGACACCCAACCCAATCCAACTGGACAAGCGATTGTAACGAACTGCTTGCCAAGCGAGATGGGTAGCCCAAGCCCAGAGCGGGATCTGCAGAATATTGTGATTAAACTCAGTAGTCGGCCAATGATAGTAGAAGATCGCACTTGTCAGTAGCACTGCAACAATAGCCTTACACTCACCTACCAAGGCTTTTGCTAGCAAATAGATAGCAATATATGACGCAACAATAGAGAGTTGAGACAGCAGGTAGACCGATCCGAAGCTGCCGGTCAGCCAAGCCACCAGTTCATAAAGTAACCCAGGCAAATTTGGGTGTTTGTAGTTGGCGATAACGCCCTCTCCCGAGAAAGCGACCAACTCAGCAATATCTAAAGGTAGGGAAGTATGAAATAACGGAACTATTAATCCCCAGATCAAAACCTGGAGAGAGCAGAGTAAGAGAAGTGTTCGCGAAGCACTAGACATAAAAAAAAACCGGCGACTGACCTAGCACGGTCAAATACACATTAGTTTATCAAACCTATGCGATTCCTGACATGCTCTAGATTAAAACCAATAATGACCCCCAATTCATTAGGGGAATCTAAATTAGCGAAAAACTGGGTCTGACCCCAAAAAAGCACAAGAATCGTCGGCTTCGATGGCATTCCCGAAGCACAAAACCTGCACCCAACCATCACCACTGAGCAGCAGCACAGCGTCGATAAAGGACGTCGGGCAGCAAGAATGTTCTTGGAAGCGGAAACAAATGAGAATGTAGTACTGCCGACTGAACTGCTGATCGAGGAGTCTTGCCCCTAAGTCCTGTCACTGGCCGGCTAATTCGCTGCGCGAACAAGCCTCCTACATCAACAGGGGAATAGCCCTGTTGGATGCTTGTCGACCAAAGGGAGATTAGCCGACCAAACCTAGAGCGCCTATCTACTCACCCTCCCACGTAGTCAGAAGCTCGGATATAGACGTGGACTGACGCCAGCAAAAGACTAAAAAGAAAAGGGAAGCCACAGCTTCCCTTTCCTAGGTTTCTAACAAGAGCAGGTTTAAACCTGCGCTAGATTAGAATGCGTAGTCGAGACGTACGCCGTAACGAGTGTCACGGCCAGGAGCGTCAGAGTCACCAGCACCAACAGTCACTGTGAAACCTTCGATACCAGCAGCGTTAGCTACAGCGTAGGCACCGTAAATTTCCTGCTCGTCAGTAGCGCCAACTTCATCGTTCTGTACAGCCAGGCTGAAGCCCATGTAAGAAGCATTGATGTTAGTTGAGTTGTTATCACCCTGTGAACCGTAAGACGCGTTTACAGCAACACCACCCAGAGTAGTGCCAGCAGTAACAGATGTCAGGTTGTCACCGCCATCGATGTTCTCAACTGCACCAGTTACTGAGAAAGAACCGAAGTTGTAACCAACTACCAGACGTGTGTCATCTGTGTTGTCCATGTCAGTTGAAACCTGAAGAGTCAGACCTTCAACTGCAGTAACGTTAAGACCAACGTTCTGCATGCTACGAGCGCGCAGTGAACCTTCAGTAGAAGCAACAGCAGCGCCGTTCTGGAATGCATCAGCACCTGAAGAGAACGCACCAGCAGGTTCGAACGCACCAAGTACAACGTTTGCAGCCGCGTTACCAATAGTAATAGCGTTGTCACCGTCGCGAGTTACGCCAGCGTTGCCAGTCATCTGCAGAGTTGCGCCTGCAGAAACGAACATGCCTGACTCAGCAGTAGTAGAACCAGCGACAGAAACCAGAACACGGTTAGTTGTTGCAGCCCAGTCAGCGCCGTTACCGTTGTCAGCCTGGTAACGAGCAGAACCACCAATAGTCAGGTCAGCCATAGCAGGTGCAGAGATTGCAGTAGCAACTGCAAGTGCAATAATTTTTTTCATGAGAATTTTCTCCAGTTTGTAAGCCTCAAATGTCCCCTGCCTGATCTTGTCCCTCCGCGCTACACGTAACGAAGAAAGGCCCGCCGGCTCGGGATACGACAGCATCTTATGCAATGCTTTGCGGGTTGGTCAACTTAATAAGAGGAAAAAGTTCCCCGGTTTGGGCACTTTTTTACACTTTTTTTTGCCGCACATTCAATTCGAACAATAAAACACAATAAAAACATATACTTATGAATTTCGTTAAGTTTTCGTTAATTTATAAACGCATTTGTTATATGCATAGGGATTTTAAGAATATGCTGATTTTTCGCTACTTGAGGTATGCTCTTGCTGGAAACCGCAGCAATTCAGATCCTTGTACTATTCCTACATTTGCTTATCAAAACCTGTCCAAAGCTCCCATTTATTTAGTAAACTTACCGAAATTTCGAACAAAACCGACTAAAAAACGCGGTCTTTGCTTCAGTTTTTGTTAAGATTGCAACAAAGATGTAGTACCCGCTGATAGTTAAAGTGCTACATATGTACGCAATCTACCGAAGACCTTTTTAAGGATTGAATCGCAATGAACCTACTCAGCTCTTCTGTTTCATGGAAAAAGCTCGCCAAGCTGGCAGAGGATACACGCAACGACAATATCTCGGATTACTTTGCCCAGGATGAAAAACGTTTTGACAGGATGAGCCTGCGTTTAGGTGAGCTGTTCCTCGACTTCTCGAAGAACAAGGTCAATGACGAGATCATGAACGCCCTGATCGACTTGGCCGAGCACTCACCACTGCGCCAACGTCGCGCGCAGATGTTTTCGGGCGATATCGTCAACGTCACCGAGAAGCGTCCAGTACTGCACACCGCTCTGCGTAACCGCGGCGACGAGCCTGTGGTTGTAGACGGCGAAGATGTGATGCCAGCTATCCGCGCGAGCCTTGAGAAACTCAAAGAGTTCAGCGAGAAGGTTCGCAGTGGTGAGTGGAAAGGCTGTAAAGGCAACCGCATCACCGACATCGTCAATATCGGTATCGGTGGATCAGACCTCGGCCCTAATATGACGGTGCGCGCGCTGCTTCATGCTAAGCATCCAGACCTCAAACTCCACTTCGTCTCAAACGTTGATGGCCAGCATATCAAGAAGGTGCTGAAGAGCCTTAAGCCAGAAACCACCCTCTTTATTGTCTCTACTAAGACCTTCTCGACTCAAGAGACGCTACTCAACGCTCAGACAGCACGTAAGTGGTTCTTCAAGAACGCCGGAGATGATGCCGATATCGGCCAGCACTTTGTCGCGGTGTCGACTAACCAAGCTGCGGCAATGGAGTTCGGCATTCGTCAAGAGAATATCTTCGAATTCTGGGCTTGGGTTGGCGGTCGCTACTCTCTATGGTCAAGCATTGGCCTACCAATCGCACTATCGATTGGCTACGAGGGCTTTATCGAGCTGCTGGAAGGCGCCTATGAGATGGACCAGCACTTCCTCAATGCGCCGCTCGAGCAGAATATGCCCGTGGTGATGGCATTGATCGGCATCTGGTACATCAACTTCCTAGGCGCAGAGACCCAGGCGGTGATCCCTTACGATCAGGCACTGCACCAGCTACCTGCCTTCCTGCAGCAGCTCGATATGGAGTCCAACGGCAAGTCGGTTGATGTTGATGGCAATCAGGTTGATTACGCTACCGGCCCAATCGTTTGGGGTCAGACTGGCTCGAATGGTCAGCACGCCTTCTTCCAGCTTCTGCACCAGGGCACGCGTTTCGTTCCGATCGACTTTATCGGCTCACTCGAGACTGATGACCAGACGGCAGAGCACCACTTTGCCCTGTTAACTAACATGCTGGCCCAGGCGAACGCCTTTATGAACGGTGACAACTCTGATGGCTTGCTGGAGTACCAGACCTGCCCAGGCAACCGTCCGTCAAACGTGATTCTTCTCGATCGCATAAGCCCGCGTAGCCTTGGCGCGCTGATCGCCCTGTACGAGCACAAGGTCTTTGTTCAGGGTGCAATCTGGAACATCAACTCGTTTGACCAGTGGGGTGTACAGCTCGGCAAGCGTCTGGCTAATGAGATCAGCCAGAATATCGATGAATCTACTAAGGACTACGATCAGTCTACCCAAGGATTGATGAAGCTAGTTCGTGCGGCTTTTGATAAAAGGTAGTAACCACTGTAACTGGCAAAAGGGATCTAGCGCGAGCGGGTCCCTTTTTTGTTGGCGCTTGAAAGCTCGCTGTCGCGACCTTCGCTTCGCTCAGATCCCTCTCACTGAAGTAGATCCCCTGTACGAGGGTTGTGAGGCGCAGCCGAACGACGCGATTTAGAACGATGTCGGGAACGTACGCTTTGCGTAGATCCCTCATACGATCGGTTTCGTAGTATTCTCGTGAAATTGTCGGCTTTAAAGCCGACCTACTTTTGGAGTCGATGGTGTGAAGCGTGTTGTAGCTGGAATTGTGGGACTGGGTGCAGCCTTATATTTGGGTGCAAGTGGGTATATGTACGCAGCGCAGGAATCGTTGATTTTTAAACCAGACTCTAAGGTTAATCCAATCGATAGTGTCTTTCCTGGCGCAATTGAACACTGGATCGACACACCCGATGGCGAACGCCTCCAACTTTGGCACCGCCCTGCTCAACCAAACCAGCCCACCCTCGTCTATCTACACGGCAACGCCGGCAACCTGAGCACCCGCAAACGCCTAATAACCGACCTAGGTAACGATGGACGCGGGTTGGTGATATTCAGCTGGCGAGGCTACGGCCAAAGCACCGGCACCCCGAGTGAAACTGGAATGTACACCGACGCCCGCGCTGTGTTTGATTGGCTTGAAACCATGCAGCTTCCAGCTGAGAACCTCTATTTATACGCCGAGTCTCTAGGCACCGGTGTGGCAGCACAGCTGGGAACTGAGCGTGACTTCGCTGGAATCATCTTCGCCGCGCCCTACACCAGCATCGCCGCAATGGCGAAAGCCGACTACCCTTGGCTACCTGTCGATTCGCTACTGAATCACCGGTTCGATTCAATCACAAAGATTCAAGAGATCACCGAGCCCATGGTGGTGATGCACAGCGAGGATGACGCCGTTATACCCTATCGATTTGGTATCGAGCTCTTCGAAGCGGCCACCGAGCCCAAGCGTCTGCAGGCATATACCGATCGTAAGCACACTGCCTTTACCGAAGGCGATATTGAAGAGGCTCTCAGCTGGCTGATACAGCCAGAGTAGGTCGACTCTTGAGTCGACGAAAGGCCGGGGTTATTTGACCAGCCAGTGTAAGAGGTAGTTAGAGGTAATAATGTCAGCTCAAGAGCTGACCTACTTTGCTTCGGAGGCAACCTCAGCGCCGTGTTTATTCGGCTGTATACACAGGGACACCGGCCGGCTGGGACTACCTATCCAGACCGTTGATTTACAAGGATGTAAATCACCGAGCGCCCACGGATGGCTCGCAGCGCGTCTGGATAGGTAGTTCCAGACGGCGTGAGGCAGTCAGGTTTAAGCCAGATAGGGTCGGGAACATACGCTTTGTGTAGATCCCTCCTACCCAGAGCCCCAAACGAGCATCATGGCGGGCCTAAAAAAGGCGACGCTCTTAAAAAGAGGGTCGCCTTTTTTCATAGCAGGTAAATGACTTACTTCATTTCCCAGCCAGTGATCTCAGCCAGTGCAACACCGATATCAGCCAGTGAGCGAACAGTCTTAACGCCAGCGTCTTCAAGTGCAGCGAACTTCTCGTCAGCTGTACCCTTACCGCCAGAGATGATCGCACCAGCGTGACCCATGCGCTTGCCTGGAGGTGCAGTTACACCAGCAATGTAAGAGACAACAGGCTTAGTTACGTTAGCCTTGATGTATGCCGCAGCTTCCTCTTCAGCTGAACCACCGATCTCACCGATCATAACGATCGCTTCGGTCTGTGGGTCGTTCTGGAACATCTCCAGAATGTCGATGAAGTTAGAACCAGGGATTGGGTCACCACCGATACCAACACAGGTAGACTGGCCGAAACCAGCATCAGTCGTCTGCTTAACCGCTTCGTACGTCAGAGTACCTGAACGAGAAACGATGCCGACTTTACCTGGCAGGTGGATGTGACCTGGCATGATACCGATCTTACACTCCCCAGGAGTAATAACACCTGGACAGTTAGGACCGATCAGGCGAACGCCTAGCTCGTCACACTTAACTTTACACTGCAGCATGTCCATTACCGGGATGTGCTCAGTAATACATACGATCAGCTCGATACCTGCGTTAGCCGCTTCTAGGATAGAGTCCTTACAGAAAGGCGCTGGAACGTAGATAACAGATGCAGTTGCGCCAGTCGCTTCAACAGCTTCAGCAACGGTGTTGAATACAGGCAGACCCAGGTGAGTAGTACCACCTTTGCCTGGTGTTACGCCGCCAACCATTTTGGTGCCGTACGCAATAGCCTGTTCAGAGTGGAAAGTACCCTGACCGCCAGTGAAACCCTGACAGATTACTTTAGTGTCTTTGTTAATTAGTACTGACATGATTAGTTGCCTCCTGCTGCTTTAACTGCCTGCTGTGCAGCATCAGTCAGACTGGTAGCCGCGATGATGTCGAGTCCAGACTCGGACAGCAGTTTAGAGCCGAGGTCAGCGTTGTTACCTTCAAGGCGAACAACGACTGGTACTTCAACGCCCACTTCTTTAACAGCGCCGATGATACCTTCAGCGATCAGGTCACAACGTACGATACCGCCGAAGATGTTAACCAGAACCGCTTTAACTTTAGAGTCTTCCAGGATGATCTTGAACGCTTCAGTAACACGCTCTTTAGTCGCGCCGCCACCAACGTCCAGGAAGTTAGCTGGGAAACCGCCGTGCAGAGAGACGATATCCATCGTACCCATCGCCAGGCCAGCACCGTTAACCATACAACCGATGTTGCCAGTCAGGGCTACGTAGTTAAGATCCCACTCAGCCGCGCGTGCTTCACGCTCGTCTTCCTGTGATGGATCTTCCATCGCCTGAATATCTTTGTGACGGTAAACAGAGTTGCCATCGATAACGACTTTAGCGTCCAGACAGTGCAGGTTGCCGGCATCAGTGATAACCAGCGGGTTGATCTCGAGCAGTGCCAGATCTTTCTCTTCGAACATCTGCGCCAGACCCATGAAGATCTTAACGAACTGCTTGATCTGATCACCTTCCAGACCCAGTTTGAACGCCAGTTCACGGCCCTGGTATGGCTGTGCGCCAGTCAGTGGGTCGATAGTTGCTTTCAGAATTTTCTCTGGAGTCTCGTGTGCAACTTTCTCGATCTCTACACCACCCTCAGTAGACGCCATGAAAACGATACGGCGTGAAGAGCGGTCTACAACCGCACCGAGGTACAGTTCGTTAGCGATATCAGTGCAAGTTTCAACCAGGATTTTAGAGACAGGCTGACCGTTAGCGTCAGTCTGGTAGGTCACCAGGTTAGTACCGAGCTTATCTTTAGCGAACTGTGCTGCTTCTTCTGGGCTATCAACCAGTTTTACACCGCCCGCTTTACCGCGGCCACCGGCGTGAACCTGTGCTTTTACAACCCACTTGTCGCCACCAATCTGCTTGGCTGCTTCAGCGGCTGCTTCTGGAGTGTCCACTGCAATGCCCTTAGACACTGGCAGACCATACTCGGCAAACAGCTGTTTACCCTGGTACTCATGAAGATTCATACTTTGATCCGTTTCTCAATCTCGTTAGTCGTACGGGAATACCCGTCGAAAGGCCGAACTGAATCGCCCTCTGGCTTGTGGCCAGAGGGTGAGCAGTTAACGGCACTTAGCGTTTTTTGCGGTTGGCGATGTGGATAGCGTGGTTATCCACTGCCAGTGCAGCTTCGTGAATCGCTTCCGATACAGTCGGGTGAGCGAAGACAGTCAGCTGTAGATCTTCCGCACTAGATGCGAACTCCATTGCGATAACACCCTGAGCGATCAGCTCAGATGCGATGCCACCGACAATGTGCACACCCAGGATACGATCGGTGACTTCATCAGCCAGGATCTTAACGAATCCTTCAGTTGCGTTCGCCGCCATGGCACGACCAGAGGCCGCGAACGGGAACTTGCCACTCTTATACTTAACGCCTTCCGCTTTGAGGTCCTGCTCGGTCTTACCGACCCAAGCCATCTCAGGGAAGGTGTAAATCACGTTAGGGATGCAGTCGTAGTTCATTGCAGCTTTGTGGCCCGCAATGATGTCTGCAACCATGATACCCTCTTCTGACGCTTTGTGCGCCAGCATTGGGCCGCGCACTGAGTCACCGATAGCGTAAACGCCTGGGACTTCAGTACGGCAGTTTTCGTCAACGAAGATAAAGCCGCGCTCGTCCAGCTTAACGCCAGAGTCAGTGCCCAACAGGCCCTGAGTCTGAGGCTTACGGCCTACCGCTACGATCAGCTTATCAACAACCAGCTCTTTGTCACCTTCAGAGTCGGTGTACTTAACTTTAACCTGCTTACCGTCAATCACCTCAGTGCCAGTACAACGCGCACCCAGCTTGATATCTAGACCCTGCTTGGTCAGCAATTTCTTAGCTTCTTTAGCAACATCAATGTCGGCCAGTGCCAGGAAGTCATCCATCGCTTCCAGCACAGTCACTTTAGAGCCACAACGCGCCCAGATAGAGCCCATCTCAAGACCGATAACACCGGCACCGATGATGCCAAGATGCTCTGGAGTCTCATCAATGTCGAGTGCGCCAGCGTTGTCGAGGATCAGACCCTCGGTCAGTGGTGCTGGTGGGATCTCAACAGGTACAGAGCCTGAAGCCAGAATTACGTTCTCAGCTTCGTGCGTGCTCTTGCTGCCGTCAGCGGCAGTCACTTCGACAACCTTGCCACCAAGCAGCTTACCCATACCCTGAAGCAGAGTGACACCGTTGGCTTTGAATAGACCTGTGATACCGCCAGTCAGGTTCTTAACGATGCCGTTCTTACGCTCAACCATCGCTTTGGTGTCGATACGAACGTTTTCGGCAACGATACCCTGAGCCGCGAAGCCGTGCTGGGCTTCATGCAACTTATGAGTGGTTTCCAGCAGCGCTTTAGATGGGATACAACCGACGTTCAGACAGGTACCACCGAGTACCGCTGTACCTTTGTCATCAACCCACTTCTCAACACAGGCCGTCTTCAGACCGAGCTGTGCTGCACGAATAGCCGCCACATAACCACCAGGGCCGGCACCAATTACAATTACGTCAAACTTGTCAGACATTAACTTTTCCTGTCTCTTGAATTCTTTATCGAGGCCTTAGACGTCAAGCAGCATACGTGCTGGATCTTCCAGCAGGTCCTTGATAGTCACAAGGAACTGTACTGCCTCTTTGCCATCGATCATACGGTGATCGTATGACAGTGCCAGGTACATCATTGGCAAAATCACAACCTGACCATTAACCGCCATGGGACGCTCTTGGATTTTGTGCATACCCAGGATTGCAGTCTGTGGTGGATTCAGGATTGGAGTAGACATCAGTGAACCGAATACACCCCCGTTAGTGATGGTGAATGTACCGCCCTGCATATCATCAATGCCGAGCTTACCTTCACGACCGCGCTTACCGAAGTCAGCGATAGTCGCTTCAACTTCAGCCAGACCCATCTGGTCAGTATCACGCAGAACGGGAACCATCAGACCACGCTCAGTCGATACCGCCACACCGATATCCTGGTAACCGTGGTAAACCATATCGTTACCATCGATAGATGCGTTCACCGCTGGGAAGCGCTTGAGTGCTTCAGTCGCTGCTTTAACGAAGAAGCTCATGAAGCCCAGACGTGTGCCGTTATGAGTCTTCTCAAACAGGTCTTTGTACTGCTTACGCAGATCCATAACCGGTTTCATGTTCACTTCGTTGTACGTTGTGAGCATTGCAGCGTTCTGCTGCGCTTCTACTAGGCGTTTAGCGATAGTGGCGCGCAGGCGTGTCATCGGTACGCGTTTCTCTACACGCGCGCCAGTGTCAACGCTGACAGCAGGAGCCGCGGCTGCAGGCGCAGCCGGCGCTGCCGCAGGAGCAGGCGCTGGTGTAGAAGCCTTGTTCGCCATGTAGTTAACAACGTCTTCTTTAGTGATACCGCCGTTCTTGCCAGTACCCGGGATCTGTGAAGCATCCAAACCGTTCTCGTCGATCAGCTTACGTGCTGCTGGACCCACTTTATCCGCATCGCCCGCTGGAGCCGCTGCTGGAGCCGCAGCGGCCGCTGGAGCTGCAGCGCCTGCTGCGCCCGCTTCAAAGTGCGCGATCACTTCGTCACTCAGGACAGTCTCGCCTTCGCCCTTAACGATCTCTTTGATAACGCCGTCCGCTGGAGCAACAACCTCCAGCACAACTTTATCTGTTTCAATATCAACAATCAGTTCGTCCGCCGATACAGCCTCACCAGGCTGCTTGTGCCAGGTAGCGACGGTGCCGTCTGCTACAGATTCTGGAAAAGTTGGCGCTTTGATTTCGATTGACATGTTTTACCCTTTCTAAAAGTCGTGTACTCGTTTCGAGTTAGCTTAGGCTTAGTTTGTGCCCAGAGCGTCGTTTACCAGTTTGTCTTGCTGTTCAGCGTGAACCGACATGTAACCTACTGCCGGTGCAGCGGCGTGCGGACGACCCACACCTTCAAGATGCAGATCAGGATGCGCGGCACGCAGCGATGCACGCATGTGGTGCTGCGAACAGTACCAAGCGCCTTGGTTCATAGGCTCTTCCTGACACCAAACGACCGTTTCGAGATTTTCGTACTGTGCCAGCTCGTCCGACAGAATTTTCTCTGGGAATGGGTAGAGCTGCTCAACACGCAGAATCGCTGTATCGGTCTTCTCTAGTTCTTCGCGACGGTTGTAGAGGTCGTAGTAGACCTTACCGGAACAGAGAACCACACGTTTCACTTTCTTATTGTCGAGTGCATCTGCTTCGCCGATGACCGGCTTGAAGCCACCTTCAGCCATCTCTTCGAGTGAAGAGATCGCCTGCTTGTGACGCAGCAGAGATTTAGGTGACATAACCACCAGCGGTTTGCGTAGTGGACGTGCAACCTGACGACGCAACAGATGGAAGATCTGAGCCGGCGTCGTTGGTACACACACCTGAATGTTGTGCTCAGCACAAAGCTGCAGGAAGCGCTCCAGACGTGCTGATGAGTGCTCAGGGCCCTGACCTTCAAAGCCGTGTGGCAGAAGCATCGTCAGACCACAGAGGCGCTGCCACTTGGTCTCACCTGAGGTGATAAACTGGTCGATCACAACCTGCGCACCGTTAGCGAAGTCACCAAACTGTGCTTCCCAGATGACCAGTGCGTTAGGTGTAGTCGTTGCGTAGCCGTATTCAAAGGCCAGTACCGCCTCTTCCGACAGGAATGAGTCGTACAGATCAAAATCTGGCTGCCCTTCTGACAGGTGACAGAGCGGCGTGTAGGTTGTCGCATCGCGCTGATCGTGCAGCACGGCGTGACGGTGCGAGAAGGTACCACGACCTACGTCCTGACCGGTAATACGCACCGGATGACCTTCAGCCAACAGCGTGGCGTAAGCTAGAGTCTCAGCGAAGCCCCAGTTAGCTGCCATACCACCGTGTGCCATCTTACGACGGTCTTCATAAATCTTAGCCACCTGACGCTGGACACTGAAGTTCTCTGGCAGAGTCGCAATCTTGCTCGCCAGCTCAGTTAGCAGCTTAATGTCCACGCCGGTGTCGCAATCAAAGCTCCACTCATGACCCAGGTAAGGACGCCAGTCAACGAACAGCTCTTCGTTTGGCTCAAGCACCAGCGAGTGCGCAACGTGCTTGCCGTTTTCGAGGTCAGACCGATACTGCTTCTCGAGCTCTTTGCTCTGCTCTGCGGTCAGCACACCTTCGGCGATCAACTGCTCCGCGTAAAGCTCACGCGTAGTCTTCTGCTTCTTGATCTGGCTGTACATTACTGGCTGAGTGCCAGATGGTTCGTCTGCTTCGTTGTGACCGCGACGGCGGTAACACACGAGATCGATAACCACGTCTTTCTTGAACTCGTTGCGGAAATCAACTGCCAATTGAGTCACGAAACGGACCGCTTCAGGGTCGTCGCCGTTGACGTGGAAAATAGGTGTCTCAACCATCTTCGCAACGTCAGTACAGTACTCCGTAGAACGTGCATCTTCGGGCTTGGACGTGGTGAAACCAACCTGGTTGTTGATAACGATGTGGATGGTTCCGCCGGTCTTATAAGCGCGAGTCTGAGACATCTGCAATGTCTCCATCACAACGCCCTGACCCGCAAACGCAGCATCACCGTGGATATTTACTGGAACAACGGTCGTGCCGACCGGATCGTTACGGCGATCCTGACGTGCACGCACAGAACCCTCAACTACGGGCGCAACGATCTCAAGGTGAGACGGGTTAAACGCCATCGCCAAGTGAACTTCGCCACCCTCTGTCATGACGTTTGAAGAGAAGCCCTGGTGGTACTTCACGTCACCCGAACTAGTAACAAGCTTCTTGCCTTCAAACTCACCAAAGAGGTCAGATGGGTTCTTGCCAAAGATATTTACAAGGGTGTTCAGACGACCACGGTGGGCCATACCGATGACAACCTCTTTCGCACCGCGTTTACCGGCGCGTTGAATCAGGGTGTTCAGTGAAACGATTAGCGACTCACCCCCTTCAAGACCGAAGCGCTTAGCACCTGCGTACCGAGAACCGAGGTATTTCTCGAGGCCCTCAGCCGCTGTCAGACGCTCGAGCACCATCAGCTTGCGCTCTTGGGTCGCTTGAGGATGGGCACGCACAGGCTCTAGACGAGACTGCAACCAAACACGCTGTTCGGTGTCGACGATATGCATGTACTCAGTCGCAAGGGTGTCACAGTAGGTCATCTCAAGGTCGTTAACGATCTCACGCAGAGTCGCCTCTTCCTTGCCAAACTGCAGATCACCCAAACGGAAAACTGTATCGTAATCAGCTTCGCTCAAACCGTGGTAGCGCAGACTCAAGTCAGCAACCTGCTCACGATTAATCAGATTCAGCGGGTCAATCTTCGCGTGCTGATGGCCGCGCTGACGGTACGCATTGAACAGCGCCAACGCCTGAACCTGCTTCTTCTCGTGCTCAGAGCTTACACTCGACACGACAGCTGGCTGGGCGCGCTTGGAGTTCTTTGCTAGATACTGAAAGTGATCGCGGATGGGAGCGAGGGGAATATCTTGGCTGTGGTTGCCTTCAACCTTCGGAAGCTGATCAAACTCATCACGCCATTGCGGCGGGATCGAGTTGGGATCGATCAGGTACTGTTCGTATAGTTCTTCAACGTATGAGAGGTTGCCGCCGTAGAGATGAGCATTCTTCCAAAGATGCTCCATCATACCGTCTTGCATTTCACATTTACCCTGCGTTTGGGGGATGCTGGACCCGCGACGACTCTTTTGAAGTCTGTCTGTTCCATGCCCTAATGGTTCGAAATGTTTTCAGGCGATCTGTACGATCTTATATTTTTTGTGCTTGTAGCAGTGCTATCGCTGTAAAAACGTGCATAGTTTACGCCTTTTTGCCGGACTTTACAGTTCGAATATACTTTATTAATACTAAAGTAATCAGATGTTTATAATGATTTAGAATAACTTAAGATCATAAGAAATTAAGAAGCGATCCTTAACTCATTTCCGCCTAAAACCGGCTAACTTCGGCGTAGTAACGACATAACTACAGTGACCATACTCAACTCAAACATCGCTATCAGAGCCAGCGGGTGGTTTCTTCTAGTCGCCATCCTTTTGACGGCGGATTCGCAGATACGACTAAACAGCACCAGCGCAGCGGCCGGGATTGCTATCTGGATCTTTTTTCTACTGAATATAGGCAAACTTAATCGCCGTCAAAAGGTGCAAAATATCGCTGTAATGTCACCTGGAATCGCACTTTTGGGTTACTCACTCTGGCTCTCACCCGACGCAAACTGGCTCAACCCACTACTGAATGCAAATCAATTGATCATCACGTTACTCGCAGCAATCAGCTTTCTTCAGGTGACCACAAAACTTTCGAGCGATACCGGCCAGAAGAGCGGAAAAAGTGGTTTCAAGCGTACCTTTCTGAGCACTCTCTTAATCTCTACGGTGATCAATGTGTCGGCTATGGTACTGGTTGCTGAGCGACTTAAGAGGGAGGGGAAATTAACTTCAATTCAGGGAGTTACACTAACCCGCTCGTTCGCGATTTGCGCTTTTTGGTCGCCCTTTTTTGCAGCAATGGGTGTCACACTCATTAGTGCACCGGGCTCAGAACTAGCACGTTTCTTACCCTACACAGCCGCAGCCGGAATTGCCGCTCTCGCCATCACCTATCTACAACTTACTCGCCGATCAGATATCGCCCAGTTCGAGGGATACCCAATCTCTGTCGACAGCCTGAAACTACCCCTCGGGCTTGCGGCAGCGGTATTACTGCTGCACTACCTGCTGCCACAATTCTCAGTGATCATGCTGGTCTCGTCACTATCGATCCTACTGGTACTGGCAATACTGTTTATTCAACACCCTGCTCGCGAGGCAAGCAGGCGCTTTAGCAATCACATCAGTGAAGGCCTTCCCAACATCCGTGGAGAGATAGCGCTATTCATCTCCTCAACCGTACTGGCGGCCGGCACCAGCGCCATTCAGAGCGCTCTGCAGATAGACCTTGCACCTAACAACTTCGACGCCCTCGCCGCCTGCATCACCCTAACGCTTCTGGTCGCCCTATCCCTCGTCGGCGTCCACCCTGTCACCAGCAACCTAATCGCCGGCGCCACACTGATGCCCGCAACCGAAGACCCCAACCTCCTCGCCATCACCCTGCTAATGTCCTGGTCGATGGGCTCCACTGCCTCGCCACTCGCCGGCAACCAGATCATCCTGCAGGGGCGCTATGGAGTCCGCGCGCGCGACCTCCTGCGGGCTAACATCCCCTACACACTCGCACTCCTACCGGTCTGCTACCTCATCCTCTGGCTCTATGAAGCTACCTGAATAGCGACAGCCCAAGGCCGCTTTACCCGCAGGCAAAAGCGCCCGGTGATAGCTACTCTGGAGTCTTGTTTTCAGGGATGAAAACACGAAGCGTACAAGGATGTATTTATAGCGTCTCCAGAGCAGCTATCACCGGGCGCCACTGCCGGAATCTGTTAACCAGGGTTAGACCCGGCTTTACGCTAATACAGCAAAGGCTGATTTGGGAGAAAACCCGGTCTGACCCCAATAAAAAACCCGCCGGATGGCGGGTTTCTTTGGAGGAGGTAGAGATCAGGTAGCCTGCTGAATCAGCATGTTACGGATCTTACCAATCGCCTTGGTCGGGTTCAGGCCCTTAGGACATACGTTCACACAGTTCATGATGCCGTGGCAACGGAACACTGAGAACGGATCATCTAGGTCTGCAAGACGCTCGCGAGTCGCTGTATCACGGCTGTCCGCCAAGAAGCGGTAAGCCTGCAGCAGACCTGATGGACCGATGAACTTGTCTGGGTTCCACCAGAACGACGGACAAGAGGTCGAACAACATGCACAGAGAATACACTCGTACAGGCCGTCCAGCTCAGCACGCTCTTCAGGCGACTGCAGACGCTCGATAGCAGGCGCTGGTGTGTCGTTGATCAAGAACGGCTTGATCTTCTCGTACTGCTTGTAGAACTGGGACATATCGACAACAAGGTCACGGATAACCGGTAGACCAGGCAGCGGACGTAGTACCAATTTGTCATCTTTCACCACAGCAGAGAGCGGAGTGATACATGCCAGGCCGTTGGTACCGTTCATGTTCAGACCATCTGAGCCACACACACCCTCACGGCATGAGCGACGGAAAGTCATTGATGAATCTTTCTCCTTCAGGAGGTGAAGAAGGTCCAGCACCATGATGTCTTTGCCACCCGGGATATCGATGTGGATATCCTGCATGTATGGCTTGTCATCACTCTCAGGATTGTAACGATATACACTAACTAACATCGTGACCGCTCCTTAGTATGTACGAACTTTTGGTGGGAAAGCTTCCATAGTCTTCGGCGCGAAGTTTACGGCACGCTTGCCCAGCGTTTTAGTTTGTGGGTAGAAGACAGAGTGACAGAGCCAGTTCTCATCATCACGCTCGGTAAAGTCGTTACGGGCGTGTGCGCCGCGTGACTCTTTACGCTCATATGCAGCGATCGCAGTTGCTTCAGCAACTTCCATGAGGTTTTCCAGCTCCAGCGCCTCAATACGTGCTGTATTGAAGTAGCTGCTCTTGTCTTCCAGGTGTACGTTGGCAACGCGCTCGCGGATTGACTTCAGCTTCTTAAGGCCCTCTTCCATCGCATCACCATCACGGAACACGCCGAAGTAGAGCTGCATAGTCTGCTGCAGGTCTTTACGAACATCGGCAACCTTCTCGCCGCCTGTTGTGCTATTGAGACGATCAACGCGCGCCAGCGCAGCAGCGATCTGCTCGTCAGTTGCATCATTAACTTCGTAGCCATCTCGCATCTGCTGCTCAATCTGCAGACCACAAGCGCGACCGAATACAACTAGGTCGAGCAGTGAGTTACCACCGAGGCGGTTAGCACCGTGTACAGATACACAAGCAACTTCACCACAAGCGAACAGACCGTTAACGATCTTATCTTCACCCGTCTCTGGATCTGGGTTGATAACCTGACCACCGATGTTGGTGGTCACACCACCCATCATGTAGTGACAGGTTGGAACAACTGGGATCGGTTCTTTAACTGGGTCAGCCGCTGCGAATGTCATAGACAGCTCACAGATACCTGGCAGACGCGAGTGCAGAACTTCTTCACCCAGGTGATCGAGCTTCAGGTATACATGATCGCCATCAGGACCACAGCCTCGACCCTCAAGAATCTCAAGAATCATCGAGCGAGCAACGACGTCACGACCTGCGAGGTCTTTAGCGTTTGGAGCGTAACGCTCCATGAAGCGCTCACCATCTTTGTTGACCAGGTAACCACCTTCACCGCGACAGCCCTCTGTTACCAGAGTACCTGCACCGGCAATACCGGTTGGATGGAACTGCCACATCTCCATATCCTGCGCCGCAACACCTGCACGCAGTGCCATACCCATACCGTCACCGGTATTGATCAATGCGTTAGTTGTTGATGCGTAGATACGGCCGGCGCCGCCTGTTGCTAGAACAGTAGCTTTTGCCTTGATGTATACGGTCTCGCCAGTCTCGATACAGATTGCGGTACAACCCACAACCGAGCCATCAGAGTTCTTGACCAGATCGAGTGCATACCACTCGTTCAAGAAGGTCGTTCCCGCCTTCATGTTCGCCTGGTACAGCGTGTGCAGCAGCGCGTGACCAGTACGGTCAGCTGCAGCACAGGTACGAGCAGCCTGACCGCCCTCACCGAAGTTCTTCGACTGACCACCAAATGGACGCTGGTAGATACGGCCGGTTTCAGTACGAGAGAAAGGCAAACCCATATGGTCAAGTTCGAATACTGCGCGTGGACCTACAGAACACATGTACTCGATAGCGTCCTGGTCACCAATGTAGTCTGACCCCTTGACGGTGTCATACATGTGCCAGCGCCAATCATCGTTCGGATCAGCACTTGCGATCGCACAGGTGATACCACCCTGAGCCGATACAGTGTGAGAACGAGTTGGGAAAACTTTAGTTACACAAGCAGTGTTTAGACCTGACTGTGCAAGTTGCAGTGCGGCACGCATACCTGCGCCACCACCGCCAACAACGATCGCATCAAAAGAGAGCGTACGTAGCTTAGACATCGATTAAACCCCCCAAAGAATCTGGATGCCCCACACGACGTAAATAAACGCCAGCAGGCCACACACGGACTGGAATACAAAACGGATGCCAGTCGGTTTGATGTAGTCGGTCGATACAGACCACATGCCGATCCAAGCGTGCGCAACCATAGAGAGCATAGCGAGCAGCGTGAAGATCTTCATAGCCGTGCCTTCAAACAGGCCTGACCACTGCGCATAGTCCAATTGAGGGTTAAGTAGCAGGTAGCCCAGCATAAAGACGGTGTAAGCCGCCAACACAACCGCTGTAACGCGCTGCATCATCCAGTCGTAGAGACCACTACGACCAAAACTTGTAATAGAAGTTACCATATCCATACTCCTGCCAGCAGAATGGCTACCACAGCGATCGCAAGTGTCGCTTTAGCGGCTGCTTTTCCAGATTCGATCTCTTCCCAGTAGCCAGCGTCCATCACGAGGTGCTTCAGACCTGCGAAGAAGTGGTACAGGAGCGCCGATGTCAGACCCCAAGCGATGAACTTCGCGATAAAAGAGTCAGTAAGCATGGCGGCTGCTTGGTCGAAACCTGCCTGAGACTCAAGCGAGAGGCTCAGTGCGTACATCATGAAGATTGCGCCAACGAACAGCACAACACCTGACACACGGTGCAGAATGGAGGTAATAGCCGGTAAAGGCTGTTTGATTGTACGTAGATCTAGGTTTACAGGTCGTTTTTTGTTCACGGCTCTAGTTCACACTCTACTGCCCTCTTGCGGGGCCTCGGTTACTAGGTAGTACCTAAAACGCGGCGCTTCGTTAATAAGCTCTAGAAGGAACCTTTGAAGCGTCCGTCAGGACCATTAAGAAATAGCCTGCCAGCATAAGCTTATGCCATATTGCAGTGCGCAATTTCACGGGGCCGCATTATATCAATTTGTTTCAGCGTGACAACGCAAATGGACCATCCATAGCCTATTGTTTAATGCGCAAATATTGGATTTCAGACCTTAGTCGATATTTATAAATCGTTCGGAATAACCTCATTACATATTGGTCTAGTTGCCGTGCTGCAGCGCAAAAAGTTGGATTGACAAAAAGTTTGCCCTCTCTATAGTGGAACAGCCTTTTTTGTCGCTGGTTTATCCACGAGCGACTTCACAGATGCAGCGGTAACCTCGCCTTGCATTTCCAGATAGTAAAGAGGAGCCACACATGGCTGAAAAAACAGCACGTCTAAGCGTCGATGGTATCGACAAGGATATCGAACTGCCGATTTACTCCGGCACCGAAGGTCCAGACGTTATCGACGTACGCCCACTGACGGGTGAAGGTCTGTTCACTTACGACCCAGGTTTCGTTTCAACCGCCTCTTGTGAATCTAAGATCACATATATCGATGGCGGCAAAGGCATCCTGCTCCACCGCGGATACCCCATTGAGCAACTGGCTGACCACGCTGACTACATGGATGTCTGCTTTCTTCTGTTGAATGGTGAACTGCCAAATGCAGAGGAGAAAGCAAAGTTCGTTCATACTGTGACTCACCATACTATGGTGCACGAGCAATTGAGCCAGTTTTTCCGCGGCTTCCGTCGTGATGCTCACCCCATGGCGATCATGTGTGGTGTTGTTGGTGCTCTCTCTGCCTTCTACCACGACTCACTCGATATCAACGACCCGCACCACCGCGAAGTCTGTGCATACCGTCTGATCGCGAAAATGCCTACACTAGCAGCGATGTGTTACAAGTACTCAATCGGCCAGCCGTTTATGTACCCACGCAACGACCTGGGTTATGCCGAGAACTTCTTGCGCATGATGTTTGGCACACCTTGTGATGACTACAAAGCGAGCCCAACCCTAGCCAGAGCGATGGATAAGATCTTTATCCTTCACGCTGACCACGAGCAGAACGCATCAACTTCAACTGTTCGCCTGGCAGGCTCTTCAGGTGCTAACCCATTCGCCTGTATCGCTGCCGGTATTGCTGCCCTGTGGGGTCCTGCACACGGCGGTGCAAACGAAGCTGTACTGCACATGCTGAGCGAAATTGGTGATGTTAAGAACATTCCTGAGTTCATCCAGAAAGCGAAAGATCCTAACGATCCGTTCCGACTGATGGGCTTCGGCCACCGTGTTTACCGTAACTTTGACCCACGCGCCAAAGTTATGAAGAAGACCTGTGACGAAGTACTGGCTGAACTGGGTATCGAGAACGATCCACAGTTGGCTATCGCCAAAGAGCTGGAGCGCATCGCACTGGAAGATCCGTACTTCGTAGAGCGCAAACTCTACCCGAATGTCGACTTCTACTCAGGCATCATCCTGAAAGCGATCGGTATTCCAACCTCGATGTTCACAGTAATCTTTGCACTGTCTCGAACCATCGGTTGGATCTCTCACTGGAGCGAATTCCACTCTGGTCCAAACAAGATCGGTCGCCCACGTCAGCTCTACACTGGCGAGAAGATGCGCAACCATCCGGACGCGAAGTAACCGACTTAGTGTTAAAAAAATCCCCGCCTCGGCGGGGATTTTTGTTTTATGCTCCGCTTGGTACCGCAATCGTCACCTCTTCGAGGCGGCTCCAACAAAAAGTCGTGAGGAGTAGCTATGTACATTGTGATATTTACCGCGAAAATTGCTGAAATCGATGCGAAATACTCCGATTTGGCAGCAAAGTTACGTGATCGGGCGATAAACGACTATGGCTGTACTGAATTTGTCAGCGCCACCCAAGGCAAACAGGAGATCGCGCTCTCTTACTGGCCCGATCTGGATAGCATCAAACGTTGGAAGGCGGATGAGCTTCATATTGAGGCGCAGCAACTGGGTAGATCAGCCTGGTACCAAGGCTACCGTGTGGAGATTTGTGAGATAACCCGAGGCTATGGCGAAGGGCTGTAGGAAATGTGATGGACCCACCCACTCTGTGCCAAGATTGGTTTTGAAAGATCAATCAAGTACGGCATCCAAGAAGGGGGTCCACATGAATAAGACTAGCATTATTGGTATCGATCTGGCGAAGAGTGTTTTTCAAGCTCACGGTATGACGAGCAGTGGTAAACAGACGTTTTCGCGTCAGCTCAAGCGCGCAGAGGTCGCTAAGTTTATAGCTAAACAACCCAAATGCATTATTGGTATTGAGGCGTGCGGTGGTGCTCACTATTGGGCCAAGTTGTTCGAGCAGTATGGCCATCATGTGAAGATCATCCCGCCTGGCTACGTAAAGGCGTACGTGCGGGTTAATAAAAATGATAAACGGGATGCCGCAGCGATTGCGGAGGCAGCGTCCCGAGAGCAGGCACCGGTAGTAGCCGTCAAAACAACTGAACAGCTTGACCTACAGGCTTTGCACCGAGTCCGCGAAGACTCGGTTAACAACCGAACCCGCACCGGCAACCGGATAAGAGGACTGCTTGCAGAACAGGGCATCGTAGTAAAGCGCGGACATGCTGCAACTCGCTACGAGGTCGCGTTGATACTTGAGGACGCTTCAAACGGGTTAAGTTATAGCTTAAGAGAGATCATTGCTGATCTGAGAGAGGAGTGGCTACGCTGTGATGATCGAGTTGATTACTACACCTCACGGATCGAAAAGATCGCTAGGTCTGATGCGCGCTGTAAACGGTTGATGACGATACCTGGTGTAGGCCCAGTCATATCGACCTTGCTGGTTGCGTATGCGGGGAATGGTCAATCATACCGGGGCAGTCGCGACCTAGCCGCCTCGTTAGGCTTGGTGCCCGCCCAGCACTCAAGCGGTGGTAAAGACGTGTTACTGGGGATCAGTAAACGAGGAAATCGACAGTTGCGCAAGCAACTGGTACACGGCGCGAGGGCTGCATACCGCTCACTAGAGAAATGCCCCGAAAGCAGCCGACTTGGCTTGTGGGCACAAGGCTTGAGGGCTTCAGGCAAGCACGTAAACAAGATCGTGGTAGCGATCGCAAACAAGCTAGCCCGTATCGCCTGGAGCTGCTTAGTAAACGAAAGAGATTACAAAGCGTTGTAACCAACGTAGTACGGAGCCTGCCCAAGGCAGGATAAATAGAGTTAAACCCAACCAAAGAGTTGCGCAGAACGTTAAGACACGACAGATAAGATCGACTTGCTGAAAATCTGAAGATCCCTGTGGCTCACCAAGAAGCCGGGTAGGAGATAAGAACAGCAAGAGCACATCTCATAATGGCCCGGGTGGATACGCCCAAACTGAGAGGCCGGATATAAGCGTGCAATCTACTTCTATCGAGTCAAAACGGTCTTGCAACAAACGGGTGGGTCCATATAAGGGATATCCGCAAAGCGGCTGTCGCAACTAATAAAAAGGAGGCCGAAGCCTCCTTTTCGAAACTCAGTAGCCGAGCTACTTAGTGCTGTCCGCGCATCAGCGGTGAGCTAAAGATCGTCTGCAGTGCACGGTGGTTGATCACCTGATCAACGATGGTTTTCCAAACCTTTACAACCAGGCTTGCACCCTCAGAGTAGTTCGCTTTGCGTTGCTGTGCTGTGTAAGCACGCGCCAGTTCAATTTTCTGCGCTTCAGTCAGAACGTTGCTATCAAGCAATTCCATCAGAGTTTCTTTATCAATGTAACGAGACATATTGGCGTCCCTCCTTTCCACTAAGGACAACTAAATTAAGATGGCGCTAATATATTCGACCTTAGTACTAGACCTCAAACGATCTATTTTCACTAGATCTGTGAAAAAAATTTCATCGACAACTGGAAATCAGACAAAGAAAAGGGCGCCGAAGCGCCCCAACAATCGCCGTTCTCGGCCATCCATGGCCTTCACGGCAGAAGTAAATCTATCTACAAAACAGCACAGAGTTCTAAGTTAAGAAGCGATCATGCCATTCTCACGCATAATGCCCTCGATCTCAGGCAGGCTGGCAGGATCATCGATAGTTGATGGCACGACGTAGTCCTGACCATCAGCAATCTGACGCAAAAGTTTACGCAGGATCTTACCTGAGCGTGTTTTTGGAAGACGCTTAACGACTGCGGTGCGCTTATAGCAAGCGATAGGACCAATCTCTTTACGGATGTTAGCCACCAGCTCAGCTGCCAAATCCTCATCAGCGATATCCACACCATCTTTCAGAATGACCAGACCAACAGGCTCCTGGCCTTTGAGCTGCTCAGCGATACCGATAACAGCACACTCTGCTACCGCGGGGTGCGCTGCAACGATCTCCTCCATCTCACCGGTAGAGAGGCGGTGGCCAGCAACGTTGATCACATCATCCGTACGACCCATGATGAAGACATAACCATCTTCGTCTTTGTATCCACCATCACCTGAAGTATAGAAGCCCTCGACATCGCTTAGGTAACCCGACTTGAAGCGATCGAAGTCGCCCCAAACTGTTGGTAGGCAGCTTGGTGGCAGCGGTAATTTGATTGCGATAGAACCCTGCTGTCCCGCTGGTAGCTCATTCCCCGCCTCATCAACGATCTGTACGTTGAAACCCGGGCTTGGCAACGCTGCAGAACCTGGCTTAGGTGGCATCGGCTCAATGCCCATCAGGTTGCCACAGATCGCCCAGCCGGTCTCAGTCTGCCACCAGTGATCGATAACAGGCTTGCCGGTTTTCTCTACCGTCCAATCATAAGTTGGTGGATCAAGACGCTCGCCCGCCATAAAGATAGTATTGAGGTTGGACAGGTCGTATTTGCCGACTTCCAACGCGTCCGGATCCTCTTTCTTGATCGCACGGAAAGCCGTAGGCGCCGCAAAAAGGATCTTCGTCTTGTACTCTTCACAAACACGCCAGAATGCGCCTGCGTCAGGTGTGCGGACTGGCTTACCTTCGTAAACAATCGTGCTACAACCTGCCAACAGAGGTCCGTATACGATGTAAGAGTGACCAACGACCCAACCCACATCCGAAGCAGCCCAGTAAACGTCGCCCGCCTCCACGTTGTAGATCGCCTTCATTGAGTATTTAAGTGCGGTCGCGTGGCCACCATTATCACGAACAACACCCTTAGGTTTACCGGTGGTACCCGAGGTATAAAGAATGTAGAGCGGGTCGGTACCTTTAACAGCAACAGGCGCCACAGCTTCAGCTGAAGCCATCTCAGTAGCCCAATCACAGTCGCCGGCATTATTTAGCTCTGCTGTGACCTGCTCACGTTGGAATACGATTACAGAATCAGGTTTATGCGTTGATAGCTTAATACCTTCATCCACCATCGGCTTGTACGGCAGCACCTTAGCAATCTCGATACCACAAGATGCGGTTACGATAGCCTTGGGCTCAGCATCGTCGATGCGAACTGCCAGCTCGTTTGGCGCAAAACCGCCGAAAACAACCGAGTGGATCGCACCGAGGCGAGCCGTTGCTAGCATTGCAACTATAGCTTCAGGAATCATGGGCATGTAGATAACAACACGATCACCCTTCTCTACGCCCTTCGAGCGCAGCACACCGGCGAAGCGAGCAACTTGGTCCTGCAGTTCTGCGTAAGTGACAGTCCGCTTGGTACCGGTTACTGGAGAGTCATACAGCAGTGCAGCCTGTTCACCACGCCCTTGCTCTACATGGTAATCGACCGCCATATAACAGGTGTTCATCTCACCATCAGCAAACCAGCGATCGATGCCGTTCTCGTCTTTGGAGAGAATGGTCTGTGGCTGTTTAAACCACGGCAGATCTGCTGCTTTCTCAGCCCAAAACTTCTCTGGCTGCTCAATCGATGCTTGGTATTCGCTCTGGTATGACATGGATGTCGATCCTTTTCGATCTTGTTTAAGTGCGCAATTTTCTTGAATTAAGTAATCAAACAGGGAGATTGTTGACACTTTTATTCAGTAACTGGCGCTCACCTTATCTAAAGTGGAGCTCCAAACCGATACGACTTAAGGCGAAAAGAGTTAAATATCCATTATTTTCAGATGGTTAGAATACACTATCCAAAGGTATGAGACAGTTTCCTAAATAGAGAAATTGTCGACAATCTCTAGATACAGCGGCTTTTTACATCGCTGCGCTCTGCGTTGGGATCGCACGTTTGAAGTCTGTCATCTTATTGCGCGCACGTAGTTCAGCATCGCTAATGCCCTCACCGCTATCGTTCTTCGCATTCTCGAAGTAGCAGAGTCTAGGCTGGTGGCTCTTTGCCTCCTCCTCGTCGAGTTGCACATAAGAGCCAATAATCAGCAGGTCACCCTTGTTAGCTCGGTGTGCGGCCGCGCCGTTTACCGAGATCACACCGCTGCCCCGCTCTGCACTGATGGCGTAGGTGGTGAAGCGCTCGCCGTTGTTGATATTGTAGATGTGGATCATCTCGTATTCGTGAATGCCGGAGGCATCAAGGAGGTCTTGGTCGATTGCGCAGGAGCCCTCGTAATGCAGTTCCGCATGGGTTGCAGTTACACGGTGTAGTTTGGCTTTGAGAAAGGTCTGATACATTGCTGCCCCGTTGAGCCTGAATCCAGGCACCCGTTAAGTTGAGCGCATTCTACCGAGTCGAAACTGATTACGCACTTGCACAAAAGTAAGGCGTAAGATGAGTTGGATTCACAGATAGTTGAATAGCCCTCAGCCCACAAAGAATCGCTTTCGTTTAATATATGCGCCTCGAAATTCAATGATCTAGCTTCCACGAGGTTCTGCGTGCGCAACTACAGCGAAACTTTTGACCGCCTTAAACAGCTTCTGAACGAGAGCATTTTGATGCTCGATGGTGCCATGGGCACGATGATCCAGGCTTATAAACTGGAAGAGGCTGACTACCGTGGTGAGCGTTTCGCAGACTGGCAGTGTGATGTGAAGGGCAACAACGACCTACTGGTACTGACACAGCCACAGATCATTGAGGCGATTCATCTCGAGTACCTCAAAGCCGGTGCCGACATTGTAGAGACCAACTCGTTTAACGCCACGTCGATTGCGATGGCCGACTACGAGATGGAAACGCTGACGCATGAGATCAACCTTGAAGCTGCACGGGTTGCACGCCGCGCCTGTGACCAGATGACCGCTGAGACGCCAGACCGTCCACGTTTCGTAGCGGGTGTCCTCGGTCCAACAAACCGTACAGCAACCATATCTCCGGATGTGAACGATCCGGGCTTTCGCAATATCACCTTCGATCAGCTAGTAGACTCCTACATGGAAGCTATCGATGGTCTCGTAACAGGTGGCGCCGACCTCCTGATGATCGAAACAATCTTCGACACGTTGAACGCCAAGGCGGCTATCTTCGCCGTCGAGAAGTATTTTGACGAAAACGACCTACGTCTTCCACTCATGATCTCCGGTACCATTACCGATGCGTCTGGACGTACACTATCGGGCCAGACTACTGAGGCGTTTTGGAACTCCGTACGGCACGCACAACCTCTGACGATCGGTCTTAACTGTGCCCTCGGCCCGAAAGAGCTGCGCCAATATGTTGAAGAGTTATCTCGCATCTCACAGACCTACGTCTCAGTGCACCCCAACGCCGGTCTGCCAAACGCCTTTGGCGAGTACGATGAGACCGCACAAGAGATGCGCGACGAAATCGCCGAGTGGGTTGAGTCCGGTTTTGTAAACGTTGTTGGCGGTTGCTGTGGTACTACACCCGAGCACATCCGTGTTATCCGCGAAGGTATTATCCAACACCCGCCACGCCAGTTGCCTGAGATTGCTGTTGAAGCGCGTCTTGCTGGCCTTGAGCCTTGCAACATCGGCGCCGACACCCTGTTTGTGAACGTGGGTGAGCGTACCAACGTCACCGGTTCAGCGCGTTTCCGCCGCCTGATCAAAGAGGGCGACTACGAAACTGCACTTGAAGTTGCCCGCCAGCAGGTAGAGTCCGGTGCGCAGATCATCGACATCAACATGGATGAAGGGATGCTGGATGCCGAAGCGGCGATGATCCGCTTCCTCAACCTGATCGCTTCCGAGCCTGATATCTCTCGCGTGCCAATCATGCTGGACTCATCCAAGTGGGAGATCCTTGAAGAGGGTCTCAAACGCATCCAGGGCAAGGGCATCGTCAATTCGATCAGCCTTAAAGAGGGTGAAGAGAAGTTTATTGAGCAGGCGCGCCTGTTGCGCCGCTACGGTGCCGCCGTGGTTGTTATGGCGTTTGACGAGACAGGTCAGGCTGACACCTACGAGCGCAAGATTGAGATCTGTGAGCGCTCATACCGAGTGCTAGTCGACAAGGTTGGTTTCCCACCCGAGGATATCATCTTCGACCCGAATATCTTCGCGATCGCCACCGGTATCGAGGAACACGACAACTACGCTGTCGACTTTATCCGCGCGACCGGCTGGATCAAGAAAAATCTGCCTCACGCTAAGGTCTCTGGCGGCGTCTCTAACGTCTCCTTCTCTTTCCGCGGCAACGACAAAGTGCGTGAAGCGATTCACTGTGTGTTCCTCTACCACGCTATCCGTGAAGGGATGGATATGGGTATCGTCAACGCCGGTCAGCTGGCGATCTATGACGATCTGCCAGAGGAGCTACGCGAGCACGTTGAAGATATCGTACTCAACCGTCGCCCAGACGGTACAGAGCGTATGCTGGAGCTCGCCGAAAAGTACCGCGGTGACGGCAGTGCAGAGACAGCCAAACAGGATGCCGCTTGGCGTGAACTGCCTGTGAACGAGCGTCTGTCACATGCACTGGTTAAGGGTATTGCTGATTACATCGACGAAGACGTTGAAGAGTGCCGCCACCAGTTCGATCGCCCTCTGCAAGTGATTGAAGGCCCATTGATGGCCGGTATGGGTATCGTGGGTGACCTCTTTGGCGAAGGCAAGATGTTCCTGCCACAAGTGGTTAAGTCGGCCCGCGTTATGAAGAAAGCGGTTGCCTACCTCATGCCGTTTATCGAAGCCGAGAAAGAAGGTAACGAGAGCAGCTCAGCCGGCAAAGTGATCATGGCAACAGTCAAAGGCGACGTACACGATATTGGCAAAAACATTGTGGGCGTGGTCTTGCAGTGTAACAACTTCGAGATTATCGACCTGGGCGTGATGGTGCCGGCAGAGACCATTCTGCGCACCGCGCGTGAAGAGAACGCAGACATCATCGGTCTCTCTGGATTGATTACACCATCACTTGACGAGATGGTACACGTCGCCAAGGAGATGCAGCGTCAGGGCTTTGAGATTCCGTTAATGATTGGTGGTGCTACCACTTCGAAAGCACACACCGCGGTTAAGATTGAACCTGCCTACCAGAACAATCTTGTCGTGCATGTCACCAACGCCTCGCGTTCGGTGGGTGTTGCCTCTGCCCTGCTCTCCAAGGAGAAGCACACCGCCTTTGTCGAAGAGACACGCACCGAGTACGAAGCGGTCCGCGAGCGTCACAAAGCCCGCCAAAACGAGCAACGCCGCGTTGCTATTGAGGCGGCACGCGCTAACGCTGAACCGATCAACTGGGACGGATACTCAGCACCTAAACCAAAACAGCTCGGCGTTCAGGTATTTGAGGATATCTCTTTAGAGAGCCTGATCGACTACATCGACTGGACGCCATTTTTCCAGTCTTGGGAGCTGGCTGGTCGCTTCCCGCGCATTTTAGAAGATGACGTTGTGGGTGAGCAGGCAACCAAACTCTACGCTGACGCCAAAGCGATGCTTGAGGATATTGTCGATAACAAAAAACTGCAGGCGCGCGCCGTAATCGGTTTAGTACCCGCAAATGCAGTTGGTGATGATATCGAGCTCTATACAGATGAATCGCGTACCGAAGTTCTGACAACGGTGCACCATCTGCGCCAGCAGACGCAGAAGATCGAAGGCAAGTACAACCACTGTTTGAGTGATTACATCGCACCGAAAGAGAGCGGTATCGCCGACTACTGCGGGGCCTTCGCGGTAACAGCAGGTATCGGGGTAGATGAGATGGTTGCCGAGTTCGAAAAAGATCACGACGACTACAACTCCATCATGGTCAAAGCGCTGGCCGATCGTCTGGCTGAAGCGCTCGCAGAGAAGATGCACGCCGATGTACGTCGCGAGCACTGGGGCTATGGCGCCAACGAGGGCCTAGATAACGAAGCTCTGATCCGCGAAGAGTACCAAGGCATCCGCCCTGCTCCGGGCTACCCGGCCTGTCCAGATCACACCGAGAAAGGCTTGCTGTGGGACCTTCTCGATGTCGAAAACAACATCGGCATGACGCTCACCGAAAGCTACGCCATGCTGCCGACAGCAGCTGTATCAGGCTGGTACTTCAGCCATCCTGATGCCAAGTACTTTGGTGTGGCGAAGATCAGTGAAGATCAGGTTGAGGACTACGCCAAGCGTAAGGGCATGTCGATGTCAGACACAGAACGCTGGCTCGCTCCAAACCTAGGCTACGAACCGGAATCGCTCTAAATCCTTCAATGGATATGGGGAGCACCGGGACTACCTCTTCAAGACACGCTGCGAGCCATCCTTGGGCGCTCGGTATTTTACATCCTTGTAAAATAACGGTCTTGAAGAGGTAGTCCCGGCACTCTACCGTGCACTTGATCAAGTGCCACATCATGCAACTAGTTCGGTAGCAGCAAATCACAGGAAAAGCGGTGCTCGCAGCCTCTTTCAACCGTTGATTTACATGGATGTAAATCACCGAGCGCCCATGGAAGGCCCGCAGCGTGTTGAAAGAGGGTGTGAGGGCCGCTCGACCGCGGAAACACCTTATTCGCTTGGCATATAAACTAGTAAGATCTAGTCATATTCTCCATTGGAAGCAATACCCCTACTTCTTATATCCAAAAGCCCCCTCCATCGGTATAATCTCCGGCGCGAAATTACCACTGTGGAAGCTGGAGATAAACAGCGGGTCACAAACCCTCTGTTGATGGCTCCCTTCCCGCCACATTTTGGGGATCAGAATGGCTAAAAAACCAAGCAAAATCGTCTACACACTGACAGACGAAGCACCAGCCCTCGCTACATCATCACTACTTCCAATCGTACGTAAATTCACTAAGAGCTCTAACATCGAAGTGGATCTGTGCGACATCTCTCTGGCCGGACGTATTCTCTCGTCTTTCCCTGAGTACCTGAACGACCAGCAGAAAGTGGAAGATGGACTGGCTGCACTTGGCGAACTGACTGCGGATCCGCAGGCAAACATTATCAAACTGCCAAACATCTCTGCATCTGTTCCTCAGCTGAAGGGCGCGATCAAAGAGCTTCAGGGCCAGGGCTACCATGTTCCTGATTTTCCAGATGATCCACGCAACGATAAAGAAGCTGAAATCAAAGATCGTTACTCTAAGATCCTCGGTTCTGCGGTAAACCCAGTTCTGCGCCAGGGTAACTCTGACCGTCGTGCGCCAGCGGCTGTTAAAGCCTTCGCACGTAAGCACCCGCACTCGATGGGCCCGTGGAGCAAAGCTTCACGTACTCACGCTGACTACATGAACGGCGGTGACTTCTTCTCTAGCGAGCAGTCAGTAACCATGGAAGAGGCGAACAAAGTTCGCATCGAGTTCATCTGTGGCGATGGCAACATCACTGTTCTGAAAGAGCTGGCTCTGCAGAAAGGCGAAGTGCTAGACGGCATGTTCATGAGCGCAAAATCACTGCGTAACTTCTTCGAAGAGACACTGCAGGACTGTAAGGAGTCTGGCGTTATGTGGTCTCTGCACGTTAAAGCGACCATGATGAAGGTGTCTCACCCAATCGTATTCGGTCACGCTGTAACTGTTTTCTACAAAGAGGTGTGGGAAAAGTGGGGCGACAAGTTCAAAGAGCTGGGCGTTAACCCTAACAACGGTCTGAACTCTGTTTACGAGAAGATCGCTGAGCTGCCAAACTCTATCCGTGAAGAGATCGAACACGACATTCACGAAGCTGCACGTCACCGTCCAGAGATGGCGATGGTTGACTCAGTTAAAGGTATCACCAACCTGCACATCCCATCAGACGTTATCGTTGACGCCTCTATGCCAGCAATGATCCGCAACTCTGGTCACATGTGGGGCCCGGATGGTAAGCCTAAAGACACTAAAGCAGTTATGCCTGAGTCTACTTACGCACGCATCTACCAGGAGATGATCAACTTCTGTAAGACTCACGGTGCGTTCGACCCAACGACTATGGGTACTGTACCTAACGTTGGTCTGATGGCGATGAAAGCTGAAGAGTACGGCTCACACGACAAGACTTTCGAAATGACTGAAGATGGCATCATGCGTGTCGTTGCTGAAGACGGCACCGTACTGATGGGTCACAAAGTTGAGAAGGGCGATATCTGGCGTGCATGTCAGACCAAAGACGCTGCAATCCGCGACTGGGTTAAACTCGCTGTGACTCGCGCTCGTCAGTCTGAAACTCCAGCAATCTTCTGGCTTGACGCTGAGCGTGCTCATGACCGTGAACTGCGCAAGAAGGTAGAGTTCTACCTGCAGGAGCATGACACCGAAGGTCTGGACCTGCGCATCATGTCTTACGTGCGTGCTATGCGTACGACTTGTGAGCGTCTGCGCCGCGGCATGGATACCATCTCTGTTACCGGTAACGTACTGCGTGACTACCTGACTGACCTCTTCCCAATCATGGAACTGGGCACTTCTGCGAAGATGCTCTCTATCGTTCCTATGCTTGCGGGTGGCGGCATGTACGAGACAGGCGCAGGCGGTTCTGCACCTAAGCATGTACAGCAGGTTCAGGAAGAGAACCACTTACGTTGGGACTCTCTGGGTGAATTCCTAGCGATCGCTGTCTCTCTGGAAGAGACGGGCATCAAAGAGAACAATGCACGCGCTAAAGTCGTTGCTGCAGCTCTGGATAAAGCGACCGGTACTCTGCTGGATAAAGGCAAGTCACCGTCACGTCGTACGGGCGAGCTGGACAACCGTGGTAGCCACTTCTACCTGGCAATGTACTGGGCACAAGAACTGGCTGCACAGACTGAAGATGCTGATCTGGCGAAAGAGTTTGCTCCTGTGGCTGAGGCACTGGTTAGCCAGGAAGAGCAGATCCTGTCTGAACTGGCGTCTGTTCAGGGTGCACCAGCAGACCTGCAGGGCTACTACCACGCGCCACTGGAGATCGTTGATCAGGTGATGCGTCCAAGTGCTACACTGAACGCGGTTATTGATGCATAATTGCTGACATAACGTGAGAAAAACCGCGGCTTGCCGCGGTTTTTTTTGACCAAGGGAAGCGGGGTCAGACCCCTTTTTACCAAAAAGGGGGCTGACCCCACCTCAAGGAACCCAAGTAATATGAAAATCTGGGTCGACGCCGATGCCTGCCCCGTTCCCGTCAAAGAGATTCTATTTCGCGCGGCTGAACGCCAAAAAGTTGAAGTGACACTGGTCGCCAATCAGCGCCTGAGTGTGCCTCAATCGGCCTACGTACGCATGCTGCAGGTGGAGAAAGGCTTTGATGTAGCTGACAACGAGATTGTGAGGCGCATCGAGGCTGGCGACCTTCTAATTAGCTCCGACATACCGCTGGCAAGCGAGGTACTGGAAAAAGGCGCCCTAGTCATTACCCCACGTGGTGAGCGCTACACCGAAGATAACATCAAGGCGCGCCTGAATATTCGCGACTTTATGGAGACCCTGCGCTCCAGCGGTATCCAGAGTGGCGGCCAACCCTCCTACAGCCAGACTGATCGTATGCAGTTCGCCAATCAGCTCGATCGCATCTTGGCAAAACGCCCTCGCTAACACGCGGATACAAAGCTACTCGCCAACAGTCTCATCAAGATTTGGTACCTCAGCCTGAGTCAGATCGCTCAACCGCGCCAGCAGACGAATAAAGGCATCAACCGACTCCACAGAGGCTGATTCAGACATCGTGTGGTAACCGGTAGTCGGGACCTGAATAGTTGAGCCATCAACCAAACCATTAGAGCTTGCGATGATACGCCCTAACTCTGTGCTGCCGAGCGACTTAGGTCGCTCACCACGCTCTTCCGCGCTTTTGTTGGCGGCCTCCACATACTTGTCCTTGTAGACCACACTGATCCCAAGCTGCTGGCACATCTGCTCAACAATCTCAGTCGCCTCGGTGTTAAATTCAGCGTTGGCATCCTTAGTGCGCAGCACCAACTGCTGCTTGTCAGCGGCTTCCACATCTGGGAACGGACTGGTATCCACCACGTAGAGACGGTTAGTTGAGCCACCAAAGCGGCGGAACCACTCCAGCAGATAGCGCCAGCTTTTACCCGCCTCCTCTTGCGCCGTAAAGAACGCAGTACCCTGAAAACCCAACGTAAACAGATGCACCAACGCCGCCGCTGAGAGCACGTTGTCCAGCTGGCCACTCAAACGCCCATCCTCAAGTGTAAGCTTGTCCTTAAACGCCACCGGCGTGCCGGCCACCACAGACTCCAGGCCCTCAATTTCAAAGATCAGGTTATTGCGAAATTCACAGACATAGGAGTTCTTGATCGCTCCCTGACCTCGATAGGCGCCAGACCAGGGCTCATAGGCAAAGACATCTTCCGAGCTAAAGCGCTCGCTGACCTTGTCCATCAACTCTTCGTTAACCGAATTGTTCAGCAAATCAGTCCTGTTACCCGCTACGAAGGCGGCGTACTGAAACTCATTCGGTCCGGTACAGACCAAACCATGGCGATCAATATGTGCCGAAAACATCAATCCAAAGGGATCCGCACCCTGCGCCACCAATAGACCCTCATACCAGGTAACACGGGCACCGCGATCCTCCAACTCACGCTGCAACACCCGAAAAAACGAATGCTCCGCCCCCACCACACTCGGTTGACGAATAAGCGTCTTTAAAAGATCAATAAACTCACTATTAAGCACAGACAATCACACTCCAATTTCAAGAGCGCATATATAACGCGAGATCCACATATTACCTAGCGAAAAATTGCGAAGTGGATATGAATTTTTCGCGCCTATGCACTTCCGTGACCAATGCCTAGGGTCGCCACCCTTTCAGGGGAGCTCCTACAGAGACGCTACCACAACATTCAAGAATCACGAGCTCCCAAGTGATTTCCGGTAAAGAACCGGTCTGGGATACCTATCTCAACCGTTGATTTACATGGATGTAAATCACCGAGCGCCCATGGATATGTTCAGGGATGAACGGTATGCCGCGCGACGCAGGAGCAAGCGCGCGGCGGGCTCGCAGCGTGTTGAGAAAAGTATTCCAGACCGCCCCTTTCCGATAACCACAAAAAAGCCCCGCATTCTCACGAACACGGGGCTTTTAGAAATAGCGAACGCTTAGCTAATAACTTTCAGGATCTGATCCAGCCGTTCTTTAGCATCACCAAACAGCATGCGCGTATTCTCTTTGTAGAACAGCGGGTTATCCACACCGGCATAACCTGTACCCATAGAGCGCTTCATCACGATAGTCTGCTTACCGTTCCAAGGCTCCAGTACTGGCATACCCGCGATTGGGCTATCCGGTACTTCCTGAGCTGCAGGGTTTACGATGTCGTTGGCACCGATAACGATAGATACGTCAACTTTGGGGAAATCTTCGTTGATCTCTTCCATCTCATAAACGATATCGTAAGGTACTTTAGCTTCTGCTAGCAGTACGTTCATGTGGCCTGGCATACGACCCGCAACGGGGTGGATACCGAAACGCACATTGATGCCTTTTTCGCGCAGCTTCTTAGTAATCTCGAAGACTGTATGCTGCGCCTGAGCTACTGCCATACCGTAGCCTGGCAGGATCATAACCTCTTTGGCGTTCAACAGCATGTCTGCAGCTTCTTCCGACTCAACCGAGCGAATATCCTCTGCGTTACCCGCAGGACCCGAAGCGCCAGCGCCACCTGAAGTTTTGCTGCCGATACCACCGAAGATAACGTTGAAGAACTTGCGGTTCATCGCCTTACACATAATGTAGGAGAGGATTGCACCGCTCGAACCAACCAACGCACCGACCACGATCAGCAGGTCATTGCCGAGCATGAAGCCCATTGCCGCAGCAGCCCAGCCCGAATAGCTGTTGAGCATCGACACAACAACTGGCATGTCTGCACCACCGATCGCCGCAACCATATGGATACCGAAGATCAGTGCAACAATCGTCATGATGGTCAGCTCGAGCACACCACCTGTAGCCGCTGTATCCATGTACTGCAGCATGAAGTAGAACGCGATCAGACCCAAAGCGATGTTAAACAGGTGACGACCCGGCAGGTGCAGCGGCTTACCGCCCACCTTACCACTCAGTTTGAGGTAGGCCATCACTGAACCTGAGAAGGTCAGTGCACCGATCATAATACCGAGGTAGGTCTCGACAGCATGAATCGACAGCGCAATACCCACCAATGCCGGGTCATGCTCAAGCGCATTTGCCCAACCAACGAATACCGCTGCCAGACCCACTAGCGAGTGCAGTACAGCTACCAGCTCTGGCATCTGCGTCATCTCAACGCGCTTAGCCAAAATGTAACCGATGATGCCACCCACAACGATGCCTGCAACAAGCATGAATTCGTTGTTTTCTACGAACCCAATGATCGTTACAACAACCGCAATACCCATCCCGAGCATACCGTAGAAATTACCGCGACGGGCTGACTCCTGATGAGCCAAACCACCCAGCGCCATGATAAACAGGGCGCTAGCAGCGATGTAGGAAGCTGTGATGATTCCTTCATTCATAATCTTTCTCCAAAGCTCCCTTACTTACGGAACATGCGTAGCATGCGCTGAGTCACAGCGAAACCGCCGACTATGTTGATACTGGTGATAAAGACCGCGAGCCCAGCCAACGTGGAGACAACTAGGTTATCACTCGAGATCTGTATCAAAGCACCGATAACGATGATTGAACTGATTGCGTTGGTTACTGACATCAGCGGTGTATGCAGCGAGTGCGAGACACCCCAGATAACCATGTAGCCGATAAAGCACGACAGTACGAAAACAGTCAGATGGCCAATAAACTCAGGTGGTGCCACTGAACCCAGTCCAAATAGAGCGCTGCCGGCAATCAGCAGAGGAATTAGGAACGCCAGCGGATGAGCCGGTTTCTCCTCTTTTGCAGCAATCTGTTGCTGAGCCTTCTCGCCGACATCCGCTTTAGGAGCGACTGAGAGACGTGGCGCTGGTGGTGGCCAAGTGATGTTACCCTCTTTAACAACCGTTGCTCCGCGAATCACTTCATCTTCCATGTTGATGTCGATCTCGCCGTTTTTCTCTGGGCAGAGCTCGCTCAACAGGTTGAACATGTTAGTCGCGTAAAGCTGTGAAGACTGTGCCGCCAAACGGCTCGGCAGGTTGGTGTAGCCGATGATAGTTACATCGTGCTTGCTAACAACCTTGTTCGCTTCGGTCAGCTTGCAGTTACCGCCCGCTTCAGCAGCGAGGTCAACGATAACCGAACCTGGCTTCATCGCTCTCACCATGTTCTCAGTGATGAGCTCAGGCGCCTCTCTACCCGGAATAAGTGCGGTAGTGATGATGATATCGACCTCTGCAGCCTGAGCTGCAAACAGGTCCATCTCCGCTTTGATGAACTCAGGGCTCATAGTCTTAGCGTAACCGCCAGAACCGCTGCCATCTTCATCATCCGGGAAGTCGAGCATCAGGAACTCAGCGTCCATCGACTCAACCTGCTCTTTAACCTCAGGACGGGTATCGAATGCACGAACAATCGCCCCCATACCCTTGGCTGCACCGATAGCTGCAAGGCCCGCAACACCTGCACCAATAACGAGTACTTTGGCTGGCTGGATACGGCCTGCTGCCGTGATCTGGCCAGTAAAGAAGCGACCAAAGTGCTGCGCTGCTTCAACGACCGCACGGTAACCCGCGATGTTGGCCATTGATGACAACGCATCCATCTTCTGCGCACGCGAGATACGCGGCACAGAGTCCATCGCCAGTGCATTGATGCCGTGGCCAGCCATCTCTTCTAGCATCTCAGGGTTCATCGCAGGGTAGAGGAAGCTGATGATCGTCTGATCCCTCTTCATCAACTCTACGCCGCTGAAACCCAACTCTGGATGCGGCTTAGGTGGACGCACCTTCAGAATAATATCTGAAGATCCCCACAACGCTTTCGGATCCTCCACGATCTCGACGCCAGCTTTAGCGTACTCCTCATCAGAGTAACTCGCCTCTGCGCCAGCACCGCTCTCAATTGCGAGAGTAAAACCCAGCTGCTGCAGTTTCACCGCAACATCTGGGGTAAGAGCAACGCGCTTTTCGCCCTCTTCGTTCTCTCTTGGTACACCGATTCTCATCGATCTGCCCTCTTCTCGAGTGCGACACCCTGATTGAGGCGCCGCAACTTGCAAATGGTCGTTTATAAACCTAAGACTTTCGGCCTAGATAAGGGCCAAACAAAAATAAGCTTATAACTATTTTTAATGAATCCGAGTAATGTAACAAAAGGATTGAAGGTTTGACAGCCGGTCAACCTGACAAATAGGTGAAAAAAAGTGAAGTCTAGATGAGAGATACTTAAGAAGATTTGCGTAAAGTTGAGATTAATTTGATTTGGCTCGTGCAGTCAGCGCCCCGCCCACTAAAATCAGCAACATGCCGAGCAGCGTCAGTGTGCCGAGCGACTCATCCCAGATCAGCCAGCCAAGCAACGTGGCGATGACAACCGAAGAGTAGGTAAACGGGCCAAGGTAGCCCGCGGGTGCGTTGTGATAAGCACGCGTCATGGAAAGTTGCGCCAAGGTCGAGAGCCCACCTATTGCCGCAACCGCGATCCATTGCCCAAGAGTCAGCGGACTCCAACTACTCAGCGCAAAGGGCGCACTGAATAGCGCACCGAAGAGTGCGAAGTAGAACACGATGCGCCTGGAAGGCTCAGTCTCTTTCATCTTCCGAATGTAGATCTTCGCCAGTGCGCTTAGCGCTGCACCGACCAGCCCTATAACAACGGCGAACTGAAGCGTTGAGTTACTGGGCTGCAGCACAAGTGCTACGCCAATAAAGCCAATTGGCAAACTCCAACGCAAGATAGGACTAATACGCTCACCGAGCATCCAAAGCCCTAAGATCGGGATAAACAGAGGCGCGGTCTGTTTCAGCAGAGCGGCGGTACCGAGAGGTAAGTGGGTCCAGCCGTAGTAGAGACACCCCATGGCGCTGACGCCAACAGCAGCACGCATGAAGTGCAGGTGTAATCGGGAGGTGCGCAAACTGACATTTCTCTGCACGCCCACCAACACCAGCATGTAGCCTAACCCTAGGATATTGCGCAGAAATACTAGCTGCGCGACACCTGCGTCAGAACCGAGCTCACGAACAATAATTCCGTTAAAAACCAGTATCGCTTCAGCGGCGATAATTAGGAGAACGCCCAGCAGCGGGCGTTCAACTCGAGCAGTAGACAATCAGACTAAACCTTGAAGCGAGCAAACTCAGCCGGCATCGCCTCAGCCGCTTTGGCATGTGTCACCAGGGCAACACGCGCTTTGGACGGGTCAGCGAGGTAAGTCTGAGCTACGCGATGAAGATCATCAAGAGTGACGCCAAGGATCGACTGACGGAAGGCAGCACGCTGCTCCGGCGTACGTCCAAAAAGCGAATTAAGGTACGTTGCCTTTGCCTCACCAGCCGGTGAGCCTGGCTTATCGATTGAACTGACGACGCCAAGAATCGCCTCCTCCAGCTGAGATGCATCGGCACCACCCTCGAGCAACCAACGGATCGAGCGGTCAAAGTCCTCCAGCGTTTCAACGGAGCGAGGATCACGGTAAGAGAAGAAACGGAAGAGCGCATCACCGCTATCCTGACTCGCACCGCCACCGTATGCGCCACCTTTTTCACGGATTGCACGGTGTAGATAGCCGTTACGCAGCAACTCACCCAACACGGTCAGCGGAGCGGCATCAGCGTGGCCGACCGGAACCGTTGGGAATACCTTGGCACAGAAACTAACCTGAGTATTTGCCACCCAAACCTGCGCAGGTTCCGATTCAACAATCTCACCGGTGAAGCCAGCGTCCGCGCTGCTCGGAGCCAGGCGCTCAAGTACCGCTGTCAGTGACTGCTGGTACTGAGCTTTGTGTTCAGCCTCACCAACCAAGAGCGCACGGCGCGGCATCGCCATTACCTTTGAGTGCAGGGCTCGCAGCTCAGCGCTAAGCGCTGCGACACCCTCATCACTGGCGATAGACTCTTTTAGCGCTCGCGTTTTCTGAATCGATGGCAGACCGCGCGACTGTGTAGATAGACTCGCACCCGCAGCTATGCCTGAGCTCGCCGCCAGCATCGCCAGCATATGTCCCTGCCCGGAAACGCTCTGCTCCTTGCGCGACAGCGCGTGTGCAACCAGTTCGCGGATGCGACTATGCTCATCAAAGCGCGGAGAATCGAGCATATCGAACATCAGATCAGACATCGCAGCTTGATTCGGTGCCAAGGCCTTTCCTGAGAGTACCATCAGCGTCTGCAGCTGATTAGCGTTCTCAACACGGCCACGCGCACTAACGTACGCACTGATACCGCCAGAGATAGCACTCTCCAGTGCCTGATGCTCTTTATACGAGCGTCCAGCAGAGCCCAGCTCAGAGAGGCACTGAGTGTAGAGGGGTAACAGCGCCTGCTCGCGCTGACTCAACTGCGGCAGGTCGAAGATAATCTGCTGGTACACCAGTCCATTGGTGCCAGCATCAAACCAGTGCAACGAAGGGGAAGTGCTGAGTACCTCACCTTCCGGTAGATGCATCTGAGCAGAGACATCATCTAAGGTCACCTTCGGCAATAGACCTGGATCGTCCTGCTGCCCCTGGCGCGCCTCAAGTGCTTCTGCCAATTTGATCAACTTCTGTGAATCAGACTCCGACAGACCCGTCTTGATCTCAGCGAGGCGCGCGGCTTCAGCCGCCTCTTTGCGTTCAGACAGATCGGGATCTGGGCGCAGGGTCAGGCGCACACGGTGCGGGTTATCGATCAACCAATCGCGCACCAGGTTGGGGATATATTGATGATCCTCGATATCCTGGCGCATCTGCTCCAGCACAGCATCGATATTGAGGCTAGCGATAGCATCGCCACGATGAATCGCATTCGACAGTGATGCCAGTATCAGCGACATGCCAAAGGGGTAGTGGTCGCCAGTAATCTCGCGCTGCTGCAGCTCTAGCTGGTGAAGTTGGGCCGCAACCATCTGCTGATCGACACCCTGCTCTACAACCTGCTGCAAGGTATCCATAACCAGAGTTTCAAACTCTGCAGCCTGCTGCGGGTCACTGCCCTCAATGCCACACATAAAACTCATCTCACGGTTCGAATCTTCGATTCCGCACAGCGGTGAGGGGGCAGCGCCGAGATCAGTCGACTCAAGCGCCGCACGCAGTGGCGAGCTCGAGTTGTCCAGCAGCACACGCGACAAAAGTTGCGCTTTGAGCTCCGCTTCGAGATCGATCGAGCGTGGCAACAGCCAGCCCATCACGTGGTGAGTGCGCCCCTCAAGTTCATCGCCATCTAAGGCATAGGCTTCCTCAACCCGCACAGGCGAGAAGTAGCGCTGCTCATCCGGCACGCTCAACTCGATATCAGAACGCTCAAAGCGGCTCAACGCTTGAGCATCAAAGCGCGCCTGCAACTCTTCAACGGGTTGGTTACCGAACGTCATAAAGATGGCGTTGCTCGGGTGGTAGTGCGTGCGATGGAACTCGACTAGCTGCTCGTAACTCAGATCTGGGATCTGCATCGGCTCACCACCGGAGTTGTGATGGTAGGTTGTCGTCGGAAAGAGGTATTTGGTCAGCGTCTGCCACAGCACCGATGAGGTTGAGCTCATCGCCCCTTTCATCTCGTTAAATACAACACCCTTGTAAACCAGATCAGAAGCGCTGTTGCCCGGCTCAGCATACTCTATGCGATGCCCCTCTTGGGCAAAATCAAGCGGATCCAGACGGGGGAAGAAGACTGCGTCTAGGTAGACATCCAGCAAGTTGTAAAAGTCTTTGACGTTCTGACTTGCGAAAGGGTAAGCGGTCCAGTCGCTACTGGTGAAAGCGTTCATGAAGGTGTTGAGTGAACGACGCGTCATCATAAAGAAGGGATCGCGTACCGGAAAACGTTCGCTACCGCACAGAGCTGTATGCTCTAGGATGTGGGCGACACCGGTCGAATCCTCTGGCATGGTGCGCAACGCGACCAAAAAGACATTCTCATCGTAGTCGCTGTGCATATGAAAGTGTTTGGCACCAGTGCCATGGTGCTGGTACTCCGCAACTTCAACACCCAAGGAGGCGATCGGCTGTGAACGGAGAAACTCAAAACTTGCATGTGCATTCATGGCGGTCATCTACAGAAGTACCCTTCTAAACTATTAATTCATTCGCTGCGAAACTGCGCCGTATTGTAGCGACTAAACACCCAATACGCACTTCGCTACGCTCTGTATCAGACTAGTTCTTTCAGCTTCTCGTCAGTCTCTGAGGTAAAACTGTATAGGACTTGAATTTCTCGTAAAAATACCCAAGATAAAGGGTAGGAAAAGGCGAAGCCTCTGGCATGCAGAGCTTTTGCGGAGTCATCGCCCCGACGAGACCGATCAAAAACAAGGAATTGAGGTACATATGGCAACCTATAATCACGTGACACCTGCTTCAGCGGCATCTGCACGCGATACCAATAAGGTGATTCGCAACACCTACACGCTGCTGGCGATGACCATGGTGTTCAGCACCATCATGGCGGCCGTCTCTATGGCGATGAACCCACCGTTCATGGTGTACCTGGGCAGCATTATCGGCAGCTTCATTCTGCTGTTTGTCATTAACAAAAAACAGAACTCAGCTGCGGCACTACCGCTGACCTTCCTGTTTACCGGGCTGATGGGCTTCGGTATCGGCCCATTGCTCAACCACTACTTGGCGATTCCAAACGGTGGTCAGGTAGTCATGACAGCACTGGGCATGACCGCTTTCACCTTTTTTGGACTCACCGCCTACGTGATGAGCACACGTAAAGATTTCAGCTTTATGGGTGGTTTCTTGGCAGCGGGCTCAATGGTGCTGTTGGTATCTATGCTAGCGCTGTTTGTCCTGCCGATGTTCGGCGTTAACATTTCTGGCCTGCAGTTGGCGTTCTCAGCAGCCGTTGTTGTGCTGATGGTAGGCTTCTTACTATACGACACTAGCCTGATCGTTAACGGCACACACACCAACTACATCATGGCAACCGTCGGCCTTTACCTGAGCATCTACAACCTGTTTGTACACCTGCTTAGCCTCGTCGGCGCGTTTAGCGACGACTAAAACTTGGTTAAGCCGGAGCGTTTAGCGACGACTGATAGCTACATAAGCCGGTGCGTTTAGCGACGACCAACCCGCTCAATCAAGAAAAATCCCCGCATGTGCGGGGATTTTTTATGGCTCAAACTCAGAGCTTTGATACTATTACCCAATGAAATTTACACTCCTGATTCAGTCCGCACCTATAGATTCGCAGAGCAGTGCGACTGCGCTGCGATTTGCACGCGCCCTTCTTTCTAAAGGACATGAGATCGAACGTCTCTTTTTCTATCGCTCTGGTGTTCAAAGTGCCAATCGCCTGGCGTTAGCACCTCAGGACGAGACAAATATTCCAGCCGACTGGCAGCAGTTGATCAATGAACATGAGCTAGATGCAGTCGTTTGTATCGCCGCTGCGATTCGCCGTGGCGTGGTCAACGCGACTGAAACGGCGCGCTATGGCGTTGAAGGAGATAATTTACTGGAGAACGCTGAGCTTTCTGGACTTGGCCAACTCGTTGCCGCCTGTGCCGCATCAGATCGTGTGGTCACCTTCGGAGGTGGTGCATGAACTCCTTCTTGATCATCTCAAGAGCAGCACCCTACGGCAGCGCAGCAGCGCGCGAAGCGCTCGAGCTAGCCTTAGCTTGCGCGCTCTTCGACCGAGAGGTCGCGCTGTTATTGCTGGATGACGCGGTTTACCAGCTTCTGCCCGACCACAGTCCTACGGGCATAGGTCAGAAGAACCTCGCAGCGATGCAACAATCACTGCCGCTTTACGACGTAGAGAAGATCTACGTCTGCCAGACCAGTCTTGAGGCGCGCGGTTTGACTACAGAATCACTCGCACTACCAGTGACCCCAGTAGACCCACAGAGCTTAAAGGCGTTACTACGAGAGTACGAGGCGATTATCAATGTCTGACTCCACCCTACATATCCTTAATCGTGGGCCGAACCAGCCAGATCTGTTGCAGCACCTACTCGATGCGATGTCCGAAGGTGATCAAATTCTTCTGATTGAGGATGGTATCTACTGGGCCAGCGAACACTTCGCAGAGCGATTCCTGTTAGCCCGACCTAAGGTCCTTGCTGCAGATGCCGAGGCACGCGGCCTGACAAACCTCTCCTTCGAAACCGTCGATGATGGCGATTTCGTCGAACTTTGCGTTGAACATCGACGCTCTGTGAGCTGGTGTTAATGACTCAAATTAGTGTTGCAGGCCAAAACTTGGCGCTTGACCCTGAGGGTTATTTGGTAAATCTCGATGAGTGGTCACCAGAGGTAGCCCAAGCCCTGGCCGAGGATGAGGCGCTGGAGCTGCGTGATGAGCACTGGGAACTGATTGAGCTGATTCGACAGTTCTATGCCGAGTTTGACCACTCACCCGCCATGCGTCCCCTGGTGAAATACATCAGCCTACATCTGGGCAAAGAAAAGGGGCGCAGCATCTATCTGATGCAACAACTGCCTCCCAATGATAAGACCGGCAGCCCGCCCAAACGCCTGGCGCGAATCGCTGGCCTACCCAAACCCGATAACTGCCTTTAACTTCTGACGATTATGAGTCGTTTTCGGGCGAGATTCCTAATTCAGTTCTATACTTTTACTACTCTTAGAGGCCAGCCTTTGGCCAGTCGTTGAAATACGGGGTAGTACTTATGGGTCTGGAAGCGGCTGCAGAAGAACTTCGAATGATGGAGGCGGTTCATCAACGCCAAGAGGATGAGCGCAAACGCAAATCCCAACAGGAAGAGATTGTCTACCATCAGTGGGCCACTTTTCGCGTAGATAACGAGCGCTATGGCGTCGACGTGATGCGTGTGAAAGAGGTGCTGCGATACTCTGATATCACGCCGGTACCCGGCTCCGATAGGTCGATTCTAGGCATCTTGAATCTACGCGGTAACGTCGTGACCGTTATTGATACTCGTACCCTCTTCCACCTTAGCCCTGCGGAGCCAGACGATGCAACCCGTGTCATCGTGGTGGAGCTGAATGAGCACGAGGTGATTGGATTGGTCGTATATTCAGTGGATGAGGTGATCAACCTACCGCAGAATGAGGTCGACCGTGCCCCAAGCGCTGTGAATGAGGAGTCGACCCGACGCTTTGTGCAGGGGGTCTGCTACCACAATAAGGTGCTTATTATCCTTCTCGATCTGGCCAAAATGTTGGTTAGTATCACTCCTGACACTGACGACTGAACAACGTCGCGGGCGAAAAGCACTACAGCAGTTCGCTCGCCTACATCGCCAAATTCATCTACTCTAGGCGCTCTAGGATAAACGCTGTTTGAGATCTCATAGATGAACCAAGCTGAGCTTGCGGGTTTGACCCAAAATCAACTCGACTCATACTGGATGCCGTACACCGGCAACCGCGAATTCAAAGCTGACCCGCGCATTATTACCAGCGCCAAAGGAAACTACCTAACCGACGCTACAGGGCGTCAGGTACTCGACAGTCTCTCCGGGCTCTGGACCTGTGGTGCGGGACATAGCCGACCTGAGATCGCAGAAGCGGTTTATAAACAGCTCAACACCCTAGATTACGCACCGGGTTTTCAATTCGGACATCCACTTGCCTTCCAGCTATCCGAGCGGTTGGTAGACCTCGCACCCGCAGGTCTAAACCGAGTCTGTCTGACCAACTCCGGCTCTGAAGCAGCCGACACTGCTACCAAGATTGCTCGAGCCTACTGGCGCCAGTGTGGCCAAGGCTCAAAGACGAAAATTTTGGCACGCCAAAAGGGCTATCACGGAGCGAGTTGGGGCGGTATCAGTTTCGGCGGTATACCCGCCAATCGTAAGCTCTGGGGTCAAGGACTAGAGACCGACCTGCTCAACCACACCTGGCGCGCTGAATCCGCCTTTTCCAAGGGCATGCCAGAGCACGGTGCGGAGATGGCGGACGAGCTTGAGATGCTGATCGCTCTGCACGATGCCTCTAACGTAGCTGCCGTGATCGTTGAGCCCTTTTCCGGTTCCGCTGGCGTGATTGTGCCCCCTCAAGGCTATCTGCAACGCCTGAGGGAGATCTGCACTAAGCATAATATTCTTCTGATATTCGATGAGGTGATCACAGGCCTAGGACGCTCTGGTGCAACCTGGGGTGCCGATGCCTTTGGCGTAACGCCCGATATGCTCACCTTCGCTAAACAGGTCACTAATGGCGCTGTACCTCTTGGCGGTGTGCTGTTGCGCCAAGAGATATATGACGCATTTATGGCTAAGGGTGGCGCTACGCACGCAGTTGAGCTGCCGCACGGCTTTACCTATTCGGGTCACCCCGTTGCCTGTGCTGCTGCGATGGCGACCCTAGATATACTCGAGTCAGAAAAGTTAATTGATCGAGTTGCGCAAAGAGCGTCTGAGTTCGAGACCAAGATACACAGTCTCAAAGGCACCGAGCATATCGTCGATATCCGCAACTTTGGCTTCGCTGCTGGTATTACGCTATCACCTAAAGATGGAGATCCGACTCTGCGCCCTTATGAAGTCGCGCTGGAGTGTTGGAAGCGCGGTGTTTATGTCCGATGGGGTGGCGACACTCTGCAGTTTGGCCTACCGTTTCAGATAGAGTCTGAGGAGATGGATCGTATAGTGGCGACGGTGGCAGAGTCGATTGAGGCGTTAGGGTAGATCAGGCAACCTGCGACGCCGCTCTCGGACTTCCCAAGCCGTGGAGAACTGCCTTCCTGCGAACCCCGGCAGTGTGCTCCTGCACTGCCGGGATACAGTACATCCATGTACATAAAAAAGGGCGATCATATTGATCGCCCTGAAGTGCCCCTTACGGGGAGAACAACACTGGTAAGGACAGTGCAGGTTGCTTGTGCCATAACACTTTGCGGTCTGCACTGTTGACCTAATCTCGCTGTATGACCGAGGACTTAATGTCATTGGTTATAACGATAGAACAGATAATACGTATGAGAATCTCTTTTGGCAACCACAAACGCAAAAAACCCGCCGAGCTTATCGTCGGGGTATCGGGTGGATTCTTTGCTGGAACTTTTGTAGGAGCGATGTAGCGCGCAGCGCTATTTCGCGACAAAGAGTAGTGAGCAGGGTCGGGTAACACGCTTTGCGTATAACCCTCCTACACCAAACCCTACCCTGCGCGCTTAAACAGACGGTGGAAATTGTCGGCGGTGCGCTCAGCAACCTCCTCCACTGAGATGCCTTTCAGCTCTGCCACACAAGCTGCGACTTCGGCTACATAACCCGGCTGATTGGGTTTGCCGCGGTAAGGGATGGGCGCAAGATAGGGGGAATCAGTTTCGATCAACAGGCTCTCCATAGGCACCGCTTTTACCACCTCGCGCAGATCCGCTGCATTCTTAAAAGTGATAATCCCGGAGAAGGAGACCATGAAACCCATCTCAATAGAGCGCATCGCCATCTCGTGGGTCTCGGTGAAGCAGTGCATCACACCGGCACTGTTTGGATCTGAGTGCTCTGCCATCACCCGTAGTGTCTCCTCGCGCGCATCTCGCGTATGGATGATCACGGGTAGATCCAACTCGCTGCCGAGCTTGAGATGGTTGGCGAAACTCTCAACCTGCTGCTCTTTAGTATCAGCCGTGTAGTAGAAGTCGAGACCGGTCTCCCCTAGAGCCACTACGCGATCATTTGACGCTACCGCCTGACGTACAAAGGCCTCATCCCACGGGCTCTCAACCACATGACAGGGGTGCACACCGACTGAAGCGTAGACATCCTTCTGATCGGCAATCGCCTCTAGCATCTCAGGGTAGAGATTAAAGTCTATACCAACACAGAGCATCTTATGTACGCCGCGCCCGCGAGCGTCATCGAGAATATTGCTCAGGGAGTTGTCATGTTTAGAGAGGTCGAGTCTGTCTAGATGACAGTGAGAATCGATATACATAGGAGCGCAATGAGACCTGTATTAAGCGCTTCAATAAAGCGCTCTTAAAGTGTATTGGTACGACGACCGGAGGCCAAAGCCCCGGCTAGGTAGGTCTCAATTTTACCAACAAGGGCCGCATCATCGCTAGAGAGCTGAATACCGATTCCAGGAGTTTTGCCACCCTGCGCCCCTTTCGGGGTCACCCAGACCACTTTGCCGGCCACTGGAATTTTATCGGGCTCTTCCATCAGAGTTAGCAACATAAACACCTCCTCACCGAGCTGGTAGGAGCGTGTTGTGGGAATAAACAGACCGCCGCTACCGATGAACGGCATGTAGGCGCGGTACAGATCTTCCTTATTGCTAACGGTCAGCGACAAGATGCCGTGACTGATCCTTGGCATAATGGCCATAGTTCTAGTCCGTCTGAGTCAAACTCTTCCAGTCCATAAACAGCTTCTCTAAAAGCAGCTGCTTATTGGGGTTTTGATGATACATCAGGGCTGCACGCTCCTGATGTATCTGATCGTTAAGTTTAAAGATAGCATCTGATTGGCAGCGTTTCGCTAAAGCGGTGACTAATTTTGCCATATCCAAGTTTGTTCTCGGACCCTCAGCTCCTGCAAGCTGCAGATGAATCACATCACTCATCAGTGTTCCCCACCAATTGAGCATCAATGCGACGTCCTCTTTCTGCAGTTGCTCGGCGAGCGTTAATGGGCTCTGGCGATTGCGAATCAGGTCCGCCAGCCCAGTCAAGAATTTGGCCCTAAGGTCTTTGACACCACTAAGCTTCCAGTCACGTGCCAACAGCGGCGCACCCTGAGCTAAGGCTAGAAACTTACCGGCCTCATCTTCACTAATCTGAGCCTCAGCAGCGAGCCAACTCGTTGCTTCAGCGGGTTGAGGTCCAGGGAAGTCGATACGCTGACAACGACTACGAATAGTCGGCATTACTTTACCCAACTGATCAACCACCAACATAATCAGTGTTGCATCGCCCGGCTCCTCAAGCGTCTTGAGGATCGCGTTTGCAGCCGCAACGTTCATCTCTTCGGCGGGGTGGACAATCAATATCCTGTACCCGCCCTGCTGAGCTGTGCCATGTAGCTTGTCGATCATCTCGCGCACAGGATCGACCTTAATCACCTTGCCCTCTTCCTCGGGAGAGAGGCGCAACAGGTCTGGATGACTGCCACCTTTGATCAGCTCACAGGATTTACAACGACCGCAGGCGGCGCCATCCGAGGGTGCGTGACACAGCAGTCCAGCACCAATGGCCTCAGCGAACTGGACCTTACCTACACCCTTAGCGCCAGCAAAGAGCATCGCATGCGGCAAACGCCCTTCAGCCTGCTGTTTCACTAGTCGTTGCCAGAGTGGCCGATGCCAAGGAAGAACAGCGTTCATCGGCCAACTCCTAACGTCTGCAGGGCTGCTGCGATCTGCTCCTGCACCTGCTCGAGAGCGGGAGCGGCATCGATTATAACGACACGATTGGGGTCTGCTTGAGCTCTAGCCAAGTACGCACTGCGCACCGCCTCAAAAAAACTCATCTGCTCTTGCTCAAACCGATCAAGTTCCGCTCGAGCTCGCGCACGCGCCATACCTACTTCAACAGGAAGGTCGAGCAAGAGAGTCATATCCGCTTTGATGTCGCTGAGAACCAACTGCTCCAGGGCTGCGATGACGTTAAGGTCCATCGCACGGCCACCCCCCTGGTACGCGTATGTAGCATCAATAAATCGGTCACAGAGCACCCAGGCACCGCGCTCAAGCGCAGGCTTTATCAGTTGCTCTAGGTGCTGTGCTCGGGCAGCAAAGACCAGCAGCAACTCAGACAGCTCGCAGATAGGCTCATCGGAGGGGGTCAGTAGCAGTTCGCGGATCTTCTCAGCGACCTCGGTACCACCGGGTTCGCGAGTCACCACTAGATCGACACCCGCAGACTCTAGCTGCTGCTGGATAAATGCTAGGTTAGTCGACTTACCAACACCTTCACCGCCTTCAACGGTGATTAGCTTGCCTCTCATCAATTCGCCTCTGGTGTGGAGCGGTAATCTTTACGCCGCTTTAACTGGTACTCGCGCACGGCACGGTTGTGGTCATCAAGGGTATCAGAAAACTGATGCGAACCATCGCCTTTGGCTACAAAGAAGAGCGCAGTACCCTCTGCAGGATTTAGCGCGGCCTCTATCGCCTCCTCACCCACAGTCGAGATCGGCGTGGGGGGCAGCCCTTTGATGACATACGTGTTGAACTCGGTCTTCTCACGCAGATTCTTACGGGTCAGGTTACCTGTGTAGCGGTCACCCATACCATAGATAACAGTCGGGTCAGTCTGAAGGCGCATCTTCTTGTTGAGTCTGCGGATAAACACCCCCGCGATATCTGGGCGTTCACTACTTAGCCCAGTCTCTTTCTCAACGATTGATGCCAGTGTCAGAGCCTCATATGGGCTTTTCAGAGGCAATTTAGTATCGCGCGCTTGCCAATGTTTATCGAGCGTATCCAGCAGCATTCGATGCGCTCTTAACAGCAGCTCACGGTCGCTCATACCCGTCTCAAACTGGTAGGTTTCAGCCAGAAACAGCCCCTCTGCAGAGGGGAAATCAAGCTCTAGCTCGGCCGCTAACTCTTGCGCACTATTCGCGTTGAGCTCTTTCACCAAAATTTCATCCTGACGCAAGCGCGCCAGCATCTGTGGAATCGTATTTCCCTCAATCAGAGTAAAACGATACTGAATCGCCTCACCTCTATTGATACGCTGCAGCAGATCCATCAAAGTATCTTGCGCCATCACGCGATACTCACCTGCTTTCAGTCCTGTCAGTTCAGGGCGCAGCTTGAACAAACCACGTAACCAGCGAGCGTCTTCAATCCAGCCTCGCTGCTCCAGCGTCTGAGCTAACTGATAGGCTGAGGTACCACGCTCCACTTTTAAAACGCTATCCTCACTCAACTCCAATGGCTGCTGGGGTAGCGCTAGAAGCTGCTGGTAGCCCCAATAGGCGACGCCTGCGCCGACCGCTGCTATCAAGGTTAGCGCTAAAAAAAACTTCTTAATCATAGAGAACTCGTGCCAGGTCAGCCTGTAACTGCCCCGTAAATGTTTTGCTACCCACAGCATACTGGTTTTGAGCCAAAGCTTTAACCGGCAATATACCTTCAGCACTGTTACAGAAGAAGAGCTCATCGGCCAAGTTCAACACATCAGGAGTTTCACGCACCTCATGCACTGCCAGCCCCTGTTGCTGAGCGAGACGAATCACTGCCGAGCGCATGGCCCCGCGGATACCGCTTCGATTCAGATCGGGCGTAAACAGTTTGCCTTGCTTGACCCAAAAGAGATTGGAACGGGTACCCCCAACCAGAACACCTGATGTATCAAGCATTACACCTTCACGTATACCCGGATCACGCCATTCGGCGCGCGCTAACACCTGTGCCATCCGATTGAGATGTTTGATTCCCGCTAATCTTGGCTGAATCGCCAAAGGCGTCACACACAAGATCGCCTCTACGCCCTCAACCGGCGGCTCAGAAAAATGACAGGGCTCAATCTGCAGGATACGTGTTGGCTGCAGATCTACAGGCGTAACCAGGCTATTTGAGCCCAGCCCAGCGGTTAGAGTGATACGTAAGCTTAGGTCCGCTTTGGGAATCAGACCGAGGTCACGCTTAACTAACTTCTCTACTGCATTTATGTGGAACCCAAGCGCACTGCAGCCGTGCTGTAACAGCGCCATATGCTCGCGCCAGAGTTGTGTCTTACCAGCCACAACTTTGACCCGCGTGCTAACGCCCTGACCAAAATTTAGTCCACGATCGGATGAGGCCAGAGTTCGTGTGGCGCTACCGTTAATAAGCGTGAGAGGTTGCATCAGGTCTAAAATCAATCAGGCCGAGAGCTCCCCTCGGCCCGACATTGGCTTTAGATGCGGTTGAAAACCAACGTACCGTTGGTGCCGCCAAAGCCGAAGGAGTTAGAGATAGCGGCCTCAAGTTTGGCCTGCTGTGCTTCATGCGCCACGTAGTTGAGGTCACAACCTTCGGAAGGGTTGTCAAGGTTGATCGTTGGTGGAGCAACCTGATCCCGCAGCGCCAGCACGCAGAAGGCCGCCTCAACAGAGCCTGCAGCACCAAGCAGGTGACCAATCATCGACTTAGTCGAACTCATGCGCACCGATTTAGCTGCATCACCCATGACGCGCTTAGCTGCATTAGATTCGGCAATATCACCCGCCGGTGTAGAGGTACCATGAGCATTGATGTAACCGATCTGCTCTACAGCAAGACCCGAGTCTTTGATCGCGTTGCTCATGGAGAGCGCCGCGCCTGCACCATCTTCTGGTGGTGACGTCATGTGGAAGGCGTCATCGCTCATACCAAAGCCACTGAGTTCACAGTAGATGTGCGCGCCACGCGCCTTGGCGTGCTCGTAAGACTCCAACACCATCATGCCAGCACCATCGCCAAGCACGAAACCGTCGCGATCGCGATCCCAAGGTCGGCTAGCCGCTTGCGGGTTGTCGTTGCGAGTAGAGAGAGCACGCGCTGCTGCGAAACCACCCAGGCCCAGAGGCGTGGTGGCCATCTCAGCACCACCCGCCACCATCACATCAGCGTCGCCATACTGGATCATGCGCATTGCATGCCCGATGTTGTGCGTACCCGTAGTACAGGCAGTGGTAATAGCGATATTTGGACCGCGGAAGCCGTATTTGATCGCCAGGTTACCGGCAATCATATTGATAATACTGCCAGGCACAAAGAATGGAGAGATACGGCGAGGACCTGAGTTGTTTAGCGTGTCGTGAGTCGCCTCAATCATTGGCAAACCACCAATACCTGAACCGATCGCACAGCCGATACGTGGAGCGTTCTCTTCAGTAACCTCTAGTTTGGCATCCTCAACCGCCTGAATCGCAGCGACCATGCCGTACTGAATAAACAGATCCATCTTGCGAGCTTCTTTGGGGTTGAGGTAGGGCTCAAGCTCAAAGTTCTTCACCGATGAAGAGAAACGAGTACCGAAGCTCGATGCATCAAAATGGCTAATATCAGCCGCACCGCTTACGCCGGCAAGAATGTTCTTCCAAGTATCTTCTACGTTATTACCAACGGGAGTCAGCAGACCCAGTCCGGTGACAACGACTCTCTTACGAGTCATTAGCGATCCTCCATCACGCCTTAAACAGAAAAGCCGCAACTACACTAGGCAATTGCGGCTTCAGAACCATACAGGGTGGTTCGATTACTGGTTAGCGTTTACGTAATCGATAGCCAACTGAACAGTAGTGATCTTCTCTGCTTCTTCGTCAGGAATTTCAGTCTCGAATTCCTCTTCCAGAGCCATAACCAGCTCTACAGTGTCCAGAGAGTCAGCGCCAAGATCTTCAACGAAAGAAGCTTCGTTGGTAACTTCTTCTTCTTTTACGCCCAGCTGTTCAGCGATAATTTTCTTAACGCGATCTTCAATATTGCTCATATCGATTCCTATAGTGTTTCTAATCCCATCGCATCCCAGGTGCACTGGGATTGATAAATTTTGCCGTAATTCTTGTCTGCATCCACTGCTCGCAAGCGACAACGTTTTTCAACTGGAGGCAATTATCCTGAAATCGGGGAAAATTACAATCTTTAGATGCTTAATTCTCCCAATCACCTCCAGAGTTTTAGCCCATGTACATGCCGCCGTTTACATGCACTGTTTCACCGGTCACATAACCGCCCGCTTCGCTGCAGAGGAAACCGACAACTGCAGCCACCTCTTCCGGCTGACCTAGCCGTGACAGGGAGATCTGCGACTGCAGCATCTCTTTATGCGCTTCAGGAAGCTCAGCAGTCATATCGGTAGCGATGAAACCTGGCGCCACACAATTAGCAGTCACATTACGGCTACCGATTTCGCGCGCTAACGCACGAGTAAAACCTTCCATGCCTGATTTCGCCGCAGCGTAGTTGGCTTGACCGGCATTACCCATGGAGGCAACCACAGAGCTGACGCTGACGATTCGACCCCAACGCGCTTTTGTCATACCACGCAGAACCGACTTAACCATACGGTAAACTGAGTTGAGGTTGGTATTAATTACACCGTCCCACTCATCGTCTTTCATGCGCATCATCAAGTTATCACGCGTGATGCCGGCATTGTTGACCAGAATAGTCACGGCGCCGAAATCCTCTTGGATCTGTTTCATGCAGCTTTCAACAGACTCGGCATCCGACACGTTGAGCACGTACCCTTTGCCCGGATTACCTGCAGCGGCAAGGTACTCAGAGATCGCTGCAGCGCCGTTTTCACTCGTTGCAGTACCAACAACCGTGGCACCCTGGGCAGCGAGGTTCTCAGCAATCGCTTTACCGATGCCACGTGTTGCGCCGGTCACCAGCGCGATTTTGTTCTCAAGACTCATAGCAATTCCTTACGCATTTAGCAGCTCAAGCGCTTTCGCCAGACCCGCCACATCGCCTATATTGGCGATATTAAGGGCGCGATCAACTTTCTTATTCAGACCCGAGAGGACCTTACCTGGCCCACACTCGATCAAGGTTTCAACACCCGTCGCCTGCATCGCCTGCACAGACTCGGTCCAACGTACCGGGCTATAGAGCTGACGGACTAACAGGTCACGCAACTCGGCAACATCATTGGCGGTCGCCGCATTCACGTTGTGGATCAGACTGATGGCTGGCATGCGCACATCAATGTTCGCTAGCGCCTCGCCAAGTTTTTCAGCAGCAGGCTGCATCAGCGCACAGTGTGAAGGTACAGATACTGGGAGCTCAACGGCACGCTTGGCGCCAGCTTCTTTACAGGCCTCCACACCACGCGCAACCGCGGCTTTCTGTCCGGCGATGACAACCTGACCTGGGCAGTTGAAGTTAACTGCAGAGACGACCTCCCCCTGAGCTGCTGCTTCACAGGCAGCAACCACATCAGCATCGGCCAGACCCAAGATAGCGGCCATCGCACCGCTACCCGCTGGTACTGCTGCCTGCATCAACTGACCGCGCAGCTGTACAAGCTTCACACCATCTGCGAAGTCAATCGCTCCCGCACAAACTAGGGCTGAATATTCACCCAAGCTATGACCAGCAACAGTGGCTGGAGTCTCACCACCCTGCTGTTGCCACAAACGCCACAAGGCTACGCTCGACGTGAGTAGAGCAGGCTGGGTATTTTCAGTTGAGTTCAGATCAGCTTCTGGCCCCTGCTGGACCATAGACCAGAGATCAAAACCCAGAGCTTCTGACGCTTCGGCGAAAATCTCTTGAATAATGCTGTGTTCAGCAGCTAGGTCGCCGAGCATGCCGAGCTGCTGTGAGCCCTGACCCGGGAAAACCAATGCTAAAGATTGGGACATAACTTCCTCTGCATAGATGGTGCGGTAAATCGCATGGTGAAATCTGCCCGCCAGTTTACATCATCTGGCGCTAGAAATAGAAACGGGGACCGAAGTCCCCGTTTACATAGCCGATTACAGCAGCGAGATTACTCTTCGCCTTTAGCTGCAACAACCTGACGGCCGCGGTAGAAACCGTCAGCGCTTACGTGGTGACGACGGTGAATTTCACCTGTGGCCTGGTCTACCGATAGAGTTGGGTTACCCAGCGCATCGTGTGAACGACGCATGTCGCGACGTGAGCGTGACTTCTTGCTTTTCTGTACTGCCATTGTTAGTTAACTCCTAATCAATCTCTGTTAGCGTTTCTGTTTTAGAGACGCCAACACACTAAAGGGGTTGGGTTTCTCATCCGCCTCGCTCTGTTGCACTTCGTCCTCTCCGTAAGAGAGTTGTACGCTGCAATCCTCGTGGTAAGCCACCGCTGGCAGAGTGAGGATCAACTCCTCTTCAACCAGTGAAGCTAGCACCACATCCTCTTCAACCAGCAGAGGATCATAGTAGCGAGGCAGGTTCTTAGCCTGTTCTTCGTTCAGTACTACCGCCAAACTAAATTCAGCTTCCAGCTCAACCTCAACCGGTTCAAGACAACGCTGACACTGCTGTCTTACCCGTGCTTTGGCCTGACCGGTAACAGTCCGGAGTTTCTGCTCATCGAGTGCGAAGGCTAGCTCAACGCTAACTTCGCCCTCATCATCAACCAGCAGCGATAACAGTTCGGGCATCGATTTAAGCTCGACACTACCCTGCAACTGCACCTCTCGCTCGGCGAGTTTTCGAGGATCAACTCTTTTCGGTAAGGGGCCGTACGACATAAGCGCGCAATTCTAGGGATGTCGAGTGCCGGTGTAAAGTGAAAGCTGGCTTTTTTACTGCTAATCTGGCGCTAGTTTAGCATTTTGTAGCGAATTAACGGACAGAGGGATGCCTAGCTAACCTCAATTCGAGATTGATACGCCTGAAACAGCCTATTCACATATCAATACCCTTTTTTGAGTCATCATGAAAATTCACACACCAGAGATAATCCTCGCCTCAAGCTCCGCCTACCGTAGAGAGCTGCTATCGCGGCTAGTGAAATTCTTTGATATATCCTCACCTAATATTGACGAATCGATTTTAAGAAACGAAAACCCTCATGACTATGTATCTCGCTTAGCCCGCGAGAAAGCACAAGCAGTAGCTGATTCCGGACCTAGCGGACTCATCATCGGTAGTGATCAAACTGCAGTGACAGATACCGGCATTCTGGGCAAACCCGGTGGATTTGATCGAGCAGTTGAGCAACTGACTCAATGTAGCGGTAAAGAGGTAAGGTTTCTGACAGGTCTAGCGTTGCTCGATACAGAATCGGGACGCACTGAGGTCGAGGTAGACGAAGTAATCGTGCGGTTTCGTCAACTGACACCCCTTGAGATTGAGAACTATCTACTAGCAGAGCAGCCCTACGATTGTGCGGGCAGCTTCAAATGCGAAGGCTTGGGTATCTCTCTGTTTGAGTCTATCGAATCTAGCGATCCAAACTCTTTGATAGGCCTACCTCTTATTCGACTGAATAAGATGCTAATTCGGTTTGGGTACAATCCGCTTCTGCACCAAGGTTAATTTACCGGTAACTTTTCAGGGCAAGCCCACCGGCGAGGAGGGTTATCGAACGCGCTCGAGTCTGCCGCGCGCTTGCTCCTGCGTCGCGCGGCATACCGTCCATCCATGGACATATCCCTGAGCGCTCCGTGGCTGTTCCATACGGCCAAGGGTTCGAAAACCCTTCTACCCAGCAAGTTCAGCCCACAGGATCCCTAGGCTATGTGATCGCATCTAACCGAGGCTAACTCAGATCGAGGCTGTTGCGGCCGAACTAGGGTCTGAAGACCCTTGGCGGTAGGGAACCGCCACGGAGCGACCAGGGATATGTCTAAGGATAGACGGTATACCGCGCGACGCAGGAGCAAGCGCGCGGTGGGCTAGAGCGAGTCTGAAGCCCCTAGTTCGGTTGCGACAGCCGCGGATACTGATGAAATCGAGTTTTAATCACTTAATTGGAGATGTGGCAGAAAACCCAAGCTGATTAATAACGGCAGTTGCGACGCCGAGTCCGAAACGTTCTGCCAGTTGCTCGATTGGGCTCGCCTTACGTGAGTAGTCGATCAACTTTTCGATATCGAGCTTGTCGCGCGCTAGCGCTGAGGAGCTTGAGAGACCATCGATAAGGCCGAGCTCCACGGCTTGTTCGCCGGTCCAGATAAGGCCTGAGAAGATGCGTGGATCATCTTTGAGTCGATCACCACGACCCTGTTTGACCTGATCAATAAACTGCTGATGCGTTGTCGCCAGCACCGTTTGCCAGAACTCTTTTTGGTCCTGTTGCAGTGGCTGGAAGGGATCTAGCAGCGCCTTGCTCTCGCCAGAGGAGAGCGCACGGCGCTCTATGCCAAGTTTATCCATCAGGCCGACAAAGCCAAAACCTGAGGAGATAACACCAATGGAGCCGACCAGAGAGGCTTTATCAGCGTAGATCTCGTCAGCTGCAGCAGCGATATAGTAGGCACCTGAGGCGCCCATATCGGTAATGACAGCGTAGGCGGGCTTGTCAGGATAGAGCGTACGCAGGCGTTTTATCTCGTCGTAGACATAGCCTGATTGGACCGGCGAGCCGCCAGGGCTGTTGATGCGCAGTATGACTGCTTTGGAATTTTCCGCCTCAAAGGCGCGTCGCAACGACCAGATTAGGCTATCGGCGTTCGCTTCGGCACTGGAGGCGATAGCCCCTTTGACCTCAACAATGCCGACATGGTCGGGCTCGGTGAAACTATCTGTGGTGAAGTTCTGTTGCCACAGCAGATAGCCGGCGATGCCGAAGAGGTAGAGAAAGGTAAGCGACTTAAAAAAGATACCCCAGCGGCGCGAAGCGCGCTGCTCTTTCATGACCGAGTTAGCCCACTTGTGCAGTAGTCGCTCCTCGTCGCTCTGTGTTGTATCACGGCTTGCCTGAGCGCGTTCTGCTCTTGCTAGCTGATTAGACGGGCCCCAAGGGTCCTGATTCATACCTCTATCCTCTGTCGATCCTGAATCCAATCTATAAAGTCTACGAAACTATCAACCCTATGGGTCGGTTGAGCCTGCTCTAAACGACTCAACTCATGAGCACCATAGGTTACTGCTAGCGCATCCATACCGGCGTTCGTTGCCATATTTAAATCATAGTCGGTATCGCCGATCATGAGCGCCGAATCGACTGAAACCTTGGTATGAGCCAAAATTTCCTCAAGCATCCTTGGATGCGGCTTAGAGCGCGTCTCGTCAGCACAGCGGGTAACTTCGAACAGATGTCCAAGTCCTGTCTCCTGCATCACTCTGTCGAGCCCGCGGCGGCTCTTACCTGTCGCAACAGCCAATCTGAAGCCGCGAGCGCGTAAGTGCTCTAACCCCTCTGCAACCGCATGAAATAGCGCTGTCGGAGTTTCGTCTAGCTCAAGATAGTGCCGAATGTAGGCCTGCGCCAGAGCATCCACTTGTGTGCTATTCAGTTCAGGCATTACCTGCTCAATCGCCTCTTTAAGACCCAATCCAATGATATTGCGTACATCCTCGTCAGGAGGAATACGCAGACCTAGCTCGCGAGCACCGCCTTTAAAACTGGAGATAATGCGACCGGTTGAGTCGATAAGTGTTCCATCCCAATCGAAAATCAGTAGTTGATAGGACAACTGCCCTCTCCCTTTCTTAGTATGTGCTATAACTGTGGCATGTATAGATGGACACCCACTCTTGCGCTTAACGCTAAAGCCGTAGGCCAAGCCACAATTCTTGCGACCCTACTGCTTGCTGGAGTAGCTCAGGCCGAGATCGTTAAACGCACTCTGCCCGACGGTCGAGTCGAGTATACCAATGTCCCCTCCAAATCGGGCAAGACCAAGGGCGACACCATCTATAAGTACCGCAACAAACTGGGGATTCTCTCGTTTAGTGATCGCAAACCAACTGGCAATTTAGACTTCGAGGTGATGCGTTTTGACTGCTTCGCTTGCCGCGCTCAGCCGGGCGTAAATTGGCAAACAACGCCTCTAAACTTGCAGAGCTATCGTGACCAGACTCGCACTTTGGCGCGCGTCACCGGCGTCGATGAAGCACTTATCCGCGCGGTAATTCATGCAGAATCTGCATTTAACGCCGGTGCAATCTCATCCAAAGGCGCTACCGGGCTAATGCAATTGATGCCGGCTACGGCAGCGGACCTGGGGGTAGATGATCGTTTAGATCCGAGCAAGAACATCGCCGGCGGTAGTCGCTACCTGGAGCAGCTGCTCGCGATCTACGATGGGGATGAGAGACTGGCTACCGCGGCTTACAATGCCGGCCCCGGTGCCGTAGCGCGCTACTCAGGAATACCCCCCTACACTGAAACTCAGAACTATGTCAGCCGAGTTCAGATTCTGCGGGGCCGCTATGCACGGGCGCTCGACTGAGCCATGCCTGTCGCCAGACGTTCATAAACAAAGCGCTGCACTATATCTGATTGATGCTCGGGAATAGAGCTCCAGCGCAGTCCCATTACACATCGACTCTGCCGTTCGCGTCGCTGATAGACCACTCGACAGAAGGTGTGAATCGGACAGCCATCTAAACCAAAGTGCAGGTTGAACTCCATGGGAGCGCCACTGGCGACAGACTTCAAACCCATCAACTGCTCATCCCCGACTATCTGACAGCCAGAGATCGACAGATCGACGATCTGGACGTTGATGCTGTCACCAAAGAGCATGTGCACCTCAGCTGCGATCTCACAATTTACTCGAGGGGCAATACGACGGTCAGACTGCATTTGCATCTCCAAACTTGGAAAGATACTCACATTATAGGCGCTGCCTAGAAGTATAGGTGGCAAACTGCAGGCAATAAAAAACCGCAATCCGAATTAAGGGGGAGATTTCGGATTGCGGCTAGCGTAGTTACCGCTAATTTTTTGGAGGCTTCAAGCTGGCAGAAAAACTAAACAACCTTTTACAGTTCAACCTTTTACAGTTGGGTCTGCAACCTAGTGCACACCGGTGTGGTAATGCTGCTCAGTTGAATGCTTGCTTGTAAACTATAGACCATCTACGTGGCCTTAAAGTTCCGAAGAAATCAAAAAAAATCAAAAAAAATTTAAAAACAACCTAGATATGGTCCTAAGCTGTTGAATTGATTCATATAAAAAAATTTAAAATTTTCTTATCAGCAAGCGGCCTTGGATATTAAAGCTTTATCCAACCTTAATCAATCAGTTTCTAACGGCTTGGGCGATACCAACACACCGTTGTTATCGGCATAACAGTACTCGCCCGGGACAAAGTCGACGCCGCCGAAACGCACTGGCACATTCAACTCACCCACCCCCCTCTTATCGGTTTTCAGCGGATGAGCACCCAGCGCCTGAACGCCAATGTCTAGATCTGCGATCGCATTCACATCACGAATACAGCCGTAGATGATAATACCGGCCCAGCCGTTCTTCGAGGCCTTCTCCGCCAGCATATCCCCTAGCATGGCGCGACGCATGGACCCGCCACCATCAACCACTAAGACACGTCCCTCCCCTGGCTGTGCAACTTGCTCACGCACCAGAGAATTATCCTCGAACGCTTTAATTGTGACAATTTGACCGAAGAAACGCTCGCGTCCGCCAAAATTACCCAGCATAGGCTCCAAAATACGGACATCGTCTGGGTAGCGGTCGCAAAGTTCAGGTAGCAAGTCTTCCATCGATTCGATCCTTCAGTTAGCGCATCAGCTCAAGCAGCGCTTGAGCAGGGTGTTTTAGCTGTTTCTGATCCAGGCGTTTCACCTGAGAGCGACAGGAGTAGCCGGTTGCCAACAACTCATCATCTACAGCGGCGAAATTTACGATCGGCTGCCAACTCTGCGAGTAGATCTCTTTCGATGCAGCCTGGTTAGCCGACTCATGACCAAAGGTTCCGGCCATCCCACAGCATCCCGTTGCCACAACGCTAAGATCCAGACCGAGGTCAGCGAAGATGGTCTGCCACTGCTTAACGGACGGCGCTGCATTGGTCTTCTCTGTACAGTGCGACATCAAACGGTAGTTCGCGCGGCCCTCGAGTTTGATTTCCGACAGGGCTTCACGCTGCTGCGATAGCCACTCCTGTAACAGTTGCACCTTGGGCAGTTCGCCAGAGACAACCTGCGCATACTCCTGACGGTAGGTCAGGGTCATAGACGGATCGACACCAATAAGCGTAACACCCTGAGCCTCAAACTGACGCAGCATCTCTACGTTTTGCTGAGCCACCTTGGTGAATCGCTTCATAAATCCGTGCACGTGCAGAGGCTTACCGTTCGGCGCGAACGGCGCCAACTGTACGTTAAATCCCAGTCGTTTGAGGAGGTCTGCAATATCGAGTACCAGTTGCGTCTCGAAGTAGCTGGTGAAAGCGTCCTGCACGATCACCACCGTCTTCGCTCGCTGCTCTTCACTGAGTGCGCTCAGCGTGGCGGCTGAGGCTACTGGAACACCACGCGAATCCATCTCTTGCTTCAGACCGAGCTTGCAGATGGTTGGCGAATCGACCAGACCGGCAAAACGTGCAGTCAGGCCTTTCACAACGGAGTTAGTCATCGCCCAGTTATACGGCGCCGGGAACTTCGCCAGTGTCGGCATCATAAATTCAAGACTCGCCACCATATAATCCTTCACTGGACGCAGATAACGGGTGTAGTAGAGCTCGAGGAAACGAGCGCGAAAGTCGGGCACATTGACCTTGATAGGACACTGGCCCACACAAGACTTACAGGCCAAACAGCCCTGCATCGCCTCATGCACCTCATTGGAGAAGTCGTACTGGCCGCGTTCACGCTTGAGTGTGTTCAACGCACGTTTGGGCCAACTCAGCAGCGGAGACTCATTTCGCATCGCCTGAGCATAGCCGTCAGCCTCAACGCCGTGCTGCGATAGCAGACGTAGCCACTCACGCACTAGCGACGAACGCCCTTTGGGCGAGTGAATACGCTCGCGTGTACCCTTCCACGACGGGCACATCGCGTCATTCGGATCGTAGTTATAGCAGGCGCCATTACCGTTGCAGTTCATTGCGGTGTCGTACGCTTCGCGAGTCACCGCCGGAATCTGACGGTCATGCTGACCACGCGTTGGCACCTCATCAATTTTAAGCAGCGCAGCACCGTCAATCGCCGGCGAACAGATCTTCCCTGGGTTCATCTGGTTACGCGGATCGAAGCCCGCCTTTACGCGCTGAAGAACGGGATAGAGGGGACCAAAAAACTCTGGAGCATACTCTGAACGCACACCCTTACCGTGCTCGCCCCAGAGCAGACCTTTATATTTCTGCGTTAACGCGACGACTTCATCGGTCACTTCGCGGATCAGCTTCTCCTGTTCAGGGTCTTTCATATCAATGGCCGGACGAACGTGCAGTACACCGGCATCAACGTGCCCGAACATGCCGTATGTCAGACCACGGCTATCGAGTGCCGCACGAAACTCCATAATGAAGTCAGCCAGATTTTCTGGAGGAACAGCGGTATCTTCCACAAATGCGATGGGGCGTTTCGGGCCTTGCGCATTACCCAGCAGACCAACTGCACGCTTGCGCATACCCCAAATCTTATTGATCTCGACGGCACCACGCGCAACGGTGTAGCCAAAGCTTTTGCCTGGCTGTCCTGCTACCGCATCGAGGTGTGCCGTTAAACGGTTCAGTTTTTCATCGATCTCAGCTTCGGAGTCACCGGTGTACTCCACCAGGTTGATACCTTGAATCGCCGGCTCACCTTCATTCGCCGGGAAGTAGCTAGAGACCGTATCCCAGGTGATATCACCCATCGCTAGGTTGAGCACCTTAGAGTCGATCGTTTCGATCGACGTAGCATCCCAACCCATCAGGTCGTTGGCATCGCGCAGTGAAGATTCAAAACTATCGTACTTGATATTGACCAGCACAGAGACTTTCGGAATTGGCAGCACATTCAGCTTCGCTTCCGCGATAAAGGCGAGCGAGCCCTCGGCACCGCAAAGTACTGAGTTGAGGTTAAAGCGCCCTGATTCATCGCGTATGTGCGCTAGGTCGTAACCGGTCAAACAGCGATTGAGTTTCGGGAAACAGGCGTCAATCTCATCACCATGCTGCTGTTGAATCTCATCCAGCAGACGGTGCATTTCGCCGATACGATCCTCACGTGCGCTGTATTGCGTCAGTTCTTCATCAGAGATCGGACCCGATTCCCAGGTTTCACCGCCAAGCCAAACAGACTTGAGCGCCAGCACATGATCTCGAGTTTTTCCGTAGAGCACCGAACCCTGGCCGCTGGCATCGGTGTTGATCATGCCACCGATGGTTGCGCGGTTCGAAGTCGATAGCTCAGGTGCAAAGAAGAGTCCGTAGGGTTTGAGCGCCGCATTGAGCTGATCTTTAACCACACCTGTCTGGACGCGCACCCAACGCTCTTCTGCGTTGATCTCCAAAATCTGATTCATGTGTTTAGAGATATCAACAACCAGACCGTCGGTGAGCGACTGGCCATTGGTGCCGGTACCGCCACCACGAGCGCTCAGTACAATCTCAGCAAACTCTGGCAGATCAGCCAGGCGCGCTGCAAGCTGCAGATCTTCAATACTGCGCGGGTAGATAACACCTTGAGGGAGCACCTGATAGATCGAGTTATCGGTAGCCAGCACAACGCGATTGGCATAGTCAGGATTGAGATCGCCGGCAAAACCCTCAGCTTTAAGGCGCTCGATAAAACGTAAATAGCGCTGCTGGGTAGCGTTAATCTTGTCTAGGCGTGGAATCATTAAACAACCTCATCCTTGGGGATATTACTCGACCAGGTGCAGACCTTTGTCGTCCTGATCGATCTTCTCTTTTTTCAACAACTGGCCGATCGCCATCTTGAACGCTTTCTTGCTACAGCCGTAGCGCTCATTGATTGCGTCTGGTGCACTCTTATCGTTGAGCGCTACAAAACCGCGATTCTCACGCAAATCTTCAAGAATCTGATACGCCAGACCATCTACCCGACCATAACCGGGCGCTTGCAGCATCAGGCCGATACGCCCATCTGCGCGCACCTGCTTGATATAACCGGGGGTGCGGTAACCCAGTTTCAGATGCTGGGTCAGATCCTGACGGTGAATTAGCCCCTCATACCGATGATCTACGATACAGAGCATTCCCAGATCAGTCATACGCCACGGCATCAACTCTACCATGTCGCCCACGTTGAGATCTGTCGGGTTCTGCTCTAGATAGCGATCTGTTTTAGTCGTCGCCGCTATACGGCCCGAGTTATCCACGTACAGGTAGACATTGACCCAGAGTCCGGGCCGAACGGGCTGACGCTGCTCGGCGTAAGGCAGAAAAAGGTCCTTTGCCAGTCCCCAGTCCAAAAAGGCACCAATATCGTTGACCTCTTTAACTTTCAGACGAGCGAACTCACCCACTTGCGCCAACGGGTGCTGCAGCGTTGCGATCTCTTGATCTTCCGAATCGAGATAGACAAACACACGCAGGCGATCACCGATATTGGCGTCCTGGGGCACTTCATTATTGGGTAGCAGAATACCGGTGCCGTCACCGGCATCGAGATAGAGCCCATAGGGGCTTGCGCGCAATACTTTCAGGAGATTACGTTTACCGAGTTCAAACACTGGAAGGTCCGGTTAAATTAACTGGTGCGTATTCTACTACAACAGCGCAGCTAACAGAAAAGCGATAAGCGCAATTGCATAAAACACCTCCTCAATGCGTTTTGCGATCGGATTCTCATCACTTTTCCCGACACGACCAGCTAGATAGCCAAGTGCGGCAACAACAACGGCAACGCCAAGATAGGGGCTCATAGCAGTGGACTCTCAAAATAGCGGCAGCTGACCAAAAAGGCACGTTGGTTAAACGTGCCTCTTGGTGCAGCGGATCAGCGGATCACCGAATCAAACTTCTTCGTTTGCCAAGTAGAACCAGGTATCCAATACCGAATCCGGGTTGAGTGAGACGCTAGCAATACCTTGGTCCATCAACCAGCGAGCAAAGTCCGGATGATCTGATGGGCCCTGACCGCAGATACCCACATACTTGCCTTGCGCTTTACAGGCAGAGATCGCCATCTCAAGCAGCTTCTTAACCGCCTCATTGCGCTCATCAAAGAGGTGGGCGATGACCCCCGAATCACGGTCCAGACCGAGGGTCAGCTGAGTCAGGTCATTTGACCCGATCGAGAAACCATCAAAATACTCGAGGAACTGATCAGCCAGCAGAGCATTAGACGGAATCTCACACATCATAATGAGCTTCAGTCCATTCTGCCCCCGCTTGAGGCCGTTCTCAGCCAGAAGGTCAACGACCTGTTTGGCTTCACCCGGCGTACGCACGAACGGCACCATGATCTCGACGTTGGTCAGTTTCATCTCATCCCGGACGCGTTTAAGCGCACGGCACTCGAGATCAAAACAGTCGCGGAACTGCTCAGAGATGTAGCGCGCAGCGCCGCGGAAACCGAGCATTGGGTTCTCTTCATGTGGCTCAAACGCCTCACCGCCGATCAAATGACCATACTCGTTCGACTTGAAGTCGGACATGCGCACGATCACCTTTTTCGGGTAGAAAGCGGCAGCCAGGGTCGAGATACCTTCCACCAGTTTATCAACATAGAAGTCGACTGGTGATGCGTAACCTGCTATCCGACGCTCGATAACCTGGCGCACCGAACGTGGCTGCTCTTCGATATTGAGCAGCGCTTTTGGATGCACACCAATCATACGGTTAATAATGAACTCTAGGCGAGCCAGACCCACACCGGCGTTGGGTAGAGCCTGGAAATCAAAAGCGCGATCGGGGTTACCGACGTTCATCATCACGTCAAACGGCAGCGACGGCATGGTCTCGACATTGCTGGTCTGGTGTTCGAACTCCAAGCGACCTTCATAGACGCGACCGGTATCGCCTTCAGCACAAGAGACAGTCACTTCGACGCCATCTTTCAAGAGCTCAGTGGCATCGCCACAGCCAACAATGGCAGGGATACCGAGTTCACGCGCGATAATCGCCGCGTGACAGGTACGACCACCACGGTTAGTCACAATCGCTGATGCGCGTTTCATCACCGGTTCCCAGTCTGGATCGGTCATATCAGTAACTAGTACATCACCATCCTGCACGTGGTGCATCTCTTCGAGACCGGCGACCATACGCACAGGACCTGAGCCGATACGGTGGCCAATTGAGCGACCCTCTACCAGCACACTGCCGGTCTCTTTCATCAGGTAACGTTCTATCACAGTGGCCTGGGTCTGGCTGCGAACCGTCTCAGGGCGCGCCTGCACAATGTACAGCTGACCGTCATCACCATCACGCGCCCACTCGATGTCCATAGGGCGGCCGTAGTGATTCTCGATAGTGACAGCGATGCGAGCCAACTCTTCGACATCCTGGTCAGAGACGCAGAAGCGATTGCGATCAGCGTAAGGTACTTCAACCGTCTCTACCGCCTTACCTGCGCTACCCTCATCGGTGTAGATCATCTTGATCGCTTTTGAACCCAAAGTGCGGCGCAGAATCGCCGGCGCTTTCTGTTTCAGTGTCGGCTTGTAGACGTAGAATTCATCTGGGTTGACTGCACCCTGCACAACCGTCTCACCTAGACCGTAAGCAGCGGTGATAAATACGACGTGCTGGAAGCCAGACTCAGTATCGAGCGAGAACATTACACCTGAGGAGGCTGTCTCAGAGCGTACCATGCGTTGAATACCGGCAGAGAGTGCCACTTCAGCATGCGTGAAACCCTTGTGGACGCGGTAGGAGATAGCCCGGTCATTGTAGAGTGAAGCAAACACCTCTTTGATCGCGTGCTTGATATTGTCCAAACCACGAATATTGAGAAAGGTCTCCTGCTGGCCCGCAAAGGAGGCGTCTGGCAGATCCTCCGCGGTTGCCGATGAACGTACAGCAACACTGATCTCCTGCTGACCGCCGAGCATCTCTGCGTAAGCAGTTTCAATCGCAGCGTCGAGTTCAGGCTGAAAATCAGCCTCCATAATCCAACCACGAATCTGAGCGCCGGCCTGTACCAGTGCGCGAGTATCGTCGACATCGAGCGCATCCAGACATGCATTGATGCGGTCTGCAAGACCGCCATAGGCGAGGAACTCACGATAAGCGTCAGCAGTAGTTGCGAAGCCACCTGGTACACGCACACCCGCTTCGCTCAATTGAGTGATCATCTCGCCCAGCGATGCGTTCTTACCGCCCACTTTATCAACGTCGTCCATGCCTGCCTGATCAAGGCGCAGTACATACTCAGTCACAGCTTCTCTCCCTTAGGGTCGTGGTTCGCTTTAGCAGCAACTCTGCTTTCGATTGCTAGGCATACTAGACCCAGATCAACTAAAAAAAACCCTCTTTTGATTTTGTAATTTCGCTACAAAAACTTCTGTTATAGTCGAGCCAACCACCTATCGACTGAGACTGTTTGATGAAACGTACCGCCTACTTTATCTCCGATGGCACCGGCATCACTGCCGAGACACTGGGTAATTCACTGCTGACACAGTTTGAAAATATCGACTTTGAAGAGATCACCCTGCCCTATATCGATACCGTTGAGAAAGCGAAGCAGACTGTAGAACGGATCAACAAGAGCTGCGAAGACGATGGCGGAGCTGCGATTGTGTTCGACACTATTGTGAACGAGGAGATTCGTGCGCTGATCTCTGCGTCTAACGGCTTTAAGATCGATGTCTTCTCCACCTTCCTTAAGCCGCTCGAGCGCGAACTTAATACAGAATCGACCTACACCGTGGGTAAGTCACACGCCATCAATGAGGTCGACAAATACCGCGCGCGTATCGAGTCAGTAAACTTTGCGTTGGATAATGACGATGGCGCGCGCACTAAACAGTACCAGCATGCCGATATCATCCTGGTGGGCGTATCACGCTCCGGCAAGACTCCCACCTGCCTCTATCTGGCACTGCAGTTTGGTATTCGCGCAGCAAACTACCCACTGACTCCGGAGGATATGGAGGCTCCAGATATCCCTGAGATTCTCAAGCAGCACCGTCATAAGCTGTATGGGCTCACCATTGACGCTTTCCAACTAGCCGCGATTCGCAATGAGCGCCGCCCCAATAGCCGGTACTCATCTTTGGATCAGTGTGATTTTGAGACTCGAACCGTTGAGCGCTATTTCAAGCAGAATCGCATCGGCTATATCGACACGACTAACGCATCAATCGAGGAGATCTCAACTCGCATCATGGCTGACGCGGGGCTGATGCGTAGGATTGTTTAACAGCCTTCGATCAGCATTGGATAGTGCGGGATACCGCCCTCATCAAACTCATCGCCACAGATGCTAAAACCAAGCTCCTCGTAGAACCGGCGAAGATAGGCTTGGGCACCGATTTTAATCGGTGATCCAGGCCAGCGCTGCTGACAGTAGTCGATAGCCGCCTGCATCAGCGCCTTACCCTGCCCTTGACCGCGGGCCTCGCTGGCTACAACGACACGGCCAATCTTGCAGTAACCCTGCTCGGGCCCAAAGATGCGGCAGTATCGATCTACTGGATCCCCAGCAAAAAGATGCATGGCTTTTTGGTCTAGATCGTCCATATCTTCGCAATCGACCTTCTGTTCAAGAAAGAAGACCTGCTCGCGCAAACGGAAACATTGATAGAGCTCATTGACGCTAAGCTGTTCAAACGGCTTTATTGTCCAAGTCATCTACGGCACACTCAGTTTAGGTTTTTACATAACTTGTAAGTTTGCCCAGATTTATCCATTTATGCACTAAGGAGTCAAAGCTTCATGGCACTACCCACCCCAAAAGCACGTGAACAGGTACATCGACGCCAAGTCACTTGCGACGGTTTTCTGCGTCAGGACGGGCTCTGGGATATCGAGGGGCACCTTCGGGATACCAAAAACCAAGAGATCAAGATGCCTGACAGACCGGGCGGTATCATCCCAGTGGGTGAAGCACTGCACGACATGTCGATTCGTATCAGCGTTGACTTGGAGCTACGTATTCATGAAGTTGAAACTACAATGGATGCCACGCCATTCAACCACTGCCCCAGCATTGCACCGGTCTACAAAAGACTGATCGGCGAACAGATTCGACCCGGTTTCACGAAACGCGTTCGTGAACTCTTCGGTGGTACTGCTGGCTGTACCCATCTCGTTGAGCTGATGGGTCCCGTCGCAACGACGGCGATGCAGGTCACTTTTTTTGCTCGCATGCAGGCTCACGAAGATCCACGTAACGCACCGGCTGAGCACCTTCTCGGCAGTTGTCACGCCTACGCGCCCGACTCGGTTGTGGTCGAGAAGTACTTTCCTAACTACTACGTCCCAGATCACTCGGAGGAGGCATAGCCATGTTGATTAACACGGAGACCAGTGCACTATTGGTGATCGACGTTCAACAGCGCCTACTACCTGCTGTGCAACAGAGCGACACTATTGAGCAGACTGTCTGTGACCTCATTGGTGTTGCCCAAGAGCTGTCGGTCCCAACACTCTACTCCGAGCAGTACCCCAAAGGTTTGGGGCCGACTTCAGACAAAGTGGTTGCAGCTCTTGCAGATTCAGCGCTGCGTCTAGAGAAACTGACCTTCTCCTGCGCCGCCGATGCTCAATGCACTAACCAGATCAAAGCGGTCAATCGTTCTCAGATCATCATCTGTGGCATGGAGACGCACATCTGTGTGCTACAAACCGCACTCGAGCTAAAGACTGATGGGTTCGAGGTTTTTGTAGTGGCGGACGCGGTTAGCTCACGCACCGAGCAGAACAAGGAGCTGGGCCTCGCTCGAATGCGCCAAGCAGGGGTTGAGATTGTCAGCAAGGAGATGGTGATATTTGAGTGGCTAGAGCGAGCGGGCACTGAGAGTTTCCGCTCGATCAGCAAAGGGTATCTGCGCTAGGGGCGCTTACTGCACCTCCAGAGCGGGGCTCACTCCTCTGGGAACTTGTAGAACTCGCGGTTGAGGTAGGCAGTGACATCATCGACCTCCTCTGGGAACCAGGCGGTATTCATCGCCTGATTACACGCATTTACCCACCAGTGCACACCACGGTAGTTCTCCGCTTTACGATCTGCTTTGGTGAAATCATTGGGAACATGACAGCTCGAGCAGGTCGCATCGCTCATCATTTCACCGTTGATCTCTTTTTCGAACTCAGTCTCTTCATAGAGCTCTCTGCCTGAATCAGCGTCAGCACCGAAAGCAAAAGGCGAGATTGCAAGAGTTAGGATCAGTGCGTGTATTTTCATCTTCTCAAATCCTCAGGGTTATAGACGTTGGAGATTATTCAGTAACTCCTGCGGCGCAGGAACACCAATCAGCGTTAAATCTTTACGCCACTCACCAGCGCTGTTAATCAACTGTAGGGTAGGTGGCCCCAGTACCTCATACCGCTGTGTCAGCTGTTTTGCTTCAGCGTCGTTGGCGGTCACATCGACTTTGATCAGTAGTACGCTCTGCAAGGCTTGTTGTACCTGCGTGTCAGCAAAGGTGACGTAATCTAGCTCCGAACAGGACACACACCAATCCGCGTAATAGTCCAACATCACCGGCTGTCCATTGCGCTGAGCAACGGCGAGCATACGATCCAGCTCGGCGTTGGTGGTAATGGTTGCGAAGTTAAGCTTGCTGGTTGAAGCAACAGCTCCACCTGCGCCGTTACCTGTGAAACTCTGTAGTGGATAGATGAAGCTCTTGCCGCCCGAAAGCAGCCCCAACAGCAGCGCAATACCATACACCAGCAACACAACGCCCAAGCCGCGGAAGAACTTAGCCCAGCCCTGCACACCTTCGTAGTTAGTGTTGAAGACACCCATATAGATCGAGCTGACAATCAGTACCAGTGCGCTCAGCAGCATGCTGACCTCAGTAGGCACCACACGATCCAGCATCCAGATCGCCATCAACAGCAGCACCACACCAAAGCCCGCTTTGACTGACTCCATCCAGACACCCGCTCGCGGCATCACTTTCGCTGCCGAAGTGCCGATCAGAATCAGCGGTACCCCCATACCCAACGACATCACAAACAACGCCATGCCGCCGAGCAGCGGATCACCCGTCTGCCCAATATAGATCAGCGCACCCGCGAGAGGTGCCGCCATACAGGGACCGACAATCAGTGCCGAGAGGAAGCCCATCACTGCGACTCCAGCGTATGTGCCACCCTTCTGACGGTCACTACCGCGTGTCAACCAAGTCTGGAAAGCGGAGGGGAACTGCAGGTCATAAAAACCGAACATCGACAGCGCCAGCCCGACGAAAATCAGACTGAAGATGCTGATAACCCAAGGCTCCTGCAGCGCAACCTGCAGATTCGCACCGAATAGCCCGGCGATTACCCCTGCGATGGTGTAGGTCACAGCCATCGCCAAAACGTAGACAACTGAGAGTGCCAGGCCCCTGCGGGTGTTCACCCTATGCCCCTGTCCAGCAATGATACCGGACAGAATTGGGATCATAGGGAAGACGCAAGGTGTCATAGACAGGGCGAGACCGGCAACGAAAAAGATTGCCAACAAACTCATCAGAGAGGCTTTTGTCAGCGTCTCGACAAATTGATCTTGAGCGGAGAGTGGCGTCGCGGGGGTTGAACTCGCCCCAGACGTATCAACCTGAGCACCTGCTGGAGTTTCAGCAGACTCAGCAACGGTGGCCGCTATCTGCCCTACTTTGATTAAACCAACATCAGCAAGGCTTAGTTCCTTAGTCACCGGCGGATAGCAGATACCCCCTTCCCAGCACCCCTGATAGGTCACTTTAAAGCTGCTCGATGCCGGAACTGATTGGTCGGCACGTCCGATCGTTAGACCAACCTGGGCAATCTTATGAAATACTTGAACCTCTCCAAAGAGCGGGTCATCTTTGGTATCCGTTGCAGAGTCTTCGCGCGAAAGAACATCGATGCCGGGTGCAAACTCAATCTCGATCCGATCCTGATAGAGGTAGTAGTCATCCGCCACCTGCCACACCAGGTCTACTCGATCAGATGCCGTCTGCCCGCCTGTCAGAACGAACGCCTGCTCGACGTCCAATGGCTGATTGGAGCTACCCCCAAAAATTGATGCCTGTGCTGATAACGTCATTAGCATCAGCGCAAAAATTTGGAGAGTGGATGCAAATCGTCGAATCACCGAAAACCTCTAAAATAAAACCTACTTAACCCGTTAACGAAGACGTAAAAATCGCTGTGATATCTATTATTAGCTTTTCCGCTAAATAGTTCACTATAAATACGTTTTTCCGCGTTTTCAGCCCTTATATAGCGACTACCCTTGTGTTACAACAACGCCTTTCGCGTAGTTTCGCGTAGTTTCGCGTAGTTTCGCGTTCAACCGTATCCGAGAGTTTGGAAATTAATAATGTCTGATATCCGCGTCGACGATCTAAATATCGCCTCCAACGCACCGCTGATTACACCTGATCAGCTCAAAGCCAAGTTACCGCTGAGTGAGAAAGCAGCAGCGAGTGTTATGGCTGGCCGCCAGGTGATTCGCGATATTCTTGATCGCAAAGACCCACGCCTCTTCATCGTAATCGGCCCCTGCTCAATCCACGACCCGGAAGCAGCGATCGACTATGCTCGCCGCCTCAAAGCGCTGCAAGAGGAGGTCAAAGAGTCCTTGGTACTGGTTATGCGCGTCTACTTTGAGAAGCCGCGCACAACAGTAGGCTGGAAAGGTCTGATCAACGACCCGCACATGAACGACAGCTTCGAGATTGAAGAGGGTCTGCATATCGGTCGCAAACTCCTGCTCGACCTTGCAGAGATGGGGCTCCCGCTAGCTACTGAGGCGCTGGATCCAATCTCTCCACAGTACATGCAGGACCTGATTAGCTGGTCAGCGATTGGGGCACGTACCACGGAATCGCAAACTCACCGCGAGATGTCATCTGGTCTGTCTGGAGCTGTTGGCTTCAAAAACGGTACCGATGGCGGTCTGGAAGTCGCCGTGAATGCAATGAAGTCGGTCAGCCACCCACACTCATTCCTCGGGATCAACTCTGAGGGTCAGGTATCGATCGTACGTACCCGAGGTAATCAGTACGGTCACGTTGTTTTGCGTGGCGGTAATGGCCGCCCGAACTACGATACCGTCTCTGTCAGCCTGACTGAGCAAGCGCTAAAGAAGGCAAAGCTACCACAGAACATCATGATCGACTGTAGCCACGCAAACTCAAGCAAAGACCCTGCACGCCAGCCGATGGTAGCTAAAGATGCCACACATCAGATCCTGCAGGGCAATAAGTCGATTGTTGGCCTGATGATCGAATCTAATATTGGTTGGGGCAACCAGTCGATTCCTCAGGATCTGAGCGAACTCAAGTATGGTGTCTCTGTCACCGACGCATGTATTGATTGGGAGAGCACCGAGTCTTGCATGCGCGAAATGAACGAGGCGTTAAAAGACGCTTTAGCAAGCCGCTAACTCGCCGCTAATATCCGTACTAAGGCGCGACCAGTAATTGGTGGCGCCTTTTTTTCAACGAAATATAACGAGTTATCTCCAAAGATAAGTGATACTCTGAGAAGTTCACACCCAGGTTGTTATCGATATCGACAGGGAAACGAATGACTGCTGCGCTTAAGTACAAACAGGGTAAGACCCCTATGGGGTACCTGCTCATCGCCACCGATGAGGATGCTCTGGTCTATGCCGAATTCGGTGAAAACCCCGACACCCTGCTTGGGCAGTTCCAATCTGAGCACCCGGAAGAGAGCCAGAGCGTGACAACAGACCCTCTACTAAATCACGCCTGGGATGCCTACAGTAACTACCTACTTCGGCCTGATGGACTCAAAGATATCCCAGTAAGAATGGGTGGCACTGAGTTTCAGCGACAGGTGTGGAGCGCACTTCAACGGATGCCTGCTGGCAGCCGACAAACCTACTCAGACCTTGCGGTATCTATCGGACAACCTACGGCAGTGCGTGCCGTAGCATCAGCCTGCGCGCGCAACTCGATTGCACTGCGCATCCCTTGTCATCGGATACTGCGCTCTGATGGCGGCTTGGGCGGCTACCGTTGGGGACTGGCTCTAAAGCGCCGGTTACTCAGCACAGAGCGCAAGATCTACGGTACTAAACCATCTGCTGCCGAGCCATCCAACCCAGCAGTAGCTGACTGAACTCTTGCGGCGCCTCTGCCTGCAGAAAATGGCCAACGCCATCTAGTTGATACACCTCAGAGGAGCTGACTCGCTCTGCCATCTGCGAATGCTGTGCGGGCGTGCTCCAGCCATCATGTTCTCCAGCCACAAATAGGGTGGGAACACTCAGCTGTTGTAGAACATTCGTCGCATCTGGACGGTTGATCAGAGCGCGAATCTGTCGCTCGTGCAACTCTACACCAGCGTCCAACACCATCTGTTGCAAGGATTGGTATAGCGACGAATTTGTCTCTTTGGTACCCGGCGCAAGCATGGGCGGTAACCACTGATCACAAAGAGCCTGCATGCCTTGCTGGTTTGCCAGATCAATAACACGCTCTCGATTAGCAACCTCCCCCGCGACTAGCGGATGGGCGCCCGTCGCGACCAAAACCAACCCGACCAAACGATCTGGCGCTTGTCGTGCTATCTCCATCGCAACCCGTCCGCCCATAGAGTGGCCCACTGGCAGCATCGGTCCATCAAACTGAGACAACACTGCAGTTGCCATCGTTTCAATCGAGTCCGCCGCAGACAGATCAGCAATACCAGTTTGCACACCTGCAACGGTTACCAGCGACTCCACGGCCGACCAAGCTCGATTATCAGAGACCAGCCCCGGAATAAAAATGCACTTCATAAAGTTCGAGTCCAAGTGTTGAAGTGAGAGGTAGTTGAGCGCTAAGTATCTAAGTTGAGTTTTTCACGAGCGCTCTGATCTTCCAGCAGTCCAATAAAGGCTTCTGCGCTCATTGAGCGACCAAAGAGATACCCTTGCAGGTAGTCACAATCGAGCCCCTGCAAAACCAACTGCTGCGACTCAGTCTCAACGCCCTCTGCGACTACCGTTAAACCGAGTGTGCGAGCCAGACTGATAATTCCGGCACAGAGCGCCTGACTACTGGCATCGCTCTCTATACGTTTTACAAAGCTCCGATCAATCTTGACCTGATGAATATCGAGATTCATCAGATACGTTAGCGCACCATAGCCCGTACCGAAATCGTCGAGTGAGATAGTAAAACCTTGCGTGCTAAGCTGATTAAAGAGGGATAAGACATCATCACTCGCATCGAGCAGTAAGCCTTCGGTGACCTCTAAAACTAGCTGCGACTGATAGACACCCAGAGCCTGTAACTCATCTTCCAGGCCAAAAAGTCGCTGTGGCTCGCGCATGATTCGCCGAGGGGATATATTGACCGAAATCCTGACCGGTGACACGCCCGACCGGTTGACCCACGCCAACTGCTGAATGGCCGTATCAAGGATCTTATCCTCTAAGCGCTGTATCAATCCTGTCTGCTCAGCTATCGGGATAAACTCCTCGGGGCTAACCGAACCAAGCTCCGGGTGATACCAACGGCAGAGTGCTTCAGCGCCAACAATGCGATCATATTTGGCTGCAACAACCGGCTGATACTCGACCTGAATCTGCTCGGTATCGATGGCAGAACGCAGGTCGGACGCAAGGCGCAAGCGGCGTTTACTTGTTGCGGAGAGCGCGGCGGAGTAAAGGGTATAGCCGGCGCGCCCCTGATCTTTGGTCGAGTACATCGCCTCATCCGCGCGCGAGAGTAGCGCCTCAGCCGAAGCGGCGTCCTGAGGGTAGATGGCAACACCGATGCTGGCGGAGACAACCACTTGCTCATGGCCCAGCACAACCGGTTGCTCAATTCGCTCTAAGAGGCGATTCAACAGCGGACGAATCTCCTCGGCGTCCGAAAGCTCCATAATGATCGCAAACTCATCACCACCCAAACGGCCAACTAGGTCAGTATCACGCCGTTCGCCGGTAATACGCTGAGCAACCTGAACCAATAACTGATCCCCTTGAGAGTGTCCGAGCGTGTCGTTGATCTCTTTAAAACGATCAAGATCAAGCAGCAAAACGGCAAAACTATCATGCTGGTTTCGCGCCTTGATGAGACGGGAGTGAAGCGACTCTAGGAAGAAATTACGATTCGCCAAGCGAGTCAAACCGTCATAGTTCGCTTTGTTCCAAGCGTCAGCCTCGCGCCGCTTGTGCTCGGTAATATCGTGCGAGATCCCGGCGATGCCAATCACATCACCTTCGGCGCTGTAGATTGGCATCTTGGTACAGACGTTCCAACTCTCCCTTCCATCCCCCCAGTGCTCGTGGTGCAGCTGGTTAAAGACAGGCCGTCGTTGCTGCATCATCTCCAACTCTTCGCCTCGAGTCAGCTTCGCATGCTCGGCGCTGTAGAAATCGGCATCGCTCTTCCCTATTGCCTCGGCGGCGGAGTCAAGACCATAGCGTCTAGCCAGAGCCGGATTTATCCGGGTGAAGCGCGACTCTAGATCCTTGAAATAGATCTGATCAGGTACCTGATTTATCAATTTAAGTAGCAGATCGAGTTCGGTCTCGATCTCCCGAAATGCTCGCCCGACCGTTGAGTGGTCAACCCAATGCTGCACATTGATATCACCGAGTTCTGGAAGAGATAGTTGCTGATACAGGACCTCAATAACTCGCCCGTCTTTGAGGTGCCTGAGATTAGCCTGCGGGGATACCGCTGCGCCAAAGACACCCTCAGCAGCAATGCGAGCGGGCTGCGCTTCTAATTCGAGGAGATGAGCCTTCAAACCAGCAGCGTCTAATACTTCTAGCTCAGAAGGGCTTAACGAACAGAGAGTTTGAAAAGCGTAGTTGGCAAACAGAAAACTGCCATCTGTCCCGAAGCAGATGGTTGCTACGGGTAGCATCTCAAGACAGTCAAAATAGCCTGCCTCTGTACCACCAATCTCTGGCCTTACCCTCTCTTGCATATATGAGACAATTCGTCGTGTAATTCTTCGGTCTCTTAAGAGTGGTCCTTAATGGACTCGAACACAAGTAAAACCGAAAAAGGAGGCTAAGCCTCCTTTCTACATCACGAAATTGACCATCGAGCGCTAGAAAGTATCTCCTGGCACATGCACCCAACCCGTCATCATCAGACGCGCACTGCGGCTCATGATGGCAGCCTTAGCCGTCCACTCACCATTGACCTCTTCAGCCTTAGCACCCACGCGCAGAGTACCGGAGGGGTGACCAAAGCGCACCGCATCACGCTCACCACCACCGGCAGCAAGATTCACCAGCGTACCCGGCACTGCTGCTGCAGTAGCGATAGCAACCGCTGCAGTACCCATCATCGCATGGTGCAGCTTACCCATAGAGAGTGCGCGCACGAGTAAATCTACATCGCCTGTGCCTATCTCTTTACCGCTTGAGGCTGTGTAAGCCTTTGGCTTGGAGACAAACGCAATCTTCGGCGTATGTTGGCGCGTTTCCGCCTCTTTTAGATCCGTGATAAGACCCATCTTCATAGCACCGTAGGCACGCATGGTCTCAAAGCGCTCCAGCGCCGCAGGATCATTATTGATAGCCTCGCGCAGCTCAGTACCCTGGTAGCCAATCTCCTCAGCGTTCAAGAAAATCGTAGGAATCCCTGAGTTAATCATCGTCGCCTTAAAGATACCGACGCCGGGAACCTCAAGATCATCAACGAGGTTACCTGTAGGGAACATCGAGCCCTCACCGTCGGCCGGATCCATAAACGAAACCTCGATCTCAGCCGCCGGGAATGTCACCCCATCCAGCTCGAAATCACCGGTCTCCTGAACCTGACCATTGGTGATCTGTACCTTACCGATGATGGTCTTCTTGATATTCGCCTGCCAGATCTTAACCTCGCAGATGCCGTTCTCAGGAATCTTAGCCAGATCCACCAGTCCTGCATGAATCGCATATGGACCCACTGCAGCAGACAAGTTACCGCAGTTACCGGACCAATCAACAAACGCACGATCAATCGCCACCTGACCAAACAGATAGTCCACATCGTGGCCAGGCTGAGTGCTCTTCGAGATAATCACAGTTTTCGAGGTCGACGAGGTCGCCGCACCCATACCATCTATCTGCGCACCATACGGATCAGGCGAGCCAATCACGCGCATCAGCAACTTATCACGCGCCTCACCTGGCACCTGACACGCCTCTGGCAGGTCAGTCAGACTAAAGAAAACACCCTTCGAAGTACCCCCACGCATGTACGTAGCCGGCACTTTAATTTGAGGAACAAAAGCCATGGGCTCTCTCCTATTTCAGTTCAGGTGAGCACAGGGCTGTGCATTTCAGAAGACGCCGTAAACACGTCCGTGTGGGCTTCGTGACAGCATCCCTGCTGTCAAGACTTCTGAAACGCACACCCCTGCGCTTCCCTCAAGATTAGGAATCTCCGGCCATGAGAGCCAGAGATCTGTATTCACGGCGAGATCATAGGAATTGTCTCTCCGCTAGGGCCTCAAGAGAGCGTCGCGAAGCGCGCGTGTCTTCAATCCCAGACCGTTAATCGCACGGACGGCGATTACCGAGCCCCCATGGGTATGTTCATGGATGAACGGTATGCCGCGCGACGCAGGAGCAGGCGCGCGGCCGTGTTTACGGCGTGTCTGGGATGAAGATGCGGGCGATTCGCGGCGCTGGCATTGACCCGATTACGCGTTTCCTTCGAGGAAGTCCTGAGCAAAGCGCTGCAGTACGCCACCCGCTTTATACACGCGAACTTCCGCCGCGGTATCAAGACGACAGGTCACAGGAATGCGAACCTCTTCACCGCTACGACGATGCATAATCACAGTCAGCGTTGCACGTGGAGAGATTTCGCCCTCAACGTCGAACGTTTCTGTACCATCAATCGCGTAGGTGTTGCGCGTCTCGCCCTGCTGGAACTCCAGCGGCAGAACACCCATGCCGACCAAGTTAGTACGATGAATACGCTCGAAGCCTTCAGCTACGATCGCTTCAACACCGGCCAGACGCACGCCTTTGGCTGCCCAGTCACGTGATGAGCCCTGCCCATAATCAGCACCAGCCACGATGATCAGGTTCTGCTTACGCTCCATGTAGGTCTCTATTACCTCCCACATGCGCTGCTGCTCACCTTCCGGCTCTAGGCGTGCCAGCGAGCCCTGGATGATCTCGCCGTTGGAATCACGGCACATCTCGTTGAGCAGTTTCGGGTTAGCGAAAGTTGCGCGCTGAGCTGTCAGGTGGTCACCGCGGTGAGTGGCGTAGGAGTTGAAGTCCTCCTCTGGCAGACCCATCTTCGCCAGGTATTCACCTGCAGCAGATGAAGCCAGAATCGCGTTTGATGGCGACAGGTGGTCGGTGGTGATGTTGTCACCGAGGACCGCCAGTGGACGCATACCTTTGAGGGTACGCTCGCCGGCGAGTGCGCCTTCCCAGTAAGGAGGACGACGGATGTAGGTAGACATCTCACGCCAGTCGTAGAGCGGGCTAGGCGCTTTTTCAACTTCACCGAGGTCAAACATCGGGATGTAGATCTGCTTGAACTGCTCAGGTTTCACCGCCTTCGCAACGATCGCATCGATCTCTTCATCCGAAGGCCAGATATCTTTGAGTGTTACTGGGTTGCCGTTGTTGTCGGTACCCAGAACGTCGTTCTCGATATCAAAACGTACGGTACCGGCAATGGCGTAAGCAACCACCAATGGCGGTGATGCCAGGAACGCCTGCTTAGCGTACGGGTGGATACGGCCGTCGAAGTTACGGTTACCCGAGAGAACTGCTGTAGCGTAGAGGTCGCGGTCGATGATCTCCTGCTGGATTACAGGATCAAGCGCACCCGACATGCCGTTACAGGTCGTACAGGCGTACGCCACGATACCGAAGCCCATCTTCTCCAGTTCTGGCAGCAGACCCGCCTCTTCGAGGTAGAGTTTGGCAACTTTAGAACCTGGCGCAAATGATGATTTCACCCAAGGCTTACGGATCAGACCCAGCTCATTGGCGCGCTTGGCAACGAGGCCAGCAGCAACAACGTTGCGTGGGTTAGAGGTGTTCGTACATGAAGTGATCGCTGCGATGATAACTGCACCATCAGGCAGCAGACCTTCAGCCTCTTCCTGCTTGGCAGAGGCGAGCATAGCTTCGTCAGCGATACCGCGCTCAGTCAGTGCCGACGTTGGCAGACGACGGTGCGGGTTAGAGGGACCGGCCATGTTGCGTACAACCGTAGACAGATCAAACTCCAGTACGCGCTCGTACTGCGCTGCAACCATATCCGTTGCCCATAGGCCCGTCTCTTTAGCGTACTTTTCTACCAGAGCAACCTGCTCTGGCTCACGACCGGTGAGCTTGAGGTAGTCGATAGTCTGGCCATCGATGTAGAACATCGCCGCAGTCGCACCAAACTCAGGTGTCATGTTGGAGATAGTAGCGCGATCCCCAATAGAGAGTGAATCAGCACCCTCACCGAAGAACTCAAGGTAAGCACCGACAACGCGCTCCTGACGCAGGTACTCGGTCAGTGCCAGTACGATATCAGTCGCGGTGATACCTGGGTTACGCTTGCCGGTCAGCTTTACGCCGACGATGTCCGGGAGACGCATCATAGATGGGTGGCCGAGCATCACAGTTTCAGCTTCCAGACCACCGACACCGATCGCGATTACGCCCAACGCATCAACGTGCGGAGTGTGCGAGTCGGTACCGACACAAGTATCTGGGAAGGCTACACCGTCACGCGCCTGAATCACTGGAGACATCTTCTCTAGATTGATCTGGTGCATGATGCCATTACCGGCTGGAATCACATCAACGTTCTCAAACGCTGTTTTAGTCCAGTCGATAAAGTGGAAACGATCCTCGTTACGACGATCCTCAATGGCGCGGTTTTTTTCGAACGCCTCTGGATCAAAACCAGGCGCTTCAACTGCCAGTGAGTGGTCAACAATCAACTGCGTAGGTACAACTGGGTTAACCTTGGATGGGTCACCACCCTGATCTGCAATGGCGTCACGCAGACCGGCAAGGTCAACCAGTGCGGTCTGACCAAGGATGTCATGACAGACGACGCGCGCTGGGTACCAAGGGAAGTCGAGATCGCGCTTACGCTCGATCAACTGCTTCAATGAATCAGTTAGTGCTTCAGGCTCGCAGCGACGCACCAGCTGTTCAGCCAGAACGCGTGAGGTGTACGGAAGCTTGGCGTAAGCGCCCGCTTCGATCGCCTCGACAGCTGCACGGGTATCGAAGTAGTCGAGACCTGTGCCGCCCAGTGATTTACGGTATTCAGTATTCATTCTCTAAATTACCCTCTCAATTAAGCGCGATCAGCGATATCAACCCACTCAGATGACTCTGGGCCGGTGTAATCAGCGCTTGGGCGGATGATACGGTTGTTAGCACGCTGCTCCATTACATGAGCAGTCCAGCCTGAGACGCGCGAACAGACAAAGATCGGCGTAAACAGCTTGGTTGGGATACCCATGAAGTGGTAAGCCGAAGCGTGGAAGAAGTCAGCGTTACAGAAGAGTTTCTTCTCACGCCACATCACAGCTTCAACGCGCTCAGAGACAGCGTAGAGATGAGTATCACCAACCTGCTCAGAGAGCTTCTTCGACCACTCTTTAATGATCGCGTTGCGCGGATCGTTATCTTTGTAGATCGCGTGGCCAAAGCCCATGATCTTATCTTTGCGCGCCAGCATGCCCAGAATCTGCTCTTCAGCTTCATCAGCTGATTTCCAGTTTTCGATCATCGCCATCGCCGCTTCGTTGGCACCACCATGCAGTGGGCCACGCAGAGAACCGATCGCGCCGGTTACACAGCTATGGATATCAGACAGCGTAGATGCACAGACACGCGCAGTGAACGTAGAGGCGTTGAACTCGTGCTCAGCATAAAGAATCAGCGATGCGTGCATCACCTGAGAGTGTAGCGCTTCAGGCTTCTTGTTATGCAGCGTCCAGAGGAACTGCTCAGCGATAGAGTCAGCATCGGTTTCAGTCTCGATGCGGATACCGTTATGAGTGAAGTTGTACCAGTAGTTGATGATCCCCGGGAACACCGCCAGCATGCGATCGATATGATCGAGCTGCTCACTGAAGTCCTCTTCGGTCTCGAGGTTACCCAGCATAGAGACACCGGTGCGCATCACATCCATTGGGTGCGCATCTTTAGGGATGTTCTCTAGCACGGTTTTGAGTGCAGCTGGCAGCGCACGCATGCCCTTGAGGCGAGCTTTGTAGGCATCCAGCTCAGCCTGGTTTGGCAGTTTACCGTAGAGCAGCAGGTGAGCAACCTCTTCAAACTGCGCGTTGTCCGCTAGATCTTTGATATCGTAACCACGGTAGGTCAGGCCAGCACCTGATACACCACAGGTACACAGAGCTGTCTGACCCGCAGACTGACCACGTAGACCCGCTCCACTTAATACTTTAGCTTCAGCCATTTCTCATTCTCCTTACACAAACAGAGAGGCGGCGCCTCATAGATGTACCTGCGCCGCTTCAGTGGATTTTGTTACTTGTTTTTACCTTCCTGGAACAGCGCATCAAGCTTCTGCTCAAAGTCGTGGTAGTTGAGGAAATCGTAGAGTTCCATACGCGTCTGCATGGTGTCGACAACGGCTTTCTGATCGCCATCTTTGAGCAGGTGCTCGTAGACATTAAGCGACGCCTTGTTTGCAGCACGGAAGCCTGAAAGTGGATAAAGCACCATAGTACAGCCGTTCTCAGCCAGCTCATCTTTGTGGAACAGTGGAGTCGCACCAAATTCAGTGATGTTGGCCAGCAGGTGACCGCCGTTGATGCCATCAGAGAAGGCTTTGTAGTCTTCCAGCGTGTGCACAGCTTCAGCGAAGATGCCGTCAGCGCCCGCTTCCAGACACGCCTGCGCGCGCTCAACAGCGGCGTTCAGACCTTCCATCTGGAAGGCATCAGTACGTGCAACGATGAAAAAGTCGTCATCTGTTTTAGCGTCGACAGCTGCCTTGATACGGTCGACCATCTCAGCCATAGAGACGATCTCTTTGTTTGGACGGTGACCACAACGCTTCTGTGCAACCTGATCTTCCAGGTGACATGCAGCTGCACCACCGCGGATCATCTCTTTAACGGTACGAGCGATGTTGAATGCGCCACCCCAACCCGTATCGATATCCACCATCAGAGGCGTATCACAAGCAGCGGTTACACGACGTACATCTTCCATTACATCGTTCAGTGAAGTCATACCCAGATCTGGCAGACCGTAAGACGAGTTTGCAATGCCACCGCCAGAGAGGTAGATCGCCTGATGGCCTACACGTGTTGCCATCATTGCGTTGTAGGCGTTGAAGGTACCTACAATCTGCAGGGGCTTGTTATCGGCCAGCGCTTTACGGAATTTAGCGCCTGGGGACATAGATTGAGCCATTGCTTACTCTCCTCTCTCGTTTAACTTTTCATTCAATTTGGATTCGATGTTACGACGCGATGCGCTGATATGTCTGCGCATCAGTAGTTCGGCCAGCTCCTCATCACGCGACTCAATCGCATCGAGGATCTGATGGTGCTCGCGCAACGCTAGGGTTGGGCGCGAGCTAGAAAGACTGAATTGGTAGCGGTACATGCGCACCAGGTGATAAAGATCCGCAGCCAGCAGCTCTTGCAGCTTGGAGTTACCTGATGCCATGACAATGCGGTAGTGGAAGTCGAGGTCGCCCTCTTTCTGAAAGTAGGCCTGCCCCTCCTGCTCTTCGATGTTGCCCTGATGCTGGTCCAGCAGCATGCGCAGGCTATCGATCTCACTCTGGGGCATATTGGATGCGGCCAGACGACAAGCCATACCCTCAAGCGCTTCACGTACGCGGTAGATCTCTAGCAGCTCTTTGACGCTGAGCTCAACCACTCGCGCGCCGATATGCGGTTTACGCTCTATCAGACGCAGACTCTCCAGACGCCCCATCGCCTCACGCAGCGGCCCACGGCTTATACCGTAGGTGCGCGCCAGCTCGGGTTCAGAGATCTTGCTACCAGTGGGGATCTCACCTTTAACTATGGCAGTAATGATCTGCTGACAAACACGGTCTGCCAGGGTCAGAGTCTGCTCAGAGTTAGTCATTGGCGTAGCGGGCTGAGTCATGGATTGTCGACAATCTTATTGAAGTGGAACCATTATCCACGCCCAAAACCGCTAAACAATCCACCAAAAGGCTAAGATTGTCGACAATTTTGACTAAAGAGGTAGGTAAGCTGCGCGATGATGAAACTTAAGGCTAACACGCGGGTCGCGCAGAGAATCTGCGCACCTACGCACCAGTCTGGAGATATCGTTCTAGCTCAGCATTCATCAGCTGCGCAATCTGCCTTGGCTTCTGATAGGGCAAGGAGTGGTCGGTACCGGGTATCATAAAGTAGTGCCAATTAGGCATCTGCTCGGCCAGACAGCGATGCAGCTCATGCATTGGATCAACACTGAGACTGCCAATAAAGCTACTCACATCGCCTTGAGCGGCCAACAGACGTTCGCGCTCAAGCTGATTAATAGCAGCGTTAACGGCTTCCAGAGAGTGCGCAAAACCTTTGGCGCGCTCCCCTAAGCGCTGAATGGTTAGCTTCTCTACCTGCTCGCTGACGCGACGATTAGGCGAAATAGTATCAAGAAAACGCTTGATGCCGGTCTCTGCGTCCTGCTGGTGCAGAACTTGAGCCGCGGCCGCGAATTGCTGACGCACGCTAACCGTCTCCTGCCAATCAAGCCGATCGAGCGCCGCACTCTCAAGCAGGTACTGCTTCTCTACTTGATCTCGCAGGTTCTGTTTTAGCAGCAGCGAAACCAAACCGCCCAGCGAGTAGCCACCCAGGTCAAAGCGGGTCCAGCCCAGATGACTCAATAGTGCCTGCAGGTCGGCCACCAACTCCTCAACCAGAAACGGGTGTTCGTGAGAATCTAAGCTCTGAGTATCCCCAGCACCGCGAAGATCTGGCACAAGAATCTCGGACCAGCCGCTCAGAAAGCGCTGCAGCGCCTCCCAGGTATAGCGCCCTGCAACACCAGCACCATGAATCAGAACTAGGCGTCGGCTCGTTGTTACACCGGGGTGGGAGTAAATTCTATAAGCAATAGAGTGCCCAGCATGCTCAAAGCTGTGCTGCGCCGATTGAGTTTGATTTTGAGGAGTCATGTGCCAAATAAGCATCTGGTGGGAGCGTCACCCCCACCAGCATGGGTAACCGAGCTATTTATAGACTCAGATCGCGGTTACTAGCAGCAAGGAACGCCTTCTTCAGGTCTTCGTAGTTGTGTACCGCTGGGAACTGCGGAAACTCATCAATCACGTTCTGCGGTGCGTGGAACAGAATGCCCTGCTCTGCCTGACCTAGCATTGTTGTATCGTTGTACGAATCACCAGCAGCGATCACACGGTAGTTGAGCAACTGGAATGCGCGTACAGACTGACGCTTAGGATCACGCTGACGCAGAGTGTAATCGGTAATTCGACCCGTCTCATCTACCTCAAGCTTGTGACAGAAGAGCGTTGGGTTACCGAGTTGAGCCATCAGTGGCGCAGCAAACTCGTAGAAGGTATCCGACAGGATGATCAGCTGAAAGCGCTCGCGGAGCCAGTCAACAAACTCCTGCGCACCTGGTAGCGGGCTAAGACGGCTAATCGTCTCTTGGATCTGTGGAAGCTTAAGACCGTGCTCATCCAGAATACGCAGGCGCTGCTTCATCAGCACATCGTAATCAGGAATGTCACGGGTAGTTGCTTTAAGTTCTTCAATACCGGTCTCTTCTGCAAATGCAATCCAGATTTCCGGGATCAGAACACCTTCAAGGTCAAGACATGCAAGTTCCACTAAATCGCCTCCAGCTAAAATGTGTTGGCACTCTAGCGATTTAGTGGCGTGGTTTCAATGCATAAGACGTTTAGCGGCGTGGCAAATCCAGACCGGCAAAGAGCTCGTCAACTTCAGCTCTGTTTGAGCAGGCCTGAACATTTTCAACCACCTCAGCAGTGAGGTGCGGGGCAAAAGCGCGAATAAACTCGTACATGTAACCACGCAGGAAGGTGCCTTTTCGGAAACCGATCTTGGTAACGCTGTCAGGCACAAGATGACTGATATCCAGAGCCACGAGATCGGAATCCAGCTCTGCATCAAACGCCATCGATGCGATGATGCCAACACCCAATCCAAGTCGCACGTAGGTTTTGATAACATCCGAGTCCACCGCGGTAAAGACGATCCGCGGTTCAAGGCCCTGTTTGCGGAACGCTTTGTCTAAATCACCACGGCCGGTAAAGCCGAAGGTGTAGGTGACAATAGGTACCGTGGCCAAATCTTGCAGTGTGATCTCTTTAAGCTGGGCTAGTGGATGGGTCTTAGGCACGACAACCGAACGGTTCCACTTGTATACCGGCATCATGACCAGATCAGAGTGGCCGCCAATGGCCTCCGTAGCGATCGCAAAGTCTACGTCACCATCAGCCGCCATCGTCGATATCTGCACTGGGTTACCCTGATGCATGTGCAAGGACACGTCAGGGTAGCTCTTGATGAATTCGTTAATGATGGGTGGCAGCGCATAACGAGCTTGAGTATGAGTAGTCGCCACTGAAAGGCTACCTTTGCGCTCATCACTGTGCTCTTGAGCAACCTGACGAATCGAGTCAACCTTCTGCAGAATGTCACCGGCAATCTCAAGAATCGATTCACCAGCAGGTGTAATACGAGTGAGGTGCTTACCACTGCGAGCAAATACTTCTACGCCCAGCTCATCTTCAAGCAGACGAATCTGTTTGGAGATACCCGGCTGTGATGTGTACAGGCTCTGGGCCGTCGCAGAGACGTTAAGATCGTGTTTTGAGACTTCCCAAATGTAGCGCAGCTGCTGCAGTTTCATTATGTACCCCGAATAAAGCAGTGGTGGGCTGTATATCGTTAGCACGAAGTAATATAACACTTCAGAACAAGCATATCAAAATAACATATGCTTATTCTTTATACTTACATCTGGTCAGGCCGTGATTTTGTTAGAGCTTAGCGTTGAGTCGACGAATTTGATCTTCCTGTGTCGTGATACGCTTCTCTAGCGAGTTAACACGCGCATTTGCACGGGTTAGTTGCTCATCACGCTCTTTAATCTGTTGACGCAGCGTATTCTCGCGCTTGGACTGCTCGTTAGACGAAACAGCTGCGCGCTGATTGAGACGACGATTGTCCTCCTCCAGCTCGGCAATCTGCGCTTCCTGGCGCCGCGCTGTGTTGCCCTCGCGTAGCAGTTTGGAGTTGAGAGTAGCAATCTCTCGGCTGTAGCTCGTCAGGGTCTCTTTCAACTGCTCGACCTCTTTCTCGAGGTCCGACAGGGTCGCATTTTGCATATCGATACGGGCATCTTTGCGAGCGGTCTGTGCTTGCAACTCATGCACCTGACGCGTCAATTCAGCTTCACTACGACCTGCATCATCTCGCGCTTTCTCCAGCGCATTTCGGTAGTGACGCGCTTCAACCTCAGCGCGGCTCACCGCCTCTAGTGCCTGACGTTGCTCCTCCTTGATACGCTGATCAAAGAGCTTCTTACCGTCCTCATACTGCTTACGAAGTTGCGATAGTTCGGACTCAACGTTGGCGCGCTGCTGCTCAAACTTCTTACGCTGGTTAGTTTCCGAGGCTAAATTGGCTTTAAGAACGGTAATTTCAGCTTCGAGTGTGCGCACGTGCTGCGCTTCTTTCTCCATCGCTGCAGTCTGATCGCGATATTTGCGCTCCAACTCACGGTAACGGGCCTCGGAATCACGCACCTGATCCTGTGTTGCCCTGCGCTCCTCTTCGTCACTGACACGGGAGGCGCTGATCTCATCGCGTACGATGCCGACAGCCTCATCCAGCGCCGCGGTCCAGATTTGGCGCAACTGCATCTGTAGCATCTCAGGCGGATTGTGCTGTTTCTTGGCGCTGACCGGTAAGGCCTTATTTTGACGCTCGATGAACTGTGTCGTCCAACGCGCGAAGGGGAGCTCTACCTCGTGCACCTGAAGTGCCGTCTCTTCAATTAGACGCTCCAAACTTGGCAATTCGCCCTGTTCCACCAGTTGATCGGCGATTTCAAAAATACGCTGTTCTATATCAGGCATCTGCTCGTTCATATCCAAACCCAGCTAGTAAGATCGGTTCCGCTTGGGCTATTAAAGTTTATCCATTAAATCGGTCAGTGCAGAATCTAACGGCGCACTCACCTCCAATCGTTCACCCTGTGGAAGGCTAACCACCAGACCTGCAGCATGCAACATCAATCTTCGAAATCCGAGATCGCGGAACTGTTGATTATCCTCATCAGCGGTGTACTTGGTGTCGCCGACAATTGGATGCCCGGTAAACTGACAGTGCACACGAATCTGGTGGGTACGGCCGGTTTTAGGACGAGCCTCCACCAGCGTCGCCAAATCACCAAAACGGCGCAGAACTTTGTAGTCGGTGACGGAGGCCTTTCCTTCAGCGTCCACTTTAACGAAACGCTCACCGGAACGGACCTCTGCGCGCAGCAGTGGTGCATCAATCCGCTTGTGCCGCGATTCCCAACGTCCAACGACAAGCGCCTGGTAGACCTTTGTGACCTTTCGCTCTCGCAGCGCCTCGTGCAATACGCGCAACATGGAACGTTTTTTGGCGATCATGATACAACCCGAGGTGTCCCGGTCTAGGCGGTGTACTAGCTCAAGAAAACGGGCATCTGGACGCAGCTTACGCACCGCTTCAATCAGACCTAGGGAGACGCCACTCCCTCCATGCACAGCAAGGCCCGAAGGTTTGTTCAGCACCATCAGGCGATCATCCTCAAACACCACAGCTGATTCGAGATGCGCGAGCAGCGAATCGCTAACCGGGGCAGCCTCGCCTTTTTCCGGCAAGCGCACCGGTGCAATACGCACCGTATCGCCGCCCTGCAGCTTATACTCAGGTTTAATGCGCTTCTTATTGACACGCACCTCTCCTTTACGCAGCAACCTGTAAATCAAACTTTTTGGAGCTCCTTTAAGAGCCGTTCTCAAAAAGTTATCGATGCGCTGCCCTGCCTGATCGGGCTCGATATCGATGTACTGAACTTTGGGCGCGTCTGATTCGGCTGCAGCAGGAGCCAAAGCGCTGCGTTTTTGGTGCTGAGGTTGCGTCATTAAAGGGACTGATTAGTAAATGATTGATTGCTGATATACAGCGTTGTTGCTATATTCTACCGTTGCTGATTGGAGAAAGCCGCAAAAAGTTGTCCGGCTGTCCGCCACGACCTCAGACGAGCCCCCTGCAGAAACAGAGCAGGGCCACGCAGTGAGGCGATGTAAGAGCCCTGATTTAATCCAGTGTGCCAGTCGCTCAACTGGTTGTTGAACTAATCGTCGAAAGATTCGTCGCGCCTCCCTCCAGCCCATGGGCTTCGCACACTGAGTGCTGAAGTTAATAGAAGAGTTTTTATCTAGGCTACGCCTGCTAGATTGCTGATGCGCTCAGCGACTGGTTGCAGGTGGAGATGCACGCTTACCAGGAACCTGCGCAACAGGGAGCTATTGATCGACCATTTGAATCGGTCACCAAAGGCTGCGCAGTAACAGCAAGAAACTATAACGATATAGGTCAGCGTTTCCTCCACCGTATGAGATCCGTTTTAAGGTTGCGGCACTGCCCCAGCCTTTGCGTTGATTGTGAAAGACCAGCACCGCCTTTGCGCACCTCAGCCTCTACAGATGCAGCTGCAAGAGACTGATTTTAATGAAAAGAATGCTAATTAACGCAACTCAACCAGAGGAGTTGCGCGTAGCGTTGGTCGACGGCCAGCGCTTGTACGATCTGGATATCGAATCGACCAACCGTGAGCAGAAGAAAGCGAACATCTACAAGGGTCGAATCACCCGAGTAGAGCCCAGTCTCGAGGCTGCTTTCGTTGACTACGGCGCCGAGCGTCACGGTTTCCTCCCCCTGAAAGAGATTGCTCGCGAGTACTTCAGCGGCTCACCTGAGCGTGGCCAGCGTCCGAATATCAAGGAGCTGGTTAAAGAGGGAAGCGAGATAATCGTACAGGTCGAGAAAGAGGAGCGCGGTAGCAAAGGTGCTGCACTGACGACATTTATCAGCCTCGCCGGCCGCTATTTGGTACTGATGCCTAACAACCCACGTGCCGGCGGTATCTCGCGCCGTATCGAGGGTGACGAGCGCACCGAATTGAAAGACGCAATGTCTGGTCTGGAGATTCCAAAAGGTATGGGCGTTATCGTTCGTACCGCGGGTATCGGCCGCAGCACAGAAGAGCTGCAGTGGGACCTGAACTACCTAGCAACCGTCTGGGATGCCATCACCAAGATTAACGACCGCCCTGCTCCATTCCTGATTTACCAGGAGAGTAACGTGGTGATTCGTGCCGTACGTGACTACCTGCGAGCTGACATTGGTGAAGTCCTCATCGATGACAGCAGTGCACATCAGCAAGCACTTGAGTTCGTTCGCCAAGTAATGCCGAGCTACGAGGCGCGCATTCGTGAGTACAAAGAGCAGACTCCACTGTTCAACCGCTTCCAGATTGAGAGCCAGATTGAATCCGCTTTCGAGCGTGAAGTTAAACTGCCATCTGGCGGTTCAATTGTTATTGATCCGACCGAGGCACTGGTCTCTATCGATATCAACTCAGCGCGCGCTACCCGCGGCGGTGACATAGAAGAGACAGCACTGAACACCAACCTGGAAGCGGCTGATGAGATCGCTCGCCAGTTGCGTCTGCGCGATATGGGTGGCCTGGTAGTTATCGACTTCATCGACATGACGCCGATTAAACATCAGCGTGAAGTCGAGAAGCGTCTGCAAGAGGCTCTCAAGCTAGACCGCGCACGTGTTCAGATGGGTCGTATTTCGCGCTTTGGCCTACTGGAGATGTCGCGCCAGCGTTTGCGCCCATCACTGGCTGAGAGCCGCGGCCACGTCTGTCCTCGCTGTCACGGACAAGGCACCATCCGTGATACCGAATCATTGGCGCTCTCTATCCTGCGCCTGATCGAAGAGGAGTCAGCGAAAGATCGCACGGCTCAGATTCGCGCGATTCTGCCGGTCTCTGTGGCGACCTACCTACTGAACGAGAAGCGTCATCAAGTGCACGACATCGAAGTGCGCAACAAAACGCGCGTCGTTGTGGTACCCAACCCGAATATGGAGACCCCTCACTACGAGGTCGTTCGCCTGCGTGATGACAACACGCTGACCACACTCAACGATGCTAGCTACACGCTGCAGCCGGAAGAGATGGAAGAGGACACCAGCGAAGAGCCTAAAGTTGTGCGTCGTGAGCAGGCCGCCGTACAGGGTGTACTGCAGACTGCCAACCCTCCTCAGCCAGCCGCTCCTGCCACACCAGCTTCGGAGCCAGCAGAGCCTCCACCAGCTGCACAGGCCGAGCCAGCGCCAGCACCTGCGGCTGCGCCATCACTCGGCCAGCGCATTATGCGTGCACTGAAGAACCTGTTCGGTGGCAGCAGCGAAGCTGAGCCAAAAGCCAAAGCCGAACCCGCAGAGAAAACTGAAGAGAAGAGTGACGAGAACCGTAACCGCTCCAACCGCGGCAACCGCGGTGGCCGCAACTCCAACAACCGCCGTCGGAACGACAATCGCCGTGGTGGCCGTCGGGGCCAGCAGGAACGTCGTGATAGCGATGAGGTGATCACTGTTGAACAGGAGTCAAACCTTCCTGAGATTGGTAAGTCTGACGAGCAGAACAGCGAAGAGCGCAGCGAAGGCCGCTCACGTCGCCGTCGTCGCGGCGGTCGTAACAACCGTCGCAACAACGATGAGGAGCAGGGCAACAACAACGCCGCTGAGAACTCGGATGAGAATCAGGAACAGCAGCCTAAACGTGAGCGCAGCAAGCGTCGCGGCCGTTCACGCCGTGCCAATAGCGATCGCCAGGCTGAACGCACCAATCCGTTCGTAGCAGAGGCTCAGGAGGAGCAAATCCAGCAGACGGATGAAGGCACAGCTGAGGCAGTAGCTTCTACCGAACAGGCTGAGGTAGCTACAGCTGAAGTTCAGAGCGAAGTCCCCGCAGAGGCAGAAGTTACTGCTGAAGAGACTGCGACTGAAGCTCCTGCGACTGACGTTGCTGAAGAAGCGCCCGCAGCAGAGGCATCTGATACCGAAGCCACAGCTGAGACGGAAGAGCCTTCAGCTAGTGGAGAGCCTTCAGCTGGTGAAGAGCCTTCAGCTAGTGAAGAGCCTTCAGCGGACGAGGAGCCCTCAGCTAACGAGGAGTCAGTGGACGAAGAGCCTTCAGCAGAATCAGAAACTGAAACTGCTGAAACTGCTGAAACTGCTGAAACTGCTGAAACTGCTGAACACGCAGCAGAGCCGGAAGCAGCGCAAGCTACAACAGAAGAGGCACAGACAGAAACCGCAGCGGCAGAGACCCAACAGCCAACTGAAACGGCTGCAGAGGAGTCTGAGGCAGCTCCAGAGTCCAGCGAAACAGCTGAGCCGGCAGCACCTGCAACACGCCGTCGCCGTCGCGCTGCCAACGATCCGCGTCTGAAGCGCAAACAGCAGGAAGAGACCTCATCTAATTGAGAGACCTCATCCAATTGAGAGACCTCATCTAGTTAAGGGCGTTCTCAGCAACCCGCAGACAATAAAAAAGCCCCACTACATCAGAGTAGCGGGGCTTTTTCTTTGGCTGCACAACGGTGTTTATTTAGCCCGAGATAACTCGACAAATTACACCCTCAGCTTCGTTCAGCTAAGCGGGTAAGAGATGGGCTCCTGCTCTAGAGCGATACCAAACTTCTGCTGCACCCTTTCAAGCACCAGCGTGGATAACCGCTGGATATCGGCTTTGCTAGCACCACCGTAGTTAACCAGCACTAGCGCCTGCAGCTTATGCACTCCAACCGACCCATCGGTGTACCCCTTAAGCCCTGCCTGCTCGATCAGCCAGCCGGCCGCCAGCTTGCGACCTGAATCAGCTGGGTAATTCGGAATTGCAGGATACTCCGCGAGTAACTCCTCGAATTGCGCCTGAGTTACAACCGGGTTTTTAAAGAAACTACCGGCGTTACCCAGTGTCGCGGGGTCCGGAAGTTTGGCGCTACGAATTTCACACACAGCATCAAACACGGCTAGAGCATCGACTTCCGACTCTTCTCCAAAGCGCTGCGCCAGCGGTGCATAATTAAGTTTGGGGTGGTACTTGCGGCTGAGGCGGAAGGTGACGCTAGAAATTACAAAACGCCCGGGATTGCGTTTGAACAACGAATCTCGATAGCCAAACAGGCAATCCTCTACAGTCAGGTTAACCCACTGCTGAGCCTGACTGTCATAGGCGTCGACGCACTCGATAAGCTCGCACACTTCAACGCCATAGGCGCCAATGTTTTGTACCGGCGACGCGCCGACAGAGCCCGGAATCAGCGCCAGATTCTCTAAACCGTAGTAACCCTGTTCCAAAGTCCAGCGTACAAAAGGGTGCCAGACTTCACCAGCGCCAACACGTAAAAGCGCACTTTGATCGGTCGACTCCAACAGCTCAACACCTTGGAGTTTCAGCTGTGCGACGATGCCCGGCACTGACTCAGCCAGAACTAAATTGCTTCCACCACCGAGCCAGAGCACCGGTAGACTCTGCTCTGCAGCGTAGCTGAACAAACGTGGAATCTGCTCAGGCTCAGTAATCGCAATATAGGACTCTGCAACGCTGCGAAGACCAAGGGTGTTGAGGGCGGTAAGGTCAAACTGAGGTTGTAGCCTGAGGCTCATCGTCCGGCCTTTAACAGGTGCTCGAGTAGACCATCGGTCGCAGCTTCTATCAAATCAACCACCTGATGGAAGCCTTTATCACCGCCGGTGTAGTAGGGATCGGGGACCTCAGCGAGACCGGTATCTGCGTAATCCAGAAACAGCCCCAAGTGCCCTGAGTAATCCGCCGGCATCATCTGCTGAAGATTTGCAAGGTTACTCTGATCCATCGCCAGAATGTAATCAAACTGTTCGAAATCCTCAGGACGCACCTGACGAGCGCGCAGATCGGCCATAGGATAGCCACGTTGGGCACCGACCTGTTGTGAGCGTTCATCAGGACTCTCACCCACATGCCAAGCGCCGGTACCGGCAGAGTCAATACTCAGGTCAAGCTGCGGATAATCGCTGACACGCTGACGAAACACCGCCTCAGCTGTGGGCGAGCGGCAGATATTTCCAAGACATACAAAGAGCACCGATTTCGAGATTTTGCCCGCCACCGCTTAAGACCCCATCATCGCCCGCAGACGCTCGAGGTCCTCAGGGGTATCCACACCTGTAGGCGGAGCTATCAATGCATTATCGACGTGAATCTTGGCGCCATTCCACAGCGCACGTAGCTGCTCCAGTGACTCACAGGTCTCAATCGGTGCCGGCGACCAATTCACGTAGTCGTTGAGGAAACGCACACGATAGGCGTACATGCCAATGTGACGTCGCCAGTTAAAACTATCCGGTAGCTCTGTGAGGGGCTGACCAGCTACCATCGCGTCACGTGGCCAAGCTATCGGCGCGCGTGAAAAGTAGAGCGCCATGCCATCTCGATCGGTCACAACCTTAACGACGTTGGGGTTCATCAACGCTTCGACAGACTCAATCGGCTCGCACAGAGTCGAGATAGCAGCTTCGGGACGCGCAGCCAGATTGTGGGCAACCTGATTAATGATCTTTGCGGGAATCAGCGGCTCATCACCCTGTACATTGACGATGATCTCATCGGCGTAGAACCCCAGCTTCTCTGCAACTTCTTGCAGGCGATCAGTACCGCTGGGGTGCTCGCTCGAGGTCATCACCACTTCGGCGCCAAAACCCTCGGCAACAGTCGCAATACGCTTATCATCAGTCGCGACGACGACCCGCGTAGCTTCACTTTCGCAGGCGCGCAGATAGACATGTTCAATCATCGTCTTGCCGCCCAGGTCAGCCAGTGGCTTCCCAGGAAATCGACTAGAGGCGTAGCGTGCCGGTATAACGACGGTAAAACTCATGACTCTTCCTGCGATCGCTCTTCGCTGGACAGTGCTCGAGCTTCAGACTCCAACATTACCGGAATACCATCGCGCACCGGATAAGCAAGTCCGCTAGCACGGCAGATCAACTCGTTGCGCTCCTTATCCCACTCCAGTGGCGCTTTACTCACCGGACACACCAAAATATCGAGCAGTTTAGGATCCATGGGTCTCTCCAACTTGGGGTGCAGCAACTCTACGCACCGCCTCGGTTAACTTCTGTTGCGAGCGCTCATCTAAACGGGCTTCAACGCCCAGCGCCCAGCAATTTTGATTTGCAATGTCCGCGCATTTTACCGCATCTTTCTCGGTCATCACCAAGGTTTCACGCGAAAGCTCTGTCACGAGTTGCGGATCGATCTCGGCATGATCAGACAGCGGAGTTGGTTTCACACTAAAACCTAGCTGCACCAAAGTATGGAAAAAACGCTGCGGATGGCCGATACCGGCAATAGCGTTGACCTTTGTACTCCCCAGAGCTTGAGCACTGGCCTCGCGCACCTCGCCGGTTTTCAGATTTCTTAGGTGAATCGGCTGCAACTCATAGCGCAGCGCGTTCGGGTATTCGAACCGGCCGCACCCATTAAGCACAACAAAATCGACCTCAGCGAGCCGTTCGGGCGACTCGCGCAGTGGGCCCTCCGGCAATAACTGCGCATTACCCAATCCGCGAGCTGCGTCGACCACCGCGATCTCGAGCTGGCGTGAGAGGCGGTAGTGCTGCAAGCCGTCATCGCTCAAAATCAGATCTACCGGCTCAAGTCTTATCAACATACGCGCTGCCGCAACTCGATCCGGATCGACTACAACCGGCACACCCGTTAGCCGCGCAATCATCGCCGGCTCATCGCCGCAAATACTAGGATCAGTACTGGGATTTACTTGGATCGGATAGAGCGGTGATTTACCACCATAGCCGCGACTGATCACACCGACGCGTAGCTTCTCTCGCTGGCAGAGCTTAATCAGTTCGATCAGCAACGGTGTCTTGCCACTGCCACCGACAGCAATATTGCCAACCACAACAACCGGAATATCTAAACTTATGGCTGCGGCAGATAACCGCTGACGGCGCGCCCGGCTGAGCGTGCCAAACAGCAGCGACAGTGGTCGCAGTACGAGAGTCCAAGACGCCTTGCCGTACCAGGCTCGCTCTAAGATACTACTCACTTTCGCGGGTGGTTATACTGAGTTTAGTGAAGCCGAGTCCACCCGCGACGTCCATCGCGGTCACAACAGCCTGATGAGGTGTACGCGCGTCAGCGCTGATAGTCAGCGGTAACTCGAAGTTATCAGCTGCGGCTTTAGCGAGCGCCGTTCTGAGCGTTCGCGCTTGAGCATTCACCAGCCCCTGACCATTGACTCGATACTCACCCTCTGCGGTGATAACCACTTCAACCGGACGCTCAGCACTCACTTCAGCGGTGTTATCCGCCTGCGGCAGATCAACCTCGAGCTGGGTTTCACGGGTAAAGGTGGTAGAGACCATAAAGAAGATCAACAGCAAAAACACCACATCGATCAGCGGTGTTAGGTTGACGTTGATCTCATCGGCCTGATGGCGTTGGAACTTCAACAGCGACCCCTACTTCAGATCAACTTCACGGTGGCCATGCATGATGTCCACCAATTTGATTGACTCCTGCTCCATCTCAATCACAAGCTCGGAGATACGGCGCTGAAAGTAGCGATGCATAACAACCGCTGGAATCGCAACCGCCAAGCCCGCCGCCGTTGTCAGGAGCGCTTCAGAGATGCCGCCGGCCAGCACACTCGCGTTACCGGTACCCTGAACCATGATCTCAGTAAACACCTTGATCATACCGATAACGGTACCGAGAAGACCGAGCAGAGGCGTGATCGCAGCAATGGTACCGAGGAAGTTGAGGTAGCGCTCCATTTTATGCACCACACCCGAAGCAGCCATCTCAATAGCCTCTTTCATCTGGTCGCGGCCATGTTTGGCGTTATTCAGACCCGCCACTACTAGGGTACCCAGCGCACTCTTATTGCGGATCTGATTCAAGTGTTCAGTGGTCAGTTGCTTCTCTTTGTAGAGGGCCCAGACATACCCCAATAACCCCTTAGGCAGAATAATTTCACGACGCAGTGCGATCAGACGCTCTACACAGATAGCCAAAGCGATAACAGAACAGAGCAGAATCGGTAGCATCAGCCAACTGCCTGCCTTAATTAGCTCAAACACTGAGCTCCCCCTAAAACGCACATTCTTATCTAGTTTTCTCGACTCTAGCACAGCCCCCAGAGACTGTTAATGGCTGTTGGCTTTCGTCGGTGTGAAAGGTCAATGCCAATATCGTCGGTTTGTCTCAAGAAAGCTCGTGGTACTGCAACCCGAGCCGTCAGCCTGTAGGTGGATAGCACCAACTTTAGCGGTATCCAACAGCGGAATCGCACGTTGTTTAAGGCGCGCTGTTACGCTCGAATGTGGGTGGCCGAAGTGGTTATTTCTCCCGCGTGAGTTCAACGCCAATCTGGGTTGCCAAAAATTGAGCCACCCGTCACTGGTTGAGGTTTTGCTGCCATGGTGCGATAGGTGTAGCCAAGTAAGCGGTTGCCCTACCCCCTCTGATTCCAATTTGCGCATCAAGCGCTCCTCAGCGGCGGTAGAGAGATCGCCTGCAATTAACAGAGAGCACTCCCCGTTGGACAGATAGAGCCAACAAGAGGCGTCATTGTCATCTCGCACCTGGGTTAACCCTCCGACCCGTATATGCACACCTTCGATCTCTCGCTCATATCCCAAATGGCACGCTCTCCCCTCCACCTGCTCCGGTTGGCCGCTAAGTCTCAGTTGGGGTCGATGAAATCGCCGCAGTGCTGCGACACCACCCGCGTGATCGCGATCGCCGTGGCTCACGACCAACAGCACCGGCTTGCGATCAACTCTGCGTTTGAGCTCGGGTATCAATGTGAGTTGCGCTACGGCAAAGTTATCACCAAAAGCCGGGCCGGTATCATATACCCATCGCTCTGTGGGCAGATCGATAACTGCGGCCTGCCCTTGTCCTACATCCAAGAGGGTTACCGCAAAGCCTGGATGCTTTTCTGGTGTATAGAGGAGCGCGGGTAAGAGCAGTAGTACGCCAACTAACCTGAGCCTAAGTGGTACCAGTAGCAAAATCATACCCACCAAGCTCAACAGAGTGAGTGCAAGCGGTGCCGGTGTCCACAATGGACTGAGCCCGATCTCTGCATTGATTGATAATCCACTCCAGAACAGTGCGACCCACTGCTCAACCAACCACTCCCCCCAGTCGGTATAAAAGCCCAACGGCAGCATCAGCGGCAGGACCAACACGCCACTACTGACCCAAGGAATTGCCCATAGGTTACTTAGCACAGAGAGCAAGTTGAGTTGTGAGAGCGCGAAGAGCAGCACCGGCAGTAATAGCAGGCTGAGTATCAGTTGAACCCGCATCGCCTGAAACATAGCTGACGGGCGATCGCGCAGTCGTCCCAGCTGCATCAAGATCCAGACCAACCCAAAGGAGAGCCAAAATCCGAGATCCAGCACCGCCAGCGGATCAAGCAGCGTCACTAGCAACAGTGCCAGTTTGAATCTTAGACTGAGGGCAGGTGTGCGTCTGAACAATTGCCCCACGAGCAACAGGCTGATCAATACCCAAGCCCGCTGCAGCGCAAGCCCTGCACCGCCAAACCAGAGATAGAGGGTTGTCAGTAGAAGCGCTAAAAGCCAGGGCAAACGCTGCGTCAGGGCAGCCGAGTTGGGATAGCCCAACCGCAGCACCCATGCCAGCATGCGCCCGATATATACCCCCGCAAGCGCCAACACGCCCAAATGCAGCCCACTGACGACCACCAGGTGAACAGTACCGGTGGTTGATAGCAGCTCCCATTGGTTCGCATTCAGGTCGACGGAGTGACCCAATACCAACGCCGAGAGGAAGGCGGCTACCGGGGAGCTAAAGCGCTCGTTTAAATGATCGTAGATCAACTGACGCAGACCGCTTGCGCGGGCCGGAAGCGACTCTAGGTGCGTCTGCAACTCACGCACATACCCGGTGGCATCAATTCTGCGTTGCAGAGCCCTGCGCCGTGAGTCGGGTGAAAAGGGATTCAGATAGCTCTGCGGAGTCTGTAGCCGAGCCGTTAAATGCAACTTATCTGACTGCGTCAGCGGCGGCTCATGTGCGTAGAGTCGTAAGCGAACCGTTCGTAGTCGCGGATAGAGGGGATTGGGCTCGGACAACTGCAGAAGAAACTGCTGACTCCCCTCCTCTACCCTAACAATAGAGGTAATAACACCTTTAAGTTCGAGATCAACTTTGCCAACTTCATCCGGTAGACGGTGGCTGAGCTGATACTGTCCCCAAAGACTGGCATAAAGAGCTCCAAACAGCAGGCCGATGAGCTGCGTTACGATAAACGCCGCTCCAAACCAGCGCAATCCTGGCCCCCACCGAGCGCGTACTAAAAAAACAACGCAAACAACAACAGCTGTAATAACAAGTAGCGCCCAACTCAGCTCACTCATCCGTGCAACACCGAGCAGGCCCGAGATAAATCCGATCATCCTTGATCTTCCCTCTTATCTAGAGCTCACTCAATTGAGTCTAGCAGGCACCTTTGCGCTTGGCTTATAAGGGCAGGCTGGGCATAATCCTACTTCACTTTTTTGTGCACTATTTAGTCAAGTAAGTATTCATGCCTCGTCGTATTTTTAAGCGCTACATGCCAGCACCCGAGACGTTAAGGCAGAACAAAAGCCTCAGCTGGTTAGGCGAGCATCTACACAACCCGAACCTCTGGCATCTTAGCCGACGTTCAGCTGCACGCGCGTTTGCTATTGGACTCTTCTGTGCATTTTTGCCCATACCTGGACAGATGGTTGTCGCCGCGTTTCTGGCGCTCTGGTTAGGCGGTAATCTGGCGGTATCGGTTGGACTCGTATGGCTGACCAACCCTATCACCATGCCACCGATCTTCTTCTCAACCTACAAATTGGGTGCTTGGATACTGGGCTCTCAGCCAGTTGAGGTGCACTGGAGTATCGCGGGCATTGAGGCCCAGATAGCCGCCATCTGGTGGCCGCTGCTATTCGGTTCGGTCCTTTGTGGGATACTCTTTTCTGGGATAGGCTACACCGTCGTAAATCGACTCTGGATCTGGCACGTTCAGAACAACCGCAAACGTGCCTTAAAACGCCGACTGAAAAGCTAAAAGCTACAGCGCCTCAAGCTTGCCGCCTGTCAACACAAGCGCGCGATCCATCCGCTGAGCCAGCTGGTGATCATGGGTCACCATTACAAAGGAGATCCCTAGCTCACGATTGAGCTGATGTAGATATCCCTCAACCTCCTGTGCTGTCTGCGGATCGAGGTTGCCTGTTGGCTCATCCATCAATACACATCCCGGACGGTTAGCCAAGGCGCGTGCAATCGCGACACGTTGACGCTCTCCGCCGCTGAGTTTGGCAGGTCGGTGTGTCATACGCTGCGCTAGGCCCACCTGAGCCAACAGATCTTCAGCACGCGCTCGCGCTTCAGTGACCGACCGCTTGGCCAACAACAATGGCACAGCCACATTTTCTAGCGCGCTGAACTCAGGTAGCAAGTGGTGGAACTGGAAGACAAACCCAAGGTGTTCATTGCGCACGCGAGCTCGAGCCTTTTCAGAGAGACCGTTGAGCAGCTCGCCACCCACTCGTACTTCGCCAGCATCCGGCTTATCAAGTCCAGCGAGCAGATGAAGCAGTGTACTCTTCCCGCTACCCGAGCTACCGATAATCGCCACGCGCTCGCCAGTCTCCACCTTTAGCTCGAGATTATTCAAGATCTCCAAACGGCGCTCAGCATCGACAAAGTGACGGTTCAGACCTGTAGCCTGTAATACTGCACTATTCATAACGCAGCGCCTCCGCGGGCTGGGTTCGCGACGCGCGCCAAGCTGGGTAAATAGTGGCAAAGAAGCTGATCCCTAGGGTAACGCCGACAACGGTCAATAGATCACCCATCTGCAATTCAGAAGGCAGATAACTGATGAAATAGACCTCAGACGATAGAAATTCGATACCAAACTGGCGCTCGACCCAGGCGACCAGATCTGACACGGTCAGCGCCAGAGCAACGCCCAAAATAGACCCTAGTAGAGTTCCGAGTATGCCGATTAGAGAGCCCTGAATCATAAAGATGCGCAAGATAACTGCGGGCGTTGCGCCGAGTGTGCGCAATATCGCGATATCTGCGCGTTTATCGGTAACCACCATTACCAGCGTGGAGACGATGTTAAAAGCGGCGACAAACACTATCAGGAACAGCAGCAGCCCAATCATCCGCTTCTCCAGCTGAATCGCCTGAAACAGATTACCGTGCGTGCGAGTCCAGTCAGAGGTGTAAACCGGCGTCGGCAACTCTCGCGCCAACTCCCGTACCCGCCAAGGGGCCTCAAACAGGTCGACAAACTTGATACGCAAACCCTCAGCACTGCCGGCACCCATCCTTTTTAGGCGAGCAGCATCCTGCATATGAATATAGGCAAGATTAGCGTCGAGCTCTGCACCCACTGAGAATATCCCACTTACCGTAAAGCGCTTCATTCGAGGCACCACCCCAGCAACACTAACCGACGCCTCTGGCAGCACCAAATTGACCTTATCTCCGGGCTGTACGCCCAGAAAACGGGCCAGTAATTCGCCCAACACGATCTTGTATTCACCGGCCTGCAAGTCATTTAAATCGCCTTCTGTCATCTGCTGCGCAGCAATCGAAACGCTCGCTTCTAGATCAGGAGCAATACCGCTAACCATCACGGGTTGCACTCGACCACTGGCGCTGAGCATCCCCTGCGCTTGCGTGTAAGGCGCCACACCCTCAACCTCAGGCGAAAGCAGTAGCTGTTGGCGTAGTGGCTCCCAATCACTCAAAGGGGCGTTGTAGCCATTTATCACAGCGTGAGGAACCATGCCGAGAATACGCTGCTTAAGCTCTCGATCGAAACCGTTCATTACGCTAAGTACGACAATCAGCGCCGCCACTCCTAGCATCAGCCCGAGCATGGAGACTAGTGAGATAAACGAGATGAACAGATTACCTCGCGCCGAGCGTGTATATCGCCAACCCACAAAGAGGGAGAAAGGGGAGAACATTTTTGCTAAATCATCCTATACTCAAAGCAAAACAAGCGATTTGAACGCGCGAGGAGACATTTTGGCTACACATGAGCGCCGAAGCTACTACCGTATCAATTATCCCGTTGCACTGGAATATCATGCAGTCGATATGGACACTATTTTAGCTTCAGAACAGCCAAAGCAGTTCAATGTATCACCCTATTTCACCTTGCAGTTGCAACTGGCTGAGCTTGAGACCGAGATGAGTCAGATTCTAACTCGCGTCAATGACACCCAACCGCACGTAGCTAATGCACTGGACCTACTAAACCGCAAAGTGGAACTGATAGGTCGAACACTCGCAGTGGGCGACCTCCTGGTTGAAGACGCCCATATTGTCGAGGCCAATATTAGCGAATCAGGGATGTCGTTTGCGTCGAACGAATCATTTTCTGAAAAGAGCTTTCTGGCCCTTAAGTTGATCTTCCCAAACGATGCGCTGGGACTTCTGCTCTACAGCGAAGTGGTCCGCTGCGAAGCTAAGGAGAAGGGATTCGAAGTAAGCATTAACTTCATGAAGATGCCGGAAAGCTGCCGCTCTATACTGGCGCGCACGCTGATGCGGGCGCAGATGCGTCAGCGCCGTCTTGAAGCGCTAGACCGCGAGGATGAAGATCTGCGACACTAGGCGCCATGATTCAAGACAACACCAAACTACTCCATCACTTAGGCGCCGGTGCCGGCTTTCTCGGGCTTATCCTCTGGGGCTATCTCGCCGATCGCTTAGGTCTTTTTACGCTACTGAAGCAGTTCTTCCCCGAATCACACTCGGGTGCCGCCGTCATGCTTGGAATCATGCTGATAATGACACCGGGATTTTTCCTCTGGAAGCATTACAACCGCTGGCTTGAGAAGCGACTTGAGATCAGAGGGCGCTACTACGAAGATGACTTCTATAAACAGGATTCAGACAAGTTAAAATAACTTGGTTGTACCTCACTAGATTCCCTATAATTACGGCTTCGAATAACACCAAGGAGCACTAGCCTTATGGGCCGAGCGTATCAAAACCGAAAAGATTCAATGGCGAAAACTTCGGACATGAAGGCGAAGTTGTACAGCCGTTTCGGGCGCGAAATTTATGTCACTGCCAAAGCTGGCGGTACTGACCCTGCGGGCAACCTGGCACTGCGCAGCCTGATGGACAAGGCGAAGCGTGAGCAGGTACCGGCACACGTTATCGAGAAAGCGATCGCTAAAGCGGAAGGCGGCGGTGGCGAAGACTTTGCTCCCGCGCGCTACGAAGGCTATGGCCCAGGCGGCTGTATGGCGATCATCGAAGCACTCACTGACAATCCAACGCGCACCTTCGGTGACGTTCGCCAGGCGTTTGTTAAATCCAAGTCCAAGATCGGCACACCTGGCACCGTTGCACATATGTTCGACCACTGCGCCATCTTTGTCTTCCCACACGATGATGAAGATGCGGTGCTGGAAGCTCTGCTAGAGGCTGATGTCGATGTAACTGATGTCGAGAACGAAGAGGGCAAACTGACCGTCTTCGCGCCGAACACTGAGTACTTCAAGGCAAAAACCGCACTGACCGAAATGGGCATCGAAGAGTTTGAAGTGGACGAGATCCAGTTTGTCCCTCAGAGCTACACCCAGATCAGCGACGAAGATATGCCGATGTTCGAGAAGTTCCTGGCAATCCTCGACGACAATGATGACGTACAGCAGGTTTACCACAACGTAGAGTTGTAAATTGTCACCGGTATAAAAAGAGGGGAGCTTAGGCTCCCCTTCTTAGTCTCACGCCGGCGTACCGCCGTCACTGACCACTGTTCAGGTTTTACTCGTCACACAACTAAATATGCTCGATGCGGTTTAATCCGGCGAGCGCAGCCACACGGTAAGCCTCTGCCATCGTTGGGTAGTTGAAGGTGGTGTTAACAAAGTACTTCACCGTGTTCGCCTCACCCTCTTGTGCCATGATCGCCTGACCGATATGGATAATCTCTGAGGCTTGGTCGCCGAAACAGTGTAGGCCTAGGATCTCAAAGGTCTCACGATGGAACAGGATCTTCAGCATACCGACCGGCTGACCAGAGATCTGTGCACGCGCTGTATCTTTGAAGAATGCTTGACCCACTTCATAGGGTACCGCCTCTTTAGTCAGCTCCTCTTCGGTTTTACCGATCGAGCTGATCTCAGGGATGGTGTAAATACCAGTAGGAACTTCGTTCACGAAGTGGAAGTCCTCAGAACCGAGTAGATCGGTCGCAGCAGCACGGCCCTGATCGATCGCAGCGGAAGCGAGACTTGGCCAACCGATAACATCACCGACAGCGTAGATCCCCTCAACTGCAGTACGGTAGTGGCCATCTACCTGAATCTGTCCACGAGAGTTGGCTTTAAGCCCCACTTTATCCAGGCCCAGGCCTGCAGTATTACCCGTGCGCCCGTTACACCAGAGGAAGGCGTCACAACGCAGGCGTTTACCCGATTTGAGCATCACAGTGACCCCCTGCTCGTCGCCCTCTACCGAATCGTACTCCTCATTGTGGAATATGCGCACACCGGAGTTACGGAAGTGGTAACTCAGAGAGTCTGATATCTCGCCATCCAGGAAGGAGAGTAGACGGTCGCGGTTGTCGATCAGATCGACTTTTACGCCCAGTCCACTAAAGATCGACGCATATTCACTACCGATAACGCCCGCGCCATAGATAACCAGTGTACGAGGTGTGTGGCTCAGTTTAAGGATGGTATCTGAGTTGTAGATTCGACCATGAGTGAAATCAATATCCTTGGGTGTCCAGGGGCTAGATCCGGTCGCGATAATAATGTTAGTCGCCTTGAGAGTGTCCACTGCACCTTTGTTAGAGGTGACACTCAACTCCCCTTTAGCTACGAATTGAGCGCGTCCGAAAAATACATCAACACGGTTACGCGCGTAGAAGTTAGTTCGCAGCATCACCTGATTTGACATCACCTTCTCCGCACGGCTAAGCACGCGTGGGAAAGAGAACCAACGCGGCTCGCCGATGTCTCGGAACATCGAGTTGGTGTTGAACTCAATGATCTGCTTTACGGAGTGACGTAGCGCTTTCGATGGAATGGTGCCTTTATGAGTACAGTTACCGCCAACCTGCGCCTGCTCTTCGATCACTGCGACGCGACGTCCGCGCTTGGCCGCGTTCATCGCCGCGCCCTCGCCTGCAGGACCAGATCCGATAACTACAACGTCATACTCATACACTGCCATTGAATTCCCCTTAAATAACGGCAAAGGGCGCCGAAGCGCCCAATAAATCTCTGTTACTTGGCCTCGTAGGCCAGATCGCTCGTGCTAGTTTTGGCCTGTTTCTGGCCCTCTTCGCCGTCGCAATCTTCCGGGCGGCCACCGCAGATATCACATACGGTATCCATGCCCAGAGCGCTCATACCACCGCATGAGCCCTTAATCGGTTTGTTTCCCAAGAGTACGCCCACCGACATCCCTACAATGATAAGTAGCAATACAGCAAACGTCATAAACATCACTTCCATGACTTACTCCTGTGTTTGTACAAATTCTTCGAACTCAGGGGTCGCCTTCTCAACGAAGCCCTCTGAGTTGGCGTCCTTCACCAAGAAGTAAGCCGCTATACCGCGCTCCTTAGCAAATTCAAATCCCGCCTCTTCACCCATAACCATCAGTGTCGTAGCCAAAGCGTCAGCTTCTGCACAGGTTGGACGCAACACAGTGACCGAAGCCAGCTTGTGCGTAATAGGTCTAGCGGTAGATGGGTCTATTGTATGCGAGAAGCGAACACCGTCCTCTTCAAAGTAGTTACGGTAGTCGCCGGAGGTGGCAATACCCGTATCTTTAACATTGATGATGCGGCCAATAGAGCGCTCCATCGTATCGGGCGACTCGATGGCGATACGCCAGTGTTCTCCCTCTGGCTTAACACCCTTAGCTCGCAACTCACCGCCGATCTCTACGAGATAGTTTTTGATGCCAGCCTCTTCGAGCATTCGAGCTAGCTGGTCAACCCCATAGCCTTTCGCGATTGCTGAGAGATCCAGGTACTGATCGCCCGCCTTTTTGAGCCGGGTTGGATTTTCCAGAACGCTAATATTGGCGTAACCGATACGCGGTTTGAGCGCCTCGATCTCTGCATCTGTTGGTGCTTTCTCGATACGGCCATTCGGCCCAAAGCCCCAGAGATTTACCAGTGGGCCGACAGTCGCATCAAATGCGCCCTTTGATTCGGCGCTGATACGCAGGGCTTCAGCAGTTACGAACGCCAATGCGTCGGAAACTTCCATCTCACTGCCGCCTGGCAGTTTGTTAAAAGTCGACAGTTCTGAGGTCGGATCATAGGTGGACATCTGCTTGTTTACAGTCGCTAGCACCTGATCAGCGCGCACCTGCAGCCCCTGTACGCGCGCGGCGTTCTTATCCACCCATTTTACTGAGTAGGTCGTCCCCATGGTCCGGCCCTCAAAGCCAACCACGGTCTCCTGATAAGCGAAGTCGCATCCGGTTAGAACGAAAACGGCCAGTAGCATTGCTACCGGCCATCTAACCAGGCGTTTAAGGCCTGCCATCATGCTTAACCACCGAAATCGTCAAGCAGGATGTTTTCACGCTCTACACCCAGATCCAGCAGCATGTTAATCACCGCTGCGTTCATCATTGGTGGTCCACACATGTAGTACTCACAATCTTCCGGAGCTTCGTGATCCCTCAGGTAGTTTTCGTACAGTACGTTGTGGATAAAGCCGGTGTAACCGTCCCAGTTATCCTCTGGGAGAGGATCTGACAGCGCCAGGTGCCACTCGAAGTTGTCGTTTTCAGCCGCGAGCTGATCGTACTCTTCACCGTAGAAGGCTTCACGCATAGAGCGTGCGCCGTACCAGAAGCTGATCTTACGCTTAGAGTTAAGACGTTTCAGCTGGTCAAAGATGTGCGAACGCATAGGCGCCATACCCGCACCACCACCGATGAATACCATCTCAGCGTCGGTCTCTTTCGCGAAGAACTCACCGAAAGGTCCGTATACAGTGATCTTATCACCTGGCTTGAGGCTGAAGACGTACGAAGACATCTGGCCAGCAGGCAGGTCATCACGGCCTGGAGGTGGCGTCGCGATACGGATGTTGAACTTAACAACACCGCGCTCTTCTGGGTAGTTCGCCATAGAGTAGGCGCGAATTACCGGCTCAGTTACTTTAGAGCTGTAGCGCCATATGTTGAACTTATCCCAATCCGGGTGGTACTCCTCCTCAATATCGAAGTCCTTGTACTGGATTTCGTGTGGAGGACATTCCAGCTGTACGTAACCGCCAGCACGGAAGTCTACGTTTTCACCTTCAGGCAGACGCAGGGTCAGCTCTTTGATGAAGGTTGCCACGTTGGGGTTAGACTCTACAGTACATTCCCACTTCTTCACGCCGAAGACATCGTCTTCAACCTGAATCTTCATGTCCTGCTTCACTGCCACCTGGCAGCTCAGACGCCAGCCCTCTTTGGCTTCGCGCATAGTGAAGTGAGACTCCTCAGTCGGCAGCATAGAGCCGCCGCCTTCGTGTACTTCACACTTACACTGCGCACAGGTACCACCGCCACCACAAGCTGATGCTAGGAATACACCCTTGTCAGCCAGTGTCTGCAGCAGCTTACCACCTGCTGGAACTGTAATTGTTTTCTCCGGATCACCATTGATCTCAATGGTTACATCGCCGGAGCTTACCATCTTAGCGCGGGCAGCGAGGATAACGGCAACCAGTGCCAGTACCACCACTGTAAACATCACCACGCCGAGGACGATTACTTCTGCATTCATTGCTTAATCCTTCCTAAATTGACCTGGTTGCTTAGAGCTGTACGCCAGAGAAAGACATGAAGCCCAGTGCCATCAGACCTACTGTGATAAAGGTAATACCCAGACCACGAAGACCTGCTGGTACATCACTGTACTTCAGCTTCTCGCGAATACCCGCCAGCGCAGTAATCGCCAGCGCCCAACCGACACCGGCACCTGCGCCGTACACAACTGACTCGCTGAAGGTGTAGTCACGCTCTACCATGAACAGCGCCGCACCCATGATGGCACAGTTAACTGTAATCAGTGGCAGGAAGACACCCAGCGCGTTGTAGAGCGCAGGAACGAACTTATCCAGGAACATCTCAAGGATCTGTACGATCGCCGCGATAACACCGATGTATGAGATGTAACCGAGGAAGCTCAGATCAACTTCTGGGTAACCCGCCCAAGCCAGAGCACCTTCACGCAACAGGTTGTTGTAGATCAGGTTATTGACTGGAGTGGTGATAACCAAAACCACGATTACCGCGATACCTAGGCCAAAGGCTGTCTGCACCTTCTTCGAAATCGCGAGAAATGTACACATCCCCAAGAAGAAGGCCAGCGCCATGTTTTCAACAAAGATCGCCTTAACGGCGAGGCTAATGAGCTGTTCCATTAGTGCGCCGCTCCTTTAGTGTTGGGTGCCATCTCGTACTCTGGTTTCTCAACCTGTTTAGGATCGTAGGTGCGGATCAACCAGATGAAGATACCGATCAGGAAGAAGGCACTTGGCGGCAACAGCAGAAGACCGTTGCTCTGATACCAGCCACCGTTAGTCACCAGTGGCAGAATCTCGATACCGAAGAGTGAGCCTGAACCGAACAGCTCACGGAAGAAACCAACGAACAGCAGAACTACGCCGTAACCAATACCGTTGCCGATACCGTCCAGGAAGCTTGCCATTGGCGGGTTTTTCATCGCGAAAGCTTCAGCGCGACCCATTACGATACAGTTGGTAATGATCAGACCTACGAACACTGAGAGCTGCTTAGAAATTTCGTAAGCGAACGCTTTCAGAAACTGGTCAACCACGATTACCAGTGATGCAATAATCGTCATCTGCACGATGATTCGAATGTTACCCGGAATGTGGTTGCGGATAACTGACACGAACAGGTTGGAAAATGCAGTAACAACAATTACAGCCAGTGTCATAACCATGGCCGTAGCCATGTTAGAGGTAACCGCAAGTGCCGAACATACACCCAAAATCTGCAGTGCTATCGGGTTATTCGCAACGATTGGATTCGTCACGATCTCTTGTGTCTTAGCCATGCTTAGGCACCTCCTGCACGTAGGTTAGCCAGGAACGGTGCATAGCCGTTCTTACCCATCCAGAACTGTACAAGGTTTGTCACACCATTAGCGGTAAGCGTTGCACCTGACAGCCCGTCGATCTTGTACTCAGCATTTGGCGTAGATGAGTCTACCTTGCCTTTGATAAGACCAATTTCTGGGCTCATCATGTCATCTGCGTAGACTTTTTTACCTGGCCAAGAGGCTTTCCACATGGGGTTATCCACCTCACCGCCCAGTCCCGGAGTTTCAGCGTGTGAGTAGAAACCCAGACCTACAACAGTGTTGAGATCGCCTTCGAGTGCCAAGAAACCGTAAAGAGTCGACCAGAGACCGTAACCGTGTACCGGCAGGATAACCTTATCCATTTCACCATTCGCACCCTCTACGATGTAGACAGGCATGTACTTAGGCTGGCGCTTGATAGACGCTTTGTCATCAGCACGATCAAGAGTTACAGACAGCTCAGGGTCTTTAGCTGCTTTCTGGATATCGAAAGTGGCGCCATCTACTGCATCAGTAAACTTACCAGACTCCATATCAACCACTTTAGTGGTGATCTGAGCGAAGAGTTCGTCAACAGACTTACCCTGCTCCATCAAACCCGCTGCCGCAAGAATGTTGCTCTTACGGTCCAGGTCTTTATTTGCCACCTGTTTAGGCTTGAGAATAACAGCGGCTGCTGAAACTACTACCGAACAGATAACACACAGCAGAACGGTAACCGTGACCGTCTTGCCGATAGTATCGTTATTAGCCGACATTACGTGCGAGCCTCCGTTTAATGTTTGCCTGAACAACAAAGTTGTCGATCAGTGGTGCGAACAGGTTGGCAAACAGAATCGCCAGCATCATGCCCTCTGGGAATGCAGGGTTCACGACGCGAATCAGAACAACCATCACACCGATCAATGCACCGAATACCCACTTACCGGTGTTGGTCATAGAGCCTGACACTGGGTCAGTCGCCATGAAGAACATACCGAAAGCGAATCCACCGATAACCAGGTGCCAGTAGAATGGCAGACCGAACATCGGGTTGGTTTCAGAACCGATCAAGTTAAACAGAGTGGACATCGCCACCATGCCGAGGAATACACCTGCAACGATGCGCCACGCAGCGATACGTGCGTATACGATTACGGCACCACCAATCAGGATCGCCAGAGTAGAGACTTCACCGATTGAGCCCTGGATCGAACCTAGGAAAGCGTCCATCCAAGTCACGTTTGCAGCCAGGATAGCGTCTACGCCGCCCGCAGCAGCCAGACCCAGCGGAGTCGCGCCAGAGAAGCCATCAACTGCAGTCCAGATTGCATCACCCGACATCTGCGCAGGGTATGCGAAGAAGAGGAATGCACGGCCTGTCAGCGCAGGGTTAAGGAAGTTTTTACCGGTGCCACCGAAAACCTCTTTACCGATAACCACACCGAAACTGATACCCAGAGCAACCTGCCAGAGTGGCACGGTTGGAGGCAGAATCAGAGAGAACAAGATAGAGGTTACGAAGAAGCCTTCGTTAACTTCGTGGCCACGTTTCATGGCGAACAGTACTTCCCAAAAACCGCCGACAATAAAGGTCGTCGCGTAGATTGGAAGCCAGTACATGGCGCCGTGAATCATGTTATCCCAGGTGCTTGAGGCGTCGTAGCCCGCCAGCGCTGAAATAATCGCACCGCGCCAGCCTTCAGCCTCGGTCAGACCCAGACCGGCCATTGCCGTGTTCGCCTGGAAACCGACGTTGTACAGACCTACAAAAACTGCAGGGAAAGTACACATCCATACCAGGATCATCATACGTTTAAGGTCGATAGCGTCACGCACGTGCGAAGCCGCGCGAGTCACCTTACCCGGAGTGTAAAAAATGGTATCCACCGCTTCATACAGCGCGTACCAGTTCTCGTACTTACCGCCCTTGTGAAAGTGCGGTTCCATGTTATCTAGAACAGAACGAATACTCATACCAGACTCTCCTTAAGCTTCTTTCTCAATGCGAGAGAGGTTGTCGCGCAGGATTGGACCGTACTCGTACTTACCCTGACACGCGAAGGTGCAGAGTGCGAGATCTTCCTCATCCAGCTCAAGACAGCCCAGCTGCATTGCAGTAACAATGTCGCCAGTAACCAGAGAGCGCAGCAGCTGTGTCGGTAGGATATCGAGCGGCATTAGACGCTCAAACTGACCTACAGGCACCATTGCACGCTCAGAACCGTTAGTGGTGGTAGTGAAATTAAACTTCTTACCCGGTGAGAACATTGACGCGAACATATTAAGAACAGAGAACTTCTCTGTACCTGGAGCGACCCAACCCATGAACTCACGCTCACGACCTTCGCGCAGCACGCTGATCTGAGTCGCGTAACGACCGAGGTAAGCAAGTGCACCGCTCGCCGCGGTACCGTTCCAGACTGAACCGCTGATGACACGGTTATCACCTTCGTTCAGGCGTCCCGCTGTCAGCTCATTCAGATCAGCACCCACGCGCGTTTTCAGCAGCGTAGGCTCTTTAACCTGTGGACCACCAAGCGCGACAACGCGATCTACGTTGAGCTTGCCGGAAGTGAATAGCTTACCGATGGCGATAACATCCTGGTAACCGATGTACCAAGCAAGTTTGTTACGCGATACTGGGTCAAGGAAGTGAATATGCGTACCAGGGTTACCCGCTGGGTGCTTGCCTTCGAAGGTCTCGGTGGCAACACCGTTCACCTGAGGCAATGAAGCGCCAGGCGCAGTACAGAGGAACACCTTAGCAGCGCCAAGACGAGTCAGAACCGTTAGACCCTGAGCAAAAGCTTCGCTCTCAGCAGAGATAACAACCTGCGGATCAACCGCCAGAGGGTTAGTATCGATTGCGGTGACGAATATAGAGCTTGCAACTGAGCCCAGAGCAGGCACCTTGCTGAACGGGCGTGTACGCAGTGTGGTCCACATACCAGAGGCAACCAGGTTTTCTTCAACCTGCTCGCGGCTCAGTGAGCCGAGCTGGTCTGCACTGTACGATGCAAATTCAACCGCCTCTTCCTGTTCGCTCAACTCAATCACGACCGATTGCAGAGCTCGGCGCTCGCCACGGTTGATCGCCTTTACGACACCCGCGCCCGGTGCTGTAAACACCACGCCTTCGTTTTTCTTGTCGGCAAAGATCACCTGCCCCAGTTTGACCTGGTCGCCTTCGCGTACAGACATCGTGGGTTTAAGCCCTACGTAATCAGTACCTACAATGGCTACAGACTTAACCGCTACTTCCGCCGAAACGGTCTGTGCGGGTTCACCTGTGATAGGTAGATCCAGACCTTTGTTGATCTTGATCATTCGCTAAATCCAATCCCCAAAAATTTTTCAGGCTTATGCTCATCCGGATTATATGTGTAATAAACCGACATAATGAGCACAAACCCACCCTAAATTCGCGCAGCATTATACCTGAGCACAAGCTTTTATCGCTACCGCACAACCGGGCTGAACCCCTATATTTTGTGGGTTTACGGACCAAACAACCAACTAATTTGGCATAAGATTGGCGGTATTTGTTATATGTAACAAAACTACCGCCATAGAAGGGATTAGTTTAGGAACGGACTCCAGGCAGGCTCACGCACGTCGCCTTGACGCAACGGCATGCGAAAGCGAACGAATCCATCGAGGGATACCGCAGAGAGCACACCGCGAGTGCCTTCTTGAGTTGCATAGAGCACCACACTTGCGTTTGGTGCAATTGTTGGCGACTCCTCTAGACCGGTCTCAGTCAGGATATCAAGCCGATCGGTTTTCAGATCCAGTACGGCAACCGCAAACTTGTTACCCGAGCCGGAAGAGCGATGGATCAAGGCCAAGAAGCGCCCATCAGGAGTGAGACTCGCCTTAGCGTTGTAGTTACCTTCATAGGTCAAACGGGTAAGCTGGCGACTGGCAATATCTAAACGGTAGATCTGCGGTGAGCCGCCACGATCTGAGGTAAATACAATGGAACGACCGTCCGGTGCCCAGCTTGGCTCGGTATCGATACCGTAGTGGTTCGTCACACGCTGCAGGTCGCTGGTTGTCGTATCTAGAACATAGATCTCTGGGTTACCGTCTTTCGACAGCACCATAGCCAACTGACGCCCATCGGGTGACCAAGCCGGCGCACCATTGATACCGGCAAATGACTGAATACGCTCGCGCTTGCCACTGGCCAAATACTGCACGTAGATCGCTGGGCGGCCTGACTCGAACGAGACGTAAGCGACCTTCTTGCCATCAGCCGACCAACTTGGAGACATAATCGGCTCTTGAGATTCCAGAATGATGCGCGGACGATTACCATCCCAGTCAGCCATCTCCAGACGGTAGCGGCTGCGCTCATTGCCAAACTGCTCTGCGGTAACGTAAACAATCCGGGTTGAGAACGCACCGCGATTACCGGTGAGCTTTTCGTAGATTTTATCAGCCATAAAGTGCGCTGCATCACGCAACTGACTGATATCCGCCTCCAATGGCTGAATCATTAGATTCTGCTCTTTAAGAACATCGTAGAGTTCGTATGTGATACTCACGCGATTCGCATTGACAGGCTCAATTCGACCAATCACCAGGAAGTCCGACTGTGTCATGCGCCAATCACGGAAAAATACCTGCTCGCGCACAGAGGGCAGACCCAGCATCGCTGAGCGTGGCAAGGTACTGAAGAGCCCCGAGCGACTGAGATCCTCATCAATGATCTGGGCAACGTCTTCCGGCAGCGCTGCGCTGCCCGAGTATTTAAACGGCACAACAGCAACCGGGGTCGGCTCTGAGACACCCTGCGTAACCTCGACCACCAACTCAGCTTTTACCGCCAGCGGCAGCAGAAGCACCAGCACCATGCACGCCTTTAACACTCGCAAAATTACCATCTCAATCCCTCTGGTCTAAAGGTTACCAGGATGCGCCTCAGACGCCTCTCAAACAGAATAGGGTCGACATCAGAGACCCGTTCGAATCGTTCTACGCGGAAGACCGCCTGCAGCGCTGAGCGATCAAACGCCTGATCACCACTACTTGTCTCTATATACGCCTGATCGATCTCCCCGCTCGGGAAAAGATTGATCGCTACAACGGCACTCATACCGTTGCGTGCCGTAGAGGGTATACGCCAGGCTTGTTGCAACAGCCCCTGTATGTACCCCTGAATATCTCCGACGACACGGTTGGCACGCTCTTCGGCTGCAGCCTGTTGACGCGCAGCCTCCTCAGCTCGGCGCTTGGCTTCAGCGTCAGCTTTTGCCTTGGCTTCTCGCTCTGCTTTGGCCTTGGCATCCGCTTTACGCTTCTCTTCAGCTTTCGCTTTAGCCTCGGCTTTTTTCTTCGCCTCGGCTTTTTTCTTCGCCTCAGCCTTTTTCTTGGCGTCCGCTTTCTTCTTCGCTTCAGCCTTAGCTTTAGCCTCAGCTTTTAACTTCGCATCCTCTTTGGCTTTAGCTTCAGCCTCTAACTTCGCCTCTGCTTTCGCTTTAGCTTTAGCCTCAGCCTCAGCCTTGGCTTTGGCCTTCTGTTCGGCGAGCTTCTCAGCCTCTTGCTCAGCCTTGGCCTTAGCTTGCGCTTCTGCCTTAGCCCTCTTCTCGGCATCAGCCTTCGCCTTGGCCTCAGCCTTTTGCTGCTGCTCACGCTTGCGCTGTTCAGCTTCACGCTGCTGTTTCTGCTGCGCTTCGCGCTGCTTAGCAGCCTCATCTTGCTTGCGTTTCTGCTCTGACTGCTGCTGCGCAGCCTGCTTATCACTGAGTGCCGTAAGATCAAACATCTGCGCCTGTATATGGCGCGGACGCTCCGTTTGACTCTGTGCGGTACCGATCCAGAAACCAGAGATCACCACTAGAACCACTAGATGAACTAGGGTGGCGAAAGCGGCCGGCAGAATGTAACTCTGATCAAAACGCACAGACTACTCCGTCACCAACCCGACGCGCTCGGCACCGACTCCCTGTAACAGCACCATCAACTGTACCACCTGCTCGTAGCTCGCATCGCGGTCGCCACGTACCAACAGTAACTTACCCTGATTAACCTGCAACACTCTTCCAACCGAAGTAGCTATATCATCGGCTGTGCGAGGACGCATCTCATCCTCACCCAGATTAATGTAGTACTGACCTTCGGCATCCACGCTGACAATCAGCGGCTCATTATCTTCAGTCTCTACCGGCTCAGCTGCTGCTTTAGGCAATTCAACATCGACACCCTGAGTCAGCATCGGAGCCGTCACCATAAAGATAATCAGCAGCACCAACGTGACATCAATGTAAGGAACGACGTTGATTTCGGCGTTGAGTTTGCGCTTCGAGCGCGCTCGTCTAATCATTCCAACCTCTTAATCAGCCGCTCGCATGGACGCGGCGGTAGAGGATGCTTGAGAACTCGTCCGCAAAGGTCTCGTAGCTCGCCAACAGATTATCAGCCTGAGCTGAGAAGCGGTTGTAAGCGACTACAGCGGGAATCGCTGCAAACAGACCAATCGCCGTTGCGACCAGTGCCTCTGCAATACCCGGTGCAACTGAAGCAAGGGTCGCTTGCTGTACGTTTGCCAGCCCACGGAAGGCGTTCATTATCCCCCAGACCGTACCAAACAGGCCGACGTAAGGGCTCGTTGAGCCGACAGTCGCTAAGAACGGCAGGTGGCGTTCAAGACGCTCCTCTTCTCGCGACATCGCCACACGCATCGCGCGCTGCACACCGTTCATAACCACGTCTGGGTCAGCGGTGCCGTGCTGAGTTAAGCGCGTGAACTCTTTAAGCCCCGCCCGAAAAAGGTTCTCTGCGCCACTTTCAAGGTTTGGATTCGCGGTAGATTCACGATAGAGCTGTCCGAGATCCACGCCTGACCAGAAACGGTCTTCAAAAGCTTTAAATGCCCTTTTGGCTTTGCTGAGCGCCGCTCGACGCTGGAAAATCATCACCCAGGAGAGAAAGGAGGCGGCCATCAGTGAAAGCATCACCAGCTGGACGATAAAACTCGCCTCCAGCACCAAACTCCAAATCGACATCTTATCGTCCACAAACTACTCCTGTTCAGACCATGCCTGGGGCACCTTTGCCCGCATGGTGTCTATCAATTCCGTTGGCCAACGTCGTGGTTTCATGCTGACTGGATCAACACAGATCACCTCAACTGTCCCCCTACTGAGCTGCTCTGCTTTTTGCGCATCATCTACGGACTGAGCAAATATCAACCGTGCGCCTTTCACCTGTTGGATACTTGTACGCACATAAAGTTCCTGATCCAAGCGAGCGGGCGCACGAAACTGAACATCAACTCGCCCAACAACAAACAGCAGCCCTGAGTTGATCAACTCCGCCTGCGACCAGCCGGCCGCTCGCAGGCACTCAGTGCGGGCGCGCTCCATAAATTTGAGGTGATTTGCGTAGTAGACAAGACCACCAAAATCGGTGTCTTCGATGTAAACCCGCAGAGGCCATTCGAAGGCCATAGACTCCCCCAAAAATCAGAAACTTGGCTCACAATAACAGCGCCAGTTTTTAATACAAGCATCCAGTAATAAGCTCGGAATATCAGATACTTGTTTCAAATTAGCGCAGAGGATATCAGCAGCGGATTAACCCGGGCTTAAACCCAGACTAGGTGTAGGGCATTCCGGTCACTGAACACAATCAAGCGAAGAATTAGTCGGATCTGAAACCTCGCTCTAATCCTCTAGACGAGTGCGATCCACACCGAAGTACTGATAGGCAAGGTCCGTCAGAACTCGCCCCCTCGGGGTACGCATCACAAAACCTTGCTGAATAAGATAGGGTTCAAGGACATCCTCTATGGTATCGCGCTCCTCGCTGATTGCAGCGGCCAAGCTGTCGACACCTACTGGCCCGCCGCCAAACTTCTCAAGCATCGCCAGCAGCATGCGTCGGTCCATATGATCAAAGCCTTGCTGGTCAACATTGAGCATATTTAGAGCTCTGTCGGCGATCTCTTCAGTGATGCGACCATCGCCCTTCACCTCGGCAAAGTCACGGGCACGGCGCAGCAGGCGGTTGGCGATACGCGGTGTGCCGCGCGAACGCCGAGCAATTTCATGCGCACCGCCCGGTTCGATATCACAGCCACTGAGGTTAGCTGTGCGGGTAACGATATGGCTGAGATCTTCTACCGAGTAGAACTCGAGGCGCTGCACAATTCCGAAACGATCACGCAGCGGCGAAGTCAACAGGCCTGCGCGTGTCGTGGCGCCAACTAAGGTGAACGGTGGCAGCTCCAGCTTAATAGATCGAGCCGCAGGACCCTCACCAATCATAATATCGAGCTGATAGTCCTCCATCGCCGGATAGAGAACCTCCTCAACATTGGGGCTCAGGCGGTGAATCTCGTCAATAAAAAGCACGTCACCGGGCTCGAGGTTGGTGAGCATGGCGGCGATATCGCCAGCCTTCTCCAACACCGGACCCGAGGTTGTTTTAATCTGGCCACCCATCTCATTCGCGATGATGTTCGCGAGCGTAGTTTTACCCAGACCTGGAGGGCCGAAGATCAGAGTATGATCGAGCGCTTCGTTACGCTTGCGTGCCGCATGGATGAATATCTCCATCTGCTCACGTACACGAGGCTGCCCCTCATAATCAGCGAGTGTCTTGGGGCGAACAGCACGGTCCTGCGCCTCTTCTCCGGGCGCCGTTACCGGCGATACAAAACGGTCAGCATCGATCTGCATCTAACTACCCCGCTACCATGGTTTTCAGCGCCTGACGAATCAGATCCTCAGTGGATGCTCCCGGCAGCTGCTCCGCTGCGGCCTCGATCGCCTTAGTCGCCTGCAGCGGTTTATAACCCAATGCCACTAACGCAGTCTCAGCATCAGCACGATTATCCACAGCTGCAGCTTTGGCGCCGGGCAACTCGACAGCACCCAGTTCAAACTCAACAGCGGTCGGCATCTCCAGTTTATCGAGTTTATCTTTAACCTCTATAATCAAGCGTTCGGCCGTCTTTTTACCGACACCCGGCAGGCGAACCAGTGCCGCAGTGTCCTCAGCATGTACACAGCGCACGAACTCATCGGCAGAGATACCAGAAAGTATTGTCAGTGCGAGTTTTGGACCGACTCCATTCACCTTGATCAACTGGCGAAACAACGAGCGCTCCTGCTTATCCGCGAAGCCGTAGAGCAACTGGGCATCTTCACGCACCACAAAGTGAGTGTAGATAGTGACGAAGGTGCCAACCTCAGGCAGCTTATAGAAGGTGTTCATCGATGCCTCCACCTCATAACCGACGCCTGATACGTCGACCATCAGGCCTGGAGGTAGCTTCTCAATCAACTCACCGGTTAAGCGTCCAATCACTCGGGATTCCTTCTGTTAAAAATCTGTGAAAACTCAAATAACTGAGCTGGCATTATTACAGTCGCCAGCGATTGCTGCGTACCGTTTTGCGTGACCCTGCCGTTGCTATCAAGCCCTGTCGAGTGTACGCATGACAGAGTGCGATAGCGAGACCATCCGCGGCATCAACCTGCGGCAAACCCGGCAGCTTTAAAATGCGCGCAACCATCTGTTGAACCTGAGACTTATCTGCGCCCCCTGTACCGGTCACTGCCTGCTTAACCAGCCGCGCCGCATACTCATGCACATCAATACCGCGAGAAGAGGCCGCGACAATAGCAACGCCACGGGCTTGCCCAAGCTTGAGCGCTGAATCAGCATTGCGCGACATAAAGACCTGCTCAATCGCAACCTCTTGCGGCTGATACTGCTCTACGATCTGACCAATACCTTGGAAAACCTGATTAAGCTTGTCGGGAAGGCTGGCGTCGGCGATTCGAATACAGCCGCTGGCGACATACTCGACCTGATTTCCCAGTGCGTTAATCACACCGTAACCAGTAATTCTGGAACCTGGATCGATTCCTAATATCAGCATCTGCGCCTCATTCGCCCACCGGGCGCCACCTGTTTAGCTGCATGATAACAGCCTTAACCAGCGACCCCAACGCTAGGTGAGCTTTTGAGGGATTCTGTTGAGTAGCTCAAGGAGAGCCTAGAGGTAGAGTTCGTCATCTTTGGCGAACAACATCTCGATGTTGCGAAAGCTCTTGAACTCAAGATGGTTGCCACTGGGATCTGCGATAAACATGGTAGCCTGCTCCCCTTTACGGTTCTCAAACCGCACATAGGGCTCGACCACGAACTCAATGTTCGCCGACTCCAATTTAGCCTGCAACGCCTCAAACTCATCCCAGGCGAGAATTGGCCCAAAGTGCATCGCCGGAATTGCCTTGCCATCCACGCCATTGGTTGCCGCGGCTGGGTGGTCTTGCGGAGCAACAAGATGCGCAACAACCTGATGACCCCAAAAATCGAAGTCGATCCATTTATCTGACTCCCGGCCCGTCTTGCAGCCGAGGATATCAATGTAGAACTTACGCGCTGCTTCCAGATCGGTCACAGGGAAGGCTAGATGAAAGAGGTGACTTACACTGTTCATGATGGCTCCGAAATAAAACTAGTGATTGATCATCGTACGAAAAAAGATGGCTGTCAGCCCCCTCGACTTTCAGATCGTGCACAAAACAGAAAAGGGGCTAATGCCCCTTTTCAATTTACCCTGCGGTCAGTAGCGCTCGAGCGCTACCCATTTAAGGTGTTTTACGCAGCTTAATATTCAGTTCACGCAGCTGCGCTGCGCTCACCTCTCCCGGTGCATCAGTCATCGGACAGGCCGCACTCTGGGTTTTAGGGAAGGCGATCACTTCGCGGATTGAACTAGAATCAGTCATCAGCATGATCAGGCGATCAAGACCGAAAGCCAGACCACCATGTGGCGGTGCACCGTACTTGAGTGCATTCAACAGGAAGCCAAACTTCTGTTCAGCCTCCTCGTCGGAGATACCCAGCACTTTGAATACCGCTTTCTGCATCTCCTGATCGTGGATACGAACAGAACCACCGCCGAGCTCAGTACCGTTTAGCACCATGTCGTAAGCACGTGAGAGCTTGCCCTCTGGCTGCTCCAGCAGCTCCACAGGTGTGCAGCTTGGTGCTGTGAATGGGTGGTGTAGCGCCGTCAGGCTGCCATCTGAGTTCTCTTCGAACATTGGGAAGTCGACAACCCATAGAGGCGCCCACTCGCGTTCGAGCATGTTAAGATCTTCACCGACTTTGATACGCAGCGCACCCAGAGCTTCGTTGACGATCTTCTCTTTATCCGCACCGAAGAATACCAGGTCACCATTCTGCGCACCCAGGCGCTGCATAATAGCAACGGCAACTTCTTCACCGAGGAACTTAACGATTGGAGACTGCAGACCCTCTGATCCAGCAGCCAGGTCGTTCACCTTGATCCACGCCAGACCCTTAGCCCCGTAGATAGAGACATACTTGGTGTAGTCGTCGATCTGTTTACGAGTCAGTTCTGAACCGCCCGGTACTTTGAGTGCTGCTACACGACCCTTAGGGTCAGTTGCAGGGCCAGAGAACACTTTAAAGTCGACGCCGGCAACGAGATCGGCCACATCAACCAGCTCCATTGGGATACGCAGGTCGGGTTTGTCTGAACCGTAACGGGACATCGCCTCAGAATATGGCATGTGTGGGAACTCACCGAGATCCACACCCAGCTGATCCTGGAACAGACCACGAATCATGCGCTCAGTGATACCCATGATCTCTGCTTCGTCACAGAAAGAGGTCTCAATATCGATCTGAGTAAATTCTGGCTGGCGGTCAGCACGCAGGTCTTCGTCGCGGAAACATTTAGCGATCTGGTAGTAACGATCAAAACCCGAAACCATCAGCAGCTGTTTAAACAGCTGGGGTGACTGTGGCAGTGCGAAGAAGCTGCCTTCGTGAGTACGGCTAGGAACCAGGTAGTCACGCGCGCCTTCTGGAGTAGCACGCGTCAGGATTGGAGTCTCGATATCGAGGAAACCCTCGTTCTCGAGGTAAGCACGTACCTGATGCGTCACTTTCGAGCGGAAACGCAGCTTCTGCTGGATTTCAGGACGACGCAGGTCAACGTAACGGTGGCGCAGACGCACATCCTCACCCACCTGCTGATGCTCATCAAGCTGGAACGGAGGTGTCTCAGCCTTGTTGAGGATCTCCATCTCTTTGCCAAGAACCTCAATCGCGCCTGTACCCATGTCAGCATTTGTCGTGCCTTCTGGACGCGCGCGAACTAAACCATTCACCTTCACGACGAACTCATTACGGCAGCTATCAGCCAGCGCAAAGCTCGCTTCACGGTCAGGGTCAAATACCACCTGTGCGATACCTTCACGATCACGCAGATCGAGGAAGATAACACCACCGTGGTCACGGCGACGGTGCACCCAACCAGTTAGAGTAATCTCTTGTCCAATATGTTCTTCGCGAAGGTCGCCGCAATAGTGGCTGCGCATAGTTTGCTAATCCTGTACTTTCGCCGAGCGCCGTTAAACGCTCGTGCCCAAAAATCGTGCTGAAAATTAAAGGCGCAAAGTATACCTGAATTATGCGGCTCTGACAGGCCCAAATTAGGGCCTGCTCATCCGAGAAAAGGATAAGAAAGGGACAAGGCGGAGATTAGGCGGGTGTGAAGGCGAGTTCCCCTTCAAGGAGCGTATCGAGACGCGACTCTATGCGTTTCAGCTCCTCATCGGTGTACGCTTGCGTAGGGACTTTACCCCAAACCGGTCCCGGCCATGCGGCATCTGACTCTTTGCGCACAATGACGTGAACGTGTAACTGAGCCACCATGTTCCCCAGGTTGGCCACATTCATCTTTCGAGCGGCAAAGATATCTGCGAGGTTTTCAGCCAGAGCTGCGGACTCACGCATCAACTGGTGCCGATCTTTCTCCCCTAGGTGGTAGATCTCAGTCACGCCGGCGCGACGTGGTACCAGAATAAACCAAGGGTAATTGGAGTCGTTCATTAACAGCACTCGAGAAAGCGGAAAGTCACCCACGTGCACAGTATCAGCGGCCAATTGCGGATCAAGCTGAAATTCGAGTTCTAATTCATCCATTTAACCTAGCTCCTCGTAGCGCTACTATCACCTAACTACTTTTCCACTATAGCGCATTATGTTTGAGATCAGCACGCACAGTTCCATTGCCGAGATCGGCCAGCAACGCTGGGAAGAGCTCAACACTGAGGCTTACCCCTTCACCCGTTACGAGTTTCTCAATGCGCTCGAGACGACCGGCTCGGTATCACCTAAAACTGGCTGGCAGCCCCTGCATGTTGAAGTGCGACAAGACGGTGAGACTGTCTTGCTCATGCCGCTCTACCTAAAACAGCACTCCTGGGGCGAGTACGTCTTTGACTGGTCCTGGGCTGAAGCCTATGAGCGTGCAGGTCGCAACTACTACCCAAAACTCCTGAGTGCAATTCCATTTACGCCAGCCACAGGACCACGCTGGTTCTCTAGCCTCAATAAAGAGCAGATTGAGCCACTAATAGCGCAGATTCTGTCGCAACTCTGCGAGGAGTATCGCATAGAGACAGCTCATCTACTCTTCCCCCGCACTAGCGATAAACCCTTTAAGGGCACCGGCATGATGCAGCGCATGGGATGTCAGTACCACTGGTTTAATCAGGGTTTTAAAGATTTCGATGACTATCTGGCCAGCTTCAATGCGCGTAAACGTAAAGACCTCAAAAAAGAGCGTCGCAAGGTGGCCGAGCAAGGTATTAAATTTGAGCAGCTAACAGGTGACGAGATCAACGCGCAAGTCATTGAGACCTTCTACGACTTCTATGTGATGACCTATCTGGTTCGCGGCCAGCAGCCCTATCTCACCAAAGCCTTCTTTCTCGAGCTGAGTGAAACGCTTGCAGATCAGATGTTGCTGGTGATGGCCCGGCATGAAGATGAATATGTTGCAGGTGCCTTGAGCTTTTTTGACGACTCAACGCTCTATGGACGCTACTGGGGCTGTACTCAAGAGTTTGATAGTTTGCACTTCGAAACCTGCTACTACCAGGGTCTAGACTATTGTATTGCAAAGGGTTTATCACGTTTTGACCCAGGCGCGCAGGGAGAGCACAAGATCAAACGAGGCTTTGTTCCGACCCCCACCTACTCCTATCACCATATCAAAGACCCGCAGTTCAATTTGGCGATAGAACGCTTCCTTGATGAGGAGAAACGCGCCATGGAGCATCGTATGCTGCAACTACAGGATCACCTCCCCTTCCGAAAGGAGGGATGACCTCTTGCATGCAGGCTCGCCTAATGAAGCGGCTGCTCGTACTTTTTCTGGATCGCAATCAACTGGGGTTGAATATCAAGAGGAGCATAGGCGATCGCCTGCTCGAACAGCTCTCTGTTCTGTTCAGAGAGCCGCTCTTCTTCGGACATAGCGGAGAGTTTGCGCATGGCATCCATAAATTTTGGGTGCGGTGTATTTGCAGACATAACGAGCCCTCCACTCTTCGTTAGATATCACCATTCTTGTCGCAGACGCGCCAAGGTGCAAGTGAATTTTACTTGTCTGCACCCATCGCGACCGCACGATCGCCACGTGCCTGAACATCATCACCGGCTGACTCAAACCAGTGACCCACTTCAGCGCGGATTACATCCTCCAACGCATCGATGTGAGCAGGCTCGTCATTCAGGGCGCTGATATACTCGTAGCGCTCACCACCTGACTCCATAAAGTACTCACGGTTCTCCTCACCAATCTCCTCGATTGTCTCGAGACAGTCAGAGGAGAAACCCGGGCAGAACACTTGAACAGACTTAACACCCTCATCCGGCAGCGCCTTCAGCGTCTCATCGGTGTATGGCTTTAGCCACTCTTCGCGGCCGAAGCGTGACTGGAAGGTGGTTTTGTACTCACCCTCCTTGAGTCCCAAACGCTCAGCCAATAGGCGGGACGTTTTGTGACACTCACAGTGATAAGGGTCGCCCGACATCAGATAGCGCTTGGGCACGCCATGGTAGGAGAGCAGCAATAGATCGGTCCGGCCATGTTCATCCCAGTGTCGCTGAATACGCTGTGCCATCGCGTCGATATACTTATCGTTTTCGAGGTAACTGCGAACAAAACGAAAATCGGGAATCCAACGACGCTTCTGAAAATCGGCAGCTACGGCGTCAAAGGTAGAACCCGAGGTTGACGCGCTGTATTGCGGATAGAGAGGCAGCACAACCAGTTTTCGCACACCCTGAGCCTGCATCTTATCCAATACCGACTCGATCGATGGGTTACCGTAGCGCATCGCGAAATCGACCACGACACGCTCACCGTACTGCGCCTGCAAGCGCTCGCGAATAGCGTTCGCCTGATTTCGCGTGTGAATTAGTAGCGGAGAGCCACCCTCAGTCCACACCGTCTGATAAGCCTCAGCGGAGCGTTTCGGACGCACATTCAGGATGATCAGGTTGAGTACCATCCACCAGATCGGCCGCGGTACTTCCACTACACGCGGATCCCACAGAAACTCCTTTAGATAGCGCCTCAAGGCCTTAGGAGTCGGCTCATCGGGCGTACCCAAATTGGTGACCAGAACTCCGATGCGGTCAGCTTGGTAGTGGCTAAATTCGGGAAAACCTTTGTATTTCATGCGTCCGTGACTCTTCTTCAGTTGCTCTGTGGTGACTTACCGTAACTTGCGATTGTGCTACGGAATATGGTCAGTCCAAGATCAGTCGAGCTATAAAAAAGGCCGCAACTTAGCGGCCTTTATCTAAGAGAATCTATTAGATCTCAACCGGCTCGAAGCTCACTTCAGGGCTGACATCCGCTTCATAGTCGACACCTTCGCAGCCAAAACCGAACAGCTTGAGGAACTCATCTTTGTAGAGCTGATAATCCGTCATCTCAAACAGATTTTCGGTGGTAATCTGCGGCCAGAGATCGCGACATGCCTGCTGTACATCATCACGCAGTTCCCAATCATCCAGGCGGAAGCGGTTACCCTCATCCATCTGCGCCGAATCGCCATACAGACCTGTTCTGAACAGACGATCAATCTGCTCCTGACAGCCTTCATGCAGCCCCTGCGCTCGCATAATCTTGAACACCATAGCCAGATAGAGCGGCATAACGGGAATCGCGGACGAGGCCTGAGTGACTACCGATTTCAGAACCGCAACATTTGCCTGCCCGCCCTGCTGTTTCAGACGCGCATCGAGCTCAGCAGCGGCACGGTCCAGATCCTGCTTTGCCTTGCCGAGCGCACCGTGCCAGTAGATTGGCCAGGTGATATCAGTACCGATATAGCTGTAGGCGACAGTTTTACAGCCTTCTGCTAGAACACCGGCGTCGGCCAAAGCATTGACCCAAAGTTCCCAGTCTTGGCCGCCCATAACCTTGACGGTCGCTTCCACCTCTTCCTCGGTCGCTGGCTCTACTTCTGCCTCAATGATCTGGTCTTTGTTGGTATCAATCGCTGTAGAGCGATAGGTCTCACCGATCGGTTTGAGCGCAGAGCGGATCAGTTCACCCGTCTCAGGCATCTTACGAACAGGTGAGGCCAGCGAGTAGACCACTAGGTCAATCTGACCCAGATCCTGTTTGATCAGATCAATTGTCTTCTGCTTCGCTTCGTTAGAGAAAGCATCGCCATTGAGTGATTTGGAGTAGAGACCTCCCTGCTGTGCTAGAGCGTCAAAGCTTGCTGCATTGTACCAACCTGCAGTTCCCGTTTTACGCTCTGTGCCGGCTTTCTCAAAGAAGACACCGATAGTTGATGCGCCAGCGCCAAAGGCAGCAGTGATACGCGAACTCAGTCCGTAGCCGCTTGATGCGCCAATCACCAACACGCGCTTAGGGCCGTTTTCGATAGTGCCCTGAGCCTGAGTCTTAGCGATCTGCTCACGCACATTGGCTTCACAGCCCGTTGGGTGAGTCGTTGTGCAGATAAACCCGCGAATCTTTGGAGTGATGATCATGGTTGGTCAAACTGTCCTGGTTAATCAAAAGAGCGCTAAAGATACCCGATTTGTCGCCCCAAGAACATAAATAGCCGTACAAATGGAGTTGATATCTCTGGCCAACCATATGAAGATGCGAGCAGATTTTTAAGGAGAGTCCAGATGGATCAGCTACACGGTTACTACCTAGAAGACCTCGAAGTGGGGATGAGCGACAGCTTCGCAAAGACAATCTCTGAGGCCGATGTCTACGGCTTTGCCGGGATCTCTGGAGATACCAATCCAGTGCATATCAACGAGGAGTACGCTAAAACCACAATGTTCGGTCAGCGTATCGCACACGGCATGCTCAGCGGCGCATTGATATCTACTGTCGCCGGCACCAAACTCCCGGGACCCGGCGCAATCTATGTTGATCAGACCCTAAAGTTCAAAGCGCCGCTTTTTATCGGTCAGACAGCGCGAGCTGAAATAGTGGTGACAGAGGTTGATCAGCGTCGTCGTCGTGTTAAGTGTGACACCCATGTTTGGGTGGGCGACAAACAGATTGCAACCGGTACGGCGACCTTTATGGTCGATAAACGCCCCTAAAGCATAAGTCTCTAAACGGGGATTTTTGTAGTTAGCCATTTGAGAAGGCGGACGCACTTCGGTATAGTGCGCCGCCTTGGATAACTCCAAAAGGTAACAACAATAATTACTACTCCGTTTTGAGATATGTCAGCTATTAAAGTACTTGTTAGCGCCTGTTTACTGGGCGAAGCGGTTCGTTACGACGGCCGCGATAATCAAATATCCCACCCGTTTTTACGAGATCTCCTGGACAAAGATGCGATCGTGCCGGCCTGCCCTGAGACTCTCGGCGGCTTACCGACGCCACGCCCCTATGCAGAGATCGTGCAGCGCTTTCCCATTCAAATCATCGCCAGTGACCAAGCTGATGTTACCGATGAATTTGTAACGGGTGCCGAGATCACGCTTGAACTTGCTCAGAAACATGGCTGTGTAGCCGCGCTAATGAAGGCGGGCAGCCCCTCCTGCGGCAACAAAGCTGGATCAACTGGGGTTGCTGCCGAGGAGCTACTGCGTCACGGCCTGCCAGTGTTCAATGAGGATCAGATAGACGAGCTTGAGAGCTTCTTGCTGCAATCCACTGCAGACTTAGCGATTACTGCTTAGCTCATCTCGCCAATGGGGCTGGCGCTTGGCGCCTTAGCCCCATAAAATACGCACTCTTTTTTCGACTCTAATACTACCGGGAAGCCCAAAAGATGCGCGCGAGCCAATTTCTTATCGCCACAGTCAAAGAAACACCCGCCGACGCAGAGGTGATTAGCCACCAGTTGATGCTGCGCTCAGGCATGATCCGCAAATTGGCTTCTGGCCTTTACACTTGGCTACCCATGGGTCTGCGCACACTGCGTAAAGTTGAACGAATTGTGCGCGAAGAGTTGGACGCATCGGGCGCCCAAGAGCTACTAATGCCGGCCGTTCAGCCCGCCGAACTTTGGCAAGAGTCAGGGCGTTGGGAGCAGTACGGACCTGAACTGCTGCGCCTGCACGATCGCCACAACCGTGAGTTCTGCGTGGGCCCTACTCACGAAGAGGTGATCACAGACCTGATCCGTCGTGAGTTGAAAAGTTACAAACAACTGCCCGGTAACTTCTACCAGATTCAAACGAAATTCCGTGATGAGATCCGTCCTCGCTTTGGCGTTATGCGCTCTCGCGAATTCATAATGAAGGATGGCTACTCCTTCCATATCAACCATGAATCTTTGCAGCAGACCTACGACATCTACTACGACACCTACTGCAAAATCTTCGATCGCCTCGGCCTGGACTACCGCCCAGTGATCGCCGACAACGGCTCGATCGGTGGTACTGGTTCACACGAGTTCCACGTACTCGCAGACTCGGGCGAGGATGATATCGCCTTCTCTGACAGCAGCGATTTTGCAGCCAACGTAGAGATGGCAGAGGCAGTCGCCCCAGAAGGGCCAGCTGCACCATCACAAGAGATGCACCTGGTTGATACGCCAAACGCAAAAACAATTGCAGCGCTGGTAGAACAGCACAATCTGCCAATTGAGAAGACCATCAAAACACTGTTCGTGCGCGCCTCCCAAGAGGTAGAAGCGGACCTAGTCGCACTGCTGGTTCGCGGTGATCACACGCTCAATGAGATCAAAGCCGAGAAGCAGCCTGAAGTCGCATCGCCGCTGGTGATGGCAACTGAAGAGGAGATCCGTGCTCTCGTTGGCGCAGGACCGGGCTCACTCGGCCCTGTTGGCCTCACTGTTCCAGTTATCGTTGATCGCGCTGTTGCAGCTGCCTCTGACTTCGGTGCCGGCGCTAACATTGACGGCAAACACTACTTCGGCATCAACTGGGGTCGCGACGTCGAATTGGGTCGCGTCGCCGATATCCGCAATGTTGTAGCGGGTGATCCCAGCCCCTGCGGCAAAGGTACGCTCAACATTCGTCGAGGTATCGAGGTGGGTCATATCTTCCAGCTTGGCCTGAAATATTCCCAAGCGATGAATGCGACTGTTCTCGATGAGAATGGTAAAGCGGTACCGATAACCATGGGTTGTTACGGCATTGGCATTACCCGAGTTGTTGCTGCGGCTATCGAGCAAAATTACGACGATCGCGGCATTATTTGGCCTGAGGCATTGGCGCCTTTCACGGTTGCACTGGTTCCACTGAACTACGACAAGTCTGAGGATGTGCGCAACCTTGCTGACCAGCTCTACAACGAGCTGAAATCTCGTGGCGTTGATGTACTGCTGGATGATCGCAAAGAGCGCCCCGGCGTGAAGTTTGCCGATATGGAGTTGACGGGTATTCCACACCGCTTGGTTATATCGGATCGCGGTATCGCTGCGGGTCAGTTGGAGTACAAGGGCCGTCGTGACGCCGACTCCTCAGATATCGAGCTTGCCGATGCGGCGAATCAACTGATCGCCAAACTAGGTCAGTAATTAGGATTGAGGTCAGGCCTAGCGCCTGACCTCAAAACTCTCAAACGGTTGAAACGGGACTTCGGCTGATACGACTTCCGCCACCTGTGCCAGCTCCGGCCCCTCACCCAGCCAAGCCTCTACCTGACGCACCGCAGCCGCTTCCCCACTCAGGACAGCCTCGACCCTACCATTGGGCAGATTGCGAACGTACCCAGTTACCCCATAAGCCTCAGCTTGTTGGCGGGTGAATTGACGAAACCAAACACCCTGCACCCGACCATTGACCAATAGGTGCAGGGTTAGCGGTTGTTCCATATCTTAGAGCTCCTTTATTTTTTGCTTTGGATCTGACTTTGCTGACTCAGCGAAAAACAGCTCAGCCAAACTCAGTTCAAACTGAGCATCCCGCCCCTCCTGCAGCGCCTGCAACCGAAGTGATAGGTTACGCTCCCAAGCTTCAGCTGAATCTGCAACTTGCAACGCGGTTTCGTTAAACATCTGATCGACCTGCTGTAGCTTGACCTGATGCAGTTCGCGTTTAATCAGCCAACTGCCATCCTCATCCCGCGCCAGCAACTCCAACGGCTCCAATTTCAACCAGATACGCTCCAGTGAAGCCGCTGTCATACCTTCAACCTGCTTCAACAGATGCGCCGGTTTGACACTTTCGCCCGCCAATTGCGCATGCGCCAGACGCTGCAGCAGGCGCAACGTAAGGTAGAGCTCCGATGTTGGGCTCTTGGTCGCCCCAACCGGTGTACTCAACAGCCGCGACAGAGTGCCGCCTGCAATAAATATCGACCAGCAGATAAAGATCCAAACAAGGAAGATTGGTACTGCGGCAAAGGCCCCATAGATCAGTTTGTAGGTCGGAAACTGGGTAATGAAGAAGCTAAATCCGCGCTTGGATAGCTCGAAAGCAAGTGCAGCAACAATGCCTGAGATAAGCGCCGCTCTCCAGGGCACAGGCGCATGGGGCACCACAGCGTAGATCAGAGTGAAGGCCGCAGCCGTCATCAGCCAGGGCAGCACCACGAGCAGATCGGCGGCACCGGTCAGCTGATCCAACCGCGCGAGCCCATATAGATAAGAACTCAACGCTAACCCAACACCAATAAGCAGCGGCCCCAGCGTCACCACAGCCCAGTAGATCAGTAAGCTGGCGAGGAATTTACGTCCCGAGCGCACCTGCCAGATACGATTCAACGCAGCCTCGATACTGCGCATCATCAACAGTGCCGTGATGAACAGGAAGATCACGCCGACCAGCGTCAGCGAGCGCGCCTGCTCCGCGAACTGAGCCAAAGAGGATTGGATCGCCGTACCTGTATCCGGTAGAAAGTTGGAGAAGATCATATCTTCAAGCTGCGTGCTGAGCCCTTGGAACGACGGCACCAACGCCAGCATCGCATAGCTGAGCGTCATCAGCGGCACTAGCGAGAAGAGCGTGGTGTAGGTCAGAGCAGCGGAGTGGAGTATCCCCTGTTCAGCCATGAAGTGCCCCGGAAGCCGCGCTAGGTTGCGCGGCAGTTGTTGCAGAATCGAGCGCATTTCAGACAATTTAAACTCCAACTGGTTCATCCAACTCACTACTTATACAATAGAGCGCTCTTGGCAATGTCACAAAGCTATCGAGAAACTTATGTCTATCACGATCTTGCACAATCCTCGCTGTTCTAAATCCCGTCAAACGCTCGCTCTCATGCAGGACCAAGGCATAGAGCCTGACGTGCGCGAGTACCTCAAAGAGCCGCTAAGCGCTGCTGAACTTAGCAACCTGGTTGAGTTGCTGGGCGTCGAGGCTAAAGCCCTGGTACGCAGTAAGGAAGATGAATTCAAAGCCACAGGTCTTGATCTCAATAGTGCCGGTGCCGATGAGTTAATCGCAGCAATGGTCGCAACGCCGAAACTTATGGAGCGTCCTGTTGTGATCAGTGACAAAGGCGCCCGTATCGGGCGCCCACCCGAGCAGGTGTTGGAGATTCTCTAATGTCCGACTACGTACTGGTGCTCTACACTAGCCGCCACGGCGATACCGCCAAACTGGCAGCGCACATTGCTCGCGGTGTTGAGGAGTCCGGTATGGAGGCGCGCCTGCGCACCTTGCCGCACAATCCCGGCGATACTGGTGAGCAAGCCGAGGACGGCACCCTCTATTGCACGTTGGACGATCTGAAAGGCTGCGCCGGCCTCGCTCTCGGTAGCCCCACTCGCTTTGGTCATATGACCAGTGCGATGCACCTGTTCCTAGAAAAGACCTCAAACCTGTGGATCAGCGGCGCACTCATCGATAAGCCGGCAACGGTCTTCACCTCTAGCAGCACGCTGCATGGTGGCCAGGAGAGCACACTACTCAGTATGATGCTGCCGTTGATTCACCACGGCATGTTAATTCACGGCATTCCATTCAGTGCTGAGCCACTGCATAGCGGCAGCGGCGGTGGATCACCTTATGGCGCGGGACATGTGGCCGGTGACAATGGTGAAAACCCCATCAATCAAGATGAACGCCAGTTGGCGCGCCTACAGGGTAAGCGCCTCGGTAAACTAGCGCAGCAGTTGGCTGCCGACTAAGGAGTCAGAGTGACACTCGAAGCTAAAGCCCGTATCTCGGGGCAGATCACCCGCATCAGTTTTGTGCTACTGCTAATCTTCTACACCGCTCGTTTTTTGTGGCTGGCACCTGCAAGTACCGGTAATTTTTGGGTGATCTGGCTGGTCTATCTGCTACCGTTGATCGGATTCACGCCTTCGGTTTTGTCTGGCAAGCCTCGCCCTCACGCCTGGCTGTGCTTTGTACTGCTAATCTACTTCCTGGGTGCCGTGATCACGGCAACTCAGCCACATCTGGCCCTTTATGGTTGGATCGAGGTGCTGCTGCTAGTGACTTTGTTTAACGGTGCAATGCTCTTCGCTCGCTGGCAGAGCCAGTGGAATCGAGCCCAAGCTGAGATCGCGAGTCAATGACCGAGCAGGAGCTCAAACGCCTGCGCACCGAGTTCCCAATACTCTCCACCCGTGTGGGGCGAGAACATCTGGCCTACTTCGATAACGCGGCGACCACTCAAAAGCCGCGCGTTGTTATCGATGCGCTGACAAACTACTACCGTAAGCACAACGCCAATGTACATCGCGCCGCTCACTATCTCGCGGCAGAGGCGACTCAGGCTTATGAAGCAGCGCGCAGGCGTGTGGCCGGTTGGTTGAATGTCGAGGCGCGCGAAATCGTCTGGACCCGCGGTACCACGGAAGCGATTAATCTGGTCGCCCAAACGTTTCTTGCACCCAAACTATGCGCTGGTGACCGCATCCTGCTGCTTGTCTCCAACCACCACGCAAACATTCTACCCTGGCAGCAGATCGCAAAAACTAAGGGCGCCCAGCTCGATGTAGTTGGGCTGACAGAGACCGGCGATCTTGACCTGCACCAGTACACCGAACAACTGAAGCAGCGGCCTAAAATGGTGGCATTGACGCATGTCTCAAACGCACTGGGAACCATCTACCCTATTGCAGAGATGGTGACTCAAGCCAAAGAGGCTGGTGCTTACGTGCTGGTCGACGGTGCTCAGGCCGTTGCGCATTTTGATGTAGACGTCAAAGCGATGAATGCAGACTTCTACACCTTCTCTGGCCACAAAACCTTTGGCCCCACCGGCATCGGCGTGCTCTTCGGTCGCTACGAACTGCTTGAAGCTATGCCGCCCTGGCAGACAGGCGGTGAGATGATTGAGCACGTCAGCTTTGCCGAAGCGGTGTATGCCGCCCCGCCTCTGCGGTTCGAAGCCGGGACCCCCAATATCAGTGGTGCTATTGCACTAGATGCAGCACTGCAGTACCTACAGCAGCGTGATCGCACAGCGCTCGAAGCCCATGAGCAGCGACTCATACGCCGGGCAGAGGCAGCACTTCAAGAGTTGCCCGGCCTACACCTGCTGCCTGCTGGTAGCCAACGCGTCGCGCTGCTTAGCTGCACGTTCGAGCAGTTCCAGGTGGCTGATGTTGCTGCCTATTTGGACAGCCGTGGTGCCGCTGTTAGAGCGGGCCACCACTGCGCACAGCCGCTATTACAAGCACTGAATATCGATGCGAGTCTGCGTATCTCGTTCGCGTTCTACAACACTGAACAGGAGGTCGATAGCCTTGTTAGCGCGGTGAAAGAGCTACTTCTACAGCCGTACCGCAGCAGTCAGGATGATCTCGAGACCCTAGTTACACAAGTCTACGAAGCAGCAGATTGGCCGAGTCGCTTTAGTTCACTGATGCGCCTTGCTGCAGGGCTACCGCCGGTGGCGACAGACCTGAGAGCACCTGAGTGGGAAGTTTTCGGCTGCGCCACCCGCACTTGGATGCGAATAGAGAGAGATACCAGCGAAAAAATCCACCTGCAGACCGATGCACAATCAAGGTTGATGCAGGGGCTGCTCTACCTGATCGCCCATGAAGTTAACGGAAAACAGGTTGAGCAGATCAATGTCGAACAGGTTGAAGACCGTTTGATTGAACTAGGTTTTGCATCTCAGCTAAGCCAGACGCGGGGCAACGCCATCCGTCACCTACTGTCGCACTTAAGGTCGCTGATTGCCGGTTGATAGCAACCCGACTAGTTTTTGCTATCAACAGGCACTGGTCGCTTCTGAGTCAGTGGACCGATTCCGGTGTTTGGCGCCAGACAGCACCCTCACTTTTTTTATCCAACAGGTCGAGAAATTGCTCGTGAGCGCTCAACTCCTCATCGTCGGCCATTACAACAGGTAGGCCTTGCGCCAGTTCAGCGGCAACTCGGCGAATCGCCTCACCGCCATCAGCATCCTCTTGCTCACCCGAGGAGAGCATCAGGGATGTCTGCCCTCCGGTAATCGCCAGATAGACATCCGCAAGGATCTCTGAGTCCAACAGTGCGCCGTGAAGTTCACGGTGCGAGTTATCAATATCGTAACGCCGGCAGAGTGCATCGAGGCTGTTCTTCTGTCCCGGATGTTTTTTGCGCGCAAGCAGCAGGCTATCGGTTACCGTGCAGATATCCTCAATACGCTCTTTGACGCCGTTACGGGCCAACTCAACATTAAGAAAGCCGACATCAAACGCCGCGTTGTGGATGATCAGCTCAGCCCCTCGAACGAACTCGACGAAATCTGCCATCACCTCTTTGAACTTCGGTTTGTCGTCGAGGAACTCATGGGTAATGCCGTGAACTTCCATCGCCTCAGCGTCGATCTCGTGATCGGGTTTTACATACTGGTGATAGGTGCGGCCAGTAAGCTTGCGCGCCTCCATCTCGACACAACCGATCTCGATAATGTTATGCCCTGCGTCAGGTTCCAGACCGGTGGTCTCTGTATCCATTACAATCTGACGTGCCATGCTCTATGCACCTCTATTACGCATTCTTAAGGTTCTCTTCAACTCCGCGATTGGCCAACTCATCAGCCTTCTCGTTACCGGGATCGCCACTATGCCCTTTGACCCAACGCCACTCTATTTGATGGTCCGCGCGCGCCGCATCAAGGCGCTTCCACAGGTCAGAGTTCTTCACAGGGCTACCTGAAGCGGTCTTCCAACCCTTTTTACGCCAGTTAGCCAACCACTCAGTGATGCCTTTGCGCAGATATTGAGAGTCTGTGTACAGGTGTACCGTTGAAGGGCGGTTGAGCAGCTCCAGCGCAGAGATCGCTGCAAGCAGCTCCATGCGGTTATTGGTAGTCTCGCGCTCTCCCCCCCAGATCTCTTTTGCGGCACTGCCATAGCTGAGCAGCGCTCCCCACCCCCCTGGACCGGGGTTTCCTTTGCAGGCACCATCGGTATAGATGGTGACCACCTTTTCTGAATGTGACGTCAAGTTTGGTTTCGCCTGATTCCGGAAGTTCTCGCGTTGGATTCTATCACTTGCAGGCCGCCAAGTAGACGTCTGTTCCACTCAGGTCGCAGCGGCGTCATACCTGCCACATCTTTTCGCGCCGTCATCAGCAGTAAATTCCCACTATGCCCGGGCAGCAATCGCACCAGCGATCCGAGCCAACGCATACGCCTGCGCCACTTCTCCTTTTCAAATGGGTAGTCGTAGCCTTTGGAGCGGGTTTTCAAGGAAGTTAGCTGCAGCAAGCGAAACCAGTCATGCAGGCGGCCCGAAGCCAGCATCTGACTACTGAACGGCGCCACTTCGCGCCCTTTGAAAAGCGAATGTAGCCCCATCAAACTATTCGGGTTGAACGTCAACAAGATCAGCGTTCCGCCGGGCCTCAGCACGCGTGCTGCCTCTCGCAGCACCTGATGGGGGTCATCAGAGAACTCCAACGCATGGTGCAGCACCAGAATATCGATCACTGCAGACTGCACCGGTAACTCCTCGGGTGTCGCTATCAGCGTATTGGACTCCATTCCCAGCTCAACCTGGGGTGCCAACAGCACGCCATGCTTAGCCCGGGCATGCTCACAAAACCAGCGACGCCCATCCAAGCTCACCTGCAACAGCCGATTGCCCTGTACCTCTGCCAGCGCCCGGTCAATCATCTGGCGCTCTTGCTCCAGCATCTGCTGACCCAAAGCTGTATCGTACCAGTGCTTCAGCTGGGATATTTGATTGCGAATATCCATCGTTAACGCGCCCCTTTTGCGTATACTGAACAGAAGTATTTATTATAGCTCTGTGCAGATCAACTCACGGGAGAGACCTATGCTACACGCCCACCCTATACCTGCCTTCGACGACAACTACATCTGGGCGCTGCGTGGCCATGCCCAGGACCAGGTCGCCGTGGTAGATCCGGGTGATGCAGAAGCGGTGTTTCACTACCTGCGTCAAACCAATGCCCAGCTCGCAGCTATCTTGATTACGCACCACCACTGGGATCACGCTGGAGGCGTTGCAAAGTTAGCCGCGCATTTCAAAGTGCCAGTCTACGGCCCGGCAGATACGCCGTTCAGTGGCATCACGGAGCCGCTGGTCGACGGAGCGGAGATTGAGTTGTTAGATAATCGCCTTCAAGTGCGAGCTGTACCGGCACACACGCTGGATCATATCGCCTACTTCCAGCCCGATGAACGGCCTCAGCTCTTCTGTGGCGACACGCTCTTTTTAGCCGGTTGCGGCCGGCTGTTTGAGGGTACGCCGAAGCAGATGCAAGAGGCGATGGACTACTTCGCCGCCTTGCCGGGCGAGACTGAGGTCTACTGTACCCACGAGTATTCGCTCACCAACCTGCACTTTGCAATTAAGGTTGAACCAAAGAACCGCGATATTCTTGCCGAGATGGAGCGCTGCACCGAACAGCGTCAGGCTAATCAACCTACTCTGCCAAGCAGCATCGCCACAGAACGTAAGATAAACCCCTATATGCGTACCCGCGAAGCCAGTGTTCGAGAGGCTGCAGAGCAGTTTTCAGGGCAGGCTCTACACAATGAAATTGAGGTGCTTGCAGCCGTGCGCGAATGGAAGAATAGCGCCTGAAAACTTTCCTTAATGCAAAATTAACAAATTTGACGTTGAGCGATCTGACACGTAAAATCTGGCGTACTTTTTCGGGTCACATTTGTCAGGTTTTACTTAATGGTTCGTCACGCCAAAATAGCAGTAGCATCACTCATAGTGCTGTTTATAGCCGGCTGTCAGACCGTCGCGCCGCAGAAGGATGCTGCGGTCTCTTCGCAGGAAGCGCCGGTCCGATACGTCAAACGCCAGAGCGCAACAGCGCCGGATCAGAAGGTTAAATCCGTTCTTCTTTCGCTAGAAGAGAAGCAGCAGAACAAAGATCTATGGCAGCTGACGCGTGAAAACATGGCACTGCCACGTTCACTTGATAACGAGAAAGTTCAAGCACGTATTAAGTGGTACGCGAAGCACGACCGTTATCTCGACAAAGTAGTGGTTCGTGCATCACGTTACTACCACTACATCCTGCATGAAGTTCTTAAGCGGGACATGCCTGCTGAACTCGCCCTCCTGCCGGTTATCGAGAGCAGTTACGACCCGATGGTCAAGTCACCTGCTCGCGCTGCCGGTCTCTGGCAGTTCATCCCAAGCACAGGCGACCACTTCGGTTTGAAGCGCAACTGGTGGTATGACGGTCGCCGGGATGTTGTCGCATCAACCGACGCAGCGTTAGATTACCTTGAGTACCTACACGGCTATTTTGATAACGACTGGTTATTGGCACTGGCTGCCTACAATGCTGGCGAGGGTAACGTTCGCAAAGCGATTAAAAAGAATCTAAAGCGTGGCAAGGCGACCGACTTTTGGAGTCTCGACCTGCCAAAAGAGACACGCGCCTATGTACCCAAGCTGTTGGCCGTCTCGGAGATCTTCCGCAACCCCGAAGCTCAGGGTCTAAGCCTCGCACCACTGGCAGATGAACCCCAATTTCAGATTGTTGAGACCGGTGGTCAGATCGACCTGGCACGTGCAGCCGAATTTGCTGGCGTTGAGATCGAACAGATCTACCAACTCAATCCAGGTTTTAGCCGTTGGGCAACCGATCCCGAAGGTCCGCACCACCTCCTTATACCTGCAGATAAAGCACCGCTCTTTGCCGATCGTCTGGCACAGATCGACGGCTCCGAACGAATGAGCTGGGCACTATACGAAGTTAAGCCAGGTGACACCTTGGGCGGTATCGCACAACGATTCAACACGAGCGTCGCCTCGGTACAGAGCACCAACAAGATCAAGGGTCACCTGATCCGTGTAGGCCAGTCTCTTCTGATCCCTGCTGCACTGGTTGACGCATCGGCTTATGCTTTAAGCGCTGATCAACGAGCTGAAAAGCGTCTGGCGCGCAAGGCTCCTAGCGGCAAAGCAAAACAGATTCACACCGTCGCATCGGGCGAGTCTCTCTGGAGCATCTCTAAGCTCTACAATACAACGCCGAAACAGATAGCACGTTGGAATGAGATGGGCGTCAAACAGACTCTCGGAATTAACCAGCAGCTTGTTGTCTATATTGATGCGCCACGCATCAGTGATGCTCTGGCTAAGGCTTACACGGTACAATCGGGGGATAACCTGGGTGCCATTGCTGCGAAATACTCGGTCAGCGTAGCGCAATTGCTGGAGTGGAACGATCTTCGCATTGACTCCCTCCTGCGGCCGGGCCAAAAGCTGGTTGTATCCGCTTTACCTGAGCAGAGCTAATGGACTGGCTTGCGATCACAATAATTGTGATCTCAGTACTGCTCGCTTTTCTTTTTAAGTTCGTATTTATCAAACGAGTGCGTCAGTGGGTCGATAGAGACCTGCTGAAAACCCTGTCGTCCGGGGATGCGGCCAAGCTTCAACAGCTGACACAACTCGACAACGAACTCAAACATCAGGGTGTCTCTCGAACAGAGCGCCACCTCCAGCTTGAGCAACTTGCGAACCAGCTGAAACAATAACTGCTGACAGAGTCGACAGATCCGGATTTTTAACGTTTACTTATAAAATAATAAGTTGCGATAGATAAGGAGTCTTAGATGAAGTTTTGCTGGCGTCAGAGTCTCGCGTCACTCGTGTTAATCAGCTCTAGCTTGGTGCAGGCAGCCGCTCCTGAATCACACGGCTTGGCGATGCACGGGGATCTGAAGTATCCCGCTGATTTCACCCACTTTTCCTATGCCAACCCCGATGCGCCCAAGGGCGGTAGTTTCCGTCAGGCCGCTATAGGCACCTTCGATAGCTTCAACCCCTTTATTGTCAAAGGCACCTCAGCCAGCGGCATCGGTCTGCTGTTCGACAGCTTGATGGGCCGTTCACTCGATGAACCCTTTACCCAGTACGGACTTCTCGCCGAGACCATCCGTATGCCGGAAGGCCGCAAATGGGTCGAGTTTGATCTGCGCGAGGCGGCTCAGTTCAGTGACGGCTCGCCAGTGCGTGCCGATGATGTAATCGAGACCTTCCGCCTACTGCGCGAAGAGGGTAGTCCTTTCTACAAGGCCTACTACAAAAACATCAGCAACATCTCCTCGCTAAACGACGGTTTGACCGTGCGCTTCGATTTCGGTGAGGAGGAGAACCTTGAATTGCCGTTGATTGTTGGCGAAGTGCCGATCATGAGTGCCGAGTATTGGGCTTCGCGTGATTTCGCTGCTCCTTCACTGGACCCTATTCTTGGATCTGGCCCCTATCTCGTAGGTGACATTGATCCCGGACGTAGTATCACGTACCAGCGCAACGCCGACTACTGGGGTGCTGACCTCGCAGTCAATAAAGGGCGCTACAACTTCGATCAGATGATCTACGACTACTACCGCGACAGCACGGTAGCCCTTGAGGCGTTCAAAGCGGGGCAGTATGACTTCCGTGAAGAGAACTCATCGAAGAACTGGGCGACCGGCTACACAGGCCCTGCGTTTGAGGATGGTCGCGCTAAACGTGAACTGGTAGATGACGCTAACCCGGCGGGGATGCAGGCGTTTATAATGAATACCCGTCGTAATCTATTTGAAGATAAACGTGTACGTCAGGCGATTACACTCGGCTTCGACTTTGAGTGGACCAACGCCAACCTCTTCTATGATGCCTACACCCGCAGTCACAGCTTCTTCTCTAACTCAGAGATGGCAGCAACTGAGCTGCCGACAGCTGCTGAATTAGAGATCTTGGAGCCACTTCGCGGCCAGATTCCAGATGAGGTATTTACTGAGGTCTATCGTGCCCCGACCACGAACGGTGATGGCCGTAACCGCACGCAACTGCGTGAAGCTCTGAAGCTACTGCGCGCAGCGGGCTGGAATCTCGATGCGGGCACACTGAAAAACAGCCAGGGTGATGAGTTCAAGTTTGAAATTCTTCTCGTCCAGAAAGATTTTGAGCGTGTAGTAGCGCCGTTCATCCAGAATCTTGAAAAGCTCGGAATGGAGGTGAGTATCCGCATCGTTGATGTCTCCCAGTACATCAACCGCCTGCGTGAAACTGACTTCGATATGATCGTCGGTAGCTTTGGTCAGTCGAGCTCACCGGGTAACGAGCAGCGTGAGTTCTGGGGATCTGAAGCGGCTGATCAACCGGGTAGCCGCAACCTTATCGGTATCAAGGATCCTGCTATCGACCGACTGGTAGAGCTGTTAATTCAGGCGCCAAATCGCGAACAACTGGTGCTGCGTGCGCGCGCACTCGACCGTGTTCTGCAGTGGAACCACTTCGTTGTGCCGCAGTTCCATATCGCGTCGCACCGAATCGCCTACTGGGATAAATTTGGCTTCCCAGCAACCCGCCCAACCTATGCGCTGGGCCTGGATACCTGGTGGTCTAAAGAGGCCAACTAAGGAGACAAGATGGCCGCCTACATTGTTCGGCGTCTGTTACTGATCATACCGACCCTGTTCGGCATACTGCTGCTGAACTTTATGATTATCCAACTGGCCCCGGGCGGGCCAGTGGAGCAGGCGCTCGCGCATATGCAGGGTATCGCGGTCGATGCCACAAGCCGCATAGGCTCTGGCGAAAAGTCGGACATCAGCGCGGATGCTTCCTCGGGCAGCGATAGTAAGTATCGCGGAGCCCAGGGGATGGATCCTGAACTGGTTGCCGAGATTGAGAAGCTCTATGGCTTTGATAAGCCCGCACATGAGCGCTTCTTCAAAATGGTTGGCGACTATTTAACGTTTGATTTTGGCCGCAGTTTCTTTAGTGACAAACCGGTTGTTGACCTGATTATTGAGAAGATGCCGGTCTCAATCTCTCTAGGGCTCTGGACGACATTGATCACCTATCTAGTCTCCATCCCGCTCGGTATCAGAAAAGCCGTTAAAGATGGCACGCCCTTCGATGTATGGACCTCCTCATTCATCATCGTAGGTTACGCTATACCCAATTTCCTTTTCGCTATTCTGTTGATCGTTATATTCGCGGGCGGCACCTATCTCGACTGGTTCCCATTGCGCGGACTCACCTCTCCCGGATGGGAGGAGATGAGCCTGATCGAGAAAATTGGCGACTATTTTTGGCATCTGGCACTACCTATTCTGGCGTCTGTCATATCGAGCTTCGCGACTCTGACGATGCTGACCAAAAACGCCTTTCTCGATGAGATACACAAGCAGTACGTGCTCACAGCGCGTGCCAAAGGGTTGAAGATGAAGGAGGTGCTTTACGGCCACGTCTTTCGTAATGCGATGCTGCTGATCATTGCCGGCATGCCAGCAGCCTTGATTGGGATCTTCTTCACCGGCTCGATGCTGATAGAGGTTATCTTCTCGCTTGATGGACTCGGACTGCTCGGTTATGAAGCGGTCATCAACCGTGACTATCCGGTGATTTTCGGCACGCTCTTTATATTTACGCTGGTAGGGCTGCTGCTGAAGCTGGTCTCTGATATCACTTATACCCTAGTCGATCCGCGGATCGACTTTGAGAGCAGGGATATGTGAGTATGGAATTAACACCATTACAGCGAAGACGCTGGCTAAACTTCCGCTCTAACAAACGAGCCTGGTGGTCACTGTGGATCTTCGGAGCTCTTTTCATACTGTCACTCTTTGCCGAGTTGCTTGCCAATGATAAGCCGCTGGTCATTACAACGCCTGAAGCCAACTTCTATCCGCTCTTCAGTGAGTACACTGAGCTCGATTTCGGCGGTGATTTCGATGCCCGAGTCGACTATCGCGACCCCTATGTTATCGAGCTTATCGAGGAGCAGCAGGGGCAGATAGTATGGCCGCTGATCAGGTTTACTTACGATACAATCAACTTCGATCTCGACCAGCCAGCACCCTCCCCGCCTACCGCTGTTAACTGGCTCGGTACTGACGATCAGGGGCGCGATGTGGTCGCGCGGCTGATCTACGGCTTTCGCATCTCAGTGCTCTTCGCGCTGGTGCTTACACTAGCCAGTTCGGTGATCGGAATCGTCGCCGGGGCCATGCAGGGCTACTACGGAGGCCGTCTGGACCTACTGATGCAGCGCTTTATCGAGATCTGGTCGGGACTGCCGGTACTCTTCCTGCTGATCATCCTCGCCAGCCTAGTGGAACCGAACTTCTGGTGGTTGTTAGGCATCATGCTTCTGTTCTCTTGGATGAACCTGGTTGACGTGGTGCGAGCCGAGTTTCTGCGAGCCCGTAACCTGGAGTATGTGCGTGCCGCCCGCGCACTCGGTCAGCCCAATCGCGTCATCATGTTTCGCCACGTACTGCCTAACGCGATGGTCGCCACGCTTACGTTTATGCCGTTTATATTCAATGGATCGCTGGTCACGCTAACGGCACTGGACTTCCTCGGTTTTGGCCTTCCGCCAGGCTCACCCTCGCTAGGTGAACTTGTGGCTCAAGGTAAAGAGAACCTACACGCGCCCTGGTTGGGTATCAGCGCCTTCCTTTCGCTCTCAGTGATGCTGACATTGCTGATCTTTATTGGGGAAGGGGTTCGTGACGCCTTTGACCCGAGGAAATCGATATGAGTCAGGATGCTCTGCTAAAGGTCGACAACCTGCATATCCGCTTTGCCGGACAAGCTGAACCGGTTGTAAAAGGGGTTAGTTTTGAGATCAAACCTGCTGAGACGCTTGCGCTGGTTGGTGAATCAGGGTCGGGCAAATCGGTCACTGCACTCTCGTTGCTAAAACTACTCCCCGAAAGCACCGAGTACCCTGAAGGCGAGGTGCGCTATCACGAGCAAGCACTGGTGCACGCGACTGAGCCGCAACTGCGTAAGCTACGTGGCAACCGTATTAGCTATATATTTCAGGAGCCGATGACCTCGCTCAACCCTCTGCATACGCTGGAGAAGCAGATTGGTGAGACGCTGCGGCTGCACAAGGGACTCAGTGGTAATAAAGCCCGCGCACGCGCTCTGGAGCTACTCAACCTCGTCGGTATCCCTCAGGCTGAGCGGCGTTTAAGCTCTTATCCTCACGAACTATCTGGCGGGCAACGCCAGCGAGTTATGATCGCGATGGCACTGGCCAACGAGCCCTAGTTATTAATCGCCGATGAGCCCACAACCGCGCTGGACGTCACCATTCAGCAACAGATTCTTGAGCTGCTGCAGGAGTTACAGCAGAAACTAGGTATGGCGATTCTGTTGATCACCCACGACCTCAACATCGTGCGTCGCTACGCCCACCGGGTCTGTGTGATGCATCAGGGCGTGCTAGTCGAACAGGCAGAGACTGCCAAGATCTTCAGTCAGGCAGAGCACCCCTACACGCAGAGCTTGCTGGATGCAGAGCCCAGCGGGCAGCCAGAGCCCGTCAGCGACACCGCGCCGGTGCTACTCAATGCTGACCAGATGAAGGTCTGGTTTCCGCTCACACGTGGTCTGTTTAAGCGCGTCTATGATCATGTCAAAGCGGTTAATTATATTAGTCTGCAGCTACGTCAGGGCGAAACGCTTGGCATTGTTGGCGAGTCCGGTTCCGGTAAGAGCACTCTAGCGATGGCGATTCTGCGATTGATCCGTAGCGAAGGTGAGATCAGCTTCGAATCCAACCGCATCGACGCGAAAACTCAAGTTGAGCTGCGCCCTCTGCGTCAGTCGATGCAGATCGTATTCCAAGACCCCTACGGCAGCCTCAGTCCGCGTATGACGATTGAGGAGATAGTTGCCGAGGGGTTGGAGGTGCAAGGAGTTACCGACCGTGCTGAGCGCGCGCGCAGAGTGATAGACGCACTCAATGACGTACAGCTAAATCCAAACATTCGTGATCGCTACCCGCACGAGTTCTCCGGCGGACAGCGCCAGCGTATCGCTATAGCGCGCGCGCTGGTTTTAAGACCTAAACTGATTGTTCTCGATGAGCCCACCTCAGCACTGGATCGCAGCGTGCAGAAGCAGATTGTTGAGCTACTGCGTGACCTGCAGGCACGCTATCAGCTGAGCTATCTATTCATTAGCCACGATCTTGCCGTGGTACGCGCGTTGAGCCATCGCATTATGGTGATGCAGGGTGGTGAGCTAATTGAGGAGGGTGAGACCGAGCGACTCTTCCACGCTCCTCAGAGTCCATATACCCAAGCGCTGATCGAGGCCAGCGGGATCGCCTGAACGGAGGAGCCCCCTCGAAGAGCTAGCGATCAAGTTCTCGCACCAACACCCGCTCATTTTTTAATCAATTCTATTACTTACCGTAATTCTCATAAAATTTTCTTATCGACTATCTAAAAACTATTAATTTTGACTCTTTAATAGATTTCATTAACATGCGCTCCGTCTTAAAGATTAAGCAACCAACCTATAGATGGAGTTTTACTGAATGTCTTACATCAATTCTGAAGTTAAGCCGTTTAACGCTACCGCTTTCCACGCTGGCGAATTCGTTGAAGTTTCTGAAGCTGACCTCAAAGGTAAGTGGTCTGTAGTTTTCTTCTACCCTGCTGACTTCACTTTTGTATGTCCTACTGAGCTGGGTGACCTGGCTGACAACTACGAAGAGTTCAAAGCTCGCGGCGTCGAGATCTACGCAGTTTCTACTGACACGCACTTCACTCACAAAGCGTGGCACGACTCTTCAGAGACAATCAACAAGATCCAGTACCCAATGATCGGCGATCCAACAGGTACTATCACTCGCAACTTCGGTGTAATGATCGAAGAAGCTGGTCTGGCTGATCGCGGTACTTTCGTAATCAACCCAGAAGGTCAGATTCAGATCGTTGAGATCTCAGCTGGCGGTGTCGGCCGTGACGCTCAGGAGCTGCTGCGCAAGATTAAAGCAGTTCAGTACGTTGCTGCTAACCCAGGCGAAGTGTGCCCAGCTAAATGGAAAGAGGGTGAAGAGACTCTTGCTCCTTCGCTGGACCTAGTTGGCAAGATCTAAGCGATCGCTAACCGGCTGTACCCGGGGCCGCCAGTCGGCGGCCTCACTTTTGAGCGCTTCTGCGCTGCTCGCCACACCTTCCCTTAAAAACTTAAGCAATAGATCGAGGTCTATATGTTAGATGCGAACATCCTTAAACAACTTGATGCTTACCTTGGCTACATCAAACAGCCAATCACCCTGCACCTCGCTGCGGATGAGTCTGCAAAGGGACAGGAGTTGAGCAACCTGGCAAACACACTGGCCGAGCGCTCTGCGCTAATCAGCGTTGAGAGCTGGGAAAACAATCGTAAGCCAGCCATGTCGATCTCTGCACAGGGCGACAAAACCCCGCGCGTAGTTTTTGCTGGCGTACCTATGGGTCATGAGTTCACCTCACTGATCCTGGCACTGCTACAGGCGGGCGGACATCCGTCTAAGGCCTCGGAGCAGGTGCAACAACAGATTAAAGGTCTACAGAGCAAGATGAACTTTGAGATTTATATCTCACTGTCGTGCCAGAACTGTCCTGACCTGGTACAGGCGCTTAACCTGATGGCGCGTCTGAATCCAAACGTAAGCGCCACCATGATTGACGGTGCGCTATTCCAGCAGGAGGTCGATTCACGTCAGGTGATGGCTGTACCTGCGGTATTTTTGAACGGTGAGCTGTTCGTACAGGGCCGTACAGAGCTGGAGGAGATTCTGGCGAAGCTGGACACCGCCGGTGCCGATCGCGCCGCAGCAGAGCTCTCAGAGCGCGAGCCATACGAAGTGATGGTTGTGGGTGGTGGCCCTGCGGGCGCTGCAGCGGCGATCTATGCGGCTCGTAAGGGTATTCGCACTGCGTTGGTCTCCGAACGTTTCGGTGGTCAGGTGCAGGAGACTATGGGCATCGAGAACCTCATATCTGTACCTTACACCGAAGGACCGAAGCTAGTTGCAGCGATGGAACAGCACGTCAAAGAGTACGATGTCGACCTGATTACCCATCAGCGTGCAGCAGCACTCGGTGCGGCGGATGGTTACCACGCGCTAGAACTTGAGAGTGGTGCAACGCTTAAAGCGCGCTCTGTGATTCTTGCAACTGGTGCGCGCTGGCGCGAACTGAATGTACCCGGCGAACTAGAGTATCGCGGCAAAGGCGTAGCCTACTGCCCTCACTGTGATGGCCCGCTATTCAAAGGCAAACGCGTTGCTGTTATTGGTGGTGGTAACTCGGGTATCGAAGCCGCGATTGATCTGGCCGGTATCGTTAAGGAAGTCACCGTACTGGAGTTCAGCGATACCCTGCGTGCCGATCAGGTGCTGCAGGACAAAGCTAACTCTATGGGCAACATCCGCATCATTAAGATGGCTCAAACTACCGAAGTGGAAGGCGACGGTCAGCGTGTGACCGCGATCAACTACACCGATCGCAAAAACGCAGAAAATCATCGCATTGAGCTTGAAGGTATCTTTGTGCAGATCGGTTTGATCCCGAACACCGAGTGGCTTAAAGGCGGTGAGCTGGAGCTTTCAGCGCACGGCGAAATTCAGATCGATGCCAAGGGTGCGACTAACATCCCAGGCGTATTCGGTGCCGGTGATGCTACCAGCGTGCCCTACAAGCAGATCGTCATCTCAATGGGCGCTGGTGCCACTGCTGCACTGAGTGCATTCGATCACCTGATTCGCACTCCTGCACCCGTGGTCGAAGCCGAGGAAGCGGCGGTCGCCTAACTGAAACCAGTCTAAATGCTGCAAGCAATAAAAAGGCGAGCTGAGGAGCTCGCCTTTTTCGTTCTCTGATCGAACCGATCTATCAGTTAATCTCGATCTCTGCTGACGCCTTCAACTGTTCAAAGTAAGCGTTGAACGCCTTCTCTCCTTGCAGATTAGCCAGCATACGACCGATCTGCTGACGCTGCTCAGCTTCGAGCTGCTCACCGGCAACACCCACCGCGTCAACGGTTAGCACGGCAGCACTCCCATCAATCAATTTGATGCTGGTGAACACCGGTGTGGTACCAGGTTTGGCCTGAGCGAAAGCGCGAGAGACCAACTGCGGTGGTAAACCAGCATCAGCACCACGCATCACCGCCTCAGCAGTTTCAAACACGAGGTCAGTCGTTTCACCTGCGTTCAGCTGCTTCGCTAGCGCATCCGCTTGCTCAGCAACGGCTTTTGCTGCCTTCTCCTGCTTGAGCTGTGCAATCAGGTCTTCGCGAACATCGTCCAACGTCAGCTGACGTGCAGGGATCTCCTCATTGAGGTGCAGCACCATCGTGCGGCCGGAATCGAGCTCGACAAGATCAGAGTTGAGTTGCTCTTTGAGGACGGTATCTGAGTTCGCCGCACGGATAACGCGCTGATTGGCAAACAGCCCCTCACCGCCACTCTTAGCAAAAGGCTCTGAGGTCAGAATCTTCAGTCCGAGCTCTTCGGAAGCTGCCACCAAGTCACCCGATGAGAAGGCCAAATCAGCCAGACGCTCTAGCGCAACCACATAGGCCGCCTCGGCCTCCTGCTGGGCGATCTGTTCACGCAGGTCGTACTCTGCTTCAGCAAAGCTCGGCGCCTCAGTCTGGCGAATCGAGTCCAGTTTAATCAGGTGAACACCAAACTCAGTGGTAACAGGTTCAGACACTTCGCCTTCATTCAGCGCGAACAGCGCATCATCGAAAGCACCAGCAAAGAAGCCTTTTGTCATGTAACCCAGCTCACCACCCATAGGTGCAGAGCCGATATCCTGAGATTCTACTTTAGCCAACTCTGCAAAATCAGCACCAGCTGCAATCTGCTGACGCAGCTCCGTAGCTTTAGCCACGGCCTGCTCGGCGCTCTGAGAGTCGTTAACCTCGAGTAGGATGTGACGGGCGAAGCGCTCCTCTTGAGCCTGGAAATCTGCCTTGAGGTTCTCGTATGCGGTATTGAGTTCAGCTTCGCTAACCTGATCAGGGAAGGAGAACTGCTCAAGCTCGAGCAGGACGTAATCCATAACGAGCTGTTCTGGTGTCTGCATCAATGCCGAGCGCTCATCGTAAGCGGCTTGTAACTCTGCATCACTAATCTCAACACTCGCTTCATCCGGCGCGATCAGCGCATAGCGAATGTCACGTGTCTGGCGATTAAGTTCCAGCATGCGGTCCAGCTCAGCCGGCGTAACAAAGGCGGAATCTGCATAGGCACGACGCTGCTGGTCGACGAGTGTCATTGTGCGGAGCAGATCACGGTAGCTCAGCGGTGTGAAACCGGCACTACGCAGCGTAGCTTCAAACTGGTTGCGATCGAAGCGACCCTCAACCTGGAAGTCTGGCGTATTGACGATCAACTGATCGAGCATCTCTTCAGACACAAATAGACCACGGTCATCAGCGGTTGTCTCTTGCAACGTACGGTCTACAAGGCTCTCGAGTACCGATTTGCGCAGTAGGTTGTCGTCCAACATCGCAGGGTCCGCATCCGCACCCATCTGATTCAAAATCTGTCGGCGCTGTAACTCAACACCACGGAACAGCTCCTGCTCTGTAATTTCAGCACCATTTACCTTAGCTGGCGCAGGCTTCGCTGTCGCCAAACCAACGAGGGAATCCACACCCCAGAGAGCAAAGACAACAATAATCAAACCCACAAGGATCTTCGCGATGATTCCTTGTGAGTTGTCGCGCATAGATTGCAACATCTCTATATCAATCCTTAAAACTAAAAAAAGCGCATCCGAAGGTGCGCTTTTTCTTGGTTAGCTGAACCGGCTACCAATCAAATCCTTCTGTAATTGATCGGCTGCGGCCAGCTAACAGATGTCTTACTTGTTTACAGCGTCTTTCAGCGCTTTGCCTGGCTTGAAAGTAGGCAGAGTCGCAGCAGCGATCTTGATAGTCGCACCAGTCTGTGGGTTGCGACCGTCGCGTGCAGCACGCTCTTTAGTAGTAAATGTACCGAAGCCTACCAGTGCAACAGACTCGCCCTTTGTCAGAGCAGCAGTTACAGCATCGAGAGTAGCGTCCAGTGCACGACCAGCAGCAGCTTTTGGAAGATCAGCAGATGCTGCGATTGCATCAATTAGTTCAGACTTGTTCACATTGTTCCCCTTTGTGAAAGAGTTTTCTTTTAATGTTGTTGTGTTTGTTCAAATGCCAGCGCAGTTGTGAGTACTTTATAGCAACCCCTCGGCAGAGCGTCAACAGCTTAAAGCCAGAAAATACGCGGCTTCTACTTAATGTCGACTCACTGCCTCAGCTTTTGCATCACTCTTGGCCGCCTCGGTTGCCAACGCCTCCTTTTGCTCTTCAGTCAGCGGTTCTGGCTGGCGCATCAGTGCGATGCTAAGAACCTCATCAATCCACTTAACTGGCCTTATTTCGAGATCTGCCTTGATATTGTCAGGAATTTCCTTCAAATCGCGGCGATTTTCATCAGGTATGACCACTGTCTTGATACCACCGCGGTGCGCTGCCAATAGCTTCTCTTTGAGCCCGCCTATCGGCAACACCTGTCCGCGCAACGTGATCTCACCGGTCATAGCAACATCCGAACGTACTGGGATGCCGGTTAGAGAGGAGACTAAAGCAGTACACATTCCTATACCCGCACTAGGGCCATCTTTAGGCGTCGCGCCCTCAGGCACGTGTATATGTAGATCTTTTTTCTCATGAAAGTCTGTCGGAATACCCATAGACTCTGCTCGATTGCGGACGACCGTCAGAGCCGCCTGAATCGACTCTTTCATCACGTCACCGAGTGAACCCGTCAGAATCTGGCGACCTTTACCCGGTACAATTGCTGCTTCAATCGTCAATATGTCACCGCCAACTTGCGTCCAAGCTAGACCTGTCACCTGACCAACCTGATCCTGCTCTTCTGCACGACCAAAGTTATGTTTCTGCACGCCAAGGTAGTGTTCCAACTGCTCTTTGGTAACGGAGAGCGATTTACCCTCAGCTGTACCCAGCGCCAGCTCCTTGACCACCTTGCGACAAACCTTAGCTAGTTCGCGCTCAAGACCACGCACACCGGCTTCGCGGGTGTAGTAACGAATGATATCGATGATCGCATCATCGCTAACCTCCAGCTCCTTAGCTTTCAGACCATTTTGCTTAATCTGCTTAGGCAGAAGGTAACGACGGGCAATATTGAGTTTCTCGTCTTCGGTGTACCCAGGAATACGAATCAGCTCCATACGGTCCAGCAATGGACCCGGTATGTTCATCGAGTTGGAGGTACAGACAAAGAGCACCTCAGACAAATCGTAATCCACTTCAAGGTAGTGATCGTTGAAGCTTGAGTTCTGCTCTGGATCGAGCACTTCAAGCAGCGCCGAAGCAGGGTCACCGCGGTGATCCATACCCATCTTGTCAATTTCATCCAACAGGAACAGCGGGTTTTTCACACCAACCTTCGACAGCTTCTGGATCAGCTTACCTGGCATGGAACCAATGTAAGTACGACGGTGGCCTCGTATCTCAGCCTCGTCACGTACGCCTCCCAGCGCCATGCGAATGTATTCGCGGTTGGTAGCACGGGCTATTGAACGACCCAGAGAGGTTTTACCCACACCTGGAGGTCCAACCAGACAGAGAATTGGACCACGCAGCTTACGCACGCGCTTCTGTACCGCCAAATACTCAATAATGCGCTCTTTAACCTCATCCAGACCGAAGTGATCCTCGTCCAGAATCTTGGTTGCACGTTTCATATCCAAGCGTACCTTGGTGCGTTTTGACCAAGGAATCTGCAGCATCCAGTCTATGTAACCACGCACAACGGTCGCCTCCGCGCTCATCGGAGACATCATCTTGAGCTTATTGAACTCAGCCATGGTCTTGTCGAGCGCCTCTTGCGGCATGCCTGCGCCTTCAATCTTGCGCTGCAGCTCATCCAGGTCGCTACCGCCAGACTCATCCAGATCGCCCAGCTCTTTCTGAATGGCCTTCATCTGCTCATTCAAGTAGTACTCGCGCTGGCTCTTCTCCATCTGCTTCTTAACGCGGCCACGAATGCGCTTCTCAACCTCAACCAGGTCGATCTCCGCCTCCATAAGTGACATCAACTTTTCCAGACGCGCTTTAGAGTTCAGCAGCTCCAAAAGCTCCTGCTTCTGCTCGAGTTTGAGCGACATATGCGCAGCGATAGTGTCCGACAGACGGCTCGGGTCATCGATATTGTTGAGCGATGTCAGAACTTCATTCGGGATCTTCTTATTGACCTGAATGAACTTCTCAAACTGATCCAAGACGGTGCGTTTATAGATATCGGCTTCGGCACTCACTACCTCCTCTTCATTGAGCTGATGGAGGCTAGCAGCATAGTGCTCCTGCTCTTCATAGAGTGTATCGATACGTGCACGGTACTCACCCTCTACAAGCACTTTAACTGTGCCGTCGGGCAGCTTGAGCATCTGCAAGATAGTCGCGACGGTACCGCAGTCAAACAGATCCGACATGCGTGGCTCGTCTTCCGATGCACTGCGCTGAGCGACAAGCAGGATCTGCTTATCTCGTAGCATCGCCTCTTCGAGCGCCTGAATCGATTTCTGACGCCCAACAAAAAGCGGTATCACCATGTGCGGGTAGACAACTACATCGCGAAGCGGCAATACAGGTAGTTCCAGCACGGGGGAGTTTGTTGCGTTCTGATCCATCTTGGATGCCTCCGGTAGCGGCGCGGAAGAGATATAAACAGCTGCGCCAAATGTTCCTTACTTTCACTATGGGGTCTGCGCCAGAAAAAGCAAGGGAGAGTCTTTCACTCTCCCTTAACATTTTGATCTATGGCTAGTGCAAAGGCGCTAGGATCACTTGAAGTAAGCGTTCTCACGCTGACTGTGATCAGTCTCATCACGCACACCGACTAAGCCTGGAAGTTTCTCAACCAGAGTCTTCTCTACACCGTCTTTGAGCGTCATATCGACTGCGCTGCAACCCTGGCAGCCACCACCAAACTTGAGAACAGCAATCATGCCTACGTCCTCTTCTACCAGTTCGATCAGCTTCACTTCACCACCATGTGAGGCAAGGCCTGGATTGATCTCAGAGTAGAGGATGTAGTTGATCTGCTCCTCCATTGGGCTATCGGCTGAAACCTTGGGCACCTTGGCATTTGGTGCTTTGATGGTCAGCTGCCCGCCCATGCGATCCTGAGCGTAGTCAATAAAGGCTTCATCAAGATACGGGATGGAGTTGCGCTCGATGTAGAAGCGCAGCTGCTCAAGATCCATAATCTCATCTTCAGCATTCACCTCTTCTGGACGGCAATATGCCAGACAGGTTTCTGCATAGGTTGTACCAGGCTGGGTTACGAACAGACGAACCGCGATACCTTCAACGTTCTGTTTTTCCAGCAGCTCCGCAAGATAGTCCGCGGCACCTGGGGTTACTTCGATATTCAGCATTTCACTGAGTCTCCGCTATGATTCTGTATAGACCAAGAATACAGTCTATTAATATCTGAGTAAATTAATCGGTTATTATTTGTACGCTCGCCTATGGACTATCCTCTGATACACTCTTATTAAAATTGTGACTCTACCCTAGGATCTTTCCGGCATGCCCGAGCACTCGCTATTTACCTCCTTCTTTCTAATATTCAGCGGTGCAGCTGTTCTCGCCTCAATCGCTCTCTATACCCGCCAACCTCTACTCGTCGCCTATATCGTTTTGGGGGCCCTTTTAGGACCTTCAGGCTTGGAAGCAGTGACTGATACCGGATTACTCTCAGATATTGCGCATATCGGGATTATCTTTCTGCTGTTTTTATTGGGCTTGGATATGCAGCCCTCGCACCTGATTCACATGCTAAAAAAGGCGACTTTAGTGGCGTTAGTAAGCTCACTGATCTTCTTGGCACTGGGGTACGGAATGACCTTAGCCTTCGGATTCACCCAGACCGAAGCGCTGGTTGTGGGCGCAGCGATGATGTTCTCAAGCACGATCATAGGCATAAAGCTGTTACCGACAACGGTGCTACATCATAAGCATACCGGTGAGCTCGTAGTGGGACTCTTGCTGCTGCAGGATGTAATCGCAATCCTTGTGCTGCTGCTACTGAATTCTGGCGGCGACGCGAGTCCAGCCATGGGCTTCGTAAAGTCCATGGTCGCGCTGCCCGCGATGGTACTAATCGCTTACTTGGCGGTGCGGTACGTGATTTTGCCGCTGTTGATGCGTTTCGACAGATTCCACGAATATATCTTTTTGGTCGCGATCGGCTGGTGTCTGGGTATGGCTGAAGCGGCCGAACTGGTCGGTCTCTCTGCCGAGATGGGCGCATTTATCGCCGGGGTCACCCTGGCCACTAGTCCAATATCACAGTACATCGCTACCAGTTTGAAGCCCCTGCGTGACTTCTTCCTGATTCTCTTCTTCTTCTCGGTCGGCGCCAGCTTTAACTTGACGTTGCTGGATGACATTTTGCTACCGGCACTGGCAATGACGGTTGCTGTATTGGTGGTGAAACCGGTCGTCTTCAGAACCTTGCTCAGAGGTATCAGCGAAAGCAAAGAGACCGGCTGGGAGATCGGCTTTCGTCTGGGGCAGACCAGTGAATTCTCTCTGCTGATCGCCTATCTTGCGTTTGCCTCTCAATTAATTGGTACTGAGGCATCGCATGTGATCCAAGCGACAGCGATTCTTACCTTCCTATTATCGACCTACGTGGTGATCTTCAGATTCCAGTCCCCCATAGCGATCAAGGATTCGTTGCGGCGCGATTAAGCCGCCTAATTGAACCGCGCCCTATCGCGCTGATCCCAGCGCTCACGCGCCTGCAAAATCAACTCTGAAGGGGTTAGCTGGGCATTACCGGGCAGCAGCCGGAGTACCGTCGCTAAGGTTGTAATAACCGCCCCCTCACCGTAGGGGTGGTCTAACTCGCCGCGCCAAAGGGCTTTCATCTGATCAATACTCAGATCTTCGCTTTTTACCAAGCGCTGGGGATAGAGTCTGGGCCAATCAGAGAGGCTCAGTTCGCCCTCTATGATCCAGTGCAGCTCTGTTTCGCTATCCGGCTTAGTCTCTGCCTCACCACCATCACCGCGCACTGTTACCGAGTTCTGGGTACCCAGTAGCAGCGCAGTATGCTGATGCATTGGGGCATAAGGTGGGTGAAAAACACCATCAACACAGGCGCGAGCACTTAAAGGGTTTAGCAGACGACAGAGCGTATGTACTGGCGAGCGCAATCCGAGAATATGCCGCAGCTGAATGATCTCACCCAGCGGCGGGCAGAGCTGATCTATTCCCATGAAGCTAAAGCCGGTTTGATCGAGTTGTTGCTCAACCTCCTGCCAACTTGACGCAGCGCGAATTCCCAACTGAGCCAGTGCATCCTCAGAGTAGATACGGCCCAACGTATGGCCTCGCGCTCCATGCATAAAGACTCTGATGCCCTGCTCTGCCAACAATAGAGCAGTTAATAAAAACCATGGCTGGTGACGCTTTTTGCCGGCATAACTCGACCAATCCAAATCGACTTTAAGTTGCTCAGGTATTGGAAAGCGAATACGCACAGCGTCAATGAAGCCGGCGAGCTCTTCAGGCGCCTCCTCCTTGATACGCAGAAGCATCAGAAAAGCGCCGAGCTGTTCGGGTTCAACCTCTGCATCCAAGATCATACCCATTGCTACACGCGCTTCTTCTCGGGTCAGGGAGCGGCTCCCCTTCTTGCCCTTACCCAGTATGCGGACAAACTGTGCAAATGGGTGTTCTACTGGACTCTCTGGCATTAAGGCTATCCCGTTAACGGCTAAAATTCGGTAAAATCAGATTATACCCAATGCTAGCCTCAATACTCATTCAGCTCTCAGGTCTTTTATGAAGCATCGCCGCATTCGTTATGGTGGCCCTCGCCAGGCTGCGAAAAAGCCAACCCACCTCGATACCCCGGTAGAGATACTGTCTTTGTCACTTGATGGGCGCGGTGTTGCTCGGCCTAACGGCAAGACCCTCTTCGTGCGCGATGCGCTGCCGGGCGAACAGGTAGAAGTGACCATCGAGAAGAGTGGTAAGCGCTTTGACGAGGGCAGCTTAGCTCAGCTCATCACAGCCTCCGAACAGCGTGTGGAACCCGCCTGTCAATATTATGGGCGGTGTGGCGGCTGTGATCTTCAGCATCTTGATTCACAGGCCGCTGTAGAGATGAAGCAACAGGAGCTTTTGACTCAACTAGCGAAGCGCGCCAAGGTCGAACCGAAAGCCATAGATAGTCCGCTGCAGGGAAAAAACAGTCTCGGGTACCGGCGTGCTGCCCGTATCGGTATCAACCAGCGCGAAACCGGTGAACTGCTAATCGGTTTTCGCCGCCGCAATAGTTCAAAACTGGTCGATATAGAGCGGTGCCCGGTGTTAACTCCCGGCATTAACAACCTGCTGGCAGATCTGCGCAGCACGCTCGAGCAGTTTGATCGCATCAAACACCTGACCCAGATCGAGTTGGTCGAAGGCAAGTCTGGAGTAGTCGTAGAGCTGCGAGCGACTAAAAATCTCAGCGACGAGCTACGGGCTGCACTCACTGACCTTGCCCAACAGCACCGAGCAGACTTTGTATTGAGCGTTAAAGAGGGCGCAAAAACCAAGCTAAACGCGAATCCCGCGGCGACAGAACTTGAACTTGCGAAATCGCTCAACCTAGAGTTCAGCGCGCGCGACTTTGTGCAGGTGAATAGCGAGGTTAACGAGCAGATGGTTAGTCGCGTAATCGACTGGTTAAACCCTCAAGCCGATGAAAGCGCGCTCGATCTATTTTCTGGACTGGGTAACTTCTCACTGCCGCTGGCGCAGAAGCTCAAACAGGTCACTGCTGTCGAGGGCAGTAGTGCAATGGTTGAGCGCTGCCTGGCTAACGCCGCCACGAACGGCATCAATAATATTGACGCCTACAGTGCCGACCTATCTCAGCCTAATCCAGCCGCCCCGTGGTTGGCACAGAACTACGATCTGATTCTGCTCGACCCCCCACGCCAGGGTGCGGCAGATATCATCGCTCAGATTGAGCATCTGCGCCCCCGGGCACTCGTCTACATCGCCTGTGATCCGTCATCCCTCGTACGCGACGCCGAAACACTCACTGCACAGGGTTACCGCATGAGCAAACTCTGTATCGCGGATATGTTTCCGCAGACTCACCATATTGAGTCCTTGGCCCTGTTTGAGCGAGGCTGAAGATTGAAGCCTAGGATGCAGTGCCACTATGAAGACACCGAGATGCTGATACTGGAGAAACCCCAAGATCTGCTCTCCGTTCCTGGCCGAGGTGAAGAGAAACAAGACTGCCTCTGGAGGCGCGCACAGGAGATCTGGGATGATGCCTTGATCGTTCATCGTCTCGATTGCGCCACTTCAGGTCTGATGGTGCTCGCGCGCAACAAAGAGTCTCACCGCGAGTTGAGCCGCCAGTTTCAGCAACGCCAGAACTTCAAACGCTATCAAGCACTCATTGCCGGACAGCCCGATCAAAATGAGGGCGTCAGACGCGAACCGATGCGTTGCGACTGGGAACGTCGCCCGCTGCAGATGATCGATTTTGAGCAGGGCAAAGCGGCAACCACTTTCTGGCGCACTCTGGATCAGGGTCAGATTGGCGAGCTCGATTACACCCGCGTCGCGCTCTATCCAATTACGGGTCGTTCACACCAACTACGGTTGCATATGCAGGTTCTTGGACATCCCATTCTTGGGGACAACCTCTACGCTGCGGGAGCTGCACTCAGCAGCGTTGACAGACTGATGCTGCATGCGGATCTGCTTGAAGTGTTTCATCCGGTAACTCAGGAGCGAATGAGTTTCAGCTCACCCGCTCCATTCTGAGGTTGCGATTGACTTTCAATTCGACGATTGACTGAACGCCTGCAGTTCACGCATCGCCACCGTCAGTATCGCAGAGTCAACGGCGTTGGTCTGAAGCTCTGATGTGAGCTTCTGCCAACGCTGCAGCAGCAGCTCATTGCTATGCTCCCAACTACTCACCGGTGCAAGGTCCTCATCAGCGTTGGCCAGGTGGGTATCCAATGCACTGAGCGCCAACAGATGCTGCTGCCGGTTGAGATCCTCACGGAATACCTCGCGCGCCTGCACTTGCCAACGCGTGGTCGCATTGAGCTCTTTTATCTGCTCTTCTAGCCAATCCAGTGCCAGCAGGTCGCTGACCGCAAAATAGGTTTCGCACACCGTTGCTAGGCTGTGCTCATCTCGCTCAGCGATTAAACTGATATCTAACAGTGAGAACGAGGCCTCTAGCGAGGCCGCCTCGTGCGCTAAGGACTCTGGCAGACCTGCATCAATCAACTGTTTATTTAGATCTCTCCAGGCTTGGAGTGGCGCACCAGCCAGATGGTTCTCAAGTTCGCCACGTAGAGCCGCTACTGGAGCGGCAAAGCGCTCAACCAGCTCAGCCGGACTCGGCAGTTGCGGGTACTGGCGCAGAATCCAGACACAGACCCGGCGCATCAACCGTTGGATATCACCCATGACCTGATGCAGTACTGCAGCTGAGACAAAGTTATCTTGCTGCTCCAGAGCCTCCCACAACGCATTGATCCCGAAGATATCCCTGGCCGCAACCCAAGCTCGGGCAATATCTACGCTGGAGCGTCCCGTCGCCTGCGCTACGCGCATGACAAAGGCGATACCCATCTGATTGACCAAGGCGTTGCCTAGATGTGTGGCGATGATTTCAGAGCGCAGTCGATGCTCACTGATAGCCGTAGGGAAGCGCTCGACTAGCGCACCGGGAAAACCCTCAAACAACACCTTGGCGACGTACTCATCGCCGGCAATTAGCTCGTCATTGAGGCTCTGTTTTAGCTCCCCTTTGACGTACGAGATCAGCACCGATAGCTCGGGGCGCGTCAACACTCTGCCCTGCTTAACCCGCTCCTCCAGCTCTTCATCCGATGGAATATACTCCAACGTTCGATTCAGCCGCGCACTCTGCTCCAACTGACGAATCAGCGCGGGGTAGTCGTCGTTTTGACGTGGTAGCTGTCCTTCAGATAGCGCTAAAGCGAGTGCTTGACGATAGTTATTGGTCAGCACCAACTCGGCGACATCATCGGTCATCTTGGCCAGCAGTTGATTACGCTGTTTCTCCGTCAGATCACCCTCTTGCAGTACCGCTTGCAGCGCAATCTTGATATTGACCTCATGGTCCGAGCAGTCGACGCCACCGGCATTGTCGATAAAGTCGGTATTACAGGCGCCGCCATTGAGCGCGAATTCGATACGGCCGCGTTGAGTCAGGCCGAGGTTACCACCCTCACCGACGACCTTCGCGCGCAGTTGACACGCATCAACCCGCAGCGCGTCATTCGCTTTGTCTCCCACCTCGGCATGGGTCTCATCGGTCGCTTTGATATAGGTGCCGATACCGCCATTCCACAAGAGGTCTACTGGTGCGCAGAGCAGTGCAGAGATCAACTCGGTTGGCGACAGCTTATCCGCTTTAATATCGAAGGCTACCTTCATCTCTGGAGTGATATCAATCGACTTGGCTGCGCGCGAGAAGATGCCGCCACCCTTGGAGATCAGTTTGGTGTTGTAGTCACTCCAGCTAGAGCGTGGCAATTCAAATAGACGCTTGCGCTCAACAAAGCTCGTGGCTGGATCCGGGTCCGGATCGACAAAAATGTGCAGGTGGTTGAAGCCGGCTTGCAGGCGAATGTTTTCTGACAGCAACATACCGTTGCCAAAAACATCGCCGGACATATCTCCGATACCAACAACGGTGAAGGGTTCAGACTGTATGTCGACTCCCTTTTCGCGGAAATGCAGCTTAACGGATTCCCAGGCACCGCGCGCAGTGATACCCATTTTTTTATGGTCGTACCCCTGCGAGCCACCTGACGCGAATGCGTCATCGAGCCAAAAACCATAATCCTGTGCAATTTGGTTGGCGATATCGGAGAAGGTGGCTGTGCCTTTATCAGCGGCAACCACCAAATAAGGGTCATCCTCATCCAGTCGCACCACCGAATCAGGTGCGATCACGGCGCCGTTCTGCAGATTGTCGCTCAGATCTAGTAGGCCGCGAATAAAGGTCTGATAAGCGGCCACACCCAAGCGCTGCATCTCATCCCGGTCAGCCTCCTCAGGAATAGTCTTAGCCACAAAGCCGCCTTTGGCTCCGACCGGCACAATCACCGCATTCTTCACTTGCTGCGCCTTAACCAGCCCCAGCACTTCGGTGCGATAGTCCTCCAGACGATCGGACCAGCGCAAACCACCACGCGCAACCTTGCCACCGCGCAGGTGTACGCCCTCTACCTGAGGTGAGTAAACGAACACCTCAAATTCTGGCCGGGGCAGCGGCATCTGCTCGATACCGCTGGGACGGATTTTAAATGAGAAGTAATCGCGTAATTCGCCCTGCTCATCGGTGCGGAAAAAGTTTGTTCGCAAAGTTGCACGAATTAGCTCGAGGTAGCGACGTAAGATTTTATCATCGTTGAGGTTTTCAACCTTCTCTAAGGCCTCCTCAATGCTGCTAATTAGTCGGACACCCAGTGCTTTAACCTTATCGGAAGCCTGACGTTGAGGCTCAAACTGAGCTCTAAAGAGTGCAACCAATAGACGCGCGATCTGTAGGTGGCGCGCCAGCGTTGCTGCGATGTACTGCTGACTAAAACCGAAACGAATCTGCTGATTGTAACGCGCGTAGGCCCGCAACATCGCCACTTCACGCCAGCTCAGATGGGCGCCAATCACCAAGCGGTTAAACGCGTCACTCTCAGCCTGTCCGTGCCAGATATTCTCGAAGGCGTCCTGAAAGAGGTTTTTAACCACATCCATATCGACCTGTTCAGCCCCTTGATACTCAAGAGAGAAGTCGTGAATCCAGTAGGTGTTACCTGCTTGCATTCGCACCTTGTAGGGGTGCTCGCCAAGTACCCGCAGACCGAGATTCTCGAGAATTGGGATTACATCAGAGAGCACCAGAGCTGAATCGGGTGCGAACAGCTTGAAGCGTAATAGGTCGTTGGACTGTTCAATTTGACGATAGAAACTCAGAGCGATATCTCGCCCGGTGCGCAGTTGTTCCAGATGCTCGATATCTGCCGCAGCTGAACCTGAATTGAAATGTTCACGGTAGGCTGCAGGGAATGCCATTCTGTATTGACTGGCGAGTCGGCTGCCTCGCTCCTCACCATAAAAATCTAACAAGGCCCCAGTCAGCTCATCGTCCCAGGAGCGACTTAGCGCAGCCACCTCCTCCTCTAGCGCTTGTGGATCAAAATCGTTGAACTGCCCGTCACGACTTGGCAGTACGAAATAGACACGGGTGAGCACGGATTCGCTGTAATAGCTCGTGAACTCTGAATCCTCAACGCCCAAACGCTCACAAAGCAGTTGCTGTACTTGGCTGCGCAACTGAGTATTAAAGATATCGCGCGGTACATAGTAGAGGAATGCTATAAAGTTGCCGCTTATATCGCGACGATGCAGAAGACGAACTTTGCGACGCTCTTGCAGATTGAAGATCCCCATAACATTTAGCGCCAACTCATCTTGAGTAGAGAGCATCAGCTCATCGCGCGGCATCTCGATAAAGGTCTGCTGCAGCGTTTTATAGGCGTGACCGCCATGTGGGAAGCCACTCTGCGCAACAATCTTTTCGATCCGCTTGCGCACTACCGGTATCTCCCAGGGCGCTTTCACATACACTGGTGAGGTGTAGAGACCAATAAAGCGATACTCGCCGCTTACCTGCCCTTTCTTGTCGCGCGCTTTGACGATCACCATATCCTGATAGGCAGGTCGGTGAATACGTGAGCGGTGGTAATCCTTGGCAAAGAAGATAGGCGATTCAGACGTCCGAAACTGCGCCTCCACTTGCGAGAGAGTGCGCAGCCGCTTAGGCCCTTTAGGCGCATAGATTCGCATAATGCCAAGCTCCGTGCCGGGATCACGTTCTACATGAATCTCGCTCTTGGAGCGTTTGTAGTCGACCTTATCAAATCCCAAAAAGGTGAAGTGGTTATCACACATCCAACGCAGCAGCAGCGCCGCTTCAGCGCTCTCCTCACCGGATTGAGTCTCTAACTCTGCGGCCAAGTTCTGCGCCTGCGCAAGCATCTGCTCGTAATCATCGACGGCGGCACAGAGATCATCTAGCACCTCAAACAGCCCCTCTTGTAGCTGTTTGAGTACCTGAGGGTCAGTTGTGCGATCAATCTCGATATAGAGCAGACTGATTTCTACACCAGTATTACTACCCGGATCAGTCACCTGACAGCTATCTGAATCGACCTGCAGCACACCGGAGTGAACCACATGGATACCGACACCCCGGCGATTTAGCTCCATGCGCACCGAGTCAACGATAAACGGCATATTCTGATGCAGCAGTTGAATTACCGTATGTGAGCAGTGCCAGCCATGAGCTTCAATGCTGGGGTTGAATACTCTCAGTTTGCGCTGCTCGCACTTCCACTCTTGCAGATAGGCGTAGCAACTCAGAGAGGCACCGTAGAGATTCTCCGGTGATCGCTCTTTCAGCTCCTCGATTGGTGACACGCCATAGTAGCTTTCGACGAACTTGATGATGGGTTCAACGTCGCTCGCATCGAGACGCTCTCTTATCGTTGAACAGAGTGATTTGAGCAGTTTAGTTTTTTGCTCTAGGCGTTGCTGTGGCATTGTGCGCTCCAAACTTTCAGTCCGGCTATCTATCAGAAGAATAGCAGGTGCCGCTGGTTCTGCCGGTTTGGAAGCGGATTAGAGGGTCTTCACCCTCAATCTACAAACGATTATTTCTCCTCAGGTATTCCTCAATCTCATGCGGCTTAAATGTTGAGCCGGAAACAGAAACGGCGCCCGAGGGCGCCGTTTTATTGAAAGATTACCTTTAAGCGTCAAAATCGATGCCCAGTCTGGCACCCACCTCTTCGTAAGCTTCGATGACACCGCCAAGACCCTGTCTGAAGCGGTCTTTATCCAACTTTTTGCGAGTCTCTTTATCCCAAATACGACAACCATCGGGCGAGAACTCATCACCCAATACAACCTCGCCTTTGAACATACCGAACTCAAGCTTGTAGTCCACCAACAACATTCCGGCGTCATCAAACAGTTTGCTGAGAACTTCGTTCGCTTTGTATGTCAGCTCTTTAGAGCGTTGCAGGTCTTCCGGCTTTGCCCAACCGAAAGTTTCAACCAGAGACTCGTTTACCATCGGGTCGCCCAACGAGTCGTTCTTCAGAAAGAGTTCGAAAGTAGGTGGGTTCAGCTGCTGCCCCTCCTCAACTCCCAGACGGCGGCAGAGTGAGCCCGCAGAGATATTTCGGATGACACACTCAACAGGCATCATATCCAGGCGTTTAACCAGACACTCGTTATCTGAAAGTAGCTTTTCAAAGTGCGTTGGAATCCCGGCATCAGCGAGTTTCTGCATAATGAACGCGTTAAACTTGTTATTCACCATACCTTTGCGGTCTAGCTGCTCGATGATTTTGCCATCAAAAGCTGAGGTGTCATTGCGGAACTCAAGCACCATGTAGTCGGGGTCATCAGTCTTAAATACTGACTTCGCTTTGCCCGCGTATAGCTCTTCACGTTTTTCCATTTAAATCTCCAGTAACGCCCGGTACCCAACTACCCAGCGTCTTAAATTCCGATATTGTCTTTGATGGTCCAGAGCAACTCAGCGGCGGTGCTCTCTGACACTAGGTTGCCTTTGCGATCATGCACAGAAATTAGTACACCCGAGCGTGCACGATTGAAGACCAGTTGATAACGCTTCACGACGATGAGATCACCGTCTTCGTCTGTACGCTTTTGGTTATCCTGCCCAAAAACTTTGACTACTCGTTTACCCACGAAGATCTTAAACCCATCCATCGCCAACAGCTCTTCCTGAGTCGGCACAGAGCCCACAACCGGAGCATCAGGATCGCTCGTGTAGTTAATGTTCTCGTCCACAGGCTCTGGCGCCGCGGCTGGGTTCCAATCCAAACTGATCGGACCCGACTCACGATTTCTCAACCAGTCAAACAGCCCTTGAGGTTTCTCTTCCGGCGTCTTACCCACGTACGTTAGGTAGATTCTGCCGCTCTCCTCTTGGCGGGTACCAACGTCCACGCCGGCTCGATCAAGCGCCGCATTCACTAATTCCCATGCTTGCTCTGCTGGAGCCTTAACGCTCAACAATGGACGATTACGAGAATCCCGACCCACCTCGCTCTCGAGGCGATCTCCCTGCTGAAAGTCTGACAGAGTCGGTGCCGTTTCACTGCTACGACTCAGAAAATCAAGCATAGTGAACATAATTTCGTTGGTGTACGGAAGCTCCTCGGCATCCAACAACCAGTCGACCTCACGCCCCTGAGCACTCAGCGGTATCTGTACCTGCTTCATGCTAATTGCTGTACGGCCCTCAACTTCAGGATCCGGACGAACCTGAAGGCGCAATTTATTCAGTGAAGGCTCGTTGGCTTCGGAGTTAAATTTGAGCGTATTCAAAACCTTCTCGAAAGGCGAAAGATCTTCACCCTCAACACGTATCCACTCGGTCTCCATCACGCCAGTGCGGGCATCCTGAGTGACCAGTTGCACTCCAGCGTCACTCCAGTAACCCAGCACCTCGGTCCAAACACGATCGATCGACTCATCGACTAGGATCACGCGCTCGCCCTCGAGAGGACGAATCGATGCACGCTCACCACCCTCAGTGGCGAAGAAGAACTCGGGGCGCGGCACGTCCGCAATAATTTCGGCTTGCGCCATACTGGCTGTATTCAGCTGCGGTACCCGCAAACCGTCGCGGGTCTGCTTCGCATCCATACCTTCAGGGATCTGCAAACGCTTACCAGCTTGTGCCTGTGCGTACTCAGTCTTGCGATCTTTAATAATCCCCGATTCGCCGTAAATCGGGTTATCCGGCAGTGACTCACAACCGGCGATCAGCGTAGCTGCAGTCAACAGAACGAGGCGTTTTGCCATAGCTAAACCCTCTCTTAGAGCAGTTCGGACTGTTTCAATACATCGACCAGCGAAGCACGCAGGTTGGCCGATAGCGGCGTCAGCGGTAGACGAATACCGGTGTCACACCAGCCCAACTCATGCATAGCCCACTTCACTGGGATAGGGTTGGACTCGGTAAACATGGCACTGTGTAAAGGCATCAATTTAGCCTGCAAAGCACGCGCCTCGTTGGCTTTGCCCTCTAGGCCAAGACGGCAGAGTTCGGACATCTGCGCGGGCGCAATATTCGCCGTCACCGAGATGTTGCCCTGGCCGCCTGCGAGAATTAGCTCAATCGCAGTACCGTCATCGCCTGAGTAGATAGCGAAATCATCTGGCGTGTTCTCAACTAGGAAACGAGCACGGTCAATATCACCAGTCGCCTCTTTGATACCAACAATGTTCTTTACAGCGGACAGACGCACCACCGTCTCAGGTTGCATATCACAGGCAGTACGACCTGGAACGTTGTAGAGGATCTGCGGAATATCTACCGCTTCAGCAACAGCGGTGTAGTGCAGCACCAAACCCTCTTGGGTTGGCTTGTTGTAGTACGGAGTCACCAACAAGCAGGCGTCAGCACCCGCCTCTTTGGCACCACGCGTCATCTCAATCGCTTCACGCGTAGAGTTGGCACCTGTACCGGCAATTACAGGGATGCGGCCGGCAACACGTTTAACAACACGTTTAACAACCTCCAAGTGCTCGTCGTAGTCCAGAGTTGCCGATTCACCCGAAGTACCCACTGCTACAATTGAGTCAGTGCCATTCTCCAAATGAATATCGACAACGCGGTCGAGCGCTTCCCAATCGAGATCACCATTGGGATGCATTGGGGTGGCGAGTGCTACCATACTGCCGCGAATCATGCTGTTTCACCTTTTGTTGTCTTACGCTCGAGAACCGACGAATTCAGCTCTCTGGCAAAAATAAACCAATGCGACATTTTAAACGAAATAGCGCTAACATTCGTAGTCTCAACACACACTTTTTCGGTCAAAGCGCCGATAAAAGTGAAACAATCGCACTACACAGCCGTTAAGGAGAGATAGATGTTAGAAGTTGGCCAGCAGGTACCCGATTTTACCGCCCGTGACCAGAACGGCGACCCCATCACCCTCAGCCAGTTTAAAGGCAAAAAAGTGGTGATCTACTTCTACCCCAAAGACAATACTCCGGGCTGTACTGCGCAGGCATGCGACCTGAGAGATAACATCGATCGACTGACCGCCGCAGGCTACCAGATCATCGGTGTTAGTCAGGACAAAGAGGCGTCGCACCAGAAGTTCATCGCGAAGTACGATCTGCCATTTCCACTCATTGCTGATACCGAGCATGAAGTACACGAGATCTTTGGCACTTGGCAGCTGAAGAAACTCTATGGCAAGGAGTACATGGGTACGGTGCGAACCACTTTCATTATTGATGAAGAGGGTAAGCTTGAAGAGGTGATCTCTAAGGTGAAAACCAAAGAGCACGCGAATCAGATCCTGCCAGCTTAAGCTAGCAGGTGCCGCTACTACTCAGTAGCGGCCTCCTCTGCCGCATGGTTCTGCGGCCAAGCGGTTACCACTGCCTTAACTAAGGTTGCTAGCGGGATAGCGAAGAATACGCCCCAGAATCCCCAGAGGCTCCCGAAAACCAGAACCGCCACAATAATGGAGACTGGATGCAGGTTCACCGCCTCCGAGAACAGCAGCGGTACCAAGACGTTGCCGTCCAGCGCTTGAATCACGCCGTAGGCGATCATCAGATACATGAAGTCTGAAGAGATTCCCCACTGGAAGAAAGCGATCAGCGCTACCGGTACAGTCACCAGCGCCGCACCAATGTATGGAATAAGTACAGAGAGCCCCACCAGCAGCGCCAGCAGAGCTGCATAGTTGATCCCTAAGATCGCGAAGGCGATGTAGGAGGCGACGCCGACAATCAGTATCTCAATCGCCTTACCGCGAATGTAGTTGGCGATCTGATCATCCATCTCATGCCAGACCTGATTCAGCACATCGCGCTTTTCGGGCAGCGCAGCGGTCCAGCCACTAACTAGAGAGTCGCTGTCTTTAAGGAAGAAGAAGACAAGGATAGGTACGAGTACTAGGTAGATGAGCAGCGCCATCACACCGGTTACCGAACTCAGGGAGAAGCTCAGAATGAGCTGCCCCAATTGACTCACCTCGGCTGCAGCCAGACCAAAGAGTTGTCGGATCTGTGTCTCAGAGATCATGTCGGGGTATTTCTGCGGCAGCAGAAGCAACAGATTCTGAACCTCAATCACCATCCGCGGCAGCTCGTTAAATAGAGTCACAGACTGACGCCAAGCGATCGGCATAACAAACAACAAAAATGCTGCCAGAAAACCAACAAATCCAACAAACACCAGGATAACGGCCAGCATCCGCCCGACCCCTAGGCGAGTAAGACGATTAACAGCCCCCTGCATCATAAAGGCGAGGATCAGACTGGCGAATACAGGGATCAGAGCACCGCCGAGGTAGAATATCACCAACCCAGCAGCGATCAGCAATGCGAAGAGCAGCAGAGCCCCCTCATCAGAGAAGTAACGCTGGACCCACTTGCCCAATATTTTCTGCATCTTTGCTTAGCCTCTGCGAAGAATATGAATGTAGACCTGATCAACCTCTTCGGTCGAGATCAGCTCGTGCGCTGACAGATCAGCATAAGCTTTAAAATCACGGACGGAGCCTGCATCAGTAGCCCGCACCTCGAGTACTTGGCCCGCGCTCATGGCATTGAGAGCTTGCTTAGCTTTTAACAAAGGGAGTGGGCACGCCAAACCACAGGCATCCAATCTCTCGTCAATTTGAATCTCTGTCATACTCTATTAAGGCGCCTTATGTAATATCAGCGCAATGTAACCTAGTTTGGTTCTAAAGACCACGATACGCCGCGTATAGGCACAGGGACAAAATGTACAGATACCTGATTTTCCTGACACTTTTGTTAATCACTCTCGGGGCTCGCGCAGAGTTGCCAAGTATTAGCTCGGCTAATAGCTCGGCACTGCAGATGGATCAGGAGTATCGACTTGGACAAGCTTGGGTGCGTATGGTTCGGGGACGAGCCAATCTTTACGACGATCCTGTCGTGGAGTCCTACCTGCAGGGACTGTTGAGTCGCCTAGCACCCGTGTCGGAGCTAGAGGATCAACGCTTAACGCTGGTGCTTATCGATAGTGCAGAGGTTAACGCCTTCGCCGCACCTGGCGGTATTATCGGCATTAATGCGGGGCTCATGCTGGCTGCTCAACGAGAGGATGAACTCGCATCGGTGATCGCACACGAACTCGCCCACCTGAGCCAGCGTCACTACGCTCAACAGCAGGCTGCGTCAGAGCGCAGTAAACCGCTAGTATTAGCGGGCATTTTGGGTGGCATCCTACTCTCTTCAATCAGCACTGACGCTGGCATCGCTGTTATGCAGGGTACCGTTGGTGCGACCGCCAGCACTCAGCTCGCCTTCAGTCGCGCCAACGAAACAGACGCCGACCAAGCGGGCATGCGCACACTAGTGAACGCCGGATTTAGCGCTACGGCGATGCCCCGGATGTTCACCCGCCTTCAAGAGGTGCACCGGTTCTCTGGTAACGCCGTGCCCGAATTTCTGCGTACTCACCCGGTCACACAAAACCGAATCGCTGACACCAGTAATCGTGCACTGAGTATGCCGCAACCGAGCGTCTACAGTGATAGCACCGAATTTCTGATTGCCCGGGCACGAGTAATGGCCCACCTAGCCGATAAAGGTCGTACGCTGGAGGGCTCTAACCAACCCCTGAACGCTTACATACTGGCTGTCAAAGCTGAACAAGCAGAACGGGCTGAGTCACTCTGGCAACAGCTCAACCCAGCGCTGCGCCAGAGCCCCTGGTTGCAATTGACGCGTATCGAGCAGCTTGAAGCCAAGCAGAGCGAGGGGGCCCAAAGCCTCAAAGCGGAGTTGCTAGACCTCTACCCCGATGACTATGCTGTGCAGCGGGCTCAAGTAGATTGGGCACTACAGGAGGGGCGAGTCGCGGACGCTGTTTGGGTTTTAAGGGATCTGACACGCGAGCATCCAGACAACCCCGAACTCTGGTACCAACTTGCCGAAGCCTCGGGGTTGGAGGCGGACCGCGTAGGCGTACACCGCGCGCGAGTGGAGTACTTTCTGGTGCGTGGAGACTACGATTTGGCGCTGCGCCAACTCGACTTTGCCCGCCGTGACGCGCGACGCCAACCGGATCAGCTAGAGTGGGTCAGTCAACGCGAGCTAGAGGTGCTCGCGCAACGTGATGAGGTCGACAGGCTTTTCAACTAGACGTTATCAGCCGATTTACTGAACGCTTGAGCCTACTGCGCCTGAAAGCTGAGCATACGCTCAAGTGGGCGCAACGCATTCTGGCGCAGGTCAGCATCAACGAACACCTCTTCTTTACCCTGACGCAGACCATCGAGGATGTTTTGCAGACCGTTCATAGCCATCCAAGGACAGTGCGCACAAGAGCGACAGGTAGCACCTGAGCCTCCGGTTGGTGCCTCAATAAAGGTCTTACCGGGCGCCGCTTGCTGCATCTTGTAGAAGATGCCACGATCAGTCGCAACGATCAGGGTCTCATTGGGAAGCTCTTGCGCTGCTTTGATGAGCTGGCTGGTAGAACCGACAGCATCGGCCAATTGCACTACCGCATCGGGCGACTCGGGATGGACCAGAATTGCCGCGTCTGGGTAGACCTGTTTAAGATCCAGCAAACCTTTGGCTTTGAACTCCTCGTGAACGATGCAGGCCCCATCCCAGAGGAGCATATCTGCACCAGTCTCTTTTTGAACATAAGTGCCTAAATGCTTATCTGGAGCCCAGATAATCTTCTTGTCCTGCTCAGCTAAGTGCTCGATAACCTGTACCGCAATACTCGATGTAACCACCCAGTCAGCACGCGCTTTTACCGCTGCTGAAGTATTGGCGTATACCACGACTTCACGATCGGGGTGCTGATCGCAGAACGCACTGAAATCGTCTACGGGACAACCCAGATCCAGCGAGCAAGTCGCCTCGAGGGTTGGCATCAGAATACGCTTTTCCGGACTAAGGATCTTTGCCGTTTCGCCCATAAAGCGAACCCCGGCAACGACCAGAGTAGAGGCGGAGTGTTTGGCTCCAAAGCGGGCCATCTCGAGCGAGTCAGCTACACAACCGCCGCTCTTCTCAGCGATAGCCTGCACCAAAGGATCGCAGTAGTAGTGTGCAACTAAGCAGGCATCCCGCGCTTTGAGCTCAGCGATAATCTCGTCGTTCAGCTGCTCTATTTGCGCCTCGGTCAGCTCATGCGGCAGGTGCTCTTTGGCAAAGTGTTCCTGCACAAGAATACGCTTATCGAGTTGTTCCTTACTGAGCATGGTCAAATCCTGAGATATTTAAAAGCGGCGCTAGTGTACTAGAGCTGAGCAAGTCAAACTAGAGTCGCCCAGACTGGCTTGGATCTAGCTCTGATAGCGAGTTGGATCGGCAAGGCCTGCATCGGCAAAGCCTTTCGCTCTCAGATGACAACTATCGCAGTTGCCGCATGCCCGCCCATCGTCGTCGGACTGATAGCAAGAAACGGTAAGCGCATAATCCAGACCTAGCGCTGTGCCCTGCTGGATTATCTCTGCTTTTGTCAGGTCGATCAGCGGCGTCTCTATTTTGAACGGCTCACCAGTCACGCCATTACGCGTTGCCAGATTAGCCATCTGCTCGTAGGCAGCAATAAATTCGGGACGACAGTCTGGGTAACCCGAGTAGTCTACGGCGTTAACGCCGATAAAGATCGCATCTGCGTGCAGCACTTCGGCCCAGGCTAAAGCGAGCGAGAGAAAGATTGTATTGCGGGCGGGAACATAGGTAACAGGAATTCCCTCCTCGGCATCCGAGGGTACATCAATGCTGCTATCTGTCAGTGCCGAACCACCAAACTGTGCTAGATCAAGATTGAACACCCGGTGCTCCTTTGCACCCAATGATTTCACTAGAGCACGTGCGGCATTGAGTTCCGTCTGCGCACGTTGACCATAATCGAAACTCAACGCATAGCATTCGTAACCCTGGCTTGCAGCTATCGCCAGCACCGTCGCGGAGTCCAATCCGCCAGAGAGCAATACTACAGCTCGCTTATTCATCGGTTAAATCCTATCAACGGTTTTAGGAGTGACAGCTTTGCTACCAATAGCTACGCGATCGGCAGCTCTGCTGTTATCGACTCTGATAATTCCGTGCAAGGCCAGCAGCGGAACTCTTGGGATAATTCGCAATCAACTGCTCAAACGTCGATGTACGGGCAGCAACATCGCCCAATCGATCTTGAGCCACACCCAACTTGTACAGAGCGTCAGGACGCTTTGGGTGCTGACTAAACTGGTCGACCACCAGCTGAAAGGCTGCACGCGCTGGCTCAAGCTTCTGCTGCGCAAGCTGCACTTCACCAATCCAGTAGTGTGCATTTGCCAAACGATCACTTGATGGATAGGTTGCGACAAATCCCTCAAAGGCGGTCAGTGCCTCTTCAAATCGACGCTCGCGCACCAGAGCAAAGGCAGACGCATAAGCTTCGGAATCGCTCACAGCCGTTGCTGCAGGCGCTGGTGCGGCCGGCGCAGGCGCAGCTGCAACAGGCTGTTGTGACGGAGTCGGCTCAGTCGGCTCAGGTGCCGCAGCCGTAGCAGCCGGCTGAGGCGCGGGCGCCGCAGCCGAACCGCCACTGAGGATAAGCGCACTGAGGCGGCGATCCACATCACGGTAACGTTCAAGCTGCTCACGCTCGAGCTTCTGCACGCGATACTGCTGAGTCTCTATTTCCCCACGCAGCTGGCGTACTTCAGCCTGAAGCTGCTGAATCATCAGTACCAGCTCGCTCTGAGCAGACTGGGACAGAGATTCTGCTTGCACCAGACTTGAGGCAGCCAGTGCGACTACAAGGGTCAATTTCTTCATTAGCGGCTAGTGTAGCTCAGCTCTACGCGACGGTTCAGAGACCACTCGTTCTCAGTGTGGCCCAGCATCGCTGGCTTCTCTTCACCGTAAGAGATAGTTTCGATCTGGCCATTACTTGCACCGTTGACGATCAGCAGACGCGCAACAGCATTGGCACGAGACTCACCCAGAGCGATGTTGTATTCACGCGTACCGCGCTCATCAGCATGCCCTTCAAGGCGGACTTTTGCACTTGGATTGTTGGCTAGGTAGCGCGCATGACCCTCGAGGTCTGCGAAGCCTTCTTGACGAACAACAGACTGGTCAAAATCAAAGTAGAACGTGGTGCGTAGGCGCGCAACATCAGCGTAGCTAGTGCCCGCCTGTACGTTGGAACCGTCAGCACCCTGTGTCTGTGCAGCGTTGTTAGCATCAGTCACATCTGCGCCACCATCTGTAGTCGTACTCGTAGAGCTACAGCCAGCAATAAGTGCAACGGCAGCAGCGAGTGCTGCGGCACGAGTAAGGTTGATTGCACGCATGATTTTTCTCCCCGAAAAATGTTTTGTCGTTTGCTTTCTTATTTAGGTTTTTGCAAACCTTATTATGAGTGGTCTTAAACTATCGATTAACCCCTCATTTTTCAACTATTTGCCCCAAAAAGGGGCGATTTTTACGGCTGTTCGATTCCCAGGATAACCCAGTTAACATCCTCTTCGGTCGCAACCCGCCCCAGGTGCCAAATCTCTGAGAACTCGGAAGGCTCTTGTTCACCCTGCTCGCGGATCCAACCGTGGAAGTGAATACTGACTACAGTCTCAGCACGGCTCTGCTGGAAACCGACCAATTCCGCCATACAAGAGACCACTTCAGTCTGCTGCTGTTCTGGAAGGACTGCGCGGTTTGTCTTTAACTGCGCCAACAGCTCAGCTGAGGTGTACTCGGCAATCTCCTCCCAGTCCTGCGCATCCCAAGCGCGCTGCAACTGAGTGAAGTGCTCTGGCGCCTGTGCCAGAAAGGCATCTGCATCAAACCAATCAGGCGTCTCGACTACCCTGGTATCTTGCTCAAACTCAGCATCCCCCGACGCGGAGGGTGCTGAAGTCGTGCTCTGACGATTCTGCTGCTGAGCGCTGGTGCTGTTGGCACTGTTGTTACCTGCGCCAGCATAGGCAGGCTCACGCCGTCCGCCCATCAGACGCATCAAAAAGAATATCGCCAACCCGATCAGTAGAATATCCATTAACTGAATACCCTCGAAAGCGCCGCCAAAAATCAACGCACCTAAAAGTCCGCCAGCAAGAAGACCGCCAAATAGACCACCCATACCCGGCTTAGCCGGTTGCGTAGCAGCACCACTTTTGGTGCCATCAGCTTTGGTTGTGCTGGTCTGCTTAGTGGGTGCAGGCGCTACTTTTTTCTGTGTACTGAAACTTTTACCCAACGAAAAACCGCCGCCAAAGCGCTTCGCTTCAGCCTGCTGCGGCACTCCTAAAACCAACATCAATGAGAAACAGGCGATCAAAAAACTTTTCATGACAACTCCTTTGCACGTCGCTGCTTTAGATATCCAGAGATACGGCGAATCATCGCCAACAAGATTCCAGCAGCAATCAATAAAATTCCGGCCAAATGATACCCATGAAGGGACTCATTTAGGAAGAGGATAGCGAGTACTAAACCGAAAACAGGGATCAGATAGATGAATAAGCCGGCCGTTGCTGCGCCGATCTCAGCCACACCACGATTCCAGAAAAGGTAAGCTAAGATCGATGGAAAGATCGCTATGTAGCCAACCACAGCCCAAACCCATGTATTCCAGTGCGGCACCACCAAACCACCCTGCTCCCATATAGCGAAAGGCAGAAGGGCAACAACACCGAAGGCGACAGAGAAGCCGAAAAAACCGAACGGGCTGACTGTTGTCGGACGATGACGCAGCGTCACCGAGTAGATCGCCCAAGAGACCACTGCCACCATAACCCACAGATCTCCCGGATTCATCCGAAAACCCAGCAGGCGCGATAGCTCTGCCTTGGAGACGATTACTAATACACCGCTAATCGATAGGAGTATTCCCAGCCCCTGTAGGGCATTGACTCGCTCGGAGTAGAACATCCAGCTCAGTAGCAGGATCAACACCGGAATGATCGCCTGAAAGATCGCCGCATTACTGGCCGTGGTGCTCTCAACCCCCAGGTAGATCATGGTATTAAAGACAGCGACACTCCAGAAGGAGAGCCAACAGAGTATCGGTAGGTTCTGCCGCATCGCCGACCACTCGCGTCTGACCACCGGCCACCACCAGGGCAGTATCAACAGTAGCGCAACCAGCCAACGCAACAGCGCCAAGAGCAATGGATCAGTCTCAGGTGCGATTGCACGGGCACTAATAAAGTTACCGGCCCAGAACATCGGGGTCAGTATCAGCAGAAAGTAAGCCATCAGGCGTTAAAGCTCCGAATCCAGCGAAGTACGGGGTTGGGGTTGTCGTCTTGACCAGTCAGTACATAACTGAGCGTTTGATGATTCTCTAACGTCCAGAGCTGAGATTTCAAGTGCGCGTACTGACCACAAAAGAGCAACTCATCACCGAGTTTCAGCTCCAGCAACTCGCCGGGAGTCAACTGCACCTCAGCCTCTCTCTTATGCAGCAGGGCAAAGCACTCCAGATCTTTAGTCCGGTCATTAGGCCGCTTCATCAGAGCTCGCAAGTTGACGCTCTCTCCCGCTCTGATAGCGGCAGCTAGGGCTGGTGTCTGCTCATCGCTAATAATGAAGCTGCGGCTATCCACGCGTGCGTCGCCAACTGCATCTGAGATACGGTTAATCAATGTATGTGACCACACCTCATCCATCTGACGCAGGCGCTCAAAAAAAAGCCCCAAGAGCGGCGTACGCAGGTGTGCCAGGATCTGAATAGCGACAGTGTGCCCAGGCTGCATCACGTAATCTGCATTTGAGTTGTCGAATATCAATCGGTTCGCAGCGTGATTCTGGCGCACCACGGTAGTCAGCTTGGGATTTAGCTCACGTGCAGTCATCAGGATTGAGAGGTTATCTGCATCATCTGGGGTACCGGCGATGATACCGACAGCATCAGCAACGCGGGCGGCTTCGAGTGTTACCGCTTCTGTTCCCACACCCTGCACATAATCACACCCCTCTTCGACTCGCATTGCATCAGGCTCAATGATTGTGATCTCAGTCTGATCCCCCGCCATCGCGCGCGCCAATGCTTGCCCAAAACGACCATAACCACAGAGCACCCAGCGCCCTTTCGCATGTTTATAGATACTCGAGAGCGGCCGGTGGTCAGGGTTCAGGAGCCAGTCGATAACCAGATGCTGGTGCGGATGGCGCACGGCTAAGCCGAGATAGTCCGCGAACTCTTTGAACGGGTCGATCACGAGATCAGTACCGAAGGAGGCGAGATTCGCCGTCGTTACCTGATTCTCACTGCGGCTAATCACCAAGCGCTGCGGCATCACTAGCTTGCTCGCAATCGCGATCGCGAGGTTGACGTTATCTCGATCGGTCAGCGCCAACACACCAAGACAATTTGATTTACGCAGGCCAGCCATATCGAGGTTGTCGGGCAACGACGCATCAGCACAGAGGCTGTACGCGGGCAGCGCCCACTCCTCGAGCTCAACACTGTCGATGCGCTCTTGGCGTATATCGATTACCACTGAGCGAATCCCGCGGCGCTCAAGTCCCAACACCACTTCACGGCCTGTCGTGCCGTAGCCACACACCAGATAGAAAGGCTCCTGCAGGGCCTTCACCTTCTGCGCAAAGCGGCGCGAGCGCATCAAACGCAGAAAGCCATTGTCCTGCAAGATCGCCAGTGACGAACCGATCGCATAGAGCCAAGCGATAACCGTGGCGTAGATGCAGACCAACGTCCACATGCGTTGACCCGGTGTAAATGGATAAGGAACTTCACCAAAACCGATGGTCGACCCCATAAACGAGACGAAGTAGAAGGCGTGGAAGAAATCCATGCGCCAGGGCTGTCCCTGGTCATCAACTCCAGGGATCAAAACCAACCCCAAAGTTGAGACGGCGTAAACTGAAATCGGCACGATCAGCGGCATACGCAGCCGCCGCAGCATCACGTAGAGAAGCGCATTCATGCCTTAGCGGCGCACCAAAACTGTTTCGATAACCAGCAGCACGACTGAAATAATGTTAGCCACAAGTGCGCCAGCTGCAAACGAAACCACGCTGGCCATCGCATCACCGGTCATTCCCGCTGCGGCAATATGGGCGTAATAGCCCCAAATGGCCCCCGCTGCGATCAACTGCAAATCAGCCACGAGACTGGTCGCCAACATCAGCGCGCCGAGGTGACTGCGATCACCAAATTTGAGCACGGTACAAACGAGAGACACTACAATAGCGAAGAAGAGTTCCAGCACTTCGTGGTGCGCCGGATTGTCGACATCACCCACAACAAAGCCGACGTTTAGGGTCAGCGCCAGTACGATAAAAAAGGCAAAAATAACCTTTTCACGATTCATTCGAATCTCCTTATTGGACTTATACACCAAGACTACACCAGATAATCTGTTACAGCATCTGGGTAAACTGCTGTTTTTGGTGGAATTAAGCTGACAAATTGCTCAGACTAGGCGGTATCATTTTTATTGGCCGCTGATCAGCTATGGAACCACAAACAGCAGCAACAACCACCGCTGACACTGACTTTCTCTCGAGCACCTTCCTACTCGGTAACGTAGGTGCACCCTTCGTCATCGGTCTGGCCGTCGGTTACTTTGCGAAAAAGATGCTAAAACTAGCGCTTCTTATCGGCGGTGGCGCACTGATTCTAATGTTTGCCGCCGAGTATTACGGTATCGCCACCGTCAGCGATGAGAGCATCGAACAGGCCGCAACCGCAGCGACCGAGTTTGCTAGCCAATCCGGCAGCTTCCTCATGGATCGCCTCTCCACCTTCACCGCCCGAGGCGCCAGTGCCACCACCGGTTTCCTCATCGGTCTAAAGCTCGGCTAGCCGAAGCATAGTATTCGATTCTAGTTTTTCCGCTTAGCACAATCTCAAAAGAATTGGCGCTGCAGAATTCCTGCTCCGAGGTCAAAGGAAATTCATAACCATTTCAGCTGAAAACTAGAAACTCTAATCACTGACCTAATCTTTTCAGAGCCTCGCTCGTATACACTAGAAGTTGGAATAGGAGTTGTCTGTGAAGCTGTTAAGCATCTTTGTTACCACGATTGCGATCTCTACTGCTCCGTTTATCTCTGCGGCAGAGGTGATCAAGAGCGAACTCGATCAGCGCGAATACCGAGTCATCGAACTTGATAACCGAATTAAAGTTGCGCTGGTATCCGACGAGCGTCTGCAAAAAGCTGCTGCTTCACTGAGCGTAGGTGTGGGCTCTAACGCGAATCCTCGGGGCCGCGAGGGGCTCGCCCACTTTCTCGAGCACATGCTTTTTCTCGGTACAGAGAAGTTTCCTGAGGTCGACGCCTACCAAAGCTTTATTAGTGCTAACGGCGGTAGCCACAATGCGTTTACCGCTTACGACAACACTACCTACTTCTTTGACATCAAAGCGGACTCACTAGAGCCAGCACTCGATCGATTCTCACAGTTCTTCATCGCCCCACTCTTTACACCAGAATACGTCGAGCGAGAACGCAAAGCGGTGCATTCGGAGTTTGAGTCGAAGCGTTTGGAGGATGGCCGACGCAACTATGTAGCCGATAAGCTACTGATGAACCCCGACCACGCCTGGTCAATGTTTACCGTCGGCAACCTGGATACGCTGTCGAACGATGCCGACAATCCAATCCGCCCGGACCTTATCGAGTTTTACGAGCGCTACTACTCGGCCAACCTGATGACCGCCGCGCTCATCGGACCCCAATCAATCGACCAGCTCGAGCAACTGGCTACCAACTACTTCGGTCCTATTGAAGACCGAGATGTTGAACCCTACATTGACCGACTGCCGCTCTATGATGAGCAGCAGTTGCCTCTACAGCTGGACGTAAAAACTGTCAAAGCGATGCAGCAACTGAGCATCGCCTTTCCGCTGCCGGAGCGAACGCCTCACTGGAGGACCAAGCCCCTCTACTACATCGCAAACCAGCTCGGTTATGAGGGTGAGGGCAGTCTGCTCTCCTATCTCAAAGCACAAGGCTGGGCTGAGAGCCTAGGCGCTTGGATAGGTATAGATCTCGATAACCAGAGTCGTTTTGATATCAACATTGATCTGACACCCGAGGGCCAACAGAATGAAGCGAAGATCATAGAAGCGCTGTTCGCCAAGTTGGAACTGATGCGTCAAGAGGGGCTACAGCAGGCACTATACGATGAGCAACGCCAGCTCGCCGAAATTGACTTCCGTTTTCAACAGCCAGGCGAACCCTCGCATGAAGTAACACGGTTTGCGCGCATGCTAGCCGAGTATCCCGCCGAAGAGCTGCTGCACGCAGGGTATCTGTTTGAGCAGTTCGATCCACAACAGATCAGCACCTACCTCGATTTGATGCGGCCTGAGCGCATGATTCTGTCACGCTACTCCGATCAGGCGCAGACCGACGCAACCGAAGCCTTCTACGGCATTGAGTACCGCATCTCGAAACCTGATAAGAGCCTGATAGCTGAGTGGCAAACACCTGAGCAGATCGACGCACTGCAGATCAAAGCGCTCAACCCCTTTGTAGCAACCGCTTTCGATATGAAACCGGGAGACATTGCTGACAAACCGCAACGCTTGGTGGAGACCGATCTACTCGAAGTATGGCATCTACAAGATCGAGACTTCGGTCAGCCTCGAGGCGCTATCAACCTAGCAATTTTCACACCGCAGGTTACTGCGTCTCCACAAAATGCAGTCGCGAGCACCTTGCTAACCCGAATGCTTAAAGAGCTGGCAAACGAGACACTCTATGATGCCGCCTTAGCGGGACTCGAAGCGGACCTTTACCCACACCTGCGAGGCCTGTCCATCAAAGTCAGCGGCTATGATGACCGCCTACCCGCACTGTTTGAAGCAGAGCTCGACTCCCTCAATACACCGCTTACTGACATCGCTCTATTTGAGCGTCTCAAACAGAGCTATGCAGAAGAACTTGCCAACAGCCTGAAAGATAAACCGTACAACCGCACTTTCGCGCTGCTATTCGATAATCTGATGGAGGGTTGGAGTGTTGAGGAGAGATTGGCAGTCCTTCCAGACGTCAGTCTGGAACAGCTCAATCAGCAGCGTGACCGCCTGCTCGCTGAAGGTAGCCTCAAACTTTTCGTTCACGGCAACCTGACCGAATCAGAGGCGCAGAATCTCGCTCAGATGGTAGAGGCCCAATTCAGTCAGATGCAGCCTATCCCTGCTCCGCAACTTAAAGTGGAGCCACTGAGTGAGACGCGAGAACTGCAAGTCAGCGTTGATCACACAGACACAGCACTGCTGCTCTACTTGCAGGGCAGCAATAAGAGCTTAGAGCAACGAGCAGAGATTTCGCTGTTAAACGAGATGCTCTCGGCACCCTTCTACACCAGTCTGAGAACAGAGCAGCAACTCGGATATATCGTATTCAGTAACTATCTGCCGATGAGCGAGCAACCGGGCATCGCTTTGGTCGCGCAATCACCGGTCGCGAATAGTGCTGAGCTGCGCGCAGCGTTCCAAGCATTCCTTGACGACTGGCGTAGAGATCTGCCGAACCTTCTGGAGCGACGCTTAGATGAGTTCAAAGCTAGCTTGGCGTCACGTATCAGCACGCCTTCACAACGCCTCAGTGATGAGACCGCGAGACTGTGGCGTGAGATAGACCGCGATAATCCTAGCTTCGATACCCGTGAACAACTGTTGCAGGCGTTGAATGAAGTTGACGCCGCTTCACTGTTGCAACGTATTGATGAGCTGCTAGAACGGCGCGCCTGGGTTGAGACCAATAGCGTCGTCGCCCAAAACTAATTAGGCGTCGGGGAAAGGCAGCTGGTCAAGCTCAGGGATTGGCGAGAAGGGTGAGATCAGCTCAGTTTCAAAAATCTCAAAGCTGGGCTTGGATGTTCGCTCATCCTCTGGCCATGGGGGCAGATCTATGCTGCCCGCGCCCTCAAGCCCCACTCTGTAGTCCAGATCGATTTGGGCCAGTACCTGCTCCTCATCTGCCACTCCGTTTGTCTCAGCCTGGTAAAGCAGCCACTCAGGCTCCAACGGTGCTGCCTGGGGTTCAAACAGAATCCACTCGGGTGGCTGGTTTGCAATCAATGCTGGCTCACCCGGAGGAACGATGGTTGGCGTCGGAAGTTGCTTGGGTGAGGGTAGGATTTCCAGCATAGGCGGCAGCGGGTCCTCACCCGCCACGACTGACCTATACTCTTGCGAGTCCGGAACGTAGTCATCTTCGCGCAGCAGAAGGCGTTGATCATATTGACGCGCGAACTCCGCAGCGAGCGGGTCCTCTGCCAGATCTATATCGGGGGTATCATCCGCGGCGATCGTTGGCTGCAAGCTGATCAAACAGATCGCCGCTAGCGATATCGCGTATCGCCAACCGGTGTGTTCGCGCGCGCTTGGGCCCGGCTTAGATAAACTCCATCGGATAGATCGACTCGGCATAGAGCGCCAACTCCTCCAAAATCATTCGCTGCTGATCAGTGGTCGCAGGGTCCGCCGCCAGTCGATTCATCTCGGCATAGAGGGCTTCAAAGCTGAGGTGGCCATTTTCGCCTGTTAGAAGTTTCTGACTGCGGTACTCCTCCCAGCGCTGACTCTCCTCTTCCGACAACGTATGCGGGTAGTTACGCGCTTTGTAGCGCAACAACATCTCCTCCAAACGCGTGTCCTGAAATGGCAGATCCAGTGTAGCTAGGGTATCGGCATCAGCCGCGCGAACTTTATCCATCAGTTTCTTGTCATCAGCACTGAAAAAACCACCCGAATAGATCGCTAGATCCGGGTCAGACTCAGGTTCACGCTGCTCATCATAGATCGCTTGAACCTTTTGGATTAGACCGGGCGCATTGCGCAGCATTGCAAGATGTCGGCGACAAGTCTCTCCATCTATCTCAAAGCGGCTCGCCTCGTCGGCACTGAGCATATTTGCCGGAGCCAGAATTGGACAGCGGTTCGCATGCACCGCCTTCAGCGCAATCTTCGGTGAACCCTCAGGCAACTGATCATGACGAGTAAATAGCAAGTGGCGCAGCTCCTCAGGCGGCAGATCAAAGAGCGGCTGAGGGTCAGCGCGCAGGTCCCAAACGAGCGTCGCATTAGGATTACCCGGCTGGCTAACTATTGGCGCTACTAGGGCGAGATTTCCCTGCTCAATCGGATACTTCGATGAGACATGCAGGATAGGCTTCATACGCTCCGTATCAAGCATCGCCTGCACCCGCTGTTTAGTTCGGTTCTGCAGCACATAATCGTAGAGTTTCGGCTGCGCCTGCTTGACCAACTTAGCCACAGCGATGGTTGCCAATACATCGGAGAGCGCATCATGCGCCTGACCGTGATCAAGTCCGTTGGCCGCGGTCAGATCCTCAAGTCTGAGGCTCGGCGTACCATCTTCGTACTGGGGCCAATTGATCCCATCGGGACGCAGTGCACGGGTCAAGCGCAACATGTCGATAATGTCCCAACGTGAACAGCCGTTCTGCCATTCACGAGCATAGGGGTCAAAGAAGTTACGGTAGAGGGTGTTGCGGGTTACCTCATCATCGAATCGCAGAGAGTTATAGCCGACTGAACAGGTACCGGGACGTGCCATCTGCTGATGAATCAGATCAATGAACTCTGTCTCCGGATACCCCTCATCCAGCGCTTTTTGCGGTGTAATACCGGTAATTAGGCAAGCCATTGGGTGCGGTAACAGATCATCAGCCGGTCGAGCGTAGATAACTAATGGGTCCTCAATTAGGTTGAGCTCAGCGTCCGTGCGCACGCCAGCAAACTGCAGCGGCCGATCGCGCCGAGTATCAGTGCCAGAGGTCTCATAATCGTGCCAAAAAAATGTATCTATCTGCCCGCCGGCCATGTCATTTCCTATTCAATCAACTCTGTTCGCGTGATAATGCGCTCAAAATAATGCGTAAAGAGTATCAGGCGTAACTGCGTCTGGCTAAGAGTACCCCGTTTTAAACATCAAATTATTGAGTACCAAGATGTCGACTGAAGATAACGCGCCCTGCCCCTGCGGCTCAGAGAAAGCACTCAAACAGTGCTGCGGGCCATTTTTAAGCCAAGAGCGCCTAGCTCCCACAGCAGAGCAGCTCATGCGCTCGCGCTTCAGCGCATTTGCTTTAGGTGCAGCAGACTACCTCATCTCAACACTTGCGCCAGAGCGGCGCTCCCCCAACGAGCGTCGTATGCTGGAGCAGGAGTTGCGCCAGACTCAATGGGTCAAACTGGAGATTGTCGAAACGCTGGCGGGTCGTGCAACGGACGCAACCGGTGTGGTCGAATTCAACGCCTATTTTATCGCGCCCTCCGGTGCTGGCTGTCTGCATGAGCGCTCTAACTTTCGCAAAGAGGGCGAAAAGTGGTTCTATGTTGATGGCCAGGTTGAGGTCAGCAAATAGCGATAATTAGGCAAAAAAAGAGGCGCCCACTTTCGCAGACGCCTCTCTTCAGATTCTTCAGCGAACGCCTTAGAACATATGCAAACCGCCGTTCACGGAGAAGTCTGCGCCGGTGATGTAACCGGACTCATCATCTGCAAGAAACGCGACCGTACGGCCGATCTCATGCGGCTGGCCAAAGCGGCCGACAGGAATAGTTGAAGTAATCGAATCCTGGATCTTCTGATCAATCTTGGCAACCATCGCAGTCATGATGTAACCGGGTGATACGGTGTTAACCGTTACGCCTTTGCGAGCCACTTCCTGCGCCAGCGCTTTGGTGAAACCGTGAATACCCGCTTTGGCAGCAGAGTAGTTTGCCTGACCAAACTGACCTTTCTGTGCGTTTACAGAAGAGATGTTGATGATACGGCCAAAGCCCTTGTCGAGCATCGGATTGATCACCAAACGGGTCATATGGAACATCGAGTCTAGGTTTGCAGAGAGCACCTCGTCCCACTGTTCCCAGCTCATTTTCTTAAACATACCATCGCGCGTGATACCGGCATTATTCACCAGCACATCAACGCTACCGCCCGTCAGCGACTCAACGGTTTCGATACATTTCGCACAAGATTCCGCATCAGTTACATCGCCGTAAGCGACCTCAATTTCGTAACCATCTTTACGCTGCTCTTCCTGCCAGGCTTTCGCTTTGTCGTGGTTACCACCTGAGTTGTATCCTGCGACAACTTTGAAACCCGCATCTGCAAGTTCACGACAAATAGAAGTACCCAGTCCACCGGTACCACCGGTTACTAGTGCGATTTTTTGGCTCATAGCTTTTTAACACCCCATGGTTTGAGTAAGACAGGTACTCCTTACCCGCCTGAAAGTTAGCGGAAGCTCCCTAATCCCTGAGTCTCTTCGCCGGTTTAAACTACCTTCGAATAACAAGAACTATGCCAACCTGACGAACCTTGTCAGGCTCCGCAAACCACTCTTAACGGGGTCTGTAGCGTGCCTTTGTCAGCATTGCTGCGCTATTGTAGTGCAAGCCTAAGAAAAATTCGCACTAGAATGCAGCATTTTTGTGACACTAACATGATACTCAGTTGAAGGAGATTCGACTTTCAGCCAGAGACTCTATTGCTGGACTTCTCGAATCAAGCGGCCCTGCACGCGCAGCATCCAGAACCAGGCGAAGAGCGCAGTCAGTGCATTTGCAACGACCAGCGCCACAAACATCCCCTTGAGCTCGAACAGATGGTTACCCAGCCAACCGAGCGGTACATAGAGGATAAACAGTCGCACCAGACTGATGCGCAAGGCACGCAGTGGCTGGTGTAGCGCATTGAACGTTGAGGAGGAGAGAAAGGTCGCCGCCTGAAAACCAAACCCCAACGGCACAACCAAAATCCACAGTGTCAGCCAACGCAGTACTTCAGGGTCATCTGTAAAGAGCTGTGCCACCCAACCTGCTGAAAGTGCCAGCAGTAGATAAACAAGCAACTGCCATATGAGCGCAAATTGGATCGCACTCTGATAGGCACCCTGCACTCGGTGTATCAATCGGGCACCAAAGTTTTGCGAGATAAACGGCGGTAACGTCATCGAAAGCGCTAAACAGACAAGTAGAGAGAGCGACTCCAAACGATTACCGACACCGAAGGCCGCTACTGCCTCAGGACCATGACGGGCAACAACCGCGGTGAGCACGCCATTGGCGACTGGGGTCATCATATTAGAGAGCGCTGCAGGCAGGCTGATGCGCAGAACAGAGCGCCAGTTATCCCAGATATCGGGCCAGCGCAGCCACTCGAGCAGCAACAATCCCTTCAGACGTTTCAGTAGATAAAGCGCCACAAACGAAGTACTTGCCCAAGCGATCAAACTGGCCAAGGCGGCACCTTCAATTCCCAACGCCGGAACTGGCCCCCAACCAAAGATAAGGATGGGATCAAGAATAAAATTCATCACCGATGAGCCGAGCATAATCACGGCTGTAATACGGGTATCACCTGAAGCTCGGAAAGTGGCGTTGCACACCATATTCAGCACCATAAAGATCGATCCGAAGAACCAGATACTCATATACCCCTCTATCAGCGGGTAGAGGGCATAAGGCGCACCCAAGAGCTGCGCCAGAGTCGGGAGTAAAAACTGTCCGAGCAAACCGACAAGGGCCGTGATCAAAATAGCCATTAGGTAATTATCAGTCGCTACCCGAGCTACACGTGCGGTTTGACCGCTGCCAATTAATCGCGCGAGGGTCGCTGAAGTACCAACGCCTAGCCCGATCGCCAAGCTCGTAACGGAAAAACTGATTGGGAACGTAAACGATAGTGCCGCCAAGGGATCGGTACCCAACTGCCCCACAAACCAAGCATCCGCAAGGTTAAATAGCATCAGACTGACCATGCCGAACATCATTGGCACGGTCATACGCACCAGGGTCGGTCGGATCGGATCTTGAATCAGGTCGGGTGCGTTGCTCATTCCGCTCTTGCTAGCTTATCGAAAGTGAATCGGCACCACCCATCCATTAGGTGACCCCAAGTAAAGATGGGTAGAATAACGACCTTAGACGATGGAGGCACCCTTTTTGAACCTACTTCTACTCGAACCCGCAGATTTTGTTGCACAAAATCGAGTTCTACTCAGCGGCCGACGCCTCAAACATATGTTGGAGGTGCAGCGCGTTGAACAGGGCGACCAACTGCGTACCGGTGTAGTTAATGGTCGACGCGGCCACGCCCTCGTTGAATCGATCAACACCTCCGAGGCGCGACTCTCTGTCGAGCTAACTCATGATGCACCAAGCCCTTTGCCTCTGACTCTGGTATTGGCCCTGCCCCGACCCAAAATGCTCAAACGCATCCTGCAAAACTGTGCAACCTTGGGTATTAAAGAGATCTTTCTGATCAACGCCTATCGTGTCGATAAGAGCTACTGGTCCACCCCGATACTGCAACCGGAGAGTGTTGACGAGCTGTTCAAGCTTGGACTGGAGCAAGCGGGCGATACCTTGATGCCAAGATTACATCTACGTAAGCGCTTCAAACCCTTTGTCGAGGATGAGCTTCCAGCCTTGGCTGAAGGTAAACGTGCACTCATTGCTCACCCCTATGATGCATCCCCCTGCCCGGAACCCAGCCTAGATCAATCCTTGGTGGCGATTGGTCCAGAGGGCGGTTTTATAGCGTACGAAGTTGAGCTAATGCAGCGCCAAGGCTTCTCTGCGTTTCACCTCGGGGAGCGAATACTGCGCGTTGAAACAGCGATCCCTGTTATAGCAAGCCGAATTTTTCCGGTCATTTAGAGATATCAAATGAGAATCATTAACATTTAGGTTGACAGTCTAAATATAAATGATAATCTTTCTCATTATCGTTTACGTTATCTTTATTGGAGAGCAAGATGTCTGTTGTTTCAACTAAGCCACTGTCTACTGTTTTTGCTATTAGTTCCCTCGCAGTCCTCACCGCAGCCCCACAGGCGAGCCTGGCGGATGAAGTTAATATCTACTCCTACCGTCAAGAGTTCTTGCTGCGCCCTCTACTGGATGCGTTCAAAGAGAAGACGGATATTGATGTAAACATTATATACGCGTCCAAAGGCCTGATAGAGCGAATCGAAAATGAGGGGCGCAACACCCCGGCTGACATTCTGTTAACCAGTGACATTGGCCCCCTACACGACGCTAAAGCGCGTAACCTACTGGCTAAAATAGACTCAGCAGAGATTAACGCCAACGTTCCTGCACAGTACCGTGATGACGATGGTACCTGGGTGGGTCTGACTGCACGCAGCCGTATCATCTACACATCTAAAGAGCGTGTCGCAGAAGGTGAGATCGGCAGCTACGAAGATCTCGCGGACCCCAAATGGGCGGGTCGCATCTGTACTCGCAGCGGTAAGCACTCCTACAACCTATCACTTATTGGCTCGATGATTGAACACAAGGGTGAGGCCGAAGCTGAGGCCTGGTTGGAAGCGGTGAAGGCTAATCTGGCACGCAAGCCTCAGGGTAACGACCGTGCACAGGTTAAGGCAGTAAAAGAGGGGCAGTGTGACGTAGCCCTGGGTAACAGCTACTACTTCGGTGCGATGCTCACAAACGAAAAAGAGCCAGAACAGAAAGAGTGGGCCAACTCGGTTAACCTGCTCTTCCCTAACCAAGCCGACCGTGGAGCGCACATGAATATTTCAGGTGCAGCTATCACTGCAAATGCACCCAACCCCGAATCAGCTCAAGCGTTGCTGGAGTTTCTGACATCCGAGGAAGCGCAGCGTATCTACGCAGAGGTTAATTACGAGTTTCCTGTGCGTCCCGGTGTTGCACGTTCAGCGCTGATCAACGAGTATATGGGCGAATTCAAAGCCGATGAGGTTAGCCTGACGCGCGTTGCTGCCAACCGCAGTGCTGCAGCGAAAACGGTCGACCGTGTCGGATTCGATAACTAACTGAAAAGGGCTTAAAGCCTAAGCAAGGCCCGGGGCATTAACACTCCGGGCCACTTTATATGCAGACCATTGAAACCAAGCTAAACACTCAGGCTCCGGCAGTGCGCACTGCAGGACTGCGCTTACCCAGTAATTGGACCGCTCTAGGTTGGCTGGTCGCGTTACTTGTAATTATGCCCATAGCGGCGGTTATCTGGCTGGCATTCAACCCCAGCGAGAATATCTGGCCTCACCTCATTAGCTCCGTGCTGCCAGTGTATGTGGAGTCGACTCTGCTGTTACTGGCTGGCGTCGGCGCGCTATCGCTCTTTATTGGCGTCTCTACCGCTTGGCTCGTGACCCTCTGCAACTTTCCGGGGCGCCGAGTGTTTGAGTGGGCGCTACTGCTCCCATTTGCCATCCCCGCTTATGTGATCGCCTACATCTACACTGATCTACTCGAGTATGCAGGACCGGTGCAGAGCGGATTGCGTGAGTTCTTTGGTTGGAGTAGCGCACGCGATTACAGCTTCCCAGAGATACGATCGCTCGGCGGTGCTGTGCTGATGCTCAGCCTGGTGCTCTACCCCTATGTTTACCTGCTGGCACGCTCCAGCTTTCTCGAGCAGTCGATCAATATCCGTGATGCCAGCCGTACGCTGGGTTGCAGCGCCTGGCAGAGTTTCTTTCGCATCTCGCTGCCCGTTGCACGTCCAGCAATTGCTGTGGGCTTGGCGCTGGTTGCGATGGAGACACTCAACGATTTCGGAACCGTAGATTTCTTCGCGGTTAAGAGTCTCTCTGCCGGTATTTACGATGCTTGGCTTAACATGTCCAACCTGGGTGCGGCAGCACAGATCGCCACATTGATGATGCTGTTCGTGGTGCTATTTATCTGGCTCGAGCGCACCAGCCGAGCGAAAGCCAAGCAGTTCAGTGGCGCTGATCGCTTCAAACGCCTTGAACGCTACAATCTGACCGGTGGTAAAGCCGTAGCAGCGACTCTACTCTGTTTAGCCCCGGTACTTTTCGGTTTTTTGGTCCCTCTGGCCGAGCTGGGCAGTATGACGCTGAACCACCTAGATCAGTTCAGTGATTCGCGCTTTCTACAGCAGGCAAGCAACTCCTTCCTGCTCTCCAGCGGAGCCGCCATCTTTACGGCTATCCTTGCACTACTGCTCGCCTACTCTCAACGCCTTAACCCAAACCTTGCCGGGCTCAGGTTTGCAGCAAAACTAGCGCACTTGGGTTACGCCCTGCCAGGTGCAGTCTTGGCCATCGGCGTAATTATCCCGTTCGCTGCCTTCGACAATACGCTCGATAGCTGGATGCGCGACACCTTTGATATCTCCACAGGGTTGCTCCTGAGTGGTACCCCATTTGCGATTCTATTCGCCTACTCCGTGCGCTTTCTCGCGGTATCCTCAGGTAGCATTGAAAGCTCTCTAGCTAAAGTGACGCCAAGTATGGATATGGCTTCGCGCTCCCTAGGGGCGAACTCCTTTGATACACTCAAGCGCGTGCATCTGCCGCTGATTCGCACCGGTCTGCTAACCGCACTACTGGTGGTGTTTGTCGACTCAATGAAGGAGTTGCCCGCGACGCTGATCCTGCGGCCGTTCAACTTCGATACCTTGGCAACAGCGGTTTATCAGTTTGCGTCTGACGAGAAGCTAGAAGCGGCAGCGCCGGGCTCGCTTCTTATCGTATTAGTGGGAATCATTCCGGTGATTCTGCTAAGCCGTACGATTACCGCAACGCGCGATGCGTCTTAACGGCTATTTAGGCAGCTCAACGGGTAGCTGGTAAGCGTTCTAAGCAGATTTTGAGAAAATCAATGGACGGTGGGCGTTCACATGCACACCGACATGCTGCCCGGTCTCAAACTGACTGATACCCTGTTCTGCTACCTGTAGAGTCCTACCAGAGCGAGTGCGTAGATGATAAAGCGTGTGTATCCCTTGAAACTCAATCTGCTCGATCAGACAGGGAGCATCGAGCTCCTCCGTTAGCGCTAAATCGAGCGGACGCAGATACATACTTACGGTCTCGCCCACTGCGGCTTGCACCGGTTCAGCAAACTCGATCACACCTAATTCAGTCTCTAGACAGGCTTCATCGCAGACTAGGCCGTCGATCAGCGCCCCCATACTCAGGAAGCGCGCAATTTGCGGCGTGGCCGGCTGGTAGAACAGTTCGGCTGGCGAGCCCCACTGATGGATAACGCCGCCAATGATGACGCCTACTTTATCACTGAGCGTAAACGCCTCCTGCTGATCATGGGTCACCAAGATAGCCGCAATGCCCTGACGCTTGAGAATCTGCTTCATCTCCAGCGATAACTGGCGACGCAGATCCGCATCTAGGTTCGAAAAGGGCTCATCGAGCAACAAGAGATCAGGCTGGGGGGCTAGGGCTCTAGCCAAGGCAACACGCTGCTGTTGACCGCCAGAGAGTTCATGCGGGTAGACCTCAGCTTTATCGCTCAGACCAACCAGAGCGAGCATCTCGTGAACGGTCGCATCCCGCTCGCTCTTGTCGACTCCGTTCAGACCGAACGCTACGTTGCCGGCGACACTCAGATGCGGAAACAGCGCGTAGTCCTGAAACACCATACCAATACCGCGGGTCTCTGGAGGAACCATAACGCCGCGGGCACTGATAGCCTGACCTTTTAGCTCGACCGTGCCACTATCGGGCTCAAGAAACCCTGCGATTGCGCGCAGTGCCGTAGTCTTACCACAGCCACTCGCACCGAGCAGACAGGCGATTTCGCCCTGCTGCAGTTCGAAACTGAGTCCTGGAAGAATTGTAGTCTTACCCAGCGTGCAGTGAACATTGTTTAGGCGCAGAAGCGGCGCGTTAGACACAAAATATCCCTAATGGTCGGAGGTGATAGACCGATTGTAAATGATATTGATTATCAATTAGAACTTTTTAACAGCTTATTTAGATAAAAGTCCCAATCAAACAGATGGCCAGGGTCCGTTTTACGACCGGGGGCGATATGCTGATGACCCGTTATCCGCTCTTTAGTGATAGCGGGATAGGTTTCCATCAATGCCTCTGACACCCGAATCAACTGTTTATACTGTGCTTGGGTGTAGGGCAGATCATCGGTTCCCTCTAGCTCTATCCCAATAGAGAAGTCATTACAGTTATCGCGCCCATCATAGCAAGATGCACCGGCATGCCAGGCGCGCTTATCAAAGGGCACAAACTGTGTAATCTCACCGGATCGGTCGATCAGCAAATGGGCCGACACCTCGAGACCGCGAATCTGCTGAAAATAGGGGTGGGCATCCCAGTCGAGTTGATTGGTGAACAGTTGCTCTATGGACGCCGAGCCAAACTGCCCCGGCGGTAGGCTAATGTTGTGAATAACCAGCAACGAGATCTCTCCCTCGGGGCGCTCGTTGAAGTTCGGCGAGGTGAGAAGGCGTACCCCCTGCAACACACCCTGATCGATAACGAGCTCAGTTTCACGCTCAAACAACACCTAGTTCCTTAACTTTTGCAGTACGAATCCCGTACAATGCGCCCAGTTTATTGACCGCCAGCGAGACTGTAAATGCAAACCTTAGATCAGCTTAAACCCGCCATCATCGCCAACGTAGAGGCTGCAATCGCCGAAGATATAGGCTCGGGTGACATCACTGCAGAGTTGATCCCCGCGGAAGAACAGGGTGAAGCACGCATTATCACGCGCGAGCAGGCGGTGATTGCTGGCACGGCTTGGGTTGATGAGGTTTTCCGTCAAGTTGATCCTGAAGTTGTTGTGAGTTGGCAAGTTAAGGATGGCGACCGGGTAGAGCCAGATCAAACGCTATTTACACTCAAAGGTCGTTCACGCAGCCTACTAAGCGGTGAACGAACTGCCCTAAACTTCCTTCAGACCCTCTCCGGTACCGCTACAGTTGCGGCGCAGTATGCGGACAGAGTTGCCGAGACAGCGGTGCGCCTTCTGGATACGCGTAAAACTATTCCTGGCCTGCGCCTGGCGCAAAAGTATGCTGTGACCTGTGGCGGTTGTTATAACCACCGTATCGGGCTGTTTGACGCCTTCCTGATCAAAGAGAACCATATCCTCGCCAGTGGCGGCATAGCAGCCGCAATCAGCACGGCCAAAACTAACCATCCGGGCAAACCTGTCGAAGTTGAGGTGGAGGGGTTCGGCGAGCTTAATGAGGCGCTGGACGCTGGCGCGGATATCATCATGCTGGATAACTTTACGCCAGAACAGATGGTCGAGGCTGTCGCAACCGTAAATGGCCGAGCAAAGCTCGAAGCATCAGGCAATATCACCGATGCTACCTTACTGGATTACGCCAGGACAGGTGTGGACTACATCTCGATTGGTGCGCTCACCAAACACTGCCGCGCAATCGACCTCTCCATGCGGTTACTTTAAGCGACCGCATTAGCAAGATAACTATCGAAAAGAGCCGCTCCCAGTGGGCTAATCGGCTCTTGAGGGCTCGGCAGTCGACCCGTCTGTGCTTCCACAATTCCAAGCAAGCGCCGCCCTAAACCCTGACCACGATAGTGGCGGCGCACAAAGATATACTCAATTTCAGCTTCAGCCGTATAGCGCACAAAACCAAGCGTGGTGTTGGCATTTTTGAAGGTGATCACACCGGGCTGATGGTCAATAAAATAGTCAGGCAACTGCATATATACACCTCTAATTATGTTCAGAGATACGCAGTGGGGGCGCGTTTTGATTAGCTAAGTAGAGGCAGAACTAACGATATGGCCAGACCAAACATAATCAAGGCGATCAATGAATCGAGTAGTTTCCATGCAATTGGCCTGCTAAACATCGGTGCCAGCCACCGAGCACCATAGCCGAGCGCAAAGAACCAAGCGAAAGATGCAACAATGGCCCCCGCTCCAAACTGGACCCGTTCTACCCAACCGTACTGTCCAGCAATACTACCGAGCAAGATGACCGTATCGAGATATACGTGGGGATTGAGGTAGGTGAAGGCCAGCGTGGTAAGCAGTGCAGTTTTTAACGGAGTAGCTACTAGAGCTCCACTCGCTGCATCCAGATACTCACCTTTGATGGCCGCTTGAGCCGCGCGAACCCCATAGACAGATAGGAAGAGCGCTCCACCTATACGAACTAACGTCAAAAGCGTTTCAGAGCTCGCAACCAAGGTTCCAGTGCCAGAGACACCAATGGTGATCAGCAGAGCATCGGAGAGCGCGCAGACCAGGCAGATCAGTAAGACATGCTCACGCTTGAGACCCTGACGTAGCACATAGGCGTTCTGACTACCGATCGCAATAATCAGTCCCGCTCCAAGAACGAACCCTTGAAAAAACGCTGCCAACGCCATACCTCATGATGAGATGGATGAGAATGTGATGCCCTCTAAATGCCCAATAATTGAAGATCAGAAGGGCCAGCAATCACGTAATAGTAAACAGCAACCAACCACAGAGGAATAGTAAAGCGGTTATTTCCAAATGAATAGTCAAGAGAATCAGATACAGCTGACCACCGGCACCGGTATGCCCAATGAACCCTTCGAGGTCCTAGCCAGCGAAAATACCACGTCATCAGAAGTCACCGCCTACATGCGCGACCACATCCAGCAGATGGCGGCTCGTCAACATTGGCGCGCACTTGAGTTGTTGGAGACTAAAATTCATACCTACGGGCTACGCAAACTCTACTCAGTAGAGGTTAATTACGAAATGGAAGAGCACGGCGAAACCGACTACTACAGCGCCCTAATCTGGTACGACATCACCCAACCCTTCACGCAGATAGAGGCAGCTGAGCAGCCTAAACACTAACCTGAAACGCATCTGTAGGAACTGACTGTAGGAGCTCACTTTAGTGAGCGACACCGATCTCTGGCTTTAGTCGCCCAATAATTGCATCGTTGAGACCGCTAGTGGGACACCAAATAGGTGGCAACCCAACCGGCAGATGTCCTAAGACCCGCTCGAGACGTCCGTGTATCGCTTCGTGATTTACATCCCTGTAAATCAAGAGTCTCAGGACACCTACCGGTTGGGTTTCGAATTTAGGCACAAGACATCTGAATACAAGGAGTATCGGGATAAGGGATCGCGCAGCGATCGGCAATTAAAACCAGGATGGTTTTATGTCGCCGAGCGCATGGATGCGCGAAAGGCGACGCCCTACTCTGCAGCCTGCAAGGCTGCCCTCTCCGAAGTGCTACCCAGCGTACGCTGAGGTAGATATTCAGTGTGACTTCACCTTGAACTTGTCGTGTAGCGTCCGTTTACGGACGCCACAAAGCAAAAACCCCCACCAGCGTAGCTGATGGGGGCTTTTGTTTTGTTAGGTGCCTGGCAATGACCTACTCTCACATGGGGAAACCCCACACTACCATCGGCGATGACGCGTTTCACTACTGAGTTCGAGATGGGATCAGGTGGTTCCACGGCTCTATTGTTGCCAGGCAAAACTGGTTGCTAGTTTTGCGTTTGCTTTCTAGCTAAATCTGGATCTTGTCTGTCTGACACTTCTTAGGTCAGATCAGTGAAAAAGTCTGTTTGTCTTTCTGTTGTATTGGTTTGCTACAAGCAACAACCGTAATCAATCTTAAACCACTCAGTTGTTCATCTTGATGCGCTTCTAATCAGCACACCTCAGACAACTTTGGCGTTATATGGTCAAGCCTCACGAGCAATTAGTACTGGTTAGCTCAACGCCTCACAACGCTTACACACCCAGCCTATCAACGTCCTAGTCTTGAACGGCTCTTTAGGGACCTTAAAGGTCCAGTGAGATCTCATCTTGAAGGGGGCTTCCCGCTTAGATGCTTTCAGCGGTTATCCCGTCCGAACGTAGCTACCCGGCAATGCCACTGGCGTGACAACCGGAACACCAGAGGTTCGTTCACTCCGGTCCTCTCGTACTAGGAGCAACTCTTCTCAAATCTCAAACGCCCACGGCAGATAGGGACCGAACTGTCTCACGACGTTCTAAACCCAGCTCGCGTACCACTTTAAATGGCGAACAGCCATACCCTTGGGACCGGCTTCAGCCCCAGGATGTGATGAGCCGACATCGAGGTGCCAAACACCGCCGTCGATGTGAACTCTTGGGCGGTATCAGCCTGTTATCCCCGGAGTACCTTTTATCCGTTGAGCGATGGCCCTTCCATACAGAACCACCGGATCACTAGAACCTACTTTCGTACCTGCTCCACGTGTCTGTGTCGCAGTCAAGCACCCTTATACTCTTGCGCTCATTGGCTGATTTCCGACCAGCCTGAGGGTACCTTCGTGCTCCTCCGTTACTCTTTGGGAGGAGACCGCCCCAGTCAAACTACCCACCACACACTGTCCTCGATCCCGTTCCGGGACCTGAGTTAGAACCTCAACGTTACCAGGCTGGTATTTCAAGATTGGCTCCATGAAGACTGGCGTCTCCACTTCAAAGCCTCCCAGCTATCCTACACAAGTAAGGTCAAAGTTCAGTGTGAAGCTATAGTAAAGGTTCACGGGGTCTTTCCGTCTAGCCGCGGGTACGCTGCATCTTCACAGCGAGTTCAATTTCACTGAGTCTCGGGTGGAGACAGTGTGGCCATCGTTACGCCATTCGTGCAGGTCGGAACTTACCCGACAAGGAATTTCGCTACCTTAGGACCGTTATAGTTACGGCCGCCGTTTACTTGGGCTTCGATCAAGAGCTTCGCCTAAGCTAACCCCATCAATTAACCTTCAAGCACCGGGCAGGCGTCACACCCTATACGTCCACTTTCGTGTTTGCAGAGTGCTGTGTTTTTAATAAACAGTCGCAGCCACCTGGTATCTTCGACCGGCCTCAGCTTAGGGAGCAAGTCCCATCACCAAAACCGGCGCACCTTCTCCCGAAGTTACGGTGCCATTTTGCCTAGTTCCTTCACCCGAGTTCTCTCAAGCGCCTTGGTATTCTCAACCTGACCACCTGTGTCGGTTTGGGGTACGATCCCACATAACCTGAAGCTTAGAAGATTTTCCTGGAAGCCGGGCATCAACTACTTCACTTCATATAGAAGCTCGTCATCAGATCTCAGCCTTAAGAGGAACCGGATTTACCTAGCTCCTCAGCCTACATCCTTAAACGCGGACAACCAACGCCGCGCTAGCCTAGCCTTCTCCGTCTCTCCATCGCAGTTATGCGAGGTGCAGGAATATTAACCTGCTTCCCATCGACTACGCTTTTCAGCCTCGCCTTAGGGGTCGACTCACCCTACCCCGATTAACGTTGGATAGGAACCCTTGGTCTTCCGGCGAGGGAGTTTTTCACTCCCTTTATCGTTACTTATGTCAACATTCGCACTTCTGATACCTCCACGGTGCCTTACAGCTTCCGCTTCAACGGCTTACAGAACGCTCCTCTACCATGCCCTAAGGCATCCGCAGCTTCGGTGTCTAGTTTGAGCCCCGTTATATCTTCCGCGCAGGCCGACTCGACTAGTGAGCTATTACGCTTTCTTTAAAGGGTGGCTGCTTCTAAGCCAACCTCCTAGCTGTCTGAGCCTTCCCACATCGTTTCCCACTTAACTAGAACTTTGGGACCTTAGCTGGCGGTCTGGGTTGTTTCCCTTTTCACGACGGACGTTAGCACCCGCCGTGTGTCTCCCATGATTGCACTCTTGGGTATTCGGAGTTTGCATCGGGTTGGTAAGTCGGGATGACCCCCTAGCCGAAACAGTGCTCTACCCCCCAAGGTGAGACATGAGGCGCTACCTAAATAGCTTTCGAGGAGAACCAGCTATCTCCGGGCTTGATTAGCCTTTCACTCCGATCCACAGGTCATCCGCTAACTTTTCAACGGTAGTCGGTTCGGTCCTCCAGTTGATGTTACTCAACCTTCAACCTGCCCATGGATAGATCGCCCGGTTTCGGGTCTACTCCCAGCAACTATGCGCCCTATTAAGACTCGGTTTCCCTACGCCTCCCCTACTGGTTAAGCTTGCTACTGAAAGTAAGTCGTTGACCCATTATACAAAAGGTACGCAGTCACCGAACTAAGTCGGCTCCCACTGCTTGTACGTACACGGTTTCAGGGTCTATTTCACTCCCCTCACAGGGGTTCTTTTCGCCTTTCCCTCACGGTACTGGTTCACTATCGGTCAGTCAGGAGTATTTAGCCTTGGAGGATGGTCCCCCCATATTCAGACAGGATAACACGTGTCCCGTCCTACTCGATTTCACTGTAAAAGACTTTTCATATACGGGGCTATCACCCACTATGGCCACACTTTCCAGAGTGTTCTATTAAGACTTAAACAGCTTAAGGGCTGGTCCCCGTTCGCTCGCCGCTACTAAGGGAATCTCGGTTGATTTCTTTTCCTCTGGGTACTTAGATGTTTCAGTTCCCCAGGTTCGCCTCTCTAAACCTATATATTCAGTAAAGAGATACCCGCAAGCGGGTGGGTTTCCCCATTCGGACATGTCCGGATCAAAGCTTGTTTACCAGCTCCCCGAACCTTTTCGCAGGTTACAACGTCCTTCATCGCCTCTGACTGCCAAGGCATCCACCGTGCACGCTTATTCACTTGACCATATAACCCGAAGGTGTCTGATCAACTTAATGGTTCGTAACGATTGATTACGCCGGTTGGCGCTTGTATCAAAACAATACAAGACAATCTTGTGCTAACACCCTACCCGGCTAGAGTAGGCCAATTAGCACGACTTTTTCAGATCCAAATTTTTAAAGAGCGAGAGCATTCGTAAGAAAGCTCTATAAGTTAGTCATCAAATGTTGCTGATGAGTAATTTATAGAGCTCTGATCACAGAGTGTTTACAGTCACCATTTTGCGCAGATCAAGGCGAAGGGTGAGGAAGCATAGTGAACTATGCGACGAATCCTTCAACGCAGAGATGCGTGAAATGGTGGAGCTATGCGGGATCGAACCGCAGACCTCCTGCGTGCAAAGCAGGCGCTCTCCCAGCTGAGCTATAGCCCCATTGTATGTGCCGTCCGCATTTTTCGATTATCGAGGCGGTTTGTGAGGAAGCATAGCCTGCTATGCGACGATCAAACCAACGAAGAGAATCGGAAAATTGGTAGGCCTAAGTGGACTTGAACCACCGACCTCACCCTTATCAGGGGTGCGCTCTAACCAGCTGAGCTATAGGCCTATTATCTCGGCATACACTCGAGCTAATCTTGCTAAAGCTTGCTCGGCTCGAGTTGCTGCGAACAACATTTTGCTCTCTTTACATTCGATCAAGTAATGCGTGTGAACGCTTGCCAGGACTCGGCTATCGTTTAAGGAGGTGATCCAGCCGCTGGTTCCCCAACGGCTACCTTGTTACGACTTCACCCCAGTCATGAACCCCACCGTGGTAACCGCCCTCCCGAAGGTTAAGCTAGCTACTTCTGGTGAAGTCCACTCCCATGGTGTGACGGGCGGTGTGTACAAGGCCCGGGAACGTATTCACCGCGACATGCTGATTCGCGATTACTAGCGATTCCGACTTCATGCAGTCGAGTTGCAGACTGCAATCCGGACTACGACCGGTTTTCTGGGATTAGCTTACTCTCGCAAGTTCGCAGCCCTCTGTACCGGCCATTGTAGCACGTGTGTAGCCCTACTCGTAAGGGCCATGATGACTTGACGTCGTCCCCACCTTCCTCCGGTTTGTCACCGGCAGTCTCCTTAGAGTTCCCACCCGAAGTGCTGGCAAATAAGGACAAGGGTTGCGCTCGTTACGGGACTTAACCCAACATTTCACAACACGAGCTGACGACAGCCATGCAGCACCTGTCTCAGAGTTCCCGAAGGCACCAATCCATCTCTGGAAAGTTCTCTGGATGTCAAGAGTAGGTAAGGTTCTTCGCGTTGCTTCGAATTAAACCACATGCTCCACCGCTTGTGCGGGCCCCCGTCAATTCATTTGAGTTTTAATCTTGCGACCGTACTCCCCAGGCGGTCAACTTATCGCGTTAGCTGCGCCACTAAGTAATCAAGTTACCCAACGGCTAGTTGACATCGTTTACGGCGTGGACTACCAGGGTATCTAATCCTGTTTGCTCCCCACGCTTTCGCACCTCAGTGTCAGTATCAATCCAGGGAGTCGCCTTCGCCACTGGTGTTCCTTCCGATCTCTACGCATTTCACCGCTACACCGGAAATTCCACTCCCCTCTATCGTACTCTAGTTCCGCAGTATCAGGTGCAGTTCCAAGGTTGAGCCCTGGGCTTTCACATCTGACTGACGAAACCACCTACGCGCGCTTTACGCCCAGTAATTCCGATTAACGCTCGGACCCTCCGTATTACCGCGGCTGCTGGCACGGAGTTAGCCGGTCCTTCTTCTGATGTTAACGTCACAGTAAGCAGGTATTAACTACTCACCTTTCCTCACATCTGAAAGTGCTTTACAACCCGAAGGCCTTCTTCACACACGCGGCATGGCTGGATCAGGGTTGCCCCCATTGTCCAATATTCCCCACTGCTGCCTCCCGTAGGAGTCTGGGCCGTGTCTCAGTCCCAGTGTGGCTGATCATCCTCTCAGACCAGCTAAAGATCGTCGCCTTGGTGAGCTCTTACCTCACCAACTAGCTAATCTTACGCAGGCTCATCTAATAGCGAAAGGTCCGAAGATCCCCTCCTTTCTCCCTTAGGACGTATGCGGTATTAGACCAAATTTCTCTGGCTTATCCCCCACTACTAGGTAGATTCCTACGCGTTACTCACCCGTCCGCCGCTCGTCAGCAGATAGCAAGCTATCCCTGTTACCGCTCGACTTGCATGTGTTAGGCCTGCCGCCAGCGTTCAATCTGAGCCATGATCAAACTCTTCAGTTAAAAGTTTTCGATTTCAAACCCGAAGGCTTTCCATCTAAATCTGCTCAAGAAAAACATTACGCTAAATGAATTCACATATAGGTTGCTTGTCTTGATTAAGCTTTGTTGCCTAATCCCAACAAGCGCCCACACGCATTACTTGATCTGTTTGTTAAAGAGCGTTGCCTCTGAGAGGCTATCGAAAGCGCGTCTGTGCGTCTCAATGTGGGGGCGCATTATAGAGATCCCAGCAGGGGCGTCAACGGCAAAAAAGGCTTTTTTTAAATTAATTTTCGCAACTGGTTAAAGGGTGATCAGTTTACTCGACAGAATCACTATTTCACGTTAGAACTGAAGAAAGTTTTAGGGAAAATTCGATGCTACAGACACCTAATTTTCGACCCAGCCTCAAGCTCAGACGAATTGCTGTTCTAACCAGCGGTGGTGAAACACCCGGGATGAACTCGGCTATTCGCGCTATTGTGCGCACTGCTGATAAAGAGGGCATCGAGGTCATCGGTATTCATCGCGGTTTCTCTGGCCTCATCCAACAGGACTTTGCGGTACTGACTAGTAGTAGTGTTAGCCGTATCAGCCAAGGCGGAGGCTCCATTCTCCATTGCGGCAGTTGCCCTGAGTTTTATCAATCCAACTTTCGGCAGCTTGCAGCTAGCGTACTTCAAGACCATGGGATTGAGGCGCTTATCGTGATCGGAGGTAAAGGCTCGATAGAGGGAGCTTCTCTACTTGCCCAGGAGTCAGGGATACCGACCATCGCCCTACCCGGCACAATCGACAATGACATTGCCGGATCGGATGACGCGATCGGTTTTGACACAGCTATCAATACGGCAGTGGATGCGATCGATAAACTGCAGGACACCGCCTACTCGCATCAACGTCTGTTTCTTGTTGAAGTCGCCGGAACCACATCCGGGTTTATTGCCGCACAAGTTGCGATCGCTATAGGTGCTGAGATGCTAGTTGTCCCTGAGCACTCAGTTGATATCTCTGAAGTTGCTAAAGAACTTAGTCAGAACCAGCAGTCCGGCATCTCAGCTAACGGCATGGTAATCTTGGCAGAAGGTTCGGCGGAGCCGAAGATGATTCGCAACTTAGCCAATGAACTGAAAGCCTGCGGAGAGGATCCAAGAATCTGCGTACTCGGGCATATACAACGTGGCGGCGCTCCAACAGCGCATGATCGCGCTTTAGCAGCCGCACTCGGCAACTGCGCAGTTCATGCTCTGTTGGCAGGGATGCATTCAAGCCTGATCGCTGTCAAAGAATCAGCCCTTGTATGCCTGCCGTTTGATCACGCAATACAGCAGATAAAACATCTACCTGAATCCGCGTTGCGTTTGGTGGCAGAGACGGGTCGCTAAGAGAGAGGCTTAGAGGAACTGCTCAGCCCCAGCGCCCTGAAACGTATGGATTGGTCTTACGCTCATGACCAAAGGTAGACTCGGGACCGTGCCCGGGTACAAAACGAATCTCGTCACCGAGTGGAAAGAGCTTATTCTTAATCGAGTCGATCAGAGTTTGATGATCGCCCTGTGGGAAATCGGTTCGACCGATAGAGCCTTGAAACAGCACATCCCCAACCTGGGCCATTGAATTTTCTTTGTCGACAAAGACTACATGACCTGGCGTGTGCCCTGGACAATGCACCACATCCAAACAGAGATTGCCGACTTGAACCTGTTCACCATCTTCCAGCCAACGATCCGGCAGGAAACCTTCGACTTGCGAGAATCCAAACATCGCACTCTGCTGCTCCAGTCCATCTAGCCAAAACTGGTCAGCTTTATGCGGTCCGATGATCGATACACCCAACTGACGCGCCAGTGTCGCCGAGGCGCCAGCATGATCGATGTGCCCATGGGTTAGCAGCACCTGTGTAACCTGCACTCCCTCTTCGGCGATCGCCCGCTCAATCAATTCAATATCACCACCTGGGTCTACCACTGCCGCCTCAAGGGTTTCAGGGCACCAGATCAGCGTGCAGTTCTGAGCGAAAGGGGTAACAGGAATTACTCGATAAGCCATAGGGTTTACTCAACAGTCCGGTTTTGCCGAGGATTAACGTTTCGCCAAGGCTCTGAGTTTGGTATCTCGGTAGTTCGCAGCGCCCTTAGGCACTTTCCCCGAGTTACCGGTCTCCAGCCAGCGTTTGATGCGCTGTGCATCGGCCAGATGGGTCTTCTTGCCATAGGAGTCTAGGAGCACAATACCCACATCACGCCCAGCAATGCGTGCGCGCAAAACCAAACAGCGCCCCGCAGTGTCAGTGTACCCGGTCTTGCTGATCTGCACACTCCAGCTCTTCTTATTCACAAGCGAGTTCGTGTTAAAGAAGGCGAGTATGTAGCGCGGTTTGCTGAAGATCACATCGCGCTTTGACGCAGAGGTCGCCTGACTTATCAACGGATAGAGATCGGCCACCTCAAGGAGGCGCATCAGGTCTGAAGCGGTCGAGACGTTCTCGGAAGAGAGCCCCGTTGGCTCAACAAACCGAGTATTTTCCATACTCAATCCTTGGGCCGTCAGATTCATATTCTCAATAAAAGCCGCCATACCGCCCGGGTAGGCATGCCCAACTGTTGCAGCAGCTCGGTTCTCTGATGCCATCAACGCAATGTGCAAAGCATCCTGACGCCGGATGGTAGAACCGATACGGATGCGCGAGTGGACGTTGTGCATGATTGGTACATCCTCCACCGTTACGCGTATCCGCTCTTTCATGGGCAGACCCGCGTCTAACACCACGAGGGCCGTCATCACCTTGGTGATTGAAGCGATCGGCTGGACCAAATCAGGATTGCGCTGGTAAAGCACTTCACCCGAATTTAAATCCTTAATCATCACAGAGACCGAAGCCAGATCGAGCTTAGCAGGATCTGGCTGAGCAGCTTGCGCAGGAGAAATAACAGCGAGCAGCGTGATAAATAGGCTCAGTAGCGGAAACATCGGCGCTTTAGAAAACATAGATAAACGGGTAAAAAGTTGTATTGCTCAAATTGTTAAAGCAGGTAAGGATACTTGGGCAGGCTTAAAATGTCTCGCTCGATGTCGAGTTATACTGACACCTGTGTCGCATCCCAATAAGGACTTACCGTGCAAGCATCGAATGTGTTGAAGTTAATCGCAGATACCCGCGAAAAACTGCGTAAATCTGAACAGAAAGTTGCGGACTTCGTGTTGGCACAGCCCAACGAAGTTATTCACATGCGTATCGTTGATCTGGCATCTGAGGCCAATGTCAGTGAGCCAACAGTTGTGCGCTTCTGCCGCGCTCTGAATTACGATGGCTTCCAAGACTTCAAGCTAACGCTTGCCCAGGCTCTAGCAAGTAACAGCGCTTTCGAGCAGTTCTCTATGAACCGCAAAGACACGGTACTCGAGTTCAAGCAGAAGATTTTCGACTCGATGATCGGCAATCTCATGAGCACCCGCGAGCAGCTAGATGATAACGCCCTTGAGGAAGCGATCTCCGCGCTGGCGAAGGCGGGTCGCGTGGAGTTCTACGGTTTTGGCGCCTCAGCACCAGTCTGTACCGATGCCCAACACAAGTTCTATCGGCTGATGATCGCGTCAGCAGCACACTCTGATCCGCATATGCAGACCATCTCAGCCGTTACCCTGCGCGAGAATGATGTAGTCGTCGCCGTCTCGCAGACCGGCCGCACCAAAGATCTTTTACATACCGTTAAACTAGCCCGTGATACGGGCGCCACTGTAATCACAATCTGTCCGGCAAATACGCCTCTCTCAGACCTAGCGACCATACCCATCCATGTCGACGTCGAAGAGGATAAAGATCTAAATACTCTGATGTCGTCACGAGTTGTTCATCTTGTCGTGATAGATGTATTGGCTGTCGGCGTGGCGATGCGCCGCGGGCCGAAGCTGGTAGACCACTTAAAGACGATCAAACGTAGCCTCAGAAACCTGCGCCAGACCGACAAGCGGTTACTAATGCGTCGTGAATTTGGGGATGACTAACGCCGAAAATCACGATTCGCCTTTTTCGCCCGTGTGCAGTACATTTAGAGGAACAGCAAAGCTCTTAACGGGCAGACAGCCTAGTCGACCAATAACTATAAACACGACATGCAGTCAGAGAGAGGAACTTTCTTATGCTGATTCGAAAGGAAGAAGATCTAGACGAGATCAAAACTGAGATTTTTGATGCGGCGATCGGTTTCGAAACCGAACGATCTTTAGAGGCTAAAAAGACGCACTCTCAGCGTCTACTGCAAGCACGGCGTGCGATTGAGCAACGGCGTGAAGAGGCAGAGCTTCAGACCTATTTCGATCAAGACAGCTGGTTTGACGAGTAACTCGTTCTAATCAGCGCCTAGTCGGTAACATCTAGAGATACCCGACCACGGGACATCTCTAGTCTCGCTCACCCAGCTCTATCATGCGGTGCACCCCAGTTCGCGCCTCGCGCGGAGTGACACCAAACTGCTTACGATAGCAGCGCGAGAAGTACGAGGTGGAACTAAACCCAGCGCCACGCGCGATCGCCTGAATAGGCAAAGCTGAGTTCTTTAGTTGTTGGCGAGCGTTTTCTAGCCTCAAACTCATGTAGTAAGCCGTTGGCGAAGTATTTAGATGCTGCCTAAACAGCCGCTCTAACTGACGCGTCGATAGTCCGATACGATCACAAATCTGATCACAGGTCAGCACATCGTCAAGATGCTCCCGCATCAACTCCAATGCCTGAGTCAGGCGCGGATGACTTCCGTGCTGTCGCAACTGCAGCTTCATACGCTGTTTGTCATGCGCAGGACGTATATTGGGGTGAATACAGTTTTCTGCCACCTGGTGCGCCAGGGACTCACCATGCTGCAACGTAATGAGCTGCAGAATCAGATCCAGACCTGACAGACCGCCAGAGCAGGTCATCAGATTGCCATCGATTTCATACAACTCTTCACTAACATTCAGGTTAGGGAATGCTTTAGTCAGACGATCCCGCTCCTCCCAGTGAACGGTACAGGTTTTACCCTCAAGAACACCGGCTTGAGCCAACAACAGACTACCCGTTGACGTCGCACCAATACTGACACCATCGCGGACCAGATTACGCAACCAGCTACAGAGACTCTCCTCGGCCACTTGGTTCGCACCAATGCCGCCAACCACGAACATACGATCCACCTTTTCGGTGTCACGCATCATGCGAGTGGGTGTGAACTGAATCCCGGTACTACAGGTGACTGTTTGATCAGATGGGCCATAGAAGTGCCACTCGTACAAATTTTGACCGCTGAGCTGGTTAGCCAAGCGCAGCGGATCAATAGTGGCTGCAAACGAGATAATCGAGAAACCCGGCATCAAAAAGAAACCGTAGTGCTCGGTCTGTACAGGTGCTGCTGTTGTGGCGCTGCTCTTTGGCATTTCGATTATGTCGCTATTGTGTAACTTTGTCGGATTATATGCCTATCCTAAAGTATAAAGAAGCACAAAAGCGTCATTTTTAATACAAAGGCGAAAATACCGAACTAAACAGGCGTACAACTGGCAACAAAAAAGGCAGCCGAAGCTGCCTTTCATCGTGTAGCCACCAAATTAGGCTTTACGCGCCGTTCTCTCTGGAATGAGGCCCTCAGGGAAGTAGCGTAGAGCCACCAAGAGCACAATACCGACAGTCATCAGACGCATATGCGCAGCAGAGTCCATCAGGTGCAGACGAAGCGGGTGATCACCATCCATAAATGAGGTGAGGGTATCGATCAGCCAGAGACCAATCGGCTCCGCTTCAATCCAGAAGAACCAGATAAAGAAGCCACCCAACATCGCTCCCCAGTTGTTACCCGACCCACCAATAATCACCATAACCCAGATAAGGAAAGTGAATCGCAGTGGCTGGTAGCTGACCGGTGTGAACTGACCATCCAGCGTCGTCAGCATCGCGCCCGCTAAGCCGATCACGGCAGAGCCGATAACGAAAATTGCCAGATGACGCTTCACAACGTTCTTACCCATCGCCGCCGCCGCAGTTTCGTTATCACGGATGGCGCGCATCATACGTCCCCAGGGTGAGCGCAAAGCAGTCTCGGAGAGGTACATAAGAATGGCGATCACAGCGATAAACAGACCGGCATAGCAAAGCTTCACGAAGATAGATGAAGCCTCAGTAACGGACATACCCCAATCAGCCGCTAGCTTCTGGAACCACTCAGCCTGCTGTAGGTCAACTTCGTAAGGCACTGGTCGCGGTAGACCGTTCACGTTTTTAACACCGCGAGTGAGCCACTCTTCGTTCTTGATGAAGTAGAGAATGATCTCTGAGATACCCAGCGTTGCGATCGCTAGATAATCCGAACGCAAACCCAGTGCAACCTTACCAATCACGAAGGCAGCACCTGCGGCGAATAGACCACCCACCGGCCAAGCCAATACGATTGGCAGCCCCAGTCCTCCGAGGTAGCCGGAAACTGATGGATCTATCGCCTCAATCGCCTCGACCGCTGGCAGGAAGAAAACCCGGCCCAACACGTATCCAACGGCGATGACCGCAAAGATCAACCAGTAGGCCAGCTTCTTGTTCTTGTTGAACTGCTTCCAAACGAAGATCGACGCAAAGATTGTAGCAACCAGAATCAGTAGACCGATCAGAATACCTGAACCACCGGCAGCCTGAGCTTCATGAATCGGGGGCATAGAGACAATTACCGCCGCCAAGCCACCAAGCGCAGCGAAGCCCATTACGCCAACATTGAACAGCCCGGCATAGCCCCACTGCATATTGACGCCAAGTGACATGATCGCACTGATCAGACAAAGATTAAGAATAGAGAGCGAGACAGACCAACCCTGCCCGACCCCGACGATTACCAGCAGTAACGCCATACCGGCATAGAGCACCGGCACACGGTTTTGAGAAAAGAAACTTTGGTTCATCACAACGTCTTCCCGCTAAATATGCCGGTCGGGCGCACAATCAGCACGATAACCAGAATGATAAAGGACACGGCGATCTTGTAGTCCGTACCCAGCAACTGCACCAGAGACTCTGGCTCGTATGCAGTAACGTAGGTCACCACTTTCTTGTAGGCGAAAGTCACGGCGATCTCAGAGAACGCGATCACATAGCCACCTGCAATCGCACCCAAGGGATTACCCACACCGCCGACAATGGCGGAGGCGAAGATTGGCAACAGCAACTGCATATACGAGAACGGCTTAAAGCTCTTATCAAGTCCGTATAAAGACCCGGCGATGGTTGCCAGTGCACCTACCAAAATCCAAGTAATCAATACAACACGGTCAGGATTGATACCCGAGAGCAGCGCAAGGTTCTCGTTATCCGAGAAGGCACGCATCGACTTACCGGTGCGGGTCTTATTGAGGAACCAGAACATCGCAGCAACGACCAAGATCGCTGTAACGATCGTCACGGCTTGCGTCATTTTCAGCGCCAAGCCCTCATCCAAGCCTGTCGCTTTTTTGAAGTCACGCGCCGAGAAGATAAAGCGCGTACCGTCAAAGAAGATCTGATCTCCGGGGCCGATAACAAAGCGCACCAGACCACCAATAAAGAACATCAAACCGATTGAAACGATCAAGAAGGTGACCGGACTCGCTTTGCGCTGACGGTGATACTTATACACCGTTTTATCTAGCAACAGCGACAGCACTACGGCACCAAGGATACCCAAAGGCAGAGCGAGCAGCGCTGTCGGGAGCGGTCCCGCCGATACACCCATCGACTGCAGGCCCCAGGTGCCGAAGATCGTGATCATCGTACCGAAGGCCATCGTTTCACCATGGGCGAAGTTGGAGAAGCGCAGTACGCCGTAGACCAGCGTAACACCCAGAGCACCGAGCGCCAGCTGGCTACCGTAGGTCAGCGCAGGTACCAGCAGAAAGTTAGCGAGCACGACGAGCGCATTGATAATATCAGTCATCGCTTAACCTCCCAGGAACGAACGGCGGACATCAGGGTTAGCGAGTAGCGCTTCGCCTGTGTCGGTGAATCGGTTAGCGCCTTGAACAAGGACATAGCCTTTGTCCGCAATCTCTAGCGCCTGTTTAGCATTCTGCTCAACCATCAGAATCGCCACGCCCATGCGCGCGATCTCAATGATTCGGTCGAACAGCTCATCCATCACGATCGGGGATACACCCGCCGTTGGCTCGTCGAGCAATAGCACCTGCGGATGAGTCATCAGCGCGCGGCCAACCGCCACTTGCTGACGCTGACCGCCCGAGAGCTGGCCCGCAGGTTGTTTGCGCTTCTCTTTCAAAATCGGAAAGAGATCGTAAACCTGCGCAATGGAGTCGGAGATATCGTCGGTGCGGATGAACGCACCCATCTCGAGATTCTCCTCAACGCTCATCGAGGTAAACACGTTGTGGGTCTGTGGAACAAAACCCATGCCCTTCAGAACGCGTTCTTCAGGCTTCAGATGAGTAATATCCTCGCCATTAAACTTCACGTGCCCTTCGCGCAAATTCAGCATCCCGAAGGTCGCCTTCATCGCGGTGGATTTACCCGCGCCATTGGGGCCGACGATCACTGCGATCTCGCCCTTCTCCACACCGATGGTGCAGTTGTGCAATATGTCCGCGGAGCCGTAGCCACCCGTCATATTTTCGCCAATCAAGAAACTCATCAACAACTACCGTTTATGTTTGAGGCCGGTACCGAGGTATGCCTCAATAACCTGTTCATTGTTCTTAACTTCATCGACAGTACCTTCAGCCAGCACTGTGCCCTCAGCCATACAGATGACGGGATCACAGAGGCGAGCGATAAAGTCCATGTCGTGTTCGATAAGGCAGAAAGTGTAGCCACGCTCTTCATTCAGCTTCAGAATCGCGTCACCAATCTTGTAGAGCAGTGTACGGTTTACACCTGCACCAACCTCATCGAGGAATATGATTTTGGGCTCCACCATCATAGTGCGCCCCAGCTCGAGTAGCTTTTTCTGACCGCCGGAGAGATTACCAGCCAGCTCATTTGCGACATGACCGATTTCGAGGAAATCGATAACCTCATCAGCCTTTTCGCGCACACGCTGCTCATCAGCGCGAACTCGATCTTTGTTAAACCAGACATTCATCAGGCTCTCGCCCGCTTGATCGCCCGGCACCATCATCAGGTTTTCACGCACCGTCAGCGACGAGAACTCGTGCGCTAACTGGAACGTACGCAAAACGCCTTTATTGAACAGCTCATGCGGTTCCAGACCGGTGATATCCTCACCATCCAGAAGAACGCGACCCGATGTCGGTTTGTAGTGACCGGCGATACAGTTGAACAACGTGGTTTTACCCGCGCCATTAGGACCGATCAGACCGGTAATAGACCCTGTCTTAATGTGCAGGGATGCGTCATTAACGGCGTGGACACCGCCAAAACGCTTATGCAGATTTTCTACAACTATCATAATGCTCAGATGTAAAAAGGGCCCGGAACCCTTGCGAGTACCGAGCCTCTAGTGAGGTTACCGATTAACGGTAACGTACAGTCGTGTTCTGCTGGTCTTTAACCAGAATCTCACGGTAGCTACCCGCAGACTCACCGCCACCGATCAGTTCAACCGCAGTTGCACCTACGTAGTCGATGTCGCCACCAGCAGCGAGGATTTCAAGACCTTTCGCCAGCTCTCCTGGGTAGATTTTTTCACCCGGAGCGTTAGCGATATCAAAGACTTTGTCTTTGAACACTTTAGAGTCTTTAGTACCTGCTGCCTGCATAGCCAGCAGAGTCATAGCCGCTGCGTCGTATGAGTAGTCAGAGTATGGACCAGGTGCTGCACCGTTAGCCGCAGTGAACATCTCGATGTAAGACGCTGACCCTGGGCTATCAGTACCTGGAACAGTACCGATAGAACCGTTCAGATCTGCACCGATTGCAGTTGTGAGGCTCTCACCGATCATCGCATCAGGTAGGAAGAAGTGATCGAATGCACCTGCGTCCAGTGAAGACTGGATGATGCCCTTACCACCCTGATCGAGGTAACCCGCTACCACGAGGATGTCGCCGCCAGCCTGAGCCAGTGCACCCACTTCCGCACCGTAGTCGCCTTTACCATCTTCGTGTGGTGAATTGATTGTTACCGTGCCGCCGGCAGCAGTAAAGTTAGATTCGATGCTGTCAGCCAGACCCTTGCCGTAGTCGTTGTTGGTGTAGGTCATCGCGATTGACTTGTAGCCTTTCTCAACCAGCATCTCAGCAATTACCTGACCTTGACGAGCATCAGATGGAGAAGCACGGAAGAAGTAGCCGTTATCTTCCAGCGTAGAGAGCGCTGGAGATGTCGCTGAAGGCGAGAACAGTACAACACCCTGAGGCATCGCTACGTTCTGCAGAATAGAGATAGTCGCGCCTGAACATAGTGCACCGACGATCGCATCAACTTTCTCAGCTGAGATCAGACGCTCTGCAGCAGCCGCAGCAGCAGCTGCGTCAACACAGGTAGAGTCAGCGCGTGCTACTGATACTTTCGCGCCACCCAGCAGCATGCCAGAGTTAGACACTTCAGAGATTGCCATCTCAGCACCAGCAGCCATATCTGCAGCCAGTGATTCAGCAGGACCGGTAAAACCAAGCGCGATGCCAAGTTTTACGTCTTTAGAGTGACCGCCTGCAACGGCTGCACCAGACACCATTGATGTAACGGCTAGGGCTAGGGCCAATTTCTTCATCGTTTTCTCCTAATAATTCGTACGACTTGAAGTCATTTTGCACTGCATAACATGAGGGTCGTCATCGCAAGCCGGAACTCGTTTGCCCGACCTCATTAAGGCACAAGAGTACCTAGGTTTAGACTGCGTAACAACTGGTTATTCAGCAACTTTGCTCAATACGCGACCAAACTTGAAACCGATTGCAACAACTTCACCTACGCATCTTACCGTCTACCTAGTGTACACAATATTCAACATACCTTACTTCCCAACATTCTCACAAAAAGAGGATATAAATCTAAAATCAGACCAATCTTCAGAACAATTAACCTCGTTATGTGGAATTTTAGGAGAAATAAGCGAGGTACTACTCGAAAACCTGACCGTGCTCTTTGACAGCCTCCATGCAGACAAAGGTTGAGGTGCTCGCGACATAAGGTAACTCGGAGATTGTCTCACCCAGAACGGTGCGATAGCTGGCAATATCTCTGGTGCGAACTTTGAGGATGTAATCGAAACTGGCAGCCATCATGTGGCACTCCTCGATCTCCGTAACGTCCGCTACTGCCTCATTAAAGGCTTGCAGCGCCGCCGCTCGGGTGTCAGTGAGCCTGACCTGCACAAACGCGATGTGGTTGGTATCCAACAAACCATAATCCATCACTGCAGCGTAACCACGAATGTAACCGCGCGCCTCCAAACGTTTCATACGGATCTGACAGGGTGTCTTAGACAGACCCACACGCTCCGCTAAGTCGGTAACCGTAATACGGCCGTTGCGCTCCAACGTTTTTAGAATCGCGCGATCGTAGCCATCCAAATCTAGCTTAGACACTTTCACTACCTAAATAAATTTTTAATAAACTTATCACCAATACTAGTAGTTATTTTAACCTTTAGCACCAAGTATTGATCTTAAATTAGACGATAAGTTTAAACACTCAGACTTATACTGGCCGTATCTATTTGAGGATACGCTATGAACGCTAAAAGCCCACATATTCAACTACCCACAGACTCACTCTGCGAGCTTGCTCAACTGCAGCAACTTATCGAGAAGGAGAAGCTCTTAGAGCGGGTGTCATCAGAACTCCAAAATGAGGCGAGCCGTCTCGTCTCGGCGATTCGTGATAACGCCAAACCCTCCATACTTGAGCAGTTTCTCCGCGCCTACCCCTTAGACACCCAAGAGGGCCTGGCGTTGATGACTCTGGCTGAGGCCTACCAGCGCGTACCGGACCACCGCACTGCCAACGAACTGATCATTGATAAGCTCGGTAACCGTGACTGGTCCGTGAAGGCCGCCCAGAAGAGTGCACTGGTTCGCGGCGCTAGTCTTGGCCTGAAGCTCAGCAGCGCTAGCCTCAAAGTGAAACCCCTTCGTAGCGCCATACTCGCAGCAATGCGAATCGGTGTGGGTGCAGGTATGCGCCTTATGGGACGAGCATTCGTACTTGGCGAGAGTATCAAAGGCGCTCAAAAGCGCGCCACCAAACTTGAGTCGCAGGGCTACACCTTCTCTTATGACATGCTGGGTGAGGCCGCTTACACCCAAGCGGATGCTGATCGTTATTTCGATTCCTACCGCAACGCCCTGCTAGCCCTTATCGAGCAATCAAACTCAACTCAGATCGAGAAGAACCCCGGTATCTCAGTAAAACTCTCGGCGCTACACCCGCGCTACGAGCTATTCAATGAGAGCGAGGCGGTAACTCAGCTGAGCGAGCGCATGCTGTCACTCTGTTTGCTCGCCAAAGAGCACAATATCGGCCTTAACATTGATGCTGAAGAGTGTGCTCGCCTGGAGATATCACTCAATATCATTCGCAATCTGATTGAGGCGCCTGAGCTATCCGGTTGGGATGGCCTCGGTGTCGTTGTGCAGGCATATAATCGCAAAGCCTACACGGTACTTGATCAACTCTACGCCTGGGCAGAGCAGAGTAACCGCAAACTGATGGTACGTTTGGTTAAAGGCGCCTACTGGGATACCGAAATCAAACTTGCTCAAGAGCAAGGGCTGGACCATTTTCCAGTGTTTACCGCGAAGCACCACACCGATATCAGCTACCTTGCCTGTGCGCGCAAACTGGTGCGTTACGGCGACCGCATCTACCCGCAGTTTGCGACTCACAATGCGCAGACAGCCGCCTGTGTGCTCGACTGGGCCAAAGAGGCCGGCATTGCCTTCGAGATGCAACGACTACATGGCATGGGTGAGGCACTGCACCACGAACTGCTAGACAAGCACCAAACAGGCTGCCGTATTTATGCGCCCGTTGGAACGCACAAGGATCTACTCGCCTACTTAGTGCGCCGCCTGCTTGAAAACGGAGCGAACTCTTCGTTTGTCAGCCAACTCGCTGATGAAGCCATTGCGCCACAACAGGTCGTTGCGAGCCCAGTGCATCAACCACTGATCGAGCAAGCGGTCACACCCGGAAGCGCGATATTCGGCAAGCGACGCAACTCGCGCGGTTTTGACTTGGGCGAACAGGCAGAAGTCGATGCTCTAATGGCCAGCCGTTCTCTATTTATGGAGACGATCTGGGGCCATGAAGGAGATATCACAGTCGTGTCGCCACACACCGGGGAGCTAGTCGGCAATTACCAGACAACTGCTCTGAACAGCATTGATTCAATCTATGAAGCAGCCAAACGCGCGCAACAAGAGTGGAGGCTAGAGCCGTTGAAAGGCCGTCTACTGCGCATTGTTGCGGACCTTTACGAGCGTGATACGCCCGAGCTGTTGGCTCTGCTTGCGCGTGAAGCAGGTAAAACACTGGCAGACGCTATCAACGAAATTCGCGAAGCAGTCGACTTTTTGCGCTACTACGCCGATCAAAGCGATGTGCTCAGCAAAAATCGAGAGGCACGAGGAGTTGCTGTCTGCATATCTCCTTGGAACTTCCCTCTGGCAATCTTTACCGGTCAGATCGCAGCATCCGTCGGTGCGGGTAATGCGGTGCTGGCAAAACCCGCCGAACAAACCAGTCTAGTCGCACGCAAAGCGATCGAGCTTTGGCACGAAGCGGGTATGCCCGCTGAATTGGTGCAGTTGGTGCTAGGTACCGGCGCACAACAGGGTAATGCACTGGTCTCGCACCCAGACGTGAACGCGGTGATCTTTACCGGCTCTACAGCCACTGCGAAGCGTATCGAAGCGGCACTGGCGCAGAACGCTGCGCCGGATACTCTACTGGTCGCTGAAACAGGTGGTCTGAATGCGATGATTGCCGATGCATCGGCGCTGCCCGAGCAGGTGGTAAAAGCAGTGATGGCCTCGGCTTTTCAGAGTGCCGGCCAGCGCTGCTCAGCGCTGCGTATGCTCTATGTGCAGCGCGAGGTTTACCGGCAGATTCTCGAAATGATTAGTGGCGCTATGGCGCTGTTGAAAGTGGGCGATCCGAGCGAACTGAAGAGCGATGTGGGTCCTGTCATTGATGCCGCAGCTGCGACTGCGCTTAACACGTATATCGAGCAGCAGCGCTCGAAAGTTGTTTACCAATCGCCTGCCGCAGAGCTCGACGGACACTTTGTTACTCCGACGCTACTTGAGGTTGAGGGTATCAACGATCTGGACTTCGAACGCTTTGGCCCGATCCTGCATATTGCGCCATACGATGCCGATCAACTCGACAAGGTGGTCAGCGATATTAACGCGCGCGGCTACGGCCTAACCTTCGCAGTGCATTCACGCATTCAGAGCAGAACCGAACAGCTCTGTGCTGATCTACGAGTTGGTAACTGCTACATCAACCGCAATCAGATCGGTGCGATTGTCGGCTCACAGCCCTTTGGTGGTGAAGGGCTCTCTGGAACCGGACCTAAAGCAGGTGGGCCGAACTACCTATCTAACTTGTTTAAGCCCGAATCTGTGGTAAGCGATTGGCAACCGGGAGCGGGGACTGGCGATAGCGAAGTGCAGAACGCTTGGCAGGGTCTCAAGGAGACCTTTGAAGCAAGTGCGCGCGAACTTGAGCTCAACTGCCCGGGTGTAACCGGCGAGAGCAACAAACTCTACCGAGCGGGTAGGGGATACTGGCTCGCTGCCGGTGACCAGCAGTGCTGGAAGCAAGCTATTGCTGCTGCGCAGGCGGGCAACCCGACACTGGTGGTATGCGGTGACAAGCCCGATTTTGATATCGATCCAAAGCTGCCGATTCACCATCTGGAGCAGGATTTACCCGTTAATGTGATCAGCCAGCTAAACGATCTGGCTGGGGTGAGCTTGAGCGCAACACCTGAGTATCTGAGCGCAGCCCGCAAGGCGCTGATTTCCGAGACTGGTGCTATCAAACCGCTTCTTACGGACTGCTCTAGCTCGGTACGTCACTACCGTGAACAGCATATCTGTGAAGACACGACTGCTTCAGGCGGCAACGCAGCATTGATGATGGGTAAAGCGTTATAAATCCCTCTGACTAACTACAGACAGAGACGGGGGTGGTTTGCTATAAACGCTAGCACACTGGCAACTCACCCCCTGACAGGATTCACACATGCAGCGCTCCACCATCGGCATCTTGTTGTGCATGGGCTCAATGCTCTCGTTTGCCGTGCAGGACATCATCACCAAGATCCTGCTAACAGGGGGTATTCCGCTGGGCCAGTTGCTGACGGTGCGCTATTTCACCTTTGCACTTTTTGCGATGGTCGTTGCCGGCGGCATTCAAGGTATTCGCGTGGCTATGCGCTCAAACGCTCCTGCGGGCCAAGTGGGTCGCGCGTCACTGTCGATGGTTGAGATCGCGTTGATCAACTATTCGTTCGTGCTAATGCCCGTTGCCAAAGCGCACTCCATCGTTGCACTTTTCCCGCTGATCGCCCTAGTGATGGCTTGGTTTGTCTTAAAGGAGACTTTCCAGCCCAAGCATCTAATCGCAGTTTTGCTCGGGTTTGCTGGCACGCTGTTTATCGTGCAGCCGGGCAGCAGTAATTTTGATTCAGACCTGCTCTATCCACTTGCCGGCGCAACGGCGCTAGCTAGCTACACCATCGCCAGCAAATACCTAAGCGCCAAAGATAAGCTGCGCACTCACCTACTCTATCTCGGCCTGGTTGGATTCCTGATCGCCCTCCCCTTTGGATTAATGCACTGGGAAGAGCCGTCATTAACGCAGTGGGGACTGCTGGCGTTGGTGAGCCTGATGAACATCGGCTCGCAGTTGCTCTTCATTCGCGCTATGGAGTTTGCCGATGCGGCGACGCTGCAGCCGTTTAACTACACCTTACTGCTATTCGCCACCTTGGCGGCGCTGATTATTCTGCAGGAGGTGCCAACACTGCATACTGTACTGGGCGGCGCACTGATTGTAGTGGGTGGATTGATCACGATGATCAGACGACGATCATCGACCTTCAAGATTCAGTAGCGCAAGACAGTCGCTACTGCGGTGCTAACCGGCGGGAGCATCATAGATAATAAAATTGCTCTTCTGTGCCAGCTTGTCATACAGCGAGCGAGCACGGTAGTTGTCCTCAGCTGTCACCCAGCGCAGCTTTTCAAAACCTTCGTTCTGACAGATGGTGATCAGCGTCTCGATGATTGACCCAGCACAGCCACGTCTACGATAGGTTTTATCGACATAGAGGTCATTCAAGTACATGCGATAGCTAGCCGTGAGCGGGTTGGGATGCACCTGATAGTGCGCCAGCGCCACGAGCTTACCCTCACTCTCAACCACAAAGCCGTACTGCGGGTGGTTTTCGTCCAAAATCCAATCGAACGCAGCGCGTAGATCCTCATCAGTAGCGGCCAGGTTGTAGAAAGCTTTATAGCCAGAGTAGAGGGCTGCCCAGCCCTCATAATCAGCAGGTTCGAGTTCACGAATGTTCATGCTGACCTACTCAACAGTCACCGACTTTGCCAGATTGCGAGGCTGATCCACATCGGTACCTTTGAGTACAGCGACATGATACGAGAGAAGTTGCAGCGGGATGGTGTAGATCAGTGGCTCAATCCAGTTCGGCACTTTCGGCAGCTGAATGACATGCATACCCTCTCGGCTAACCAAGGTCTCTTCACCAGCAAACACATAGAGCACACCGCCACGGGCACGTACCTCTTGCAGGTTGGCTTTGAGCTTGTCGAGCATATCATTACGTGGAGCCACGGTGACAACCGGCATCTCTTTATCAACCAGCGCCAGTGGGCCGTGCTTCAGTTCACCGGCTGGGTAGGCCTCTGCGTGGATGTAGGAGATCTCTTTAAGTTTCAGCGCCCCCTCCATAGCAATCGGGTAGAGCGCACCGCGACCCAGGAACAGAGAGTGATTCTTTTCGGCAAAGTCGGCCGACATGGCGCGAACTTCGAGGTCTAGATCGAGCACCTCCTGCGTCAATGACGGCAGTGTCCGTAGCTGCGCCACAATCTCTGCTTCTGCCTCAGCCGAGAGCCCATTGCGACGACCCAGCGCGATTGTGGTCAGCATCAGGGCGACCAGTTGCGAAGTGAACGCCTTGGTCGACGCCACACCTATTTCGGGGCCCGCGTGAGTCATAAGCGAAAGCTCGGATTCACGCACAAGCGAGCTACCTGGAACGTTACAGATCGCTAACGAGGCTAGTACTTTATCCTGCACATCGCGCAGCGCTGCAAGCGTATCAGCGGTTTCGCCCGACTGAGATATAGTCAGCAGCAGCGTACCCGCGGGGATAACCGACTTGCGGTAACGGAACTCAGAAGCGACCTCCACGGTACAAGGTACACCGGCGATCTCTTCGAGCCAGTAGCGCGCAACCATGCCGGAGTGGTAGGAGGTGCCACAAGCGAGAATCAGTACATTACGAGTTTGATCAAACAGCTTACCGGCTTCGGTACCGAAACACTGCTCGAGCAAACGATCACCTGAAATGCGACCTTCCAGAACATTCGCCATCACTTCCGGCTGCTCAAAGATCTCTTTGAGCATAAAGTGCTTGTACTCACCCTTCTCAGCCGCGCTGGTTGAGTGCTCAAAGCGGGTCACCTCACGCTCTACTGCGGCCCCCTCTGCGTTCCACACCTGAATCGACTCGCGACTCAGACAGGCGATATCACCATCCTCGAGGAACATAAACCGGTCAGTAACCGGCAGCAGCGCGAGCTGGTCTGAGGCGATAAAGTTTTCACCGATACCCACGCCGATTACCAGCGGCGAGCCTTTGCGAGCGGTATAGAGTTGAGTCGGGTTGGAGAGTTCGATAACACCGAGGGCAAAAGCCCCTTCCAAGCGTTTGATAACCGCGGAGAGCGCTTCGCCAAGCGTTTTACCAGCATCCAATTGATCCGCGATTAGATGGGCGACAACCTCGGTATCTGTTTCCGAGGTGAACTGCATGCCCTTGGCCAGCATCTCTGACTTGAGTGCTTCGAAGTTCTCGATAATACCGTTGTGAACCACCGCGACTGTGTCGCCGGACATATGCGGATGAGCATTGTGCTCGGCTGGAATACCGTGAGTCGCCCAGCGTGTGTGTGCGATACCCAGAATCCCGGTGATGGGTGCATCGTTCTGAGCATCAGCCAGGGCCTGTACCTTACCGATGCGACGCAGACGGCCAATGCTCTCACCATCATGAATCGCCATACCGGCTGAGTCGTAGCCGCGATACTCGAGGCGACGCAGCCCCTCTAGCAAAATTCCGCTGACCTGACGCTCCGATACTGCGCCAACAATACCGCACATAGTTAAACCTTCTTAGTGGGACGTTCCCACGTATCAATATTGCGCTGCTTACCACGGGCCACAGCGAGTTCACTTTCACCGATCTCTTTAGTGATCGTTGAACCGGCACCCACGGTCGCACCTTTGCCCACTTTGACTGGGGCAACGAGCGACGTATTCGAGCCAATAAAAGCGTTGTCGCCGATCTCTGTCAGCGACTTATTCACGCCATCGTAATTACAGGTGATCGTTCCAGCACCCACATTTACATCGCTGCCAAGCTGAGCATCACCGATGTAGCTGAGGTGGTTAACCTTCGAACCGACTCCGACTGATGCCTTTTTAATCTCAACAAAGTTGCCGACCTTGGTCTTCTCAGCAAGGTCTGTGCCAGGACGTAGGCGGGCGTAAGGTCCGATCTGCGCGCCTGCGGCAACGACGGCGCCTTCGATATGGGAGTTGGCCAAAATTTCTACGCCATCACCAATCTTTGAGTCTTTGATGACACAATTCGGGCCGATACTCACGTTTGAGCCAATCTCCACTTCACCCTCGATAATTAGATTGATATCGAAGCTACAGTCAGTACCGGTAGATAGGTTACCGCGCACATCAATTCGTGACGGGTCAGCAAGTGTTACACCCGCATCCATCAGACAATTAGCCTGCTGTAGTTGGTACCAGCGTTCGAGCTCTGCCAACTGGCGGCGGTTATTGACGCCTTGAACCTCAAACTCTGAGTCAGGGTTCAGTGTATTAATCGCAACGCCCGCCTGCGCGGCCATCGCTATAAGATCGGTGAGGTAGTACTCGCCCTGAGCGTTGTTGGATGAGAGCTTGGGAAGCCACTCCATCATCAGTTGGGTAGGCAAGGCTAGAATGCCGGTATTCACCTCGGTGATTCTCAGTTGCTCTTCATTGGCATCTTTCTGTTCAACGATACCGACGACATCATTTACCGCGTTGCGCTCGATGCGACCGTAGCCGGTTGGATTTTCCAGCACTACTGTCAGCAAAGCGAGATGTCCGCGAGCCGCGATTTGAACCATAGCTTGCATCACAGCGGCAGGTGTCAGCGGCACATCACCGTAGAGGATTAACGAGACGCCCTCGGCATCGAGACCCGGAACCGCTTGTGCTACCGCGTGTCCCGTCCCGAGTTGCTCTGCCTGCAGGTAAAAAGCGGCCTCTTGATTGGCCAAGGCAGACTCGACTTGATCGGCACCGTGTCCAACGACGATGTGCATCCTCGCACCTGCGATGGTACTAGCTTGATCAATCACATGCTGTACCAGCGGTTTGCCGGCTAGAGGATGAAGAACTTTGGGGAGTTTGGATTTCATGCGGCTGCCCTGTCCGGCAGCCAAAATCACAATGTCGGCCTGCATTAAACGCTGTCCTTAGAGATAGATCGCCTGATGTGCAAAACACACAGCAAATGTAGTGCCAGAGACTATAGCCGATCAGCGTTTCTAGGTTAAGGCCAGAGCCTGCATTTAGAAAAGATTTAGCGCTTAATTAACGCTTGTTACGCGGTTTGGAGTTGATCTTGTACTGGCGTGAGCAGTAACCGCGATCTATGCCTTCAGGACGCACCTTCGCGTGCTTGGTGTTGCGGCCACTGACACGCGCGCGCCACATTCGAAATGAGCTCGGTTTCATCTCACGACGCATGAGTTTAATGACTTCGGGTTCAGAGAGACCAAACTGCTCTTTGATGGACTCAAATGTAGTGCGGTCTTCCCAGGCCATTTCGATAATGCGGGAAGTGGTTTCGTCGATCAGTTGTTCTTGCATGGTGCTTAGCTAAATAGTAATTCGGTGGAACTTACGCACAGTTCAAGAAATCGGATGTCCCCTTGTAAGAAATGAGATGGACCCACCCACTCTGTGCCAAGATTGGTTTTTGAGAATCAATCAAGTACGGCATCCAAGAAGGGGGTCCACATGAATAAGACTAGCATTATTGGTATCGATCTGGCGAAGAGTGTTTTTCAAGCTCACGGTATGACGAGCAGTGGTAAGCAGACGTTTTCGCGTCAGCTCAAGCGCGCTGAGGTCGCCAAGTTTATAGCTAAACAACCCAAGTGCATTATTGGTATTGAGGCGTGCAGCGGTTCTCACTATTGGGCCAAGTTATTCAAGCAGTATGGTCATCATGTGAAGATCATCCCGCCTGGCTACGTAAAGGCGTACGTGCGGGTTAATAAAAATGATAAACGGGATGCCGCAGCGATTGCGGAGGCAGCGTCCCGAGAGCAGGCGCCGGTAGTAGCTGTTAAAACGACGGAACAGCTCGACCTACAGGCTCTGCACCGAGTCCGCGAAGACTCGGTTAACAACCGTACGCGCATCGGTAATCGGATACGGGGACTACTTGCTGAACAGGGCGTCGTAGTTAAGCGTGGACATGCTGCAACTCGCTATGAGGTCGCTTTGATACTTGAGGACGCTTCGAACGGGTTAAGTTACGGTTTAAGAGAGATCATTGCCGATCTCAGAGAGGAGTGGCTACGCTGCGATGATCGAGTTGATTACTACACCTCACGGATCGAAAAGATCGCTAGGTCTGATGCGCGCTGTAAACGGTTGATGACGATACCTGGTGTAGGCCCAGTCATATCGACCCTGCTGGTTGCGTATGCGGGGAATGGTCAATCATACCGGGGCAGTCGCGACCTAGCCGCCTCGTTAGGCTTGGTGCCCGCCCAGCACTCAAGCGGTGGTAAGGACGTGTTACTGGGGATCAGTAAACGAGGAAATCGACAGTTGCGCAAGCAACTGGTACACGGCGCGAGGGCTGCATACCGCTCACTAGAGAAATGCCCCGAAAGCAGCCGACTTGGCTTATGGGCACAGAGCTTGAGGGCTTCAGGCAAACACGTAAATAAGATCGTGGTAGCGATCGCAAACAAGCTGGCCCGTATCGCCTGGAGCTGCTTAGTAAACGAAAGAGATTACAAAGCGTTGTAATCAACGCAGTACGGAGCCTGCCCAAGGCAGGATAAATAGAGTTAAACCCAACCAAAGAGTTGCGCAGAACGTTAAGACACGACAGATAAGATCGACTTGCTGAAAATCTGAAGATCCCTGTGGCTCACCAAGAAGCCGGGTAAGAGATAAGAACAGCAAGAGCACATCTCATAATGGCCCGGGTGGATACGCCCAAACTGAGAGGCCGGATATAAGCGTGCAATCTACTTCTATCGAGCCAAAACGGTCTTGCAACAAACGGGTGGGTCCATATAAGGTATCTACCCGAAGGGTAGTTGCCGACCCGATAATCTCAGGCCGACAACTCACTGGCCTTAACTCGCCTTCAAGTGCCAACTCTCACTGAGCGTATTGCTCAGATGCAGCTGCGCATCAGCCAATTCCGACTCAGTCTCAGCCGCATCAAACGCGACCATCGCCTCAACCATGCGCTCAATATCCGTGGCGTAGGCTTGCACCTCTTCCATTTCAATCGCATCCAAAGTTGCACTGTCGGCAAACCAGTCATCAACTTTGATAGAACCAGCCTCTGACCTGAAACTGACGATCAGGTCATCGTCGCGCTGTGTCAGCCAGAGGTCGCCTTGGTCGAAGTTCTCTATCGCAAGTATATCGAACCCCTCGGGATCTCCCGAGCGCAGGATCTGATCATCGCCATCACCAGCACGGTAGAGGTAGGTATCGTTGCCCCGCCCACCCTCGAGCTGATCGTTGCCGACGCCGCCGATCAAAGTATCCATGCCCTCATCCCCGAAAAGCTGATCGTTCCCAGACTCACCCTCAATGAGGTCATTACCCCGACCACCATCCAAAAAGTCACTCTGGCTACCGCCAAAAAGCTGATCATTGCCGCGCTCGCCATAGAGTGTGTCCGCGCCAGCGTTACCCTTTAAAAGGTCATCCTCGGCTCCGCCAAACAGTTGGTCTTCACCCAACCCACCGGTCAACTGATCTTGCCCGGCACCGCCGTCCAACCGATCATTGCCCGCATCACCAAAAAGCTGATCGGCACCTTGTTCGCCGTAAAGGTGATCATCTCCACTGCCGCCAAACACTAGATCATTGCCAGCTTGGGCCGAAATTCTATCGGTGGAGTTTAACCCTTGAATAAAGTCATCCCCTTGGGTGGTCTGCATCGTCAGATCAGCAATTTCGTTTAATCCGAGCGTTGAGCCATCGGCGAAGCGAAACTGATCCACCGCGGTCTCGCTAATTCGATCGCCATCAAAATAGCCGTCAAGCAGCATGCTCTCAGCATTGCGGTTGTGGCTGATAAAGAGGTCATCGCCGAGCCGGTTGATTTGCAACTTTTTCTGACTGATATTCGTATCAAACTCAATCCTGTCGAAACCTATATTGTCGGTGTTCTGCACACGATCGTGCCCCATACCCACACTGAACCGATAACAATCATCTCCACTGCCGCCATTGATAAGGTCATTGCCTTCTCCACCATCAAGGAGATCATCTCCGGCTTCACCAAAGAGTTGGTCATCACCTCCTCCACCCTGTATGCGGTCATTACCGCCGGCAGCATGAACAGTATCGTTGCCAGAGCCCGCATCTATCGTGTCGTCAGACTCAAAGCCGTAAACCAGATCATCGCCATTGCTGATGCCGAAGGCTTTGATCAGGTCCATCAACGCCAAGGGTGGTGTGTCGGGGAGGTCATCCTCAAAGGTGAGCCACTCAATTTGGTTATCGGACGCGGTCAGATTTTGGTACGCCTTACGGATAAGAACGCCATCGTTGGTGGGTTCGCCAAACTCATCCAACAGTTGTACCAAAATATCTTCGCCCTGTTCACCGGTTCGAATGAGCTGCAGAGATTCGGGCCCTACCCCCGCCCCAAAACTGAGTGTATCGCTACCGGAGTGCTCGAATATTTCGTCCTGACCGTCACCGCGCTCGAAGAGATAGGTGTCATCACCGGCGCCGCCGTAAAGCTGGTCATCACCCTTTTGTCCGCTAAATTGATCGCCTTGTTCGGTGCCATAGAGTTGATCAACGCCGTCAGTCGCAATCTGCTCAATACGTTCAATCACCTGCACTAGAGAGAGTTCGGTGCCATCTGCAAAGGCGAGGGTTTCTATTGCACCCTCCGCTACTGAACCATCGAAGTCGAACAAGTTCTGTAGCACAATTTGATCCGTTGTCGGATTACCAAACTCATCCAAACGCGTGATGATTAGCTCAGATGCTGTGCGTGTGATCTGCAGGTTTTCAGCACTGATTCCCTCCCCAAATTTCAGTGTATCGGCCCCAGCACGGTCGTAGATCGCGTCCGCCCCATCACCTAGTTCAAAGATATAGGTATCGTCGCCCGCCCCACCGGCGATCTGATCATCACCGGCTTGGGCATTGATAAGGTCTGCTTCATCACTACCCTTCACTAGGTCATCGCCCGCTGTGCCCTCTACCAGGTTAGATGCGAGTAATAGCATCAGAGCAGGCGCTGCGGCGACTTCACGAGCAGCGGCGGTGTAGGTTGAGGAGAAAGCCCCCAAATCCTCGAGCAGCTCGTGCGCTGTGATTACTCGAGCGATATCACCCTGATTCACTAGTGTTTCGAGCGCAGCAATGAATGGGGCCATATCAGGAGCAAACGAGAGTGACTCTGCGTCCCAGCGCACCCCTATCTGATCAAATAGATCGGCTTGGCTGGTCTGCGCTTCTAGCTGTGCAAAGACAAAGTCAGCGAACTGCTGATACTGTGCAATCAAAACTGGCGCCGCTCGCCCGTGAGGATTGGGATCGCGCTCGCCCCAGCACCAGGTGCCGAGATACTCTTGGCCTACAAGCTCCTCCAGTGTTTCTAGCTGCCTCGCATCCATGACATGGCCGTAGATCCGCGTTGCGTCACGGCTATTCGGGTCGACATCAGCAACCCCAGCCCACTGATAAATAAGTGCGTCGATCATCCCTCGACGTTCGTCCACGCTCACTGTCGCGACATATTCTGAAACGAGACCCGCCAGCACCGAGTCGCGCGCCATCGCCTGATCAAGATTGTGCAGATTACCGAAGCCTTGAGCAGTCGGTAGCGCCGCTATCTCAGGCGATAGATCCAGCCGTTGAACCGTTTGTGTTAGACCCGTATTGGATTGAAACCAGACATCGTTTGCGGCAACTTCGGTGCCATCAGCGAGGGTGGCAGTGCCAGCTTGAAGCGTGCGATTACCGTTAACATCGAGGGCGTTGGTGGACTCATACCCCGTTCCAATCGCAGAAACACCAGCCTCATCTAGCGTGAATAGTTCGTCTGCCTGCGACACACCATCTTGGTTAACGTCGCGCCATACGCGCAAGTCCGCGTAGCGTTCGTCATCAGCATCGATAACCCCATCAGCGTTCGAATCGAACTCCGCTAGAGCCTCAAAGCCATTGGCAGCATCGGTTCCGTCACTGAGTTCAGTGTTGTTACCAAAGAGTTCCGCGCCGGAGTCGATAACACCATCGCCGTTGCGATCTATTGCCAGCAAACCGTCATCAGATGCGGCCCAAGCAGTTTTCTCAGCCAAGCCGTTACCGTCATGGTCAAAGTAAACGCCGTTCCTAAGGGTAGTTGTTTCAACACCATCGCCGTCTAGGTCGATGATGATTGGCGACGTGATCGTTTCAGCGTTAGCGAAGGTGGGTTGCTGGTCGTAGACGTCGTGAGCAGCGAATTCCCATTCAAAAGGATCGTCACCATCAATAGGGACATAACTAATAGTCGCACTGACATCGAACCAGTCTTTTATACCAATGCCCAGGCTTACAACTGCTTGCTCAGAGTCAGGCGGGGCAAAAGAAAGCACAATCGGAGAACCGCTTGGAGTGCCAAAAAATTCAGTGCTAACGACCGAGTCAAATTCTACCCCCCAGTCTTTTATCTCCCATACTCCAGATATCTGAGCTTCATAGCCTACCGAAAGCCCTGTTCCAACAGCAACCTCACCACTGAACGTGCCATCATCATTCGCGCGCAATCCAATCGATACGCTTTTGTTGAAAAAAGTAAACGTAATTGAATATGTATCCATGTTTTACCATCCTTGGTTTTGGGTTTTATTTTTCGATAATAAAGAAACCGATCTTCTCCTTTATTGTTCTCCGGCTCTGATCATCCTTGACCAGAACGTAAAAGAAGAGAGACATGTACATACTGCCCAAAGACAAGACAGCTGGCATGAAACTGAACAAGAGCGGCAGTGTCACAAACAGATAATGTTTTCCTGTGCCATCGGGAACATGAATAACCTCATCAGCCACGTACGCTAAAGATATCAAACCTATTGCCGTACCAGTGTTCCAAAAGAATGTAGTCGTTTTCATACTCGAAGTCCCTTTGCTCACCGCTCCCTCAAACTCTCATTCCGATACCGCATCAGCGGATCGAAAACATAATCAATCACGCGACGCTTCCCAGTTCGTATTTCAGCTGTCACGCCCATCCCCGGCATCAGCGCGACAATCCGATTATCAATCTCTATTTCGCGACTGTTCAGCGCTATGCGTGCTTTGTAAATCAGCCCCGTGTCTGTTTGAGTTGCGTCGGGAGAAAGGTCTAATACCTCGCCATGTAGCACGCCGTATTTTGTAAACGGGAAGGTTTCTAGCTTTATTTCTGTTTGATCACCTCGCTCGACGTAGCCAATATCTCTATTGGCCAACCAGGCCTCAATCTCAAGCTGTTCGTCCTGAGGAACAATGGTCATCAACTCTTCACTCGCACTTATCACCGCATCGACAGAGAACACCTTGAGATCCTTTACCCGACCGCCAGTAGGCGCCCTTATTTCAAGCTTAGACCGTCTCTGCAGTAGTTGGGTCCGAATTTGTTCCTGACTTGCGATGGCACTTCGGTATTGTTCAATCGCTGCATACTTTTCTGCTTTGGCTTCATTGATATAGGCCGCGAGCTCACTCTCACGCGCTTGAATCTCTGCCTTCAACTGGCGCTGCTGTAGCGCAGAAGCACGACGTTGATGCTGCAGATCGATCAATCGTTCTCGCTGTTCAAGCAAGGCTATACGTGATGCGTGTTTTTGAGCTTGTAGCATTTCGAGGGCATCCACTTTTTCTTGAACGATCGGTTCGAGTGCAGTCAATCGAGCGAGGGTTTGAGCGGCACTCTCTTGCGCAGCAACACGTTCAGCAATCGAGCGTTGCATCTGGAGTACACGCTGCTGATAGGCACCAAAACTGCGCTCAAGCTGACGATCACCCCCTGCCGGAATCAGATCGCCTTGTTCATTTAGGTTGATATAGTCGAGTAGTTTCTGTTCGCGAGATTCGAGTTGTTGGAGTCGCTCAATCTCAATTCGGGTGCGTTCTAACTCGGAATTGATTAGCTTGGGTGATAGACGCAGAAGTGGCTCCCCCTCTTTTACGGTTTCACCTTCAATAACCAAAATTTCACTAACCACACCTGCTTCTGCAGACTGCACCGGTCGCACCTGGCCCAACGGAATAATCTTCCCCTCGGCCCGGGCAACGATATCGATCTCAGCCAAATAAGCCCAAGCGCAGAGCAGCACCAACAACGTAATGATTGTGCCTGCGGTATAGTGCGAGGCTGGATGGGCGGCGCTCTCCCTCACCTCCAAAGCGGCAGGCAAAAAGTCAGAAATATGTTCATTTTTGTTTTTACGCACAGCGCACCTCCTTGTGACTGTAGCCCTCGGTTTGCAGGTGCCAGAGGTCTGCGTAAAGCCCGTCTCTGCCAAGCAGTTCCTTATGCGTCCCTCGATCAATAATTTGCCCTTTATCCAGCACCAGAATTTGATCGCAATCACGCACTGACGCTAGCCGATGAGCGACGATTAACAACGTTCGATTGGCACCAATTTGATGCAGGTTTCGCTGGATCAGCGCTTCAGATTCGTAATCGAGCGCGCTGGTGGCCTCATCCATGATCAGGACTGCCGGATTCGCGATAAGCGCTCGAGCGATGGCAATGCGTTGACGCTGACCACCCGATAGGTTGCATCCACCCTCACCTACTGAATAATCGAAACCCTGAGGTAGACGTCCGATAAACTCGGTAGCGCCCGACAGCTCTGCCGCTCTCAGCACTTCCGTTTGAGTCGCTGTTGGCCGAGTGATCGCGATATTGTCTCGGATGCTGCCATCAAAGAGTCGACTCTCTTGAAGGACAACGCCAACATTTCGTCGAAGCCAATTTAGGTCCGCTTGCGCGATATCTTGGCCATCCACGAGGACTCGACCCGACTCGGGACGATAGATGCGCTGCAGCAGTTTAGTCAGCGTACTCTTACCCGAGCCCGAGCGGCCAATAATCCCTATTTTCTGACCGGCGGCAGCGTTAAAACTAAGTGACTCTAAGACTTTGCTAGTTTCAGACCCATAACGAAATGAAACCCCTTCAAAGCTGACAAAGCCGCCCGGGCGCAACGCAGGCGCTCCAGTCACAGCCTGCTCTGCCGGAGTATTCAGAAGCTCAGCTAAACGACGCATACTGATACCGGCCTGCTGGAACTCCTGCCATAATTGCACCAGTTTCAATATGGGGGCCGAGACCCGTCCGGCCAGCATGTTAAAGGCTACCAACTCGCCCACCGTCAACATGCCATCAATGACTAAATGAGCTCCGAAAAAGACAATTCCTAACGTGGTAAGTTTGTTTATCAGTTGCGCACTCTGATTGGCGATATTATTCAAATTCGCTGCTTTAAAGCTCGCTTTTACATAGCCCGCTAGCTGCTCCTCCCAGCGACGCTGAAACTGATTCTCTAGCGATAAGGCTTTCACTGTTTCAATACCGCTGACTGACTCAACTAGCAGCGCCTGGTTCGCCGCCCCGCGCTGGAAACTTTGATCTAAACGGCGACGCAGAACCGGCGTAATCAGTATCGATAGCAAGATATAAAACGGGATCGCCGCAGCCACGACCGCAGTGAGTAGCGGACTGTAGAGATACATCACGCCGAAGAATACAAAGGTGAAGCTAAGATCAACAATCAGGGTTAGAGCCGTACCCGTAATGAAATTGCGAATAGTTTCCAGTTCTCGAACACGTGCAACGCTCTGGCCAACCTGACGCGCCTCAAAATAGGCTTGTGGTAGTCGTAAAAGATGCTGATAAAGTTTAGCTCCAAGCTCCACATCCACGCGGTTGGCAGTGTGTGCGAACAGATAGTTACGGAGCCCGCCCATCACAGCATCAAATAGCGCCAGCGCCAGAAAACCAACAGCCAACACCTCCAGCGTCGTAAAACCGCGATGGACCAACACCTTATCCATCACGAGTTGGAAAAAAAGCGGTGTCATCAACGCAAAGAGCTGTAGGAAAAACGATAGAACCACCACCTCGGCAAAGAGGTGCTTGTAGCGTTTCAAAGCGGGAATAAACCAACTGAAACCGAAGCTATCGCTTGTAGCCTGAGCGGCATTCTTTCGCAGAACTATCCAGCTATCGACGTTTAAACTCTTGAGTTCATCGACAGTCACAGTCTTAGTATCTGCGGTTTCCGGGAAGTAGCCCAAAAACTCCTGATCAGAACGTCTGCGCAGAATCGTGAAAAACTGACCTGTTGACGACTGTCCAATTATCGGCAGCAGTGATTGTTCGATTTTTTCGATATCGATTTGCGCTGGTTTTGCAGACATGCCGAGTGTTTTTGCCGCGCGAATCAGCTCATCGCTATTGAGCGAGCGGTCTGCCAGCGCAAAACGGTTGAACAGCTGCTCAGTGTCGACCGCACCCGAGTGCAGCCGCGCAATCGCAGCAAGAGAGAGTAGACCTGTATCCTTGGTCATCGCACCACACCATCCTTGTGAGTTCCTTTAAAGGTCTAGCACAGGGATTGGAGTGGCGCTAAAAATCGAGCGAGATTTCGTTCTTAAGTATTACTTTGAGCAGACTGCAGCACCGACCTGCTCCCAGTCATCATCGTTCTGAATTTTAAGCACATCAAAGACTTGCACAGTCGCAGGGCGCACACCGTGCTTATCCAGAATCTGGCAGACGCGGCGAGCATCACCATCATGGTTTTGTCCCTCAAAGATCACACCAACGCCCAGTAGGTGGCCCTTCTCCCACCATACAGGGCGTGCAGGAAAAGTCGGATCCTGAGCTAGTTCGGCTTCAACCTTCGCCCGCGTCTCCAGCGATACCTCTTTCTTGTTCACCTCAATGTAATAGGTCACCCCGATGGAGAGGATAATGAGGATTAGAATCATTAGGCGTTTATTCATGGGGAGTACCGGTGAGTTTAAGTGTTTGCCGAATTGTAGAGAAAACGGGTTCCGTTCGCATCCCGACCAACGTTGCAGCTTTTCGGAATGCGTGAGACAAAACGTACGTTTTGACGTACGTTGTATTTTGATCTACCCTGAAGACGTATAACTGGGAGAAATATATGGACGGAATTAGTGCTACTGAAGCTCGCGGAAACCTCTACCGATTGATCGACGAAACCGCCGAGCACCACCGCCCAGTCAAAATTCAGGGAAAGCGCAACAGTGCTGTGTTGATCTCGGAAGAGGATTGGAACGCAGTCCAAGAGACCCTTTACCTCCTGTCTATACCAGGCATGCGCGAGTCTATCCGCGAGGGTATGTCAGACGATACGTCGAACTGTGATGAGACGCTCGACTGGTGATGTACAGACTGCTTTACACCAAGCAAGCCCAGAAAGATGCGAAGAAGCTCAGCTCAAGTGGTCTTCGGCCTAAAGCACAACAGTTGCTCGATCTTATAGCCAACGATCCTTACCAGAATCCTCCACCCTTCGAGCGATTGATTGGTGATCTTGCAGGAGCAATTTCCCGAAGAATAAATATCCAACACCGATTGGTCTACCAGGTTTTGGAAACCGAGAGGTGCGTGAAAGTTCTGAGGCTGTGGACGCATTACCAGTAATGGCAAAGTGCCAAAGGGGTCAGACCCGTTTAAGTCACTTTTGCCGCAAGATGTCTATTCGAGGCTGCCTGCCTACCGACCTGAGCGCCAATCGACGGCCCACCATCTGCTCGATCTGAGAGATAAAACCAGAATCTCCCATGGGTAGGCCCTGGCTCGTGGTATCGCGAATATGCTTGACCACCTCTCGCGTCAATGTTTCTTGAAAAAGTGCCTGATAAGTTTGCGCTCGGCCGGTAGAGTTGGAGCCGAGCCTTAAAAAGGCCTCATGGGGTGTAACCAGTTCTGAGGGACAAAAACCAGCATTAAACTTATAGCTGGACCACGGGTAATGCGATGGATCTGAGACCATTTTGGCGCGAACTGGGTTCAACTCTATATAGCGATAACAACTGAGCAAATACTTATCGGTGCCCACCAACGCTGTTTTGTAGCGTCCTGACCAGAGTGGTCCGCAGCGACCATACAACCGATTAATCCGTTGCACATAAATCTGTGTCAGTCGCTTCATGGCAGGTGACAAGTCATCTGCTTGTGCAGGAGTAAGAAGAAGGTGAATATGATTTGTCATGAGACAGTAGGCATGAACGCTAAGGTCAAATAACCCAGAGACCTCGCGCAGTAGCTCCAGATACAGCAGATAGTCTTCAGCAGTGAAGAAGGTAGCCGCACGATCGACACCGCGCTGAACGACATGTACTGCCATACCGTCGATCAAAATCCTAGGTTTCCTTGGCATAGGTACTCCATCAACTCCGTTTGATGATGTTTTAACACTAGACCAAAAAAGAGAAGGCCGCATATAGCGACCCTCCTATAACGTCTCGTGACATTTGTCCCATAAAGGGGTCTGACCCCTTTAAGCTAGATCACGCTAAATTAGCTGAAAACTGGGTCTGACCCCGATTTTCCTTACAGCCGGCCAAGTACCTCCGCTGCACCAATTAACGGCAGCAATTTCAGTACAACTTGATCGAGCACGCCGTCATCAGCAATAGCTATTTTTTTCGCTTTGCGTTCTCTCCAAGACAAGGTCTGAACGAGACTAGCTGTCACTACCGAGGGCTTCTCGAGCCCATTAACGGGCACTTCTATTGGGCCTCCGCGGACACTGGTGCTAATTGGACAACAGATCAATAGTCCTGTTTGCTGGTTGTACACCTTGGAGGATAAAACCAAGGCCGGCCGATACTTGCCGATCTCCTTCCCTTTTGTTGGCTCAAAATCCAGCCAAATAATATCGTTCCGCTCCGGCACGTAGCTTCTACCCATCACTCGCCCCACTCACTGCTAAGTGGAGCCGCAACAGCGTCAGCATGTGCAGTATTCTCGTCAAGGCCCGCTAGAAGTTCGGCCTCTGAGTAGGGCAGCTTTAATCTGGTAATAGTGGAATCCAAAGGCTCAATAATGATCTTTCCATTGTCTACCTGTATGTCGATTGTACTGTGAACGGACAGTCCCAGTTCGGCTAGGACGCTGGCTGGGATACGTACCGCGGCACTGTTACCCCATTTGTTGATCTGCGACTGCATAACTCGACCTCAAACGATATCTACTATGTAGATACCTAGTCTACCATTTGCTCGATCTGTGTAAACACTGTAGATACAAAAAAACCTAGCGTCTCTGCAAGGGCTTGATATTCGGTCGAGATATCAGATCAAGCTAAATAAGCCAAAGACTGGGTCCGACCACGATTTTCTCTGCCCCCCCCGATTTTCTCTAGTCTAAAAAAGAGAAGGCCGCCTAAAGCGACCCTCCCACAACGTCTCGTGACATTTGTCCCATAAAGGGGTCTGACCCCTTTAGGTTTGGTTTAAAAAAGAGAAGGCCGCCTAAAGCGACCCTCCCACAACGTCTCGTGACATTTGTCCCATAAAGGGGTCTGACCCCTTTAGGTTTGGTTCTGACCTCTTAAGGTTCAAGGCGCTACGCGCCATGCCTGGCGCACAAAAGAGAAGGCCGCATAAAGCGACCCTCCCACAACGTCTCGTGACATTTGTCCCATAAAGGGGTCTGACCCCTTTCGCATTTGCCCCCTTTCGCATTCGACCCCTTTAGGTTACTCCCGGTTAGAACGGACAGCGCGCTGCGTCGATATCGCCCTGACTACAATCGTAAGTCCACGACAGATTACCTGCGCTTGTTGCGTTAGCTTGGAAGTAGAATGACTCGTCGGTCGCATCTGGGTCTGTTCCGTTCGATTCAGCGTTTATGAATTCGAAATCACCACCGGATGCATCTAGGTTGGTTGCTGTAACGTCGCCCGAAAGATAAGTACCCTGTAAGGTGGTGGTATAGCCTGCAGCCGAAACAACTCCCGCCAAGGTGCCGTTCTGTGACCAGAATTCTTCTATAATAATTTTGTTTTGACCAAAAATTGATCCGGCCTCAGCCAACTTAGACCGAATCGTATAATTCTGATAAGCCGGCAAAGCAATCGCGGCCAAAATCCCAATAATCGCCACAACGATCATCAATTCAATGAGCGTAAAGCCCTTCTGCATCTGTTTCTTCATGATATTCTCCAGCGAGTAATTTTCTCTCACTGCAGCTACGACGTCCTGCCGAACCACAGCGACTGCTTCTTAATTGTTTAAGTCCCAGTCGACCGATTTGCTTGCGCTCAATACGACCCACTTGATTTCAAATATAGACGCAATCTGAGATTTGCAAAGTGCAGTCAAAAACTTTTTTCGACACCAAAAGTACGTAAGTCACAAACGCATCTAGATAAAAAGCCAATATGCAGACGTTTCGCGACGAATGCCTCAAAACCCCTTTAGAACAGAATTAGGCAATGGCGACACAAATTGCTTATGTAGCTAGTCTTTGCCATTTTTGAGCTAAACTGAAGAGTAAATTAGAGCGATCGGAGCCAAGACGTTGGCACAAGGTTTTCAACCCCTAAGCGGTCTGGCCAAGCGGCTGGTTAATGACGGTGTATTCACTGCCGAGACGGCGATGGATGCGCTGAGCAAATCACGCACTGCGAATCAATCCTTTGTTACCTTCATTATTGCGCAGCGCCTCGTCAGTGCTCATCGCGCTGCGTGCGCCGCAGCAGAAGAGTTTGGCCTTCCTCTTCTAGACCTTGACGCCTATAACTCCGAGTCTATTCCGCAGGGCCTAATCGCTGATGCGTTGATTACCAAACACCGCGCACTCCCATTGATGAAGCGCGACAATCGTCTGTTCATCGGGATTGCTGACCCGACAAATATCCAAGCCCTCGATGAGATCAAATTCAGCACCGGTATCACTACCGAAGCGGTTATTGTTGAAGAGGATAAGCTAGAGCGCCGTATCGACCTGCTGTTGGATGCCGACGATGGTTCTGGTGCATTGGGCGATCTTGAAGATGGTGACCTTGATAACCTAGAGATCGGCGAGACTCAGCGTGCTGCTGAAGAGGAGAGCGCCGAGGACGCCGCTTCGGATGCCCCCATCGTCCGCTTCATCAACAAGATACTATTGGATGCGATCAAAAACGGTGCTTCGGATATCCACTTCGAGCCCTACGAAAAGACCTACCGCGTGCGCTGTCGTATCGACGGCATCCTAACCGAAGTCAGCAAGCCACCGATCAACCTCGCCTCGCGTTTGGGCGCTCGCTTGAAGGTTATGTCTAATATGGACATCGCAGAACGGCGCGTGCCTCAAGATGGACGCATAAAACTGAAGGTCTCGGCTAAACGCTCAATCGACTTCCGTGTGAACACCCTACCCACCCTGTGGGGCGAAAAGATCGTACTGCGTATTCTCGACCCGACGAGCGCAACCATCGGTGTAGATGCGCTCGGCTTTGAACCCGAGCAGCGCGAACTCTACATGTCGAACCTCCACCGCCCGCAAGGGATGATTCTGGTCACCGGCCCTACCGGCTCAGGTAAGACGGTTACCCTCTATACAGGCCTGAACATTCTTAACGAAGTTGAGCGCAATATCTCCACGGCCGAGGATCCGGTAGAGATCAATATGGAGGGGATCAACCAGGTTCACGTGAACCCCAAAGTTGGCCTCACCTTTGCCGAGGCGCTACGGGCCTTCCTGCGTCAGGACCCTGACGTCGTCATGGTGGGTGAGATTCGCGACTTGGAAACCGCTGAAATCGGCATCAAGGCAGCACAGACCGGCCATATGGTGTTATCAACACTGCACACTAACTCCGCACCGGAAACGCTTACGCGTCTGCGCAACATGGGGGTACCCGCATTCAACATTGCAACATCGGTGTCACTGATCATCGCTCAGCGTCTGGCACGCCGACTCTGTACTGGGTGCAAGCAGCCTGCACAGATACCCGAAGCTGCGCTGATCGAGGAGGGCTTCAAAGCTGAGGATATTCCCAAACTGCACCTGTTTGAGCCCAATCCCAGTGGATGTCCCAAATGTAACCGCGGCTATAAAGGGCGTGTGGGTATCTACGAAATGATGCAGATGACGACAGAGATCGCTGAGACCATTATGCAGAACGGCAACTCACTCGATATCCTGCGCAGAGCTCGCGAGCAGGGATTCAAGACACTGCGTGAGTCCGGATTGAGGAAAGTTGCCGAGGGTTTGACTAGTCTTGAAGAGATGAACCGCGTTATTAAAACCTGATCAGGACGATAGACTATGGCAACGGCCACCGCTACAAAGACCAAGAAGGCTGAAAAATTCATCACCTTCGAATGGACCGGTCGCGACAAAAGCGGCAATATTTCAAAAGGCAAGATCGACGCTAAAGATGTGGCCGGTGCCAAAGCCACACTGCGTAAACAGGGTATAATTCCGCAAAAGATCGCTAAAGAGCGCACCTCGATTCTCGGCAACAAAGATAAACCGATAAAACCGGTTGATATCGCCTTTTTCACCCGCCAGATGGCCACTATGATGAAATCTGGCGTCCCTATGCTCAAGGCGCTGGAGATCGTTGCTGGCGGTGCTGAAAAGAACAAACTTAAGAAACTCGTATACGATATTCGTGCCGATGTGAACTCCGGTACTGACTTCTCTCGATCACTCGCGAAATATCCTGAGTACTTCGATGATCTCTACTGTTCGCTGGTCGCAGCCGGTGAGCAGTCCGGTGCGCTTGAGACCATGCTTGATCGTATCGCGACCTATAAAGAGAAGATGGAGTCGCTGAAAGCGAAAATCAAAAAGGCACTCACTTACCCGATCGCCGTTATCGTGGTGGGTGTTCTGGTTACCGCGATTCTACTCGTGAAGGTCGTACCCGTATTCGAAGATGTATTCTCGAGCTTCGGTGCTGACCTCCCAGCATTCACCATGTTTGTCGTCAATCTCTCGTACTGGGCCCAAGACTGGTGGTGGGTTGGTTTACTGGGAACTATCGCTGCCGGCTTTGCTTTCAAGCAAGCTCATTTACGTTCAGAGAAGTTTCGTAACTGGTTAGATAAAACCGTGTTAAAGATTCCAGTGATCGGCAACGTACTCTACGAAGCGGCGATCGCCCGCTTTGCCCGCACCTTATCGACCACTTTCGCAGCGGGTGTGCCGCTGGTGCAAGCACTGGACTCCTGTGCCGGCGCCTCAGGTAACTATGTGTTCCGCGAATCTATTTACCAGATCCGAAACGGCGTCGCCGGTGGCCAGTCGCTCACAAACGCCACCAATATGACCGGCATCTACCCCGCCATGGTGGTTCAGATGATCTCTATTGGTGAAGAGGCGGGTTCACTTGAGGGGATGCTGGACAAAGTCGCTGCCTTCTACGAGGAGTCAGTCGATAACGCTGTTGATAACCTATCGAGCCTACTCGAACCCCTAATTATGGTGATTCTGGGTACTCTGGTCGGTGGCCTCGTTGTCGCCATGTATCTACCGATCTTCCAGCTGGGTAATGTCGTTGGTTAAACCATTCGGCTGAGACAGATTAAGGAAAAGAAATGCCCGAATTTCTCTTGGACGGAGCTCTAGCTTGGCCCATCGCTGCCGTACTCTCACTGATGGTCGGCAGCTTTCTGAATGTAGTGATACTGCGCCTCCCAAAAATAATGGAGCTGGAGTGGCAGGCCGAAATTGACGAAGCGGAAGGCAAGGAAACCGCCGATTCAGAACCACAAACCTTTAACCTCTCCAAGCCCAGATCGCGCTGCAATAACTGTGGTCATATGATCACTTGGTACGAGAACGTTCCCGTCATCAGTTGGCTGATTCTTCGTGGCAAATGCTCCAACTGCAGCACCGCCATCTCAGCACGCTACCCGCTCATCGAAGCACTCACCGCACTGCTCGGCGGTTTTATTGGCTGGCAGTATGGCCTCGGTCTAGAAGGCGCAGCCCTGCTGTTATTCACCTGGTCACTTATCGCACTAACCTTCATAGATATCGACCACCAACTCCTACCTGATCGCATCACGCTACCACTAGTCTGGCTGGGCCTACTCCTTAACACCCAAGAAGTGTTCACCACCCTCTCCAACGCAGTCTGGGGCGCTGCCATCGGATATCTCGCTCTTTGGACTGTTTACTGGGTCTTCAAGCTGCTCACTGGCAAGGAAGGTATGGGCTACGGCGACTTCAAACTGCTGGCCGCGATCGGTGCCTTTGGGGGCGTCGCAGTGCTACCGCTCACTATACTGCTCTCGTCAGTCGTCGGTGTTGTGCTAACACTTGCGATCTCCGCCACCGGAAAACGCTCCGCTTCTGAACCTCTGCCGTTTGGCCCTTATCTGGCGATTGCTGGATGGGTGGCGATTATTTGGGGTGGGAAAATTAATGCTTGGTATCTTGACTTGCTGATGCATTGAGCAATCTTTGGCTTGGTCGCCCGATAAATCGGGCTCCTACAGAGATCTAGTGTTTGGTGTAGGGCATCTCTTCCGGAGTATCACCAATAGAGAAGTCCTCAATATCAGGCTCAGCCGGGATTTGATAACCCTCCGACGCCCACTCACCTAAGTCGATCAACTTACAGCGTTCAGAACAGAACGGACGCCACTTGTTATCGGGTGTAAACGGACTCTTCTTACCGCAGGTAGGACAATCAACAAAGGTAATCTTGGTAGTGCTCTTAGTCTTACTTTGGGACAAATCTTAACCTCTCTTTATCCTAACTATGCCTAGCGCTCGGCCACAAGCTCAGCGTACAAGGAATCTACCTTAGCGAACAGCTGCTCCAGTGTTCCGCTGTTCTCAATGACTCGGTCCGCTTTTTCCAGCCGCGCTGCGCGACTCATCTGTGCACTGAGAATCTGTTCAACCTGATCTTCAGACACAACATCACGCGCAAGCACGCGTTGGCGCTGCAGATCTACCGGCACATCCACAACCAGGTTCAAATCTGTATGCTGATATTGACCGCTCTCAAAAAGCAGCGGCACAACCAGCACCGCGAGTTGAGCTTGCGAGCGCTGAGCTCTATCCAAAGCCGTCTGCCGAATCACGGGATGAAGCAACGCCTCCAACCACTTACGCTCACTTGGGTTGGCAAACACCTTTTCACGCACAACCGCGCGATTGAGCGTGCCGTCTTCAGCGATCACTTCAGGCCCAAAATGCACAGCAATCTGGGCGAGTGCAGGCGTGCCCGGTTCAACCACTTCGCGGGAAATGAGGTCGGTATCGATAATATCAGCGCCCAATTCGGCCAAGCGATTGGCGACGGCACTCTTGCCCGACGCTATACCACCGGTAAGGCCGATTAGCATCCTAGCCATGCTGAGCGCGCTCTAGAACTGCAGCGATGATCGGCTCATTCGCTGCGGGGAAATCGTAGTCGGTCAGCCGATCAACCGAGACCCAGGCCAGCGGCTGCCCTTCAACGCCACGCGCTTCACCACTGAATGCTGTAACGCACCAGACATCCAGTACAACCGATTTGTCGGTGTAGTCGTGCGCAATTCGAACCAGTGGTTCAGAGGCGCTTACCTTGATTGCTAGCTCTTCGTAAAGCTCACGCGCCAGCGCCTGCTGAGCCGATTCACCCTGCTCGATCTTACCGCCGGGAAACTCCCACAGACCGCCCTGATGCTGATTATCAGCCCGCTTGGCTATAAGAATTTCGCCTTCGGGGTTGTAGATAACACCGGCAGCAACTTCGACTATCTTCATCGGTAACTCTAAACTCCTTAAACCTGGTTATTAGCGACTGCTCTTAACTACGGTTTCTTGACTACGGGCTCTTAACTGCGGCTCTTAACTACGATAGTCCGCATTGATCGCGACGTACTCTTTGGAGAGATCCGTTGTCCAGACCGATTCTGTTACCTCACCGCGGTTAAGCACCACGTGAATCAGGATATCCTCTTGATTCATTACCGCCTGGCCCTGCTCTTCGGTGTAGCTGGCAGCACGACCACCGTTCTCTACAATACAGGTCTGGTCCAGATAGATCTGCAATGCATCTAAATCCAGATTCTCAACACCCGCACGACCCACACAGGCCAGAATACGGCCCCAGTTTGGGTCCGAGGCGAAGAGCGCTGTTTTGGTCAGCGGTGAGTGCGCAATGGTGTAGGCAACATCCAACGCCTCTTGCACCGTTGCGGCTTTAGAGACGCGCACCTCAACAAACTTAGTGGCGCCCTCACCATCACGAACAATCAGTTGCGCAAGCTGCAGCATCACGCGGTTCAACGCCGCTACAAAAGCATCTGCGTCAGCACCTGAAGCCGGAACCTCAGTGCCTGAAGCGCCCGTAGCAACCAGCACACAGGAGTCATTGGTCGAGGTATCGCCATCTACTGTAATGCGGTTGAACGATTTCTCTGTCGCCGCACTCATCCACTGCTGCAACAGAGCCTGATCCACTTTCGCATCGGTCGCTACGTAGCCTAGCATGGTCGCCATATTGGGCTTAATCATGCCGGCACCTTTAGAGATACCGGTCAGGGTAACCGTCTTACCACCAATCTCGACCTGCTCGCAGGCGCCCTTAGCGCGAGTATCCGTTGTCATAATGCCCCAAGCAGCGTCGAGCCAGTTATCCTCTTTTAGATCAGCAATTGCCGCATCCAACGCGCCGGTAATCTTGCCAACAGGGAGTGGTTCACCAATAACGCCAGTCGAGAACGGCATGATCTGCTCCGCACTCAAACCGACACGTGCTGCCATCTCGTTACAACAGGTGATCGCATCCGCCATACCTTGCTTGCCAGTACCTGCATTCGCATTACCGGTGTTGGTCAACAGATAGCGAATCTGACCGGCCTCGAGGTGCTTTTTACAGAGTGTGACCGGCGCTGCACAAAACGCGTTTTTGGTGAACACAGCCGCCACCGAAGCGCCCTCGGCCACTTCCATCACCACAATATCGCGACGCCCCGGCTTTTTGATGCCCGCCGAAGCGATACCGATTTTGAAGCCTGAAATTGGGAGCAGAGTTGGAAGAGTATCTGGACCGACAGCCATGGAGTGTTCCTTTCGAAATAGATAGCGCTACACAGTTGAGCGCGATGCGAAGATTTTAAACTAGCGGATGTTTCAGGGCTATTGCTCGGGGGCGATTTGTTGGCAGAAGGTCGGGGTAGGCAAATACGCTTCGCGAAGAAGCCTCCTACCGTGGGTACTGAACAGACCGACGGGGTCGTGACTCTCTCCGACACTTGATTGCGGGCAAAAGCGGCTGGGAACAAAAAAACGCCTGCTTGCAGGCAGGCGTTTCGGGACACTCAGCTAAAGTCGCTTATGACTTCGGTAGAATCACCTTATCAATCACGTGGATGACACCGTTGCTCGCCTCGATATCCGCGCCAACAACGGTAGCACCATCAATCTTAACGCCGTTCCAACCCGTCACAGTTGCGGTGTCACCATTCAGCATCTCAACACCCATACGTTTGCCATTAACGTCCGATGCCATCACCGCACCGGGCAGTACATGGTAGGTTAGGATATCTACCAGCATAGCTTTGTTCTCAGGCTTCAGCAGATTTTCTACTGTGCCCTCTGGTAGCGCTGCAAACGCCTCGTCTGTTGGTGCAAATACGGTTAGCGGGCCATCACCTTTGAGTGCGTCGACCAAGCCTGCTGACTGAACCGCTGCAACCAGCGTATTAAATTGTCCGGCACCGACTGCAGTGTCGACAATATCTTTCTTCATCATATCGCCAGCGAACGCGCTTGAGGCCATACCCAGTGTCAAAGCCATTCCTAAAATTGTCTTTTTCATCATGTCGCTCCAAAAAATTATTCGTTCCGTTGTGCATTCCACCTTCGCTTACGGACGAAATTTTCGAGGCGGATCCCGATAAAAAAGATCGAACAAACTGAATTAGAACAGTTATGACTTAACCCTGTAAAAGCTACCGGAGCATCACTAAAAAGTGACTTTTTCCGACTACAAAAAGCAAAAAACCCCGCAAGTGCGGGGTTTAACAATTTTTTTTGGCTTAAGCCAGCTTACCGTGACACGCCTTATACTTTTTACCTGATCCACAAGGGCAAGGGTCGTTACGGCCCACTTTTGGGGTATCACGGACAACCGTGCCAGCGCTCTGCTCCGGCTGTTCTGCGCCCTCTTCACCCTCTGCACCCATACCTGACGCATTGGCGTGCTGGAACTCCATCGCCTGACGCATGGCCGCTTCGCGACGCTGACGCTCAATTGCCTCAACGTCTTCTGGCTGACGCACCTGCACGTGACTGATGATCTTAACCACTTCACGCTTGATGTTATCGAGCAGCGCCGTGAAGAGTTCAAACGACTCCCGCTTGTACTCCTGCTTCGGGTTCTTCTGCGCGTAGCCACGCAGGTGAATACCGGCTCGCAGCAGATCCATGGTCTGTAGATGCTCTTTCCAGAGGTTGTCGACGACCTGCAGCATGACCTGCTTCTCGAAGGTACGCATGCCCTCAACGCCAACCTGCTCCTCTTTGGCTTTGTACTCATCCAACAGCTGGTTCAAGATGCGCTCACGCAGGGTCTCTTCGTAGAGCGCTTCATCCTCATCCAGCCACTGCTGCACCGGCATCTCAGTGTTGAACTCACGTTTGATCGACTCTTCAAGCCCGGCAATATCCCACTGCTCCGCCAACGACTGTGGCGGAATGTGATCACTGATAATGTCGTTCACAACCTCTGCGCGCACCGCTTCGATGGTGTCAGAGATATCATCAGAAGCCATCAGCTCGTTACGCTGACCATAGACAACGGTACGCTGATCGTTGGCCACATCATCGTACTCAAGTAGCTGCTTACGGATATCGAAGTTGCGGCCCTCAACTTTACGCTGCGCCTTCTCGATCGCATTCGACACCATCTTATGCTCGATCGCTTCGCCCTTCTCCATACCTAGGGCTTTCATCATGTTGCGCACACGGTCAGAGGCGAATATACGCATCAGGTCATCTTCTAGCGACAGGAAGAAGCGCGATGAACCCGGGTCACCCTGACGACCCGCACGACCACGTAGCTGGTTATCGATACGACGCGACTCGTGACGTTCAGTACCAACAATGTGTAGACCACCTGCTTCCAGAACCGCCTCATGGCGCTGGCGCCAATCTGCAGTCGCAGCTTCAATCTGCTCTTCGGTGGCGTTTTCACCTAGCTCAGCCAGTTCAGCTTCAAGCTTACCGCCCAGCATAATGTCGGTACCACGACCGGCCATGTTGGTGGCGATAGTCACCGCACCCGGACGTCCCGCTTCAGCGATAACACCCGCTTCACGGTCGTGCTGCTTGGCGTTAAGAACGTTGTGCTTAATCTTCTCTTTGGTGAGCAGCTGGGACAGCAGCTCAGAGGCATTGACTGATGCAGTACCGACCAGAACAGGACGGCCATTTTCCTGGCAGTGCTGAATCTCTTTAACGATCGCCATGTACTTATCTTCAATCGATAGGTACACCAGATCGTTGTAATCGATACGGGCAATCGGGCGGTTGGTGGGGATAACCACAACGTCTAGACCATAGATCTGACGCAGCTCGAACGCTTCGGTATCGGCCGTGCCGGTCATACCGGAGAGCTTCTCGTAGAGACGGAAGTAGTTCTGGAAAGTTGTTGATGCGAGTGTCTGACTCTCCTGCTGGATTGTCACACCCTCTTTCGCCTCAACTGCCTGATGCAGACCATCTGACCAGCGACGGCCAGACATAATACGACCGGTGTGCTCATCTACGATAACCACCTGACCGTTCTGCACGATGTAGTCACGATCTTTTACAAACAGATGGTGCGCACGCAAGCCTGCCAGTACATGATGCAGTAAGCTGAGGTTAGCAGGCGCATAGAGGCTATCGCCCTCCTGCAGAACACCCAGCTCAATCAACAGACCCTCAACCTTCTCATGACCCGCTTCGGTCAATTCGATGGTGCGGTTCTTCTCATCCATATGGAAATCTTCGTTAATCACCTGGGTGGTGTCTTTAACGTCGATCTCACCCTCAAACTGAGTCAGTTGTGGGATGATGGTATTGATCTTGCGGTAGGTCTCCGAGCTATCTTCAGCCGGACCCGAAATAATCAACGGCGTGCGCGCCTCATCGATCAGGATTGAGTCCACCTCGTCGACAACGGCAAAGTTAAAGTCGCGCTGCACCTTGTCATTGATGCTAAACGCCATGTTGTCACGCAGGTAGTCGAAGCCAAATTCGTTGTTGGTACCGTAGGTGATATCACAGTTGTAAGCCGCGCGCTTGGTCTCACCATCTTGGCCCGAGACCACGACACCCACAGTTAGACCCAGTGCTTCATAGAGTGGACGCATCCACTCTGCGTCACGGCTCGCTAGGTAGTCGTTGACGGTGACAACATGAACACCTTTAGCCGTCAGTGCGTTGAGGTATACCGCCAGTGTCGCCACCAGGGTTTTACCCTCACCGGTGCGCATCTCAGCAACCTTGCCCTCATGCAGCGTCATACCACCGATCAGCTGAACATCAAAGTGGCGCATACCCATGACGCGCTTCGACGCCTCACGACAGGCTGCAAACGCTTCAGGCAGAATTTGATCGAGCGACTCGCCCTGCTCTAGGCGGGCGCGGAAGTCTGCAGACTTTCCTTTGAGTTCATCGTCGCTCAGGGCTTCGAAACTTGGTTCGAGCTCGTTAATCTGTTTGACCACCTTCCCCATGCGTTTTAGTTCGCGATCGTTTTTGCTACCGAAGAGTTTTTTAAGAATATTTGTCAGCATGGTTTGGTCATCTAGAGTTTCAGTTTGTATCTAATTGGGGACGGTGAAGCGACAAATCAACTAGCGCTTAAAAATCATCGACCCCTGAATGAAAACAGGGCCTCATCACGAGGCCCTGTTTTATACCATAAGTCGATCCGTTAAACAGCCGCCGCAGGGCGCTGATAGGAGATTGGCGCTTTGTGCTCGTCGGTTTCGAAGGTGACGATCTCGTAAGCCGACTCATCCGCCAACAACGTACGTAACAGGCGGTTGTTGAGGAAGTGGCCCGATTTCAGACCGTAGAACTCGCCGATCAGGCTCTTACCAAGCAGGTAGAGGTCGCCGACAGCATCCAGAATCTTGTGTTTTACAAACTCATCCTCGTAGCGCAGGCCGTCATCATTAAGAATGCGGTAGTCGTCTACAACGATGGCGTTATCGAAGCTGCCACCGAGTGCCAGATTTTGCGAACGGAGGTACTCGATATCGCGCATAAAACCGAAGGTACGGGCGCGAGCCACCTCTTTTACGAACGAGGTGCTGGAGAAATCCAGTGCCGCTTCCATCGTGCCATCTTTGAAGGCTGGGTGATCAAACTCAATCTGGAAACCGACTTTGAACCCATCGAACGGTTTGAACATAGCCGCTTTGCCCTCAGCTTCAACCCGCACCTCTTTCTTGATACGGATAAACTGCTTGGCCGCTTCCTGCTCTTCAATACCGGCTGACTGCACCAGGAACACAAACGGAGCCGCACTACCGTCCATGATAGGCACCTCTTCAGCGCTCAGTTCAATGTACGCATTATCGATGCCCAGACCAGCCAACGCAGAAAGCAGATGTTCGATAGTCGCTACACGCACACCGTCTTTAGCAATATTGGTGGAGAGAGTGGTATCGGCAACGTTCAACGCCAGCGCCGGGATCTCAACCACGGGATCAAGGTCAACACGTCGAAATATGATACCCGTGTTTACAGGAGCCGGACGAAGGGTCAGATAGACTTTCTGACCGCTATGGAGACCGATACCCGTCGCTTTGATGCTGTTTTTGAGGGTGCGTTGCTTGATCATGCGAAGCGATTACCAACTTAAAGTTCAACTAACCACTTATGATATAGCAAATAACCGCCTGATCCTAGGGATCAGACGGCCATTGCTTAAAAAATATTCAGTTTCGGTTCAGCGACGAGCGAAAGCTGGAATATCAAGAAGATCGAGATCAAGTTCCGCAGTTTCGGATTTTGGACGGTCCAAAAGCGCCTCTTTACGATCGCGACGCAGGATCTCTGGCAATTCGATTTTTGTCAGATCGATCTCTACACCCGACTGAGTCGTTGTAGATACGAGCACCGGCGCTTCAGTCGCAAGCGTAGTCTGCTGCACAACTGGCGCATCCTCTACCGGCGCTACAACGGCTTCTGCGCGATCCAGACCTGTGGCTACGACGGTCACCTTAATCTGATCACCCAGAGATGGGTCGATCGCCGTACCGATCACGACAGTCGCATCATCGGCAGCGTACTCGTGAACGATCTCACCCACTTCCGAGAACTCACCGAGGCTCAGGTCTTCACCGGCAGCGACATTGACCAACACACCCTTGGCGCCCTTGAGGCAGACGTCCTCAAGCAGCGGGCTGTTCACAGCCATCTCAGCCGCTAACGTTGCACGCTCATCGCCCGAAGCGATACCGGTGCCCATCATCGCCATGCCCATGGAGTCCATAACGGTGCGCACATCGGCAAAGTCGACGTTGATCATGCCCGGTGCAGTGATCAGATCTGCGATACCTTGAACGGCTCCCTTCAGCACATCGTTCGCTTGACCAAAAGCGTCAATCAGCGACGCTTTACGTCCCAACACAGGAACCAGCTTGTCGTTGGGGAGGATAATTAAAGAGTCGACGGCAGCGCGCAGCTCTTCAATGCCTTTGTCCGCCACATCGGTACGACGACGGCCTTCAAATTTGAACGGGCGGGTTACCACCGCAACACTCAGTGCGCCGACATCACGCGCAAGCTCTGCAATTACTGGTGCAGCACCTGTACCTGTGCCGCCGCCCATACCTGCTGTGATAAATACCAGATCTGCACCCACAAGCTGCGCGCGTAGCATATCGGCATTCTCGATCGCTGCCTGCCGGCCGATATCAGGATTAGCACCGGCACCCAGTCCGCGTGTCAGATCCTTACCAATATGTACGACAGAGCTCTGCACCAAACGCTCAAGCGCCTGTGCATCGGTATTGGTGCAGATAAACTCGACCCCCTCGAGCTTCTGCGCCAGCATATGCGCAACCGCATTACCACCAGCACCACCGACTCCTATCACCTTGATCTTTGCGCCAGTTTCTACCTGATCAACCAATTGAAACATGTTTAACCCCCTTCTGTGACGGCCCCCAAATTTGCTGCCACAGCTGTTTTGCTTCTTTTTAGTGTGTGAGCCTGGCTTCTCTGTCCAGCGCTCGAATTTAATCTATTTTTTTGCCGTCTCTTGCGCCTTCCAGCGCACCGCTACGCCATTGGTGTAACGAATATCGACCTCGGCTACCTCACTAGCGCGATCCACTAGCTGGATTTTGTAAACATCCAGAAAACGGCGCAAACGCGGCATCAAATCCTCACGTCCGGCGATAATGTGCATGCCGTTCTCAAGCTCGATATTCCATGCACCACGCGCCTCTAGCACAAGGCCCACTATGCGCAGCTCAGAGCGACTGAAGAGCTGACTCAAATCGTGATACTGCTGCATGATGCGCACTGTCTCATGCGACGGCCCATTCAGTTTCGGTAGCGACATGTACTCCGCTTTAAGATTCGGCCAGAAGATATCGCCCTCATGGTTCAACAGACCGCGATCACCCCAGCGCGCGACCGGTACCTCTTCGATCACCTGCACCTCTATCGCCGCAGGCCAGCTGCGCTTGACGCTAACTTCGTTAATCCAAGGCTGCTGCACTAAGGTTTCGTGCAACTGCTGCAGATCGACGTCGAGCAGCGGTGCATCCATCTGCGCCCAGAGCCCCTGTTCTACCGCGGTTTTATCGATATGACGAGTCGCACCCTCTACACCGATGAAGCCGATCTGACGATCAATCCAACCCACATACTCACGTACGCCGGCATACCAGAGCATCAACACACAACCGGCCAGCGTGAAAGCGAACAGCGGCTTCCAGATCCACTCACTCTCCTGCTGGACCTCTGCCTCAATGGTTACCTCACTGGTTTCAAATAGCAGGTTGGCATCTACCTCTACCATCGGTTCGATGCGCTCATCAGTCTGGCGGCTCCACGGCATAGAGATCGTCATGGTCAGCAAGCTCCCTTCAAGATCTCAACCACCAACTCAGAGAAGCTCATGCCCTTACGTTTCGCAGCCATCGGCACCAACGAGTGATCTGTCATGCCCGGAGCAGTGTTCACCTCCAGCAGTTGAAACTGCCCATTGGCATCCAGCATCAGATCAACACGCCCCCAACCACGACAGCCCAGCGCCTCAAAAGAGTCGACCACCAACTGTTGCATCTGTGTAACGCGTTCTTCACTCAAACCTGTGTCGAACTCATAACGTGTGTCGTTCGCCTGATACTTGGCATTGAAATCGTAGAATTCGTGCGGTGTCTCTAGGCGAATCACTGGCAGTGCTTGGCCATTGAGAACGGCGACAGTAAATTCAGGACCATTGACCCACTGCTCGGCGATAACACTGGAGTCATACTGCTTGGCGTCAACGTAAGCCTGGCGCAGCTCCTCAGCGCTAGTCACGCGGCTCATACCGATACTCGAGCCTTCATGTGCTGGCTTAATCATCATCGGGAAGCCCAAAGATTGAGCAACAGCGGCTAAATCAGAGCGATCATTGAGTACGGCGAACTTGGGGGTCGGAAGACCCGCGCCAATCCAAACCTGTTTGGTACGCAGCTTATCCATACCGATCGCTGACGAGGCCACACCACTCCCCGTGTAGGGTTTACCGAGCATCTCGAGGGCAGCTTGCAACAGACCATCTTCACCGCCCGGGCCATGGACAATAAGAAAGGCACGGTCAAACTCAGCCTGCAGCAGCTGTTGCAGAGGATTAGCACCCTCAGCGCCGAGGTCTATCGCGAAGGCATCAACGCCGGCTTCTAATAGTCCTTTGAGTACCTCAGCACCCGAGCGCAGTGAAACTTCACGCTCCGCAGAGGTGCCGCCCATAATGACGGCCACGCGACCGAAATCACTCATATCCGGCCTCCCAATTATGCTTAAGCTGATGCGCCAGCGTGGTGATATTGCCAGCACCCTGAGTCAACAAGAGATCGCCCGGTTGCAACACCTGACGCAGCACGTTGGCAATTTCGGCATCGGACTCGACGAAGATAGGTTCACGACCGCGCTGCCGCAGACTACGACAGATCGAGCGACTATCGGCTCCGGGAATCGGCTCCTCACCAGCCGCATAGACATCAAGCAGTAACAACTGATCTGCCGCCTGCAGCACATTAACGAAATCTTCGTAGAGGTCACGAGTACGGGTGTAGCGATGCGGCTGATACACCATCACCATACGGCGACCCGGCCAACCTTCCTGTACGGCACTAATAACCGCCTGCACCTCGGTAGGGTGATGACCGTAATCATCAACCAGCGTTACGCTGCCGCCTTCAAGTGGCAGCTCACCCAACACCTGAAAACGACGACCTACACCCTGAAACTGCTCGAGCGCGCGACAGATCGCGCCATCATCCAGCTCTTCATCGGTTGCAACAGCGATCGCAGCTAACGCGTTCAGCACGTTGTGACGGCCAGGCATATTAAGCGTTACATTAAGATCGGACAGACCGCCTGGACGGATCACGCGGAAGTGACTCTGCAAGCCAGTCTGGCGCAGATCCACAGCGCGAAAATCAGCACCCTCATTAAAGCCGTAGGTCAGTACCGGACGACCGATATCTGGGATCAGCTCGGAGACCACGTCGTCGTCCGAGCAGACAACGGCGAGGCCATAAAAAGGTAGGTTTTGCATAAAACGAATAAAGGTCTGCTTCAGCTTGCCGAAGTCACCATCGTAGGTGTCCATATGGTCGGCATCGATATTCGTAACTATTGCCACCATCGGCTGCAGATGCAGGAAAGAGGCATCAGACTCATCAGCCTCAGCCACCAAGTAACGGCTGCCGCCCAGCTTAGCATTGGTTCCCGCGCTGGTTAGACGCCCGCCGATAACATAAGTCGGATCCATATTCGCTTCAGCCAAAATAGAGGCGACCAAACTGGTCGTTGTGGTCTTACCGTGCGTTCCAGCGACGGCGATGCCGTGGCGGTAGCGCATCAGTTCGGCCAACATCTCAGCACGACGAACTATTGGCAGACGCAATTCAAGTGCCCGTTCGACTTCAGGGTTCGCTTTAGTCACCGCCGTCGAGGTGACCACCACATCAGCCTCCTCAACATTGCTTCCCTCGTGGCCGATGAAGATCGTAGCGCCTAGTTCACGAAGACGTTCCGTCACAGCCGAGTGGCGAATATCCGACCCGGAGATCTCATACCCTTGGTTGAGCAGCACCTCAGCAATACCGCACATACCCACACCACCAATACCGACAAAATGAATCGCACGAATACGACGCATCTCTGGCACTTCATAATCACGACGATGACCGGCCTTAGGACTCACGGCATACCTCCAGGCAAATATCTGCGACGCGCTGCCCGGCATCGGGGCGCCCCTGCTCACGTGCGCGCTCAGCCATAGCGAGCAGCTTGTCACGCGAGCTGTGTTGTTTGAGCCAATCGAGCAGGCGCTCAACCGTTAAATCTCTCTGCTGAATCAGGTCGGCACCGCCAGCGGCAACCAGATATCCAGCATTCTCAGTCTGATGGTCATCCACGGCGTACGGGAAGGGCACAAAGAGAGCTGCCACCCCAGCTATTGCGATCTCCGACACTGTCAGTGCACCTGCACGGCAGATCACCAGATCCGCATCGGCATAAGCGGTGTTCATCGCCTCAATAAAGGGCACAACCTCTGCCGTCACACCGGCTCGTTTGTAAGCGTCCTGAGTCGCCGCCAGGTGCTTTTCACCCGTTTGATGAAGCAGTTCTGGACGCTCATCCTCTGGCAGCTGAGCCATCACTTTAGGCATCAGTTCATTAATCGCCAGAGCACCGAGACTGCCACCCACCACCAGAACCCGCAGTCGACCGGTGCGTCCGGCAAAACGCTCTGCCGGCGGCGACATCTCTAAAATAGGGCCGCGAATCGGGTTACCCACCACTTCACCCTGCTCGCCCGTTTTAAAAGCATTAGGGAAGGCCTGCAGAACTCGTCGCGCAAAGCGGCGCGATTGGGTATTAGTCACGCCGGCTATCGCGTTTTGCTCGTGGATAACCAGTGGACAGCCCTGCAGATACGCTGCAAGTGCACCAGGACCAGACGCGAAACCGCCCATACCGAGCACCACATCGGGGTTGAATCGACGCACTACAGCGCGTGCTTGCATCACCGCCTTGATGATCTTGAGTGGCGCTAGTAGCAGACTAAGTTTGGACTTGCCACGCACACCTTCGACGGATATGGAGTTCAACTTAATGCCCGCCTCCGGTACAACACGCGCCTCAATACGTTGGGCTGTGCCGAGCCACTCAATTTCATGGCCCTGTGCCCGTAGCAGATCAGCAACAGCGAGGGCCGGGAAGACATGTCCACCCGTTCCGCCAGCCATCACCAGTACGCGACTCATGCGGCACTCTCCTGACTCGTTGCGGTGTTGCCTCTGAAGCGCTGCAGCAGTCGCCCTAGCAGACCGGGCTTGGTCTTGATACCCAAGCGCTCACGTTTGAGTTCAAGGTCGATGCGCTGCACAATGGCGATCATGCCGGCACACACAAGCAGCGAGGAACCGCCATAACTCATCAATGGCAGCGTCAGCCCCTTGGTCGGCAGTGCACCGACGTTTACACCAATATTGATCAATGCCTGGCCCGCCAAAATAAAGCCGAAGCCGTAAGCCACATACGACATAAAAAACTGACGCTGACGTTCAGCCTGGCGGCCGATCAAGAAGATACGGACGATCAGAATGCAGTAGAGTGCGACAATCGTCAGCGCGCCGATCAAACCCAGCTCCTCGGCCAGCACCGAGTAGACAAAGTCAGTATGTGCCTCTGGTAGGTAGAAGAGCTTCTGCACTGAGTTACCCAAACCGGCGCCAAACCAGTCACCGCGCCCAAAAGCGATCTGCGCCTGCGAAAGCTGATAACCCGCGCCGTAAGGGTCAGCCCAAGGGTCTGCAAAAGATTTCAGACGCGCCAACCGATAAGGTTGGGCAAGCGCCATCGCGCCAACCAACGAACTTACAATCGTTACCAGAGTGACGAGCTGTAACGGCTTCATACCACCCAGGAAGATCATCCCCATCACGGTCGCCGTGGTAATAACGATTGCGCCGTAATCAGGCTCTAGGTAGAGCGCGAACACATAGAAGGCGAGCGGTACTGCAGGCTTGATAACACCCTTCCAGGTAGAGCGCACCTCGTGCAGACGTCGCACCAGATAGCCTGAGATGAACATCACCATACAGAGCTTGGCGATCTCTGATGCCTGCAGGTTAAAGCTACCCAAACCGATCCAGCGACGCGAACCGTTCACCTCGCGGCCAATCCCCGGAATCAAAACAATGACCAGCAGGAAAAGCCCGATAAATAGCAACCAGACCGAGAAGCGCTCCCAGACATGCATCGGAATACGCACTAGCATCGAGAAGGCTAGTAGCGACATCAGCACGAAAAGCCCATGACGGAATATAAAGAAGAAAGGTCCGCCGAAGTTGTCCGCCGCAACATCCATTGAGGCAGAGGAGATCATCACAAAACCGGTCAGCATCAACGCCAGCATGCTGGCGATCATCAACCCATCAAAGGGCAGCGTCCCCTTAGGTAGGCGCATCAGAGCCGGTTCAGCCGGAGCTCTCAATTTTGCGAGGGGCCTCTTTGGCACATTCAGATTGATCTTCATGCCAACGCCTCCACGAGTTCAACAAATCGATCACCGCGCGCCTCATAGCCACTGAACATATCGAAGCTGGCACAAGCGGGTGAGAGCAGAACAAGATCGCCAGCAACAGCGGCAGAGGCTGCAAGCCTGACCGCCTCATCCATATTGGCTGCATACTGAGTATTGGGGTGCTCAATCTGTGCACCGATCTGCTGAGCATCCTCGCCGATCAAAATCACCGCGCGCGCTGCACTTATAAGCGGCTGCTTCAAATCAGCAAAACTCTGGCCTTTACTCTGACCGCCTGCGATTAGAACCATCTTAGCCTCGCCCGTTTGAGTGGCGTTGAGCCCATTGATGGCGGCAAGCGTGGCACCCACATTGGTACCCTTGGAGTCATTAAACCAACTGACTGCGCGATGTTCTCGCACCCACTGACAGCGGTGCGGGAGCCCGGCAAACTGACTCAAAGTCTGTACCATGGAGTCCAGCGGTAGTCGCACCGCCTCACCCAGAGCCAGCGCCGCCAGCGCATTAGCAATATTGTGTTCACCACGAATTTTCAGCTGATCTGTGTTCAGCAGCGCCTGAGCCCCTTTGGCCAGCACAGCACCTTTATCAGATCGAAGCAGGCCGTAGTGCCCGAGATCAGGCGCGCCCAGACCAAAGCTAATCTGTACAACATCCTTCGCAACCAGAGGCCGGCTTAGCGAATCGTCACGGTTGTAGACTGCAACCTGGGTCCGGCGATAGATGCGGTGCTTCGCCTGATGGTACTCCAGCATGTTCGCGTAGCGATCCATATGGTCCGCTGAGAGGTTTAGAACGGTTGCAACACGGGGTCGTAGTTCGGAGCAGGTCTCTAATTGGAAACTCGATAACTCCAAAACATAGAGTTCAACGTCCGGATCAATCAGGTCCAAAACCGGCACACCGATATTACCGCCAACGGCAACATTCACACCGGCATCTGCCGCCATCTGACCGACCAAGGTGGTTACAGTGGTCTTCCCGTTTGATCCAGTGATCGCAACAACCGGAGCGTTTACTTCACGGGCAAATAGATCGATATCTCCAAGTAGACGGGCGCCGCGGATCTGAGCTGTCTCAATTGCTGGGTTGGACTTGGCCAGACCCGGACTAATGATCAATTCGGTCGCGCGCCCCAACCAATCGCCATCTAGCTCACCGGTGCGCAGTTCAACTTGAGGAAACTCCTGACGGAAGCGCTCGATCGCAGCGCCCGATTCACGCGTATCGCAGGCAGCGAACACCAGGCCTCGTGAGGCGAGGTAGCGTGCCACACTGAGGCCGGTCTGCCCGACTCCAATGATGATTCGGAATTGATCGCTCGTTATTAACGCCACTCTCGTCCCTTTGCCCGATTAACGAAGTTTCAGCGAGGCCAAACCGACCAGCACCAAGATAAAACTGATAATCCAGAATCGCACAATGACGCGCGGCTCCGGCCAACCTTTGAGTTCAAAATGGTGGTGAATCGGTGCCATTCGGAAGATGCGACGTCCGGTTAGCTTGAAAGAGCCGACCTGAAGCATCACCGATACGGTCTCCAATACAAAGATTCCACCCATTACGAACAGCACCAACTCCTGCCGCACGATAACCGCGACCACGCCCAGAGCAGCTCCAAGCGCCAGCGCACCCACATCACCCATAAAAACCTGCGCTGGATAGGTGTTGAACCAGAGGAAACCGAGCCCCGCACCGATAATCGAACCGAGGAAGATAATCAGCTCACCCGAACCCGCCACATACGGAATGTCTAGGTAACTCGAAAAGTTTACGTTGCCGCTAAGATAGGCAAATACCGCTAGCGCACCCGCCACCATAACTGTGGGCATAATCGCCAGGCCATCAAGGCCATCCGTCAGGTTAACTGCGTTGGAGGTGCCAACAATGACGAAGTAAACAAAGGGGACAAACAGCAGGCCGAGCGGCAACGCTGTATCCTTAAGGTATGGAATGAGAAGATCGGTATGCACCGGCTCATCGGCTAGGGTATAGAGCGCGACTGCCGCCGCAATACCGCCGATCGATTGCCAGAAGTATTTCCAACGCGCGGGCAGACCTCGCGAATCCTTCTCCACCACTTTTCGCCAGTCATCAACCCAACCGACAGCGCCAAAAATAGCCGTAACGCCAAGCGTAATCCAAACATAGGCGTTTGTTAGATCGCTCCAGAGCAGCGTGCTGATCGCAATCGCAAGTAAAATCAGGCCACCACCCATCGTTGGTGTACCCGCTTTACTCAGGTGCGACTCAGGACCGTCCTGACGCACCGCCTGACCAATTTGCTTAACCTGCAGCTTGCGGATCAACTTAGGTCCAATCAACAGCGAAATCGCCAGCGCTGTCAAAATTCCCATAATTCCGCGCATCGTCAGGTAGCGAAAAACATTGAACGCACTAAAGTGATCCGCCAACCAGTCTGCAAAAAACAGCAACATGCTAGGCATTCCCCTCAATCAGAGCAGCGACAACCTTATCCATGGCTGCACTGCGTGAACCTTTAACCAAAATTGCACCCTCAGAGACTGTAGAGAGAAACGTCATTATCTCTTCGTGATTGGCACTAAAATGTGCTTCGACACCTGCTGCCGCTGCAGCCTCTACGGTATCGCGCATCAACTCGCCAGTAGCTATCAAGGTTTTAATACCGGCTTTACCAATGTATTCACCCAACTCACGGTGCAGCTGACGCTCGCTCTCGCCCAGTTCAGCCATCGCCCCAAGCACCAGCGTATGAGGGCCCGCTAACGAACCCAACACGTCCACAGCGGCACGCATTGAACCTGGATTAGCGTTGTAGCTATCGTCGATCAGTTGCAACTTGGGTGTGAGTTGATGCGACTGCATGCGACCCTTGAAGCCGCAATACTCAGACAGCGCTCTAACCGCCCGCTCTAGCGGCAACTCCAATGCTACCCAAGCGGCGATCGCGGCGAGCGCGTTGAGCACCATATGGCGCCCCATGACATTGAGAAAAACGGGATAGCTCTCACCGCGCACGCGCAGACGGAAGTTAAAACAGCCATTGCCACGTTGCACCAACGCTTCCGCGCGCACATCTGCGGCCGCATGAGTACCAAAGGTGATCACCCTACGCTGGAGTTTTGCCAGTTTCGCACTCCAAACATGCGAGGCGGGGTCATCCAGATTTACAATACCTATGCCGCCGTCCTGCAAACCTTCATAGATCTCCGACTTAGCCTGGATAATATTCTCGAGGCTGCCGAAGCCCTCAACGTGAGCCTCCATCGCGTTATTAAGGATGGCAACATGCGGCTGTGTCATCGCAACGGTACGGGCAATCTCACCGATACCACTGGCACCTAGCTCGATAACGGCATACTCATGTTCAGGTGCAAGTTCTAGCAGCGTGAGTGGCGCTCCGATCTCGTTGTTAAGGTTACCTTTGGTCGCCAGTGTCCCCGCGCGGCTCGCAAGCATGCTTGCCAGCATCTCTTTCACTGTCGTTTTACCGGCCGAGCCAGTGACCGCTGCGACCTTGCCGTCAAACTGGTCGCGATTAAACCGCCCTAGATCGCCCAGCGCCTTTAGACGATCATCAACCACCAACTGTGCAATCGTTGCCTCTTGCGGCTGTGAAACCAGGGCTGCAGCGCCACCGGCTTCTGCCACCTGCCGAACAAATTGATGAGCATCAAAGCGCTCACCCTTGAGCGTGACAAACAGACTGCCCTCGCCCGCTTGACGGCTATCGGTTGTGATTGCGGAAATAGTCTGATCACTCCCCACCAACTCGGCACCGCAGGCCTGAGCCAATTCAGAGAGCAGATATGAGCGCATCATAAGTAGCCTCCGGCACGCAGTGCATCTGTGGCCACCTCAGCATCCGAGAACGGCATGCGTTCGTCATTAATCTCTTGGTAGGTTTCGTGCCCCTTACCGGCGAGCAAAACAATATCCCCCTCGCCCGTTGCGCGAATAATAGAGGCGATAGCACGTCCACGATCCACCTCTGTAACCAGTTGTACTCCTTCGGAGAAGCCGGACAGGGCATCGCTGATAATCTGCTCTGGATTCTCTGTTCGCGGATTATCGCTAGTTAGCCAGATCAGATCAGCGTTCTGCTCCGCTGCGGCCGCCATCAATGGGCGCTTGCCTCTGTCACGATCTCCACCACAGCCAAACAGCACAGCCAAGCGGCCCTCTGACATATGGGCTCGGCAGGCGTTCAAAGCCTTAACGAGAGCGTCGGGGGTATGGGCATAATCCACCAGCACCACTGGCCCTTCACGGTTAGCCAGCCGCTGCATGCGCCCTTCAACCGGCTGAACTTGGTTCAGTGCCGGCTCCAACTGTTCAGCGCCGTAGCCCAATTGGTGCATTAGACCAATCACTAACAGCAGATTGGAGATGTTGAACTCACCCAGAAGTGGCAGTTCGAGCTGGAGCTTGTTTGCACCGAGTTTAATCTCAAGATCCATGCCACCAGTTCGCAGAACTTTTGAGACTAGAGCAACCACCTGGGTCTGATCCGTGAGGGAGAAGCCGACGCGATCAACACCCACTGCAGGGGTGCATAAGAGTGCCGCCGGACGCAGATCATCAGCATTCAACACCTGACGGCCCACGTTACAATCTGTAAACAACTTCGCCTTAGCCGCCGCATAAGCCTCTTCAGAGCCGTGGTAATCAAGATGATCTCGCGTCAGATTGGTGTAACCGACAACATCAAAATCGATACCATCAATACGTCCCTGATCAATCGCGTGACTAGACACCTCCATCACTACCATCTGCGCGCCCTGCGCCTCATACTCGGCAATCATACGGTGCAGGGAAACGGCATCGGGCGTGGTGTGAGTCGCTGTGTCTAAACAATCGAGAAAACCGTTACCGAGCGTTCCAATCATCGCAGCACGGCGACCCAGAGCATTAGACACCTGAGCAGAGAAATGCGCTGACGAGGTCTTACCATTAGTACCCGTGATACCAATAACCTGCAGTTTGCGACTCGGCGATTGATAAAACCGATCCGCCAAGGCTCCCAAGCTCAAGCGCGCAGGTGTCCATGAGATAACAGGCACATGTAGAATCGATGCAAGGTATTCGGCACTGGTTCGGTCGGTCTCAAGGAGAACGGCGGCGGCACCCTTGTGTACTGCATCGCGCGCGAACTCAGCTCCGTCAGTTCTGAACCCTGTGCGGGCTACGAAGAGATCACCCTTCTCCACGGTGCGGCTATCTTGGGTGAGCCCCGTCACCTCAGTGGTATCCAAACAACCTAATTCGGGCAACAGCTCCGCCAATGTCCAGCGCAGATTCAAACCACTCATTTCGACACCACCTGCAGCTCGGACTCCTCCCAGTTATCAGGTGGTACATTCATCAAGCGCAGCACCCCGCCCATAACACGTGCAAAGACTGGAGCCGCGACTTCGCCGCCGTAGTACTCCTGACCCTTAGGATTATCGACCATCACCGCCATAATGATGCGCGGGTTGCTGATCGGTGCGATACCGGCGAATACGGAGATGTAAGCGTCATCGTCATAACCGCCAGCAACCGCTTTGTGCGCCGTACCGGTTTTGCCACCAACCCTGTAGCCAGTCACTGCCGCTTTGCGCGCGGTACCCTGAGGTGAAATAACGGTCTCCATCATCTGTAGTACAGAATCCGCAACCTCTTTGGGCATCACGCGCTCACCAATGGGCGACTCAGACTGCTTATACAGCGAAACCGGCAAGAGCCGGCCACCATTTGCGAAGGGAATATAGCTCTGGGCGAGTTGCAGCGGCGTGACCGATAGGCCGTAGCCATAGGAGAGCGTCGCTTGCTCTACCTCCTGCCGCTCACTTAAATAGGGTAAGACGCCGGTTCGCTCCCCAGGAAAGCCAGTACTTGTCGGCCGACCCAAACCGAGGTTGGCCATCAGGTTACGTACCGAGTCATGCTCCATTGAGCGCGACAGCTTCACCACACCGACGTTGCTCGACTTGGTAATAATTCCGGTAATATCCAGTTCACCATAGTTACGGTGGTCACGAATTGAGGCACCCCGCACACGAATGTAACCAGGCGAGGTATCAACCACATCCTGAACTTGGTAGTCACCACTCATCAATGCTGCTGCAACCGTGATGGGCTTCATCGTTGAACCCGGCTCGAAGGTATCGGTCATCGCACGATTACGCAGTGCATCGGTGGTCAGCCTCGAGCGATCATTGGGGTTATACGATGGCTGATTGACCATCGCCAACACCTCGCCGGTGTGTGCGTCCAGAATCACCGCTGAAGCTGAGTCAGCTTTGTGCGTCTGCACCGCATCTTTGAGTTCGCGATAAGCGAGGTACTGCAGTCGCAGATCAATACTCAGCGCCAGATCTTCACCGGGCATCGCCTGCTGCAGATTCTGCAAGTGTTTAACCGTGCGCCCTTTGCGATCCTGTAGCACCAACGAGCGCCCCGGTTCGCCACGTAGCACCTCATTGAAAGCAAGTTCCAGCCCCTCCTGCCCCTCACCATCGACATTGGTGAAGCCAACCAGATGAGTCGTCACCTCTGCAGCTGGATAGAATCGCTTAAACGATCGATCGACATGAATGCCACGAATATTAAGTTCATCAATCCGCTGTGCAACTTCAGGAGTCACCTGCCGCTTGATATAGAGGAAGCGACGTTTGGGGTCTGATTTAAGGTCGCCCAACAGCTCTTGCGGGCTCAGATCCAACAGGCGTGCCATCAGCGCGATGTTTGGATTCTGTAGATCGGTCTCTTTGGGGTCAGCCCAGATGGTAGCAACCGGAGCACTCACCGCCAGAGGCTCGCCGTTACGATCAGTAATAAGACCGCGGTGTGCAGGCGTTAGACGTGTACGCAGAGAACGGGCATCGCCCTGCTTCTGCAGAAATGCTTGCTCCGAGGTGTAGAGCGAAACCATCTTAAACAGAATACCGCCGGAGACCAGCACCAGCAGAAAACCAACAATCCAGAGCCGCCAACTACCGGCAGCGTGTATTTGCACAAGCTGCTCATCTTTCATGGCGAATCAACCTAATCTCTTTCGGGTCCGGCGCCCGCATGTCGATATTTTCAGAGGCCAGTTTCTCTACGCGTGAGTTAGAGCCCCAGGCGCTCTGCTCAAGCAGTAACTGGCCCCACTCAATCCGATAGTTATCGCTCTCACGCACCAGTGTCTGCTGTTGATGAAACAGGCGACGGTACTCATAAGAGGTGTAGATAACCGCTAGCGCTGAACCGATCACCAGCAAAACCAGCAACGTCAGCGCAAGCAACTGTTCAAAAATCTGTCCAAGCGTCAGCAACGGTGCCTCTTTACGCGACACTTTAACCGGCGCAAGTTCAAATTTTGGCAGCGAGAGATTCATTTAACCTTCTCCGCCACACGCATCACCGCGCTACGAGCGCGCGGGTTCTCCTTAAGCTCGGCGCCACCGGCTTTTATCGCCTTACCCACAGCCTTAAGACGAATGCGTAGCATGTCATTGGTAAACGGAATACCCGGCGGCAGATGCTCATCCCCTTTCACGTGGGTGCGGATGAAGCGTTTAACGATCCGATCTTCCAACGAGTGGAAGCTAATCACCGCCATTCGACCGCCTACTGCCAGCACTTCCAATGCCTGATCGAGCACCGACTCAACATCTTCAAGCTCACGATTGATATGAATACGGATTCCCTGAAATGCTCGAGTTGCCGGATTTTTACCCTTCTCCCATTTGGGGTTTGCAGCAGCCACGATGGCCGACAGGCGGGCAGTGGTTTCGATTGGGGCGTCTGCACGTTCGCGAACAATCGCCGCCGCCATCCGTCGACCGAAGCGCTCTTCGCCATACTTAAACAGAACATCGGCGATTTCACCCTCTGGAGCGCTATTAACCCAATCAGCAGCGCTGGGGCCACGCGTCGTGTCCATGCGCATATCCAGCGGGCCGTCAGTCTGAAAACTAAAGCCGCGAGTAGGGTCATCCAACTGTGGCGAACTCACACCCAAATCCATTAGGACGCCAGCAACCTCACCCTCTAGCCCCCGCGCCTGCATAAACTCCTGCAGTTGCGCGAAAGAGCCATGCTCTATCTGAAAACGCGGCTCTTCGCCAAAACGATGGTGCGCGTATGCGATCGCTTCAGGGTCTTTATCGATAGCAATCAAGCGACCTTTATCACTAAGACGATCGAGAATTAGCTGCGAGTGACCACCGCGGCCAAACGTGCAGTCTACATAGACACCATCTGGGTCGTGCACTAGCGCATCGACCGCTTCGTTGAGCAGGACGGTGATATGACTGAGGGGCTCACTCATGGCGCACCCCTTTATAAAGAGAGAGTTTGTAGCTCATCCGGCAATCCTTGAGTCTGATCTGACTCGGCCAGATATTCGTCACGCTGAGAGCTCCAGAGCTCTTCGCTCCAGATCTCGAACTTGCGCCCCTGCCCCATGACCACGAGCTTTTTGTCGAGCATCGCATACTCACGTAGCGGCGCAGGTAGAAGAAGGCGGCCGCTCGCATCCAATTCAATATCGGTCGCATGACCAATAAGGAGACGCTGGATGCGGCGAGCCGCAGGGTTAAAGCTGGGTAGAGCTTCAAGCTTCTTCTCAATCACCTCCCATTCGGGCAGCGGATAGAGAAGCAGACAGCGAGCTTCGGTATCGATTGTGACGACTAGTTCGTTTTCGCAGCAGTCAGCAATCTGCTCGCGATAGCGGGCCGGCATTGCCATGCGCCCCTTCGCGTCCAGATTGATTTGATTAACCCCACGAAACATATCGTCACGTACTCCTGTCAGTGAAGCCCTGGAGCACACTCTACGGTGTTGCTCCTATGGAAATTATCTCCCCCAAGAAATTTCCACATTGACCCACTTTGACCCACTTTTTACCACACAGCGACACTATAGGGCCTAAATCTCCCCTTTGCAACTAAGGAAATAACCGCACACCTCAACTGTAAAAAGCGCAACACGAGGACGAAAAAAGACTCAGAAAAACTAAAATAACTCTATTTATCAAAGTGTTAATAAGATTGTACCCATGCTCTGCTGAGGCAGTTAAGGTGAGACATCTGGTAAGTGGTAGAAAAGTGGGAGAGATTTGAACGAAACCCTCGGTTTCGTCCATTCTCATATGCAGAAATAGTCTATGAAATTCAGCGAGTTGCAGGCGCAAGGCAGCCAATTCCAGCTAAGATGAAAGATTCTCAGGTTACACGCCGGTAGTTTGAACAAAATTTATACAGCCCTGAGCGCATAGAAACCGCCCTGAGCTTATGACAACAGCCATGAGCACATAAAAACAGCCATGAACTTATAAAGCTGAAAAAGCCTAAAGCGCGCCTTATAGCGTTACCAAAGGCTCTGCACGAAGTTCCAACTCAGATTCACCCTGCAGCAACTCCACCTTGGCTTCAGCGTTCGCAACCGCCTGGGCATCCAACAGAAGATCAAAATTGACAACAAAGTTACGACTCTCACCAGCCCCTATAGATGGCACCAAACCTAAGTCGCGTTGGTATCGCCGATTGTAGGCAAAGCTTGTACCGGGCTCTAACCCAACCACATAACCCTGCTCGGGAGTGTCACAATTCTTCCAGAGCGTCAGTACCGGTAACTGCCGCAAGTTGAAGCCCATCGCAACTCCCCTATCAGCTGCAGCATTATGGAGGAGCGTCAGCGTATCACCCTCAGAGTCGCCGATAGGCCTGATGTTAAATACCTCCTCATCAAACCCCGCTGTTGGAGCCGGCATACTTGCCCAGCTTGCAAGCCCCTCGGCCGCTCTCGCATTAAATGGCGAGACCTGACTCGCAGGCACGCGTACCTGCGCCCCCTCCTCCAATATCGGCGCACCGAAGTTGTTGTGGTAGAGCGCTTGATACTCTTTTGGGTAGGAACTGCGATTGATCAACTCATCTTCAAGTGTGAAACGAGCCTCCCCAGGAGTGATGACCAGATGCGTCCACACCTCGAACTCCACTTTCTTAAAACAGCGCTCATCAACACGACCCGAGAGACGAACACGGTAAGGCGGTGTGTCCTCTACCGTCAAACGAACCACTGAAGCAGGGATGTTCTGGATCTGACCATGAAGAGTTAACATCTCATCGCCATCCAGACCCGGATGTCCGGACCACTGGTATCCGCAGCGCGCAACGAGCTCATTAAACCCCTCAAGCCAGCCTAGACCGTTATGTTTCGAGAGCTCAATAAAGCTCGGATTCACCACCTCCTTCACCGGAGAATCCCAGCCTAAGCGCAGATCGCCCTGCTGCGCATAGAGCACACCCATACCACGACTGGGCGAGACGGCGACCGAGAGCGCGCCAACATTCAGCGTGATCACCTCGGAGCCCTCCTGCTTACCACCACGCAGAGTCTGGTGACGGCAATCAAAGGCAACTGGAAAATCAGCCGGCAGCGCGCTGTTGTCGAGCCTAAAGTCTCGTTCAGCGACGCCCGTGCGGGTATCGGTAATCAGGTATTCCATAGAAACTCTCTAGAGCAGGTTTTCACAAGGCCGTGCTTGTGCCAGCAGCGTTAAATTTGAGACGGTGGTCTGAGCAATATTCTGCAGCGCCTCGCGGGTGAGGAACGCCTGGTGCCCAGTAATTATAACATTGGGAAAGGTGGTTAAGCGCATTAGGTCGTCATCTGCAATAACCTGATCTGAGAGATCCTCGAAGAAGAGATCCGCCTCCTCCTCATAGACATCTAGCGCAAGCCCGCCCAAGTGTCCGGATTTTAATCCTTTAATAACTGACTGGGTATCCACTAAACCACCGCGACTGGTATTTATTAGCAAGACTCCCGGTTTCATTCTGATGATCGCACTATTATCAATGAGGTGGTGGGTCTGCGGTGTTAACGGACAGTGCAGACTTATCACATCCGAACACCGGTAAATCTCGTCGAGCGCAACATAGCTGACACCGGCATCGATGAGACTCTGATTAGGATTGGGGTCAAAGGCCAATACCTGCGAGCCAAATCCTCGCATAATTGAGCAGAAGACCTGACCTATGGTGCCGGTACCAATAACTCCGACAGACTTACCGTGTAGATCAAAACCCACCAACCCATCCAGAGAGAAGTTACCCTCGCGTACACGATTGTAGGCTTTGTGAATATGGCGATTGAGTCCTAATAGCAGTGCTGCTGCGTGCTCAGCGACCGCGTAAGGCGAGTAGGCTGGCACCCGAACAACCTGTATAGAGAACTGCTTGGCCGCCTCTAAATCAACGTTGTTATACCCGGCACAGCGCAAGGCGATTACGCGCACGCCCATTGTGGCTAGTACCTCAATGACACCAGCATCCACCTGGTCATTAACAAAAACAGAGACCGCCTCATAACCCTCAGCAAGAGCAGCGGTGCGCGCGTCGAGATGGATCTCTTCAAATTGGGGTAGCAAATCTGAGCCAGAGAAGGCATCAGCCAAGAACGCACGCTCATCTTTGCGCGTGCTATAAACAAGAACTTTCATTGGAGGCAATTCCTAGACGCGGAAACTATAACCACCGAGGAGTAGTGGACAGCGCTGTCAGGAGGAGTGTGCCTAATCAGTTTCACGTCGTCCTTGCGGCCGCACCCTGCGTTCAAATTGATTTACGCGTGTGCGCCTCTCATACCCATCACGTCGATCGCCACCTTTGCGTCTCTCCGGGACGTTGCTACCCATTCTATAGCTCTCCGTAAAGTTTTCCGTGCTCAACTTCGTTTCGATTTTCAAAGTATAGTTAAGAAATTCAAATGTATGGAGCGGTTCACTCTGAACCAAGCAAGTTCGAGGCCAAGTTTTAACCCGCGTTGACTATGTAATGCGAGACCCGGTAATTTCAGGGAAGGAAAAAGAGGGAAAAAGCGAGTCTGCCGATAAGCCGGGTTCTGTCGTGGACAGTCATTCCTCTAGGGCTAGCATCACTACTAGCCTCAAGCGACCTACCCGGACCCGGCATGGGCCATGCCTTAGTGGGTCCCTATTTGGTCTTGCTCCGAGTGGGGTTTTCCATCGCCGTAGAGTGTTGCCACCTACGCGGTGCGCTCTTACCGCACCATTTCAACCTTACCGGTCACGCCTCCGAAGAGAGCGCCACTTAGGCGGTATACTTTCTGTTGCACTTTCCGTCGGCTCACGCCGCCCAGACGTTATCTGGCACTTTGCCCTGTGGAGCCCGGACTTTCCTCCCCTCCAGCAAGCTGAAGCGGCGACTGCCTGGCAGACTCGGCGGCGATTCTATCACAGCTGCCCCTAGGGTTTAGCCTTTTTTATCGAGTAGCAATTGATAGAGCGCTTTTTTGTTAGCTCCGGTAATCTCAGCAGTGAGCGCCGCCGCTTTTTTCGGAGGTAGCTCCGCTACTAGCAGACCGAGAATCCGTTCCGCCTCAATACTGATACCTGTATCCGCTCGCGCTGGAGCGCCATGCACAATGACAACGAACTCCCCGCGCTGCTGATTAGAGTCCGCCTGAATCCACTCAAGCAGCTCATTGAGCGGCGCCCCTTTGATTGTCTCAAAGGTTTTAGTCAGCTCCCGGGCCACCAGCACAAAGCGATCGGCCCCAAGAGTGGCTTGCATATCTCGAAGTGAATCGACAATACGATGGGTGGACTCATAGAAGATCAACGTCTGTGTCGCCTCGGCCAGCTCGGAGAGAGCCTGTTGACGAGCGCCCGATTTGGCCGGCAGAAAGCCTTCAAAACTGAAACGATCTGAGGGCATACCGGAGGCACTTAGGGCTGCAACAAAGGCACAACATCCTGGTACTGGAGAGACCTCAAAGCCCGCCTCGCGTACCGCTCGCACCAGCACAAAGCCGGGGTCAGAGATCAACGGCGTGCCTGCATCAGAGACCAACGCAATCTGCTGCCCCTGCTGCAAACGATCAATAATCATATCGGCACGCTGACGTTCGTTATGATCATGGACTGAAATCAGATTGGCTTTAATGTTAAAGTGCTGCAAAAGCCGACCCGTATGGCGCGTATCCTCAGCTGCAATCAGATCAACCTCTGCTAGAATTTGCTGAGCGCGAGGCGAAAGGTCCGCAAGATTACCTATGGGCGTTGCGACAACGTAGAGTCTCGGCGCTGACATAACTGAATTTTCCATCCGTACTGATCACAGGGTGTGAACTATACCATGACAGGCAACAGATTTAGGCTGCTCTGGGCCGCCGGCATTACCACAGCACTTCTCGCGGGCTGTGCGGCACCCCCGCAATCCACTCAGGCACCGAGCGTCACTGAAAAGACGTTGAGCGTCGAGCAACTGCTGAGCAGCGCAGCAACTGCTCAACCTCTGCGTGCAGCCGAGCTTAGACTGCAAGCAGCACAAATGCTGAAGCAGCGCGGTGATATTCAAGGGGCAACTCAAGCACTCGAAACGGTTGATATCGCTATTCTGCCGCCCAACCTCGCATTCGAGATCACCAGCCTGCGCGCCGGCGCAGCTATCGACCGCAAAGATGCTAATGGCGCCTTACAGTTTCTCGATGCGGCGCAATTTCCAGACCTAAGCGTGACGCAACGCGTCGAGTTTAGCCGCCTGCGCGCCCAAGCCTACGAACAGCAGCAAAACCCACTTGCGGCTGCGCTAGAGCTTATCAATGTTGCCAAAACCACCGAGGGCGCTGAGCTTGAACGGCTCAACAATTTGATCTGGCGCCAACTGTTGGACGTCGATTCAGAGCGCCTGGTCGCCGCTAGTCTGAATAACTACGGTTTTTATGAGCAGGGCTGGATCGAGCTGGCACTTAGCCTAGCAAAACAGGCGGACCTATCAACCCAGCGTGACGCTCTGACCCAGTGGCAACAACTCTGGGCAGCTCACCCAGCCAACACGAATCCACCCCAGGCACTTGCAGCACTGCTGAATGCCGATCTCCTGGTACCGAAACGCGTTCTACTCGCGCTGCCCTTTGGTGGACAGCTTGCAGAGCCCGCTCGCATCATCAGTGAAGGGGTTAGCGCCGCCCTCTATCAGCGCCAAACACAGAACCTGCCGGTACCCGAGCTGCTGACGCTTGATACTAAGCAGATTCAGAGCGCACAGGCGCTGTTGGACTACGCCCAGAGAGAGCGCATTGACCTGATTATCGGACCGCTCAAGGGCTCTCTGATCGATCAACTGACTGCTCGTCAGGCTTTACCGGTTCCAGTTATTGTGTTTAACCAGAGCCAAAACACGGCACCCAACATTTACACACTGGACCTCTCCTCCGACCAAGAGATCACGCAAGTGGTTGAGCGCGCGGTACTCGAAGGCAACAGGCGTTTTGCTCTAATTACTCCAGCTGCTGCTTGGGGCCTAAAAGCACGCGAGGATTATCTTAAGGCGATCACGGAGTTTGAAGCGGAGGTTGCGACAGAGCTGCAATACCAGAGCAGCGAGGACCTCTCGAGCCAAGTATCCGAACTGCTAAATACCCAGCTTAGCTCCGCGCGCTACGATGAGCTGCGCAAAACGCTGGGCCAGAAGCTAGAGTTTGATGCTCGTCCACGACGCGATATCGATGCAATTCTACTAACAGCATCTGCGCGCGACGCGCGACAGCTTAAACCGATGCTGGCTTTCCACTTTGCGGGTAACTATCCGGTCTACGCGACCTCGCATCTGTTCGATGGCAACCCGGATCCCGTGCGTGATATCGACCTTAACGGTGTACAATTTGCTGATACACCTTGGCTGCTAAACCCGGTTTCACCGATTAACTTGCAGCTCGGTGCCGAACGTCCCGATACCCAAAGTCGTCTCGGTCGTCTCTATGCGCTAGGGGCTGACGCTTTCACGCTCCACCCCTTCCTGCGCCAGCTCGAGGGCTCTGATGAGATTTTCTTCGACGGGCTGACAGGTCGGCTAACACTGGGAACCGACCGTCGGGTGCGACGCGAACTGGTATGGGCGGGGTTTGATCAGGGACTGCCTGTACTACTCGGCCCACCGAAGATCCCGGTCGAAGAGCCGATAGCTGAAGAGGCACTTTTTAGCTCCAGCAACTAAGCTAAGACTATCCAAATTATCCAACGACGCACTCAAGGAGGAGAGCATGGATAGTCGAAACGACACTCGGGCACGAGGTGCTCGATACGAGCAACTCGCGGAGCAGCACCTAATAGGGCAAGGTTGTCGGGTACTAGCGCGCAACGCCAACTACCGACTTGGTGAATTAGACCTGGTAGTTACCGATGGCAGTTGCTTGGCGTTTGTAGAGGTGCGCTACCGCCAGCACGCTGGTTGGGGCGGTGCACTTGAGTCAGTCGACTGGCGTAAACAACGTAAGCTTATCCGCGCCGCTCAACTCTGGCTGATGCGCAATCCTGGATATGCTGACTCGACCTGTCGCTTTGATCTGGTTACCATCGACTCAAATCAACAACCCAATCAGTGTCTGTGGTATAAAGATGCCTTTCGACCTGAATAACGACGCACAAACAGGGACTTAATGGAACTCGAAGAGCGCATAATCAGCCATTTCCACAGCACGATGGATACCTGTGCTCAGACCATTGAGCACTACACTCCAATGATCGCTGAGGCCTCGGAGCTTATCCTCCCGTGCCTGGTTTCAGAGGGTAAGATCCTCTGCGCCGGTAATGGCGCTTCAGCGGCAATCGCCGCGCAATTTAGCGCCCAACTACTGAACCGTTTTCGCCATGACCGTCCGGGTCTCCCCTGCAGCGTACTCAATGCAAGCTCAGCCGTAATGACGGGCATTGCACACGATTCAGGTTACGCAGAGGTCTACGCGCGGCAAATTCAGGCACTTGGCCACGCCGGTGACATCCTGCTTGTCATCTCCACAGGCGGACGCGATGCCAGCCTAGTACAAGCCATTCAGGCAGCACATGACCGCGACATGCAGGTGATTGCACTTACCGGGCGTGATGGCGGTAATATGACCGCTCTTCTTCGTCCTGAAGAGATCGAATTTTGTATCGCCAGTGATGATGATCCCTGCATCCACATGGCTCATACCCTAATACTTCACAGCCTTGCTGACCTTATCGAATTTCAACTATTTGGAGCTGAATAAGCATGAAGAAACTGGCCATCGCCCTACTCGCAAGCACAACACTGATCTCCGGCTGCTCTAACCTGGTCAGCGCCACTCGTGAGGAGCCGATCCGCGAGAACCAAGGCAACCGCACCATCGGTAATTACATTGAAGATGAGGCTATCGAGCTTAAAGCTCTGGTCAATATCAGCAAAGGCTCTGCGCCACTGTCGCAGTCTCATATCAACGTAACCAGTTTTAACGGCCAAGTACTGCTGACCGGCCAGGTACCAAATGAGTCGATAAAGCGTGAGGCTGAGGATGTCATTAACAAGACACGTGAAGTGAAACGCGTTCACAACGAACTTGAGATCGCAGGCCCAACCTCAACAATCGTCCGTTCAAACGACGTCTACCTCACCAGCCGTATCAAATTGCAGCTGCTAGCGGACAAAAGCGTTGAAGGACTTCGAATCAAGGTCATCACTGAAAACGGCATAGTTTACCTGATGGGCCTCGTAAGCCAGGCCGAAGCCGATAGAGCTGTAAACGTTGTTCGTGCGGTACCAGGCGTTCAGCGAATCGTTAAAGTATTCGAGTACGTCCCTCTCCCGTAGACGGCGTTCACCCGTCTAACTAAAGGCTAGCTTCCCAAAACTCGAGTGCGACCGCGCACTCGGTGTTACCTTCTAGGACCGCTTCAAGTTCATCCCTGAAACGCTTTTGCTCCATCTTCCCTGGCTACGAAAATCCTAGAAGGTAACACCGAGCGCACGGCCACTCCTAAGAGCTTTACCAAGCCTCGGCGGCAATTGATCTTTCCAACCTTGAAACATTAGAAAACCCATTACAGAAATGAGCCTTCAACCAAAACCAAGACTTAGGGCTTTTTCGACTGCCGGAAACGGCAACGTTGGGAGGCTAGTGTATCCGGTGGTGCTATTTAACGACTCGAAGACCAGGCTTCTTCGGTTTTGTAGTCTTGGGAGTCTCAGGCGCTTCGGTCGGAGCTACTGGTTCACCAGCCTCAAGAGCTGCTTCAATCTGAGCTTGAAGCAGATCCGCACCAGGTTCCATACCAAAACCCATGCCCTGGCCATTCTCTCGTGCAAAGATCGCAAGAATAGATGCCGTAGGCACATAGATCTGTGTAGGTACACCACCGAAGCGAGCGTTGAAGCTAACCGCATCTGCGTCCATGTAGAGGTCACGGACCGCTGAGGGTGCGATATTGAGGGTGATCTGCCCATCTTTGACATAGGCATCAGGTACATCGGTGCCAGGCACCTCGGCCGCAACAACCAAGTGAGGCGTCAGATCGTTATCGATAATCCAATCAAATAACGCTCTAACGAGGTAGCCGCGGCTCGGGGTGATATCAGACATATCAGCGTTTAGTCGCGCAGTTCGCGCTCAACCTCTGACAGACTCTCTTGGAAAGACTCACGGTTAAACAGACGCTCCATGTATTTAACCAGAGGCTTGCACTGCGCTTCTGGGATCTCAATACCCATCGCTGGCAGACGCCAGAGGATAGGAGCAATACAGCAGTCAACCAAGCTGAACTCGTCGCTCATGAAGTATGGCTTCTCAGCGAAGATCGGTGAGATAGCGACCAGGCTGTCACGCAGCTCTTTGCGCGCCTCTTCGATCTCGGCGTCGGTACCATCACTGTTCAGAATGGTGTCTGCGTAACGTGACCAGTCGCGCTGAATACGGTAGATGTAGAGACGGCTCTCGGCACGTGCTACCGGGTACACAGGCAGTAGTGGCGGATGTGGGAAACGCTCGTCAAGGTACTCCATCATCACACCCGGCTCAAACAGCACCAACTCGCGGTCCAGCAGTGTAGGCAGGCTGTTGTATGGATTCAATGCAGCAACATCTTCAGGTAGTTCATCTTCCTGACAGTCAATTACATCAACTGCAACGCCTTTCTCTGCAAGCACAATGCGCACACGGTGGCTGTATTGGTCACCCGCATCTGAGAAGAAGGTCATTGAAGATCGTTTAGCTACTACGCCCATTTAAGGTCACCCCATAAAATTCAACGGCAAAAATAAAAAAATCTACGCGACCCCGAAGGATCGCGTAGTTGTCTTTTCCTAAGAGAACTCTACAAGAGCGACTCTTAGTGGATGTCTCTCCAGAACTCTCGCTTCAGGGCATAAGCCAGGAAGAAGAAGAAGAACAGGAAGACAAGTACATAAGTACCGATGCGGTGAGCGTCCTGCTTAGACGGCTCCGCCATGTAGGCCATAAAGTTTACCAGATCATAGATAACTTTATCGAACTCTTGTGCGGTCAACTCACCGGTTGCAGCATCGTGACTCAAACAACCGCCTACGCGGGCTCCAGTCAGAGGATCGATGTCGCCCTCGATACCGTAGCGCAGCAGCACTTCTTCAGTACATGCTAGTTTTTGAACACCCTGCAGATCTTCCAAAACGTTAGGCATACCAACGTCTTTGAAGACTGCGTTGTTAACGCCCCAAGGACGAGAGGGATCTTCATAGAAACCTAGCAGGTAGGTGTAAACCCAATCAGCACCGCGTAGACGTGTTTCAAGAGTCAGATCAGGCGGTGGATTACCGAACCAAACCTGCGAATCCTCTTTCGCCATGGCGATAGTCATCTGCTCGCCAATTTTCTTGTCTTTATCGAAGATCAGATACTCTTCTACCAGGTTGTTTGGCATACCCAGATCCTGAGCAGCGCGTTCGAAACGCTGGAACTCAGCTGAGTGACAACCCATACAGCGGTTTACAAATGTCTGCATACCGCGTTGCAGTGAAGCCTGGTTTGTGTAGTCTGTTTCGATGTGCTGCAGCGGCAGTTTTGCACCGCCCGCAGCGAGCGCTCCGATAGGCAGCAGAGCGACTAAGAAAGCAACAATAAACTTTTTCATTAGCCTGTAACCCTCTCCGGAACTGGTGACGTTTTCTCTTTGCGCGTGTACCAAGGCATCAGAATGAAGTACGCGAAGTAGAGCGCAGTACAGATCTGAGCAACTGTAGTACGGCCTGGGGTAGCCGGAATCGCACCAAGAATACCCAGGATTACAAAGCAGACCGCAAATATCAGCAGAGCTGTCTTGCTGTACCAACCTTTGTAGCGCATTGAGCGTACAGGCGAGCGATCAAGCCAAGGCAGAACAAATAGGATCGCGATCGCAGCACCCATTGCTACTACACCCCAGAACTTCGCATCAAGACCAAAGAGCGGGAAGGTGATCGCACGCAGAATCGCGTAAAACGGCGTGAAGTACCATACAGGCGCTATGAACTCCGGTGTCTTCAGCGGGTTTGCCGGCTCAAAGTTCGGCTTCTCGAGGAAATAACCGCCGCCCTCTGGGAAGAAGAAGACCACAAAGCAGAAGACGAACAGGAACACCACGACACCCACGATATCTTTGACCGTGTAGTACGGGTGGAATGGGATACCATCTAAGGGTACGCCGTTTTCATCTTTCTTATCTTTGATGTCAACGCCGTCAGGGTTGTTAGAACCCACCTCGTGCAGCGCGATGATGTGCAGCACAACAAGGCCGAGGATAACAATCGGCAGAGCAATAACGTGTAGCGCAAAGAAGCGGTTCAGCGTGATGCCTGATATCAGGTAGTCACCACGAATCCACTGCTGCAGGTCTTCACCGATAACAGGGATAGCGCCAAACAGGGATACGATTACCTGTGCACCCCAGTAAGACATCTGACCCCATGGCAGCAGGTAGCCCATGAAGGCTTCAGCCATCAATGCCAAATAAATAGTCATACCGAAGAGCCACACCAGCTCACGTGGTTTCTGGTACGAGCCGTACATCATTCCGCGGAACATGTGCAGGTATACCACCACGAAGAAGGCTGATGCACCGGTAGAGTGCAGATAGCGCAGAAGCCAGCCAAATTCGACATCACGCATGATGTACTCAACAGAGGCGAATGCACCTTCTGCTGATGGGTTGTAGCTCATAGTGAGCCAGATACCCGTAACGATCTGGTTTACCAGCACTAACAACGCCAGTGAACCGAAGAAGTACCAGAAGTTAAAGTTACGCGGCGCGTAGTACTTCGCAAGGTGATCGTCCCACAGCGCAGTTGCTGGGAAGCGATCATCAATCCAACCCATGAAGCCTGGGTTACCCTTATTACGTGAACCAGCCATTATGCAGTCTCCGTGTCTACGCCGATGACGAGCGTGTTATCGCCCTCATAAGAGTGAGGTGGAACAACCAGGTTAGTTGGTGCAGGTACGCCTTTGTATACACGACCAGAAAGGTCAAAGCGTGAACCGTGACAAGGGCAGAAGTAGCCACCCAGCCAATCGGCACCCATATCATCTGGCGCAATCTCAGGACGGTAAGTTGGTGAACAACCTAGATGCGTACAGATACCCACCATCACCATGAACTCAGCACGAATCGCACGAGTCTCGTCAGCAGGTACATACTCAGGCTGCTGTGGCTTCTCAGAGTTTGGATCAGCAACAGCATCGTTAAGTTTCGCTAGGTTAGCCAGCGCTTCCTGGGTACGGCGAACAATCCAGACTGGCTTACCGCGCCACTCTACGATCATCTGCTGGCCAGGCTCAAGCTTACTGATATCGGCTCTTACCGGGGCACCGGCCGCCTTCGCTTTTGCACTGGGATTCCATGAAGCAACAAAAGGTACCGCCGCACCAATCGCACCCACCGCACCAACTGCTGAGGTGGCTCCGATTAGTAGTCGACGCCGGCCCTTGTTTACGCCGTCATTGCTCATCAACTAATCTCCCTTGAGCCCTATAGATCGCCTGCCTATCAAACGATTTAGGACGCGTGATTTTTGAAAACATGAATTCGTTTTCCGCGATTCCGTGGCTTATAACCATAGAGTCGGATTCTTGGCGCGGATAATAAAGAAAACACCCTATTTTTACAAGGTGAAACAGGACCTTACCGGACCAAATACTAAGACCATTAGGCTAACTTTTTTGGAATAACCTAAGAACGAAAAAGCCCGAGCGGTAAGGCTCGGGCTTTTCTTGACTGCATATACAGTAAGCGAATTAACGCTTCGAGAACTGTGGCTTCTTACGTGCTTTACGCAGACCCACTTTCTTACGCTCAACTTCACGTGCATCGCGAGTAACGAAACCAGCCTGACGCAGTGAAGGACGCAGAGTTTCGTCGTACTCCATCAGCGCGCGAGTGATACCGTGACGGATCGCACCAGCCTGACCGAAGCCGCCGCCACCTGTTACGGTAACGTATACGTCGAACTTCTCTACGTTGTCAGTCAGCTCAAGTGGCTGCTTAACGATCATGCGAGCAGTTTCACGACCGAAGTACTCTTCGATAGTGCGGTTGTTGATTGAAATGTTACCAGTGCCTGGACGCAGGAATACGCGAGCAGTGGAAGTTTTGCGACGGCCAGTGCCGTAGTACTGAGTAGTTGCCATGTTCGCTTTCCCCTTAGATGTTCAGTTCTTGAGGCTGCTGTGCAGCATGCGGGTGGTTACCACCAGCGTACACTTTCAGCTTGCTGTACATAGCACGACCCAGAGGGCCTTTTGGCAGCATGCCTTTAACCGCGAGCTCAATAGTACGCTCAGGGAAAGTCTGCATCATCTTCTCGAAGTTAGCTTCCTTCAGACCACCTGGGAAGCCAGAGTGACGGTAGTACATTTTGTCTGAACGCTTGTTACCAGTAACGTGTACTTTCTCAGCGTTAACAACAACGATGTAATCGCCTGTATCAACGTGCGGAGTGTATTCCGCTTTATGCTTACCGCGCAGGCGGCGAGCGATTTCAGTTGCCAGACGGCCGAGGGTTTTACCTTCAGCGTCTACAACGTACCAGTCGCGTTTTACTTCGGCTGGCTTAGCACTAACTGTGTAAGACATTTTAAGTTTCCTATCTATAAACCTCGAATCAACCAGTGGGTTGGTCCCGGCTTACCTTATAATTATTGGTTGCAAGCCCACTAACTCCGGGGAGTCAGCTTTAGATACAACTTTCTAGTTACGACCACTATTTCTAGCGGAGCGCGGATTATACATGAATCGCAGAAATATAGAATAGCCTAACTCTATAAAGTTTTGTCTCGCTAGGCACTGGGGTTTTACGCGCGGTGCTCTCTGGCCAGGTATTCGGTGGACTGCATCTCAAGGAGGCGGGATTTGGTTCTTTCGATTTCGAAGTTGAGTTTGCCTTCAGTGTAGATCTCGTGGATCGGTTTTTCCGCTGAAATGATAAGTTTCACGCCAGAATCGTAGAACTCGTCGACCAAATTAATGAAGCGGCGGGCAGCGTCATCTCGGGCGCGGCCGAGTTGTGGGACGTTACTGAGCAGAACCGCATGATAGAGCTTGGCGAGTTCGATGTAGTCGTTCTGCGAGCGTGCGCCCTCGCAAATAGCATCGAAATCAAACCAGATAACATCCTCACACGCCTTGCGGGCTAGGATGTGACGATTGTTGATCTCGATCTTAATGTTCTCTTCCAACTCCTCTAGATCGGGTGCGAGGCTCTCAAAGCTTGAGTTAAGACTCACATCGGCCTGCGCATCGAGGGGCCAGTGGTAGAGTTCTGCCTGTTCTAGAGTGCGCAGACGGTAATCAATTCCGGAGTCGACGTTCACAACCTCGGTGTATCTGTTCAATAGATCGATAGCCGGCAGAAAGCGAGCGCGCTGTAGACCGTCTTTATAGAGACCATCAGGCACAATATTGGACGTTGCGACTAGAGACACGCCGCGAGCGAAGAGCTCCTGCAACAGACTACCCAGAATCATCGCGTCCGTAATGTCCGACACAAAGAACTCATCAAAGCAGATGATGCGAGTCTCCGCCGCGTACTTGTCGGCAATCGTTGTCAGCGGGTTCTTGGTGCCGTCGAGCTCTTTTAGCTCCTTGTGCACGCGCTGCATAAAGCGGTGAAAATGCGTACGCATTTTGCGCTCAAACGGCAGGGTGTCGTAGAAGGTATCCATAAGGTAGGTCTTACCGCGGCCCACCCCACCCCAGAAGTAGAGACCTTTGACCGGCTCAACCTGCTTGGCCTTACCCATCTTAAAGCGGGTGCGAATACGTAAAAAACCGCCGGGGCGTGGTGCGTTCTCAGCCGCAACGAGCTCATCAAATAGACGCTGGAGGTGCTGAACCGCCATCTCCTGGGTGGCATCGTAGGAAAAATCATCACGCTGCAGATCTTTCTTATAACGCGCTAGCGGAGTTGGCATCGACTTCTCACCTCAACAGTTCTAAAAACTGCGCGCACTTTACTGCGCCTCTCGGTGAATTTCAATTCAGAAGAGGGCCACCAGTAGCGGTAGCATCAACGCCGTAATTAATCCCGTCAGCCCCATAGCCAGGCCGGCAAAGGCTCCGGCCAAGGCTCCCGTCTCTAGCGCCAATGCCGTGCCAAATCCATGGGAGGTGAGGCCGAGCACAAAGCCTTGGGTCTCCTGATCGGACACCCTTAACACCTTCAATACGGAGGGTACTAACAGACTACCTAGCACCCCAGTTACAAGGCAGAGCGCAGCAGATAGCTCGGGGAATCCTCCTATTTTCTGGGAGATACCGAGGGCGATAGGCGAAGTGACGGACTTCGGCGCGATCGATAGCAGTGTCTCTATGCGAGCATCAAATAGCCAGGCCACTCCCACCGCTATCGCTGCCGCACTGAAGGCACCAACCAGACAAGCAACCAAAATAGGTAACCAGAGCTCTCGTATTTTCTCGAAGTAGTCGAACAGCGGCACCGCTATCGCAACGGTAGCCGGGCCTAGCAGGAAATGAATAAACTGCGCACCGCTAAAGTAGGTTTCATAAGGGGTAGATGTCAGTGACAGCAGACCGATCAACACTGACATACTCACCAGCACCGGGTGCAAGAGCGGGGTTTGACCTGACAATCTATGTACAACCAGTGCTGCGCTGTACACAGCCAGCGTCACCACAATCCACAGTAGCGGCTGAGCTGCAAAATAGACCCAGAATTCAGTCGCGCTAAGCATCGCCTCTCCCCTTAGCTCTCTGACGCTTAAGCAGTAACGAGAAGACCATAGCCGTTGTTAAAGCTGCACCAATAGAACTAATAATCAGCGCCAGCAGGATAATCCACCACTCGGACCTTAGCAGTTCAAAGTGCAACACTAGCCCAACACCGGCAGGTACAAACAGCAGCGCGAGATTCGATAGCAGCGTATCCGAGGTGGTGCGCAATGACTTTGGTACTCTTTTAGTGAATAACAACACTAATAGCAGAAACACCATACCCAGCACTGGCCCGGGTATCGGTAGACTGAGAGATACGACGATCAGTTCGCCGATCAACTGAAACAGCAACACCAACAACAGGCCATGTATAATCATACCTCTCCCTCCACTAATTGGAGATTAGAACCAGGCACCAACCAAAACAATCACATTATGACATTTAAATTTCGCAATGTGGCAGGTGACACAAAAAAGGCCAGCAAAGCTGACCTTTTCTCTAACGGCACCAACTACTCTGCACTGGCGACTTCCACTGATTCACGAAGTTCTCCCCGGTCATTGCGATGCTCGGGATGCTCTGGCACTCCTAGCTCCATGAACTCTAGCAGGCGACCTACGCGCGCTAGCAGGGTATAACGCGCAAGTTGCTCATCAATCTTGGCAGAGATCAGCTCGTTATTTGCGCTGAAGAGTTCGTTCTCTGAGTCGAGCAGATCCAACAGTGAGCGCTGACCGATATTAAACTGCTGCGCGTAGGCATCGCGCGTGGCCTGAGCTTCAGTTTGACGACGTTCAAACTCAGGAATTTGCAGGTAGATAGACTCCAAGTCGTACCAAGCGATCTGAGCATCCGCCTCTAGATCTCGACGATCTTTTTCACCCTGAGCGCGGGCGACACCCGCCAAGTGCTCATTGGCTGCGATACGCGCCTCGTCAGATCCGCCGCGGTAGACGTTCTGCCGAGCTCGCACCATGGCCGATAGTGTCTGCGCGCGCTCAGCGACACCATTTGCCCCTTTGTTGCTGGTGTAATCCACCTCGAGAAAGACCTTCGGATGCATAGCCGATTTAGCGACACCCACCTGTCCTAGCGAAGATTCATGATCAGCAACAGCGGCCGCAAAACGCGGGTGCTCCATAATGGCAACATAGCGCGCATCCTCAGCGGTGTAAGGAAGGTGTGTACAGCAATCATCCGCTGGCATCTCAAGGTCACCCGGCTTGTAACCAACCACGCGCTCAAAATTGATCTCGGATTCCCAAAGGTTGCCCTCAACAACGCTGAGGTTGTAGTTCGCCAGCGCTAACCGACCGCGAGCTTGAGTCTCATCAGCCTTACTGCCGACGCCCATCTGCGCTCGGCGAGAAATCTTATTGAAAGTATCTTGGTGAGCCGCCAGGTTATTTTTGGTGCTCTCCAATAGCTGCCGTTGACGGATTACATCAAGGTAGACAGTTGCAACCTCTAACCCCAACACCTCGGCCTGCTCAGCACTGCGCGCCTCTTGAGCTCGCGCACCCGCTGAACTCGCATCAACACGAGACTTAGTTTCATAGCCATCATAAAGCATCTGCGTCGCGCTCAGCCCAGCCTCGCGACGCGTATACCAGTCATTATCTGAGCTGCGAAAGGCACGCTCGCGCCCGATACCAGCACTAAGATCCAGCGTCGGACGATAGCCTGCCTCATCCATCTCAACCATCTCTAAAGATGCAGCGTGTCGCTCAACCGCACGCAACTGTTGCGGGTGCGACTCTAGCGTTTCGGCAATTGTCTGCTTGAGCGGTTTACTCTGCGCAGATGTTGAAAGCAGCGCAATCAGCGCAGCGGCTAGAATAGTGTGAGACGAGGGCATACGCATGCTGATGTTTCCTTACGAGCAAAGTACCTTCAGGATAGACCCTGCTTGCGAAACCTGCCAACTCCTGACTCGAGCTACTTTTGAGTTTCAGGCTTGGTAAAGGCGCTCTTTGCGCCACCGTAGCGCTGCTGCTGGAATATCGAACCGATTCCCACTGAGGGCGGTAGCGGCATACGTACAGGTACGGACTCCAGCCGAGGGACTATGCAGGGCTCACCAATAATTGTGCGGTCTTGCAGATCCTCCCAGAACTTCTGCTGGCCCAGCGCATGAATGTAGGAGGAAGCACCGAGGATAGGCCAAGCATCAGCCTTAGCAATTTCGTAAAACAGGATGAGCCGCGGACGATCACTCAGGTTCGGAGCCGAACCATGCAGAGTCCTCGCATGATGCACCGTCATACTTCCCGCCCTCCCCGTAAGCGTCACAGCCTGACTTACGTCAAACTCTGGGTCATCGGCATCAACCGCACCACAGAAGCGTCCTTCATGCATATGACTAAGAACGGGACCCCGATGGGATCCTGGAATCACCTGAAGCGGACCATTTTGTAGGTCTACATCCTCTAACATGAGCCCAAAGGCGAGCAGATCATCGTTTGTATGCGGATAGAAGGCCCAGTCTTGATGCCACTCCACTGCGGCCCCACCGCCGGGCGCCTTGGTATTTAGCTTGGCCGTAATCAGATTCGCATTGTCGCCCAACAGTTCACGCAACACCTCAGTTACACCGGAGTTTTTCAGAATCTCATCAAAGTAGGGATGCTGTTTATGTGGTAGCTTGATTCGAGTCAGACGTGGAGTTTCAGCGCTATGCCCCTCATCAAGATCAAACACCTCATCGCTCTCATGGACCTGACGCGACGCCTCAATAAACTCATACGCGATAGCACGCATGCGCTCCAGCTGCTCAGCCGTAACCACATTCTCGACAAGCAGGTAACCGTTCTCTCGGTAGAAACTGATCTGTTCCGCGCCAAGCATGTTTCACACCCTCGATTTTTTCTTCGAATTTACTTAGTTTTCTTGAGCGTGAAAAGCGAACTTACCTGTATTGTGGTCAACGACGGCTAAAACTGGTTACTCGAATACACTGCTAAAGTAGGACCTTGCGCTGAGGGTAATTGCGGATCCGGGGAGTGTTTCTCGGATCTTGTTTGCCATGGAAGGCAAACACGAAGCGTCCCATGGATGGGCTCGAAGCGTGCCGAGAAATACTCCCCGGATTTGCCCACCGCCGAGTTAGTAAGCCACTACCCGACATGCAGTCCAAATTGGGACCATATAACAAAAAAGCGGGCCCTGAGGCCCGCCTTCACTACTGCATTGACTCTGAAGCTAGATCAGAGAAGCAGACGACGTACGTCGCTGAGCAGCCCATTCATCTCTGTAAGGAAGCGACCTGCATCACCACCATTAATCGCACGGTGATCGTACGACAGGCAGAGTGGCAGCATTAAGCGTGGCTCAAACTCTTTGCCGTTCCAACGCGGTTTGATATCCGCCTTAGAGACTCCGAGGATAGCAACTTCTGGCGCATTAACGATCGGCGTAAATCCGGTACCGCCGATGCCACCGAGGCTAGAGATAGTGAAACATGCACCCTGCATCTCGTTTGGCTTGAGCTTGCGATCTTTCGCTTTACCCGCCAACTCCATCGCTTCGTTCGAGAGTTCGTAGATGCTTTTCTTATCCGCATCCTTGATCACCGGAACCATCAGGCCGTTTGGCGTATCAACCGCAATACCGATGTTCACATACTTCTTGTAAACAATGTGCTCGCCGTCAGCATCGAGTGAAGCGTTAAACTTCTGATGACGTGACAAACAGACTGCCGCCGCTTTAATCAGGAACGGTAGCGGAGTGAGCTTAACGCCCTGCTTCGCAGCCTCATCCTTCATCTCCTTGCGGAAAGCCTCGAGCTCGGTGATATCCGCATCATCAAACTGAGTCACATGCGGAATATTCAGCCAGCAGCGCGACATGTTGTCACGGGTGATCTTGTCGATCTTGCTGAGCTTAACCTTCTCGATCTCACCGAATTTGCTGAAGTCCACAGCCGGGATTGCAGGAATACCGGAACCACCGGTCACTGCACCGCCAGCGGGCGCTTCGGCCAGTTTCTTCAGCGCGCCCTTAACGTACGCCTGAACATCCTCTTTTACGATACGACCCTTGCGACCAGAACCGCTAACCAACGTCAGATCGACACCGAACTCACGTGCGATTGCGCGCACGGCAGGACCAGCATGAACTGAACGATTCTTCTGCTCAAGTGCAACCAGATCAGTGCTCGCTGCCGGCTTAGCAGCCGGAGCCGGAGCCGGAGCTGATTGAGCAGGAGCTGATGGAGCTGAAGCTGGAGCCGCTGCCGCAGGCGCCGCCGCTGGTGCTGCACCTACCACTTCAAGCTCGAGCAATAGGTCACCTTCGTTGACCTTATCGCCCTCTTTGATCTTCATCGACTTAACCACACCGCCCTTAGGCGCCGGCACTTCCATTGAAGCTTTGTCTGTCTCCAGCGCAATCAGGCTATCGCCCTCTGCGATCGTGTCGCCATCCTTCACCAGAACTTCGATAACGTCGACATCTGTCGCGCCACTCAGATCTGGAACAAGGACATTTTCGACACCACCAGACACCGGCGCTGCCGCAGCAGCTGGAGCAGGGTCAGCAACAGGTGCCGCAGCAGCTGGAGCTTCGGCAGGCGCAGCACCAGCCACCTCCAGATCCAGCAACAGATCACCTTCGTTAACCTTACCGCCCTCACTGATGTGAACCGCTTTCACCACACCGCCCTTCGGCGCTGGCACTTCCATTGAGGCCTTATCGGTCTCCAGTGCAATCAGGCTATCGCCCTCTGCAATGGTATCGCCTGCCTTTACGAGGACTTCGATAACGTCGACATCTTCAGCACCACTAAGATCTGGTACCAGCACCTGCTCGACAGCAGAAGCTGCAGGCGCAGTTGCCGGTGCCGCTGCTGGTGCAGGCGCTTCAGCAGCTGCAGGAGTAGCCTCGGCTGCAGGCTCAGCAGCCGGTGCAGCAGCACCGCCAACCTCGAGCTCCATCAGCAGATCGCCTTCGTTAACCTGATCGCCCTCTTTCACAGCGATTGAAACAATTGTACCCGCCTGTTCAGCCGGTACTTCCATAGAGGCCTTGTCGGTCTCCAGTGCAATAATGCTGTCACCCTCGGCTACAACGTCACCTGGTTTCACCAGAACTTCGATTACGTCGACGTTCTCAGCTCCACTCAGATCCGGGATGCTAACTTTAATTGTGCTCACAAAAATTCTCCTTTCGGGTTGTGACTAGTTAGCCGAATCAGAGCGTCCAAGGCGCTGCTTTTTCGGGGTTAATGTTGAACTTCGCAATTGCCTGAGCAACAACGGAAGCCTTGACCTTGCCCTCTTCCTGCAGAGCTTTGAGTGCTGCAACCGCCACATAGTGACGATCGACTTCGAAGAAGTTACGCAGTTTGGTGCGTGTATCCGAACGGCCGAAACCATCGGTACCCAACACCTTGTAGCGACGTGGAATGTACTCACGTAGCTGATCTGCATACATGCGCATGTAGTCAGTTGACGCAATTACCGGACCCTCGTGACCTTTCAGGCACTGCTCCAGGTAAGACTCGCGAGGCTGATCTTCTGGGTGCAGCAGGTTCCAGCGAGCGACTTCCATCGCATCGCGCTTAAGTTCGTTGATAGAGGTGGTGCTCCATACATCGGACTCAACACCAAACTCTTCACGCAGAATTTCAGCACCGGCTTCCACTTCACGCAGAATAGAGCCACAGCCGAAGAGCTGTACTTTAAGGTCAGCTTTTTTGCCTTCTTTCAGCAGGTACATACCCTTAACGATCCCCTCTTCAGCGCCCTTAGGCATCTCTGGGTGCTGGTAGTTCTCGTTAAGTGTGGTGATGTAGTAGAACTTGTTCTCCTGCTCCTGATACATGCGACGCATACCGTCCTGTACGATCACAGCAACTTCGTAGCCGTAAGTCGGATCATAAGAGACACAGTTTGGAATCATCTGCGCCATCAGGTGGCTGTGGCCATCCTGGTGCTGCAAACCTTCACCGTTGAGCGTAGTACGACCAGAGGTTGCACCGATCAGGAAGCCACGTGCTTGCGAATCACCCGCAGCCCAAGTCAGGTCCATTACACGTTGGAAGCCGAACATTGAGTAGAAGATGTAGAACGGCACCATGGTGCAGTTGTTGTTGGAGTACGAGGTCGCACAGGCGAGCCATGCAGAGAATGCACCCGACTCGTTAATACCCTCTTCGAGGATCTGACCGTCTTTGGACTCTTTGTAGAACATGATCTGATCAGCATCGACCGGCGTGTACTTTTGACCGCCTGATGAGTAGATACCGAGCTGACGGAACATACCTTCCATACCGAAAGTTCGTGCTTCATCAGGAACGATTGGCACTACACGCTCGCCCATCTGTTTATCTTTAACGATCACACTCAGCACACGGTTGAGCGCCATCTGCGTAGAGAGGCTACGCTCACCGCTTGATTTGAGCTGACCTGCAAAGGCTTCAAGCGCAGGCGTATCGAGTTTTTCACACTCAGTACGACGCACTGGGTAGAAGCCGCCGAGACGCTTACGCGCTTCGAACATGTACTTCATCTCTGGTGAGTCAGGTGACGGGCGGTAGTACGGCACCTCTTTGAGCTTGTCGTCTTCAACAGGAATGTTAAAGCGATCACGGAAATCTTTAAGATCATCCACACCCACTTTCTTCATGGAGTGGGTGTCGTTTTTCGCTTCGCCAGACTTACCTGTGCCGTAACCTTTCACAGTCTGAGCCAGGATCACTGTCGGCTGACCTTTGTGCTCTACAGCCGCTTTAAATGCAGCGTAGACTTTGTATGGGTCATGGCCGCCACGGTTGAGGTTCATAATGTCGTCATCCGACATGTCCTTAACCATCTCGAGCAACTCAGGGTATTTACCGAAGAAATGCTCGCGGGTGTATGCACCACCGTTGGCCTTCATATTCTGAAGCTCGCCGTCAACCACTTCGTCCATGCGCTTCTGCAACAGACCTTGAGTGTCGCGTTCAAACAGTGGATCCCAGTGACGACCCCAGAGGCATTTAACAACGTTCCAGCCCGCACCGCGGAATACGCCTTCCAGCTCCTGAACGATTTTACCGTTACCACGCACAGGGCCATCGAGGCGCTGCAGGTTACAGTTGATTACAAAGATCAGGTTCTCGAGGCCTTCACGACCTGCTAGCGAGATAGCACCGAGTGACTCAGGCTCGTCACACTCACCATCACCGAGGAATGCCCATACCTTGCGATCACCACGCTTAACGAGGTCACGCGCAGAAAGGTAACGCATTACGTGAGCCTGGTAGATTGCCTGAATCGGCCCCAAACCCATAGATACCGTTGGGAACTGCCAGAAGTCAGGCATCAACCAAGGGTGTGGGTAAGATGAAAGTCCGTTGCCATCAACTTCGCGGCGGAAGTTATCCAACTGCTCTTCGGTCAAACGGCCTTCGAGGTAGGCGCGAGCGTAGATACCCGGAGAGATGTGGCCCTGGAAGAAGACCATATCCGCATCCTGCTCACCCTCGTTACCACGGAAGAAGTGGTTGAAACCGATATCATAAAGGGTCGCTGAAGAGGAGAATGAAGAGATATGACCGCCAAGGCCCTCATCATTGTCGTTGGCGCGCATAACCATTGCCATCGCATTCCAACGGACAAATGAGCGGATACGGCGCTCCATGAATAGATCGCCAGGAAGCGGCGGTTCGTCTTTCGGGGAGATTGTATTTTTATACGGGGTAGTCAAAACGGAGCTGTTGTCTACGCCCAGCTCAGCCGCTTTGTGGCCAAGTTTGGAAAGGATGTACTTCGCGCGCTCGTTACCGTCGCTATTGGCGACAGATTCGAGTGCTTGCAACCATTCGTCCGTTTCAATCGGATCGATATCGTTAGTTAAGTCTTGCACCAGCAATCTCCCTTATGCGCCGAGATCATCGGCGACCAGTCTGAGTTCGTTGAATCTTTTCTTTCGGGCGCTAAAGCGCCTCTTATGATGAGAATAAGTAGTAGCGACACTACACCCGACTTAAACTTTAGTCCAGAAAAAAGAGGAAAATTTGCGACAATGTTAAAAAAATTGCGCCATGACTGTAGTTTTACTACGTGGGAAAATAAGCTTACTGCTCTGAGTTATTAAAATTCGCTGCTAGTGAGTTGATAGCTGCTCTAGACGCTGCAACAGTGCCGTGATGGAAGCCGGATATTGCCCCTGCTGCGTGCTTGAGAGCTTCTCGACAAACTCAGAAAGGTCAGCCCTCACCCCAGGCTCCATCTCCATCAAGCGCTCAAGTGCCAGCGGTGAATCCTGCTTGACCGCGACACGTGGACAGTGGCCTGCCTGATGCTCGACGACCCCCTCGGCGATTAACTGCAGTATGGCTCGTTTAATACTCGCGCGTGAAACATCATAATCCTGAGCTAGGGCACGCTCGCTCGGTAGACGTTCGCCCGGCTCTTTACTCTGTAGAACAGTACGGATCTCTTCTACTAATCTGCTGTGCTCTTCCACCTTCTCACTCCCGTAGTTTGGAACCGACCAAGCTTCCCACTTGAAACTGTATAGCGTACCCTGCGCCGCTAATTCTAAACGTCAACCGAGGCAGAGCACTCGCTAATGTCCAACCCTCCCGAGCTGTATCCACTCTTAGAGCGCGTCTTCCTGACGGTCTTTCCGCTTGCAGTGATAGTGCTTATCGCTTTCATATACGCACGAAAGTACGAAACGGATATGCGGATTCCCAACCGGCTCAATATGGATATCTTTCTGCCGGCACTGATATTCGCCGTTATGGCTTCTGAGAGTTTTGACCTCTCCACCTACTCAATGCTGTCTGCAGGCGCTCTGGTCACCGTACTCGGTTCGGGCTTGATCGCTCTACCAATCGCGCGAGCGCTAGGTTTGGGCGCCAAAACCTTTGTGCCGCCGATGATGTTTAACAACTGCGGCAATCTCGGCCTTCCACTGGCTCTGCTCGCTTTTGGTGAGTTAGGTCTCGCTGCAATGATGGCGATGTTCTTGATCAGCAACACCCTCCATTTCACCCTAGGTTCTTATATTGTCAGCGGATCTGCCTCGCCACGTAAGATCCTGCTAAACCCGATGATTATGGCGACACTACTGGGGCTGGCATGGAACCTTTTAGGATTGCCCTTCCCTGAATTTATCCAAGTTCCGCTGCGCATGCTTGGAGATATCGCGATTCCGCTGATGCTGTTTGCACTCGGGGTACGCATGAGGGGTATCGATCTATCGAACTGGAAGATGGGAGCTTATGGCGCAGTGCTTTCGCCGTTGACCAGCCTAATATTCGCAATCCCTTTTGCAATCATTTTTGACCTCTCGACGGAGTTCACGGCTTACCTGATACTCTTCTCCGCCATGCCACCAGCCGTACTGAACTATCTTGTTGCAGAGCGTTACAACCTCGAGCCGCTTGCGGTCGCTTCGATTGTGATGATCGGAAATATGGCGAGCCTCATCATCGTTCCAATCACGTTATTTTTTATCATCTGAATCAAAAAAGGGCGGCCTCGTTATTGAGGGCGCCCAAATTTAATTACTGCTGGGATCACTGCTTATTCAGTCGCGAGCAACTCCGGATCTGAAGTCAGTAGAATGTAGTCGAGATTTTTCTCTAGCGTAGCCGGTCCAATACCTCGCACAGCGACTAATTCAGAAGGCTCCATAAAGGGGCCAAACTGCTCACGATATTCAACTATCGCTGTCGCTTTGCTCATGCCGACACCGTCAAGCGCATCGGCTAGCTCCGTCGCACTAGCAGAGTTGATATCAACCGGAAAACCGGCAAAAGTCTGGGATGAGGCTGCCAACAGTGCGCCGGCAATCAGTTTTGTAACCAGAGAAAAACGAGAAGTAAGAAGTTTCATGATAACTACCTCCATGTAGTCTTAGTGATTCTGCGACACACTCCTTGCGCCGCTAATTTCACTATAGACCAGTCTGAAGCCAGTGCCAGAAATTCACCAAAGATTCGGTGCCAATCACTTTAACTCAGAGCAGCACTGACCTCTGCCTGAATCGCTGCGGCAGCAGCGGAAGGATCTACTGCCCCCGTTATTGGGCGACCCACAACTAGGTAGGTACTACCTGCAGCTATCGCTTCAGCCGGGGTCATAACACGACGCTGATCACCCTTTTCGGCATTGGCTGGGCGAATCCCAGGTGTGATCAATTCGAACCCATCACCAGCCTGCGCGCGCAACGCAGCAGCCTCTTGCGCCGAGCAGACAACGCCATCTAGGCCAGACCTCTGGGTCAGCGCAGCCAACCGTTTGACCTGCTCAAGAGGATCAATATCCAACCCGATCTCCTGTAGATCAGAGCGTTCCATACTGGTTAGCACAGTAACAGCGATCAATTTAGTGCGCTGATCAGCCGAACTACTCTTCTCCACCGCTTCGCGAGCAGCCTCCATCATGCGACGGCCACCACTCGCGTGGACATTAACCATCCAAACACCCAGTTCTGCTGCAGCCGCACAGGCTTTGGCAACCGTGTTGGGGATATCGTGAAACTTGAGATCGAGAAAGAGTTCAAAACCGAGCCCGTGCAGGGACTCTACGATAGCTGGACCGCATCGAGTGAAGAGCTCTTTGCCCACCTTAACTCGACAGACTTCAGGATCGAGCTGCTGCGCCATCGCCATCGCCTGCTCTGCTGTTGGATAATCCAGAGCCACTAAAATGCGCTTATTGTCGGTCATGGCGGTGCTACTCTCCCTCAAGTCCAAAAATCGGACGAATACTACCCCATTGGCGGCAGCTTGGACACTGCCACACAAGATTGCGGCCAGCAAAACCACACTGACCGCAGCGGTATATAGGCTTAGAGATCTCAAGTTGCTGAGTCAAAGAACGCAGGCTCATCAAGCTCTCACGTGCACTCGAGGAACCATACTCCAAATGCATATCGATTAGGCGATTGAAGCCCTTAACCGAGGGTCTAGATTTGAGCGCCTCTGTAATGAAGAGCCCGGCACTTAAAACCCCCTCACGGTCGCGTTTCTGCTCAGCGAGCGCCAACATCGTACTGGTTGCAGGGTGTGCCTCTTGGAGTCGGTTCAAGCAATCGCGAAAGCCCGCCTCATCATCGCAGGCTTCATAAGCACGGCGCAGACCTCGCAAGGTTTCAGGTATGAATTGTGGATCCTGCTGCGCCACCTGTTGCAGCGCATGAATTGAAGCGCGCCACTGTGACTGCTGCTGGAGTATTCGCGCCAGCGTGAGGTTGGCCCGCACACACGCGGCATCCTCCGATAACGCCTGCTCCAGCCTTTGCCGTGCGGCCTCAGCCTCACCCTCGGCCATCAACTGTTCACCGCGCTCACAGTAATAGTGAGACAGCTCGACCTTCAACAATTCACGTTCAGCCGGTGGTAGCTGTTGCGCTACATCCAGAGCGGTCTGCCACTCCGCTTCCTGCTCATAAAGCCGTATCAGCAAGCGTAGAGCACGCACTCGCAGTTTCGAGTCTTTGGCCTCATCCAAAAGGGTATTGAGTGACTCCTCAGAGCGATCAAGCAGACCAAGCGCGTGGTAGTCCAATGCAAGAGCTAAATTAACGCGCTGGCGGTCAAATTGGCTCAGGCCGGGCCGGGACAACAACATCTCATGAATGCGAACCGCCCTATCCACATCCCCCTTACGCCGCAAGAGTTTTGCCAGCGCAATATGAGCAGATAGCGTATCGGAGTTCACCTCCAAAGCCTCAATAAAGCTCTCGATCGCCTCTTCGGTTCGGTTATCAATCAGATAATCTAGACCACTCAGATAGGCATCAGGTAGCGCGCTCTTTGCTTGACGCAGTTGCTGCCATCGGGCGACACCCCATCCCGCAAAGACAGCAACCAGGAGTAGGATGAGTAGTAGAAGTGTGTTGTCCATCAAGGTTAGAGAGGGCGCTTAGTTTGGCTGTTGCAGTCGCTTAAGCTGCTCTTCCGCTTTCCGCTGTTTACGGTTAGTGCTACTTAGACGCGCGCTCAACATCAACGAGCGAGTACTGGTCAGGATCATGCCCAGTAGCGTACCGGCCACAAAGAAACCGATGAGCCAGAGTGATAAGCTCGCCTCGGGTAGCTGCAACCAGATCAGGTCGATACTGACTTTATCGGTGTTATGAATAGTGAATAGCACGCCAAGCAATAGCACTAAAAGGCCAACGGCTAGGGTTAAGATCAGTTTAATCGTGCGCACACTGCTACCTGTGGGCTGGGCTTATCGCTCGTGCTTGAGGCTATCGTTAACCTGTTCGCGCAGCTCTTTGCCGGGTTTAAAATGGGGAACAAACTTGGCTGGGAGTGACACCGACTCACCGGTTTTAGGATTACGTCCCACACGGGGCGCTCGATAGTGCAAAGAGAAGCTACCAAAGCCGCGAATTTCGATTCGCTCACCCTCAGACAGGGTCTCAGTCATATGCTCCAGCATTATCTTCACGGCCAACTCGACATCTTTGACCGATAACTCAGGGTGTTTATCTATCAGCTGTTCAATCAACTCAGACTTCGTCATGCCCACTCCAGCTATCAGGTAGATAGAGCGGCCTCAACGAGACCGCCCGTCTTTGATGGATCCTATTTTTTGTCCATCTGCTGTTTGATCAGATCACCGATGGTTGTCGGGCCAGCCTCTTCAACACTCTGCTGCTGCACAGCTTCAAGTGCTTCTGACTGCTGCTTAGACTCCAACTGCTTGATCGATAACTGAATCGTGCGGTTGCGACGGTCAACATTACTGATCATCGCCTCAACGCTATCACCCACCTTCAATTCAGCACTCAGATCCTCAGTACGCGCAGTGGAGAATTCAGAGACGCGAAGCACCGCCTCAACGCCCTCAGCTAGCTGCACTGATGCCTGACGCGCATCAACCGCGGTCACCGTACCGGCAACTACCTGACCTTTAGAGTGAGACTCTGCAAAACCAGAGAAGTCATCACCGGTAAGGGCTTTGATGCTAAGAGAGATACGTTCGCGTTCAGCGTCGACTGACTGCACCACCGCCTCAATCTCTTGGCCTTTCGAGTAGGCCTTCACCGCCTGCTCACCCGGCTCATCCCAAGAGATGTCAGAGAGATGTACCAAGCCATCGATACCACCATCTAGGCCGATAAAGATACCGAAATCAGTGATAGAACGAATGGCACCAGTTACTTTTTCGCCTTTGGCATGAGCTGCTGCGAAGCTATCCCAAGGATTGTCCTGACACTGTTTGATACCCAAAGAGATGCGACGGCGTTGCTGATCGATATCGAGAATCTGTACCTCGACCTCATCGCCCACCTGCACCACTTTCGATGGGTGAATATTGCGGTTTGTCCAATCCATCTCAGAGACGTGTACCAGACCTTCTACGCCATCGCCGATCTCAGCAAAGCAGCCGTAGTCGGTTAGATTAGTGACGCGTGCTTTGATGCGTGAGCCCACAGCGAACTGGCTTGTCATTGCAGTCCACGGGTCATCCTGAAGCTGTTTCATACCAAGAGATACGCGCTGGCGTTCAGCGTCATACTTCAGCACTTTAACATCGATCTCATCGCCGACATTGAGCACTTCACTCGGGTGCTTCACGCGCTTCCAGGCGATATCAGTGATGTGCAGCAGACCATCAATGCCACCAAGATCAATAAAGGCACCGTAGTCTGTCAGGTTCTTCACGATACCCTTGAGAACCGCGCCCTCTTCCATCTGCGCTAGCAGCTTCTCGCGATCTTCGCTGTTAGCCTCTTCCAGCACAGCACGGCGAGATACGACAATGTTGTTGCTGCGTTGATCGAGCTTAACGAGTTTGAACTCAAGATCCTGGTTCTCTAAGTGGGTAGTGTCGCGCAGAGGTCGCACATCAACTAGAGAACCGGGTAGGAAAGCGTTAATACCATTGAGGTCGACGGTCAGGCCACCGCGTACGCGACCACTGATTCGGCCTGTGACGATCTCACCTTTCTCATACGCTGCTTCGAGCACCTGCCAAGCTTCGGCTCGTTTAGCTTTTTCACGCGAGAGTTTAGTTTCGCCGAAGCCATCCTCGAAGGATTCGAGTGCAACACGCACCTCATCTCCGACCTGTACTTCGATCTCACCCGCATCGTTTTTGAACTGTTCCGCTGGGATGGCACCGTCTGACTTCAGACCGGCTGATACCACAACAAAATCGTTCTCGATTGCGATAACCGTTGCGACAACGATCGCACCCGGAGTCATCTCTACTTGTTGCAGGGACTCTTCGAATAGGTCCGCAAAACTCTCGCTCATGTTTTAACCTCAGTTTGGGGTTAACGCACCCCTCTGTGTCGTGCTTCTTCCAGTACGGCAGCCAGCACCTCATCGATGGTCATCGAAGTGCTGTCCAACCGAATGGCATCTTCTGCAGGCTTGAGCGGCGAGGCTGAGCGGTTCATATCCCGATCATCACGTGCCCGCAGGTCCTGCAATATATCCTCAAGGCTAGCACCCACTCCCTTATCTATCAACTGCTTATAGCGACGTTGCGCTCGCTCCTCAGCACTAGCATCCAGATAAATTTTTAGCAGTGCTTCGGGAAACACCACGGTTCCCATGTCGCGACCATCAGCAATTAAGCCAGGCTGTTGGGCAAAATCTCGCTGGCGGCTCAACAGTGCTGTACGCACCGGCTGAATCGCAGCCACTTTAGAAGCATCCAAACCCACATCTTCAGCTCGAATCGCTTTAGTCACCTCTTCACCCTCAAGGAAGATCTGTACCTCAGACTCAGCATCAGACGCAACAAAACGCACATCCAAGTGCGCTGCCAACACCTGCAGCGCCTCTACATCATTTGGATCGACACCATGGTGACGTGCGGCGAGAGCCGTGAGTCGATAAAGCGCGCCGCTATCTAATAGATTCCACCCGAGTTTCTGGGACAGAAGACGGCAGATAGTGCCCTTTCCTGACCCTGAAGGCCCATCCACCGTTATCACGGCACTCATTGTTGTTGGGCTCATTTAACTCTCCTTTAACAATCGCATTCCCACACGTCGAGCCTGCTCAACATACTCAGGAAATACGCTACTTAGTGCTCGACAGCCGGCAATACTAAGCCCCTTCTGTGACACTACTCCTACAATCATCAGCGCAAGCGCGGCAACTGGGTGCTCATACGCATCGAGCTCAATACCGCCCTGAATATCAGTTGGCACAATCTTTACACTGCCAGCCAGACGCTCTACGCCCACACCAAGTTTTTGCAACTCGCTAAGCAACTGCTCTAACAACTGCTGATGTCTTTGCGGCAGGCGATCGACACCCGAAAGCTCCGACACACCTTCTGCACAGCTCATCGCGACTAGTAGCAGTGGCAGATCATCGCCTAAACCAGCCAACTCGGTACTCGTGCAGTCAGCACCGACCAACTGGGAAGACTGCACACGGATATCGGCGATCGGCTCACCGTTCGATGAAGAGTCGTTAAGAAATTCATAGCGAGCCCCCATGCGGGACAAGATTCTCAGTAGCTGCTGACGGGTTGGGTTCACTCCCGTGTGCTCAATAATCAACTCCGTTTGCGGAATCAAACTGGCCGCCAACACAAAAGCAGAGGCAAACGAGAGATCCGCCGGTATCTGAATATTTTGAGCTTTCAGCTGTGCTCCCGCTGCCAGTCGCAGCGAGCGCCCCTCACGCTTCAAATCAACACCAAAACCGTGCATCAAGCGCTCAGTGTGGTCTCGGGTTGTGTTGGACTCATACAGATCCAACGAGATGCCAGAAGCCATCGACGCCAGAATCAGCGCCGCTTTTACTTGCGCACTTGCAAACCCCGGTGCGTATTCGATTGGCGTCAACCTTTTACCAGCGATGACGCGCACGGGAACACCCGCAGCGCTTAGCTCAAACTGTGCCCCCATCTGCTGTAGAGGTTCGAGCAGCTCGGTATAACTCTGCTGCATCAACTGTGCGCTGCCCGCGATCTGGCTATCGAATGGCTGAGCGGCCAACAGACCCAACAGCATACGCAGAGAGGTCGATGAGTTACCAAAATAGAGGGGACCTGCAGGTTGCTGCAGACCATTGAGTCCTACGCCATAGACGCGTACCCGCCCCTGATGCGGCCCCTCGATCACCACACCGAGATCACGAAACACCTGAATAGTTGCCAAGCTATCTTCGCTTTCAACAAACCCATCGATGTCGCTGACACCCTCAGCCAAAGCTGCGAGCATAATTGCGCGGTGGGAGATAGAGCGGTCACCCGGAACTCGCAGGTGGCCAGACAGCGCAACTGCCGGCTGCACAACCAGAGTCTCTGGGGTGCTGCTCGCCTGCAGGTAGCCTGCGCGCTCAAGAATACGCGAGAACTGCTCACGCGATGCCCGAGCTCGGGTAAAGATGCCCGTCAGGCGCTGACTATCACCGGCATCAACAGCAGCACGCAGCTGCGCCAGACCTTCAGTGAATCGATCAATCTGCGCCAAGATCGGCTCGCGGTTGGCAAAACAGACGTCATGCCACATGGTCGGATCGCTCGCTGCGATCCGGGTAAAATCACGAAAACCGCCCGCTGCATAACGAAAAATATCCGTACTCTCAGCCTCAGCCGCCAGCGTATCCGCCAACGAGAAAGCCAGCAGATGCGGGAGGTGACTCGTTGCTGCAAGCACCTCATCATGGCGCTTGGGCTCCATTTGAAGCACCTCAGCACCCATGGACTGCCACAGGCGCGCCAGTGTGAGACGCGCATCTTCAGGAGTGGTGGCGAGCGGGGTAAGTATAACTTTGCGCTGCACGAAGAGCTCAGCGTCAGACGCGGCTACACCCGACTTCTCAGCGCCAGCGATAGGATGTCCGGGAATAAAACCGGCGGGCACATCTGACCAGATTCGCTGCGCAGCCTCAATTACATTGACCTTGGTGCTACCCACATCAGTAATCAGTGCAGTCTCTTTCAGCCAAGGCGCTATTTGAGCTAGAACATGCTCAATCGCCTTTACAGGAACAGCCAGCATCACCAGATCCGCCTGACGCACTTCGGCTTGCAAATCCTCGGCGACACTATCAATTACCTCAAGCGCAACGCCCAGCTCACACTCCTCACGATTTAGGTCAAAGCCGACAACCTGATCCACTTTAGGGAGGCGACGCGCGGCGCGCGCAAACGAGCCACCAATCAACCCTAGGCCGATGACCAAGATTCGCGAGGTCTCAAAGCTCACCCGGCCAACACCTCAGCTAGCGCTTCAAGAAAACGACGATTCTCTGCTTCTGTGCCGATGCTGACACGTAGGTGATTCGGCATTGCATAGATGCCGACTGGACGCACGATCACTCCGCGACGCAGCAGCGCATCGTAGATCGGCACAGCGTCGGATTTGAACTCAACGGCGATAAAATTACCGTAACTCTCAATGTAGGTGACACCCAGCTGATCCAACCCCGTATAGAGTTGCTGCAAGCCGGCGCGGTTCACTTCAACGCTGCGACTCAGATATTCCGTATCATCAAGTACCGCTTCAGCGGCAACCAGCGCTGGAATATTCACGTTAAATGGCTGGCGCAGGCGATTGAGAAGATCAGTAATCTCGGGCGAGGCGGCAGCAAAACCAACACGCAAGCCGGCTAGACCCCAGGCTTTAGAGAAGGTGCGTGTAACGATCAAATTCGGGTAGTCTGCCAGTAGCTCCAAACCGTCCGGTAAGGAACCATCATCGACATACTCGGTGTAAGCCTCATCCAGCACAACCAAGGTTGTCGGCGCTACAGCGGCCATAAACCTGTGTAGTTGCGCTGCTGTGAAGGCAGTACCTGTTGGATTGTTCGGATTAGCTAGGAAGATCAGCTTGGTGTTGGCTGAAGCAGCTGCGGCCATAGCCTCAAGGTCATGAGCATAATCCTTCGCTGGTATCTCAACAGCCTTGGCATTGATGGCCTGGCTCACCAGCTTATAGACAATAAATGCGTGCGCCGAATAGATAACCTCGTCACCTGGATTCAAAAAGACTCGCGCGATCATATCCAGCAAGTCATTCGAGCCATTACCGAGGGTCAACTGCTCGGCGCTCAAACCATAAACTGCACTCAGCTTCTGCTTCAAGCGGTAGCCCATTGCGTCGGGGTAGAGCGTCAATTCGCTCAACGAACCTTGCACCGCATCGAGTGCCAACTGACTCGGGCCAAGGGGATTCTCGTTACTTGCTAGCTTGATACTTTCAGAGATACCGAGCTCGCGTTCGAGCTCCTCAATCGGCTTACCAGCCTGGTACGGATGCAGTCCCCGGACACCAGGAACTGCTAGTTGGATAGCATCGCATGCCATAGATTGGTTCCTACAAAACCGCTATTGGGAAAGAGCCTAGATTTTTACAACGCAGCACCGTCTGCTCCACGGTTGCGCAAAGTTGCTGCACTGCATCCGAGTTACAGTGACCGATAAAATCGATATAGACCTGACAAACGTCATCAGCCGTATTTTCAACAATCGCCGTTGGGTGAACGCCGGCCTGCTGAAAGATCTCATCCAGCTGTTCAACGCTCCCGCGGAGCTCAACTAACAGAGCGGTCTTATCTTCACCGGATGGGCCAACCAACTGGTCGCCAATAACGAGATAGCGTGAACCCAACTCAGAGACTTCACCACAGAGCGCCAAATCAAACTTCGCCAGCGCGCTAACTGCCGCTTCGCTGAGTCGCGGATCCACACCCTCAATCGGTACTATGCCGTAATGGGCAGAACCCTCGGCCACCTCTGAGAAGATCGCTTCGATACTGTCGACCGGCACAAACTCGGCCGACTGACCGAACTGTTTCATCGAGGCTTGATGCGACTTCGAACAGAGAGAACCGGGAAAGACGACACGCAGCGGCTGCTCGAGCGCCAGACACGACGACATTACCTCACGAAACAGGCGTGCAATCTCCGCATCAGGTAGCGGCCCCTCATTACGCTCCATCGCACCGCGTAGCACCTGCGCTTCGCGTTCAGGACGGTAAAAAACCACCTCATCTTGCTCAAACTGAGCCTTAACCTCAGCCACCTCTTGGGCGCACTGAGCACGCTCATTCAGCAACTGATGAATCTGACGGTCTAACGCATCAATTCGGACACGAATCTTAGCGAGTGCGATCTCTTGCTCTGTCTGCTGCGACATATTCAGCCCCAACGTCTCTCGAAATCAGCCATAAATTCAACCAGAGCATCGACAGATGACTCTGATACTGCGTTGTATATGCTCGCGCGCATGCCACCCACCGAGCGATGGCCCTGCAAATTCAACAGCCCTGCCGCCTCTGCTTCAGCGAGGAATTTCGCATCGAGGGAGGCGTCGGCCAGAGTAAATGGCACGTTCATAATTGAGCGGTTATTAGGTGCTACTGGGTTAGCGTAAAAACCGCTCGCATCGATTGCGGCATAGAGTTTGGCAGCCTTGCGCTTGTTAATTTCAGCAATCGCTTCAACACCGCCCTTTGCCTTCAACCACTTGAACACCAGACCAGCCAGATACCAAGAGTAAGTTGGCGGCGTGTTGTTCATCGAGTCCGCTTTCGCATGCACCTGATAGTTATACATCGTCGGCATACCGGGCAGCGCATTACCAAGCAGTGACTTGCGCACAATGACAACTGTGATACCGGCTGGACCAATGTTCTTCTGCGCACCGGCATAGATCAGGTCAAAGTTATTTACATCCATCGGGGCGGAGAGAATGTCGGAGGACATATCAGCCACCAGCGGACGATCCTGCGCATCAGGAATGTAGTCAAACTGCACACCGCCAATGGTTTCGTTGGTGGTGTAGTGCAGGTACGCCGCGTTGCTATCGATCAGGAGTTCCGACTGAGCGGGCACCCGTGTGAAGCTCTCAGCTTCTGTCGACGCCGCTAGGCAGACATCGCCAAAGCGTTTCGCCTCTTTGATCGCCTTAGTCGACCACATGCCGGTATTGATGTAAGCGCCGCAGCGCTTATCACCCATCATATTGACGGGCACCATGGCGAACTGACTGGTCGCCCCGCCCTGCAAAAACAGCACCGCATACTCATCGGAGATGTTCAGCAGATCACGTAGATCCTGTTCGGCGGCGGTCGCAATGCTGACATACTCAGCACTGCGGTGGCTCATCTCCATTACGGAGAGGCCTTTACCCTGCCAATCCAGAATCTCAGCCTGGGCTTGCTCTAGTACAGCCGTCGGCAGCGCGGCAGGTCCCGCGCTGAAGTTGTGTTTACGACTCATTGAGATGTGCAGTCCTTACTCTTCAGATGCGCTATCATCACCCGCTGCTTCGCCACTTTCGTCAGCGGGAGCGCTGTCGCTAGCCGCCGTTGCATCCGCTTGAGGAGCATCTGATGCAGCACCGTCAGCTGCCTCACCCTCAATAGCTTCAGACTCATCCTCTTCAGGCTCTTCAATTCGGGCGATACCGATCAGCTTCTCACCTTCAGCGACGCGGATCAGGCGAACACCCTGAGTGTTACGGCCCAGCTCGGAGATCTCGGAGGTGCGAGTACGCACCATCGTGCCCATATCGGAGATCAGCATGACGTCGTCGCCATCAAGTACCTGAACCGCACCAGCCAGCTCGCCGTTACGCTCAGTGCACTGCATCGCAATCACACCCATACCACCACGACCACGCAGCGGGAACTCGCTGGCAGCTGTCTTCTTGCCGTAGCCATTCTCCGATGCCGTCAGAACCATGCCATCTTCCTGCGGAATGATCAGAGCGATAACGTTGGCCGTGCCGTCCAGTTTAACGCCGCGGACACCGCGGGCTGTTCGGCCCATCTCACGCACATCACCCTCGTGGAAGCGAATCGCTTTACCAGCACTCGTCACCAGCATTACGTCGTTTTCGCCTTCAGTCAGTGCGGCACCAATCAGGCGGTCACCTTCAACGATATCCAGCGCGATTAGACCTGTGCTGCGCGGACGAGAGAAGGCTGATAAACGCGTCTTCTTAACCGTACCTTGTGCCGTGGCCATAAAGACACAGCGCTGATCGTCGAACTCTTTAACCGGCAGAATGGTGCTGATGCGCTCATCCTGTGCCAACGGCAGAATATTGATCATCGGACGACCGCGAGATGCACGGCTCGCCTGCGGAATTTCAAACACCCGCAGCCAGTAAACCTTACCAAAGTTGGTAAAACAGAGAATTGTATCGTGGCTGTTGGCCACCAGCAGATGCTCGATGAAGTCCTCATCTTTCATCGCCGTCGCCGATTTACCCTTACCGCCACGACGTTGCGCTTGGTAGGCCTCTACCGGCTGAGTCTTGGCATAACCACCATGAGAGATGGTAACCACCATCTCCTCTTCGGCGATAAGATCAGCCACCGACAGGTCTGCCATCGAGGCGGTAATTTCGGTACGACGCTCGTCCGCGTACTCTTCAACCAACTTAGTCAGCTCTTCGCGAATCACTTCCATCAGGCGCTCGTAAGAGCCCAGAATCTCCAGCAACTCAGCGATCTTCTCGATCAGCTCGCGGTACTCCGCGATCAGCTTATCGTGCTCGAGACCCGTCAAGCGGTGCAGACGCAGCTCAAGGATCGCTTGAGCCTGTGCCGGTGACAGGTAGTAAGACCCGTTACGCAAACCGTACTGCTCTTCTAGGTCCTCAGGTCGGCAAGCGTCCTCGCCTGCACGCTCAAGCATCTCTAACACATCACCCGGAGCCCAAGCGGTAGAGATCAGTGTCTCTTTTGCATCCGCCGGCGTTGGTGACTGCTTAATCATCTCGATCACAGGATCGATATTCGCTAGTGCAATCGCCAAACCTTCGAGTATGTGACCACGCTCGCGCGCTTTGCGCAGCAGGTATACAGTACGACGAGTAACAACCTCGCGGCGGTGACGCACAAAGCTCTCAAGCGCAGATTTGAGATCCAGCAGCTTAGGCTGACCATCAACCAGCGCCACCATGTTTATACCGAAAACGCTCTGCAGCTGCGTCTGGGCAAAGAGGTTATTGATGACTACATCAGGCACTTCGCCACGGCGCAGTTCGATGACGATACGCATACCGTCCTTATCGGACTCGTCACGCAGCTCAGAGATACCCTCGATCTTCTTCTCTTTGACCAGTTCCGCGATCTTCTCAATCAATCGCGCTTTGTTGAGCTGGTATGGAATCTCGTCGATGACCAGCATCGGACGGCCATTTTTTGGGTGATCTTCGATGTGGTGCTTGGCGCGAACGTAGATACGGCCGCGGCCAGTGCGGTACGCCTGCAGAATACCTGCCCGCCCGTTAATGATGCCGCCTGTTGGGAAATCCGGACCCGGGATAAACTCCATCAACTCATCGATGCTGATATCGGGGTTATCGATCAGCGCCATACAACCACGCACAACCTCACCGAGATTGTGTGGCGGAATATTGGTCGCCATACCGACGGCGATACCGGCAGAGCCATTCACCAGCAGATTAGGGACGCGAGTCGGCAGCACTGCCGGAATTTTCTCGGTGCCGTCATAGTTATCAACGTAATCCACGGTCTCTTTATCGAGGTCAGACAGGAGCTCATGCGAGATCTTGTCCATACGGATCTCGGTGTAACGCATCGCTGCTGCGGAGTCGCCATCCACCGAACCGAAGTTACCCTGACCATCAACGAGCGTGTAACGCATCGAAAAGTCCTGAGCCATACGAACAATCGTGTCGTATACAGCAGAGTCACCGTGTGGGTGGTATTTACCGATTACATCACCGACTACACGAGCCGATTTTTTATAAGGTTTGTTCCAATCGTTGCTCAGCTCATTCATCGCAAACAGAACACGGCGATGGACCGGCTTCAGGCCGTCTCGAGCATCAGGGAGAGCACGCCCAACGATTACGCTCATTGCGTAGTCCAGGTAGGACTGTTTAAGCTCATCCTCAATGTTAACTGGTAATACTTCTTTAGCTAGGTCACCCATTAGCTGGCGTTCCTTTTTTGCAGGCTAGTGCACCTCTTGATAGCCCCAAAACGGGACCTTGGCGAGATGCCAAAAAAATCTGCCCAATCATATCACAAATTACTGAATCAAATCAGCTTTTGGGACTGATCAAAGGCAGTGTTAAACTAACGGCTTTAGAGCCCTAAACAGGACAGCTTAATGAGCGAACAACCGCGCATGAATATCGATCCGGACGAGATTGCCAAGTTTGAGGAACTCGCCTCACGCTGGTGGGACAAAGAGAGCGAATTCAAGCCCTTACACGACATCAATCCGCTTCGTGTCGGCTTTATTGATCGTTATGCGCAGCTTGGTGGGCAGCGAGTATTGGACGTTGGCTGCGGCGGCGGCATTCTGGCCGAGTCGATGGCGCAACGCGGCGCTGAAGTAACTGGTATCGATATGGGCGAGGCCCCACTAAAAGTCGCCAAACTTCATGGCCTAGAGTCCGGAGTTAAAGTGAAGTACCAGCGCACAACCGCTGAGGAGTTTGCGGCGGAGCACGCAGGCGAATTTGATGTAGTGACCTGCATGGAGATGCTTGAGCATGTACCCGACCCAGCATCAGTTGTGCAGGCCTGCCAACAACTGGTGAAACCAGGCGGCAAAGTGTTCTTCTCAACGATCAATCGCAATCCGAAAAGCTATCTGTTTGCCATTCTAGGTGCTGAGCGCGTCTTGAAGCTGGTCCCGGCCGGCACGCACGATTTCAACAAATTCATCCAGCCTGCAGAGCTCGCAGCATGGATGCGTCTGGCTGGATTGGATCTCGATATCACCAACGGCATGACCTACAACCCGATCACCAAAGAGTACGCACTGAGTGCGACTGATGTGAGCGTCAACTATCTGGTTGCCAGCACCCGCCCGGAATAGACTCATGCCCGAGTTCAGTGCAGTACTTTTCGACCTCGACGGAACCCTTCTCGATACAGCACCTGACTTCTATCAGGTGCTCGTTGAGATACAGCGTCGTCGCAATCACACACCCGTCGATTACAGCCTAGTCAGAACCCGAGCATCGGATGGGTCACGCGCAATGCTCAAGCTCGCGTTTGGAGAAACTATCTCCGAGGCGCAACTCAATCCACTGGTGACTGAATTTCTCGAACTTTACGCGTCAAATCCAGTCGCCCATGGTGCTCTGTTCGAGGGTATAGACGAGTTACTGCTGCAGCTGGAGAAACAACAGATTCCCTGGGGCATTGTGACCAACAAACCTCGCAATTTGAGTGAGATAGTGCTTCGCAATCTGCAACTGACGGAGCGCTGCTCGGTACTGGTTTGCCCGGAGGACGTAAGCCAATCCAAACCCTCGCCCGAGGGGTTAGTTTTGGCTGCTGAAGAACTGGGCTTGAGCGCAGAGAACTGCCTATATCTGGGCGACCACCAGCGTGATATCGACGCCGGACGCGCTGCAGGCATGACGACCATCGCCTGCGGTTTCGGCTATCTGAAACCGGGTGAATCGGCGCATGATTGGAACGCAGACCACCTAGTGGAGAGATCCGCTGACCTACCTAACTTTATTCGCGAGCTGATCGCATAATTCTCTGGAGAGAGCATGTTTAACTACACCGCCCCCGAATCCCTGCTAACTGGCCGCGTGGTTTTGGTCACTGGTGCTGGAGACGGCATCGGCCGCGCAGCCGCGCTGAGCTATGCCAAAGCTGGAGCGACGGTGATTCTTCTAGGACGCACCACAGAGAAACTTGATGCGGTCTATGACGAGATCGAGAACGCAGGCTATCCGCAGCCGGCCATGGTACCTCTTAACCTGGATACCGCCGGCGAAGCCGCCTATGTTGAGCTGGCAAACATGATCGATTCAGAGTTCGGCCGCCTCGATGGCATTCTGCACAACGCCAGCCTTCTCGGTCAGCGCACACCGCTGGAGAACTACGACCCGATCACCTTTGAACAGGTAATGCGCGTCAATGTAAACGCCGGCTTCTTGCTGACTCAAGCACTGCTGCCTCTCGTTAAGCAGTCCGAGGATGCATCGATCATCTTCACCAGCTCTAGCGTCGGCCGCAAAGGCCGAGCCTACTGGGGGGCTTACGCGATCTCGAAATTTGCGACCGAGGGGATGATGCAGACCCTGGCTGATGAGTACAGCAACTCGGGCAACATTCGCGTTAACTGCATCAACCCAGGCGCCACAGCAACGAATATGCGCTCCTACGCTTACCCAGCCGAAGATCCAAGCACCATTGCCTCAGCAACAGACATACAGCCTGTTTACCTCTATCTCATGGGGCCTGACAGCAAAGGTGTTACCGGGCAGTCTATTGATGCTCAGAGTGATAGTTCCCCCTCGGATTACGTCTAGCTAAACCTTGGAGAGTATTGTCTCTATCTGACACTCCGGCAGAGAGGCACTTGCCATCTCATCTTCAGACTCGCTCGAGTACATCCCTGTAACGCTCCGTATTTGCCGTCCTGGCAAATAAGGGTCTGAAGAGGAGACGCCAAGCGCCTTTTAGCCAGCGTATATCGCCAGCTTTAATGGCTAGCCGCGTTTACCCACGACACGCACCTTGCGTTTCTTGCGTTCGGCTGGCGTATGAGGATTGCGGGCGTCGTCACGCTGACGGACGCGTTGACGTTTGTATTCGCGCTCTTGGTCCTTGGCAGCGTGAGGGTCGAACTTTGGCAGTGAGCGACGCGACAGCTCAAGTTCGTCAGTTAGAACATTGAGCTCCTTCTGCGAGAGGTCACGCCAGGTTCCGACTTTGACGTCGCTAGGCAAGAAAACCGGGCCAAAGCGCACTCGTTTTAGGCGGCTGACCTGAACATCCTGCGACTCCCATAGACGGCGCACCTCACGGTTACGACCCTCCATCACGACACAGTGATACCAGCGGTTAGCGCCTTCGCCGTCGAAATACTGCACGTCGGTAAACTTCGCCATACCGTCATCTAGCAGCACACCCTGCTTCAAGCGCTCCAGCATGTCGTCATCGACATTTCCAAGCACTCGCACAGCATATTCGCGGTCGATATTGCTGGAGGGGTGCATCATTTTGTTAGCGATCTCACCATCGGTGGTGAAGATCAGCAGACCTGAGGTGTTGATATCCAGGCGACCGATAGCCACCCAGCGCCCCTGCTTTAGCTTGGGCAGCGCATGAAAGACAGTTGGACGCCCCTCAGGATCGTGGCGAGTACAAACTTCGCCAAGGGGTTTGTTGTAGATGATGACGCGCGCTTCAAGCGCATCGCCAGCAGTAATTTCAATCTGCTTACCATCCACAACAACTTTATCTTCAGCTGATACACGATCACCCAATTTAGCCGTCTCATCGTTTACCTGAACACGGCCTTCATCTATCCAACGCTCCATCTCACGACGTGAGCCTAAACCGGAGCGTGCCAATACCTTTTGTAACTTCTCATCAGACATATGACAACGCCTTACTATTTAGAACTACTTAAGCGGCTTTTACTCTTCAAGCCGCTATCAAATCGGTGTTCAACGCGATATCTATCGACTGTAAAACCCAGAAACAAAAAAGGCCCGTACAAACGGGCCTATTTGCAGTGCGGTAATTTTATACCTTATTCAGCGCTGGGCAACTGATCTTTGCTAATGCCTTTCGCTGCCATGTACTCAGCAAAAGCCGTTGGCGTGCGACCGCGACCCGACCAAGTGTGAGTTTCACCCTGCGCATCAGTGATCTGGTACTTCGCTTTTACCGCTGCCTTTTTAGGTGCAGCTTCAACCATACCCATCAAATCAGACAGATCGACACCGGCACTGCGCATCGTTTCGCGAATTGCATCAATAGCTGCCATTTTAGCCTGCTGTTCAGCCTGCATTGCAGCCTCTTCAGCCTTACGCTCTTCCAAGATATCTCCCAGATCAGCAATCACTTTCTCGATTTCAGAACCTGAAAGATCCTGACACTGTTTACGCAGAGAGTTTTTACGCAGAAGAGTTTTCACGAAGTCGCTCATAGACAATCCCACCAGTTTTGGTAAAAGATATTAATTAAAAGGTTCGGGGAAATTATGGTTAATAAAAAATAAAATTCAATATTTATCTTTATTCGCTTTTAAAAGAACTAATTTAAAGTGAATTTTTTAAACCATAAAAGCGATTAAGTCTCAAATTTTAAATTAAAATTTTCCGCCCTATTTTGCGCCTCGTGCAAAGAGATTTTTCTGAAACTTATCTGTTTGCCCGGCAACTGCTGACTCAATCGATCCAAATCCAAACTAAATACCCGCCCTAACTTGGGATAACCTCCTAAAGTTTGGCAGTCCGCCATCAAAACAATAGGCTGTCCGTCAGGGGGGACCTGCATGGCACCTGGCAGGACGGGTTCCGATATCAAGGATTGATTAGATGCGCATATTTCAGACCCACTCAGTCGATAACCCATACGATCACAATCTTTAGACAATTTAAAATCTAAGTTAAACAGTTTTTCACGCTCCCCAAACGCAAAATCCGAAAATTGAAATCCGGGTATCACGGCGTATTGATAATCAGCGTTAAAATCTGGGATTAACCAGGCTGGCATTGAGCGTAAAATGTTTTCATCGCCACCTACGGAATCCAGAGTATCTCCCTGCGCAAGGGGCAGACCCTCTCCGCACAAGCCGCCTAGATTTTCTCGCATATGAGTAGAGCAGCTACCCAGTGTGCTTGGCGCTTTCCAACCGCCGGTCACGGCTAAATAGGCACGCAGGCCATTCATCGGTTTCGTAAACAGCAGCTCATCACCCTCTTTCACTGTGAAGGGAGACCAGAGCTCCAAACTCTTGCCATTGAGTGTCGCTGCCAGATCCGCTCCGGTCACCACCAGTTGGCCGGGCTGCGTGACCTCTAACTCGGTTTGACCCAGCGTAATTTCGACAACAGCAGCATTGGCATCATTACCCAGTAACCAATTGGCCCAACGAAAGCTACTACGATCCATCGGCCCACTAATACTGACACCTAGGTGCCTAAACCCCCAACGTCCACCGTCTTGCAACAGGCAGAGACCCGCGTTGCGTTTGACCTTAATCTGCATCTAACACTCCACCCAGGGTCAGAAACTCTTCACGGGTGATAGCATAGAACTGCACCTGATCACCGGCATTGACCCGCATGGGCAACTCTCTATTCCAATCAACCATCTCAATGGGTGAGCGTCCTATTATCTGCCAACCTCCCGGAGAACTAGCCGGATAGATCGCGGTCTGACTATCCGCCAGTGCGACACTGCCTTTGGGCACAATCAATCGAGGGGTGCTCTTACGGGCTACTCTGATCGCTTCTGGCGTCGCCCCCAGGTAGGCAAAGCCCGGCGCAAAACCTATTGCATATACTCTGTAAGCCTGACGCTGATGCAGTTCGCAGATCTCATCAAACCTAAGACCGGTTATCTGCTCCACGTCAGCACGATCCAGTGCAACCTCGTCGCCATAGTAGACGGGAATCTTTACCAACTCCCCAGAGATACCTTCGAGCTGCGTCTGCATTACTTCGCTCACCAGAGCTTCGAGAACCTTCGCGAGCAAGCGCCGGTCTTGCACTGGCGCTCTAAAACTTAACAACACGCTGGTATATGAAGGAATAATATCGACTAACTGCTCACCGAAGCCGCGTCGAGCTAGATCTACAGCCAGGCGTACGCGGCCAGCACAAGGTTCACTAATCTGATCACCCAGTCGCAAAAGCCAGTTCGACTCATCTATTGCTTCTACCTGATTCAGAACAGCCATTTTTTCGCCAAACCTCCGACAAGCTGAACTCAGGGTAGTAGACGCCCGAAAAGGATTGGAAGTTTCATATTGAGTTCATTCAAAAGATAGACAATCCTACCCCCTGAGAACGAAAACCACACCTACTAGGACAATCTGATGCTGAAAGACCGCACTGCACAGCTCTGGCTTGCTCTTCTATCAACCAGTATTGCGCTCGAGATCGCTGCTCTCTATTTCCAATACGTGCTCGATTACGGTCCCTGTATCCTTTGCGTCCAGATCCGGGCCGTGCTCTTCGTTGTTATCCTACTCGCGGCACTTGCACTACTGCTGCCCGTTGCCCGCAAACTCACTACTGTACTACTGACTCCCTGCACACTCACCTTTGCTTGGTTCTGTTATCAGGTGCTGGGCATCGAACGCGGTTGGTTTGAGGGGAGTTGCACATTTGAACCCGCTTTTCCCGCTTGGATACCTTTACACGAGTGGCTTCCATCAGTGTTCGAACCCTGGGAGTTATGTGGCTATACCCCCGATATACTGCTCGGTATCACTATGGCCGAGACACTCGTTGGCTTGGCCGGGCTCTTCCTAATAGCGAATATTTTTCTTTTGAAAGATTTTCGCAGACAGTGATTTGGTCAGACCGCACGCCATTGCTGGAACACAGGGCAGTGGCGCGGATCAATTAAGATTTTTTATGACCTATATCCTTAAATTTTATTGGGCAATTGTCTCTAAACCGATCTAAGGTCTTACTGCAGACGTAAATTGACCGAGCCTAAGCTCTGGCAATTTTCATGCTATTAACCCAACAAAGAGGCAAGTAGAAATGTCACTGAAAGGAACAAAAACAGAAGAGAACCTGAAGGCAGCATTCGCTGGTGAATCCAAGGCTAACCGTCGTTACCTCTACTTCGCCAACATGGCTGACATCGAAGGCGCTCCAGAAGTTGCTAACGTATTCCGCAACACTGCGGAAGGTGAAACAGGCCACGCACACGGCCACATGGAATACCTGATCGATGGTGGTTCAGGCGATCCAGAAACCGGTCTGGCTGCTGGCAACGTTGCTGAAGCACTTGAGTCAGCAATTGCTGGTGAAACTCACGAGTACACTGACATGTACCCAGGCATGGCTAAAGCCGCTCGTGAAGAGGGCTTCGACGAGATCGCCGATTGGTTCGAAACTCTGGCTAAAGCTGAGCGCAGCCACGCGAACAAATTCCAGAAGACTCTGGAAGCTTACAAAGCAGAAGCATAATTCTGCCAGCGGACTGGAGCTCTCCAGTCCGCTCTATCGCCAACCTCCGAGGATTCATCATGAGTGATAAACGAGAAGGCAATCTGGAAGCACCGACGCGCCACGCGCTTGACTGGAAATCTGAAGAATTTTACGACCGCGACAGCCTCAACGCTGAAATGGAGCGCGTCTTCGATATCTGTCACGGATGCCGCCGCTGCCTGAGTCTGTGTCAGTCATTCCCAACCCTGTTCGATCTAATAGATGACAGTGAGACGATGGAGGTCGATGGCGTCGACAAAGCTGATTACAAGAAAGTGGTCGACGAATGTTACCTCTGTGATATGTGTTACATGGCCAAGTGCCCTTATGTACCACCGCACCAATTCAACCTCGATTTCCCGCATCTAATGCTGCGTGCTAAGGCGGTCGAAGCGAAGGAGAATGGTCTTACAATGCGTGACAAGGTGCTATCGAGCACCGACATGACCGGCAAACTAGCCGGCATACCTGTGATTTCTGAAACGATCAACACCGTAAACCATTGGACGCCAACCCGTAAGGTACTCTCGGCTACGCTAGGTATCGATGAAGAGGCTTGGCTTCCGCCTTTCGCCAGCAAAAAGCTGCGCAGCAAAATGAAGCCGAACGAGGCACCTGCTGTTGTTGATGGTGATCGCACCAAAGGTAAGATCGCGATCTTCGCTACCTGCTACATCAACTACAACGAGCCAAGTATCGGTGAAGATCTGATCGCGATTCTTGAACATAATCAGCTGCCGTGGACCTTTGCGCAGAAAGAGGTGTGCTGTGGCATGCCGAAACTTGAGCAGGGTGATCTGGAAGCGGTCGAGAGCCTCAAGCGTATCAACATTCCACAACTGGCCAAGCTGGCCCGCGAGGGTTACGCGCTGATGTCAGGTGTACCGAGCTGCACGCTGATGTTCAAACAGGAGCTACCACTGATGTTCCCAGACGATGAGGAAGTTCAACTGGTAAAAGAGGCGTTTTGGGATCCGTTCGAATACCTGATTGCACGTCAAAAAGACGGTCTACTCAAAGCTGAATTTAGCCAGGCGCTAGGCAAGGTAGCCTACCATGTTCCCTGCCACAGCCGTGTGCAAAACGTCGGCAAGAAGACCGAGGAGATGCTCAAGCAGATCCCTGACACCGAAATCAAGACGATAGAACGCTGTAGCGGCCACGCCGGCACCTATGGTGTGAAGAAAGAGTACCACGAGCACGCGATGAAGATTGGTAAGCCTGTCTTCAGAGCTATGGCCCAGGCTGAACCGGACTACATCTCCAGTGACTGTCCGCTGGGCGCTGCACATCTGGCTCAGGGTATTGAAAAGAACCACGACAAAACGCCGGAAAAAGCGCACCCGCTGAGTTTGTTGCGCAAAGCCTACGGCATATAGAGGAGGCATAAATGGGTAAACTTGCACCTAGCTCACTGATGTCACTCGAGACCTACCACAAAGAGCGTCCAGAGTTTCGCAAGCGTGCGCTCGAGCACCGCAAGCGCCGCACTGTGTTTGTAGGCCCTCATGTGACACTGCAGTTTGAAGATGAGCTGACTATTCGTTACCAGATTCAGGAGATGCTGCGCATTGAGAAGACCTTCGACACTGAGGGTATTCAAGATGAATTGGACGCATACAATCCTCTGATTCCTGACGGCGCGAACTTCAAGGCAACTCAGTTGATTGAGTTTACTGACCCTGATGAACGTAAAGTGATGTTAGAGAAGCTGGTTGGGCTGGAGCACAAAACCTACGTACAGGTGTTCGGCCATGAGCGTGTCTACGCAATTGCTGACGAAGATATGGAGCGCAGCACAGCAGACAAAACCTCAGCGGTGCACTTCATGCGCTTCGAGCTAACACCTGAGATGGTTGCAACACTCAAGAGTGGTGCGGCACTGGGTATGGGCGTGGACCATCCTGAGTACAAGCACCACCTCGAGGAGGTTGCCCCAGAGACTCAGACTGCTTTGGTCGCCGATCTCAAGTAAGCGCCTCCAAGCGGTTCGCTGCAGCTAACCAAAAGCGCCCGACACTGCAAAGTTGTCGGGCGCTTTTTTGTGAGCGAAGCACGCAATACAACAGCCGCTTATTTCATGCGTTCTATAACCTGAAGCACGACATCCTTAGATGTGATGCCGAAGTGCTCGTAAAGCTCCTCTGCAGGGCCAGACAGACCGTAGCCAGTCATACCCACAAACAAGCCATCAATACCGATGTACTGATCCCAGCCAAAGCGCATCGCAGCCTCTATACCCACGCGCAGCGTGCCCTCACCGAGAACCTGCTGACGGTAGGCTACGGGCTGCTGATCAAATAGTTCCCAGCATGGCAGAGAGACAACGGCAGCACCGATCCCTTGAGCCTCAAGCTGAGTCCGCGCCTCTACAGCGATTGCAACCTCAGAACCCGTTGCCAGCAGCGTAACCTGATGCGCACCACACTGGGCCTCCTGCAGCACATAACCACCCTTGGCAGATAGATTATCAGCCAGCATCTCTGTGCGGACGAGTGGCAACTCCTGACGCGCAAACACCATAGACGACGGGCTCTGCTTGAGCTCCATTGCCGCTTCCCAACACTCTGCAGCTTCAACTGCATCTGCAGGACGGAAAACGTACATGTTAGGCATAGCGCGCAACGATGCGATGATTTCAACCGGCTGATGGGTCGGGCCATTACGCCCCACACCGATGGAGTCGTGGCTAAAAACGAACTTGGTCGGCAAGCCCATTAGCGCTGCCATACGCATAGCAGGGCGCTCGTAGTCAGAGAACGCTAAATAGGTTACCGCCAGCGGCATTACACCCCCATGTGCGGCCAGACCGTTAGCCATAGCACCCATAAGGTGTTCGCGTACGCCACAGTGAATATAGGAGCCAGAGTTATCAGCGGCGGTAAAAGCTGTCAGAGCCCGTTTATGGGAAGTGGGGGCTTCGAGGTCGGCACATCCGACCAGGCGCTCCGGCATCAGGTCGGCAAAGAGGTCATTGATCTCTGCCGACGCAAAGATACCCGCTTTAGCACCACCCTCTTCTATGATTTGCTGTTTATAATCGGCCAGCACGGACTGCCAGTTTGCTGGCAACTCACCTGCCTGAATACGATCCCATTCAGCACGTAATTCTGGACTCAGAGCAGCCAGACGCTCATGCCACGCAATGTATTCGCTATCGCTGCGAGCACCGGCAGCATGCCAGTCGGCAAGTGTTTCGGCAGGCGTTTCAAAGGGTGCATGCGGCCAGTTGAGTGCTTCGCGAGCTGCCTGCGAGTCTTCGTCAAACAGACGCGCGCTGTGACCGCCACGCTGCCCCTGCACACGAGGGATACCGCGACCAATGACAGTGCGACAGGCGATCAACGATGGACGCTCATCCTTCTTGGCTTCAGCAATCGCCGCCGACACGGCCTCAACATTATGCCCATCAACCTCAATCACGTGCCAATTGGCTACGCGGAAGCGCTCCGCCACATCTTCACTGATGGAGAGTTCTGTACTGCCGTCGTCGGTGATCTGGTTGTCGTCCCAAAAGAGGATCAAACGTCCGAGGCTAAGATGCCCTGCTAGAGAGATCATCTCTTGGCCTATACCCTCTTGCAGACAGCCATCCCCAACGAACGCGTAGGTGTAGTGGTTCACCAGATCGGCACCAAAGCGCGCACGCTGATAGGCTTCGGCTACCGCCATACCCATCGCATTGGCAATACCCTGCCCCAATGGCCCCGTGGTAATTTCGATACCTGCTTCAGGTTCATACTCAGGATGGCCAGCACAGACAGAACCGAGCACACGGAAACGCTTAATCTCATCCAGACTCACCTTCTCGTAACCGGTCAGGTAGAGCAGCGAGTAGATCAGCATTGAACCGTGGCCGTTGGAGAGCACAAAGCGATCACGATCCGGCCACAACGGGTCCTTCGGATTAAAGCGCATGTGCTCGCCAAAAAGTGCAGTAGAGATCTCGGCCATACCCAGCGGCACACCCTGATGCCCCTCCTGGGCACGCACTATCGCGTCAATCGACAGAAAGCGAATCGCGTTCGCCATCGGGTTATCAACTTTGGGCATCTGCTCAGACATGCCAAGACCTCACAATAATTTCAAAAACTGACTCTAGATTGGTGCGCCGACAGACGCAAAAAAGAGAGCCGGGCCTCTTTTTAGGGAGGGGTCCGGCCCAAATCCAGAGTTTCCACAAGCGTAGATATGGAAAAGGGTATTAGTGGATCAGTGAACCACCGTTCACATCCACCTCAGAGCCTGTCACATACGACGACAGCTCAGAAGCCAGGAATAGGCAGCAGCCCGCAACTTCATCAGCACGGCCTGGACGACCCAGTGGGATGCCCGCTTTGATGCCTTCGAGCATCTCAGGTGTCAGTTTGCCCGCCGTGATGTCAGTCGCAATAAAGCCAGGACACACAGCATTTACACGGATGCCGTCTGTAGCCAACTCACGTGCAGAGGCTTTCGTCAGACCCAAAATACCGGCTTTAGCCGCTGAGTAGTGTGGACCACCAAAAATGCCACCACCGCGCTGTGCAGAGACAGACGAGATGTTAACGATAGAGCCTGTCTGACGGCCCCGCATGTGCGGGATCAGCGCCTGAGTCATGTACAGAGTACCGCGCAGGTTCACATCCAGAACCGCATCGTAGTTCTCAGGCATGATATCCATCATCTTCAGCGGCTGAGTGATACCAGCATTGTTAACCAGAATATCGATCTGGCCCCACTGAGCGATCAGAGCGTCAGCCGCTTTCTGACAATCATCTTTGTTAGTTACGTTACAGGCCAGACCCACATGCTGCGCACCCAGATCTGCCGCAGCAGCCTGTGCCGCTTCCAGATTAAGATCGAGGATTGCCACGGTAGCGCCGTGCTCTGCAAACAGACGTGCAGTCGCTTTACCCAGACCATTTACTGATGCAGCACCGGTGATAACTGCAAACTTACCTTCAAGAACTCCAGACATTTTTCTATTTCTCTTCTTCAATAGGGATGACCGATCAGGCCATCCACCCTTTAACTTTTGTGATTACTGCTTCAGTGGAGATACCGTATTGATCATGCAGCACAGGCAGTGCACCAGCATCGAGGAACTCATCCGGCAGGCCCACCATACGGAAGGCAGGTGTTACGCCATTCACCATCAACTGAGTCGCGACCGCTTCACCCAGACCACCTATGATTGAGTGGTTCTCTGCAGTCACAACTAGACGACCCTCTTTGCGGCACTCCGCCAGAATCGTCTCGACATCCAGTGGCTTAATCGTTGGGCAGTGCAATACCGCACAGTCAATGCCATCTTTCTGCAGTGACTTGGCCGCTTCTAGCGTGCGCATTGTCATAAAGCCAGATGAGATAAACAGCACATCCTTACCGTCACGCAGCAGCTTGGCTTTACCCAGTTCGAACTCGTAATCGTAGTCTTGCAGCACAGACGGCACGTTGCCGCGCAGTAGACGCATGTAGACTGGGCCCTCATGAGCTGCAATCGCCTTGGTCGCCTGGTAGGTATCCAGAGCATCACAAGGGTCAACAATGGTCATGTTCGGCAGACCGCGGAAGATAGCGATATCTTCAGTAGCCTGGTGGCTAGGACCGTAACCAGTCGTCAGACCCGGCAGCGCACAGACGATTTTCGCGTTGAGGTTGTCCTCTGCGATCGCCATAGCGATAAAGTCATAAGCACGACGTGAGGCAAATACCGCATAGGTGGTCGCGAAAGGCGTGAAGCCCTCTTTCGCGAGACCTGCAGTGGCACTAATCATCACCTGCTCCGCCATACCCATCTGGTAGAAACGATCTGGATAAGCTTTAGCAAAGACATGCAGATCGGTGTATTTCGACAGGTCAGCTGAAAGGCCAACGATATCTTCGCGCTCAGCTGCCAGTTCAACCAGCGCCTTGCCGAAAGGTGCGCTAACTGTCTCTGCACCCTCAGCAGAGAGCGACGCGATCATCGCAGAGGTGAGCTGACGCTCGCTAGCATCTACCGGCTTGCGCGGCTCCCACTTAGACTTGCGACGGCTGTTTGGTGCGTATCCGCTCATGCTGATTTGTCCTCTTCAAGTACTGCCAGGGCTTTATCCCACTCATCCTCATCAACACGAACGAAGTGAGTAATTTCGCGTGCCTCAAGGAAGGGCACCCCCTTACACATCACTGTGTCGCAGATAATTGCGCGCGGCTTGTCACCGTCGTAGTTGCGTGCATTGTCGAATGCTGTCAGCAACGCATCCATATCGTTGCCATCAACGCGCTGAGCGTACCAGCCAAAGGCTTCAAACTTGGCATCAACCGGCTCTGACGAAAGCATCTGCGTAGAGGCACCGTCCGCCTGCTGATCATTGAAATCGACAATACAGATTAGGTTATCAAGCTTGTGATGAGCTGCTGACATTGCCGCTTCCCAAGTAGAGCCCTCGCCCAGCTCACCATCAGACATCAGGTTGTAGATGAAAGACTCAGAGTTTTTACGTTTCAGACCCAGCGCCATTCCAACGCCAATGCCCAGGCCGTGACCCAGCGAGCCACCGGTGATCTCCATGCCCGGCGTGTATGAAGCCATACCTGACATCGGCAGACGGCTATCATCAGTACCGTAAGTCTCCAGCTCGTACTCGGGCAGCACACCCTTCTCAATCAGTACTGAGTACAGTGCGATGGCGTAGTGGCCGATAGAGAGCAGGTAGCGGTCGCGACCCTCCCACTCTGGATCTTCAGGCTTCATATTAAGTGCATGGAAGTAGGAGACGGCCAATACATCAGCGACGCCCAGCGCCTGGCCGATGTAGCCCTGTTTCTGTACTGCGCCCATACGCAGCGCTTTGTGGCGGATAGCCCAAGCGCGGCGCTTCAACTCGGCAAGCAGTTCATTACGATCTGTTTGAGTCATCAATCTGTCTCTCAGGTTTATTTGCGCCCTATTCTTCACCCGAGTAGGCAATCATACAAGCAGTTGCTCGTAAGCATTTGTTAAGCTGTACTTAACAAAAAAACGTATTAGACTAAGCTGAATTAACACTCAAAGGCCGATTTATCTATGTCCCGCGACCCCCGTCTCAACGCCATGATCTACTTTGAATCGGTCGCCCGCCAGGGCCGAGTGGCGCGTGCAGCAGAGGAGTTGCATGTCTCTGCCTCTGCTGTCAGCCAGCAGATCAAGCAGCTTGAAGAGAACCTGGGGATCAGTCTTTTCCGACGCGAGAAGCGTCAACTGAGCCTGACGCAAGAGGGTGAGCAGCTTTATATGGCTGCCACATCCGCCTTTACAGCGCTGCGTGATGCACGCAAATCTATCTCGCGCCAGCGCGAGAGCCACCAGATCATTATGCGGGCATCTCCAAGCTTCGCCGTACGCTGGTTGGGGCCTCGACTGAGCCGATTTATAGCCGAGCACCCTACCTGGGACTTCCGCGTGGATGCCTCACCCGACCCATCCAACTTTGAACGTGAAGTGGTCGATCTAGACCTGCGCTATGGCCGAGGCAACTGGCCCGGTCTTCATTCAGAGGCGATCGTCTACGACTACCTGATGCCGATGTGCAGCCCGGACTATCTTGTCCAGCTAGAGGACCACGGCACCAGCCCAGAAGAGCGACTGACCCAAGCGCGGCTGATAGACAGTGTAAAGACCACGATGCAGTGGGATAACTGGCTAGCGCGCCACCGTATTCAGCGGCGCAGCGACACCTCTGCCCTGCGCTTTGACCGCTCTTCGATGGCGATACAGCAAGCGATCAATGGTTTAGGCGTGGTACTGGACTCAACGACACTGGCGCGTGACGAACTGCTGGATGGAACTCTGGTGCCGCTGGTGCCTGAGCTTGGCGCCATACGTTTTCCGGGCTACTGGATTGTAAGCCCGGCTCGCCACCAGAGCCGACGTCTAGTTAAGGTGTTCTCAGAGTGGATTAAAGCTGAGGCTCAGCAGCACTCACGGGAAGTAGAGAGGTATCTGGCGCAACATAAGATCGCCGTTATCGACGAGGAAGCCGTTGTATAGGAGCGCAGTACGCGAAGTGTCTTGCCCGACCTCAATGCCAAGAGGCTGCAGTCGCGAAATAGCGCTCTGCGCTACATCGCTCATACACCGTAAATTTCCTACTGATCGAAAGCGACCTGAACCTTCATCGCCGCTTTGCGATCGACCGCCATCTCGAAGGCGTCGTGGAAGGCATTAAGGCCGTAGGTGTGAGTCAGGATCGGCTTAACATCAATCAGACCAGCCGCCATAAACTCAACCGCTTTGCGGAACTCCTGATGGAAACGGAATGAGCCACGCAGCTCTAGCTCTTTTGCGGTAACTGCCATCATCGGCAAGCTCATTGGACCACCCAGACCGAGCTGCACAATCACACCACGAGGGCGCATGCAGGTGATGGCATTTGTCAGCGCAGCTTCAGAGCCAGAACACTCGATCAGGGCATCAACCTGCCCTTTGCCCTCGCGCAGTTCATCAAAAGAATTTGGCTGAGTCAAAGAGTTTATCACCAGATCGGCGCCAGCGAGTTTGGCAAACTGCAGGGTAAAATCTGAGATATCTACGGCAACCACTTTAGCGGCACCGGCGCGGCGAGCTGCCAGCACACACATCACACCGATGGGGCCACAACCGGTCACCATAACGGTTTTGCCAAATACGTTGCCTGCACGGCTCACCGCATGCAGACCAACCGACAGAGGTTCAGCCATCGCCGCCTCTTCAGGAGAGATACCCTGAGCAGGAACTGCCTGAGACGCATGGATCACTAGAGAGGTGCGGAAAGCGCCTTGAATGTGAGGGAAAGGCATCGCCGAACCGTAAAAGCGCATGTTCATACAGTGGTTCTGTAGACCCTGCTGGCAGTATTCACACTCACCGCAAGGGCGTGATGGAGAGACAGCCACCAAATCACCAACGCTGAGCCCTTCAACACCCTCACCGATCTCAGAGATGTAACCTGAAACCTCGTGCCCCAGAATCATCGGTTCCTTCAAGCGCACGTCGCCAAAACCACCGTGATTGAAGTAGTGCAGATCCGAGCCACAGATACCGCCTCGGGCCGTGTTAACACGCACTTCACCGAGCTGAAGTGGCTCAGCCTCGATATCAGTCAGACGTATATCTTTTGGGCCGTGGGCGAATATCGCTTTCATCAATGGTGCCTCGCTAAATGAGCAGCCGCAATTGGGCTTTAACTCGGTTTCTATTCAATGAGCAGATGGTATACCATCGACCTTTAATAGAGAACAACTACTACACAGCAGTGCAGAGACGAACATGAAACTTTTTGATCTTACTGGACAAACCGCCCTCGTAACCGGTTCATCTATGGGTATAGGTTTTGCCTTAGCTCGCGGCCTCGCAGAGGCGGGCGCGCGCGTCATTCTGAACGCTCGCAACCCCGAAAAACTTGAGGAAGCAGCGAAGACCCTGGCTGATGAGGGGTTCACTATCGACACCCTCTGCTTTGACGTCACCAAAGCTGACGAAGTCAAAACCGTTATCGATGACTACGAAGCCAACAAGGGGCCAATATCTATCCTGATCAACAATGCCGGTATGCAGTTCCGCACCCCGCTGGAAGAGTATCCGGTAGATACGTTCGATCACCTGATGCGAACCAACGTTAACTCTATTTTTTATGTGAGCCAGGCAGCGGCCAATCATATGATCCCGCGTGGGTATGGCAAAATTGTGAATATCGCTAGCGTCCAAACAGCGATGGCGCGCCCGGGCATTGCCCCTTACACCACCTCCAAGGGTGCGGTAGCTAATCTCACTAAGGGTATGGCAACCGATTGGGCCAAACATGGTCTGACATGCAACGCCATTGCTCCGGGCTACTTCGATACGCCTCTAAATGCCGCCCTGGTAGAAGATCCGGAGTTCTGTGCTTGGATTAATAAGCGCACGCCAACAGGTCGTTGGGGACAGATTGAGGAGCTCGTGGGCGCTTGTGTCTTTTTGACCTCAAGCGCGTCTTCCTTCGTAAATGGGCAGACACTGTTTGTTGATGGCGGAATGACCGCCTGCCTCTAATTCTTGGAGAATATAGATGAATGTAGTTGTAGTGGGCCTCGGCTCAATGGGCTACGGCGCGGCGAGTAACTGCGCCAAAGCCGGCTTGAACACCTGGGGCTTTGATCTAAATCCAAGTTCAGTTGAGCGCTTTCAAAGCGAATACGGTCAGGCAACCAGCGACTGGAGTGATATCGATGCCATCGATGCGGTTGTGCTTTTTGTGGTGAACGCACAACAAGCTGAGTCCGTACTGTTCGACTCTCCACTGATGGATAAACTTTCAACCGGCGCTACGGTCATCAACTGTGTGACCATTCCGCCATCAAAGGCGACTGAGATCTCCAGCAAGGTGATTGACGCAGGTTTCGGTTACATCGATGCCCCGGTCAGCGGTGGTGCAGGTAAAGCAGCGAGCGGTGAGATGTCGATCATGGCCTCAGGTGCGCCCGAGTCGATGAGCCAAATCAAACCGATTTTTGATGCAATTTCGGCAAACGTCTTCGACCTCGGGGCTGAAGCTGGCAACGGCTCGCGCATGAAACTAATCAACCAGTTGCTTGCGGGTGTTCATATCGCCTCTACTGCAGAGGCGCTAAATATGGCTGCCTCATACGACATGGACCTGCAGCAAGTATTCGAGATCATCACTAAGTGTGCCGGTAACTCATGGATGTGGGAGAACCGCGGTCCACACATCGTCGAGGGTGACTACACGCCGCTCTCTACCGTGAATATTTTTGTTAAGGACATGGGTATCGTCACTGACGAAGCAAACCTCAAAGGTGTCGAAACACCGCTGTCGCAGACCGCATTAGACCTCTATAAAGAGGCCTCTGAGTCTGGTTTGGGGCTCGAAGATGACAGTGCGATCGTGAAAATTCTGGCGCAGAAATCTGGCGTCAAAGTGCCGGGGATGGATTGATGAAACTAGGTTGTATTGCAGACGACTTCACCGGCGCGACCGACCTAGCTGGCCTACTGCGTCGCAGCGGCGCCTCGGTAAAACTCCATTTTGGTCTGCCTGACCAGCCTTCAGATGGCAGCGCAGATATCGAAATCGTTGCGCTTAAGTGCCGCACCGAACCTGTCGAAAAGGCGGTGGCTGACTGTTCAGAGGCCGCACACTGGCTGCTAGCAGGTGGCGCTGAATCGCTCTACTGGAAGTACTGTTCCACCTTCGACTCTACAGCTGAAGGTAACATTGGCCCCGTAGCCGAGGCATTAATGGCTATTACCGGTCAGACACAGGCGCTCTACTGCCCCGCGTTTCCAGAAAACGGCCGTTCAGTCTTTATGGGCAATCTTTTTGTGGGTGAGCAGTTACTCAATGAATCGAGCCTCAAAGATCACCCACTAACACCGATGACTGACTCAAACCTGGTCCGTGTTTTAGAGCCTCAGGTAAAGGGTAGCGTGGGTCTGTGGAACCGAATCCAACAGGCTGATGATCAGCCAATGCCAAAGACAACCCACATAATTGCTGATGCAGTTGAATTCAACGATCTTGTGCGACTGATAGAGCGGACACCTGAGACGGTGCTGCTCACCGGCGGCAGTGCGCTGGCAATGCCCATTCCAGATAAGCTTGGCTTGAGTTCAACCGACCCCGTCGCTGACCCTCAGCCGGCTAAAGCGGCCATCATCTTCAGCGGTAGCTGTTCGCAGATGACCAACAGCCAAGTTACTGAGTGGAAAGCCTCAAATCCAAGCTACCAACTCAAACCGAGCGAGTTGAACGCAGAGACAATAGAGCAGTGCTTGAACTGGATTGATAGCCTCGATGCCAATCAAGTGGGGCTCATTTACGCAACGGATACGCCCGAAGCGGTAAAAGCCTCACAGGCGCAACTGGGTGTAGCTGCAGCGGGAGAACTCGTTGAGCAAGCGATGGCGACTCTTGCACAGCAGGCATATATCCGTGGCGTGCGTCGATTTGTGGTTGCCGGTGGTGAAACCTCGGGAGCCGTGACTCAGGCACTGGGTGTGCGTGAGGTCTTGATCGGCAAAGAGATCTGTCCAGGCGTGCCTTGGGTCTACTCAGGCAGCAGCAAGGATCCGGTTGCACTGGCACTCAAGAGTGGTAACTTTGGCAGTCCAACCTTCTTCAAAGATGCATTGAGCCTACTGGAGCAATAGAGTGGATATTCGTGAGCAGCTATGCGAGTTGGGGCTCAGCCTCTATAACCGCGGCCTTACCCACGGCAGTACCGGCAATCTCTCGGCCCGCTTACCGGACGGTAACATCATTGTTACACCCACGGGCTCCTCGTTGGGCCGTCTGACTCCCGAAGGGCTTAGTGTGATCAGCCCAGAGGGCGAACTAATTTCGGGGGCTAAACCAACCAAAGAGGTGCCACTGCATCAGGCGTTCTACAATACGCGCGGCGACAAAGCGGGTGCCGTGGTGCACTTGCACAGTTGCCACTCAACGGCACTCTCTTTGCTGCCTGCGCAGGACGAAACGGACTGGCTACCGCACCTGACGCCATACGGCATTATGCAGTTAGGCAAGGTGCGCCTGCTGCCCTACTACATCCCCGGCAGCCCCGAAATAGGCAAAGCGATAACGGGTCTCGCCGGTAAACATGCTGCCGTTATGCTGGCTAATCACGGTCCCGTTGTGACCGCAAAAAATATTGAAGCAGCTGTGTATGCTGCAGAGGAGCTAGAAGCGACGGCAAAGCTCGCCTTCTTAACTCGTGCGCTTGAACCCAACGGACTCACCCCTGAGCAGGTTGATGCTCTGGTGCGCCAATACAATGTGGAGTGGAACTGATGCCCGCTTTTTCAGCCAATCTTGGTTTTCTCTGGACGGATCGACCACTTGCCGACGCAATTCGCGCGGCAAAAGTGGCAGGTTTTGACGCCGTCGAGTGTCATTGGCCCTACGATCAACCCGTCGCTGATGTACAGTCCGCCTTGAGCGAAACCGGACTCACCATGCTTGGGCTCAATACCGTTCGTGGCCCACTCAATGCCGGACTGGCTGCACTGCCTGATAGTGTGAATGAAGCGCGCGCAGCCATCGACCAAGCGATCGCTTACGGCGCAGCGATTGGCGCGCTTAACGTTCATGTAATGGCCGGACAAACTGAAGGCGACCTCTCAGAGCAGACCTATTTAGACAACCTGCGCTACGCATCTGAGCAAGCCCAGGCTCAGGACATGGGAATACTGATAGAGCCACTCAACGCCTTCGATATGCCGGGTTACTTCTTGCGTGATACGGTGCACGCTGTTGAGTTGCTCGAGAAACTTAACTTGGCAAACGTTAAGCTGATGTTTGACTGCTACCATGTCGGCAGAATGGAGGCGGATGTAATAGCCCGCTTTGACGCCTGCCTGCCCTACATCGGCCATGTGCAGTTTGCGGCCGTTCCTGACCGCGGTGCTCCCGATCATGGTGAGGTCGACTATGCCGAGATCTTTGCCCACATCGATAACGCTGGGTGGGAGATACCTCTCGGAGCAGAGTATAAGGTCGCGGGAAATACCGATGAGACCTTGGGTTGGATGAAGAGCCTCGGCGCCTAATCGATGCTGACAGTCTTTCTAAATACGCTGCCATTTTTTGGTCTGATCGCGCTCGGGTTCTTTGCCGCATTTAGTGGCAATTTCTCTCGTGAAGCGACGGCCTATCTAACCAAATTCGTCTTCTACTTCCCGCTCTCTGCGATGATCTTTAACTTCGCATCCGAGCTAAGTCTGGGCGAAATCTTTGAGTTTAGATTTACCGCTGCCTACCTAATCGGCTCTTTCGTCGTCTATCTAGGCACACTCTGGCTGCGTCGCCTTCGCGGCGACAGTTTTGAGATGGCACTGGTAAGCGGGCACTGCTCTGTCATCGGCAATATGGGCTGGATGGGGCTCGCCATGCTCCCTATTCTGCTGGGTGAAGAGTCCATCCCCTATGTAATCATGGTGCTGATTTGTGACTTGGTTGTCTTCTACCCACTGATCGTTAGCCTGATTGTTGCCCACCGCAAGGGTAAGTTCGATATCAAACTGGTTTTCAGTGTGCTCGCAGGTCTGCTGAAAAACCCCATGGTGTTGTCGATTCTAACCGGTCTGATCTGGTCCACCTTCAGCTTTAACACTCCTGATGTAGTTCATCAGTTCCTGGTAATTCTCGCCGGAGCCTCTACACCGGGTGCGCTGTTCGCGATCGGTGCATCGATGATGTATGCCCAACGCGGTGAATATGGCGGCACCGCACTGATATCGGTAAATAAGCTGCTAATACATCCGCTAGCCGTCGCTTTAGTAGCACTCTACCTGTTTGACCTCCGACCCTTTGAAGCAGCAGTGCTAGCAGCCTGCGCGGCGATGCCTGTGGCCGGGAATATCTACATGCTGGTGAGCCACTACAACATCCCATCGGATAGGGTATCCTTCTCTATATTGGTCTCAACAGTCGTAAGCATACTGACGATTCCGTTGATTATTGGACTATCCTTCGGCTAAATTTCGAGGCGTTTCATGAGCAAAATAGTAAGAGTTGTTAACCAGGTCTTCGACATTCCCCTCGCTGAGATTTTGGTGGATGCCAAGCACGGTGATCACACTCACTTCGAACTGGTTACGAGTACCCTCTATCTCCAGGATGGCAGCGAAGGCACCGGCTATACCTATACTGGCGGCAAAGGCGGCCGCTCAATTCTTGCGATGCTCGAGCATGACCTCACACCCTTTCTACTCGGTAAAGAAGCGACCGATGTAGAGGCGCTCTATGAAGCCATGCAGTGGCACGTTCACTATGTCGCACGCGGCGGTATCGCCTCCTTTGCCATCTCGGCTGTTGATATCGCACTCTGGGATCTGCGCTGCAAGGCCGCCAACAAGCCACTCTGGCAGATGGCCGGTGGACACTCAGATCGCTGCAAAGCTTATGGCGGGGGTATCGACCTAGGTTTTGACCTGGATAAACTCCTGCGCAACATGCAGGGCTATCTCGATCAAGGCCTAAACGGCGTGAAACTAAAAGTAGGACGACCGACCATCGCCGAAGATATCGAGCGTGTTGCTGCGATTCGTGAACTTATTGGACCGGATCGAGCACTCGCTGCAGATGCCAACTACTCCATGAGTGTCGAACAGGCGATTGAGGCTGCTCGCGGGTTTGCCGAGCATAACATTCTCTGGTTTGAAGAACCGACCATCCCTGATGACTATCTCGGATTCGCCAAAATTGCCGACGCCACCGGCGTACCCTTAGCCATGGGGGAGAACCTGCACACAATTCATGAGTTTGAGTACGCCTTCGAACAGGCGAAACTGAGTTTTATCCAACCCGATGCATCCAACTGCGGTGGGGTCACTGGCTGGCTACAAGTGGCCGAAATGAGTCGCAAATATGGCATCCCGGTGTGTAGTCATGGCATGCAAGAGCTACACGTCAGTCTGCTATCGGCGCAGCCCAACGCGGGCTGGTTAGAGGTTCACTCATTCCCAATCGACCAATACACCGACCGGCCGCTGGTAATCGAGAACCATATGGCAGTGGCTCCAAACGAAGCGGGAACCGGCGTACGCTTTGACTGGGAGAAATTGCGCGAAGCAGACAAATGCATGAATCAGGCTAGCGCAACTCGTTAAATACCCGTTAGAGCGCTATTAGCTTACCACTGGCAATAGAGCGCTCTATCGCATCCACCACACGCAGATTCTGCATACCGTCAAAGGCACTGACCCTGGGCTCGGCCAAACCTAGCGCTAGGTCACAGAAGTGGTCTAACTGAAGAATCAACGGGTCTTCACGCTGAAGTTGATGTACCGAGCACTCCAACTCTTTCCACCAGGAGCGCTCTACCCCATCAGCAAAGCGTTTAATCCGCATGGTGGGCACAGACAAGGTCCCTTGAGTTCCTGAGATCACGTAGCAATCCTCATCCTCGTAGGTTGAGTAGGAGGGGTTCTCCTGCGCGGTCTGCTCCCAAGAGCGAGCTGCAGCCGTCGCATCGGACACTAGGAAAGTTGCTAGTGCTCCACTGGTGAAACGCAACAAGATCGCGGCAGTATCCTCTACCTCAAACTGCCGGGTGGCGTTCGAGCTGATAGCCTCCACCGCCTCGATCTCACCGGCAATTTGACGCAGATTGCCGATTTCGTGGATCAGGTTAATCAAGATCGGACCACCACCTTTGCGGGTACGCCAAGGCGCAGCTTCGAAGTAGTGCTCGGGTTTGTAGAAGGTCGCGCTGCCTTGGATACCCACCAAGCGCCCAAGAGTCCCCTGTTCAACGATCCGCTGAGCCTCACGCATAATCGGACTGTGCGCACGGTGGTGACCCACAAGGACTCGCCCCTGCCTTGCTGCAACTAGATCAACAAGTGCTCGAGCAGTCTCAAGACTGTGTGTAATCGGTTTTTCAACCAGAACAGTGAGGCCTGCTTCAACCAACTGAGTCGCTTGCGGCGCATGCAGGTGGTTGGGTGTAGCAAGAATAACTGCATCGGCTAAACCAGCGTCGAGCAGCGCGTCAAGGTCGGTAAAGTGCGGACAACTTAGCTCATTGGCGTACTTAGCAGCCTCAGGTGTCGGATCAACTGTAGCCGTCAACTGTGCCCGTTCAGAGGCGATAATTCGAGCGATATGCTCCCGACCGATAAGGCCACAACCTGCTACCGCTATTCGCACCTGATTCATGCTAATCTCCAACGCTATTATAAGACCAACTCTATCGTTAAGTTTCCGGCTGGGTTTCCGGCGTCGGCGGCAGCGGCTGCTTGCGCTTGCGTCGCTCGCGATGCCAGATGTAGATCCCGGAGCAAATAATCACCATACCACCTGAGAGCGTCCAGACAGTTGGCCAGGTATCGAAAATCAGCACACCGACCACCGCGGCCCAGAACACCTGGGTGTAGAACATCGGCGCCAAAATAGATGCATCCGCCAACCGATGCGCTTTGGTAGAGGCCATATGTCCAAAGGCACCGAAGCAACCGATAGCCAATACGATAATCCACTGATGTAGGTTCTCAGGCCAAACCCAGACATAGAGCGCAAAGGGTGCCAGGGCAATACTGGCGACACCGCTGCCCCAGATCTGCTGCGTAGCGTTACTCTCGATACCGGCGATCATCCGCGTCATGATGAAGTAACCCGAAACAATGATGAGGTTACCCAGACTTAACATCATCGCTGGATGGAAGGTAGCGCTCCAAGGCTGAATCACCAGCACGACCCCGAAGAAGCCCACGCAAACCGCGATAATACGGTGAATTCCCACCTTTTCGCCAAGAATTGGAATCGCCAAGAGGGTTGTAACTATGGGCCCGGCAAACGCGATGGTGGTGGTGACCGTGATCGGTAGGTACTTCAACGCCCAGAAGTTAAAAACCGTGCTCAGAAACAGGAAGATCGAGCGCAGAAACTGCTTTTTCGGAGCGTTTGAACGAAATATCGACAGTCCATCCTGTGGAATGTAGATCAGCATCGCCAACAGAAAATGCACAAAGTAGCGTAGAAAAACGATCTCCAACACAGGTAGACCCGCAATGGAGAGCCATTTTGCTGAGGTATCGATGCCAGTGAAGAGGATGACAGCAAGCACCATCATCATTACACCCACCCCAGCACGATCCTCGAGAGGTTTTACCGCCAAATTTAGGCTCCTGAAAACAGGTTGTTAAAGCGTCATGCCGCCATCTATCGCAACACACTGGCCGGTCATGTAGCGGCTCTCATCAGACGCCAGATAGACAACGAGGTCAGCGATCTCCTGCGCTTCACCAATACGGCCCATAGGCTGACGGGCAATAAACTGCTTCATAGCCTCAGCGTAATCACCAGTAGCCCGCAATCGATCATGCAGCGACGGACTGTCCACGGTGCCCGGTGCGATACAGTTACAACGCACGCCCTGCGCAATATAGTCAGCAGCAACCTGCTTTGTAAGGCCAATCGTTGCAGCCTTAGAGGTACCGTAAATAAAACGATTAGGAAGCCCCCGCAGGTGTGAGCAGACCGACGCGATATTAACGATTGAGCCGTTACCCTTTTCTAGCATTCCCGGCAGCGCCGCTTTGATTGAGTGCATATGCGCGCGAACATTAAGGTTCATCGCAAAATCGAACTCTTCGTCCTTTGCATCCATGATCGTACCCGCATGAACCACACCGGTACAGTTGACCAGAATATCCACATCCGCCGCCGCAACAGCCCTCTCCAGCGCTGCACTATCCAGTGCATCCAGCGCGAAAGTTTCAGCCACATCCAGCCCCTCTAGTAACTCAGCTTTCAGGTCCGTCGCGATAACATGCGCACCCTCTTTCGCCATCGCCTCCGCAGCTGCGCGGCCAATACCCTGACCGGCTGCTGTAATGAATGCGCGTTTACCCGCTAATCTCATTGAAATAACTCCCGTACCCTATTTTTGTGGCTCGCTATCCAGATGATCGCTGAACCAGTCAACAATCGCAGGTACCATCATATTGCCATCTCCGCTCTCGCATACTTCAGACAGAAGCGCGTAGGTCGATGCTGACATGCGGCTATGTTTACCAAGGTCATCCGCCATTTGGCGGTAGTAACCGATATCTTTGCGCGCATTGGCTGCTGAAAATGCCAGATCAATCTTGCCCTCAACGGCGTAATTGCGAATGAACTCCATCATACCCGAACGGTTCGGTCCGGCCGCGAGCACATTGAACAGCGCATCGCGCTCGATACCGGCAGCATCAGCCATAGCAAAGGCCTCAGCCATCGCGTTTGCGCTGGTCATGGCGTAGTAGTTGTTAAGCAGCTTAATCGTGTGACCATTACCGAGTTTACCAAGGTGAAATGCGTTTTCACCCAACACGTCCAAGACCGGTTTAACCTTGGCGTAAGCCGCCTCATCACCGGCACACATGATATTCAGCAGACCCTCTTTTGCGTGCGCGGGTGTGCGCCCTAGAGGTGCATCCAGATAGGTAGCACCCTTCTCAGCCAGATCCGCGCCGATCTTTAGAGTCGAAGCCGGGAGCGAGGTACCAAAATCGATTACAATCTGCCCCGCCTTGGCTCCTGCCAAGACCCCTTCGTCACCATAGATGCGCTGCTCAACCTGATCTGAGGTGCCGACACAGATCATCACAATATCGCTCGACTCAGCCAGGGCTTTGGCCGATGCGGCCTCAATGCCGCCGCGGCTGATAGCCTCCTCTACGCCCGTACGATCGCGATTACCAAGCACCGTTAGCTCAAAACCTGCCTTCTGTAGACACTCAACCATCGCCCGGCCCATTAGACCAAGGCCGATAAATCCTATCTTCATCACATCACCGCTCCTACCTGCCAAGGGACAAATTCATAATCTCCCAATCCCTGAGCCTCAGATTTGGTCGCCTCACCTGAAGCGACCTTAAGCCATAAAGCGTAGATCTCGCGACCCACATCCTCCACCGAAGCTCCTTCAGTTAATACACGACCGGCATTTACATCCATGTCTTCAATCATGTGCTCGTACATGGGTGTGTTGGTGGCAACTTTTACCGTTGGTGAGGGCTTAGAACCAAAGGCCGATCCACGCCCGGTAGTGAAGGTCACCAGATTACAGCCCGAAGCGATCTGACCGGTCACACTGGCCGGGTCATACCCTGGGCTATCCATAAAGTTGAAGCCCGGAGTGCGAACGGGTTCGCCGTATTTATACACGCCATTGAGTGGCGTAGTGCCGCCCTTCGCTACCGCGCCTAGCGACTTCTCTAAAATGGTAGTGAGCCCCCCCTTCTTATTACCCGGCGAGGGATTGTTATCCATCGATCCGTGATTGCGGGCGGTGTAGTCCTCCCACCAGCGAATCAGACCCACCAGTTTGCCGCCAATCTCTGTGTTTCGCGCCCTCGCTGTTAGCAGATGCTCAGCGCCATAAACCTCAGGCGTTTCGGCCAGCACCACAGCGCCACCCTGAGCAACTAGCAGGTCACTAGCGTAGCCCAAAGCTGGGTTTGCGGTGATGCCGGACAACGCATCCGAGCCACCACACTGCAGTGCAACCATGAGCTCAGAGGCAGGACACTCTTCACGCTGAGCCTGATTAACCAGCGGCAGCATCTCCTCGATCTGCGCGATACCGCGCTCAACGGTTTTACGCAGGCCACCTACATCCTGAATATTCATTGTCTGGAACAGTGGGTTGTGGGAGAGGCCATAGAACTCCAGCAGTTTATCCAACTGCATCGTTTCACAGCCCAAACCCGCTATCAGAGCTGCGCCAACATTGGGATTATGCACATAACCCCAGAGCACGCGTTGCAGGATGCCAAAGCCCGTGCCGTCACCACCCATTGCACAACCTGTACCGTGAACAAACGCCACTACGCCATCAACGTTGGGGTATGCCGCCAACTTATCATCAGTAAAGTGTTGCGCGATCATGCGCGCAGCGGTAGCGGAACAGTTCACACTGGTCAGCACTGCGATGTAATTACGAGTACCGACCTTACCCGTAGGACGGCGATAACCCATAAAGGTGTCAGGCGTCTCGACTGGAGTGACCTCTCGCAAGTTCGTCGAGAAGTCATAGACTGCAGAGACATTTCGAAACTCAAGGTTGTGGGTATGAACATGAGCGCCCGCAGGAATGTCCACGGCCGCATAGCCGATCACCTGCGCGTACTTGTGTACCGGCTCGCCTTGCTTAATTTCACGCAGCGAAACCTTGTGACCTTGCGGAATAGCCTCAATCGCACCTGATTCACCCGGCTCAATCGCTTTAACAGCTACCGCAACGTTGTCCTGCTCTGATAGACGAACTGTACTCATACTTAACCCAATCGAAATAAAACTCTATGCCTAAACGAAAAGTGACGCTTCACAGAAGCGCCACTTTGAACTGCATGCTCGAATTAATCGAGCATCAGGGTAACGATCTCTGGCCAAACAACCAGCAAGGTTAGCGCTGTCAGCTGCAGACCTATGAATGGCAGGAAGCCACGGAAAATCTGCGTCAGCGTGATATGCGCTGGTGCTACAGACTTCAAATAGAAGGCTGCAGGACCGAATGGCGGTGACAGGAAGCTCACCTGCATGTTCATACAGAAGACCACACCAAACCAGATAGCCACCTGACGTGGATCTAGCGCCTCACCAAAGTAGCCAAGCTCTTCAACGGGCAGTTTCAGTACGATGGGCAGGAATACCGGCATGATCAGCAGTACGATACCAACCCAGTCCATGAACATACCCATGATCAGGAAGATCACCATCATCGTGAAGATGATGCCCATAGTTGGCAGATCAGCCGCCACTATCATGTTGGCTACATAAGTAGGACCGCCCGCCAGCGTATATGCCGCTGCCAGTGCTGCCGCACCAATGGTTACCCAGATGATGGTACCGGTTGATTTGAGTGTACGAACGAGCGCATCCCACACCACCTCAAAGGTCATCTCGCGGCGAATCACACCGAGTACGAATACAGCTATTACACCCATACCCGCAGCTTCAGTGATGCCGGTGATACCCATGTAGATTGAACCCAGAACCACGCCGATAACGATAATAGGCGCGACTAGACCGCGACCCATCTCCCAACCCTCAGCCGTACGCTGCGGGCCAACGAGGAAGCGGGTAATCACCAACATACCGACAATGAAACCGATCTGGAACGGCAGGTCAGAGACCATACCCCAACGCATCGGCTCATCAAGAATCGCAGGATCGTTCTGCCCGGTCAGCGTCAAGAAAACAGTACGTAGCAGCACTACGCTCATCACGTACATCGCAAATTTGGCTACAAAACCAATAAAGCGCAGACCTTTCTCCAGACCCTCAGGGTCATCAGGTTCAGCCTCCGGCAGTGGTGCCAAAGATGGATTGATACGTGTGCGGATAAAGATGTACGCCATGATCAAACCAGCCAAAATAAAGCCTGGCAGGAACGAAGCAGTGAACAGCGCTTTAATCGAAGTCTCAGTTACCAGACCGTAGAAGATCAGAACGATAGACGGTGGGATCATGGTGCCCAGCGAGCCCGACGCACAAATAGTACCGATTGCCAGGTTCTGGTTATAACCCAGACGCAACATCTGCGGCAGAGCGATAAGACCGAGCAGTACAACCTCGCCGCCGATGATCCCTGACATCGCTGCCATGATTACCGCCATCAACGAAGTGACAATTGCGATACCACCACGGGTACGGCTGAGCCACATGTTGAGCGAGTTGTACATGTCGCGTGCGATACCCGAACGCTCCAATAGCGCCGCCATAAATATGAACAAGGGTATGGATATGAGCACATAGTTGGTCATTTGCCGGTATACAGCCTGAGCGAGTACCGATAGAGGACCCTGACCGAAACTTCTGAACGAAATTTCCGGACCAAACTTCATAACAATAACCGCAACCGCGAGGAATGCCGAGGCAAAGCCCAGCGGCATACCGATCGCGAGCAGGATGAACATCCCGATCAGCAGCACAATGGAGAGGGTGGCAACGTCGCCCACCTTCATCCAGGAGAATAGTTCTAAGAATTCCATAACGTCTTACTTCTCCAGTGTCCGTCGGATGTTATCGATCTCACTCTGGTCGATATCATCGAGCGGAGAGTGTGATTCGGGCGCCTTATTCCAGTCTGCAATCAAATTTGAGATCGCCTGTACAGCCACCAGCACAATAATGATCAGGATGGCTGGCTTAACGATACCCGGAATCGGTGGATCCCAAGCCGTACCAAAGGTCTCCATACGCAGGAAGCGACGCATCGCATCAGCGTAGTTACCCCACACCAGCGCAAACGCGAAGAAGACAATTAGGAAACAGGAGATTACGTCTGCAGTTTTCTGCATCCAGCGTGGCATCAGATCGTAGATAACATAGATGCGGATGTGGCTGCGCTGCTGCATGGCGTACTGGCCAGCAAACAGGAAGATGAATGACGCCATCCACAAAGAGAGTTCATTTGCCCAAAGCGTCGGTGCTGAGAAGAGGTAACGCAGTATTACCTCATAGAACATCACCAGTACGGTCAGCGCTGTCAGCACCATAGCAGTGCGCGAAACTACCAATGACAGAATATCGAAGAAGCCCTGCGGGTGTCCTTCAATGCTCTCGACTGTGTCAGAGAGATAGAGTGAAGAGGTCAGCATAGTGCCGGCCAACAAGAAGAGCATAATGCCAACCATGGGACGTCCCTCAGGACGAATCATCTCATGGACGCCAAGAAACTCCTCAGAAAACAGGTTAGAGACAAGAATGACGCCAAACATCACCACCGTCAGGGAGATGAAAGCGATCATCAACTTGCGCATGGGTTGTCGGAGGGAACCAAGCCAAAGGCTTTCAGTATTCATACCGAAGATCCTACTCAGGATTGTTCTTATAGTGCAGAGCCAGTGCAGCTCTGTAGTGTAGCGTGAGAGGCGGGCTCAGGAAGAACCCACCCCTCTACAGAGTTACTTCAGATGAAGTGCTCTATTACTTGATCAGACCAAGCTCTTTCAGGTAGGCCTTGTGGCTTGCAACCAGTGCGCCTGCTTCCGGTGAACGAGTCGCCCAGTCATCCCATGCAGCCTGTGCAGCTTTACGGAATTCAGCGCGATCTTCTTCAGACCAAGCGTGCAGAGTAACGCCCTGCTCTTTCAGCATTGCAGCAGCTTCGGCGTTCTTCTTACCGTTAGACAGTGCTACCTGGAATGACAGTTTCTGCCATGCAGTGTCGATGATGCGACGCTGCTGGTCAGTCATGCCGTTCCATACGTCCAGGTTACATGCCAGGTGGTCAGAAGGCATAGAGTGGAAGCCTGGGTAAGTCGCGTGCTTAACGATGTCGTACAGACCCAGACCTACGTTGTTGTACAGGCCTGATGCGTCAGCACCGTCGATGATACCAGTCTCAAGCGCGGTAAAGATCTCGGTGAAGTCCATTACGATTGGAGATGCACCCAGTTTTTCGAAGATCTCAGTTTCCATACCTGGTGGTGAACGGAACTTCCAGCCTTTCAGGTCTTCAAAGCCACGGATTGGCTTAGATGAAGACATAGATTCCTGGCCGTAGATAGACCAACCGATCAGCTGCATGTTCTGTGCGTTGTATAGTTCCTGTGCAGCGGCGTAGCCGTCACCGTAGTACAGCCAAGAGTACTGCTGCCATGGAGTGTCGTAGCCACCCATGATGTCACCAACGAACTGGAACGCTGGGTTTTTACCAGTCTGGTAAGCACCGCCAGTCGCGTCACAGTCGAGGATGCCGTTGATTGCAGCATCGAAAGTTTCGGTAGTCGCTACAACTGAAGATGAGTAGAACATCTCAACAGTGATTTCGCCGCCAGACATAGTCTGAACGTCGTCAGCCCAAGTAGCCAGCATCTGACCAGTTGGGTGTTCGGTAGCGTAGTGAGTCTGTACACGCAGAGTCATTGGATCTGCGATTGCAGCGGTAGAGACTGCTGCAGCAACAGCAGTAACGAGCATGGATTTCTTCAGGTTCATACCTTCATTCTCCGTTGTCTCGGCACATCAAAAATTAGCGCCGATTATTATTTTTGTTCTACCCCAACAGGTGAGGTTCTTCCGATGCTATACAATTCCGAAAGCAATTGGTATACCATTCAACAACCAAGACTAACCAAACAGAATCTCAGTTACAACACTTTGGTTTAGTAAAAAATACAATTTTTTTAACGTTACAAATGTGTTTCAGTAATAAAACTCTTATAACAAGAAAGATATTTAGAGACCTTCCGATATGCCGAAAAACACCCTTGCTGAGCGTATAGCGGCCACCTTGAGGCGCGACATTCTGCGCGGGAAACTCAAGCCCGGCGCACCAATCAAAGAGCGCGACAACGCCGCTGAACTCGGTGTAAGCCGCACCCCGATGCGCGAAGCGATTCGCATCTTGGCCAAAGAGGGACTTATCGAACTTCGCCCTGCTCGCAGCCCGATAGTTGCTCAACCCGGCTTCAAAGAGGTTGAGGATCAGGCCGCAGTCTTGATTGCGCTGGAAAAACTTTCAGTCGAACTGGCCTGTTCGCACGCCACAGCAGCAGACCTCGAACTGATCGAAGCTTTAGTGCAGCAGATGTCAGATACCTTTGATGAGACGGATCCGCTAGACATGTTCGAACTGGATATGCAGTTCCATTCAGCGATTGCCAAGGCTTCACACAACCAGCCGCTGATCAACACCCACACTCAATATCTACAGAAACTCTGGCGCGCTCGATATATCGCCGCCAGCCAGCGCCGCAACCGCGAGCGCGTGGTTTGTCAGCACACAGACATCGTTGACGCACTGCGAGCCAAAGACTCAAAGGCGGCACTCGCCGCTATCGAAACTCACCTTGATCATCTGGCGGAAGATGTCCGCGAGGTGATTGAACTTGAATCAAATAACAGTGCGCTCTCTGCCTAAAAACAGTTCAGCCCAAACGAGACAAATAGGAAAAGAACAACATGAAACTACTGCGATTTGGCCCTAAGGGTCAGGAAAAACCTGGTGTGATCGATCAGGAAGGCAACATCCGCGATCTCTCTTCAGCGGTTGCTGACTACCAGGGCGCGAACATCTCGCTGGACGCTATCGCGAAAATCAAAGCACTCGACCTGACACAGTTTCCTGTTGTGGAGAATCCAGAGCGTCTGGGCTCTTGCGTGGGCACACCACCAAACTTCTACTGCGTTGGCCTTAACTACGCTAAGCACGCAGCAGAGTCTGGTCTCAACCCGCCTGCTGAGCCTGTACTGTTCAACAAAGCAACCTCCTGTCTCTCAGGCCCGAATGACGATGTAGTCATTCCGCGCAAATCATCGAAGGCGGACTGGGAGGTTGAACTGGGTGTGGTTATAGGTAAAGAGGCGCTCTATGTCAGCGAAGAGGACGCGTTGGACTACGTTGCCGGCTACTGCATCATCAACGATATGTCAGAACGCGAGTTCCAGATTGAGCGCAGCGGTCAGTGGGTGAAAGGCAAGTCAGCGCCAACCTTCGGTCCAACAGGCCCTTACCTGGTAACGACCGATGAGATCCCTGATCCTCAAGTACTCAACCTGAAACTGAGCCTCAATGGTGAAGTGCTGCAGAACTCGAACACCAGCGACATGATCTTCACAGTACGTCAGATTGTTTCGCATATGAGCCAGTTCATGCAGCTGATGCCGGGTGACATTATCTGTACCGGCACACCAGAGGGCGTTGGCCTAGGTATGAACCCACCGCGCTATCTTAAAGCGGGCGAGGTGATGGAGCTTGAGATTGATGGTCTTGGCTCACAGCGTCAAACCACAGTAGACGCACAGTAAACTCTTAAAACGCCGGCTCACTCAGCCGGCGTTTTCAATTCAGTCGCAGAGAAAACAACAATGAATCTCCACGCAAAACTGGCCGAGCGCAACGCGCAAGGCAAGCCTGTTCGCATCGGCCTAGTCGGCGCAGGCAAGTTCGGTTCAATGATTCTGGCTCAGGCTAAACACATAGAGGGTTACCACATCGTTGGCATCGCCGACCTGGATGTAGCGAAAGCGCGGCAATCACTCGAGCGCGTGCACTGGGATGCGGAACAGTACAACGCAACCTCGATCGCAGAGGCTTACGCCAGCGGCAAGACCTGCGTGCTTGACGACGCCAACAAACTCTTTGAGGCGGGCGAAATCGAGGTAATCATCGAAGCGACTGGCCACCCAACTGCGGGCACCCGCCATGCGATTAAAGCGATTGAGAACGGCAAGCATGTGGTGATGGTGAATGTTGAGGCAGATGTGATGTGTGGCTCCTACATCGCGGAACTCGCCCGCCAGAATGGCGTCGTCTACTCAATGGCTTACGGTGACCAGCCAGCGGCTATCTGCGAACTGGTCGATTGGGTGCACGCCTCAGGGTTTGAGCTCATATCTGCCGGCAAGGGCATGAACTTCGCTCCACACTACCGCTACTCCACCCCTGACACCGTCTGGGGTTTCTTCGGCTGGACCGATGAGGAGGTGGCAGCCGGCGACTTCAATCCGAAAATGTATAACTCGTTTACCGATGGCACCAAAGCCGCCATTGAGATGGCTGCAGTGGCCAACGCAACCGGCTTAGACTGCCCCGATGATGGCTTGGACTTTCCGCCTGCCGGCCTGCACGACCTAACTCGCGTATTTAAACCAACCTCAGAAGGTGGGCGCCTGCCGAAGAAAGGACTGGTCGACATCGCTGCCAGCCGTGAACCCGATGGCCGAGTGGTGGTGAACAACATTCAATACGGCATGTTTGTCACCTTCAAAGCGCCCGACGAGTACACTCGCGCCTGTTTCAAGCAGTACGGTATGCTCACCGACGAGTCCGGCTGGTACGGCTCTATGTGGCGTCCATTCCACCTAATCGGCCTGGAGACAAGCATTTCAGTGCTGTCAGCGGTACTTCGCAATGAACCGACTGGCTGCTCACATGAGTTCCGCGGCGATGCCGTGGCAACCTCAAAAGGGGACTTTGCAGCCGGTGAGTTTCTGGATGGTGAGGGTGGCTTTAAGGTTTGGGCGAATGCGATACCGGCAACCAAGTCAGTTGCGCACAAAGCCTTGCCAATCGGTTTGGCACACAACGTGAAGCTCAAGCGCCCAATTAAGAAAGATCAGATAGTGACGCTGGATGACGTAGAGATCGTCGATGATCTAGATATCCACGCGATTCGAGAGAAGCAGAACAAGCTGCTGGCGGGGTAAAACTAAAACGGTCGCGTGCTGCGCTGGTAGCACGCGACCTCTTCACCTATTACAGGGAAGCTTACATTACATCCCGAATACGATTTATCGCAGTCTGAATATTCTCCAGCGAGTTAGCGTAGGAGAAGCGCACGTAACCTTCACCCCAAGCACCAAAGGCTGTACCACTCACGGTAGCCACACCCGCCTTCTCTAGGAACAGGTTCTGAATCTCAGTCGACGACTTACCCGTACCGGAAATATTCGGGAAGGCATAGAAAGCACCCGCCGCATCGGTACAGGTAACACCCGGCAGGGTATTCAACTCAGAGACAATCAACTGCCGACGCTTATCGAACTCTGCGAGCATGCTGTGTACTGCATCCTGAGGTCCATTCAGAGCGGCAATCCCGGCATATTGAGTGGCTGCATTCACACAAGAGTGATCATTGATACATAGGCGTGTCACATGCTCCACACAAGAGTCTGGCCAAACGGCATAGCCAAGACGCCAGCCGGTCATGGCGTAGGTCTTAGACCAGCCATCTAGCATAATCAGTCGATCGCGGATCTCTGGATACTGCAGTAGGCTGACGTGCTCCCGACCGCCGTAGAGCATGTTGGAGTAGATCTCGTCTGACATCAGACAGACGTGAGGATGATCAAGCAGTCCGGCTACAAGCTTGTCGATCTCTTCACGCGGCGTCACACCACCCGTTGGGTTTGCTGGCGAGTTAATGATAATCAGACGCGTCTTATCGGTGATCTGCGACAACACTTCTTCCGCCGAGAAGGCAAAACCGTTCTCCTCTTTCAGCGCGATAGGCACTGGCGTCGCACCGGTGTACTTAATGACAGACTCATAGATTGGGAAGCCCGGATTCGGATACATGATCTCGGCCCCTGGCTGACCAAACAACATCACCGCAAAGAACATGGTTGGCTTACCGCCCGGCACAACGACAACATTATCAGGGTTCACCTCAACGTTATGACGACGGTGCAAATCCGCAGCAACAGCCTCACGTAGCGCAGGAATACCATTGGCCGGTGTGTAGCCATGATGGCCATCTTTCAGCGCTTTGATACCCGCTTCAACAATGTGTTCAGGGGTTTGAAAGTCCGGCTGACCGATCCCTAGGTTAATGATGTCCTGGCCTTGGGCCGCAAGCTTGTTAGCCCGAGCAAGGATTTCAAAAGCGGACTCTGTACCCAGACGAGACAGACTATCGGCAAATATTGGTTGGAACACGAGACAATCCTCTTCTTGTTTTGAAGACCTAATTTGGTATACCATTTCGTAAAATAATGGTATACCATTTGAACCATACTACTAAACGCGCTCGAGCATACGCTCGCGTGCAGGCGAAAGAAAGGTACTTTTATGAGCTGTGTCGACGACCGTTTTGAAGCGGATTACATGATCGAAACACCCGTTAACCCCGAGCAAGCTGCCGCAGCCATGGCGGGTGAGCAAAGCTCGGGAACCTTTGTTACCGTCCCCGGTGACACGCCTGAGTTGCAAGAGCGCTCAGCCGCACGCGTTGAATACCTAGAGGTGGTCGGTACAACACTCACCCCTTCACTACCCGGTCGCCACAACGGCGATACCTACTATCGCGCTAAAGTAACGCTATCCTGGCCAATGGCAAATATTGGACCAGACCTACTAAATCTGATGGCGACAGTTGCCGGCAACCTGTTTGAACTGTCACAGTTTTCCGGGCTTAGAATTCTCGATATACGCGTGCCAGAGGATTTTGCGGCAGCCTATCCGGGGCCAAAGTTTGGCATCGAAGGGACCCGGAGGCTGAGTGGCGTTGAAACAGGGCCATTAATCGGCACTATCGTTAAGCCTTCAGTTGGATTTGACGCACAACAGACGGCCGACCTAGTAAAGACATTGGCTGATGCTGGCATCGATTTTATCAAGGACGACGAGCTGCAGGCTAACGGCCCGAACTGCCCATTCGACGAGCGCGCATACAAGGTGATGCGCGCTATAAATGAGGCCGCCGATCGTACCGGCAAGAAAGTGATGTACGCTTTCAACCTCACAGGCGAGATTGATGAGATGCGCCGTCGCCACGATCTGATACAAGAGCTGGGCGGCACCTGTGTGATGGCAAGTCTCAACTCGGTCGGCCTAGCCGGCATTATTGCTCTGGCTCGCCATACGCAGCTACCGCTGCACGCCCACCGTAACGGTTGGGGATATTTGTCCCGCGATCCAATGCTTGGTTGGGAGTACACGGCCTGGTCTAAATTCTGGCGTATCGCCGGCGTAGACCACATGCATGTAAATGGTCTGCGCAATAAATTCAGTGAGTCGGACGAGAGCGTCATCCGCTCGGCCAAATCTGTGACTGAACCTCTATTCAAATCCAAGAGCTGTGCGATTATGCCGGTATTCTCGTCGGGGCAGTCGGCCGTACAAGCGAGTGAAACCTATGCTCAGCTCGGTCATGCAGACTGTATCTATGCAGCGGGGGGCGGAATTATGGCGCACCCTGACGGCCCAGCAGCCGGTGTACTCGGTTTGCGTGAAGCTTGGGATGCGGCAATCCAAGGTTACACTGCCGATGAGTACGCTAAGACTCACCCAGCTCTCGCTGCAGCCCTAGGAAAGTTTAAATAATGTTGGCGCTACCCGAAGGGCTACTGGTTAGCTGGTACGGTGATGACTTTACCGGCTCCGCCGCGACCATGGAGGTGCTGGAGTTTGCCGGGCTCCCATCGGTGCTGTTTCTAAAACAGCCGACCGATGAGCAGCTCGCCCGTTTTCCGGCCGTGCGCGGTTTGGGAGTCGCCTCAACCGCACGAGCGCACTCGCCCGAGTGGATGGATAAGCACTTGCCAGCTGAATTTGAATTTATTAAATCGACTGGCGCGCCAATCTGTCACTACAAGATCTGCTCCACCCTGGATAGCTCACCCTCTTCAGGGTCGGTCGGACGAGCGATTGATATCGCCAAGCCCATCATGCAAAGCCCTTGGATCCCGTGCCAGGTAGCAGCACCGGTTATGCGTCGTTATCAGGCGTTCGGAAATCTGTTTGCAGCAGCGGGGAGTGATGTTTACCGGCTCGATCGTCATCCAGTTATGGCGCGTCATCCAGTCACACCCATGGCCGAGGCCGATGTTGCCAGACACCTAGCTGAGCAGACCCGTGCACAATTTGGCCTGATGGACGTTGAGAACCTTCAACAGCGTGCAGAAGAGCATCTGCAGCAGCTTATTGACGAAGGTGCCGAGGTTATAAGCTGTGATGCTATGTCACAGCAGGATATCGAGACACTTGGTCGCCTCTACTGGGATAGCGCGCCACTCTTTGCAGTGGGATCTCAGGGCATCGAGTACTCACTGGTCGCCTACTGGCGCAAGCAGGGCTGGATACCGGCAACCGATCGCAACCACTCAGCAGGACCGGTTGAGCAGATGCTGGCCGTCTCTGGTTCCGTCTCACCCGTTACAGCGCTACAGATCGATTGGGCCGCAGAGAATGGTTTTGAGCTGATCGAGCTCGATGCCTCGCGCGCTGCACTGGACGACCGCCATTTAGAGGCTGAGGTTAAACAAGCAGCGCTGGATGCTTTGGCACGGGGTCTGGACCCTCTGATATACAGCGCAAAAGGTCCTGATGATCCGGCCGTAACACGCATGCGCGAAACACTTGAGCGCCAGCAGATATCTATGGATCTGGCCAACAGCCGTATTGGTGCTGCGCTGGGACGCGTGCTGGCGGACCTTATTCACACCACAGGGATTCGTCGAGCCGTGATATCAGGGGGTGACACCTCGGGCTACGTCTCTCGAGAGCTAGACCTTTACGCTTTCACGGCACTTGCACCGACCATACCGGGGGCGTCTCTACTAGAAGCACACTCCGACAACCCAAAACTGGCAGGGTTACAGCTTGCACTTAAGGGCGGTCAGATGGGCAGTGCTGATTACTTTGGATGGATTAAACGCGGCGCTGGCGCCGTAAACTGTTAAAACAAGAGGATAAAAAGATGACAAAAGTAGCACTTTTAGGCGCGGGCGGAAAAATGGGCGTCCGTTTGGCGCAAAACCTAGCCAACTCACGCTTTGAACTGGATCCAGTCGAGGTTTCTGAGTTTGGCCGAGAGCGCCTCAAAGAGGCCACTGGCCTCGAGGTTGTAGAACAGGATGTGGCTCTAGCTGGAGCCGACGTTGTCCTGATGGCGGTACCCGACAAACTGATCGGTAAGATCTGCCACACCTTCATAGATAAACTGAAGCCTGGTACTGCGGTTATCGTATTAGATGCGGCAGCGCCTTACGCTGGCGAGATGCCAGTTCGTGATGATGTCACCTACTTCTGTGCTCACCCGTGTCATCCACATATTCTTGAGGCACACGACTCAATCGAAGCGCAAAAAGATTACTTCGGTGGTATCGCCGCTCCTCAGGGCATCGTCTGTGCGCTGATTCAGGGTCCTGAAGAGCATTATGCGCTCTGTGAAGAGGTTGCTAAGGTGATCTACCAGCCTGTATCACGCGCGCACCGCTGTACATTGGAGAACATTGCTGTACTTGAACCGGCTTTGTCGGAAACAGTGGGCGCAACCTTCGCCATGGCGATGCGCGAAGCAACAGACCGCGCTGTAGCGATGGGCGTGCCAAAAGAAGCAGCACACGACTTCCTGCTAGGTCACTTGAAGATCGAACTGGCAATCGCCTTCGGCATCTTTGAAGGTCGTTTCTCCGATGGGGCACTGCTAGCAATCGACCAAGCTAAGTCAGTCGTATTCAAAGAGACTTGGCTCGATGACGTGTTTAATCTGGACGCGATCAAAAAGTCAGTTCAAGATATATGTGCCGATTGATCGGCACTTTTTCTTAATTCAGGTAAAACCGCCACAGTAGGAGCAACATCCAATGTCAGATGTACTGGTAATCGGTAGCTACGCCCAGAACGACGTCGACGCATTCAACAGCACCTTCAATCCAACTTGGTGCGCCGCTCCCGCTGATGTGGCCTCGCTTGATGAACTTGCCCGCGCTGCGATAAAGGTGGTTGGTTTTAAAGGCCATATCGCCTTTGGTGCTGCAGAGATGGATCTACTGCCGAATTTGCAGCTGGTTGCCAACTTTGGTGTGGGCTACGACGCGATCGATACCACAGCGGCTTCTGCTCGCGGTATCAAAGTAACTAACACGCCCGATGTACTTAATGATGATGTAGCTGATCTCGCGGTGCTGCTGCTGTTGGCACACGGCCGCAAGTTTGAACAGGCGAGCCAGTGGGCGCGCGACGGTAGCTGGGCAGCCAAGGGCGAATACCCGCTAGCGCGTAAGATATCGGGCGGTAAAGTGGGCATCCTAGGACTCGGTCGTATCGGCCGAGAGATTGCTAATCGCATGGCGGCGTTCAAGATGGACGTACACTACTTCGCTCGCTCGGAGAAAGAGACGCCTAACTGGACCTATCACAGCGATCCAGTCGCCCTGGCTGCAGCTGTCGACTACCTTGTGGTCGCACTTGTAGGTGGCGAAGAGACCAAAGGGTTTGTCTCCAAAGAGGTGCTCGAGGCTCTGGGGCCACGTGGCATCATCGTTAATATCTCTCGCGGCACGACGATTGATGAAGAGGCGATGATTCAGGCGCTAACAAACGGCGCGCTTGGCGGCGCAGCACTGGACGTGTTCCTGAATGAACCGAAGATCGATGAGCGTTTCTACGCACTCGACAACGTTACCATTCAACCGCACCAAGGTTCTGGTACCGTTGAGACCCGCGCAGATATGGGTCAGCTGCAGCGTGACAACATCAGCGCTCAGCTCGCGGGCACAGCACTGCTGACACCGGTGAACTAACCCCCCCGACGGGTCCATAAGAAAGGGAGCACTAGGCTCCCTTTTTTTGTGACTCAGGCTCATTACTTCAGATTGGTAAACCCAAGACCGGATCATAGCTGCGCGCGCGCATATCAAACTCTTTGGCGGCTCGCTCCAGAAAGTTGTCGGTCTCTTCATCCGTCTTTGGAAAGACCAACATTTTGTCGCGTTCTGCACAGATCAACTTACCGGAAGCGGTAACAATCACTTTAATATCGTTCATAGTTCTACCCTCACTTCTCTACGCTATCGGCCAAGGGCGCTATATATGAAGCGCGCTCTCTGGCGAGTTACTCTTTACTCTCAGTCGTTAGCAAAGTGCGGGCCAACTTTCGTACATCGATAGTTTAAAGCGTAAAAAAGCCCTCATAGCTTACGCCATAAGGGCTCTCGTTTCTCAATGTGCTGCGCGCCTATCGATTCAATGATGCGCTACTAAGGTGACTAGGGACGATCATCCTCAATATAGTAACGGATGTTATCCTCGAAAGATTCGTCCGCAGTCAGGCCTAGCTTCAGCGACTTCTCGGGACGCAGATCAAAGCGCCAGCCTTTAACAATTTTCTGAATCTCCGGCTGAGCTTCCCATTTAATGAGTTTGGCAGGTTCAGGACCTGCTACCTTGGTCATCGCATCGATGAGCTGGCCAATAGTCCACATACGACCGGGCATCATCATGCATCGGTTCTGCCCCAGATCTTGTGCCTTAAGCTCAGCACCTTTGATAAGGTTCTCCACACACTTACGTGGCGACAGGTAGTAGTGCGGGAAGTCTGCATCAACTGGACAGACCGCTTCCTCGCCATTCAGCGGCTCGCGCAGGATGGAGGACATGAAGCTCGATGCTGCGCGGTTCGGTTTGCCGGGGCGCACAGAGATAGTGGGTAGACGGAAGCCCACTCCATCAATGTATCCCTTGCGGCTGTAGTCGTTGATTAGCAGCTCACCCACGGCTTTCTGCGCGCCATAAGAGGTCTGCGGATTGAGGAAGCTGTGATCAACGATTGGATCCGGTACCTCACCGCCATAGACAGCGATAGAGGAGGTAAACACCACGCGAGGTTTGTTACCCAGCTCACGCGCTCGCTCCAGCACGTTGAGCGTACCCATCATATTGATGCTCCAACCGGCGTCAAAATCCTCTTCCGCATGCGCAGAAACAATCGCAGCGAGCAGGTAGATCACATCAGTATCGGCCGTTACCGCTTCTGCAACAGAGGCGGTATTGGTGATGTCACAGATGCTGGTGTTTACCGCAATAGAGCCACCATCGATGGCACCAGGCTCCATTACATCAACTAGATTAATGCTGCTGAGGGCTTTGCCGTTGAGTTCACCACGAGCAACCAGTGCACGTGCCAGCTTCTGGCCGACAAAGCCGCCACCACCGATAATCAGAACGTTCATATTGTTATTCTCTCCAATTGCAGACCCGCTATTACAGCAAGTCTCGTTTAGCTAAATTGCGGATCAGAGCAGAGGTTCCGAAGGTCCACTCTGGACACTCAGTGGAGTAACGCACACGGTTGCGCAGCTCACCCAGGTTCGGCTCTGTAATTTTGACGATATCATCGCTGTGATGGGTAAAGCCCTGCCCTGCTGCATCGCGGTCTTTGACGGGCGCGAACATAGTGCCGAGGAACAGGAAGAATCCATCTGGGTACTGGTGATGACGGCCAATGGTCTGCTTCACGATGCTGGCAGGGTCTCGACTGATCTTAGTCATTGATGAGAAGCCATCGAGTTCAAACCCATCGACACCCTCAACGCGCATCGACAGATCGGCTTTGCGAATAGAGTCCAGCGTGAACTCACCATCGAACAGACGCACGAAGGGACCGATAGCACAGGAGGCGTTATTATCCTTCGCCTTGCCCAGCAGCAGTGCCGAGCGCCCCTCAACGTCACGCAGATTCACATCGTTGCCGAGTGTTGCGCCAACGATATCGCCGCGCGAGTTCATCGCCAGCACGATTTCCGGTTCAGGGTTGTTCCAGGTTGAGATCGGGTGGATACCGACATCAGCGCCAAAGCCCACCGCGGCCATCGGCTGACACTTGGTAAACACCTCAGCATCAGGCCCGATACCCACTTCCAGGTACTGTGACCAGAGCCCCTCTTGCTGCAACACGGCTTTAACCTGCATCGCCTGATCTGAACCAGGTTCGATACCCGAGAGGCTGTCGCCAATGACGGATTTCACCCGTTCACGAATCGCCTCAGCGCGGTCTGCATCGCCGGCCGCTTGCTCTTCGATCACACGCTCAACCATGCTCTCGGCAAAGGTGACGCCCGAGGCTTTAATCGCCTGCAGGTCGGCAGGGGCTAGCAGGTGAATATGCTGTTCACGATCCTCTCGCAGCGAATTCTCAGTGAGTTGCGCCAGCGAGCAGAGTTCTGTGCCCGCGGCGTTGCGCGCTACAGATACAAGGTCGTCACTCTCCAGCAGCGCCTGCATCGTAGGCACCGCTTTGCTGGTGATATTGATCACCTGTTCGCCATCAATACGCACCAGCGCCGGGCCAACTGCAGGTATCCAAACGCGCCCAACCAAGAGCGCATGAGGTGTGGGGTTTGAGTACGGCAGCATTTTAGGCCTCCGCCGGGATCATTTTGCCCGGATTTAGAATGTTGTTCGGATCGAAGCTCTTCTTAATCATGCGCATGTACTGAAGCGACGCACCGTGCTCGGCATCCATAAATTTGAGTTTACCCAGGCCGATACCGTGTTCGCCCGATACCGTGCCCCCCAATCGCAGAGCGGTCTCGGCCAGCGCAGTAATAAACTGCTCACAGCGCTCCATCTCATCGGCATTATTTGGATCCACGCTCACACCGGCATGGAAGTTACCCTCGCCCACGTGACCGACAATAGTCGAGGTAAGACCCAAACGAACAGCATCATCTTTAGCCTGCACAACGGCCTCAGCCAGTTTAGAAATAGGCACACAGACATCGGTTGGCCAAAGGTGACCGCCCTCGCCCAGTGCAGCACTGGCGTAGTGTGATTTGTGGCGCATCGCCCAAAGCTTGTTGCGATCCTCAGCCAGGGTCGCCGTGGTCCAACCTTCAGCACCAAACTCTTCAGCGATCTCGCCAAAGGCTTGCATCTGCTCTTGGACGCCCGAGGTGGTGCCGATGAACTCCAGGAAAAGATGCGGTGTTTCAGGCAGCTCAGACTTGGAGTAGTTATTGAAGCCGCGCACCATCATCTCGTCGACCAGCTCGATGCGCCCCACAGGCAGGCCGCACTGGATCGTCATAATGACGCAGTTCACCGCATCTTCAATGCTTGGGAAGCGGCAAGTGGCCGCAGTTAGCGCTTCAGGGATACCGTGCAGTTTCAGCGTAAGCTCGGTGATAATGCCCAGTGTGCCCTCAGAGCCAACCATAAGGTGAGTCAGGTCATAGCCAGTTGCGGATTTCTTCGCCTGGTTACCGGTACGCATGATGGTGCCATCTGCCATCACCACTTCCATCGCCAACACGTTATCACGCATGGTGCCGTATTTCACCGCTGCAGTACCCGATGCACGTGTAGCGGCCATACCGCCAACAGAAGCGTCAGCACCTGGATCAACCGGGAAGAACAGGCCCGTGTTACGCAGCTCGTTATTCAGCGTTTTACGGGTAATACCCGGCTGAACAATCACGTTGAGATCTTCAGCGTTGACCGCCAGCACTTTACTCATGCGAATCATATCGAGGCTGATACCGCCCTGTACTGCTAAGTGCTGACCCTCTAGGGATGACGCAGCACCGTAAGGCACAACCGGGCAGAGCTCTTCGTTACAGATCTTGACGATCTGCGACACTTCTTGGGTTGACTCTGGATACACTACAGCGTCGGGCAACGCCTTCTGATAGTAGGACTCGTTTTCACCATGCAGCTCGCGCTCAGCGAGACTGGTAACAACGCGATCACCCAACAAGGCTGAAATTTTATCGATAGCAGACTGGATAGACATTACTTACCCCAACGCAGAACAAGCGGATCAAGAGGCTGAATAAGCTCCATCAGCAGCGCTTTGGTATCCGGGTGCAGTGGAGAGATAGGGTGGCGACAGAAGTCAGATTTAATGACGCCACCGGCAACCATCGCCGCTTTGGCAGACTGGAAGCCACACTGGCGGTTCTCATGATTAACAGCGGGAAGCACGCGGGCATAGCCTTCAACGGCTGCAGCACGGTTACCGGCAAGAAAATCGCGCACGATAGGACCGATAAGATCAGGAATCATTGCCGAGGTCATCGTACCCGTTGCACCCGCATCGAGATCGGCCAGCAGCGTGATCGCCTCTTCACCATCAAATGGCCCCTCAATAGCGGCGCCACCTTCGGCAATCAGAGCACGCAACTTGGCAGCGGCGCGTGGACACTCAATCTTAAACAGCTTGAGCATCTCAATCTCTTGCGCCATTTTTACCAACAGCGGGACAGGAAGGTCGACGCCTGAGAGCGGTGCATCCTGCAACATAATAGGAATACCGACCTCACTGACTGCCTGGAACTGCTCGAAGGTCTGCTGAGCGTTCCCTTTGAGCAGAGCGCCGTGATACGGCGGCATCATCATGACAATATCGGCACCGAGATCCTTGGCGAAGCGCGCACGATCAACAACGATCGGAGTCGCAAAGTGGCTGATGGTAACAATAACCGGTACACGACCAGCCACATGCTCAAGACAGAGGCGCGTCAACGTTTCGCGTTCGGCATCGGAGATCAGAAATTGTTCTGAGAAGTTAGCGAGGATACAGATACCATCCACACCCTGATCTATCATCAGATCCAGGACGCGCTTCATCCCCTCCAAGTCGACGGTGCCATCATCACTAAATGGGGTTGGCGCAACCGGCCAAATGCCGGTGTAAGTAGCGTGTGTCATACTTCCTCTTAACGGGCGGTTTGCAAGCCCCCTAAAATGGTATACCGTTTATAAAAAGTCAAACAAATTCGCGGCCCGCGCCGCGCCTTATAAGGAAAACAAGATGAGCGCAAAACCCACAATTGGCTTTATTGGTGTCGGCTATATGGGCCATGGCATGGCGAAGAATATTCTCAAAGGCGGCTACCCTCTGTGGATCAAAGGAAACCGCAACCGTCAGCCGATCGATAGTCTGGTTGGCATAGGCGCAAATGAAGCGAGTAGCATCAAAGAGCTGGCCGAGAGGTGCGACATCATTCACCTCTGCCTTTCCAACTCTGAACAGGTACAGGCCGCTATTCGCGACAACGGCATTCTGGCTGGCGCGCGTCCCGGCACGATTGTAATCGACACCTCAACATCCGACCCTACAGTCACCCTCGCATTGGCTGCGGAACTGGCCGAAGCCGGCATGCATATGGTGGATGCACCACTGGGCCGTACACCGAAAGAGGCTGAATCGGGCGAGCTGGATGCGATGGTGGGTTGCAGTGAAGAGATCTTTGCGCAGGTACAGCCCGTTATCGATTGCTGGGCGGGCACCATCACGCGTATTGGCGAGGTGGGTACCGGCCATAAGATGAAGCTGCTGATGAACTTCCTCGGCGCCAGCTACGCTTCACTCTACTCCGAAGCGATCTCACTGGGCGCCGCCGTTGGTATCTCACCGCATGCATTCCGCGAGGTGATCGCGCCGAGCCGCCTCGGCTCCGGCTTCTTCAACACCTTCATGCAATATGTCTGCGAACGCGACGAGAACGCCCACAAGTTCTCCATCGACAATATGGCCAAGGACATCCGTTACGTTAACGCTATGGCAACCGATGCCGGGGTTATGAACGTTATGGCCTCAGCGGCACGCCACTACTACACCCACACCCAAGCAATTGGTGCCGGTGGCGACTTCGTACCGATGCTCAGCGACCACGTTGGCCGACTCAATGGCCTGGATATTGATGCAATCGCCCGCGAAAGCATGCCGAAGACGTAAACCGGCGTACTAAAACAAAAATCAAAGGGAGCGTTATGCTCCCTTGTGATTTTTATAAAGCACATTCGCAACCCTGCTAAGATCTGAAAAATCCGGAGTCATTCAGCATCTCGCGCATGTGCTCGCGGCGTTTCAGCTGGAGCGCTTTTGACACAGAGTCACTCCAATTGGTTCCAGCCACTCCACGATCTGCGTAGTAAGCAGCCATCACCTCATCGTAACCATCGACAAGCGGCTGAATCTTTTCGCTGTCATAGCTATCGGTATGAAGCACTGCTTCAAGCGGCAAGCGCGGCTTGGTAGCGTTACGCTCTTTCGGTTTACCCAGACACATTCCAAACAGCGGGAAGACAAACTCGGGCAGTTGGAGTTGTTCAATGACCACATCCGGTGCGTTACGGATACCGCCAATAAATACACCACCCAGTCCTTCAGACTCCGCAGCTAGAAGCACATTCTGAGCAAATAGGGCCACATCAACAGCTGCAGCCACCGAGTGCTCGGTCAGTCCTTCAAGTTCACCCATACCCGCTTTGGTGCAGGCGTAGTTAAGTCGGCGAAGGTCAGCACAGTAGACCAGAAACTCAGGGGCGCTGATCACCCACTTCTGGCCTCCTGCCGCTTCACTGATGGCTTGGCGTTTGGCCGGATCCGTCACTCGCACAACCGAATAGGCTTGCACATGGCTCGAGGTGGAAGCCGACTGACCCGCTTCAATGATATTTAACAGCGTCTCCTGCGCTACCGGCTCATCGGTAAAAGATCGAACCGAGACGTGGGATCTCATTAACTCTCTAACTGAACTCATTGTAAATCCTTGTATACCGGGGTTGTGGGCATCAATACGTCGCGCGACCACCAGAGAGATCAAAAACCGCTCCAGTCGTAAACGAGTTCTCGGGGCTTACCAAGAAGCCGATCATCGACGCCACCTCTTCCACTTCTAGGAATCGATTACGCGGAATTTTTGAGAGCATGTATTCGATAAACTCTTCTGAGAGCTGGTCGAAGATTGGCGTACGTGCTGCCGCCGGCGTAACGCAGTTACAGGCGATATCGAAACCAGCGAGCTCTTTACCGATCGATTTAGTCAAACCGATTACGCCTGCTTTGGAAGCCGAGTATGGACCTGCGTTAGGGTTACCCTCTTTACCGGCAATCGACGCGATATTAACGATGCGACCGAAGTTACGCGCCTTCATACCGGTGATAACCGCTTTATTCGTGTAGAAGGTGCCCATCAGGTTGATATTGACGATCTGCTGGAACTCCATAACATCGTAATCTTCGATCGTCGCGTTTGAACCGGCGATACCTGCAGAGTTCACCAGAATATCCACACCGCCAAGCGCCTCCTCAGTTTGCGCTAGTGCCGCTGTTACGCTGTCATAGTTGCTGACGTTACACTCAACGGCAACGGTCTCTCCCAGAGTGCTAAGGTTTTTCGCAGCCTCCTGAGCCTTCTCTACATTCAGATCCCAGAGTGCAACACGTGCACCGTTGGCCAACAGTTTGGCCGCAACCGCAAAACCGATGCCTTGAGCACCACCGGTCACTACCGCGATACGCCCTGCAACTGCATATTTGTTCTCAGTAACTGACATGGTGCGCTCCTCAATCCACAACTACGGCACGGCCGTCAGCAATCATCTCTTCAATAGCGGGCATCTCGCAGTAGCCAGACTGCACCTTGGCATCCAACTCATACTCCAGCGCTTTGATGTCTTCGAGCTTGGCAATTATTTCGTCGATGCGAGCAAAGGGAACGACCGCGACGCCATCACCATCAGCTACGATAATATCGCCACTCTCAACATAACGGCCTGCCACTACAGCACCAAAGCCGACTCGGCCAGGACCCTTAGAGTAAGGCGAGTTAGGGTTAAGACCCGCACACCAAGCTGGTAGCCCTACTTCGACAATACCCACGTAATCACGCATCTCGCCATCGGTGACGAAGCCAGCAGCGCCCTTGTTTTTCAGCATGCCGCAGAAACGGTCACCGGCAGCCGAGCAATTTGTGTGGCCATGCACCGCAGAGACGATGATGTCCCCAGGTTGCATAATGTGGATAGCGCCCATAGTGGCCAGGATCTCAGCGGGGCCATTTTCAGCAACCACCGCTACACCTGTGGCGACGCACTTAATATCGCGACCACCGCCGATGGGCTTAACACTGGAGTTCATTGCCGCTTGGCCATCTAGCGCGTCGCAGATGAAGCCAGTTGGAATGTCTTTGAAGGCAGCGACTTGCTCGGCGGTTGGGCGAGGGAAATTCTTGCGAATGGTTAGCAAAGCGGGTTCTTTAATCATGGGAATCTCTAATTTTTCTTGTCGGTTTCTATCAGAAGTTTCCGGATAAACAACATCCAGAATTATTAATTTGTAATGGTTGCTTTTGGTATACCAGCTTCACATAATGATGCCAACTAAAGACCGATAAAAATCACAATTACAACCATCAGCCAGGAGTTCATGGCATGTCCAATACCAAGGCCAACAAGCGTTTTCGTTCCCAAGAGTGGTTCGACAACCCAAACAACCCAGGTATGACCGCGCTTTACTTAGAGCGCTACCAGAACCAAGAGTTCACCCGCGAAGAGCTGCAGAGCGAGAAGCCCGTTATCGGTATCGCGCAGACCGGTAGCGATATCTCTCCGTGTAACAAAATTCACGTCTTCCTGATGGACCGCATCAAGGCCGGCATCCGTGAAGCTGGCGGCATCCCGATGGAGTTCCCAGTTCACCCGATTCAGGAGACAGGTAAGCGCCCTACCGCTGCGCTAGATCGCAACCTATCCTACCTCGGTCTCGTTGAAGTGCTGCAGGGTTACCCACTGGATGGCGTTGTTCTGACAACTGGCTGTGACAAGACGACCCCGGCGATGCTGATGGGTGCTGCCACTGTTGATATCCCAGCGATCGCCCTCAATGGCGGTCCAATGCTGGACGGTTGGTGGAAAGGTAAGCGCGCGGGTTCCGGCGCTATCGTCTGGGAGAGCCGCCGTCTGCTGTCAGCTGGCGAGATCGACTACGAAGAGTTTATGGAGCGCGTCTGCTCGTCGGCTCCATCGCTTGGTCACTGTAACACTATGGGCACGGCCAGCACGATGAATGCCATGGCCGAAGCCCTGGGTATGTCACTGAGTGGTAACTCCGCGATTCCTGCACCCTACCGTGAGCGCATGGCGATGGCTTACCAGACCGGTAAACGCATCGTTGAGATGGTTTACGAAGACCTTAAACCATCGGACATCATGACCCGCGAAGCGTTTGAAAATGCGATTATTGTGAATGCGGCGATTGGCGGTTCAACGAATGCGCCACCACACCTGCAGGCCGTCGCTCGTCACATTGGCGTAGAGCTCAATGTGAAAGATTGGGAGAAGATCGGTTTCGACGTACCACTGATGGTTAACATGCAGCCAGCCGGTGAGTACCTCGGTGAGAGCTTCTTCCGCGCCGGCGGTGTACCAGCTGTGATGGGCGAGCTGATCAAAGCAGGCCGCATTCACACTGACGTAATGACAGCGACCGGCAAAACCATGGGCGAAAATCTGCAGGGCGCTGCAAGTGAGGACCTCGACGTAATCACCACGTACGACGAGCCGCTGCGCAAAAACGCGGGCTTCAAAGTGTTATCGGGCAACCTGTTTGACTCGGCGCTGATGAAGACCAGTGTTATCTCAAAAGACTTCCAGGAGCGCTTCCTATCACAACCCGGCAACGAGGGCGTATTCGAAGCCAAAGCTGTTGTCTTTGAAGGCCCCGAGGATTACCACGACCGCATCAACGACAAGAGCTTGGGCATCGATGACCATACCATTCTGTTTATCCGCGGTGTAGGTTGTGTTGGTTACCCGGGTTCTGCCGAGGTGGTCAACATGCAGCCACCCGATGAGATCATCAAACAAGGCATCAACCACTTACCTACCGTGGGTGATGGGCGCCAGTCTGGAACCTCTGAGAGCCCTTCAATTTTGAATGCGAGCCCAGAGTCAGTCGTCGGAGGTGGCTTGGCCTACCTGAAGACCGGTGACAAGGTACGTCTGGATCTGAACAACTCAACACTTAATGCGCTGGTATCAGACGAAGAGTGGCAGGCTCGCATCAAAGCGTGGAAGAAACCTGAACTCATTCATATGACACCTTGGGAAGAGATCTACCGTACACACGTTGGCCAATTGGCGGATGGCGGTTGTCTGGAGCTTGCAACTAAGTACCAGAAGACCGGCCGTAATATCCCTCGGGATAACCACTGATAAGGAAGAATAATAACAATGTCCAAATCGATTATCGTTACGGGCGCCGGTTCAGGTATCGGCCGTTCGACCGCTGAGCATTTCCTCGAAGCTGGCTGGAAAGTCGGCCTGGTGGGCCGTCGTAAAGAGCAGCTCGAAGAGACTGCCGCGGGCAACCCCAATGCACTGGTAATGCAGTGTGATATCACCAACGAAGATGATGTAGAGCAGTCATTCAATAGGGCGCGCGATACCTGGGGCCGAGTTGACGCTCTGTTTAACAACGCAGGTGTCGCACTGCTGGGCAAAACCATTGATGAGCTTAATGTTGATGAGTGGCGCAACCTCATGGATATCAACGTAACTGGCTCATTCATCTGCGCCCGCAAGGCGTTTGCGATTATGCGCGCGCAGGACCCTCAGGGTGGCCGCATTATTAACAACGGCTCTATCTCCGCGCATGTACCGCGTTGGGGTTCTGCACCTTACACCACGTCTAAGCATGCGATTACGGGTCTGACGCGCTCAATCAGCCTCGATGGACGCCCCTACTCCATCGCCTGTGGTCAGATCGATATCGGCAACGCGCTCACAGCAATGGCAGCATCGATGACAACCGGTATGCCTCAGGCTGACGGACGTATTGAGATTGAACCCGTCATGGATGTAAGCCACGTCGCTAAATCGGTACTGCATATGGCTGAGCTACCGCTGGACGCCAACGTGCAGTTTATGACGGTGATGGCAACCAATATGCCATTCATTGGCCGCGGTTAATCGGAGAGCTGGCATGACTAAACCTGTAGCGCTGGTTACCGGCGGTGCTCGCGGCATCGGTATGGCGACAGCAAAGCTGTTCCTGGAAAACGATTATGAGGTGATCATCCTCGACCGTGATGAGCCTGCACTGGAAGAGGCCGCCGCTGAACTCGGTGCCAGCGCCTACCTCTACGATGTCTCCATCATTGAAAACACAGCCAAAGTAGCTGAGCAGATTCGTGCTGAGTTTGGCCGTTTAGATGCGCTGGTTAACAACGCCGGCGTCGCAGACTTCGGACCGATTGAAGAGTGCGATGAGAAGCTCTGGCGCAAGATTATGGACACCAACCTCGATGGTCTTTTCTATCTGAGCCAAGCACTAACGCCGCTGCTAAAAGAGAGTTCAGGCGCTATTGTAAATATCGCCTCCATCTCTGGCCTGCGTGCCTCAACGCTGCGCGTTGCCTACGGCACGTCTAAGGCGGCTGTGGCGCACCTGACTAAGCAGCAAGCCTGTGAACTCGGCGAATACGGTATTCGTGCCAACTGTGTTGCACCGGGTCCGGTAAAAACCAAACTCTCGGTTGCGGTGCACTCACCCGAGATCATCAAGGCGTACCACGACTCTATCCCTCTGAACCGCTACGGCAGCGAACGTGAGCTCGCGGAAGTTATCTACTTCCTCTGCTCGCCCAAAGCATCGTTTGTCAGCGGTCAGGTGATTGCAGTCGATGGCGGTTTTGAAGCGACCGGCGTGGGGCTGCCAGCACTGCGCGTTTAATCGATCGCACACTCGATATCGAGTAACTAAAAAGAGGGCGAATGCCCTCTTTTGTTTTTTAAGCACCCGTTTATACAGCTGTACGAGCGCTGTACGAGCGCTGTACGCAAAGCGTATCGCGCGGCTGCTTACGGCACTTAGGCGCCATTTAGCGGAATGACTTGGTGAAACTCTCGCGAATAACCGCCGCCTGAATCAATCTGCATCACGCTCAACAATTTCAAACACTGCGTGTTTGCCCAATGCGAAGATCAACACATACTGCAGGGTTACGACGCGAAGGCTGCTATAAATTACGAAAAAGGATACGGAGTTTCTTGCCGCAGCCTCGCTATAGCGACAAGCTTAGCGTCCAGCGCCATATTGAGCTTCGATGCGCAAACCCTCCTGCTCAATAGCCTCAGCCGCTCGCCGAGCAGACTCTGCCATCAACTCCAGCGCTGCAGCCTGATCAGCTAATGAGCGTTTATTCGGCAAGGCTTTAGCCATCATATCGAATCCAGCGCGGCACTGTTTGACCAGTTCTTGCGGAGTCACCTCGCCCACAATATTTAAGTGATTGATATCGTTCATATTCGTGCATCCATCCATGTTGCCTTAGTAGTGCGTATACTGATTTCAAGGAACGAGAGACAATGGTCGCGCCCGGTAGCAGCTCTCAGCTCTCTACACAGCTCCTCAAGTGCGCTCTGAATGAGGAGGCCTCAATGCACTGCTTCCATAAGAGACTATTCGACTTCTGACGCTAGCGTCCTAACCCCAGGTTTTTTTTAACCGCGACGATGGCTAAATTTCGTGGGGTGACTTCTCTTGGGCAAAACTCTGTGATGCTAACTTGAAAGCCTCGTTCCTCCAGATAACACCCAAGATCAAGAACAATCAAATGCTCCAAAAAGCGTTTTAGCCCCTGACGCACAATGCCCAATCGTTCGCAGAGCAAGAACCGCTCTCTGCCGACGATTAAGTAGGATTCTAAATCTTTCTCTTCCCATTCCAGACCGTGCTGCTGTGCTGCCCAGTGAAAAAAACCAGACGGATCTTGATTGAAGATCGCTTTAGGAACCGATGCGAGGGAGCGATAGCTCGTGTCACCCGTAGTCTCTACACGCCAGTTTTCATACGCCAGACGCCAGATTAGTTCGGTAGCACGTAGGCGTTGTACTCGTACACCGCCGGTTACTGTCTCGAGCAACGGAAGGCGTAGGGTATTTCGATCAAACACTAGGGAGAGTTTCTGCGCGGCACTAGAGAGGCGACTGTCCGTCTGATCGCTATACAGGTGGTAACAACAGGGGGCCAGAATTATCTGTTCCGCCACCTCGCTCGCCTGCCTCAGCATACTGCGATGCAGACCACCGCAGGCGTGCAGTGCGGTATGCCTCTGGCCAAGGGTAAGCAGATCGCTATCCAAGGGTTGCAACACATCACAATAGTGGAACTGGGTTTGGAGGTTGAAGCTTTGTGCCCGCGCGCGACCAGAGCAGCAAAGATGGTTATCAATCTCCAGACAGTGTGAGCTCTCGATATTGTGAGTATGCTCCAGCGTCGTTGCCAAATAGCCTTTACCCGAACACCAGTCGAGATGACTTCGAAGCGGAGTTAGGGGTTTAATCAGGTCACTGAAGTAATTGATCTGCTGCCACTTGCGGCCCGGAATACCCGCTGCGATAGCCGGCTGACTGATATCGACTCGATGGTTATTAGTGGTAGGTTCCCAGGCTAATAGCGGCTCAATGTAATCAGGCACAAGATTCTTTAGCCACTGCGTGCACAGTTCAGGGGACTTAATAAGCGCCTCTACCTCATCATGGGTCAGAGCCATCAGCGCAGTATCTAACTTTGACTCACTTTCACTCCAGGGCGATGCACTGCATAGAAACGGCTCTGGCTGCCAAAGGTGCTGGCAGGCATGCAGGGCCGATCCTAGTTTAAGTAACTGATCGCTGAGCGAGGTCATCAAAACTCCGTGCACTTCAGACAAACCCAAACTTGGGTCGATAATGTGCGTATTGTGCCTACTCGAGAATCAGCTGTCAGTGGCGCAGCGGATTTACCAAGTCCCAAAAAGCAAAACGCGCAGCCTGGACCGCACGTTTTTGCTAGGAACCGGCTAAATTAGCCAAACTTTTCGCTGGCTAGCTTAGCGCCCTCAGCCAGAGCCTCAAGCTTCGCTTGGGCAATATCGCGATTCATGGGCGCCATACCGCAGTTGGTACAGGCGATAAGATGATGCTTAGGCACATATTGCAGTGCCTGCCCGATTGTCTCAGCGATCTCTTCCGGTGTCTCTATAACCTCACTAGCGACATCGATCACACCGACCATGACGTCCTTGCCCTCAAGCAGTTTCATCATTTCCATCGGCACATGCGAGTGCATGCACTCCAGACTTACTTGATCGATGCTGCTTTTCGCCAAGGCTGGAAAAACCTTTTCGTATTGGCGCCACTCATGACCCAGAGTCTCTTTCCACTTATTGTTGGCTTCGATGCCGTAGCCGTAACAGATGTGTACTGCGGTAGTACAAGTGAGTCCCTGACAAGCACGCTCTAATGCAGCAACCCCCCAGTCAGCGGCCTCTTCCATGTAGACATTAAAAGCAGGCTCATCGAACTGAATAATATCAACGCCATCAGCCTGCAGCGCCAGCGCCTCTTGGTTCAGTAGCTCGGCAAAAGCCATCGCCATTTTGACTCTGTCACCGTAGTAGCGGTCGGCCACGGTATCAACGATGGTCATCGGACCTGGGAGGGTGAATTTCAGCTTTCTCTTGGTATGCGCGCGTGCAATGCGTGCTTCAAACTCGTGCACGCGACCTTTTAGACGCAGGGGCGCGACCACCTGAGGTACCTGAGCGTCGTAGCGATTGTTACGAATACCCATAGTCACCTTGTTGTCGAAGTCGATACCCTCAACGTGCTCAACAAAACCGTGAACAAAATGCTGGCGAGCCATTTCACCGTCACCGATCACGTCCAGCCCCGCATCCTCCTGCGCTTTAATCCAGAGCAAGGTTGCATCAGCCTTTGCCTGCAGCAACTCGTCACCATCGTACTTCCACTCTGGCCAGAGCTTCTCGGTTTCAGCAAGCCAGTTTGGCTTTGGCAGGCTGCCAGCAATTGCAGTTTTGAACATTGGAGTTCCCCTCGAATTAAAAAGCACCCACAGCTATACGGTCCAGCCAATCTGGCGGGTCAACTAATATGGATAATAAGCGGAAAATGGATCGAAGCGACCACAGCAGACGGTAATTTTGGATCCGCTGTACGCCTAAAGATCAGCTAAGAAGGTCTACAATCTGAGTCACAATCTGATCAACCCCAAGTGCAATATCCACCTCAACGGCCAGCTCGTTTTCGTTGGGCGTCTCTAAGGTCTCAAACTGTGACTTCAACAGCGCGGGTGGCATAAAGTGCCCACCGCGGGCATTCAAGCGCTCGGAGATCAACTCATAGCTACCTGCCAGATGAACAAACAGAACAGGCTGCCCCGCAGCTTCAGTAATTCGATCACGATAGGCCTGGCGCAGCGCCGAGCAGGCGGCGACTGCACCACTAGACGCACCCGCCTCAGAAGCGAGCTCTTTGCCGACAATATCTAGCCAAGGCCAGCGATCATCATCACTCAAGGGTACCGACTGACTCATCTTAGCAATGTTGGCTGAAGGGTGCAGATCGTCGGCATCAATGAAGGACATACCCAAGCGTTTTGCAAGTTCAATTCCAACAGTCGACTTGCCGCAACCGCAGACACCCATGACGACTATCGCTTTTGCTTGTTGAAGGTCACTCACGCTTTTTTCCATCCTATATACGCCGCTATCACTTGCCGCTTTATTCAACCCGTCAGAAATGGTATACCATTCTTAAGAAAAATAACATTGCCGGAAAGGCGCGAACCTTCGCTTCCGGTTTGACCCCAAAGAGCGCTTCATGAAGATCACAGGAATCCGTACCTACCGTGTCGACGAATTTGCCAACGTCCTCTGGGTGCATGTCGAAACCGATGCCGGCATCACTGGCCTAGGCGAAACCTTTTACGGCGCCGAAGCCTGCGAAGCGCACATTCACAACACGCTAGCCGTACGTCTGCTAGGCAAGAATCCACTCAATATCGAAACACTGCACAAAGAGATGATCTCTTTGCCGAATGCGCAGGCCTCGACGGGTGTCGAGTATCGCGCCGCGTCGGCGATCGATATCGCCCTCTGGGATATTTTCGGAAAGGTCGCAGGCCAGCCGGTACACACCATGTTGGGTGGGCAATCCTGGGACAAGGTGCGCATCTACAACACCTGCGCCGGCACCCGCTATGTGCGCTCCAACGATATTAAACCGGTCAACACCTGGAACTTAGGTGAGTCAGGTCGCTACGAAGATCTTGATGCCTTTATGACCAATGCCGGCGCGCTCGCCGAGGACCTGCTGGAACAGGGCATCACGGCAATGAAGATCTGGCCATTCGACCCACCGGCTATTGAGAATCAGGGACAGTTCATCACCGTGGAACAGATGCGCACAGCACTGCAGCCATTTGAGAGCATCCGCAAAGCGGTCGGCGACCAGATTGATGTGATGGTGGAGATGCACTGCTTGTGGAACTTGCCGGTTGCACAGGATATCGCCCGCGAACTGGTACAGTTCAAGCCGCGCTGGTGTGAGGATCCTATCCGCATGAACAACCCGCAGGCGCTAGCCGATTTCCGCGCTGCCACGCCGATCTGGAGCTGTGCATCCGAGACACTGGGCTCACGTTTCGCTTACAAGGACTACCTCGACAAAGACGCGATAGATGTTGTGATGTCCGACCTCTGCTGGACCGGCGGTCTAACAGAGGGGCGCAAGATTGCGGCCCTGGCCGACCTGCACCACAAACCCTTTGCGCCGCACGACTGCATAGGTCCAATTGGCTTTGTTGCAGCCATTCATATGAGCATCAGCCAGCCCAACACCTATATTCAAGAGTCGGTGCGCGCCTTCTACAAAGGCTGGTACCTGGAACTCGTAACCGAGATGCCAAAAATCGAGGGGGGCTACGTCTACCCCATGGAGGCACCTGGACTCGGCGTTGAACTACTCCCCTCTTTCTTTGAACGCGGCGATCTTACCACTCGACAGAGCGAACTGAACTAATGAGCACAACTCAATTAAATATCTCTGGCTTATTTGATCTATCAGGGCAGACAGCCCTAATCACAGGCTCGTCACGCGGGCTGGGCTTCGCCTTTGCGCAAGGGCTAGCGCAAGCGGGTGCACGCATCGTACTCAATGGCGTTAATCCAGAGCGACTTGAAGAGAGCGCAAATAAGCTGCGCGAATCCGGCTATGAAGTTGTTACCGCCGCCTTCGATGTCACGGATGAGAGTGCAGTAAAGGCAGCCTTCGAGCGCTTTGATAACGACGGCATTGAAGTCTCAATTCTGGTGAATAATGCTGGTATCCAGTTCCGTAAACCGATGGTTGAGCTGGAGACAGCAGACTGGCAACGGGTGCTAGACGCCAATCTGACATCGGCCTTTGTGATTGGCCGCGAAGCGGCCAAGCGAATGATCCCGCGCGGGCGTGGCAAGGTCGTTAATATCGGCTCACTCACCTCTGAGCTGGCACGCGCAACTGTCGCCCCCTATACCGTCGCCAAAGGCGGTATCAAGATGCTGACCAAAGCGATGGCAGCCGAGTGGAGCGAACACGGCATCCAGGCAAATGCGATTGGCCCGGGCTACATGATCACCGATATGAACGAGGCGCTGATCAACAACCCTGAGTTCGATGCCTGGGTTAAAGGGCGCACGCCAATGCGCCGCTGGGGCAAGCCCGAAGAGCTTGTGGGCACCTGTGTTTATCTTGCATCCAATGCGTCTAACTATGTTTCAGGCCAGATCATCTATGTCGACGGCGGCATGATCTCCGTTCTCTAATTTGGGTTATTAAACGAATGAAAATCGTCTTTCACGGGGCTAATGCCCAAACCTTTATGCCGCAGTTTGAAACTCTGTTGGAGCAGGATCACTCAATCAGCTATGTACCGGATCAGATCGACAGCGCAGAGAATATTGCGACCTATCAGGCGGCGGATATCGTTATTGGTATTCGCTACGACAATGCTCTGCCACAGCTGAACGCCAAACTCTACCAGTTACCCAGCGCCGGCTACGACAAGGTCGACCTGAATGCACTGCCGCCTAGCTGTGACGCCGCCAACGTCTTCGGTCATGAGAAGGCGATAACCGAGTATGTGATGATGGCGCTACTTAGCCGCCACGTGCCGCTATTCGAAGCAGACTCTCAGCTGCGCGAGCGCAATTGGCACTACTGGGCCGGTAAGCCAACAGGCCTGCGTAGCGAGCTGGGTAGCGAAACCATCGGCATTGTAGGCCACGGCCATATCGGTAAAGAGATTGCCAAAAGAGCACAAGCCTTTGGCATGAAGGTGATGATGGCAAACCGCTCTGCGATTGATGTGCAGTACAATAAGAACTTTGCGCTAACGGACCTCGCTCAGATGGCAGCTGAGGTCGATATTTTGGTTAACTGTCTTCCCCTAGCGCCAGCCACTGAAGGCTTGATCAACGCCGAGATCTTTAACGCAATGAGGGCGGACGGGGTCTTTGTGAACGTCGGACGCGGTGCCGTTGCCGATGAGCAGGACCTGTTCAGTGCGCTGAAAAATGGCAATATAGGTTCGGCGATCATCGATACCTGGTACCAGTACCCGAGCCCAGATAACGCCAATCCAAACCCGTCTGCCCTGCCCTTTGCTGAGTTAAACAATGTGTTGATGACGCCACATATGTCAGGCTGGACCGAAGGCACTATTGCACGGCGCCAGCAGCAGATGGCGGACAATATCAACCGACTCGCACGTGGCGAAGCGATCCTTAACTCACTGAAGTAGAGCTAAAAAAATGAACCTATCCCCAATTGAACTCGGCATTCTTATGGGCATCGGCGGCACGATCGCTATGGATATCTGGGCCCTGATTCAACATTGGATCTTCAAAATGCCACTGCCTAACTGGGGCAATCCAGGCCGCTGGTTTGCGCATCTACCAAAGATCTTTCATGAGGACATTAGCAAATCACCCGCGGTGAAAAACGAGGTCGCGATTGGCTGGGCATTCCACTATGCCGTCGGCATCAACTACGGCGTTTTCTGGATACTGATCGCCGGTGAAGCTTGGATTGCAAACCCATCCTTCCTGCCGCTGTGGATCTTTGCACTCGTTACGATAGCCGCTGGATGGTTTCTGCTGCATCCGGGAATGGGGTTGGGCTGGGCTCTATCGAAGACACCAACGCCCTGGAAAGGCCGTTTCCTTGGTCTGGTTGCTCATACAGCCTTCGGCCTAGGGATGTACCCCCCGGTGCTGTTTATCTGACTCCTGATGTTCTTTAGCTCGAGCATCAGCCTTGGTATGCTGTTGTTCAGAGGTTTCGTTATTTAGGAGTCAGCATGCGCGCCTACGCTATACTTCCGAGTACACTGTTAGCCACACTACTAATCTCAGGTTGTTCGGTAAGTATGGCGCCGACGAAAAACTCAAACTCCGTAATCAGTACGCAGAGCGCCTGCAGCACTCTGAACTCAACACAACCGAGTATAGAAAAGCTGACTGTGCTCAGTCAGTGCTACGCCGATTACACCCAATCGATCGCAATGCACCTCGACCTAGATACCGAGCGCGCTCAGCTTCATCATTTGCAAGGTTCACTGAATGAACTCAATGGACAGACACGTGCCATCGCTTCTATCTACTGTGAACTGCACGCACAGTGTAAGTTGGAGGTGCGTGCGGATCAGCCGATCTATAACGACTACTATGAGATCGGGCGGGCAATTCAGAAGATGAACTCAGCCGAGGGAGAGACCAAACGACTCAGCCGTCTAATTCGACAGCTGAATGATAAAGTGCGCAACGAAGTATCGCGGCTAAAGGAGTCTAATTCCAGTTTGGGTCGCGAGCTGCTAGAAGGCCTCGAGGCGTGCAATAAGGCCGCCAGCCAGTCTTAATCGATGTGCTCGGCTAAGAGCGTCTGAAGTTTTTTGATCGCCTGACGTTGAATTTGGCAGACTCGAGACTCTGTCACGCCCAGGATTAGCGCAATCTCTTTGAGGTTCATCTCGTCGTTGTAGTAGAGCGAGAAAATCAACTGTTCACGTTCACTAAGCTCACCGATTGCCGTCGCGAGAGCGGTGCGAAATTGACCATCAGCCAACTGTTTACTGATACTCAAGCCTTCGAAGCGCAGTTCAGACTCGCTCCCTGATTCGCTATCCGTAAGTGAAACCGTCTGGTATTGATGGTTTTTACTAGAGTTAGCGTGATAATCCTCAAGCGAAACTCCCATATAGTCCGCCATCTCTGAGTCATAGGCAGCACGACCGAGGCGCTGCTCCAACTCCCCGCGAGCCTTTGTAGTCTCGCGAATATTGCTCATAACACTGCGCGGAAGGTTACTAGTGCGACGAACTTCATCAATCATCGCTCCACGAATACGGAAGCGTGCGAAGGTTTCGAACTGCGCCCCTCTAGTCGGATCGAAAGTCTGATCAGCTTCAAGCAGACCGATCATGCCCACCTGAATCAGGTCATCCAGCTCAATACTCGCCGGTAAACGAGCAATCAGATGCATTGCAACCTGCTTAACAAGTTGCGCATGCTCCTCTAGCGTGGAGCTTGCTTTGACTCGCGCATTCTCTCTGTAGAGGCTAAGATCACGCATTAGGCTGATGCCCTCTCAATTAGACGCTCAACAAAAAATTCCAACTGACCTCTGGCGACTGTTGGCTTCGTCCATTTGGCAATTTTGTTCGCCACATTGAGGTAAGACTGAGATGACTTCGCACTCGGTGTTGCTTCAAAGACTGCACGCTGCTGACGGTTCGCCTCACTTAACAGGCGATCCCGGGGGATAGCGCCCAAGTAGTTAACACCCTGACCTAAAAAACGCTCAACTACAGAGTTCAACTTATCGAACAGTTTCTGGCCGTGTAGGGCGTTGTCCACAAGATTGGCAACCAACCAGATGTTGTTAACATCATAGTCACGGCGCAAAATTTTGATCATTGCGTAGGCGTCTGTCACGGAGCTTGGCTCATCGACCACCACAACCAACACATGGTGAGCAGCCTGCAGAAATGAGAGCACACCCGCTGAAATTCCTGCGGCTGTATCCACGATCAAATAGTCATAGGCATCGTTAAGTTCGCTGAATGCCTGAATAAGATGACCAATCTGCTGTTCACTCAGTTCGGCCATACTCTTAACCCCGGAGGAGGCAGGCACTATCTGTATTCCAGCGGGTCCCTCAATTAGAATCTCACCTATCCGCTTCTCACCTGACAACACATGCGATAGGTTGTGTCTGGCATAGAGACCCAGCATAACATCGACGTTAGCAAGGCCTAAATCAGCATCGAGTAGGAGTACTCTGTTCCCCGCCCGCTGCAGGGCGATAGCAGTGTTAATAGCAGCGTTTGTCTTACCAACCCCCCCCTTACCTGAGGTCAGCGCAATCACTTGGACACTTGGGCTCTGGTTCATTGGGCCGCTCCTACTTTAAAGTCAGTCAGCGCACTAAAGCCAAGGTCAGTATCGGCGGTTGAGACTTCTGAAGACCCCGGGGTCTCGGTGTCAAGATCAAACCAGTGAGCAACTAACTCAGTGCTGGTCATCGGCGTATAACACCCAGGAATTTCAGGTCCCTCACAAGCACCCACCAATCCGATACCCGAATCGACAAGGGCCGATACAACCCCGCCGCAGTCTAGTGTCTCATCTAGTTTGGTCACAATAGTTCCTGCCGCTTTACCGCGCAGCGCGTCACAGTTCTGCTGGTTGATCGCAGTCTGATTGTTAGCAGCAAGCGTTAGCAGTACCTTCAGCCGGGGATGGCTCGACATCAATGAATCCACAAGTACCGATAGTCCGTTGGACCTGAGGCTAACGCCCGCAGTGTCTATCAGAACCAAACGTTTGCTTCCTAGTGCTGCTAATCCGCGTTTTAACTCTGCCGTACTTGAGGTGTTTATGACATCCACACCCAGCATCATGCCGAACAGCTTCATCTGCTCACGTGAGCCAATTCTATTGTGGTCCAAGGTAATCAAAGCAATATTACCACGGCCATGTATTAGCGCCGCCTGTGACGCAAGTTTTGCGATAGTCGTCGTTTTTCCGACACCCGAAAGTCCAACAAGGGCATAGATACCACCCTCTTCAATCGGATTAAGATCAGATGTACACAAGCGCTCGTTAAACCAATCCAGAGTGTCATCAATCACCTGGGCGTCCTCAACACCATTGAGGTGTGTCTGCAGCCGCGCCAATTGCTGTTGCTGGACGCTCTGCTGCTCCAGTGTACGCAACATATCTTTAGCAGACAGCCCAAGTGCATTGCGCTCCTGTGCCATTTGATTCTCAATATGACTTTGAAACAGATCCCGCAACATCCCCATCTCCAGCGCAAGACTTGCGAGTGAAGGTTCAGGTTTTGGTGCCACTGCAGTCGGTGAAGACGCCTCAGCCTCAGGACGAGTTTTTTCCAGCAGCTTGCGAACTTGGTCAATACTCTCCTGTTCGCTGAGTGGAGCTGCATGAGGGCGCTCGGATTGATCGCTTGTACGTTGTTCTGCCGCTCGTCGAGCCTGCATCCAGTCGACAGTCGGTGCATCACTATTCTGGGATTGCACACGGGCCCGCGGCTTTGACACCACCGCCCCGACATTCGCGTGCGGATCATCCTCCAGTGCGTAACTGCCATCGTTGAGATCGATCGCGACAACAACTTCAACCTGTGAACCGACCTTCTTATTAGAGAGGATTGCCGTGTCTTCACCGTACAAGGCTTTGATCTTCTCAAAGGCGGTACGGGTATCTTTCTCGACTACACGTTTAATATTCATAACTCGGCCTCAAACTACTCACTAATTTTCCAGTTGATCGCTTACTTTGCGGTCTATGGTTCGAACAACACGTATGCCCTGCTCATCCGGTATTTCATTGAATCCCAACACCACAAGCCCAGGTACACGGTGCTTCACAAATTTAGCCAACCAGGGGCGCACGGTCGGCGACACAATTAGCACTGGCTGAATTCCCTCTTCTACCAACTGCTCACTGCTGGCATAGAGGTTTGTTAACAGTTGCTCAGCTAAGGTTGGTTCAATGTTGTCGCCACCCATACCGCCCTGCTGCAGAACAGTGTGCAGTAGTTGTTCTAGGTCTGGTGCGAGCGTCATCACCGAAAGATCCTCACCAATATCTGCCAGCGACTGCACAATCATGCGACCTAAACTGGGGCGCACGGCAGCGGTAAGATCCTCGGCATTTTGGGTACTATCAGCGCAGTTCGACAGCACCTCGACAATGCCTTTAATGTTACGGATGGGCACCCCCTCCTCTAGGAGGTTCTGCAGTACCGCGGCAAAAACACCGAGCGAAATTTTCTTCGGCACCAGACTTTCGACTAACTTAGGCGCGCTGGCGGCCAACTGATCCAGCAACTGCTGCGCCTCATCATGACCGATGAGGTCGCTTGCATTCTCTTGAAGGATTTTATTTAAATGCGTAGCCAGTGCAGTGGAGGCGTCCACGACTGTATAACCTAGCGTCTGTGCGTACTCGCGCTGATCTGGGGTAATCCAAATTGCTTCCAAACCAAACGCTGGATCACGAGTCTCAATCCCGTTCAGCGCCCCATGGGTAACGCCCGGGTTGATCGCCAGCTCGCGCCCCGGCATCAACTCGGCCTGACCGCGCGTCACGCCGTTGATGTTGATTCGATACTGATTCGGGGAAAGGTCCAAATTGTCGCGGATATGAACAGTTTGAATCAGGAAACCAAGCTGGTGTGACAGCTTTTTGCGCACCCCTTTGATCCGCTGCATTAGATCGCCACCCTGGGCCTTATCAATCAGCGGAATCAAGCCATAACCCACCTCCAGGCCAATCACATCAACTTTAGGCACATCATCCCACGACAGCTCGACCATTTCTGCACTTTGCTCTTGCGCCTCGTCGGCCTCCTCTTGCGCCTCCTCCAACTGGTCACGCCGATAGGCGAGGTAACATAAGCCGGCCGCTAGCGCTGCCATCGACAGGAAGATCAGATTCGGCATGCCCGGAATAACACCGATGATCAGCAGAATACCAGCGGTCAATGCAAGCGGCTGGAAGCTTCCCATCTGCGTTTTTATTTGGCTATGCATGGTGGTGTCTGCTGAGACACGAGTCACGATTATCGCCGTGGCAGTTGCCAAGAGGAGTGACGGGATCTGGGCCACTAGACCATCACCAATTGTCAGTAGTGCGTAGGTCTGGGCTGCATCGCTGAGGCTCATGCCGTGGAATGCCATCCCAATAATCAATCCACCCACGATATTAATCACTAGAATAATGATACCGGCGATCACATCACCTTTGACGAATTTGCTGGCACCATCCATCGAACCGTAAAATTCTGACTCTGCAGCCACCTCAGCACGGCGAGCTTTAGCCTCCTCTTTGGTAAGGATACCTGCATTAAGATCTGCATCGATCGCCATCTGTTTTCCGGGCATCGCATCCAAGGTAAATCGTGCTGTCACTTCCGAGACACGCCCGGCACCCTTGGTAACCACTACGAAGTTAATGATCATCAAAATTGAAAAGACGATGATACCAATCAGGTAGTTACCAGCGATGATGAACTGGCCAAAGGCTTCAATCACGCTGCCCGCAGCATTACTCCCGGTGTGCCCTTCAACCAACACTACACGGGTTGATGCAACGTTAAGCGCCAAACGCAACAGCGTGGCAAAGAGCAGCACTGTAGGAAATGAAGAGAAGTCGAGTGGTTTCAGTGCGCTGATACAGATCATTACAATGATCAACGAGAGCGCGATATTCGCTGTGAAAAAGATGTCTAGCAGAATGGCGGGTAACGGAATTACCATCATAATGATGATGCAGAAGAGCACCGCTGGGATCGCCAAAGAGGCGCCCCCAAAGGCCGCCATGTGACGCCAAATATTTGACAGCTGTGATGTCAGCGCATCGACCATTATTCTGGTTCCAATCCGCTTGTAAAGCGGCTAAAACTGATAAAAAAGCCTATAAACAACTGATTTTATTATGAATAATAGGCCACTCTGCAATCCGTCTCTTTTGCCTCAATTTTCACTAAAGTCACTAAAAATCGGACGCAATTGAAGAATTGCAAGCACCATGCCAGATCTGCGTTGGTCCCAAAGAATAAAGCACTAAAGTTCTTCAGATGCCTGCCGATAACCAATGTATAGAAGCGGAAGCGTTGTAAACCTGGCGAGTTGAGCTTGGCCAACACATTTTTGGAGATTGTCTTGATGAAACATCTACTAATTCTGAGTCTCTGCCTAGGGGCGCTGGGCGGTTGTAATCATCTGCAACCTCAACAAACAGTGGCAAATAGTATGCAAGTTGAAGTTGCCCAGGAGGCGCTCCCGCTTTATGAAACGCGTGTACTAACCAGTAGCGGTTACGCCAACATCAGCGCTCAACTCTCAGACAACCCTTCGCAACGCCGCCTGATGGCAATCCGCGCCTCGAAGATCGATGCCTACCGCAACCTCACTGAACAGGTGTATGGTCAAAATATTAACGCTACCACAACACTGCAAGAGGCGGTCACTAGTCACGATGCCATCCGTGCCCAGGTAGAGGGTCTGGTCTATGGCGCTCGACTCGTCAGCATCACACCGATCGGTAGCGACAGCTATGAGACGCGGCTAGAGATTGAGCAGAGTGCAGTAGATGAAATCCGTCAGCGTTATCTGTTCATAAACTAATCGGCTACCGAGACACGCTATGGCAACTTTCCACGCTCACCTGTCGCCCAAACTCCTAATCCAGACACTAACGCTGGCGGTGACCCTAAATGCTGGGCCGACACTACTGAGCGCACCGATCACAGCGACAGGCGCTGCTACCGTTGATGATGTGGAATCCGACCTTGAGGTGCGCAAAGCGCGCCAGCGTGCGATTGCCGATGGTTTGCGTCAGATTGCGATAAGCCAACCTACGCGGGTCAGCAGCACATCGTTTGTCGCAAACAACTTGCAGCTACACGAGAGCACACACCTCGCCAGTGATTTCAGACTTGCAGGACTTGAAATAACTAGCGAGACCCTACTCGGTGGTGTCTATCAGGTAAGACTCAAAGCGCAGGTAACCGACTCGAACTCCGGCCAAGACTGTGAGCGTTCAGCCAGTGGAGTGCAGCAGCTAGTTAGGTTGCAGATTGAACCTTCCAGCATATTTCTCGATATCGATGCCAACAGCATGCTCTTAGCAGCTAGCAACGACCTGCAGCAGCGTCTGCATCTGAAGGGATATTTGGTAAGCGAAACAGTTGCACTCGGACCGCCCCAAACTCGATCCACTTACAGCGCTAGTTATATGCCATCGCGTAGCGAGCAGGATGAGTTAGTGATTGCTTTGACCCTGCAGGCAAATCGGCAACAGGCATTAGCTCGAACCGTGAGGACACTTGATCTGATTCACTCGATCAATGCTGCCGGAGTGCTGCCCATCAAACTTGATAGCGCTCGACCGAAAGTCCCTGCAGAGTACTCACTAGAGGTCAAACTTCCTACGGGCAAGTCGCTGATTTCACCTCAGTATAGCGCTTCGGATTTGCAGCCTGGTTTGACGCTGTGGCTTGATAAGCAGGTGCCAGCGGTTAGTCGGGCTTTGGATTGTCAGCCACTCGCGCTGACCACTCGAGAGCTTAATGATGGGAGTCTAAGATTGGCAGCGGGCAGTGTCCAAGGGGTCGTTAAAGGCCAGCGGTTGTTGTTGCTTGATCAGAGTGGCCATTTAAGTTATGGCCTAGATGATATGAGCCAGGCGCATTTTGGCCTCTACGAAGTGGCGAGTTTGGGTCGCAACCACGCGCGGCTTGAGTTGATGCCCGGATCGGCTAAAACGAGCAACCCGGGCCCTAAAATCGTAATACCTTTTTAAACGGAGTACAGCGATGAAGATCAAACAACTAGGAGCGGCAGCCTCAATGACACTCGTGTTAGCCACCAGCCCCTTAGTCGCAGCTCCGTTGATGGGGCCAAACGACCCACTGGGCGTTTTAACGAGCGATTTTGATCAGACTCAACGAATGATGAAACGCGAACCGGCTGAACTTTCACCCGGAAGCGAATACACCCTATTAGAGAGTGACACCCTGCGCACGCTAGCTAAGCGTAGCTACGGTAACACGCCCTTAAACCAAGAGATCATTCGTAAGTTGATATACGACCTCAACCGCAAGGCTTTCTTTCGCAACAATCCAGACTTCCCTATTACTGGAAAAGTAATCCGCATCCCTAATCTTAACGACGTGCGAGACTACGTATTCACCTATGAAGCCGGCACCAAATACCCATACGACTCCCCTAATAGCTGGATCTCCTATCCCTGAAGGAGAATCAGCACTACTCAAAGCCAGGTAGCGGTTTGATCCCGAAAAGGGACTCAGGTAATGGATCGCCCTGCGGTAGATCTTTTTTGGGCTCATCGAGTTTTTCAGGCTGGGAATCCGCCATAACGCTGCGATCTACAATCACCACCTTGGCCGGATCATGTGGCAGTTCGGGGACAGACCTTGCGGCTACCGGTTTTTCCGTCGGAGTTTGCTTTGGCACAGGCTTTGGTGCAGGTTTTGGTGCAGGTTTTGGTTGCAATTTCGGCACAGGTTTGGGTGTCGGCTTGAGCTCTGAGTCAAGTTTTGGCTTGGTACCGGGCTTAGCCTCAGGTTGTTTCTGCGCGGCTTCCGCTGGCGCAGATACCGTATCAACAGCTCTACCTGAATCTGGCTCTACCATCTCACTCGTTTGCCCAACTGGAGACTGCACAGGTCGATCAGCTGAGCGTTTTAATGAAAGGTTGTAAACCTCGGCCAGCGAGATGCGCGGCGCATCTGGAGCTCGCAAAGGCACCGTAGAAGTCACCTCTGCAGCAACCGCTTCGCTCACTAAGTTACTTGGCTGTCCAACTAAGTTCTCCATACTAGGAGTCTTCGCTATATCGCTAGCAAGCACCGCTGGATCCCGGGGACCTGGCTCTGGGCTCTCTGGCGTCGCTGGCGGCTCTACCAATTCAGCCGGAGCTTCAGACTCTATCGGCGGCTCGGGCTCTTCTAGTTCAGGCGGTAAATCAATCGATTCTGCTAATCCGGGCTCAACTTCAAGCGGCTCTACAGTCTCGAACTGACCTAGGGAGAGCTCACCGAGGCGGATTTCGACCGTCGAACTTCTCGAAGGCTCTTCTTCACCCTCCTGCTCTGTACTCGCCGCAGGAGGGGACTCACTGGCCAAGGCCATGTTTAATTCAGCGGTTGTTTCGCTGATCGCCTCAGACTGTTCACTCTCGCTCAGCTCAGGCGCTCTGTCAGTCGCGGCTTGGGTCGTAGGCGTGGGTTCAGCAACGGTAGCTGCTAGCTCAGCAGCTGGCTCAGTTATTGCCTCAGCTACTATTCGAGCAGCAGATTCCGAAGTTGGTTCCGGAATAGGTTCCGGAATAGGTTCAGGAATAGGTTCCGGAATAGGTTCAGGAATAGGTTCAGAAGTTGGTTCAGGTACTGGTACTGGTACCGGTTCAGCTACTGCTTCGGTCCGAGCCACCTCTAGAGCGATTGGCGCCTCCTCAACGACTTGCACATCTACCTCGGACTGGGTCAAAACCAACTCAGCAGCAGTTGATGGACCCACTAAATCTGCCACCGGCGTCGGCCCTATTATCGAACCAACTGCCTCAATTACAGGCACTAGGACTGTTCCCAGCGAACTGCCAGCAAAAGCATCATATTGTGCATCAACAAAACGTTCTCCTGCAGAGGCCAGGGCCCGTGCAGGGTCGTAGAGGGGATCACTGAAATCAAGCGGCGCAGGCGCCGGCCCTCTAACCAGAAAACCGGTTAGCAAGACTAGGGCCGCAGCGGTCTGAACCAGGATTAACTTAAATAACGCGGTCATAGCCTAATCTTAAATAGGTTCTCTAACAGGGGAAACCTAGCACCGGCTTACACTCTGCTTCGCTCTCATCCGCCGACTCTCCATTTTGGGGGTCCCCCTTGCCAACAGAGGGAGTCGGGGAAGGTGCAGCCGGTTGAGCATTACGTTGCTTCTGCAGGTTAATTAGTGAATCCACTTTTTTGGTTAAACCCGAATCTTGGAGCTGGTTGATTACCACACGCAGCTCTGCCAATTCATCACCTGCCGCTGCAAAACGTACTTCGCTCGCTTTTACCCGATCATCTAACGTCTGAGTCTGCTTGGCCAACTTATCAAACTTCAGCTCGACCCGATTGGCAATTCGTTCTATCTGGTCGCCAGCGCGTTTTATACCAGCCTCTTCACGCCCTTTCGCATTTTTCTCAAATTGACTCATGGTTGCCAGAGCAGTCTCAACTTGCTTATTCAACTCAGAATTGACCTTAGTCAGTTGATCTAATGACTTGCGCAGGTTCTCAACGCGTTTAATATCGGCGTCGAGTTGCACAATTCGTTTACCCACCGTCAGCATAATCTCATCAGCCTGCAGGGCACTCTGAGTGAACCGCTCCATCAGGACGCCACTCACCGAAACGGCGACCAGCATAAAGACCAAGAAACACCAGAACATGATGTATTGGCGTTTCTGCACCCGCCCCATCGTCTCGTTGAAGGCAGCGACGCTATTAATCACCAACTCGGAAGAAGCGTTGGCATTGCGCGCTGCTTCGTGTGCGGTCTCGGCTGAGTCGATTACGATCTCAGTGAGCACCTCCACTGTGCTCGGTCCACCCTCTTGAAGATCCTCAGATTCAGCAGGCGCTGCGTCATCCAACGACTCAAGAGCTAAAGCATCGCGCTCGTCAGACTGGTCTTCAGCGCTGTCCAATTGCTCAATTTCAGCCGGATCTTGCTGTGGTTGTACAGCCGCCTCCGCTTGCTGCTGTTCTTCGGTCGACTGGTCGACCTTATTATTCTCGTCACTCATAGTCTTTACCTACTTCAACGCCTTACGCGCCTCGTTCAGTCTCTCGGTCTCGGCCCGAATATTCTTCACTTCTGACTTAACCTGACCGATACGCCCCGCCAACTCTTCGGATAATTGAGTTGCATCGTGCAAGGCTTTTGTTCGACGGAGATCGCCAGCCAGTGTCTGCATCTCGGACTTCAAACCCCTGAGCTCAGCTTCAGCGAAGCTATAGGCCCCTCCGGCTGATGAGGAAACCTCCCCCTCTTTGAAGCGCAGGTGGCTATTGATACCTTCATTATCAAGATCGCCATCGAGCACGATATCCGTCCCCGCGCTCTCTGGGTCGGCATCAAACTTTAAATCCGATGCCTCTCTCTGTTTATCGCCTGATTCGCCAGCAAAGTTTATATCAGACACCCCGCCTTGCGACTGACCTTCAAAGGCAATATCAGAGTTAGCGTGGCGACTCTCATCCTGGGTGAGGATGGTTTCACCGATCGGCCCTTCAATTGGCTCACCGGTCTCTGCGTTGATTGCTAAACGACGCCGACCGGAGTGATCAATCGCCGTCTCTTTCGGATCCGAGATTACACGCCGAAACTGTTTATCGTCTCTATCCTTGTCGCTCATAACACTCTCCCAAACTCTAGATCGCCGCGCCATCAGCGGCTGGCTTTCCTTCACTATCAAACTGGTAATCCACCGGAACATCAATATCTGGCATCTGCGGCGCACTACGCGCGCTGTATTGGCTGTCATTCATCGCAAAGACATAGCTCAACACCTGCGCCACGGCGAGATAGAGTGGTTCCGGTATCTCCTGCTCAAGCTCAGTGGTGTAGTAGATCGCCCTTGCCAAAACGGGAATGCGAACGATCTCAATCCGATTTTCCGTCGCTACCTCACGAATCCGCTGACTCATATGTTCAACCCCTTTCGCCACCAATACCGGTGCGCCCTCGGAGTCTTGGTTATAGGCCAGAGCCACAGCGTAGTGCTGCGGGTTAACAATAACCACATCCGCCTCGGGTACAGCATCAATCATCCGTTGCGACGCGAGCTCACGCTGTTTCTGTCGAATCGCCGCCTTCACCTCAGGGCGACCTTCAACCTCTTTAAACTCATCCTTGACCTCCTGCAGCGTCATCTTCAGCTTCTTGGAGTGCTGATAGAGCTGAAACGGCACATCAATAAATGCGATGACCAGCAGTGACAAGCACATGTAGAACGCGCTCCAACTGAGAATGGAGCCTGCCTCCACAAAAGCCGCATTGCCGCCTACCCGACCCAAGTGCAAAAACGAATCCGAGAACCACAGTAGTACCAGATAGGCTACCGTCGCGACCAACCCAAACTTGGCAATGGCTTTAAGCAACTCCACCAGCGCCTGTACCCCAAACATCCGGCTGAATCCTTTTGCCAAACTAAGTCGGTTTAGTTTTGGTAGGGCTGACTTACCGGAAAACACCCAGCCACCCAGTACCGCCGGTGTCGCTAAACTAATCACAAAGGTCACCAGCAGTAGCGGCGTGATAACCAATAGCGCATCGCTTGCGAAAGTCCCGAAACTGAGCTGCATGCTGCTGACATCAAAAATCTGCGCCCGTTCAATACTCAGTCCCCGTTTTAGCATTTCACTTAGCCCGATAACCAAGTCATCACCGATGAAAAGCATAAGACTGGCTGAAGCGATCATAATCATCGCCATAGCTAACTCTTTCGAGCGGGCAACATCCCCATCTTCGCGAGCTTTCTCTAAGCGCCTTGCGGTGGGGAGTTCCGTCTTTTCCTGTGCGCTATCTTCAGCCATTACTCAACACCCATGTAAGTCTGTAACTGTTGGTAACTCTCGACCCAAATTTGCTCCATACCACTGGTCATTGACGGTATCAGAATCACCAGTGTTACAAAGCCAACCAGCATCGCAGCGGGAAAACCAACCGCAAAGATATTTAGCGTAGGCGCTGCACGCGCCACCACACCCATAGCCATATTGGTTACCAGCAGCGTTATCATCACTGGCAATGCAATCATCATCCCGCCAGCAAAAATGATACCGGACCACTGAATGAAGTCGTTCACCATCGCTTGGTCGAAGCGTACGCCATCAATGGGCATCAGACGGAAGCTATCTAGCAGCATCTCGATCAAGACTAGATGTGCGCCTAGCGTCAAAAACAGTAGGGAGGCGAGGATCACAAGCAGTTGTGATAACACTGGCGTTTGATGACCGTTGTTGGGGTCCGACATCATTGCAAAACTGAGTCCCATAGAGATCGCGATAAAGTCGCCTGCAGCGCTAATTGCTCCAAAGGAGATCTGGAGGATCAATCCCATCAGTATCCCTAGCGCGATCTGTTGCAGTAGCAGAACCAAACCTAGGCCGCTGAGTACATCGATGATAGGCCAGTCATAGAGTGGATAGACCACAAAGGTCAGCGCTGCGACTAGCGCTAACCGAAAGCGTAGATTAACTGAGCGAGCGGAGAAGATCGGAGCGACCAAGAGCGCTGCACTGATGCGAGTGAATGGCCACAGCAGTGTGTAGAAAGCGCCGAGGATGTCGTTCATCACCGCAAACATGGCTAACCTCCTAGCAACAGCAGGATTCGCTCATATTGGCGGGCGGTGAAGTCAGTCAGAACCGCCAGTTGCCAACTGCCAAAGAAGTAGATCGCGATTGCTAGCGCAGCGAGTTTAGGAATAAAACTAAGAGTCATCTCATTGATTGAGGTTGCTGCCTGAATAATACCGATGAAAAGACCTACGACCAGCGCTGAGATAAGCAGGGGACTAGAAATCATCGCAACCACCCACAAGGTTTCGCGGCCAATATCGAGAACATCACCCTGTGTCATTCGAACTCTCCTTTAGGTCGCCGGATAGAAGCTGCCGGCGAGCGTTCCCAACGTCAACTGCCAGCCATCAACTAGCACAAACAGCATTAATTTAAAGGGCAGTGAAATCATCATGGGTGAGAGCATCATCATACCCATCGACATCAGTACACTGGCAACCACTAGATCTATCACGACAAACGGAATAAAGATCATAAACCCGATCTGAAATGCGGTTTTCAACTCGCTTGTGATAAACGCAGGAATCAGCACACGCAGCGGGATTTGATCACTGTCCTCGATCAGTAGCTCACCGGCTAAATTGGCAAACAGTTCAACATCGGACTCGCGCGTTTGAACTAACATAAACTCGCGCATGGGCACGACCGCTTTCTCTAGGGCTGCAACCGGCGCAAGATCACCCGCCAAGTAGGGCTGTAAAGCATCATCATTTACGCGTTCAAACACCGGGGCCATAACAAAGTAAGTCAAAAAGAGCGCAAGTCCCAGTAACACCTGGTTAGGCGGGGTCTGCATTGTGCCCAGTGCCTGGCGCAGGATAGAGAGCACAATAATAATGCGAGCAAAAGAGGTAGTAGCAAGGAGCACCGCTGGCAACAGCGTCAGCAGCGTCATCAACGCCAGAATCTGTAGGGTTAGACTATAGGTCTGCCCTCCATCGGCGCTATTCTCCACCACGACACCAGGGAGAAATGCGGTCTCAGCCGATACCGGCGTGGTGCTTGCAAAAAGAACGATTAGCGTAAGATAGATAAAGCGCATTGTTCTATCCCTGACCACGCGATTTGGGGAGCTGACCCAGCGAACTGAGCAGACGAGCGCGAAATGAAATCGCTTCCCGAGTCGGCACAGAGGCCTCAGCCGCTTCTGATACTGGGTCGGCCTCGATTTCTGTCAATAGATTAATATTTTGTGCCGTCACCCCTAACACCAGCCGCCGCCCAGAAACATCTGCGATGACAATACGCTCACGTGTCCCCACTGAAGCCGCCTCTATAACTTGAATCGTGCGCCCATCAAAGATATTGCGCTTGTTCTGTAGCGCTTTTACACCCCAAAGCACCAGCCCCAAAACGGTGAAGGTGATCAGCAAACCGAGCAGCGGTTGAAGTAAAGAGGTGGAGCTATCCATAGCCGGTTCCTAGATTTTGCGCAGTCGTTCGGCGGCATCAAGAACTTGCGTCAAACGAACCCCGTAGCGCTCGTTAACGACCACCACTTCGCCGCGGGCAATGACTGTGTTATTGACCAGAATATCGATCGACTCACCGGCGACCCGGTCCAACTCTATGACGCTCCCTTCGCTGAGTTTCAGCAGATCGCGGATCTGCATACCGGTACGACCCACCTCTACGGAGAGTGTTACCGGGATATTTTGCAGAACATCCAGATCCATCTCATCTTCGAGCGTTGCCAATGTGGGTTCAGCGCTGTCCTCGAACGGCGGGTTTTGTGAATCCTGCGGATTCTCAACCGCTTCGCTTTCTAGCTCGTTACTCATTAGATCTCTTCCTCTTTTTTTAGGCCCAGCAGTCGGATCGCCGCATGCCCGTTAACGGAGCCGTAGATCCCTTCATAGGTTGGAACACCCGCCACCTGCACGACCACTGTTTCGGGCATTTTAATTGGAATCACATCCCCTACCTTTAACTGCATTAGGTCGTAGAGCGAAATGCGCGGATAAGCCAGGTCGCACTTTATGTCCATCTCCACACCCTTAATACAAGAGCGCATTTGGCGTTTCCACTCACGGTCACGCTCATCGGCGTAATCGGCCTGAACCTGGTTTTTAAGGAGGTGGCGAATTGGCTTCATCGCCCCAAACGGGTAGACCAACTGAATCCGTCCACTGATATCGTTGGCCATCTCGATTTCGTACTCACTGACGACCACTAGGTCGTTGTCATCCACGATCTGAGCAAACTGGGGGTTGATCTCGTCGCTGAGATGCTCAAATTCGAGCTGATAGACAGGCTTCCACGAAGCCTCCAGATCATTGATAACGCCTGTAATGATCATCTGAATCACACGATGTTCGGTCGGCGTAAACTCGCGCATGCCTTCAATCGATGTGCGCGATTTACCGCCACCACCAAAGAAACGATCTAGCGCATTAAAGATGATGCGAGGGTCGACACAGAATAGAGCATTACCGCGCAGACCGTTGAGTTTGGTAATGCTCAAAGAGACCGGCAGCTCCAACTTTCTTCGATACTCAGCAAAGGTCTCAACCCGCAGCTCGAACACCTTAATTTTCGGCTGGTAGTGCAACATGCTCGCTAGCGTTACGCGGAACAGTCGCGAGAAACGATCTGAAATCATATCCAGTGCACCGAGATGAGCGACGAGTGCACTATCCTCTGCAGCGAGGTCATAGTTGACGGCATCAGGAGCAGAGCGGTAGATACCTGGGGTGCTAAAACCCGAACTATCACCGCCGGCACTGGTTACCAGCGCATCGATCTCCTCTTGCGATAACAACTGTGACGTAGTTGAGCTCATACCGACCTACTGTATTACAAACTCAGTGAAGTAGACCTCTTCAATGCCACCAAAGTCCTCAAACTTCATCAACACTTTATTTAGAGCATCACGGATTCGGAGGCGTAACCCGTCCATCCCGTCAACACTCTGATAGGTCTCAATTGGCTCTAGTGACACGAGGCTAATGACTGCCGAGCGCAACGCTGTCTCGTGCTTATCTACGTTTGAGAGCACCCGCTCGTCGTAGAAGGTCATAATAGAGAGCGAGAACTGAACATACTTCTTACTATTTGGTACGTTCACAGTGAATTTGGCTTTGAAGTCCTGGTAGGACTGCTCAAATTTCTGCGGATCTGGATACTCTTTGACCTGCTTCTCGGGGCCGATATCGGCAATGGGCTCACCGTTCTCATCGAGCATGGTGTTCTCGAGCTCTTCGATCACCTCGGTCGAGGTTTGCTCTTTTTCTACATCAAAGAAACCGGTCAGATAGAGGGTTGCACCCACACTGACAGCGATGACGATGATCAAACCAAAAACGATGGCTAGTATCTTAAAGATACCTCCGCCTCTCTTTTTGCCACCCTCTTCCTGGGTATCGTCTGTCTTATCTTCTTCTGCCATCTCGGCGTTCCTCGTTACCAGTGTCCAATATGTAAATCAGCTTTATCCTAGGCGAAAGTATCGAGTTCACCATCGTGACTGCCGCCAACATGGCCACCCGCTTTCAGTTCAGTGCCATGCGCATCGCCCAGCTCGTTACTGCCACTATCGCTAGCGGCGCCATTCTGAGCAAATTGTGAACCACTCTGTTGGCCAGCACTCTCCTGCTGTACGCTGGAGTTAGCCAACTGAATGCCTTGCTCCTGCAGACTGTCACGCAGGCGCGGCAGACCTGCTTCGAGCAACTCTTTAACCGCTGAGCTCTGAGATGTCATAACCAATTGCAGCTCGCTATTCTCCATCGACATACGAATACGGACAGTGCCCAAACGCGCAGGGTAAAGCTCCATCTCCGTATCCCATTTACCGGACTCAACCATCTGCAATACCCGCTCACCCATCGCCCGCTGCAGACGCTCTTGGTTCTGAACGGTATTAAAGTTCTCTGCCAGCGGTTGTTCAGTCACGCGATGAAGCTGAGCATTGGCGTGCTGACTCGTATCTAGAGCGGTCAGTTGCACGGCTGCTCCCGAAAAGGGAGTTGTCGTGACTGGACGCTCGGTCAGTTGAACCTGTCCCGCACGCGTCATCGGTGCAGTGAGTTGACCCTCTGACTGCAACTTTGCTTGTACCAATTGCTGCGCGCCCAGTGCCCGACTGGTGAGGAAACTATCGGCTGTCACAGCCGTAGCTGACTTTGACACCGCTTCGCCGGCTACGCTCAGCTCCGCTTTAACTCTCAGACGCCCCTGCATCTGCTGCAATATCTGTCCAATATCAGCACGTGCGGCATTCTCTGTGTTCACTGCAGCAGCTACGCTAGCTTGTACTTTGCTCAAGGTTTGCTGAGTCGCCGCTTTAGCGAGTACAAGAAGATCCTCATCGACTAAAACCTTTTGCCCATCCGATCCGGCTATCACCTGCCGCGCAACCGATTCAGCACTGCCAAAGCGCTGAGCAACCTGCAGCAGCTGTGTATCTGTAATTGTAGGTTTTGCCGTGCCCTGTGGCATTACAAGAGAGCTTGTGTTCTCTGCAGGCACAGTAAGCTGCTGCGCCAGCGGCACAGCCGACTGAAGACCGGTCGCGTTTTGAATACTTTTAATCAGCTTAACAATCGCCGTCTGCGCATCTGAGTCAGCCATCTGCGGTGGTAACGCCTGACCCTCAGTACTGGCCAATGCCAGTTGCTGCATGACCTCAACCAACTGCTCAGCACTGAGCTCTTTCAGCTCCGGAAAGGTATCTAACAGTCCTGCTGCCATCTTTTGCCCCTGAGGCGGCAAATTTTTGACACCCTCCAGAAGCAGCTTGGACTCGTCACCCTGGGCTGTTCCAGCCAATAATGACTTAAATGCCTGAACCGGCGAATTTTCGCTAAGTAATTGATTTTTAGAACCTTTAATATCTGTCGCTGCAGTTTTATCCAGCGAGATTCCAAAAAAGTTGAGGCTCGAATTGTTCACAGGCATACCACCTTAGTAAATCGCTATTCGTTCTGTTGTCACTAACGATGCAATTAGCTTGCCAACAGGCTGTTTCAACCCCAATATATTCTGCAAAATTCTTTGTAAGTTATTGAATAATAATACATAAAAAACGATATATAAAAATCGTGATGTGCATCAAATCAGATTAAACGGCAGAGAGGAAAAAGCAGACAGAAGATAATTTATCATCATTATGTCGATAAATTGGCCATATATTGCCGCCTGGCCATCTCGTCCAGCTCCTTCGCCTCGGCAACTTGCCGCAACCGCCGCTGCGATTGTACGGCGTTGTCCTGCAATTTCTCGACCGCACGCAGCTTTGCACTGCACTCGATCAGATATCTCTCGTTCTGTTGCAGCACGAAACTGAGCTGCACTAGCAGTTGCTCCTGCTGGGCCGCCGACTCAGCTAGCTGTTTAATCGCCGCACGGGTGCGAATAATCGTTGCGATCGGAGCGCCCTCAGCTTCAAGTTGGCTCAGGCTAAGCTTATATTCACTAAGGAAGGAGAGAACCTGGTTGAGCGACGCGAGTGTTTTCTCTTCACCTAGCCTGGTCTCCTGTACCCGAATTTTCGCCTCTTCCTGCTCCCGCAGACGCAGGTCGTACACAACTTGCCAGTTAGTACTCATCGTTTAACCCTCCAGAACCTGAGGTTCAGTGGTGCGATTAGGTGCCTCGCGACCAGTCGTAGGTGACTCAACCTCCTCTGGTATGTTCTCTAGAAAATGAATCGACTCTTTAAAACTCACAGAACGATTGATCTCCTGTTGCAGAAAGCTACGCATAAACGGTAGTCGACTAATCGCCTGATCAACCTGCGCATTACTGCCGCGCTGATATGCACCCACACTGATCAGATCCCGATGCTCCTGATAGGCCGCGTACAGGCGTCGAAACTCATTAGCGCTCTCGAGGTGGTCAGGGCTCGCCAGTTGCGGAATCAGACGGCTTACCGACTGCAAAATATCGATCGCTGGGTAGTGTCCCTGAGCGGCCAACTCACGTGTGAGGACAATATGACCGTCAAGGATCGCCCGGGCCGAATCGACGATAGGATCCTGTTGATCGTCCCCCTCCGCCAGTACGGTGTATATCGCCGTAATCGAGCCGTTTGCCACCTGCGTATTGCCGGCCCGCTCAATCAGTGAGGGTAAGAGGGTAAATACTGACGGCGGATAGCCCTTGGTTGTCGGTGGTTCGCCAACGGCCAGCCCTATCTCTCGCTGCGCATGGGCGACGCGGGTGAGCGAATCCATCAGCAGCAGTACGTTTTTACCCTGGTCGCGGAAGTACTCGGCAATTGCGGTGGCTAGCGATGCGGCATGCAGGCGCGAAACGGGCGAAGTGTCGCCCGGTGCAGCAACGATAACGGCCCGTTGCAGCCCCTCTTCACCGAGTGTATCGCGAACAAACTCATGCACCTCACGGCCACGCTCGCCGATTAAACCGATAACCACCACATCGGCCTCGGTGAATCGGGTTATCATGCCCAGCAGCACACTTTTACCGACGCCGCTACCCGCCATCAGGCCGACACGCTGCCCGCGCCCAAGAGTGAGTAGTGAGTTAATTGCACGGATGCCGACGTCTAGAACCTCAGCGATCGGACGGCGCTGCAGCGGGTTAATTGGATCGGCACTAATAGGACGGTAGCTGGTCGCTCTAATGGGCTCGCCACCATCCAGCGGTAGGCCCATGCCATCAATGACCCTCCCCAACAGATCTGGAGAGAAGCCAAAACTATTGCCTGTGGTACGCACGACCACGGGCTGCCCCGGGGCGATCCCGCGCGTCCGTTCAAACGGCATCAGTAGCAGGCGATCATCGGAAAACCCAACCACCTCCGTTTGAATAGACTTACCGTTGGGTGCAAGTACATCACAGCGCGAGCCGATCGGCGCGTTGATCCCGGTCGCCTCGAGCGTCAGCCCAACCACGCGGGTCAGTACCCCTTGTGCTTTAGGCGGTGCGATCTGAATCTCATTGATCCACTGATCGACCTTGGTACCGAAGCGCGTGCTCACTCTTGCGGCTCCCTAGAATCAGTATCAGAGCCTGCGTCACCCCCTGTCTCCGAATCTTGTGCACGATCTAAGGGTGACTCAGACTGATCCTCAGGCGATGCAATCGGAGTAAGCGGGGTCAGCACACTAGGATCTACCTCAGTTAATAGGCGCTGCGCCAACTCTGACAGCCGCTGTTCCATCAGATCTTCGGTGCGTCGCTCGCCCTGCTGTAAACGAATACTCCCCTGACTCAAAGTTGCATCCGCCACGAATTGTAGATTACTAGATGTACGCGGTTCGAGCTGCTCCAACGCAGTCTTGTCGCTGGGGCTAACGAAGAGTTTAAGAGCACCATCAACCGGGAACTCACCCAAGGCGCTTTCGACCAGTTGAGCAACCACTGGAGCGGGCGTGCGAAGCTCACCCCGGACTAGTTGGCGTGCAAGATGCAGCGACAGACGTGCTAGCCCTTCATCAACCCCTTCTGCCAGGGCTGCACCTGCAGTTTCCAGTTCGTCCAGCACCTGCTCCACTTGCGTGCGAAGAGTCGCCATCTGCTCATTGGCCAACCGCTCGGCATCGACTGCCGCCTGCTCTAATCCTTGTGCAATACCGGCATCGAAGCCGGCGGCATATCCAGCGTCGTAACCCTCTTGCGCCTCCACTGAGCTAACCTCACCCGATAGCTGCTCAAGCTCAAGGAGATCTGACTCAGAAGCTGTCTCATCGACGCCCAACGTCGACTCACCGTCGACGGGCTCAACCTGGTGTTCAAGCGCAGCGAACTGACTCTCGTTCTCTGGCGGTTGAGGAAGTTGGCGCAGCGGCTTCCAGCGACTACTCGCTGTATTTGAGTGATCCACCCGATCAGTTGATTGATCGGGTTTAAAGTTGTTTTTAGAAGGCTCGGAGCCAAGCGCTAGAAAGGGGCGAAACTCTTTACTCTCCTCCCCATTTTCAAGGATCCAAGCACTGAGTTCCAGGTTCCAGTCGCCGATCCCATCGCCGATGTGCCCTGCTTTAACAATCTTAGACAAAATCATCGCCGCGACCTGACAAGATTATCTCACCTGCATCCGATAATTTACGCGCCTGGCGCAGTATCTGTTTCTGCGCCTCTTCGGCCTCGGTAATACGAATCGGCCCTTTGGCTTCCATATCATCAATGAACATCTCAGCTGCACGCTTCGACATATTCTCGAGGAACTTATCTTTGACCTCTTCGTCGGCACCCTTCATCGCGGTCATCAGCATATCGGGTTCGATATTGCGCATCAGCACCTGAATAGACTTGTTGTCGATGCCGGCCAGGTTATCAAACACGAACATATTGTCCTGAATCCTCTGCGCTAGATCCTCATCCGCCTCTTCAAGGTTACCCATGACCGCCGTCTCAAGTTCGGCTTTGGTGTAGTTCATAATCTTGGCAGCGGCTTTCACGCCTCCGACACTCGACGACTTAACCGCCGAGTTGTTGGCAAACTGCTGTTTCATGATAACTTCAAGCTCATCGAGCGCTTCGGGCTGAATGGTTTCGAGGTTGGCAACACGCATAATCACCTCAGCTCTAATCTCCGGCGCGAGGTAATTCAGCACATCAGCGGCCAAAGAGTAATCTAGGAACGCAAGAATAATGGCGATAATCTGAGGGTGTTCGTTGCGGACCATTTCAGAGATGGAGCGAGCGTCCATCCAGCGCAGAATTTCCAAGCCACTGCTGCTCTTGCGCGGCATGATCCGCCCCATAACACTGGAGGCTTTATCCTCTCCGAGAGCACGAACCAAAACGGTCTCAACATAATCAGAGGTACCAAAGCCGAGGCTAGTTTGATGTTTAATGGTGGAGATAAATTCATCGAGTACGGCACTAACCGCCTCTTGTGAAATCTCCGATACTGACACCATCGCAGCCCCCAAGTGCTGCACCTCACGCGGCTCAAGGTGGGTCAAAATATTGGCCGCCTCCTCTTCACCGAGCAGCATCATCAGCAGCGCAGTTTTTTGAGTCGGCGAGAGCAGTCGCAGCTCTTCCTCTAGTTCAGGGGTACGCTCCTGGATACCGTCCATGCCAAGTTCTGCCATGATGACCTCTTAACCTATATCGCGCTTGAGCCAGCCGCGCATCACATTGGCAACGCGGCGAGAGTCTTCGGACACCAGCATCCGCACAAGAGCAACCTTGTCGTCGTAAGTGTTGGCTGTGTCCAGCATATCCGCAGAGATCTGCGATTTTTTCTTCGGTTTCAGGCGAGCCTTCATCTCCTCGAGCGTTTCACCCTCACGCAGCCCCTCTTCATGTTCACCCGCTGGCGGAATAGCGATTGGCTGACCATCCGGGCCTATGGCGATCTGCTGACCACCCACCAGCGTGCCAGGGTTGATCACATTGCGGATAAGTGGTCGGAAGACGAAGAAGATCAGCAGAATAAAGGCTAGAGCTACCATCAGCTGTCGGGCGATGCTGAGCACCTGCTCATCTTTCCAGAGCGGCACAGGCTCAGCCAACGGCAGCTCTTCAAAGGCAGTAGACATAACTGTTACCGAGTCACCACGTGCCAGATCAAACCCGATTGCACCTTTCACCAGAGTTTCAATCTCGTCCATTGACTTCTGAGGTTTCTGAACGCCATCTTCACTCTCCAGCGGCTGATCCACCACCATCGCGACCGTTAGCTTAGTGAGTTCACCGGCAACCTTCTTCTCGTGGCGAATAGTGCGGTCTACCTCAAAGTTACGGGTGGAGTTGCGATTAACCGTACCCGACTGCCCCTGAAGCGCCACCGTTGCATTGGCCAATGCCTGTTTATCGGCCTCCTGCTGGGTGGCTAGGGTCGCCTCCGGCGGCGGATTATTCGATGTAGCGCCCGGTGTACCCACCGCTTCGGCACTGCCGTTGCGCCGCTCTGAAACCTGTTCACTGCGGACCGCGTTGGCACCGGGGAAGAGCTCACTCATACTCTCGACGCTGGTGAAGTCGACGTCAGCATTGACCTCAACGTGGATATTCTCCTGACCTAGGAAGGGGGTTAGCAGCGCAACGATACGGCTGCGGTACATCTCCTCTAGGTCACGGCGGTAGCGCATCTGTTCGTTGCTGATGCGTAGCTCCGCGGAGTTAGTATTGGAGTGCAGCAGGTTGCCGTAGCGATCTACCACCGACACCGACTGTGCATCCATAAAGGGCACACTGGAGGAGACCATGTGAATAATGGCCTGCACCTGGCTGTTGGAGACGCTGCGTCCGGCCTGCGGCCAGACGACAACGGAGGCTTTGGGTTTTTCGCGCTCGCGAATAAAGACCGACTGACGCGGTATTGCCAGATGCACTCGCGCCTGCTTGATTGAGTTGATAGTTGCGATGGATCTAGCTAACTCCTCCTCAATCGCTAAACGGTAGCGCATCTGCTCCATAAACTGGCTGGTGCCCAGCGACTGATCACCACGAATCATCTCATAGCCACCAGTATCCACGCCTTGCGGTAACCCCTGTGCAGCAAGTAGCATCTTCGCTTGATGATAGGCGTCATCAGGTACCGTAATGGCGCCGGTCGTCTGCTGGATCTGGGCGTCTATGCCCGCCTCCTGCAGAGCGGCGTAGACCGCGGCGCTATCTTCACCGTTGAGGTTATCGAATAGCACTCGATTGGCCGAACCGGTAAACAACGAGTAGACCAGCAACGATATCATCAACAGCACAATCGCGATGATCGCGGGAATGGCTCGCTGCACCGCAGGCTGCGCCATAAAATTGGTAATCTGCGCACTGCGGGTAATCTGTTCAGCCGGCGGATTAGCGCTCTCAACAGGGCCGACTGCGGTGTCCGCGGCCCCCTCTTGGAAATGTTCGCGATCTGCTGTGAGTTGCTCTGCCATATCTCTTCAGCCTTACTAACTAGACTCTGTAACAACCGTTTATACGGGCATCTGCATAATTTCTTGATACGCAGACAACACCTTATTTCGAACTTGGAGCGTCGCCTCGAAGGCGATTGATGCGCGCTCTTTCGCCAGCATCACCTCTGCAATAGAGACATCCTCACCCATCTCAAATGCCACACGTTTATCTTCGGCGACGCCCTGAAGTTCATTGACCCTTTGCAAAGACTGGGTCAGGGTGTCTGAGAAACTCGTCGCCTTAGTTGCGCTGGAACCTTGCAACCCATCAGTCGACACCTGCTCTGCCATCACCCGCATACGGGTGATCATCGCTTGCATATTGGCGTTTGAAATTGGCGAACTCATCCTCTAATCCTCTCTGACTGCGCTAACTCGTTAAGGGATAGCAACCCCTTCATTTTTCAATTTGGCCAATTTGTAGCGCAACGTACGTGGGCTGATACCCAGGGTCTCAGCCGTACTTTTACGGTTACCACTATTGCGCGACAAGGTGTTGATGATCATGCGTGACTCGCTCTCCCAGGCCAGATCACTCAAGGTGGTTGGTTCATCGAGACGTTCAGGTTCGGGGGCAGATTCAGGTGCAACGGGCGCAGGGCTAGAAACAGCCGCAGTGGACTGACCTGTATGCTCCGGTGTTGACTGTGTCGATACAGATTGGGAGGACGCTAGGTTAGCCGACAGATCACCTTCGAGTAATAGATGCTCAATCTCAATGACCCCATCAAAGGCGAGCACCATAGCCCGCTGCAATACGTTCTCGAGCTCACGCACATTACCCGGCCAAGGGTAGGCCTTAAGAAACTGCTGGGTCGCTTTGGAGAGGCGGCAACGATTGCCAATACTTTTGCGATGTTTCTGCATCAGTACTCGCGCGATAGGCAGGATGTCCTCAACGCGCTCGCGAAGTGGGGTAATTTTTAGGGGGAAGACATTCAGACGGTAGAATAGATCCTCACGGAACTCACGCTCACGCACCCGCTGTGCAAGGTCACGGTTGGTCGCAGCAATCACACGCACATCCAACTTAATCAGCTCAGAACCACCCAAGCGCTGGAGTTCACGCTCTTGTAGTACCCGTAGAATCTTCGCCTGCAGCATGATTGGCATCTCACCAATCTCATCAAGGAAGAGCGTGCCGCCGTTGGCCTGTTCAAACAGACCTTGATGGCTCTGATGAGCACCGGTGAAGGCCCCCTTCTCGTGGCCAAACAACATGTCCTCAAGCATTGATTCGGGAATAGAGGCGCAGTTGAGCGCTACAAACGCCTGAGTGTTGCGGTTAGAGCACTGATGAATCTGGCGTGCGAGCACCTCTTTACCGGTACCAGAATCGCCGTTTATCAGAACTGTAACGTCCGTCGCGGCAACACGCTCGGCCAGCATCACTAACTGCCGTGACTGCTCTGCTTCGCAAGTAAAGCCGTTGTTCCCCCCCGAGGTATTCAGTTCCAGTAAACGCTCCAGCAGCTGTTCCTCACTACCAGGTAGGGTCAACACATCCGCCGCGCCCTGACGCGCAGCAGCCACAGCCAGCGGTACCGCGCCAGGATCAACTAACACTATAAATGGACAGTCAATGATCGATAGGGTGCGCTGACGCAAGGCTGCGTCCAGAAACTGTTGATCACGCTGGGCATTGATCACCAAACCCGAAATTCGGCTCTGGTTTGCCAGCTCAAACAGCTGATCTATGTCGTTTAGCAGCACCACAGGCGCACCACTACGGGAAAGCATATCGCTTAGCTGTGTCGCCTCTTCACCGCGAGGGTCTAAAAGGGCTATCTGTGCGTTGGCATTTAACATAGGTGCACTTACTCTCAAAAATTTGACGCTGAGGCGCCTTTGCTGAGAGATTTGCAAACAGTGGGCCAATTAACTTTAAATGCTACATTTCAATAACTTAAATTAGTTTTTACTTTAAAGTAGGGACAAAGATCACACCAGATAACAGGCAAATTTTGAGGCTTTAGTGTTAAATAGGCGCCGTTTTGACAAAAAAATGACACCCATCGGCAGGCCAGATGGAGGTCGAAAGGGGAAATACGACGATAAGAGAGGTATTGGGAGAAAGCGCTGCGTTTAGCCCAATCGCGCCGGCTAGACATCGAGTCGGCTAGGCGGCGCTGCTAAGACCGTACTTTTTGATCTTTTCAATCAGGGTGGTGCGACGTAATCCAAGCAGACGCGCTGCAGAAGTGACATTGCCCTTTTCAGAATCTAGCGCTTGGCTAATACAGGCCACCTCGATCTGTTGCAAATGTTCCTTCAGGTCAATACCCTCACTAACATCTACAGCGGCAGCAGGGTGCTGAGCTGCAACAACGGGCTCTGCAAAGGTTGGCTCTTCACGCCCCCTCAGGGCAGCGTGCTCAGAGGCAGTTGTAGCTGAGGCCTGCACTGCCGTTAGCCTGTCAGGAGATGGGTGTATAGCCGTCGCCATCTGCTCTTGCAGTTGCGTTTCGCGCCAACCAGCAGGTGGTAGCATCTCCAGCGTTATCTCTTCACCCGGGTAGCGAATTGATAGCCGCTCAACGAAGTTGCTCAGTTCGCGCACGTTACCCAGCCACTGGCGCTTCTGCACCTCTACCCGCGCATACCCGCTCAGACCTATCGGCGCCTGATCTGCTTCAGCGAACTTAACCGCGAGCGCATCAAAGAGCTCAATGATATCGCCATCACGCTCGCGCAGTGGCGGCACAAAGATTGGAAATACATTGAGTCGGTAGTACAGATCCTCGCGAAAAAGACCAGCGGCTATAGCAGTCTCTAGGCAGCGATTGGTAGCGGCAACAATGCGCGCATTGACGGAGATAGATTTAGCGCCACCGACACGTTCGATACACCGTTCTTGCAGGGCGCGTAACATCTTAACCTGCATCTTCAGCGGCATCTCGCCTATCTCATCGAGGAAGAGCGTGCCTTCAGACGCCAGCTCGAACCTGCCAACGCGGGCCGCAACAGCGCCTGAGAATGCACCCTTCTCATGACCAAACAACTCGCTCTCGAATAGATCTTTCGGAATCGCACCACAGTTCAGCGGTACTAAATTGGCATCTTTGCGCCCGGATAGAAGATGAATACCGCGCGCGACCAGCTCTTTACCTGTGCCGGACTCACCGAGCACAAGCACAGTGGCACGGGTTTTGGCCACCTGAGCGATTTGACTTCGCAGCTCTTGCATCGCTGCAGAGCTGCCGATCAGGATATCGGTAAGAACTTCGCGCGCCATCTTTAACTACCTTTTGACGGGACCTGAGATCCAACACGCTCTGGTATAAACGTCTACCATAGCACATGTGTCATAAAATACACAAAAGCGCCACGATGTGAATGGGTAGAAACTACCCAAAAATGCACAGAATTAGAAAAAACTGCCAGTTTTTTGACTTTTCAGCGCTAACCACGCAACTCAACCGGGATCTGACCCCAAGCGTCGTCGATCTCACCGAGCAATGCACGCACCTTGCGCACCGCTTCGGGCTCCTTCGCGCGATGCGCGCGTAACACCTCGCGTGCCATGTACTCGTAGAGTTGATAAAGGTTCTCGGCCAACTCACCCTGGCTTAAATCCAGCGATTCACGTAGCCCGTTAATAATGCCCACCGAGCGCGAGACCTCTTTAGCACAGTGTGCATACTCCTGACGCTCCATCAGCACCGGCACCAGCGCCAGCGATTTCATCGCACCCGAGAAGAGCATTTGGGTAAGCTGGTAGGGGGTCGCGAAGCTCGCCTTGGCATCGGTATCTACCGTGTTGTAGTTATGAAGTGCACGCTTGGCAAGGTACATTGTGTTAGCTCCATCAGTCCTATTCTGACCGGTTCTGGTTGCAGAACCCTTCCATAATAGTATCGGCTGGGGAGCTCGTTTCTTTAGCCCTTACTCGGGCTAATTCTGTACTAATTAATCATTTTTTGCCGTGAATGGCAGGTTGCTCAACTGGCTGTCGAGGTAATCTTTGAGTGAGTTCATCTCGCTGACGATCTGGTTCATCGTGGTGAACTGTTTGGTGTAGCGCGCCTCGAGCGTGGCACGTTTAGAATCGAGCTCAGCCTGATCATCACTGAGCTTTGCAACGGTTTTGCTATTAGCCGACTCGCGCGTGGAGACCAGACCGTTAAAACCAAGGTAATCATCCATCTGCTTTACCAGATCGCCGGCGAAGCCGCGCGGCGCCACACTGAAGTCCGACTGATCGTTGCTCGAGCCGGTAAAGAAGGCCCTAATCTCGGCGTAGTGTTCACTCACTGAGCTTGCGAGCTGAGCCTCATCGACCTGAAAGACGCCGTTGCGATCTACACTGACACCCAAATCGCTCATGCGCTTAATGTTATCCCCCGCAACTGAACCCTCAGCGAAGAAGAGCTCGCGCGCCTGGCTAAGGATGCTACGAATGGTTGGGTCACCGGCAAAAGCACCGCCCTCGCCCGACTCATCGACCACAGCAGTCAACTCTGTCATTACGCTACTGAAACTATTAAACGCATCGACCAGATCATACACTGCGCTGGCGGCAGCGAAGTTATCCTGGCCTATATCTAGCGTTGTGCTCTCACCAGCGCTAAGCAGGTTAAGTGACACCCCCGGCACCAGATCATCAATCAGGTTAGCGCTGCGCGAAATGGCCACGCCGTTATAGGTGAGGGTGGCGTCCTGCGCGCTCTGGGCCAGGTTGGCATTGTCTCCAAGCTGAAGCGAGGCCAGATCTGTATCAATGCTAATGCTATTGGCCAACCCCGACTCATCCGCCTGCAGAAAGAGGCGATAGGCGCCCGAGCCCACCGTTACAACGCGGGCATTAACCGGTGCATCCGTGGCGTTAATCGCCGTGGCCAGGTCCTCCAGCGAGTCACCGGCGTTGAGTGTAATAGAGCTCTGCATGCCGTTAACGCTAAAGCTAAAGGTTGAGCCGCCCTCACCAAGGTCCGCGGTTTTGTCGGCCACCGTGTTGGAGACGCGAATCTCCTCGCGCGCTAGCGTATTAACCGTGATTGCTTGACTTCCAGCCTGGGTGTCGCCACCGCTCATGACCGCGCTGATGGCAGTGCTGTTGGAGTTGGTGAGGTAGTTAAAATCGAACTCGCGCTCATCATTCAAGGTCTCAAAGGCGCTCTGCAGATTCTGCATCGCCGACTTCAGTGTCGCCATACCCGAGATATTCGTTTCAGCGGCCGTAAGGCGAGTCTCAATACTCGATTGGCGCGGGGCGACCTCGGCATCCACAATCGCCGTAACCAGGGCAACGGTGTCTAACCCCGCCCCTACGCCTAACGCCTTTAAGTAATCTGTTGCCATCGAAAACACACCTCTAATAGCCTAGGTATCGGCACAAAAGCGGCAATCTATAGCCGCTGCGGCCAATAAAGGCCTCTCAAACGGAAAGACTTGAGGCCTTTAGCCCCTAAAACTCTCCCTTTTAAGGGGTAATACAGAAAACGTGCCAACTCATTTATGGGCAAAACGGCGGGCATAAAAAAACGCCAGAAGCGCAAGCCTCTGGCGTTTTATCTGCTTCGAGCTTCAATCGCGAACCGGTTAAGTTCGACTGTCGAAGATCATTCCCACCATATTTTCCATGTTGCGGATAAACTGGAGCATATCCTCATTTGGAAGCTGGCGTACCGTTTGACCGGTGTTGCTGTCAGTTACGCGAACCACATCCTTGCCACTCGCGCTATCCACTGAGAAGTTTACACTGCGGTTCATCTTCTGCATCTGATGATTGAGCTGGTCAATCGCAGCCTGCAGATCTTCCCCGGAGATCAGCACCTTCTCATTGGCCTCAAAGCTCGCTGCTGGCGGTTTAACCGCCTCTGGCGAGCTACTTGACGATTGTGCTGCTGCACGGGCCAAGTCGAGAGACTGAACAGCAGAGCCTTTCACGGCCTCAATACTACTCATAAGTTTCGTCTCCACGCTTGCTACGCAAACGCTGTGTAACACTCTTGCCAAACTCTCCCTCAATCGCTGTAAGAGTAAGTTCGAGTGAAGCGATTCGTTGTTAAAGAGCGTTTGAGTAGTTCACTCCCCAAGTACCTGTTCGTACTCAGATCCAGATCCACTTGGTGGGTTACCCTGACACCAGGCCTGAATCTTTTGCCCTCTCAACCGCGGCTGAGAGTTTGGAGAGTCTGCTCTCATCTCTGAGAGCTTTAGTACCCTTCAGGGCACCTGACTAAGATTTTTATCTTAACCAGGTGTTAACCCCTAGCCGGCGTACCGCCCGTTACTTCAGCAGTGACAGCACGTTCTGAGTGCTGGCATTCGCCTGTGACAGCATCGCTGTACCTGCCTGCTGCAGTACCTGTGCTTTCGCTAGGTTCGCAGATTCAACCGCGTAGTCAGCATCTTGGATACTCGAACGAGCAGCAGATTGATGCTCTACACGCGACATTAGGTTCGACGCTGAATGCTCCAAACGGTTAGCTGTGGCACCCAATGTTGCCCGATATGAATCCACAGTTGCTATCGCAGCATTGACCTGCCCTAGTGAGGTAGATGCGTTTCCTGAAGTTGTAAGATCAGAGGCAATTGTCAGGGTGGTTGCGTCCATTTCTTGTGGAGTAAGGCTAATTGCATCTGCTGCTGCGTCACCCACAGCAAAGGAAATAGCAGTTGTTGAGTTCAGAACATCAATTCCATTGAAATCTGTATGGGTTGCAACTCGAGTTATTTCGGTACTCAGAGCCGTATACTCGGCACTAAGGTTAGTCAAATCTGTAGAGCTATATGTACCGTTTAGTGCTTGGGTCGACAACTCTTTCATACGAGTAAGCATCGAACTGATCTCTTCAAGAGCGCCTTCCGCTAGATTTATCATTGCAATACCATCATTGGCATTTCTGACCGCCTGATTCAAACTCGCAATTTTACCATCTAGGCTATGGGCAATCGTCAGGCCCGCAGCATCATCCATTGCTGAGTTGATGCGTTTGCCTGACGACAGACGTTCCATCGCCTGCTCCATATCTGCACGAGAGGATGCAAGGTGACGTTGTGATGCGAGTGACGCTACGTTTGTGTTAATTACCATTGACATAATATGTCTCCAATATTTTTAAGTTTTCACCGCTTCGAGTCCCTGAGCATTCTCTCAGGTCTTTCCACTAGAAGCTGCGACTGGCAACTCCTGTACCCTTAATATCGGATGGCGTTTGGATAACTTTAATGGCGATTTAGAATTTATTTTCCAGGACCGTTAAGCGCTTAGCTAGTACAGGGGCTCGTTAAAGGCCGGCGGAGCTACTTTATGTAGTTGAACAGCGAGAGGTTGGAGATCTGGGCAAAGCTCGATTGGCCCGCTTGCAGCGCTAGGCTCTGGTTCTTAAGTTCGGTCACGGCGGAGATGTAGTCTAGGTCCTTCACCGATGAGATCATCCCCTCCAAAGTGAGTGTGCGCTCATCGAGTATCTGTGTCTGAGTGTCGGTGACGCGCATTTTGGCACCCACCTGAGTCAGGCGCACATTAATATGCTCAAAGCCACTACTCACTCTATCAATCGCAGCACGAATGCCCGCCTCATCGTTGGCACGCAGCGCATTGCTCGCCTCTTTTATCACCTTAAAGAGGTGTGTGGTATCGCCGTTCTCATCGCTAAAACCGGAGAAGAGGCGTGAGCCAGGAAGACCCACATCGACCGCATAGCCGTCATCTATCGCCACGCGCTGAATCGCATCATTACCGGCAAAAAAATCTGTAAACTCACCGACTAGCGGATCGTTTCCCGCACTGAACGGGGGGACACCCTGAATAAAACCGGAGAAGAGGTAGCTGCCATCCGTATCCTTGGCGTTACCGACGGAGATCAGATTGTTGTAGATTGAGTCTAGCTCTATCGCCAGCGCCTCTTTGGTGGTCTTATCCAGGGTACCGTTGGCGCCTTGAATTAACAGCTCTTTGGCGCGTATCAGATCATCATTGACGGCAGTAATTGCAAGCTCCTGCAGGCTCAGTTTGTCGTTCACCGCGGCGATATTTTTAAGATACTGATCCGCCTTGCGCACCGAGCTCTCTAGCCTATCTAAGGCCGCGACCTGATCGGGCGCATCGGATGGCTTGAGGTAGTTACGCCCAGTTGAGATACGCTCCTGCGTTTGGGCCAGGCGCGCCTGCTGCTGCCCTAGCTGGGTGGTTATGCGGTCAAAAATGGTACTGGTGGTTACTCGCATCTTGGTTCCTGCTCTACATCCTAGTTCGGCGCTGCCCGTTAACTGCTCATCGGCGGTTGTTAGCGGATCTGTAGTATCACATCAAAAAGTCGGTTAGCCGCCTGAATCACCTGCGCGTTGGCCTGATATGCCTGCTGAAAGCGCAACAGGTTGGCAGCCTCCTCATCTAAACTCACCGCCGATACCGAGTCACGCTGCTGGCGCGCCTCATCAGTTAATACCGACTGGGCGTCGCGGCTAATCTGCGCCTGCACCACCACCGACCCCAGGTCGTTAATCACATCGGCGTAAACCTCGCCCAGCGTACCGCGGCCGTTAAAGATATCGCGGTTGGACTGCAGCTGCGCCAGTTGCAGCACGTTACGGTTATCGCCCTGCGGCGAGGCGTTGGGAGCGACGGTAAAGCTATCTCCGGCCAGCGGGTTGTTCTGCAGCTGCGCACTCCAGCCGTTGATCTCGATCAGATCACCCGGCGTGTAGCTGCGCGTACCGATCGAGGTGCCGGTGGTGATATCGGTTATCGTGTAGCTATCGGCTGTAGTGAACTCAATGCGCACCTCAGAGAGCAGCTGCTGGCGCGTCTGCGCCTCATCTTGAGGGTACCAACCGCCGGAAAATTCAGTGGTACCATCGGTCACAAAGACCAGCAGGTCATCGCTGATCTGGCCGGTCATCATTAGGTGAGTTTTGCCGTCGGCATCAGTGGTGAGAGTGAAGGCATCTTTGTAGCTGGCCGCCCCCTGCTGATTTAGATAGCTGTTGTTGTAGTTGGCCACATCACTGGTGTTAAAACCGTTGGCGGTAGAGATCAGCGTCGCTTTCAGGTCCGCGCTAATACCGGCATCGCCAAAGATGTGGCGCCCATCACGGGTAAAGATCTGCACGCCGCTGGCGTTATCAAAGGCGAGGTCAAGTCCGCCAATTTTATTCCCTTCAACCACGAAGGCTTTAGCGGGTATTTCTGCTGAGCCCAGCACCTTTTTACTGCTCACAGCACCCAGTACCTGCTCGATACTCTGCTCGCCTTTGCGCAGAGATCCCTCATTAATTGCCGACCAGCTAGTTAGCTGCAAGGTGGAGTGGCTGCTGCGTTGGTCCACCATCAGCGGGGCTGCAGTGGCGATATCATCACCCCCACTGATCAACACCTCAATCTCGCCTGCAGCGTGCGCGCTGGCGTCCGTCACGCCAAACATATCGCGACCGTAGTTACCGGAGGCGTCCCAACCACTGCGCTGCACCTCATTCACAGCGTTCATAAATCCCAGTGCCAACGCATCAAGCTCATTGCGCGCCTGTTGCAGCGCGTTGTTACGAAAATCTTGCAGGCCCGCCAGCGAGCCGCTGGTAATACTGGATAGCGCTTTGGGTGAGCCGTACGCGTCCAGGGTAAAGCCAATGCGTTCCGGATCGCTACTCAGGCGTTTTGCTGACACGATCTTGGAGATATCACCGTTAACTATCTGAGTGTCGGGCGACTGAAAACCGAGATAGACATCAACCACACCGCTCTTACGCTCAACCACCGCGAGTTTTGTTAGCTCAGACATCTGTTGGAGTAGATCATCACGCTGGTCCAGCAGCGCGTTGGGCTGCTTACCCACTTCGCCATTTTTATAGAGCGACTGGTTTACCGCCGCCAATTGCTTCGCGAGTGTGTTGAGGCTGCTCACTTTGCTTTCGATCTCTAAAAAGGAGTCGGTATCGAGCTGATCGAATTGGCGTGCCATCGATTGGAAGCGCTCAGAGACGTTGCGCGCCTCATTCAGCAGCCCTTCGCGGGCACTGGCTGACGAGGGGGACACCGAGAGATCCTGCGCAGCGGAGAAGAAACGATCCAAAATTGTGGTGACCGAAAGTTGCGGATCACCCAGAATATTCTCGAGCTTACGCGCATAGTCATAGAGCGAATTCTGCTGCTCTAACGCCGAGGTGTTCTTGCGCAGTGTCTCTGTGGCGAAGCTATCATAGGCACGGCGCACCGCCTCCGACGATACACCGAGGCCCACTTTGATCATGCCTGAGCCGGAGCCGATCTCTTGACGGGTCTCATGACTCTGCCGCGAATAGCCTTCGGTATCGACATTGGAAATGTTGTTGGCAACGGTCGCCAGCGAGCGCTGGTAAATTTTTATCCCCGAGGTACCAACCGACAGCAGATCAGCCATAATCTGTTACCACCCTTTATCTATACTTTGATAGACATCTAGCGCCATTTCGGCACTACCCGCCTTTGGCAGTTCAAACGCTTGCGTGGCGCTGTTTAATTGGAAAGCACGCGCGCTCTGCTGCAGATGTTGCAAGGCCGCTTCAAACTTTATTTCAGACTCACCCGAGGGGAGCTGACCCGCCAAATTCTGTTTCAGCATATCGGCAAAACCTAGCGGCCCCTGTTTGGCCATCGCCATCGCCATCTGCTGGTCCTGCATATCGGTAAACATGCGCAGTGCTGAGGAGTTAAACAGCTCGCTTTCGGGCACCGTCTTACGCATCTCTTTGAGCATCATATTGAGGAACATTCCCTCAAATTGAGTCGCCACCTCATCCAGGGCGGCACCCTGATCGCGCTGGGCTTTCGCGCGCAGCTCCGCCATCCCTTGGAAGTCGTTGTAGCTCGAAATCTTATCGCTAACGTCCATGCCGTCCACCGTTAGATGATGATCAGTTCAGCCCGCAAGCTGCCTGACTGTTTCAGGGTTTCGAGGATTGCCACCAAGGCACTTGGGGAGGCCCCCACCATGTTCACCGCATCCACGATTTCACGCAGCTCTACACCCGGCTCAAACAGAAACATCGGTTTCTCCTCTTCGGTCACTGTCAGATCGGTATTGGTCACCGGTACGGCTTCTGCTTGGGTAAAGGGGCCCGGCTGGCTCACCTCATTACGCTGCATAATCTTTACCATCAGGCTGCCATGGGTCACGGCCGCGGCGCTAACACGCACATTGCGGCTAATCACGACGGTACCCGAGCGCGAGTTAACGACTACCCGCGCAGGTGGCTCACCCGGATCGATCTCCAACCCCTCGATCATAGAGACGAAACCGACCCGCGCGCTCATCCCCTCGGGCGCAACTACGCGTACTGATACTCCATCAATCGCCTCAGCGGTACCCGCACCAAAGGTGTCGTTAATCGCTTCCACGACACGCGTGGTAGTGGTGAAGTCGCGACTCTTCATATTTAGAACCAAATAGTCACTGCTGCCAAAAGGGGTATCGACCAACCGCTCTACCGTTGCTCCGGATGGTACGCGCCCTACGGTGGGCACATTAACCACCACTTTTGACCCCTCAGCGGCGGCACCCAAACCGCCCACAGCGAGGTTTCCCTGCGCCATGGCGTAGACCTCACCATCTACGCCCAACAGGCGGGTCATTAGTAGCGTGCCGCCACGCAGGCTGGTCGCTTCCCCGATCGTGGAGGCGGTTACATCAATACGCTGCCCCGGTTTTGCAAACGCGGGCAACTCCGCGGTTACCATGACTGCCGCCACATTGACCAGGTCCATATCCTGCGCCCGCGCGGCGATAGAGTTGTAGGCCGACTGCGAGAGATCAGAGGTCACATCGTTAATATTTAAACCAAAACGCGACAACATCGAGCGCAAACTCTGGTTGGTGAAGTTGATCGCCCCATCGCCGGTGCCATTTAAACCCACCACCAGACCGAAGCCGATCAACTGGTTATCCCGAATTCCAGCGATATCGCTGAGGTCTTTTATGCGGTCGGCATTCGCACCGCTCGCCCAAGCCAGCACGAGAATCAGAGCTAAACCACGTAGAAACAGGGTTGCACTGATCAGAGAGGATGTCAGCACCGCTTTTTCGAGTGAAATTTTAGACATAGTACCCTCGCTTAAAATGGCCAGAATTTGAGGAAGAAGGCGTTACCCCAGGCGAGCTTGGTGGCATCGTTCAACTGCCCTGAGCCGCTGTAGGTGATCTGTGCGTTGGCGATGCGCTTGGACAAAATAGTGTTGTCCGGCTGAATATCATCCGGGCGAATCACCCCGGAGACCTGCACATACTCATCGCCGTGGTTTAGCGTGATGAGCTTCTCACCACGAATCACCAGGTTGCCATTGGGCAAGAGGCTCACCACACTGACGGTAATATCACCGCCAAGCTGGTTGCTCTGGGTAGCCGCACCGGTGCCATCATTACTGATGGTTGAACCCATTGTGGAGTCGCTCGAGAAGAGGCCACCGGCCGAGCCAAAGCGCGCTAACTGCAGCGGTGAGAGGGCGTCATTGGAGGAGCTGCGTTCAACCGAACCGGACGCCTCTTTCACCGCGTTGGTGCGCTCGCGCAGCAAGATGGTGATAAGGTCACCCGCCTGGTAGGCCTTGCGATCACCAAAGAGGCCGCCATTTACCCGACTGGAGTAGATGGAGCCATCCACCACCTTCTCGGTAATCTGCGCCTGCGGCATCACCGGCTCAAAGTTGTTAACCCGTTGCGGCATCGGCTGATTACCACCACAGCCCACTAACAGCCCCAACGCTGCCGCTACTGCCACGCGCTTAACCCCTGCACCCATGCTCATGCTACCCCTCCTTCAACCACTGCCTTAGAGGTTGTTATTGACGAACTTCAGCATCTGGTCAGCCGCCGAGATCGCCTTAGAGTTAACCTCGTAGGCGCGCTGTGTCTCAATCATATTGACCATCTCCTCCACCACGTTGACGTTGGAGGCCTCTAGCGCACCCTGTACTAACTTACCCGCACCAAGCTGGGCCGGTGTGAGTAGCTGGGCAGCGCCGCTAGCAGCGGTCTCGATATACATGTTCTCCCCGGTCGCTTGCAGACCCGCGGGGTTTACAAAGGTTGCCAGCTGCACATTGCCAACAATGGTCGGTTGCGGCTGACCAAAGCGCATCACGCTCACGGTGCCATCCAGGCCAATAGTGATCGACTGGGCATCGGCTGGAATGGCAACGGTCGGCTGTAGTTGAAAACCGTTAGAGGTAACGAGACTGCCATCAGCGCTGAGCTTAAACGAGCCATCGCGGGTGTACCCGATGGTGGCGTCAGGGCGCAGAATCTGGAAGTAGCCGGGACCATCAATAGCGACATCCAGCGCATTTTCGGTCTGCACCATGTTGCCCTGCGTGTGCAGTTTCTCGGTGGCAACTATACGTGTACCGGTACCGAGCATCAGGCCGGTTGGAGCCTGGCTGTTGGCTGCGGTATTGGCGCCTGCCTGACGCACGTTCTGGTAGAGCAGATCCTCAAACACGGCACGGTCACGTTTAAAGCCCATGGTGTTGACGTTCGCTAGGTTGTTCGAGATCACAGACATACGCGTCTGCTGCGCATCAAGTCCGGTCTTTGCAATCCATAATGTAGCGTCCATTGTTCTATCCTCTTTTTATTCAGTGGTCTTAAGCCACTTACCCCTGATCTGTACGTTAACTATCCAAGCGCATCACACTGGCACCGGCGGTGGATAGCTCTTTTGCATTTTTCATCACACTGATCTGCATTTCGTAGGCGCGCGAATCACGTATCATCTGCACCATGGCATCAATCGGTGTCGCTGAACTCCCTTCTAAAGCACCGGTGGTTACACTGATCTGAGCATCAACAGGTAACTGGGTCTGTGCAGCCGACTGATAGAGGCCATCCGAGCGAATCTGCATCACCTCGCCCTCAGCGTTTACCAGCTTCAGTCGGGCGATGGGCTCCATCACATTACCTTCCTCGCCCTGCGCCAAAATATTGACAGTGCCATCAGCCGAGATCTCGATCTTCGACGTTGGCGGCAGCGTGATGGGACCGTTATCCCCCAGCACCACGTGGCCGGCACCGGTCGTCAAGACGCCATTGTCGGTGATCTTCAGATCCCCCCGGCGGGTGTACACTTCAGTTCCATCGGGAGCCTGCACGGCAAGTAAGCCCTGACCGGAAATATAGAGATCCAACGGATTACCCGAGCGCTGCACTGGACCGGGTGTTAAGTCCACCACGTTTTCAGTTTTCAGAATTGGAATGGCACGCGAATTGAGCCCGGTGGGTGCCACTAGGTCGCGGGAAATCACCGCCGAGTTGAAGCTCTTTTTAAAGCCTACCGTACTCACGTTGGCCAACTCGTTAATGGTGTTGGCTTGGCGCTGCTCTGTTACTTTCATACCGTTAAGCACGGTATATATCATCTTGTCCATCGGTCTTTACCCTGTGGTTTGCGGCAATCTTTTGCCGCTTTGGCGACGTTTTTATGACAAAACGTCACGATTACAAAGATTGATACAGATAGCGTGCCATAAACAAAAAAAGCCCTCATATCAATAAGATAGAGGGCAAAAGATCCAAACCTAATATTCAGATGGAGGGGTTATCCGCGAATATTAATAATGGCCTGGGTCAGGGTATTTGAGGTTTCAATTGCCTTAGCGTTGGCCTGGAAGTTACGTTGTGCGGTAATCAGGTCAACTAGCTCCTGAGTCAAATCCACGTTAGAACGCTCGATTGCACCGGCGCGTATTGAACCGAAACCCGAGGATCCCGCTTCACCGATCTTCGCATCACCCGATGAAGCTGAGGCTAGGAAGCTTGAGTCACCCATCTGGCGTAGACCTGATGGCGAGGCAAAGTTAGCGAGGATAATCTTACCCAGCGACTTCTGAGTACCGTTGGAGAACGAGGCGTTCACCAGACCGTCACCACCGATATCCAGACCCATCAGGTCACCTTCAGGCTGACCATCTTGCGACTGGCTCAAAACCGAGAAGGTGCCGGTGTACTGACTGGATCGAGTCAAGTCTATGGTCATGTCGCTGATTGGGATATTGGTATCCTGGCCCGCCACAATGCGTGCAGTGAATGGGATACCCATAAAGGGCGATAGCGCCTCACCGTTGAGTGTAAAGGTCAGCTCACCTGGGTCTAGGAAGACAGGCTTCCACGTCTCTGAGTTGATGGTTGAGTCCACACCTGAAGGGTCAGTCACCTCCTCGTAGTAGCCATCATCACCGAGCTCCACAAAGGTCTGAGTACCGTTGACCGTATGCTGCGACAGGTTAACCCAGGGGTTAGTCACACCGACGGCTCGGGTGGTATTGGCAAAACCGAACAGCTCAGGCACCTCAGCTTTATCACCCGTTGTTTCAGCAATCTTTACGATATCGATAACAGAGGCCGAACCTGTGGTAGGGCTGGTGACGGTAAACTGGTTGGTGGTCTCATCAAACTCCACGGTTACACCACGCAGCTTTTGCCCCGATTCCGTCACTGCTGTGCCAGCATCCTGCAGAACCTTCGTATCGATGGCCGCATCTGGGTAGTTAATCCCCTGCTCTAGCAGACCGGCGATGACACTTGGTTTGAGACTTGAGTTACCGATATCGAGTGTAAAGTTAGACTTCACACCGTTCACCACCACCTCGATATCTAAGTCAGAGGCGATTGTCATGGTTCCGTCCGACTTCAAAATGACCGGATCGGATTTGAGCACCGCCGGGTCCGATACCTTACCGCGCACGGCGTTATCGGTTGCGCCAATAGCGTAGACAGCGTTATCGGTACTCACACCCAGAATCTGCGACGCACCGGTCGAGGTATCAATACCCTGAACATCGTATTTATCTACATCGGAGAATTCGATGCTCGAAGAGTCACCCGTAGAGCCAGAAGAGAAGGAGAACTGCCCCTCTTCATAAACCACTTTCATGCCGTATTTCGGTTCAACTGCGGGGGTTGCATCTGAGGTATTTGCTGGATCAGAGAAGGCGTTGTTGATCGCCACTGTCAGCTTAGAGGCCAGATCATCCCCAGCGATTTCGTGGTCAACGACATCATCATCACCGGTCAGATCAAGGTTTATGGCCTGCGAAACCCCATCGACGGTCAGTGTGAAGTCAAACTTTAGGTTGTCTCCGGTAACTTCGATGTTGTCATCCGCATCAATAATTGTTGACGCACTCGGCACTGATGAGACGGTCGTTGCCGGCACAGAGTTCTGCTTGGTGACGTTCTCGTCATAGCGGAACATACCGACTTTCTGCGATGCCCGAGCAGTCACATAACGCATATCACCGTGACCATTCATCTCCAAGTACTGTCCCGACTCATTGGTCACCTGCTGCAGGCGTGAGTTAAAGGCCTGATCTCCGATAAAGAAGTAGGTCTGCCACTTACTCTCCGGCGTGCCAATATTTGCCGTCTGTGTCTTCACGTAATAGATGGTGGCCAGATACCCCTCACCGGAGTCGTCGTAAACCGTCAGTGCCGTGGATTCGTTATAGGTGGACGGATCAGTTCGGTCGAATTTCGCATCGATCACTGCGGCATCCGCTGGCAGGTTAAGGCCCAGCTTCACCTCGGTTGTTTTTTGCGCCTCGCCCGTTGTTTGTGACGGAATTGTAAGAGCACTCAGGTTACTCAAATCCGCCGTGCCGGATGAGTCGACCGATGCCGCCATCAGTCGCTGTCCAGTCGAGTTCACCACGTTATTCTGCTCGTTGAGCATGAAGGCACCGTTACGGGTGTAGATATCCTGCAGACCGTCGGCGGTTTTTAGTGGGAAGAAACCGTCACCGGTAATCGCCAAATCGAGCGAGTTACCTGATGTCGAAATGTTACCCTGGCTAAACTCCTGGTTAACCCCCTTGAGGAGTACACCCTGACCAATCTGGGCCGACGATTTCTGCAGCGGCGAGGTGGAGAAGATATCACCAAAGTCGGCCCGTGAGCGTTTAAACGCTGTGGTACCGGAGTTGGCAATGTTGTTTGAGGTTACCGCCAACTGAGAGGTGGCCGAGTTAAGTCCTGTAAGTGATGTATAGAATGACATAGCTGTTGTCCCCTAAGTGTATCGTCTCTAATCGCTCTACTCGCCGACGCGATAGACCTCGTTAAATGGAATGTTGCCGACACCAGCGACCTCCAGCAGAAGTTCGCCCGCGGGGCTTGTCGAAATTGCATTTACATTGGCGTAAACCAGTGTGGTGGGGGTATAAGCCTCACCATTTTTCAGTGCCACTGGCTCAACAAAATATTCACCCGGTTCGGCCGGGTAGCCGTCATTGGTGATGCCATCCCAAGAGAACTCATGGATTCCAGGAAACATGAGCCCCACATGCTCGGAGTAGACCACCTCACCCTTGAGGTTCTTCACCACAATCTGTGTGCCATCAGTCGCCTGATCTAGGCTAATTGCTCCTTTGAGTCCCTTGGTCGCATCGAGCTGGGCGAAGGCCCCCTCAACCAAGGCACTCTTATTGATAAGGCCACTGGCCTGCATCAACTGCTGCGAACGGAAGCTGTCTGACATCGACTGCATCGAGGTGTTCATCTCGGTTATGCCACTGACAGTCGAGAACTGCGCCATCTGCGCCAAGAACTCTCCATTCTCCATCGGCTGCAGGGGATCCTGATTCATCAACTGAGTGGTCATCAGCTTCAAAAAGTCACTCTGGCCAAGCGTTGATGAGGTGCGTTCGGCCTCTGCCTCTTGAGCCTTAAGATAGTCGTCGGTCGTGCGCACCGCGCTGCTAATTCCTGTTGCTAACATTGGGGCAACCTCCTAGCCTCTACTGTCCTAGGCGTAGCGTCTGTAACACCAACTTTTTCGCGGTGTTAATCGACTCCACGTTGTTTTGGTACGAGCGTGACGCCACGGTCATCTCCACCATCTCTTCGATTGAGTTGACGTTGGAGATATAGATATTGCCATCGGCATCGGCCATTGGATGGTTGGGCTCAAAACGCCGATCATTGGGTTTATCGCTGTTACCGATACTCTCTACCGACACACCTGCCGCGAAAGTTTCGGTTGTTTGATCCATTACCGTGCGAAAGATCGGCCGCTTCGCTTTGTAAGCTTCTTCGGCACTCGAGGCTGCCACACCCACGTTGGCAAGGTTGGATGAGATGGTGTTCATTCGAACCATTTGGGCATGCATGCCCGAACCCGCTACCCCTAACACATTAAAAAATGACATTTTATTCCCCTCTCAACGCGGTCTTAATGCCTTTGATTCGGCTGTTCAAAAAGGTCAGTGTTGCCTGATAACGCATGGCGTTGTCGGCGAATATGCCCTGCTCTGTATCGATCTCAACCGTGTTTCCATTTAGGGAGGGGTTGGTTGGGATACGGTAGAGCAGGTCCCCGCCCTGTTCGCCATAGGCACTCTGGATATGATCACGGTCACTCATCCTTAACTCACCTACAGAGTTGCCGGATAACAGCGGTTTGAAGTCGATATCACGCGCTTTGTAGTTTGGCGTATCGGCGTTGGCAATATTTGCTGCTAGCACGGTAGAGCGCATAGACCGAAGCGTGAGCGCCTGAGCGTGAATACCAAATGGATCTTGTAATAAAGACATTTTTTGCCTCTTTTCTTATACCCTTGCCAAGCAAAAGCAAACAGCAGGCCAAAAATAATTTAAATAATTAAATCAATATTTTATCGTAAGATTTACTGACTTTTTGGCTCATCTATGTCTACAAACAGGCGTTGTAGTAGGCAGAGGAGGCAACCGTTTGCCGCCCACAACGGCACTCCTCGCTAAAGTTTTATCAGGGGTTGCCGATAAGAGAGTGAGAAACTATATCTAGGAACGATTGATGGCTGATAACGTGCACTTTTTAACTCGCAATAGCGCTACGAGAACTGAGACCAGTCCGCGTAAAAGTAGCGCTGGCGAAACTGTGCCCGCTAAGGATCCAATCGATCTACAACAGCAGCGTGAGCTGCGTGCAAGTTCTGATCAGGTCAGCCTGACCCATACGGCAAAAAGTGCGAGCAGCACAAATCAGTTGGCGGCGCAGTTATCAGGCGTCGATATGGAGAAGGTAGAGATGATAAAGCGGGCTATAGCCGAGGGTCGATACCCGCTAGATCCCGATGCAATCGCTGAGCGGATGCTCAACCTAGCCGATCTGATCGATCCCCCGCCGGGCATCAAACGCTAACCCACTTAAACAAAAAACGCAGACCGGTGAATCGCTCTGCGTTTTACTTTTCTCTACTTAAGATTCAGATTAGCTGTCAGTTTACGTCCATTACAATTTCAATACGCCGCTCGCCCAACGCACTCCCCTGCGCGGGTGGTTTGGTGTCCCCGTAACCCTTAACAGTCAAACGCTCAGGGTCAATCGCATATTGCCCAGACAACGAGTTTGCGATCGAGGAGGCTCGAGCAATCGACAAATCCCAACTCGACGGGAACTGACCATCCAATTGGACTGGTTCAGAAGAGGTGTGCCCCTCGATCGTAACCGGGCCGTCATTCTTAGTGATCACACTGCTCACTTTGCGCAGCATGGCTTCAGCGCGGCTGGTATTCATCTTGGAACCGCCTGATGGAAAGGTAGCACTCTCGGCCAAGCGAACAATTATCTGATCTCCCTGGCGTTCCACCTCAGCAATCCCGCTCTCTATTTCGCGCGCCAGCTCATTGTTCAACTGCTCAATCTTATGTGTAACCGCGTCCATCGGCTCATCTGTTGGCTGCTGGTCGGCCCAATTCGGTGTATCAGCGTACTCAAGAACCTCGATCGGCGCTTGCGCACTCTTCTGGAACTCTGCAACTCGCCGCAGCAACTCAACTTTCTCTTGTGGAATGACACCACCAACCTCTTGCGAGCTCTGCTGTTCATTTGCCTGAGCCGAACCGAAGTTCTGAATCTCTACTAGGACACGCTGATCATCTTGGCGGACCGCCACCTGCCCCCTAGAGATATACTCCGCCAACAAGGACTCAAGCTGCTCACTCGGGCTATTCTCGCTGGACTCACTCTTCTGTTTGCGATTGCGGTCCAGCTCCTTCTCGGGGTCGTCTTCATCGACCTTACTCTGCTCTACAGAACTGACAATAGTGGGGTTGGCGTTTGATGAACTGAACGAGTTATTGATAATCATGGTGCCATCGGGTCGCTCAAAGGTCTGTACCTCTTTCTGCACACCGAAAGCCTCTGAGAGGGCACCGGCAGCCTGTAGATACTGCAGTCGACGGGCTTCTGTAAAGGAGAGAATAAGGACAAAGAAGGCCATCAATAGAGTTGCCATATCAGCAAACGTGGCCATCCAGAGAGGCGCGCCGGGTTTACACTCCTCGCACTCAACCTCTTTTTCGGGTGGGGCATCCTCTGCGACTGCAGTGCCAATCACCTCTTCTGGTGCGTTCTCTTGGACGGTCTCTTCGTTCGTGGCCATAACTCTCTCAATGCCGTTTAAGCGTTGGCAAATTTCGCCCGGGTGGCCGGATCAAGATAGATCACCAATTTGTCGGACAATACACGAGGGTTGCCGCCATCCTGCATAAAGTTCAGGGCGCTTAGAATCAGCTCATTATTTAGCGCTTCATCCACCAGACGCTGCTTCAACTTCTGCTGAATCGGAAATGCAATAATATTGGCCAGAAAGGCACCGTAAAGCGTCGTTAGCAGCGCCACCGCCATCGCCGGACCAATCGACTTTGGATCACTCATGTTAGCAAGCATCTGCACTAGACCCACCAGTGTCCCAATCATACCCATCGCCGGCCCAAAATCCCCAATGGCGGACCAGACATCCGCGCCGCGCTCGTGGCGGATCGTCATAATTTCGGTCTCTTTGGTTAGTTGAGTCTGTACAAAGCTCTTATCCTTACCATCCACCAACATCTCTAGACCGTTCTTGAGGTAGGCGTTCTTCTCTTCTGCCACCTTGCTCTCCAGCGCGATCATGCCATCTTTGCGCACCATTTCGGCGTACTCGACGAACTTTTCAATCAGCGCCTCGGGTTTCTCCAGTGGGTTGCCAAAGCTGCGTCCAGCAACTTTCACCGCACCCACAAAGTCCCCCATCGAGGAGCGCATCATCGTAACCATCAAGGTACCACCAAAGACGATAACCAAGGATGGTACGTTTATGAACATGCCAGCAGAGCCGCCTAATACGACCGCCATCACGATGGTACCAATGGCACCTAACAAACCTATGAGCGTTGCGATATCCATGACTCAACCAATCCTGAAATACTATTAACCTTTCAAACTAAAGGAGAAACTCTGGTTTAAACCTCTAGACTCATATCGGCACTTTAGCGCACTACTTTAGCCCCAAGTCGCCCAACAGTGGCGCTAATCTTCCGCATTAAGATAGTACTCCTCGATATGCTGCTGTGAAATGACACCTTGTGTTACCCCGTGCTTTTGGACCACTAAGCGCTCGCACCCGTTAGTCTGCATCATATCGATCGCTTGAAGTAGCGACGCACGCGCATCAATGGTGCAGAACTGGCATTTTTGACCAGGTTCATCGGATCGCTCATGCAGCTCTTCACGATGGAGAATAGAGTGCTGTTCGGTGTGACTGACAAGGTGCCAATTGGCATCCGCTAGGAGATTTAGGCTATCCAACGCACGATGGTCATGGACCGAGGGGTCCATCAGATCTCGTACATTCATGCTCATCATTAAACGGCGATAGATATGGGTATCACGAGACAGCCCCTGCACCTGCAACAGACGCTCAAATATAGAGGGCAACCGGAATACCGAGCGCATTAACAGATCAGAGAGCACAATCACAGCCATCGCCAGCGTCAGTGTCTGTACGCTGCCACTGAGCTCAAATACCGCCAAAAGCGCTGCCAGCGGTGCATGAATCACGGCCGATAGCAGTGCCGCCATACCGATCAGAGAGAGTGTTGTTGCATCCACAGCTTGCGCCCACTCCCCCATCGAAACACTTAACAAAGCACCGATTAGAGCCCCTAGGGTGAGCGAAGGACCGATCAACCCCCCGGGTACACCCACTCCCAACACGATCGCCGGCACGAGCAGATAGAACAGGGTATATTTCCATAATTCCGCCACGCTGTAATTCACCTCCAATGCATTCTGCATCACGTGATGCACTGGCGTTACAAAAGCCGGTTCAAAGGCCAACAGTAAGCCGACCAAAACCCCTGCAAAGAGACAATTCGCGAGTAAATTTTTGGAGCGATGCCGAGCCAGCGTAATAATCAGTTGCTGAAACAGATAACCAGCCAGTGCCACGCATAGGGTAAGTACCGCCAATACCGGAAACTGAGACAGGGTATCGCTGCTCTGAATAGCGTGCCCCAACACCTCAGGCGAGCCAAAGATATAGCGGGTCAGTGCATCGGCACTCACCGCCGCCACAATAATAGAGGTAAACCCAGCAAGACTGTACTCCAGCAGAATCACCTCCATCGCAAACAGTACCCCGGCCAACGGCGTATTAAACAGCGCAGCGATAGCCGCCGCCGCGCCACATCCAAAAAGCAGGCGTTGATGATTGAACGAGATACCACATTTTACCCCGAAGAAACTGCTTATCGCAGCACCGATGTGTACGCCCGGCCCTTCGCGCCCAACCGGCTGGCCGGTGCCAATAGCTATGGCGGCACCCACCAACTGATTCACCAAATTACGGAAAGGGAGCTCGCCATGATGGTAGGAGAGATGTTCATAAAGGTGTGGCACACCGACCCGCCGAGAGGCTGGGGGTTGCGCACGCCAGTAGAGCCAGAACAGAATCGCGCCAACAACAGGAATTGAAAAGCGCGCCCAGAAAGAGCTGTGATCTAACCCCATCGAGGTATAGAGCGCTGCCGGCAGCTCAATCAACCAGCGGAAGAGACTTATGGCTATGGCGCTTACCAGACCGGATCCTAGTCCAAGAAGAACCAGCATCGGCAACTTCGAAAACTGGTTATGCGCTCCTACATTTTTTCCGGATCTATTTGCGCTCATTGCTCCGCCCTTTTTATTTTTGCTGATGACACAGCCATCAAGCCTAATCGGCCAACTTGTATTCTTGCGACTATTTGCCTCTTTGGACCTTTGTGCTAACTTGAACCCAGAACGGAATTGATAGGCACAGACTCTATGTTCAAGCGCCCACCAACCTACAGACGCAAAGATTGCAGCTTCTGCAAAACCATTCGCGTGGTCATTGCGCTTTCGGTTCTAGTCCTGATGCTCGCGTCATTCTCCTTCGATTACGGCGTTCTTAAAGGAATCCAGTTTACCGACTTTTTTGCAGCCCTTATTGGCATCGCCTTTGTGTCGGTTATCTCCTACAAAGTATGGGATGAATACTACCGCAAATAAGCACGCTTCAAAGGGCGCCACCGCAGTGCGGGCAACACTTCTGCGCAGCCGAGGTCTGCGCGAGTTGCTTGGAAGACTCTATCCGTAAGGCTGTGGTTTCATTGATCTCTAGACTTTCTCGGGTCTCGCGCAGCAGCTCCTCCTCCTGAGCATCAACAACGCCATCTTCATAGACCGTATCTAACACTTCCTCATACATTTTCTCCCGAAGACGGAGCTGCTCGGAGAACGCAGACGCGAGTATGCCGGCGGGCAGCGCTACCATACCCACGCCGACTACAGTAATCGCCGCACCGAACACCTTCCCCATCGTAGTGATCGGTGTAACATCGCCGTACCCCACCGTCGTTAGGGTCGCAAAAGCCCACCACATTGCATGAGGGATACTGCCGAACGCCTCGGGCTGTGCCTCCTTCTCGAACACATACATACCGCTAGCTGCAAGCAACATGACGATGAGAAGAATAAAAATCGCGGCAACAAAGGAGCGAATATGCCCACTTATAGCATTGAGCATCAGCGCCATACTCTGAGAGTAGCGCGTCAGTTTAAAGATACGCAGCAGCCTGAAGGCTCGCAGAATCCGCAGGTCGGTATCAGATGAACCTAATAGGCCAATATAGAAGGGCAAGATCGCAATCAAATCGACGAGAGCAGCCGGTGATCGCAGATATTTCAATCGCGCGCGCCAGGTCGATACCCCCTCATGCTGATACGCTGGATTCTCCACACTGACCCAGATACGTGCTGCATACTCGAACGTAAAGATGACAACGGAGAAAGTATCAAAAACGCTAAACCAGTCGCCGTAAACGCGATTAATCGCGGGTACCGATTCAAGCAGAATCGCCAAAACGTTTGACAGAATCAGCAGAATTAGCACCAAATCAAACAAGCGACTAGCGACATCACCGGGTCGTGCCACCTCTAAGATCTGAAATAGGCGGCTGCGCAACGGGTTAGACACTGCCGAAGTAGGTAGCTCCGTTTGGCTCGTCATAATCTGCGTACCTTCGTTGAGTTCAGTTGCTTTCACAAAAGGTAGTCGTTACCGTACTAAACACCATTTAACCGCATTTCGCTAGTTTTAGAATCTTTCAAACGCGGGGCAATACATTCTATGAAGCACCTCACCTCACTCCTGTTATTGGTCATCTCCAAGGCCTTTTTAGTCAGTGCAGCGCCTGCTTTGGCAGATGAACAGGATCACGAACAGGTCTATCAGGCGGTGCATAAGCTGACCGGACCAAGTGTTGAGATTCAAAAAGTCGACTCGCGTCTGCGTTTAAAAGCCTGTCAGGGTACGATTACCGCTCGATACCCCTTTGCACGCTACAGCACCGTTGAGGTGCGATGTATGGATAAGAATGGGTGGAAGATCTACCTCAGTGTCAGTGGTGTTGTGCAACAACAGCTGGACGACGACCCGGTTGAACGTCCGAACGCAGAGCCACACAGGAGTTTGGAACCCCAGTTTCGTCAAACTGAAGCCGTTGTTGCTCGGACTCTTCTACCACGTGGCGTCCCGATAAAAGCCTCAGATTTAGTAATTCAGGCATTTCCAATCCACCGCATCAGGGCTTCGAACTTCAGCTCCCCAGAGGAGATCATCGGATTCGAACCGATCCAGACGATCACAGCAGGCACTCTTCTCTCGCTAAATATGCTGGCTCCACCCTACCTCGTGAAGAAGGGGGATGCAGTCACACTGGTCTACCAGAGAGGCGGAATACAGGTTAGTAATGAGGCGTTAGCGCTCGAAAGTGGAGTACTCAATAAGAAGATTGACGTTCAAATCCCCGAGACCGGAAAAGTGGTCTCCGCCATCGTTACCGAGGCTGGTGTGGTGACTGTTCAATAAATTTTGAAAACCCGCTAAAGTAATTTAAAACGCAGTCGATAAGATTACCGAGGGCTTCCGTGTCCAACGAGACGCACTGAATGTCAGGGTAAAATGAGCCCCGTAAAAATGGGTATACAGTCATGATTGATTCAACATCAAATGTCACGAGAGCAGGTGTTCTTAGCACCAATAAAGTCAACCGCACACAAGAACCAAACGCTAAAGATAACGCGTCTAGCAGTGCAGCGATTACAGCAACAGATTCAGTCGATATTACGGCTCAGTCTGAGGAGATGCTTGCTGCCAGCGAAATTAGCAAAGGGGTTGATGGGGTCAATTTGGATAAAATCGAGCATATTAAGGCCGCGCTTTCAGAGGGCAGCTACCCACTCGACAGCGAGCGCACAGCTAAAAATATGATTGAACTCGAGGGACTATTGTCCGATATTGGTAAGCAATAGATCAGCGGACTTGAGCGCCATTGAACAATTTTACTGAGCAACTTATCCAGGCTAACGCCAGTATCGACTCACTCCACAGCGTGTTAGAGAGCGAGTTTACTGCGCTAAGCGAACAGGCTCTCGACCAATTTCAACAGCTTCAAGAACAGAAGCTCGGACTACTTCAACAGATCAAGGCGTTTGATGGCCAAAAGCGGCAGTTCCTCAGTAGTTGTGGCTCGACCAATCCTGATAACGCCAATCTAGAAGCCTATCTTAGCCCCGACCAACAGCAGCTTTGGTCACACTTTTTGCAACAACTCAAAGCCTGCGATGAACTGCACCGCAAGGTTGATCTCTACCTCAACCAGAAATTAAAAACTGCCAACGAAGTGCTGGAAATCCTGCAAGTCAGCGCGAGCCACAGCGCCACCAAACTCTACGATGAATTTGGTACCAGTAAGCTCAGCACTATTGGCAACAAAATATCGGAAGCCTGATGGACAATCTCTTCTTTATCACCGTCGCTGTTCTGATTCTTGCCATTCTATTCTCTATGATACTGGCCTACCGCCTCTATCAAGATAACCAGCGCCGTGAAGCCAACCTCAAGAACGAGGTTCTCAGCCTACTCGCAGAGAAAGCAGGAGCCGACCGTGAAGAGTTGCAAGAGATTCGTGAACTGGTGAATGCTTTGAGACGCGAGCTGAAAACTCAAGGAACCGCACCTAACCTTGCACCGGTGATGAGCGCGCTAATGCATAAGCTAGAGATGGCAGAGAAGGCCGCATCAAGCACACCAAATCTCTCTCCCAGCGGCAACCGGGACGACCATTCAGTCTTTAACCATGCGATACGCCTTGCCAAAGAGAACCACAATGCGGAGAAACTGGTGGAGATCTGCGGTATCGAGCTGGCTGAAGCCGAGCTAATTGTGCGGATGCACGGCAACACCTAATTCCAATTTCTAATTGTCGCTCGAACGCTTCTCGTCTCCTGGCTTCATACCCCTTATCCAGTAGCTATAGGCTAGCACCTCGGCGACGACCCGATAGAGAGATTCCGGAATCGCTTGCTCCACCTCGAGGAGACTCAAAAGCCCAGTAAGGTCGGCATCGGTATGTATAGGAATCCCAAACTCTTTAGCAGCGGCGATGATCGCCTCGGCCAACTCCCCTCTCCCAGAAGCTGTGACGACCGGGGCATCGTTTTTGCCGTATTCGAGAGCGATTGCCAGTTGTTCTCTCTCCATCACTACACCTTCAAATCAAATATACTGGGGTCCAGCTTTCCAGTGCTGTAGGGATCTGGACGATCCGCTTTAGACAATACCGCCGAAATTCGCTCAGCCGTCAATCCGGCATCCGCTACTGCATCAACTAACCGCTGCTGATTATTGTTAATGGCGTCTACGACCCACTTTTGGTCTGATTTAAACAGAAGCGTGACACGGTGCATGTACAAAAGGATATCAACCACATATTGCCCAAGCTCAGCACTATTGTGACGCAGATGAACCCGGTACTGATCACGCTCCATCTCTGCAGCTGTTTGTTGAATTTGCGCCTCTATGAAGCCCTGGCCAAGAAAAGGCATTAAAAAATTGTAGAACAGATTTCCATTGAGCTGGGCATCAAGCGCCTTGATTTGTGACGAGACGAGCCCCTCTAACGCTCCGTGCAACAGTTGAGAATCGACGCCCTCCTGCCCCATCAGTGAAATGAGTAGCGACTTGAGATCCTGCACTTGGACTCCGGACTGCTGGCGTTGGTGGCCATCCCCAAATAGCCCGGAGCGCGCCAACCACTTTTTTAACTGTGCAGCATCAGTGCCATCCAAGCGACCGATTAGCCGTTGCAACAGCTCACGAGGCTGCTCAACTTGAGCAGACGAGGATTTCAAACCACTAGCAGTAAGCAGTTGCTGCAGAAAAGCCTGTGTTGGCCCGAGTGATTCCTGGCGAAAAAGTAGGCTACGCATAGCCGGGCCAAGGCTTGCAATTAGCGAAGCTGGTAACTCGTCATCACTCAGGAGCTTTAAACGAGGAGGGGTGGTAGTGGGGTCTAATACTTTCAATAAAAGGCGCTCGCCGACCACTGCACCCATCGGTGGGGCAGCCGCCCGCAGCATATGGTTGGCGCTCTGTAGCCAGAGTTCGGAAGCCGAAGCACGTACCACCGTCACCTCTAAAATTTGACCCAGGAACAGCCGCCCGCCGGAGCCGCTACCAGCCGCAGCAGCCCCATTGGGGTCGACCGGCTTGCTAGTCAAACTATCTGAAACAACACCCGAGTAGCGGGTATCTATCGGTGGTAGTGCCATTAAGTGCCCCAATTGCCATCTCATCCAGACTGGGATACAGTGATTCTAGTAACAAAACGAGATACCTGTCATGGAAGTATCTAACTCAAGCCGCCCTTTTCCGCCGCTGCCTGACAAACCCGCGCCACTAAGAGAAGCCCAAGAGTCTCTCAATGAAACCGCTGCTCAAGACAGTTTCAAAGCGGTTGAAGAGAGTGCCGAATCAGCTGCAGCTAAGGCTTACGCTGACAATGACACGAGTCTGATTGAGGCAGAAGCTCAGCGATTTGCTGATAGCCAAGCGACTGATCGATTCCTACAAGATCGGATTCAACCGCAGGACACACCAGCGAAAGTTCAAGCCAACGATCTCATGGAGCGTTACCAAGCAAGTGAAGAGGGCAGCCGTGACCGCGCTAGCCACCGACTTGACGAAGTGGTCTAACGCCCAGTACAACGCCCGCCTAAACAACTAGGCAGCAGGTCGCATAAGGATCTCAACCCGTCGATTTTTACGCCGGCCCTCCTCGGTCGCGTTATCAGCGATCGGTCGAGTATCTGCATGCGCCTCTACTTCTAACCGCTCAGCAGGCACTCCCAATAGCTCGGTCATCGCATGAGCTACAGCGGCGGCTCTAGAGGACGACAGATCCCAATTGGTCGCAAACAGTCCAGACCCAGTAATTGGAACGTTATCTGTGTGGCCAGCAATCACCACGGTGCCAGAGCTGCTAAGGATAACATCGCGCACCTCTTTCAAGGCGTTCACCGCAGCTTTACTGATCACCGCAGAGCCTGAGTCGAAAATATCCTCTTCAGAAATCACCAAAGCGACAAGATCATCGCGCCGCTCAATGCTCACTTTACCTGACACTAACTGGCTCTTCAGCGTCTCTAACATCTGGGCCACCTGCTGCGTCTGCTGCGCATCAAGCTTCACCGGTGCCTTGGGCGCAGACGTGGCCAATTCAGTTTCAGCCGCCTGCTCACCCTCTAGCTCTACTCGTACCTCGGTCTGCGCCTTCACGGTCTGCTGCGCCCGAGAAACTTTTGCCATCAGGCCTAGCCGCTCTGGTGTGTAAAGACCCGCACGTTTAACCTGGTCAGACTCAATCTGATCAGCACCGGTCATTCCGTCGCCTTTCAGTTGAATGACGAGTTTTTCACCCTCAACCTTCACATCGACCTGCCCCTTCACAATCTCCTGCTGTAACTCCTGTTCAAGCTTGCGCTTCTCAAGCTTGATATCAAAGTCCGAGCTCTCTGGGCTATCCATTCGCATCGGGACATCCTTATCAGGGTCCTCGACCTCTTGATTCATCTGATTGATCGGAGTCGGTTGGGAGATAGAGGGGCTAAAGTCGGACTGAATAACGGTGGTACCCATCGGAACAATCTGTACTTTGGGCATACCAAAGGCGTTCTCTAGCGAACCCACTACCGCCTTATATTTGTCGACTTTGGTCTCTGAGAATGAAAGGATTAGAACGAAGAACGCCATGAGCAGCGTCGCCATATCTGCAAACGTAGCCATCCAAAGCGGTGCGCCCGGTTTACACTCGGGGCACTTTTTCTTTTTTTGAGGATTATTGTCTTCGTCAGCCATCGCTACTGCCTATCGATTTACGCGTTGGCAAATTTCGCCCGCGTGGCCGGATCCAGATAGATCGCCAACTTGTCGGACAATACACGAGGGTTGCCGCCATCCTGCATAAAGTTCAGGGCGGTTAGAATCAGCTCATTATTCAGCGCCTCATCCACCAGACGCTGCTTCAACTTCTGCTGAATCGGAAATGCAATAATATTGGCCAGAAAGGCACCGTAAAGCGTCGTTAACAGCGCCACCGCCATCGCCGGACCAATCGACTTTGGATCACTCATGTTAGCAAGCATCTGCACTAGACCCACCAGTGTCCCAATCATACCCATCGCCGGCCCAAAATCCCCGATGGCGGACCAGACATCCGCCCCGCGCTCGTGGCGGATCGTCATAATTTCGGTCTCTTTGGTTAGTTGAGTCTGTACAAAGCTCTTATCCTTACCATCCACCAACATCTCTAGACCGTTCTTGAGGTAGGCGTTCTTCTCTTCTGCCACCTTGCTCTCCAGCGCGATCATGCCATCTTTGCGCACCATTTCGGCGTACTCGACGAACTTTTCAATCAGCGCCTCGGGTTTCTCCAGTGGGTTGCCAAAGCTGCGTCCAGCAACTTTCACCGCACCCACAAAGTCCCCCATCGAGGAGCGCATCATCGTAACCATCAAGGTACCACCAAAGACGATAACCAAGGATGGTACGTTTATGAACATACCAGCAGAGCCGCCTAATACGACCGCCATCACGATGGTACCAATAGCACCTAACAAACCTATGAGCGTTGCGATATCCATCTAAAGCACAATCCAACTAAATTAAAAAAGTATCCTAGCGTTACGGCTAGCATGAGATATATCGACTCGCTTCGTGAAAACTTAACCCATTCAAACTAAGCGTGTTCATCTCGAATCGCCTGCAGTGCAGCCAGATAGCGCTCTTTGCGACGTTTGAATGCTTTCAAACGCCGTAGTTGCGTTATCAGCGGCACTCCGAGAGGTAACACCAGCAGAGCAGTCTGATAGAGACGTCCAGGTGTGCCGAGCGAGTCACTCGCCCACTGATCCAGATCCTCAAGGGCATCCTTGGCGAGAAGATTCACCAGCAAGAACAGCGAAAAAAAGATCCAGAGGCTCTGCAGCAGTTTGTCACCGTCCGTCTCAATCACCAGTGAACCTGAAATCGCCCAAGGCAGAAATACCCAGACTGTCCACGCAAAAAAGGTCAGCACCAGATAACCCACGACTCCGACCCCAGGAGAGAGCATCTTCACTTTAATCAACGAACTGAGGAGTACACTTAATCCCCATAGCAGCAACCCAACCATTACTACTGCACCAAGCATTGCTGCAACGGTCACTCCAGCCTGAGCGAAAAGCGGCCAGGTTGATATATCGGGTGCCCATTCGATCAGAGCGACATACCAACTATCCATGCGTTAATCCCCGTTCTGATAACGCTGCAGGACCCACTCGAACCGGAAGAACACTCGCCATAATCATCAGGGATTACGCACCAATAATAGGAGATACTCACTCTCCTTAGAGTGACGTCCGAAGTCGGTAGCGTTAAACATATACACCCCCCACCCGAGAAACTTGTTAAAAAAGTTTTGCTCGCTGGTCCAGTACACTTCGGTCTGAGCGGTAGGGAAAACAAAGGTATTCATTGAGGGGTTTACACACTTCTTCTCCACAATGGAGAGCAGTTCTTTAACAGTTGGTACGCGCCAATCGGTATAGCCTGCCAGCTCAAACTTACCTGCCGCTTCGGCGGCTTGATGCCAATTTAAGCGTTTTGCCACGCCTCGACATTCACCATCGTGGAAAAACTCACCAACGCTGCAGCGGTACCAGATCAAACCCGTGCGGGTATCAATCGCTGTACCGCTTCCAGTGAGCCGAAACTCAGTCATCGGGTAGTTTGTTTTAAAGTAGATTGCACAATCTTCTTCAGGCACACCCAGTGCGAAAGCAGACGAAGCCAGTGCAGCCATAAACACACCAATAAAGGTTTGAAGAAGATAGTTCAGTAATCTGGGCATCGCTCCTCCGTTAGATATTCAAACCCTTACCTCTGTGTTATCGACCCAAAACGCTCTTTCTTAAGAGGCTCTAGTGTCTATATTCACCTCTTTATCCACCAATTTGACCAAAATTTCTAGACTATCGCCCAACTGCGCCAAGGAGAGTGAGGTATCGCTTACGTCGGTTTCGATCTCCCCACAGACACGCTGCAATTTGGTCAGCCCTAGCATGGCACTGTTACCTTTGAGCTTATGGAGTTCTTGCCCAAGCGCGTCACGATCACCGCGCTCAACTGCAGCGCGTGCAGCCAAAATAACCTGTTCTAGAGTCTCTCTGTAGCCTTCGGAAATTTGCGCGTTGATCACATCTTGAGGTTCAGGAACCTCGGAGGCTAGCGAGGTATCGAATGCGCGGTTCAAGATTCTACTGAGCTCGCCAACTTTAAAAGGCTTGGCTAAGAAGTGGTCTGCACCTGCGTCGATGGCATATTGCTCATTCGCTGGACGATTATCAGCTGACTGGACAATGATCAGTGCCGGTTGATCATCCAACCGCTTCTCTAATGCGCGAATCTCGCGGCAAGCTGTAAGACCACCCATTACTTCCATCTGCATATCCAGAACCACTACCTGATAGGTCTCAAGCATATACGCATCCACAGCCTCCTGTCCCGAACGCACCTGTGTGATACTTTGCCCCATACGAGCAAAAAAACTCTTAAAGAGTTCCAAGTTCAGCTCTGAATCGTCAGCAACGAGAATCGAAAGTTTACCAATATCTGCAGACTGCTCTGCACTCAAATAAATGTGTTCCTCATCAACCTGATTATGGGCCAATTCCAGGGGTAGCTCCGTGGTAAAGATTGTGCCGCGTGACGGTTGCGACTGAACTTCAATCTTCCCACCCATAAGCGTTACCAGCCGATTGACAATAGCGAGTCCAAGGCCCGTGCTGTTTGGCGTCTCGACACCTACCTCAGATGCTTGATAGTAGGGTTGAAAAATGTGTCTAAGATCCTCCTGAGAAATTCCGCAGCCCGTGTCACTTACGCGTATCTGCACGAAACCGGGAACCGCTTGATCACTCAAACTTATCTGAATTTCACCTGCATCAGTGTACTTCACAGCGTTGCTGAGCAGATTAATCAGTATTTGGCGTATATACCGAATGGGGCCGACGTAGAACTGATAATCCAGTTGGTCAGTGACAAACTGCAATTGCACTCCTTTCTGAGCTGCCTGAATCTGATACTGGGAAACCAGACTTTCGCTCAGTTCGAGGATATCGAAACGGCGATTTTCAACAGAGTGTTTATTGGAATCAATACGCGAAAAATCGAGTACATCCGTCACTAAAGAATTAAGGTGTTCGGCTGAGTCAGCAATGATATCAATCTTATGTGAAAGGTCAGGATCTAGGGGCTCAGGATACTGCTGTAACAACTCAGCCATACCTTGTACAACGTTCAGAGGAGTACGAATCTCATGACTTAGTGATGCGACAAACTGACCACGTAACTCAACAGCATGCTCCGCATTGAGTCGCGCAGACTCGAGCTCACGCTGCTTATGTTCAAGTTCAAAGGTGCTTTTCAAATTTTTCTGGATTCCTCGTGCCATCACAATGGATGTGAAGACTAGCGCTCCCAACATAACCAGCAATCCCAGTCCTTCGTAGTTATCCAACTGCCTTCTGTTTGAAAATAGAGCGCTAATCATTGGCAGTAGAGTAAGAGTAGCCGTCATGACAGCAAGATTTCGTAATGGGGCGTAAGCGAGTACGACAATGCCGGCAACGATGGCGGTGTAAAGAGTAATCAGCCCGATCAAGCCTGCTGAGCCTGAGCCTAACTGCAGAGTATAAAAGGCGGCACCCCCTCCCCAAACCAGCGCGTGAAGCAGCAAAAGAGCTTGATAAATTGGGTAACTTCGATTCTGAAATTCAGCCCCGAATATATTGGTGGCACCATACAGAGCCACTTGAGCCGTTACGATAGTACATATACTAACGTACCAGACCAGGCCAAAATCCTCACCAAATGTATATTTGAGTTGATAACTAAGCAGGCCCGAGACAAAAACGATAAGAATTGATGCAACGATGGATTGCCGATAGATCAGGTTCAGCAAGTTGTGCTTTATAAAAACCGTCTGCTCTTCATTTGAACTAACAATCAAATGATCAACCCCTCGACTTTCGCTCTCCTCAGGAGCGCACTGACGGAGTGGGTATCAAATTTCTCATTCAGCGATGCTCGATACTTTTCAACCGTTCTTACACTGAGGTTTAGCACGGGAGCCATCTCTACGTTCGTATACCCCTCAGCTAGCAACTCAAGCACCTGAAGCTCGCGTTTAGTGAGTTCTAGAGCTTCTACGCTCGATGCATCCAAGTGAGTGTCGCTATCAGCAAAATAGGGGGTGCCCAGGATCACCTGCTCAAGCGCGGCAACAAAGGTTTCCCTATCACTGTGCTTGACGATGTATCCATCGCAGCCCGCCGTTCGGGCCTCGGCAATCTGTTCGGTGTGGGCAAAGCCACTTAACATCACAATTTTGGCCTTATGCTCAAGTCGCTTCAGACGAGAGACCACCTCCAGTCCACGCATATTCGGCATCATCAAATCAACTAGAATCAGTTCGGGCTGGTGTTGCTGCGCCATCTCTAGACCATCCAGCCCTGAATAGGCCGTCGCCACAACCTCAAACGCAATACCACTCTGAGGGGCCTCTAGCAAAAGTTTCACGGCTTCAGCGACTAGTTGCTGATCATCAATTACGACAACCTTAACGACTCTCAAGGGTAAACCCTCAGTTCTTGTCCGGGCAAAATCGCAGAACTCTGTGTCAAGCCGTTCCACTTCAACAAACTGTCTAACATTACCCCGTACTTCAAGGATATACGATACAGATTCTCCCCCTTAGCAACTCTGTGCGTAAGCATAGTTTCACCGATGTTGGTATCCTCTGGTGAACTCAGGCTCGGCGTTACCGACATCCCAACGAGAATCTCATCTCCCTGAGCAAATGAGCCGATCGCCGACAACCCATTCCACTCTACTAACTCATCGGTCGTAACATTAAACCGGCGCGCCACAGACCATAGCGACTCCCCCGGTTCCAAAAGGTAGGGGGTCAACTGAACCGTTTCGAGCGGCACGTCCGCCTGACCTTGATCGGCTAACTCTGCTGGCGCTATCGCGAGCTGCGATTTTTCCTGAAGTTCGGTGGGAATCATCAATATCTGCCCCACGCTTAGGCGAGTGCTCTGTAGATTGTTAGAGCGCTGAATACTGCGAATATTGCTGTCGAACTTCCGTGCCAATATGGAGATAGTTTCCCCCTTAGCCACTGTGTGCCGGCGCCAGGTGACCAGTTCTCCCCTCTCTGCCGAGGCGAGTGATAACCTGAACTGCTGAGCACTCGCTACAGGTAACAGCAGAGTGTAGGGACCATCAGGATCGGTTGCCCAGCGGCGATATCCAGCATTCAAATCGTAAAGTTCTTCAATCTCAATACCACTGAGTTCCGACGCTTGGGCGAGCTCAATCTGAGTTCCCAGATCTACCACCTCGAAGTACGGGGTATCTGCTAAGGGCGCCAGGGCTAAGTCGTATTTTTGCGGCTGGCGAATCAGCTCACTTAACGCTAAGAGTCGCGGCACGTAAATCCGGGTTTCATCGGGTAAGTCTAGACTCCAAAAGTCCGTAGGTAGACCCTGACTGCGGTTCTTCTCAATGGCTCGACCGACTCGCCCCTCCCCAGCATTGTAAGCCGCAAGCGCCAACAACCAGTCTCCATCAAAATAGTCATGAAGATATTCAAGATAGCTTAGAGCCGCATCAGTGGATGTCAGCACATCGCGCCGACCGTCAAACCACCAGTTATCCTTTAACCCATACTGAGCTGCAGTCGCGGGCATAAACTGCCAAAGTCCAAGCGCCCCCGCCGAGGACTTTGCCTTGGGATCATAAGCGCTCTCTATCGCGGGTAGGAGCGCGAGCTCTGCCGGTAATCCGCGCTCAATTACACGGTGAAGAATGTAGTGATAGTAGAGCGCAGCACGGGCCGCCAAACGGTTGAGGTATGCGTCACTCTTCGCCATCCAGCGAATTTCGCGCTGCACTCGCGGACGATCAACGCTTGCAGGTAGTACCATCGACCGCCGAGTACGCTCCCAGATATCTGTGAGCTCAGCATTGTTGGTAAATTTGAGTCCCTGACTCTGCAGAGTACTCCAACTCAAGCGAGAACCAACAGGGGCACGTTGGACTAAGCTTGTTTTCGACAGCTGCGTTTTAACCTCGCCGGTGTCCTCTACAGCGCAAATTTCTGGCTGAGTAGTGGCACAGCCCGCCAGCCATAGGAGGCCAAAAAGGGTAAAAACTCTTAACGGAGTGGAGCTCATAGTTAGTCCAGTGCGCTACCCAGTATCGGCTGCGTTGAATGGGTATTCATCCCAACCCAACGATCACCGGCGATCCATAAGTAATCGAATTCTCAATCTAGCAATTGAGACATTTCGCCGCAACCGATAATCTACAGCAACTGATGCGAGACGAGGCGACTAGCGCAATGAGAGATATACAACTTCCTGTCGATCAACAAACGATATTTCTAGATAAGAGTTTCCTCTCTACCTGCTGGTGCTTGATGGTCACGTACCCCATAGCGGTCTACAACAATCTATTTGCCCACACAAACTTCTATCAACTGACCTTTGTCACCTGCCTTGCAATCTCGACAGCAATATTGCTGTCAATACATGAACGCCTCTCTCAGATTGTGAAAAGGGGATGGTACCTGCTAGCGATCAGCTCGTTTGCAACGACCGTCATCCTTCGAAACTTTCAGGATGCAGCCCTGATACTGGATATTTTGTTGATCGTCCTGTATGCCCCAGTTTTTGGTTTGAAAAGGACTTTCGTAGGCTTCTCCGTACTGATGACCATACAGGTAGTGCTGATCATCACACTCTTACCTGAACGCAACGGCGCCTACATAACGGTACTCTGGGGTATAATCGCCTACACCGCTGGTGTTGCGACACTTTTTCCACTGCACTTTCTGCTAACGCAAATCAACAGGCACTCGAGAAACGAGGAGGGTTAGTTTGGCTTTGGCACCGCAGCGCATAGACACGACCTGTATCAATGGTTGCCAACGCTTCCAGGAGAGCTCTTACTGCTGGGAACTGAGCTGATCGATAAGCTTCTGAGAGTGGGCTTGGCGCTGCTGATCCCACACTTTAAAACGTCGGTTTGTCAGGAAGAAGATCAGGTAGCCAAAGGGAACAGCGGCCATAGGCACTAGATCAACGCCGTCAGTTCTGCGCAGTAAAAGCAGCGCAAAAAAGAGCGTAACTCCGGCAACCACCCCTAAGGGTTTAGGGTAACGACCCGCTTTGTCGATAGGGTTCTCAGCTTCCCAAAGTTTCATCAGGCGAATCCACTCAGCTTGCTGTTCATCAGAAAGTTCCGAGGCGTTTGGGGGTAGTTTATTCATCAATGCTTAACTAATTTCAGTTCCGCTTAGTTAAAAATGGGTGTGATCAGATCGCGCGCAACTCAGCATAGGGCACCAATGCACCGCGCTGCTGCACAACTCTAGCAGAGATAGCCTGTCCTTTACGAATAGACTCTTCGACTGAGGCACCCTGAATATAGGCGCTTAAGAACCCTCCATTGAAGCTATCTCCTGCCCCTGTTGTGTCCACCGGGAGCACCGGGCTACTAACTTCAAAACTGGCCCGCTGCTGGCTGTCCGCACTGAGAGTCGGTTCTGTGCCGTTCTTCACAATAATTTGCTTTGCCCCCCACGAGAGCAGACGGTCGGCCGTCTCATCCGGCGACCTATCACCAAAAGCCGCTATTTCGTCATCAAAGGTTGGCATCACCAGCTCACTCAAGCGCGCAATCTCGCGGGAGAAGTCCCTCATCTGAGCAAGGTCACCCCAGAGCTTGGGCCGAAAGTTGGGATCGTAAACAAACTTCACACCTCGTGCTCGCAGCGACTCAACCACGCTTAGTAGGTTTTTACGTCCGCCGGACTCTATAACCGCCGCGCTGATACCGGACAGGTAGACCCAGTCCATATCGGACAATGCGCGCTCAAGCGACTCGGCATCGTCGGCAAGGAGCTTGGCCGCTGACTGACTGCGCCAGTAGTCAAACGTGCGCTCACCTTGAGCATCTGTTTTGATGGTGTAGAGGCCAAGTGTCCTCTCTGGGTCACGGCCAGTACCCGCGCTGCCTAGATCGGCCTGCGATAAAAATTCGAGCAGATCATCAGAGACGCCATCCCGACCAACTCGGGTCACATAATCCACCGACCAGCTATCTGGTAAAAGTGCTCTCAATGCCCAAGCCACGTTCAACGAATCGCCAGCGAAACCGCGGCGCCAGCAGTTATTCCCGGTATCGAAAAACTCAACCATCGCTTCACCCAAGGTGGCGATACGCTGCCTATTGTTGTTCATTTATCTGTTCTACTTGGTGATTAGAGGTGCTTTGAGCCAGACACCTCCCTGATAGGTTAATAATCCTTGCTCTATTGCTGAGGCATAGGGTGTTAAATCAGAAAACTCCGCAGCAAACTGCTCGGAATCATCTTTGGGCTCCCAGCCTAGGTTCGCTGCGAGCTTATCATCCCAAAAACGACGCGTATTGGCCGAAGCACCGTAAACAATGGTGTAACCAAGATGCTGCACTGTAAAGGTGCGATCGATCAAACTGATGAAATCTTCAGGACTAAGCCAGGTAGACAGCATGCGTGGATCTTTTGGCTTAGGCAGACAAGAGCCAATGCGCACCACCAGCGTCTCCTGCCCAAACTTATCGTGGTACATGCTGGCAACCTGCTCGCCAAAGGCCTTCGAAACGCCGTAGTAGCCATCTGGACGCGGCAAAGCCGAAGCATCGAGCATATCAGTGAACTTATAGGCACCCATCGCATGGTTGGAGCTGGCAAAAATAATGCGCGGCTGACCGAACTTCTGCGCAGACGTATAGAGGCAGTGCATGCCGATAATATTGGAGACCAGGATCTTCTCCCAGGTATCTTCAACCGAAATACCGCCCAGATGCAGCACCCCATCACAACCTTCAACAATGGCATCCACCTGTGCCTGATCACTCAGCTCTGCAGCGACAAACTCTTCATGCTCGGCCAGATCTGTGATCTCACGAATGTCGCTTAGGCGCACCTTTTCCGCGATCTGAGTCAGCAGCGCGCGTAGCTGAGTTGCGACCCCACCCGATGCACCGGTTACTAATAGTCTTTTTAACAACACCCTATCCTCTCTGATACAGCTGCGGCAGCCCGGTTGAACACTCAATTTGCACTACTCTGACACGTCTAAAAATGGTATACAATTCTGCATCAACAAAAACAAACGCCAATTGAGCGACTCCGCGGGGGTATACGCTCAACTTAGGAAACAGCATGTCCCCAGAAGAACTTAAGGTCGCTCTAGGCTCAGGTCTACTCTCTTTTCCGGTCACCCCGTTCGATGCTCAGGGTGAATTCAATCCAGCACCTTATGCTAAACATCTGGAGTGGCTCAGTCAGTTTCCGGCAAAGGTCCTTTTCGCAGCGGGGGGAACCGGCGAATTTTTCTCTCTCGCGCCTGAAGAGATCCCAACAATCGTTGCGCACGCAAAAGCCTCAGCGGGCACCATTCCGATCGTAGCCGGCTGCGGTTACGGCACTCGAATGGCTATACAGATTGCCCAAAACGCTGAAAAAGCTGGCGCAGACGGTATTTTGCTACTGCCACACTACCTAATCGACGCAGGCCAAGAGGGGCTCTATGCACACGTCAAAGCCGTCTGCGATAGCGTAAAAATCGGGGTGATGGTCTACAACCGCGATAACGCTGTTCTGCGACCTGACACGTTGGAACGACTGGCAGTAAATTGCCCTAACCTTGTTGGCTTCAAGGACGGTACTGGGCATATCGGCTTGGTGCGAGAAGTAACCGCTCGCTTGGGCGATCGGCTAACTTATCTGGGGGGTATGCCCACAGCGGAACTCTTCGCAGAAGCCTATCTGGGGGCAGGTTTTACCACCTACTCCTCAGCGGTGTTCAACTTTGTGCCGCAGCTCGCTTGTGACTTCTATCGCGAACTACGTGCCGGTAACACCGAACACACTTCCAAGGTACTCAAATCCTTCTTCTACCCCTTCATGGAGATTCGTGATCGCGGCAAGGGATATGCGGTCTCAGCGATTAAAGCGGGTGTGAGACTGCAGGGCTTTGAAGCCGGCTCGGTACGCAGCCCGCTTACTGATTTGAAGCCAAACGAATTAGAGGATCTGCGCGACCTGATTGAGGCACACAGCTAATGAAAATCGTTGATGTACGCACTCATCTACTCGACTTCAAACTCGACACTCCATTTGAGAGTGCATCAATGCGTTTCGATCGCCGCCAACATCTGCTGGTTGAGATCGTGTGTGATAATGGCCTAGTCGGCTGGGGAGAGTGCCTGGGGCCGGCACAGATGAATGCCGCGGTGGTGCAGGGCTATAGAGCCCGTCTACTGGGGCAAGATCCGCTGCAGTCTGAGGTACTCTGGCTCGATCTATATCACACCTTCAGAGATCAGGGGCAGCGAGGCCTCAGCCTCACAGCGCTATCAGGTATAGATATCGCGCTCTGGGATATTAAGGGCAAGTTCTTCGATGCGCCAATTTCCACGCTGATGGGTGGCCGCTTCCGCGAGCAGGTTGAGGCCTATGCCACAGGCTCGTTCCGCCGTGAAGGTGTTGACCGCATCAGCGATGTCGTTTCGGAAACCAAGCGCTACCTCGCTGAGGGTTTCGCAGCGACCAAAATGAAGATCGGCTTCAACCTCGAGGAGGATCTGGAGCTTATCCGTCAGGTTCGCGCGGCCGTAGGACCGCAGATGCAACTGATGATCGATGCAAACCATGGATACCAGGTGGATGAGGCAATCCAGTTGGGTCGTGCGGCAGCAGCTCACGATATCGCCTGGTTCGAAGAGCCGGTGCTACCCGAGTGGATCAGCGCCTATCGCGAAGTTAAAGATAAACAGCCCATTCCAGTGGCGGGCGGTGAGACCTGGCACTCTCGCTGGGGCATGCTTGAACCTATTACAACTCGGGCGGTCAGTATCATCCAGCCGGATGTCTGTGGTGTTGGCGGCTTTAGCGAGTTTCGTCGTGTTGTTGATATGGCCCAAACCCATGGCATCCGTGTGGTGCCGCATGTTTGGGGCACGGCAGTTCAAATCGCCGCGAGCCTGCAGGCGCACGCCAGCATTGCGCCGGCCCCTGTGCGACAGAGCCCTTTGGATGCGATGTTTGAATTTGACCGCACAGAAAACCCCTTCCGCCAGGCTGTTGTAATCCAACCGCTTGAGCATGAGAACGGTGTTATCCAGATACCGACGGGGCCTGGGCTTGGCATAGAGATAAACCGCGAGGCACTTGATGAGTTCAGACTCGTTTGAGTGCTCTAATGAGTTAGAAAATTACCCAGTTAATTTATAAGGAAAAGGTATGCAGACTTTAGGCGAGATGCTGATAGGTTCACGTTCAGTAGTAGGTACAAAAGCACCCATTCAGGCGGTTAACCCTGCAACCGGCGAACTGCTTGAGCCAGTTTACGCGGGTGGCAGTCAGGCAGAAGTTGACCAGGCTTGTGAGCTTGCAGCAGCTGCGTTTGATACTTACCGCGAAACCTCACCCGAAGCGCGCGCCGCTTTCTTGGAAGAGATCGCAGATCAGATCTTGGCCTTAGGTGATGACCTTATTGTTCGTGCTATGGCTGAGTCGGGTCTGCCGCGTATGCGCCTAGAGGGCGAACGTGGCCGTACTATGGGTCAGCTGCGCATGTTCGCTGGCGTTGTGCGCTCAGGTAACTTCCTGGATGTACGTATCGATCCTGCGATGCCAGATCGCGCGCCACTGCCACGTGCTGACCTGCGCCTGCGCAATATTGCGCTGGGTCCAGTTGCTGTATTCGGTGCCTCTAACTTCCCATTGGCATTCTCTGTTGGTGGTGGCGATACCGCCTCTGCTCTGGCTGCGGGTTGCCCTGTTATCGTTAAAGCACACTCTGCACACCCGGGCACTTCAGAGCTGGTTGGCCGCGCAATTCAGGCAGCTGTGGCGAAATGTGGCATGCCAGAAGGCACCTTCTCTATGCTGTTTGGTTCAGGCCGTGACGTCGGCGCAACGCTGGTTGCTCACCCAACTATTAAAGCGGTTGGATTTACCGGCTCACGTGCCGGTGGTACTGCGCTGATGACGATTGCAGCTAACCGTCCTGAACCGATTCCCGTGTACGCTGAGATGAGCTCTATCAATCCAGTATTCCTGATGCCAAACGCACTGGCAGCTCGCGGTGAAGCGATCGCTAAAGGCTTTGTCGGCTCACTCGCTATGGGTGCAGGTCAGTTCTGTACGAATCCAGGTCTAGTGATCGCCGTTGAGGGTGAAGGCTTGGATAACTTTCTGCAGGTTGCAGCAGTTGAGCTCGAAGCAGTAGCGGCTCAGACGATGCTGACTCCGGGCATCTGTGATGCTTATGGCAAGGGCGTAGATCGCCTCAAAAACCATGCAAAAGTCACTCAGGTTGGCGAAGGTCAGGCAAGCACGGATCCTAACCGTTGTCAGGCCGGCATATACGTAACTAATGCTGCAGACTTCATGGGTGATGAAGAGCTCTGCGAAGAGATCTTCGGCGCAAGCTCACTGGTGATTCGTTGTGCCAACCTGGATGAGTTCAAAGCTGTTGCTGAGTCTCTGGAGGGTCAGCTGACCGCCACACTACAGCTCGACGAAGGCGATTACGCTGCGGCTCGCGCGCTGGTTCCAACACTTGAGCGTCGCGCAGGTCGTATCCTGTGTAACGGTTTCCCAACAGGTGTAGAGGTGTGCCACGCGATGGTTCACGGTGGCCCATTCCCAGCAACCTCTGATGCGCGCACAACCTCAGTCGGTAGCGCTGCAATCAACCGCTTCCTGCGTCCTGTCTGCTACCAGGATTTCCCGGCTGAGCTTATGGCTGATGCGATTCAGGACAGCAACCCTCTAAGGCTACGTCGCCTGATGGATGGAAGCAATACGCTAGCCTGATCCGAAACCTGCAATCTCAGCCAAAGCCGCGCAGACTTGCGCGGTTTTTTATTTCGGATTTGAGCAACGATATGCTCTAATTCCGATGACCTAGTGTTAACGCTCCAGAATTAGGACCACCTCGTGTTAGATATGCTATTTTTGCTGGCAGCCGGACTGATAGGTGGCGTTATAAACTCCATCGCGGGTGGCGGTTCATTCATCACCTTTCCTGCTCTTCTGATGGTGGGAGTTCCACCGATAGCTGCAAATGCGAGCAACACTTTTGCGGCCTGCGCAGGTTACATCTCAGGGACCTGGGCACTGCGCTCTGAGATCAAAACACCCCGCAGACGTCTGATTTTCCTATCGCTCTTGTCAGCACTCGGCGGAGGTTTGGGGGCCTACCTGCTCACCTTGACCGATGACAGCGGTTTCGAAGCAGCCATTCCCTGGCTACTGCTATTTGCCACGGTTGTTTTTGCTTTTGGATCACAACTCAACCAAGCGCTTCAAACCTGGAGCCAGAAGCGGCCCCATCTCGGCTTGATCCACCTAGTATTGATGCAACTTATGTTTGTAGCCGTATCGATTTATGGTGGCTTCTTCAATGCTGGGTTAGGAATTATTATCCTCAGTTACTTGAGCCTGGCCGGTCACACACAGATTAACGAGATGAACGGTCTTAAACTGCTCTTCTCCACTACAATTTCACTCTGCGCAATTCTGCTGTTTCTGTTCAAAGGTCTAATCGTTTGGCAGGAGACGATGGCTGTCTTGGTGGGGACATTGATTGGTGGGTATCTGGCTGGTCATCTCTCGAAGCGGTTGCCACAAGCGATCGTTAGACGCGCTATTCTGATCGCGAGCATAGGTATCACTGGCTACTTTTTCATTACTGGCTAGACATAGCCGAAGTATTTCAAAACCATCAATCCCGTGGGAACAGTCACTACGGAACCCAGCGTCGCCAACACCACGATAGTCGCAGCCAGACCATGATTTCCCTGCGCGGCGCGAACCATAACAACGCTGGCTGCAGCTGTTGGGCTCGCCATAAAGAGTACCAGCGCACCTAGCACCATTCCCTCAACGCCCATAGCGATCAGCACTACCGCGCTGATCCCGGGTATCCAGATCAGTTTCACCAGGGCCGCCGACAGGGCTACTCCGCCAGAGACTCTAACGCTACTCAGACTCAAGCTCGCACCCACACAAATGAGCCCGAGCGTGAGGGTTAACGAACCGAAACTCGTAAGACTCGTCTCGATCCAGGGTGAGAAGCGTATTCCCAGCAAATTGAGCGCAATGCCGACAATGACTGACAGTATCAATGGGTTTTTTACGATGTCGAGTGTGAACTGAGCAGGTTTTAGCTTGAGGGTACTACTGTAATAGCTCAGAACAAAGATCGACATGATATTGAAAATAAATGCATGTAGGGCAAGTAAAAAACTCGCTATGCCTAAGCCCGCCTCGCCGTACTGATTAACAACAAGCGCTAAACCCACCATACCACAGTTGTGACGAAACGCCCCTTGGACATAGACGCCTCGATCAGCTCGAGGTTCAACCCGAAGGCGCGCCCAAACCCAAATCAAGCCAAAACTCACCACCGAAAATAGTGTGAAAAGGATACCCGCCTGAACATCAAATGCGGTACTGATGTCAGTCTTCATCAGTCCGACAGCGATCATAACCGGCATAGTCGCTCGAAAAACGAGGTTGGACGCCTGCTGAACGAAAACTTCATTGATGAGTTTCGTGCGCCGCAAAACCAGGCCCAGAAGAACGAGCACAAACACAGGCCCGGTTACGTTGAGAACCTGACTAAATAACTCACTAAATTGCACGGCAGCTCCTCAACCCACATCAACGGAGATAGAACTTTTTCAATGAAGATTTAGCGCCAGAGTACGCGCTAGCTGCGCAGCTGTACGCTCCAAATTCACCGCCGCCTCAGCCATCGCCTCATCTATAGTGCAGACGCCAGGAACGACAGTGAACAGCGCATCGATACCGACCTTGTGCACACCCTCAGCGCCCGCGCCAATCGAGCCACACAGAGCAATCACAGGTAGATCATGACGTTTAGCCCAGCGCGCAACCCCTACAGGGGTTTTACCGCTCAGGCTCTGGCCATCCACTCGCCCTTCTCCGGTAATCACCAGATCAGCCCCCTGCAACTGCTCGTCGAAACAAACGGCTTCAAGAACGAGGTCGATTCCCGGTGCCATGCGCGCATTCAAAAACTGCACTAAGGCATAGCCTAGCCCGCCCGCAGCGCCAGCACCGGCAACCTCACGACAATCTCTGCCCAGTAGTTTGGCGCTGATATCCGCAAGATTAGCCAACGCTGCATCGAGTTGCTCTACCTGCTCGGGCGTAGCCCCTTTTTGCGGGCCGAAGATCGCTGATGCACCGCGCGCACCCAGCAAGGGATTATCAACATCACAGGCCACCAGAAACTCCGTCTCTGCGACCCGGCTATCCATCTGACTAAGATCGATACTCGCTAAGCGTGCGAGTGCGGCTCCGCCGGCCTCCAACACCTCGCCCTTAGCGTCCAAAAAGCGCGCGCCTAGCGCACTTAACAGCCCCATACCACCATCATTGGTTGCGCTGCCACCCAGGCCGAGAATTATGCGACGTACTCCGCGCTCAAGTGCGGCCAAAATAAGTTCGCCAGTGCCGTAGGTCGTTGCACGCAGGGCATCCCTTTGAGCTGAACTAATCTTGTCCAAACCCGATGCAGCCGCTGTCTCAACAACCGCGGTCAACGCCGTGTTTGGCTGTTCGCCTAGCAATCCCCAGATCGCATTCAAGGGTTCGCCGAGAGGACCGCGTACAGACTCAGAAATCTGCACACCCGCAGTCGCAGCAACTAGGGCCTCGGTTGTGCCTTCGCCACCATCCGCTACCGGAACACAAACCGTATGAATCTCAGGAAAGATGGATTGGAAGCCGCGTTCGATGGCAAATGCGACCTGCTGCGCATCCAGACTCTCTTTGAACGAGTCTGGGGCGATGACTAATTTCATATTGGGTCTCTACGAGGATCGACAGAACAGTTAGCTATAGCTTACACCCCTGTTCCCCGACCGTCAGTAGCTCCAGTAACGAAATTAAACGGCCGCTGTTTCGCTGTTTTGGTAGTAGGTGGCGATGTTAGCCAGCACCTGCTGACATAAGTGTTGCGCACGCTCGATATCATCTGCTTCAACGTAGCAGCGCAGCTCTGGAGCGTTACCCGAGGGGCGCAGGTGGACGATTTCTCCACTGGCAAAGGTTGTGCGCACGCCGTCTGTCGTGTCGACGGACTCAACCGTACCAAGATCCAATTGAATCAGCTCAGTGAGTGCCAAATCTCCGGCGGTTAATTCAGCAACCCGCTCCAAACTCCACGCAGTCGGTATGCCCGGAATCCGATCGCTGGCAGTAAAGCGCGCCGGTAGGCTGGATAAGAGTGAACTGATTGGCGTGCCTGACGCTTTAGCTAGGGCTATTAACGCCAGCATTGGCAATACTGCGTCACGCGTCGGCAGCGCTCTTAGCAGAGAGCTCTCTCGTTGAATATCGCTACCCAACAAGAAACCGCCATTCGCTTCATACCCGGCGACCTGGCCACTGGCCTCTGCCATACCTGCCAGTACGTAGGGCGAGCCAATTCGCGTTCGCGACGTATTGGCAAACCAGTTAGAGCGCTCAAGTAGGGTGTTGCTGCTGACCGGTGTGACAACTGTATCGACACCGAGGGCACGGGCACAGAGCACGCCGACAACATCGCCGCGCAGCCAATTACCCTGCTCGTCACCTATCAGGGGGCGATCCGCGTCACCATCAGTCGAAACAATCAGATCAAAACGGTGTTCATTAGCCCAGCTCCGCGCCTGTTCAATATCCTCAGGGCGAACCGCCTCGGTATCGATAGGTACAAAACTATCTGAGCGCCCCAGCGGAAGAACTTTAGCACCCAACTGAGTAAAGAGCTCAGTCAACAGGTCGCGTCCTACGCCTGAGTGTTGGTAAATAGCGATACGCATTCCGGCGCACAGGTCAGAAGCGAAAAACTCTGTGTAGCGTTGCAAGTAGGCCACTCCCGCTTGGCTGTCCAACAACGGCAGAGGGGCCAGCAACAGTTCGTCCGATACCTGGATTTCTGACGCTAAAATTGCCTGTTCATCGGCTTTAGTGATCTCACCTTCGGCACGATAGAACTTAATACCGTTGCGGTCGAAGGGGATATGACTGCCTGTGACGACGATTGCCGGAGCACCCTGCTGCATCGCATAGTAGGCGATCGCTGGCGTCGGTAGTGCGCCCACGTAGATCACCTCTATACCCAGATCAACACAGGCCTGAGCGCAGGCTTGGGTGATCTGCGGGCTAGATGGCCTCAGATCGTGTCCGATGACCATCTTCGAGGGTTTGTCGATCGCTCCAATAAACGCCTGGGCATAGGCGTAGCAGATGGAATCTGTCAGATCACTGACCAATCCACGTACTCCAGATGTACCAAAACTAACTCCACAGCTTTTCAGGGCGATTACAGGCATTCGAGCGTCCAACTTTCAGAATAGTCTGGTTATTGTCTGCAAAAGCTTTGCCAAGTTCTACCCAAAGATGAGAGCCGCGACCTGAGCCTTTGTCGCACATCCCTCTTACATCGGGATGGATCCTACTTCAGAATATGATCTCCTCTGTCGGAGAGCTTCAATGAAACTTCCAGCGCCTTTTGATAACCGCCACTTCAGCCAGTACTGGATAGGTCAGATGTGTGGTTCTCTTTCCCAGCAGATGTTGTTGGTGGGTCTGGGCTGGCAGGTATACCTCCTAACGGAGAGTGCGCTGGCGCTGGGTTTGGTGGGGCTTGCGCGATACATGCCGCTACTACTGCTGACCGTTCATGCCGGGCATATGGCAGATCGCCATAGCCGTGTAAAACAGATGCTGTTTGCTCGTTCCATAACCGGTGTTGCCGTGCTAACACTTGCCGTTACCAGCTACCTGGACCTAATAACGGCGAATATCATCTACCTCTGTTGTGTCGCGCTGGGCGTCGCACAAACGTATGGCATGTCTGCAGGCTCTGCTGTTGTGCCTAACCTGGTTAGCAAACGGGAGCTGGCGCAGGCAATGACGGTAACTGCCGCCGGCCGCGAATTCTGTACCATTGTCGGCCCAGCGATCGGTGGTTTCATCTACATACTTGGCGCCAGCACGCTCTACTTCAGCAGCTTCGCATTGATACTGGTTTCGCTCTCTGTGATCTTCTTGATGCCGCCAATCCCACAGGTAAAAGAGACACGCAAAACCAACGTGGCGGAACTTCTAGCCGGCTTTACCTTTGTCTGGCGCACGAAACAGGTGCTGGGCTCTATCTCGATGGACATGCTGGCAGTTCTGATAGGCAGTGTCACCGCTCTGCTTCCAATCTTTGCCAAAGATATCTTGGAGACCAACTCGGTCGGGCTTGGGTTTCTGCGCAGCGCGCCTGCGGTGGGTGCCCTGCTTATGTCGCTCTACTTGGCACGTAACCCCATTCGCCGAACTGCTGGCCACAAACTCTACGCGGCTGTCGCTGTGTTTGGCCTCGGTACTATCGGATTTGGGTTCTCAGAGAGCTTTGCGTTTTCAATGCTGATGCTATTTGTGCTCGGAGCAGCCGATATGGTGAGCGTGGTGATTCGTTCGACGCTGGTTCAGATTGAGACGCCAGATACCATGCGGGGGCGTGTCTCTTCGGTTAACTCTCTGTTTATTGGTACTTCAAATCACCTAGGTGAATTTGAATCGGGGGTTCTGGCCGCACTGGTAGGTGCCGCGCCCGCCGTATTGATTGGTGGGGTTGGCACACTGTTGATTACAGCGTTTTGGATACCGCTCTTCCCCGATCTGTGGAAGCGCGATGCGCTAGTGCCTGAAGAGGATGGTTCTTTGTAGGACGTACGCGCAGCGTATTTCCCGACATCCTAATTAGGGTCGCCCAACAGCGCTGCGCGCTACAGGCCTACTACCCGTCGCGAACATGCGGCTTGCGCCGCAGATCGCTCATACCTTACTTGTCCAATAGTTCTATCCAGTGCGACACAGGTACAGGAGCCTTGGTCTCAATATGCAGCTGACAACCGATATTCGAGGTAACGATCTGGGTTGGATTATCACCCGTCAACGCCTTCACCTTGTTGTCCAGTAGTCGCCCACTCATTTCAGGTTGGAGAATCGAGTAGGTACCGGCTGAACCACAGCACAGATGCTTATCCTTGGTCACCGCCAGATCAAACCCAAGTTTGCTCATCACCTGTTCAACAGCAGTGCCCTGTTTCATAGCATGCTGCAAAGTACAGGGGCAGTGAACCGCAACCTTCTCACCTGAGGTGGTCGGTTTGAGTGCACTCAGATCTTCATTTAGCAGCACCTCAGAGATATCTTTCGTCAGCTCTGATACCCGTTTGGCTTTCTCGGCATACTCCGGATCATTGCGCAGTAGATGACCATACTCTTGCACCATCGCACCACAGCCAGAGGCGGTCATAACGATCGCCTCGCAGCCACCCTCCACCGCTGGCCACCAAGCATCGATGTTGCGACGCATAAAGTCCAACCCCTCATCATGTGCCGAGAGGTGGTAGCTGACGGCACCACAACAGCCTGCATCAGGCGCTTCAACCAATGTAATACCCAGCTTGTCCAAAACGCGAGCGGTCGCCGCGTTAGTATTGGGCGCGGCACTCGACTGGGCACACCCAGCAAGAGCCATCATAACGCGCGCGTGACGTTGCTTTGGCCAGGGTGATGCCTTGCGCTTCGGCGGAATCTTAGCGCCGAGTTTCCCAGGGATCAGCGGCTTGAAAACTTGCCCAACAGCAATCGCTGCACCAAAACGTTTTGAGTAGGGCAGCAACTGACGCAACCCCCAACGCACGGCTTTCTGCGGAGCTGAGCGCGGCAGTTTTTTCTCAACAATCCCACGGCCGATATCAACTAGGCGGCCATACTGCACACCTGAAGGACAGGTTGTCTCACAGCTGCGACAAGTCAGACAGCGATCCAGATGGGTACGCGTTTTCTCGGTGACCTCGTCGGTCTCTAACAGCTGTTTGATGAGGTATATGCGCCCTCGTGGGCCATCACGCTCATCGTTAAGCTCCTGATAGGTTGGGCAGGTCGCGGTGCAAAATCCACAGTGCACGCAGGTACGCAGAATCTGTTCTGCCTCTTGGCCGTCCGGTGTATTCAGGAAGGTCTGTACTATGTTCGTTTTCATTCTGTCGGTTCCTAATACAACCTGTTACAACCAGCTGTAAGCACGGCCTGGGTTGAACACCCCCGCCGGATCAAATGAAGCTTTTAGTCGCTGCTGTAGCGCCTGTATCGCTTCGCTCTGAGGGTGCAGCACCTCAGCAACGCGATTGCCACCCCGATAGAGCGATACCTGGCCACCCGAGTGTTTAGCGATAGATACCATCTGATTCCAGTCGAAGTCGCCGGCATACCAACGCTGCGCGCCACCCCAATCAATTAGTTTTGCCCCTTTGAGGTTCAACTCGGGCGTTTTGGAGTTGATCGACAGGCGCCAAATTGGCTCTTGAATCGCAAAAAACTCATGCTGCTGATTCGCCAGATTGCTCCAGAAAAGCTCTGCATCCTCAAGCTCGCTGCCTCCCAAAGCCTTAGCCGCCGCTTCAACTGCTGATGCAGCGCCTGCCAAACGCGTATAAAGTGTGCCTTCGTACCAGGTAGCGGCGGTGATCGGTTTAGGCTCACCGGCACGCTGATTCATCAACTTCAGCGCTTCGGATTGGCTGCAGTCGGTCACTAGGGTGCGCTGCATCGCAGGTTTAGGTAGTACCTTCAAGCTGATCTCAGACATCACCCCCAAACCACCGAAAGCCCCGGCTTGAAGACGAGAGACATCATAACCGGCTACATTCTTCATCACCTGGCCACCAAAACGCAGATGTTCCGCTTTACCGTTTATCAAACGCACGCCCAACACATGATCGCGCACCGAACCCCACCATGGACGGCCGGGACCCGACTGATTGGTCGCCAAGGTGCCACCCAAAGTCGAAGCGTCAGAAAATACGGGAGGCTCAAAAGCCAGCATCTGGTTCTGCTCGTCTAATGCCGCTTTGAGCTCCGTTAGTGGGGTCCCGGCGCGCGCAGTCATAACGAGCTCGACCGGTTGATAGCTCACGATACCACTGTGCTCAGCGAGGCTTAGCACCTCTTGATCGGCATCAATAGCGCGTCCCATGAAGGCTTTCGTGCCGCCGCCCTGAATCGCCAATTTTCGGCCCGCATCTGCAGCAGCGCGAACCTGTTCAATGAGCTGAGAAGTCTGATCAGCCATGGGTAGCCCCTTTCGTATCTTGCTGTGACTCCACAGTCGCATTAGGTGTGATGTTCATATCGAGCGAACGGTACTCCTGACAGCTACGCAAGGTTGGAATACCTTTGCCCGGGTTCAGCAGCTCTTTCTGGTCAAACGCACGCTTGAGTTCATGGAACTGCACAATTTCAGCATCGTTGAACTGAGCTGGCATCTGGCGCAGTTTTTCGTAGCCAACGCCGTGTTCACCGGTGATACAGCCGCCAACCTCTACGCAGAGCTCAAGAATCTTTCCACCAAACTCTTCGGTGCGTTCCAATTCACCCGGCACGTTCGCATCAAACAGAATCAGCGGATGCAGGTTGCCATCGCCAGCGTGGAAGACATTAGCAACACGCAGGCCGTAGTGATCAGACATCTTCTGCATCTCTAGCAGGACGTGACTCAGCTGACCACGTGGAATCGTTCCATCCATACAGTAGTAGTCAGGGGAGATACGACCCACCGCGGGGAAGGCTGATTTTCGGCCCGCCCACAGGCGTGCGCGCTCCTCTTCGGACTGAGAGGTGCGAACCGAGGTCGCTCCGAGTTTATGAAAAAGGGCTTCAACGGCGGCAATGTGCTCATCGACCTCTTCGTTGGTGCCATCCACTTCACACAGAAGCAGCGCCTGAGCATCCAAGGGGTAGCCTGCCTTAGCGAAGTCTTCGGCAGCCTGAATAGCAAAGCCATCCATCATCTCGAGTCCGCCAGGGATGATTCCTTGAGCAATGATCTCTCCTACCGCATCGCCGGCTTTAGTTACCGAGTCGAAACCGGCCACAACGACCTGAGCGCGCTCAGGTCGAGGCAGCAGCTTAACCCGCACTTCAGTGACGACACCCAGCAGACCTTCCGAGCCCGTAAACAGTGCCATCAGATCCATACCGCAGCTGTCTAGCCCTTCGGAACCGATGGTGAGCAGCTCGCCTTCCATCGTCAGGAACTGCACACTCAAGAGGTTGTGTACGGTGAGTCCGTATTTCAGACAGTGCACACCACCCGAGTTCTCGGCGACGTTACCGCCAATAGAACATGCGATCTGTGAAGATGGATCCGGACCGTAGTAGAGCCCCATCGGTGCTGCCGCTTCACTGATAGCCAGATTGCGAACACCAGGTTGCACCCGAGCCGCACGCGATTCTGTATCGATCTCTAGGATCTTGTTGAATTTCGCCATCGACAGCACCACACCCTCTGAGTGCGGCATCGCGCCAGCGCAAAGTCCGGTACCCGCGCCACGCGCGACCACAGGCACATTCTCGGCGTGACAAATCTGTAGCACTCGTTGCGCCTGCTCTACGGTCTCGGGCAACACAACAATAAGCGCCTCTTCGCAGTAGGCTGATAAGCCATCACACTCATAAGGCTTCAGAGTCTCCTCATCGGCAATTACATAGTGTGGATCGATAAATTCAGCAAAGCGCTGCGCCAGCGACTGGCGCTGGGCAAACTGCTCCGCGGTACGGGCTGTCGAAGTTTGCATCCGAACCTTCCTTTCTCTTAGTCGGCGCTGTCATACGCCTGACGCGGTCCAAGTGACAGCGGACCGCCATAATTTAGCGTTAAAGTTCTAGCCCAGTGAGGCTAGAAAGTGCTCCACTCCTGCTGTGGCGCACTCCAAATCCTGGCTTGGGGTCCCACTGCTGATACCCACACCACCAACGCAAACGCCATCAACGAAGATCGGCAAACCACCGCCAACGATACAGAGGCGTCCTCCCATTGCGGTGTGGATACCAAACAACATGTTGTCCGCTCCGGGGATACAACCCGCGTTGTAGTCGTGTGTCGCTTTGCGCGCTGATGCAGCGGTGAAGGCTTTGTCCTGCGCCAGTGTAATACTGTGAATCTTGCCACCATCCATACGCTCAAAAGCTAGAAGGCTGCCGGACTCATCGGTGACTGCAATACACATCGGCACACCGATCTCCTCAGCCTTGGCTCGCGCTCCGGCTAGAATTACTTGGGCATCACTCTGGTCCAAACGCTGTACGGTCAACATAGGTCTCTCCTGCGCCCACTGCGGGCATGATTGCTAATGTCCGTAAGTGTACGCCAACAGTCAAAGGGGACAGACACTGGTCAGACCAGTATTTTGTAAACTATAATTTCACGATGTGGGTAATAACGACCTACACTGATTTTGTCAGCAACCTTGGCGCCAGCCGGCTACAGATGCCCACTGGTCCTACCAGATGAGAACAGCCCGTTGAGTGAGAAAACCAAGACCATCTCTCAATCCATCGCGTATCGTTTGGAACAGATGATTATGGATGGCAGTCTGCCGCCCGAGAAAAAACTACCCTCAGAGCGTCAGTTGGCCGAGCGTTTGGGTGTTTCTCGTTCTGTGGTACGCGAGGCGTTGCGCGAGCTAGCCGGGCGAGGCATCGTCGAGACGATTCATGGGCGCGGCTCGTTTGCCAAAAAAGTGATCGAAGAGATCGGTGAGACAAGCCCGCTGATGGAGCTCTACAACACTCACGCACGCACATTCTACGACCTCTACCAGGTCCGCGCGCTGCTAGAAGGTGAGGCCGCTGCTTTAGCGGCTGAAAACGGCACTCAGGAGGAGCACTACGCGATTACCAAGGCGTTCAAGGAGATGGAGGCCGTACCCGCTCCTGCCAATTTCGCGCTGGACTACACCTTTCACCAGCGTATCGTAGAGGCGTCGCACAACCCCGTGCTCGTGCATCTGCTGGCAAGTCTAAAGAACCCACTGCTTAAAAGTGTAGCGACCTCGCTCAGCAACCTCGTGCATCGGGAGACCTTCCGTGAGCAGATAGAACGCCACCACAAGCAGATCTACAATGCGATCATAAGCCGCAATGCCGCCTGGGCTCGTAAATCCGCTGCTGCACACGTCAAACACGTCAGCGACGCACTGCAAAACTTGGAGGCGAGCGACCAGCCGGTTATTCGCGACTTTAAAATCGAACTTTAACTCAGATCTCCTCGCTGGAGCGCTGCCAGAGACTCCTCGAGGTTTTTGTCGATACGGTTCGCAATCGAAAAGTGCTCCATCGGTGAGTAGTTAGTTGCGGGAACCGCAACGACCTTCATACTCGCAGCACGTGCTGCAATAACTCCATTAAGCGAGTCTTCGAACACCCAGCAATCAAAAGGGTCAGCATTCAGGCGCTCAGCGGCTTGAAGGAACACCTCAGGATGCGGTTTGGAGGCTTTTGCCTCAGCACCCGAAGTAATGACTTCGATCGGCAGTTGGTGCCGTTCCACCACCGCTTCAACTAGCATGCGTGGGGTCGATGAAGCGATGGCCATAGGAATACCTTCAGCTTGAAGGAAATTGATCAGCTCTCGTGCACCGGGAAGCAGGGGCGCATCCACGATGCGCTGTGCCATCATCGACAAAATCAGTTCGATCAATGCAGGCTCATCGACGCTTAATTGCGGATTATCTAATGCCACCAAACGCACAAAGTCACGCGTTGCCCGCCCGGTGAAGCGCTTCAACTGTTCGGGTGTTAGCTCCAGCCCAAGCGCGCGCTTCAGCGCTTCACTCTCTACTCGTTTCCAAGTGGGCTCTGAATCGATCAGTAACCCATCCATATCAAAAATAACGTTCATCACAGCGGTAGCGCCTACTCATCTATAGGGTGAGAATTAATCAGCTAAATATTCTCCTTTTATCTCCCTAATTAGTCGATAGCGTCATGTAATTGTCTTTTTAATGTCATATGCTCTTAAGCAAATTTCTTAACTCGTTTTTTGCAGACGCAAATTGATACATATTAAAGGGAGTCATAGATGACACGTGAAGTTGTAGTACTTAGCGCAATGCGCTCACCCATCGGTGCTTTTGGCGGTAGCCTGAGCTCTATCGAACCGGCTGAACTCGCCGGTACCGTAATGAAGGAAGCAGTTTCTCGCTCAAAAGCTGACCCCGAGAAGATTCATTACGTGACAGTCGGTAACTGTATTCCGACTGAATCGCGCTACCCATACGTAGCTCGCGTTGCCTCGATTCAGGCGGGATTGCCAATGAACTCCGTAGCGATGGCAGTCAACCGCCTCTGTGCGTCGGGTCTTCAGGCTGTTGTATCAAGCGCCCAGCAGATTGAACTCGGTCAGTGCGACTACGCCGTAGGTGGCGGTGTTGAGGTGATGTCACGCGGCACTTATATGGCGCCTGCGATGCGTACCGGTGCGCGCATGGGTGATACGGGTATGATCGATGCAATGGTCTCTGTTCTGACCGATCCGTTCGGCGCTGGCCATATGGGTATCACTGCAGAGAACCTCGCTGAGAAGTGGGAAATTACTCGCGAAGAGCAAGATGAGTTTGCGGCTGAGTCACAGCGTCGCGCAGCAATCGCTATCGAAGAGGGTCGTTTTAAAGACCAGATCGTACCGATCACGCTGAAGTCGCGTAAAGGCGAAACCATCTTTGATACTGACGAGCACCCAAAACCGGGCACCACGGCTGAAAAACTTGCCGGCATGCGTCCAGCATTTAAGAAAGACGGTACAGTGACAGCGGGCAACGCCTCAGGTATCAACGATGGTGCTGCTTTCCTGGTACTGGCTGACGCTGAAACGGCGAAAGCTAACGGTGAAACTCCAATCGCTAAGATCGTCTCTTACGCAGTTGCCGGTGTACCTAACCACATCATGGGTGAAGGCCCAATTCCAGCTTCGAAGAAAGCCCTGGAGAGCGCCGGCCTGACCATTGCTGATATGGATGTAATCGAGTCTAACGAAGCCTTTGCGGCGCAGGCGATTGCGGTATCTAAAGGCCTAGGTCTACCGGCTGACAAAACCAACCCGAATGGCGGTGCCATTGCACTGGGCCACCCCGTTGGCTGTTCAGGCGCGTTTATCGCGACTAAAGCGATCCACGAACTGCAGCGTATCAACGGCAAATACGCTCTGGTAACTATGTGTATCGGTGGTGGTCAGGGTATTGCGGTCGTGTTCGAACGCATCTAGTCAGACTTTTACAATCCAAAAACCGGCTACAAGCCGGTTTTTTTTATTGTCTCGTATCAGCTACTAGATTAATTCTCGTTTTACCGCGGGCAAAGATCGCGTTTTGCGACTACTTTTAAAAGGTCGAGTCATCTAACTTTTGACTGAGCCCAAACCCCGTAGATGAAATCAGAACCCAAGCTATCCCCACTTGCGGAAGTCCAAATACCCGAGGATATCCTTGCGCGCTTTGCTGCGCTCTTCGTGCGCATCTGTCTGCTGATCTACTTGGCCCCTGTTGCTATCTCGGTGTTTCGCAATCTAGTACTCGAACCCTCATTACTCGGTGTACCCATAATTGCAATCTACCTATTTACGGCCTTGCTCGCTTTACGCCAAAACCTTTTTAGCCCGCGCGCGCAAATAGGCGCAATGATCCTCTTGCTTTGCTTAGGATCTATAGCCGTCACAATCCGTAACGAATCGATCATGTCGTCATCGACAACGGTTTTATTCGCTTCCATCGCGCTGATGATGCTTTACGGGTTTCGTTGGGCCGTGGCAGGATCCTTGCTATTCCTAATTGCCCTGTTTGCACTCTATCTGAGCCTCTCCCCCCTCAACCTGATCTATGGAGTTATCCATATGGCGTTGGCTGTGGGTATACAGATCGGGCTACTGATTGCGATAAACGCCTTATGGAATAGTTTATCAGTAGTCGCCACCGCCTCGAGCAGACACTGCGATTAACCGAAATAGCCTCAACTCAATCCCGCATCGGTCTGTTTCGCCAAGACCAAAAAACCGATATCTGGATGGTCAATGAGGTGTACCGCCAGATGTACGCTATTAAGCATGATGAGCCCATACACGGGCGTGAGCACGTAATCGCGGCAGCTGACCCAAGCGATATCCCGGAGATTGTTAAATCCCTTAAAAAGGGCTTGGCTGTGGGCGAATCACTATCACTCGTTCATCGACTGATCGGGGACTTGGGGCCTCGCTGGGTTCGAGTAAATATCAATATGCTCGAAGAGGATGGCCATCACGTGTCATACGGCAGCATTGTCGATATCCATGAACACAAACTTCGTCAAATTGAGCTTGATCAGATCCATCAGCAGAATGCTGAGCTGCTGGACCACCTCAACCTTGCGACCGAAGAGCCTGATATCCGAATTATTGAGGAGAATCTAACTCAAGGGACAGCAGGCTTCCTCGCCCGGGGGAAAAGCCCTCTCCCCGAGGCGCCAACTTTTAAAGATCGTCTTGAACTCGTCGCCCCAAACTATCGAGAGTCCCTCGAGCACGCCTATGCAGCGCCCGGTAATGTTGCGGAATATCCTATCATCGGCAATAAATACATAACCGGTATCGAGTGGCTAAGGCAACGTTATGTGCGAAAGATCGAGCGTGATGGGGATGAGATCGCACTATTCATGGTGACTGCGGTTACTAAAGAGAAGAAATCACAGTTGCAATTAGAGCGTAGTCTGCAACATTTGGAGGAGGCGCTCAATCGCCAGGATGAGATCGCCAAGTCCGGAGAGATTGGGCTCTTTGAGTGGGTAATCGATAGCGATATTATCCGCTCCAACAGTATCTTCAGAGAACAGACAGGACTGGATGAAGAAGGCTACCCGCTCTTAACCATACAGAATCTAACCGACCTAGCGTGTGATGAAGAGTGTCAGGGCTTTGTTAAGAAGCTCTGGCTCTCGTCGCAATCGAACACTCTGAATCCCCGCTTGGACAGCTAACGGTTAGTTTGGGAATCACCACGCTAAAACCGATGGAATTAGCTTCTACTCAGGCACTCGTCGATGCAGCAGACGGCGCCCTCTATGCTGCAAAAGAGAGCGGCCGCGACCGCACAGAATACAGGGCAGTTTCGGAGCTAATTTAGAGATCCCAGATCGAACCAATTGCGTATCTGTGCTTGTTGAAAGGAGCACAGCATGCAAACAACTCGTTTAGATATAGTAATGAACACTTGCGGCGACCTACCCTCGGTTGGCACAGCCGCACCAGACTTCACCCTCGCCGATACAGCGCTCAACGATTTGAGCTTAAGCGATTTCGCCAACGAGACACTGGTTCTGAACATCTTCCCCAGCATTGATACACCGACCTGCCAAAAGTCGGTGCGTCAGTTCAACGAGCGTCTGAACGCAATTGAAGGGGTAAAAGTGTTGAATGTCTCTGTCGACCTCCCCTTTGCGCAAGCACGTTTTTGTGCGGCAGAAGGTCTGGAGCGTGTCGCTAATGCATCAGCATTCCGCTCGCCCGAGTTTGGCAAAGATTACGGCATTGAGATTATCGACACCCAGCGTCGCGGACTATTTGCACGTGCTGTTGTGGTGATTCGCGATGGCACAGTGATCTTCTCTGAACTGGTTAAAGAGCTAACCGAAGAGCCCAACTACGAGGCTGTCTTGGCTGCTGCCCAGAGCTGATACCCTTACTGGCAACCTAGAGTTCAATTGGCAGCTCTTCCCTGCTAGGCTAAGCGCACAATTTAGCTAACAGAAGAGCTGCCTAATATGAGCGACAAACTCGAGCTTTTTAAATCCTCTCCTATCGGCCTGGGTTGCATGAATATGTCCCACGCCTACAACACACCGGTATCGGATGACGAAGCGATCCACGGCTTCCGCGAAGCCTTTGAGATGGGCTACCGTCACTTTGATACAGCAACTCTATACGGCGGCGGCAAGAACGAAACACTCGTCGGCGAAGCACTGAAATCGGTCCGCAACGATATCTTCCTCGCTAGCAAGTGCGTGCTCTACGTCGAGCCCGGTAAAGGCAAAGCTTTGGATGGCCGCCCTGAGACAATCAAAGCCCAGTGTGAAGAGAGCTTGCGACGCCTACAGACCGATCATATAGATCTTTATTATCTACACCGTCTGGATACAAACGTGCCGATTGAAGAGTCCGCAGGCGCACTGGGAGATTTAATTCGCGAGGGTAAGATTGCTCACTACGGTGTATCAGAGATGTCCGCAGAAACCATCCGTCGCGCACACAAGGAACAACCTGTCGCAGCGGTACAGACTGAGTATTCGCTCTGGACCCGCAACCCAGAGATCGCAGTTCTGGACGCCTGCAAAGAGTTGGATATCACCTTTGTCGCGTTCAGTCCTCTGGCACGTGGCTTCCTGAGTATGACCTTTGATGACCCAGCTGAACTGGTAGAGAACGATATTCGTCGTGCAATGCCACGCTTCTACCCAGAGAACTTCCCTGCCAATAAAGCGCTACTGACAGAGTATGTCGAGATTGCCAAACAGCAAAACTGTACACCGGCACAGCTCGCGCTGGCTTGGATTCGCACCAAGGATCCGGCAATCGTATCGATCCCGGGCACCCGTTTTGTCGAACATATGCGCGATAACCTGGCAGCGGCAGATATTCAGCTCTGTGCGGATGTAGCCGCGCGATTGGATCAACTGATTAATAACGACACGGTCGCAGGCCCTCGCTACAGCGCAGGTCAGCAAGTTGAGATCGATACTGAGCAGTTCTAGTCAGTGAGTTGACGAGACGGGATCGAGTAGTTGGCGGTGACATGAGCCACCATCAACTCCTCCGATCCTGAGTAGATCCAGCACTCTCCAACGCCGCTGCGTTTGCCTACACGCAGCACGCGAGCACGAGCAAGCATATCAACGGGCTGCGGTTTAGCGAGGAAATTGATATTTAGATTGCTGGTAACGGTGAGCGGAGACGGACCGATTTTAGTCTGTAGTGCGGTCCAGATGGCCACATCAGCCATACCCATCATAGTTGGACCCGATACGGTCCCTCCGGGGCGCAGGTGTGAATCAGCCACGCTCAGTCGCATCAGCACCCAGCCGTCGCCAACCTCATCCAAAGATCCAAACTCCACTCCTTGTGGGAAGTTTTCCTGCATAAACTGATTGAGCTCTGGGATAGTTCTGAGCATGGTTAAACCCTCGCCTTAGCGTAGAAGCGCTTCAGAATACGGTAGAGCGAGTGCGCATCGGTAACACCAGCCAGTTCGCGAATTGAGTGCATAGCAAACTGCGGCACACCGATATCCACAGTTCTGACACCCACTTCAGCTGCAGTGATTGGGCCGATAGTGCTACCACAGCCCATATCAGAGCGCACTACAAAGGCTTGCACCTCAACCTCCTCCTGTAGCGCGAGCTGTTTAAAGGTTGCACTGGTCTCGCTGTTTGTGGCGTACCGTTGGTTAGCATTGAGCTTGATAACCGGGCCCCGATTCAGGATCGGGCCGTGATTCTCATCATGTTTATCCGCGTAGTTAGGGTGTACACCGTGGGCGTTATCGGCCGAAATCAGCATTGATGCTGCCAGCGCCCGGTTGCGCTCTTCGTTGTTGGGCATTACACGCTCGAGCCACTGTTCCAACATGGGGCCAGCTGCACCACAAGCACTCTGGCTACCGATCTCTTCGTGATCTGTGCAGATCAGCACCTGTGCCTGCCCTAGCTCAGCCTGCAACAGCCCCTGCAATCCGATGTAGCAGCTTAATAGATTATCCAGACGCGCCGACGCAAGAAACTCCTGTTTCAGGCCGATCAGTGCGGCCGGTTGGGTATCGTAGAAACTTAGCTCGTAGTCTAAGACCTGCGCTACTTTTATCCCCTCGGCCTGCAGCTTTTGCGCCAGCATGGCGCGCAGATCAAGTTTCTCGTCTCCCTGCCCCAGCAGCACCGGCAGATGCAACTGAGCATTCACGGTGCGACCGGTGTTAGCCTCACGATCAAGGTGGATCGCCAAACTCGGCACAGTGCCAATCGCAGTTTCAAAATCGACCAACTGATGCTGGAGTTCACCCACCTCATCCAGGAAGCTGACCCGACCGGCCAGGCTCAAATCACGATCGAACCAGGGGTTGAGTAGCGCACCTCCATAAACCTCGACACCGAGCTGATGATAGTTTGTGCGATGCAGCTCGGGGGTCGGTTTAACTTTCAAGCAGGGCGAGTCGGTATGCGCACCAACCAATCTTAAGCCTGCATCGAAGCTTTCGGGTTGGCGCCAAGCGAGAATCGACGAGTCATTACGCAGCAGGTAGTAGCCCTGCCCCGCTTTCAAGCTCCACGCTTCATGCTCTTTAACCTCGTCGAAGCCTGCCAGTTCAAGGCGACTAGCGAGATTGCGAGCTGCGTGAAAGGGCGTTGGGCTAGCATCAAGAAAACTGAGTAGCTCAGCATTGAAGGCATCTAAGTTCATCACAGCTCCTATTGGGCATCGTCGAGAATATCAACCAATTCGACTTTAAAGATAAGGGTGGAGTTGGCAGGTATCAACTCAGCAGGACTGGTTGCACCATAAGCTAGATCCGCAGGAATGTAGAGCTCCCACTCGGCCCCTTTCGGCATCAGGCTCAACCCTTCGCGCCAGCCTTTAATAAGTCCTTTCAGTGGAAAGGTCGCCGTTCTACCTTCGGCGGTACCATCAAAAACAACGCCATCCACTCGGCGGCCCTCGTAATTCACTACCACCAGCTGATCGAGCTGCGGCTTTTCACCTGAACCGGACTTCAGCACTTTGTACTGCAGTCCACTTGGACGTGTTACTACACCCTCAGCCGCGGCATTCTCTGATAGGAACTTATCACCCATTTTGCGCGTATCATCATTTAACGCTTTGTCGATAAGCTGCTGACGAAAGGCCTCGCGTTCGGCTTCACTCTTTGAATCTGAATCACAGCCGTTCAGAGCAACGACAGCAATGAGTGCCAAAATTAGACGCAAACTTGTATCCTCATCAAAGACTTAACTCGCTGGGTATTTTACATCTTCCCAGCGGCTGGCCTACACTCAATTGACCAGTTTTCCGTTTTGATGAGAGAAAACGGAGCATTAAGGAGAGAGACCGTGCGTTTCGGACAGCGACTGATCCTGATAGCAGTGGCGGCGCTACTGCCATTTACCGCCCATGCCACACTAGAACCTAGCAAGATGCACGAGAGTGCCGTGAAATCTGTGGCTCGCGCTTTTGAAAAAGGGCACTACCGTAGCCAGAAGCTCGATGACAATTTGTCCGAGATCGTATTCGACCGCTACATCGAACTCCTCGACCCGTCGCGTTCCTACTTCCTCAAGAGCGATCTGGATAAGTATATTCAGTACCGCACCCAGCTTGATAATCAGATCCGCAAAGGCGATCTCTCCATTGCTTATGCCATCTACGATCTATACCTGACACGCTTCAACAACCGCCAAGAGTATCTGCTCGAGAAGCTCAGTCAGGGGGTGGACTATGAATTCACCGAAAACGAGACACTGCCCGTTTCCCGAGAAGAGGCCCCCTGGTTTGCGAGTCAGCAAGAGGCTGACCGCTACTGGGACAAGCGCCTCAAGAGCGCTTTGCTAAACCTCAAGCTGGCGGATCGCAGTCGCGAAGAGGCGGTAGAGACACTCACTAAACGCTTCACTGCGCAGCGTAACCGCGCGCTGCAGTCTGAATCAGACGATGTATTTCAGACCTTTGCGAATGCGCTGGCCAACTCCTATGACCCGCACACATCCTACTTTTCGCCACGAGTCTCTGAGAACTTCCAGATCAACATGAGCCTGTCGCTTGAAGGAATTGGCGCGGTGCTGCAGACCGAGGACGAGTTCACCAAAATCGTCAGCCTGGTACCCGCAGGACCTGCCGATAAGAGCGGGCAGCTCAGTCCTGCTGATCTTATCGTTGGTGTTGCACAGGGTGAGGATGGTGAGTTTGAAGATGTTGTTGGTATGCGCCTAGACGACGTTGTTCAGCTGATTCGCGGTCCAAAGGACTCAATCGTTCGCCTCGAGGTAATTCCTGCCGGCTCTCAAGAGGGAGCCAGTCGTCGAATTGTTAGCCTTGTTCGTTCAAAAGTTCAGCTCGAAGAGCAGGCCGCGCAGAGCAAAGTGATTCGTATCGATCGTGATGGTAAGAACTACAAACTTGGCGTCATCGAAGTGCCCGCGTTCTACATCGACTTCGCTGCACTCCAGAAAGGTGATCCCAATTACCGCAGCACGACGCGCGATGTCGCCGTGTTGATTGAGGAGCTGAAACAGCAAAACGTGGACGGTTTAATTATTGATCTTCGTGACAATGGCGGTGGCTCACTGCGCGAAGCCAACGAACTGGTCGGTCTATTTATCAGCCGCGGCCCAACAGTGCAGATTCGTGACTCCAATGGTCGTATCGATGTACTGGGCGACTATGACCCTGAGACACTCTGGACCGGGCCGCTTACGGTTATGATTAACCGTCTCAGCGCCTCAGCGTCAGAGATTTTTGCCGGCGCCATTCAGGATTATCGTCGTGGTCTAGTTGTCGGAAGCCGCACGTTCGGTAAAGGCACGGTTCAGACCTTGCAGCCGCTACAGCACGGTCAAATCAAGCTCACAACCGCCAAGTTCTACCGCATCTCGGGTGAGAGCACACAGCATGAGGGGGTCAGCCCTGATATTGACTTCCCGAGTCTGATTGATGAAGAGGAGATCGGTGAGAGCGCTTTGGATTTCGCACTGCCTTGGGACCAAGTTCGTCCAGTACGCTTCGGTCGCTACTCTGAGTTAGATCGCTGGATTCCCGAGCTGACCAACCGCTCGCGAGCACGCACCTCCGATAACCCCGACTTCACTCACATGTGGGACGAGCTACAGCTAATCAACCAGCAGAAGGCGCTCACCGAACTGCCCCTAAACGAAGCCGCACTGCGACAGCAACGTGACCAGTTTGATAAGGCTCAGATCGATATCGAGAATCAGCGTCGGATGGCTAAAAATCAGTCCCCAATCAGCTCGCTGGATGAGCTATTGGCAGAATCTGCTGAGGGTGAAGAAGCCGTCAACGCAGATGCCGAAGCGCTACTGCGCGAATCGGGAGAGCTCACAATCGACTTGATTGAGTTGCAGATTGAGCATGGGCGCCAGCTCAAAAGCTAATAGCTAGAGGCTGAACATGAAGGGTTGGATGAAGATCACTATCGGGGTTACGGCCGTGTCGCTGATCGGTGTAATCGGCTACTTCGTCTACCCCTTGATCGCCTCACAGCAGAGCAGCAACTCCATTCGCTTTGAAAAGTTTGGTTTGGCGGTTCTACCTGGCTCGCAGTTTACAACAACCGTCGGCGAGCTCGGCGCCACTCAGCTTCCTGCGACCTTCGCAGAGAACGAACTCACGCCTGAGGAGAGAGTCGTCGAAAGTCTAGTGCGCAAGCGCAATGCGCTGTTGGAGGAGAACGAACTCTTTCGTCTCAAAATTGAACAACTAGAGCAGCGCGTCGCCGAGCTAGAGAACTACAAAGAGACGAACGAACGCTACGCGCCAGAGCAGTTCAATATTGAGTTGGAACGTGTACGCCGCGAGATAGAGGAGCGTTTGCGCGCGCTGCCAGAGGCGGAAAACTACTCCAGCTTAATGATTGAACTGATGGCGGTCGCGGCACAACAGGAGTACACCCATACCGTCCGCGAAAACGACCGCATGATGGATGAGGCGCGCAAGGCGATACTGGTGCAGCGCTACTTACCCACTTACGCTTTCTGTGTCGGCAATGCCCTAAGTATCGCTGCCAATAACAGCGGCGAACTCAGAGCCGTAGCAAGCTGGTTGCAAGAGCCGGCACTTAACCCACTACCCAATGAACTGCGAGCGGATTTAGACATCGTCTTACCACCTTGCCAAGTCAGCTTTCGTGAGGCGTTGGACCAAGTTCTCAACGCGGCGATAATTCGCTGATCCTCATAGAAAAAATTACCCTTCCCTGCTGGTTTTCTGTATAATTTCGCACCACTTAACGTCTTAGCACTGGACATACATCGGCCCAGTCCACTGATAAGGCGTATTTAAAACCGACCCTACGCAGCCGATGGTGTAGGCAAGATCGCCGTAAAGGCATCTTTTTAGTAGGAAAATTTCATGAGCGAAAGCTTTGCTGATCTGTTTGAAGAATCCCTCCAAGACCTCGCGATGACTCCAGGCACACTGGTAACTGGTGAAGTTGTTGATATCGACAGCGACTGGGTTACTGTTAATGCTGGTCTAAAATCTGAAGCCGTTATCCCACGTTCACAGTTCCTGAACGATGCGAACGAACTCGAAATCGCTATCGGTGACAGCGTCAAAGTTGCACTGGAAGCTGTTGAAGACGGTTTCGGTGAGACTAAGCTGTCTCGCGAAAAAGCGAAACGCGCTGAGGCATGGGAAGTTCTGCAGGCTAAATTTGAAGCTGAAGAAGTTGTTAAGGGTTACATCTCTGGCAAAGTCAAAGGCGGCTTCACTGTTAACGTCAATAACATTCAGGGCTTCCTGCCAGGTTCACTGGTAGACGTTCGCCCAGTACGTGACGTTGATCACCTCGAAGGCAAAGAGCTTGAATTCAAACTGATCAAGCTAGACCAGAAACGTAACAACGTTGTTGTATCTCGCCGCGCAGTTCTGCAGGAAGCGAACAGCGAAAAACGTGATGAGATCCTCGCGTCTCTGGCTGAAGGTCAGGAAGTTAAAGGTTACGTTAAGAACCTCACCAACTACGGTGCATTCATTGATCTGGGCGGCGTTGATGGCCTGCTCCACATCACTGACATGGCTTGGAAGCGTATCTCACACCCAAGCGAAATGCTGACTCCAGGCGACGAGATCTCTGTGAAGATCATCAAGTTCGATCAGGAAAATGGCCGTATCTCACTGGGTCTGAAACAGCTGTCAGAAGATCCATGGGAAGCTATTAAGAACCGTTACCCAGCGGGCACTCGCGCAACTGCGAAAGTGACTAACCTGACTGACTACGGTTGCTTCGCATCTCTGGAAGATGGCGTTGAAGGTCTGGTACACGTTTCTGAAATGTCTTGGACTAACAAAAACATCCACCCATCTAAGATCGTACAGATCAACGAAGAAGTGGAAGTTATGGTACTGGACGTTGATGAAGAGCGTCGTCGTATCTCTCTGGGTATCAAGCAGTGCACACAGAACCCATGGGCTGCATTCTCTGAGCAGAACGCTGCAGGTGACAAAGTCTCTGGTACTATCAAGACTATCACTGACTTCGGTATCTTTGTTGGCCTAGACAACGACCTAGACGGTCTGGTTCACATGTCTGACATCACTTGGGAAGCTGACGCTGAGACTGCTCTGCGCGCTTACAAGAAAGGCGACGAAGTTGAAGCGGTTATCCTGTCTATCGATGCAGAGAAAGAGCGTATCTCTCTGGGCATCAAGCAGCTGGCTAGCGACCCATTCTCTGAGTACCTCGCAGCTAACGACCGTGGCGCTATCGTAACCGGTAAAGTCATCGCAGTTGACGCAAAAGCAGCAACTGTAGAGCTGGCTGAAGGTATCGAAGCTGTACTGAAAGTATCTGAGCTGTCTGTTGACCGCGTTGAAGATGCATCTTCTGTACTGAGCGTTGGTGACAGCGTTGAAGCTAAGATCGTAAACGTTGACCGTCGTAACCGCGCTATCAACCTGTCTATCAAAGCGAAAGACCAGGCTGATGAGAAAGCGGCTCTGAAAGCAGTTCAGAACGCTGAGGTTGAAGTTGAAGGTCCTACCACCATCGGTGACCTAATCAAAGCACAGATGAACAACAAGTAATTCTTGTTGAGCATCAAAAAAGAGCGCCTCGGCGCTCTTTTTTTTCGGCTGCAATCCAACCTAGTTATCCAGATGTGAGTAATCTACCAGTTTTGATTTGTAGGTCTCTCGCGCCACTGTCCCCTGAGTCACCAGCTCTATTCGAGTAGTCACGAGTAGACGCTCTTTGATCTCTGCTTTGATCGCATTCGCAAGCTCCGTATTGTGTAGATCAGCGTCATTCTTGACCTCGACCTGTATAGGTAAAGGCGGATCCTGCTGTACGCCTCGGCTATTCGGTCTAATGCGGAACATACCCGTTAAACTCTCTAGGTGATTCTCGATAACGCTTCGTACCGCGGTTGGGAACAGATTCACACCACGCACGATCAACATGTCATCGGTGCGACCCACACAACGGATACGGGGGCCGGTGCGTCCAGTGGGGTTTGGCTTCATATTGACGACAACATGATCGCGACTGCGGAAGCGCAGCAATGGCATCGCTTCACGCTGCAGTGCGGTGTACACCAACTCACCTTGAGCGCCGTCCTCCCAAGGGATCGGCTCGCCGCTCTGCGGGTCAATTAGCTCTACGTGCACAAAACCACGCGCCATAAAGTTCATCCCTTGAGCATCGTCATCTTCCGCCCATACTGAAAGCGAAATATCGCCGATACCCATGGACTCACGCACCTGACAACCCAGCGCTGACTCAATTTGGTTGCGTATCATTGGATCGCCACCACCGGGCTCACCCGCGGTGATAATGTTTTTAATCCCTAAAGACTCAGGCGCAATATTGTGCGCCTCACACCACTCGATTAGGTATAACGCGTAGCTCGGAGTACAGCTGATACCGGTTCCACCCAACTTCTGAATCGCGGTAACCATACGCTCGGTATTGCCGGTACCCACCGGAATAACGCTACAGCCGATCTTGTCGAAGCCATAATAGACAGCCCCGGCAACAAAGGGCCCCGCATTAAATCCAACGACGATCTTCTGCCCTTCACGAAAGCCAGCCGCGGTGTAACCACGCGCAACGTTGGTGGCATACATATTCAGGTCATTAGTGGTGAGCCCGAGGTAACAAGGCACTCCCGTGGTACCACTGGTACTAAATACGCGGCGCAAAGCTGACTCATCACAAGCCAAGTGCGAGCCAAATGGAGGATAGTCAGCTTGTGAGCTGCGTAACTCATCCTTCTCGGTAAATGGCAGCGTCTGTATCTGCTCAAGGGAGGGAATATCAGCAATATCCGTCAAGCCCACCTCAGCCAACTTTTTCTTGTAAAAGTGCGAGTTCTTAAGCAGATACTCCATCTGGTTCCGGAAGGCCTTAGCGTCATCTTTGAACTGCTCAGCAGGGTCTCGCGTCTCAACGCTAGGATCATAGATCATTCTGAACGTACTCCTCCCGTATTCTGGGAACTGAAGAAAAAATGGGGCGCTTCGCACCCCACTTCTAATAACCGCTTAACGGTGGAACTGGGTGTTATTCGGGGTGTGGTCACCGGCTAGCCAATTGGCCAACTCGGCGTGCGCTTTCGCTGCGCGCTCGGCGTTGATTGCCTCTACATCATCATGATCAACGGTAAACTCAACAATCAGACCATTAGGATCAACCACGTATAGTGAGTAGCAGTATCCGTGGTTGAGGATGTAGGTCTGCGGCTCTTTGATGCCAGCTGCCGCTAGACGATCACGAATACCGTCCTGAGTCTCTTGGTCGACCTTCATGGCCAGATGTCTGAAAGCAGAGGGCGGCAGTTCAGGGCCAAACTCCTGAGCATCTTCCTCGTCTGCGAACTGAAAGAACGCTAGGCTGGAGCCGTCGCCGATATCAAAAAAGCAGTGCGCATAGGTGCGCTCTTTACCGAACAGGTCCGCTTTCTCCGCCCAAGTCGCTGACAGCTTGTAACCGATGATATCCTCGTAAAACTGGCGGGTCGCCTCCAAGTCACGCGTAACATAGGCGTTGTGGTGCATTCTGCTGCGAATCTGACCAACTGAACTCATTGCTTTACCTCTTCTTAGAATTGTATGGGGCTCTGCCAACTGTAAAAGAGTTGCTACGAGAACTGTCTGGCGACTAGTCTCGTATTGGCAGTGTAAAAGTTACGCCGCAACTGCGGTTCCAGATTAGCGATAGTCAAATACCCATTTCGTTATATGAAAAGGACAATTCATGGTTAAGCCCGAGGCTCCAACAACACAGATAGCAGGCTACGATGCAGACTCAGTCAAAGTTCGAGGCAAAGATCTTGTTCATGAAATTATGGGTAATTTCGGGTTTGTCGAGTACGCTCTGTTTCAGGCCCTCGGTGAGCACCCCACCCCCACACAGGTTCGCTTAGTTGAGGCTGTGATGGTCTGTATTATGGAACACGGCCTCATACCCTCAGCTGTCGCTAGCCGTCTAACCTACAGCGGTGCGCCTGAGTCGTTTCAGGGTGCTGTGGTTGCGGGTCTTTTGGGCGTGGGTGATCGCTACGCAGGGACCTCAAGTGCCTGTGGGAAACTACTTGAAGAGATTGTAGCCGCTGCTGACGCGAGTGCATGTGCAGATCAGATAGTAAAAGATCATAGAGAGAGGCGAGCCCCTCTTCCCGGTTTTGGTCACCCTGTCCACAAGGGATTAGATCCGCGTGTAAACAAGCTGTTAAAGATCGCACGCAGTGAGCCGATTGATGGACAATTCTTAGCGGCTCTCGAGACCTTGCAGCAATCACTCAACCAAGTCGTTAGCAAACCACTCGTAACTAATATTAGTGCCGCTATCCCTGCGGTGCTTGCCGAGGCAGGCATTCCGTCTAACCTGATGCGCGGCATCATCCTGATTGCACGCTGCGCGGGGCTAGTCGGACACGTCTTCGAAGAGCAGGCAAACCCAATAGGCGATGACCTGTGGCACGCCGCGAGTGACTCAGTGACCTATGACGAGACGCCCTAAACTTCTACTGCTTCACGGCTGGACGCTTGATCACCGTTCGATGCTCAAGCAAGCGCGAGCGCTTGAGGACTACTTTAAAGTGATCAACCTGGATCGACCTGGCTACGGCTCAAACGACTGTAAGCCGGACCTTCCAAACGAGCACAGCTACTGGTTCGATTATATAGACCGAGAACTAAACGCCGAGCCCGTTCATCTCTTGGGTATATCCCAAGGTGCTCGGGTTGCGCTTCGAATGGCGGCAACCCAGCCATCTAAAATTGCCTCTCTGGCTCTTCACGGAGCAGCAGTGGACGGCGTTAAAGCTCCAACGCAACAGCAAGCAATACCGCTAAACAACTTCATAGATCTGGCTAAGGCCGGTCAGCTTGAACGCCTAAAGCAAGAGTGGCTATCTCATCCGATGATGCGCGAGGGACTGACAGGTGCGCAGTTAAGCGAGGTTTCAAAAATAGTTGCCGATTACGCAGCAGCCGATCTCAAGACCCCGGCCGGGCACAACTTTGAATTCAGCTCAGATCTAATTACAAGTCTAAAAAAGTACGAGGGACCGGCACTAATAACGACAGGCTCACTAGAAGCCAGTGAGCGTCAGTTCCACGCCCTGTGGTTGCGCGAAAATTTAAGAAACGCAAGCTTCCACAGCTTAGACGACGCTGGGCACTTGGCTAATTTCAGCCACCCCGATACGTACAATGCAATTTTGACGAAGTTTTATACTCATACGGGAATTATCACCCCTCATCCGGATCGATAATGTAGTCGATGATCTCATCTTCTGAGATCTCGTTATCTTTGACTTCGTAGTAGCTCAAGACTGAAGCATTAGCCTCCATCACCGAGCGAGGATTGCCGGTTTCGAGGGGATGCCACGCGGGTAGCTGGTGGCCTTCATACAACAATCGATATGAGCAACTCGGCGGTAACCAGTGAAACTCGGCTACATCGTCGGGACGCAACTTCACACAGTTCGGCACAAGCTCGGAGCGACGCTCATACTGGGTACAACGGCAGGTGTCAGTATCAAGTAGATTGCAGACTACGGTGGTGTAGAACACCTCCTCAGTGTCTTCGTCCTCAACCTTGTGTAGACAGCAGAGTGCGCAACCATCACAGAGTGACTCCCACTCCGTCTCGGTCATCTGCTCTAGCGTTTTGGAACGCCAAAAAACCTCGGACATTAGCGCACACCGGTCTCTGGGCGATCGATGTGGATATCGAGCATATAGTCCTCTTTCGGTGGTGGCATCTGCAGATAGAAGCCCTGATCACGGATGCCATCTAGCACCTTTGCCGTATCGGCACGCGCTAGCTTGCGCTCTGCCGTGAGCGGCATATCCATCACATGTGCCGGTGCACCAAACATCTCTTTGAGCGCATCTGGGACGCGATCTAGACCATCACGCTTATCCACATAGAGGTACATCTCCTCTTTTTTCGGACTACGATAGATAGAACAGACAATCATTCACTTCTCTCTTCAATAATTCGTTGCAGCTCAATGGCCAAAGGCTCACCAATGAGGTTTTGACGCCACCCCTGCAGGCTTGGTGGCAGAATTGAATCACCTTCAACGCCCTCATCAAAGGCACGAATCAGATCTTCAATATCGCGCTTGCGCAGTAGCAGCTCTTGCGGGATATCCTGCTGTTCACAAATCTGTTGTCCGAACTTACGAAGCTGTTTCACCACACCGTGCCACTTAAAGTCGAGTGGTTTTGGCATTGGCGGCGCTGGATTAATTTTGTGCGCCGTACGCGCCTCTCGCAGCATCGAAACAATAGTCATCCCATAGGTACCCACCACTGAACCGCGCATCTCTTTGATCTCTGAGAAATCTTTCAAGCTCTTAGTCCAGCGTTTAAAGACCTCGACGATCAGGTGGTTCGACAGCAGAGAGTTACGCGTACGATCTTCCTCGCGCACTACACGCTCGCGCCAAGCACACACATCCCGTAGCGCTGTTTGTCGATGCGGAGCCAGATTAGCCAACTGTGTAAAACGCTGGTAGTAAGTGTCGACCTCCGCCTCGGCGTTAGCAACGTTTGCCACCATCTGCGCCGTCTCTTCACTCGCCCAAGGGCCACGACCATTCGCAACCAGTTTGGCCTGAATACGACGGTAAAGCTCAACAAGGTGCGCCACATCGAGCGCTGCGTAGCGCTCCTGCTTGGCCGTCAGCGGACGCTGCAGCCAGTCGGAGCGCGTCTCCTCTTTATCGAGATCAACATCCAACACCAACTTGAGCAATTTCTGCAAACCGCGGCTGTGTCCCCAGCCCGCAAAGGCAGCTGCAATCTGAGTATCAAATAGTGGTTGTGGCACCACCTGATAAGAGTGACGAAAGAGTTCGATATCCTCACTCGGAGCGTGGAACAGCTTCAAAACATCTGGATTAGTCAGAAGTTTGCGCAAGGGATTCCAGTCATTAATAGCAAGTGGGTCAATCAGATAACAGTACTGATCATCCGCTAATTGGATAAGACCCGGGATCGGATAAAAGGTTTTAGTACGGATGAACTCAGTGTCCAGCGCAATTAGCGGACAGTGACTCCACTGCTCGCACTTCTGCGCGAGAGTTGCGTTGTCAGTAATCCAGATCGGCGCGTCGGCCGATTTGATCAGTGATTCGGAGTTGTACTGCTCTAATGGAATCACCTGCCGCGCTCCATCTGACGGCGCCCAGCCAATGCGTGGGCCAGTGTTCCGCCATCAACGAATTCGAGTTCTCCCCCAACAGGTACACCATGTGCGATCCGGCTTACCTTGATATCTAGGTCACCCAACTGCTCAGCGATGTAGTGCGCCGTCGCTTCACCTTCAACGGTCGGGTTGGTCGCGAGCACTAACTCTCGCACCTCGCCCTGCTCTACACGATCGAGGAGTTGATCTATCCCCAACTCCTCTGGACCTATGCCATCAATCGGCGATAGATGGCCGCCAAGCACAAAGTAGAGCCCTGAGAATCCACCGGTCTGCTCAATCGCCATTAGGTCTATTGGCGACTCCAGAACGCAAAGTGTGGTACGGTCGCGGCCCGGGTGCTGGCAGATATCACAGACTTCGGTTTCAGAGAGTGAATGGCACTGCTGGCACTCGCCGATATCGCGTGCCGCCGCTGCAAGTGACTCGCTGATCATTAGCGCCGCATCGCGGTCGCGCTCGAGCAGATGCAACGCCATGCGCTGCGCCGTCTTAGGTCCGACACCCGGTAGACGACGCAGTGACTCAATAAGCGCCTGAAGCTTTGGAGTTAACGCCATCGTTAGAACGGCATCTTAAAGCCAGGAGGCATACCCATGCCCTGAGTGATCTTACCCATTTTCTCCTGGGTATTCGCCTCAACCTTACGTACCGCATCATTGATTGCAGCAGCGATCAGGTCCTCGAGAATCTCTTTATCATCATCCATCAGCGCGTCATCAATTGAGACGCGTTTAACGTCGTGACGACCGTTCATCACTATGCTCACAAGGCCTGCACCCGACTCACCTGTCACCTCAGCTGCAGCAACCTCTTCCTGCGCCTTCTGCATCTCTTCCTGCATCTTCTGGGCCTGCTTCATGATGTTACCCATGCCGCCCATACCGCCTTTATTAAACATGCGATCTCCTTACTCTATATTCAGTGGTTCAACCGAATCGCTGAGGATTTCGGCCGAAAAAGTTTCGATAATCTGTTGTACCGCCGGATCAGCTTGCAGATGAGCCAGGGCTGCTGCACGGCGTTCACGGTCTCTACGCAGGCGATACAATTGCGGCGTCTCCTGCAACTGCTCGCCTAATACAAATTCAATCGCCAAAGGCTCTGCGAAATAGCCCTGCAGAGCCTCACTGATACGCGCCTTGTGTACATCATTCAGCAGGGCCTCCTGCTCGCGAGTGTAGTGCAAAGCTAGTTTGTTGCCGCGAATCGACTCAAGCGAGAGGCTGCGCGCTAGGCTCTCCGTCATACCGCTTAACCCCAGTGCTTCTACCAGCCGCAGCCAGTGCGGCAGTTGCAGCGCGGCGAGCGACGTCGCCGGTTCAGGTGCTAGGCCTGAGGATAGATTGATTGAGGAGGTATCCGTAGCAGCCTTGAGGTCAGCAGTATCAGCTTCGACTTCAGGTAAAGCATCCTGCTCGGAATCCTGTTCAGACTCTTCAGCAACATCCGCCTCTTCAAAGCTCTCCTGAGAATCTTCTGCAACACTGCCCTGCGAATCACTAACCGACGCAGAGCCAACTGCCTCTGCGTCAGGCGCAGCAATGACAGGTACGTCGGTTTCAGGCTTTTTTGATGCTTCGTCTCCATAGGCGTCAACCGGCATCGGCTCTTCATCCCAGGGGGGTGGCTCATTGCTGGACACTGGAGGCCTATCAACAACCGAAGGTTCTGGCGCAGAGTGAGTTGGCGCAGGGGGCTCGGCCCGAAGCGCGGGTGCGCTCTCTGCAGGTGCAGGTGCAGGTGCAGGTGCAGGTGCAATAGGCGTGGAAACGGCCGCAGATTCAACCACCGGAGCGGCGTTAATCGGACGCTGATCAGCAGGACGGAACGCCAACATACGCAGCAATGTCATCTCCAGCCCCTCGCGCGGCTGCGGTACCATTGGCAGATCTTTACGGCCGGTCAGAGCGATCTGGTAGTAGAGCTGCACCTCTTCTGCACGCATCCTGGCTGCCAGATCAACCACCTGTGCCTTATCACCCAGGGCGTTATCAATGGCGTCTGGAACAACCTGTGCCAGCGCAATACGGTGAAGAATGCTGATCATCTCTGCCAGCACGCCTGCATAATCCGGCGCAAACTCCGACATGGAGGCGACCAACTGAACAAGCTTCGCACCATCAGACTCTGCCAGAGCATTGAGCAGTTCAAATACCACGCGATGATCAATAGTCCCGAGCATGGCACGGACGTTGTCATCGGTGATTGAGCCAGCGCCAAAGGCGATCGCCTGATCGGTCAGACTCAACGCATCACGCATCGACCCCTCGGCCGCACGCGCCAGCAACCAGAGCGCCGCCTCATCAGCCTGAATACTCTCTTCGCCGAGAACGAAACTGAGGTGCTCAACGATGCGTTCAGCAGCTAGATTCTTGAGGTTGAACTGTAGACAGCGCGACAGAATAGTGACAGGTAGCTTTTGCGGATCAGTCGTCGCTAACAAGAATTTGATATGTGGAGGTGGCTCCTCCAAGGTTTTTAGTAGGGCGTTAAACGAGTGCGTAGAAAGCATGTGCACCTCGTCTATGAGGTAAACCTTGTAGCGTCCCTGAGTAGGTGCGTACTGGACATTCTCCAGTAGTTCGCGAGTATCCTCTACCTTGGTACGCGACGCCGCATCGACCTCAATCAGGTCAACAAAACGCCCCTCGGCAATTTCTGTACAGGCCGAACACTGGCCACAAGGCTCTGAGCTGACGCCCTGCTCGCAATTAAGTGACTTCGCAAAAAGACGCGCAATCGAGGTTTTACCCACCCCTCGAGTACCAGTAAACAGATAGGCGTGGTGCAGCCGATCATCATCGAGCGCATTCACCAGGGCCTTGAGCACGTGCTCCTGCCCTACCATCTCTACAAAGCGTTTTGGACGCCACTTGCGCGCCAGTACCTGATAACTCATCCGTCTTCCCTAGGAGCGGTTTTTTGTAGTTCAGATACTACCACACTCAGTGTAGTGCTCGACATTTTGAGAAGGAATCAATCGGGGAAATTTAACTGAAATTTTGACAGTAGCGGCCATAAATGGAGATGGCCCCACCAGCCACATCCCGGCACATGAGTCCACCGCTGTGGCTGCTCCCTTCCGGGCCTGACCAGGTTCACGGTTTATCATTGCGAGAGGACCAATATACTGGACCTGTAGCCAACTTATTGTTTACGAATGCACAATTAATTTTCATAACTATATAACCATATCCACACATACAGGTTCAAGTGAAAGTGTCTCACTTTGTGCTTAAGTTCCAATCCTTTTGTTTTTTATTTATATTTGGAAGAAATGGAACGATCTTGGGTGTAAAGATGAGTCAATCAAGTAGAGTAAAACGAATTAATCAGGTCGAGCAAAAGCTGCTGACATCAACTACACCAGTAGATCCAGCCATTTTTACTGAAAAGGTCACATCATTCTTAAAAAAGCATGGCGTTCTAGTTTCTGAAGACACACCAAAAGTTATCGATAAACTTTGTAGGCTCCTTAACTACTCAATCACCAACCCAAAGTTAGGCGGCTTACTCAACAGAAAAAACATCCTGATTTATCCTGCTCAGACTGGTATCGGGAAGTCTGTATCCATACAACACTTTGCTGCAATGTTAAAAACAGAGTCTTCTTTAATTGTCGTAAACACTGTAGAGGAGGCACGCGAATACTGCCAGACAATTAACAAACTTAAAGCACAACCAAACTACGCGCAGTTTTTTTCAACAAAGAAGCTAAAAGATCCTAACCAGCACAAAGACCCAATCGCCAATAAGATGCGGTATATCCAGTGCTTGGTAATCACCAATAAAATGTTCAAAAGTTTACATTCGTATTCAGTGCACCCAGTGGAAGAGTTTTTGTATTACCTGCCTGATGATGCTGAATATTCGTCACCCCGAGACTTAGTAGTCATAGATGAAAGACTATCTTTCACGTCGAAAAAAAAGATCAGCTTTAATGAGCTAGAGGGTATTGCTAAGTTTTTGGAGCAAGCTCACGGTAACTCACCAGGTTTTAAGGGTGATAAAAAACTCAAGACATACCACGAAACATTACAAGTAATTCTTGACGTAATAACTGATGAACAGCAAAAACATCCTGACCATGCGGCTGTCATTGATCAACTGACTATTGAGCCTCACTTAGAAGCAAGAAAATTGCCTGTAAGAATTAATTATCAGGGAATCGCTAACGCTGTTGCTGCAAGGCTAGATGAAATCAATAGCGAAATCTCATTTTTGAAACCCTCAAAAATCGCAAACCTTAAAGAGATAAAAAACACAGTTGTAGATCATCTAAATACATTGATGGACATAGCTCGCCCACTAGATGATCCAAGCATTACCTTTTCAGATAGCGAGGAGGTTTTCTTGCCATTTGCTGTGTACAACAAAGATTTGTATCGAGTAAAAACACTCTACAATCAATTTGGAACGGCGGTAGTGCTCGACGCCACAGCAGAGGTAAATAGCTTCTTTAGTCTGTCCTCCCAAAGCAACTCCCAGATAGATGTTATTCCAGCACCTAAAATTCGAAAGTATAAAAACCTGACCATCAATCTAGCAAAGGGCGTTAGACAATCAGCTGCAGCCATCAACCAAGTAGACACAGCAAAAGCTGCAGAGGTGAAGTTTTATTACAGCTCAATAATCAACGAGATTCTCCAAGACGGCGATAAGCTACTGGTCATTTCATTTAAAGAATTCATTGAAAACCACCTAGAGAAAGAGTTCGCACTTAACGAGCAGGTTGTATTCACCAATTGGGGTAAACATGTTGGAAGAAACAACTGGAGTGATTGCAATAAGGTTTTATTGATTGGATGGCTAAGACTTCCCGAGGAGGAGTACATATCTCGGCTCTTCAATATCTCCGCTACGGGCACTTCAGACTTTACTGCAATGAAAAAAATCTCATCTGAAGCAATTAAGGAGCTTAAGACATCTGAGATAGCAGATGACCTTGTTCAAGGAGCAATGCGTTGTTGTGCAAGGATTATTGATACGGATGATTCTGATTGTAAGCCTGCTTCAATATATTTGTTCCAAGACGAACTTGATGGTAGCTCTGAAGTCATTGACTTATTCATGCACCAATTTCCGGGCGCAGCACTCCGAGATTGGAAACCTAAAACACCAAAACCACGAGGCTCATTAACCAAGCCGAATCAGAGAAAGCAGGATGTGCTAGACAGCATGGCTTCCAAAATCTATGAGGAGGGTGTTTACATGAGAAACCAGCTCTGTCTTGATCATGACCTCCCACAAGCAACGCTGACAGCATGGCTTAAACCAGGCAACTATTTTAGTGATCGTATGTTTGAATTAGGTATAGAGTTCGATGACTCAGTTAAGAAAGGGCATAAGTTTACTTCAAAGGGAACTGCTTCTCAGAACAGCGCAAAAAGCGAATAGATGAAGAATTTTTTATTCTGTTTTATTTTTATCTTCAGAGAAAACAGAACAATAATTATATGTGCGCAAAACATAGACAGCTCTAAAAGTCGGTTCGATGTGAAGTGCGCAATCCTGCGTACCCTCCTGAATTACCTACACGACCATACACCTAGCTCTCACGTATCCATTCAAGAACCTTTACATACAAGCCTCTACACAGAACAGGTTTAGACGTACTCGAGCGTACAGATAACTTTGGACTATTCAGTATCGAACACAAAGTCAGACATATCCCGCTTGGTAACCATCGAAACTAGTCTGTATCCATCCTTAGGCAGTGCAGTAAAGACCAGAGAGCTTGATCGATGTACCCAGAACTCGAGCCCTGGTGAGGGTACAGGTATTACTAGCTGATCTATCTCTGCACTTTGTAAAATACGTATAGCGTCATTCGTGGCGGTTGTTTCATCACCGTCAGCCTGCTCTTTAATGAAGTACCTGACGACGTGCTTCGATATTGATACTGGACCTAGGTTCGGTGTTTGAATAAGTGGTTGCATACAGTGTCCTAGATCTCTTGATTACCGGTTTGTACACAACCACATTTTAGAACCATTAACGGATGGATAATCAAATACCTAGCGACACTAAATCCGTCCGCTTTGCATAAATGTTGAGCGGCAATTCACGACCCTAGGCGGGCATTTCCTAGGTCGGCGTGAATGGCTAGTTTTGGCCCATTTCGGACCGTTAGCATTATCTAATGAATCGGTTAAGCAGACGTACTTGTCGGTGACTACGACAAGCTGAACCCTTTGGTATCTCATAAGTTCAGCGGTTCAGTTCTCAGTCAGACTAATAGCTGTAAAATTTAAAAATTCGTTTTAGCCAGATGTTTACTTACTTACTTTAGTGATGAAGCTGCTTATTTCCACATTGCTGTCATTTTTGCTGCTGGGGTTTGCCTCCCTGAGCATAGCTGATGTGTCTGGTGTAGAAATGACCGAAGTGATGTCGTCATCTGTTCATATGAGTCAGCACGCTGCGCAGCATGGCTGTTGTAATCAACAATCGCCGAGGTGCTCCTCCGTCTGTACCAGCCTGTTTGCTACAACTCTACTACCCGTCGATTCGCGCATCAGATTAGCTGATGTGCCATCCTTCCAAACCTCAGTGCCTGCGACACTTACCGGGCACTACATGATTACTGTCCCGCCACCGCGCTGATAACTCTGAAACTTATCCATCTTTAAGTAGTTTCTGCCGACTTGTATCGGCATCTATTGTTTCGGAGAATATTAATGGACGGGATTTTAAGCCGTGTGCTCTGTAGCCTGGCAGTAATAGTAAGCGTTGCGATGACCCCTGTTTACGCAATCGATAACAGCGATGAAATCGAACGTATAGTTGATCAGCGCATCAGTGAGTATCTAAAGAGTGATGACTTTGACAGAGAAGTTGAAGCATCGATCAATCGCTACATAGCTAAGCAGAATCAAGCGAGAGCAGATCAAGAACGTCAGGCGTTGGAGCAAGCAGCCAAGAATCTGGCAGCTGTTGATCCTGATAAGGATCACATTCGCGGACGTGAGGATGCGGACTTTACGCTGATTGAGTACTCCGATTACGAGTGTCCTTTCTGTAAACGATTTCATACTACTGCGATCGAGTTTATCGAGAAACATCCAGACGTAAACTGGGTGTATCGACACTTCCCGCTCGATTTCCATAACCCGGGTGCCCAAGCTCAGGCTGAAGCGTCTGAATGTGCGGCTGCGGTGGGCGGATCTGATGCGTTTTGGCAGTTTTCAGACCTTATCTATGAACGAACGACCTCCAACGGGAAAGGTTTCCCTATAGAGAACCTGGTTCCACTTGCTGAAGAGATCGGGCTGGATCGTGGCGCTTTTATCGCTTGTATAACCGAAAGACGATTCACAGACAAAGTCGAGGCAGACTACCAGAACGGCGTGGTGTCAGGCGTGAGCGGAACGCCGGGTAATTTCTTGCGGGATAATCGTAACGGTAATGTGATTCCAGTCAGTGGCGCACAGCCTCTGCAAAAACTGGAACAAATACTTGCTCAGATGAAAGAGGCTCGCTGATGAAGCTGAACCGCAGAGACTTTGTGCGCCTAGCGGCCATGAGCGTATTCGCTCAGCCCGTTCTGGCTGCGCTTCAGTCAGTCACAGAGGTGCGTCGTTTTCGGTTGGAGTTAAGGCCCGAGCAGCGGAATTGGATTCCTGAATCAGAGATGCCTGTTGATCTCTGGGGGCTAAGCGATACCCAATTAACCATCACACAAGGGGAACCGGTGGAGATTGAGGTGGTCAATCAACTCCACGAGCCCACCACTCTTCATTGGCACGGATTACGAATTGAAAACGCAATGGATGGTGTGAGTGGTTTGACCCAGGAGCCGATTCCACCCGGCGGCACGTTTACCTATCGCTTTACGCCCGAAGATGCCGGAACCTTCTGGGCGCATTCTCATCACAAAACGTACGAACAGTTGGCTCGGGGGCTATACCTTCCCGTAGTCGTAGAAGAGAAGATGGCCTCAGATACCGATCAGGATATCCTAATGGTTATCGATGACTGGCGCGTGAACAATGAAGGGCAACTGGATACGGAGAGTCTTGGGAGTCTTCATGAGTGGGCGCACGGTGGTCGGCTAGGCAACTTTCTGACGATCAATAAAGAGGTACAGCCAAGCTTTACCGTAAAAGCAGGATCACGCGTGCGTTTACGGCTACTGAACACCGCAAATGCGCGCATCTTTGCTGTCGATCTGCCGGAAGTTCCTGCTTGGATCCTAGCCAAAGACGGTCAGCCGCTTGCTAACTTGATGCAAGTTACACAAACGTTGGTGATGGCACCGGCCGAGCGATACGATCTTATCTTGGATATTCCCAGAGATGCAGAAGGCCAGCTATCCGTGACGATGCCCACGGATAGAGCTCCCATCGAGATGGCCTATCTTCAGGTAGAGGGTTTGCATGAATCGAAGCGAGTGCAGTCTCCCAACCGCTTACCGGCTAACCCTATAGACGAGATATCACCCGATCAAATGCCGGATCACAAGGTGGTGCTCGACATGACTGGCGGAGCCATGGGCTCAATGACTCAGGCTGTCTATAACGGGAAGCAGATGAGCATGCAGGAGTTGATCCAGCACAAGCAGATCTGGGCGTTCAACGGTGTGGCAAACCAACCGCTTGAACCCTTACTTGAGGCGCGCTCGGGTGAACTGATTGAGATAGAGATTATCAACAACACCGGTTGGGCACATGGCATGCATCTGCATGGACACCATTTCAAAGCTGATCTGGCGCGATACAACCCCGATTTGTGGCATGACACGCTGCTGATGGATAGCGGTGAATCAGCCCGAATTCGCTTTGTTGCGGGTAAGCCCGGTAGCTGGCTGCTTCATTGTCACATGATAGAGCATCAGGCGGCGGGCATGGTTAGCTGGATCAAAGTGATTGGTTGAGGGAGATGTAATGGAAAACCTCACCCAATTAGGCGTGCTGGCCGCCTTTACCGGCGGAATTATATCCTTCCTATCACCCTGTACGCTGCCGCTCGTGCCCGGCTACCTCTCATTTGTTGCAGGTTCTGGCGACAAAAGCCACTCCGAGCACCACTGGCCTCATATGGTGCTTAGCCTGTTTTTTGTGATGGGCTTCTCTATCGTATTTGTATCCTTAGGTGCCAGTACCAGTTTTCTGGGACAGATGCTTACCGAGTATCGATACGAGGCCAACCTCGTCGGAGGTAGTTTGGTTATCGTATTTGGGCTTTTCATGACAGGAGTTCTAAAGCTGAGCTGGTTGTACCGTGATATTCGACTGCATCCTGTGATCCGCTCAGCAAACCCAACGACAGCCTTTATATTGGGAATCTCGTTTGCGTTGGGTTGGACTCCATGCATTGGTCCAATATTGGCAGTTATTCTCACCCTGAGTTCTTTAAATGCTGATCCTCAGGGTGCTGTGATTCTTCTGACATTTTATGCGCTTGGGCTCGCTATACCGTTTCTGCTGGTTGCGATGTTTATGGGTACCTTTAAAAAGCGGATGGCTCGCTTGGCGCGATTCAGTCGTCATCTTCACGTTGGTGCCGGTATCACAATGGTGATTATGGGGATTGCCATGGTTACCGGGCGGATGACGCTCTTTGCGGTTTGGGTGATGGATGCGTTCCCGGTTTTAGGCACCGTCGGATAATTTCATACAACAACTTAGGAAATAAATAAGAGAAAAATTAACATGAACACTAAACAGCTATTCAAGAATCTTTTTTTCACCGCCGCATTAGGCGTGAGCGCGATGGCCAATGCGGACCATCGCGACGGGCATGTTAACGTGACCGTCGGGGAACTTTCGGGCCGTGCTGAATTTGGGCAGAAAGTCTTTAACGGTACCTGTGCAGCCTGTCACGGGGAGAACGGTTCAGGCTCACAGAAGGGACCGCCACTCATTCATGATATCTATAATCCCGGACACCACTCCAATCAGGCGATAATGAATGCAATCAAGCACGGCGTCCGAGCGCATCATTGGCCATACGGAGATATGCCTGCTCAGGAGAAAATTGGATTTGCAGAAACCATGGCCGTGATCGAATTTATTCGCGAGGTTCAGACACAAAATGGCGTGGAGCGTCGGGCACACAATATGTAATTGGCGGGTACATCCAAACTAAATCAGGAGAACAGAGATGAAACGATTGAAATTATTGCTTTTAAGCTCAGCTATGTTGCTGTCTACCAACCTATTCGCGCATGGCGTTATGCATGAAACCTTTCCGGCCAATGGCGCGTCAATGTCGGCGCCGACAGATCGTGTAGAGCTGACCTTCAAGAATCCTACGAAGCTGATCAGTATCAAAGTACTCGACTCAAATGAGAACTCCGTACCGGTTAACTTTGCGCGTTCGACGGAAGCAGGGACTCACTTTGAGTCGATGTTTCAAGCACTACAACCCGGTAGTTATACCGTTCAATGGAAGGCCATGGGTGAGGATGGGCATATGATGAAGGGAGATTTTGGATTTAAGCAGGAGTAACTCTACAAAGTAGGGTAGCCATAAGAAAGCTAGTAAAGGGAGTTAACGTATGGAATTGATTGTTTGGGACGGTCTTGTTGTTGGTACGCGCTGGTTACTTTATATCGGCGCTGCGGCTGCGATTGGTGGTACAGCCAGTCTATGGCTGATGCAGCAGCAGATTTTGCTCAAACCGGCGTTGATGCGTTATTCCCTGATAGCGACACTGTTGGCGGTCAGTGCCGCGATTCTGCATTTTCTGGTCCGGGTGGGCAAGGCCTATGACGAAGGGTTAAGCGGGATGTTCGATCCCGATATGATCGGATTTATGTGGGAGTCGCCGCTGGGTGAAGCACTGTTTCTAAGAAGTATCGGTTTGCTAATGATTCTTGGAGGTCTTCTGTTTCTAGCATTAGTTCGCAGTGGGAACCGTGAGCAACGTATTGAGCTCGGATTGATTGAGGGACTCTTTGTGCTGGCCGGTATGGGGCTTATGGCGCTGTCGTTCAGTGAGGCGGGGCACGCAGTTGAACAGCCACTGTTATTTCAAAGTGTTCTGACAATCCATGTTGTTTTGACCGCCTGGTGGATGGGTTCGCTCTTTCCACTCTGGTTGGCCTGTCATCACCTTGAATTTAGCGAAGCCTACAGGTTGCTTGATCGTTTCGGCCAGCTAGCGGTAACGGCCGTACTGGTGTTGCTTGCTGGTGGCGTGTATATGAGCTACCAGTTGACCGGTTGGTCGAATCTTTTTACCAGCGATTATGGCATTTTACTTCTGGTTAAAGTCGCTCTGGTGGGGGTAATTCTGTCGCTGGCTGCGATTCATAAATTGGTGTTGGTACCCCGGCTTCAACACACTCAGGATGCAGGTGTATTGAAGCGTTCTATCTTCCTGGAGAAGATCATCGGGGCATCAATCTTTGCAATAACGACCGTTCTGACCACGTTGGTCGGACCGGTTCACTGATGTGTCTGTACTATTCCAGATGATCATTTATCTATGAAGATCTGGGTGTGCCGTTGCGCTATTTCTTGAGGCCACTCGGATTTGATATACGCCAAAACCGACCAGATTTGGTCATCGGTCAGCTTGCCGGCGAAAGCCGGCATCTTTGATTTATAATCCGCACCGGCGATCGACTGCACACCCTCTTTGGTTAACTGGAACAGAAGCGCATCATCGTGATGCCAGGTGTGTCCTGTTTCATCGTGTGGTGGTGCTGGAAGATAGTCATTCTCGTCACGCTTCTGCCAATCAGGCTCTCCCTTCAGATCGACACCGTGGCAACTAGCACACTCGTTTTGATAAATCGTTTTACCTGCACTCACCGCCTTGGCATCAGTGTAGGGAATTTTGCCCCCAGCGCTGTTCGACGAAAGGAATGCAACCGCTGTACCCAAAACGACTACACCAGCAGCAACGCCTAATTTTGCTCCGTTATTCATAATCCATCCAAGTTAAGCCTTTAAAAACAAGAACTTTGCTGAGAACTCAATCGATCTATTCAATGGTAATATCACCCCGGTACATCTGCATCTGGCAATGAAACGCGTAGCTGCCAGCAGGGCTCTCCGGTATCTGGATCGCTTTTACCTTGTTGATCGGTAGCGATTCGCTGATGCCGAGATCGGGCACCAGCAGCATTTCAGAGCAGGGCGCTTTATCTTCGCGCAAAAAATTGAGCGTTACAGGTTTGCCAGCCGGTATCTTGATATGTGCGGGCGTGTACACACCGTCAGCGACTTTGATGGTCTGCTTCGCTGACGCAACCGAGGCGACAGGCTTGTATAGCCAGAACCACCAGACAATCAGTCCGATTAATACCAGGCCAGCTAGGTTGATGAGTATCATCGGTTATTCCTCCTCAGCGCTCTAGCGCCCAAAAATTAATGCTGCTGCGCTTTAAACAGGCGCAATCGATTGGCATTGGTGACGACCGTTAGTGACGAAAAGGCCATCGCACCACCGGCAACAATCGGACTGAGTAGTACGCCAAAGACTGGGTATAACAGACCGGCTGCGATGGGTATGCCCGCAATGTTGTAGATGAACGCGCCAACAAGGTTCTGTTTGATGTTCGTTAGCGTAGCCTTGCTGACCGCAACGGCATCGGCCAGTCCGTGCAGCGAACCACGCATTAGGGTGATATCTGCACTCTCGATCGCAATATCCGTCCCGGTGCCGATGGCGAAGCCAACATTGGCCTTAGCGAGCGCCGGTGCATCGTTGATACCATCCCCCGTCATGCCAACAATCTCGCCCGCCATCTGCAACGTTTCGATATGGGCAAGCTTATCCTCAGGCATTACTTCGGCATGGTACTCATCGATACCCACCTGAGCGGCTACGGCTTTAGCTGTGGCACTGTTATCACCGGTTAGCATAACGACCCTCATACCCTGAGCTTGCAGGCGCTGAATGGCTAGTTTGGAATCAAATTTGATAGGATCAGCGACGGCAACAATTCCCGCAAACTGATTGTCGATCGCAATAAACATCGGCGTTTTCGCCTGACTGGCAAGGCGCTGGGCTTCATCGACCTGAGCACTGACCTCGATCTCGTTATGCTTCATAAATGAAGCGTTACCCAGTAACAAGGTTTTCCCACTGACGTTGCCAGAGACGCCCTGACCGGAGTGCGCTTGAAAATCTGTGACTTTCTTCAGGCTCAAACTTTGCGCTTTTGCGGCTTCGACAATGGCTTCTGCCAGTGGATGCTCTGATCCAGTTTCGAGGCTGGCAACGAGGGCTAACAGATCTGATTTGTCTAGGTCAGATGCCGGTAAAATATCGGTCACAGCCGGTTTGCCTTCAGTGATAGTGCCGGTTTTATCAAGGACCATCGCCGTGATCTGAGAGGCGGTTTGCAGTGCTTCACCATTGCGAATTAGGACACCGGCTTCAGCGGCTTTACCCATCCCAACCATGACGGACATCGGTGTTGCCAGCCCAAGTGCACAGGGACAGGCGATAATCAGCACGGTTGTTGCTGAGATAATCGCGAAGGCAATCGTGGGTTCGGGTCCAAAGTTGGCCCAGATCAGCGCGCTGACAATTGCGATGATCATAATCGCGGGTACAAAGTACTCGCTGATCTTATCGGCAAGGCGCCCAATCGGTGGTTTGGAGTTCTGTGCTTTTTTAACTGAAGCGATAATCTGCGACAGCGCGGTGTTCTTGCCCACACGCGTCGCTTCATAGAGTAGCGAACCTCTCTTATTTAGTGTGCCAGCGATAATCTCATCACCGATCTCTTTGACGACTGGAACAGGTTCACCAGTCAGCATCGATTCATCAATAGAGGAGTGCCCTTCGACAACGCGGCCATCGACGGCAATCTTTTCGCCTGGGCGAACGCGTAGCTTGTCGCCCATAACGACATCATCGATAGGGATATCTATCTCTTCATCACCACGGAGGACACGGGCTGTTTTGGGTTGCAGGCCTATCAACCGCTTTATCGCTTCTGAGGTACGTCCCCGCGCTTTAACTTCCAGTGCCAGACCCAGATTGATCAGACCAATGATCATCGTTGTCGCTTCAAAGTAGATGTGTCGTGCCATTTCTGGGAAAAGCGAGGGTGCAGCCACTACAGCAAACGAGTAGAGCCAGGCGGCTCCTGTTCCCAGTGCGATCAAGGTATCCATATTGGCTGAATGGGTACGAAACGCCTTCCAGGCTCCGACATAGAAACCACGACCGGCGAGCACCATTGTTGCCAGCGTAACCAGGCCGATAATGCCCCAAACGAGTCTCTCCGTACCGGTGGTGACAGACATTTCACCTATGAACAGCCCATAAATCATCAGAGGCACACCGAGGCTCAGGGAGATCACGACGTTGCGAATCAGTAGCCGGTAGTACTGCGCGTCAGCGGCTTCTTTCTCTGCCAGACTGTCAGCTTCCGACTCGTTTTCAGATTCTTTTGCACCGTAACCTGCCTGAGTTACCGCATCTATCAGGGTATCGGACGCTACGTCGCCTTCGATCGTCGCGGTGCGATCCGCAAAGTTCATTTCAGCCGAAGTCACACCGGGTACTGCTTTCAAAGTTTTTTCGATTTTGGCGACGCATCCGGCGCAACTCGCGCCTTGAATATCCAGAATAATTGGATGCTTCGCGACCTTAATGCTCTTCATGGCCTTCCTCCTCTGTAAACGTTTCAATGAGGTGGCAAATAGACGCGTTGGTAGGACACTGGTCTTCCATCTCGTTCCAGGTTTTAGCCGCTGCAATCATGCGGTTTCTTAGCGCGACCATGTCACGGAACCTGGCTTCAGTTTCTTCCAGGCGCTGGTTGATAATGTCCCTAACCAGACCACAGGCAGAATGCTGATGATCCGTCCGGGCGAATATCTCTCTAACATCATCGATACTGAATCCCAGGCTTCGCGCAGCTAGGATAAACTTGAGCCGGTTGATGTCCGATGGACTGAAATGTTTGTACCCATTGTCTGGATTGATCTGAGGTTTAAGAAGACCGGCGCGAGTGTAAAACCTTACCGTATCGGGCGTAATAGAGAGTAGCTTCGCGACTTCATTTACCTGCATGAGAGACTCCTTTTTATATCGGGGTTTAGTCAGCCAGATCAGTGCCCGGTTGGGGGTTTACTACAGCAGTGGGGTACGTGCTTTGCGTTGTCGCGCACGTTCTGATCGATCTGTTTATCCCAGCTTATCTTGAGCCGGTTCCACCAGTCAGATGCAGGCTCAATACCCTGAGTTTGAAGTATGTCCAGAATAGCGCTGATACTCGTAATAGACGCGTCGTACGAGACTGACAATCGGCCGCTCTTTACGCTCAGGTCCACCCTATCAACGCCTCTTATCGACTCTACCTCTAGTTTGGCAAGCTCTACACTTTGCTGTGTCAGGCCGGTCAATTTGAGTTTGCGTTTAACCAAAAATGCTTCGTTAATACCCACTTTATGCGTATCCATATCGTCTCCGTCGATTTCACTCGGATTTGCTAAGTACACGTTTACGCTTCTCATATTCCTCTTCGTCAATCTCGCCGCGAGCGTAGCGTTCATCGAGAATCCGACGGGCATTATTGGATTCTTTGGATCCAGCGCGAACAGATTTGACAGCCAGTACTATGATGAAAATGAAAATACCCCAGAACAGTAGCATCCCGAAGCCACCAAACATTCCAAATCCCCAGGCCATTGGGTGGTAGTCACTGTCAGGATCTGCGACCGTAATTCCGCTGAGGAATATTGACGTTGCTGCGTATAAGCTTAATCTTTTATCCATGAGTGGTTCTCCTGCTTGTGCATTACACTATGAAACAGTCGATCTATTGTTAGCCTAAACCTGTGTGTCGCTCACAGGTCAAGGATTGAAAATGAATAAATTAGAAGTACATTGGAATGAGCGGTACCAAAACCGCGTTGATGAAGAGCTCTCATGGACCGAGAATAGGCCGGACCTTTCCCTTCAATGGATTGAAAAGCTTGCCCAAAAAGGCGACTCGATTATCGATATCGGTGGCGGTCGCTCATCATTGATAGTGTGCCTGTTGGAAAAAGGTTATACCCAGTTGACCCATCTTGAGCTATCAAATGTAGCCAGTAGTCAACTGCAAGAAAGGTTGGGAGCAAGGGCTCGTCAGATCAATTGGATCTGCGGTAGTGTATTGGAGTTCTCGTCGGGAACCACATTTGATGTTTGGCATGATCGGGCAGTGTTTCATTTTCTGACGGACGCTCATGATCGCTGGCAGTACGTTAAGGTACTTGAGCAACATCTATCACCAGAAGGCAGAGTGATTCTCGCGACTTTTCATACCTCGGGGCCTGAAAAATGCTCCGGACTCCCAATTTGTCAGTACACACCTGAGAGCTTGGTGCAGGAGTTCAATCAGTGGAGTGAGATTGAATGGGAACTAGAGATGGATGCGATTCACGATCATGTCACGCCATCAGGGAATGTTCAGATTTTTCAGTACAGTTGTTTAAGAAAAGGTTGATAAGGAAGCAACGTACAAAAAGTGCTATTGACGCTTGTTTTAGAAGCTCGGATAGCACGGCTTTCCCAGACGATTCGTGGTTTGTCTAAGGTCTGCTTCAGGGAAATCGAGTCATCTCTGTTTTGACTGCTAAGTGCGCAAACGGTCATCTTTTCTCGGCGACGAGATGACGCATATGTGCCGGTAACAGCCGCTGAACCAGTCACCCTTCTCGCAACGTTTGCCACTCCTAACGGAGTGTCATCATCTCTTATATTTCGCGCTTATGGAGTGGCGTAGCTCCGTGTCGCTTCGCTAACTCCGCTACTGTTCCAGCGCTCAGTAACGAGCTGAACAGCATTGGCGGCTAGTTCTGAAGTTTAGTTTTGTTTTTATTTTTACTTATATAAAAATGGAACGATATTGGGTGGCATGATCATGTTGGGCTGTTTATGAAACTAGGGAGGTAGGTCCAAGTCTTTAACGGCGAGGAGCAGCTGGGCACTTATCCCTAGATCCCCTTCAGTGCTAACCTGAACTCGCCATACCTGAGATTGCTCGCGTTTTGTCAGATGGTATTACTTACCGAAGTGATAACTGTATTCAAAGCTACCCCCGGGTGCTTTGTAGATGCCGGGCATGTTGTTCTGAGGTCGTTGGTTGTTGGTGGATTCCGATAACTAGAGGCAATACCCGTGACCAACTTCACCAACCAAGAACAGCAGGCAATCGACGCTGCACTTTTCATCATCCACACAAAGCTCAGCAACCAGAATGCAATAGCTTTACCGGTCGAGATTAAGAACTATCTGCACATCAGACTGGCGTGCGATACGGATGAGTGGCTATGCGCTATGTTGATGAACAATCAGTACAGGATGATCAGCTTCCAGAGACTCTTTAGAGGCCCTGTGAGCGTATCTAGCATCATGCTGAGATTAATTGCCCGTAAGGCTCTAGAACTCAATGCTGGGGCTGTGGTGCTGTGTCAGAATCATATTGAGGGTGACTTAGTACCTAGAGATAAAGACAGGGAGTTAACAGGTAAGGTTAGAGATGTCTTGGTATTGTTTGGGGTACAGCTGCTAGATCACATCTTCGTATCAAGGCATGACTCATACTCGCTAGCCGAATACGAACTATTGTGATTTAGCCATTCTCAGCTTCGCAGCACGATAGGAAGCACCATTGAAAAATGATGCTTTTAAATGGATCAAAAAGCGGACGGATTAGGAAACACCAGGGCGATCCGCATCCGTCCGTCGGCTATTCGAGGAGCCGTAATTACTTATTTTGAGCAGTTGAATAATCAACATTGTAGACTTCGAACGTCTGATTTTGAGTTCCGAAGAGATGTAGACCTAGTGACTTCTCTCAAACAACAGCAGAAAGGGAGGGTCTTCCTCCCTTACTAACTGGAAGTCTCTCAACTAGGTAACGATTGTGACCGTCCTCGACAGACCAACCCTCGGAATGACGTTCCGGATTGTTGTAGTTCAGACTGTCACTGACAATCGGTAGGTTAAAGTCGATTTCCAAACTGTGTTGATTTGATTCGTTATCAAAATGGACAACGATCCGATCAACTACACCGTTCAGAAATTCACGCTTCTCCTCGTCGGTGTACTGATTCTTCGATTCAATCTCGGACTCAAATTTCTCCAACCAGTTAACCCAACGAAGTCCATCATTGAACCGTTTCTCTTCTGACTCTAAATTCCCCACCCGCTCTTTGATCGACTGAAACTCTTCATTGAGTTTTTGACGAATCAGACCTGGATCACCATGACCTCTTAACTAAAAAGTTCAGACAGCACAAAAACCTCAACTCCAAAGCTAACCCTGCGCACAACACCAAATAATTTCAATTGTTCTGCTTTTTATTTCTTGTAGGGGAAATGGAACTATTTAATTCCATTAACTCCACTATTTTGACCAATATTTCAGGCTGGAAATCTTTACCATAACGACCAAATGTAATCCCACCTGAGGTATGACCCAGCAACGCACCGGCTAGACTTTCAGAAACACCCTGCTGTTTCAACTGATCAGCAACCGTGTGCCTGAAACTATGGAAATCTTTGCACCCTTCCCCACTCTTTAAACCTAATTTACGAAGATAACGACTGAACCACTTTGAAGGTGCTGCTGCGTAACCGTGATATTCGCTCCACTTTAGCTCTGGGAACAGCCTAACCTCTCCCCTAGCTCTAAGGTCAGCAACATAATCAAGCAATCCAATTTTTCTCAGTTCACTATGAAGTGGCACCAGTCTTTCAGAGCTAAAGGATTTCAACCTCTGCTCTTCCCGCCCTTCTCGAATATGAATGCACTGAAGACCTTTTATGGTGACAAAGTCATCAAGGTACAACTGGCAGAGCTCATTCAACCTAGCACCAGTAAAAAGCCCTAAATACGGTAACCAGTAGCGGTAAGGATACTTTTGATCTTTCACTGGGTAATGGGCCAAATCGAAAACTGATTCTAAGTCAGCATCACTAAACCGATGCCTGAAAGAACTAACTTTTACTCGCTGCTTTACCTTCAACCCTTCCAGCGGGTTGTTATGGCTATACCCTTCACGAATGGCAAATTTGAATACCGTAGTTAAATTCTTAACGTAGTTGTTGAACGTAGTGGTGCTGATAGTAGTTTTGGTATTCTGTATTAATTGCTTTATCGACTTCCCTGCTAAGTTTTTACAGCTAGGCGGGAGTTGCTGAGCAATCTCCTTAAAAAACCTCGCCTCTTCACGACCAAAGTTACGTATTGGAATATCGCCTACGATTCTAATTAAAAGGGCAACCTGGGCATCTTTATCACAGATTGTCTTTTCACGAACACCTTCGTGTTGCTGCTCAAGTCTATACCTTGCCCACACCTCTGAAAGCTTAATACAAGGCATTTGAGGATGTTTAGAGGCAGAATCATCTTCCAGCACGGGTAAAGGCAAACTAACTTCTAGTGGGCGGCTTAGAAGCTTCCTAGTGTCCACAAGATCACCTCTTATTGCAGCATCAAACAACGGTTCTAATTGCGATAGCATTTCAGCACTACGCACAATGGCTTCACGCCTAGATTTAGTGTTTAACGATCGACGAATGTGTGTACATGCAATTGCTGCTCTTGCAGCTAGTGGTACACGGATACGGAAGTAGTAAACAGAGTGTCTTGAGGTCTCTAAATAGGCTGTTGTTCGAGGCATGTGTCTCACCTTGTGTCTCACCAAGGCATTCACAAACAACAAAGGTATACTAAATCAATAGGTTACCCAGAAATGGAGATGGCCCCACCAGCCACATCCCGGCACATGAGTCCACCGCTGTGGCTGCTCCCTTCCGGGCCTGACCAGGTTCACGGTTTATCATTGCGAGAGGACCAATGGAGCCACCACAACAGCCTCGTTTTGAGGAGCGCGAAGTATAAGCAGCCCCCCGGCTGATTGCAAACGGACTGGGTACTAAATCTCAGCCAAGCCGATCAGCAGCAGCACCGCAATTAGCACCAGCGCTAACGCCAATACACGGTTGATAACCTGTTGACGCTGCTCGAGCCATGCGAGGCTAGCCGGACGACTGAGCAGCACTGCGACAACCAAATACCAGAGCGTATCCGTCGCCCAGGGCGTTAACACCAGCAGATACTGTTCACTGAAGTCCCGCTCAGCATCGACAAACGGGGTAAAAAGCGCCAAAAAGAAGAGGGCTAATTTGGGGTTAAACAGCGCAATTGCCGCACCGTCTGATACTGCCGAGGCAAGGGATTTGGCCCTCTGTGTACGCTGAGTGTTAATCTGCATCTTGCCACCGCGCCAGGCGCCTTGTGCCAGATAGAGCAGATAGATCACCGCGAATATCGATAGCAAGATCTGCAGAAAGGGTATGTGCAGCAGCAGTTGGCTGATTCCAAGCACTGTTACCAACGCCCAAACGCCAACCATCAACCCATGACTGATAGCCGTTAAAATACCATTTAAGCGCGAACCATTGAGTGTCTGATTAACCACAACCAACACACTCGGACCCGGCGAAACAGCACCCATCAGGCAAACAAGAGCCAGACTGAGCCACTCTACAAAAGTCATACTATGATACACTCGCGCGACTAATTGAATTTGGACACAGAGGCTATGGCAGGTTCACTCCAAGATCAACTGCTCAAGGCGGGTATCGCCAACAAGCAGCAGGCAAAGAAAGCGACCATCGATAAGCGCAAGCAGAAAAAGCAGGCGCCTCAAGAGGCAGAGGCTGAGCGCCAACAGCGACTCGATGCGATCGAAGCGCAACGCAAAGAGAAGGCTGAGCGCGACCGCCAACTGAATGAAGCGCGCAAAGCAGAACAAGATCAGAAGGCGATCGATGCGCAGGTTAAACAGCTGATCGAGCGCCATCAGGTAAGGCCCTCAGACAAGGCTGAGACACGCTTTCAGTTCGTCGATGGGACTACAATCAAGTCGCTCTACGTTGATGCCGATATGATGTCACCGCTTGCGCGAGCGCAATTACGCCTGGCTCGATCTGGTTCATCCTACGCACTTGTACCTGCGGTTGTGGCTGAGAAAATTGAAGCGCGCCGCCCAGAGGTCATCATCCCACTCTCGAGTGACCAGCAAGCATCTGATGAGGATGATCCCTACGCTGAATACGTCATCCCTGACGACCTGATGTGGTAATAGCAATTTAACCCTACCGAAGGAGGCCAACAGTGGCTGTAGTTGAACTAAACGAAGAGAATTTTGAAGCCACCGTATTTGGCAACCCTTTTGTCATCGTCGATTACTGGGCACCCTGGTGTGGTCCTTGTAAGGCGTTTGGCCCTACATTTGAAGCCGTATCTGAAGAGTTTCCCGATGTTGTTTTTGCCAAAGTGAATACTGAGGAGGAGCAGGCGATTGCAGCGCACTTCCAGATTCGCTCTATTCCAACGCTCATGGTCTTTCGCGATAACATCCTGCTCTATAACGAGGGCGGCGCACTGCCTGCAGGTGCTCTACGCGAACTGCTAGCTAAAGCAACAGAGCTGGATATGGATGAAGTTCGTAAGCAGATCCAAGAGTCTCAAAGCGCTGAAAATAGCTGAACTACAACGACGAAGGAACGCGTCTTGGCGCGTTCAAACCTTCCAAGCGTTTTTCAAGCGGCTCGGGTACACCCTATCTAGACTTAGCGCCCAACCACCTGCGATTGCCCTGTGCCCTCACCAATAATTCGTACTTCGCGCTGTGGGTACGGAATTTCTACATTTGCCTGTTTTAGCGCATGCCAGATCATCAGTAGCAGGTCACCACCCACCCTATTCTGACCATCGTCGATCCCCTCCATCCAGAACTCGATAAGAATATCGATACCAGAGCCACCGAACCCTTTGATCTCAGCATCTGGACGCTCCTCTAACGGAACCTCATCACCGCTGATGACCTGAGGGTGCTCAGAGACAACCTCACGCAGCAACGGGAACAATCGGTCCAGATCAGTGCTATAGGCCACCTGAAGGTTAATTGAGTAGCGCTGTTTGGAGTTTTTGTGTGTCCAGTTGGTAAAGGTGCTGCTCATAAAGCGCTCGTTCGGCACCATGATATCCTTACCATCAAAGGTCTCGAGCGTAGTCGAGCGCATCTTCAGCTCGCGAATCACTCCTCCTTGCCCATCATCCAACTCGATATAGTCGCCAATTTTAAGTGAGCGATCGAGAAGCAGGATAATGCCCGATATGAAGTTAGAGGCGATAGACTGCAATCCAAAGCCCAGCCCGACACCGACAGCACCTCCAAAGACAGCCAATGCAGTTAGGTTGATACCCATCACCTGCAGCAGCAACAGGAAGATAATGACCGTCAACACCACTTCAAACAGCTTGGCGAAAAGCTCTCGGGTTCCCGCATCAAGCTCTTCTTGGCGACGGATAATCCGATTACCCGCAGTGCGTGATAAGCGACCCAGCCAGAATAGCAATGAACCAAACACCAACATTCTCAACACGCCGTAGGCCGAGATTTTGATATTTCCGACTTCAAGTGCGACCTGATCCAGATATTGAATCACCGCGCCCAGCAGATCGAACACATGCAGTACGGCGGCCGGTATCAGCAACCAGAGTATCAGGGTCCGCAGCAACTTGTGTTGTACAAAATTACGCACAAAGGTGAAAAGCAGAAAGACAAGCGCAGCACTCTCGCTGATACGAACCAGGTAGCTCTGAGCAAAAAAGTGATCACTGGCATCCACTGCCAGCGCTAGCGTGATGATCAGCAGTAACGGAAATAGTAGAGGACGGGCACTGGCCAGCAGATCTCGAAAGCCGCCGACAGCCTGCTCGTCGCGTTTGTGGTTAAAGATCGCCGCACGGGAGCTCAGAACCTGCGAGAGGGCGTACGCAAAAATCAACGCCACAAACACTAGACCCAACTGGATGTAGAATCCTGGGCTGTTAAACCAATCGATTAGGGTTAAAGAGAGCGCCTCAAAATGAGCAAAAAACGCATCGTTAGATAGTGTCACACAGCGACTCCTGAATATTTAACCCTAATACGTTGTTGTCCAGTATAGCTCCGATCTAGCCTAGTCGTTGGTCAACATCACACCTTCAATCTCGATATCTGCGCCTTTCGGAATCGCCTTTACTGCAAAGGCAGCACGCGCTGGATATGGCTCATCAAAGTAGCGTGCCATTACCTCGTTCACCTGCGGGAAGAAATCCATATCGGAGAGCAGAATCGTCAACTTAACGATGTCGTTAAGTTCGCCTCCAGCAGCATTTGCCACAGCCTTGAGATTCTCAAACACTCTTACGGCCTGAGCTTCAAAGCTCTCAGTTACCAGCTCCATCGTTGCTGGATCAAGTGGAATCTGCCCCGACATGTAGACGGTATTTCCAACCTTAACAGCCTGAGAGTAAGTACCGATAGCGGCGGGTGCATTAGGCGTGCTGATCGTACTGCGGTTAGACATATTCATAGCTCCAATTCAAAAAGTGAGTAACAAGCAAAGGTTACATGCATTATCCCGCTAACAAGAAGGGTAGCAAGCATTTTCCAGCGATAACCCGCACTGTTAAACTAGCCTGGTCAATCGATACGAGATGTAGTCACCGTGCCAATCCGTCTAGATCAACTCCTTGTAGAGCGTCAGCTTGTCGCCAGCCGTGCACAGGCTCAGCGCGTCATCAAAGAGGGGCGCGTTGAGGCTGACCTCAGAGGTTGGCAGGTGCTGGATAAGAGTTCATTCAAGCTTGATGCTGACACCCCCATTCGCATTAAACCCGACGAGTCAGACAAGTACGTTTCACGCGGCGCGCTAAAACTGAAAGCGGCGCAAGAGCAGTTCCACCTGGACTTCAACGATCTCGTTGCGATCGATGTTGGCCAGTCTACCGGCGGGTTTACCGACTACCTACTTCAACACGGCGCTGCGGCCGTGATCGGTATCGAGGTGGGACAGGATCAACTTGCAGCCCGCTTACGGGAAGATCCGCGGGTAACCTGTATCGAGGGGTATAACGCTAGAAATCTGGAACCCGACCTGGTTTCAAAAAGCCCAACCATGAAGTTCGATCTGGCGGTTATGGATGTTTCATTCATCTCACAAACGCTGATATTGCCCGGACTTTGCAGCTTACTTAGCCAAGGCTCCCAACTCATCACACTGATCAAGCCACAATTTGAGCTTGGCCCAGAGCACATTGGCCGCGGCGGACTGGTCCGCTCGCAACACCTCTACCCACAACTGAAACAGCAGATGTGCGAACTGGTTACAGAGTTGGGAATGGAAGTTGAGGGATATATCCCCAGCCCAATTAAGGGTGGTGATGGCAATCAGGAGTTCTTGCTCGTCGCGCGCAAAAGTTGAACCCCAAGCACTGGGCCCTGCGGCAAGAAAAGACCCGCCACCCCATACGAGGGGCGGGTAAACCTGGACGGTTTAAAAAACGTTAAATCTGTTAGTCCGCCTGGCGACGCAAGAAAGCTGGAATATCCAGAAACTCCATGTCGTCAGTGCCGGTCTTCTGCACTACTGGCTGCTCTAACGGCAGGTCCTGCTGTTCAGTTTTGCGGTTACGAATAACAGTCGGTGTATCAAGATCAGTAAAACCAGCCGTTGTTGGTGCAACAGCAGTACGCGTTGGCTGGGTCTGCGGTGCTGGCTGTGCAGACACCTGAGCATCTGAGTTTACAACCTGCGCTTCCATCTGCCGTGCACGTGCAAGACCGGTAGCTACAACAGTGACTTTGAGCTCTTCGCTCATATCTGGATCGATAACTGTACCCACAACAACAGTAGCGTTGTCAGAGGCGTACTCCTCAACGACTTCGCCCACTTCAGCGAACTCACCCAGACTCAGATCCATACCCGCAGTGATATTAACTAGGATGCCGCTGGCACCCTTAAGATCTATATCCTCCAGCAGCGGGCTGTTGATAGCGGCCTCGGTCGCCTCGCGCGCACGCTCATCACCACGCGCCACCCCCGTACCCATCATCGCCTTGCCCATTTCGGACATAACGGTGCGCACGTCAGCAAAGTCGACGTTGATCATACCCGGACGGATAATCAAGTCAGCAATACCCTGCACAGCGCCCTTCAGCACGTCGTTTGCCGCGCTGAATGCCTTAATCAGGCTGGTGTTTTTGCCGAGCACTGGGAGGAGTTTTTCGTTTGGAATGATAATCAGCGAGTCAACGCGATCCTGTAGCTCACGGATCCCCTCTTCAGCGATTTTCATGCGCTTGCGACCTTCGAATGGGAAGGGTTTAGTCACAACAGCGACCGTCAGAATCCCCATCTCTTTCGCCACTTCTGCAACGATCGGCGCGGCGCCGGTACCCGTGCCACCGCCCATGCCGGCAGTAATAAAGACCATGTCTGCACCTTGTAGTGTCGCCATAATCTGTTCGCGATCTTCCATCGCTGCAGAGCGACCCACTTCAGGATTCGCACCAGCACCTAGGCCTTTGGTGAGCTCACCACCAATATGCAGGGCTGCGTGTGAAGCAATTTTAGCCAGCGCCTGCGCATCAGTGTTGGCACAGATAAACTCTACGCCATCCACGTCCGACGACACCATGTGTGATACTGCGTTACCACCGCCTCCCCCGACGCCGACAACTTTGATCACAGCACTTTGAGTCGCGCTATCTACCATCTCAAACATAAAACACCTCCAGGTTTCTTTTTAATGGCTCCGATCTTTGCCGGCTCGCCACACTCAGCACTCTGTGAGTGCAAATTTCATTGGATCAGAAGTTACCCTGAACCCAAGTCTTAATACGCGACACCCAGCTCCCCTGCTCGGTATCACGGGATTCTCTCTTTTCAACACGATGCTCTAAACGCTCATCAGCGGTCAGGCTCATATCGTCCACACTGTGCGTGTCGACTGACTGGACTAACTCATTGTCAGCTGAGTAGAGCAATAGGCCGATCGCGGTGGCATAGATTGGATTAGTCAGCAGGTCATCGACTCCGGCGACACCGGTTGGACGTGCCAGACGCACCGGCATATGGAAGATCTCCTCAGCCAGTTCGACAGCGCCCTCCATTTTGGAAGTACCGCCAGTCAGAACCAATCCTGCGGCAACCAGATCTTCAAAACCGCTGCGGCGCAGTTCAGCCTGCACTAGGGTGAACAACTCTTCATAGCGCGGCTCTACCACTTCAGCCAGCGCCTGCCGTGACAGGTCACGCGGCGCACGATCACCCACACTCGGGACCTTGATCGTCTCATCGGCACGGGCCAACTGTGCTAAAGCACAGGCGTACTTCATCTTGATCTGCTCGGCGTGCTGCATCGGTGTACGCAACGCCATAGCGATATCGTTACTGACCTGATCACCAGCGACCGGAATGACTGCTGTATGACGAATAGCACCCTGAGTGAACACAGCGATATCGGTGGTACCGCCACCTATATCCACCATACATACACCGAGATCTTTCTCATCATCAGTGAGTACGGCATAACCTGACGCTAACTGCTCAAGTACGACAGCATCAACTTCTAGCCCGCAGCGGCGAACACACTTTTCAATATTCTGGATCGCGTTAGTTGCACCGGTTACTAGGTGAACCTTCGCTTCGAGGCGCACACCCGACATACCCAGAGGTTCTTTAATGCCCTCTTGGTTATCGATCAAGTACTCCTGAGGAAGAATATGGAGAATGCGCTGATCAGCAGGAATGGCAATTGCCTGGGCTGCCTCAATAACACGTTCAAGGTCAGATTCGGTCACTTCGCGGCTCTGCAAAGCGACTATACCGTGCGAATTATGACTATCGATATGGCTACCGGAGATACCGACACTGACGGAGTGCACCTTACAACCCGCCATGAGCTCGGCGGCTTCAACTGCACGCTGAATAGATTGAACTGTGGATTCGATATTGACGACAACGCCGCGCTTTAGACCGCGAGAGGGGTGTGACCCAACACCGACGACATCAACGCTGCCATCTTGCCCAACTTCGGCGACCATACAGACCACTTTCGAGGTACCGATGTCGAGCGCAACAATCATTTTAGGATCTGTCACCTGTTTTAACCTGTCCAGAAAAAGGCGGTTACCCGCTGTGAGCGCAAAAACCATCTTTGTATTTGAATAAATAAAAGAGATTTCTGCGCTCTTATCATTAATATTAGCACAATTATCAACCAGCGCTGTTCATAAAAGCAACAACTAATTTAGTCATCGAATATCATCTAAAAAGTCTATAAATTCAACTTAAACTATTATTTATCAATCACTTAAAGATGACCAAAAGCATAAATAAAGGGCTATCAGATACATAAGTTGGATTATATTTTTCTATGAAATAGGAATATAAAATCAATATTAATTTTTGAATAATTATCGAAATATCAAAAATAGATATTGAATAAACATAATTTAATCAAAATCTAATATTGATAATTTAAATACAATTCAAAAATCGTTTTTGATTTTAAGAAAAACTAATACACAGCTCTATGAACATTTACTGCGGGCTCAGCAACGTCAATACCAAAAAAGCGCTTCTATTCAGAAGCGCCTGTTTAGTATGGAGGACGGAAGGGCGGAGCAACTCTAAATCGAAGCAAGAATCGCTCAGATGAGAAGGGTTAGGGCCAATTGATGTAGAGATAGATATCGGCCAGCACAGTCAGCGGTAACATCAGTATCAGCGTAGTCTTATCACCCAGCATGCGCTGCAACACAGCAATATGAATGATAGGAAAGGTCAGAAACATGCAGGAGAGCGGTATAGACCAGTGCTGAGTAAGAAAGCCATACGCCATCGCCCCCACTAAGCTTAGCGCAGCAAAGTTACCGGTAAGCACCACCGATACCTGCGCGTTCTTGCTTTTGAGCCAATCAGGCTTCTCGTCGTCAGTCAGTTTGTTCAGCGCGCTGGCGCTGAGCGCAGCAGACATTGAAACAAGACCCGCAGCAAGAAAGATGTATAGCGCTTCGTTCATCAGTATAATCCTAAACAGTTTCCGCAGATTGTACGAAGAGCGAAGCTTCAGCTCCAGACTTATACGATGAAAGAGTTAAGATTTTTACTATTAGCCCCGGCTTTGGCCCTAGCGAGCACAGCTACCTCAGCGCAGGAGTCACAGCATTGGGTGTGTCAAACTGAGCCACTCTACCGGCAACTACTCAGTGCCCGCCTCTATGGCGTTGGCAAGGATCCTGAGCAGGGTTGTCAAAAACTCCCTACGGGCGTTTCTATTGAACAACTCGAGTGTGTCACTTCGGATCTAGAGTTGTGCCAATACCGCTGGAAAGGCCTCGAGTCAGGCACGACTTTCTGGGGAAGCCCCATCATCAAAACTGTGAAACAGGCCAGCCAATAAGCCGCCCCACAAGGAGCCCCACATGCCCGACTTTCTCGTCGATGAAGCAATCGAGGATTACGCTTTTCTGGTGACCGGCGAAGAGCCGGCGCTGTTGCAGGAGCTGATCGACCAGACAAATCTCAATATGGGTTGGCCGCAAAAGCTCTCCGGCCGCCTGGTCGGACGCACACTGAAAATGCTTGCAGCGCTCAAGCAACCCAAGCGCGCACTCGAGATAGGTATGTTTACTGGTTACTCGGCTCTATCCATCGCAGAGGGGATGCCGCAGGATGGCAAGATCATCTGCTGCGAGACCAATCCACGTGCGATCGACTTTGCCAAAACGTTCTTTGAACGCTCAGAGCACGGGCACAAGATTGACGTAATTTTCGGCCGCGCGCTAGACACGCTCGACACGTTGGAAGGCCCGTTCGACTTCACCTTTATCGACGCCGACAAGCGCAACTATATGAACTACTACCTAAGGGTGAAAGAGCTGACGGAGCCCGGCGGCCTGATCATACTGGATAACGTGCTCTGGTCAGGGAAAGTGCTGCAGCCCGAATCTGAGATAGACGACGTGCTGGTCGAGTGCAACCAGTTTATCGCGGATGATCCAGAGGTTGAAAATGTCTTCCTCACGGTGCGTGACGGTCTCAACGTCGTTCGTAAGCTCTAGGCTTAAGGCTTCGCTATCCAAATGGCTCGGCTATCCTAGACGCTCTGCTATCCAATGAGCTGCGCTAGGACCCGCCCCAAACCGTGACACTTCGCTTCGCGGTTGAAGATTCTGGCCATCCATGCCGATGGATACGCGAACACCCGTTAGTCCATACAGCAGACCGGAACTGACCAACAACATGAAAACATCTCTGCAAATTGGTTTCAGGTGAGCTCCATATGAGCTGGACTCAGCTCATCAGTTAAACATTTCATGTTTAGAGAGGATCACTTGAAAATGATTCACCTATATACTTACACCCCACTGCATTCTGACGACAATACTGATTAAGGGGCTGGCATGTCTTTGACACTCGCCGAGAAACTGAGCAAACGCGACCTAGGGGTCTATCTAATCGGAACCACTCCACCCAAGGAGGGTACAGATGATGAGACCATGCGCGGGATCGCTCGGAAGCTGCTGGCCCGTTTGAGTAATAGCGAGTACGACGGCATGATCGTCTACGATATTCAGGATGAGAGTGCGCGAATTTCAACGCCTCGCCCCTTCCCGTTTTCGCGGACTCGCGATCCTCGCGAATATGCAAAAATTCTCGGCGAGCTGAACGGTTTAGGGACCGTTACCTACAACTCGGTTGCACAGGGCAGCAAAGCAGAATTTCGATCTTGGTTAGATGAGACGGTCCACGAATTTGATCAGTCAAATCTTGTGCTAGTTGGCAGCCCAGCAGCGAATTCCGCGAAAATGTCACTGCCAGAAGCTTATGAGACAACCCAAACATCAGCGACCGCAATCCAGCTGGGCGGTGTCAGTATCGCTGAGCGTCACGTAAAGAAAGGTGATGAGCACCTTCGCCTAATTGAGAAGCAGCGACAGGGTTGCAGCTACTTTATCTCTCAGGCCGTCTATAACCCCCAGGCCACCATCGATATGTTGACGGCTTACGCCCGTGAATGTCGTGAGCAAGATATTGAGCCGGCACGCATCATTCTCACCTTTACCCCTTGCGGAAGCCCGAAAACATTGGAGTTTATGCGCTGGTTAGGTATCTCTATTCCAGAAGCGACCGGTTACCGTATACTCGATGCCGAAAACCCACTGCTTGAGAGTCAGCGCATCTGTTATGCGAATCTCAGACAGATCCTCGCAGCGGTTATCCCACTGGGCTTACCCTTAGGATTGAATATCGAGAGTCTGACAAATCGCAAAGAGGAGATCGATGCAGCGATCGCCCTCTACCGCCTTCTGAAGGCTCGCATGGAACTCTCTATGGCTCAGGCGCAGATTGGGATCTAAGCTCAGGCTGTTGCCGCAGCGGTGCAATTCGATCGATAAGCGATTGACGCTCAACCTCAAGTTCTGCGATCTGATCTGGCGCCCACTGTAGCTTTTTTCCCTCCAGATCGAGTTGATATTCAACCTGGGAGAGCAGATCCATACCCAGCAGCCCCTGATGCGCTGAGCTACCACGAAACTCTAACAGTTGTACCTGAGCCGGACTAATTTCGAACGGGCCGATCTGCAGGCGATCAACTTTCGCCTGATAAAGAGGGATCTCCTCACCGCTTGCCGTACGGGCGCCACCGACCAATCGGTCCTCAGAGACTAAGCCTGAGAGCGCTTCGCGATGAAACACCGTACGGTTAGCACCGGTATCCAACAGCAGCTTCAAAGTGCGACTGCGATTACCTCGGCCTATTTCGACCGGCACAACTACCTGATTGTTGTTAAAACTGATCGGTGAACTGGCGTTAGCAAGCAGTCGATCGATGCGGCGCAAAGCCACCTCCAACTGACTGATCTCACGCAGCCTCTGCGCAGCAACACGTTCTAAGGGTGAGGATTGATAGGTTTCGCGAGATACGAGCTGATCACGATATTGCAGCGGGACTGCCGAAATACGATCGACAAACACACGCCGCCCCGTGTTATCCCGATACTCATAGAGTTGCGCCCAAACCAGTGTGCTGAGCGACATAGCGAGCAAAAAGCTAACCGCCGGCCAACTTAACGTGGTAGCCCTCTTTCTCCAGCATGGCTTTAATCTTGTCACGATGATCACCCTGTATTTCGATGACCCCTTCGCTTAAAGTGCCGCCGGTACCGCAGCTCTTTTTAAGACGCTTAAGGAGTGCTTTGAGCTCAGTATCAGGCTGAGCCACTCCTGAAATTGTAGTCACACCCTTGCCTTTTCGCCCCGAGGTTTCGCGACGGATTCGCACAATGCCGTCCAAACTGGACATACGCTTCTGATCGGCCAGTTCCGCGCAGACACACTGAGCTCGTGCCTCCCTGCACTCTGGACAGAGGTCGCCCTTTTCGGTTGAGTAGACTAGACGGCTAAGTTGATCTGATAAAGATGCCATGCCCCCTCCTATACTCGAATACCGCCGCCAATTTGGCGCGCAAGGTAACTGGCGTACGAGTCGGTCATACCGGAGATAAAGTCCAACGCACGCATATAACCCGAATAGAGTGAATCATCGGCGCTTGGCGCATGGATACCCATTAGGCTCATTATCTTCTCACTGCGATAGCAGAGGTTATCCGCCCCTTTGTCGTGCTGTTCCCACACTGCCTCAATGAAGGCTTCAACTAGAACGCCGAGAATTGTGTATGCGCCAACCTCCAACTCCGCCTTGCGGGTATCAGGGAAGACTCGCTGCTGCGCAATCCCTTTAGCTTCAGCCAGTCCATCACGCACCATTGGATCGCCATCACCGAGCAACTCTCCGTGATACTCTCCGGCCATCAAAGCATCCAAGTTTGATGCGAAAACATCGACCGATGAGTTAACCATGTTCTCCATCGCACGGCCACGCAGCGCCGATATTTTCCGGCGCGAGGAGGCCTGAGTCGCAAAGATCTCGTCATCGAAACTCAGATCGCCGCAAAGTTTCAACAGTATCGGTTTCACCTCATCAAAGCTGAGCAGCCCCAGTTCAATTGCATCCTCCAAATCGAGGATGGCGTAACAGATATCATCTGCCGCCTCCATCAAGAAATTGAGAGGGTGACGGCACCAGCGATCAGACTCTAAGCGAACCAAGCCTAGATCACGCGCCAAAGACTCAAGAATATCGAGCTCGGCTTGGTAGCAGCTATATTTGCCTTTTTTACCCCCATGGCGGGCCGACCAAGGGTACTTGAGTAGTGTCCCCAAGGTTGCGTGGGTCAGACGCAGGCCTCCATTCATCAAATGATTTTCAATACGCGTCACCACGCGAAACCCCTGAGCGTTACCCTCAAAGGTGGAGAGATCTGCCCACTCCTCAACACTCAGCTGGGAAAAACGCGCATCGCCTTGTCGCTGACGAAACCAGTCGCGAATGGCATATTCGCCCGCGTGGCCAAAAGGGGGATTGCCGATATCGTGTGCCAAGCAGGCTGACTGCACAATGGTGCCCAGATCATCTGCTGAGATTCCCTCAGGCAGACGATCTGCAATGAGTTCACCGGCGCGAATACCGAGGCTGCGACCTAAACTGCCCACCTCAATCGAGTGCGTCAGGCGAGTATGGATATGATCATTGAGGGCCAGTGGGTGCACCTGAGTCTTGCGACCCAGGCGACGAAAAGCACTGGAGAAGATGATACGGTCATGATCCTTGTGGAACTGACTGCGGCCAGCCTCCTGCGCACTCGGCTGCGCATGACCAAAGCGCTTAGCCGAGAGTAGTTTATGCCAATCCATCGTAGACTCTAATAGCGTGACTCGAAGTTCGTGTTAACCACTATTGTAACTGTCTAACGCTCGTTTGCGCGCACTTGAGTAATCAATAATTGGCGCCGGGCGACCGAACTCAGCACCTGCGCCCGGCAGATGACGTTGCTTGGCGGGTAGATTGGCCAGCTCCGGCAGCCAATGCGCTATAAACTCCCCTTGAGCATCAAACTTTTGACTCTGCGTTATCGGGTTAAAAATCCGGAAATAGGGGGCTGCATCAGCTCCAGTCGAGGCCGACCACTGCCATCCACCAAGATTAGAGGGGAAATCAGCGTCGATTAGGTTCTGCATAAAAAACTTCTCACCGAGACGCCAATCCACCCCAAGAAGCTTAGTCAGGAACGAACCTACGACCATTCTCAAGCGGTTGTGCATCCAGCCTGTCTCGAGCAACTGCTTCATCGCAGCATCAACAATCGGAAACCCCGTTTCACCACGGCACCAGGCATTAAAACCCTCGGGGTTTTCCAACCAGGTAATGCGAGCTTCAGTCTCGGGTCTGAAAGGTTCAAGTTTGTTGAGTTCTGGAAATGCGACCAGAAGATGACGATAGAATTCGCGCCAGATAATCTCATTGAGCCAACTGCCTTCCAACCAAGACTCATCTTTATAGTGGTTGCGCAACACATGCATCAACTGCAACGGCGAGACCGCTCCGATCGTCAGATACGGGGAGAGCTTGGAGGTACCGTCAACCGCAGGGAAATCGCGTTTCTCGGCATAATCCGCCTCGCGCTGCTCAACAAACTCATACACTCTGGCGCGAATTGCCTCCGAGTCAACAGGCCAGCGCTCTGCATCATGCCTCAGCGGCTGCCATCCCAGATCCTCAGGCACCTCATCAGAGGCGACACCGCTTGCGGGAAAGATCTCCTTAACTGCGCGAATGGGTCGATCAAAACGGTGCAACTGCCGACGCCAAGCGCGCGCGAAGGGGGTATAAACTTTGAAATCTGTACCCTGCCCAGTTTTCACCTCGCCCGGGGGAATGATCAACTCACCATGGAGGCTTTCGAACTGAAGTCCAGCTGAGGTCAAGGCCTGCTCCACTGCCAAGTCACGCAGACGTTCATTCAGTGGATACTCTTGGTTACACACAAGCCGAGTAGCTCCCAGCTCCTGCATCAGTTTCAGCAGCGCATCCGCGCAACCTGAAAAGTGCCCAACCTCCAACACTCTGAGGGGAATGCCTAACTGCTCGAGTTCTGCTTTGAGGGCGAGCAAGCGCGCGCGCCAAAAGCCCATGCGCACAACACCCTCATCGTGCTCACTCCAGCTCTGAGGGGTAAGACAGACAACAGCCACTGCTGCCTCGTTAGTCTCAGCCGCTCGCTCGATTGCAGGGTTGGCGTGCAGCCTTAGATCATTTCGAAACCAAATTAGATTCAACGCCAATTTTCCTTCTCTGTTCTTCTAAATCTTTCGGGACGCTTCTAAATCCATTATGCCAGTCAAAAAGAGCTTAAAAACAAAAAAACCGGCGCACTCGCACCGGTTTTTTAGAGGTAAGCAGCTCGCCCTAGAGACCGATAAACGGCTGAACCAGCTTACCCATCAGGCCACTGAACTTCAGCGGCGCGTCAGTCGCGATCAGACAGATACACTCGTGTTCAGTATCTACGATAGGCTGGTGCTCTAGCTGATCATCCAAATCTGCAACGTCACCGACCTGGAAACGGCCGATCTCATCGCTGTATGAACCGCGCAAAATAAGCGTCAACTCACTGCCCGTGTGCGTGTGATGAGGCACAGAGACCCCTGGCTGAATACGCAACAGTCGGGCTGCGCCTGTTCCACCCAGTTTGAGGTCGTACTGTTGAACACCTAACCCCATAGTCTTCCAGTCGAGCGCGTTCAAGTCATCGCCGATATACTCTACCAACGACGCTGGTACTTCTGCGTTGCGAGACCGAGAGACCGCTGGAACCTCAGGCTCCACATCGTCCAACATACTGAGCACCTGATCTAAGGAGCCGCTCTTCATGGCCACTGGCTCTATCTGACGCAACAGATCCCCGCCAATTCTATTCGACGTCTGCACCTGCTCCATGCAGTGCCCACACATCTCCAAGTGACTCTCAACCAGCAACGCCATCCCTTTGTTCAGCGTGCCACTTGAGTACGCAATTAGAGTTGCGTCGTCAAAATGGTGACTAATCTTCACTTTTCTCCCCCCAGTGCGCTTTCAACTTGGAAAACGCCAAACGTAATCTTGATTTAACACTGCCAAGAGGTATTCCGAGTTGCTCCGCAATCTCTGAGTGACTCTTGCCTTCATAGTAGGAAAGATAGAGAACCTGGGCCTGGGCCTCTGGTAGCTTAGCGATGGCATCCTCCATCCGCTGAGCGACTACTGCATGCTCGCCGTAGTGCCGTTGATCTGGATCGGCCTCCTCTTCGGGGAGCTCGTACTCCACTGCTTTTTCACGACGCAGCCGGTCAATGCACTGATTCCGCGCCAAAGTGAAAATCCACGTACTTGCACTCGCTTTAGAGCGGTTGTACAGATGGGCTTTGCGCCACACCGCCAGCATTGACTCTTGCGTTAGCTCTTCGGCCGCCGCTGGATTCATGCCAAACCGGATGATATAGGCTTTGACGCGGGGTGCGAAATATTCGTACAGTCGAGAAAATTCCAACTTATCACGAGACTCAGCTAACGAACTGAGGCACGCCGACCATTCGTCGCGTATTCTTTTCTTTTTATCTTCAACAAGCGCAGCTGCAGCGTTCACATCAGCTTCCTCGGTCTTATCTTTACTCACTGACCACCTCTACGCTCATTTTATTATGGCGGATCACTCACACTACTCTCATTTTACTTGATAAACCACCCTGTCACCGTTGATCCACAAACCGAGGCCAGCCCGTAAACCACACATTAGTTTTGTGGGATTAGAAGGAAGCTGATGAACATCCACTACATAAAGCCGCTCAAGATCGCTGTGATCGGTTCGGGAATTTCAGGACTGTCGGCGGCTTGGCTGTTGAACAAGCGACATGACGTCACGCTGTTTGAGAAGGATGATCGCCTCGGAGGCCACACCCACACGGTTGATATCGAAACGCCGGAAGGAAAACGTGGGGTCGATACCGGCTTCATCGTTTACAACCCGGTTAACTACCCCAACCTGATCAGCTTGTTTGACCATTTGGACGTTGAAAACACCGAAACCGATATGACCTTTGGTGTTTCAGTGGATAAAGGACGAATAGAGTACAGCGGTTCGGGACTGAGCGGATTCTTCGCCAAACGCTCTCAAATAGGCTCACCGCGTCACTGGCGACTGCTACGGGATATTCTGCGGTTCTACAAGGACTCAGATCGACTATTAAACGACCCAACACTCGAACAGTTATCGCTGGGCCAACTGTTGAAGCGGGAAAAATACAGCCACACCTTTATTCACGATCACCTTATCCCAATGAGCGCAGCCATTTGGTCGACACCCGCGCAAAAGATGCTGGAGTACCCAGCGCTGACGTTCATGCGATTCTGCATGAACCACGGGCTGGTACAATTAGACGACCGCCCCCAATGGCGAACAGTGGTTGGCGGGAGCCGTAACTATGTCGACAAGATCGCTGCAACTCTGGATGGCAAGATCCGCCTCAACGCCCACATCCACAAAGTACACCGTCGCGGTGGCAAGGTGATCCTTGAACACCATCACGGGAAAACTGAAGAGTTCGACCATGTTGTGATGGCCTGTCACGCAGACCAGTCTCTGGCGCTACTAGCCGACCCTACTCCAGAGGAGAAGCGCCTGCTCACAGCTTTCCCATATCAGCGCAACCGTGCAATTCTGCACACCGACGCGCGTCAAATGCCCAAACGCCGCAGCGCCTGGTCAGCCTGGAATTACCTTGCCGAATCCAAATCGGAAAGCGAGGATGTCGCGGTAACCTACTGGATGAATAAGCTCCAGCCTCTGAACACCAGTAAGGAGGTGTTCGTCACGCTGAATCCGCTGGAGGAGCCGAGTGAGGGTAGCATTCTTGGAAGTTACCTCTATGATCACCCAGTGTTCGATATGAAGTCGATTGCGGCACAGAGAGAGCTCTGGTCGCTCCAAGGCGTAAACCAAACCTGGTTCTGCGGCGCTTGGTGGGGCTATGGCTTTCATGAGGATGGTCTCCAGTCCGGCTTGGCCGTGGCTGAGAACCTTGGACGCGTTGAGCGCCCCTGGCAGTTGGACAACCCAAATAGCCGTATCCACGCGCCAACGCTTAAACGTCACTCAAAAGGTGAAGTCGCGTAATGCGCTCAAGACTCTACGCAGGGCAGGTGATGCATCATCGCTTTATGCCTAAACGTCATCGTTTCATCTACCGCGTCGTATCGATGCTGCTTGATCTTGATGAGGCGGCTACTAACAGCCTTCGTTTAAAGCTCTTCTCGATCAATCGGTTCAACCTCTTCTCCTGGCGCAACCGAGATCATGGAAACGGGACGGATGCGCCCCTCGCCGGACAAATCAGAGCGCTGCTGGAGGAGCGAGGTTTCTCGCAGTTCAAACACCGCATACAGCTGCTCTGTTACCCCCGAATTTTGGGTTTTGTATTCAATCCTTTGAGCGTCTACTACTGCTACGACACCAATGACCGACTCGGTGTGATTCTGTATGAGGTCTCCAACACCTTTGGCGAGCGCCACACTTACTGTATACCGGTGCCCGACCAAGCAAAAGTGGTACGCCAACAGGCGACCAAGGCCTTCTACGTTTCACCCTTCATGCCGATGTCGGCAGACTACCAATTTCGCATGGTGCCACCTGACTCGCAGGTCGCCGTCTGTATTCGCCAGACGGAGAATAAGCAGTCGCTGCTGCATGCAACCTTTACCGGTGAGCGCCGCGAACTGAACGACAAAGCGCTTTTGGGCGTATTTGTAAAATACCCGTTGATGACGCTAAAGGTGATCGCCGGCATACACTGGGAAGCACTACAGCTCTGGCGTAAGGGCGTCAAACTGCAGCCCCGCGTCGCAACAGAGAATAATAGAATTACCCTAGGTTCCCCGATGGAGGCGTCGCAACATGAAACCCTCTGAGTACTCAACAGCTACTCCAACTCAGGTTCTACCGCAAAGCGAAGGTTGGCTCGCTAAGCGCTATCTTTCGAAGGTATTGAGTCATTTACCGAAATTAGAATACGGCACCCTGAGTCTATTTCTGCCCAACGGCAAAGAGCTTCAGTTTGGTAACGCCTCGCCCGGCGAGCCTCGAGCCGAAGTAAGACTCAACAGTCTAAAACCCATTTCACGCCTGATCCGCTCAGGTTCGGTGGGCTGGGCCGAGAGCTACATGGCAGGTGAGTGGGACACCCCCGATCTTACCGAGATGATTCGCTGGGGTGCGGGCAACGAACACCAGATGGAGGAGGTTGTGGGTGGCAGCACGCTGCTCAATTTCTTTAACCGACTGATTCACCTAGCACGCGCCAACACCCGCAGTGGCAGTCGCAAGAACATCTCTTACCACTACGATCTTGGCAACGACTTCTACGAGCTCTGGTTAGATCCAAGCATGACCTATTCGTCAGCTCTGTACGATCAAACAGAGGATCTTTTTGAGGCTCAGCAGACCAAATATCGTCGAATTTGTCAGATGCTTGATATCCAACCTGGCGAGACAGTTCTGGAGATTGGTTGCGGTTGGGGTGGATTTGCCGAGCTCGCTGCGCGCGAATTCGGCGCCCAAATCACTGGTATCACGCTCTCTAAAGAGCAATTAGCTTATGCCAAAGCGCGGATTGAGCAGCAAGGCCTTAGCCAGCAAGCGCAGTTCCACTTGATCGACTATCGCGATGTTAGCGGACAGTACGATCACATTGTTTCCATTGAGATGTTCGAGGCGGTTGGCGAAGAGCACTGGCCAACCTACTTCAACCAGGTGAAGCGTCTCCTGAAACCGGGCTCAAGCGCACTGCTGCAAATTATCACCATCGCTAATGAGCGTTTCGATAGCTACCGCAAATCAGCCGACTTCATACAGAAATACATCTTTCCTGGCGGTATGCTACCTAGCCCCGAAGCCTTGGAGCGAGAGTTCGACAACGCGCAGCTAAGGTTTGAAGATTCGCTCTACTTCGGCAAGGATTACGCGCGCACCTTGGCACAGTGGCGCCACGCCTTCCTGGCACAGTGGCCACGCATTCAAGCACAAGGATTTGACGAGCGTTTTCGCCGAATGTGGCTTTACTACCTGTGTTACTGCGAGGGAGGCTTTGCGGAAAGCTCCATCGACGTAGGTCTATTCAAGATTAGCAACTGATCAGCATGCTACAGCGCCAGAGTTGGATTTACGCGCTGCCGGCCCTACCGCTGGCTTTGCCAACAATGGTGCTGTTTATCTACCTTCCCACGCTCTATGTCGAGGAGTTCGGCCTCAGCTTAGCCCTAGTTGGGACGCTATTGATGCTAGCACGCGTCTCCGATCTTGTGATCGATCCTTGGGTCGGGCGACTCAATGATAATCTCTCAACTACACAGCAGCGTCAGTTGATGCTGATCGGCGCAGCCCTGTGCGGCGTTGGCCTCTTCTGGCTGACCCGACCGATCAGCGGCTGGAGTGCGAGTTCTCTGCTGCTCTCCCTCTCGATTCTCTACTTCGGTTGGACGCTGGTGCAGATACCCTATCTAGCACTTCTCCCAGGTTTGAGCACTGACAGCCGAGCGAGGACTCAGATCGCTAGTCTGCGTGAAGGTATGGGTGTCATTGGCCTACTCTTCTCTGCCGCCTTTCCGGTATTCCTGATTAATGGTGGCAGCTCAACCCTGGAGGCGCTGCGCCAGCTTGGCGATCTGAGTATCCTGCTTGTCGCCCTCACTCTGGGCTTGCTACTGACGAAACTGCACTGGCCTGAGCGCATCACACCTAGCAGCAATGCACGCTGGCTCAGTCTCTGGCGCAACCGACCGGCGCGCGTTCTGATGTTTGCCTGGTTCAGTAACGGACTGGCCAACGGCATACCAGCGGTACTGTTTCCGCTCTACATCACCGAGGTACTGAAGCTCGATGAAGCAGCACGCGCCAACTACATCCTGATCTATTTTATCTGTGCCATTCTCTCGCTACCGCTCTGGTGGCTCGCTAGCCAGCGCATCAGCCGTAAGCGTCTCTGGCAAGTAGCGATGCTGATCGCTTTGATCTGTTTTTTACCGGCGAGTCTGTTGGGTCCGAGCGACGCTAATCTATTTATGCTCATCTGTATGCTGACGGGTGCCATGCTCGGGGCCGATCTCGCTCTACCGCAGGCACTGCAAGCTGATGTGTGTGACTGGCATCGTTTCCGTTTCAAACGCGACCAAAGCGCGTCTCTGTTTGCTATCTGGAATGTATTTACCAAACTTGCGCTTGCGTTTGCGGCGCTGGTTGCGTTTGGTTTACTGGATCTTAGCGGTTTCGACCAAGATACCAATCAGGTAGGTCTACTGGCGCTGATCTACGCTTTTTTACCCTGCGTATTGAAGTTATTAGCGATATTGATGATGGAGAAGTTCGCGCTGAGCGAGGCTCAACACACCGAAATCATCGCCCGAATAGAACGGAGAGAAGATGTATAAGCTGTTCCTCGTCGCGTTTTTAACTCTTACCTTGCAGGGTTGCACTACTATGGACATCGCCGACATGAGCAAACCAACACCCGAGCTTAGAATCGAAGAGTATTTCGATGGCAAGGTATACGCCTGGGGCATTTTTGAGGATCGATTTGGGCAGATACGACGCCAGTTCCAGGTCGAGATTGATGGCACCTGGGATGGTAAAGAACTTGTCTTAGATGAACGCTTTCTCTACGACGATGGTGAGCGTGATCAACGCATATGGACCATACGCTCAGCAGGCAACGGGCGCTACACTGGGACTGCAGCCGACGTTATTGGCGAAGCGCAGGGTATTGCCAAAGGCAATACACTCAATTGGAGTTACCAGCTCGACCTACCGGTCGGCGACTCCACCTGGAAGGTAACCTTCGATGACTGGATGCTACTGCAGGAGGGCGGCGTTCTGATCAATCGCGCGTTCGTTAAGAAGTGGGGATTTACTATCGGCAGCGTTACGCTTAGCTTCCAGCGAAGCGATCAACTTCAGGCAGTGCCATTCGCCCTTTAAGCCGGCGCAACAGTGCCCCAATTAAAGGCAGTTTCAGATAGATCGGCGCGCTATCCCAATAGTCTAGATGTTCACTGATCAGCCCTTGATTGTTGAACTGCAGGCGTGACACCCCCTCCACATCCAGACGGCCCAATACCGGCAATTGTGCACTGAAGTGCCAGCGTATAAAGCCTGTATCGCCGCCAAGACGGTGCTCCAACACACTAAACTTGGGCACTTCGCTGCGCTCAAACATATCCTGCAAGATCGCCTGCATCTTGCCTATGCCACGCACATCGTTGAAGGGGTCGCGAAAGTGAATGTCTTCGCTGACCCAATTGGAAAATTCAGGAATGCGCGCGGGAGTGAGGTTGGCGAAGAGTTCCAAATACCCCTGACAAACCTCTTCGTGTGGATGATTCATTGTGCGGTAATTCTCTTAATCAGAGCGAAGTAGAGCCTATAGGGTAGCATGCTAAGCGCTCTCAAAGTGCCGGCAAAGAGGGTGGGAAAACGAATCTCAAAGGCGGTACCGTCTAAGCCTTTTACAATGCGCTGAGCAGCCTCATCCGCATCGATAAGACTGGGCATCTCAAACTGGTTACGATCTGTTAATGGTGTTCTGACAAACCCAGGATTGATCAGGCGCAGGTCGACGGGCCCGTCCTCAAGCTCGACTCGCAAAGCCTCGGTGAGGTTGATCAGTGCAGCCTTACTGGCACCATAGGCCGCGGCCAAGGGCAGACCTCGGTAGCCCGCTAACGAAGCGACCACCGCCAACTGCCCGCCCTGCACACGCAGATCAGGTAGGATCTTTTCAATAAGGCGCGTCACCCCGTAAAAGTTCACATTCATTAGGTGTTCAACGGTCTGCTGATTAAACTCTGCCGCCGGCATTTCGCGATGATCGCCTGCGTTGAGGATAATTCGATTCACCTTTCCCGCTGCATCACTGACTTGCCGCCAAGCTTCAGCACAGGCCTGAGCGTCCGTTACATCTAGTACCACCGCAGAGACCTGTCCTTGCAATGACTCTGCTTCAGCCACAACCTGCGATAAAACCTCGGTGCGACGCCCACTGATCCAGACCTGAGCGCCACGGCGTGCATATGCCAGCGCTAGCTCGCGACCAATTCCCGTGCCGCCACCGGTAATCCAAACAGACTCCATGGAGCTCCTTAATTCTGCCTACAGTTATTTGTGCTCGATCGTTGTGCGTCTTAAATTTGAGCGCCGCGCCAGCGAACATCGATGGTTGAACCATCTTTCGCTTTGAAAGTCATACCGCGCCAGATTCCGCTCTGGTCATACCAACTCAACGTATTATCCAAATCGCCACCTAAACGAAAGCCGGTCACCGGTACTGCCAATCCATCAATCGTCCACACTTGTTCTGCCTCGGACTGCACGGCAATCTCACTCGTTTTACCATTCAAGGTGTTCAGTACTTGCGATTGAGTAAGAATCGTATCGAACCAGTGATGGGTAGTCAGCAGATTCGCAGGTAACAGACGCTCGCGGCCCTTTTGATCAATTACCTCCAGCAGATCGCCCTGCCGCCTGGCCTTAATCTGCTCTTCATCGCCATTGGTCACCATATTCACCACCAGCGACTCTAGCTGATCATCACGCCAAACCTCCTGCGCGCGGTAGTTATAGTCGTAACTGAACAGGCCAAAGATCCTGGTTTCGATCCTCATCTCAACCTCTACCTTCAACTGTTCCTGAGAGGGTTCAAAGTTGATTCGGTATTGGCCCACAGGCTTGTCATTGCGGTAGACATCATAGTTAACGATAGGGTCGTAGCGCTCGGCTCGCTCAAGCAGTAGTGAGGCGCGCGCATCTGCACCGACCAAACCAGTGCCAACCAAGACAACAAAAGCGAAGAAAGCCGAGAGAGTGCGCATCACTGTGCTCCTACTAGTTATCTATGCGTACGAGACAATATAAGTCTGCGGTTCATCTTGGCTCGATCGCCGAATTTAGCTAGTCTGAGCTACCTACTAATTGACTGTGTTAATCACTCGGAGATACAGATGCGCAAAGCCCTCTGCCTAGCCTTAGGTTTAACAGCATTTACCAGCCTGGCCGTACAGGCTGAAGTGACTGTAGTTATGGACACTAGCCTTGGTGAGATTGAGCTGAAACTGGATGACGAAAAAGCACCGATAACCGTGGCTAACTTTGTTCAGTACACAGAAGCTGGACACTATGACGGCCTGATTTTCCATCGCGTGATCCCCAACTTTATGATTCAAGCCGGCGGCATGAACGCGGATATGCAACAGCGCGACACCCAAGCACCGATTAAAAATGAGTCGAGTAACGGACTGCGCAACGTGCGCGGGAGTATCGCCATGGCACGGACCCAAGCATTGGACAGCGCCACGTCCCAATTCTTCATAAATACCAAGGATAATCCATCCCTGAACGATGGCGGCCCCTACGGTGGCTACGCGGTCTTTGGCAAGGTAAGCCGTGGTATGGATGTGGTTGATACAATCTCAGCCACCGAGACCGGCAGTGTCGGCTACTACCGCGACGTACCAGTCGAACCCATTGTTATCAACTCAGTGAAAGTCCTGGACTAGTACCGAAACTGACAAGCTAGTCCAGTTTCACTTTCGCGAGCCGGCGGGCGTTGCCGACGACAGTCACCGACGAAAGCGCCATCGCCGCGCCGGCGATCATTGGATTCAACAGCACACCGAGCAGTGGATAGAGCACCCCCGCCGCTACAGGTATCGCAAGTGTGTTGTAGATGAAAGCGCCGAAGAGGTTCTGCTTGATGTTGCGCACCGTTGCGCGCGAGAGCTGGATTGCATTCGCGACTGAGTGCAAAGAGTTCTGCATCAGCACTACGTCGGCCGACTCTATCGCTACGTCGGTACCCCCACCCATCGCATAGCCAACATCCGCTTGTGCAAGTGCAGGTGCATCGTTTATGCCATCACCGACCATCGCAACGACTTCACCCTTGGCCTGAAGCGCTCGAATTTCTGCAAGCTTATCTTCAGGCTTCACACCCGCCTTGTAGGTATCAATACTCAATCGCGTTGCCAGTGCCTTGACGGCTAGTTCGTGGTCACCGGAGAGTAGCACCAACTTAAGCCCTGCTTTGTGCAGGCGCTGGATCGCAGCCGCGCTATCCTCTCTAATCGCATCACTCAGTGCAAATAGCGCCCTAACTTCAGTGCCAACCGCTAGCCACACCAGCGAGCAGCCCTCTTCAGCCCAACTCTCTGCTTGTTGAAGAAACGGTGTAGAGTCGACACCCTCAGACTCCAGCCAAGTTTGACTGCCCAGTCGGATCTGCTGTGAATCAAACTGAGCTCTGACGCCTGCGCCGGTAATCGACTCAAACTGATCGAGACTGAGGTTCGACGCTGGCAGCGCATCCGCCAGAGCACGCGCCAAAGGGTGCTCAGAACGCTGGGCTAGAGCCTGGGCCAGGGCTTCAGCGCCACTGTCTTGAATATCCGAATGAGCGAGACTCGGCGCGCCCTCAGTGAGGGTTCCGGTTTTATCCAACACAACCGTGCTGAGCTCTTGAGCGCGTTGCAGTGCATCACCCTGACGTATCAACACGCCGAGATCAGCCGCCCGTCCAACGCCCACCATCACCGCCATCGGTGTGGCGAGGCCTAGCGCACAGGGACACGCGACGATCAGCACAGTCAGCGCCGCGAGAATAGCGTAACTCCAACTCGGCTCAGGACCATAATTGATCCAGACAAGGTAAGTAACCAACGCAATCAACATCACCACAGGAACAAATACCGAGGCTACTCGGTCTGCCAAACGCCCCAGTGCCGGTTTAGTATTTTGTGCCTGCCGGACGGCATCCATAATCTGCGCAAGACGTGTTTTAGCACCTACCTGAGTGACGCGTACCAACAGGCTGCCCTGCTGGTTTTGGGTGCCACCCGTCACACTATCACCGGCCCTTCGGCTCACCGGAACCGGCTCACCCGAGAGCATCGACTCATCAACGTAGGTCTCACCCTCAACAACTTCGGCATCAACGGGTACTCGCTCACCCGGACGAATACGCACCAGATCGCCTGGCACCAGCATCTGAATCGAGACCTCTCGCTCCTCGTTATCGCGCACGCGAAGCGCGTATTTGGGCTGCAAGTTCATCAATTTTCGCAAAGCTGAGGCTGTTTGGGTCCGCCCACGTGTCTCTAAAGCTTGGCCCAGTAAGATAAAGCCAATGATCATCAGTGTGGCTTCGTAGTAGAGGTGTCGAGCAGCTTCAGGAACCCACTCCGGCGCAATACTAATCGCTAACAGCAAACCAGAAGAGTAGATCCACGCGGCGCTCGTACCCAGCGCGATCAGCGTGTCCATGTTGAAGTTGAGTCGCTGCGCAGTCCTCCATGCACCTGTGTAGATATGCGCCGCTGTTTTACGCATCACCATCAGTGTAAGAACAGCTGTAATCAGACCAGAAATAAGCCCTTCAGACGCATCAAACGGAGGAATCCAGCCCAGCATCATCTGCAGCATCAGCAACAAACCCAAGCCTAAAGCGAGCCAAGCATGTTCAAACTGCTGCTTGAGTTCAGCGCGTTGCTGCTCATCACGCGCTTCGAGATCTTCATCATTCTCGATCAGCGTAGCGCCATAGCCTGCATTGGTAATTACTTCGATCACTTTGTCGGGTTGCGCTTCAGTGTCGATGGTTGCGGTGCGCTCAGCAAAATTGATCGCGTGATCTTTAATGTCGGTCTCGGCATCCAGAGCGCGCTCGATCGAACGGACACAGCCTGCACAACTGACTTTGGAGAGAGCAAACTGATAGATACTCATATTGACTCCGTTGGCGATCAGCGGACTTTAGCTGCGTAATCGCCGCTTAATTTTAGAACAGGCGCGTCGGCCTTACCCAGCGTTACCGTCAAAGGTAAGCGAGCGCGGCCCCGCTCTCTGAGGCGAGCTTCGAAGGTCTGCATCTGCTCTACTTCGGGCAGAGCGACTTGGGTCATCAAATCTTCACTAAGTGGCGCAAGGTACTCAATCTCAGAACGCGCGATCATCACATCCGCATCTATCCCGCGCGAGCGCAGCCACAGAGTAATCAGGCACCAACCACTGAGTGTCGCCAACCCCGAAGTGGATCCGGCGAAACCGGTCCCCTTATCGTTGAGGTTAGGCGTCAAAGGTGCGTGCAGACTGAGGTGCTGCCCATCAAACTCGACACGGTCAATCTGCATGGCTGCGGTCAGCGGTATCTGCTGATGCAGCCAGCTTAAAAATTCAGGCTGATGCATTAGCCCCAGCTCTGAGCCAACGTAGCGGCATCAAATTCTGGTGCTGCACGCACTTTGAGCGACTGCCCCAGGTAGACAAAGCCTACAATCTCTTCGTTGTCAGCAACGCCCAAACCCTCACGCACATCTGGGTTGTGCGTCATCGCGCCAGTACGCCACATCGCACCCAACTGCTGTGCAAAAGCGCTCTGTACAATGGCATGGGCAGCACAGCCAGCCGTGATTACCTGCTCAACTTCTGGCACTTTTGGATGCTCCTGCTTCACGGCGATGGTCACGATAATCATAGGCGCTCTTAGCGGCATGTTACGCAATTTCTTCTGCGCCATCTCGTCCAGTTCTGGATCTTTCTTCAAACCCGCAGCGAGGAAAAGCTCGCCCAGTTTTGCCAAGCCCTCTCCCTCAATTACAAGGAAACGGTACGGGCGTAGCATGCCATGATCCGGAGCACGACAAGCCGCATCCAGCATAATTCCCACCTGCTCTGCTGATGGCGCGGGCGCGCGCAGCGCAGGTGTTGATGTGCGTTGTGTCAGAAGCTCAAGAGCATCCATGATCGTCTCCTACTGGCGCGAAAGGCGCAGGTTTTTCGGCCGCTCGTTCAGACTCGAGCGGAAAGGGTTAATATCTAGGCCGCCGCGGCGCACGTAGCGCGCGTAGACACTCAATTTTTGCGGTCTGCAGCGGTTCCAGATATCCATAAAGATGGTCTCAACACACTGCTCATGAAAATCGCCATGCTCGCGATACGAAATAAGGTAAGCGAGAAGACCAGACTCATCAATCTTCGGCCCCTGGTAGCTTATTTGCACACTCGCCCAGTCCGGCTGACCAGTCACAGGGCAGTTAGATTTAAGCAGGTGGCTCACCAGCGACTCGGATACCGACTCTCCAGTAGAGCTAAGTAACTGGGGAGCGGGCTCATAATGCTCAATATCAACATCCAGCGCATCGATACAACGCCCCTCGAGCCGGCCTATCTCAGCGTTATCCTGAGGATAGGTAATCAGCACCTCAACCTCACCGCCGGCGGCTTTCGACAGGTCCTGCTGCATCAACTTCACCACCTCAGCCTCAGAAGCAAAGCGCGTCAAGTTGAACGAGTTGAGGTAGAGCTTGAACGACTTCGACTCAATGATGTGGGTAGAGCTTGCGGGCAGACGGAACTCAGCCAGAGCAACAACCGGCTTGCCTTTGGCATTCAGCCAGCTCACCTCATAGGCGTTCCAGATGTCGACACCACGAAATGGCAAGGCGGTGCGCTCTACGCCCTGACGTTTCCAGTTGATATCGCGCTCAATTGGGTAGAGCAACTCTGGGTCGTAGCGGTTTACATAGACCGTACCCTTGCCCAGAGGTGAATGAAGTACTGACTCGTGTTCAGACATTAGCTACGAATCCCCCGACCAATTTTAAGCAGATGAAGTGCGATTGCAGAGAGCACAACGACAAAGAGTCCAATCATCCCCAGTGCAAAACCAACATCGATATCGCTAACTCCCAGTACACCATATCTGAAGGTGTTTACCATGTAGAGAATCGGGTTGAGCTGCGACACCCACTGCCAGAACTCAGGCAGCATCGAGATGGAGTAGAAGACGCCACCCAGGTAAGTCAGCGGCGTTAGTACGAACGTCGGGATAATGGAGATATCGTCAAAAGTATTAGCGAACATCGCATTAAGGAAGCCGCCTAAAGCGAAAACAACCGCCGTTAGGAACACAATGACAACAGTGATCAGCGGGTGCGCCAGACTCAGGTCCGTGAAGAAGAGCGACAGCGCAGTAACAATAATACCGACCATCAAACCTCGCGCCACGCCACCGATAACAAACCCTGCCAGAATCACCCAGTTGGGTACCGGTGCAACGAGCAACTCCTCGATATGTCGCTGCATCTTGGTGCCAAAAAACGACGACACAACGTTACCGTAAGAGTTGGTAATCACCGACATCATGATCAGGCCCGGCGCGATATACTGCATATAATCATAGCCGCCCATCTCACCAATACGTGAACCAACCAGGTTACCGAAGATAATAAAGTAGAGCGTCATCGTAATTGCAGGTGGTACCAGTGTCTGAACCCAGATGCGTGTAAAGCGGCGCACCTCTTTCACTACAATCGTCCAGAAGGCCGTCCAGATAATTTGAGAGTTCATTAAGCGGCCCCCTCCTTCTGCTGTTCAACTAAGGAGACAAACAGCTCTTCTAGGCGGTTGGCTTTATTACGCATACTCAGCACTTTGATCTCTGCGCGGTTTAGGTGCTCGAAAACACTGTTAAGACCTAACTCTTTGGGCACATCAACTTCCAATGTATGTGGGTCACTTAAGCGTACCGTGAGACCAGCAATCTCAGGAACGTCAGCCATATCCTCGGCTAGATCGAGAACAAAAGTTTCCATATTAAGTTGCGCCAGCAGCGCCTTCATTGAGGTGTTCTGCACAATCTCGCCCTTATCAATGATGGCGATATTGCGGCAGAGTGATTCGGCCTCTTCGAGATAGTGGGTCGTCAGGATGATCGTCGTTCCCGCCGCGTTGATCTTACGCAGGAATTCCCACATTGAGCGACGCAGTTCGATATCAACGCCCGCTGTAGGCTCGTCAAGAATCAGTAGTTTAGGGTCGTGCACCAGCGCACGCGCAATCATCAAGCGACGCTTCATACCACCTGACAGCATGCGCGAAACGTTATCGCGTTTCTCCCACAGACCCAGCTCTTTGAGATAGAACTCAGCACGTTCCAGCGCCTGCTTGCGACCGATACCATAATAACCCGCTTGGGTGACGACGATATCCAGAACTTTCTCAAACTGGTTGAAATTAAACTCCTGCGGCACGATCCCCATGCTGAGCTTCGCTTCAGTCGGGTGGGTATCCGTATCAAAGTCAAAAACCTGAACGCTCCCCTGCGTCTTATTCACTAAAGAGGTTACGATTCCCAAGGTTGTCGATTTACCCGCGCCATTGGGCCCTAAGAGCGCAAAGAAGTCCCCCTTCTTCACTTCTAGATCTATACCTTTCAGTGCCTGAAAGCCGTTGTCATACGTCTTGCGCAGATTACTAATCCGCAGTGCGACATCCATAGGGTGAATCCTTCTGCTAACTTCTCGTTGAGATGGGGCCAAAAGCGGCGTAAATCAAGGTAAACTAGCCCCAATTTCCATTCTACCTGTTTCAGGAGCGCTTAGGGTGACCAGTTTTCATCAGTTCCACCTAAATCTACTCAAACTCGGCTACAACAACCTGATTAAGCAACCGCCGTTTAGTCGGTCTGAGGATGACTACTCTGCTGAAGCTGACGAGTTGCTTGCGCTGTTCCAAGAGACTATTACCCTCTACCAAGAGCATGCAGCCGAGGCTTTTGATCTGGGCCAGGTATTGATGACACGCCTGGTACGCAACTATCCACAACTGACACAGCTACTCGCGCGCGATCTTCTTTGGCTTTTTGGCGGTGATTGTATTCACTACCTAGCTGATGAGGAGATCAGTGATTTTCAGGCACTGGATGAGGCGCGCTACATTAAAGAGGCACAGAATGAAGCCTACGATTATCTTGAGTTGCGTAACGTAATGATTGGCGAAGTCCAAAACCCGCAGACGCATTAAAACCAGAGCGGACTGCCGTTTTGTTCAAATTTAGGTAGGTGAAACAGAGCTCTCGGAGTGAGAGAGAATGGAGCGGGATATCGGGCTCGAACCGACGACCTATACCTTGGCAAGGTATCGCTCTACCAACTGAGCTAATCCCGCTTAATGGCGTCCCATAGGGGGTTCGAACCCCTGTTACCGCCGTGAAAGGGCGGTGTCCTAGGCCACTAGACGAATGGGACGCAGCCTACGCGCTTTTAACACTCCCACATTGACCAAGAGTGCTGCGAATTTGGAGCGGGATATCGGGCTCGAACCGACGACCTATACCTTGGCAAGGTATCGCTCTACCAACTGAGCTAATCCCGCAAATGGCGTCCCATAGGGGGTTCGAACCCCTGTTACCGCCGTGAAAGGGCGGTGTCCTAGGCCACTAGACGAATGGGACGTGACCTTCGCATTTCGCGTTCCTCGTTGAGGAGGCGCAGATAATACGGAGCCCCCCTTTAAGCGTCAAGACTCGCAGCTAACTTTTTTACAAATTTATCTGCCTTTTATGGGGTGTGGGCGACAACTGTCTGAAAACCCAGAGTTTGACTATCCTTAGTGTAGGAAAAGCTAGGAGCGGAAAATGACGCCGACTCAAATAGGCCTGCTTGTACTGGGCGGGTTAGCGGTATTCATTGTTGCGGCAATGGTGATGCAGGGCATCGAAAACCAACGCCGACAAAAGCGCCTTCGCGTTTTAGCGCTCAAGGATCAGATACGTCGTGCCGACCACCTGTTTCATGCACTGCCAGCCGAATTACGCAGCGCAAACATGGACACACTGCTAATCAATTATCTCATTCAACATTGGCGCGAAATTGGTAGCCTAGATCGAGCTGCCGGAGCGCCTGCGCAGATCGAACGTCTAAACGAGCGGGCAAAACAGCTGAGCGAAGGGCCCGCAGCCGCAACAGGGCTGACCCTTTTTCCTGATCGGGATCTGGCGCGAGGCGCCCGCGCCATCATGCGCGAATTTGCTCAGTTTCTGACAGACCTAACCAAAACAGGTCGCTACTCGGTACAGCAGATCCAGCCGATAATGAACCAAGTAAAGATCGCTTATGCGCGCGCACGTCTGGATCTAGAGTTAATGGACGCTAAGCTTTTAGATCAAAATCGCGGCCCTGCTGTTGCTCTGCATCAGTACCGCTCCTGCATAAAAACTATCGAGAAACTCGGTAACTATGTCCGCATGGAGAACCAGCTTGCGCATGCAATGAATCTCTTGGAGCAGGCAGAGATCCGGGCAGAGCAGGCGCGCGAGCAGCAGCAACAGGCGCTTAACACTCCAGAGGAGCTCAAGCCTCTGCGCTCAGGTCCTGAGGATACATGGATAGCAACTCAGGCGGCACCGCCAAACCGGATTTGCAGATCCAAGTTATTCTTAGAGTAGGCATTGGCTAATGCCGTCTCACGACTGATCCTTCCAGCAGTAAATAGCTCAAACAGACTCGAATCAAAAGTGTGAGAGGCAGTATCAGAACTCTTCTCCATCGCTTCACGCAACCCTTTGTGCTCACCGTTGGCAATAAGTTCCGACATAAACGGGGTATTGATAAGAACTTCGGTAGCCGGAGCGAACTTCTGATCGACATCGCGTACCAAGCGCTGCGCCACTACCCCTTTGAGGTTTACCGAAAGGTCTGAATTGATACGCCTGAGTTCAGAGTCATTGAAGAAGTTACAGACATGCTGAATCGCCTGAGGTGCTGAGGTCGAGTGTAAAGTAGCTAAAACCAAATGACCCGTTTCGGAGTAGCGAATAGCCTGCTCCATTGTATCGCGGTCGCGAATCTCACCAATCATAATCACGTCAGGCGCCTCACGCATGGCGTTCTTGAGGGCTTGCTCGTAGGAGTGTGTATCGATTCCAACCTCGCGCTGATTAACGATAGAGCGCTTGTTAGCGTGGGAGAACTCAATAGGGTCCTCCACAGTAAGAATGTGTCCAGTAATATTGGTATTGCGGTGGTCGATCATAGCCGCCAGTGAAGTCGATTTACCCGAACCCGTACTACCCACTAACAGCACCAGACCAGTCTTCTCCATCACAAGTTTGTTCAGCACGGCCGGCAGACCGAGCTCTTCAATCGATGGGATCTGTTCGCGAATATAGCGGAATACTATGGCCAAATCGCCGCGTTGCCAGAGAATGTTCACACGAAAACGTCCGATACCATCGACCTCGTGAGCGAAGTTCATCTCTAGGTCGCGCCGAAAAACGGCCATCTCCTCATCACTAAGTAACTGCCTCACGACTTCAGCAGTTGCACCTTGCTCTAGACGGTTATCGCCAATGGGACGCATCACCCCATCAATTTTCAGCTGTACACAGGCACCCGTGGTGAAGAAGAGGTCGGATGCCTGCTTTGTCACCATGAGTTTTAGGTAGGGGTTTAGATCAATCATCGGTTCGTCCCGTTTGAACACAAAAAAGCCAAGCACTATGGGTCTATTCAGACTAGTAGCGCTTGGCCATTTTTTCCAAAACCGGGTCGAAAAGAGACTAGCCCGTCAGTCGGTTAGCCTGATAGTCGCTGATCGCTTGTTCAATCTCATCATGGGTGTTCATCACAAAGGGGCCATATTGAGCGATAGGCTCACCAATAGCTTTAGCCGCAACAATGAGTAGGCGCGCACCGCCCATACCAGCTTGCAGATCAACCTGATCACCACCATCAAGCTCAGCCGCTTCAGCGAGATTGAGGGGCTCATTCGGCAACCGAGCACCGCCCTCAAACAGGTAGACAAAACCGCTCAACTCAGCCGGCACCGGCAGGGTGTAACGGGTATTGGGTTGCATCTGTATTTCTGCAAACAGCGGCTGACGGCTGATTCCGTTGACAGGGCCTACCTGGCTGCTGCCCCCAATATCCATTAATTGACCTGCAACGAGGCGAACATGAACCCCCTCAGCTGCATCAAATTCGGCAACCTCTTCAGGTTCAATGTTTTGATAGGCAGCGGGCTTCATCTTCTCCGCTGCGGGTAGGTTGATCCAGAGCTGGAAGCCGCTCATCAGCCCCTCCTCCTGCTCTGGCATCTCTTCGTGAATGACGCCACGACCGGCAGTCATCCACTGCACGCCACCGGAGCGCAGAATACCCTCATTACCCATATGATCACGGTGGCGCATACGCCCCTCGATCATGTAGGTGACGGTTTCGAACCCGCGGTGCGGATGCGCAGGAAAACCTGCAATGTAATCGTCCGGGTTGTCCGATGAGAAGTTATCGAGCATCAAGAATGGATCTATGCGCGCGAATTGTGAGGCACCAACACTACGCTTGATGCGCACGCCTGCCCCATCCATTGAGTCACGACCGGCAATGCGACGTTTTATGCCTCGACTTCTCATCGAACTCTCCTGACTTAGTTAGGGCCGTTAGGCCAGCGCTGCGCGCGCTTTCTCGAGTGCTGCGTCTCGATGATCATCCATTGCAAGACCTTCGGCAACTACAAGCTGCTGGCTGTTAAGGCCCATGAAACTGAGCAGTTGCTTGACGTAGCTGATCTGCATATTAGAGCCCTCGTCACCATATACTCCGCCGCGGGTTGAGATCAGGTAGACAGGACGATCTTCGATCAACCCCTGCACACCCGTTTCAGTGTACTGGAAGGTCACGCCGGCACGCGCTAGGTGATCAAACCAAGACTTAAGTTGTGATGGCACGCTGAAGTTGTACATTGGCAGACCGATGACGATAACGTCAGCTGCTTTGACCTCAGCCAGAAGCTGATCAGCCAATTCCACAACAGCCTGCTGCTCTTGCGAACGATCAGCTTCTGGCGTATTCAGTGCTCCCATGCGGAATGCATCCAGATGTGGTACCGGATCTGCAGCCAGATCTCGCTCGATAACGCTCGAATCTGGATTTTCCTGTGTCCAACGGCTAATGAATGAGCCCGCCAACTGCGCTGACTGCCCCTGATCGCCAAACAGACTGCTTTTAACGTGAAGTAGTGTTTTCATGTGTATCTCCCGATGATTTTCATTTTATTTATTATTTGATCTACACTTTCGATAATAAATAGCTAAATATCGCTTAATTAGATCGAAAAAACTGATTATGAACATCACATTAGAACAGTGGCAGGCGCTCATAGCCGTGGTAGATCAGGGTGGTTACGCTCAGGGCGCGGAATCATTGCGCAAGAGCCAATCCACGCTGAGTTACGCAATACAGAAAATCGAGGATCAACTCGGTGTGACTCTTTTCAGGATGGAGGGACGTAAAGCAAAGCTCACAGATACCGGCGAGGTACTCGTCAGGCATGCTCGCGATCTTCTTAACCGCGCAGCACTCACCGAGGAGCTAGCGATTCAGTACGGCGAGGGAGCTGAGCCGTTAATTCGTCTTCAAGTTGAAGCGATCTTTCCTGAATCAGTGATATTCGAGGCTCTAAAAGAGTTTTCTCAAGCTCAACCGCAGACCAGGATAGAGCTTCGACAATCGGTGCTGAGCGGAACTGAGGAGGCGATACTCCAGCGCAGGGCTGATCTAGTTATTGGAGGTCGAGTTCCACCAGGTTATACCGGTGAACCTCTCAGTACAATAGAGTTCATCGCTGTAGCTGCACCTGACCATACACTCGTTCAAAGCGGCAACCAACTAGGCTTAGAAGACCTGCGACCCTATCGACAAATAGTTGTGAAAGACTCGGGACAACGCAATTTAGATGACGGTTGGCTGGGAGCCTATCAACGCTGGAGCGTTGATAGCATCGAACTCTCCATCAATGCTGTAATCGAGGGATTAGGTTTCGCTTGGTTGCCAGAGCTGAAAGTGCAAGATCATATAGACTCTGGCCGCTTAGTAGAGCTACCTCTGATTGAGGGTGCACGTCGCAACGCTCAACTTCACTTGATACTGACGAATGGCGAATACACTAGTGCCGGTGTTATCGAGTTGGGTAAGCTGATTAAGCAAGTCGTAGCACAACAGTGCCCACACCAGCGCTGATCATCAAACAGACCCAGAAACCGAGCGCTCAGCCTGTAAACGGAAGCCATTGGCTTCCATTTTCCATTTTGGCAACAACTCGTCGAGTCCTGCACGAATCAAAAACTCTCTATCCAGCTCCGCATTGATACGCACATCGACACGAGCTTCGAGTGGCGGCAGCAGAGCATCAGCGGCGTGCGCGATTGCCATCGGTGTTAGGCCGTTTTGGAAATAATCACCGGGACGATGGTGATAAAGCACCGCATCAACCACCATCGGTGGAAGGTTCCACTGGGTTAGCAGGTTGGCACCCAGTTGAGCGTGAGTCACTCCGAAAGCCTTCATCTCTACCAAATCGAGCGACTGCTGATGCTTGGCAGCGTAGCCAAAGATCTTGGTGTACGCCTCGCCCTGCTCTGTCGCCAGCATCACCATCCCAATATCTAATAACAGTCCCGCGAGGAATGCCTGATCGCGTACTAGAGGATCTTTGGTGGCAACCTTAGCCAACGTCTGAGCTAGCCGAGCAACCATCAGTGAACGCGCCTGTAGGGCCTCGAGGGAGAAGAGCCCCCAGCCCTTCGCATCTTTATAGTGACGCCCAAAATGACCGGCGAGCGCCAGTCCGCGGAGGGTTCGTGTTCCAATCAGTGTCACAGCTTGCTGGATATTGCTGACCGGGTTGCGCAGTCCAAAATAGCTAGAGTTCACAATTCGCAGTAACCGCGCTGTCAACGCAGGATCTTTCGCAACAACATTTGAGATGTGTTCTGAGGTTGTGCGCTCTGAGTTTAATTGTCGGGTCAACTCATGGAAGATCGAAGGTGGCGAGGGGAGCTGCTTGAAGGCCGCCATAGAACGGCGCACTTTCTCGTGTGACAGCATCCTGTTGGAGGCGATAGCCTGATCGACCAGCGCGACTGTCTCCTCGAAGGAGTTTGAATTTAGACAGACGCGATGCACCACATCCAGCGCCTTTACTAAGTAGTTTGAGGAGAGAACAGGCGTAAAAAGTACACGCACGCAATGGGGCGCAGCCTGCATTACCTGACGCAAATACCCAACTTCGCGGTCCGGCGTCGCAGGAGCCGCCACGACAATCGCATCGTAGCGACGAGACGCAAGCATCTGCAGACCTGCCTGCAAGTTATCGAAACGCTCTATATCCCAATTACACCCGGCGCGTTTCATATCCTCCGTCCAGTGCATAAAGCTACCGGACGGGTCGCAAAAAAGTACCTTAGATCGAGCCTGAGTGTTTTCACCCATCGCTGAACTCTCCAAACTGTCGCTAGCAGCCAGTCGCGCTTCGTCTTTTCGCGGTGGCGAGCGGAGCGCTTTGACTAGAAATTGATAACTAAAGGCTAGCAGTTTTGAGAGCGGCTTCCCGGTATATTAATTCAACTCATGCAGGAGCGATCTACAGTTGCGACATTCGCGACTGTTGATCAGAAATTTTCGATTGACCCCGCGCCCTCGCGCACGACACGGACCTCTTCATCGGTTAGGTCGACAACCGTGGTCGCCTCCATTCCACAGTAGCCACCATCGATAATGAGATCGACCTGAGACTGCAGAAGATCACGAATATCATAAGGGTCGGTGAGAGGCAGGTCGTCCCCGGGAAGAATCAAAGAAGTACTCATAATCGGCTCACCGAGCTCCTCGGCAAGGGCCAGCGCGATTGCATTGTCAGGAATCCGAATACCAATAGTTCGCCGTTTAGGGTGCATCAAGCGTCGCGGCACCTCGGTCGTGCCATTGAGTATGTAAGTGTATGCGCCCGGTGTGTGTGCCTTGATAAAACGAAATACTGAGTTACCCACCTTGGCGTAAGTACCAATTTCTGACAGATCTCGGCACACCAACGTAAAGTTGTGTTTGTCATCCAACTGTCTAATGCGCTGAATACGCTCCATCGCCTTCTTATCACCCAGGTGACAGCCAAGCGCATAAGCCGAATCCGTTGGATAGACAACAACCCCACCTTTATGGATGATCTCAACAGCCTGGTGAATAAGTCGTTTTTGCGGGTTTTCAGGGTGAATCTGAAAGAATTGGCTCACTAGGCCTCCTTAGGCACTGGCCGCAAGCAACCGCTCTGAGATCAGGCGCTCTGCTTTAAATTCAGGGTAGCGCCCAAGAGAAGTCCAGCGCTGGTCCGGGGAGTGGAAATCACTGCCTGCGGAAACATAACACTGGCGCTGCTGCGCCAGCTTGATTAATTCGTGCTGATGACCCGGTGTAACTCCTGGAAAGCTCACCTCTAAGCCGATTGCACCGGCCTCTAACAGATCAGTCATCAACTCACGGATCTTAGTGAAGGTGAAGTTGTATTTCGTAGGGTGCGCCAGCACAACCATACCGCCAGCGTTGGTAATCAGTTTGATAGCTTCACTATAGCTAGGCCAGGTCGCTTTCACATCGCCAATCGTGCCCTGTCCGAGATAGGCGTCAAACGCCTCTTGCATCGAGCCTACCTTACCCAACTGCATCAACGCTTTGGCGAAGTGTGGCCGACCAATCTGTGTATCACCCGCCTGCTCCCGAGCGAGCTCATACAGATTAGATCCCAAGCCGCGTTTCTCGAGTTTCTGCGCGATTACTCGGGCCCGATCATCTCGCAGTGTCATCAAGTTTTGCATGTAGGCCTCAAAGGCCGGGGCCTGCGCATCGAAGTTAAGGCCCACCAAATGAATAACACGCCCGCGCCAATCAGCCGTTAATTCAACACCATTAACAAATCGCATACCCTGAGACTCTGCAGCGACTCGCGCCTCGTCCAAGCCATCCAGCGTATCATGATCAGTCAGCGCAATGAGCTCAACACCGGCAGCCGCTGCACGCTGCATCACCTCCGCCGGTGGCAATGCACCGTCTGAGGCACTGCTGTGCATGTGCAGATCAAAATGCGGCCCGGCGTTCATCTCGGTTTCACTCTGTTGTAACAAACTCTTATACTCCCCCAACTGTCATGGCCTTACTCTGTTAGCCTGAGTCCGGCCCGATAAACAGCAACACTGGATATCTATAATGAAAATATTACTCGATTTTTTACCGGTTATCGTCTTTTTCGCGGTTTATAAATACACCGGCGATATTTTGATCGCCACTGCTGTGCTGATTCCAGCCACGCTGCTGCAGATGCTTTACACCTGGAGAGTGCAGAAAAAAATCGAAACCATGCAGCTCGTTACCTTAGCACTCGTCGTGTTACTCGGTGGCGCCACGCTACTGTTCCAAGACAAAGCGTTCATACAGTGGAAACCGACCGTTGTTAACTGGTTGTTTGCCGTTGGCTTCTTGGGGACCAAGTTTATCGGCAAGAAGACCGTGGTAGAGCGTTTGATGGGCTCGAGCATCGAACTACCTCAGCAGATCTGGCGACGCTTGAATCTAATCTGGGTGGTTTTCTTTATTGCACTGGGTATCGTTAACATCTACGTCGCTTATAGTTTCAGCGAGGAGACCTGGGTCAACTTCAAGCTATTTGGCATGCTGGGTCTCACCTTTGTATTTATCATCGCGCAGGGTGTATACATCTCGCGCCACGCAAAAGAGCCGGAACAGGAGGCTAGAAACTGATGTACTACGCCATAATCTCTGAGGATATTCCCAACTCTCTGGAGCGTCGCATGAGCGTGCGTCCGGCGCACGTTGATCGTTTGAAAACACTGGCTGACGAAGGACGTCTTATGATCGCCGGTCCACACCCAGCTATTGATAGCGAAGACCCGGCAGATGCAGGCTTCAGTGGTAGCCTTGTGGTAGCCGAATTCGCCTCTTTAGAAGCGGCTCAAGCCTGGGCTGATGCAGATCCCTACGTAGAAGCGGGTGTTTACCAAAGCGTAAAAGTAAAGCCGTTTAAAAAAGTTTTGCCTTAGACTACAAAAAATTCTGATTTAGGCTATTGTTTAACCTAGATTAAGGAATAACAGTGTCTAATAGGCTGCACCAGTTTGTATCCTTGGTCCTTACTCAATACAAAAGGAACTTATAGTATGAAAAAGATTGCTCTCGCAGCTAGCCTTGCCCTGATGGTCGGCTCTACTGCAGCGATGGCTCATGGCGACAAGCCAGGCTACGCGACTCACGCCACTGATGGTTACGTGATCACAAATGGCTCTGGCGATTGCTGGAAAACACCAAACTGGACTGCCGACTACGTAGCACCAGAGTGTGGTGGTGAAGCTGAAATGGCTGCTGAACCAGCACCTAAGTACATGACCGAAGACATGACCAAAACTTACGCACTGTACTTTGACTTCGACAGCACTGTTGTCGGTCGTACTAGCAACATCGTTGACTACATCAACTCACAGCAGACACTGAACTCTGTAGAGCTGACTGGCCACGCTGACCCACTGGGTGATGCAGGCTACAACTTTGCACTGTCACAGCGTCGCGCCGATGCGGTTGCAGCGAAGCTGGTTGAAGGTGGTGTTGCCGCTGACAAGATCGTTACTCGCGCTATGGGTGAGAACGCTCCAGTTGCTAACTGTACTGGTTCAGGTGCACAGCTGATTGCATGTCTGCGCCCAGACCGTCGTGTAGACGTGACTGTAAACAGCACCGTAGGCAAGATCGTATACGAGTAAGCCGAAACGCTGTTACGAAGAAGCCGGCTAATGCCGGCTTTTTTAATTGAGTATACAACAGAGATTTTCCGTTAGAGGTTGTCGACTATGCGCTATCTAATCAGCCTTATCTTCGCTCTCTCGACAAGTTTGGCAGTTGCCGATGAGTACGCCCCCCAAAAAGTCGTTTATCACATCAACTACAAAGATATGAGTCGCTTCAGCGCAACGCTCGCTAACATGGCCAACCATATTGCGGCGGTGGGTGAGGATCAAATAGACCTCAAAGCCATGGTCCACGGCGAGGCAGTTGAGATCTTTATGAATGCAGTTGACGATGACGGCCTGCAGATAACGCTTGATGCTGCCCGCTTCAATGGTGTCCAATTCATCATATGCGGCAACACACTGACTGGCTACAATATCACCTATGAAGACCTATACGACGTTAATGCCGAAGATGTTGTCCAGGCCGGCCTACCCGCGATTATCAAACTCCAACAACAAGGCTATTTCTACGTCCGCCCTTAGATTTGTGACTGGCTCACCGGGGAGGAATAGTTGGAAGACGCGGTAAATACGTCCATGTACGCTTCGTGACAGCATCCCTGCTGTCAAGACTTCCAACTACCCCTCCCCGGTGGCTACCCCATACTCCAAATAGCCACGCTCGCGAGTGGTTCATAGGCCCAGAGAGTTAAACCGAACTCCTTGGTTGAATACATTATTACTGCAGAAACTTAGGAGAGCCCTGCCCGGAAGGGGTGGTCGGGAGTCTTGTTTTCAGGGATGAAAACACGAAGCGTACATGGATGTATTTATAGCGTCTCCCGACCACCCCTTCCGGGTAGGCGATCAGCGAATCGCAGAAACAAAAACGGCGACTAAGAAGTCGCCGTTTGATCTGCGTGAGGATTAACCAACCCACTTGCGCGCGTTTCGGAACATTCGTATCCAAGCGCCATCTTCCGACCACTCGTCCGGTGCCCAAGAGTTCTGCACTGCGCGGAAGACACGCTCTGGGTGCGGCATCATGATGGTGACGCGGCCATCGCGCGTGGTCACACCGGTGATACCTGCAGGCGAACCGTTCGGGTTAGCCGGGTAGGTCTCGGTCGCGTTACCCCGGTTATCCACATAGCGCAGGGCGATAGTTCCGGAGTCACTGAGATTAGCCAGATGGGTCTGATCAGCGAACTCTGCTCGACCTTCACCGTGAGCGACAGCGATTGGCATACGTGAGCCAGCCATGCCGTCGAGGAATAGCGAGTCTGACTTCTGCACTTCAACCATGGCAACACGCGCTTCAAACTGCTCAGAGTTATTGCGCACGAAGTGTGGCCAGAGGTCTGCACCAGGGATGAGCTCGTGTAGGTTAGAAAGCATCTGACAGCCGTTACATACACCCAGGGCGAAGCTATCTTGGCGCTCAAAGAAAGCGCTGAACTGATCACGAGCAAGTGGGTTGAACAGCACCGATTTAGCCCAGCCCTCACCAGCCCCAAGCACGTCACCGTAAGAGAAGCCGCCACAAGCAACCAGACCTTTGAACTGATCCAGCGAGATGCGACCACTGAGGATGTCGCTCATGTGAACATCAACGGCGTTGAAGCCGGCGCGATCGAAGGCAGCTGCCATCTCAATCTGACCGTTTACACCCTGCTCACGCAGGATAGCCATCTGCGGGCGCGTACCTGTTGAGATATACGGTGCAGCAACATTGTCATTCTGATCGAAGGTCAGAGAGACATTCAGCCCTGGATCTTCAGCATCGAGCAGCGCATCAAACTCCTGCTGAGCGCACTCTGAGTTATCGCGCAGTGACTGCACACGGTAGGAGGTCTCGGCCCACCAACGCTGCAGTGTTACACGGCGTTCAGTGTAGATCTCTTCATCATCAAAGCTCAGGGTGACGCAATCGTCCGGGTTTGGTGCGCCGATAACAGCAGCGATATCACCCAGACCTGCAGCAGATAGCTCGGTCAGCACCTGCTCAGTGTTCTCACGCTTCACCTGAATTACCGCGCCCAGCTCTTCATTGAAGAGTGCGGCGGCAACGTCGGCACGATCCTGCGCGATGAGATCCAGGCTGATGTCCAGACCAGTACGGCCAGCAAAGGCCATCTCAGCCAGAGTCGCAAACAGACCACCGTCAGCACGGTCATGATACGCCAGCAGCAGGCCCTGATTGTTAAGCTCCTGTACCGCCGCAAAGAAGGTTGCGAAGGTCTCGGCATCATCAAGGTCTGGGACGGTCTGACCGACTTCGTTGTAGACCTGCGCCAGCGCAGAGAGGCCCATGCGATTTTGGCCGGCACCGATATCCAGCAGGATCAAATCAGTGTCGCCCAGATCGGTGCGTAGCTGAGGTGTCAGGACTTTACGCACGTCAGTTACAGGCGCGAAGCCAGAGATAACCAAGGAGAGTGGCGCGGTAACGCTCTTCTGCTCATCACCATCCTGCCAGACGGTACGCATAGACATTGAGTCCTTGCCCACCGGAATCGTGATTCCAAGCTGTGGACAGAGCTCCATACCTACCGCGCGAACAGTGTCGTAGAGTTTCTCATCTTCACCTGGGTGGCCCGCAGCACACATCCAGTTAGCAGATAGTTTGATATCCTCAACCGCACTAATGGGCGTGCCCGCCATGTTGGTCAGGGTCTCACCGATCGCCATACGACCTGACGCAGGACCATCGACGAGTGCCAACGGTGTGCGCTCGCCCATTGCCATGGCTTCGCCAGTGTATGCATTGAAGCCGGTTGTAGTCACGGCACAGTCAGCTACAGGCACCTGCCAAGGGCCAACCATCTGGTCGCGCACAACCTGGCCGGTAATCGAGCGATCACCGATGGTTATAAGGAATGACTTAGAGGCAACTGCGGGCAGCTTCATCACGCGCTCTACGGCGTCTGCCAGTTCAATCTTAGAGCAATCAAATTCACTCACTTCATAGGCCGCACGGTTAACCGAACGGTGCATTTTTGGCGGCTTGCCGAAAAGAACCGACATCGGCAGATCGACCGGTTTATTTTCAAAGTGTGTATCACCCAGCGTCAGGTGATGCTCTTCAGTTGCCGTGCCGACAACCGCATATGGGCAACGCTCACGCTCACAGATAGCCTCGAAACGCGCCATGTTTTCAGGAGAGACAGCCATGACGTAGCGCTCCTGCGCTTCGTTACACCAGATCTCTAGCGGCGCCATACCTGGCTCATCGTTGTTAACCTTACGCAGCGCAAAATCGCCGCCGCGGCCGCCATCTTTAACCAGCTCAGGAAAAGCGTTCGACAGACCACCGGCACCCACATCGTGGATAAAGGCGATCGGATTGGCGTCACCCAACTGCCAGCACTGATCAATAACTTCCTGACAACGACGCTCCATCTCTGGGTTACCACGCTGTACTGACGCGAAATCCAGATCTGCAGAAGAGCTACCTGAGGCCATCGATGAGGCAGCACCGCCACCCAAGCCGATAAGCATTGCCGGGCCACCCAGGCAGATCAGTTTTGCACCGACCTCGATTTCGCCTTTCTCTACGTGGTCAGCACGGATGTTACCCATGCCGCCAGCCAACATAATCGGCTTGTGGTAACCGCGAACCTCTTCGCCGTTTGCGCCGTTTACCTTCTGCTCGAAGGTACGGAAATAACCGTTAAGGTTGGGACGGCCGAATTCGTTGTTAAACGCGGCGCCACCAATTGGACCTTCAATCATAATATCGAGCGCAGAGACAATGCGCTCTGGCTTGCCATACTTAGACTCCCACGGCTGTTCGAAGCCCGGAATGTTAAGATCGGAAACAGTAAAACCAGTCAGACCCGCTTTGGGCTTAGCACCGCGGCCAGTTGCACCTTCGTCACGTATTTCACCACCAGAACCTGTAGCGGCACCCGAGAATGGGGCGATCGCAGTGGGGTGGTTGTGAGTCTCCACCTTCATCAGAATGTGCACAGGCTCTTCACTGAAGCCGTAAGCCTTGGACTCTGGGTTAGGGAAAAAGCGTGCAGCAACTGAACCCTCAATAACTGCAGCGTTATCTTTATACGCCGAAAGAACTCGGTCACCGGCCATTTCATAGGTGTTTTTGATCATGCCGAAGAGCGACTTCTGCTGCGCTTCGCCATCGATATCCCATGACGCGTTGAAGATCTTATGGCGACAGTGCTCTGAGTTCGCCTGAGCAAACATCATCAGCTCAACATCACTTGGATCGCGGCCCAACTCCTGGAACGCCTGCACCAGATAGTCGATCTCATCGTCCGCTAACGCTAGGCCCAGTGAGACGTTTGCTGCCTCTAAAGCTGGACGACCGCCCGCCAGGATTTCAACGCGAGACATTGGACGAGGCTCTTCATGGCTGAATAGCGAAGCGCCCTGCTCCATCTGTTCAAACACAACCTCAACCATGCGATCGTGCAAGGCCGCACTGACCGCGTTTAACTCGTCTGCGCTGAGCTCAGACTCGGCGCTGATGTAGTAGGCAACGCCACGCTCAAGTCGGTGTACCGCTTCAAGACCACAGTTATGAGCAATGTCAGTCGCTTTACTCGACCAGGGCGAGATAGTACCCGGACGCGGTACCACTAACTGGAGCTGACCCTGAGGTTCATGTGGCTCAGCTTTCGGGCCATAACGCAGCAATCGACCAAGAATTTCAGACTCTTCAGAAGAGAGGTCACGAGTGACTTCGGCGAAGTGGATAAACTCAGCATACAAGTCAGTGACTTTAGCTACACGCGACTGAACAGCGTTCAGAAGTTTGGCGTGACGGAAGGCTGAGAGAGCTGGAGCTCCACGCAATACGAGCATCTTGGTACGAACCTCTTAAGATTCCTGAAATCAGGCGTTGGAAAGCGCGTAATTTTATCGCAAACTGCGTCAATAAGGGAGCCCAAAACTGGTTGGAGGCTCGTAGTCCCCTAATGTTTCAATCGCGTCGAACACCTCATCTGCGCCAAGCGATCTACGTTGGCGGTATTCTGCTGCTTACCTTCTGGATTGTTCTGGCGGGTTTGAACTCGAAAACCCAGATTGAGCGCATCATCGAACGCGGCACACTGAGAGTTGCGACACTCAACTCCCCAATGACCTACTATTTCGATCGCGACCAACCCCAGGGTTATGAGTATCAGCTGGCACAAAGCTTTGCTGACTTCCTCGGCGTTAAACTGGAGATAGAGATCGCGACTGACCCCAAGCGGTTGTTTCAGAAGCTCGATTCGCGAGAAGTTGACCTGTTAGCGGCAAATCTAGCAAAACTCCCTGAAAGAGACCTAGAGCACAACTCAGGGCCGATCTACCGCAACGAGAGCCTTGTGGCTATCTATCGCGTGCAGCAGGGTTATACTCCGCCCGCCTCAATATCGGAAGCAAAGGATATGAAGATAGAGGTATTGGTGGACTCAGGAGAGAGTAGCTACCTCGCAAACCTGATAGAAAACGAACTGCGGAGCCAATTAGACGGTTCAAACAATTTGCGAGTTCGCGAGCTCACCAACACCAATCGTCTTGATCTGCTGACTCGGTTGCAGAATCGCGACTCACAGCTCACAATTGTTCCCGCATCACTTTGGAAGACCTATGCCTCCTATCATCCAGAGCTTGCTCTCGCTTTCGAAGTCGATGGGGAGCTACCGATCAGTTGGTACTTCGGCCCCAGCCAAGATGAGAGTCTGCTCGAGCGAGCCAACCTCTTCTTTGGAATCGATCAAACAAAGGATCTGCTAACTAAATTGGAGGCAGCGCCGCCCCCTCAATCTAACCCACTCAACTATTTCGATACCACCTCATTTCGTGAAGGCGTGGAGCAACGTTACACCGAACTACGCCCCCACTTCGCTGAAGCGGCTGCACAGACTGGCTACGATCCTCTGTTTCTGGCTGCCGTAGCCTATCAAGAGTCACACTGGAGGGCCGATGCCGTATCACCTACCGGTGTGCGCGGCATTATGATGCTGACTAAAGACGCGGCACAGGATGTCGGAGTAGCCGATCGTACCAATGCCCGCGAAAGCATCATCGGCGGGGCCAAGTATCTGCGCAAGGTAAAAGCGAAAATACCCGAGCGAATCGCAGAACCGGACCGAACCTACTTCGCACTGGCCGCCTACAACATCGGCTTCGGTCATCTTGAAGACGCGCGTATTCTGACACAGCGCGCAGGTGACAACGCAGACCTCTGGAGTGACGTTGCCAAACACCTCCCCAAGCTTGAACAGGAGGAGTACTACTCAATGACCCGCTACGGGCAAGCGCGGGGGAACGAAGCGGTTGGTTATGTTGAAAATATTAAACAGTATCAGAAGATACTGCCGACCGAGGCACTGCTTGCGGACATTCGAAAACTCCCCATCAAAATGCCGGATTAGCCTTTACGCTGAGCGCGTCGCTGCTTAAAAAAGTCACTTAGCTGTTGTGAACAGCGATCAGCTAGCACGCCTCCAACCTGCTCTACTCGGTGATTAAGCCAAGGACTGCTAAGAAAATTCTGCCGACTCTCCAGCGCACCCGCTTTTGGCTCGGATGCACCATAAACCACCCGCCCAACGCGCGCGTGCACCAATGCGCCAGCACACATTGCGCAGGGTTCGAGTGTTACGTAGAGAGTTGTATCGAGTAACCGGTAGTTATCGATTTTGGTCGCTGCCTCACGAATAGCGTTGATCTCTGCATGTGCCGTCGGGTCGACCCCACTGATTGGCGAATTAAACCCCTTACCAATAACCTCACCATCAAGTACCAGAAGAGCCCCGACAGGGACCTCTCCCGCCTCGGCAGCCTGCTCTGCCAACAGCAGCGCCTGCTCCATCCAGTATTGGTCTTGACCTTGAACCAGCTCTTGGCCTGGTTCCTGAACTCTACTCATCAGGGTTCCGTTACTATCACTAGTTCAACTGAGGACGATCCACCCTCTTAAGTCCCAAAGTATGGCGTACTCATCATAACGAAAAAAGGCCCCCATAACTTGGGAGCCTTCTCGACAGAGCGTTTCAGTGAACTTAGACGTTCAGCTTGTAACGCGAGCTACGTGGGCCAGCAACGCGCTCAATCAGCTTGCAATCTTCAAGCTTTTTCAGCGACTTGAAGAACTGTGAACGGGAGACTGAACCCTCCTCCACTTCGTTCTCAAGAAAACGCTCGTAGCTAAGTGCAGCCTCGCCAGAGTTTTGATCAGCTACTTTCCACAGCACATTTAGTACCTGACGGTCAGCTTCGGTCAGACCCTCTACCCCAAGCTCACGGGCGGTCGAGTCGATCAAACGAAGAAGGTCCAGAAAAAATCTCAAACTGCTCATACGGTCTCTCCTTGAGTACCTGCTGAAGTTTTCTGCTTGTAATTGCCATAAAGCAACCAGCAGCGCTTCTTAATCTTCATTACAGGAGTAAGAATAGCACGGAAGTAGTACGAAGCTACTCGGAAGGATGTCCACTATATGAAACAGATTCAACTTAGCGAATGATCGAGCCTGATGGCTTGGATGAGGAATTATTCGACCAAACGATGACTGAGACGAATAAACTGACGTTTAAATAGAACCAACAGCAGCAACACCGCAACCGTACCTCCGAGATCACCGGTTACATAGCGGAAGGCCAAAAGATCTATTTGCAAACCTTGGTGAATAGTCGAATGAATAACGGAATTGAGAATGGTAGCGATGAAAGCCAACAGCAGAATGATACGCGCTATGTTGTAATTACCCTGTGACAGATCAAGACGACCAAATAGAGGGCGTTCGCGACTGAAGTTGAAAAGCACGATCGGAAAGTAGACCACGAAAGCCCCTAGAGCGCCGTATAGCGCGACTTCAGATAGACTTTTACCGAAATAGAGATCCATCGTAGCGTGGGCGAAAAAGATCGGAACAATCGCTGCGGCGCCACCAAAGGCGGCGAATATCACTTTAAAACCGAACGGGATAAACAGCAGGCTCACTAAGCTCACGACACCTGAGCTAACAACCATCTGCTCGATCGGAAAGATGATATTGACCTGCACCAAAAAAGCGAGCATCAACACTGCATACATGCCCAGTTGGAAGATAATAGTTGACTGTAGGTATCTCAAGAATTTTGACGCTATTTTCGTCAAAAAACAGGGCAAGTCCTACGACATGGACAATCAACCTAGCCCCCCTAGATCAAGAAAACTCCGCGTCAACACCCCTGCAACCGATTGCAAATATTTCATGTTAATGGACATAGAAAGACATTAAATAAACACAAAAAAGCCCGCAAAAGCGGGCTTTTTTGTCAGGGAGTTTCGATTATTCCCACTCAATCGTTGCAGGCGGCTTCGACGAAACGTCGTAAGTCACGCGCGAAACCTGAGCAATTTCATTGATAATACGGCTCGAAACCGTCTCAAGTAACTCGTATGGCAAATGCGCCCAACGAGCCGTCATAAAGTCGATTGTCTCAACGGCACGCAGTGCAATGACATACTCGTAACGCCGGCCATCGCCGACCACACCAACAGACTTAACCGGCAGGAACACGGCAAAAGCCTGGCTGGTTTTGTGGTACCAGTCAGCCTTGTGAAGCTCCTCGATAAAGATCGCATCAGCTTCACGCAGGATATCGGCATACTCTTTCTTCACTTCACCAAGGATACGCACACCCAAGCCAGGACCAGGGAATGGGTGACGGTAGACCATATCGTACGGCAGACCCAGCTCAAGGCCGATCTTACGTACCTCGTCCTTGAACAACTCGCGCAGCGGCTCTACCAGTTCAAACGCCATATCTTCAGGCAGACCACCGACATTGTGGTGCGACTTTATAACATGCGCCTTTCCAGTTTTCGATGCAGCAGATTCAATCACATCGGGGTAGATTGTACCCTGAGCGAGGAATCGACAGTCTTGGAGTTTGGCCGCCTCTTGGTCAAACACCTCGATAAAGGTGTTACCAATGATCTTACGCTTGGCTTCAGGATCGTTCTCACCGTTTAGGCGACCAAGGAACATCTCTTCAGCATCGGCACGAATAACACGTACGCCCATATTCTTGGCGAACATATCCATAACCTGATCGCCCTCAGCTTTTCGCAACAGGCCGTTATCAACGAAAACACAGGTCAGCTTGTCACCAATCGCCTTATGCAGCAGCGCTGCCACGACGGATGAGTCGACGCCACCAGAAAGGCCCAGAAGAACTTTGTCTGTACCTACCTGTGCCTGAACACGCTCAATCATATCTTCAATAATATTTGCCGCTGTCCAGAGAGCTTCTGTGCCACAGACTTCACGCACGAAACGCTCTAGGATACGCAGACCCTGCTTGGTGTGAGTCACTTCAGGATGGAACTGCACGCCGAAAAGCTGGCGTGCCGGATCGCACATAGCCGCTACCGGTGCAGATTCAGTTGACGCGATACAGTGGAAGCCCTCCGGCATCTCAACCACCTTATCACCGTGGCTCATCCAAACATCTAGAGAGAGCACACCATTGTTGGCGATGTGATCCTCAATACCTTCTAACAGGCGGCTCGGGCTATCAGAGAGGCTTACTCGAGCGTAACCAAACTCACGCTCATCGGAGCTCGCTACCTTTCCGCCTAACTGTTCAGCCATTGTCTGCATGCCGTAGCAGATACCCAGCACTGGCACACCCAGATCGAACACCACCTGCGGTGCACGTGGCGAGTCAAGTTGAGTCACTGACTCAGGGCCACCTGCAAGAATGATCCCCTTAGGGTTGAATGCGCGAATCTCTGCCTCATCCATATCCCAAGCGTAAATCTCAGAGTAAACGCCGATCTCACGCACGCGGCGTGCAATTAGTTGTGTGTACTGCGATCCAAAGTCGAGAATCAGAATACGCTGTGCATGAATATCGAGACTCATTTCAGTGACTCCACCGAGGGGCGAATCTAGCCCGTAAATAAAAAATGGGGCAGTTCAGCTTTCAACTACCCCACTTGAATAAGTGTTTCTGGCGCTACCCTAGGCTCTTAACGAATACGGTAGTTCGGCGCCTCTTTAGTGATGCTAACGTCATGAACGTGGCTCTCACTCATACCAGCATTGGTGATGCGCACAAACTTAGGTTCGGTACGCATGGTTTCAATGTTGGCTGAACCGGTGTAGCCCATAGAAGCGCGCAGACCGCCCATCAACTGATGGATAACGCCTGCCAGAGGTCCCTTACACGGCACACGACCTTCGATACCCTCAGGCACCAACTTATCTTCGCCAGCCTTAGCATCCTGGAAGTAACGGTCAGATGAGCCAGTCGAACCCGACATCGCTCCAAGAGAACCCATACCGCGGTACGACTTGAAGGCACGACCTTGGAAAAGTTCAACTTCGCCCGGTGCCTCATCGGTACCGGCCAGCATCGAGCCAACCATGACAGCAGATGCTCCAGCTGCGATCGCTTTCGCAATATCGCCTGAGAAGCGGATACCACCATCAGCAATCAGCGGCACGCCACGCTCTTTAAGCGCTGCAGCAACATTGGCGACCGCACTGATCTGCGGCACACCGATACCTGCAACGATACGGGTAGTACAGATAGAACCTGGACCAATACCCACTTTCACACCGTCGGCACCAGCATCAGCCAACGCGATGGCAGCATCGGCAGTCGCGATGTTACCGCCAACAACCTGCACCTGCGGGAAGGTCTCTTTAACCCAACGCACGCGATCAATTACACCTTTTGAATGGCCATGTGCCGTGTCGACGACGATCAGGTCAACGCCCGCGTCAACCAGAGCGCGGACACGAGACTCGGTCTCGGCACCAGTACCCACAGCTGCGCCAACAATCAGACGACCGCGGCTATCTTTGGCAGCATTCGGATACTTCTGCGCTTTCTTCATATCCTTAACGGTAACCATGCCGGCAAGAGCAAACTTGTCGTCAACCATCAGGATTTTTTCAATACGATGCTTGCGCAACAACTCACTGATAACCGACTCATCTTCGTCTTCGCGCACAGTAACCAGACGCTCTTTTGGCGTCATGATGCTGTAGACTTTGGCGTCAGCATCGCTCTCAAAGCGCACATCACGGCTTGTTACGATACCGACCAACTCACCGTCATCAACCACAGGAAAACCAGAGAAGCCAACACGCGCGGAGAGCTCACGAATCTGACCCACCGTGGTATCAGGGGTACAGGTAACTGGATCGGATACGATGCCCGACTCATATTTTTTAACGCGGCGTACTTCGTCAGCCTGCTGCTCTGGAGTCAGGTTCTTATGGATGATACCGATACCACCCTCCTGCGCCATAGCAATTGCCAAGCGGCCCTCGGTTACCGTATCCATTGCGGCGGACACTACGGGGATGTTGAGGCTGATCCCTTTTGTCAGTTGGGTTTTCAGCTCGACGTTATTAGGCAGTACTTCAGAGTAAGCGGGGACCAATAGAACGTCATCATAGGTCAACGCTTCTTCGATAACTCGTAACATGAGAAAACCTGCAATCTTGGGGAAAAAATTAAGCGCGCGATTATATAAAAAACTACGCCCGCATTCAATCTCAAGCGCGTAAAACCTGCGATCACCACCGGACCGGTTTTAACTGACAAACCCTGTTCGACAGGGTCGAAGCTGGTTAAGATGAGTCTATGAATTCAAACACAAAATCAATCAGCGTCAGCGAGCTTAATCGGCAGGCAAAGTCCCTGCTCGAACACTCGTTTATGTCGCTGCGCGTAACGGGCGAAATCAGTAATATGGTGCGTGCCAGCTCGGGGCACTGGTACTTCACGTTGAAGGACGAGCGTGCCCAAGTGCGCTGCGCCATGTTTAGAGGGCGCAACGCCCAAGTGCGCTTTCGCCCGCAAGAGGGATCGCAAGTACTTTGCACCGCGAAAGTTAGCCTGTACGAGGGGCGTGGCGATTTTCAGCTGATCGTCGATGCGATGCAGGAGGATGGCCAAGGTCAACTACAGCAAGCTTTTGATCAGCTCAAAGCTCGTCTACAGGCCGAAGGCCTGTTTGCCCAAGAGCGCAAACGCCCCATACCCACCCATCCGCGAACAGTCGGCGTGGTAACCTCGGCTACCGGTGCTGCACTACACGATATTCTGACTGCATTTGAGAGACGTTACCCCGGCCTTCAGGTCAATCTATATCCAACACTTGTGCAGGGCACCGAAGCGGCTGATCAGATCGTAGCAGCGATTAGCTTGGCTAATCGTCATGCCGAAGCTGATGTTCTCATTGTGGGTCGTGGCGGCGGTTCGCTCGAGGATCTCTGGCCATTCAACGAGGAGCGCGTCGCTCGCGCCATCATCGCATCCGACATTCCGGTGGTTTCAGCGGTGGGCCATGAAGTGGACTTTTCGATCAGCGATATGGTGGCTGACCTACGTGCACCCACGCCTACAGCAGCTGCTGAGCTGCTCAGCCCCGATCAGCGTCAAATCCAACAGCGCCTGACCCAACTACAGCAAGGGCTACAACGGCGCTTCGACTGGCAACTGAAACGCCAGCGCGAACGTCTAGCGGCACTGCGCCGCCAGATGCGCCACCCGGGCGATCGTATCCGCGAACAGCAGCAGCGTTGCGATGATCTGGAGATGCGCCTGCAGCGGGCAATCCAACGCCGGTTCGAGCTTCGCCGTCAGCGTTTAGCTGCTGCTAGCGCAAGGCTCGAGCTGCAGAACCCCGTTCGTCTGCTGGGTAAACAGCGAGAGCGCCTGAGCGACTTGCACGCGCGCCTCGCTACCCGTATCGATGCGTTAATCGAGCGTAGACGCCTACAGCTGGGCCAAAAAGTAGGACGCCTTAACGCCATTAGCCCTCTAGCAACTCTTGAGCGCGGCTACTCACTGACGCAGACCGACAGCGGCGAATTGGTACGAGATGCCCGACAGCTCAGAACTGGCTCCGCAGTCAGAGTGAGACTGCAGTCCGGCGCCTTCAGCGCTGAAGTAACCGACATCGAACCCGCTACCAACAACGGAGATTGATCATGAGAAAGTTAGCCGCGATATTCGCCTTACTCCCCACGCTGCTGATATGGAGTGGTTTAAGCTGGGCTCTGCCAGCCGAGTCTCGCGTACCCGGCGGCGTAGCGCTGATCGATCTACCCGCGTCAGACCAGCCCCCAAAAGTTGATTACCAGGGCAACCGTGTGATGGTGGTCCCAAGGGAGAGTGGTAGTGGCTGGACTGCGGTTGTCGGTATACCGCTAAGTGCCAAAACCTCCGAAGCACAAAAGTTAAGTGTAAACGGCAATCCGATGAGCTTTGGTATCTCAGGCAAGGAATACCCAGAGCAGCGCCTGAAGATCAAGCAGAAAAAATATGTCGAGCCGGATCCTAAACAGGTTGAGCGCTGGCGTCGCGAATCCGCAGAACAGAAAGCCGCCTATAAACAGTGGAGCGAGCCGAGTGTGGCGGTGACTAAGTTAGCGATGCCAGCCCAAGGCCCCTACTCCAGCGCCTTTGGACTGAAACGCTTCTATAACGATCAACCACGCTCGCCCCACTCAGGCCTAGATATTGCCGCTCCTGACGGTTCTCCAATCACGGCCGCTGCACCCGGTGTAGTTACCGCCAAGGGACACTACTTCTTTAACGGCAACACCATCATCGTTGACCACGGCCACGGTCTCTCGACGATGTACTGCCATATGAGTGAGATCTCCGTGGAGCTTGGACAGAAACTAGAGACAGGTGACCTGATCGGTTTAGTTGGCAAAACCGGCCGCGTTACCGGACCGCATCTACACTGGGGAGTCAGCCTGAATAACACCCGTGTCGATCCGCTGCTGTTCGTTCAGCAAAACTGATCTGCCTATGGTAATCTGCGGCCTCTTTTTTCCACTCACACAGAAACGGACAGATAATGAGCGAAGTAAAACTCGATACCGTTGAACAGCGTGCTAGCTACGGCATCGGCCGTCAGATGGGCGACCAGCTGGCTCAGAACGGTTTTAAAGGCGCAGACATCGAAGCCGCTGCGCTGGGCCTAAAAGATGCATTCAACGGCGAGGCGCTGCGCATCGACGCTGAAGATCTACAGGCAGCTTTCAACGAACTGACAGAGCGTCTGCGCGCTGAGCAAGAGGCGGAAGCAAAAGCACAGGCTGAAGAGGGTCAGAAGTACCTCGAGACCAACGCTAAGCGTGACGAGATCACCGTGACCGAATCAGGCCTGCAGTATGAAGTGATTGAAGCGGGCGACGCGAGCAGCGACAAGCCACAGCACCAGTCAAAAGTGCGTGTTCACTATCACGGCACCTTCATCGACGGTCGTACCTTCGATAGCTCTTACGAGCGCGGTCAGCCAGCTGAATTCCCAGTAGGCGGCGTTATCTCTGGTTGGACTGAAGCACTGCAGCTGATGAATGTTGGCGCGAAATGGAAACTCTACATTCCATACAATCTAGCATACGGCGCACAGGGCTCACCCGGCGGCATCCCACCGTACTCAACTCTAGTATTTGACGTAGAGCTGCTGGACATCCTCTAAGCGATGCAACTGCACTATCACCGCAGCGGACAGGGACGTCCGCTGGTTATTCTGCATGGGCTTTTCGGCACTTGGGAAAATTTGGGTGCCAGTGTTAAAGCGCTAGCTGAACACTGGGATGTCATCGCACCAGACCTGCGCAATCATGGTCGATCTCCGCACTCTGACGAGCACTCCTACCCTCTGATGGCGTCTGATTTGGCTCAGCTATTGGATAGTTTAGAGCTTGAGACAGTCTCGATCCTTGGCCACTCAATGGGCGGCAAAGTGGCAATTGAGTTTGCCCTCACCTACCCAGCTCGGGTTGATAAGCTGATCGTAGTTGATATTGCACCCGTGCAATACCCGCCACATCACACCGATGTATTCGCCGGCATTGCAGCGATCAATCTGCAAGCGATTAAGAGTCGCAGCGACGCGGATCAGCAGCTCAGCCAACAGGTAGAATCGGCAGCTGTGCGTGCATTTCTGCTGAAGAATCTCTACCGCGAAGAGGGCTCTTTCAGGTGGCGCGCTAATTTTACCACGCTTGAGCGCCAGTACCCTCATATCGCAGCCGCACCAGCTAATGGCTCTTTCTCTCGACCGACCCTCTTCATCAAAGGGGCAAATTCCAACTACCTACTGAATGAGTATCAGCAGGCAGTCACTGAGCGCTTTTCAGATGTACAGCTGAAGATCATCAGCGATGCTGGCCACTGGCCACATGCGGAGAAACCAGAAACCTTTCTACGCCTAGTAACACGTTTTCTGACCAGTTGATGGTCTAGAGCCGGATGGAATGTAGGGAGCGTTAAGCGCGTTCCGTCAGTACGCTACCGGTCTGATAGATCTCTTCCAACACGCCCAGCTCAGCTAGACGTTGGTTCACCTCGACCAAACGCTGATTAACCTCGTTCATCGTCTGCTGGAATTCGGCTAAGGATTCTGCTGTTCGCTCACGCGTCTCAGCGATTCCTTCTTGAATATCTTCCGCTTTAGACTCATCGTCCCTGCTCGCCCCAGACTGGCTCTCAGCGAACAGGGTGGTCTCAAGACTCTCGCGGCCAGCATCTGAATCAGGCGCATCATCTGATGTCGTATCGCTCTGGGCCTCACTCCGAGCCCCAGCTAGCTCGGCTTGTGCTTCAGCCAACATCGCTCGTGCTTGCGCTGCCACCTGACGATCCTGGCTAGAGGGCTCTGCCGGTGCAAGAGCCGCCCGAATCACCTGTTCGGCATAGGCAACCACATCCGCCGGGTCACTGGATGCCGGCGTCGTGCGAATATCGACCTCGCCACCCACAGCGTAGAGCTTACCATCAGGTCCGCGCTGATAATCGAAACTGATCGCGCCGGCCAAACTGCCTGCAGCGCTCTTATGCGCTAATTCATGCTGACGGACCTCACGATCACGCGCCACCAATTCTCGGATCTGCGCGGCCTCTGCCGGATCGGGTGTAGAAAAACTAGAGTCCTGCGCACCGAGTGCTCTATCGCTAACGGATGCCTCATTCTCATCGGTTGGCGCCACCTCTTCGCTCAAAGTTGTTACAGAGACAACCTGTGCCGGAAGAATCGCGGATTGAGAAGGACGCTCAACCTGAGTGAGATCCGATGATGATTCAGAGCGCGTGGATGTGAGCGTAAGCTCCTGAACCGGGTTACGCGGTTGAATACTATTGAGTGATACGGCTGGAGTGATCATACAACCCTCCTACATCACTTCAGGCCGAAGTGCTGATCAGACTCCCCAATTGAGTGTCTGATGAGACTCCACCTGAGGGTGTTACCAGCTCAACACTTGCTGTTGAACTCTCCTCTACGGAATCGACTGCTGACTCCGCAACCGCCTGCTCTGTCGCTTGATCCTCATTGGATGTAGCCTGCAGACTAAATTCCGTCCCACTGCTCTGAATTTCAGAGGTACGACGACTACCATCAGTATTGGATGTCTGAGTCAGATAATTCGCTGCTGATAAATTCGCTACTGCGTCCATTGAACTCTCTCCGATTAGCCCCTTACTTCCTGCCAATCACTCGTACGACGATACCTGCTTGTTACTTGTCACCGGTCACTTGTCACCAGTCACTTGCTGCTTTCGCTGGTGTCAGATACGGCTGCGCACGAGAATATTATTTCCTTCTGTACAGCTTAGCGACTCAGCTCATTTTGTCAAAAAATATCTATATATTTTAATAACTTAGGTGACATTAAGCCGCAAGTGTCTCGACTGTCATCTGCTTATTCGAGGGAGACTGGTTGAAACCTCCCACATACCGTCCTATTCCTGTCATAATTTAGCGGTAACTTCTGCGCTTTAAACCAAGGTGAGATTCAATGTTTTTGAAGATTAAGAAAGATCGCGGTATTTCAATTAGCCACAACGGCATGGAGAAGGACTGGGTTCACGATGTTACCTCTGACTTCATAATCAACGTTGCGCATATCGGTGAGATCTCGTTCTACACCCAGCAGTCAGAGCGCGAACGTATCGACCTCCAAGGCAGACCGTTCAATCAAGCGCCCGGCACGCGCGTTATTCACCTACAGATGACTCACACCTACGCCACCTTTGACGAGAGCCTAGCTGCGGGCGTAGGACGCCGCCGTGTGAAGGTGTACTACAAACTCTACTTCGCGCCAGAAAATGTCGATGCCTACCAGGAGTTACGCGGCGCTATCGAGTCTCAGGTCGTAAATCTCTAACAAAAGGCTGGCCTTGGAAGAGAAGTGCCATCGTACGTTGCGAGGGCACAATCCATCAGGGCAACCTCTTCAGGCACGCTTTTCACATCCCTGTCGCTTCGTTCCGGCCCGCCGCGCGCTTGCTCCTGCGTCGCGCGGCATACCGTTCATCCATAAACATATCCATGGCCTTCAACGGTCTGGAGAGGGTGCTCTGACCGCTATCGCCTGCGCCACCTAAAACTATACCTGCAAAACAATCAGCCCAATGAAGAGAGATCTAGATACTGAGCAGCTTCTGCCGCCGAGGGTGTGGAGAGGTGTGGGATTGTGCCCAGCCGAGGGACGCCTATGGCTTTAGTGAGCCACTCAAGGTTGGCGTCAAACTCAGACATCTGCGGTTCTGCTCGGTTGGCTACCCAACCGGCTAACTGCAGCCCATCTCGACGAATCGCTTCGGCGGTCAGAAGTGCATGATTCAGACAGCCCAGCTTCATCCCAACCACCAAAATAACGGGAAAGCCGAGCTCTTGTGCGAGCCGCGATAGTGGCTCTCGATCATTTAGAGGTACGCGCCAGCCTCCGGCCCCCTCAACCAGCGCGCGGTCATATTTGCGCATCAGGGTGCCGCGACAGTAGGCCGCCAGACGGTCTGAGTTGAGGTTTACGCCCGCTTGAGCAGCTGCGATGTGAGGTGCAATAGCTGGCTCCAATGCAACGGGGTTTACCTGCGAGTAACTCAGCTCGATGCTCGCTTGCGCCATCAGCGCCAACGCATCGTCATTCTTCAACTCGCCATCTATCAGCTCGCATCCAGCCGCTACGGGCTTTATACCCAGTGTTTCTAGCCCCTGCTTGCTCCATGCGTGCAGCAACGCCGCGCTCACCAGTGTTTTGCCTGAATCGGTGTCGGTGCCGGTAACGAAATAGCTCTGTTTCATCGACGGATAAACTCCAAATAGTGCACTTCATAACTAGCAGGAATCCCCTGCTCGGTTCGAAACTGTTGATAGTGCTGCATCATTGCCTTGAGCTCTGCCTGACCGCCCAAACCCTGCCGGCGCTCAGGGTTCACATTATGCGCGCCGAGGGTACGCAGTTCTCTTAGCAGATGCCCGACCTCAGCATAGTATTCCACTTCGGTGCTCTGCTCGTGCCGAACAAGCTCTAGCGGTAATTGATAGCCAAGCCATTCAGACGGCGGTATGAAACGGTTCACGTGCTGCTGCTCATTCACCGAAGCCCAGGACTCACGCAGCTCGAACAGTGTCGAAGGGCCAAGAGTAGATATCAGGATCCGACCGCCAGGTCGCATAACACGACAAAGTTCCGTGATTAGCGCTTCGGGTTGCTCGCTCCACTGCAGCGCCAAGGATGACCAAAGAAGATCCAGGGTGTTATCAGCGAGCGGCAGAGATTCAGCATCCCCTGCGACATGGGAGCCCTTGCATCCCTGAGATTGGGCAAAACTCAGCATCCCCTCTGCCAGATCAACATTAACCAATTGCTCCGCACGTTCGCTGAGCCAGCTGTTGGCATAGCCTGTACCTGATCCAAGATCCAAAGCTCGCTCCACCCGCGAGTCCGCGAGCCAGGACGCCAGTTGATCGGCAATACGCCGCTGCAGACCCGCTACCCGATCATATCGGGGCGCAGCACGGCTAAACGAAGCGGCAACCAGCCGTTTATTGCGCATCTTGACCACTCTCGAGCCTACCAAGCCAACCCAGAACAGACGCTGTTAGCTGCGTTGGCTGATCTTGAAACAGTAGATGACTGGCGGATTCAATCAGACTCAGGTCAATCTCAGGCAACAGGGAAAGTATTCGATTGGCCAACTCTATCGGAACCAGTGAGTCCGAATCAGCCAGTATCATCAATGCCGGAACCTCGAGCTGGTTTAACTGCTCGCGGCGATCAATAGCCAGCAGTTCCAATAGCTGCGCAAGCACGACCTGCGGCTCTAACAGATTAGCTTTCAGCGCTCGCAACTGCCCTCGTGGCTCGGCGGCACCAGCCACTTGCAAGGAGGCGAAGCGCTGCAGGGTTTTCGCAGGTATCTCGCGGTAAGCCTGCAGAAAGCTAGCAAAGGTCGCGGCATCCATCCCGGGCCAGTCAGACTGCCCCACAAAGCATGGATTAGTCGCCAGAGTAATGACACCTCGGATAGATTGGGGCGCATAACTCGCGAGATCGAGTGCGATCGCCCCCCCGAGCGACCAGCCGAGCCAGTAGCTATTGGAGGGCGCCGATTGCAGCAATCGCCTAGACCGCTCTTCAACGCTAAGTAGTTGTCCGGCGTCTAAATCGGGTATATCCACCCGATGGATATCCATAGATTCTTCCAGCGTTTCAAGCCAAGGGCGCAAAATTTCTGGCGAGACACCCCAGCCACCCAGTACCGCTAACGAAGGACGTGCATCAGCCAAGAGCCAGCTCCTTCTGGGCAACCTCTAATGCGTTGAGCAACCGCGCCACCTGTTCGCGTGTGTGGCTGGCACTGAGCGTCACGCGCAGACGGGCACTGCCCGCAGGTACTGTTGGCGGTCGGATTGCCCCAACAAAAATACCCTGCTGCTCCAAGCTGCGACTCATCGCCATCGCCCTGTCGGACTCACCGATTACAATAGGTTGTATGGCTGTTTCGGACTCCATCAGCTCTAGACCGAGCTCAGACGCCCCCGCTCGGAACATTTTAATCAGCTCAGCCAGATGTTCGCGCCGCCACCCCTCAGATCGCACAATCGCTAAGCTCTCCAGCGTTGCATGCGCGACTGCTGGCGGCATCGCCGTGGTGTATATGTAAGGTCGGGCAAACTGAATCAGATACTCGATCAGCGCTTCACTACCAGCGACAAACGCACCGGCGGTACCGAAGGCTTTGCCCAGTGTGCCGATCAGAATTGGGAGCTGCTCTTGGTCCATGCCAAAGTGCTCTGCAATGCCTGCACCCGTTGCCCCCAAGGCACCAAAACCGTGCGCATCATCAACTAGTAAGTGTGCAGCTCGCGCTTCACAGATCTTGCTAATTTCAGGTAGCGGGGCTAGGTCTCCATCCATACTGAAGACGCCATCGGTCACGACGAGCGTATCGCTCTTTTGCGCACCCTCTAGCAGGGTATCCAGCGAACCAGCATCAGCATGGCGATAACGTTTAAAGCGAGCACCACTGAGCAGCCCGCCATCAAGAAGTGATGCGTGATTTAACTTATCCTGAAGCACCAATTCGCCACGCCCAGTAAGCGCAGCAATGCTGCCAAGGTTAGCCATATATCCGGTGGAGAAGAGCAGTACGCGATCGCGTCCCGTGTGTTCAGCCAGAGCTTCCTCCAACTGCTGATGTGCCCGGCTATGACCCAAAACGAGGTGCGAAGCACCGCTACCAGCTCCGTAAAGCTCAGTTCCCTGACGCAAGGCAGCAGCAATGCGCTGATCAGCGGCAAGCCCCAGATAGTCATTGGAACAGAACGCGAGATACTCACGCCCATCTACGCGCACTAGGGGCGTTTGCGCACTCTCGAGTGTGCGGCGCCGACGGTAGAGGTGCGCCTGTTCGCGCGCCTCAAGCTGCGGCTTGAGACGCTGATCTAACCGACTCATTAGTGACTCGCGTCGTAAAACTTCGGCTCGTCTGCCTGTTTGATAAGTTGCTGCTCGATCGCCTGCTGTTGTGTCGCGTCATCCTCTTCAATGCGCTGCTCAGGGCGCAGCCCCAAACGTTTGAAGAGCTGCAGGTCGCGGTGAGTCTCAGGATTTGGTGTGGTCAAAAGACACTCGCCGTAAAAGATCGAGTTGGCTCCAGCGAAGAATGCCATCGACTGCAGCTCGTCGCTCATCGACTCACGACCTGCCGAGAGGCGCACATGTGAGGTCGGCATCAGAATACGTGCGACAGCAATATTGCGAATATATTCAAACGGATCCAGATCTTCGACGTTCTCTAGCGGTGTACCCGCCACTTTAACCAGCATATTGATCGGCACGGACTCTGGCGGCTGCGGTAGGTTAGCTAGCTGCTGCAGTAGACCGATGCGATCACTCGCCGTTTCGCCCATCCCAAGGATCCCGCCGCTACAGATCTTCATGCCGCTATCACGCACATGCTGCAGCGTATCCAGGCGGTCCTGGTAAGTGCGCGTTGTGATGATCTTGTCGTAGAACTCAGGCGAGGTATCGAGATTGTGGTTATAGTAGTCCAGACCCGCATCGGCCAACTGATCGGCCTGCTCGGGCTTAAGCATACCCAGCGTCATGCACGTCTCCAGACCCATCTCGCGCACACCGCGCACCATCTGCAAAATGTATGGCATATCGCGATCAGTTGGGTGCTTCCAAGCAGCACCCATACAGAAGCGCGTGGCGCCAGTCTCTTTCGCCTGCTTAGCTTTGTTCAGTACAGCTTCTACTTCCATCAGTCGCTGCTTCTCAAGACCAGTATCGTAGTGAGCGCTCTGCGGACAGTATTTGCAGTCCTCTGGGCATGAACCAGTCTTGATCGAGAGCAGTGTACTTACCTGCACTTCGTTCGGATCGAAGTTCTCGCGATGCACAGTCTGCGCACGGAACAGCAGATCATTGAACGGCAGGTCAAAGAGCGCCTGAATCTCTTCAGTGCTCCACGCTTTCTTGGTGTTGGCCGTTGCAGATGCGGTTGCAGACATAAACGAAATTTCTCCTAAACTTATATGAAGCACCACTTCGGTGTGACTGCTCTCAAGGATACGAGCAGTTTAAAGTGACACGGAGAACTGTCAACTAATGAACCGTCAATTATTGAACAAATGCTTAAATATTAATCACACCTGTCCACTCTGTGATATCGCTCCAGCAAACCGTTATGGCGTCTGTAACGACTGCGAACTAGACCTCCCCTATCTCCAACAAGGCTGTGCGCGATGCGCCCTGCCCGGAAGGGGCGGCACGGATGGCCTCTGTAGCGAATGTCGGGACTCACCTCCCTGCTTCGATAAGGTCTTAGCAGGGTTTAACTACCGTTTTCCCCTCCCCCAACTTATCCATCGAGTAAAAACCAGCCGTGACCCAGAACCGCTCTATTGGCTGAGCTACCTGCTAGCGAAATTCATAGATCAGCGTCTGGACCCGGTTTCAACACTGATCCCAGTACCGATGCACTCGTGGGACCAGACCCTGAGAGGTTTCAATCAGAGCGAACTGATCAGTCGCAGGCTAGCTAAACTTCTGCATCTGAGGCACCAGCCTCGTCTACTAAGTAAACTGCATCGCACACCGCATCAGGCCAGACTCAATCGCACCGAGCGCAAAGCCAATCTACAGAACTGTTACGAACTAGGTGATGATATTCCTAACCGGGTCACGCTAGTTGATGATGTGATGACGACGGGTACGACTGTTGAACGGCTGAGCTCGCTGTTGATAAAAGCAGGCTGCCAAAAGGTTGATGTAGTCGTTCTCTGTCGCACGCCTGAGTGATATGAGACACAGCTAGCGCTATAGTTAGCCCTCATCTAGCAGACCGAGATGGATGCAATGCAGGTCCAGACAATCGCCCGTATCTCAAGCCCATTTACAGAGAAGTTTGGTATCCCGCGCCAACCCGGACTGGCACCATCGATCACTGCAGAGGTGATTCTCGAGCCCGAATTCTCTAGCCGCGAGGCTGTCTCAGGGCTAGAACGGTGCAGCCACATCTGGCTAGTGTTCATCTTTTCCAAAGCTATTGATCAGGGCTGGAAACCGCGTGTTAGGCCGCCTCGTTTGGGTGGCAATCAGAAGCTCGGTGTCTTCGCGACTCGCTCTCCCTTTCGCCCTAACCATATCGGCATGTCGGTGGTTGAGCTTCTGAATATCGAAATGCAGGGACAGACAGCTGTTCTGACGGTCCGGGGCGCCGACCTATTGGATGGTACGCCAATCATCGATATCAAACCCTACCTACCCTATGCCGACAGCCTTCCGGAAGCGACCTATGATTTAGCGAGTAGTGCGACCAAACTGGAGCTACCGCTAGAGGTCTCCAGTGAGGCACAGCAACAGCTCTCTCAAATAACCGCAGACTACCCCTCAGACTTGCAACAGCAGATCAGTGAACTTCTGGCCTGCGATCCGCGACCCGCTTATCAGCAGGACCCAGATCGCACCTACGGTGTTCGACTCTACGATCTCAATATTCGATTCCGAATCAGCGATACAGCAATACACTTAGTCAGCCTGGAGAAAACCCCAGTTTAGATGCTCCAAAGCCCCGCACACCGCGTAACTCAGGCTCTAAAAGGAGTACCCTGATGCCCGGCCCCACCCTTCTCTGGTTCACACATAACCTGCGTCTTGATGACAACCCTGCTGTCGAAGCAGCACTCGAGGCTGATCAACTCATCTGCCTATTCGTGGTGGAGCCGAGTTGGTTTAGAGCAAATCGATACTCTTTGCACTCTTTGGGAAGTCACCGGCGGGCTTTCTTGCAGCAGACACTGGACGATTTGAACGAACGGCTGAAACAGCGTGGGCAACGCCTGCTGCTGTGGCACGATACGCCACTGGAATCGCTAACACGCCTTGTGCAGCTAGCGAAGGTGAGCCGCGTCATTACCGCCGAACATCCCGGGCACTATGAGCGTCACGCCCTTAAACAGTTGCACAGCCGCTTCCCGCATCTCAAGTGTGATGCCATTAGCAGTCAGACACTCTTCAGCGCAAATCAGTTACCCTTTGAGTTGGAACAACTTCCGGAGAGCTTCAGCTCTTTCAGACGCAAAATCGAAAAGAAAAAGCTCGAGCCAAACACGCCAACAATCGCGCCTGAGCAATTGCCCCCACCCGTGCCTAACCTGAGCGATAAAGTCGTCGACCTACCGGCATCCGAAATGCCCTCACTTTTTCTGGGGGGCGAAACCGGTGCCAAGACCCAGCTGGATTACTACTTCGGCGGCGAACTACCACAAACCTACAAAGAGACACGTAACGGCCTTGACGGTTGGGACTACTCTTCTAAATTCAGCGCCTGGCTAGCGAACGGCAGTCTCTCTCCACGCCGCCTGTGGCACCGTATCAATCAATACGAAACAGAGGTTGTAGCCAACGAGTCTACCTATTGGCTGAAATTTGAGCTTTTGTGGCGCGAGTATTTTCAGTGGTACGGCATGCGTTTCGGAGCAAAACTATTCAAACTGCAGGGGCCGTTTAACCGCTCCCCGCTGACCTCTTTCTATCCGGAGCGTTTCAAAGCTTGGTGTGAGGGCACAACCCCCTATCCGATCGTGAACGCAGCAATGCGACAACTGAACGCGACCGGCTACACGTCGAACCGTGCTCGCCAGTTAGTCGCCAGTGCCTTTGTGCATGAACTTGGCCTAGATTGGCGATACGGTGCCGCCTATTTTGAGCAGCAACTGATCGACTATGACGTCGCGAGCAACTGGGGCAACTGGCAATACCTAGCCGGCGTAGGTGCTGACCCGCGCGGGCATCGCAAATTCGACCTCGATAAGCAGACCAAAATTTACGACCCGGACCAAAATTTTGTTAACGCTTGGCAGGGCAAAGAGCACGCACACCCGTTGCCGAATCGCGACTACTACGACTGGCCGGTTGCCTAATGCACAAGAAAGCGCACCTCCCCGAGAAGATCTGCCTGCACTGCCAGCGCCCGTTCACCTGGCGTAAAAAGTGGGAGCGCGATTGGGAGCAGGTGAAATACTGCTCCGAACGCTGTCGGCGCGCGCCAAAATCCAAGGATCAACAATGAAACGTCTGCGCCTAATACTGGGCGATCAGCTCAACGCGCGACATAGCTGGTTTCGCGAAACAGATAACGACACCTACTATCTGATTGCAGAGCTGAAGCAGGAGACTGGGTACGTACGCCACCATGTACAGAAGATCTGCGCTTTCTTCGCAGCAATGCAGCACTTCGCGCAGGCCCTAACCGAAGCTGGCCATCAGGTGATTCATCTAACACTCGATGAGACGAGTCAGCACACTGACCTTCCTGCCCTGCTGCGCGCTCTTATCTCCGAACATAGCATTGAACAGTTCGAGTATCAGCGGCCAGATGAGTGGCGTCTGCTGCAACAGCTGCGTGATTTTGACCCGGGTATTGCCATGCGCGAAGTCGATACCGAGCACTTTTTGCTACCTTTCGACGATATCTTTAAGCAATTTAAGCCGGGTAAATCCAGCCGCATGGAGGCTTTCTATCGCCGGATGCGCAAGCGCTACGGCTACCTGATGCAGGGTGACGATCCCGTAGGCGAGCGCTGGAACTTCGATAGCGACAACCGCCAAAAACTGAAACCAGCCGATATTGAGCAGGTACCTGAGCCGCTCGTTTTCAGCACCAATGTTAGCGGGATTCTAGAGCGTCTTGAGCGTCATCAAGTTGATCATTTCGGTGACGCACAGACTCAGCTGATCTGGCCAACCCGTCGCTCAGAAGCGCTCGAACTGCTGGAATTTTTCTGCGCCAATCAACTCGCCCTTTTCGGGCGTTTTCAAGATGCGATGACCGCTCAAACTCAGCACAAATGGAGCCTGTATCACTCTCGACTCTCCTTCGCGATCAACGCCAAAATGATCTCGCCACAGCAGGTGATCGAACGCGCAATCGCCGAGTGGCAGCAACGTCCGGATGAGATCGATCTCGCACAGATTGAGGGTTTTGTGCGCCAAATTTTGGGATGGCGAGAGTTTATCCGCGCCATCTACTGGGTCAATCAACCCGAATATGGGACGCTGAATGCGCTAGATGCATATAACCACTTGCCGAGCTACTTCTGGAGTGGCGAGACAAAGATGAAGTGCATGCAGCAGGCCATAAGTCAGTCACTTGAATACAGCTATGCCCATCATATTCAGCGCCTAATGGTAACCGGCAACTTCTCCCTCATCGCACAGCTTGACCCCAATCAGGTGGATGCCTGGTACCTTGGCATCTATATTGATGCGCTTGAGTGGGTTGAGCAGCCCAATACACGGGGCATGGTGCTTTTTGCCGATAACGGCATCGTCGCCAGCAAGCCTTATGCAGCCAGCGGCGCGTACATCAATCGCATGAGCGACTACTGCAAAGGGTGCTATTACAAGGTAACCGAGCAGACCGGCGAGCGTGGCTGCCCATTTAACAGTCTCTATTGGGGATTCATGCTGAAGCACCGCGACCGCCTAGCGGCAAATCCGCGCTTGGGGATGCTGTACAAAAATTGGGATAAGCGCGACGAGCAGAGCCAGCAGGCCGTGCTAGATCGCGCCCGCTGGTGTATCGATAACTTGGAGGCGCTCTAAGCGTCCTTCTCGGTGCGGTTGGCGAGACTGACCGACAACGCCTGCGCTATACAGAGAGAGGCCGACAGAGAGCGTATCCCGTGAACATCCGCCTCTTTAACGATCAGCATACTACTGGCTAGAGGCGCCAGCGGACTGAGTTGGCTATCCGTGATCAGAACGACGGGAACTCCTTTGCCAGCCGCATCGCGAACAATCTCCTGAGTTTCAGCAGCGTACGGGTGAAAGCTTACAGCAATAAGCGCATCGCCCTTGCGTACACTGCAACCCTGCTCCTTCGTCAAACCACCCACACTGTCGACAAGAAATGCGCGACGCTCCGCATGACGAAGGGCATAGGCAAAGTAACTTGCAACAACGAACGCACGCCGTACACCTATGATGTAAACGGTATCCGCTTCAAGTAAATACTGCTCAGCAGCGCGCAGCGCATCCATATCGACCTCGGAAACAAGCTGATCGAGCGTTGCTGAGTTGGCCGAAGCGAATTGCCCCAGCAGATTGACCGGATCTGCACTGTTCTCACCCAGCGACTCACGCGCTATGCGCATACGATCTGAGTAGCTAGGTGACTCCTGCAACAGCTGCTGCTGAAACAGACGTTGCATCTCGGAGAAACCAGAGAAGCCAAAAGCGTTGGCAAAACGCACTAAGGTAGAGGGGTGCACTTCGGCATCTTTAGCGATAGTGGCAACGGTGCCGAAGGCGATCTGATTGGGATGGTCTACCAGATACTGCGCAACCTGGCGCAGACGCTTACTCAAACTCTGATGTTGCTCAGCAATAACGAGCTTTAGCTCATTGAGCGTTTTTGGCAGTCCAGACGGCATCGCGATTTTCCCTAATTTTTTCTTTCATACTAGCTTTAAGCTTTAGCTTTTGGAATATTTTTTCCAGATAACGAAGAAAAATTCTAAAACACTGGTAGCATTCTGCCTAAATCTGCGAGAATCAACGGAAATCGAATCTTTAAGGAACCACTATGATTCGCGATCAGGACCTCGAGTTCTTCCGTCCCGTTAGCCGACGATACGGCATCACAATTTTCTTAGCTGCATGGACTCTCTACGAGTGGTTTGTTATCGGCAGCCCATTTTGGGGGATTCTGACTGGCGCCCTGACGACTTATTGCTACTTCAGGCTGATCCGAAATTTCCCGCGCGACGAAAGCTAGCTAGATAAACGCCGCGACCAATGGAACCCGATATGCACTCAGTAGTTTTAGTTGATGACGATCGTGAAATCCGCGAACTATTAACAGGTTATCTGGAAAAAAGCGGGTTCAGCGTATCAGCATTCCCATCGGCGGAGGCCTTAATGGCGACAGGCTTAGGGGCGAGCGATCTGGTGATACTCGATGTCGGGCTCCCGGGTATGGACGGACTGCAGCTGTGTCGAGAGCTGCGCAAAACCTCTGACCTTCCTATTATTATGCTCACCGCAGCCAGTGATGACATAGATCGGATACTCGGTCTGGAATTAGGGGCGGACGACTATATGGGTAAGCCGTTTAATCCGCGCGAGCTCCTAGCACGACTCAAAGCTCTGCTGCGTCGAAGTGCAGTTAGCGCGATAGATTCAACAGAGGGAGCTATCAAGCTAAATGCTAAACAACGCGTGGCTTACTACAATCGGGCCCCACTTGACCTGACCGGAGCCGAGTTTGACCTGCTGCAGGCACTCGTTAAACGACCCGGCGAAATTGTCAGCCGCGACCAACTCTCACTGGACCTAAAGGGCAGAACTGCCAGTGCTTTCGACCGCTCAATCGATACCCTTGTCAGTAGACTGCGCTCTAAGCTTACTCAACACTCAGAGCATGACCCAATAAAATCTGTGCGTGGCAAAGGGTATCTCTTGGTAATCGTATGATTGGTTTTTGGTCGAGACAGCGTGACAGGTTACTTCCTCAATCGATCATTGCCCGAATGACTCTTATTCTGCTTCTGGGAATTCTGCTAGCACAGCTAATGAGCGCGCTCATTTGGAACCGTCAGTTGCAAGCGACCGAACGTGCACGACTCACAGAAGTCTCCGAGTCAATGGGCGCGCGAATAGGACAAACCCTAGAGTTTTTTAGCCGTCTTCCAAAAAGCTATCGTCACATCGTGCTCGATCAACTCAGAGACATGGGGGGCACAAGATTCTTTGTATCGGTAAATCAAAATTACCTTGAGCTAGAAAAACTACCAGAAAACGACTTACAAGGCTTGGTGCGCGGTAGATTGATAGAGAGTCTCGCTGCCCAATTTGACGTGTCAAACCGCACAGTAGACGTGCAGTTTGTCTCCTTTGACGACCTGCGCATATTGAACAACCGCAATCGGATGGTTGAACTGCCACCTAAGTGGCAAAGTTTCGCTCTTCTCAATCCCGGAGACAACAGCCCTGCCGTAGTTGTACAACTGCCATTGGGAGAGCAGGAGTGGGTTTACTTAGCAACAGTGTTTCCTGAGGGCCGTATTCTTGTTGATACCGTCTTCAATGCTGAGCGAATACTCTCGATGGCTGTTGTGACTCTAACCGCGGCGCTTCTTACAATGTTGTTGGTCCTAGGGATCGTGCGACCTCTGCGGCGCCTGGCAAAGCAGGCAGACGCTCTTGGGCGGGGCCAAACAATGGAGACCATTCCTGTGGAGGGTACACGGGAAATGCAGACCACTATCCGTGCGTTCAACCAGATGGCGCAGCGTATCGAAAAATACATCTCGGACCGCGAGCGCCTTTTCGCTTCGATCTCCCATGATTTGAAGACTCCTCTAACTCGAGCACGTTTACGCGCGGAGCTGATAGATGATGAAACGCTCCGTAATGCGCTGACCAATGATTTGAACAATCTCGAAGCACTGGTCAAAGCTTCCCTACAGATGATCAAAGACGGAGCAATCCATGAAAATAGTGAACCGGTCAATTTAAGAGAACTGGCCGAGCGCTGCCTCAATAGCGCAAAAGTTGAGGACCTACCCTGCCGGAGCAATATTACAGCGGACCTCTGGATCAACGGACGGCCTCTATCCCTTGAAAGGTTGCTGACCAATCTGATTGATAACGCCCTGCACTACGGACGCGCAGCAGAGATAAATGGATGGTTAGAGGAGGACTCGATCGTAATTGCAGTATGCGACCGGGGCCCGGGGATCAGCAACGAACTCAAGGAGAAAGTGTTCGAGCCATTTTTCCGAATCGATAAGGCACCTACCTCCGTTCACGTAGGCTTAGGAATGGGCATCGTCCGTTCCATAGCACAACTGCATGGCGCATCGATAGAGCTCAAGGATCGCGAACCTAAGGGTTTAATTGTTGAAGTTCGATTCCCTTTGTAACACTTTGTAACGTTCGACAAATCTTCGTCATATACGGATTGATATATTTACTCTGTTCCAAAAAACCAATCCAAAACAAGAAGAGGAAATCTCAATGTTCAAACGTACACTCGCAGTTTGCGTGGCTGCAGCATCCATCTCAGCGACTAATGCTCAAGCAGCAGATGTAGAGGTTCTACACTGGTGGACGAGTGGTGGCGAAGCGAAATCAGTTGCATACCTGAAAGAGAAACTCGCTGAAGCAAACGTGGGCTGGGAAGACTTTGCAGTTGCAGGTGGTGGTGGCGAAAGCGCCATGACCGTGCTGAAATCACGTGCAGCATCAGGTAATCCACCTACTGCAGCGCAGATTAAAGGCCCTTCAATTCAGGAGTGGGGCGACCTCGGTTTCCTAGCTGATATCGACACTGTAGCAAAGTCCAACAACTGGGACGCTCTACTTCCTAGCGTTGTATCTGATGTTATGAAGTTTGATGGTAAATATGTCGCTGCTCCCGTGAACGTACACCGCGTTAACTGGCTCTGGGCGAACCCTTCTGTCTTCCAGAAAGCGGGTGCTACTATCCCTACAACTTGGGATGACTTCATCGTTCAGGCTAAAAAGGTTCAGGATGCAGGCTTTATCGCGCTAGCTCACGGTGGACAGGCGTGGCAGGATGCGACTGTATTTGAGGCTGTGGTATTGGGTGTAGGCGGCGCTGACTACTACCAGAAAGCCTTCGTAGAGCTCGATGCTGAGGCACTGAACAGTGCTACAACAGAAGAGGTATTCCGTGTCTTCGGTGAACTTCGCCAGTTTGTCGATAGCAACGCAGCCGGCCGTGACTGGAACATTGCAACGTCGATGGTTATCAATGGTGAAGCAGCAATGCAGATCATGGGTGACTGGGCGAAGGGTGAATTTACCGTCGCCGGCAAAACACCGGGCGTTGACTACGCTTGTGTTGCAGCTCCAGGAACCTCTGGCGCGTTCACCTTCAACGTCGACTCTTTCGCCTTCTTCAATCAGGGTGATGCGGGTGCTCAAGCCGCTCAGCAGGAGATGGCCAAGCAGATCCTCGGTGAAGACTTCCAGAAAGTATTCAACCTGAACAAAGGCTCTATCCCAGCTCGCCTCGGCATGGCTCGCGACGAGTTTGATAGCTGTGCACACGCATCTATGGACGCCTTCGTGGCAAGCGCTCAGACTGGCGGTCTGGTACCAAGCTTTGCTCACGGCATGGCGGTATCTGAAGCAGTTTCTGGCGCAATCTACGATACCGCCACTAACTTCTTCAACTCTGATCAGTCTGCAGCAGACGCTAAAGCTCAGCTGATCGCATCAATTCAGGCTGCGATGTAAGTCTGTGTGGGCCCCGTACAGGGGCCCTGTTCTATTTTTCAGGAGTCAAGATATGTCTGTGTCGAAGGCATCGAAGCCGCTGACGCTAGAGACCCTATTGCCTAAAATTGTACTCGCCCCTACAACTGTAGCGATGCTGGTATGTATGTACGGCTTTATGCTCTGGACCGGTGCGCTATCATTTACCAAGAGCCGTATGCTACCGCAGTGGGAGTTTGTAGGCTGGGATCAATACGGCCGTCTGTTCGCCAATCCTCGCTGGGATGTTGCACTCAATAACCTGCTTGTCTTCGGCGTTCTCTTTATCGCTATATCTCTGCTGATCGGTCTCGTTTTGGCAATATTCCTCGATCAGAAAATTCGCGGCGAAGGCGCTATACGAACCATTTATCTCTATCCCATGGCAGTCTCCTTCGTGGTGACAGGTACAGCGTGGAAGTGGATCCTAAACCCAGGCTTGGGCCTCGAAAAACTGATGGTTGATCTTGGCTTTGAGAGCTTTGAGTTTCGCTGGTTAGTTGAGCAAGACATGGCAATCTACACCATCGTTATCGCGGCTGTATGGCAGTCCAGCGGCTTCGTGATGGCAATGTTCCTTGCAGGTCTTCGCGGTGTAGACGACAGCCTTGTAAAAGCCGCCCAAATCGATGGTGCGAGCCCATTCAAAGCCTACTGGCATGTTATTTTGCCGATACTGCGCCCCGTGTTCTTTAGCGCTATTGTGATTCTGTCTCACATCGCAATTAAGAGTTTCGATCTCGTTCAAGCACTGACGGGCGGCGGCCCTGGCTACTCGTCAGATCTGCCGGCTAATTTCATGTATACCTTCGCTTTCAACCGGGCTCAGATGGGACTCGGTGGCGCTAGTGCGATGGTAATGCTGATGGGTGTGCTCGCAATTCTAGTTCCTTATCTCTACTCCGAACTAAGAGGACAGCGCAATGGCCAGTAAGACTCAACTGACTCCGGGCCGTGTACTGATATACGGCTTTCTTCTGATCATGGCGTTGCTCTACTTAACGCCGCTTTATGTGATGATCACAACCTCGTTCAAGGACATCGAAGAGATCCGTAACGGTAATCTGCTAGCGCTACCGCAAGATCCGACTCTCTACGCCTGGATTAAAGCTTGGAGCAGCGCATGCACAGGCTCTGAGTGTGAGGGATTGGCTCCATTTTTCATGAACTCAGTCAAGATCGTCGTTCCGGCAGTACTTCTGTCAACAGTCATTGGGGCACTCAACGGCTATGTGCTTGCCAAATGGCGTTTTCGCGGCAGCGAACTCCTTTTTGGTATGTTACTTTTCGGTTGCTTCATACCCTTTCAGGTCGTTCTGCTACCCATGGCACGTCTGCTGGCAGAGCTCGGACTGGCAAACACGGTAACGGGTTTAGTACTGGTTCACGTGGTCTATGGACTCGCATTTACCACGCTGTTCTTCCGTAACTTCTATGTTTCGGTTCCTACTGAGCTCGTCAAAGCAGCGCAGCTGGATGGAGCGAGTTTCTTCGCTATTTTCCGTCACATATTCTTGCCGGTCTCACTGCCCATCTTCGTGGTAACGATCATCTGGCAGTTCACTCAGATCTGGAATGACTTCCTTTTCGGCGTGGTTTACTCCGGTCCGGGCACCCAGCCCATCACTGTGGCACTTAATAACCTCGTCAACACCTCTGTAGGTGGTAAAGAGTACAACGTCGATATGGCCGCCGCCGTAATAGCCGCGCTTCCGACTCTATTGGTTTACATCTTTGCCGGAAAATATTTTGTCCGCGGCTTAACCGCCGGCGCAGTAAAAGGTTAATAACATGGGCGCACTATTAATTGATCAGGTCACCAAGTCCTTTGGTGATACGCAGATTCTAAAAGGGATTAACATCGATATTCAGGATGGTGAGTTCATCATCCTAGTGGGGCCTTCGGGATGCGGTAAATCGACCCTGATGAATATCATCGCTGGCTTAGAGGACGCGACCACGGGTCGCCTCGAACTTGCGGGTAGGGATGTCACAGATGTTTCACCCAAAGATCGAGATATTGCCATGGTGTTCCAGTCCTATGCGCTCTATCCAACGATGAGTGTTGCGCGCAACATCTCCTTTGGACTTGAGATGCGTAAGGTCCCAAAAGAGGAGCGAGACAAGGTGGTTGCTGAAGTTGCTAAGCTTCTTCAGATCGATCACCTGCTGGATCGTAAACCAAGCCAACTCTCCGGCGGGCAACGCCAACGCGTTGCTATGGGGCGTGCGCTAGCTCGCTCACCACGCGTGTTCCTTTTCGACGAGCCACTCTCGAACCTAGACGCAAAGCTGCGTGTTGAGATGCGCACAGAGATTAAGAAGCTTCACAAGCGTTTGGGCACAACTATCGTATATGTTACTCACGACCAGATCGAAGCGATGACGCTTGCTGACCGAATCGCCGTAATGAAAGACGGTATTGTGCAGCAGTTGGGCACACCCGATGAGATCTACAACGACCCATCGAACATGTTTGTTGCCGGTTTCATGGGATCACCACCAATGAACTTCATCGAGGTGGAGTTAGAGAATGGCCAAGCGGTCATTGAGAGCTGCTCAGAGCGTCACCTGTTACGCCTGCCGCAGTCAGAGTCACTTGCCGCACAGGCTCGCACAAAAGTGGTTCTTGGTATCCGCCCAGAGATGATCACAGAGCCCAAACCTGAGGAGGAGACTGAGTTTCTGCACCGTATAGTGATGGACTTTGAAGTGGTTGAACCTATGGGTGCGGATACTATGGCTATTGGTCAGTGGAACGGCGTCGATGTCCACTCAAGGCTGTCACCTAAAGCAGGCTCTCAAGCCGGGGAGCGTACAGACATTCAGGTCAATACGGCCCTCGCTGTTATATTCGACAAAGAGACGGGTGAGAGAATTCGTTAATCACAACGCACAAAAACGGGAGCTCTCTGCTCCCGTTTTTATTCCGATTCGACTTTACTGCGACGCTGCTCGCTTCTTGTCCGCTTCAATAATCCACTCGTGATCTGGATCGTTGTGGAAGATCCACTCGCGTGAAGGACCCGCCATCACATTAAGGTAGTAAGAGGTGTAACCGTGCGGTGCACCGACTGGGTGATAACCCTCAGGAACCATAACCACGCCGTTCATCTCAATCGCCATGGTCTCATCGAGTGAGCGGTCATCGGTGTAAACGCGCTGGAATACGAAGCCCTGCTCTGGATCCATCTTGTGGTAGTAGGTCTCTTCCAACAGTGTTTCAGCCGGCGCGATATCGCGGTCATGCTTGTGCGGCGGGTAGCTAGACCAGTTGCCGTCTGGCGTGATTACTTCACACACCAACAGCTTCTCAGCAGCCATATTGCCGAACAGGACGTTGCAGACGTGACGTGTGTTTGTGCCCACACCGCGCGTTTCGAAACTCGCTTTCTCTGGAGTAATCAGTCGTGCAGGGTATTCGCCTTTTGCCGGCGCTTTACACAGCGCGATCTCACAATCAGTAGTGGCGGTCACTTCATAGTGATCAGCAGGTGGAACATAAACAGCGTAAGGCGCCTTCTGCTCGAAAACGCTCATGCGATAACCGAGGTCCGTCCAGCTGTCGTTCGCGGTGCTTACGTTAGCCTTACCGGTCACCAGAACAACACAGACCTCTTTATCTTCGGTGTTCTGCTTCAGGCTCTGACCCGCCTTCAATTGGTACACATCAAAACCAACGTAGGTCCAACCAGCAGACTCTGGAGTGATGTGCTGAATACGACCTTCAGCATCCGGCGCTTGAGCGCGCGATAGCAGCTTAGACATCTTATACCTCGAATGTTTCGGCACCCCAAAAAGCAGGTGCGTTCAATATTTAAACGATGAAAGGGATACTAAAGCGGATCGCATCAGAACTAAAGACAATTTTGGAATTAACATTCCATTTACAGCTATATAAAGCCTATTTACAGCCTTTTTAACTGTTAAAGAAACGCAAAAATAAAAATTAAGCTACTGTTTTTATTATATTATTTATATTTTTGAAATATATTTTCCAAATCATTGACTAACACACCTCAACTTTCTATCCTGTCTTCTACAATTTTTAATTTGCAGAGCGTGCGCCTATGCGATCGCGCCTATCTGCTTCGATCACATCAAGTGGGAGTCCCTCAGATGAGCGACCTGAAAGCGAGTGTTGGCGAGCGCCAGCTTGACATCATAAGCATCGGCCGAGCAGCCGTTGACCTTTACGGCGACCAGATTGGTAGCCGCCTTGAAGATATGGGGAGCTTCTCCAAATACCTCGGCGGATCGTCTGGCAACATCGCTTACGGCACCTCACGTCTGGGTTTGCGCTCCGCAATGCTGACCCGAGTTGGTGACGAGCATATGGGACGCTTCGTGCGCGAAGAGTTCGAATCGGTTGGCGTAGATACCAGCAACCTAATTACCGACCAGGAGCGCTTAACAGGACTTGTTATCCTAGGCATAAAGGATCAAGACACCTTCCCGCTGATCTTCTACCGTCGTGACTGTGCCGATATGGCGCTATGCAAAGAGGATATTAACCCAGAATTCATCGCCTCTAGCCGCAGTATCCTAATGACCGGCACCCACCTGTCGACGCCAAAAACTTACGATGCTTGTATGGCAGCGATCGAAGCGGCTAAAGCTGCGGGCACAAAAGTGGTGTTGGATATCGACTACCGCCCAGTGCTTTGGGGCCTGACCGGTATCGGCGAAGGTGAGAACCGCTTCGTATCAAATGATAAAGTAAGCGCACACTTACAAACTGTACTGCCACACCTGGACCTCGTTGTCGGTACAGAAGAGGAAGTGCACATTGCTGGGGGCACCACTGACACTATTGCAGCACTGAAGAAAATCCGTGAACTGAGCAACGCTACCATCGTTCTGAAACTGGGCGCACTGGGTTGTACTGTATTGGATGGCGCAATTCCAGACTCAATGGATGACTTCGACGTATTCACCGGCGTGCGCGTTGATGTACTCAACGTACTCGGCGCTGGTGATGCATTCATGAGCGGCTTCCTGCGCGGCTGGCTGCTCGGCAAGGATTACCAGACCTGCTGTCAGTACGCTAACGCTTGTGGCGCGCTCGTAGTTTCACGTCACGGCTGCGCACCAGCGATCCCTTCCGCCGAAGAGCTGGACTACTACATCGCTCACGCCGAAGAGATTCCACGTCCAGATCAGGACACAGAGCTTAACTACCTGCACCGCGTAACGACTCGCCGTAAAGCAGAGTGGAACGAGATCTTTGGCCTGGCTTACGACCACCGTATCCAGCTATTCCAGATGGCGCGCGAAACCGGTGCTGATGAGAAGCGCCTCAAGAAGCTCAAACAGCTGCTGGTTGAAGCAACTCAGGCCGGCGCTGATGCCGAAGACCTGGAAGGCAACATTGGTGTACTGATTGATGATACTTACGGTCAGGATGCGCTGAACGACGTTACCGGCCGCGGCTGGTGGATTGGCCGTCCAGTGGAGATGCCAACCTCTAACCCAATCGAGCTTGAAGGTGGCCGTTCAATCGGTAGCCGTCTGAAAGAGTGGCCGCTGGAGCACGTGGTTAAGTGTCTGATCTTTTACCATCCAGATCAGCCAGTTGAACACCGTCTGGCGCAAGAGCGTCAGGCTCAGGAGCTCTACCAGGCGTGTTGTGCGTCTGGCCACGAGCTGCTACTTGAGATCATCCCACCTAAGGAAATGGAGCAGGACGAAGAGACGCTGGTTCGCGCTCTGACACGCTTCTACAACCTAGGTATTCGCCCTGACTGGTGGAAACTGCCTGCACCAAGCAAAGCCGTATGGCAGAAGCTGACAGACCTGATCAATGCGCGCCAGCCACACTGTCGCGGTGTTGTTCTGCTGGGTCTGGATGCACCAATCGAACAGCTCAAAGCGGACTTCGCTAACTCAGCTGGCTTCGATATCTGTAAAGGGTTCACTGTGGGTCGCTCACTCTGGGCAAAAGAGAGCCGTGCATGGCTGGCAAATGAGATTGATGATGCTCAGTTTGTAGCTCAGGTTAGCGGCAACTTCGTTGAACTGATTCAGAACTGGCGCCAACGCGGTCTGGCGGCAACAGCCTAGTTTCCGGACCTGAGAGAGATAAAAAATGAGTACAGTACGTCTTACAATGGCCCAGGCGCTGGTGCGCTACCTGATGGCCCAGAAAACAATGATCGACGGTGAGAAGCAGCCAATCTTTGCAGGTTGCTGGGCTATCTTCGGTCACGGTAACGTTGCCGGCTTGGGTGAAGCACTTCAGCCTGTACAGGCTGAGTTCCCAACGTACCGTGGTCAGAACGAGCAGACCATGGCACACGCTGCTATCGCTTACGCAAAAACCATGGACCGCAAGCGTTTCATGGCAGTGACTGCATCAGCAGGTCCAGGCTCAGTGAACATGGTGACAGCTTCTGCGGTTGCTCACGTTAACCGTCTACCTGTGCTGTTCCTGCCGGGAGATACCTTCTCAACTCGCCAGCCAGACCCAGTACTGCAGCAGGTTGAGAACCCACATGACTACACGCTGACTTCGAACGATGCGTTCAAGCCAGTAAGCCGTTACTTCGACCGTATCCACCGTCCAGAGCAGCTAATGGCTGCACTGCCAAACGTGATGCGTGTTCTGACTGACCCAATCGACTGTGGCCCTGCTTGTCTGGCAATCCCACAGGACGTGCAGACCATGGCGTTTGACTACCCTGAGAGCTTCTTCGACGAGAAGATTCACTACATGCGTCGTCAGGCTCCAGATACCGACGAATTGGCACGTGCGCTGGAGTTGATCAAGACGGCGAAGAAGCCAATGGCTATCGCTGGTGGCGGCATTCACTACTCAGGCGCTCTGAACGAGTTCGATCAGTTTGTTTCGAAATTCCAGATCCCAGTAGCCGAGACTCAAGCGGGTAAAGGTGCACTCCCTTGGAACCACGCGCAGAACCTTGGCACCATGGGTGTATCAGGCTCAGCATCTGCAAATGCCATGGCGCCTGAGACCGATCTGGTGATCGCTGTGGGTACACGTCTGGGCGACTTCGCGTCTGGCTCACGTGCACTGTTCCACAAAGATGCCAAGCTGGTCTGCATTAACGTCGGTTCATTCGACGCAATCAAACACAAAGCGCAGCCTCTAGTGGGTGACGCTAAGCTGACACTGGCTCAGCTAACTGAAGCACTGGACGGCTGGAGCATCGATAACGACTGGATCGCTAAAGGCGAAGCTGAGCGTCAGGCGTGGATTCACACCTGTGACGTCGCCATGTCTGACCGCGGTACCGATCTGCCAACCGACGCAGAAGTTGTCGGCGCTGTACTGCGTTCATCTGACATGAGCAAAGATATTGTTGAATGTGCCGCTGGCGGCCTGCCAGGCGAGCTGCAAAAACTCTGGCGTACCGAGCACTCCAAGGGTTACCACATGGAGTACGGCTACTCGTGCATGGGCTACGAAGTGGCTGGCGGTATCGGCGTGAAGATGGCTAAGCCAGACTCAGAAGTTTACGTGATGGTGGGCGATGGTTCCTACATGATGGCGAACTCAGAAGTGTTCACATCCGTAATGCTGGGTCAGAAATTCATTCTGGTGGTACTGGATAACCGCGGCTACGGCTGTATCCACCGTCTGCAGACTATGGGCTGTGGTGGCGCAGGCTTCAACAACTTGCTGCAGGACTGTCTGACGGCAAACGGCGCACCTGCTCCTAAGATCGACTTCACTGCACATGCAATTGCGATGGGCGCTAAAGGCGAAACCGTAAGCACCATAAAGGAGCTTGAAGAGGCGCTGGTACGTGCTCGCGCATCTGACACAACCTACATCGTCAGCATCGACACTGACCCACTGATCACCTCTCCCGGTGGCTGCTGGTGGGAAGTTGCGATTCCTGAAGTTTCAGGCCGCACCCAAGTGAATGAAGCGCGCGCGAAATACGATGAAATGAAAAAACGCCAGTTGGAGAACCTATAAACATGAGCGTACGCATTGGTATAAACCCGCTGACATGGACCAACGATGACATGCCAGCACTCGGCGCAGAGACGCCACTGGAAGTCTGCCTGTCTGAAGGTAAAGAGGCAGGCTACGCTGGCTTCGAGCTGGGCCAGAAGTTCCCACGCACACCTGAGATTCTTGGCCCTATCCTGGATAGCCATGGCCTCTCACTGGTATCTGGCTGGTACTCAAGCAACCTGCTTGAGCGCAGCGTAGATGATGAGATAGAGGCGATGCAGCCACACCTGCACCTGCTCAAGACTCTGGGCGCAACCGCGATGGTTTTCTGTGAAACCAGCCGCTGTGTACACGGCGAGATGGAAACTCCAGTTCGTAACCGCCCACAGATGAGCCCAGCAGAGTGGCCAGTGTTCCTCGAGCGCCTCAACGAAGTTGCAGAGTACCTGGAGACTCAGGGTGTATCTATGGCGTACCACCACCACATGGGCACAGTGATCGAAACTGAAACGGATATAGATCGCATGATGCAGGGTGCACCTGCAGTGGGTCTACTGCTGGACTCTGGCCACCTCACGTTTGCGAGCGGTGACCCAGTTGCCGTGGCTAAACGCTACGCCGATCGCATCAAGCACGTGCACTGCAAAGATATCCGCAAGTCAGTGATGGTAGATGCGAAGAACCGCAACCTGAGCTTCCTGCACGCAGTTCTCAACGGCACCTTCACCGTGCCAGGCGATGGCTGTGTTGACTACCCAAGCATCTTCGCTGTGCTCAAAGAGAGCAACTACGAAGGCTGGTTGGTCGTTGAAGCGGAACAGGATCCATCAATCGCACATCCGCTGACCTACGCCAAGCTAGGTTACGCAAATCTTACGAAGCTCTGCAGCGATGCAGGGATTTCAGTGAGTCAGTAAGCACTGCAATACTGCTGAGGTTGGCCCTCCACCAGCAATGGTGGGGGGCTTTTTTTCGCACCTTGGATGGCGTGGATACTACCAAATCAAGGCCTCAGCCCGATCCGCATCGGCGCGTTGCAACACTGCCTCAATCACATCCGGCCCGCGCGATGTATCGCCGTACATAACAGCGCCAACTAAACGATCATCGTCAAACCAGAATCGTCGGTACTGACCAAGCTCAGCGTCCAGGTAAAAAGCGGTCTCTTCAGACCGATCAATCTCACCGCAGGAGAAGAGCTCAACACCACTCACCTTCAACTGCGTGGCAAAGGCTTCATCCATATATTCATCACTGACTCCACTAAGCGTTGCCGCAAGAACTGCGGACTGACGCCAGATTGGCGCAACCAAGCCATAGGTATTGCCATTGAACTCAATACACTCACCCAGAGCGAAGATACGTGCGTCAGATGTGCGCATCTGCGCATCTACACAGATTCCTCTGTTGTGCTTCAAGCCACCAGTTTGCGCGAGTTCAGCATTGGGCAAAATCCCGGTGGCGAAGACTAGCAGGTCAGCACTAAGCCTCTCGCCATTAGAGAGAGTCACAGACTCAAGCTGACTATATTTGGTTTGAATCGACTGCAGTTGCTCCTGCGTGCGAACCTCCAACCCGCGAGACTCCATCTCATAACGCAACAACGCAGCGGCCTGCGGATCGAGTTGGCGATTGAGCAGATAGCCACTGCGATGCACCAAAGTGACACTCATACCAAGTTTGCGTAGTCCCTCGGCGGCCTCTAAACCGAGGAAGCCACCACCAACAACGACCGCCCTACCTCCGCGGGCAGCAACTTGCTGCATCCGTTCAACATCACTCCAGGAGCGAAAGGCCAGAACCCCGCGCGCGTGTACACCCTTGATATCCGGAATAATGGGGCGCGCACCGGTGGCAATCACCAGTTTCTCGTAGCCAAAACTCTCTCCAGACTCAGTTGTGACAGTTTGCAACTGGGCATTAATCGCCACCACACGGGCATCGGTGATTTGCTCAACAGCGTTTTGTGCTTCAGCTGGGTAATGCAATTGGAGCTGCGCGGGATCGATCTGTGCCGCCAGCAGTGGGGAGAGCAGAATGCGGTTATACGCCGTACGTGACTCCTCACCGATAACCCCCACCGACTTAGGCAACGCCTGGAGTGCACAGAGGTCGGTTATCAAGCGGTGCGCTGCGGGGCCGTTACCGATTATCAGAAGCTCATACCGCTTGGTCATCTTCAGGCACTCTTTGCTGTCGCTTCAGTCTGGCTCTTTTTTGCTGTCTGATGCTCTTTAATATCCTCAACCTTGCGCTGCTTCTCGTAGAGGAATGAGAGCACTTCGTGACGATAGTGGTTGTATTGAGGGTCATCGGCTAGCTGGATACGGTTGCGCGGGCGCTCCAACTCAACCTGCAGAATCTCTCCCACCGTAGCTGCCGGACCATTGGTCATCATTACAATGCGATCAGAGAGCAACACCGCCTCATCTACATCATGGGTAATCATAATGACGGTATTGTTAAGGTCTTTCTGTATCTCCATCAAGGAGTCCTGAAGATGGGCACGCGTCAGAGCATCCAGCGCCCCGAACGGCTCATCCATGAGCAATACACTTGGTTCCATCGCCAACGCCCGCGCTATTCCCACACGCTGCTTCATACCCCCGGAGATCTCATCCGGGCGCTTGTTCATCGCATGTGTCATGTGCACCAAATTGAGATTATGCTCAATCCACTCACGCATCTCGGCCTTGGACTTCTTCCCTTTAAAGACCTGTTTAACGGCCAGCTCTACGTTCTCATAGGCAGTGAGCCAGGGCAGCAAACTGTGATTCTGGAAGACTACGGCGCGCTCTGGACCAGGTTCATTCACCTCTTTGCCATCAAGTACAACACCGCCTGTAGTCGCACGATGCAGACCCGCCACGATGTTGAGTACCGTCGATTTACCGCAGCCCGAGTGACCAATCAGCGATATAAACTCACCTTTTTTGATCTTCAGATTGACGTCATCCAGGGCTTTAAAGCTCCCCTTCGGCGTTGGAAACTCGATTGATACGCCAGTCAGTTCTAAATGTGCTTTGTTCATTATCCTTACCTCTTAGCGAATCACTGCGGTTTTGTCCCAAGAGACAAAGCGTTGAACCATTAGCATGATTCGATCGAGTGCGAAACCGATTAGACCAATCACTAGCACCGCAACCATAATGCGACCCAATGAGTTGGAACTACCATTCTGGAACTCGTCCCAGACAAACTTACCCAACCCAGGGTTCTGCGCCAACATTTCTGCCGCAATCAGTACCATCCAGGCGATACCCAGTGATAGGCGCAGTCCAGTAAAGATCATCGGCACGGAAGATGGCAGCACGATCTTAACCACGTGAGTCATCCAGCTGAGGCGCAGCACTTTAGAGACGTTCTGTAGATCCGGGCTAATTGTCGACACACCTACTGAAGTGTTCAGCAAGGTTGGCCAAAGGCAGCACAGCGCTACGGTAAACAGTGAGGTGATGAACGACTTAGCGAACATTGGGTCGTCGCTGACATAAACCGCGCTCACTACCATAGTAACCAGCGGCAACCAGGCCAGCGGGGATACCGGCTTAAAGATCTGAATAACCGGATTAAGTGCAGCATTAAGACTGGCACTTAGACCTATACAGATACCCAAAGGAATAGCGATCAGTGACGCTATTACAAAACCGGCCAGCACGGTAACCAGACTCGTACCGATCTGATCGAAGAAAGTCGGCTTACCGATATACTCACGTATTTTGATCGGCGCGTTGGGATCCTTCTCCAGGCGTTTGGCATTGCGCTCCTCCTGGCGTTGATAAAACTCCTCTGCGCGCTGCTGCTCCTCAAGATGCTCAGCCACCAGTGCCTGAGTCTGCTCCCAAACCTCAACAGGGCCAGGAAAGGTACCCAAAGAGGTCTCGACTTTGCTTGCACCCGCCTGCCAAAACATCAGAAACAATGCGAGACCTAGAATGGGCAGCCCCAGGGTTCTAGCAACAAAGGAGATCACTCCTGCGAAACCATCTCCCTGAGCTATTCCTGCTGGCAACATCTGTACTAGTTTTCCACTACTCATCTTCAACTCCTGGCCCCGCACTAGGCGGGGCGGATAAACCTTAAAGCTTGGTGTCGCCTTTCAGACCGATGCTGAGGCTATCGAGATAGGCATTTGGCGCCGTGCCGTCAAAGGTGATGCCGTCGATGAAGGCACTCTGTGGCTCGCGGAAACCATCCTCGGTCGCAAAGTCAGGGAAGTCAGCCGCATCCATAACACCCTCATCAATCAGAGACTGAGCTGCTTCGGCGTAGATATCAGGACGGTAGACCTTCTTAGCCATATCCATGTACCAGCTATCAGGTTTCTGTTCAGCAATCTGGCCCCAACGACGCATCTGCGACAGGTACCAAACAGCGTCTGAGTAGTAGGGGTAGGTAGCGTTGTAGCGGAAGAATACGTTGAAGTCTGGTACCGGACGTTTGTCGCCCTTCTCGTACTCAAAGGTACCCGTCATGGAGTTAGCAATGACATCGTAATCAGCGCCAACGTAGTAGGGTTTAGAGAGTATCTCTACGGCCTCTGGGCGGTTAGCGTTGTCGTTCGCATCCAACCAATGCGCTGCACGAATCATTGCGCGCACTACGCGCAGGTGAGTGTTGGGAAACTCTTCAGCCCAAGCCTTAGATACTCCGAATACTTTTTCTGGGTTGTTCTGCCAGATCTCGTAGTCGGTAATAACTGGCACACCGATACCTTTGAATACCGCCTGCTGATTCCAAGGTTCGCCGACACAGTAACCGTAGATAGTGCCCGCCTCCAGAGTGGCTGGCATCTGTGGTGGAGGCGTAACTGAAAGCAGTGCCTCAGCATCAATCTGCCCCGAGGTATCACCCTTCTCCGGCGCATAGAAGCCCGGGTGAATGCCGCCGGCTGCTAGCCAGTAGCGCAGTTCGTAGTTATGTGTAGAGACTGGGAATACCATTCCCATATTGAAGGGTTTGCCTTCAGCACGGTACTTCTCGATAACCGGCTTGAGCGCATCCGCTTTTATTGGGTGGACAACCTTACCCTCTTTATCAACTTCCAGGTACGGCTTCATCTCATCCCAAATCTCATTAGAGACGGTGATGCCGTTGCCGTTGAGGTCCATGCTGAACGCCGTAATGATGTCGGCCTGAGTACCATACCCAATGGTGGCACCCAGCGGTTGACCCGCAAGCATGTGTGCACCATCCAACTGACCATCGATCACGCGGTCCAGCAACACTTTCCAGTTAGCCTGTGCTTCAAGCTGAACGTAGAGGCCTTCATCCTCAAAGAAACCTTTCTCGTAAGCTACAGCCAGAGGCGCCATATCTGTCAGCTTGATAAAGCCGAACTTGAGGTCCTCTTTCTCTGGGTAGCCAATCTCAGCCAAGCTCACAGCTGAGTAGCTCATTGTCATAGCAGTGGTTACAACTGCAACAGCTTTTGAGAGTGATTTAAATTTCATAGTCGCCTCCAATAAAACGAAAAAAGCGCTGCCAGCTGCAACTCAAAGGAGTTGGTTACTGATAGCGCCATTGCTAAATAAAATCTGTTTGTTGCAGATGAGTTAGCAGCAAGGATGCCAACATGTTTATTTCTATATTTTTCAGACAGTTAAAAACACAACCCTCGTACCAACCGGCAGCACAGCATGCTGCACCGCAAAATAACGCACCAGAGTAGTGCGACAGGCACCAAAAAAAGACAAATTTGGCGTCGCCATTCAGATGAGAAAGGCTATAGGGTGCAAAAAACATGGGTTTCCCCCAAGTTGGACTGATATCTGCAAGAGTCGGGGAAACAGATATTTCAAGCTATGACAGCTCGTTTCTTGGTCAGTTTCGATGCACTGACCGAGTGCGGGCTGTTGTTTTAAGTGTTGTTCTAAGGAGAGGCCATGAAATTGAGGTCTACCTGTGCATACTGCGGTGTCGGCTGCGGTATTGAGGTCAATATAGATAAGCAAGGCGTTAGCGTAGAAGGCGATACTACTCACCCGGCTAACTATGGAAAACTCTGTATTAAGGGGAGCTCGCTAGCCGAAACGTTGGGCACTCAGGACCGCCTAACCCACCCTAGCATCAATGGCGTACGCAGTGATTGGAGTGAGGCGCTTGATAGCATCGCCGCCAAGCTCAACCAGACTATCGAGCAGCATGGCCCTGATGCTGTAGCACTCTATCTCTCGGGACAGCTTCTGACCGAAGACTACTACGTAGCCAACAAACTGATGAAAGGTTTTATTGGCTCGGCTAATGTTGATACCAACTCACGACTCTGCATGGCCTCCACCGTCGTTGGCCACAAGCGCGCTTTTGGTGAAGACATCGTGCCCGGCTGCTATGAGGACCTCGAGCTTGCTGACTTAATTATCTTTGTTGGCAGCAATGCCGCCTGGAACCACCCGGTAATCTATCAACGGATCAGCGACGCAAAGCAACGCAATCCTAAGATGAAGGTGGTACTCGTAGATCCCAGACGCACAGCCACGGCCGACCTAGCCGATCTTCACCTGCAGATTAATCCTGGGAGCGATGCCCTGCTGTTCAACCACCTCCTTAGAGCAATCGCAGAATCTGAAGCACTTAACCCAGAGTATATCGGCAACTACACGCAGGGCTTCGACGCCGCACTGGAAGCCGCTAAGCTAGATACTGCCGACAGCAGATTGACCCTGGAACGACTCGGCATTGATGCTACTGAACTGGATACTTTCATTGAGCTGTTCATCTCAACTGAGAAGAGCGTCACCCTCTTCTCGCAAGGCATAAACCAGTCGAGCAGCGGTAGCGATAAAGTGAACGCAATCATTAACTGCCACCTTGCAACAGGTCGAATAGGTCGCCCTGGCATGGGGCCCTTTTCCCTTACAGGGCAGCCCAATGCCATGGGCGGGCGCGAAGTGGGTGGCTTGGCAAACCAACTGGCGGCGCATGAGGACTTTGCCGACCCCGATGGTCTGGCACGCGTTGAAGAGTTCTGGAAAGCTCCGCGACTGGCGCGTAAAGAGGGCAAGAAAGCCGTTGATATGTTTGCCGCGCTTGAGTCTGGCGAGATTAAAGTGATTTGGATAATGGGTACCAACCCGGTAGTCAGTATGCCAGACGCCAATCAAGTTAAACGCGCTCTCGCCAAAGCTGAGATGGTCATCGTATCTGAAGCAATGTCCGCCACTGACACTCTGAGTTTCGCCGATATCGCCCTACCCGCTTCAACCTGGAGTGAAAAACAGGGGACTGTAACCAACTCTGACAGGTTAATGAGCCGTCAGCGTGGATTTATTCCGCCACCGGGCGAAGCCCAGCATGACTGGTGGGCAATCTGCGAAGTGGCGAAACGCCTGGGCTTCAGTGACGCCTTCAACTTCAACTCTCCGGTAGAGATTTTCCGTGAACATGCGCAACTCAGCGGATTCAAAAACGGTGGTCGTCGCCTGTTCGATATCAGCGCAATGGCAGAGATCAGCGACGAGCAGTACGAACGCTTCCCTCCCATTCGCTGGCCCGTCACGGACAGCGCACCCGAGGGGACAGCCCGCCTGTTCGCTAATGGTGGTTACACAACACTAGAGAGCCGGGCACGTTTTCTACCGATAACAGCTAAAGAGCCGCGACAGCAGCCTGATGATACACAGTGCGTTCTCAATACTGGCCGTCTGCGCGATCAATGGCACACGATGACGCGCACCGGTCGTGCAGCCCGCCTGTGGCAGCACCGCCAGGAGCCCTTCGTTGAAATATCACCATCAGATGCGCAGAGGCAGGGCCTTGAGAACTCAATGCTTGTGAGGGTGCAACATCGTACTCAGGGTGAAACCCTGGTACGGGTAAGAGTTGAACCCGGACAGCGCGATGGCGAGCTGTTTGCCCCCATGCATTGGACTGAGCAGTTCAGTTCAAATGGCCGAGTAAATCAGTTGATCGAGTCGGTTACTGATCCCTTCTCAGGACAGCCGGAGCTGAAACAGGGACGAGTTTCGCTGAAGCCTGTGGCGGCAGACACCGAATATGCCTACCTACTCACTGATCGACCGATCGAAAGATCCGAGCTAAATCAGCTGACTTACTGGAGCCACTCGCTTATCGATCAAGGGCACCTTTACGCCCTCGCAGCGCCAAATGGGAAGATTAACTGGCAGGCTCTTTTCTATCGAGCCACAGAACAAGAGCCGAAACTAATTGCAAAGGGGCGCAATGCTTCAACCCTGCGCGCAGCCACACTCCTAAATCAGCGACTGACGGGCTTTCTCTACCTGAGCAAAACCCATCAACCACCCGAGCTCAGCTGGGTTAGCTCAAAGATTGGAACGACACTAGCCACGGCAGATCGCCAGCGTCTGCTCTCCTTGAAAGCCCCCTCGGGTGTTGATACTGGAAGAGTCATCTGTAGCTGTTTTCAGGTGAGAGACTCGCAGCTAAAGGAGGCAGGAGCAAAGACGCTTAAAGACCTACAGAAGCAGCTTCGCTGTGGCACAAATTGCGGCTCCTGCATCCCAGAACTCAAGGCGTTTTTACCAACTAACTTAGCGCTAGAGGCTGGCCAATAATCGCAACAAAGTATCAGCTAATGTAAAATACATATGCCCGTATCATTAACGAGCATTTTGATTTTCAGCCCTGTTCATCAGGGCTTTTTTCTTTTCGAGGGACTGACATTCGCAACAGAGTTTGACCAAGCCCTCGCTCAAACTAGTCGCTTTTCGGCACAGAGCCGCCATCTTAGCTAAGCAACAATATGGCTGTTGTACACACTTTACAGTCTTAACTAAGTGGCGAGGTTCTTCCGTCAGCAGGAGGAAGGTATAAAGTCCATAATTCTAGTCAGGTCGGCCCATTGTCGGCGAATGATGATTGAGCCGCCCTCACATAATCAAATATTTAATTGCTGCTAGCTTCCGGTAATTCTCGATCTTCCAGTGCATATGACCCCGCAACATTTATAAAGCAAGAATCTCAGCCAAAGCTCCGTATGAAGCAGTAAATTCCTTCTCCGAACAATTCGATCACTCAAACTTTATGGTTGCATTCAAATCTACTTTGAAGTTAAATGACACCGATGTCATGACACCGGTGTCATAAAAATAAAACGAGTTAGCCGATGCCAACGATCTACGATGTAGCCAAACTAGCTGGCGTGTCGCCCAAGACAGTTTCCCGAGCCCTTAACGCTGATGCCCCTGTTTCAGTATCAACGCTCAAGAAAGTTCAAGACGCAATTAAGACTCTTGGATATGTTCCTTCACGAGCGGCACAGTCGATGCGTTCCAACAAGAGCGGCCTAGTTGGACTTATCACAGGCGCAATCTCTGTATCGACGTCGAACAGCCAGGGGCCTGCCGGTCTACCCGACCTTTATATAGTTCAAGGCATTCAAAAGGCTTTTCTCGACTCTGGCTACACGTTAATGATTGCCGACACCGGCAACGAGCAAACACGTATCCCCGGGCTAATCGATACTTTCATCAACCATAGGGTTGAGGGTTTGATCATCGCCGCTGAATTCATGCAGAGAATTCGAGTTCCCCAGACCGCAAAACTCCCGCCTACCATTCTCGTTAATTGCTTTGATGAGGCTGATACCCCTTCAGTCATACCAGACGATTATGAGGGTGAGTACAAATTGGTTGAAAGGCTTATTAACGTTGGTCACAGACGCATTGCCTATTTGACGCTGGATCAGTCACTACACGCTACTGCCGCGCGCACACTTGGATACTGCGATGCACTCGAGGCTGCAGGTATCGCTTTTGACCCCGACCTTTTAATTGCGGGTGAAGACATCAGTGTGATTGACGATGAGAACCAGACAGCGAAAGCTCTTGAGGCATTACTGGCCCTTCCGGATCCTCCAACGGTCATCTGTTGCGGTAACGATAAGCTCGCGATGCGCTGTTACGGAATGCTCCGCGTCCGCGGCGTGAAGATTCCGGGCGATATGTCGATCGCTGGATATGATGATTATCGCTCAATTTCAACCATGCTCTTTCCACCGCTTACAACCGTTGAGCTCCCCTACTTCCGCATCGGTGAGACTGCGGCTCAAACTCTGATCAAAAAGATCAGACACTCCGAATCCGATCTTCCCACACTTCAAAAGGTGAGCGGATCAACGATATGGCGCTCATCCGTGAACGCTAATAACAAAAACCAAAATGGAGAAACACCATGCTAAAAAGATCCCTGTTGGCTGTTGCCGTAGTGGGTGTCAGCTTGAATCTGCAAGCTGCTACTGAACTTTCAATGTGGTACCACGGCGCTGGTAACGAAGTTGAAAGCCAACTGATTAATCAGATCGTTGGAGATTTCAACGCAAGTCAGTCCGACTACTCAGTGAAGCTGGAGAGTTTTCCTCAGGCGTCTTACAACGACTCAGTTGTAGCCGCGGCTCTTGCCGGTAACCTTCCAGATATTCTCGATGTTGACGGACCTGTGATGCCTAATTGGGCTTGGTCTGGTTACATGCAGCCACTGAACATTGATGAGAGCAAAATTGCCAACTTCCTGCCGGGCGCTCTCGGCAAATGGGAAGATAAGCTCTACTCAGTGGGTCTATGGGACGCTGCTGTCGCACTTGTTACTCGCCAGTCAATTTTGGATGAGCTAGGCCTGCGAACTCCGACGCTAGACAACCCTTGGTCTAAAGATGAGTTCATGGCGGCGCTGGATGCAGCCAAAGCCAGCGGCAAGTACGAGTACCCACTGGATCTGGGCATGGCTTGGACCGGCGAATGGTACCCGTACGCATTCAGCCCATTCCTGCAGTCATTCGGTGGTGACATCGTAGATCGCAGCAACTACCAGACAGCTGAAGGCGCCCTCAACGGCGACGCTGCGCTCGCATTTGGTGAATGGTGGCAGAACCTCTTTACCGGTGGCTATGCACCGGGCACTAGCCAGGATCCGGCTGATCGCGACTCAGGTTTCGTAAACGGTAAGTACGCTTTCACTTGGAACGGTAACTGGGCTGCGATGAATATCCTCGAAAAGTATGACGATACGCTCTTCTTGCCAGCACCAAACCTCGGCACTGGTCCGAAGATTGGCGGCGCATCATGGCAGTTCGGTGTATCTGCAGCGTCTGAGAACCCAGAGGGTGCGGCTGCATTCATCGAGTTCGCTCTGCAGGACAAGTACCTGGCAGCCTTCTCTGATGGTATCGGTCTGATTCCGCCAACACCAGGCTCTGCGGCAATGACAAAGCACTATAAAGAAGGTGGTGCGATGGAAGTGTTCTATGAGCTGAGCAAACAGCAGGCGGTCGTTCGTCCTGTAACACCTGGCTATGTAGTTCAGGCAAAAGTGTTTGAAAAGGCACTGGCTGACATCGCCAACGGCGCAGACGTTGCCGATACGCTCGATGCCGCTACCGACGAGATCAACCTCGATATCGAACGTAACTCTGGTTACTAATCGCTGATCCTGTCTTGAACGGCACCCGCTGATGGAGGCTGCGAAGTGAACTTTCGCAGTCTCCTGATGCGGGACATAATTTGTTTCTCCGGATTTACCATGAGCATTCAATCAAAACTGACTTCAGCCAACAGAACTGGGTGGTTGATGGCACTGCCGACGCTATCGCTGATAACCCTGTTTATCATAGTGCCGCTGATCTTCGCGTTCGGCTTGTCTTTCACTAATCAACGTCTGATTTCGCCGAATCCAACTGAATTTGTTGGTTGGAAGAACTACTACCAACTTCTCGATCTGAGTTTCGTAAAGTTATCGCCCGAAGTTGATGAAGCGGGCGCTGCAAAGGTTAATAATGACGGTAGCTATGAGTACCCGCGCATTAGAACTCTGAGCCGAAGCAACCCCGAGTACGAGCACTTGCGTGGCATGCGCGAATGGACCTCCTGGCAGCTTGGCGAGGATCGCCTCTACCTGATGGCGCGCGATGTGGTGTTTATGAAGGCCGTGGTAAACACACTATTTTTCGTACTGGTCGTCGCCCCACTGCAAGGAGGCCTTGCACTCGCATTGGCATTGCTGATCAATCAGCGACTGCGCGGTATCAACCTCTACCGCGCTATCTACTTTATGCCAGTAGTGGTCTCAATTGTTGTAGTTTCGCTACTTTGGCGCTTGATTTACGACGCCAATGACGGTCTGCTCAATAACCTGCTTGGCACCCTCTCATTTGGCTTAATACCGCCATTAGATTGGTTGGGTAGCCCCGATACAGCGATGGAGTCGATCATCGCCATGTCGATCTGGCAGGCAGTCGGTTTCCATATGGTCATTTGGCTATCGGGTCTGCAAACAATCTCGCCAACACTCTATGAGGCGGCAGCAATTGAGGGCTCGAATAAGTGGCAGACGTTCCGCTATGTGACCTGGCCAGGACTGCGTAACACTGCTGTGCTCGTATTGATTGTTATTACCATGCAGGCCTTCGCGCTGTTTGCCCAGATCGATGTAATGACCCAGGGCGGGCCACTGGACAGTACCCAGACGATCGTTTTCCAGGCCGTTGAACGCGGTTACGGTAAACAGGATATTTCTGGCGGCTCTACAATTTCAGTGCTGTTGTTCATCATTGTTCTGAGCATCTCTCTGATCCAACGTTACCTCACACGGGAGAAGCACTAATGGCTGTTGCTAATCCAGATGATCGCGGACTGCGCCTCTTTGTGCGCTACCTCGTACTGACACTTATCGCCCTGATATTCATTTTCCCGTTGGTCTTTATGGTGATGTCATCGCTCAAGCCGGATCTGCAACTACTGACAGATACAAACAGCTTGCGTGCCTTTTTACCGGTCGGCGACATAAGCTTCGAGAACTATTTCGCGGCATTCGAACGCGCGCCCGTTGGGCTCTTCGTTTTCAATTCCGTATTCGTCACCGGACTGACCGTAATCCTCTCATTGGCAGTCTGTTCACTGGCAGCTTTTTCATTCGTCTTCCTAAACTGGAAAGGGCGTGATCTGATGCTAACGGTCATTCTGGCCACACTGATTGTGCCGTTCGAGACGATCGCCATTCCGCTATTGCTAATTGCGTCGAAGCTCCCGTGGCTCGACTTTGATGGTCTAACCTTAGGCTGGTTAAATACCTACCGAGTGCAGATCATTCCGTTCATCGCCGATGGCCTAACTGTCTTTCTATTTGTTCAATACTTCAAAGATCTGCCACGCGAGCTCGTCGAGGCAGCACGCGTCGAAGGCGCAACCTGGTTCCAGATTTTCCGCCGCGTGGTGATGCCGCTCTCAGGCCCTGTAATCGCAACAGCAGCAATCTTGAAATTTTTGGCGATGTACAACCAGTACCTCTGGCCACTGATGGTGGTTCAGGAAGAGACCTATCGGCCAGTCATGGTTGGCTTACAGTACTTCTTCCAACTAAACCGCGCTTGGGGTGAGATCATGGCTTATTTGTCTTTAATCACCCTTCCGGTACTCGCCTTCTACCTCTACCTGCAGAAGGCATTTATCGCATCAATCGCGTCCACTGGCGTCAAAGGTTAACGAGATTTAAGAGAATTAAGATGGCAAATCTTTCACTACGTAAAGTTAAGAAATCCTACGGCGATACACCGGTTATCAAAGGCGTGGACATCGAGATCAATGATGGCGAGTTCGTTGTGTTTGTCGGCCCTTCCGGTTGCGGCAAATCAACGCTGCTGCGAATGATCGCAGGACTCGAGGATATCACCGACGGTGAGCTAGAGATTGGCGGCCATGTGGTTAACGAGCTTGAGCCCAAGGATCGTAAAATTGCGATGGTATTCCAGAGCTACGCCATTTTCCCGCACATGACCGTGCGCGAAAATATGGCATTTGGACTCACGATTGCTAAAGCCTCACAGGAGGAGAAAGACTCGAAGGTCAATGAGGCAGCTCGAATTCTGAAGATGGAGCATCTACTCGACCGACGTCCAAGTCAGCTATCCGGAGGCCAACGTCAGAGGGTCGCTATCGGACGTGCCATTGTACGCCAGCCCAGCGTCTTCCTATTTGACGAACCCCTCTCCAACCTAGATGCGGCACTACGTATGGATATGCGAATGGAGATCAGCAAACTTCATAAACAGCTGGACGCTACCATGATCTATGTAACTCACGATCAGGTGGAAGCGATGACACTGGCTGACAAGATCGTTGTCCTTAAAGATGGCGAGGTTCAGCAGATTGGCGCACCGATGGATCTATATCACAACCCGGTCAATAAATTTGTCGCCGGTTTCCTCGGCTCACCCTCAATGAACTTTATCGAAGTGCGCGTCAATGCTGTCCGCGAGGGCGAAGTAGAGGTTCAAAGCAACTCTCTAGATCCTATTTGGATACCATCAACTATAGACGCGCCTACCATAGGCGAGCAGCTGTCATTAGGCCTCCGCCCCCAGTATCTCACCCTCTGTACTGATACACATGAAGGTAAACTGCACGGCAAAGTAGTGATTACCGAGCGCTTGGGTACAGAGACGGTCGTGGATTTAAGTCTCAAGGATGAGAGTCGAATCATTGCATCAGTAGCTGAGGATGCAATCTTCGCAGAGGACCAGGAAGTCAGCCTTACATTTGACCCAACTCAGGCCCATCTGTTTCGCGATGTACGGAAATCAAATTCATGAATACTTTAACTGACACTCGCCCCAAGGCGCATTTCACGCCGCCCGCAGGGTGGCTGAACGATCCGAACGGGCTTGTCTTTTTTGAGGGTGAATATCACCTCTTCTACCAGTATCACCCTGACGGCCTTGTTTGGGGCCCGATGCACTGGGGACATGCTGTGAGTAGGGACCTAGTTAACTGGGAGCACCTTGACATCGCACTCTGGCCCGATGACTTAGGCACTTGCTTCTCAGGCTGCGCGGTGGTCGATATTAACAATACCTCAGGGCTTTTTCCCGATAAACCAGGCCTCGTGGCTATTTATACATGTCATCGTGATGCTCCAGGTTTTGATCGGGGCTACATTGAGGAGCAGTGTATTGCATACAGTCACGACAACGGTAGAAGCTGGATTAAATACGCTAAAAACCCGGTCATAAGCACAATTGGAAAATCAGATTTTCGCGATCCAAAAGTGTTTTGGCACGAAGCGTCACAGCACTGGGTTATGTCTCTGGCTGTTAGCCAGGAAGTGCACTTTTATCGTTCATCTAACCTGTTGGATTGGGAGTTTTGTAGTCGCTTTGGTGAAGGTCATGGAGCTCATACTGCACACCCTTGGGAGTGCCCAGATTTATTCCAGCTTCAAGTTGAAGGAACGACAGAAAAACGTTGGGTACTTGTTATAGGACTCGGAGCCAGTGAAGAAGCGTTCGGTTCGTTTACACAGTATTTTGTGGGCGAGTTCGATGGTAAAAATTTTATCAACGAGAACCCGCCTGAAACCATTCTCTTGATGGATGAGGGGCGCGACTTTTACGCTGCGCAGAGCTGGTCTGACGCGCCAGAGAAACAACGGCTTGCTATTGCGTGGATGAGTAATTGGAAATACGCCAACCAATTTCCAGCTAGCTCATACCGAGGCAGTATGTCGTCTGCTCGCACGCTTACGCTTTCTCAGCAGCGAGACGGCGTACGCATGAAACAACAGTTTTCAGCGCTAACTGCGCCGACAAATCAACTTAGCTCATCAGTATTAATTAATGACACATGGTGTGCTGAAACTGACACAGGCGCGCGTACTGGCTATGCTCACTTGAACTTAGCTACCGGTACCTCTGTAGAACTGTCGTTCTTTGATCCCGCGAGTGCTGACCTGAGAGTGACCCTCGATGAGTCTCGCTACAGATTTGATATCTTGCGAGCTTCAGCGCAAGGGGAAGCCACTTTTAAGGGATTGTTCGACCACGAATATTCGTGTGAATTACCCGCAACTGGCTCACTGAGACTTGAATGGACTACCGATCAAAATTCACTCGAGGTCTTGCTAGGGGGTGGTTTAATGTCCATTACACAGCTTGTTACCTACTCGGAAGCGGGCGCTCCTCTGCATATCCGTAGAATAGAGGGCGAGTGCTTACTAGAGGAACATGCAGAAGCTTTGATTGCTTGAGTCAAAGCTGCGAGTTCCCCCGATCTCGCTGCTTTAAAAAACTTGCACCTTAATCTTCCCAGTAATTGTCTCTTCAATGGATAAGATTAGGATCTCGAGTGTGCAGTTTTGGAGACTAGCCCTAACTGATATAGGCATATTGGATTGTTATCCGCGATGATCCCTGTGGTCTGTCCTAAGTGGCGTTAGCCGGTTTAATAGGGATCGAAACTGGCCGCTTAGTCACAGATTAAAAGGCAATTATCGTCTGGATTAAGACCAAAACTGCTCATATACTCAGATCCTGAAAACGGCCGAGAGGGGTCGTCTTTGACCACTCATCTTTATTCAAATGGGCGACAAAAACGTCGCCCCTTCATTCTGACTACTAGAGATACAGCGATGAGCCCAGCTTCTCGTACTTTTCAGACATCTCTTTAAAGCCCTCAGCCCTTGTTTCTGCAAGCGCTTTAACCTCCTGGCTTATTTTCATTGAACAGAACTTAGGCCCACACATCGAGCAAAAGTGTGCAACCTTTGCCGCAGGTGCTGGCATTGTCTCATCATGAAACTCCCTAGCCCTGTATGGGTCGAGTGATAGGTTAAATTGATCTTCCCAGCGGAATTCAAATCGAGCTTTTGACAGCGCATTATCTCTGATCTGCGCTCCGGGGAATCCTTTGGCTAGATCAGCAGCATGAGCTGCGATTTTGTATGTTACTAGGCCTTCTTTCACGTCTTCCTTGTTAGGCAGACCCAGGTGTTCTTTGGGGGTCACGTAACAGAGCATGGCACATCCATACCAACCAATTTGAGCTGCACCAATCCCTGAAGTGAAGTGGTCGTAGCCCGGCGCTATATCCTGCGTCAGTGGTCCTAGAGTGTAGAATGGCGCCTCATGACAGTGCTTTAGCTCTTCAGTCATATTTTCCTGAATACGCTGCATCGGAACATGGCCAGGGCCCTCTATCATGACTTGCACATCATATTCCCAAGCGATTTTCGTTAACTCACCGAGTGTTCGAAGTTCACTGAATTGAGCCTCATCATTTGAGTCCATGATTGAACCTGGACGCAGCCCATCACCCAGAGATAGAGCTACATCGTAGGCAGCACAAATTTCACAAATTTCTCTGAAGTGAGTGTAAAGGAAGTTTTCTTGATGATGCGCAAGGCACCATTTGGCCATGATGGAACCACCGCGAGAGACAATTCCAGTTAAACGGTTGGCAGTCATCGGCACATATTTAAGCAGCACCCCTGCGTGAATCGTAAAGTAATCTACGCCCTGCTCAGCTTGCTCAATAAGCGTATCTTTTATAACTTCCCAACTGAGGTTTTCCGCAATCCCATCAACCTTTTCTAATGCCTGATAAATGGGAACTGTTCCGATTGGTATAGGCGAATTTCGAATGATCCATTCACGCGTCTGATGGATATCATCTCCAGTCGATAGATCCATTAGGGTGTCAGCCCCCCATCGAGTGGACCATACAAGCTTTTCTACCTCCTCCTCTATCGAAGACGTTACAGCGGAGTTACCAATATTCGAGTTCACTTTTACCAGGAAATTTCGCCCTATAATCATTGGCTCCGATTCAGGATGGTTAATATTAGAGGGTATGATTGCTCGACCCTCTGCGACCTCTTTTCGCACAAACTCTGGAGTTATTTTCTCTGGAATATTGGCCCCAAAACTCTGTCCCGGGTGTTGTCTGAGCAGCAACTCGCTTTTAATCGCTTCCAAGTTTTGATTTTCACGGATGGAGATGAACTCCATTTCAGGGGTGATGACTCCCTGTCGTGCATAGTGCATTTGAGTAACGCATTTTCCCTTCAAGGCTTTACGAACACGAACACGCTTTTGAAAACGCTTAGCCTCCCCTCGAATATCTACCTGCTGTAGGCGAGCATATTCGGACGTTAAAGCGTTCAAGACTTCAGTATCTTCTCGCTCAGCAATCCATGCTTCACGGAGAGGCTCCAGCCCCTGCGTAACATCAATTGTTTCATTTGGGTCAGAGTAAGCCCCCGCTGTTTCGTATACATAGATAGGTTCATTCTGCTCCCAATTTGACGGATCTTTTTCACCAGCAATCGGTGTTGGATTGCAGCTGATTTTCCGCATGGGAACACGTATATCGGCCCTTGAGCCTTGAATATAGATTCGCTCTGAACCTGGGAAAGGATTAGATGATAGTGAATAGATAAAGTCTCGCGCAGACGCTTGATCTGATTGCGAGCTTTTGGATGTTGTATCTTCTGACATAAGCACTCCTGAGCTAACTGGATTGCTTGTCGAGTGGTACCGATTAGATACGTGGCGTACCCAAGAAAAGGGTAATTGCAGAATCAAGAAATCTTGTTCCCTACGCGGGTTCTAACCCGTTCAGGTTCTGCGGATCCCGCACAACGTGCGATCTCAGCCAATAAGGCACTCCGACAAGTTCACTCAAGATAGAGAGGAAAACGGAACTAATCAATTGTTTTTCTATTTGCATTAATAGGATTTGGTAAATATATTGTGATTCGCGACAGGGGCGCCGTAAGGCTGAGAAGCACCCTTAGAACCTGAACCAGATAATGCTGGCGTAGGGAGTCGGGGATCCACTAGCCATGAGGCTAGCGTTTTCCGTCTCTCTGTGGCCTTGGAGAGACCATGGAAACTATCGGACACTACCTCGATCAGATGCGTTCTGCATCACCGCTCGTACACAACATCACTAACTTTGTCGCCATGAACAGTATGGCGAATGTTTTGCTGTCTGCGGGAGCCTCACCTGCGATGGTGCATAGCGTAGAAGAAGTAGAGGACTTTGCCGCAATTTCAAATGCACTAACCGTAAATATTGGTACGCTGGAACCGGCCTGGGTTGACGCTATGTGCATTGCAGCGAAGCAGATGAATTCCCAAAGTAAGCCGTGGGTGTTTGACCCTGTAGGCGTTGGTGCGACCAAGTACAGACAACAAACCTCTAAACAATTGCTTGCTTTAAAGCCAACGGTTATACGCGGTAATGCGTCTGAAATTATGGCCCTTGCAGGTCTTGAAAGTTCAGCCCAAGGGGTTGATGGACGCGACTCAGTAGAATCCGCGGTTGAGGCTGCACGCAATTTAGCGAGGCAGTTAGGATCCGTTGTCGCTGTCACAGGTCCAACCGATGTCGTGACCGATGGCGAGCGAATTGTAGAGATCCCTCATGGTAGCCATTACATGAGTCGGGTGACGACCCTCGGCTGCTCTCTTAATGGCGTTATCGCTGCGTTCTGTGTCGGTCAGCCATCCTATGAAGCAACAGTTGCCGCGATAGCTTATTACGGCATTGCGGGAGAGACTGCAGACAATAAATGTCAGGGACCCGGTTCTTTCTGGGTAGAGTTCATTGACGCACTTGCGTCTCTCTCCGGAGATGATGTGACTAGTCGTTCACAGGTTAAATCGTGAACACACATGGCCCGATCTATGTCATCACAGACACTGCATCAAACTGGTCGATAAGAGATCAGGTTAATTTTGCGGCTGAAGGTGGAGCTCACTTAATTCAGTATCGTGACAAGCAGATCAGCGATGCAGGCTATTTCAGTACCGCTGTGCAACTGATAAAAGACCTCAAAGGATATGGATGTGAGTTGATTCTGAATGACCGAGTATCCATAGCTAAGGAGCTGCCCCAGTGTGGGCTTCATGTTGGTCAGAGCGATGGTGAGCTAGCTGCGATTAAAGCTTCACTGGCCTCTACTCAACTCTTGGGTCTATCCATCGAACACAGTTCGCAAATCACCGAAACGAATCAGCAACTGGTTGATTACTTCGGCATTGGTCCGATCAGAGCAACTCAAACAAAGTCAGATCATGCTCCACCTATTGGGTTTGAGGGTTTAAGAGAGGCTGTGAAGCGGTCCTCAATTCCAACCTATGCAATTGGAGGAATGTCAGCATCTGATATCCCAACCCTTATAAACCTTGGAGTAACCGGTATAGCAGTTGTATCAGCGGTTACTCGCTCGGATAACCCAAAACAGTCCGTAGAACAGCTAAGACAAGAGTGGAGCAAGTCATGATCAAGAACATTCTAACTATTGCAGGCTCTGACTCATCTGGTGGAGCAGGTATTCAAGCAGACATCAAAACGATTTCTGCGTTAGGGTGTTACGCAATGTCCGTAGTTACTGCCATTACCGCTCAGAACACCAGCGGTGTCAGGGCTGTAGATCTAGTTGATACAAAGCTAGTCCGAATGCAATTGGAAGCGATTTTTGATGATATCCGTGTAGATGCAATAAAGATTGGAATGCTTGGCTCAAGCGAGATTATTTATACCGTCGCAGACTGTTTGATAGATCGAAATATCCCGATTGTACTTGATCCTGTGATGGTAGCGAAAAGTGGTGATTCACTCCTGAATGCTGATGCAGTAACCGCACTCAAAGATGCCCTATTGCCCCTAACAACGCTGTTAACACCCAATCTTCCAGAAGCGGCTGTACTGCTTGGTCAGAAAGAAGCCGATAGCCGACTCGTCATGGAGCGTCAGGCTAAGGCCTTATTAAAACTCGGTGTTGGAACTGTTCTCCTCAAAGGCGGGCATCTTTTGGGCAGTGAGAGCCCTGACCTTTTAGCCACAGAGGCCGAGCTGATGTGGTTTGATGAGAAGCGTTTCCATACAAAGAACACTCACGGTACCGGTTGCACTTTGAGTTCAGCCTTAGCTACTTTTATTGGACAGGACTACTCAGTTCCTGACGCAACGTCATCTGCCAAAGAATATCTCACGAAAGCGATTCAGAGCGCGGATCAGCTGGATGTCGGATCAGGGCATGGACCCACTCATCACTTTTGGAAAAGAAGTTGATAGACCGGCGCGGCTGGTGTTTGATACGCCAACAGCGCCGCAAAGGCCGCCTCCCCCCTAAATGCGCACCTCAACCACGCCGTCACGGCTATGGACTTCATAGACCGGAATACTCAGTTCAGAATTCTCTAAGCAGACACCGGAGTTCAAGCAGTAGTGCTGCTTGTAGAGCGGTGAAGCGACGGTGAACTTATCACCTAATTGCGCCAGCAGACCGCGTGACAGTACGTTGGCGTTGCCGACGGGATCGTAGTTCCCAACCGCAAACAGCCTATCTGTTGAGGCTTGGCGGAACACCGCCACCTGTTCACCAGCTACCAAGGCACAGATACCAGTATCAGGTGCGATATCGTTCAATTTACAGACGCTAGTCCAGCTCATGTCCATCTCCTCAGCTCGCTTTAGCAATCAGTTGTAGTTTCTCTTCTGGAGTTGCCGGACGAATCTGCTCGCGTTCTTTAACGAAGCTAAGATTCGCATCAGTCTCGTCTGAGTTGATGAAGTGACTGAAACGTTTCAGTCGGTCCGGGTTATCCAGGGTTGTGGCCCACTCGCATTGATAGTTGGAAATATTCAGAGCCATCTCAGCCTCAAGCTGCTCACACAGTCCTAAGCTGTCTTCAATTATTACTTCTCGTAGATAGTCCAGACCGCCCTCAAGGTTATCCATCCAGACTGACGTGCGCTGCAGGCGATCCGCAGTGCGGATATAGAACATCATTAAACGGTCGATGTAGCGAATAAGGGTGTCGCGGTCGAGATCGGTGGCGAAAAGGTCTGCGTGACGCGGTTTCATCCCGCCGTTACCACAGACATAGAGGTTCCAGCCGTTTTCTGTTGCGATAACACCGAAATCTTTAGACTGAGCTTCGGCACACTCGCGCGTACAACCCGAAACAGCAAATTTGATCTTATGCGGTGCACGCACACCCTTGTAGCGATTTTCAATATCGATCGCCAAGCCAACCGAGTCATCCACACCGTAGCGACACCAGGTGCTACCTACACAGGACTTCACTGTACGCACTGACTTCCCGTAGGCATGGCCGGTTTCAAACCCGGCCTGAACCAGACGTTTCCAGATCTGCGGCAACTGGTGCAGCTGAGCACCGAACAGGTCGACACGCTGTCCACCGGTGATTTTGGTGTAGAGATCGAAGTCCCGCGCCACCTCACCAAGCACGATCAATTTATCCGGGGTAATCTCCCCGCCGGCAATACGCGGTACAACCGAGTAGGTACCGTCTTTCTGCATGTTGCCCAGATAGATGTCATTGGTGTCCTGCAGGCTGATATGCTTATCGTCCAGCACATAGTCGTTCCAGCAGCTTGCCAGAATCGAGGCGATCGCCGGCTTACAGATCTCGCACCCATCCCCTTTACCATGTTTGTGCAGCATCTCAGCGAAGGACTTCACTTCGCCAATACGCACCAGGTGGTAGAGCTCCTGACGCGTGTGCGGGAAGTGTTCGCAGATATCGCGTGACACCTCAACGCCTAGCTCCTCAAGCTCATGGTTCACCAGATTCGTAAGCAAGGGCACACAGCCCCCACAGCCGGTGCCCGCTTTGGTCGAACCTTTTACATCACCTACTGAGCAACAGCCGCCCTGCACCGCCTGACGCACATCACCTTTACTCACTGAGTGACAAGAGCAGATCTGAGCGGTTTCTGGCAGTGCAGCGACACCCAGACCTGTCTGCGCATCATCTCCACGATGAGGCAGGATCAGCGCTTCAGGAAATTCAGGTAGCGCGATGGCATTGAGTTTATACTGCAGCAGCGTTCCGTAATCCTCGGTATCACCGACTAACACCGCCCCGAGAAGGGTTTCGTTGTCCTGGCTGACTACTAGCTTCTTGTACACTTCATCTGGTTGGTTGTAATAGGTGTAGACGCGCGCACCCTGTGTCTGTGCCTGAGCATCACCAATGGATGCTACATCTACGCCCATCAGTTTGAGCTTGGTGCTCATATCAGCTCCAGCAAACTCTGTTGGCGTGCCAACAATCTGGTCAGCGGCGGCTTTCGCCATGGTGTAACCCGGGGCCACCAAACCAAAAATTCGACCCTCCCAGAGCGCACATTCGCCAATGGCATAGATGCTTGCATCACTCGTACGGCACTGATTGTCGATCTTAATACCACCGCGTTCGCCAAGTTCTAGCCCGGTTTCACGGGCCAGACTGTCCTCAGGGCGGATACCCGCAGAGAAGAGGATCAAATCGGTCTCAAGTGAGGTTCCATCTGAGAATTCGAGCCGATGAAGGTGCGCTTCACCATCAACAATCTGACTGGTCGCTTTAGAAAGATGCACTCCAACGCCGAGGTCCTCTATTTTCTGTTTCAGCAAGTCACCGCCACCTTGATCGAGCTGCACCGCCATAAGGCGTGGTGCAAACTCGACAACATGCGCTTGCATACCCAGGTCCTTCAACGCCTTGGCAGCCTCAAGCCCCAGCAAGCCACCGCCAATAACAACGCCTACTTTGGCGCCCTTCTCGGCGGCTGCAGTAATCTTTTCGAGATCATCGATAGTGCGATAAACGAAGGTATTCTCGCGATCATTGCCGATAATGGGTGGCACGAAAGGGTAAGAACCTGTGGCCAATACCAACTGATCGTACTCCACCGTAACTCCAGCCGATGATTTCACCGTTTTGGCGACCGTATCGATGCTTTCAACCGCATCGTTGAGATAGAGTTTCACGCCACGCTCTTGGTATGTCGCAGCATCTGCCAGCATCAGTTGCGAAGCGCTTTTAGTCTGAAAGTACTCAGAGAGATGCACGCGATCATAGGCGGGTAAGGCTTCAGCGCCGAACACGCTTAACTCAATCTGACCGGGCGCAGCCCGATCTAACAAAGCCTCAACGAAGTGGTGACCCACCATACCGTTTCCGACGACTACTACTCTCATACTGCACCTCTTACTTTGCGAAAAAAAAACGCCCACAGAAGCTGACTCTCATCAGTCTCTGTGGACGCCTTTGTCCGGGGCCCGAGTTCAACGGGCTATGTCATTTAGGTTTCGCTTCGCTGCTCACCTATTTACCTAATAGCCTCGATTTAGCAACGCTCGTGCCAGACCAACCTAAACCCCTGTATCTACTGCATTTTCATCAGTTAAGCGCTTTTTTAACTTACGAGAGTTGCCGCATTTCTGCTCCAGTTTGCGCCGCTAAATCGCTCACTTGCACCAGAGTAGTGCAATTGGATTTTTACTTTTCCACCTGTTTTGCCATGGCCTCCAGCACTCTCGCCGCCACATCCGCGACCGAACGACCTGAGCCCATCGCACTTTTCTGCAACTGACGATATGCAGCATCGTCGTCGAGCTTCATCTGCTGTTTGAGAATCTCTTTTGCTCGCTCGATCAGCTTACGCTCCTGCAGAGCTGTGCGCGCCCGCGTCAAATCGACCTGCAGTTGCTGGATCTGAGCGTTCTGTTCGCTAATAAGCTGATAGAGCGACCCTTGGGTACCAACAATCGCCGCATCATTGGCTGATGTCTGTGACAACGGATCTACAGGTTTACTCGGGATCAGCTCTTGCAGATGCCTCTCAATCTTCACTTTAGAGCGTTGCGCATCATCGATCTGCATCCGGCACTCGGCGTCAAGTAGCTGAATCGCTTTTGCCTCAAGCAAGGCTAACTGATCAATATACTCCGTTGCTTTGTCATACCAGGCCTCTGCAATTGCCGGATCGATACTCTGCCCCTTGCACAGTTGCGTGCGCAGCCCTCGCAGTTGTGTCATCTCACTAAAAAGCGAGCTAGCCTCTATCTGCTGCCAACTGGTAAGCAGCTCTTGGGCAGCACTTTGCTGAAAAATTGCGATCATCTGAGCCGTGTCAGATTGATTGCGCGCTAAGCGCTGGCACAACCGCTCTACGAAATTACCGCGGGCAAAACCAATCGCTGTCCAGGCGCGCTCCTGACCCGCTAGCTCCTTCACCTGAATTAGATGAACCAGAGCGATCATTGCACGGGCGGTTTTGGGCTCCCGAGCGGTTTCGGCTAGATCGAAGATCAGTGTCAGTATTTGTTGGATGAGGTGGTTATACCCCAGCGTAGCGTCGAGTGGCTGTAGCTTCATCGCCTGAATTTCAGTGCGGTGATGCGCCAGCGTGGATAGAGATAGCATCAACTGAGCTAGCGATGCCAAAAGCTTGGGCTCCTTCGCTAGTCTGCCCGAGTCAGTTGAATCCGAAATTTGCGCGCAGAACCGCTCCAACTCCTTATCAGCCAGTTTCAACTGAGCCTCGCGCTCCGCCCGCTTACGCGCGCCTTCACTAACCAACCAGATATTAGTCAGTCCACGTTCGCGCTGCAGTTGATGAATCAGGTTACAGGCGGCGCTAAGCCACTCCAAGTTAGACTCAAGCTCTTTCAGATTGGCAATTGCCGCATCCTTTGCAGCCAGAAGGTGCTGTTCAGCAGAGTTTAGATATCCGTTCATGTCAGCCATTTAAGTTCTATCGTCGAATAGTGCATCCACTGCAAAGCACGTTCCAACATCAATGCTGTTTTCAGTTTCGGCACGCCCTTTGCTAACACAGTAGTAACAATCTATTTAGGTGTTCAGCTGGCAAAGCTGAACATCGGGCAATGAAGCCCAGCACTCCCTAACGGAGCGCTGGGCTTTTTTATTGGAGTTTCCCATGTCAGCACTCAGTCTGAATCGCTACGCACGCACCCTGAATGATTCCAACAAATCTGCACGAAACACGCTTTTTAGCGGATTTAAACGCCTATTTAGCAACAAATCGGGGCGCGTAGATCTGGTGGGTGCAGGTCCTGGCGATCCGGAGTTGCTCACACGTAAAGCTTGGCGCTTAATGCTGGAGGCCGATGTTATCGTCTACGATGCCCTCGTCAGCCAGGCAATGTTAGCCGAGCTTCCGGACTCTATTCGGCAGATATATGTCGGTAAGCGAGCGGGGCAACACTCATCCAGTCAGGCTGAAATCTGCACCCTTATAGTGCACCTGGCAAAGCAGGGCCATAAAGTAGTGCGCCTCAAAGGCGGTGACCCACTGGTTTTTGGCCGCCTAGGTGAGGAGTTAGATGCGCTTTTGGCAGCTGACATCCCCTACTCCGTTGTTCCAGGCATCACATCGGCATCTGGAACTGCAGCTAACCTGGGTTTCTCACTTACAGAGCGGGAGATTGCCCCGCGCCTTCGCTTGGTAACAGCCCAATTTAGCCGCGAGAGAACTCACAACTGGCGGGAGCTGGCTCAATCTGGCGAAACGCTTGTCTTCTATATGGGGCTCTCAAAGGTGGCACAGATCAGCGCAGGCCTACTGGGGGCCGGCCTGCCAAGCGAGCATCCGGTTTTGCTGGTAGAGAACGGTACACTGCCGGAACAGCGTACGGTAAAGACCTCTCTCGCACAAATGGCCCAGGCTGTGGAGAAGCACCAGCTTAAAGCACCGACACTCATCTACATTGGCGAGGTGGTAAATCAGCGCCCGCTTCTCACAGACAAGACGACGGTAATCGCTCAGTAAACTGAGTTCTGGATGATTCGCCTGTAGGAGCGCACTTAACGTGCACGATTGTTGCTCTCGGTCTCTCATCGCGCAGCAAGCTGCGCTCATAAACGGGATTGGAACTGCCTAAAAAGGCCACCACCAAGATGAGGAGCCCAGGCTGCTTTTACAGTTTTTCAACTGTGCGCCGTACATCTGCGCGTTGCGCTCAACCTTTTTCGCCACACCAATCAACCACTGCTTCTTGTTGTAGCTCTTCTTTTTCCAGCCGCCGTGGCCCTCATGATAGGCCAGATATTGGTTATAGGCATCCCACTTGGAGATTCCCAGCGTGCGCTGCGAAATACTTGTGTACCAACCCATAAAATCGACTGCATCTGCGTAATTCTCGCGACTAGCAAACCAGCGACCGGTCTTATCCTTGTACCAATCCCAGGTGCTATCTTTAACCTGCGCGTAGCCGTAGGCGCTGGAGATACGCCACCACATCGGGATACCCAAGAGTGTATCGCGTGGCGGAGCGGCATCATGCTTGAAGCTGGACTCCTGGCGCATGATGGCTAGCTGAACCTGAATGGGTAGCCCGTAACGCTTCTCCACATCCAGTGAAGCATCAAACCAGTCTGGCTTCTCCTGGAAGATATAGCAGGCATTCTCAACATTAGAGGGCGGACTGGTAGCACAGCCCACTAGCAACAATGTCCCTAATAAAAACCCTAAAGCTCTCATGAAACCCATATCCATGTGGGTCGCCTCTTGAGGCGACAATTAACCAATATATAGTCGGCTTGAAAGCCGACCTACTTTTGATTCAACTAGAGGGCTGAGTGACCCAGAACGCTTTGGAGGCCTGCCGCGCGAGAACTAAACCGTAAATCAACTCATTACGCGGCACGCTGATATTGTGGCGTGCAGCGGCTGCAACAATATAGCCGTTGAGTGACTCTATCTCTGTCTCGCGATCAGCTCGCACATCCTGCAGCATGGAGGGCTGATGGTAAGTGTGCTCCTGCGCTGCGAAGTCAATCATGGTATGCAGCGCACCTGCATCGACCATGGCACCCTCGGCGTGCGCCACCGCAATGCCCTCGTCAGCCAGCGCATGTGCCTGACTCATCAACTGAGGCGTTCGGTAGACCAGCCCTGGCGGAGCATCCGCGAGGGCACAGATACCGTTCATCGCCACATTGAAACAGGCCTTGTGCCATACTCGGGTGCGAACCTCTGACTCGTACTCAGTGGTCAATCCTGAGGCGTTCAGCATCTGCGCAAGCTCTTGTCCCGCGGCTTGCTGTTTTGCGTTTTGCGGATCTAGCGGGCCCAGCCAACTAGTGTGTGCACCGTGCGACCGGACATGACCCGGTGCAACAAGCGTTGATGGAATCAGTGTGACGCCCTGCAACACTTCACGCCCACTCAGCTCAGCCAAACGTTCAGCATTTCCCAAGCCGTTTTGCAGGGTCACTATGACGGCCTCGGGGCTCAATTTAGGCAACACAGCATTGAGCGCCGCCTCGGTTTGATAGGCTTTGGTGACGAGCATCACAAAGCGCGCATCACTGGCACTGTCGAGTTGCGCAGCTGAGAGCTGAACAGTTTGATTGCCGGCATCCAACTCCATCAACAAACCACGCTTCGCGATCGCCTCAGATGTAGCCGCCGAGCGATTAACCAACTCCACCGAATAGCCCTGTGCAGCCAGGTGGCCGCCCACCAGACAGCCCACAGCACCAGCACCCAGAATCATTACGTCATTCATCACAGCTCCCTATCGGCTGTTGGTTGAGTCAAATATTTTGTCGGCGTTCCCTTCCACAAAGCCCTGGAACAGAGCTCCATCGGATTGAGGATAGCGCAGCGCAAACTCGTAGAAACAGGTTGCAATCAGGTGATCATCGCCGTCAGCAAACTCAACCTGCTGCTTATCTGCAAGTGTCGAGGCTTGCTCAAGGAACACCTCAGATGAGCCTTTTATCTCACCGCCGACGGTATTCAGTGCAAAACCTGCCTCTTTAACCGCCTGCACAACCTGCTGCAGCGTTCTGTAGTTCTCTAAATGATTTACACTGATCGTAAAGTGGTTGGCCCGTAACCCGATTGCCAACAACCAAGCGGCATATTCGCTCTCGGCTAACAGAGCCTGATATTCAGCCCAAGTTGGCATAGCCCAAGCCCGCCCTGAGTAAAAAACAGTGCTATCTAAAACTGCATCAGAGATCTGCTCAGTATAAGCCGCCAGAATGGCTTGCGCGCCCTCGCTTAACTCATTGACCAACAACTCAGACAGGAAAATCTTCGGTACACCCGATTGCGGATGAATATAGGAGCGCGCACGCAGCTTTTTCTGCTCAAAACGGTACTGCCCTTGAACCTGGTAGCCCAACGCCAACAGCAGCGGTTCGAGCCGATTAAGTTCAACAGGCGTTTGTGCGAAAGTTCGAAAAGCGACGTGGTCATTAACCACTCTACTCTCTCTGGCAAAGAGGTCTTGAATGATCTGCGCCTGCGGCGCGAGATACAGATAATCCTGCCAGAGCGCATCGAAAAACTGATCTGTATTCATAGTACCTTTATACGCTATTCAACACTTAAGCTGGAGATAAAATCGATCGCCGCACGAATACGCGGGATGCGCTCCGTACTCTGATGGTAGACGAGATAGAACTCACGTTCACGGTCAGCTTCGGGCAGCAGATGGACAAGGTCGTCAGCGGGCGATAACAAGAAGCGGTGCAACATTCCAATACCCAAACCTGCTTTGACCGCCTCCACCTGACCAATCGGCGAATAGATTGCCGCCTGAGATTGCCATGCAGTATAGACGGCCTTGGGAATATTCAGTTTTTCGGAAAATAGCAGATCCTCAACATAACCCACCAACCGATGCTGCCCAAGCTCGTCGAGTGACTTTGGTGCTCCCTGTTTCTCGATATAGCTCGGCGCAGCAAAGAGCCCAAGACTGTAGCCGCCGAGTAAAATAGAGTCGAGCTTAGCTTCGCTTGGCTTACCCACCATCACAGCTATATCCGCCTCACGCCTAGACAAGGAAAATCCACGTGACTGCGGTACAATTTCCACGCGAAGCTGTGGGTTCGGATCCAGCAGACGCCCAAGATTTGGTGTCAGCACACGCAGCGCAAAACCCTCGGGAGTAGCGATACGCACGGTACCGCTAACGGAGTTGGTATCTGTGCCGAAAATCTCACCCGCGGCCTCTATCTCGGCCTCGGCCCGCTCAAGATACTCCATCAGGCGTACTCCCTCATCAGTGAGTTTCAACCCTTTAGAGTGACGCGTGAACAGCGGTGTGCCAGTGCGCTGCTGCAGATAGGAGAGATGGCGCGACAGTGTAATAGTGGAGATATTCAGACTCTCTGCGGCCCTGCCCAAGGTGCCGCTACGCGCCACCGCCAGAAAATAGCGCGCATCTTCCCAATTAAATGTTCTAGGTTGCATAAGATCTCCACATCCTGTGTAGGAGCGAGCGCAGCACGCGACCCTAAAATCGCCACCTCTTGGAGGGGGCTCCTACTGCACCCCTACAAGATATATCATTTTTGATACATCATACACAAAACATTTTCTATTGTTGCAACATATTTGATGCTGTCTAATAGCCGCATACAAACAAAGGAGACACAGCATGTCTATCGTGGGTAACTTCATCGGCGGCCAGCACGTCGCTTCAAACTCAGGTCGTACAGCACCTGTATACAACCCCGCTACTGGTGCGCAGACAAAAGAAGTTGCGCTCTCAACTGCAGACGAAACGCGTACTGCCATTGCGACAGCACAGGAAGCATTCAAGAGTTGGAGCAAAGTCACTCCCCTACAGCGCGCACGCGTGATGTTCAAGTTTAAAGAGCTGGTAGAAGCGAACGCCGATGAACTTGCTGAGATGATCACATCAGAGCACGGTAAAGTATTCTCTGACGCAAAAGGCGAACTGACTCGCGGTCTGGAAGTTGTTGAGTTTGCTTGTGGTATCCCTCACCTGCAGAAGGGCGAGCACAGCCTGAACGTTGGCCGTGGAGTAGATAGCTACAGCCAGATGATGCCAATGGGTGTGTGTGCGGGCATCAGCCCGTTCAACTTCCCAGCAATGGTTCCAATGTGGATGTTCCCAGTTGCAATCGCCTGTGGTAACACCTTCGTAATGAAGCCCTCTGAGAAAGATCCTTCCACGACTATGCGCCTCGCTGAGCTGCTGAAAGAAGCAGGCCTGCCAGACGGTGTATTCAACATCGTAAACGGCGACAAAGAAGCGGTAGACGTTCTACTGACTGATGAAGCGGTACAGGCGGTAAGTTTTGTAGGTTCTACTCCAATCGCTGAGTACATCTACTCAACGGCGAGCGCGCACGGCAAGCGTGTACAAGCCCTAGGTGGTGCCAAGAACCACATGATCGTAATGCCAGATGCTGAACCATCACAGGTTATCAGCTCGCTGATGGGTGCGGCATACGGTTCTGCTGGTGAGCGCTGCATGGCGATCTCTGTTGCGGTATGTGTAGGCGACGAAGTTGCTGATCACCTGATCAAAGATATGACTGCAGAGATCGAGAAGATGTCTGTCGGTAACGGCATGACCTCTCCAGAGCCACATATGGGCCCTCTGGTAAGCCGTGTACATGCAGATAAAGTTCTAGGTTACATCGATTCAGGTGTAGAAGAGGGTGCAACTCTGGTCGTTGATGGCCGCAACTTCAAAGTTGTTGATCACGATAACGGTTACTTCGTTGGCCCAACCCTGTTCGACAACGTTAAGCCTGGCATGCGCATCTACAACGAAGAGATCTTCGGCCCAGTACTGGCGGTTGTTCGCGTAAGCAGCTACGAAGAGGCTCTGAAACTGATCAACGACCACGAGTACGGTAACGGTACTGCGATCTTCACCCGTGACGGTGACACTGCTCGCAACTTCTGTGAAAACGTGCAGGTCGGCATGGTTGGCGTAAACGTGCCAATCCCAGTACCTATGGCATTCCACAGCTTCGGCGGCTGGAAGCGTTCACTCTTCGGCCCACTGCACATGCACGGTCCAGATGGCGTACGTTTCTACACATGCATGAAGACTATCACTGCACGCTGGCCAACCGGCCTAAGCGCAGGCCCAGAGTTCTCTATGCCTACAATGAAATAAGCGATAGCTGAACTAAAAAAGGCGACCTCATAAGAGAGTCGCCTTTTTTATTGGTCCATGCAGGAGGGGTGTTCGCGAATGCGTATTTCCCGACTTTGCTTGAACTACAAATGGAGTCAGACCACCCAGGGTCAAGCTAGTCTCCCGCGAAATAGGGCTTCGCCCTATTTCGCTCCTAAATAAACGAGCAACTCACCTGCCCTAGAATCCCAAAATCTCCGACTACCGTATCACCCGGCTTGATCGGCATGGGTACGGTAGTGGTTCCGGTTGTAACGATCTGACCGGCTTGCAGCGTAATTCCGAGCGAGCTCAACTCATTCACTAGCCACACTAGCGCAGCTCGTGGATCGCCCAACACGTTAGACCCCTTACCCGGAGCATCCGGCAGACCGGTTACCCGCCCGACCGTCTCATGCGCAGCCAGATCTAGTTCACGCCAAACCTCTGGCGCTTTAGGGCCCAGAATGAAGTTGTAGGCGCAGGCATTGTCGGCGATTAGTTGCGGGCCGCCAGCCGTGACAAAATCTTCGAAACGCGAGTCAGGTGTCTCTATCGCTAGGTGAAGATCTGATACCGCCTCGAGCACTTCTACCATCTCGTAAGGGAGCTCACGCGGCTCAAGATCGCGCCCAATTTTGAACGCAAATTCAGCCTCAGCCACGGCCATGCGATTGGCACCAAAGGGTATTGCGTCACCATCCTGATATACGGTCTCTGCAAACACTCGGCCAGCTATTGGACCATCAATACCAATATGCGCCTGCCCTGCAGCACTGGTTGCCGCGATCTTCCAACCAAACACCGGCCGGCTGGAGAAGCCTTCGAGCTGCTGTTGAATTTGATAACCCTCATCGCGTGATGTCGGACGCAGTGCGTCAGGCATAGCATCTATCACCTCACCCGCTTTCCAGCTTCTATCCAGAAGTTCTGCGGCGGCACGTGCACTCTCAAGCTTCATCCCAGGGATCTCCTCAAATCGATGACGCTCAGCTTAGCAGATGGTGTACAGTGGAAAACAGAGATAAGCCAACAGACTAGAGTGTGAAAATGAAACGCGATACCATCCTGTTTGATATCAATGAAACCGTACTCGATCTCAGCTCGCTGAAGCCCCTGTTTGCCAAGCATTTTGGCAGTGAAGCGATTACCGCAACCTGGTTCTCTATGCTGCTGCACAGCTCCAATGTTTGTGCGTTAACGGGCGTGAAGAGCGATTTCGGCTCATTGGCCGGGATCATGCTGGAGACACTGGCAGCGCGCATGAAGCTAGCGCTGAGCGCCGACGCCAAACAGGAGATTCTGGGCGCTTTCGCTACCCTACCCGCTCACCCGGATATGCGAGCGGCGTTGGAGAAACTGAAAGCCGCTGGCTACCGCGCGGTCGCGTTCACCAACTCATCGATCAACTTGGTAACATCCCAGATCAGCAATTCAGGTTTGATGGAGCTTTTTGATCAGCGCATCTCGGTAGAGTCGACCGGTAGTTTCAAACCCGATCCGAAGGTATATCACTTTGCTGCCGAACAGCTCGGACAACCGATAGAGCAGCTGCGACTCATCGCCACCCATGACTGGGATACACATGGGGCACTGAGCGCGGGCATGCAGGCTGCTTATATAGACCGTTCAGGCGCACCCTACCACGCGCAGTACTTAAAGCCAGATGCCTTTGCCACAACGATGACGGAGCTAGTCGAGCAGATTATTGCGCTGGACGCTGGCTAAGCTGAGAGAGCCGCAGCGCCAGCATCACGCCAACCAAGGAGAGCAGACCAGTCATCCACCAGGTGTAACTCCAACCACCCATCTGCACGGCCACCCAAGCAAACAGCGGTGGTGTGCTGAGCTGCCCAAAGGCAGACACCTGCTGCACCCAACCGATAGTTGTAGGCACCAGATCCGGCCTTGGTGCGCGCTGCACGGCAACGGCAAAGAGCACTGCCGGTATAATACCGCCGATCCCTGAGAAGCTCAGTACCGCCGCAAATTGTAGCCAGACTAAACCTGAAAATAGCGGCGAGTAGGCCAGCCAGGTCATACAGCCCATTAACACAAAGACGAGCATAATAAGCCGCTCGCCCCCAAACCCTCTGTGAAGCAAGCGTCCACCCAACACATTTCCAACTGCATTCATCATAGCAACCAGGGCAGTGAGCAGTCCGATCCATAGGCCGCTAATACCCGCTTCGGCATAAATAGTCGGTAGAAATCCGATGACTGCCAGCCACTGGCCTGAATAAGCCCCGAACATGATCGCCAGTAACCAAGGGCTCTGCTTACGAAGGACATGCCCAAGATTTTCAAACAGATGCCCCAAAAAACCCGCTTGCGTACTCCCCTTGGGTTTCTGATCCACCGCCGGACTGATCTGTCCGCGCACCCAAATTAACGAAACTAGCGTAAGCACCGCACTGGCCCACCACCAGATATGCCAGTCAAAGTACTCCAGCAGCAAAGGGCCAAGGAACATCGCGCCACCGGCACCCAGCCCCATAAAGGTGCCCCACCAACCGATCGCGAGGTTTAGCCGTGCTGGCGGCACCAACGCACGCATCAAACCCGGCCCAGACAACACCACGAGCACGAACCCCAGCCCTTCTACTACCCGCAGTAGAAGCATCATCGTTGAGCCGGTCGAAAAACCACCCAGAAAACTACCGACCGTTAGCAGCGATAGCCCCGTCAGCACAGCCCGGCGCAGCCCAATACGCCCAACCGCAAAGCCCCAAAATACACCAGAGCTCATACCGACAAACTGAACTAACGACAGCAACAAACCCGCTTCAACCAACGAGATACCCATCTCGGACTGAAGTACAGGGATAGCGGGTGCTAACTTACCAATATGAAAAGCGGCTACGATGCCGGCGAAGAGAACGACCCATTCAGGTGCAATTGAAGTGCGCTTGGTCACAAGCTAATTTCCAAACCGAATTTCTCTCATTCTGCCGCATGTCATGAGATCTGCAAACCATTAACGGAGAGAGTCTACCCGCAGGTATTTTCCCGAGTCGCTGCTGGCCATCCATGGGCGCTCCGTGTTTTACATCCCTGTAAAACAAGGCTCGGGAAAACACCTACGGGCAGACCTTGATCCTTAGCTAGTGCATACAACTGAGATCAAAAGAGACCGAAAATTGTCGGGCGCTGATCTCGCGGAAGGGGGAATCAGGACTCTTGATTTACAAGGATGTAAATCACGAAGCGACCCATGGATGGTTCAAGCGGGTCCTGATCCCCCTTGCGGGAGATCAGCAAAGCGCATGAGCTTACTTCAAATCTTCGTAAGGAAGACCCACGTACTGCTCGGCAATGACCTTACGACCCGCCTCACTCTGCAGGAAGTAGTTCACTTCAGACGTCATGAAGCGATCGCGCATCTGTGGATCCATAGCGCTATCACCGGCCTCGTCACCGAACTCGTGTAGCAGACTCGTGAGCCACCAACTGTAACGCTCGGCATTCCATACGCGACGTAGAGCGATCTCTGAGTACTGCTCGGTGCAGCTTTTGTCACCCTGCTCGTACACGCGGCGGAAGATCTTTAACAGCGTTGCCACATCGCCGGCTGCAAGATTGAGGCCTTTGGCACCCGTTGGTGGAACGATGTGAGCAGCATCGCCGACGAGGAACAGATTTCCATACTGCATTGGCTCACAAACGAAAGAGCGCAGAGGCGCAATGCTCTTCTCGATGCTTGGGCCGGTCTGCATATTAGCGGCGACTTCAGGCGGTAGGCGTTTCTTCAGCTCTTCCCAGAAAGCGTCGTCTGACCAGTCTTCAACTTTGTCAGTCAGTGGCACCTGCAGGTAGTAACGCGAGCGTGTGGGAGAGCGCTGGCTGGCGAGGGCAAAGCCGCGTTCGTGTTTGGCATAGATGAGCTCTTCGTGACAGGGAGGCACATCAGCCAACAGACCCAACCACCCGAAGGGGTAAACACGTTCAAATTCAGTACGTAGCTCTGCTGGAATAGTCTGACGAGATACACCATGGAAGCCGTCACAGCCGGCAATGTAATCACAATCCAGACGGTACTGCTCGCCCTCATGCGTGAATGTTACATAAGGTGTGTCGCTCTTTACGTCCATTGGCTGCACGTCAGATGCTTCGTAGTAGGTTGGCAGATTCGCACCGCTACGAGCCTCCATCAAATCCTGAGTGATCTCGACCTGTCCGTAGCACATCACGACGTCACCGCCGGTCAGCCCTTTGAGGTCAACACGGGTATCCTTGCCCTGCACGGAGAAGATTACACCTTCATGAACATGACCCTCAGTCTCCATGCGCTGCTGCACGCCAGCCTCACGCACGAGGTTAACAAAGCCTTGCTCAAGAATACCCGCACGAATACGACCCAAAACGTACTCACCGGTAACACGCTCCAGAATAACGTTGTCGATACCGTATTTGTGCAGCAACTGACCCAGCAACAAACCGGACGGACCGCCGCCGATAATCGCGACCTGTGTTTTTATCGTTTTCATCTGACACTCTCAAACTTGGATTTATCACTCAGTGCCTACATTTTGCTCAGATAGAGCGGGTACGCACAGGTAGATATCAGACAAAGAATTGTACTTTTCCGTTAATATATAGCTTTAATTGACTAAATACTGCGATTTAGGTGTACTTTGCCGGAGGAATACTTCATCACCTTTGAGAGGGGCGCGTATTTCGATCGCGCAGCGTAGCTACGCTCATACAGGGGTGATTAGAGTAAGAGCGCAGCTAGGCTACGCGATTAAAGCGAGTCGTCGGGGGCGTCGTAGTGCTGGTCGCGGAACTGACCCGGAGCGCTGCCGGTTGCACGCTTAAACGCGCGGGAAAAGTAAGCAGGGTCTTTAAAGCCCAAATCAAAGGCGACCTCATCCAGACTCGCCCGGGTGTAGATAAGACGACGTTTCGCCTCCAACATAAGACGCTCTGCTATGAGGTTTTTTGCGGTGCTGTCAAAAGCCACTTTGGATTGACGATTGAGGCGATCAGCACTCATACCCAGCTCCTTGGCATAACGCTCGACCGTCCAGTGCTGCCGGTAGCGCTCCTCAATGAGTTGTCGAAAGCGCCGCATAGCCACTGAAAGGGTTTGCATCCCACCGGCCTCGGCATCCACCTGATCTAAGCGCCGCTTGAAGGTTAGCAGAGCGGCTCTGGTCAGCCACTCACACATCAGAGAGCGTCCTGCATCTGCACGTTCTAGCTCGCGGCCAATCTGCTCAAACAGTAAGACCAACTCGCCAAGTAGAGGATCCGACTCGGCATAGCATGTGAAATGGGCCTGTTCGAATAAGGCCGATAACTGCTGATGGATACGCGCCTCAGACGCCAAGACCATCGGTTCGGCCAACGTAAGCACATAACCTGAGGTGTTGGGCTTGAATTTAAAACCATGCACGACACCGGCCGGGACAGAGATGACACAGGGTTCAGCACTTGTATAGATCTGCTCATCCAAGCGAACCTCAACCTCACCCCGGCGCATGATCAGTAACTGAAACATATGAGCATGACGGTGCGGCTGAATCTGCCAGGCGTTCACACTGGAGCGGCTAGCGATGTTCTCGAGGTGGACGAACTGAGGATTGTCAGAGTCGGCCTCACCATAGAGGCCAAAAAGAGGGATGGCTGCAGTAGGCTTCGCGTCGGTCGCCATCACTACCCCTAGCTTACGCCTTAGCTGCGTTAAGCTTCTGCAGCAGCGCGAGCAGTTGATCGCGCTCCTGCATATCAAGATTGACTAACACACGCTCCTCTTGATCCTTCACTTTATCTTCCGCAGAGGGGTACCAGGAGAGACAGTACTCAGTGGCATAGAGAGCATAAGATCGTCGATCGTTAGCAGATGGACGACGCTCAATCAGGTTCATCGACTCTAACTTATCGATGGCCGCCACCATCGCGGAGCGGTCTGTATACAGCGCTTTTGAGACAGCAGTCTGTGTCAGCCCGGGGTTGTGGTACACGACCTCCAGCACAGCGAATAGCCCAGGGCTGAGACCTAGATCAGCACAAGCCTCGGAAAAGCCAGCGAAGAAGCTGAGCTGAGCGCGGCGCACATGATAACCGAGCAACTCCTCGAGTACTCCCATGTTCACTTCTGCTGCTGCACGCTTACGTCCTGCCATGACCTCTGCCCTATCCAAATATGTAGTTTCAGAAACAAGTGTAACTGAAAATTGTTGGATACATAAACAGTTTGTATAAGAAGATTTTAATTGATTAAGACCATAATTGTTTATATCTTTAACAATTATATAACGCACCAATATTCACCACGACGTGAGTGTGCCGACCGATCACAAATAGGAAGAAGATAATGAGCGATTACACCTACATTCAATTCAGCATCAATGACGGCATCGGCCACCTACACCTGAACCGCCCAGAGAAGAAGAACGCGATCAATGATCAGCTCTGCCTGGAGATCGAACAGGTGTTCATCAACATGCCTGAAGATGTACGCGTGGTTATCTTCTCAGGTGCCGGTCCAGAGTTTTGTTCGGGACTCGATCTGGCTGAGCACAAAGCGCGTCAGGGTTTGGATGTCGTTAAGCACTCAAACATGTGGCACCGCACCTTCGGGCACATTCAGAACTCTGGTCTACCGGTTGTTGCTGCAATGCAGGGCGCTGTAATTGGTGGCGGCCTTGAGCTGGCAACCTGTGCCCATGTCCGTGTCGCTGAAAAAGGTACTTACTACCGTCTGCCAGAAGGTCGTCACGGTATCTTCGTTGGCGGTGGTGCATCACGTAACGTTGCCCGTGTTATCGGTGCTGGTCGCATGACTGAGATGATGCTGACCGGTCGCGATGTTGATTCTGAAGAGGGTTACCGCCTGGGCCTGTCACACTATGTTGTAGAGAACGGCCAGTCACTCGAAAAAGCCAAGGAGCTGGCTGCCAGCATTGCTACAAACTCACCTTACTCTAACTGGGCGATGACTACTGGCCTGCGCCACATCGACTCTATGTCTCACGATGACGGTATGTACACCGAATCACTGCTGTGCGGTATTACCCAGACTCACCCGGACGTTGTTGCACGTCTGGAGAAGTTCCTCAACCGCAAGAAACAGCCACAGCAGTAAGAGTAGTCGGAGTTCAGCATGCAGATTCAAGACAAACTCTTTCTGGTCACCGGCGCAGGCTCTGGCCTAGGCGAAGCGGTAGCGCGTCGCCTCAGTGCCATGGGCGCCAAGGTATGCATTGCCGATATTAACGAAGCGGGCGGTCAGCGGGTTGCTGCGGATCTGGGCGGTTCAGCCCTCTTCTGCAAAACCGACGTGGTTGATGAAGCCTCAGTAGAGAGCTGCATCGCTGCGGCTACCGGGAAGTTCGGCGCACTCTCAGGTGTTATTCACTGCGCCGGTGTAGGTGGTGCTAAACGTGTCGTTGGCCGCGACGGTCCGCACGATCTGGCAAGCTTCCAGCGCATCGTTAACATCAACCTGATCGGTACCTTCAACATTACGCGTCTGGCTGCCAATGCAATGCAGAGCAATGAACCAGGCGAATCAGGCGAACGCGGCGTGATTGTTAACACTGCATCGGTTGCCGCCTTTGATGGTCAGATCGGCCAGGCTGCTTACTCAGCATCCAAAGCCGGTGTGGCAGCGATGACTCTGCCAATCGCGCGTGAACTGGCCAAACTCGGTATCCGCATCATGACTGTTGCACCTGGTCTGTTCCGCACACCACTGATGGACGAACTACCTGAAGAGGTTCAAGCTGCATTGGGTGCTTCAGTACCCTTCCCATCGCGCCTGGGTAAACCAGATGAGTTTGCGATGCTGGCCCAGCAGATTATCGAGAACCAGATGCTGAACGGTGAAGTGATCCGCCTCGATGGCGCGATCCGCATGGCGGCCAAATAAGACACAAACGATAAGTAGGAGCAGATCAACCATGAGTGATTACCGCGCCCCGCTAAAAGAGATGCAGTTTCTGGTAGAGCAAGCCGTTGCTGCTACCGGTGTACAACAGATTGAAGCGCTAGCCGATTTCGATATGGAGACAGTTGCTGCTGTCCTCGAAGCGGCTGGCGAATTTGCCAACCGTGGCCTGGCGCCGCTTAATGCAGTAGGCGACGAACAGGGTTGTAGCTTCGCCGATGGCAAGGTCACTACGCCTGAAGGCTGGAAAACCGCTTACGCTCAATTCTGCCAGGATGGCTGGATGGGTCTGGCTTTGCCTGCAGATTTTGGCGGCCAACAGCTTCCTAAATTTATCGCTCAGCCTGTCAACGAGATGTGGCACAGCGCCAACCTCTCATTCGTTATGTTCCATGCGCTGGTGCAGGGTTGCAGTGAAATCCTACTGAAATTCGGCACCGAAGAGCAGAAAGCACGCTACATAGCGAAGATGATAAGCGGCGAGTGGACTGCAGCGATGTCGCTGACTGAACCCAGCGCAGGGTCTGACCTAGGCGAGCTGAAAACCAAGGCGACCCTCCAGGATAATGGTCATTATCTGATCAAGGGTCAGAAGATCTACATCTCCTATGGCGAGCATGACCTAGCCGACAACAAAATCCATTTTGTACTGGCGCGTACGCCCGAAGCGCCCGAGGGCAGCCGCGGAATATCACTCTTTGCGGTACCGACTTACCGCATTAACGACGATGGCTCACTCGGTGAATTCAACGACGTACTCTGTACCGGTATCGAACATAAAACCGGCCTGCACGGCAGCCCAACCTGTTCTATCAGCTACGGCGATAATGACAACTGTTACGGCGAACTGATCGGCACTGAGAACAAGGGCCTGGCGGCGATGTTCATCTTGATGAACGAGGCACGCCTGTCTGTTGGCCTGCAGGGCGTTGCGCTTGGTGAGCTGGCCTATCAGAAAGCGGCGGAATACGCGCTGGAGCGCACTCAGGGTGCTCACTACGAGACCAAAGAGCGTCGTGTGCCTATCGTTCAGCACCCAGACGTTGCCCGTCTTCTGCTCACTATTAAGTCACAGGTGTTTGCTCAACGCGGCTTGGGTTATCTGGTGGCAGCCCTGGTTGATAAGTCAGAGTACTGCCAGGATGAAGCTGAAAAAGCGGCGATGGAAGCGCGCATTGCACTGCTTACACCAATCTTCAAAGCGTTCAGCACTGAACAGAGCAACTTGATGGCGGGTTCAGCAATTCAGGTGTTCGGCGGTATGGGCTTTGTAGAGGAGACTGGCGTCGCTCAGATTATGCGTGATGCGCGGATCACAACGATTTACGAAGGTACCACAGGCATCCAGGCGAAGGACCTGTTGTTCCGTAAGATTATGGGTGATAAAGGCGCTGCGCTTGAGTCCCTGCTGGCAGAGATCAATGAGACTGCTGATAAGCTCAAAGCTGAGGTAGATTTGGCAGCACTCGGCGGCAACCTTGGTGGCGCTATCTATGCCGTCCGGGGTATCGGCGCCCAAATGGCTAAAAGCAGCAACCTGCTGCAACTCAATGCCGGCGGCGTAGCGATGCTTGAAGCGCTCGGCTTCCTAACCTCAGCTTGGCAGTTGGGCGAATCGGCTCTGCGTGCCAAAGCCGCTCTTGCGCAAGGTTTGGATCCAAGGTTCAACACCAACATCATTGCTATGGCGAAGTTCCATGATGCTCACCTTCTGCCGCAGTTGCACGCTCGTTTGAGCACCTTCAGTCAGGCCGCAGCGGGTATTGCTGAGTACAGTTTTGCAGAGTAGGCATAAGAAGATGACAGCGAAGACACAACACGAGTTTCACGCAGTTAATATCAACAATTTCGGCGTTACCATTGAGAATGCTGCCGATGGTGTGCAGTACGTCACCAGCACAGAGCCGCTGAGTGACTACCCGGTAAAGCTGACCGATAAGCTGGTTCACTGGGCTACAGAGACACCTGATACCGTGCTGATCAACCAGCGTGGCGAGAGCGGCGAATGGGAGTCACTCACCTTTGCTCAGACGCTTGAGAGCGTGCGCGCTATTGCAAGCTGGATGCTGACGCAGAACCTCAGTAACGATCGCCCTGTGGTTATCCTCTCAGGCAACTCGACTGAGCATCTACTGGTGGCGCTGGCGTCTATGTACATTGGTGTGCCTTTCTCACCGATTTCGACGGCCTACTCCCTGATCTCCAGCGACTACGGCAAACTGCGGCATGTCTTCGACACTCTGACACCGGGCCTAATTTTTACAGACAATCTGGGCCCATACCGCGATGCTATTGATGCTGTTAACACGGCTAAAGTACCGGTGCTGACTTGCTCTTCAGACCATGCAACCGACGCTTTGCACTACAGGGTTTCAAACTTTAGTGATGCGCTGAGCACTACCGCTTCAACGGAAGTGGATGCAGTTCACGCGGGGCTGACCGGCGATGCAATTGCGAAGTTCCTTTGGACTTCAGGCTCGACGGGTATGCCTAAGGCAGTTATCAACACACAACGTATGATCTGTGCAAACCAGGAGATGGTGCGCTCAGTCTACGCTTTCCTCAAAGATGAGAGACCGATAATTCTGGACTGGCTCCCATGGAACCACACCTTCGGTGGCAACCAGAACATCGGCATGGCGGTCTACAACGGCGGCACCTTCTACATCGACGAAGGTAAGCCTGTGCCGAAGATGATTCACCACACGCTGGAGAACCTCAAAGAGATCTCGCCGACCATCTACTTCAACGTGCCTAAGGGCTACGAGTTGATGGCAAAAGAGCTGGAAGCTAACCCTGAGATTGCTAAGTCGCTATTTAAGAACCTCAGGATGTTCTTCTTTGCCGGTGCTGGCCTGGCGCAGCATGTTTGGGATCAACTGGATGCGCTCTCCGTAGAACACACCGGTAAAAAAGTCCCAATGGTGACTGGCCTGGGCGCTACCGAAACAGCTCCCTCGGTGCTTTTTGCCTCAGTAGAAGAGTCAGCATCCGGCGTAATTGGAAGCCCCGCCCCCGGCATCAAGCTGAAACTAGTTCCCAATGGCGACAAAACCGAGATCCGTGTTAAAGCGGTCACCATCACTCCGGGATACTGGCGCAATGAAGAGCAAACCCAAAAAGCCTTTGATGAAGAGGGCTTCTACTGTTTGGGCGACGCGGTTAAGTGGATTGACCCAGAAGCACCTAACCGAGGCATGCTATTTGATGGCCGCGTCTCGGAGGACTTCAAACTCGATACCGGCACTTGGGTCAGCGCAGGCACACTGCGCGCCAGCCTGATTCATCACTTTGCGCCTTATGTTCAGGATGCTGTGATCTGCGGTCGTGACCGTAGTTACATTGCAGCGATGATCTTCCCAGATTGGGCGCATCTGCAGGCGCTTGTACCCGGTGGTGAGGATATGGATAACGCGACTTTAGCGTCTCAGTCGCAGGTCAAAGAGGTAATAGCAGAGCGTCTGGAGCAGATGGCAGGCTCTAGCACTGGTAGCTCGACACGCGTGAAGCGCATCACGATTCTGACGGAGCTGCCATCCATTGATGGTAACGAGATCACCGATAAGGGCTCTATTAACCAGCGTGCTGTTATGAGTCGTCGCGAGGGTATAATGAACTCTCTCTACGAAGAGCACCCAGCCGACCACCTAATCTCACTTTAACGGAGCAGATAATGATTAATCTCGACGAAATTATCGCAATCGACTTCCACACGCATGCGGAAGAGCCCTGCTCCTGTGAGCGTGACGACGGCTACTTCGAGTTCCAGGAAGCGTTTGCCAAGTACTTCAAGAATCCCGCTGGCCACAACATGATGCCATCGCCGGATGAGACTGCAGCCTACTACCGTGAGCGCAAAATCGCCTCGGTTATCTTCCCGGTAGACGCGGAGCGCAACACCGGCTTTAAGCGTTACGAGAATGAAGAGGTTGCACGTATCTGTGCAGAAAATGATGACATTCTGATCCCATTTGCATCCATAGACCCTGCAAAAGGGCTTCTGGGCGCGCGCGAAGCGCGACGTCTGGTGCGTGACTTTGGCGTGAAAGGCTTTAAGTTCCACCCAACCATGCAGGGCTTCTACCCTAATGACCGCATGGCCTACCCACTCTATGAAGCGATTGCTGAAGAGGGTGCGATTGCGCTGTTCCACACCGGCCAGACCGGTGTAGGTGCAGGTGCTCCCGGCGGTATGAACATGCGCCTGAAGTACTCTCAGCCGATCTACCTGGATGATGTAGCCGCTGACTTCCCCGATATGCCAATCGTGATGGCGCACCCCGCCTTCCCATGGCAGGAGGAGCAGCTATCAGTACTGACGCACAAGCCCAACGTATACATGGACCTATCGGGCTGGTCACCGAAGTACTTTGCCCCAATTCTGCTGCAGTACATGAACAGCCTGCTGAAGAAGAAGATGCTGTTTGGATCTGACTGGCCGGTAATCACCCCAGATCGCTGGATTGCTGATTTCGAAAAACTCGACGTGAAAGAGGAAGTGAAACCTCTGATCATGAAAGAGAACGCCGCGCGCCTCCTCAAACTAAAATAAATCGTGTTCACGGAACGGGGTCTGACCCCTTTAGTTGCCCACGCCTCCTCAAACTAAAATAAATCGTGTTTACCTAAGGGGTCAGACCACGTGGGGTCAGACCCCTTTCCTTGCCTGGGGTCAGCCCTTAGCGCGGATAGAGCGTCAGACTATCCCCATCAATCAACACGCAATCCATACCCGCTGCATGCGCAGCTTGCAGGCCGATCTGCGTATCCTCAAACACCACACACTCTTCAGGCGGCACATCTAAGTGCTTAGCAGCCGTGAGGAAGGTCTCGGGGTGGGGCTTACCATTTTCGACATCGGTGCAGGCTACAACGGAATCAAAGTGATCAAGAATATCCACATGCTTGAGCATCTCTAGCGCGTGGTCACGGCGGCTACCCGTGCCAATTGCCATAGGTTTCAGGCCGCGATGCTCGCGCACAATTGCTGTTGTAAGTTCAATCAGGTCGGGTAGGCGCCCAAGTGACTCCCAGGTAGCGATCTTGTGCTGCGCCACCGCTTCAGGATCGTGATTTAGGCCAAACTTCTCATTCAGCATCGAAGCGGTGGTCACAGACGGCACCCCACCCAGCGCATGAATAAACTCACGATTCACCGCATAGCCATAGTGCTTGCAGGTGACCTCCCAGGCATCCAAATGGGCTGGCATGGAGTCGATCAGCGTGCCGTCCATATCGAAAATCAGGGCGTTGTAGGGGGTCAGGTCGATCATTACAGATCCTTAAAGAGTAGAGAGTGGCAGAGACGAGACTCTACCAGCCAACAGCTAGGGACAAAAGCACTCGCGCAGATTAGCGGTTCGATCTACACAGGATTCGACAACGCAACTAGCTCTGCCAATTTAGCAGATAATTTCGACAGAGTGATGGGTTTCAACAACACTGCACTTGCACCAGCAGCCAGCATCTGATCGGTCTCTTTACCAATCGTCGCTGCAGTCAGTCCTATCAGCGGCACTTTGGTATCAACACGCCGCACCTCGCGTGCGAACTCATAGCCATTCATCTCGGGCATAAAGATATCTGACAGTACTAGATCAAACTTACCCGACTCAAAGACCTCCAGAGCCTCTTTGCCGTTGTTAGCAATAGTCACCTGCGCACCCTGTTTACTGAGCATTTTCTGCGTCAGCATCTGAATCATTTTGTTATCCTCAGCCAATAGCACCCGCATCCCTTTCAAGGACGATTCGTTTGCCTGAGGCTTGAGCTGCTCGGATGGATCCGCTTTAGCCAGATCAACCTCCAACTCAATCACGAAGCAGGCGCCGCCCTCGGGGCGAGGCTCATAACGCAGTTCTCCACCCATATTTTGGATAATCTCACGGCAGATATGCAGTCCAAGGCCCGTGCCCTCGGCCTCGGTAGAGCCACGTACAAAGGCTTCAAACAACTGTTCAACCTTATCAGCAGAAACCCCTTTGCCGTTATCTGCAATCCAAAAACGCAGCGCCTTACGCTCTCCCTCCAGCAGCGTACCCGAGGCACCCACCTCGAGTTCTGTTCCGCCTGAATGGATCAAGGCGTTCTTGATGAGGTTTGAAAGCACCTGACGCAACAACGTTTTCTGAATATGGACTGGGTGAAAGGTCAATCCGGTTAAATCGGTCCTGAGCTCAATCCCTTGGCGCGTAGCCAAGGATTGGAAGCTCTCCGCTTGCTGCTGCAGCATCTCATCCAGCACCACATCATCAAAGGCTGACTGGGCCATACGCTGAGGCTGCGCCACAGCACGCAAGGTATCAATGACGGAGAGCAACTGCTCAATGTTAGCGCGCGCCAATGTCGAGTCCAGGCGTTCACCCTCACCCAGATCATCCAGCATCATCTGCAAACTAGCCGCTGGCGTGCGCAACTCATGCCCGATCACCGCATACATCTGCGCTTGGCGATCTTGCTCCTGTGCAAGTTTGATAGCCGCCGATTCGGCTTGCTCTTTGGCCTGCACCTCTTCAGTCACATCGACACTTGCTCCTACAAAGAATGGACGACCATCTCGCCGCTCTAGCTTTTCGAATATACGTATTTTATGGGCGGTACCATCACTGTGAATTTCTTCAATCATCCACGTTGAAAAGTATCCCTCAGACGCTGTTTTCCCCGCCTCGATATGTGCAAGTGCAGTGACTCGGGAATCGTCGGTGAGACTATCAAGCAGTTGCTGTTGAGTTATCACCCCAATATCTGGATCAACCCCATGTCGCTCACACAACACAGAGTTGGCATACATAACGCCCTCTTCGAGATCAAACTCATAAAGACCAATATTGCCCTGGACGGTAATTAGCTTCAGCTGATCGGCCTGCTTCTCTGCCTGCTGCCGAGCTACCACAGCGTCCGTAATATCAATCGACGCTCCCATGAACAGCAAGCGGCCATCGCGTTCAATATTTACACCGGTAACACGGAGGGTACTGGCAACTCTCTCCTCTCCTATGTACTGTTGGTGAACGAACGTCACTTTGGCGCCAGCAGGTTGTTGGCTCATTTCACCTATTTTCTGCTGTATCAACGCTAGACTCTCGGCCGGAAAGTCATCGAAGCGTCTGGAAAAATCTATTGCCCCATCATCCGCGTTGCGCCCAAATCTTTGCTGCAACGCCAGATCTCCATTTAGCATTCCCGTAGCGTAATCGTACTCCAGGTGGGCAATATCAGCGGCACTGGCAACAAGATCACGGCGTGCTTGCTCTTTACCCAACTCGGCAAGCGCTTCATCTATATCCTTGCGCAATTTTATCTCTTCCTGCACGCGTCCCTTTGCATGAGAAACAACACCCCCCACCAACATATTGGCGACAGCTGCCATTCCTGCCATTGCTAAGGCCTGACTGATGACCACCGCCCAACCCAACTGCCCGGTAAAATGTGAGATGACCGCCGCCGCAGGGAAAACAACGGCGATAAAAATGTAGCGGACAGGCCCAATCGTTATAGCGGACAGGAATATGCTGGCCACAATCAGCGAGGCCATCCCGACACCCGAATCCGGATTACGAATCACGGACCCTATCGCTATCGCAACGCCGATACCGACGAGGGAGTATGTACGTACCGTAAAACTCGTTCGGCTAAGTGGCAGCGCTAGATAGACGATCCATGCGAAGATCAATACTTGGAAGAAAACAACGCCATAGGCACCATCAGCGTTGAGGGCGCGTAACGTACTGGCTAGCAGCGCTGGTAACATGATTATCGCCAGCAGAACAACAACCCGCTGACTTAGACGTTGGAAAAACACTTCGGACGAATTCGTCATAAACTAATACTCATTTTGCTTCTCGTAATGCGACGCATATTGAGAATACCAGTGTAAAAAACAAAGCTAACAATGAAATAGGGTGGCACTGCACCTACAGTGTCGAATTACTACGAAGTAACCCATCGAATTTAGCAGCTATTAGCAATCAACATACCAACTTGTATAAATGTCACCAGACCATAAGAGCGCGTCTCTAAGTCTGCTACAATCAGCCCCAATCTGAATTAGCGAGAGCACACATGTCTATCACGCCCGAGCAGTTAGAGTTTGACCGCGAACACATCTGGCACCCCTACTCATCGATGATTAATCCACCCCCGATGACGCCTGTAGTTTCGGCCAGCGGTACGCGTTTGAGACTCAATGACGGTCGGGAGCTAATAGACGGCATGTCCTCTTGGTGGTCCACCATACATGGCTACAACCACCCAGCACTAAACGAGGCCGCGAAAAGCCAGATCAGCAAGATGTCGCATGTGATGTTTGGTGGAATCACTCACGAACCGGCCATAGAGCTCGCGCGCAAGTTGGTGCGCATGACGCCCACCGGCTTGGATAAGGTCTTTATCGCCGACTCCGGCTCAGTCTCGGTAGAGGTTGCGATTAAGATGGCACTGCAGTACTGGCAGAGCCTGGGACAGGGTAAAAAACACAAGCTGGTCACACTGCGCGGTGGCTACCACGGCGATACCTTTGGTGCGATGTCGGTCTGTGACCCGGTAACGGGGATGCATGAGATCTTTACTGGAGTACTGCCCAAACACCACTTTGTACCCCGCCCTGTTTCCAAATTTGGAGAGCCGCTACTGCAGAGCGATAGCGATGCACTTGAAGAGGTTCTGCGCGAGCATGCCGATGAACTTGCCGCCCTGATACTCGAACCGATAGTTCAGGGTGCCGGCGGCATGTATTTCTACAGCGCTGACTACTTGAAGCGCGCACGCGATCTCTGCGACCAGTACAACATCCTGCTAATCGCCGATGAGATCGCCACAGGCTTCGGCCGCACCGGTAAACTATTCGCTTGCGATCACGCTGGCATCAGCCCCGATATCCTCTGTGTCGGTAAAGCACTCACCGGCGGCTACATGACATTGGCCGCAACGCTAACAACCAACGAGATTGCCCAAACCATCTCATCCGGCGGTGCCGGCTGCTTTATGCACGGCCCCACCTTTATGGGCAACCCACTCGCCTGCGCCGTGGCCAATGCCAGCCTGAGGCTGATAGAGACAGGTGAATGGGAGAATCAGGTTGAGCGTATTTCCGATGGACTCAAATCAGGGCTTGCTCCGGCGGCAGAGCTAGATTCTGTTGCAGAAGTGCGTGTGATTGGCGCTATCGGTGTCGTGGAGCGAAAAGAGCCTGTGTCACTGGCTGAAGTGCAACCAATGTTTGTAGAGCGCGGCACATGGGTGCGTCCATTTGGCCGCAACGTCTACCTAATGCCGCCGTATATCAGCACTAGCAAGGATATCGCTGCGCTGACATCGGGAGTAGTGGATGTGCTCAAAGCGCTTGAGAGCGACTAATCGCCTCGTTCGGCTTTGCCTCACAAGCCTCCCACAAGGGCACCCCCTCTGCACGTATCAGATCGCGACCTTGGCTTCGCCAAAATCCCTTCTACATGAATAATTCAATTTATGAGGGTTATTCGGTGCAACCGAATGACGCGACCCTTCTTTTAAGCCGCAGCCGCCTCCAACGGGTAGCGACGCAACAGCAACATTACCGCCAGCACCAACGCACAGATAGGCATTACAACTAGGTTGAGCGTGTACCAGCCGCTTGCGTTAAGCAGCACGCCAGCCATGAACGAGCCCAGGGCCACGGTAGAGAAGATCATAAAGTCGTTAAACCCCTGAGCCAGACCTTTCTCTTCAGGGGTATGCGCTTCAGCCACCAGCGCTGTCGCCCCGATAAAACCAAAGTTCCAACCAACACCCAATAGGATCAGCGAGCCCCAGAAGTGCGCGAGCTCCAGCCCTTGTAGGGCAATGATACCGGCCAAGGCTATCAGGATAAGTCCTAGCGCCGTGATACGCGCTTTTCCAAAGCGCACCATCAATTTGCCAGTAAAAAAGGATGGAGCAAACATAGCCAGTACGTGCCATTGGATACCGAGCGCCGCATGCTTCACTTCATGCCCATGGTCTACCATCGCAATGGGTGCGGCTGTCATTACAAAGGCCATCAATGTATAGGAGACAACACCCGCTGCAACGGCAATGGTATAGCGTGGACGCTTAAGCAGATCGATTAAGCGGGTATCAGATGCTGACTTGACCCTCTTCGGTGCTGGACCCGCATCGCGGATTTGCATAATCACAGCAAGACCAATTAGCACCAATACGGCTTGACCGATGAAGGCGCCGGCGTACTGCACCTCCATCGCATCCTGCGTCCAGACAACCACTTGCGGACCTATAATAGCCGCTATCAAACCGCCGATCATAACCCTCGATATCGCTTTCGGTGCCTGCTCTTTGGGCAAGCCCTCGACCACGGCAAAACGGAAACTTTGCACATGCGCAGCGTAATAGCCCGCTAAAAGAGTACCGGCACAGAAGAGCGCAAAGGTTTGAGTCAGAATGCCAGTTGCACTCAACGAAGCAGATACCAGAGCGAAAATCCCGGCGATAATGTAGGCGGTCCTGCGCCCTAGTTTGGCCATCAAAAATGCCGCTGGGAGTGCGCTGAGCGCCAGTCCCAAGTTGAACAGGAACACGGGCAGGGTCATCAACTCGTGCGGCGCACCCATCGCCATACTTACTAGGCCGCCCAGTGAAATAATAATCGGTGGTGTTGAGGCACCGAATGCTTGTGCAGCGGTGTATAGATTGACGTTGCGGCCGAGGGAGTTGGACATGGTGGAGTTCCCATTTAATTCGAATGTGTCGCCTCAAGAGGCGACCTACGGCGAGTCGAACAAGCCCGACAGGTCGAGTCTCGACCCGACATTACGAGCGAAACGAGTTTATATCAGCTTTTGCTAAATAAGGAAAATCTTAAGCCCTCTGGTGTACACTTAACACCCTCTATTCGAGCACTGTTTTAAAATCTAGGGAGCCCAACCTTGGCACGTATTAAACTGGATATGCCAGAGAACTATCTCTTCACAACTGAAATCCCCTTGCGCATTACCGACATTAACTACGGTGGTCACCTAGGTAACGACGCCGTACTCAGCCTGATTCACGAAAGCCGCGTACAGTTTCTGCAACAGAACGGCTACACGGAAATGGATGTTGAAGGCTTCGGCATCATCATGACCGACACTGCCATCGTCTATAAATCCGAGGGATTCTATGGCGATCGCGTGAAAGTAGATGTTACGGTCGGCGACTTTAACAAGTACGGCTGCGATATCTACTACCTGCTGAGCAACAAAAAAACCGCCGTTGATGTGGCCCACGCCAAGACTGGCATCGTATTCTTCGACTATGACCAGCGCAAAGTGGTGCCGCTACCCGAAGCGTTTAGGGAAAATCTGCTGAAGGATATCTAAGATGCAACTGTTGCTATCGCCCACCTCACCCTATGCCCGAGCTATACGCATCGCCTTGATGCTCAAAGGCCTGGATGACGAATGTACAGTGGGTTGGGTTGATCCAGCCTCAGACACCCCCGAATTAGTGCAGGCCAATCCCATGAGTCGTGTACCCACGCTACTGCTGGATGATGGCACAGCGCTCACCGAAACAGCACTTATTCTGCAGTATCTCGATCGCAGAGCGCCTCACCCCCCGCTAATACCGAGCGCTAACGCCAATAGCGAGCTCGCCCTCGCTGGCCGCGCGCTGGCAATGCTGGACGCAGCCCTCTGGATAATGAATAACCGTAAGTATCTAGGTGCGACCGCGAACGACAACGCTCTCGGTGAACGCCGGATGGAAACACTAAAACGCACCCTTGCGAGTTTTAAAGAGACTCCACCTAGAGCTGTTGGCCAGGTGGTCGGTATGGGGCAACTTCTACTGCAGGTTGCCATTGAGTATTTAGAGTTCCGTTTACCCGAACTGGAGGCAACCAAAACAAGCGGCCTTGGTGACTGGGGCAAGCCGCTGCGCAAACTCGAAGCCTTCCAACTGACTGAGCCGCAATAAGAGTGCGAGCCTTGAATCGGGTTTAGAACTCCTCAGGTGGGATCTGGTAATCACGCGCTAGGTTTTCAAAGCGCGTGAACTTACCGATAAACGCCAAGCGAGTGGTTCCGATAGGGCCGTTACGCTGCTTACCGATAATGATCTCAGCGACACCCTTCTCCGGCGAGTCTTCGTTGTAGACCTCATCACGATAGATAAACATGATGACGTCTGCGTCCTGCTCGATCGCGCCTGATTCCCTCAGATCCGAGTTAACCGGACGCTTGTTAGGACGCTGCTCCAGCGAGCGGTTCAGCTGCGATAGCGCGACAACCGGACACTCCATCTCCTTGGCGATCGCCTTGAGCGAGCGGGAGATTTCGGAGATCTCGTTGGTGCGCGACTCAACTTTGCCGGTCTTAATCTGCATCAGCTGCAGGTAGTCGACCATGATCATTGAGAGCGGCCCATGCTCGCGCACGATACGACGCGCGCGGGTACGCATCTCGTTGGGGCTAATACCGGCCTGATCGTCGATAAACAGCGGTTTATTCTTCAGCATGTTGACCGCCGCGGTGAGCTTAGGCCAATCGTCATCTTCTAGCTGTCCGTTACGCACCTTGGTCTGGTTAATACGCCCCAGCGATGACAGCATACGCGTTACCAACTGCGCCGCCGGCATCTCCAAGCTGAAGACCAGCACTGGCTTATTACTCGCCATCAGAGCGTTCTCGACCAGGTTCATGGCGAAGGTCGTCTTACCCATCGAGGGCCTAGCCGCGACAATGATCAGGTCCGACTTCTGCATACCGCCGGTCGCCTCATCGAGATCATCGAAGCCGGTGGTTACACCCGTGAGTGAATCCGAGTTACCGAAGAGCTCATCAATACGCTCTACGGCCTCTTTGAGCAGCGGGTTGACCCCCTGAGGGCCACCCTGATTCGGACGATCTTCCGCGATCTGGAAGATCTTGCTTTCGGCTTCGTTGAGAATCTCTTCAGCACCACGACCTTCTGGGAAGAAGGCGGAATCGTTGATCTCATTCGATACCGAGATCATCTGACGCAACAGCGCACGATCGCGCACGATCTCTGAGTAGGCGCGAATGTTTGAAGCGCTTGGCGTGTTGCTAGCCAGGTCGACCAGATACTCGAGGCCGCCACAGGCTTCAAGCTCGCCAGTACGGTCTAACTCTTCAGAGAGGGTAACCACATCGATCGGGCGCCCCAGGTCGATCAACTTTTGCATAGTGCGAAAGATATTGCGGTGATTGCCGCTGTAGAAGTGCGAATCAACAACAATCTCCGAGACCACGTCCCAGGCGTTGTTATCTAGCATCATGCCGCCCAGTACAGACTGCTCCGCCTCCATCGAGTGCGGGGGTACCTTGGCACGCTCTACTTCACGGTCGTAATCAGCTCTTTCCACGCGTAACTAACTCAAATAAATCAGAAATATGTTGGGCCGCTCACTATAACACAGGCATTCCAGAGTAGGAGCGCAGTTTACTGCGCGACGCACTACTCCCTCTTTTCTGCCTCAGGTTTGACCATGCGGTTCTCAAGCCGTACTTCCTGCAGAAATAGCGCGGCGATAAGGCCCAGCACACAGAAACTACCAGCAACCCAGAAGATCGGATGCATTGCATCAACCACCACAGCGCCAATGGTCTGCTGCACCTCAGGTGAAAATAAAGCAAGCATGGCTGGGCTGATGACGAACTCACCGCTCTCACTGAATATGCCGTCAATTTCAGCAGTCTCAAACTGCGCCAACATACGCGCAGTGAAGATCGCACCAAGCACGGCAACACCCAGGGAACCGCCAACCTGACGAAACATCACGCCTGCGGCCGTTGCTGTACCCAGCTGTTGGCGCGGCACGACATTCTGTACAGACGAGGTGACCACGGGAAAGATACATCCCATGCCCAGACCAACCGTCAGCAAGTAAACAGAAAACGTTACTAAGCCGGTGGTCACATGCAACTGCGATAGCAACACCATACTCAGTGTTAGAAAGGCCATACCAATAATGGTGATGTAGTAGTAGCGCCCCGTTTTACCCATGTAACGCCCAGCGAGGGTAGACGAGGTGACGATGCCTAGAGTCATCGGAATCATCGCTAAGCCCGACTCAGTGGGCGATATACCCAAGGCGATCTGAAGATAGAGCGGCAAAAAGGTGATTGAGCTGAACATCGCCATACCCGAGATAAAACCTATGACACTGGTCAGCGTGAAGATATTCATTTTGAACAGACTCAGCGGCAAAATGGGTTCCGCGGCGCGGCGCTCAATCCAGACAAACAGTAGCAACGCACCAATCGAGATCAAGATTAACGCCTGCGCCTCGAGTGACGACCAGGGAAAGGAGCGTCCACCCAAACTAGAAACGAGAGTCAGCGCCGCCAATGTGATGCTCAAAAACAGAGCACCCGCCCAGTCGATTTTATGTTTTACCCTTTGGCCAGTGGGGTGAAAACCTGCGATAAAGCCTGCAATAGCCAAGAGCCCTACGGGAATATTGATAAAGAATATCCAGTGCCAGCTCGCCACATCGACCAGCCAACCACCTGCCAACGGGCCCACGACGCTGGCGAGCGAAAATATCGCCGCGAAGACTCCCTGCATCTTGCCGCGATCTTTGGGCGGCAACACATCAGCAACAACTGAGAGCGCTAGCACAAACAACCCACCACCACCGAAGCCTTGTATGACGCGAGCAATAATTAGCGCATTCATGCTGTATGCAAGACCACAGAGCACCGAACCAGTGAGAAACAAGCTGACTGAAACCATCACCATAGCGCGGCGTCCGAACAGATCGCCAAGCTTGCCATAGAGAGGGGCTGAAACCGTTGAGGAGAGTATGTAGGCGGTAACCACCCAAGATAGCTGATCTATCCCTTTTAGATCCGCAACGATGGTCGGAAGTGCCGTGGAGACAATCGTTTGATCGAGAGCTGCCAACATCAGCAACATACCGATCGAGAGTATAACCAGAGGAACCGATTTTGCCGGCGACGCTAAAGCTGTATTCGAATCAGACATGGGGACCTCGATTGGAATCCGGGAGTTTGCGTCTCCGGCGATCGCCGCGCTCGGCCACCCGGGCATTCGCGGCATACGTTACATCCCTGTACAAAAAAACCGCGCCGAAGCGCGGTTTTCTTATAACAACAAACTAATTACTCTGCTTCAACAGTCAGAGTAATTGATGCTGTAACTTCTGCGTGCAGCTGAACGTCAACTTCGAACTGGCCAGTTGTACGGATAACACCGTTTGGCAGACGAACTTCTGACTTCTCAACTTCAGTACCAGCAGCAGTGATCGCATCAGCGATATCTTTGCTACCGATAGAGCCGAACAGTTTACCTTCGTCACCAGCGTTGGCAGCGATAGTAATTGCCAGACCTTCCAGAGCTTCACCGCGAGCTGTAGCAGAAGCCAGCTTGTCAGCAGCCTCTTTTTCCAGTTCAGCGCGACGCTCTTCGAAGCGAGCCATGTTTGCTTCAGTTGCAGAAACTGCTTTGCCCTGAGGGATCAGGTAGTTACGGCCGAAACCAGCCTTAACATTAACCTTATCACCCAGACCACCCAGTTTGCCGATCTTCTCGAGGAGGATAACTTCCATCTCTCAAAACCTCATTTAGGCTGCAGGTATACCTGCAGTAAATACTTATGTTTCACTCAAAGCGCGATCAGATCGCGCTTAAAAGCAGTCTTACAGATCGTGACCGTCTGTGTACGGCAGCAGCGCTACGTAACGAGCGCGCTTGATCGCAGTTGCCAGCTGACGCTGGTACTTAGCTTTAGTACCAGTGATACGGCTAGGAACGATCTTGCCAGTTTCAGTGATGTAACCTTTCAGTACATCCAGGTCTTTGTAATCGATCTCAGTAACGCCTTCTGCAGTGAAACGGCAGAACTTACGACGACGGAAAAAACGTGCCATCTGATCTATCTCCTAATCTTAATTACTCTTCAGAAGCCGCTTCTTCAGACTTTTCAGCCTGAGGTGCTGGCTTCTCGCTGCGATCTTCACGACGTGGCTTGCGCTCTTCACGTGCTTCAGCAGCTTTGATTGGAGATGGCTCAGTGATCGCTTCTTTAGTGCGAAGAATCATGTTACGCAGAACGGCATCGTTGTAGCGGAACAGGTTTTCGATCTCGTCCATCACAGCCTGAGTAGCTTCCACGTTCATCAGAACGTAGTGTGCTTTGTGAACGTTGTTGATTGGGTATGCCAGGTGACGACGGCCCCAGTCTTCCAGACGGTGGATCTTGCCGTTATCGCCTTCAATCAGGGCAGTGTAACGTTCGATCATCGCTGGAACCTGCTCGCTCTGGTTCGGGTGAACCAGGAACAGTACTTCGTAGTGACGCATTGTAGCTCCTTACGGTTTTGCAGCCTCCGAGGTATGCAACTTCCAGCACCTTTTGAACTGGAAACCCCGAAAGCAAGGAGGTTGATATAAAAAAGGAGGCGTAATTATAGAGAGATTGTTTAAAAAAACAACAGTTAGTTGAGGCGCCGCGTCATCGCCTTATGGGCCATAACCCTCGTACAATTACTGACCGTCGCGGCATCGCCTACTCGGCGAAAACCCTCCTACAAACGTTCTGTGCGAGGCTTGTGCGCGCAGCGCATGAGGCGACCCTGAAAGGTGGTTATTCAGCCTCGAGAATCTCAACGCAGTGAGTGATCTCTACACCACCGCCCTCTAGCATCTTCGAAACCGAGCAGTACTGCTCAGCAGAGAGCTTAGCGGCGCGCTCCACAGCAGATGGTTTGAGGTTACGGCCGGTTACTTTGAAAATCAGGTGAATTTTGGTGAATACAGCAGGTACGGCATCGGCTCGTTCAGCATCGATAATTGCGACACAGTCGGTTACATCCTGACGACTCTTTTTGAGCATACTCATCACATCGACGCTAGCACAGCCGCCCAATCCAACTAGGATGTACTCCATAGGACGCGGACCCTGCTCTAGGTCGCGATCGATTACGGCTTCAAACTTTGAGTCGGTGGTCGCTTTGAAGCGCTCATCACCATCCCACTTAACTTCTACGTGCATGTTAATTTTCCTTAATTCATTCGCTCAGGTTCAGCGCTTATCCAAATAGTTCCGCCAAACGCTGGCCCGGATCATCAGCCCTCATAAAGGCCTCACCCACCAAAAAGGCATTCACCTGATTCTGACGCATCAAAGCAACATCATCCTGCGCCAGAATGCCACTCTCGGTAACCACTAAGTAGTCATCAGGAATACGCGCAAGCAGATCCAATGTAGTCTGCAGCGTCACTTCAAAATTGTGCAGGTTACGGTTGTTGATACCGAGGAGGCGATTGCCCAGCGGCAAGGTGCGCTCCAACTCCTCACCATCGTGCACCTCAATCAACACATCCATCCCCAGCTCTTGTGCTAATCCATTGAGATCGGCCATCTGCTGATCCTCCAGGCAAGCGGCAATCAGCAGGATACAGTCAGCGCCGATCGCACGGGCTTCATAAACTTGATAGGGATCTACAATAAAATCTTTGCGGATTACCGGCAGTGAGCAGGCGGCTCGTGCCTGCTGCAGGTAAGTTTCGTGCCCCTGAAAAAAGTCGGCATCGGTCAAAATGGAGAGACAGCTCGCACCACCTTGCTCGTAAGAAGCCGCGATCTCAGCAGGATGGAACGGATCACGCAGCACCCCCTTGCTCGGGCTCGCTTTTTTGATTTCAGCGATTACTCCAGCGCGACCCGCTGCGATGTTTGTCTCGAGTGAGCGCACAAAACCACGCGGATCAGTCTCTCCGCCTTTTTGCGACTCAATCTGCTGCTTCAACTGTTCAACGCTGACTGAAGGAGTACGCTCAGCAATCTCCTCGAACTTACGCTTTACGATACGCTCAAGTACTGTCGGGATTTTCGCCATCACTGAGCTCCCGCCGCAAAGTTCTGCGAGAAACTCGCCAGCTCTTCCATCTTCGCCTTAGCGGCACCACTTGCGATCACTTCAAGAGCTTTGGCAACGGCCCCCTCAAGCGAGTCGTATATATCCGCCGCATAGAGTGCAGCACCTGCGTTAAGTGCAATCATGTCGGCGGCTTTAGGGTTCTCGCCACTGAAGGCTGCGCGGATAACCTGCAGCGATTCGCTCGAATCCGCTACTTGCAGACCTTCGAGTGTCTGCGCCTCTAGTCCGGCCGTCTCTGCCGTAATGTCGTACTCGGCGATCATGCCATCCTTAAGTTCAGCAACGTGCGTAGTCGCAGCAAGACTGATCTCGTCCAGCCCATCTTCAGCGTGAACGACCAGTGCGTGCTTGGCACCCAGTTCCAACAGCGCTTCAGCCATTGGCCAGCAGAGCTCTTTATCAAACACGCCAAGCAGGTAGTGCTTGGCACCTGCCGGGTTAGTCAGCGGACCAAGAACATTAAACAGCGTGCGCATGCCCATTTCACGGCGTGGACCAATCGCGTGCTTCATTGCACTGTGGTGCTGCGGCGCGAACATAAAACCAACGCCCACCTCATCAATACAGCGTGCCACCTGCTCAGCATTCAGACCCAGGAATATACCGGCCTCCTCAAGCAGATCCGCCGCGCCAGACTTAGAACTTACCGAGCGGTTACCGTGCTTCGCTACCGTACCGCCCGCTGCAGCGACAACAAAAGAGGCTGCGCTGGAGACGTTGAAAAGGTTAGAGCCATCACCGCCGGTGCCCACAATATCAACCGCGTTATCAGTGGAGAGTTTCACGCCGATCGCCAATTCGCGCATAACCTGAGCCGCAGCGGTAATCTCGTCAACTGACTCACCCTTGATGCGCATAGCGGTGAGGAAAGCGCCGATCTGTGAATCCGTCGCCTGCCCCGTCATAATTTGCATCATCACCGCATGCATCTCATCACGGCTCAGATGTTCACCAGCAACGGCGTGCGCCAGTGCCTGTTTGATATCCATGGTTGTTCCTTCGCTCTTATCCTTGGGGAGAGAAATTAACTGCTCCAAAAATCATCTGCGCAGAGTGCCTGAAGCCATCTAGCACTTCAAGCTAACTCAATGTCCGCTCGGCTGCGGTTCCGTATCGTCGCCCTCTTCGGGCAAGTCTGCCACCAACGTGAGGTCAAGCTGATCTAAGCGATCAACTAACAGGTCCGGATGTGAGTCAGCGATGTTCTCACCGTGGTTGTAGCCATAGGTTACAGCCGCAACCTTACAGTCGGCAGCACGTCCCGCCTGTACATCATTCTTTGAGTCACCGACGATCCAACAGGCCTGCGGCTCAGCGTCTAGCTGTTCGATTACGTGCAGCAGCGGTGCCGGATCAGGTTTTTTCTGCGCCAGCGTGTCGCCACCAACAACGAAATGGAAGTAGCGTGAAAGGCGCAGGGATTTGAGTAGCGCTTTGGTAAACAGCATCGGCTTATTGGTCACAACGGCCAGCGGTACCCTCTGCTGCGTCCACTTCTCTAGCGCGGCTTCAACGCCCGGGTATATTTGAGCAAAACGCCCATTGGATTCAGCATAGGCTTTTAAGAAAGCCAGATAGGCAGCTTCATAAAGCTCACCCTCTTTATGACAATCCTGTGGATCCATTGAGTCAGAGAGCGCACGCGCCACCAACATAGAGGCACCGTTTCCGACCCAGTCACGCACTTTAGCTTCGCCGGCTTTCGGGCGATCAAGCTCGGTTAGCATCTGGTCAACGGCAACGGCCAGATCCGGCACTGAGTCCACCAGCGTGCCATCCAAGTCCAGCATAATGAGTTGCGGCAACTGCGCCATCGATTAAACCCCTGCCAATTCAGCGCGCATCTTGTCGATGGTCGCTTTGTAGTCGTCGGTGTTAAAAATCGCTGATCCAGCAACAAAGGTATCTGCGCCTGCAGCAGCGATCTCAGCGATATTATTGATGCCCACACCACCATCGATCTCAAGGCGAATATCCAACCCTGAATCATCTATGCGCTTGCGTGCTTCACGCAGTTTATCCAAGGTACCGGGAATAAATTTCTGGCCACCAAAACCGGGGTTGACTGACATCAGCAGGATCATATCGACCTTATCCATCACATGATCAAGGTAGTGCAGTGGCGTGGCTGGATTGAACACCAGTCCTGACTTACAGCCGCCATCGCGCACCATCTGCAACGAACGATCGATATGTTCAGACGCTTCGGGATGGAAAGTGATGTAGCTTGCACCTGCCTCGATAAAGTCACCGATCATACGATCGACAGGTTTAACCATCAGGTGCACATCGATCGGAGCCGTAATACCGTGTTTACGCAGTGCTTTACAAACCATCGGGCCGATTGTCAGGTTAGGGACGTAATGGTTGTCCATCACATCGAAGTGAACGATATCTGCACCTGCATCAAGCACCGCATTAACTTCGTCACCCAAACGAGCAAAATCTGCCGAGAGAATCGACGGTGCAACCTTGTAATCAGCCATTTCCAGATCCTTAGCGTTAAATCGGGCGCTATTGTACCCTGCAGTTTTCGAGAAAACAGCCGATAACCCGATTTCAACGGGAGATGCTGCGATGTACCGGATACTGCCACTTCTACTCTGCCTCTGGACACCGGCGCTGATCGCCGGAATCAGCACGTCTGCGCCAGAGCCGCTGGACTACCGTGCCCAGCTCAGCAAATTCACCGACCTGCTTACCGTCGAATCGAGCGGTGGCTTTCGTGCCTTACAGAATCAAACACTATCACCCGCTCTTTTAGGCGGCGCCGTGCTCCTGACCGACCAACGACCCGACTGGATTGAAACGACCCGCAACCTGCGCCTGGGACTTGCGCGTCAGGGGTGGGATACGATGACCCCCGAACCAAGCAACGATACTGAGCAGGTCCGTAGTCGTGCTCAAGCCCTGATCGATAACCTACGCGAAGCGGGAAACAGAAGAATTCTCGTGATCGCCCTCGAAAACCAAGCGGCGAACGCGATCGAACTGGTCAAAGAGGCCGGTGACCTGCGACTGGTGATGTACAACGCTAGCAGCGATACACGCCTCACCGAGGATCTAAACACTCAAATAGAAACCCTAGACCGAGCGCTCACCATCGAACTCTACACCCGCTCACCCGAACCCTCGGAAGCCTCGGAAGCCTCGGAAGCCTCGGAAGCCTCACGTCGACACATCTTGGCCAAAAAGAACAACCTAGCCACCTACAGAGCCCGCCCGCTTCTAGGCCCACCGGCAATGCCAGGCGATCTAAACCCCGCTCACACAAAACGCATCCTAGGCGCCATCAAAACCCTAATCGTTGAATTCGAACAACAGAAGTCCTAACCACCTGAGTGAGACTAGACGCAACAAAATCGCAGGCTGCGGCCCGCTCCTACTCAGGCTTAGCTGCACACGCAGGAACCGAACCCCTCAACATGAGTAAGCGAGCGGTGTTAGGTAGGGCTTGGAGGGGAGTACCCCTCTAGGGCGTTGAAGGCCAGGGAAGGCCGGAACCGAGCGACATGGAGGTGCATAGCGTTCCTAGAGGGGTACTCCCCTCCAAGTCCGATCTGTACTAACCCCGGACCTGACGAATCAGATCGTATGCCGCCTGTATCTCCTGCGTCTTCTCCTTAGCGATCTGCATCATCTCCTCCGGCAGACCCTTGGATACCAACTTATCAGGATGATGCTGCGACATAAGCTTGCGCCAAGCGCGTTTCACTTCACCATCTGAGGCGCTTTCACTGACACCCAGTACCCCATAGGCTTGGCTAATCTGTGCAGCAGTGGGCGCTCCGCCCTGCCCGCGATGGAAGGCACGCTCAGCTTGCATGCGCGCCAGCAGTGCCTCAATCTGATCAGCAGGCAGACCCAGTTTAATACAGACATCTGTAATGACCTTGCGCTCTGGGTCACTCATTTCTCCATCAGCAAGTGCCGCCTGCAGCTGAATCTCCAGGAAGATTAGACGAAGATTTGGCTGGTATTTGAACAGTGTTGTGAGCGGCTGTAGCACCGGATCTAAATCGAGGCCCGCGTCCTTACCCTCGGTAAAGAACTGAATCGCCTCACGGCGCTTCTCTTCATTGAGGCGCATCTGCCCCATGATGGCGCGGGCGAAATCGATCTCGTTTTCGGTCACCTGGCCATCGGCTTTAGCGATACGCCCCATAACGGTAAAGGTCGCCTTAAAGAAGATCTGCTGCGGCGCGACGGTCGCTGCTTTGCGGAAGATGCGCTCCACGCTAAAGCCAAGAATGCCTCCAAAAACAAGTCCGGGGAAGCCACCCGAAAAGAGACCAATTGCGGCACCCAGCAAAATGCCGGTACGAAATTTATAAAGGTCGGCGCCAAACGATTGCATCAGTTAGGATCCTTGTGCGAAAGAAAACGTTCCACCTGTTCTAAACGCTCAGGCGTACCTACATCATTCCAGTATCCGCTGAGAATTTCACCCTGAGCTCGATCATCGGCTATCAATTTTCTCAGCAAGGGTGCCAAAGGTTCTGGCCGATCCAAGGCAAAATGGGCGAACAGGGAGGGACGAAGCAGACTGATACCTGCAAAGGTAAAACGCAAACCTGTATCGGGACTCAAGCGGCCGTCCACACGCAGATGAAAGTCACCTTCCCGATGCCAGCTCGGGTTAGCCACCAGCCAAAGCCGGGCATCAGTAGCGTCAGGCAGCGCGAGATTGAAGCTAGCGTACTCGACATCGGTAAACACATCGCCATTGACCAACAGGAAGGGTGCGTCGCTCTGGGCTGCAAGCCAGGGTAGCGCTTTGCGCACTCCACCCGCAGTCTCAAGCGGTTCGTCCTCGGCAGAGTAGAATAGCTGCACCCCAAGGGCGCTACCGTCACCAAGCTCTGCTTCGATTTGCTCGCCCAACCACGCGTGGTTAATAACAATCTCGCTTATACCAGCCCGTTTCAGATTGTTGATCTGATACTCAATCAAACTTCGTCCAGCCACTTTTAGAAGCGGCTTGGGAGTTTTCAGAGTTAACGGCCGCAGCCGCGTGCCGAGGCCAGCTGCTAAAATCATTGCACGCATCAGTCGGCATCTCCGAAATGCTGTCCAAGTAGTGGATGAGCCTGCAATAGCGGACGCATCGCACTAAACGCCAGATCTAACTGCGCAAACTCGGGATATTTAGCGGCAGCACGGTGCAGGTAGTTGAACGTGCGAGGGATATCTTTGAGGTAGCCCTGCTTACCATCGCGCAGCCAAAGACGGCAGAATATGCCGACAACCTTCAATTGACGCTGCATCCCCATCAGGTAGAAGTCCTTTAAAAACTCACTTGGATCCGGCATTTCAAACCCAGCATGCAGTAGCTGTTGGCGGTACTCTTCAACCCAAACCTCAACCTGTTCATCAGGCCAGTCGATATAACTATCGCGCAGCAACGATACGAGGTCGTAGGTGATAGGCCCAAACAGAGCATCTTGGTAGTCGATAACTCCGAGTGAGCCATCGGCACAGAGCATCAAGTTGCGCGAGTGATAATCGCGATGAACCGGCACCTGTGTCTGCGCTTCAGCACGCTCTATCAGTTTGGCGTAGACAGGGTCTAATAGAGGCAACCAGTCCTTTACATCCAATCCCAAACAGCGACTTAGAAACCACTCATCAAATAGTCCCATCTCGCGCTGCAGCACTTCAGCGTCGTAGGGTGGGAGTTCGTTATCTTTGACTTGTTGCAGTTGCAATAGTGTCGCCAGCGCAGCTGAGTATGGAGATGAGGACTTCGCCTCTAACGTCGGCAGCAACATCCGATCACCAAAATCCTCCAGCAGCATAAACCCGAGTTCTAAGTCTGCTAGCAAGATCTTTGGCACCTTGATCCCCGCTGCTCGCCAGCGCTGACCTATAGCCACAAACGGGGCGGAATCCTCTTTATCAGGGGGGGCATCTACCGCTATGAACTGGCCGCCTGCTGTGCGCGCACGAAAATACCGTCTGAAGCTGGCGTCGCCAGAGACTACTTCCAACTCTGTGGGAGCTGCCTCGGTTGATTCTGCTGCCGCCCAATGAGTCTGCACCCACTGTGTTAACTGCGCTAAGCGCTGCCCCATTCTGCTCTATCCTCTGGCACTTAGTGGCCGTAATGCTTATCATGCTGGCACAGAATGTTACTCGACTTTGCTAGCCGGCGGAAACGGACGCATGCCTCTAAACAATAAGAGCCACAAAAAGCTTCTTCTCAGTGTAATTATTGCAGGCACCTTGCCGTCGGCTCAGGCAGCTGACGGGTGGAACTGCGTTCAGGCAGCTGACGGGTGGAACTGCACTGCAGCCGCTATTCCGCAGCAGCCATCTCAGCCTGTAGCGCAGGCGCAGCCCAAACCCGCGGTGACACCAAAAGCCGTTGAAACACCAAAGACAGAAGAGGCTCCTACCGCTGTTGCAACCGAGGAGCCTGAGGTTGTTGACTCACCCACATCGGCTGTTGAGAGCCAGCCCGAAAACAGCGCTGCGCAAGAAAGCCCAGCGAGCGTGCTGCCAGCTGCTGCGCTTGGAGAGCCTCAGCCCGCAGAAGAGCCTGTGCTAGCAGAAGAGCCAAAATCGCAGCAAGCGTCACAGCTCGTTGCTCCATCTAAACGCGAAGTCGCTGCCGTCGCTGAAGCACCAGCAGAAGCACCTAAGCCACCTCTCCCCGCTGGCTCTTACCTTAACCTCGATTGGGTTATTCGCTCTCCATTGGAGACCGCGAACGAGGTCTGTAAAGGTGCGTACGCAGAGCCACAGATTTGGAACGGACTGCTGACGCCAGGCAACAGTAACTCGGCAACAACAATCGATGCTGATAAGTCCTCATCACTGATCGGCGGCATCACAGAACTCGAAGGCGACGTCATCATTCAGCAGTCTGGCCGTCAAATGGAGTCTGGATACGCCGAATTTGATAGTGCCAACCGCCAAGCTCTGCTGCGCTCCAACGTGCGTTACCGCGAACCTGGCTTCTTGCTGCGCTCTGATGCCATTTCGGCAGATCTGGATCGAAGTATCGCCATCGCAAACGAGTCGAGCTATGTACTGCACGAGAACGAACTGCGTGGTGAAGCCTTAGCATTAACCCGCTACGCCGACAAATCGATCGAAACTCAACTGTCGCGCATCACCTATTGTGAGCCGGGCAATGATGATTGGGCCATTCGCGCGCAGGAGATGACCCTGTACCCTGCTGAGGGTTATGGTGAAAGCTGGCACACCCGTTTTGAGGTGGCCGGTGTTCCTGTGTTCTACCTGCCCTACTTCTACTTCCCGTTGGATGATACACGTCGCTCCGGCCTGCTCTACCCAACATTGAGCAGCAGTGAGACCGATGGCTATGACCTGGCGATTCCGTACTACTTTAATATCGCTCCGAATGTCGATGACACGCTCACCGCACGTCTGATTGAGCATCGTGGCTTGCTGCTCGAGAACGAAGCGCGCTACCTCAACCGTTATTCAATGAATACACTGAATACTGGCTGGATAAGCGATGACGATATCTACGGGGATGAGCGCTGGCTGCTCAACTTCAACCACAGTGGTAATCCTGCCCCCGGCTTCAGCAGTGCAATTGAGTACTCACGTGTCAGTGACAACGACTACTTCGACGATCTGATGCCGGTTGAGATTCGCGTACCGACCAGCGACAATCTTAACCAGCGCGCGAGTCTGAGCTACAGCGCAGCCACTTGGAATGCGTCGGTATTAGTGAATGACTACCAGACCATTGATGGCGGCGCTGAGCCCTACGCGCGTATGCCTCAACTTACACTCAGTGGAGCCGAAAGCTACAGCGACCTGCGTTTGGGCTACCTCGGACAGTTTACTGAGTTTAAGCACGATACACTTACAGACGACGGGCAGCGAGTACACTTACGCCCTGTTATAAACTATGACTTGAGCCGCACCTGGGGCTACCTTCGCCCAGAGCTGGGCCTTTGGCATTCAAGTTATGATTTGTCGGATGGAAATTCATATAGCGCTACCGCTAACTTTGCGTCACTCGACTCGGGTCTCATATTTGAACGCCAAGGCGAGTTGGCAACCCATACGCTGGAACCACGCATGAAGCTGATCAGTGTCGCAGGCGACGATACGGCGACGCTGAAGAACTTCGATTCAAGCCGTTTAGGCTTTAGTGCGGGTAACCTGTTCAACACACTTGGCTATTCCGGTAACGACCGTGTTGCTCAAACTGACCAAGCAACTCTAGGACTCACTAGCCGTGTATACAGCCTCTCAGGCCGTGAAATGGTGACCGCCAGTATCGCGCAAGCACACTACTTCAACGATCATGATGCGCGCCCAGGTGATGCTAGGGGTACCGAGGACTCATCGGACTACGCTGTCAGTGCAAGCTGGAAACCCTCTGATGTACTCAAGCTGAGCCATGACAGCCGCATCGACAAAGATGACGGCACACTGCTGTCGCAGAACTACGGGCTAATGTACAACCCTGATGATGCCAAACTTGTCTACGCTAGCTTCCGTCAGGCGAAGAGCAATGCCGACACAGTTACCAAAGAGCAGATCGACCTCGCGGCGAAATGGCCACTGAATCCTGCCTGGAGTGTTGTCGGTCGCTACACTGAAGATTTGAAAGAGAGCGAAAACCTCGAGACACTGCTGGGCCTTGAATATGGCAGCTGCTGCTGGAAGATACGCTTCACCGGCCAGCGCGCTGTGAAAGATGGCAGCAGCGACTACGAGCGTGAAAACGCCCTCTACCTACAATTTGTACTCAAAGGTCTGGGAACACTCGGCGGCGCTGAAGGCCGCGAATTCCTGAAAGATTTGACCGGTTTTGATGAGGATAAGAATGAGAACTTTTAAGCGTCTGCTAGCCACTGCTCTGCTACTGACTCCGCTCTACGCCCAGGCGCTAGAGCCGATCAACAGTGTTGCCGCGGTCGTTAACGATGGCATCGTGATGGCTTCTGAAGTGGATCGCCGCGTCGCGCAGATAACCCAGCAGCTGCAAGCTCGCCAAGCCAATATGCCACCGGCTGATGTGTTGCGCTCGCAGGTACTGGAACAACTGATACTCGAGAGCTTGCAGCAGCAAGTTGCCAAAAAACAGGGGATCCGCGTTAGCGATCAGGAACTGAACCAGGCGATGCAGCGTGTCGCGCAGCAGAACAATCTGAGCTTGCCGCAGTTTCGTGAAGCGGTAATTGCCCAAGGTGGCTCATACGCTGAAGTACGTGACCAGATCCGTCGTGAGCTGCTGTTACAGCGGGTACAGGAGACCAACGTTAACCGTCGCATAAGCGTGACCGACCTGGAAGTTCAGAACTACCTTAACTCTGAGCTCGCCAAAGGCAATGACAACTCAGAACTTCTACTGAGCAATATTCTCGTTGCGCTGCCCTCACCGGCCTCTCCACAGCAGATTCAGGCCGCTCAGGCGCGAGCACAAGAGCTCGTAGGTCAACTGCGACAGGGTGCTAACTTCGCCGATCTTGCGGTTAGCTCATCCGACGCTCCGAATGCGTTGAGCGGTGGTGACCTCGGCTGGCGTAAACTCGCGGAGCTACCCACCAATATTGCGATGGCCGCCAACAAGCTGGAGAACGGCCAATTTACCCAGCCTATCCGTACACCTTCGGGATTCAACATCATCTCGTTACGTGATCGCCGTGGTAACCAGCAAACGCTGGTTGAGCAGTCGCGCACGCGTCACATTCTTGTGCGTCCAACCGAGATCCGTACCCAAGAGCAAGCAAAAGCCTTTGCAGACGAGCTCTACACCCGTCTACAAGAGGGTGAACCTTTTGCTGAGCTCGCCCGTCGCTACAGTGATGACCCAGCGAGTGGCTCACTCGGTGGAGAACTCGGCTGGGTGCAGCCGGGGCAGATGGTTCCAGAGTTCGAGCAGCAGATGAACAGCCTCGCGGTCGGTCAGGTCAGTGCTCCGTTTGAGTCACGCTTTGGCTGGCACATCGTTGAAGTTGAGGAGCGTCGCACTGAGGACTTCTCATCTGAAATGCGTGAAAACGCCGCGCGTACCGAGATCCGCAAGCGCAAAGCAAGTGAAGAGCTACAGAACTGGCTCCGCGAACTGCGCTCTGAAGCTTATGTCGATATAAAGGCGCGTTGATGCAACCTCTGCGCCTAGCCCTCACACCCGGTGAGCCGGCCGGTATTGGTCCCGATCTGTGCGTGCAGATCGCCCAGCAGGGCAGCCCGCACCAACTGGTGCTGGTCTGCGACCCCGACCTGATTGTTGATCGCGCTCGCCTGCTAAACCTGCCCATCAAACTCCTTGAGTTTGATCCGGACCAGCCGGTTCAAGCGTGCAATCCCTCAGAGCTCTACTACCTCGGCACGCCGCTGGTCGAAGATGTGATCCCCGGGCAGCTAGATAAAACTAACGCACGTTACGTACTCAACGCGCTGCGTATGGCGACCGATGCGACCCTAGCGGGAATGTTCGATGCACTGGTAACAGCACCCATGCATAAAGGCGTAATCAATGACGCCGGCATCCCCTTCAGTGGTCACACCGAATTCCTCGAAGAGCGCTGCGGTGCTGACAAAGTCGTGATGATGCTGGCAACTGAAGGGTTGCGAGTGGCGCTGGCTACGACACATCTGCCGCTCAAAGATGTCTCAGCGGCGATTACTCCAGAGCTACTTGAAACGGTAATTCAGATTACACTCGACGAGCTGCGCCTCAATTTTGGTCTGCAGCAACCGCGCATTTTAGTTGCCGGATTGAACCCACACGCTGGCGAGGGTGGCCATATGGGTACTGAGGAGATCGATACGATTATTCCCGTGCTCGAGCAGTTCCGGGCACGTGGTGAGCAGCTAATCGGACCGCTACCGGCAGATACCCTCTTTACCGAACACCACCTCAAAGATGCCGACGCTGTGCTGGCGATGTATCATGACCAGGGTCTTCCGGTCCTCAAGTACAAAGGTTTCGGACAGGCCGTCAATATTACGCTGGGTCTACCCATCATCCGTACATCGGTTGATCACGGTACCGCCCTTGATCTAGTTGGCACCGGTGAGGCTGACTCTGGATCCCTGCTTACTGCTATCAACTGCGCAGCAGAGATGGCCGCTCACCGCGCTCAAATAAAGCAGTCTTAATGAGTAAAAAACATCTAGGGCACGTTGCCCGCAAGCGCTTCGGCCAGAACTTCTTACACGATCCAAGCATTATAGGACGCATCATCACAGCGATTCGTCCGCGCCCCGCAGATCATCTCATCGAGATCGGTCCCGGCCTCGGTGCACTGACTGAGGAGCTTCTCGAGGGCGCCGGTGCACTTGAAGCGGTCGAGCTCGATCGCGACCTTATCCCAGTGCTGCGTACTAAATTCTTCATGTACGGCGACAAGTTTCAGATTCATGAAGCTGATGCGCTGAAATTCGACTTCAGTTCCCTACAGAACGATGATCGTCCTCTACGAGTCGTGGGTAACCTGCCGTACAACATCTCTACGCCCCTCATCTTTCACCTGCTCAGTTTCAGCGGGCTGATTAGCGATATGCACTTTATGCTGCAGAAAGAGGTGGTGGAGCGGCTTGCGGCTCAGGCTGGCGACTCAGCTTACGGTCGGCTCGGTATTATGGCGCAATATTACTGCCGCGTTGAGAAGCTCTTTCTGGTCCCCCCCGGTGCGTTTAATCCGCCGCCCAAGGTAGACTCAGCGATCGTACGTTTGACGCCCTACACCGAGCTACCGTTGAAAGCAGAGGATACTGAACTGCTGCAAGAGGTGGTCCGTATCGCTTTCGGGCAACGACGTAAGACGCTGCGTAATAACCTTAAACCGCTCATCAGCGGCGAACAGTTAGAAGCAATCGGAATCGATCCGGGCCTGCGTCCTGAAAAATTGGAGTTGGCCGACTTCGTAAAAATTGCCGATACTGTCTACCATCAACGCCAACCGAAGAGTTAAGAGCAAGCGATACCGCATGACTGAAATGGACCTAGCCAAGTACGTAGATATCAGTGTGACCACCCACTACATCAGTGAGCAATCGGACCCCGAGACGCACCGCTACGTATTCTCGTACCACATCACCATCACCAACAACGCCTCCGTTGCAGTGCAGCTGATCAGTCGTCGCTGGCTCATCACTGATGGCAACGAACAGACCCAAGAGGTTGTGGGTGAAGGTGTAGTAGGTGAACAGCCCGTTATTGAGCCGGGTGAGAGTTACAGCTACACCAGCGGCACAGTGATGGCGACGGAAGTGGGGAGCATGCAGGGCCACTACTCAATGATTCGGGTTGAAGACGGTGCAACATTCGATGCGCCTATTCAGCCGTTTACCCTAGCTCAGACACACGCACTTCACTGAGTTAGCGTTCTACTCCAGACGCCTCAGCTCACACTCTTATTACCGAGCTGGCTACCCCACTTTAAATAGATATTCCATAGTGAAAACCTCCTGTAATTAAAACAGGAGGTTTGTCTAGGGTGTACTCCCCTTCCTGCTACTAGGCTTAAATAGAACTCCAATAAAGCAGGGGTCGTACGATGCTAGTATCTGAACGCTTCGCCCTCGCGCTTATGCTTTTCGTTATCCCTTGGGTCTCGCAAGCCTCCTATATGGATGAGTTGATTGATCAGGGAGACGCCGCTTTCTATGGCAGGGGCGCAACGCAATCTTACTCAACGGCAGCAGAGCGTTACCAGCTCGCCGCTGATCTTGGCTCGGCAAAGGCCGCACACTACCTAGGATTCATGCACGATAACGGGCTCGGCTTTGAGTACGATCCGCTAAAAGCTGTGGAGTACTACCAGATTGCCGCAGAAGCCGACCATGCCCCGTCCCTCTTCAGCCTGGGCCAGCACGCCGAGATGGGGGTTGGTCTAAAGCGTAACCTGCGCCGCGCTTTCCAACTTTACAGAGCCTCCGCGCACCTCGGATATGGTATGGCGCAGACACGACTTGCCTTCATGTACGCCCAAGGCCTGGGGACTTCGATCAGCTATAGTTGGGCAACCTACTACAGCGCTATGGCAGCGAGTAATGGCGATCAGCTAGCCGAGATTTTGTTGGAGCAGTTACTACCGCAGCTTCCCAGTTATACGACTGAACTGGAGTACTCAACGCTCTGGCCCATTCCTGACACTGACGCTAAGCCCGTAGGGCAGGTCTATTTAGGTAGCGAGGTCTATCAATTGGAGCGTGTCAGCCCTGAGTGGATGGTGGTCTACTCACCTGAAGCGCGGCGGGTGGCTTATCTGAATATGATGAGTTTTATACCAATGGAGGTTACGGCTTCTGGAGGGAACGAGTAGGATTTTACGGCTCAGGGCCAGATTTACGCGTGCACATCCTTGTGCACGCGCCCTTCGGGCCATCGCGCTGCGCGCGATGTTGCAAATGGCTCTCCTGCCATTTGCTGAACTGACTTCGTCAGTACTCTTTGCCCGGTAAACCAACGCAAAAAAGGGAAGTACACTTTCAGTGCACTTCCCTTTTTTACGTTGGTAGCGGGGGCCAGATTTGAACTGACGACCTTCGGGTTATGAGCCCGACGAGCTACCGGGCTGCTCCACCCCGCATCAACGTGGCGCGAATTATACAGGGATTTGCGGGTTTGACAACAGACTATTTGAAGAAATGTGATGACCCGCAACTCTTAGCTCGGATACCGCCCAACGCCTTTACGGTCAACATTCGCTGGACTATACAGATACAGTAGTGAAATGGCAGCACGTGTACAGCAAAGAGAGATGAAATGGCTGCAGCGACGAACCCGAATATCCGATGCTGGAAGAGAAGTTGGTAATAGCCGCCGATACTGGCGAACCAGCCGCACTCGTTTGGTTAGCGCAGGACAAGGGGTTCTTTGCTGATTTCGGTCTGGACGTTGAGGTGACGCCTCACTCTGCAGGCAAGTTGGCGGTGGACGCTCAGCTTTTCTGCTCTGGCGGTCCTACTAATCACGCTGTCTGTGGCGGCGATATCAATCGCCGCATTCTGCAGCCGATTCGACTGCAGGAGCGAGAGATCGCTCGTGTCACTGATACCAATCTGAGTTACCAACTCACATTGACTCATCAAGATGAGATCAGCTCACTGTCTGACTCACTCAAACTGATGATTCAGAAGCGCCGTGAGGCTGAGACCGACCTTCAAGCAGCTAACGAGACGCTTCAGGCTGCCAATAAAGAGCTAGAGAGCTTTGCCTACATCGCGTCACATGACCTCAAAGCCCCACTAAGAGGCATTAAAAGCTTGGTCAGCTTGCTGACACGCGAGCTTGGCGAAGATCTTAGCCCCGATGCGAGACGCTACGTGGATCTGATGGCTAATCGTACCGAGCGTATGCAGGCACTACTTGAGGGTCTGCTGCAATACTCCCGGATTGGTCGCACGCTCTCGGAGGATGAGGAGATCGACACAAGTAAACTCGTTGATGAGATCAGAACATTGATCGATGCTGGCGGTCAGTGGACCATCATCAACGGCGATAACCTGCCCCGCCTAACAACTCAACGCGCCCCTTTTGAGCTGGTACTACGTAACCTTATAGACAATGCGATTAAGCACCATGATCGCGAGTCCGGCACCATTCGCATCGATGCGCGTACTGTTGCAGAGCGCTATGAATTCATAGTGTCCGACGATGGTCCAGGTATCGCGCCGGAGTATCAGGAACGGATCTTTCAAATTTTCCACACGCTTAAACCTCGAGATGAGGTTGAGGGAAGTGGGCTAGGCTTGGCGCTGGTGCAGAAGACCGTAGAGCACTTTGGTGGCAGCATCAGAGTCGAGTCCGATCCTGAACGCGAGCGAGGCGCAAAGTTCCACTTTACCTGGCCGAAAGCATAGCGTTGGCGCAAGCAGCTCAATAAAAATGTTCTACACTTTCCAAAGTAAGTAACCACAAAAAGGATCGCTCGGTTGGCACATATTCTTTTCATAGATGATGATGAGGTGGATCGCCTTGTGCTGGCGGATATTCTGCAACGACACGGCTTCTCTTACACCTCGGCATCGGACGGTGAAGAGGCGGTACGCCTTGTAAGACAGGAAGGTGCACCAGACCTTTTGATCACCGACCTAATAATGCCAGGCAAAGAGGGTATCGAAACCATCCGCGAGATCAGAAAGCTCGTTGGTGATCTGCCCGTTATAGCGGTGTCTGGGGTGCCGAGCGCTGGAGAGTACCTAGATATGGCGAGCATACTAGGTGCCGATGCTGTTTATGAGAAACCTCTGGACGAGGCGGTGCTGATTGAAAATATTAACGCGTTAACCGGAGCACAAATATGACCCAGGGGCAGTTAGTAAACATTCTACTGGTTGACGATGATGAGATTGATGTCGAAACAGTAAAGATGGAACTGCGCGACCACCGCATCGCAAACCCTGTCCATGTTGCCCGTGATGGCGTTGAGGCGTTGGAGATCTTGCGTGGTGAGAATGGTCGGCAAAAATTGGGAGCGCCCTACCTCATTCTGCTCGATATCAATATGCCACGCATGAATGGTCATGAATTTCTAGAAGCGATCCGTCAGGACCAAGAACATAAGCGCGCAATTGTTTTCGTGCTAACGACATCAAATCATGATGCCGATCGCTTCAAAGCCTACCAGCACAACGTCGCCGGATATATTGTCAAAGATCACGCGGGAGATAACTTCCACAACGCAATCAAACTACTCGAGCACTACTGGAAGGTTGTCGAGTTTCCACCCAAGTAGGTGCGCACTTCTGTCAGTGTTTCAACCAGCGCCTTAACAAATTTATCGCTGTTCGATTTAGCTGCGGGCCTAGCGACCTCAATGTTCATTAGCGTGTCGCAGAGGTCTGAGGTGGTGATGTTTTTTCCAAGATTGCATCTCTGAGCAGGGCCCGGCTAACAGGGTCACTTCATCGGACTGCACGTCCAACTCAAAAATCGCCCAATCACATTAGAGAAAGAGTTCTTTAAACGATTTCTGGTATCTCACCAACGGATTACCGTTAGAGCTACTCTCTATTCTCCACTGCTCCCTAGCCGATAGTTAGACAAGTTAGTTGCTCACAAGAGATCCAGCCAACTTTGAATAGCTGTGATTAGCGCCTCATTCTGCCCTTTAAAGTAATGGTCGGCACCCGGTACAGCTAACTGCTGTGACTTCGGATTTCCCGCCCTCTCGATCATCTCCAATCGCTCTGGAGCCATACGCAATACCGCGGGGTAGTCGTTAAAACCGTAAAGGTCGAGCACCGGCATCGGCATTTTATCGAGCTGGAAGGGTTCAACCATCGGCTGCTTATAGTCGGTCGCGCCCATACCAATGCCGACATAGGCATCAAATTTAGCTAGTGCAGCCTCGGACTCATTCTTAATCCAACGCTGCGCCATATGCGAACCACAGCTGTGTGCCAGTAGTATCGTCTTCTCGCTCTCTTGTTCTTTGGCATAGTCTAAAGCTGCAGCAATGCGCGGGCCAGCCGCATCAAAGATCTCAGCGTAATCGAAGTATTTGGCGGACTTTTCGAGTACGGGCAACTGTATGCTCAGGGTATTCCACCCAGCTTCGGCCAAGCCCACACGTAGCGGATTAACAACGGTCTCCCAATCAGGATGGAAGCCGCGACCATGCGCAATGACCACCGTCCCCTGAGCCTCATCCGCCTCCATGTAGATGGCTAGGAAGCTGTGTCCCTCAGCCTCAAGTTCAATCGCCTCACCGTCCCAAATCACATCAACGATCTCATCAGCCATGCGCTGCTCACGCGCAAGGTCGGGTTCGGTCGCCTGCACGCTAACAGCCATCAACAGCGCGCTAGCCGGTAGTAGGAAAGAGAGCTTGGTTCTTTTCATTTGAGTATCTCCCGAGACATTCGGCGATCGAGCTTTCAGCTCAGTCTGTATCGTTATTGCCGTAGAATTACATCGACACCGAGCTTTGAGCAAGTATTAGCTTAACTGAGCCAGGCACTGCCAACTCTGTTGCCCACTCGCCCAGTACTTACGCTCAAAGGCGCTCATCGGCTCTACGGCTCTGTATTCCTCTACATCCGTTTGGATACCGGCTACACCCAAAGCGAGCGCAAACTCATCTATATAGGTTTTCCAGTTACTGCGTACACAGAGCTCTCCGCCCAGCTGCAGAAGCGAACTGAAAACCGGACTCGCATGCCACCGACGCTGCAGATGACCTGGTTTCGGATAGGGGTTTGGGTAGAGCAAAAAGTGATAATCCAGCCGCCAACCTGCCTTTTCAGCAAGACGCCAGAAGTCCATCAAATCAGCGCGTACAAAGAGCAAATTATCGACGGCGTCATCAAAACAGCGCTGATGTTTATCCAACCGTGCCTCGGAGCGATCCAACGCGATGACCGCATGATTCGGATAGCGTTGAGCGATCACCCGAGAGCTTTCACCGACGCCACAGCAAGAGTCAAAAATCAGCGGCTTTTGTTGCCCCTGGTACCACTCACTCGCCCGATCAAAAGCTGCTTGGGTGTGTTCGGCGATCGGTTTTTTGAAGGGGTGTTCCAAATTGCGCCGAACGACCTCCTCTAAACGTTCATGTATACCTGTCTGACTAGAGGTCACGACACGAGAGTTAGCCATATTGGTATAAACCTCCCAGATCAGAGTAACGTGCCAAGAGCTGTTGCAGTCGTAAACGTCCAATCGACTCAATATAACCCCACAAACCTCCTTCCTGATGCTGCGGAAAGCCAAGCCCTATGGCGGCAGCTAGTTGCAGATCGTCAGAGCACTTAATAACAGACTCATCAAGAGCACGCAGAGATTCAGTCAGCATCGGCAGCATCATGCGCCAAAAAATATCCTCATCGCTGATACTGCTTGCCTCTGAACCCCGATTAGACAGCAGATCCACATTAGGCTCGCGCAAGCGCTCTCCCTTCTCGTTTTGTGAATAGCTGTAGAATCCCGATCCGGTTTTCTGCCCTAGCTGGCCAACCTCGAGCAGTTTTTCAAAAACTGAAGGCTCTTTATGCGCCATGCGCTCAGGATAGCCCTCTTGCAGGACTCGGTCGGCCCCCACCATCACATCCATGCCGATCAGGTCAGCCAAATAAGCTGGGCCCATCGGCCAGCCGAAGGTCTCCATCACAGAGTCGATCCGCTCGATAGCGACCCCCTCTTTGACCAACAGATCAAAGCCGTGGAAGTAGGGAAAGAGAACACGGTTAACCAGAAAACCAGGACAGTCCCTCACAACCACCGGCTTTTTACCCAAGCTAAGAGCAAATTCGACACAGGTCTCGAGCGTTTGCTCGCTGGTCGCTGTACCCTGGATAACCTCAACCAGTTGCATCTGCGCGACTGGATTAAAGAAGTGAAGTCCACAGAAACGCTCCGGACGCTCTAGTTCTCCTGCAAGACGATCAATTGAAATTGTCGAGGTATTGGTGGTCAGAACCGCATCCGTCGCGAGCGTTCGTTCTGTTTGCTGCAAAACTGCAAGCTTTATCTGTTCACTCTCAACAACAGCCTCAACGAGTAGATCGAGCTGCCCAAAACCAGCCTGATCATTCTGAGTCACCAGACAGGATTGCGCCCTAGCCAAAGTCACTTGATCGATGCGTTGGCGCTCCAGTTGGCGTTGCAGAAGGTTGGTTATTTGCCGCTCAGCGCGCTTGAGGGCCTCGTCGGAGAGATCAACAAGGCGGGTTGGGATACCACAAAGCGATGCTTGATAGGCGATACCGGAGCCCATCACTCCGGCACCTAAAACGGCAAACTGCTTTACAGACATGAGAACGCCCCTAGGTATTCGCTTACGTAGGGGCGTTATTGTACGTCAAATAGCGACTTTATACTGCCGGTGCTAGTACCAGTTCACGGTGTTGCAGCAGGTTGCGAGTCAGGCGAACAAAAGCGTAGATAGTCAGCATCTGCACGGCAACCATTGTGGCCATTCCCATCCAGTAGACCAGACCAAATTTAGCAACCAGTCCGGTATTAACGAAACCGACATGCCACCAGAAAACACCCATAACGAAGAAGGCAACACCCGGACACACAAGGCCAAAGCTCACAGGGCTGCGGCTATCACCGTGCAGGTAGTTGGCCAGGTAGCCATTGAGCTTCATCACCCGGTAACCAAGCAGCAGCATGATAGCTTGCAGGCTGAAGAGCAGCGTTAGCATCTGAAAGCTTGAAGCCGCGTTAGCTTCAGAACCAAACAGATGCGCCAGGCCATGCTCCATGCGGATCCACTCGATACCCAGCAGGGTGATGATTGGGATCAGCATCCAGATACTCGGTGTCGCCTGCTCTTGCAGACCGTGTTGCATCATCGCCGTCAAACCCGAGACCAGCACTACCATTATCACCAGTACAGCCGCGACCAAGAAAACATACGAGAGCACGCTAGCGACAGCTGCAACTGAAGTGGTGTGCGCCATCGCAGCCGGTGCTGCGAAACCAACAGAGAGCATTGAGAAGGTGAAAGCTGCCATCAAAGGTGAGAGGTGATTATGCTCCTCTGAGCGGTATCCGCCTTGGGTCAGCATGCGGCCGAGGTAGCGTCCATAGATTTTAATAGCGGCGTAAGCAATATAGGCAAAGGCTGCAATGGCACCGGGGAAGAGATACTCAACGAAGTCCCAGAGGCCGGGCACAAATAGCGCACCAAAGACAAAACCTACATTTACCGTCATTGAGAAGGTCAGAGGCAGTGCCATCATCTGAACCTCAGCCGGAGAGTTCATCAACGCGTCAAATGCAGCAGTGCTCTTTGTTTCGCGGTATTCACGAATGTTCCAGATTAATAGTGCGATGTGCAGTAATCCGAAGATGAGCACACCCGCAATGGCCAAGCCAACAATCAGACTCATAGGCACACCCGACGCGATATCAGAACTCAATGCAGCCTGCCAATGATCAAAAGTTGGCATAGGAAAGCCTTTATGCGGCACAAGCCACATTAGATACATAAAAAATGAGATCGACAGACCGCCGGCACCGAGTGCGGCGAGAAAGTAGCTTGGATGCCAAGCCTGGCTAGCGTCACGTCTAAACATGTTTCACCTCAAAATTTGGTTGGCTCATCTGAGCTTTATATTAGGTATATCTAATTTAGACTAAACTTATATTAAAGTAAATACTAATTTAGCAATTACTAATTTAAATACTGCGCGAGGTTTTTAACGATTTAGCGTCTACACTACATCTAGGACAGTTATTACTACGGAGACAGATCATCCCTATGCCCTCTTACACTGCGCATCCCGTTATGTTCCGCAATCGCCCATTCAGTTTTATTATCTCTGTGCTATTGATACCGGCAGGGATCGGCATCCTGATTTTGCTCTACTGGTACCTGATGTGTAAGGCGACATCTCTAACGGTTGCGGACGGCCAGATCTATCTCGAAGAGGGGCTACTATCGAAGTCGCGCTCTGAGATCGACTGTGACTCAGTTCGCACAGTTAAAGTGTATCAATCCTTTATGAACCGAATTTTCGGTGTCGGCAGTATCGAGATCTACACTGCGGGCGATCAGCCCGAGATGCTGGTAAAAGGCCTACCTGACCCGAATGAAATTCGCGATGTGATTAAAAGGAACAAGGACGGTCTGTAATGAAACTCAATATCAACACGAGTGACTCAGCAGATAAACGTAGCGCCCGCACAACTGCAGTGCTTCTGGTGATGATTATCCTAGCGCTGGTTGCTGGCATTGTTTTGCTGGCACCAGAACTCTTCGCGGCGATCGAACCCGCGTTTAGTGACGGAGTCGGTCTGCGCACATCGGCGATTATCAGCTTCTTTGTTACACTGGTCGTCATGCTGCTGTTCACCCTGGCAGCCGGTGACGGATTAATCGGCGAGTTACAGTTTGTACTGCCCGCCTTCTTCGTCTTCTTTATGTTTTTCTGGCTCGGAATTGCTTGGCTTTTCTAGCCGCAGCTTAGGACTCGTCCCAGTTAAACTGCTGTACGGAATTGCGCTCACCCTCAGGCGAGTACTGCGCTTCCGTGACACTAATACGGTTGTTTTGATACAACCGCAGCCAGGTACGCGCTCGGGTTCCGTACTCCGCACCAACAATCGTCTGAGCCGACAACAAGGATTCCCACTCGACTGGAACACCCGTGCTAGGAAGCTCCGATTCGGGGTAACGCGCAGTGGAGCTCAAAACGTCGGTATTTATATTCCCTGCTTTCAGCAACCGAACAGAGTCGTACATCTGCTGGCGTGCTAACTGCACCTTAGGCCAAGGCGTATCCAAGGCGTCATTACTCAAAGCATGAACGCCCGCTTCGAGCCAACGCCCCTCGGGGTGATCGCTACTGAACCAGAATAGTTGCTCGCGATTACCGAGCAACAGGTTAAACCCACCATATAGGCCTATATCGGGCAATAAAGCTCGATGGAACGCTCTTATGTCGGCCCCTGTCTGGATAAACCGCGTTGGCAGCGCGCCGCGACTGAGCCCGGCGGCCTTGCCAACATAACCGGGACGAATGTTGGTAATCAGCGCGAAGTTCGACGCACGATCAACTGCAAACCAGGTACCACCCGCTTGTAGGTCGCGCCCAGCTAGCATCGGCGTGGGTTGATCGCTCCACCAGTGCATAATTTCGGTCGGACGCGCCCTAAACTCATCGCGGTTTGCCACAAGGACCAACGGCACATCAGCACCGGGCTCCCAGTTCAGAACAACCAAACACATCTAAGGTGTCTCCACGAGCTCAACGCCTCGAGCTGACTTTTAAAGGATTGACTGAGTAATCGACTAATAACAATGCGGTCTGTCATGACCGCATTCTAGAAAGGCTGATTGGAGTGTGTAAAGGCCACTACATCACTGTTTTGAGCGGCATCAGTAGCAGGCGCTCTTCCTGCTTAACCAGATCCTCCTGTGCCAGCGCCATCTTGTGACTCTTCATATGGGCTAACAGTGGGTGGAGCGCTTTAGGCGCAAACTCCTGCAGATAGACCAGCGCTTCAACTTGGGAAGTAAACAGCTCAGCGTGGTTATTGGCTCGGAAGAATCCATCCTGCGGCCCCATCTCTACCCAACGCGCCGGGATAAGTAGTGCATCGTGCTCAGCCAGCAGACCCATCTTCATCCCTTCGGGGGTAAAGTCATAGAAACCAACATTGAGTTTGGGACGCTGCTCATCAATCACGCTCATTAGTGTGACCGCATCACGCTCCTGACCACGAAATATAATCACTGCCGAACCGAGCTCTTTTGGCAGGTGTAGATTGCTCCAATCCCGAACCAGCGAGCCATTATCGACTACCAGAACCACCTCTGAGGATAGATCAATATACTCGGGTTCAACACTTAGCATTGCGCCGGAAGGAACCCTAGCGGCACCGGTTTTCATTGGAATTTCACCCCCACCAGCACGTGCAAGACGCAACATACGTCCAAATACGGCTCGTGGGCTAGGCTTTTGAAATTGTGGTTGTGCTGTGCCGTTTTTCGACGCGCCTGGAAGGTGCTCTCGCTGCAAGGGATCTATGCCAGTCTCGTCTTTGACCCAAAAGCGCAACTGTCCCTTCTCATCCTCATTAAGTGCCAGAGTGCCACGGTTGGTCACTTCGCCCACTTTCAGACGACGGTGAATGTCGTACCACACATCAGTCAGCTTTACCTGCCGAGTACCACGCATCAGCAACTCGCGAACAGCCTCAAACTCTTTACGCACTGGACTCTCCAAACTTCATCGAGTTCTTTGAGTCTAGTCCAACAAAACTGATTGAATACTGAAAAGGTAAAGCTATCTGCAGAAAAGTTGAGATCAGTACACAGATGTCACAAATGCTGATATCTAGCGCTCTGCGAGGGGGATACGACCGGCTTTCACGGCGCCAAAATGAACTCTCGCGCGCGGTGCTAGCTCGTATAGGTCACCATTAAGTCCGGTTAACTGGATCGGCACAGAGTAGCGTTTAGCAATCTGCGCATTGGCATGCATGTGCTCAGGTTCGCCATGTAGAGGCACGGCAATATCCGGCTGCACCATGGCGTACATATCCGCCAACTCAGCCTGACACGGGTGACCCGAGGCGTGGATTGGAGTGCTGCTCTGGGCTGATTCTATGACTTCAATATTTCGCGCACGTAACGCATCCACCATCCGCTCTACTAAACGTTCATTGCCTGGAATCAGGAAGGAGCTCATGACAACACGATCGCCTGCTTCAAGTTGTAACGGGTCAAACTGATCCTGCGCCAGTCGGTTTAACACCGCTCGCGGCTCACCCTGACTGCCAGTTGCCACCGCCAACACCTCGTTGCGCGGTAAAAATCCCAGATGAGCAGGGTCAATTGCCTCTAGATCAGCCGGCCAATAACCCGTCATGCGTGCAATGCTGTACATGTTCTGCAGCGACCGCCCCAGCAGCGCAAAGTAGCGTCCTGTCTGCTGCGCGACTCGAGCCACAGTGACTAGACGTGCGAGGTTAGAGCTGAAACAACTGACGACTATACGCCCTGGGTGGTTCTCAATTTGGCGCACCAAACCGTTGTGGCAGATCGACTCGGACAGAGATGCGCCGCTTTTTAGGGCATTAGTTGAATCACACAGCATCGCCCGTACGTTTCGCTCTGCCAGTGCCTCAAACTGTCCACGATCAAACGGCTCCCCAATCACGGGGTTGTGATCAATCTTCCAATCGGCGGTGTGGAACAGGTTGCCGGCAGGCGTTGAGATTAATAGCGCTTGGGGCTCGGGAATAGAGTGCGTAATCGGCAAAAACTCGAGCGAGAAATTCCCAACCTCAAAGCGTCCACCGGATGGAATTTCGTGAATGGGGACACGCGTCGCCAATCCATGCTGACGCAGTTTTCGCCTCAGCACTTCCGCTGCAAAAGGGGTGGCGTAGACTGGTGCTTTCAGGCGAGGCCAGAGATAAGGCAGTGCACCGAGATGATCCTCATGCGCGTGCGTCACTATAATTCCTTTGAGACGCTCACGCTGGTCAACAATAAACTTAGGATCAGCACCAACCACCGGATGGGTTCGATGCGAATCTGGAGTCAGCGGTTCATCGAATGTCACCCCACAGTCCACCATCAACCACTCACCATCATGGCCGAAAAGATTCATATTCATACCGATCTCACCCGTTCCACCCAAGGGCAGGAACCAAAGATCAGAGGAGCCGGGAACTAACTTATTCAATTTGCTGCGCTTACTTCAGACTGAACGTCCTCAGTGATAGGGTGTGCCGTGGCAAATCGGATCAGCAGCAATGATACAAAGGAGCAGACTGCGAAGCCCGCTAGCATCGGTATCAGAGTACCGTTAAAGCTCATGCCGATTACGCTGCCAGCCAATACACCGATGATCATGTTTAACGCGCCAATGGTGCCCGATGCCAGCCCGGCCAACCGACCAAAAGGCTCCATTGCCAGCGAGTTAAGATTGCCAAACAGCAGGCCAAAGCAGAAAGTAGTGATCGACATCATCACAATAAACACCCAAAGCGGTGGATGTAGATCAAAGAGGGCAAACAGCGCCGCTTCAGATGAAGTCACGACACTGAGAAAGACAAACACAGCCATCACCAGCGTGCGCAGTGAGTAGCGGTAGACGAGCTTTGAGTTGATAAAGGAGGAGACCGCCACACCGATCGCCATCATGCCGAAGTAGACCGGCATCATCGCGCCCGTATCGTAGATACCCTGCAGTATTGCCTGAATCGATGTTAGAAATCCGATCAACGCGCCGTGAATAAGGCCGCCAGCCAGTGTGTAAACCAACGCCTCAGGGTGCGCCAAAACTTCACGCGTGCCGCGCAGAATTGGCCGCAGTGAGAACTCACGTACGTTTTCGGGTGCCAGTGTCTCCTCTTGGCGCAACGCAAACCAGAGAGCGGTGGCAAGTGAGATCAGCAGCAACATCATGAAAATCGCCTTCCAACCTGCAAATAGCAACACCAATTGACCCAAGAGCGGCGCAACAACAGGACTGAAAATAAAGATCGTCATCACCAGAGACATAATGCGGGCCATCTCAGGTCCGGCGTAGCGGTCGCGGATAATCGCCACCATCATCACACGCGGACCGGCAGCGCCTAACCCCTGCAGCACTCGCCCGGCTAGCATCCACTCGAAGGTCGGTGCAAAAATACTGATCAGAGTACCGATAAGAATAAGCACAAACCCAAGATAGACTGCGGGCTTACGCCCAAAGGCATCCGAAAAGGGACCGTAAAAGAGCTGTCCGACGCCCATGCCTACCATCAGGCTGGTAATAACCCACTGATAACAGTTCCCCTCTATCGCATCAAACTCTTCACCGATCTGGCGCAGGGCCGGCAACATCGCATCGATAAATAGCGCCATCAGGCACATCATGGCTGCCATCAAGAGCAGAAACTCGAGGCGCACAGGGGATTTTGTCATGAACTACTCAATTCAAGGTTAGCGGGCGCTGAGTATAGCAAACCCAGAATCACAAACGCACTGAAGCGCTCTATCGGAGCACAGAGTTTAGTACTTTGGACCAGTGGCGATACTTGTCATCAAAGCTGAGTGCAGCATTGGCTGGACTGGTAGATGGCAGCCTTATTTTATCTACAGCACTCAGTGACTCGGCCCAGTGTTTCTCGGCTTTGCGAAAGAGTTCCTCGGCCGCACCGCCATTGAATACGATCAATTTGAGCTGCGGACACTCAGCGACGAGTTGCGGGATTGGGTTGTAGCGCACACTCTGCCTCACAATCGCACTATCAAGCGAGCCGGGCCGCTCGGCTTCACCCACCACATCCCAAAGTGCAACGCCGTACTCCTTCAAAGCAAAGAGGCGGGCTTCGTATGGCTGTTGATAATCGATACCCAAAAGCCGCCCCATGATCGGCCAGAAGGCGTTACGTGGGTGCGCGTAGTAGCCTTGCTCGGCGATCGAGCGTTTTCCCGGCAGTGAGCCAAGTATCAGAATTCGGGCGCCGGGGTCATATGCAGGGGCAAAACTTTGATCGGTAGACAATTGGGTCGGGCCTCAATTTCCGTTATGCTTCGATTTTCGAGCCTACAAAAGTGACCCTAATCCCGCAATGCCAACCTATGCAATCGGCGATATTCAAGGCTGCTACCGCTCTCTGCGGGCGCTACTGAAGTCAGTCGACTTCAATGCAGACGATCAACTCTGGCTCTGTGGCGACCTGGTCAATCGCGGACCACAGTCGGCTGACGTTTTGCGCTTCCTGATTGATCTTGGCCCACAGGTGCACACAGTACTCGGCAACCACGATCTCCACTTGCTCGCCATCTATCAGGGTGCAACCCAACGTAAACCCGGTAAAACGCTAAAGCATCTTTTGGATGCACCGGATCGTCATGAGTTGATGCACTGGTTACAGCAGCAGCCACTGCTTATCGATAGTAAAGAGCTTGACGCAGTTATGACCCATGCGGGAATACCCCACATCTGGTCACTTGAGCAGGCCAAGACCTACGCCCGTGAGGTCGAAACTGCACTGCAAGGCCGCAACGCCTATCAATACTTCGCTGCAATGTACGGCAATGAACCGCCTAACTGGAACGAGGGGTTGGAAGGCACAGATAGACTGCGCACGATCACTAACTACTTCACGCGTATGCGTTTTGTAGCGGCAGACGGCAGTTTGGACTTCGACGCCAACGGGGGACCGGAGTCTGCACCAAAAGGATACCGCCCTTGGTATCAGCAACAGCGAACCGAACCCCTATCAAGGCGTATAATCACCGGACACTGGGCTGCACTGGGTCTGTACCAAGACGAACTGGTATCTGCGCTAGACACGGGCTGTGTCTGGGGTAACTAATTAACTGCTCGGCGACTCGAAGATGGAACTATTTTTAGTGTTGCGAGCCAAGAGACAAACTAGGAGTACAAATGAGCAACTTTACCGCTGTTAGCAGCCAAGAGGCGCTGGAACTTATCGATGCTGGCGCGATCGTCGCTGACATTCGCGACGCTGGCAGTTTCGGCAACGGACACATTAAAGGTGCCGTCCCCCTGAGCAACGAGAATCTACAGCAGTTTATCGATGACACTGAGTTCGATCAGCCGATCATCGTCTGCTGCTACCACGGTGTCAGCAGCCAGTCAGCTGCAGCATTTCTGTGTGAACGCGGCTACGAAAAGGTCTACAGCCTCAATGGCGGTTTTGAAGGCTGGGTTCTCGGTATGCCCGACCACGTCGAGCATGGCTAAAACCGAAAGCAAGAAGCGATAGAAAGAGCCAAGAATGCAGATCTATCTCGTTGGTGGCGCCGTGCGTGACCAACTACTGGGGCTTGAAGTCAAAGATCGTGACTGGGTTGTGGTCGGTGCCACTCCAGAGGCGATGGCTGAGGCTGGCTATCGCCCGGTCGGCAAGGACTTCCCGGTATTCTTACATCCAGAAACACATGAGGAGTACGCCCTCGCCCGTACCGAGCGGAAATCAGGTAAAGGGTATAAGGGTTTTACTTTCCACACCTCGCCGGACGTCACCCTAGAACAGGACCTGATCCGTCGCGATCTGCGCATCAACGCAATGGCGATGAGTGAGGCGGGAGAGATCATAGACCCCTATGGTGGCCAAGCCGATCTCGAAGCACGCAAACTTAGCCATGTTTCTGACGCATTTAGCGAAGATCCCCTACGTGTGCTCCGCGTCGCCCGCTTCGCGGCGCGTTTTGCTCCTCTTGGATTCTCCGTGGCATCCGAAACATTGGAGCTGATGCAGCAACTGAGCAGCGATGATGAGCTGCAACACCTTAGTGCCGAGCGGGTCTGGCAAGAGTTTGAACGCGCACTTAACACCGCAACGCCAGCAACATTTCTGGAAGTACTGCACGCTTGTGGTGCGCTCACCAAGTTGATGCCTGAACTGGCAGAGAACGAAGCTGAGAGTTGGCAGCAACTCAATGCAGAGACCCTGAATCTGAGCACTGAGCGTTTTGCTGTTTTGGCACATCAGATCACTGAGCAAAAGTCCGAAGCGGCAGTTGAAGCGATGGCGCAACGCCTGCGCATACCAAAGCGCTACACCGAAGTTGCCAGAGACCTGCACCAATGGGGCGAGCAGCTGGTGCGCTTTGCCAAGCTTAAACCCCAAGCCAAGCTACAGTTAATTGAAGGACTCAAGCTGCAGCGCTCAGAGCAACGTCTAGCACCCCTTCAGGCACCTGCCGAACTGATCCATAACACACACGTCGACCGGCCTGCGATTACCCAAGCGATCGCCGCTGTTACCAACATCTCACCCAAAATCCTTCTCGCTGAGGGGTTCTCCGGACCTGCGCTAGGTGAAGAGCTGCGCCGTCGTCAGATTCACGCCCTAGATTCTGCTCTGTAGAAACGATCTGCCAAAAGCACGTTAGCCCCCTCGATGTAGAACGCTTAAGTCGGGAAGATGCGCCGGTGGCGCACATCCCTCCTACACCTGAGCTCCGATTCCACTCTGTCGGAGCGATCTGCCGAAGGCAGGTTCGCGACCAAGTCCAAAACCGACCAGAACTAGGAAAAATTCTTAGTGAAAGCCACAACTGTCATTTTTTACTGGTTAATTCTTGACCTAAATGTCACTTATTATTATATTTGTCACCAATTGGATACATTAGCTTACTTACACGAAGTTAAAATGTGTTGCTCAAGTCACACAGAGTGGCTAACCAAAGAAGAACCAAGGCGGTGAATCATGGCAATTGAAGGACTGGGACAGACAGCAGCATACAACCCATACGCAGGTATGCAGAGTGGCACTGCAACGTCAGCGGGCAGCGAACCTTCAGCGAGCAATGCAGTAAACGCTGCGTCTCAGACAGCCAACAACACATTGACTAGCGTTGTATCAGACACCAGCGGTGTAATCTCAGACAAGATGATGCAGATCGCACTGATTTACAAGATGGTCGCAGAAGCAGATGGTACGGACGAGCAAGGTAGCAATATGTTCCTACAGATGCTGCTTCAGAACATCCTCTTCGGCAGCGAGGGTGCAACACATCTTAGCCCGACTGAGCAGGCCGAGATGATCAACGAAGTGATCTCTGGCGGTCAACCAGGTTCAGTGGCTCGGGCGATGGGTCAGTCCACTGGCGGCGGCGCTCAGGGTGCGACCTACGGTGCCGGCGGTATGATGTCTATGGGCGGCGCTATTGGCGGCATGATCTCAACAGCGGCCTAAGCAGACACCTGCTGCAATACAAAATCCAGCGAATGTCCCTACGGGGGCATTATAGGCGCCAACACTGAGAAAAAAGGTGTTAGGCGCTATTTTTTTGCCCAGTTTCTGGGCCTTCGAAACCTGCACACTCGCCGAATACGCGTTTAGTGCAGCGAGAGCAGATAGTCTGGTCAACTCGTCCAAGCATCAACTCCAACGCCTCACCAGTGGTCTCGATAAAGTGCTGCGGGCCGATTTTTTCGAGCTGCCCCATCTTTTGAAGTTCGTCGCGTACATAGCCTTTGAGTGAGCTAATCAAAACCCGGCGTCCATCACGCTCGAGCCGTCGAATTTCTGTATCGAGCATCTGCGCGCCGGCAAGATCTATATGATTGACCCCCTTAGCGACGAGCAGAACATTCCCCTGCCCTAGAGCTAGTGCTTGCTGCAACTGATCCTGCAGGTGTTCGAGTGCGCCGAAGAAGAGCGAACCATCAATGCGAATAATCTGAACCTGCGGACACTGAGCGATCGCGTAGCGGCCGACGTTACGCAGGTATCGACCATTCTCTCGCTCAAGCGGGGCTATGAGGGTCAATTTAGGACGTGAGGTACGGCGCAGATAGAAAGCGAGTGACAGAAAAACACCGATATAGATAGCGAACTCAAGCTCAGCTAAGAGCGTCGCACTGAGTGTCACCAGCAATGTTATCGCCTCATTACGATGGGCTTTCGCTAGACCTAGCAGATGTTCGAAGTCGATTAGATTCCAAGCGATCAACAACACGATGCCACCCATCGCAGGCATAGGTAGGTAGGCGGTCATCCCCGGTATTAACAGCAAAATAAAGACGAGCAGGATGGCAGCAATAATGGCCGCAAGTGGGGTTACGGCACCGGCATCATAGTTGGCACCGGAGCGAGTAAATGATCCTGAACCTGCGTAACAGGAGAAGAGACTGCCAACAATGTTCGACAGTCCTTGGCCGATGAACTCTTGGTTACCATCGATACGCTGACCCGACCGCAGAGCAATAGAGCGCGCGATAGAGACCGCCTCAATAAGGCCGAGCAGCGCGACAGCAAAAGCCCCGGACAGCATTCGACTGACACTATTAGCATCCATCTCAGGAAGAGCGAAAGGTGGCAAAGTTCCTGGTAGTGCCCCGACCAGTTTTACACCATTCGCTGCACCATCCAGCGCAAGGCAAAACAGCGAACCAATCAACATAGCCAACAACATATAAGGCGCCTTTGGAACAAACCGCCGTATCAGAATTGCCGCGCCAAGTGTGACTAGCGCGATCGCCAGCGAATATCTATTTGTAGTGCCAGCAACGGCGATTAATTCGCCAATCTGCTCATAAAAATGCAGACCTGAAGGAATACTCACGCCGAGGATATGTTTGATTTGACTCGTGCCAATCAGCACCGCAGCGCCCGCCGTAAAACCAATAACAACGGTATGCGAGATGAAATTTACCAGCGTGCCTAGTCGTAACAGACCCAGACCGAGTTGAATAAGACCGGCTAACAGCGTCAGCAACATGGTCGTTGCAATGAAAGCTTCGCCCGGTGTGGCTCCGAGTGACGAGACCACACTCATCACAACAATAGAGATCGCTGCGGTTGGGCCTGAGATCAGATGATGAGAAGAGCCAAACAGCGCGGCGATAACCGGCGTAACGATAGCGGTATAGAGACCGTATTCAGGGGGCAAGCCAGCAATGAAAGCGTAAGCCACGCCCTGGGGTAGAACGATAATCGCACCCGTTAGACCCGCCATAAAATCTGCGCGCAGCGTCGCCGGGGTCATCTGAGTCAACCAACTCAGAAACGGAAACAGACGCAACAGAGAGGAGTTCATACGCGAAAAGTGCCAAACAATTTATGATCTTGGCATCATACCGCGGCGCCAACCATAAGAGTAATTCAATTATGGAGCGCTGAAATAAGATCTATGTATAGCTCGATGGCGTTCTCTGTGCGCGGCTAAATGTTAGTTAGCCAAACAAACTGATAGGGCAGAAGTTTGAGTTGAGCCCCTCGATCATCATATCGCTCGCCTGAAATCAGATCGGTCCAGACATCTGTTAGCGTCAGGTTCAGCTCCGATAGCGCCAAACTCTGTGGCTGATCACTGAAGTTGTACAGCGCGAAGATACTCTGACGGCGATCGATACTCTGACGCCAAAAGGCAAAAATCTGCTCGCCAGTATGCAGAGTAAACATGGTCGCATTGGGGTGAAACGCGGGTTGCTTGCGACGAATGCTCAGTAACTCTGTTAGCGCTTTGAATACACGTGCGTGATGGGTATCCGATGAGAGGGCAGTCTCTAGTTTGTCTGCATCCCAAATGTGACGATTGATCGAACGGAAGCTACCGGTATGCTCGACTCGCTCCTGATCATTCTCTGTACCGATCAGGGAGTGAATATAATAGGCGGGTACGCCTTCGAGCGCCGCCATGACTGCGGCGGCACACAGATAGCGAGCAAACTGCCACTTATCAGGCCCCCCAGCGGCCGTACCCGACATCGCATCCCAGAGGCTAATGTTGATCTCGTAGGGTTTGGCTTCACCATCCGCAGTCGTACGAGAGCTGACTCGCCCACCGAAACGCTGCATCGTATTGATCAACGTTTCCAACTCCCAATCACTTAGCAGCCCTTCCGCTGGCCGCAGACCCACCCCATCATGCGAGGCGATAAAATTCAGATATGCAGTGCCGTTCTGTGCCGGTGGCATGGTCATTAACCACTGTTTCAGATGCATACAGGAGCCTGTCACCAGGGAGTTAATCAATAGCGGTGGTAGGGAGAAGTTGTAGATCAGGTGCGCCTCATTGGCGTTACCAAAGTAGGTCAGGTTCTCGGCATTGGGAATATTGGTTTCGGTAATCACCACTGCGTCTGGGGTGTGGTGTTCAATCATCAAACGCAGCAGACGTATCACTTCATGGGTCTGTGGCAGATTAATCGAGTTGGTGCCCGGTTCCTTCCATAGAAAGGCGACCGCATCGAGGCGGAACCAACGAATTCCGTAATCGAGATAGAGGCGAATGATGCCTAAAATCTCGATCAGTACTTTGGGGTTGGCGAAGTTTAGGTCCACCTGGTCATGACTGAAAGTGCACCAAACATGCTTAACCCCATTGACGGTCTCAACCTCGCGCAATAACGGCGAGGTTCTAGGCCGCACGACTGCACTCAGGTCGGTCTCTGGAGACTCCTCAACAAAGTAATCGGCGCCCGGGTCGATACCCGCTCTGTAGTTCTCAAACCAGCGACTGCGAGCCGAGCAGTGATTAATCACCAGATCACCCATCACTTTATAGCGCTGGCAGATCGCACTGACATCATCCCAATCGCCCAGTGCCGGATTCACCGTGGTGTAATCCATTACGCTAAAACCATCATCCGAGGTGTAGGGGAAAAACGGCAGAATATGAACGCTCGAGACCGCCTCTTTGACCCGTTTATCGAGAAATTCAGTCAGAGTGTGAAGTGGAGTCTCGCCCTCACGTTTGATGCTATCACCATAGGTGATCATCATTACGTCACTCTGGTCCCAGAGATTTCGGTGCGGTTCAGGCGTTAAACTGTCAGCGGCGGTGCCAAAAACATCCAGACACTGAGCGACCAGCTCGTTGATATCGAGGTCAGGATAGATCTGTTTCAGGTGGCCAGCGATACGCTGTTCAAACATGCTCTGTTGTGACTGCATATCAGACCTCCGCGCGCTGCGGTGTTGTACTTTAGTCGCGCATATCCGCCGCTACAGCATCGAGAATTTCGTGCTGAAGGTTCGGGTAAGCGCTGTTTACACGGTTCCAGCTTGGGATAAACGGGGTCTCCATCGGGTTCTCGAGGAAGTGATTACCCGCTTTCATAATGTTGCGCGCGAACAGCTCTACCGCTTGCTCCTCGCCATGAACATCGAGTTTCAGACCGTTGATCTCCGCATCATTGCGATAGGTCTCAACAAAATCGAGCGCGATACGGAAATAGGTCGCCTTGATCGTGCGGAAAGTCTCTTGGTTAAACACCACCCCATTGGTTGCAAGTTTGCGGAACACCGCTTTGGTGATATCGATGGACATCTTCGACAGCCCGGTGCTGGCATCCTCTAGCGACAGGTCCTGATGTTTGTGATCGTAAATATCAGCAATATCCACCTGACAGAGGCGGTTGTTGGAGTAGTTACGTGTCATCTCAGACAGTACACCAATCTCTAGCCCCCAATCACTCGGAATGCGGATATCGCTCATAACATCACGACGGAAAGAGAACTCTCCTGCCAGAGGGTAGCGGTAGCTATCGAGGTACTCCAGATAGTCCATCGGACCGATCACTTTCTTCAGCGACCGCAGCAGTGGTGTTACTAACAGTCGCGATACCCTGCCGTTGATCTTGCCGCTCGCCACACGGGCATAGAACCCTTTGCAGAACTCGTAGTTGAAATTCGGGTTGGCCACGGGATAGATCAGGCGTGCCAGAAGTTCACGATCATAGGTGAGAATGTCACAATCATGCATTGCAATGGATTCGGCCTGCCCCGCAGCCAGGGTGTATCCCATACAGAACCAGACATTTCGCCCCTTGCCCGGCTGCTCCGGAGACAACTCCTCGCGCTGAAGCTTGGCGTCAATCGCGCGTAGTCGCGGACCATCGTTCCACAGCACTTTGTAATCCTGGGGTAGTTCTGAGAAGAACTCCAACGCGTGGCGATACTCTGCTTCATTCGCACGATCCAGTCCGATAATGATCTGCTTGAGATAGGGTACCTGCTTGAGATGACTCAGAATCAGCGGCATCGCCTCGGTCTGCAACTCAGAGTAGAGGCAAGGTAAGATCAGCGCCATCGGCCGCTTCTTAGCGAAACTCATCAACTCAGCTTCAAGCTGCTCTAGTGGTCGTTGTGACAGATTATGCAGCGTGGTAATGATGCCATTTTGGTAGAAATCACCCATGGTCTACTCCTTTGCACCCGTCACTGAGGATGCCTTTGAATCGTAAGTTGAAAGAATTTTCAGAATGGCTTCGTTCCATCCTGCCGGTCCCAGACCAGCAGTAACGAGCGCGTCGGGTCTATTGGGTAACTCAAGCGGTGGATGAACGGGCGAGCGAATAATTACCGGAATATCAGCGGCGCTGAGCATCTCGATATCGTTCTCACCATCCCCCAACGCCACAGTTTTCGCCCAGCCAAGTTGCGCGGCTAACCAACGCAAAGCCTCTGCTTTGTCGTGCTGCCCCATTAGATGAACAAAGCGACCGCCCCGCTGCACTTGCACCCCAGCCTCGGCAAGCTCTAGACGCAGATCGACCAAGGCTGTTTCGGTGTCGCGCCAGTGCAATGGCTCTGAGTAGTCGCGTTGCAATGCCTGTTGCGCTTGAACAGCACCGAGACCCGTCAGCTGTGCTAACGCCGACGGCGTCAGCTCTGAAAAACTGGTAAAGCGGTAACGGCTTCGAAGAGGTTCGAGCAGTTCCAATAGATCGCAACGCAGCTTTCCGAAACGCTGCACGGCATATCCATTGATTTTGTCTAGCGATGCGAATTGCGCCAAAGGGTGCTCACCCGGGATGTAGATTGCCGCACCGTTTTCGACAACAAACGGACCAGTATGCTCGAGTTGCGCGCGCAGTGGCTGCAGTTCTGCGAAGGTTTTGCTGGTGTTGGGTATCCATGGAATCTTCAGACGCTCCAATACATCCAACGCTAACTGAGCCTCAGCGAAGCTGTATGTGAAGTGGTCAAGTAGCGAGCCATCCAGATCGGTAAAGATCAGTAATGTCCTTCGACCCCGTTGTGGTGCAGTTTTATCGCTCATACCACTGACAACGCAATATGAGCGCCAGCCAGTTTTTATTAGATGTATTTCAGCTAGTTATAACTACTAACCGTCACTTACAGATATGATGAACGCACCAATATGGTGCACACATAGGCGTACTGGCCCAATTTTTTGCACCAGAAAAACCGTCTGGTAATTTCTCTCTTGCCAACCGATACTCAAACGATCCTTGCCGTTCAAATCTGGAGAGGGCCTATCAACTCTCACATTCGTCCAAACAGAATTCTGCCGCTGATCATACTGGCGCAATTTTTGGGTACCGCCAGTTGGTTCGCGGGTAATGCCGTTCTGCCGAGTCTGACTAACTTATGGGGCCTTGAGGTCGGCGCTCTGGCTCAGGTCACCAATGCAGTTCAGTTGGGCTTCATCACCGGAGCCTTGCTCTTTGCACTGTTCTCATTAAGTGACCGTTTACGACCTTCGCACCTCTTCTTTCTGTGCGCACTATTGAGCGCTCTAATCAACCTGGTCTCTGCATACCTAGTAGAGAACCTGATGCAGCTTACATTGCTACGATTTTTAGCTGGTTTTATGCTGGCAGGAATCTATCCGGTGGGCATGAAACTGGCAGCGACCTGGTATCCGGAAGGCCTAGGGCGAGCATTGGGGTTCCTTGTTGGCTCACTCGCACTTGGGACTGCTGCGCCGCACCTGTTTGCAGCCTATGATCAGATTGACTGGCGCCAAGTAATGGGGCTTGTTGGGGCGTTGAACCTATTCAGCGGGCTTATCATACTGCTAGCAGTTGGCGAAGGTCCTAACCGACTCAGCCCCGCTCCTGTGCGCCTAAGACAGATTCGCGGTCTATGGAATATGTCGAAACTACGTGCCAGCGCGCTGGGTTACTTCGGCCATATGTGGGAGCTCTACGCCATCTGGGCTATTGCACCTATCTGGATTGCAGCCTGGGCCAATTATCACCAGTTCGAACTCAGTATCTCTCTCGGAAGCTTCTCAATCATCGCTATCGGTGCGCTCGGATGCGCTCTGGGCGGGATCTGGTCACAACGTATCGCAAGCGCAGTGATCGCCGCGCGGATGCTAACCATCTCTGGGATCTGTTGCCTTCTATCCCCCCTCATCTTCGAGACAAACATTTGGCTTACGACTATATTTTGGGCTATTTGGGGCTTTGCCATAGTGGCCGACTCCCCGCAGTTTTCAGCCCTAAGCGCGCAGAATGCGCCCCCTGAAGCCGTAGGTACCGCGCTAACGCTGATCAATGCAATCGGCTTTACACTGACCCTGATCGCTATACAGCTTAGTGTCACTCTACTGCAGTGGCTGCCGGTGGCGTGGATCCCGCTGATACTTCTACCGGGCCCCATCCTTGGCGTCATCGCCATGCGCCCGCTGACTAGAAAACTCTGACTCTTCGACTTTTCATAGAAATTTTCTATTTGATGACAGGCTCTTTTGCTGGCTAACTACATTCTGAATTCAGAATTCAGAATTCACAAATAGAGTTCTCGCAATGCGCATTCAAAAAACCGATCTCGTGAATCAGGTATACGAGACGCTGAAGCAGAATATCCTCAACGGCAAATTAGCGCAGGAGACACCGCTGCGTCAGGAGGAGCTGTCCGATACGCTCGGTGTTAGCCGACAACCGATCAGCCACGCACTGGTTCTGCTAGAGCGTGAGGGCTTGGTATCGGAGTTGGGACGCAAAGGCAAAATGGTGACGAAGGTCGATGCCCAGCACTTGAGCGACCTCTATCAGGTGCGTGCTGAGCTAGATGGCTTAGCCGCCTACCGCTGTGCTCAAAACCCCTCGCCTGCCCTACGCTCCACCTTAGAGACGTCACTGCAGCAAGGTCGTGATGCGATTAAGGCACGCTCGATTGATGCTCTGCTGCAGGCCGATATCGCCTTTCACAGAGCCTTGTACGAGCACTCAGGCAACCCTGAAATTGGACGCATCGCAGATAACTCGTGGAACCATCTGGTGCGAGCTATGCATCAGGTGCTCAATGACGATTCAATCCACGACTCGGTCTGGAGTGATCACGAGCAGATTGCTCAGGCCATTCTAGCCGGTGAGGCAGATCAAGCTAGGGAACTGGCCCGCGTGCACGCAAATTCCAGCGGCAGGATGACCTTTCTGAGACTCAACTCACCAGTACAACAATAACAACGGAGCGACTATGAAACTCACCCCCGAACAGTTAAAACAGTTTGACCGTGAAGGCTACCTCTTCCTACCCGGTCTCTTTACACCGGAAGAGGCCGCACTGCTGAAAGAGGAAGCTGAAAATATCTACCAGCTCGATCGAGACGAGGTGTGGCGCGAAACGAGCGGTATCGCGCGCACCGCGTTCGCAGCTCACACCTATAACGAGGCGCACCGCCGCCTCGGAGCGCACCCACGCCTGATCGAACCAATCCAGCAGATTCTGGACGGTCCGGTCTACATGCATCAGTACAAGATCAATGCGAAAGCACCTTTCGATGGCGAGGTGTGGCAGTGGCATCAGGACTATGGCACCTGGGCGCGCGATGATGAGATGCCAGAACCACGCGCGATGAATATCAGCGTATTCCTAGACGATGTTACCGCTGCGAACGGTCCTTTGCTGTTCATTCCCGGCAGCCACAAGAAAGGCGTTGTCGATGCAGGTCACGACCTTGAAACCACTAGCTACCCACTTTGGACGCTAGACCGAGATACCGTCAGTAAACTGGCCGATGAGGGCGGCTGTGTTGCGCCGACGGGCCCAGCCGGCAGCGTATTGCTGTTCTCATCGCTACTGGTACACGCTAGCCCACCCAATATTTCGCCCCTAGGCCGTATTATCGTTTACCTGTCGCTCTGTCATGTCGATAACCACATTCGAGCATTCAACCGCAAAGAGTGGATCGCACACCGTGATTTCACCCCGATCGAAGCGCTGGAAGATGACTGTCTGACAGAGATGCTAACCGCGACCGCCTAAGGAACAGAGTGAATGTACATTTTTGATGATCTGGTAAAACGCCGTAACGATCCTGTGCGAGTAGGCCTTATTGGCGCTGGCAAGTTTGGCTCGATGTTCCTCAGCCAAGTACCAACCACAGACGGCCTCTGCGTCCACGGTATTGCGGACCTCGATCCAGAGCGCGCCAAAGCTGCGTGCCGCAATGTAGGCTGGAGCGAAGAGCTGATCGCGCAGACCAAGTTCTACCCCAGCACCCAAGCGATGATAGATGCCGGTGGCGTTGAAGTTTTAGTTGAAGCGACGGGCAACCCCATCGCCGGTATCGCCCACGCGAAGATGGCCATCGCCAGCAAGACTCACATCGTTATGGTGAACGTCGAAGCCGACGTGCTGGCTGGCGGTATCCTTGCTCAAGAGGCCCGTGAAGCTGGTATCGTCTACTCCATGGCGTACGGAGACCAACCCGCGCTGACCATCGAGATGGTTGAGTGGGCACGTTCAAACGGTTTTAAGGTAGTGGCCGCGGGCAAAGGCACCAAGTACCTGCCGGAGTACCACTACTCAACGCCCGATACGATCTGGGATCACTACGGTCTGACGCCAGAACAGGCAGCCGACGCAGGCATGAACTCGCAGATGTTCAACTCCTTCCTCGATGGCACCAAATCAGCGCTGGAGATGGCCGCCATCTCAAACGGAACCGGCCTAAAGGCGCCAGAGGATGGTCTCTCCTTCCCGCCTGCCGGCATGGACGACCTGGCACACGTGCTACGCCCTAAATCGGTAGGTGGTCAACTGGATGAAGCGGGTATGGTTGAAGTAGTCACCTCAATCGAGCGTGATAGCCGCCCGGTCTACCGCGACCTGCGCTGGGGTGTCTATGTGGTTATAGAGGCACCGAATGACTATGCCGCCGCTTGCTTTAAACAGTACGGTATGAATACCGACTCTACTGGTCGCTACTCTGCAATGTACAAACCCTTCCACCTAATCGGGCTAGAGTTGAACACCTCAATCCTCTCAGCGGCACTGCTGGGCAAACCGACCGGCTCAACTCAGTCGTTTAATGCCGACGTCGTGGCAACGGCTAAGCGCGATCTCAAAGCTGGCGAGATGCTGGATGGCGAGGGGGGCTTTACCGTTTACGGCAAACTGATGCCAGCTAAGCGCTCACTTGATCTGGGCGGTCTTCCGATCGGTCTCGCTCACCGAGTGAAGCTGGTCAACAATGTCGCCAAAGATAAGCCCGTTCGCTGGGCCGATATTGAGATCGACATGACAAGCCAGGCAGTGAAGGTACGTAAGCAGATGGAGGATGCAGCGCGATAACTGAACCACTGGGATACGCACAGGCTGCAGTATTGCGCTGGGTGGAGTCCGATAGACACGCAGCGCAACTTCAGCAAACAGCACCTACGCTATTGTGGTTGTTGATCGGCCGCCAACAGACTGTTGGTTGGCCTGATCAGCATGTGCAAACTCTTCTGCGCTCTTCGCGCGTGCATATTTTGCGAGCTGTGTGTGGCGTTGGCTACCGCTCCGCCCTCAAATGGCTTGCTCGTATTAAGTTGAGCGACGCTGACCTGACTGAGTTCAACACCCTGATAACCGGTTTGAGAGCAGAACTGCATCGCAGTCCCTGGGCGCACGCTGAAAGCATCCCGATTCACTGGGTAAGGGCAGCACTTGAACATCTCGAGCTGCAATCTTCACCGGCCTTTAACTCCTACTGTAGACATACAAATCTAGAGGGGGACAACTTTGTTGAGCATCTAAGACAAGCTGCACGCTTTTGGCAGGATGCGTTGAGAGTCGCTGAAATGCTAGGGATTCAGGATGCCGAGGTGGCGCTTAGTCGCAGCAGAGATTTCGCTGCAGTGCGGCGTCTACATGACCGCTGGACTGACCGATTGAATCAACGCCAAGCGCAGGTAATCGACGGTCCAACGCTATTCCCTCCTCCACCTGTACCCGGAAATGACGAGATCCACCCCATAACCTCTCTCGAGGATCTGCAGGCCGAAGGTCGATTGATGCACCACTGCATCACCGTTTATCAGCCAAAGATCTTGGCACGCGAGAGCTATATCTACAGAATGCTCGTACCAGAACGGGCAACCATCGAACTCAGAATAGAGAGCAATGTATTAAAAGTAGGTCAGATTTCGCTGGCCTATAACGCCCAACCGAGTGAGGCAACCCGAGCGACTGTCTCGAGCTGGTTAAGCTGTTTACACGAATCAAAAATTAGCTAGCTTATCACTTAGTTGCTCACGGCCGCTCTTCAGTACCATCAGCTAAACGCGCGAGGCGCGATTCTGTCTGAGGGTGCACGGGATCATTTCTACCCCATTCCCATCCCCCAAACTGCGTATTCTGGTAGTCGCGAAACGCTTGTTGAATCTCTGCATCAGAGTTCATTACAAAGGGGCCATATTGCGCCACCGGCTCAGCGATAGGCCGCCCCTGAAGCAGTAGGACTTTTGCCCCCTGCTTGCCCGCATTGAGCGCTGCTGGAAGATCAGACTGAAGCACAGCAGCGCTCATTTTCTGCAACTCGGTTCCGTCCACAGAGAGTGTTTCCCCCTCGTAAAAATAGAGCACGCGGTTGAGCCCAGAACTCGCTGCCGGCAGGATCCAGGTGGAACCAGGCTGCATATCAATCACCCAAACTGCGACTTCGTTTTCCGGCTCAGATGCCCATGAGGCAGGCGGCGGAGTTTGAGCCTCAGTACCGTCTAAAGTACCAGCAATGATTTCCACATCCACTTTGCGACCGTCTGCATCAGTAAACTGTCGACGCGGCGTCTGCTCATTCCAGAACATGACGAAGTGGGGATCGGCCAGCTTGCGTGCTTTCGGAAGGTTGATCCAGACCTGAAACAACACCAACGAATTGTCGCTGTCGGTATTCACCAGTGGAAACATCTCACTATGCTGCACACCACTGCCAGCAGTCATCCACTGGGTATCACCCGCGCCATAGCGCCCAGTGGCGCCCATGGAGTCGAAGTGATCGACGACACCTTGGCGCACAACTGTGATAGTCTCGAACCCGCGATGCGGATGGACGGGAAAGCCAGGCACAGTCTGACCGTGATACATACGCCATGAGCTACTCGGATCAAAGTCGCTGCCCATTGAGCGCCCTCTCAACGACTCCGCAGGCGGAGCCATTTGGGCATTACCGGCTGGATACTGATCCATATGAAAAGCACAGAAGAGGAAGGGGTCGAGCGTTGGCCAATGCATCTCGATGGGCACAACCTGTCGCACAGCACTATCAGACATACTCTTCTCCACTTCAGACTATCTGCTTCATCCAATTATGCTCGGTACGCAGCGAAGACGCACGCGAATCACACTTATGTTGATGAGGCGCTAGAATACCCAGACCCAGAATCAAAATCCTCGAGAAATTCCATGTCCAACATAGAGTTTAGCCAAGACGAAAAGCAGGCAATCATCCAGAAAATTCAGCTCTACTTTAGCGAGGAGCTCGACTCCGAGATTGGCGGTTTTGACGCTCAATTTCTACTCGACTTTTTCTCCGAGGAGATTGGCAGTTATTTTTACAACCGGGGACTTTACGACGCCCAAACAGCGCTAGAACAACGAATCGAAAGCCTTAACGAGGCGATCTTTGAACTAGAGAAACCAACCGGGGTCAGATAGGGTCGGTCGGCTTTGGCCGAGCTTTTGGAGTGAACAGTGAGCGCTCGGGTTTGATATCAATCAGCGGAGTGCCATCAATGCAGTCTAGCCCCCGCACGGTCAAGACATTCCCCTCTACTCGCTCGAGCTTTACGATAGAGGTCCCGATTGGATTGGGCCGCACGGGTGAGCGCAGAGCGAAAGTCCCGAATGTACGACCATCCTCTCGTGGGCTCTGTCGAATCAGATCTCGCCGGCTCAGGCTCATCCAATAGAGCACCTCCAGTTGGGGATACTCCTCAATGCCCTCTAACGCATCCTGCCAACGGGGATTAACGATGAGCTGGCATTCGGGCCCATCCATTTTACCTTGGCGCGGGCAGTCGAAGCGCTCTAGCCACGGCGTGCGCACCTGCCCAATAAACTGGATCGCTGCATCCTCAGACAGAGGAGCCTCGATCGCTTGCTCGTTCTCTCGAAGATCTGTGTCTTTATTCATCCTTGGATCTCTTACCTATGCGACTGTTGAGTGTCGTTCGTTTTGGCATAGTATTGAAACCCAGCGTTTTGCGCGACCTCCCTTGCCAAGAGTTGTCGCGAAATAGCGCGTCGCGCTACATCGCTCCACAAAAAAGGACCTACCAGTCTAAACCAATAAGTCCTTGAAATAAGTGGTCGGCCCTAACGGACTTGAGCCGTCGACCTGCCAAACTATAGAGAGCGAGTTGGATGCGATAGCATCCGAGAAAGGTGCTTTGGAAGTGGTGGGCCCTCCGGGACTTGAACCCAGGACCTGCCGATTATGAGTCGGATGCTCTAACCAACTGAGCTAAGGGCCCACAAAAGCGGTGCCCATCATACCCATGTATGACGGGCGCAACAAGATGAAAAATCTAGGATTTTTACTCGTCGATGAAGCTGCGCAGATGATCTGAGCGGCTAGGATGACGCAGCTTACGCAGTGCCTTAGCTTCAATCTGACGGATACGCTCACGGGTAACGTCGAACTGCTTACCCACCTCTTCAAGCGTGTGGTCAGTGTTCATATCGATACCAAAGCGCATACGCAACACTTTTGCTTCACGCGCAGTCAGACCTGCCAGTACCGCACGTGTAGATTCACGCAGACCTTCACCGGTTGCTGACTCCACTGGAGACTCCAGTGTTGTGTCTTCGATAAAGTCGCCCAGGCTCGAATCTTCATCATCACCAATCGGCGTCTCCATAGAGATTGGCTCTTTGGCGATCTTCAGAACCTTGCGGATCTTATCTTCAGGCATCTCCATACGCTCAGCCAGCTCTTCAGGTGTCGCCTCGCGACCCATCTCCTGCAGCATCTGACGTGAGATACGGTTGAGTTTGTTGATCGTCTCGATCATATGTACCGGAATACGGATGGTACGCGCCTGGTCAGCGATCGAACGTGTGATCGCCTGACGAATCCACCAAGTAGCATAGGTCGAGAATTTGTAACCACGGCGGTACTCGAACTTGTCGACCGCCTTCATCAGACCGATGTTGCCTTCCTGAATCAGATCAAGGAACTGCAGACCACGGTTGGTGTACTTCTTCGCGATAGAGATAACCAGACGCAAGTTCGCCTCAACCATCTCTTTCTTGGCACGGCGTGAACGTGCTTCGCCGATAGAGAGCTGGCGGTTAATCTCTTTAATCTCTGGCAGGGTTAAACCCACCTCTTGCTCAACCTGGATCAAACGACGCTGAGCGCGCTTGAGGTCAAACAGTTGTGCTTCAATCGCAGAGGAGTACGGCTTACCGCTAGCAACAACTTCGTCAAACCAATTTTCATTGGTCTCGTTACCTGGGAAGCCTTTAATAAAGTCCTGACGCGGCATACGACCGCGCTGGGTACACAGACGCATGATGGTACGCTCTTGCGTACGAACACGATCGATAAACCCGCGCACACGGCTAACAAGCTCATCGTAGTAACGCGGTGACAGTTTAATTGGCGAGAATGCCAGCATCAGCGCTTCAAGCGCTTCACCAAACTCTGCAGAGTCACGGCCTTTCTTGTTCTCAGCCGCCTGCAGCGCATCGTATGCCTCTTGTATAGCGCCGAAACGAAGCTTCGCCTCTTCTGGATCTGGACCACGCTCCTTCTCATCATCTGATGAATCGTCGCTATCGTCCTCATCATCATCGTCATCGTCGTCTGACTTTTCTTCGTCAACTTCGATGGTGTCTGGCTCAGCCTCTTCGATGTCTGAGTCTGGATCGATGTAGCCTGAGAAGATATCGCTGAGTCGACCCTCTTCCTGCAACACACGGTTGTAGGCTTCAAGAATCTCTTCCACACTGCCCGGGAATTGGGCTAGTGCCATCATCACACCACGAATACCGTCTTCTATGCGTTTGGCGATCTCGATCTCACCTTCACGAGTCAGCAGCTCAACTGTGCCCATTTCACGCATGTACATGCGCACTGGGTCAGTGGTTCTGCCCGCATCGGACTCAACTGCCGCAAGAGCTGCTACGGCCTCTTCATCCGAGTCATTGGTGGTATCACCATCGGTCATCAGCAGAGTCTCTGCGTCAGGCGCGACTTCAGACACGGATATGCCCATGTCATTGATCATGCGGATGATATCTTCAACCTGATCCGGGTCTGCTATATCTTCTGGCAGATGGTCATTTACTTCGGCGTAAGTGAGGTAGCCCTGCTCTTTACCACGAGCGATAAGCTCTTTAAGACGTGACTGCTGCGTTTCGGTATTGTCTGCCATACGTTTCCTGTGAAAATCCACGGTGGACGTTCAAAAAATCAAGCGCATAATTATAACAAATGTGACATTTGTGCGCCAACTTCAGTGCAACTGCCTCTTGCCGGGGAATTTAGCAGAGCGCAACTGCACTTGACGTCATAAACTTGCAACTAAATGTAGTTCATAATCCCCGATCTCGCACAAATTTACCTACTTCTTATTCGCCGACAATAAAAGGGTCTGAAGCCTCTGCTTCTCGGCATCTGTAAGCGGCCTTTCACGCGACCAGGTTTTTAGTTGTTCGAGCTCAGCTTTCAATTTGCGCTCCATAATGCGCGACATCGCATCGCTGAGTAATTTCTCGGCATCCACGCTCTCAAGCAGCGGATCCAAGTGCGATATCTCGTTTAGCACCAGCAGGCCCGGAGCCTTGGTCGCATCCTGCTCCCAATCAAACATCAGCGTACCAAAACTACGCTCTTCATCTTCTTGAAAATACTCTAAAAGATCGCGAAGTAGATCAAGATTCGGCCCCTGCACACCCTCAAGCTCTTCTGCCTTAAATGTTAGGCGCGCTAACTCAGGGCGGTGCAGTACAATCGAAATTGCACTGGCAATAAGATCGATGCGCGAGCCGCTCTGTTTTGCCGGGCGCTCTGCACGTCGGTTGGATGCACCCGAGGAGAACGGCATATCTGAGGACCCGCCTGCGAGTCCGGTGAACGCATAATCAGTCTCGGCATAATCAGTTGGATAGACAGACGGGGCATAGCCATCGGTAGGATAATCATCCTGCATCGGCATTCCGGTATACTCATCGGCCTGCACCTCAGCCCGCGGCTTAGCTCGCTGAGGCTGACTAACCTGCACAGCCAACTTAGACTGGAGTGCGACCACCGAGTTGATCTGCTCCATAGTCAAACCGGTCATATCGGAGATGCGATCCAGCATCATCTGCTGCAGCACCGATGGCTGCATCGACTGCAAGAGCGGCAGTGCCTGCGTACAGAACTGCGCTTTAGCATCCATACTCACCAAATCCAATCCTTCAGAGAGCGCCTTGAAGAAGTACTCACTAAAAGGGAGCGCCTCGTTCACACGTTCAGTGAACGCTTCCAACCCCTCAGCCCGAATCAGTGTATCTGGGTCTTCACCCTCCGGTAGGAAGAGGAAGCGCGCCATCAAACCATCGCGCATAACCGGCATGGCGTTATCCAGCGCGCGCTTCGCCGCTTTTCGACCCGCGGAGTCTCCGTCGAAACAGAAGATCACTTCGGGAACGACTTTAAAAATGCGTTCGAGGTGAGATTCAGTACAGGCGGTACCGAGGGTGGCAACTGACCAATCCAGGCCGTGTTGTGCCAGGCTCACCACATCCATGTAGCCCTCAACCACCATCAGGCGCGCAAGACTACCTTTACTCTGACGCGCCTCCCAGAGCCCGTAGAGCTCCCTTCCCTTGTGAAAAGTTTCCGTCTCTGGTGAGTTTAGGTATTTGGGTTTTTCGTCGGTGAGCACTCGACCGCCAAAGGCGATAGTTCGGCCGCGTACATCACGGATAGGAAACATGATTCGATCGCGGAAACGGTCATACTTGCGGCCACGATCTTCATTCTCAATCAGCAGTCCGGACTTCAACAGTAACTCTTCGGCATCGCTGCGCTCTGCGGAAATTGCACTGAGTAGGTTATCCCAGCCCGGCGGCGCAAAGCCTAGCCCAAAGCGTTTAGCGATGGCACCAGAGAGGCCTCGCCCTTTGAGATAGTCGACGGCTTTCTGCTTCTCGGAATGCTGGCGTAACTGCGCCTGATAGAAAGCACTCGCCTGCTCAAGCACGTCATACTGCTGCTTAACACGTTTCTCGCGCTCGATATCACGGCCACGATCGTGCTCGCGCGGCACCTCAAGACCTAAGCCTTTTGCCAGCTCTTCAACCGCTTCGGGAAAGCTGCAGTGCTCATAGTCCATAACAAAACCGAGCGCATTACCGCCGGCGCCACATCCGAAACAGTAATAGAACTGCTTATCGGGGTTTACCGAAAATGAGGGAGATTTTTCTTTATGAAAAGGGCAAAGAGCCGAGTAGTTCTTACCGGTCTTTTTCAGTTTGATACGCGCGTCAATTACATCAATGATGTTTACGCGTGCTAACAGGTCATCAATAAAGTGCTGTGGTATCGCCATCTGCTACTTCGCTGTTCTTTGTCAGCGAAGACGCTATCAGAGCTTCGCTTTGACCCGTTTAGAGACGTCGCCCATATCTGCACGGCCTTGGAGCTGCGGTTTGATGATAGCCATAACTTGGCCCATCGCCTGCATTCCAGTCGCGCCGGTTTCGGCAATCGCTGCATCGATAATCTGGTTTACTTCATCATCACTGAGAGGCTGCGGCAAGAAAGTTTTAATCACCTCCGTCTCTTGCTGCTCCTTATCAGCCAGCTCCGGGCGCTCAGCCGCCAGGTACTGGGCAATCGAATCCTTACGCTGCTTGACCATTTTATCAAGCACTGCAAGTACACGTGCATCATCCAACTCAATGCGCTCATCCACTTCGATACGTTTGAGCTCAGCGAGCATCAAACGGATAGTGCCGAGGCGCGCTTTATCTTTAGCGCGCATCGCATCTTTCATCTGTTCAGTTATCTGGGCTTTGATTGCCGACATCTGAGATGACCTAATCGTTGGACACGTGTGTGAGTTCGACTGCAAGGAACTCTATACGCGTCTCTGCGTTAATACTTAGTAGAGACGTACGCGGCGAGCGTTTTCACGCTGCAGCTTCTTAGCGTGACGCTTAACAGCAGCTGCTGCAGCACGCTTACGAGCAGTTGTTGGCTTTTCGTACGCTTCACGCTTACGTACTTCAGCCAGGATACCGGCTTTTTCGCAAGAACGTTTGAAGCGACGCAGTGCAACGTCAAATGGCTCGTTATCTTTTACTTTAACGGCAGGCATTGTTTCTATTACCTTGATTAGTTAACTTTGATAAACCCTAGGAGCAAAAACTCCAAGGGCGCCATATGATATAGATGAGCTTCTAGAGTGTAAACCCCGCTCAACTGCTTTTTAACGGTTTAACCGCCGCCCCAATTATTCGATAATACCCGGCCACAACCAAACTAACTTGAGAGCACCGCACACCATGCTTGTACTCGGTATAGAGACCTCCTGTGACGAGACCGGCGTCGCACTGTATGACAGCGAAAAAGGACTGTTAGGCGATGCCTTATATAGCCAAATTAAGATGCATGCAGAATATGGTGGCGTTGTACCTGAGCTGGCATCGCGTGACCACGTGCGCAAACTTATCCCGCTAATCCGTGAAGTGTGCCAGCAGGCAGACCTTAAATTGAGCGATCTTAATGCAGTGGCCTACACCTCGGGCCCGGGTCTTATCGGTGCGCTAATGGTTGGCGCTTCTACCGGTCGCGCTTTGGCGCTTGCGCTGGGTATTTCCGCGATTGGCGTTCACCACATGGAGGGCCACCTTCTAGCCCCCATGCTGGAGGAGACACCCCCGTCTTTCCCATTTGTCGCTCTACTAGTCTCAGGCGGCCATACCCAGTTGGTGCGCGTGGACGGTATCGGCAGATATGAACTGCTCGGTGAATCACTTGATGATGCGGCGGGCGAAGCCTTTGATAAGGCCGCCAAGATGATGGGCATGGACTACCCCGGCGGTCCATTGATTGCAAAAGCTGCGCAGAATGGTGACAGCTCAGCCTACAAATTCCCGCGCCCAATGACGGATCGCCCCGGTCTAGACTTTAGCTTCTCGGGGCTCAAAACTTTCACCCTCAACACAGTCGAGGCGGCAAAGGATGAAGATGGCAAACTGGACCCTCAAACGCTCAGCAACATTGCTGCTGCTTTTGAAGAGGCCGTTGTCGATACGCTGGCAATAAAATGCAAACGCGCCTTGCAACAGACGGGATTCAAACAGCTCGTTATAGCTGGGGGCGTCAGCGCTAACCGCAAACTACGCGAAAAACTTGATGAGATCGTGCGCAAGGAGCGCGCCGGTCTCTTCTATGCTCGTCCCGCTTTCTGTACCGACAACGGTGCTATGATCGCCTACGCCGGTTGCCAGCGCCTGATGGCTGGCGAATCAACGGGGCTTGCAATCCAAACACGCCCTCGCTGGCCGATGGATACACTTCACCCGCTTGGCGGTGTGCAAGCAGAGGGAGAGGCCCAGCGTGGATAAGATCTTCATTAACCAACTCGGCTTCGATTGCATCATAGGTATCTACGCGCGCGAGCGAATCGAACCTCAGCCTCTACTGATCGATCTAGAGATGGCCTGCGATATCCGTCCCGCCGCCGAAAACAATGATCTGGATGCGTCTCTCAATTATGCAGCCATCAGTGAGTCGGTTATTAGCTTCTGCCAACAGGCGCAAGCTGAGCTACTGGAGACCTTAGCAGAGCAACTCTGGGCTCATCTTAAATCTCAATTTGGCATTTTGGGGATCAGACTGACTATTCACAAACCCAATGCAGTTCCGGAAGCGAAGTCCGTTGGTGTCTCTATTACACGTGGTGACTTCAGCTGATGGCCCAGATCCTACTTGGACTCGGAAGCAACATCGAACCGCAAACGCGCCTTGAGAGCGCTGTTCGAGCTTTGCGTCAGAGCTTCGATTCAGTCACAGAGTCGCCCTGGTTCGAAAGTCACGCCCTTCGCGGCGGCGCTAACTACCTTAACCTGGTTGTAAGCGCTCAGACCCAACTAGGTATTGGCGAAGTCAATGCGCTACTACACAGCATCGAAGCTCAAAATGGGCGCGAGCGAGGCAACGAAGCTTCGGGATGTGCGCTCGATATCGATCTACTCTGCTTCGATCAGAGACTGATCGATACCCCTGACATTCGCCTCCCAAGAGCCGACCTGCTAGAACATGCACACGTACTCTGGCCAATAGCCGAGCTCTGCCCTGAGCTTAAACACCCTACTGCTGGCATGACCTATGCTGAGTTGTGGCAGGCACGTAAAGACGAGCTACTGAAGAATCAGACTCTCTGGCCAATCTAAACTGCCTCACTTTACGAAAATTACCTACACTAACTTAGTCTTTCACCTCTTTTTCAGTAAGATGTAATAAATAAACAACTAAGCGCTATAAAAAATAGGTATCAACGGTTGTACTGGATTCCATTACTGACGATTCTCGGCACTCTGGTGCCGATACTTACCCGCAATTGGTCGCGCACAGCCTGTGCGACGGCTACTGCATTTCTCCCAGCTATCTCCCTAATACTGGTACTCCTGAATGCACCCGAGGTGTTCAGTGGGGCTACCCTTGTAGAGAGCTATACTTGGGTTGAGCAACTTGGCTTAGAGATAGCGTTCAGACTCGATAGCTACGCCCTGCTCTTCACGCTACTCATTCTTGGCATCGGCCTGCTGATTATTCTCTATGCCCGCTACTACTTGTCGGCCAATGACAATATGGGGCGCTTCTACTCCTACTTGATTCTCTTCATGACAGCGATGCTCGGTATTGTGCTGTCAGAAAACCTGCTGCAGCTCTGGGCTTTCTGGGAGCTCACCAGTATCAGCTCCTTCCTGCTGATCAGCTTCTGGTCGGATAAATCGGAGGCGCGCAAAGGTGCGCGTATGGCGCTAACGGTCACCGGCATGGGTGGTCTGGCACTGTTAGCGGGCATACTGTTACTGGGCGATACCCTGGGTACCTATAACCTTACTGAGATACTCGCGCGCGGTGACGAAATTCGTGAATCAGAACGCTATCCATTTATTTTGGTGCTAATCCTGCTTGGCGCTTTCACGAAATCGGCGCAGTTCCCGTTCCACTTCTGGCTGCCTCACGCCATGGCTGCACCGACACCGGTCTCGGCCTACTTGCACTCAGCTACCATGGTAAAAGCGGGTATATTCCTAGTTGGCCGACTCTACCCTGCACTCTCGGGTACCGAGCTCTGGTTCTTCCTAGTGACGTTTACCGGGATGGCAACACTGCTTGTTGGCGCCTACATCGCTCTGTTCAAGCATGACCTCAAAGGGCTGCTGGCCTTCTCTACCATTAGCCACCTCGGTCTTATCATGCTGTTGTTCGGCCTCAACTCCGACCTAGCGGCAGTTGCTGCGGTGTTCCATATTATCAACCACGCGACCTTTAAGGCGTCTCTCTTTATGGCGGCTGGTATCGTTGATCACGAAACCGGCTCACGCGATATGCGCAAGCTGAGCGGACTGTGGAAGTATATGCCGCACACGGCGACACTCGCGATCGTTGCCGCTTTGGCTATGGCAGGGGTTCCGCTGTTGAACGGTTTCCTCTCAAAAGAGATGTTTTTCAATGAGACGGTACAGCAGAGTGCTTTGGGTGCGCTCTCTTGGATACTGCCGGTACTTGCCACCGTTGGCGCCACTTTCTCAGTCGCCTACTCTGCTCGCTTCATACACGACGTCTTCTTCGGCGGTGAGCCCACAAACCTGCCACGCACGCCACATGAGCCACCGCGCTATATGAAGGTGCCGGTCGAGATTCTGGTAGCTCTCTGTATCTTGGTGGGTATCGCCCCAGCCTTTGTAGTCGGAGACCTGCTCAACAGTGCCTCAAGTGCTGTACTGCAAGGTCCACTACCGGAGTACAGCTTATCCCTCTGGCACGGTTTCAACATCCCACTGATGATGAGTATTGCCGCGCTCATCATTGGTTTGATTATCTACAACATCCGCCGCCGTCTGTTCGCTTTCCAGGCGCAGTTTGTTGATCGCGATGCCAAGCTTGAGTTTGAACGTTTAGTGCAGCTCTGCGTTGATGCGGCCGGAAAGCTTTACACCCGAATCGAGACCAACAAACTACAGAACTACGTATTAACGCTGTTTGTGTTCACCCTAGCCGTTACTGCGCTACCTCTGATGGAAATTGCTGAAACTGCTGGAAGTCACCCGCAGCTCCCACCCGATCTAATTGGGTTCGGCGCCATTACCATTCTCTCCCTTGCATCCGTTATGACGCTGGTGTGGCACCGCAAGCGTGTCGTGGCACTAATCGCGGTTTCAGTTGTCGGACTGATCGTGTCATTAATGTTTGCGCGCTTCTCCGCGCCGGACCTAGCGCTGACTCAACTCTCGGTTGAAGTTGTCACCATCATTCTGCTAATGCTGGCACTCTTTTTCCTACCGCAACAGACACCGAAAGAGTCGAGCCCCGGCGTGGTGTTCCGTGATCTCGGTGTCGCCGTCGGCGTTGGTGGTGTAATGGCTACACTGGCGTACGCGATGATGACGCGCGACCTTGAGACCATCTCAACCTATTTCACTGCCAACTCGAAAACAGGTGGTGGGGGTACCAATATCGTTAACGTTATACTGGTCGACTTCAGGGGCTTCGATACCTTAGGTGAAATTACCGTACTCGGCATTGCCGGATTAGGTATCTACAAACTGATTCGCCGCATGAAACTGTTCATGCCAACAACCGACTCAGGCGGGCGCACTTGGTCAACGGACAGCCACCCAGTGATGCTGGCAATGGTGTCCCAAGCGCTACTACCACTTGCACTGCTGGTGTCTGCCTACATCTTCTTGCGCGGTCACAACCTACCGGGCGGCGGTTTCATCGCGGGTCTGATCACCGCAATCGCATTGATCCAGCAGTACATCGCGAATGGCGTGCTGTTTATGAAGGGCAAGCTTCGCCTCGACTACCAGTACCTTATTGGTTTCGGTCTGCTGATCGCGGTCGCGACAGGTTTGGGATCTTGGCTCTTCGGGCGCCCATTCCTAACCTCCTGGTTCGATTACCTCTACTGGCCAATCGTAGGCAAGTTTGAGGTGGCCAGTGCCATGCTGTTTGATCTAGGTGTCTACCTCACCGTTGTGGGAGCAACGCTATTGATACTATCGAACCTCGGTAAACTCAGTACCACAGAGCGTTCAACCGAAGGGGAGAATATCTAATGGAGATGTTAGTCGCTTTGGCTATTGGCATTCTGACCGCTACCGGCACATTTTTAACGCTACGCGGGCGAACCTTCCCGGTTGTTCTAGGCCTAACGCTTTTGGCATACGCCTGTAACCTATTTATCTTCTCATCCGGCCGCTTGGTGATCGATGGCGCTGCCGTGCTGAACCAGGATCTCCCGATACCCGACCCGCTACCACAGGCGCTAGTACTCACTGCGATCGTGATCGGTTTTGCCATGACCGCCTTCGCGGTAATTTTGGCGATGCGCGCACGTGCTGACCTAGGTAACGACCATGTCGATGGTACCGAGAAACAGGACGATCAGAACGGGGAGCAGCGTTAATGAACCACCTGCCCATTCTTCCAGTTCTGATCCCGATGCTGACCGGCATCCTGCTACTTCTGCCGCCGATCCGTACCACACTGACGCGCCAGCGAATCTTCGCTCTGACAGCGGCCGGATTGAACTTGCTGGTTGCCATCGTACTGATCAATCAGAGCGCTTCAGGTGAAATCGCGGTCTATGCGCTCGGAGACTGGCAACCGCCCTACGGTATAGTGCTGGTAGCCGATCGCCTCGCATCGCTGATGCTGTTGCTCACCTCTCTGCTACTCTTTGCTGGGCTCCTCTACGCCAGCGCAGGTCAGGATGAGGCCGGACGCTACTTCTACCCGCTGATGATGTTTCAGGCTCTAGGTATTAACGGCGCTTTCCTGACTGGCGATATCTTCAACCTGTTCGTCTTCTTTGAGATTCTACTGATCGCCTCTTACTCGCTACTGATTCACGGGGGTGGTAAACACAAGACGCGTGCTGCCGTGCACTATGTTCTGCTAAACCTGGTCGGCTCAGCCATCTTCCTATTCGCACTCGGTGTACTCTATGGCGCCATCGGCTCACTCAATATGGCGGATATGGCACTGCGTGTGCGTGAGCTTAGCGGTGCTGAGTTGCAGCTAGCGAAAGTGGGCGGCCTGCTTCTGCTCGTGGTCTTCGGCCTGAAAGCGGCAATGCTTCCACTACAGTTTTGGCTACCTCGCACCTACGCCACTGCTGCGGGCCCGATCGTGGCGCTGTTTGCGATTCTGACCAAAGTGGGCGTCTACTGTCTGCTGCGCGTGCACGGTATGATTTTCGGCGACTACGCCGGAGAGATTGCCGATATCATCCAGCCCTGGCTCTGGGGCACGGCGGTACTAACGATCGCGATTGGCGCTATCGGTGTGCTATCGAGCCCCAGCCTGAAGCGCTTAGCCGGTCACTTGGTTATCGTCTCTGTGGGTACTTTGCTATCGGCGTTGGCGATTAATACATCTGCATCGATCAGCGCAGGGCTCTACTACGCAGCCCATTCAACGCTAGCGGGCGCGGCACTATTCCTTGTCGCAGAGCTGATATCAGAGCAGCGCGGTGGTGCGCTCGATATGATTGTGCGCTCTCGTCCGGTCGCTCAACCAGTTGCCGTCGGCATCACCTTCTTTATTACGGCGCTTGCCCTGATCGGCATGCCGCCCTTCTCAGGCTTTATCGGCAAACTGATGGTGTTGCAGTCGGCCCAGAGCATTACTCAGATAGGTTGGACTTGGAGTACGCTTTTGATCGCAACCTTGTTCGCGCTGATCGCCTTCTCCCGTGCCGGCTCAACGATCTTCTGGCGTGCCAAGGGTAAGAACACCGACACCGTTGCGGGCAGCAGCACGAAGTTTGCCGCGATCTGGTTATTGCTGCTGGCTGCACCGCTGATGTCTCTGTTTGCCGGTCCGATTGTAGACTTCACGGCAGCCACCGCAGCGCAACTGGACCAACTGGCACAGACACCGCAGATCTTACTGAATGGAGGTGGCCAATAATGGTTAGACACTGGCTCCCTAACCCACTTCAGAGCTTAGTGCTGTTTGTCGCCTGGCTGCTTCTTAATAACAGCATTGCAGCGGGTCATATTCTGCTGGCACTGATCTTCGCCATAGCGATTCCGCGCTTTTGTGCACCGGTGCAGAGTCCACAGCCAAAGGCGCACAAGCCGCTGAAAATAGTTAACTACTTTCTGGTACTAATTTGGGACATCATGGTGGCGAACCTGCGTGTTGCTGCACTGATACTCGGGCGCAATCGCGACCTTTCACCTAGCTTTATTGCGGTGCCTTTGGACATGCGCGATGAACTACCGATCACCATTCTCGCTTCAACTATTTCACTGACACCCGGTACGCTAAGCGCCGATGTCAGCGAGGACCGAGAGTGGCTCTATGTCCATGCACTCGATGTGGACAATGAAGCGGAACTGATTGCCGAGATCAAACAGCGCTACGAACGTCCGCTAAAGGAGATTTTCCAATGCTGATGACCGCCCTATACATCGCTTTTGCGCTCATTGCTGTAGCGTTGCTGCTTAACGTGATTAGTCTGGCGCGCGGACCCAGCATTCCGGACCGCGTGCTGAGCCTCGACACCCTCTACATCAACTCAATCGCATTGATCATTGTATACGGCATTGCAGAGTCATCAACGATTCACTTTGAAGCTGCACTGTTGATTGCAATGCTCGGCTTCGTCAGCACCGCCGCTCTCTGCAAGTACATGGTGCGAGGAGATATTATCGAATGAGTGCACAACTCCCTATGCTGCTTGAGCTGCTGCTGTCGGTATTGATTGTCTTTGGTGCAGCGCTGGTTCTGATCGGTTCAATCGGCCTGATAAAGCTGCCGGATTTCTTCACTCGTCTGCATGCGCCAACCAAAGCAACGACGCTCGGCATGGGCTCGCTGCTAATCGCCTCGTTGATATTCACTAGCTTCGTGACGGGTGACCTGCATGTACAGCAGCTGCTAATTACGCTGTTCCTCTTTATCACCGCACCCATCGCCGCGCATATGCTGGCAAAAACGGCCCTGCACATGCGTATACAGACCGTCGAACGTACAGCCAATGCTGATCTGCAAAAAGCTGCACGCGAAAGAACCGCTCCGCAGCCTGCAATCGACAGTGCATCGCCAGATCAGTGAATTGATATCTAGCTGATCTGGCATGTATCCTGCTTCACAAAACAGACATATTTCTGTCATAGAGTTGTAGATTGGACATATACTCGTCGCGTTAAGGCTCTGCGAGTAGACCCCTGAATCTAAGGAAAAACAATGCTATCCAAAGTAATTATTCCTGTTGCCGGCCTCGGTACACGCGTACTCCCCGCCTCCAAGGCGATTCCAAAAGAGATGCTGCCAGTTGTTGATAAACCGGTTATTCAGCACGTCGTTGAAGAGGCGATGCGCGCCGGCTTCCGTCAGATTGTGCTGGTAACACGGTCGGGCAAAGAGGCGATAGAAAACCACTTTGATGCCAACTACGAGCTTGAGCAGATGCTCGCGCTGAAGAATAAAAAGGCGCTGCTTGATGCAGTAGAGAACACGCTTCCAAAGGGAATTGAGGTCATCTCCGTGCGACAGCCGAGCGCGAAAGGCCTGGGCCACGCTGTGCGCTGTGCCGCACACGTGGTGGGGAACGAAGACTTCGCGGTGATGCTACCCGACATGGTGATCGACGATGAAGGCCTCTCGTGTGACTTTTCTGAGATGGTGAAGCGCTACCAAAAGAACGGCGCCGGCCAGATCATGGTAGAGGGTGTTCCGCAGGAGCATGTCGATCGTTACGGTATCGTGGATTGTGGCGGCATTGAACTAAAAGCGGGCGTTGGCGCACCGATTCGGGGCATGGTTGAGAAACCCAAGCGCGATGAGGCGCCCTCTAATCAAGCAATTGTTGGACGCTACATTCTTCCTAACCGCGTTATGCAACTCCTAAAAACCACTGAGCCGGGTGCGGGTGGTGAGATTCAGCTGACCGATGCAATGCTCGCACTACTAGCCGAGCAGCCGATGGAGGCCTACTCAATGCGCGGTACCGTGCATGACTGCGGCAACAAGGCAGGACTGCTTCAGGCTAACCTTGCCTTCGGTCTGAAACACCCCGAGACCGGCGACGCGCTGCGCGACTTTATCAAATCAAAGAATTTATAGAGGCCGCTTATGAGCCCCGCATGGAATAAACTTCAGGCATCTGCCGAACGTTTGCGCGGGGTTCACCTGCGCGAACTGCTACAAAGCGAACAACGTTTCGACAAACTCTCCTTCAACGCCGCCCATCTGCTGCTCGACCTTAGTCGTCAACGCATTGATGACCAGGTGTTCGCAGAACTTCTGGAGCTTGCTGATGAGCGCCAACTCGAGAAAGCGATCCGGTCGCTGCTGAGCGGTGAGATCGTTAACCCAACAGAGAATAGACCTGCCCTGCACTCGGCCCTTCGCATGCCGCCAGGATCCGAGCTAATCGTTGATAACGACAACTTGGTTGATGGCGTGCAGGCCACGTTAGAGCGAATGTCAGAATTTGTCGACAAAATCCATGCCGGCCAGTGGCGCGGTTACAGCGGCCGAGCTATCAGTGAAGTGGTTAATATTGGTGTCGGTGGTTCAGATCTGGGACCATTGATGGTCTGCGAGGCGCTGCACGAGTTCAAACCTCAAACCGCAGAAGGTATCAATATTCACTTCGTCTCTTCGATGGATGGCAGCCAACTCTCAAATTTGCTGCTTGAGCTCAATCCAGAGACGACACTCTTCGTGCTCTCATCCAAATCATTCGGCACCTTGGATACACTGGCGAACGCCGCGACCGCTATAGACTGGCTAGTAGAGCGCAGTGGCCTGAATCGCGAACTGTTGATTCAGCAACACTTTATCGGTGTCACCGCTTCGCCGGAAAAGGCGATCGCTTGGGGTATCGCAGAAGAGAGCATTCTGAAGTTTTGGGACTGGACGGGTGGCCGCTACTCGCTCTGGTCCGGTATCGGTCTGCCGATCGCTCTCACCATAGGAATGCAGGGTTTTAGAGATTTGCTAGCCGGCGCTCACGCGATGGATAGCCACTTCGCCCAAGCGCCCTACAAAGAGAATCTACCGGTGTTAATGGCGCTCATAGGCATCTGGAATATCAACTTCCAGGATATACACGCCCATGCAATTCTCCCCTATGACGGTCGTCTGGCTCACCTGCCGGCGTACCTCGAACAGTTGGAGATGGAGAGTAACGGCAAGAGCGTCAAACATGATGGCGAGCTGACCGATCAGCGTACCTGTCCCATTCTCTGGGGTGAGATCGGTCCCAATGCGCAGCACGCTTTCTACCAGTTGCTGCATCAGGGGACTGAATCGGTCATGTCCGATTTTATCGTTCCTGCACGTCGCTATGAGGGACGTGAAGCCGGTCTGTTAGAGCAGCATCAGTTGGCACTCGCTAACTGCCTGGCGCAAGCCCGCGTACTGGCTCTGGGGGATGCAGCGCTGAATGACGATTCAGAGCGGCCACCCTGGCAGCGCTACGCCGGTAACCAACCGAGCAGCGTCATTCTGATGGAGACACTTAATCCCGAGAGCCTTGGCAGTTTAATCGCGCTCTACGAGCACAAGGTCTACGTCCAAGCGGTTATCTGGGGAATTAACCCCTTTGATCAATGGGGCGTTGAGCTCGGCAAAAAGGTCGCAAATGACTTAATCGATGCCCTTCGCCAGCGCACATCTGCTGGTTACGACCAGGCAACTAGTGGGCTGCTTGCCGCTATTCAGCAGCTACAGGAGGAGAACTAAGATGAAGATCTCTGTCTGGGGCAATGAGCTGAGCGCCTGGGTCGCACGCGCTCAGCTGGCAAGCTATGGCAACACTGTATTTCTTGAGTCCGGCGAGACTGAACCCGTCTCTAGCCAGTTAAGATCTGAACCGGGCCTTCTTGCCGCACTGCAGAACGCCGCGCTGCATGAACGCCTGAGCGTCAACAGCGATGCAGCGCTCAATGCAGAGGTGCATTGGCTGAGTATGGCACCCGACGAATCAGACGCAGCGCTAGAACTGATTGAACGCATCGCCAAGAACTGCAAAGGCCCTCTCCTCGTCGTCAACCAAAGCAATTTTGGCGTGGGAATGTGTGACCGAATGCAGGCACTACTGCAGGGTGAGCTGCAACAGGTGGTCTACTTGCCCGACCTACTGCAGGCGGGTCAGGCGATGCAGCAGTTTGTGAACCCTGAAGCGCTGCTGATAGGCACAGATAACCCAACGGCCAAAGCGCGTCTAATTGCACTCCTGCGTCCTTTTCATCTGGGTCAGCGCACTATCCAGCAGATGACCTGCCGCGAAGCGGAGTTTGTGAAGTACGCCATTACCGGCCTGCTCGCACTGCGTCTGGGCTATATCAATGAGATGGCTGGCCTCTGTGATCAGCTCAATCTGGATATGGATGCAATTCGCCGTGGCATGAGCACCGACAAACGTATTGGCACGCACTACCTACAACCGAGCTGTGGTTTCGGTGGACTCCAGTTCACCCAGTACTTACAGGGGCTCGCTGAGCTCCTCTCTGGACGCCAAGGTTCAGTATTGATCGACACCGTACTGGCTCAGAACGAAGTGAACAAAGAGTGGCCCTTCCGGACCGTCTGGCAACACTACAACTGTGATCTACGCGGTCGTAAGGTGGCTATCTGGGGAGCCGCGTTTAAAGCGGGCGTTGCCGATATCGATAACGCGCCGGCTCTGCGGGTTATCGATGCATTGTTAGCCCAGGGCGCAGAGATCTGTGTGCATGATCCTGAGGCGATGCAGGCCCTATCTGAGCGCTATGCCGGTGTCGCCGGCATCTCACTTGCCGCCAACGCTTATGAGGCTTGTACAGGTGCTGTGGCGTTGATGCTGCTGACAGACTGGCCTGAGTATGGGTCACCTGACTTTCCGCGTCTTAAACAGACCATGAATCAAGCGCTTATCATTGATGGGCGCAATCTGTATGATCCTCAGCGAGTACAACAGGAGGGGTTCGCCTACTACACCCGTGGCCGTAACTGCCTATCACGGTAGCCGAGCTAGCAAGGCAGCCCTTTAGTGAAAGTGTGAGAGTGAGTGAGCCAGCAAACCAACAAAACGAGTAGTAGACTGAGCAGCGCGCAGATCGACTGGAGTGAGGGCCAACCTCACTCTAGCCTGTTTGACGATATCTACTTCAGTCAGCAAAGCGGCATTGCTGAAACTGAGCACGTCTTTATCAATGCCAACAACCTAACCGCGCGCTTTGCACAACAGAATCCTAGCCGTCCGTTTGTGATCGGTGAAACTGGCTTCGGCACAGGACTCAACTTTCTCAGCGCCCGCCAGCTGTGGCTGAATACGGCTCCGAAAGCCGCTCAACTGCACTTTGTAAGCTGCGAGAAGTACCCCCTAAGTGAGGCTGACCTTCGGCAGGCTCACCAACTCTTCTCAGATGATTCAGAGCTCGCTAGCGGTTGCGAGCAACTGCAAAAACTCTGGCCCAAGCCTTTAGGCGGATTTCACCGCTTGAGCTTAGACGGGGGCCGCATTCAACTTACGCTCCTGTACGGCGATGCGACACAGATGCTTAGCCAGCTCAACGCTCAGATAGACTGCTGGTTCCTCGATGGTTTCGCGCCTTCGAAGAATCCAGAGATGTGGCGCGACGAACTTTTTGCTCAACTAGGCCGGCTGAGCCATGCGGATACCACATTGGCCACCTTCACCTGTGCTGGGCTAGTGAAACGCGGGCTAAAAGCAGCGGGTTTCGAGATTCGAAAAATACCGGGCTATGGGCGTAAGCGCGAGATGCTCTGCGCTAACTTCACAGCCCCGCTCGATGCGCAGCCCAACCTCTCCAAACAGCAGCCCTGGCTCAAACGCCCACCAACACAGACACACCAGGGGCCAATAGCGGTCATTGGCGGCGGACTAAGCGGTGCAACCACAGCCTTCGCGCTCGCCCGACGTGGCTACAAGGTCGATCTCTATGAGCAGCATTCACAGATTGCCTCTGAAGGCTCAGGCAACCCACAGGGGGCACTCTACGCCAAGCTACCGGCAAAACCGACGCCACAAAGTCGACTGCACCTTGCCGGCCTTGCCTACTCAACACAGCTGCTGCGCGGCCTCAACTTGGATGATGGCGAGACGGCTCAGCTTTGCGGCTTGCTACAGTTGGTCTTGGACGATAAGGAGGCGAAGCGCTTCGAACAGCTATCTGATGAAGGCGCTTATCCCGCGGAGCTCATACAGGCAGTTACTCAGCAGGAGGCGTCTGAGCTTGCCGGTACGGAGTGCGGTGGACCAGCCCTACACTTCCCCGACTCGGGTTGGGTCTCACCAGCACGCTTTAGCCAAGCCCTGACTAATCATCCCAATATTCAGTTGAAGACACTGGAGCGGGTCGATCACCTTCAACCGACAGACTCAGGCTGGCAAATCGGAGCTTCAGATCTGCATTATCAGAGCGTTGTACTCTGTACAGCCTGGCGTACAGATCTAATCGACAACTGGCATGCACTGGGACTCAAACCCATACGCGGGCAAACCACTTGGGCTGCAACGAGTGCAAATGTATCTCTGAATAAAGTGGTCTGTGGCAAGGGCTACATATCACCGCCCCTCAATGATCAGTACTGTTTTGGTTCGAGCTTTGTGATTGGTGATACGAGCATTGATCTGCGCAACGAAGAGCATGAGCACAATCTACAAATACTGGAAGAGTCGCTACCACAGCTCGCCGAATCACTTAAACACCAGAGTCTCAGTGGCAAGGCGTCGCAGCGGGCGGGCAGTCGTGACTACATCCCGCTGGTTGGTGCTCTGTGTGATCAGCAAGCGTTGAAGAGTCGGTATAACGCGCTAAATGTCGATGCAAGAACGGAGTTTGAGGGTGACGCACCTTGGCTTTCTGGACTATATGTAAATCTAGGACATGGATCGAAAGGGCTGATCACCTGCCCACTCAGTGCAGAAGTGCTGGCCGCGCAGATCAATGCAGAGCCCTACCCGATTGAACAACAGCTAGTCGATATTTTATCACCACAGCGCTTTGCGATACGGGACCTAATCAGAAGCGAGGGATAATATGACACTCGTGGTATTTGACCGAGGTACGCGGATTAAAACGCCTGTCTCCAGCATATTTCCACCCCGTCGGGTTGAGGCGAGCAGCTCATCAGCAGCCGAGTCTGCCATTCCCTCAGGCCAGAACAGCCCCCGAGCCGAATATGAACAAGAGGTCTCCGATTTCGCTCAACTCGCTGATTCGGCTGAACATATCAGCGCCGAGTACAGAGCCGCTGCCAAAGCCTATAAAGCGAATGCCGATACTCAGAGCACAGAGAAGCCGAAGTTACTCGCCCGGCAGATCATGAGCTCGCCGGTTATTAGCTGTCAGATAGATAGTACCGTCGCCGCGGCCATTCGGCAGATGAAAAATGCGGGTGTGCACTACCTGGCCGTATTCGACCGCCAAGCGGAACTCACCGGCTTGGTTAACCGCCAAGAGTTGTTAATCAATCCGCGCCCCGCCGGTGCTCTAATTGAAGAGGCGATACAACAGCACTTCCTCGCCGCAACGCCCGATACACCGGTGATTCAGATCGCGTCGAATTTACTTGAGTATCAGTGTGGTGCAGTACTGGTTTTGGACGAGGAAGATCAGCTCAGTGGCATCATTACCCGCACCGACCTTATCCGATTGCTGATCAGCCAAGCTCAGGTCGAAGGCTGGGTGTAAGCTGCGCGAAAGCTGCTGTGTATGAGCGCTGTAGGAGGCTTGTGAGGCGAAGCCGAACGAGGCGAGCGCTACGCCTCGGCGGACTTGCCGCTAAAGAAGCGCGCGATTGCACCGAAGACGCGTTTGATTCCTCGCCACAGCTTAGGCAATAGCCAAACAAGCAGCAGGATAAAGAGTGCCAAACCGAGTAGGAACCAGACAGGATGGTTGAGCGCTACCCAGAGACCGCCGATAACGGCAATATCTTCGGCTACGGACGCGGTCCAGTTTGTTACAGGTTCAGGCGAGGTGTTGATCAGCACACGAGAACCCGATTTAAAGGCGTGTGAGCCGGCAGCGATCGAGCCGCCGACTAGTGCCGCGGCCAGCTCTGCTCCAGCGCCTATATCGCCCACCGCGCCTGCGGCAAGTATGGCGCCTGCCGGAATACGGATGAAGGTGTGTAAGCCATCCCAGCCGGTGTCGACACCGGGAACCTTGTCGGCAAAGAACTCGACACAGTACATAAACCCGGCAGCGATCATCACCATCGGATCAGCTAGTATCAGCAGGTCTGGAGGAAGCGTGATATTACCTGTGTTGGCCATCCAACCCAGCATAAAGACCGCTGCATAGAGGTTGATACCGCTGGCCCAAGCCACTCCCATAGAGAGCGCTAATAGGCTACTAATCTCGGCTAACTGGTCCATAAGTTACACTCCCTCTCGGTGAATCGAACGACACTGACATCAGCCGTTACTCCGCCTGCTGATTCTGCGCCTGTATCTTAGCTAGATCGGCAGCGGGGATGATTGTTGTAGTTTCAGTTGCGCTATCAAAAAGAATTAAGGCTTCGCCGGTCTCTAACTGCTGACGCACCTGCGCAACGCGCTCCTGCATTGTGATCTCCGTCTCGCCATAGTCAGTGCCATCACGGGTAACGAACTCTTCGATAAGGCCAGTGAGTGCGCCGGGCGAAAGAAAATTAGCAGGTACTATCATAGTCTGTCCCTAGGGCTGCAAACCCTGCTCCTGTAAAAATTGCAGAAAGGCGCTCTCGTCCATCACGGGAACGCCCAGTTGCTCTGCTTTAGTCAGTTTAGACCCGGCTCCGGGGCCCGCAACCACTTGATCGGTTTTAGCCGATACCGAGCCGCTCACTTTGGCTCCTAAGCCGAGCAGCAATTTCTTAGCATCGTTACGACCCATCGTTTCCAAGGTACCTGTTAGCACCCAGGTTTGACCTTCAAGCGGTGCATCCGCACTCTGCTCTGGCGGTGGGCTATCCCAATGCATTCCATAGTCGAGTAGCTGCTGCTCATACGCGCGTTGGGCTGCGACCCAGTTCGCATCGGCTAAACGCTCTAGCAACCCCTGACGCCCCTTGGCAGAGAGTTTGGGTACCGACATCAGAGTCTCAGCATCTGCTGCTAAGAGTGCATCGAGGCTACCGAAGTGACCAGCGAGCTGTTTAGCCCCTGTCGCTGCCACCGCCGGTATCTGCGCACTGACCAGTAACTGTTCAAAACTGATGCTGGCACGCAGCTTATTTGCGATCTCGCCACTCTGTTGCAGCTCAATGCCGGCAGCAAGCAGTTGGTCTAGCACCTGTGAGTTGTGCTCATCCTGCATAAAATTGGAGATTTCGTGCGCCACCTCCAGCCCAATGTCGGGCAGGGTGACCAGCAGGGCCGGCAGAGCTGCTCGAATACGCTGCAAAGAACCCAGCTGAGTCGCCAGCGTACGTGCTGTCTCTTCACCCACTTCAGGGATACCGAGCGCGTAGACAAACCGCTCCAGCGCAACATTGCGGCTCTCGCTTACCGCGGTTAACAAGTTAGTGGCGGAGAGCTCGGCGTAACCTTCAAGCTCCAGCACCTGCTCTTTCGTCAGTTTAAACAGGTCTGCCGGCGAACTGACGAGCTCGCGGTCGACCAACTGCTCAATCGCCTTCTCGCCTAGGCCGTCGATATCCATCGCCTTGCGCGACACAAAGTGAATCAGCGCCTGCTTAAGCTGAGCACTACAGGCAAGGCGTCCAACACAGCGATAGATCGACCCCTCAGTGACCTGCTCTGACCCTTTACCACGTTTGATCAATTGGGTGCGCTCAATATCGGAACCGCAGACCGGACACTGAGCTGGGACTGCAACCATCTCCTCAGCGCCTGTCCGACGCTCTGCGACTACTTTCACAACCTGAGGAATCACATCTCCGGCACGGCGAATCATCACCCAGTCACCTTTACGGGCGTCTAGACGGGCAATTTCATCCATATTGTGCAGCGTGGCGTTGCTGACGGTCACACCGCCAACAAAGACTGGTTCAAGACGCGCTACTGGGGTAACTGCGCCGGTACGACCCACCTGGAAATCGACATCGAGAAGCTGAGTAATCTCCTCTTGGGCAGGGAACTTATAGGCCGTTGCCCAACGCGGGTCGCGCGCACGAAAACCCAGTTCAGCCTGATACTCCCGTGAATCGAGTTTCAGCACGACGCCATCGATATCGTAAGGAAGTGAGTCGCGTTGTTGACCCAGACTTTCAATATACTGCTGAGTCGCTTCCAGCCCATGGCATAGCTGGAGTTGGTCAGAGATACGAATACCCCAGCTGCGGATCAGCTGTAAGGTTTCAAAATAGCTCTCGGGAAGCTCATCACTGACCACGCCAGTTCCGTAGCAACAGAACTCTAACGGACGTTGGGCCGTAATCGCCGGATCAAGCTGGCGCAGACTCCCGGCCGCTGCATTGCGCGGGTTCACAAACACCTTCTCACCACGCTCACGCGAGCGCTCATTCAACGCTTCGAAGCCGGCTTTGGGCATGTAGATCTCGCCGCGCACTTCCAAACGCTCAGGCCAGCCCTCACCCATCAAACGCAGTGGAACGTTCTGAATGGTACGTACGTTAAGGGTAATATCCTCACCCGTCGTACCGTCACCACGGGTTGCTGCGCGCACCAACAGACCCTGTTCATAGAGGATACTTACCGCTGCACCGTCGAGTTTGGGTTCGGCGCTGATACTCAGACTCCCCTCTTCACCCAGCCCCTCCTGCGCCTGGCGATAGAAGGCGGCCACATCCTCGGCGGAGAAGCGGTTGCTAAGGCTAAGCATAGCGACCTCATGCTTCACTTCGGCAAAACCTGTGTCTGGTTTCGCGCCAACGCGTTGAGTGGGTGAATCAGATGTAACTAACTCGGGATGTTCTGCTTCTAGCCCCTCTAACTCGCGATAGAGACGATCGTATTCGGCGTCTGTAACACTGGGGTCATCGAGGACGTAGTAGCGATAAGCGTGTTGATTGAGTTGCTCACGCAACGCTGCAATTTGGGTTGCTGGAGTGCTCATTAGTACTGGGCTCTTGCGACAAAGACACAGCCGCCTAGCGGCTGCGTCGTTTTGATCGCTGTTTTAGCTGGTAGGCACTGACGCGTTCGCGTAGATGCTCTTTAGTTTGGTTACGCAATACCGAGCGCTCACTATCAAGCAGCTCAGCATTCAAATTTTTAGCAAAGGTCTCTGCCGTTGCCAACATACACTCGTAGGCGTACATCGGATCACGCGCTTCGGCCAGCGACATAAACAGACTCACAGCTGGGGTCTGGTAGTCATCGATGGTATCCAGATCGAACTGACCGGTGTTTACCGCATCACTCATACTGAACTGGATCGGTGAGCGATCACTGGCGTCTTCAAAACGGTGGAACAGGTTCTGCTGCCCATACTCCATGCCACAGGCCTCAGCGAGAGCACGAACTGACTTGCCCGCTAGTGCAGCGCCCTTAGGTGCGACGACAAAGATTGCCAACGCTAGCTCGGGATCACTGAAATCGAGTTTGCGTGGCTGACGCTCACCGCTCACGGATTCGGCTTCGGGCGTACCTGACACCTCATCACTCTGATCTGCAGAAGAGGGTATCAGCGATTCGATATCATCAACCTCAGAGATTTCAGCCTCCTCAACTCGATCGAGCAGGGTGTCAAACAGGCTATCTGTTTGAGGCTGATCGGCATCTGCCTGAGCTTTGCTCTTCTTCGATTTGCGCGGTTTACGCTTGGCTGTCGGTTGCTGCTCCTGATGCTCGGGCTCAGCTTCAACTAGAGGCTCCAGTGCTGTTTCGGGCACCTGATTCGCCTCGTCGTCCGACTCCATATCGAGAATCTCATGAATGGGACGATCGAAATCTAGGTCAGGTATTGCAAAGAGGTCCTCCATCTCGCCAAGTTCTGGCTCAGGGCGTGCATCTTTGTTCGGTTCGCTCTGCTGTTCGGCCTCAGTTTCGACTTCTTGAGAGACCTCAGCGCTCTCCTCGACCTGCTGTTCTGCAGCTACCTCAGCAGTCTGAGTCTCCTCAGTAGCTTCAGTGCCTTGCGCCGGCTCGTCTGACGCGTTCTCGATTTCGGTCTCGGCCTGAGGCTCCTCGGCTTCTTGCAACTCTTCTTCAACTGCTGGAGCGGCTTCAATCTCTGTTTCGTCTGCTGGCTGCTCTACAACTTGCGAGTCGTCATCTGCAGTAGCCTCTGCATCAATCGCATCTACGTCAGGCTCTGAAGTGGATTCAATCTGGCTCTCGGACTCTGCATACGGGGCTGGCTGGGGCTCAGCAACGCTCTCATCAGTCGGAACAGGATCGGTCGCACTGAACGAAGCAGGCTCGAGTTCAGTGTCTTGGGTACCATCAAGCTGAGGTTGACCCGCGCTAAGATGAGCGCCACCAATAACGGGCTTACCTTCTGTCAGGCGTTTTGCTTCGGCTGGCGCCACATCGGCGACGCGCGGCTTGGAGATAAAGTCTCCGGTATCCGTTGGCGCAGACACTTCGCTACCATCGCGGCTAGCGGAGAGTCCAGAGAGCATGGAAGCTTCGCGATCGAGATCAGCATTCATCTCGGCGACGGCCGCATCGATCTCGGGAGAGTTAGGTAGTTCAGTCTCGGCGGCTGGGGGCAGGTCCTCATCGAGGTGCGATTTAACTCGCGCACCACCATTGGGCAGTTCGGGGTTGCGACCGTCCGCTTCGCCGATCCCTGACAGGGATGAATCAATATCCAATTTGAGGCGGCGTCGACGGCCGCTGATGCGGCGCCAACCATCAAACAGAATCAGTGCGACAAGTAGGGCTCCACCGAGGATTAACCACTCGCGAAGATCCATCAATAGCTATCCTTATTAGTTGTACGCGCGTTTAACTCTAACTTTACTCTACAACGTCGGATACTACCATCTCTAGCGGCGTTTCTAGCCCCTGAGTCGGTACCGGCTGAATCTCTACAATCAAATCACCTGGCTGGGGCGAAACATTTCCGCTTTTACTGATGCGTGCACTGACACTCACATGCTCATGGCTGCTCAAACGGTTTGAAGGTGCCATCGCCTGAGCATCGCTCAACTCCAAGCTTACCGGCAGATCCGCCAACGTCAGGCGTACCGCCGCTGCTGGCATTCCTCCCTCAAGCGAACGTGCAACCAGGAATACTGGGGTTTCGGGCGCAAACCCCTCTGTAACGCCCGGTGCTACCGATAGATTCACCGCAATTCGAGCCACTGCTGGCAGCTCGATATCACTTACATCTTCACCCCGCGCTGCCAGAGATTCGACTGCTCTCTGAACACCATTATGGATGGATGCAGCCGTGTCTGGATCAGCATTGATCAGCGCCTGTTGCCAGAACGCGATTGCAGCGCGGAAATCCTCTTTTTCAAACGCATCGGCTCCGAGTAGACCCAAAGCAGTAATTTCCAGCGGCTCAATCTCTAGTGTCGCCATCACCTGCTCACGCACCTCTGGACTCATACCGCCGGCTGCAAAATACATCGCCTGTGACAACTGCCCCATAACGGTCGCGTACTGCACATCTTCAGGCGAAAGCAGGCTGACCACGGTACGGTAGCCTTCCATCGCTTCCTGATAACGACCTTGCCCCATGTAGGTGGACGAAAGAATGTACCAACCCTCAGGGTTATTTGGATTGCGTTCAAGCTCTGTCTCTAGCTGCGCCAATGCCTCTTCGAAACTTGGCTCCCGTCCGTTGAACGGGTCAGCCGGGCGGTTCATCGCCAACTCCACCTCAGCGGAGCTGCCCAACTTCATATAGAGCCCTAGAGAGGCGACAGGGAGGAGCAGAGCAATAAGCACGACAGTCATCAGCTGCGCTTTCGACAGACTCTGCTGCTTCAAAGTCTGATGTTTACCATCCAAATCAATCAGCAGGTTCTTCTCGAGCTCGACTTTGAGTGAGTCAAACTCCTCTTGCGCCATAGAGCCACTCGCAAGCTCCTGTTCAAGCTCTGATAAGCGATCTCGGAAGACCTCTAAATTGTCTTGCTGACGCGCCTCAGACTGAGCGTTCGCCTCGGCATTTGCGCGGTAACGGATGACAGGGAGAAAAATAAACAGCAGCGCCAAAAGTGTTAGCGCGGCAATGCCAACCCAGAGAGTGATCATTACTTAGTATCCTTGTTCAGCAGCGCATCGAGTCGCGCGCGCTCCTGCTCCGTCAATTCAATATCTTTAGCACCGTGCTGTGCGCGGCGATTAGCCTTGCGCAGATAGACAATCAGCAAAATAACCACCAAACCCAGACCCAAGAGCAAGTATGGGCCATACCAGAGAAACCAAGTCTGCGAGTTCACCTTGGGGCGATACAGAACGAAGTCACCGTAGCGGGTCACCATAAAATCGATCACCTCGGTGTCCTGTGCGCCCGAATCAACCATGCGGTAAACCTCGCGACGCAGGTCTTTTGCAATCGGCGAGTCAGAATCTGCGATGTTTTGGTTCTGACACTTGGGGCAGCGGAGTTCAGCGGTCAATTCATGAAAGCGCTGCTCATCGGCAGAGTTTTTGAACTCATAGGTATCAATCGCAGCGAAGCTAAGCGTACTGAACAGCAACGAAAATAGCGCTAGAAATCGCATCAACTGGCGGCTCCCTCAACTTCCTGCATGATCGCCTGAAGCTGCTTCCAAACCTTGGCATCCACTGCACCAACATGACGGTAGCGAATCGTGCCATTGGCATCGATAACATAGGTTTCAGGGGCACCGTAGACTCCGAGATCCAAACCGAGACGCCCCTCTTTATCAAGAATCACTTCACGGTAGGGATTGAGGTAACGCTGCAGCCATGAGGTCGCTTTAACCGGCTCATCTTTGTAGTTGATACCGTAGATAACAACGCCTTGCTGAGCCAATTGGTTCAGGAAGGAGTGCTCCTCCTTACAGGTCGGACACCAGGTTGCCCAGACGTTAATCAGCGCAACCTCGCCCTTGAGGTCAGCCACGCTCAGTTGGCGATCGGGTTCGGTCAGCGAAGGAAGTTCGAATGCTGGCATAGGGCGATCGATCATGGCAGAGGGCAGCTCGCGCGGGTCGAGGTACAACCCCTTCCAAAGAAAGAAGCCCAACCCCAAAAACAGAGCCAAGGGAATTAAAAATAACGATTTACGCATTCGCGGGCTCCAGCCTCTGTTTATCACGGCGCGCCTGCTTACGATAGCGCGGGTCAGTCGCTGCCAACACTCCACCGAGGGTCATCAACAAGCCACCTAACCAGAGCCAGCGAACGTAGGGTTTAAACTGCAAGCGAATAGCCCAGGCACCATTCTCTAGCTCCTCACCCAAAGCAACATAAAGATCGCGGAACAGGCCCGGATCAAGATCAGCTTCCGTCATCACGATGCCACGGGCCGTATAGAGGCGCTTTTCAGGGTGCATCACGTCGTAGGGCTCGCCCTTGTAAAACACACGCAGTGTTCCTTTATCCGAGACAAAGTTAGGCCCCTCGTAATGCTCCGCCCCCTCGAATACAAAGGTGTAGTTGCCGACCTGCTCTTTATCGCCCGGTGCCATGCGTAGATCGCGCTGCTCGTCGAACGCCGAAACCATTGCAATGCCAACAGCTAGAACAGCTACGCCGAGGTGGGCCAGCTGCATACCGTAGTAACTGCGTGGCAGCTTACGCAAGTTCTCCCAAACCGAGGTGCTGCGTCGTCGAACACGATCTGCAACATCAGTCAGGGCCATAAACAGCAGCCAGAACGCCAAGATTACGCCCACATATGTCCCGACACTGCCCCCCTCGGTGCGGAAGGTGAGTGCCGCGGAACCGACCACTATTGCAGCGATAAAGGGAAGGATCAGTTGCTTAACTAGACTACCAAGATCCTGCCGGCGCCAACGTGTGACGGCGCCAATACCGAGGAAGAACATCAACAGCGCACCTACCGGAACCGTTAACGCGTTGAAGTATGGAGGTCCTACAGAGAGTTTGCCCAGCCCCATCGCATCGACGAACAGCGGGTAGAGCGTACCCAGAAGAACGGTGAAACAGATAACCGTGAGCAACACGTTATTCACCAGCAGCATCGTTTCTCGCGAAACCAGACTGAAGCTCGATTCGCTTTTAACCTCAGAGGCACGAATTGAGTAGAGCAACAGTGAGCCACCGATGGTAATCAGCAGCAACATCAGCAAGAAGAAACCACGCTCAGGGTCGGACGCAAACGCGTGAACGGAAGTCAGTACGCCTGACCGCACGAGGAATGTACCTAGGAGACTCAATGAGAATGCAAAGATCGCCAGCAAGACGGTCCAACTTTTGAACACACCACGCTTCTCTGTCACAGCCAAGCTATGCACCAACGCCGTACCCACCAACCAAGGCATTAGTGAGGCGTTCTCGACCGGATCCCAGAACCACCAGCCACCCCAGCCAAGCTCATAGTAAGCCCACCAGCTACCGAGCGCGATACCGAGTGTCAGAAATGCCCAGGCAATGTTTGTCCAAGGGCGCGACCAACGGGCCCACGCTGCGTCCAGTCGCCCACTCAGCAAAGCCGCAATAGCGAAAGCAAAGGAGACGGCAAATCCTACGTACCCCATGTAGAGCATTGGCGGATGTATTATCAGGCCAATATCCTGCAATAGTGGGTTGAGGTCAGCCCCCTGAGCGGGCGTGTCGACCAGCAGACGCTCGAACGGACTCGAGGTAAACAGCACAAACGCCATGAAACCTGTCAGTACAATACCTAGAACACCCAGCACGCGCCCAAGGATATCAGCCGGAAGATCGCGACTCTTCCAAGCTACTGCGACCGTCCAACCCGCCAGCGTAAGCACCCAGAGAAGCAACGAACCTTCATGGCCGCCCCAAACCGCACTGATTCGATAGAACCACGGCAGCGCGGTATTCGAGTTATTGGCAACATAACTCACACTGAAGTCATTAGTCAGAAAAGCGTAGGTTAGAATCACAAAGCTGATTGCGGTAAACGCAAAGATCCCGGAAGCGAGTGGCCTCGAGAAACTGATCCACAGCAGATTGCCCACCTGAGCACCCACCATCGGTATGATCGCTAGTAGCACGCTGAGGCAGAGTGCTAGCGCCAGCGCATAGGTTCCAAGTTCAGGTATCACTTGTTGAACTCCTGTCCTTCAGGTTTTGGCATCTTACCGGCTTTTTCCAAAGCTTCCGCAACCTCTGGCGGCATGTAGTTCTCATCGTGCTTTGCCAGCACCTCTACAGCCTGAAGCTTACCGTCGGAATCCATCTCACCCTGAGCCACTATGCCCTGCCCCTCACGGAAGAGGTCAGGCAGAATACCGGAGTAAACAATAGGAACAGAGTTCTCGAAATCGGTCACAGCGAATTCAACGCGCAGACTATTTGGGTCACGTATCACACTGCCATCGACAACCATGCCACCAGCACGGATACGGGTATTGAGGGGAGCCTCGCCGTTAGCGATCTGAGTCGGCGAGTAGAAAAGGTTAATATTTTGGCTCAGAGCATAGAGCGTGAGACCGATCGCTGTACCGGCACCGCCCAAGATAAATAGGACGATCATTAATCGCTTTTTACGTTTTGGATTCATGCGGATCCCTCCTCACGACGTAGACGACGGCGCAGCTCACGAATCACCTGTTTCGACTGCTGCATCGGCAACAGCAAGTTCATAACAATAATCAGCAGACCAAGCCCATAACAGAGCCAGACGTAGAGCCCGTGGCCGCCCATATTCAAGAAATCCGCAAAACTCTCAAACGCCATGATTTCCTACTTCCTATAAAGATTTACGCTCACCCTAAGAGGTCAAGCTGACTTATGCCTTAACACTCAACAGTTCGCGCACCCAAGAGGCGCGACGCTCACGCTGCAGTATTTCGTTACGTAGACGTAACATCAGCGCTAGACCAAAGAGGGTATAAAAGCCGATAACCATAACGAGCAGCGGCACCCACATCTCGGGGGGCATCGCCGGTTTCTCTGTCAGTTTGAAGGTTGCAGGCTGATGCAGGGTATTCCACCACTCAACTGAGTATTTAATGATCGGAATATTTACTAGTCCGACGAGCGATAGGACTGCCGTTGCCTGCCCAGCCGTTGTTTCGCTCTCTATCGCCGAGTTCAGTGCGATCACGCCCAGGTAGAGGAACAACAACACCAACATGGAGGTGAGACGCGCATCCCAAACCCACCAAGAACCCCAGGTCGGTTTACCCCAGATCGCACCGGTCAGCAGCGCCAGAACCGCTAACGAGGCGCCGATAGGTGCGACTGATTTAGCCACCATATCCGCAACTTTCATCTTCCAGATTAGGCCGATTGCACCGGCTAGCGCCATCAACATATAGAAGGACTGTGCCAAGATGGCTGCCGGAACATGCAGGTAGATGATACGGAAACTGTTACCCTGCTGATAATCTGCCGGCGCAAACGCCAAGCCCCAAACGGTCCCGGCCACCACGAGTGCGATGGAGATCACTGCAAACCAGGGAATTAGCATGCCGGTGATCTGATAACACCAGCGCGGCGAAGCCAACTGAAAGAACCAACGCGGTAACCACTTAACTGCCATAACGTCTATCCACTAACCGAAATTCGTAGAGCCGCGCCCGTTGCCAGCGGCGCGAGCGCCAAAGCCAGCGCCAGGAGCGCACCTAAAAGAGCAAAATAACCACCCAACGGCAAACCAGTGATCGCAGCTTGCACTGCGCTAGACCCGAAGATCAATACGGGTATGTAGAGCGGTAGAACCAATAAAGAGATCAATACGCCACCCCGTCGCAGTCCGACCGTCAAAGCTGCGCCAATCGCACCAATCAGCGATAGGGTTGGCGTACCAAGTAGAAGGCTTAGCATAAGGCCTGGCATACCCTCGGCTGGTAGAAACAGCATGACCGCGAGGATCGGAGCAACCAGCGTCAGCGCTAGCCCCGACATCAACCAGTGCGCGCTCACTTTAGCCAACACCACCATAAACAGCGGTTGCGGGCTGAGCAGCAATTGCTCAAGTGAGCCATCATCAAAATCCGCTTTGAACAGCGACTCCATCGACAGCAGGGTCGAGAGCAAGGCCGCTACCCACAGAAGTCCTGGGGCTAACTCCGCCAGAAACTGAGGCTCAGGGCTGACACCAATAGGAAAAAGGGTTACCACAATTAGGAAGAAGATCAGCGGGTTGACCAGCTCGCTCTTGCGTCGAAACGCCAGCACCAGATCACGCTTAAAGGTATGTACAAAGAGTTTCGCGAAGGAGGTTTGCTGGTTACTCATAAGCAACCTCCTGCGGCTCGCCCAGGCTCAGCGTACGCACTGGCATCTGATCACTCATATCCTGATGGGTCGTCAGTATCACACTGCCACCGCGACTCAGGTGTTTGAGCATCAGCGCCTCTTTGGCAGCGACACCGACCTTATCGATCGCGGTGAAGGGCTCATCCAAAATCCACAACCTGGCGTTACTCATGTAAAGCCGCGCCAGAGCGATACGACGTTTCTGACCCGCAGAGAGCTGATAGGCCGGCAGGTCCTCAAACCCCCGCAGTCCAACCTGAGCAATCGCGTAATCAATCTTCTCTATATCGAGCGACGGATGCAGAGCGCAGTGCCAACGTAGATTCTCTTCAGTAGTTAACTGATCACTGACGCCTGGCAGGTGTCCAATGTAGACCAGATCAGCCAGATAGGCCTCCTGTACCTCACCCATCACTTCGCCTTGCCAGAAGAGCTCGCCTTCAAAGTGGCTACTAAGGCCAGACAGAATTCGCAGCAGAGTGGTTTTACCACTGCCGTTGCGACCCTCTATCTGCAGAATCTCGCCTGTGTTTAACGTCAGATCAAGCCCCTCAAACAGGATTCGATCATCACGCTCACAAAAGAGAGATTTAGCACTTAGCAACTCTGTGCTCACATAAACTCCTAAACACACTCGATAGACTGAAATATTCGAGCGCGAACGCATCTAACACGGCTGTTGTTAAACTAAACTGAAACTTATACCAGCCGCTAACCAAAACTAGCGGCCGATTATAACCTTATTACTTCTAACAGTCAGGTGACTGAGACCAATGATGTTTTCGTTACAGGTATATACGTTTGACCGCCGGCACATACAGAGGCTCTAGCTCTGAATCCGTTCTGAAATTTAACTGGTTATACTTGCGAGTTAACTTCGATATGGTGGGTGTGCTGCGCGGTCATCTGCGTTATCACAGCGGACGCACAGAGCTGATATGGGGCGAAGCGTTATCACTATCGCGCCGTAAACGCAGTCATTGTTGCCTTAGAAAAACTGCGCAACTGATCAGGTCTTGACGCTGCGCAACCTCCGTATCATCGGGCAGCAGGCGTTCCAACTCATTACCGTTGTCATGCACTTGGCGCACGACACTCTTCATATCCAAGGTAAATATTCGCTTCACTTTCATCACTAACCCTTATCGGCTAAGAGACTGTATTCATTAGGGGTTTACTGACCTACAACCGTCGATAAGATCGTAAAAAAGACGATTTTCCGGTATCTCCTGATAGGAAAATACATGAATCTGGTGCCCGGAAAACAGGTTCTGCATCACTTTCAACAATTTGACGCTGACGTGACAGCGCCAGATCACCCAAAAGGGTTTTGCAGAAAAATACCAGAAGAGCAAAAGTGCCGAGAAAAGAAGCTAGCTTGTCAGCTGAGAAGAGTCACCGTGCGTAAGGCGTACGTACATCAACGCCACAGTAATCGCGTCGCCCAAAGCAGTGTGACGCTGGATTATCGGCATATTGAGCTTTGATGCGATAGTATCGAAACGAAGGTCCACATCGCCACCCACATGCTTCCACTTGATGATATCGTGGTACACATGTGAAAGCTCAATCGCTCTATTGGGTAGATCAAAGCCAAATTCTTGACGCAGGTACTTGCTCAGGACACGAATGTCGTACTTAACATAGTAACCTAAGATAGGACGATTACCGACAAATTCCAACACCTGCTCAAGCGCCTCACGCAGCTCTATACCCTCTGCCAAGTCCTGTGCTCGAATCTTGTGAATCTTAATAGACTCGGCTGTAAGATCAGCTGGCGGTTTGAGGGCGATATCTAGACGATCGCTGGTCTTCACACGCTTGCCGCTGATGCGCACGGCACCAATAGAGAGGATTGATGCCTTGTTCACATCCAGACTGGTTGTCTCGAGATCAAGTGATACAACCTCGTTCCCTTCGTACGTCTCAAATAGATGGGCCCAAGGGCCATCTTTCTGCGAACGTCTATCTTTAAATCGGCGGATCGCGCGTAACAACTGCTAAACTCCTAGATCAGTTGAATTCCCAATGAGCTATGCTTTCCCTGCTTAGCTGCTCAGATGATATCGACTAGTGAGACTCTTTTTAAACCCTTTAACCACCTGTAACGCATCACGCAGCAAATCTCTATCCATTTTATTCAAACTACCTAGCTCAATGATATTAGGCCTTGGGTCTACACCGCTCTCGGCTTCGTCCGCCCGTCGCAGCTGCTGACGTAGCCGAATGTTAATAAACAGCCCAAGCGCCTCACACAGATCCTTCGACTCCTGCTCACCCAGCACACCCATCTCCTGCAGCAACTCTAACCGCTCATAGGTGTTGGTTTTAAGAATGCGATGCTCCAGCGCCAAAGTTCTGACGCCATGGACAATCGGAAAGATACCGCCTTTTTTAATATCCAACTCACCTTTGTCTTTTATATTGCCAAAGAAGGTCAGCGGCGTATCAAACTCAATTGCGGCGCGTGCAAAGTGAGAGAAGAAGATATCGTTATTGCGCAGATTACGCAGGAACCAGTTACGCGCCACCTTGAACAGTGCCACGTTGCCCGCTACCGGTTTAGCATCCACTGCTATAGCGAGATTCATCTGATCCTCACCATCATTGCTGAGAGACCAATCCTGAAGTTTCTGCGTCCAGTCATCGACCGAGTTCACCCAATAGGGGTTGGAGACCATAATATTGCCGGGGCACGGAGGGAAACCGAAAGAGATTAGCTTTTCACTAAACTTCTGCATCACCTTCTCCATATCGGGCCAAATAAGCGCGTTACGGTAGATGATCGCGTTATCCTGGTCAGTCTTCATAATCTGTTCGCCACGCCCCTCAGACCCCATCACAATCAAACAGATATGCGGCTGCAGGTCATCGGGCACAATCAGATCGAACAGCTTGGAGATGATACGACCGTTCATTGCCGCAAGTAGATCCATAGTGAAACGAATGCGCACACCGGTAGAGATGAGGGCTTTAATCAACGCGTTGATTCCCTTAGCCGCCTCGCGCAGATCCTCAACCGTACTCGCTCGCTCAAGACGCAAGCCAATAACATGCGAGTGACTCGAAAAGTAAGAGAGGACATCAGTCAGCTGCACGATCCCGACCAGCGTCGCACCATCCATCACCACCACACGCTCAATCTGCTGCTGCGTCATCAGCACCAGTACATTAAACAGATAGTCCTCAGGATGTGTCGTTATCAGACGGTACTTGGCAATCTCCGATACATCAGTATCGAGCGCCTGCCCCTCCAGCACCACAGCATCAAGCAGATCAGTGCCAGTCACCATCCCCACACGTGAGCCTTTGCGCGCCAATACACAGTCAGACTTCGTCTCGCGCATCAACGCAGTCGCCTCAGCGATCGAAGTCCCCTCATTAACAATCAGCGGATCACGCAGAGTCGCATCAGATATAGTGGCGAGCATGAACTCCGCCATATCCTGACTTTCACCCTGCTGCGCGGCTATCTGCGACTTAGCGGCTAAGTTCTGCTGGAAGTAGTCCGCAAAATCGGCATTGGTTGCCATCAATTCCAGGAGCGCTGCCGTGGGCAGAATATGACAGATCGTCTCCTCTTCAGCGATGAAGTTATGGATAGTTGTGCCGTGTATCGCACTCCAACCGCCAAAGTAGTCCTCGTTCTCATAGTGCATAAAGACGTGCTCAATCCCGTCCTCGGCATCGGGATCCACCTCAGCAACACGCCCCTTATAGACGACATAAACCCCCTCAGAGAGCTCAGGCGCCTGCAGAATAGCCTCACCTTTCTGGTAATAACCCAAATCCAAATTCGAACGCAGAAACTTCTGCTCCCGCTCATTCAACAGACTGAATGGCAAGTTCGACATCTTAAAAGAATCAGGCATCCCCACACTCCAAAAACACCACTAAGCACTCACCCAAGTATGACCAATACACACCCGTTCTGCACCCACCCAAGTCAATGATTTTGGGAGACTTGGCAATACATTCGTAGGCTGGAGCGTCCGCGTAGTGCTTCTCAGACTCTTGATCGCACGGACGCGATCACGAAGCCTCCATGGATGGATTCACGGCGTGTCTGAGAAGTACTACGCGGATGCACTATGCACATTAATTTCACCAGCAAAAAAAAGGCGCATCGGGAGAGATGCGCCTTTCGGTCGAGTATTCAGCAATGCTTAGTGGCTAGAAGCTGCACCTGCACCCCGTGGAATACGAATATCTTCAACGATCTGCTGAATCTCAGCTGGTGGTTCAGCAGTCATAGAAGATACAACCTTAGCAACGATGAAGTTGAGGATCATACCTACAGTACCGAAGCCTTCTGGAGATATACCCATGATCCACTGATCAGACGTACCGCCCATGAACTTGAAGTAGACGATGTAAGCCATAGTTACAGCGATACCTGCAACCATACCTGCTACCGCGCCTGCAGTGTTCATGCGCTTGCTGAAGATACCCATCAGGATTGCTGGGAATACAGACGAAGCTGCCAGACCGAATGCAAGTGCTACCACCTGCGCCACGAATCCTGGCGGGTTCACCCCGAAGTAACCGGCCACAAGAATCGCGACAACAGCAGCACCACGTGCGTAGAGCAGCTCCTCCTTCTCTGTTAGATCAGGTTTGAGCGTCTTCTTCATCAAGTCATGCGAGATCGAAGTAGAGATTACCAGCAGCAGACCCGCCGCTGTAGACAGTGCCGCAGCAACCGCACCCGCAGCAACCAGAGCGATTACCCAGTTTGGAAGCTGAGCGATCTCTGGGTTAGCCAGTACCATGATGTCACGGTTGACAGTCAGCTCGTTCTCATCAGTTTTGCTGTAGAAAACTACACCGTCGTTGTTTTTGTCTTCCCACTTGATCAGACCAGTGTTCTCCCAACGAGAGAACCACTCAGGGATCTCGGTGTATTTAACACCTGTGTTGGCCACACCAGAAGCAGCAGTTTCCGCAGTACCGTTTACAGTCTGAATTAGGTTTACACGACCGAAGCCGGCAACACCTGGTACAGAAGTGTAGAGGATAGCGATGAAGATCAGCGCCCAACCTGCAGATGCACGCGCGTCTTTAACGCGAGGTACAGTGAAGAAACGTACGATTACGTGCGGCAGACCCGCAGTACCCGCCATCAGAGCGAACGTCATGAAGAACAGGTCAATCGTGGTTTTGGAACCGGCCGTGTATTGCGCAAATCCAAGCTCTACGGAGAGTTGGTCAAGCGTTGCAAGTACTGACTGTCCGCCATCCAAAGTTGCACCCAGTGCAGTCTGTGGCAGGAGGTGGCCTGTAACCTGTAGAGACAGGAAGATCGCAGGAACCATGAACGCCAGAATCAGTACACAGTACTGAGCAACCTGGGTGTAGGTGATACCCTTCATACCGCCAAGTACAGCGTAGAAGAATACGATCGCCATACCGATGATTACACCGGTGTTGATGTCTACGTGCAGGTAACGTGAGAATACGATACCGACGCCGCGCATCTGACCCGCTACGTAGGTGAAGGAGATGATGATCGTACAGATAACTGCGATGGTACGTGCAGTGTTGCTGTAGTAACGGTCACCAATGAAGTCAGGCACGGTGAACTTGCCGAACTTACGCAGGTAAGGTGCCAGCAGCATCGCCAGTAGTACGTAACCACCGGTCCAACCCATCAGATAAGCTGATGCGTCGCGGCCAACGAAAGATACGATACCCGCCAATGAAATGAACGAAGCAGCAGACATCCAGTCAGCAGCAGTCGCCATACCGTTAGCGATAGGTGGTACACCACCGCCCGCAACATAAAACTCTTTAGTTGATCCGGCACGTGCCCAGATCGCGATACCGATGTAGAGGGCGAAGGAGCCACCTACAAAGAGGAAGGTTAATACGTCAAGACTCATCTTCTATCCCCTTACTCGTGAACGTCGTACTTTTCATCGAGTTTGTTCATGCTGAACACGTATGCCCAGATCAAACCGACGAATGTGAAGATAGAACCCTGCTGTGCAAACCAGAAGCCCAGTGGGAAACCGAAGAACTGGATCTGATCCAGTGCATCGACGAACAGCACGCCGCAGCCGTAAGAGACTACAAACCAGATCGTCAGATAAGTGGTGATAATGCGCAGGTTCTCACTCCAGTAAGCCTGTGCATTTTCGTTGCTCAGTGACATAGCACCTTACCCTTATGTTGTTGATTTTACTTTTATAACTAAACGAGCGGCGCATCATACCGGCAGCTCACCCGAACAGGTGTACGACCTTAGTGGTATTTGATTGCTAAACACTCAATTAGTTAGAAACTCGTCCATACCAGGATATGGAGAACGTAGGTGCGAGGGTACGGAAAGGGTAATAACAGAACAAGCTAGACCAACGTATAGGGAATATAAGAACTTGTCTAAGTCATTGTTTGCACAGCAATATAAGATACGCCTTATATACACTTCTACAACTTATGTCTGTTCTTTCTCTATTGAAAACGCCGAGTAAAACAGATTTTTGCACAGTGACTTCAAAGGGTTAGAATGAGGTATCGACTCTGGCGAGCCGACTTATAGGAGCCCACATGTTCTCAGGTTTAACTATCACACTGCTGGCCGTTGGCTACCTTGGGCTGCTATTCGCCATCGCCTATTTGGGTGATCAGAGCCGTGTCGGTAAAGAGTGGGCTGGAAACCCATTCATCTACTCGCTATCGCTGGCAGTCTACTGCTCCTCATGGACCTTTTATGGTGCCGTTGGACGCGCATCGACCAGCGGCTGGGAGTTCCTGGCAACCTATATCGGCCCTGCCATTGTCTTTATCTTCGCCTGGCAAGTCTTAGAGAAGATCAACCGCGTCAGTAAACAGCAGAACATTACCACCATCTCTGACTTTATCTCGTCACGCTACGGCAAGAGTCAGACCGTTGCCGTTCTGGTAACGACAATCGCAGTCCTCGGTACTATCCCCTACATCGCGCTACAGCTCAAAGCCGTGGCAGTGAGTTACAACGCGATTGCCCCCGGCGCCACAGAGACCCTCAGTGCCGGTAGCGATACAGCGCTGGTCGTCGCGTTGATGATGGCTGTATTTGCGATCCTGTTCGGCACCCGGCACATTGATGCGACGGAGCATCATGAAGGCCTAGTACTTGCGGTCGCTTTCGAATCGATCATTAAACTGGCCGCCTTCCTGGCCGTCGGCCTGTTCGTAACTTTTGAGATGTTCGGTGGCTTAGAGAGTACAGTTGCAGCTGTTCGTAATGAATTAGACGCAGCGGCCAACTTCAACCGTCCGCTAACGGAGGGCAGCTTTATCACCGAGATTATTCTCGCCTGTGGTGCAGCTATCTGTCTGCCGCGACAGTTCCACGTCACCATTGTCGAGAACACTCGAACCGGCAACTTGCGCATGGCACGCTGGTTGTTCCCACTCTATCTGATGGCCTTGGCACTCTTCGTGTTGCCGATCGCAACAGCGGGTAACACCTACCTACCGTATCACCCACTCGGTGCAGACTCTTACGTTCTCAGTCTGCCACTCGCCGCGGGACATGAGTACCTCGCCTCCTTTGTCTTTATCGGCGGACTCTCAGCCGCTACCTCCATGGTTATTGTGGCGGTTATCACACTGGCGACAATGGTGTGTAACGATATTGTGATCCCAATTCTGTTGAGGATCCCCAGTTTACGCCTGGCGGAGACACGTGATCTTGGCTCACTACTACTAAGTGTGCGACGTATCACCATCTTCTGTCTGTTGTTGATGGGTTACTTCTACTACCGCATCCTTGGTGATCAGGGCTCTCTTGCATCCTTCGGGTTGCTTGCATTCGTCGCTGCTGTGCAGTTCTTGCCCGCTATTTTAGGTGCGGTCTACTGGACTCAAGGTAATCGCTACGGTGCGATTGCTGGTCTGAGTGCAGGGTTTGCGCTCTGGGTCTACACCCTGGTTATACCGGCGCTATCAGGCGCTAAGCTGATCCCTGACGCCTTCGACCCGGTCATTCTTGCACCAGAGTGGCTCGCACCAACCACGCTATTCGGCCTGAACACGCTGGATCCTCTAACCCACGGCGTTATCTGGAGTCTTGGCCTTAATACACTGTTCTACATCCTCGGCTCTAAGCTGCTGTCAGCGCGCCTTGTAGACCGCATACAGGCGAGTGCCTACGTCGATAGCCAGCGCGACCCTAACTCCGAACCGGGACGCCAGACCACCCCGGTGACTGTCAGCGACCTACAACTGCTGGCTGAGCGCTTCCTAGGCATCCGCCGCACGCAGCAGGCATTCAACGACTTCGCGATCCAACGCAACGAAGATCCCAGCCCGCCGTCTGAGCGCGCCCATCCAGACCTAATCCAATTTACCGAGCGTTTGCTAGCCGGTGTTATCGGCGCGTCCTCCGCGCGTATCGTGATGGACTCGACGCTGCGCGGCAAATCAATGCAGCTGGGCGATGTAGTAGCTATCGTCGATGAGGCCTCACAAGCGCTGCGTTTCAACCGCTCGCTGCTGCAGTCAACAATTGAGAACGTCACACTGGGCATTAGCGTGGTTGATCAGAAGCTGCGCCTAGTAGCCTGGAACCAGCGCTTTATAGAGATGTTCGACTTCCCTGAAGAGCTAATCACGGTTGGCCGCCCTATCGAGGAGATCTTCCGCTACAACGCCATTCATGGTGAGTATGGCGACTCTGCAAAGAGTATCGATGAGCTAGTTGAGGAGCGCATGGAGATGCTACGCTCACGAACACAGCACGATTTCGAACGCTACCGTCCTGACGGTAAGGTGTTAGAGGTACGGGGTAACCCAATGCCGGATGGCGGGTACGTCAGCACCTACATGGACATCACCGAACACAAACGCACCGAAGAGGCGCTGCGTGAAAGTGAGGAGAATGTGCGCATCTACACCGACAGTGTGCCGGTGATGATCACCTACCTCGATCCCGAGCAGAACTTCCTCTTCGTCAACAAAACCTTTGCTGATGCGATGGAGCTCGATCGCCACACTATTGCCGGCACACCCTCACACAGCGTTTTCTCCGAGACTGAATATCTGCTACGTCAGCCCTACGTAGAACGGGTCTTACAAGGTCAGCGTGTCTCCTTTGAAGCACCGCTGCCCACTCTTGATGACAGTCACCGCGTCGCGGAGCTGACGATGATTCCGCATATCGGCGACTATGGCGATGTGCTCGGTTACTTCACGCTCTATCAAGATATTACGGAGCGCCGCATTGCGGAGCTTGCGATCAAAGAGACCAATGAGAACCTTGAGAGGCGCGTAACCGAACGTACTCAAGCACTGCAGCTGGTAAACAAAGAGCTACGTAAAGAGAACACCATTCGCGCGCTGATGGAGGATGAGCTACGGCAGGCGAAATCCGATGCAGAGGATGCCAACCTCGGCAAAACGCGCTTCCTCGCGGCGGCCTCACACGATCTACTCCAACCTCTGAACGCAGCGCGTCTGTTCACCTCAGCACTGACCCAGAAGTCACATGAGGAGGAGACCCGGCAACTGGTTGAGAATGTAGATGGCGCGCTGCGCTCCGCCGAGGAGCTCATTACCGCACTGCTGGATATCTCGAAGCTCGACGCCGGAGCACTGGAGCCGAAATTGAGCCACTTCTCACTGGAGGCTGTCTTCAGCAATCTGACCAATGAGTTCAGAGCGATGGCCGACAAAAAGAACCTGGAGTTCAAGTCTGTCGCTTGTAAACAGGTGGTCTACTCCGATCAGACCCTGCTGCGCCGAGTCCTGCAGAACTTTATCTCCAACGCAATTCGCTACACCACTCAGGGTAAAGTTTTGCTGGGCGCACGTCGCATCGGTAACAAACTGCGTTTGGAAGTCTGGGATACAGGCGTCGGCATTGCACCGGATAAGATCGGCGAGGTGTTTGAAGAGTTCAAACGCATTGATAATCCGCGTCACTCAGAGGTTCAGGGGCTTGGACTGGGGCTAGCGATTACAGAGCGTATCGCAAGGATGCTCGCGCATGATCTGAATGTTCGCTCATGGCCGATGGAGGGAACGGTGTTCAGCGTTGACGTCCCTCTGGGCGACCCAAACAAGGCTGAGAGGGCTGCCCCTGAGAGCCGCGGCTGGATCAAGTCTAAGGGTCTCAACGGTATCAAGGTGCTGGTAATCGACAACGAGCCGAAGATTCTCGAGGGTATGTCTGCCCTACTGAAAGGCTGGTCTTGTGAGGTTCGCACCGCACTATCCGCTGTAGAAGCTGAGACGATTATCCGAGCAGAGTCATTTACACCCGACATCATACTGGCCGACTACCACCTCAGTGAGAACGACACAGGCCTGATGGCGCTGGAGCAGATTGAACCCTTGCTCGAGAACCCGGTACCGGCCATCGTCATCACCGCCGACCGTACCGATGAGATCAAGCAAGAGATCGCCAACGCCGGTGCCAAACTGCTGAACAAGCCGGTTAAGCCCGCCGCACTGCGGCAGATGATTACTAAGTCACTGAAATAAAACCAGGCAAAGACAATAAGCGGGCCGAGGCCCGTTTATTTGTCGCGTCGTTCGGCTCCGCCTAACAACCCTCCCACAACACCGCAGGAGGGACGGACGCACAACTGTGAGAGGGATATTCGCGCAGCGAATGTCGCGACCGAATTTTCAGCGGTCTCTTTAGGCGGGCTCTTTAAGAGGTCTTTGGCGGCTCAACACCCAGACGCTGTGCTGCAATAACCGCCTGCGTACGGCTATGCACTCCCAGCTTACGCAGAATCGCAGTAACGTGTGCTTTGATGGTCGCTTCAGAGACGTTGAGATCGTAAGCGATCTGTTTGTTCAGCAGACCTTCGGTCAGCATAGTCAGTACGCGGAACTGCTGTGGTGTCAGTGACGCAACAGCTTCAGCAAACTGCTGATCTTCATCGGTCACCAGATCATCCATGCTATCTTCCAGCTCTTGCGGCAACCACTCATCACCCTGCAGCACCGCTACAATTGCTTCAGAAATGGTCTCAAGCGGAGATGATTTAGGGATGAAACCAGAGGCGCCGTAGTCGATGGCGCGCTTCATCACATGTGTCTCTTCTGAGCCTGATACTACGATCACGGGTACACCGGGGTGCTGACCACGCAGGAACACTAGACCTGAGAAGCCCTGAGCGCCTGGCATATGGATATCCAGCAACACCAGATCCGCATCAACGTTTTCGTCGACCTTCTGCTGCACGGACTCCAGCGTGTCCGCTTCAATAATCTCAACACCGGGAACTGCCGAGGTTACCGCCTGGCGTAGTGCAGCACGAAACAGCGGATGGTCGTCAGCAATGATGATTTTTTGAGCGAGCTGCATTCGAAACTCCATGTTCTTTTTCTGTAGATTCTTATTTTGAATCAGGTTTTTAGGCCTCGTTGGTTATAACTTAATAGAAAGTCCGCAACCAAGCCAGTTAAAAAGCATTATAAACGCAAAAACCCCAAGCCAAAGCTTGGGGTTTTTTGTTGTAAAACTACAGGATGCTAATCACCGGTGTAGTTTTAGCTCTTGCGGTTCTTACGGTTATCGATCAGGTCATCAACTACGCTTGGATCAGCCAGCGTTGAAGTATCACCCAGCGCACCGAAATCGTCCTCTGCGATCTTACGTAGGATACGACGCATGATCTTACCTGAACGTGTCTTCGGCAAACCTGGCGCGAACTGAATGTGGTCTGGCGATGCGATAGGACCGATGTCCGAGCGTACCCAGTTACGCAGCTCTACCGCCAGCTCATCCGTTGGCTCAGTGCCAGCCTGCAGAGTTACATAGCAGTAGATACCCTGACCTTTGATATCGTGTGGGTAACCAACAACTGCGGCCTCAGCAACAGTCTTGTGCTCTACCAGAGATGATTCGATCTCGGCAGTACCCATACGGTGGCCCGATACGTTGATTACGTCATCGACACGACCAGTAATCCAGTAGTAACCATCTTCGTCACGACGCGCGCCGTCACCTGTGGTGTAGTAACCCTTGAAGCTTGAGAAGTAGGTCTGGATAAAGCGGTCATGGTCGCCCCAGATAGAGCGGCTCTGGCCAGGCCAAGAGTCTTTGATAACCAGGTTACCTTCACCAGCACCCTCGATCTCTTTGCCTTCGTTATCGAGCAGCGCAGGCTGCACACCGAAGAATGGACGTGTCGCCGAACCCGGCTTAGCTGCAGTGGCACCTGGCAGAGGCACGATCATGATGCCGCCAGTCTCGGTCTGCCACCAGGTATCAACGATTGGGCAGTTACCGTTACCGAAGATACGGTGGTACCACTCCCAAGCCTCTGGGTTGATTGGCTCGCCGACTGAACCCAAGAGTTTCAGTGATGAGAGATCCGCATCGCCCAGTACGTCGTCGCCTTTCTGCATCAGTGCACGGATTGCGGTAGGTGCAGTGTAGAACTGGTTAACTTTGTGCTTCTCGATAACACGGCCGAAGCGGCTGTTATCTGGGTAGTTAGGCACACCTTCAAACATCAGTGTTGTAGCACCGTTCGCCAGCGGACCGTAAACGATGTAGCTGTGACCCGTTACCCAACCCACGTCAGCTGTACACCAGTAAATGTCGCCTTCCTGGTAGTCGAACACGTACTGATGAGTCATTGCCGCCCAAACCAGGTAACCACCTGTAGTATGCTTCAGACCCTTAGGTGCACCGGTAGAACCTGAGGTGTAGAGAATGAACAGTGGCGCTTCAGCGCTCATCTCAGCTGGAGTGTTCTCAGCCGATGCAGCCGCACAGTGCTCTTCCCACCAGATGTCACGACCTTCAGTCCAAGCAACATCTTGTTCAACACGCTTAACCACAACGATTTTCTCAACCAGCGCAGCGGCTGCTGGGAACTTGTCGAGGGCTTTATCAACGTTGTCTTTCAGCGGAACAACTTTACCGCCACGCAGTGAGTAGTTCGAAGTGATAACCAGCTTAGAATTAGCACCTTCAATACGTGCTGCCAGTGCGTCTGGTGAGAAGCCACCGAAGACGATTGAGTGCACTGCACCCACGCGAGCACAAGCCAGCATTGCCACGGCCGCTTCAGGAATCATTGGCATGTAGAGGGTAACCACGTCGCCCTGCTGGATACCTTGAGCAGTCAGTACGTTCGCGAAACGACAGACACGCTCGTGCAGTTCGCGGTAAGTGATCTTTTCGCTCTCTTCTGGGTTATCACCTTCCCAGATGATCGCTACCTGGTCACCGCGTGTTTCGAGGTGACGGTCCAGACAGTTGTGAGCCACGTTGGTGGTGCCATCTTCGAACCATTTGATATCCAGATCGCCTTCAAACGAAGTGTTTTTAACTTTGGTAAAGGGTTTGAACCAGTCGATGCGCTTAGCTTCTTCGGCCCAGAAAGCTTCTGGGTTTTCGACTGACTGCTGGTACATCTCCATGTATTTAGCTTCGTCTGCGTGTGCATTTGCTGCCCACTCTGGCGTAACTGGGTAGATAGGGTGGTTCATTCCGGTCGGTCCCTTTGAATTGATGACTTTAGCTGCGATCTGACAACTACACAGATGGAGTGCAACTACTAAGAAAATATCTCAGCCGTAATTTATACCTGTAAGACCTAGCGCCTAAGAATTAGACATTGGTAGGTTTGGGGCGTTTTTATAACCAAAGTTCAGGGTGGGTTCGCTACAACCCACTCAGATCTACACCACCCTCGTGCAAGCGAGCGAGTTTGATGATCTCGCCGAAGAGGTACGTAAAAACAACTATAATGTCGACGCAACCGCAATTGCAGAACGCCCGAACAATCTCTTACTTCTGCTACGCTAAACCTCTTTCCAGCCGGTACAGCTTGCACTGGGACCTCAAGTCGCTAAAATCGCCCTGTGCCCCAGTAGCTCAGCTGGATAGAGCAGCCCCCTCCTAAGGGGCAGGTCGAACGTTCGAATCGTTTCTGGGGCGCCACACCAACACCTCTTTACTCTCCTGTAGCTATTGAATTTATGGTCCGATACGGTCAGTATAGTGGTCATATATTTCTTACGAATTCTGCCTAGAAAAGAGAGTAAAGATGGCCTTTGATGACACTCGTTATACGGAACGCGCGCAGACCTCTCGCATCCTCTGTCTGGATGATGAAGAGGCGGTGCTGAAATCGCTGCGTCGTCTGTTGGAAAACGTCCGTTACGAGGTTCAGTGCCATACCTCAGCAGCGGAAGCTCTCGCCTATCTAGAGCAGAACGAGGTTGATCTGCTTATCTCCGATATGCGCATGCCGGAGATGTCGGGTGACAAATTTCTGACCAAGGCCGCTGACATTGCACCAAACACCGTCCGCATTCTGCTAACAGGCTACGCTGATCTAGAGTCGACCATCAATGCGATCAACGACGGCAAGATCCACCGCTACATGCAGAAGCCTTGGGACAACGAAGAACTTCTCGAGATCGTCGCCTCTGAAATTTCTTTGAAACAGCGGGAAGATGAGCGCAAGCACTACGAGAAGCTAGTCTCCTCGCTGGCTACTACCGATGGGCTGACTGGTCTACTGAACCGTACGGCGTTTCTTGAACAGCTTGAGAGCCAAGCTGAGTGCGGCACGCTAATGACTGGTATGGCTGCCTCTTATCTCATTCTCATGGACGTTGACGGCTTCGCTAAGATCAATGATGAAGTGGGCCCTCAAACAGGTGATGACATACTCAAGCTTGTGGGTCGCATGCTGACTTGCAACCTGCGCTCAGGCGACCTGATTGCGCGCGTTGAGGCGGATGAGTTCGCGATCATCATCAACCAGTACACCAAAGAGGATTGCATCGATACCGTCATCGAGCGTATCCGCGGATTCATGACTGAGCGTACCTTCTTAGTGCGCAACCACCCAGTTGACCTCACCGTTAGCTTGGCAGCAGCGCCTATCGCTGTGGGTGCGAGCGCTGATGGTGTCTACAAGAAGGCCAGCGAGGCACTAGCTAAAGTACAGAGCGCAGGCGGTGATCGCTACGAGATTGCCGACTGACCGAGTTGTTCAGATAGAGAAAAAGCAGCCGATGGCTGCCTTTTTTGATTCTCAGCTCGGTAGCCTGATCTCTTTTTAAAGCGCACTACCAACTCATGCAAGTGCTGCGAGATTCCCTGCAGAACCAGAATACCCTGCGAACTATCACCCGCTTTACCCAGTAGTGATCACCGTTCTTAGAACGCTTCTTGGCCAGACCCATCCAAGGGCTGCCAGCCTTAAGTGTGTCCCACATCACCTGAAAGGCTTCAGGCGGCATATCAGGATGTCGGATGAGGTTATGTGGCTGGCTAATTAACTCATCGCGGCTGTAGCCAGAGATCTGCTCAAAGGCGTCGTTACAGTGCAAAATATTGCCCTGCAGATCCGTTGAGGATATGAGTTTTTTGCCTTCAGGAAACTGGACTTCATTCTGAGTAACAGGAAGGTTTCTACGCATTCTCTTGCCCTTCTAGTCGCGGCGGCTCTCAGTCGGGGCGCAGTCTTGCACGCACTAATATATAGTCGCCAATCGCGATTCCCGCAAAGCCTGCAGGGGTTTATCTTTGATCTGTATCAGGCTCTTTACTGCTCTTCCTTGCTGTCTGCCAACGGCAAACGTATCGAAAACCGAGCGCCTCCAGTAAAGGCCTCGTCTAGGCATAGTTCACCCTCTACCGCTTCAATTAGCATACGCGCGCGATAGAGCCCCAAACCTGTACCCGAACCGACGTCTCGAGTTGTGAAGAAGGGGTCGAATATCTTGTCACGATTCTCTTCGGGCACACCTGCCCCGTTGTCACTCACCAGTATCTGCATCCGCTGATCATGCACTTCAAATTCCAGAGCAACCCTGGCGTCATTACGTCCCTCAACAGCCTGACAGGCATTCACCAACACCGTATTCAACGCCTCTACCAGTGCATCAAAGGAGCCCAGCACATCGGCTGGCTGCTTTTCAGGTACCTCAACCTTCGCCGCATACTGGCCCGAACGCTGAAGCCGCTGTAGCGCCTCATCAACAGCGTCAGCAGTATGCACACGTGCAGGCGATGTTGACTGGCCGGACTGAATTGCTGTCATCTTCTCGACAATCACCTTGACGCGATCAAGACCCTTGCGGGTATCGACATAGAGCTCGGCAAGATCCTCCGTAATGAACTCGTAATCCATCTCATCTAACAGATCTTGAAGTTCCGTTTCAGAAAGCGGTGAGGTTCCAGAATGTGCATCCAGCAACCGAGCTGTCAGCTTACCCAGCGAGTCCTGATACTCTTTCAATGTACCCAAATTCGACATCACGAAGCCCAGCGGATTATTGATTTCGTGCGCTACGCCAGCTGTCAGCACACCGATAGTCGCCCGCTTCTCCGATTCAAGTAACTGCGTTTGTGCGTTCTGGATAGTCTCGATCGCACCCTCAAGCTCACGATTCAACTTCTGTAACTCATAGGTGCGCAGACGTACTTTATCTTCGAGCGTTTCGTTGAGATCTCGTAACTCATGAGTCAATTGGTTCATCTGCAAATGAGAGCTCTCTACCGCCCGCGTCATCTGGTTGAACGCCTTGCCTACGATATCGATCTCATCCTCGCCAGGCACTTCCACTCGCCGCGTAAGATCGCCCGCGCCAACGGCTTCAGCCGCATCGCGTAACGCACCGAGTTTGTGCGTAAGAAAACGGCCAAGCATGAACGAGAACAGCGCCACCAGCATCATCTCTAGCAGCACGATCGTGAAGCTCCAACGCTCCGCATTACCAATCACCTGCTCAATCGGGTCAGTATTAAAGCCCAGTTGGACGTAGCCGTAGGTTTGACCACCCTCACGAATAACGGTTTGCGCATCGAATACACCGTCGTTCACTTCATGCATACTGGAGTCAGTCTCCGGTAGAAGCTCCTCTGCTGCATCCGACGCAGCGAGGACCTGGCGATCGCTGTTCAGCACACGTGCATATTTAATACCCGGATTGGTCATCACCTCATTAACGATTGCAAAGAGTGTAGCGAGGTCATAGCTCAATACAGCGTCCTTCGCCGTCGCGGCGAAAAGTCGTGAAGTGGTCTCTGCACGCGTTTCAAGCGCTTCATAGTTTGAGTCTTTGATGTAACCCAACATCAAGAAGACCAGCGATAACAGCAGCACACCCTCGATCAGGGCGACGCCCAGTATGGTCTTGACACGAATCGAGTTACGAATGAGATTCATTATTCAATCAATGAGTCCAGTAGAGTGATACCGAGCGAACGAACATCATCCCAGTCAGCGTTTTCAGAGGCTTGCCAACGCTTGATCTTCAGCGGCTCCAACAGCGCTTTGCCCTCAGCTGTGTTAGCCATATCCACCAACGCTTCGGTAAGCTTGGCTACTGTTGCTGAATCGACACGCGGATGCGCGGCGATCGCATGCGGCGTGTAGGGCTGTGTTTTCCAAAGGACACGCAACTGTTCATTCACCTGCGGATTCGTCGCACTAAAAGTGCGTCCAATACCACCACCGGCAATAAAGAAGCCTTTCGAAACGTTGAGGTAGACAGAGTCGTGAGACGAGACGTAGACCGGCTCAATATTTATCCCCTGTTTGGCAATCTCAGCACGCGGTACAACTGATGCGGCGAAGGCAGCCGGTGATGGGAACGCCAACTTCTGCCCGTCCAACTGCTGGAGTGATTGAATCTCACTATCTTTGCGCACCACTATAATCCCCTGGATGGATGCATCACCACGGCGCACCATCGCACTGAAATCGCGATGCTGGTTAAAGAAAGTGAAGTGATACGGGTTCATATAGGCAATATCATATTCGCCCGCTAACAACCGCCTCTCAAAGGTCGGAATATCCGCAGCAGTCGCAAAATGAAGCTCAATTCCTGTACGCTCTCTCAGATACTGCAGAATCGGTGACCAGTTAGCGGCTAATACCGTCGCCGACTGCTGTGGCACTATGCCTATCGTCAACGTTTGAGCCTGTACTTGCCCGTGCAGAGCGGCCCAAGCTAACAACATAAATAGCAACTTCTTCATTTTCGCTTCCACTCCAGTCTTCAAAAATTAGCCCTGTGACATCCTCTATTGAGCGTCTCGCTGGGATAGCCAGAGACGAATATCTGGCCCACTCATGGGCTTCGCTAAGCCGTAACCCTGATAGCTAAAACGGTAACGCTCGCGTACGAAGCTGAGCTGCTGTTGATTCTCGACCCCCTCAAAACTGAGACGTTTACCGCGCTCCTCTATGCGGTCACAGAGATTAACCAGCATCTCCTGTTTGTTGGGGTGAGCATCTAACTCATGCAGAAAAGCACGATCAAGTTTTACAGCATCGACCGCTAGCACATCATCAGTGTTGAAATAGGCATGCGCCGCGCCCTGATCATCGAGCGTGAGCTCCACTCCAGCATCGCGTAACCATTCAAGATTAGCCATGCAGCCGGGTGTTTTTGAACGTAGAGTAGCTTCACCTATATCAATCGACAGCCGCTGCAGATTGAGCCCGGCTTTGCCGACGCTATGCTCTATCAGGCTCTGTAGATGCGGTGAGCTACATTGGCGCAGAGAGATATTTAGCACAAGTTTAATCTCTTCTGGCAAGTTCAGCGCTTTGAATTCGCTCACTGCAGCCGCCAACTGAAGTTCGGTAAATAGATCGGTATAACCCAAAAGATCGATATGCCGAATCAGCTCGCTAAGCGAAACATCTGAATCCGTGACAGCCGGACAGCGCACCAGGGCCTCTAAAGCCTTGAGCTCACCGGTATCTGCGCAGATCGGTTGAAACACTGCACTGAAGGAGCGTTCATTAACAGCGCGGGCGATCGTCTCGGATAGTTCAGTATCAAGTAACGTACCCCACCCGCTTTGGGCAAACTCTGCCTTGTCTAAATCCATGTGAGAGAGGTCAAGTAGCAGTTGACGTAACCTATCAGCACCGGCCAGTTCCTTGGGATGTGAAACACACCAACGGAGATAACTTAGGCTTCGCAACTGTTCTTCAACGGAAGCGGATTGCTCGCTGTCGACAAGCAACATCAGCGTATAGCCGTTCCAGTGACAGAAACCCGTATCATTAGGCAGCGTTCGAACAAGTCGATCCGTTAGTAGCGCGAGTGCGCTCTTGGTATCCAAATGCTCTTGCGCTAGCACGACTCTGGGAGATGAAAACTCCACAGCATAAAGCGCTCGTATTTTCCCGCCGGGGGTATCCAGTTCATCAACAAGATTGACCGGATAAAAGCGCTGGTAGTCGCGCTGTAGACTATTCAACAAGCCACGTCTGTCCATATCAATATCTGAACGTTTCTGTTCGGCAATATGGAAGGCGTTTTCAATTTGTTCTAGCAGGTCATTGTCGACCCAGGGTTTCGGCACAAAACGGTGCACGGCACCAGAATTAAAAGCACCGAGTACCTGCTTAAGCTCTGCAAACCCGCTAAGAATCAGGCCAACACAAGGGGGATCGAGTTCGGCTGCACGCTGCAACAGTGCGCCGCCGTCGGCACCTGGCATGCGAAAATCGGAGAGGATCACCGGAAACTCTTCGACCGCTAGGAGTTCAAGCGCCTCTTCAGCACTCTCGGCGATCGATATTTGATAACCAGCCCTGCGAAAAAGTCGACGAAGGGCGCGGAGAATTCCCACCTCATCATCGACCAGTAATAAGTTGCGCTGCACTCCATGCACCTTTAAAGCGACAGACGCTTACTCCTCTTCGAGGATGCTGCGTGATTGCACACCAACCAGACTACTCACACACTCTAGCAGCTGATCGTTATCAAAGGGTTTCGTCAGTACCGCGTCAGCGCCCAGATCAATCGCCTTCTGTAGTGCATCGCTGCCTAACGCAGAGATCACGATGATCTTGGTACCTGCGATCTCAGGTGTCTCGCGTACAAAACTGAGCACGTCGTAGCCACTCAAACCGGGCATGCTCAAGTCGAGGGTCATTAAAACTGGACGGTCCTTCATCAACTTAGTACCGCCTTGGAACCCATCCACCGCCACATCGGTCACGAAACCATTGCTGCGCAGCACACGCTGAATTGAGCGCGCGATCGCTGGCTCATCATCGACAATGAGCACACGACGGTTGTCGTCACCTGCAAGCTCCGGGGGGATCGGGATATCGTGCTCTACCAAGAAGGCGATAAAGTCCTCAACACGGACTCGGTTATTGCCCCTACCGGGCAGTTTGAAACCTTTCAGTGCTCCGCGTTCAATCCAGCGAATCACTGTTCTAAGGTTAACATCACATAGTTTGGCGATCTCGCCTGTGCTTAATGTCTTCATAGGTCTATGATTTACTTATGCAACCCGCGTTAATTTTTATTGTTAACTGACATCAGCTTCAGACAAACCCTGCTTAGCCGTTAACAGAATAGAGATGGCTCAAATCGGCCGTCTAAATGTCATGTCTTACAGGTTAGTAACAAATTTCAGATCGCGCCAACTATGAGAGGTAAAATGCATAGCGAGACGGATAAACAAGACAAACAACCTCGAATTCTCTGCGTTGACGACGAAGAGCACATCGTCTCATCCCTAAAACGCACCCTACGCAAAGAAGCAGAAGTATTCACAGCACAATCAGGTGCTGAAGCGCTTGATATCCTTAAGCAGAACGAGATAGATCTACTGATTACCGACATGCGCATGCCGCGAATGACCGGTGCGGAGCTTCTCACAGAGGTTAACAATCTTGGCCTTGATCCTGCGCGCATACTGCTGACCGGCTATTCAGATATGGAATTGCTACAGCAAGCGATCAACGAAGGGCGTTTGGATCGTTACTTGCGCAAACCTTGGGAGAATGACGATCTTTTGGCCGCTGTCCGACAGGAGCTGCACCGGCGTAATCTCGAGAGACGGAACGCAGAGCTGACCCAAGAGCTGAGCCTGAAAAATGAAGTTCTAAACGAGCTCAACAAGAATCTCGAAGCTAAGGTTAACGAGCGAACCGTTGAACTGCGTGCCAGCTACGCCCAATTAGAGGCCAGCCTGGCCGATCTGAAACAGTCGCAGAAAGCGACCGCTCGTATCTTCTACAACCTGCTCAGCCTTAGCGGACAGCTCGGTGGCAACCAGGCGATTCTGACTGGTAAGCTGTGTACTTTGATGGCCCGTAATAAACATCTGGAAAAAGAGTCTATCGGACAGATTCGACTGGCCGGTATTCTAGGCGACTTGGGTCTTCTCTGTATGGATACGAGTTTGCGCACTGCAAACTGGTACGAACTGACCGAAGAGCAACGCCGCATCTATATCACACATCCGAGCTTTGCTGTTGAAGCGATGGCACCTGCCACCCACCTGATTGAGGCTGCAACCGCCATAAAGTTTCAGTTTGAGCGCTTTGATGGCAAGGGCACGCCTGATAAGCTGAGCGGTACCGATATCCCACTGGCAGCCCGAATTCTCAGTGTCGCCAGAGACTACATCCGCACCCTGCACGGTGTGATGCAGAAAGGACGCCTCTCATCGTTTTCTGCTTTTAAGGAGATCGAGAAGGCCGCCGGGCATCTGTATGACCCGGAACTTGTAGAAATCCTGCAGGATGTCATCCCTCAACTAAATGAGGAGGTTGTAGAGAAGGATGAACGCATTCTCTCTACGTCCAAACTCCAAGGTGGGATGATCTTATCGCGCGATCTGTTCAACAGCCGCTCAATTCTGCTGCTACCCAACGGTAAACGTTTAACCCCCAGTATTATCGAGCGTTTGCACAAAATTGAGGAAGCGGACGAGACTTTCCTGGACGTCTACGTCTATAAATAACCGTTTACATTTATCAATAGCCGTTGACGTCTTTGAGTAGTCTTCCAGAAAAAACGCTTACTGAAGCAGAACACCTAGAGAGCCTTTAGGTAGTTTTTCGGCCGGCGTTTCCCGCAGAAACGCCAATGAGTTCTGCCGTTCGAGCTGATCCTCATCTAATTTCATTCTCTTAGTAAGACGCAAATAACGGTCCACCATACGCAAGCGCTCATCTCTGCGGGCACTATCATCACGAGCCGACTCTAGGAACAGCTGCGCTAAATTGAGATAGGCCAAAGCATTAGAGGAGTCATATTCAGTCGCCATGCCGAAGTAGCGAATCGCCTGAGAAGGCTTGCCAGCAAGGTAGTGCTTAATACCGATACGATTGACCTTGGCCGACATCTGCGGGTCGCGTTTCGGCGAATCTACCGCCGCTACAGTTTCTGGTACTTTGATCGGCTCGAGCACCGGTACGGGGTCGTTGTTAAGAAGCTCTTTCTCACGCGTGAGGTTGAGCGGATTACGCAAACCGGAATTGATCATATCAGCGCGGGATAGGGCTCGGGATGCGGCTTCAATGTCGCCGACTGCAAGATAAGTCTCATTCAGCACCAACTCTGATTTAACTCTGAGCGCCTCATCTTTGGGAAACTCTTGCTGAGCCCGCAACAGCGTCTCTCTAATCTCGTTAATCAAGCTCGCATGCGCTTTGTCGGGAGTTGTTTTAAGTTGCAAACGCGCGATGTTCGCCAGTTTGAGATGCGGCTCGGCACTGCCGTAACAACTTTTACGACCGAGAGTAATCGTGCGTTTATAGGCTGAGCGCGCCACCTCGTAAGCATTACTCTGGGTTGCCACACGCCCCAACTCCATTTGGCGAAGAATCCCTAGAGGCGCCTGTGCGGTGGCAGACTGCAGGGTCTCACGCGCCTCGTCCAACTCCCCCTGCAGCTCAAGCACACGCGCTAACAGGTCGTATGCCTGCATAAACAGCGGGTAATTATTCACAATCCCATCCAATAATTTCTGGGCGTCATCAAGTCGATGCATACTCAGGTAGGCATGAGCTAGGGCTACGCCGAGCTCTTTCTCTGGCTCTTCCCAGTAGTACTTCTCCAACAGCTGTATGGCATCGGGCGCTTCTCCCAACTCAATCAGTGCGCGGGCGCGAATCAGAGTTGCATCGTGGTAGGCGGGATCGAAACGGGATATCTTCTTGCAGGCACGCACCACATCTCGCTGATCGCCGCGCTCTAGCGCTTCGTCGACGGCACGCAAAGCCTGTTTCAAGCGCACAATAGCTGAGATGCGCTGATGCAACTCCTCCTTACTAAACGGCTTGGTTATTAGGTCATCTGGATGACTATCGAGCGCTTGCAGGATCACCTCTTGTGAGCTGTCAGAGGACATCAGAATCCACCCCGAACTGGGACGCATGTAGCCGCGGTAGCGGGCCTCCTCAAGCAGTTGAATCCCAGTCGTGGAGTCGCGGCCGTTATGACCGAGCAGCACAATATCGAACGCATGCTCTTCAAACAGCTCCAACACTTGTGAGCCCAGCGTCGCAACCGAGAGATTGAGTACACCGAGGTCACGCAGCATGTAGTAGATAGCCGAACGCATCGGTCCGCTGCTCTCTAGCAGCAAGACGTTTAGCTTGGCGTAGTCTCTGGGCTTTAGGGTCACGCTTACCTCGGTTCTGTACCGATATTTTTACTATAGTAGAGCATAGATAGAAGGGGTTAGCGGCCAATCCCTACAAATTCTTTATATAGAGTTATTTGTTATTAGAATTATTTTATTGATTCGATATAGTTATATCTGGATGAAAACTTATCGGAGGGACGACAATGCGCACGTTCAATGCGTTAAAAATCTCCTCAGTACAGCAGCTATTGAGTCTGACGCTGGGTTACCCAGCGCTACTAATCTATTTTGGTATCGCGCTTTCAGAGACGCTCAATCATAACCCGTGGACCTGGAGTGCGGTGTTACTTAGCCTGTACCTCGTTACGATTGTAAAGGTGGCGACTAAGCCCCTGTCACAAGTTAAACATCGTTAGCAGGGGCGTAGAGCCGGAATTAGAATCCAGATAGCAGGATAATAGTAACAACTAGTACGGCGAGGAAAAGCGTCTCACCGACCATCAGCGCGAGCGGCCTCCAACCCATCTCGGCCAACTCCTTGAACGAAGACTTCATGCCTAGCCCCACCATCGCCAGCACCAAACACCAGCGAGAGGTCTCTACCATTGTAGTCGCAACCAGTGGAGGAATAGCGCCGGCACTATTCATTACAACAACGAATATGAAGCCCAGCAGAAAGAGTGGCAGTGGCGACTTACTAGTCGCTGAAGCTGTTTGATCCACGCCCCATTTAGCCGCTATCAGAGAGATGACTATCACTACCGGTACGAGAACTGAAACTCGGAGAAGTTTGGTGAAGGTCGCAATATCTCCGATCTCATCTGACATCATGTACCCCGCACCGACAACTTGAGCTACATCATGAATAGTCGCTCCGAGAAAGACACCTGCCGCTTCAGGCGATAACTCCAAACTAGAGACAATCAGCGGGTAAGCGATCATCGCTACTGTGCTAAGCGCGGTCACGCAGACAACGGTAAATATTAGATTACGCTCCGCATCTTTGCTCTGCGGTAGAACCGCAGAGACTGCAAGTGCTGCAGAGGCACCACAAATACCCACTGACGCTCCCGTTAAAACACTCTTCTCTTTAGAGAGACCGAGTCGCGTTCCCAGAAACGCGCCAAACAGTATGGTTGAAGGCACTCCCACAAGAACAATAAGGATGGGCATCGGACCAAGACCCAGCAACTGCTCCACGGTAATGCGCGCGCCCAGTAGCGCGATCCCGAAGCGCAGAACCGTCTTCGCACAAAACTGGATACCCGCCACACAACTACCTTCATTCGACAGGTAATTGAGTGCCATACCCATCAGCAGAGCGTAGAGAATCACGGGACCACCGTAGTGATCCGACACAAAAGTCGAGGCCATGCCTATGACTAGACAAAGAATAAATCCCGGAGCTAGGGTTTTGACCCGATCAATAAATTGGGCGCTGCGCCCTGCGGTGATAATGCTCATGTAAGCTCCGATAAATAACTGTGATTAGCGGTGTGGCAAAGACTGATTCTCAGCTCAACGGGTTGTGCGTTGTAGGTGTAAGCGATCCGCTTAACACATAATAGAGGCGCGCCAACTTCGACATTTAGACATTGCGCCTGTTGCGGGTTGGCTCTGACGGCTGTTAACCACTCACGCGCCGATGTCACCGAGAAGCCAAAATCCTTTTCATAAAGTTGATAGAGCGTATTAGGCAGTGGTAAAGGATAATTTTCCAATCCCGGGGTACGGTTTGATGAGACAACTATCTCTTCAGTAATTACTGGAATACCCTCCAGAGACCTGTTGCGCTGAATACGGATCACATTCATCGATTCAATCAGGCCTAAATCAACCGCCTCGCTCTCAGTGGCAAGATCGCTCGCGATACTGACCAGGTGGCTTTCGGGTATCTGCTTTTCGTTGTTCTGGTCAACCATATTAAGAAAGTGAAACAGCGAACGATTGGCTGTATGTTCCGTGACAAAGGTCCCACGCCCTTGGCTGCGACGCAGCAAATTTTCCGAAGTCAGCTCATCAAGAGCCTTTCTGACTGTTCCCTGGCTCACTCCAAACTCGGCCGCAAGCAGTGCCTCACTCGGCAAAATACTGCCGGGTGCCCAACTGCGATCTGTCAGGCGCAATACCATCAACTCTTTCACCTGTTGATAGAGCGGTTTGAAGCTCGGCGATTTAATTTCATCCATTTTTTAGCAGCCTATTGCTATCGATCGATTTGGAGTGTATCTTAAAAATCAGTCTTATATAAGACATAAGACAAAAGATATATTTTAATAAACAATTTAACGGCACGACATGCCCTACATGCCGGGTCGTCAACCGATCCAAACTATTTGAGGAAAGCGAGATGAGTGAGACCCACTTTTTGATCCACGACAAAGATGATGTTGTCGGCGTAGCAGTAGTAGAGAACATCAAAGCCGGCATGGACGTTGTTGGCTACAAGATGGATACAGATGAGCAGGTAAACCTGAAGGCTCTGAGCGACATCCCCCTGGGTCACAAAATTGCTCTGCGTGACCTCGCTGAAGGCGACACTATTATCAAGTACGACGTAGACATGGGTCGCGTTGTTGCACCAATCAAAGCGGGCGAACACGTACACGTTCACAACGTGAAGACCAAGCGCTGGTAAGCAACTGAGCCGTTACATAACTGATTTTTAAATATTTGATTTAGCGCCTCATCTAAGCGCACTGGGAGAATACAATGAGTAATCCTACTTTTATGGGCTACCGCCGCGAAAATGGTCGCGTTGGCATCCGTAACCACGTCCTTATCCTTCCACTGGACGACATCTCTAACGCAGCCTGTGAAGCTGTCAGCAACAACATCAAAGGCACCACTGTAATCCCGCACGCATACGGCCGTCTGCAGTTTGGTGCCGACCTAGAGCTGCACTTCCGCACCATCATTGGTACTGGCGCAAACCCTAACGTCGCTGCTGTGGTTGTTATAGGTATCGAGCCAGGTTGGACTAATAAAGTCGTTGAAGGTATCGCTGCAACAGGCAAGCCAGTTGCTGGTTTCTCAATCGAGCAGAACGGTGACATCAACACCATCGCAGCTGCATCTCGTAAAGCTAAAGAGTTCGTTCATCATGCAACAGCATTGCAGCGCGAAGAGTGCCCAATCAGCGACCTATGGGTTGCAACCAAGTGTGGCGAGTCAGACACAACGTCTGGTCTCTCTGCTAACCCTACCGTGGGTAACTTCATCGACAAAATGTACGCAATGGGCGCAACCCTCTGCTTCGGTGAGACTTCAGAAATCACTGGTGCGGAGCACATTGTTGCTGGCCGCGCTGAAACGCCTGAAGCAGCCGAAAAGTTCATGAAGACTTGGTCTGCTTACAACGACTTCATCCTTGCTGAAAAAACCGACGACTTGTCAGACTCTCAGCCAACCAAAGGCAACATCGAAGGTGGTCTGACGACTATCGAAGAGAAAGCGCTGGGTAACGTGCAGAAGATCGGCAAGAAAGCTAAGTACATTGACGTACTGGAACCTGCTGAGGCACCAGCGAAAGGCGCGGGTCTCTACTTCATGGACACCTCATCAGCTGCTGCTGAATGTAACACCCTGCAGGCTGCTGCAGGCTATGTGCTTCACCTGTTCCCAACAGGTCAGGGCAACGTTATCGGTAACCCAATCATGCCGGTTATCAAAATTACTGGTAACCCACGTACAGTGCGCACCATGAGCGAGCACATCGATCTGGACGTTTCTGCTATCCTGCGTCACGAGATGACTCTGGACGAGGCGGGTGACGCCCTGATTGCTGAAGCTATTGGCGCAGCAAACGGCCGTCACACATGTGCAGAAGCACTCGGCCACGTTGAGTTCAGTCTGACTAAACTGTACCGCAGCGCTTAAGTTCTATCCCCGTTGAAGCGTTTAAGGCGGTCAAATGACCGCCTTTTTTTGGTTTAAAACGAGGAGTTGCTATGACTCAAATATCGGCCAAGACTTTAGAAACACTGCTGCACGAGATTCTGATCAAGCACAACACATCAGAAGAGAACGCCCACAGCGTAGCGCAATCGCTGGTGGCAGCCGATTTAGATGGTTTGCACTCTCACGGAGCGGCACGCGTATATGCCTACGCCAAACAAGCTCAGAACGGGAAAGTTGATGGGTACGCGCGGCCAATACTGGCTAGGCCGGCCAGCAGTGTATTCACCGTTGACGCAGCGGGCGGTTTTGCTTATCCAGCCATTGAACTCGGCCTCTGTGCTGCTGCAGAAAACCTAGAGAAGACAGGGATCGCGGTGCTCAGTATCGGTCAGTCACACCACTCAGGTGCTATTGGGCAATTTATCGAGCCGTTAGCGCGTCGCGGTTATGTTGTGATGGCCTTTTCAAATTCTACGTCAGCTATTGCGCCAGCAGGTGGGATTCGCCCCCTCTTCGGTACCAATCCAGTCGCTTTTTCCTGCCCCCGAGAAAATACAGACCCGTTATTGATCGATCTCTCATTGAGTAAAGTTGCGCGTGGGAAAATAAAATTGGCGTCTGACGCTGGCAAGGATATTCCTTTGGGCTGGGCAACTAACAAGCTGGGTGAGCCCACCACCAATGCTACGGAGGCACTCGACGGGGCACTACTGCCCATTGGAGATAGCAAAGGCGCGGCTCTTGCCATGATGCTCGAGCTGCTCTGTGCTGGTCTGAGCGGCTCCAACTTCGGCTACCAAGCAGGATCTTTTTTTACTGAAAAGGGCCCCCAACCGAGAATTGGTCAGTTTTTTCTGCTGATTAATCCAGCAACATTCAACCCAGGGTTTGTAAGCCAGGCTGAAAAGCTATTTACAGAAATTTTACTTCAACCAGGCACACGCTTGCCCGGCAGCGGACGCTTTGAGCGTCGTCGAAAGGCTTTAGCCGAAGGGATCGATCTTGATCCACGTATTATTGAACAGCTGCACCGTCTAAACGCGCAGTAAGACCACTAATCTCGGGCTATCATTTGAGCATTAAACGGGAATACCCATGCGCTCTAACGCCTTCACCCTATTCTGCTCAACGCTAGCCTGTACTTCGTCATACATACTTTGACGGTGACTATCCATCGCAACTAGCAAGGGGCCGAACTCTTTGAGTTTGAATTTCCAAAGACTTTCGGGGTTAAGTTCGTCCATATCGACATCAGTGATTTGCTCTATCCATGTGGTCTCGAGCGCCGCGGTACCGCCAACAATTGCCAGATAGACGCCTCCAAGCTCGTTGAACGCGTCGCGTGACTCATCCCCTAAACCACCTTTACCAATAATGATGCGCACACCCTCTCGTGACATTAGGGGCGCGGTAAAACGCTCCATGCGCATGGACGTGGTTGTACCGACACAGACAATTTCGTAACCCGCGGGGCAATTATCACGCGGTTCTACTTTACGTACATTTGGTGCGGTGTGTATGACCGCGTGTCCACTCAAGTCGAATTTGGTGGGGCGATCGTGATCAAACATGTGAATCTGTGTGGCGTCTCGTATTCCGTGAAGCCAGCCACTGAGCGTAACCGTATCGCCGATCTTCAGCTCGCGAATCGCTTCCTCGGAGCAGGGCATTTCAATTGTGTAATGTGCCATGTGTATCCCTCTAAAATCCGTACTCAACGCCGGCGGTTGTGAAACGCGCCTGCGCACGGCGAGCCGAGTTACACATAATATTTACAGCGACCGGATTCATTGTGATGTGTGTTGCGGCAGTCTCAACATGCACGGCAAAGGCCGTGCTATTGCCGCCGAGTCCTTGAGCCCCAATGCCAAGGCTGTTGACGGCTTCAGATAGTTCTTTTTCAAGCTTTGCACCCTCGGGATCGTCACAAACTGATCCCAAAGGCCGACTGGCAGCCAGTTTTGCGATCTTCGTGCACAGATCTGAGGTACCACCAACACCAACCCCGACAATCGTTGGTGGGCAGACCTTACCACCCGACTCCATCACCTTATCAATCACAAATTTTTTGACACCGTTGATACCATCGGCAGGGATACACATTTTCAGAAACGAGCCGTTCTCCGAACCGGAACCTTTGGGTACCATATCAATGGTCAGCACCTCGGATTCGTCACTAAAATCCACACTGATTACCGGAACCCGATGCCCTCCAGACGTGTGCTCATTGATTCGAGTAATAGGGTGAACAACACTGGAGCGCAAAGGGTGCTCTTGGGTTGCACGCGTGCATCCTCTGCGGATTGCCTCCTTGAGCTCATAACCATCAACATCCACTCCGCGCCCAATTGTAATGTTGTAAATAGGGATACCGGTGTCCTGACAGAGCAAATTATTTGTCTCTTCAGCGACCGCAATGTTCTCGACCATAGTCGCCAAGATCCGCTGCCCAGTGGGATGTTGCTCCTGCTTAACTAAGGTGTCAAAACCGCTTTTGACGTCATCTGGTAAAATTTTCAGAGCACGTATGTAGAGTGTTTTAGCCGCCTCTTCAACCTCATTTAGATCAACTTTCATTGCTACTCAAACCCAAAACTTACTATGGAAACCGATTATTAAATTAATAGTCTCTAAAGACTAACGATAAACATTTAAGATCTTTTGAAGCATCCCTTACAAAGGATCAGAAAAGGTTTGAGAAGAGCAGCCAGATACCGAATAGCGCCACCAGGTACCAGAGTAGACGTCGAAAGGTCTCTGCATCGAGATTTTCAGACAGGCGCTGCCCCATCCAACCGGCGACCAATGCAGGCAGAGTAAAGAGCGCAAGGTAGACTATGACAGTAGGCGTGAGCAACCCCGTTACGCCATACCCTAAAGGCACCAGCACCCCGCTAAGCAGATAAAAACTGTGCAGTGTGGCTCGTAGCTGCGCCGGTTCCCAGCTACGCAGGGAGCCATACACAGCGAATACAATCCCACGCAAGGCGTAGGCGCCCCCCAAAACCCCAGCAAGAGCCCCAAAGATGTAGCTCCAGACATTCGCCCGTAGCGGCGCTGGTTTAATTGCTGACAATGACCAGAGCGCCAGCACAATAAGTACTGCGCCTAGCAGAGTCCGAACAAGAACCTCATCTAGGCTGGTCAGCAGCAAAATACCAAGCGGAAACGTCACAAGCGCAATTGAGCCGGCGCGTTTTAACGATCCAACGTGGACATGTTTGCGCTCACGCCAGAGACCGCCGACTGATGTCACAATGGACAGCAGAAGAATCAACGGTACGGCCTCTTTCACGGGAATCATGAGCGACAAGATGGGCACCGCTATCAACCCATCACCAAAACCGAAAGCACCTCGCACAAACAGCGCAAAACATATAACAAAGAGCATCCACAACGTTGTGGCGCTTGTCGCTAACTCAAGCGCTTCATGCACTCAGACTATCCGTTTGCCGATGTACCTTAGGTGCCGTCTCCGTGTAGTTCTCCACCAGCGATTGTCCGGGTTTAATTATTGTGAACTCAACCGGAACCTGTTCAACGGTCAGCTTCTCATCCGCCAGACGGACTTGAGTAAAGTAGGACTCTTCAAGACTGCCGGGTTCCGGATAATCCTCTCGGAAGTGCGCCCCACGTGAGTTTTCACGCGCCAGCGCAGCCCGCGTAATGACTAGCGAGATCTCGATCAAATTGTAGAGGTTAAGCCAGTCGTGCCAAGTCAGGTTAAACACCCTATTCTCGGCACCGATATTGCCCCGCAGCAGTCGAGTTTGGAGGCTCTCGACGCGCTCCAAGCCGCGCGCCAGCCCCGCTTTGTCTCGCATAACACCGACATCATCCCACATGATATCCATCAACTCCTCGCGCAGAGCATGCACATTCAGCAACTCACCGTCGCCTTTGAACGGTAGCAGGGCACGTTCCAGCTCGTAATCCAGCACTCTAAGATCAGGGTCTGCCAGAGACGCTGTAGCGGCATACTCGGCCATCGCCTCCCCCGCAACACCGCCGAATACTGTCGAATTAGCAACACCGTTGCCCCCTAAACGATTCGCCCCGTGCACACCTCCCGCATCCTCACCGGCGACAAAAAGGCCTTTAAGATCAGTTTCGGTCTTGGTACTGCAAACAACACCACCCATCAGATAATGCGCTGTCGGCACAACCTCTACCTTACCGCCAGCCAGATCGAAACCGCAGTCTGCGCAACGTTTGACCATTCCTTTGAACTTCTCTCGCACGGTATCAGGGCCCAGATGACTCATCGAGATGTACACTCCACCATTCGGCGTAGTGTTCCCGGCTCGCATCTCCGCGTAGATTCCACGACTTACAATATCACGCGTCGCTCGCTCGCCCCGATCGTCATAGTTGAACATAAAACGCTCGCCGGCCCCATTGTGCAACTCACCGCCGGCACCTCTGAGGCCCTCTTCAAGCACGGTACCAGTCATGCGCGTATCTTTGCCCGCTAACAGGCCAGTCGGATGGAACTGCACCATCTCCATGTCGCGCAGCGGTAAACCGGCCCGTAGCGCCATGGAGAGCCCGTCCATACTTTTTTCGCCCGAGGGGGTGTAGTACTTGTACATCGTGGGGCCAGCGCCAGTGGCCAGAAGAACGGCCTTAGCCCTAACCAACTTCATGGCACCACTGCGCATATCGACCAGCAGAACGCCTGCGATCCCGGATCCACCGGCAGCCGGTATCAACGCGAGCGCACGATGCTCTTCAAGTCTAACAATCGGACGAGCCAGCACCTGCTCCATCAGGCGGTTAATTATCTCGATCCCGGTAAGGTCGCCTTTATGCACAGTGCGATCTGCAGTCTGCCCAGCAAAGGCCTTGTGGTGCAGCGTACCGTCCGCTTCACGATCAAAGAAACAACCGATCTCGTTTTCCAGCTCGCGAACACGCTCTACCGCTGTCTCGCAAAGTTTCCAAGCAAGTTCTTGGTTCGGAAGCCACTTCCCACCGGCAATCGTATCCATAAAGTGACGCTCTACGCTGTCACTGGAGCTCAAAGCGACGTTGTAGCCACCTTGAACCATGCGCGTGCAGCCGCATTTACCCATCAAACCTTTTACCGCAATGGTAATCTCTAGATTCGGATTGGATTTATGCGCATGAAGGGCTGCCAGCAATCCGGCGCCCCCGGAGCCCAGAATTAAGATATCCGTTTCAGTAATTTGCACAGCCATCAGAAAGCCCTCAGAAGGAATAGACTCGCCAACAAAAACGCGGCGGAGGCGGCGGCTGCCACGAAAGTTTTTTGGTGATCACGCCACTGCAACATCTCCAGTGCCATTAATCTCAGTCCCCCGAACAGGTGAATCGCCAAAAGAAATACCAACCCGAACTCAGCCGCTTTCACAACTGGGCTCTCTGTCCAGACCAGCAACTGGTCCAATTCATCTTTGTTATTCAGCGCCAGTCCTAGCACATACAGATGAGGCGGTATAAACGCAGCCAGACACAGTCCGGAAATGCGGTGAACAAGATATGCGTACCAAAGAGGATGGTCGCGATGTGGCTTTGCTCTCATGCCAATACCACCGCGTAGATTGCGCGGCCCCCCAACACTAGCGTAACTATGCAAAAGCCCCAGCTCAGAAGATCCAAACTGAGACCTCTCAATCGCCCCCATTCATAAGCAATTGAACGGACACCAATCGCCCCATGAACAGATACGCTGGCAACAAACAGACCATAGACAAGCGCCCAAAACAGACTACCTTGCGTACGGCCTAAAATCTCCTCGCTGGAGAGGCCGCCCTGGATGGCGTAGATCATCACACCCAAATGCAAGAGCACCAGCGGAGCCATAAGCAACGCACTCAGGCGCTGCAAAAAGTAGAGTCTAATACTGAGCATGGCCTATAACTCCCCTTTCAGAACAGCACGGGTCGCAAGACGTTTAAGACCGGCGATAGAGCGCGTGGGATTAAGCGTATTCGGACAGTGTTGCACGCAACCTTGCTGAGAGTGGCAGTTTTGACACCCACCCTCTCCTGTCACTGCACGTAAACGGGAGTTTTTACCACCATCGCGAACATCGTTTTGCAAGGTCCATGCGCGGTTTAAGGCTGCCGGCCCTAGATAACTGGGGTTCAGTTCGACCGCATCACAGGACGCATAACAAACGCCGCAATTTATACATTCGATCGCTGCGTCAGCTTCAACGCGCTCTTTGCTAGCCGGCTGCACAATTTCGATTGCATCATCTCGCGTTTTTGTGGGAACAAAACGACTTTCAGCTTGCGTCCACTTGTCGAAAAATTCCGACATATCGGTCGCGAGATCTTTAACCACAGGGAGATTCCGCAACGGTTCAATGGTCAGCGTGTCACCTTGAAGTACCTTGGAAACATGGGTTCGACAGGTCCAGCGCGGCTTGCCATTCACAGTCATCGCACAAGACCCACACATACCCACGCGACATGCAAAGCGATAGGAGAGGCTGGGATCCGCATTGCGCTGAATCCATGTGACGACATCAAGTACGGTCTGGCTTTCAAGGGCAGGGACATCGAACTCGTCAAAGCGTCGATCTATCTCATCACCACGACTCACTTTAACTCGAATAGAGTTGGACCGATCGCCCATTTAGAGACTCCTAAAAACATTGAATCAATGCATTTAGGGTAAATAGTTAGCTTGGCTTCATCAAACGATAAACCGTAACTACTATAGTAAGAAAAGCTTAAGCTAACTCTGTAGAGGGCGGGTGATGCCGGCCCTCTCAACGACCGAATAGAGTTCTCTCCACAGCAGGTCAATCAATGTCTGCAACGAGCTATCACGACGGTACAGGACACCAAGCACTCTAGCGGGAGCATCCACTCCCAAGTCTATGGTTTTAAGGCTCTCATGCTCTGGAATTCCGACGCACGGATTAGGCAGAATCGAGACCCCGAGGTTATTTCGCACCATCGCGCTGACCGCCTCAAGTGTATCCAGCTCCATGCTCTCATTGACCCTGATACCTTGCTCGACCAACCACTGATCAACTGTACGTCCGACCCAAGCCTTGCGCGCGAAGCGGATAAAGGGAAAGGTCTCCAGAATTTCTCGCGCATCATCCGAGTCGACCTGCGCATTTGCCAAGACGACATAGGGCTCTTCAGTAAATGGCCGCCAAACTAAATGGTCGTAGACCGTCATAGGTTCAGTAATAACAGCCGCATCCAGAAAACCTCTATCGACCTGTGCATAGAGATCATCGGACAGTGCTGGGTAGAGACGAACATGAAGGCGATCGTTGGACTCTTGTAGCCGTTTCAGCGCTCTAGGCATCAAACCACTCATCGAGGTAGCAACAGTACCGACGGTAAGATTTTGAACCGCGGCGAGTTCATCGGAGAGGCTGGGCTTAATACTCTCGTAAACCCGAACCAACTCGCGCACTTTTGGCACGATTGCGTAGCCGGTGGGGTTGAGCTCTGGCGGTCGTTTGGTGCGGTCGAAGAGTGAGACTCTGAGCTCATCTTCCAGAGCGCGCATTTGCTGGCTAACTGCAGAGGGAGTTAGATATTCAGCCTTCGCCGCTTCTGAGAATGTACCCAGTTCGGCTATAGCCAAAAATGTTTTAAAACGACGAATACTCACAGGCCGCTCATAAATAAGTTAAGTTTTTCTTATTTAATCGCAGCCTTATCGGGCAAATCAATAGAAATAATTAATCAAAAGCCGGAACTGGTGCTATCAGCACTCACTACCCGTCAGATAGCGCTGTTTGTACATTGCGTAAAGGGCGGTCCAATCTTTCACACCGTAACCCGCATCCTGAGCCTCAGAGTAGACAGCGGCGGCAGCTTTGGCGGTCACCAAGGGCACATCGGCATCAACGGCCATGTTTATTGCTAAATCCAGATCCTTTTTCGCCAGATCAAGCATAAAGTCCGCTTCGATATCGCCTTTAAGCACCTTATTTGGATAGGTGGTCACCATATGCCCCTTGCTTGCGGGCGTGCCTCCCATGACCTCTATAGCTTTGTCGACGTTCAGGCCGTATACCTCGGCCAAGGTAAGAACCTCAGCAGTTAAGGAGTTTAACGCGGTCGACATCAGGTTATTGATCGCCTTCATGCGCACTCCCATTCCGGGTCCTCCACAGTCCTCTATTTCTGAGCCCATGCACTCCAAAACTGGACGTGCCTCTTCAATATCCGCCGCAACACCTCCGGCCATAATCAATAGTTTTCCGAGGCGGGCAAAATGGGAGGTTCGACCCACTGGGGCATCAATCATTCTCAAACCCTTGCGATTCAACCCTTCTCTTATTTTATCTGTCTCCTTAGGGCTGATCGATGACATATCGATAATCAGGCGGTTCCCTCTAAGCGTCTCTACCACGCCCTTTTCACCGAAAAGAACGGCCTCAACAATCGCGCCAACAGGGAGCATCGTTATGACAATATCTGCACCTTTCGCAGCTTCAGCAGCCGACTCAGCTCCCTGCCCCCCATTGGCCACAAGTTGCTCAACCGCAGCAGTGTTGGGATCGTACCCGATAACTTCAAATCCACCTTTAACGATATTAGCTGACATAGCACTGCCCATAGTGCCTAGACCAATAAATGCGATGCGTTTCATAAAGCCTCTCAACAATGCTCAATCAGAAAATGATTGGCTAACAAATTTTGTTTTACAGTAAGCATCGAACCCTTCAGGACCACCTTCGTATCCTATACCGCTATCTTTCATGCCCCCAAAAGGTGCCTCCGCCAGGGCTGGAGAGAAATTGTTAACTCCGATCCAACCCGCCTCCAGGTCATCTGCGACGCGAGTAGCCGTATCAAGGTTGGATGTAAACGCGTACGCGGCCAATCCGAGGTCCAGTGCATTCGCACGTTCAATAACTTCTGCGTAATCATCGAAGGGAACCACAGGTGCTACGGGCCCAAAAGGCTCTACGCTCATTATCGAAGCGTCGTCAGGCACATCCGTTAGCACTGTGGGATTAAAGAAATATCCCTTCCGGTCAGGCGCATCCCCACCCGCTATCACTCGAGCGCCTCGAACTTTCGCATCCGCGATAAATGCCCTCATCGACTCCACGCCCTTTGCCGTGGCTAATGGCCCCATAGTGGTATTAGCATCAAGCCCGTCGCCCAACTTGAGTTGCTCAACATAGCGGCAAAAATGTGCCAGAAACTCATCAAATTTTGATCGCTGAACAAAGATCCGGCTGACGCCTAAGCAGACTTGCCCAGAATTACGGAATTTGAATGCAGCCGTGAGCTCAGCGGCTTTGTGGATGTTTGCATCTTCGAACACGATCACCGGCGCATGCCCGCCCAACTCCATCGTAACGGGTTTTAAATATTCGCCGGCAAGCGCGCTCAATTTTCGACCAACCGGAACAGACCCCGTTAACGATATCTTCTTAACGATGGGTGATTTGATGAGAGCCTCAGAGACCATGCCTGAGTTACCAAACAGCAGATTGAGTACACCGGGTGGCACGCCTGCGTCCTCACAAGCTTTTACCAGTCCTACGGCAATACCGGGAGCAAGTTCAGACGGCTTAACGATCATGGCGCATCCAGCACCTAGTGCAGCTGCAATTTTCCGAGCGGTTAGTACAGCGGGAAAATTCCACGGCGAGAATCCAGCAACAACACCTAGCGGCTCTTTAACCGTCGTCTGGCGCATACCAGCCTGACGTTGAGGTAGTAGACGACCATAGGTACGAACAGCCTCAGCAGCACACCACTCAAAAGTCTCAGCAGTTCTATCGAGCTCTAAGATAGACTCCACTAGTGGCTTCCCCTGCTCGAGCGTCATGATGCGCGCCAGCTCACTTTTTCGCTCTTCGATGAGACGAGCAGCTTGATTCAGTATCTTGCTTCGTTCCCAAGGAGAGACCTCCCGCCAAATTTCAAAGCCGAGATTGGCGCTGTTTAGAGCTGCCTCAACATCCTCTGTTTGCGCTTGCGCAACCTCAGCGACAATCTGCTCATTGGCCGGATTAATGACAGGCTTAGTATGCCCACTAGTACCCGGGACCCACTTGCCGTGAATATAGAGTTGGTGCAGCAATTTAATCACTCCCCTCGCAATAGCGCGCACGGCGCTAGGTAAACTTCGCACTTAGTATTCGCAGGAAGCTCTTAGGGGTACAGTGAAATGTTCTTAAACAAGTGTTAAGTGTTTGGACAGTCGCCCAGCGAATCACGAATAACAATAGAGTAAGGGATGTTTTCTGGACGAACTTTATGCCCGAGTTCGACCGCCTCAAGAAGGCGCTCACCAGCCAGCTCACCCATCAACTTGTGACGGAGTCTGACGGTTGTCAGCGCAGGAGTTAAAACTTGAGCCATCGCAATGTCATCGAAACCAGTGATGGATAGATCTTCAGGTACTTTGCGCCCCATAATGTGAGCTTGCCTTAGGGCACCAGCCGCAACAACATCGTTTGCACAAAAGACACAGGTCAAATCAGAGTGACGCTGTAACAGAGTCTCGAGCGCAGATGCCGCCAGCTCGTGGTTGTATGTCACCTCTATCAGAGCGTCGTTTGCTACCGCAACGCCAGCGGCGGCAAATGCATCAAGAGCCCCCTGCACGCGATCGGTTGCGCGATCGTTCCAGTCTCTAACACCTGAGAGAATACCGATCTTCTTATGACCACGCGCAAGAATCTCGGCTGCCATAGCGGCCCCTGCAGAGTAGTTATCAAAACCGATTTGCGGCTCTTCGTTACTGCTGCGATAACACCATGACAAGCAGTACGGAACTTTACGAGCATGGATGAGTTGCCGCGTTTTATCATGCCTCGCAGTGCCGATAAGTAGCAGACCTGCGACTCCATGTGCGATGAGGCGTTGAACCTGCTGATATTCGCGGTCCGGATTATAGTTTGAGCTGGAGACCAGCAAAGTAATACTGCGATTATTCAGCCAAGCCTGCATCGCCTCTATGCCCTCGGCAAATATGGCATTTTCCAGCGTTGGCACGACAGCACCTATTACATCGGCTCTGCGGCTGGCTAGCGCTCGTGCATTGAGATCGGGTACATAGCCAAGAACCTCAATGGCCTTCGAGATTCTCTCTGCTGTCTGCTTTCGTATGCGGCCTGGCTGACTGAAGAATCGAGAAACGGTCGCCGTCGACACTTCAGCCAGACGAGCAACATCCTGAGCCGTGGGGCGAGCTAAATTTTTTTCGTTCTCTTCGGTGGATGCCATCTGCTAAAAACCAACTTTGGATTCAATATCTTACAGGGTATCAAATGCAACCGCTTGCAAAAAACTTATGTAAGCGGTTACATTTTTTCGTGTAAGCGCTTGCATTTGGTTTACAGTTAAGACTAAAGTAATTCTGCAGGCAATAAAAAATTCAATAAAACAGGTAGCCGCATGACATCTTTGAAATCTTTGGTTGTTATCTCAGCCGCCCTTTTTGTTGTTTTCTTTTTTAACGTTCTGCTTGGGGCATTCGCGGGAAATGCTTTCCTGTCGGATGTAGGTGAAGCACTGGTGTTGTTCGCAGCAACGCTTGTGTTCGTTGCAGCAATGCTGGCCGCCGAGAAACGGGCCAACAACCAATAACACCCTGAGGAAAATGATCGTGTCAGATAAAAATAAAATCTTTCAAGAAGAACGCCGTAACTTTCTTAAACTAGCCGGCTCCGCTGGGTTCACTGCAGCTGTTGTGGCTGGTGCAGGCGGCATGTTGCTGTCTCCACAGGCAATGGCGCAGACAGCTAAAGAAGAGCGTGATCGCGAAAAAGCCGCTGATCATGTTATGACACTTGCGACTGCATACGTACTCGGCGCTAGCCGCAGCTACCCAATTATGCAGCTCGACGTTAAAGAGAACATCCAGAACGCAACCAACGGCAAGGTATATGTGAAACTTGCTCCAGGCGGTCAGCTTGGTGCTGGTGGCGCACTGGCTCAGAAAGTACAGAACGGCACAATCCAGTGTGCACAGCACTCTCTGGCGAACTTTGCGCCTTTTGCTCCGGCTGCCGACCTTATCAACCTGCCATACTTCTGTGGTGCCAACCAGAAGTTCACTAACCTGACCCAGTCAGACGTGTGGAAAAACACTGTGCACCCACTCGTAGAGAAGAACGGCTTCAAAGTTCTTAACTACGTTGTAATCGATCCACGCGTAGTCGCAGTACGCAAAGGTGGCAACAAGGTCATCATGCCTAGCGATCTAGCTGGAGTGAAATTCCGAGTTCCTGGTTCAAAAATGCTGCAGCAGTACTACCGCATGGTCGGTGCTAACCCAACACCAGTTGCATGGGGTGAAACACCGTCTGCAATCAAACAGGGTGTTGCCGACGCGCTAGATCCATCAGTAGGCGCCCTACACGTATTCGGCTTCAAGGATATTCTGAGCCACGTAACCTTCACTCAGGCCGTGCCAGACGCTCAGGTATTCTCTGTAAACCTTGAGTGGTTCAACAGCCTGCCAAAAGACGTTCAGGAAGGCATCGAGTTTGCGGGTGAGATGAACACTCAGCAGAACCTTGCGAAAGTTCCTGCAGCACGTGCGTTTGCCATGGCAGAACTGCGCAAGTCTGGCGTTGAGTTCCACCAGTTGAGCGCTGCACAGCTCGCTGAGTGGGAATCGGTTGGCGGTTACCAGAACAGCGAGTGGGATAGCTTCAAAGCTGAACTCGCCGGTTCAATGGATGCCTTCAACAAGCTCGCTGAAGGCACTATGCAACAGAGCCGTTACTACGTACACGACGCATAAGCCGTCGAATCAAACCGGCCCCCATCCGGGGCCGGTTATACTTTCTGGAGAATACTATGTGGTCAGCGTTAGATAAGAACGTTGAGCGATGGGCTTTGCTCGTTTTCTATACCATGCTGGTTGTTACCATGGCTGTCGAGGTCATACGCCGCGAGCTGTTTGCCTACTCGTCAGTTTGGGGTGAAGAGATCGTGCGCTACAGCTTTATCTACCTCGCGTGGATCGGTGCCTCAGCCGCGGTCAAAGATCGAGCGCACATTCGCATCGATGTGCTCTACAACTTTGTATCGCCGCGCATCAAAGCAGGCCTCTACCTCATCAGCGACTTCATTATGTTGCTGGTATCTATGTTGGCCTTCTACTACTCGATTGAGTCCGTCTGGATTGCATTCAAATTTGAGAGTGTAACCCACGGCCTGCGCACATCTCTTGCGCTATTCCTTGCCGCAGTTCCCGTCGGCTTTGGCCTTGTCTGTATCCGCATCGTGCAATCAATGCTGCGCGACATTACAGATATACGCAAGGGCGAAGCGGTCTACGAAGGCGCAACTCTGTTTGAATCGGAAGATAAATAATGAACTATCTAATGCTTGCGCAGCAGACAGTTGAGCTTGGGTGGTCCTTCTACCTACCTCTGATTCTGTTCGTACTCTTCGTGGCCATCGGCGTGCCCGTTTGGGCGAGCATAGGCGTTGCAGCAATTACAATGCTGATAATGTCTGGCGACCTCCCACTATCGTTGGTCGGCGAGTCACTTTTCGACGGTATAGATCACTTTGCACTGACCGCCGTACCTCTATTCATTCTTACGGGTGACGTTCTTGTACGAACCGGGCTAAGCAAGAAATTTCTAGACGTTGCAGAGGCGTTGACCTGCTGGACCCGCGGGGGCTTCGGTTCCGCCACAGTACTGGTCTGCGGCATGTTCTCAGCGATCTCTGGTTCTGACGCAGCGGGCGCAGCTGCGGTTGGACGCATGACCATCAGCCGATTGGTTGAGTCTGGCTACCCACGCCCCTATGCCTGCGCATTGGTAGCGGCAGGTGCCTGTACCGGTATTCTGATCCCACCATCAATCGCCTACATCATTATAGGCCTGGTGCTGGGTATTTCTGCCAGCACGCTGTTCCAAGCTGCTGTTATTCCGGGTGTCCTGATTCTGGTGTCGATTTTGGCAACCAATACGGTGATGAACCGCCTCAACAATTGGGAGAACAGTGATCGCTTAACGGGTCGCGAATGGCTTGCCAATGTAGGCAAATCGATCAAAAACGGCTGGTACGCGTTTATTGTGCCGGTAATTATTTTCACCGGTATCTTTTCCGGCAGTCTGACGCCAACAGAAGCGGGGGCTATCGCGGTTGTAGTGACCATCATTCTTGGATTTATTCTTGGCACTCTTAAGCTGAGCGACTTCCCAAGCATGCTAATCAGTTCAGCGAAAGTGAACGGTGTCATTATCCCGATCATCGCATTCTCGCTGCCGCTTGCTCAGGCACTGGCAATCATGGGCGTGCCTCAGGGCTTCGTCTATGCGGTTACTTCGATGACCGAATCGCCAGAGATGATTATCTTCCTAATGATCTGCATCTTGGTGGTTGCAGGCTGTGTTATGGAGACCACACCGAATATCGTGATTCTAGCTCCGCTGCTGCATCCGCTAGCGATGGAGATCGGTATGAACGAGATTCAGTTCTGCGTAATGATGATCACCACTCTAGGTGTTGGATTTATCACGCCGCCGTTGGGCCTAAACCTTTTCGTTGTCGCTGGTTTAACTGGCGAGTCAATACTGAAGATTTCATACCGTGCGATCCCCTTCGTGCTGTTTATGTTGGGCGTAACGCTGCTTATTGCTTACGTTCCAGAGCTATCTACATCTTTGCTACCTGATATTTACAAGTAAGAGACCCCTAAAATGACTATCGAGTACCTGAAAAAAGCTGAGATCTCCTCAACCGCGAACCAGAGCGATGTTTCTGCCCTCGTGCAAGAGATCCTAAACGATATTGAGAAAGGCGGTGATGAAGCCTGCTTGCGCTACCGCGACAAGTTTGACGGTTACGACGGCAACGTTGTCCTGACACAGGAGGAGATCGACGCTGCCTGTGCAAAAGTGCCACAAAAACTGAAGGACGATATCGCCTTTGCACACGCTAACGTGAAAAAGTTCGCAGAAGCTCAGAAGAGCACGATCGTCGACACCGAAGTAGAAATCATCCCAGGCCTGATTGCTGGCCAGAAAGCCATCCCTGTACAAGCAGCAGGTTGTTACGCTCCGGGTGGTCGTTACGCTCACGTTGCTTCTGCTCTAATGACGGTTACCACTGCTAAGGTTGCTGGCTGTAAGGAGATCGTAGCCTGCTCTCCACCACGTCCAGATGGCGGTATCCACCCGGCGATCGTTTACACCGCTCACCTTTGTGGCGCTGACAAGATCGTTGCCCTTGGCGGTGTACAGGGTATTGCGGCGATGGCCTTTGGTCTTTTCGGCTTGCCGAAAGCAGATATCCTCGTTGGTCCGGGTAACCAGTTTGTAGCAGAAGCTAAGCGTATCCTGTTCGGTCGCGTCGGTATCGATATGTTTGCTGGCCCAACCGACTCTCTGATTCTTGCTGATGGAAACGCTGATCCTGAACTCGTTGCTGCTGACCTAGTGGGTCAGGCTGAACATGGCTACAACTCTCCAGTTTGGCTGGTAACAGACAGCCGTGAACTGGGTGAGCAGGTTCTGGAATGGGTTCCGAAGAAGATTGAAACCCTGCCGGATCTGAACCGCGAAAACGCTACCAAAGCCTGGGACGCATACGGTGAGGTTATTGTTTGTGCCGATCGCGAAGAGATGGCTCAGGTGTCAGACTCATACGCGCCAGAGCACCTGACCGTACAGGCAGACGATTTGGACTGGTGGTTGAACCGCCTGACTTGCTACGGTTCACTCTTCCTCGGTGTAGAGACAACCGTAGCCTTCGGCGACAAGGCTTCGGGCCCTAACCATGTACTGCCGACGTCAGGTGCTGCTAAGTACACCGGTGGACTCTCAGTTCACAAATACATGAAGCTGGTTACCTGGCAGCGTTCTAACATGGACGCAATGAAGGACGTTGCGATTGCAACGGCACGTATATCGCGACTGGAAGGCATGGAAGGTCACGCTCGCACGGCGGATATCCGTCTTGAGAAGTTCTTCCCGAATGAAACCTTCGACCTAGCAGGCCAGTAAATGGAAGCGAACTTCCAAGTTCGTGGCCGTGTAGCCGTCGTTACAGGCGGCTCGAGCGGGATAGGTCTGCGCTTCGTGCAGGCTTATCTCGATACTGGAGCCAAGGTTATCGCCGTGTCGCGCACACCAGGTCCATTAACAGATCTGGCAAATAATCAGGTCGGGCAGTTGGTACATGTATCTGCAGACCTTAGTGACATCGCTAGTATAGAAAAACTGCCACAACAACTAGTCGACGTTTTCGGGCAGGTCGACATACTCGTCAACGCCGCCGGGGTGAACCCTCGCAAAAACTCGGACGATCTCGGTCTAGATGAGTGGAACATGACACTCAACCTGAACCTCACCGCACCTTACATCCTAGCCCAGGGCCTGGCCAAAGGTATGCGTCAACGTGGTTGGGGACGGGTAATAAATATCGCTTCACTGCAGAGCGAGAGGGCATTTCCAAACGGTATTGCCTACGGCGCGACGAAAGGTGGTGTGGCGCAATTAACCCGTGCTATGGCTGAAGAGTGGTCACGCGACGGTGTTGGCGTCAACGCAATCGGTCCGGGATTCTTTCCGACTGCGCTAACACAGCGAGTGTTCGAAAATAGTGATCTTGTCGATCAACTTGCGGCTCAGACTTGTATTGGACGAAACGGCTCGCTTGATGATTTAGTCGGGCCATTGATGTTTCTCTCGTCACCCGCCAGTGACTACGTCACTGGACAAATATTGTATGTAGATGGGGGCTTTACTGCCAAATGAAAGCGCTAGTCTATGAGGGCAACGGTACCCTCAAATTTAAAGAGATGGATACACCTACCACCGCTGATGGCGAGGTTTTGGTTCGTGTCGTGTCAGCCGGTATCTGCGGCTCAGACCTGCACGCCTTTCACGGTAAAGATGAACGGCGGCCGCCGCCACTGATTCTGGGACACGAAGTCTCAGGTTTTGCCCAGCTAGACGGTGAAGAGCGAGCTGTTGTGGTAAATCCGCTGGTAACCTGCGGTGTTTGCCCGGCCTGCCTCCGAGGAGAGGACAATCTCTGCCCTGACAGGCAAATCATTTCGATGGCACCAAGACCCGGCTCATTTGCCGAATACTTTGCAATGCCAAAGAAAAATCTGATTGAGCTACCTCAGGGTTTTGATATGCGCAAGGCAGCACTTTGTGAACCCATCGCTTGTGGCTGGCATGCTGTTCGTCTTGCCGAGCGCTCTACCGGTATGCTGCTGTCCGACATCAATCTGATTGTCTGCGGAGCAGGAGCGGTTGGTTTGGGAACAGCCCTATCGGCACGTGCTCTGGGAATAAAAAACATCTGGGTGGTTGAGACTCAGCCGGGACGACGTGCAAATGCTCAGCGCCAAGGTCTGACTGCTGTCGACCCAGGCGAGCTTAATCAGCTTGATCTGCCGACCATCGATGCGGTTATTGATGCTGTTGGCATAGCGCCGACGCGAGCGATGGCCAGTGAACGTCTACGTCCAGGTGGCACCCTTGTTCATATCGGCCTCGGAAGCGCACAGGACGGCCTTGATATACGACGTACTACACTTCAAGAACTCAAGTTCATTGGTAGCTACACCTACACAATGAAACACTTCAAAGAGGTTGTGCAAGCGATGAATGAGGATCGTTTTGGTGCACTGGATTGGTATCAGGTCGAGCCAGTAAGCGATGGGCAGATTTGGTTTGAACGTCTTTCAAACAATGAAGTTGCTGCAGCAAAAGTGCTCTTAGAGTTTACCTAATAGCAGCACCAGAGGCAGGAAGTGAGGAGTTCTCCTCTACTTCCTGCGCCAACGCTTCTCAGCGCTGCCACCTCCATCAGTTGCTTACTTTTTCTCATCTTTTGAGTCTAAAAAGATCGTTTGTCACTACCGTGTAACCTCCGCATACTGCACCCCAATATCGGAGGTAATTTATGGACAATGTTTCTACAAGCACTGATTTGACTCAGACTTTCTCAGATTCTAACTACTCAGAATCAGATTACTTACAGTTGGCGCGCGCCTACCGTAATGAAGCAGCAGGTGCTGTGTTTGCAGAGATGTTCAGAGCTGTATCTACTTTTCTTAAGGAGAAGTTGAACTTTGATTGGCAAGCCCTCCTCAAACGAGCTTAAACCTGAATCAAAAAAGGCCGCATGATCGCGGCCTTTTTTACGTCAATTCGATCTGATAGCTGTATTGGTCAGTCAAACAGCGGCTGTATCTGAGCTCAACCGGGCGACCGTCAATTGAGAACGCTAAGCGCTCAATTTGCAGCAGTGGACTACCTACTGGCACCTTCAAAAATGTTTTATCGTAATCGTCAGCAAGGACAGCGGTGATGCTCTCTTTTGCCGTCAGAATCGAAACGCCATACTTGCTCTGGTACAGCGTGTAGAGCGTATTTGGCAGCGGTTGTTGAGCGGCAATATTTGGAAAATCTGCGCAACTGAGCACCACGGTCTCAAGTACGACCGGCTGTTCGGCCAACAAACGCACACGCTCGATCAGAGCGACCTGTTCTCCCCTTTTTAGCTCTAACTTAGTCACTTCGTCCGGGATTGCTTCTCTCTCAGTAACACTGATTACATCGCTGGAAGGTGCAGGGGAGACGCCCTCAGCATCTGCTAGGCGAAAAAAATGAAACAGCGCCTGCTCTTGGGTGTGTTCCGAAACAAAAGTACCGCGTCCTTGACGGCGAACAACTACCTTCTCAGCCGTCATCTCATCCAGCGCTTTGCGAACCGTTCCCTGACTGACTCCCAACTCAGCAGCTAACTGATTCTCGCTCGGTAGCAAACTGCCAGGTAACCAGTATCCTTCGACGATGCGTGTCAAAAGATGCTCTTTTACTTGAACATAGAGCGGTTGAAAACGAGTGGGAAATTGATCTGCTGGCATCCTTGCAATATCTCTTTCGGAGTTAGGTAATCGTACAATCGAGTATATCAGTGCACCGACTCTAATATACTCTTTTAACAGACGTAAAAAAGCCGAGCAGTTGCTCGGCTCTTTGACATAGCTGGCCTTAGCCCACGAACTTGATCATAACCCCTGCAGCGACTGCTGAACCGATCACGCCCGCGACGTTTGGTCCCATAGCATGCATCAGGAGGAAGTTCTGAGGGTTGGCTTCAAGGCCCAGTTTGTTGGACACTCGTGCAGCCATAGGAACGGCAGAAACACCCGCTGATCCTATGAGCGGATTAATAGCATTACCACCCTGCATTTTGTTCATTAGTTTGGCCATCAATACGCCGGCTGCAGTACCAATACCAAAGGCAACAATACCGAGCAGAAGAATGCCCAGCGTGTTCAAGTCTAGGAACTTATCTGCGCTCAGTTTAGACCCGACTGACAGGCCCAGGAAGATGGTAACAATGTTGATCAGCGCGTTTTGAGCAGTATCACTCAAACGATCGACCACACCACATTCACGCATCAGGTTACCAAAACAGAACATACCCAAGAGCGGGGCCGCGTCCGGCAGCAACATCGCAACCAAGATCAAAAGAATGATTGGGAAGAAGATCTTCTCAGTCTTCGAGACGTGTCGTAGCTGATGCATCGAAATCTTGCGTTCAGCTTCAGTCGTTAGTAAACGCATGATGGGTGGCTGAATCAACGGCACCAGTGCCATGTAAGAGTAGGCAGCGACGGCAATGGCTCCGAGAAGCTGTGGCGCTAGCATACTCGCAACATAGATCGCTGTAGGGCCATCAGCACCGCCGATTATCCCGATCGCGGCAGCGTCCTGAATGCTGAAGTCCATCAGCCCGAGGGTGCTCAGCCCAACGGCACCAAGTACCGTAGCAAAAATACCAAATTGAGCAGCGGCACCGAGGAACAGAGTTTTCGGGTTTGCCAAGAGCGGACCGAAATCGGTCATTGCGCCTACGCCCATAAAGATCAACAGCGGTCCAATCATCGAGCCGATAACAACCGAGTAGAAGTTGTACATCATCCCGTTAGAGTAGCCTGCATCCGCAGCTACAAGAGAGGCCGCGTGATGCGCCGATGCATTTGACTCGTGGTAGGCCGTCAGAACCTCATAGGTTTCCGTGCTCGCTACACCCAGGGTCGAGGCAAGAGATTGGAGAACCTCAGGCTTTGCGAAATGGACTGCGTTCTCTACAGCCGACAGCGCCAAACCCGCTTCCGGGATGTTCGCCATGATGCCGCCGAAGCCGATCGGCACAAGTAGCAACGGTTCAAATTTCTTGTGGATCGCAAGATATAGGAGGAGGAGACACACCAGTATCATGGTGAGCTGCCCGCCCGTTATGTTGTAGAGCCCTGACGCGTGCCAGAGTTCAAGAACCTTTTCCATGGATTCCTACTCCGTGATTACGCCAGAGTGATCAGAGAGTCGCCTACCTGCACGGTATCACCCTCTTTCACATCTACAGAGACCACAGTACCTGATTTCGCAGCACGAACTTCAGTCTCCATTTTCATCGCTTCCAAAATCACCAGAACTTCGCCTTCCTGAACAGCCTGACCAGCACTCACCTGTACTTTCCAGATGTTACCTGCCAACGGAGCTGGAACAGACTCGCCTGAGCCGGCTGCAGGGGCCGCTGGAGCAGCGGCTGGCGCTGCTGGAGCAACAGCGCTGATATCGCCGCCTTCAGTAACCTGAACAACGTAATTCTGGCCGTTTACAGTGATAGTGTAGACCTGCGGTCCAGTGTTTTTAGGTGCAGACATAGCGCGTGCGTCCTCTAAAGTCGGTACGGGTTCAAATGCGTCGGGGTTACCGCGATTTTCCAGGAATTTTAAGCCAATCTGAGGGAACAGAGCGTAGGTCAGAACGTCATCAATCTCTTGTTCCCCTTGCTCTAGGGAGATGCCCTTCTCAGCGGCGATACTCTTCAGTTCATTAACCAACTTGTCCATTTCAGACTCGAGCAGGTCAGCGGGACGGCAGGTAATAGGTTCGCCACCATCAAGAACTTTAGCTTGAAGTTCAGCATTGTACGGCGCAGGCGCCGCGCCATACTCACCCTTAAGGATGCCCTGAACTTCTTTCGATATCGTTTTGTAACGCTCACCCACCAGGACATTGATCACAGCCTGAGTACCCACGATCTGTGATGTCGGGGTAACCAGTGGGATGTGTCCAAGATCTTCGCGAACGCGAGGAATCTCAGCAAGTACCTCATCAAAACGGTCAGCCGCACCCTGCTCTTTAAGCTGGTTTTCCATATTAGTGAGCATGCCACCTGGGACCTGAGCCACCAAAATACGGCTATCGGTTCCCTGCAAAGAACCTTCGAACTTCGCATATTTCTTACGCACAGCACGGAAGTAAGCAGCGATGTCCTGCAGTGCTACCAGATCCAGACCCGTGTCACGATCGGTACCAGCCAGAGCTGCAACTACAGACTCAGTCGCTGTGTGGCCGTAGGTGCCAGACATTGACGAGATAGAGGTGTCCACGCGATCCACACCCGCTTCAACCGCCTTAAGAATTGTCATATCAGACAGGCCCGGTGTTGCGTGAGCATGGAACTGAACTTCGAGGCCGGTCTGGGCCTTAAGTCGAGAAATCAGATCAAACGCATCGTAAGGCGCGAGAATACCTGACATATCTTTGATAGCGATCGAATCAACACCAAGGTCTTCGAGCGACTTAGCAAAATCTACCCAGGTATCAACTGTATGTACCGGACTCGTGGTGTAAGAGATCGTACCCTGAGCATGTTTACCGGTTTGCTTGACCGCCTTGATAGCGCGCTCAAGGTTACGCGGATCATTCATCGCGTCAAAAATACGGAAAACATCAATACCGTTATGAGCTGCACGTTCAACAAACTTATCTACCACGTCATCAGCATAGTGACGGTAGCCGAGAAGGTTCTGACCACGAAGCAACATCTGTTGCTTTGTATTCGGCATAGCCGCTTTAAGCTCGCGGATACGAGTCCAAGGATCTTCGCCAAGGAAACGGATACAGGAGTCAAAGGTTGCACCACCCCAGCTCTCAACTGACCAGTAACCAATTTTATCGAGCTTCTCTGCAATAGGAAGCATATCGTCGAGGCGCATGCGTGTGGCAAGCAGAGACTGGTGGCCGTCGCGCAATACAACGTCCGTAATGCCCAGTGGCTTCTTCGCGTCAGACATAATAACTTGATCTCTCTATATTACTTTGAACGATGGTGATGCATGGCAGCCGACAAAACGGCAAGCAACTCATCTTTGTTCTGACCAGCAGCAACCGGAGCTGCTGGTTTTGCTCTCGGTAAGACCACAGGTTCAGGGATGAACTTAGTCACAAACTTGGACATCAGGCTGGTCGCAAATACCAGCAGTGTAAGGAATACAAACACAAAGCCCATACCAAAGCCCATTAACGACAGGCCCTCAGTCAGCAGGTTTTCCATCCCAAACTCCTCTCTTACCCTAACTTATGGTCTGCGCGCTGAGCAGACATTTACTAAATAGAATTAAAATTCCATCTTTGGAATATTTATCCTTTTACCGGCGCGTTGCACTTTATCCCACATGCACACCTAATTCGCAAGCCTACATAAGGACTAATTAGTTCTATAAATGTCGGAAATATTACATTTTAAAAAGTGACCATTTCGCAAATGCACAATCTGCGCGGACTCTGCAGCCCTCTACCGCCTGCTCAGTTCAACAAAAAGCGACACACTCAATAATTGAATATATCTCAACTTTTCCTTGGAGGATCTCCAGTAAAGAAATAGAGCACATTTAGAACCACATAAACCTTATGTAAGCGCTTACATGTGAACTATAATGATGAGTAGCCGGGGTTACAACACTCTTTGTAAACTCTGGAAAAAGTTTTCATTTCTCGACCTAACTCGGGTAACAGGTACAGTAGAGCGATGTTGAAAATAAAATTGAACAACCCAGACGCTGCTCAGCCAGTTATCACTCATTTACGACAAGCAATATTGAATAACTGCTCATTTGTTGTTGGCCTGGTAAACGAGAACACTTGTCATGATTTGAGACAGATCTGTAAGACGATGGGGCTGATTACTCACTTTGTAACCGGCAGGACCGGGTATAACGAGACTTACTATGGTGTGATTGTTTCAACTGAGGGCCCATTAGAGTCCGGACCCACTGACATGATCGAATTGGACTGTTATTTTTCGGAGAAGCCGTTTAAGTTTTTGTCTCGGGAAGATGCAACCAAGGTGTGGCCCCACGAAACACTTGAGGATCGCGTGATTGATGTGTGCCTGGCTGCGATTACAGGCTTCGCAGTGCCTACCTCAGCTGAGCTTTTTGAACCGAGAGAGAAGACTTAAACGCGTGACAGAGTCGAACGGGCACCTGGAAGCGGCTGGGCAAGCCAGTTCAACAAAAAAGCCACCTTATAGGTGGCTTTTTTGTTGAATATGGCGCGCCCGGCACGATTCGAACGTGCGACCGCCTGGTTCGTAGCCAGGTACTCTATCCAGCTGAGCTACGGGCGCTTGGTATAACGGGTGCGATTTTGCTGAAATGGCGCGCCCGGCACGATTCGAACGTGCGACCGCCTGGTTCGTAGCCAGGTACTCTATCCAGCTGAGCTACGGGCGCTTATTCAGCATTTCGCTGTTGCTGTTTTTGATCAAGATTGGCGCGCCCGGCACGATTCGAACGTGCGACCGCCTGGTTCGTAGCCAGGTACTCTATCCAGCTGAGCTACGGGCGCTTAATCTTGATGGCGGAGCGAGAGGGATTCGAACCCTCGATACGCGTAAACGTATACACCCTTAGCAGGGGTGCGCCTTCAGCCACTCGGCCACCGCTCCACAACAACGGCGCGTATAGTACAAGACCGTCTTAGAAAGTTAAAGCACTTACTCTCGAAAACTGAGGAAATCTGGGGAAAAGTTTACGACGAAGCCTCGTTTGGCTCACTCTCCTGCTGAATGCGCAGGTAAATCTCTTCTCGGTGGACGCTTACGTCCTTAGGTGCGTTAACACCAATACGAACTTGATTGCCTTTGACACCTAAGACAGTCACGGTAACGTCGTCCCCTACCATGAGGGTCTCTCCGACACGACGCGTAAGAATAAGCATGATCTCTTCCTTAAATTCCGTTTAAACCTAACTGCGGATTAGCATCAATGTTCGAGTTCACTCTTCCTACGTGAAATCCTAGCTCAAACCTAAGTAACTGCAGACTGATATTTACTATAGACCAGTCTGCAGATTCTGCTTAGCCTGTAACAGTATCAGATTTATCCAAGTCAAAGGCAGAGTGCAATGCACGCACTGCTAGCTCCATGTACTTCTCAGACATCACAACGGAGACTTTGATCTCAGAGGTAGAGATCATCTGGATATTGATGTTCTCGTCAGCCAGAGTCGTGAACATTTTGCTCGCAACACCTGCGTGTGAGCGCATACCCACACCGACAATCGAAACTTTCGCGATCTTGTTGTCGCCTACGCACTCGCGACCGCCCAGCATCGCGTTAACCTCTTTGAGGATCGCGAACGCCTTGTCGTAGTCATTACGGTGCACAGTGAAAGTGAAGTCAGTAGTTTGATCAGCAGCCACGTTCTGGACGATCATATCCACTTCAATGTTTGCATCACTGATTGGTGCAAGAATGCGTGATGCAACGCCAGGCAGATCGGGCACACCCATCAGGGTCAGTTTCGCTTCATCGCGGTTAAACGCGATACCAGAGATAATTGGCTTTTCCACTGTATCTTCTTCCTCTGTACTAATCAGCGTACCGCCACCGTCTTGGAAGCTCGAGAGCACTCGCAGGGGTACTTTATATTTTCCCGCAAATTCGACTGAACGAATCTGCAGTACCTTCGAACCGAGACTTGCCATCTCAAGCATCTCTTCGAAAGTGATCTTATCAAGACGCTGCGCGCTCTCGACAACGCGCGGGTCGGTTGTGTAAACGCCATCAACATCGGTGTAGATCTGACACTCATCCGCTTTTAGCGCAGCTGCAAGTGCTACACCGGTAGTATCCGAACCACCACGACCCAGAGTGGTGATATTCCCCTCTGCGTCCATACCTTGGAAGCCCGCAACTACCACTACGCGACCCGCATCCAGATCCTGGCGCATCAGGTCGGTTTGAATGTCTTCAATTCGTGCTTTGGTATGCGAACTGTCCGTTTTAATCCGCACCTGCGCACCGGTATATGAACGCGCATCCAGACCTAGGTTTTTCAGCGCCATACTCAGCAGTGAGATAGTCACCTGCTCGCCGGTCGAAACCAACACGTCATACTCGCGTGGGTCAGGGGTCTCTTGAATCTCTTTCGCCAGACCGATCAATCGGTTGGTCTCACCGCTCATCGCAGAAACAACAACAACGATATCGTGGCCCTGATCGCGGAAGCGCTTGATCTTCTCGGCTACCGCCTGGATACGCTCAACCGTACCAACCGAGGTGCCACCATATTTCTGTACAAATAAAGCCATTCCCTAATATTCCTTCTCAGCTGTTCGGTCGCGTTAGACTGCTGCGCGCACCAGCGCTTCAACACTTGCGATCGCTGCTGGCAGTGCCGCAGGATCTGTACCGCCACCCTGCGCCATATCTGGACGACCACCACCCTTGCCGCCAACTTGGGCTGCAAGATTACGGATCAAATCGCCCGCTTTGACACGATCAGTCAGGTCTTTGGTTACACCAGCAACCAAGCTTACTTTTTCGCCATCCTCTGCACCGAGTACAACCACACCTGAACCCAACTTATTCTTCAGCTGATCAAGCATATCGCGCAGGGATTTTGCGTCCGCTCCTTCGATCTTAGTTGCAAGCAGTTTAATGCCATCGATCTCAACTACAGAAGAGATCAACTCTCCACTCTGAGCGCTGGCAAGTTTAGCGTTGAGACGCTCGATCTCTTTCTCCAACGAACGATTGCGTTCGTTCAGAGCACGGTATTTATCAACCAACGAGTCACGACCCGATTTCACCATACCGCCGAGTTCACCGAGCAACAACTCACTCTGGCTGAACCACTGCATTGCCGCTTCGCCAGTGACCGCCTCGATACGACGCACGCCGGCAGCGATACCGCTCTCTGAGACAATCTTCATTAAGCCGATATCACCCGTGCGCTTGGCGTGTGTACCACCACAGAGTTCGGTTGAGAAACCATCACCCATACCCAGGACACGAACCATATCGTCGTATTTTTCACCAAAGAGCGCTGCAGCACCTTTAGCCTTTGCGGCTTCGAGCTCCATAATTTCGGTCGTTACCGCTGAGTTCTTACGAATCTCGTCATTCACCATCTTTTCGATAACAGCCAGCTCCTGCGCGGTTACTGCTTCGAAATGGGAGAAGTCAAAACGCAGACGCTCTGGATCACAGAGAGAGCCCTTCTGCTGCACATGATCGCCGAGCGTGCGACGCAGGGCTTCATGCAGCAGGTGGGTTGCAGAGTGGTTAAGTGCCGCTGCCTGACGCTTCTGCTTATCAACTTCGGCTACCAGCGTTGCGCCAACTTCGATAACACCCTCAGTCACCGTACCCTGGTGCAGATGGTTACGACCCTCTTTGGTACAGTCCGTCACCGCAAACTGTCCGCGGTCCCAGCTGAGTGAACCCGTGTCACCGACCTGGCCGCCAGACTCGGCATAGAAAGGCGTGCGTTTGAGAACGACGATGCCACTCTGACCGGCACTCAGTTGCTGTACTGATTCACCCTCGCAAAGCAAAGCAGCGACTTCAACGCGGTCCTCTAAATGTTCGTAACCAGAGAACTCGGTCTCGCCATCGAGTTTGATCGCATCGTTGTAATCAACGTTGAAGCTGCCTGATGCACGCGCGCGCTCACGCTGCTCAGCCATCGCAGCCTCAAATCCATCCATATCGATGGTCAACTCCTGCTCACGGGCAACGTCTGCGGTGAGATCTACAGGGAAACCGTAGGTATCATAAAGTTTAAATACTGTTTCGCCGGGAATTACCTTGTCGCTCAAATTCGCGATTGCATCGGTCAGCAGCGCCATACCCTTATCAAGAGTGCGAGCGAACTGCTCCTCCTCTTTTAACAGAACGCGCTCAACCTGATCCTGCATTTTCGCCAGTTCAGGGTAGGCTTCACCCATCTCTGCAACCAGCGGAGCAACCAGCTTGTGGAAGAACGGCTCAGTTGCGCCCAACTTGTTACCGTGGCGGATCGCTCGGCGCATAATACGACGCAGAACATAACCGCGACCTTCATTCGATGGCGTAACTCCGTCGGTAATCAAGAATGAACATGAGCGAATATGGTCAGCAATTACACGCAGTGATTTGTTCGACAGGTCGTCAAAGTCAATCGTAGCTGCAGCCGCTTTGAGCAGATTCTGGAACAGGTCGATCTCGTAGTTAGAGTGGACGCCCTGCATAACTGCAGCAATTCGTTCTAGACCCATACCGGTATCAATCGACGGGCGCTCAAGTGGTGTCATCTCGCCATCGGCTGATCGGTTGTACTGCATGAATACAACGTTCCAGATCTCGATGTAACGATCACCATCCTCCTCAGGACTTCCTGGAGGACCACCCCAGACCTCAGGACCGTGGTCAAAGAAGATCTCAGTACACGGGCCACAAGGGCCAGTGTCACCCATCGCCCAGAAGTTATCTTCATCGAGTTTGGAGAAGCGCTCGGGATCTACACCGATCTCCTCTTTCCAGATTTTCTCAGCTTCACTATCACTGTGGTGAACCGTCACCCACAAACGCTCTTTCGGCAGGCCCAGTGTCTCTGTGAGGAATGTCCAAGCAAAACGGATAGCGTCCTGCTTGAAGTAGTCACCGAAACTGAAGTTACCCAGCATCTCAAAGAAGGTGTGGTGACGCGCCGTGTAACCGACGTTATCAAGGTCATTGTGCTTACCACCTGCGCGAACACAGCGCTGCGAAGTTGTCGCGCGGCTGTAGTTACGCTTATCGGTCCCAAGGAATACATCCTTGAACTGCACCATACCGGCGTTGGTAAACAGAAGGGTGGCGTCGTTCCCTGGAATCAAAGGGCTAGATGCAACAATTTCGTGCCCTTGTGATTTAAAGAAATCGAGGAAGGCGTTGCGAATTTCAGCGCTGCTCATCTGTTTCATAGCGTAAACCGAGTTCCTGCAAGTGGATTCATAAAATGGCGCAATAGTATACACCTCTATGCTTTTCGTTCGAATACCCTAATTGCAGGATTTAGCAGCTAAAACTCCTCTGGATCCTCCAGTTGATAGCGCATCGCATGATTGATCTCATCAAAACCAAAGCCGCGACCCGCCATATGCCGCATTCGCTTTGCTCGCTCTTTCTGATCCTGCGCAACGGTCTCGCCATAGCGCCTGCGGTAGTAATCCAGCGCCACCTGCTTAGGTTCAATATCTGTGGCACCCAGCGCTTCTTCAATCAATTGGTTGGAGACACCTTTCTGGCGCAGTTCAAACTCGATCTTGCGGCGTCCTTGACCCTGTTCAAAGCGCTGGCGCACCTGCGACTCAACGAATCGCTGATCGCTGAGATAGCCATCCGCCTCAAACTGATCTAGCACCTTCGCTGCGACTTCAGGCGGACACTCTCTTTGAGTTAATTTCTGCGCAAGTTGCGCCCTTGGATAGTCACGACGGGCCAATAGATCGAACAGATAGGAGCGTGCTTCGCTCTCTGTCTCGATTGCTCGTGAGGCTTTTGATCGCTTCGGCATCGTCATAAACACAACCTACTAAAACAACGACTCGATACACAGGCTATAACTGACTGCATTTCGCTTTCTTTGCTTGCAAAGCAAGCTCTAACGAAACAGGGGGCTCATTGAGCCCCCTGTTTAGATTATTTAGCTTAGAAGTCCAGCTCTGCATTGGACTCTTTCGAGTCTTTATCTGCCGGATCCTCTTTCACTGGAACGGATAACAGCTGCTTACGGATCTCAGTTTCGATCTCGTTGGCAATCTCTGGGTGCTCCTCCAAGAACTTAGCGGCATTCGCTTTACCCTGGCCGATCTTATCGCCTTTGTAGGAGTACCAAGCGCCCGCTTTCTCAACCAGTTTCTGCTGCACGCCCAGGTCAATAACTTCACCCATATGGTAGATACCCTGACCGTACATAATCTGGAATTCAGCCTGCCTGAATGGCGGGGCGACTTTGTTCTTAACGACTTTAACACGAGTCTCGTTACCGACAATCTCATCGCCCTGTTTTACCGCGCCCGTGCGACGAATATCCAGACGCACAGAACAGTAGAACTTGAGGGCATTACCGCCCGTAGTCGTTTCCGGGTTGCCGAACATCACACCAATCTTCATGCGGATCTGGTTGATAAATACCAGCAGCGTATTCGACTGCTTAACGGTACCTGTCAGCTTACGCAGCGCTTGGGACATCAAACGCGCCTGCAGGCCCACATGCGAGTCACCCATATCACCTTCAATCTCAGCTTTCGGCGTTAGCGCAGCAACCGAGTCGACGATAATCACATCAACCGCACCAGAGCGGGTCAACATATCGGTGATCTCAAGAGCCTGCTCACCTGTATCCGGCTGAGATACCAGCAGACTGTCGACATCAACACCAAGCTTTTCAGCATAAATCGGATCCAGTGCGTGCTCGGCATCAACGAATGCACAGGTTTTACCCTGACGCTGCGCTTGTGCAATAACCTGCAGCGTCAATGTCGTTTTACCTGAAGACTCAGGGCCGTAGATCTCTACGATACGACCAAAGGGAAGCCCCCCAATACCGAGCGCAATATCGAGGCCCAGTGAACCGGTAGAGACAGAGGGAATTGCCTCACGTGGCTGCTCGCCCATACGCATTACGGCGCCCTTACCAAACTGACGCTCAATCTGAGAAAGTGCTGCGTCTAGGGCTTTTTGTCTGTTTTGATCCATAACGGGCCTCACTGAAGAAGTACTGTATTAATAAACAGTATTAAAACAGATCTCTGAGATAATGCAAGCTAACGTAATGGAATGAGTGCTAATTTGTTTTCAACAACCCTTGCAGAGCTTCAGCAACCGCTTGTTTCCGAACAAATTTACGATCGCCGTCAAACAGAAATTTTTTTGCCGAAGTTTTTTCAGGCGTCATCCACGCGATCCAAACAGTACCTACAGGTTTTTCGTCGGAACCTCCACCAGGGCCCGCGACACCGCTTATCGCGACCGAGTATGAGGCATTTGAATTAGCACAAGCGCCATGCGCCATCTGCAGCACAACTGCTTCACTGACCGCTCCGTGATCAATCAACGTCTGGGCCTGCACACCCAACATTCGCTCCTTGGCACGATTTGAATAAGTCACAAATCCAGCATCAAACCAATTAGAGCTACCCGCCAAAGATGTCACTGTCTGCGCCACCCAACCGCCGGTGCAGGATTCAGCCGTTGCTAACACCGCACCCTGTGCCATTAACTGAGCACCTACCTCTTGCGCAATCGCCTCTAAATCCACCTTCAATCCCCTCTCAATTCGCGTAGAATTGCTGACACATTATCCAACAACCGATGAGCCGTCCAAGTTAAGCCGATGACCGACACAAGCAATCTCAGCCAGCATACTCCGATGATGCAACAGTACCTTAAAATTAAGGCGCAGCATCCTAATGAGTTTGTTTTTTATCGCATGGGAGACTTCTACGAACTCTTCTTCGATGATGCTAAACGCGCGGCGCATATCCTTGATATTTCGCTAACCGCGCGCGGAAAGTCCGGCGGCGAGCCCATCCCCATGGCTGGCATTCCGTACCACTCGGCGGATAACTATATTGCCAAGATCGTACGAGCCGGTGAGTCTGTGGCGATCTGCGAGCAGATTGGCGACCCTGCCACCAGCAAAGGCCCGGTAGAGCGTCAGGTTGTTCGTGTAATCACCCCTGGCACACTAACGGATGAAGCTCTGCTAGACGAGCGTCGCGATAATTTACTGGCGGCTATTTTTGTACAGAACAGTCGCTACGGTATGGGTGTCTTGGATATCAGTGCCGGGCGTTTTGTTGTGTCTGAACTCGATTCTGAGAATGCGCTGATCGCAGAGCTAGAGCGCATGAAGCCGGCCGAACTGCTACTACCAGATGAACTAGCCAACGCAGATTGGATCGACAACCTTAGGCGCACCGGTATTCGTCGCCAGCCCCCTTGGGCCTTCGAGCCACAGACCTGCGAACGCCTACTAAACGAACAGTTCAAAACGCGTGATCTCAGCGGCTTTGGCTGCGAGCAGATGCCGTTAGCCGTTGCCGCTGCAGGCTGCTTGATGCAATACGCCAAAGACACTCAGCGCGGAGCGCTGCCACACGTTACTCGATTGATGGTCGATAAAGCAGCCGAAGCCGTTCATATTGATGCTGCTACACGCAAAAACCTTGAACTGGACACCAACTTAACCGGTGGCAGCGACCATACTCTGATCTCAGTACTGGATCGCACTCAAACACCGATGGCAGGTCGCCTACTGCGCCGCTGGATCCACCAGCCACTGCGCGCCACTGTAGAGCTCATGCAACGCCAGGGCGCGATTGAGTGGCTACGCTCGGACTACCGCTTTGAGGATCTGCAACCCAACCTAAAAGCCATCGGCTATATGGAGCGCATCCTCTCACGCGTAGCGTTGCGGTCTGCTCGACCACGCGACCTTGAACGTCTAAAACACGCACTTGCGCAGCTACCGAGCATCCAGCTCTCTCTGCACGGCGCAGAGAGTGAGCGCATTCAGACCCTTGCAGCGGAGATATCCGAATTTCCGGAGCTAGCATCGTTACTTGAGCGTGCCGTAATCGATGGTCCACCGGTTGTTATCCGTGATGGCGGTGTCATCGCTGAAGGCTACGACAGCGAGCTAGATGAACTACGCAACCTCAGCGAGAACGCCGGTAATTACCTACTTGAGCTCGAGCAGAGAGAGCGTGAGCGCACGGGTATTTCGACTCTAAAAGTAGGGTACAACCGTGTGCACGGTTACTTCATTGAAGTGACCAAAGCGCAGGCGGTCGATATGCCCATCGACTATCAGCGTCGCCAGACACTCAAGAATGCTGAGCGCTACATCACGCCGGAGCTCAAAGCGTTTGAGGACAAAGCCCTGAGTGCTCGCAGCCGTGCTTTAGCGCGCGAGAAGGCACTCTACGACGAACTCGTTGAGACACTCGCAGCGCAACTTGGGCCACTACAACTTAGCTCACAAGCACTCGCGCAGCTCGATGTTCTGCAGAACCTTGCCGAACGCGCGACTACGCTAGATTACGTACGCCCAACGCTCGTTGATAAGGCGGAGATACTGATCACCGGCGGACGCCATCCGGTTGTGGAACGGGTTCTTGATACCCCCTTTGTAGCCAACGATATTAGCCTCAACAGCGAACAGCGGATGCTGGTGATAACCGGGCCTAACATGGGCGGTAAATCAACCTATATGCGACAGATCGCCCTAATTACCCTGATGGCGCAGATCGGCTCCTGCGTTCCAGCAACCGAAGCCCAGATCGGCCTGACTGATCAGATATTTACCCGCATGGGCAGCTCGGACGACCTAGCAGGCGGCCGCTCAACCTTTATGGTAGAGATGACTGAGACCGCTAACATTCTGCATAACGCCACAGACCGTTCGCTTGTGTTGATGGACGAAGTGGGCCGTGGCACCAGCACCTTTGACGGCCTCTCCCTCGCCTGGGCCGCTGCAGAGCATCTAGCACAAAAGAGCCTGTCACTGACGCTTTTTGCGACCCACTACTTCGAACTGACACAGCTTGCCGAGCAGAATCTAAGCGTAGAAAACGTTCACCTCAGCGCTGTGGAGCACAACGACCACATCGTCTTTATGCACGAAGTAAAACAGGGGCCCGCCAGCCAGAGTTACGGCCTGCAGGTTGCACAACTCGCCGGCGTACCACGCAACGTTATCCAATCTGCGAAAGCACGCCTAAAGCAACTGGAACAGGACTCGACGGCCAGCCCACATCGCCCGGCTGAACCCACCGCGCCGATGAGCCCGCAAGCCGATCTATTCATCACGCCAGTGCCATCCGAGTCGGATAATCGCCTAGCCCAGATCAACCCAGATGATCTGACCCCACGACAAGCACTTGAACTACTCTATGAGTTGAAGCGTTTAAATAGAGAGTAGTTTTTCTCTTTTTGGAGGGGTAATAGATGACCTACCTGGTAACCGAGAACTGCATCCGCTGCAAACACACCGACTGCGTCGACGTCTGCCCGGTAGACTGCTTCTACGAGGGGCCCAACTTCCTCGTAATCCACCCAGATGAGTGCATCGATTGCGGCCTCTGTGAACCTGAGTGCCCCGTCGACGCTATCTTGCACGAAGATGACCTCACGCCCGAACAGGATAAGTTCTACGCACTCAACCAAGAACTGGCCGAACTCTGGCCCAACATAAACCAGAGCAAACCCGCCCTCCCCGATGCCGACGAGTGGCAGGACGTTCCGGATAAACTCCAATATCTCGAGCGTTAATCGTCATAACGAATTTAGATAGATCACCTGGACCTCGGGGCTGGAAAGGGGTCTACCTACCCTTGGCGGTAGGGAACCGCCACGGAGCGATCAGGGATGACTCGAGCGAGTTGGTAGACCCCTTCCCAGTCCCGAATACAATCCACTACATTGCAGTCAAAACTGCAAACGAAAACGCCGGCATAATTGCCGGCGTTTTTCATTGATCCTCAATACCTCTAAAGACTAAACAGATCCTCTGCATTCAGCCCATTCTCTTCCAATATTTCTCGCAAGCGCTTCAACGCCTCAACCTGAATCTGACGCACTCGCTCGCGTGTTAGGCCAATCTCTCGGCCCACCTCTTCCAGCGTTGCCATCTCATGACCACGCAGACCGAAACGACGCGCCAACACATCGGCGTGCTTCTCGGGCAGCATATCAAGCCATTTATTGAGATTGCCGGTTATATTGTCATCTTGTAGACGCTGCTCTGGATCAAGGCCATCTTCATCGGCAATGGTCTCGACCAGCGACTTCTCGTTATCACCGCCCAGTGGGATATCAATTGAACCCACACGCTCATTCAGACCCAGCATCTTCTCGACATCAGCCACCGGCTTGCCAACATGCTCTGCAATCTCTTCTGGGCTCGGCTCATGATCGAGTTTCTGCGCCAACTCACGGGCGGCACGAAGGTAGACGTTAAGTTCTTTAACGACATGAATCGGCAGACGAATGGTACGCGTCTGGTTCATAATCGCGCGCTCGATGGTTTGACGAATCCACCAGGTCGCGTAAGTGGAGAAGCGAAATCCGCGCTCCGGATCAAACTTCTCTACGGCGCGGATCAAACCGAGGTTACCCTCTTCGATCAGGTCAAGCAGAGAGAGACCACGATTGATATAACGGCGTGAGATCTTTACCACCAGGCGCAGGTTACTCTCGATCATCCGCTGACGTGCAGGCACATCACCTTTTAACGCCAAACGGCCAAAGTAAACCTCCTCCTCGGCTGAGAGCAGAGGTGAGAAACCGATCTCGTTAAGGTACAGCTGTGTGGCATCGAGCGACTTAGCATTAACCAGATCCTGGTGCGCCATGCTGCCACGCCCCCGGCCTGAGTTTAGAAACTCCGGAGAACTGTCCTGAGACTCTTCGCCATCGTTGTCGCTGTCCTCAACATCATCGCTCGAGTCGTCATCGTCAACTAACTCGATGTCCTCATCGTGGCCAGCATTGGTTTTTGAGTTCATCTCTATCAGCCCCAAATATGCATGCGCAAAGTCTGAACACCTGCCTTGGCGAAATCAGATTTGAATTCCTATCGTTTCGGTAGATACCTTAAGGGATCTACCGGGCGTCCATCGCGGCGCACCTCAAAATGCAACATTGGCACGCTTGCTCCCGTATTACCTATTTCGGCCACAAGCTCGCCTTGTTTAACTTTTTGATTCTCGCGAACCAAGATACGGCTGTTGTGCGCATAGGCGCTCAAAAAGTCTTGGTTGTGGCTGATAATGACAAGGTTTCCGTAACCTAGCAAGCCACTACCAGCATATACCACCGTACCTTCAGCTGCGGCAAAAACAGGATCTCCGATCTTTCCAGAGATATCCAGACCCTTGTTTCCGCCCTCCGCAGACGAATACCTAGCAAGAACCTTGCCATCATGCGGCCAACGCCACTTAATGTTCGTTGCTGCAGCAACCTCTCCAGCTGCTGGGGTACTCCTAGGCTCAGAATTTACCACATTTTGAGAATTTTTCTTGGTTTTTGTCGGTACCTTTTGCGGTGCGACCGATTTTTGACCGCTAGGGGCAGGCTCGGTTTTAAGCACCTGACCTACAAAAATACGGTTCTTGTCACGAATATTGTTAGTGCGCTGCAGTTCGCGCGGATCCACACCTAACTTAAACGCGATACCAAAGAGCGTGTCGCCACTTTGAACACGGTACTCGCCCGCCGCCAATCGAGTCGGTTCAGGACGCACGCCCAGCGATTGATCAGACACCGGCGCGTAGCCAGTACTGCACCCGACCAAAAATAGAACGGCAAAAGCGAGAACCGGTCTAAGCATTTAAGCCTTAGCCTCTGAATTGCTCGATCCTCGATTACGATCCAGCGCTAACACCAGCAACGCACCCACTATTGCCAATACCGCGCAGGCAAGCGTTTGGGGATCGACTCCAGTGAGATCAAAAAACGCCTGGGGCGTAATATTCTGCTCAACAAGCGGCACCTTCTCCCCTTTTGAGTTTATCGTGTAGGAGAGGGTGTACTTCCAAGGCCAGACTTTATTCAAAGAGCCCAACAGGAAACCACCCAGCAGGGCCAGTGTTAATGAGTGATAACGGCTGAAGGCCCAACTTAGCACTCGAGTAAAACTGAGAAGGCCAAGGACACAGCCGAACGCGAAGAGCCCCATTGTCACAAGCTGCAACTCTTTAACGGCGGTCAGAATGGTTGAATACATACCTAATAACAGCAGAATAAAGCTGCCGGAGATGCCCGGCAGAATCATCGCACAGATAGCAATCATTCCGCTGATCACCACAAAGATCGGCGTCGCCTCAACAGCCGCTGGCGTCAAACTGGTAATGAGATAAGCGAAAAACGAGCCAGCAAAAAAGGTGAGTGTGCGAATAGACGTCCACTCTCCAACATGACGCGCAACAGACCAGACTGACGCCATAATAAGGCCGAAGAAGAAAGCCCAAAGCAGCACGGGGTGCTGATCCAACAGATAGAGAACGATATGTGCCAAGGTCGCCAAACTAAGACCGATCCCGGCCAGCAGGGTCACCAAAAAATTTCCATTAATGTGCTGCCAGAACGCTTTTAAACCTTGCTTAAAAAGCACCTGCAGGGCTTGCGGATCACACCGGCGGATAGAGTGAATCAACTCCTCGTAGATACCGGTAATAAACGCCACCGTGCCCCCTGACACGCCAGGCACAGCATCCGCCGCACCCATTAAAACGCCTTTAAGTAGGAGCCTCACATAGCCCCAAACTGATCGCTGCTGCACACCTTTCTCCGTGCTACTGATGAACAGTTCCTTGTAGTAACGGCACAAAGCGTACCGACTCAACAATCTGTGTATCAAAACCTGTCTGTGATCGACGCTCTATACGCATCAATCGTTGCTCATCCCCACCCACGGGAATCACCATCACACCGCCAATCGCCAGCTGCTGTTTAAGCTCTTCAGGCACAGCCTCAGGCGCTGCAGTTACCATAATCGCATCGAAAGGGCCCTTCATCGGCAGCCCCATGCCACCATCCGTGTGGTAAAGCTCAACGTTATTGAGCTGTAGCAGTGAGAGCCGCTCTGCCGCTCGCTGCTGCAAGGGCAAAATACGCTCGACACTAAACACTTGCTGACACAAAAGCGCCAACACCGCTGTTTGGTAACCCGAACCGGTACCGACCTCAAGTACACGGTCACGAGCACCCTGAGCCAACAACAGCTCGGTCATCTTCGCAACGATATAGGGCTGGGAGATGGTTTGGTTGAAGCCTATCGGCAGCGCCGTATCCTCGTAGGCTTTGTGCGACAGCGCCTCATCAATAAACAGATGCCTTGGCGTCTCTGCCATCACTTCGAGCACGGCCTCATCTCGTACGCCCTGTTCGCGTAGTCGGGCGATCAGGCGGTCACGCGTGCGCTTGGAAGTCATGCCAATACCTTGGCGAATTACATCATTCACTGGCACCGGACTCCATCCAACGAGTCAGACTCGCCAAACTACTGTGATTCGTCATATCGATCTGCAACGGGGTAATCGACGCATAACCGTTAGCGACAGCATGAAAGTCGGTTCCTTCACCCGCATCAGCCGCTTTACCAACAGCCGCTATCCAGTAACGCTCTTTACCCCGGGGGTCCAGCACACAGAGTGGCGGCTCGCCGGCAAAACGATGACCCAAACGAGCGACCTGCACACCCTTGAGCTGGTCAAACGGTATATCCGGCACATTTACATTCAGTACGGTACGCGCTGGCACATCCAGACTATCGAGTTGTGTCAGCAATTGAGAGACCACACGCGCAGCCGTTTGATAGTTCCGTGGGTGGAAATCAACCGTGGAGACAGCGATCGCCGGCAAACTTAGATGACGCCCCTCCATTGCAGCGGCGACAGTACCGGAGTAGATGACATCATCTCCCAAATTGGCGCCAGCATTTATCCCCGAAACAACAATATCCGGGACTACACCCTCAGTAAAAGCTCCCGAGACGCCTAAATGCACACAATCTGTCGGTGTACCGTTTACTCCCAGAAATCCACTGGAGTGCTTGATCGCTTCTAGAGGCCTATCCAGCGTCAAAGAGTTGCTGGCAGCACTGCGATTACGATCAGGTGCAATGACGGTGCAGTGATGGCCGGCGGCCATCAACTCCTTTGCCAACACCGCTAATCCGGGGGCGTAAACACCATCATCGTTTGATATTAAGATATTCATCAGTTCGAACTTCAATATTGCTTCGGTACGGCGGGTTCTCAGCTAGTCTCTACGACCAATGACACAGTTCCCGTAGTATGCTCGTGGCAAAACTACCGGATGGCAGTGAAAACTCCAGCTCCCATTCTCCTTCAGCAGCCTGATTCAACTCAAGCCCTTGAGGCACCAAGAGTGCAGCGCGCCGCTCTTGCCTCAGGCCCAGTTCTTCCAACTGCTGACAGATGTCTGAATAAACCGACATCTGCTGCTGCTCAAATTCGCGTGCGCTAGACTGCGAATAGAGCTCACCACGTCCCCAGAGCGGTGCACTCAACACCTGTTCACGCTGAGTAAAACTATGTTGCTGCGCTTCGTTATCTGCGTCCCACAACTGGCAGCGCTGAGTATAGGGCTCTATCAGTACATCACCCTCCAGCAGATTGTCCCACAGACCCTCTCTGAGACGCGCCGCCAACAGTTTATTAAACAACTGCGAACGCACCGCTGAGATATATAGACCGCGCTTCACCCGCTGGCGCTCTTCTAACTCACCGTTGAGCATCGCTAAACCGGAGATTAGGTTATTACCCTGCTGACCAAAGCGCTGCTCACCAAAGTAGTTCGGTACACCTTGACGGATCAGTTCAGCACGCTTAGCAAGGTCGGCGTCGTCGGTGACTGAGCGAATTCGAAGCTTGAAACGATTCCCGCGCAGGTTCCCCAATTTGATCTTACGCCGGTGCTTGTTCTGCTTCAGCACCTGAATGGTGTCACCACCAAACATCGACCAATTCAGCAGTTTACGTTTGCCCGGCAGGTGCACACTGAACCACTGTTCGGTAACTGCGTGTCGATCCTTCTTGCCGGCATAGGCTACATCTCGCGGACTTACCTGAGCGAAGTTAGCTAGCTGACGTGCGACCCAATCGGTATTCTCGCCGGTTTTGCGAATGTAGAGATAGTGATGCTCACCTTCCCCCTCTGGCTCATACCCTAGGTCCTCCTGCACGATAAAATCCGCAGGCTCGACACGTATCTGCCCACGGCTCTTCGGCTCACCGAAGAGCCAGGGCAGCGTCATATCCAGAAAATCAGTCACGTTTGGGCTCCTGTTCTGGAATCACCTGGAAGAAGGTCTCACCCTCCCCAATCATCCCCATCTCTGACCGAGCGCGCTCTTCGAGTGCTGATAAACCCTTTTTCAAATCTTGAACCTCAGCCTCAAGACGACGGTTACGCTCCAGCAGGTCCTGATTAATGCGCTTCTGTTCGGCTATATCTTCCTTCACCTGCCAAACATCGGGCAGGCTGGGCTCACCAAACCAGAGTCGGTACTGCAAAACGAGCAGCAGCAGAATCAAAATGCTCCAAATCCAGCGCACGCGTCACTCCATCATCTAGCAAACAAAAAAGGGGCTAACGCCCCTTTTTTAACACATCTCAGACTTACGCCTGACCTTTAATTTCTGAACGACCCTTGTAGGCCGCTGCAGCACCGAGCTCTTCCTCGATACGGATCAGACGGTTGTACTTAGCAACACGGTCTGAGCGACAGAGCGAACCGGTTTTGATCTGGCCTGCGGCTGTACCCACAGCAAGATCTGCGATGGTGGTATCTTCAGTCTCACCTGAACGGTGCGAGATAACAGCTGTAAATCCAGCATCCTGAGCCATCTTAATCGCATCCAGAGTTTCAGACAGTGAGCCGATCTGGTTGAACTTGATCAGGATAGAGTTACCAATGCCCTGCTCAATACCGCGGGTCAGAATCTTAGTGTTAGTTACAAACAGGTCGTCACCAACCAACTGCACCTTGTCACCGATCTTCTTCGTCAGACTTGCCCAACCTTCCCAATCAGACTCATCCAGACCATCTTCGATAGAGACGATCGGGTAGTTCTCTGAAAGAGCCGCCAAGTAATCACCGAAGCCTTCAGAGTCGAATACTTTGCCTTCACCTGAGAGGTCGTACTTGCCATCTTTGTAAAACTCAGATGCTGCACAGTCCAGCGCGAGAGTTACATTGGTACCGAGCTCGTAGCCCGCATTGGCAACCGCTTCACGGATAACAACAAGTGCCTCTTCATTCGAAGCCAGGTTAGGTGCAAAACCGCCTTCATCACCAACAGCGGTGTTCAAACCACGCGCTTTGAGCACCGCTTTGAGTGCGTGGAAGATCTCCGCACCACAACGCAGGGCCTCGGCAAAGCTCTGGGCACCTACCGGCTGCACCATGAACTCCTGGATATCAACGTTGTTATCAGCGTGCTCACCACCGTTGAGGATGTTCATCATCGGCACAGGCATAGAGTAGCGACCTGGAGTACCGTTGATCTCAGCAATGTGCTGGTAAAGTGGGATGTTTTTCGCTGCCGCCGCTGCTTTAGCTGCTGCTAGTGAAACCGCTAGAATCGCGTTAGCACCGAGATTCGCTTTGTTCTCTGTACCATCCAGCTCAAGCATCTTGTTATCAAGCGCGCGCTGGTCTGTTGCGTCCATACCGATCAGCGCATCACGGATAACACCGTTCACCGCACCCACCGCTTTTAGAACACCCTTGCCGAGGTAACGGCTTTTATCACCGTCACGCAGCTCAAGTGCTTCACGTGAACCTGTTGATGCGCCAGATGGAGCACAAGCGGTACCGAAGAAACCCCCTTCGAGGGTAACGTCCGCTTCTACCGTAGGGTTACCACGAGAATCGAGGACTTCGCGCCCTTTGATCTCTACAATTTTTGACATTGAGTAAACTCTCCTAAATTAGCTTTTCGCCTGCTCGGCGATAGCAGCTTCAATGAAACCTTTAAAGAGGCCGTGACCATCGCGCGGAGTTGAAGTGAACTCCGGATGGAACTGACAGGCAACAAACCAAGGGTGATCTTTCACTTCGACCACTTCGACAAGTTCGCCATCAGTCGAGCGTCCCGAGATAACTAGACCTGCGGCCTCGAGCTGCTCAATGTAGTTATTATTTACTTCGTAACGGTGACGGTGACGTTCGTTGACCTCTGTCTTACCGTACGCCTCGGCTACTTTCGAGCCCGGCTTGAGGTGAGAGATCTGTGCGCCCAGACGCATAGTACCGCCTAGATCAGATGCATCATCACGAACTTCAACTTCACCCGTATGATCAATCCACTCAGTAATCAGGCCGATAACCGGATGTTTGGTGCCTTGATCAAACTCTGTTGAGGTTGCCCCCTCAAGCCCAGCCACATGACGGGCGAACTCGATCACAGCAACCTGCATACCTAGGCAGATACCCAGATATGGAACTTTGTTCTCACGCGCAAAACGAACCGCGGAGATCTTACCCTCAACACCGCGCTCACCAAATCCACCTGGGACTAGAATAGCGCTGTAACCTTTGAGGATATCGACACCTTCACGTTCAACACGCTCGCTGTCGATGTAATCAATCTTAACTTTTTTACGCAGTGCAATGCCGGCATGAGAGATCGCTTCGATCAGCGATTTGTATGCATCCAGCAGCTCCATGTATTTACCCACCATGGCGATCTGCACTTCACCCTCTGGATTAAGGAAGGCGTCAGCCACAGATTCCCATTCAGAGAGATCTGCTTTGGGACAATCTAGTCGGAAACGGTCGACAACGATCTCATCCAGACCCTGAGCTTCGAGCATCGCCGGAATCTTGTAGATGGTGTTCGCATCGGGCAGCGAGATAACCGCACGCTCTTCAACGTTGGTGAACATCGATAGTTTGCGCGCTGAAGACTCTGGCATGAGTGTCTCCGAGCGACAAACTAAGATATCAGGCTGAATACCGATCGAGCGCAGCTCTTTAACCGAGTGCTGTGCCGGTTTAGTCTTCGTCTCACCCGCTGTCGAGATGTAAGGTACCAGTACCAGGTGCATGAACAGCGCACGATTCGAGCCGAGCTCAACCTTCAACTGTCGTACCGCCTCGAGGAACGGTAGGGATTCAATATCACCCACGGTGCCACCGATCTCACAGAGCGCGATATCAGCATCACCTGCGCCCTCAATCACTCGACGTTTGATCTCATCAGTGATGTGCGGGATAACCTGTACAGTTCCACCGAGGTAGTCACCGCGACGCTCTTTCTTCAAAACATGCTGATAGACTCGGCCTGTTGTGAAGTTATTGCGCTTGCTCATCGTCGTGCGGATAAACCGCTCATAGTGGCCCAGATCGAGGTCAGTCTCTGCGCCATCCTCGGTCACAAACACTTCACCGTGCTGGAATGGGCTCATGGTGCCCGGGTCTACGTTGATGTAGGGGTCCAGCTTTAGCATGGTGACTTTAAGGCCGCGAGCCTCAAGAATAGCCGCAAGTGATGCGGATGCGATGCCTTTGCCCAATGAGGACACAACACCGCCGGTGACGAAGATATAACGCGTCATGCAGAACCTGTAAGGTTAAAGTTTCGGGGGAGTTTTCACACTCGAGATGGGAGTGCAGTCTACCAAAAGCTCGCCAATCTCACAATTCTCAACAACGCCAATTTAGCGCCAAACCGCCCTGAACCCACCAGGCTTCAGAACTCCAGTACCCAACAACTGAGATGATTTCACCTTCAACCTCCAGCAGCGGCCAAGAATCGCGTAACCAGGGGGGTATCTTATTGGCATTCATGAATTTTTTAACGCTTTGTGTGCCACCGGGTAGTTTCACAATATCGCCCTCTTGGCGAGGACGCAGCAGGACTTTAAGTCCTGAGGGGAGTCCCCGAGAGGCAATTGAGCCTACAAGCTCACCACTGGAGAGCTGTTGAGCACCCTCTTGCAACACCAGTTCGAGCTTGTGTTGTAACTCAACAGGCCGAGAGACCCAAAGCTGCTGTTGATACCAGTGCACATGCGAACCGGCGATTTTCCAGCACCCAGTACTCGACGTTTTGAGTTGAGTGATCAGATCCTCCAGCTGGTTACGGCTAGCCAGAGGCAAATCCTGAGAACGTAACCAGTGAAATACCAGGTTATTCAGGCGTAGGTCGCGACTCTTACCTCGAAGCAGCTCGGGATTCACTGCAAGTGGGTTTTGAAACGCTCCGCCTGCATCCAGCTCAGCCAACTCTGCGTTCAACTGCGCGGCATCGGCACAACTCTGTGCGGTGGTCGCTAATTTCTCGCTCCAGTCCGGCCAGCGCTGGCTCAGCTGCGCAGCTAAAATCGCGCGAATCCAGTTACGCAGGTAAGTGGTTTGCCTATTAGAGGGGTCATCAATCCACTTGAGACCTGATTCTGCAGCCACGGCTTCAAGTTGCGTGCGGGTGCGAGTAAGCAACGGCCGCACAAGCGTACCTTTTGCCAACGGACGTGAAGGAGCCATCGCCGATAGCCCTTGAACCCCCGCGCCACGGAACAGCCGCATCAAAAAGGTCTCCGCTTGGTCATTTTGATGGTGTCCAAGCAGAAGGAGATCACCCTGCCCGAGATACTGTTCAAACACAGTGTAGCGCGCATTGCGAGCATCCTCTTCAGAGGCGGAATCAGGGCTTACCGAAACCGCCTGAAACTCGACATTCAACTGCGCAGCTACAGAGCGGCAATGTTCGACCCAATCGGCGGAGTCGACCTGCAGATTGTGATTAATGTGTAGCGCATGAAGCAGCGAGCTGGGATGAGTATCAGGGACCATTTGGCTCGCCAGCCAAAGAAGTGCGGTAGAGTCTAATCCACCGCTAAAACCGACCCAGATTGTGCCGGCTTTAGGGTGTTGCAACAGAAGCTGTCGCAGTGCTTCTTGCGTCTCTGCGACAGCTGTAGCGATCATTCGCGACCGATTGCTCCGTAGGAGATTACACGCTCGTAGCGACGTTCCAGAAGGTCATCAGTTTCTAGCGGTTTAAGCGTATCCAATACCTCTTTGATCTGCTGCTTTAGGTTTGCAGCCATCAGAGCAGGATCACGGTGCGCACCACCGAGCGGTTCAGACACGATACGATCAACCAGACCCAGTTCATACAGACGCTCGGACGTAATACCCATCGCCTTAGCAGCATCTGAAGCACGTTCCGCACTCTTCCACAGGATTGATGCACAACCCTCTGGAGAAATAACCGAGTAAGTAGAGTACTGTAGCATCAGCAGCTCATCACAGACGCCAATGGCCAGCGCTCCACCAGATCCCCCCTCACCGATAACGGTCGCGATGATCGGGGTTTTAAGTTGAGACATCTTAGCTAGGTTGAAAGCGATCGCTTCAGACTGACCACGCTCTTCGGCATCGATACCAGGGTAGGCCCCGGGTGTATCGATGAAGGTCAATACTGGCATATTGAAACGCTCAGCCATCTCCATAACGCGCAGCGCCTTGCGGTAACCTTCAGGACGCGGCATACCGAAGTTACGACGAACTTTCTCTTTCACTTCGCGACCTTTCTGATGGCCGATGATTGCAACCGGCTGCCCATCCAAGCGCGCAATACCACACACAATCGCCTGGTCATCAGCAAAATGACGATCACCGTGAATCTCTTCGAACTCGTCAAAAATCATACGGATGTAATCGAGGGTGTATGGACGCTGAGGATGACGCGCCAATTGCGAGATCTGCCATGCAGTGAGATCAGAGAAGATCGACTGCGTCAGGGTTTTGCTTTTCTCCTGCAGACGAGAAACCTCTTCTGACAGGTTTAGATCAGCGTTATCTTCGCCGACGTGGCGGAGTTCGTTGATCTTGGATTCGAGATCAGCAATCGGCTGTTCGAACTCTAGGTAATTCGGATTCATACTAGCTACTTCTGTTTGAGCTATGGGTAATGGGGCCAGATTCTACCGTTTGAGCGCCTCAGAAACCAGAGGATGAGACGCTTTAACTCGCGTACTCAAGCGAGACGGCCGGATTTCCAAACTGCTCTTTGAGCGCCAATATCAGCTCATCTTTAGGGTTTACAGCCCACTGCTCGCTTAACTTCAAGCGCCCCCGCGCCGCGTCACAACTATAAACCAACTCAATCGAGACACCCTGCTGTATCGGCCTGTACTGCGCTAGCGTCTCGGAGAGGCGCTTCAGATCACGCGGTTTGAGCTGTTCATCCTTGCAGCTAATAACCAGTTTTTCAGCATAGCGAGTGCGCGCCTCGGCGACGCTCAAGACAGATTGCCCACGCACCTTCAGACCGCCATTGTAGTCATCTTGAGCCACTTCACCTTCTACCACGATCACCTGATCCTTTGTGATCATGCGTCGAGCGTTCTCGTAGGCTTCGCCAAACAAGGTCACATCGATGCGCGCTGAGCGGTCATCCAGCGTGACGAAACAGAGCGTCTCTCCACGCTTGGTTTTCTTCAGCCGCATATCGACGATCAAACCAGCCATCTTCTGGGAGCGGCCTCGCGCAGGCTGTAACTCAACCAGCTTGCGGCTGACAAAGTTACGCAGCTCCTTCTCATACTCATCGATTGGATGCCCAGTAACGTAAAGACCAAGGGTATCTTTCTCCCCACCCAAGCGCTCTTTGTCACTCCACTCGCGCGCATTGAGATACTGCTGATAAGGGTTTGCGTGCTCCGGTTCAGGTTCGCCACCAAAGAGGTCGAACATACCTGCATCCTGATTGCGCGCATCCTGATCCGCCGACTGCAACGCAGCTCCAATAGAGGCCCAAAGCACTGCTCGATTAGGTCCGAGCTTATCCAGCGCACCCGACTTCACTAACGACTCGAGTACACGTTTATTCAGGCGCTTCGTGCCCACGCGCTTACAGAAGTCGAACAGATCAATAAACGGCCCCTCTTTACGCGCCTCAACGATCCCCTCAACCGGGCCTTCGCCCACACCTTTAACAGCACCGAGACCGTAAACCACCTGATTGCTCGGACTCACTGTGAACTTAAACTCCGACAGGTTCACATCGGGTAGCAGTACCTCCAGTTTCATCTGACGGCACTCCTCGATGAAGATCACCACCTTGTCGGTATTCTGCATATCTGAGGACATAACCGCCGCCATAAAAGGCGCGGGGTAGTAGGTTTTCAGCCAAGCCGTCTGATAGGAGACCAATGCATAGGCGGCAGAGTGCGACTTATTGAAGCCGTAACCGGCAAACTTCTCCACCAGGTCAAAAATATTACCGGCGAGCTTCTCATCGATGCCCTGAGCATTGGAGCCCTCGATAAAGAGGTGGCGCTGCTTCGCCATCTCTTCAGGTTTCTTCTTCCCCATCGCACGGCGCAGCATATCCGCACCGCCCAGTGTATAACCGGCCATCACCTGAGCGATCTGCATAACCTGCTCTTGATAGAGGATGATGCCGTAGGTTGGCTCCAAAACAGGCTGCAGTGAATCGAGCTGATAATCGGGATGCGGCCAAGCCATCTCAGCGCGGCCATGCTTACGGTTAATAAAGTCATCCACCATGCCGGACTGGAGCGGACCCGGACGGAACAGCGCTACCAGTGCGACGATATCCTCAAAGCGTGACGGCAGCAGACGACGGATTAGATCCTTCATACCGCTGGACTCAAGCTGAAATACTGCAGTGGTTTCGGCGCGTTTCAACAGCTCGTAGACCTTCTGGTCCTCAAGATTAATCGCTTCGATAACAACCGGCTCTTCACCCTGTTCAGCTTTGACCTTGTTGATCGTCTCGAGAGCCCAATCGATGATGGTCAGTGTACGCAGACCCAAGAAGTCGAACTTAACCAAGCCCGCCTCTTCAACATCGTTCTTATCAAACTGGGTAACCAGGCCATGACCTTCGGAATCACAGTAGGTGGCGGAGAAATCTGTCAGCTTAGTTGGCGCAATAACCACACCACCAGCGTGTTTACCTACGCCTCGGGTTACACCCTCTAGCTTGTAGGCCATCTCCATGATCTCTTGCGCCTCTTCGCTGCTCTCAACGAATTCACGCAGCTGCTCCTCCTGCTCCCAGGCTTTCGAGAGCGTCATACCCACTTCGAATGGAATCAGCTTGGAGAGCCGGTCAGCCAAACCAAAGGCTTTGCCCTGCACACGCGCCACATCTCGCACCACCGCCTTGGCGGCCATAGTACCGAAAGTGATGATCTGCGATACCGCATCGCGCCCATAGGTCTGTGCCACGTAGTCGATAACCCGGTCGCGGTTATCCATACAAAAGTCGATATCGAAGTCGGGCATCGAGACACGCTCTGGGTTCAGAAAGCGTTCGAACAGCAGGTCGTACTCAAGCGGATCGAGATCGGTAATCTTCAGCACATAAGCGACCAGTGAACCGGCACCGGAACCACGCCCTGGACCGACCGGAATGCCGTTATCCTTACCCCATTGGATGAAGTCCATTACGATCAGGAAGTAACCGGGGAAACCCATCTGAATTATGATGTCGAGCTCGAACTCTAGACGCTCATCATAAGGTTTACGCTTCTCTTCAAAATCGGCCGCCGATCGGTCTAACAGAAAATCGAGACGCTCCTCTAGACCCTGCTTTGAGACATGACGGAAGTAGTCATCCATCAACACGCCATCAGGTATCGGGAAGCGCGGTAGATAGTAGGTACCTAACTCAATCTCAATATTACAGCGCTGCGCTATCGCAACGGTGTTTGCGAGTGCAGAGGGCAGGTCGCTAAACAGCTCAGCCATCTCCTCAGCGGAGCGGAAATACTGCTGTTCGGAGTAGTCGCGTGGTCGAGAAGGGTCTTCAAGCGTACGGCTCTGGTTAATACAGACACGCGCTTCGTGCGCCTCGAAGTCATCCGCTTTGATAAACATCACTTCGTTGGTCGCGACAATCGGACAGTTCGCTTTACGAGCGAGCTCTACGGTTTTGTGTAACAGAGTCTCTTCATCCGGACGGCCAGTACGCTGAACCTCGAGGTAGAAGCTATTGGGAAAGAGTGCCATCCACTGATGTAGACAGGTTTCAGTCTCTGGATGCTGACCGAGCAGCATGCGCCCCAGCTCACCGCGACGACCACCGGAGAGCGCAATCAGACCCTCAGCCTTCTCAGCGATCCAACTCTTGTAGATCAGTGCACGTTCAAGATCGATATTCTGACCTTCGGCATAGGCGCGCGAGACCAGCTCCATCAGATTACGATAGCCCTGCCCCGTGCGGACAAGCAGGGTCAATTGGAAAGGTGGTAGATCCGTGTTGTCATCATCGACCACAAAAAAATCGACACCGCAAATTGGCTTAACACCGGCTCCCAACGCCGCTTTATAGAACTTAACTAGCGCGTAGAAGTTGGTCTGATCAGTCAAACCGACAGCCGGCATGCCATTATTCGCAGCCGCTTTCACAAGCTCTTTAACACGAACTAGGCCGTCAACCAGGGAGAACTCTGAGTGCACTCTTAAATGAACAAACTGTGCCTCGGACATTAATCCTGATCCTCAAGTAGACGTTTAACGGGGCCAAATGAACGACGATATTGTGGCAGAACTCCATGCTGCTGCAATAGCTTCATGTGCTCAGCGGTGGGATAGCCCTTATGCTTAGCAAAGCCGTACTCCGGGTGCGCTCTATCCAACTCAACCATCTGCTGATCGCGATAGACCTTGGCGATTATTGAGGCAGCACCAATCTCTGGCACTTTGGCATCCCCTTTAACGATCGCCTCAACACTAACTCCAAGTTTCGGGCAGCGATTACCATCCACCTTAACATGATCAGGCTGGGGATTTAGCCCCTCCACCGAACGCTGCATCGCTAGCATACTGGCATGCAAGATATTGATCTCATCAATCTCTTGCGGTGACGCGCTTGCAATACACCAAGCAAGCGCCTTCTCTTTAATCTCTTCAGCTAACTGCTCGCGACGTTTCTCGGAGAGTTTCTTAGAGTCAGTCAGCCCCGCGATCGGGTTCTCAGGATCTAGAATCACTGCAGCTGCAACCACCTCACCGACCAATGGGCCACGACCCACCTCATCAACACCCGCAATCAGGCCTGTGGGCGCGAAGTCGAGAGCTTGGGGCCTCATAGCTTGGCTCTCTTTTTCAGCAGCGCTATAACCGCCTCCGCTGCACGATCGTCAGCATTCAACCTCAGCCTTTCAGCCTGTTGTCCAAAATGTTCCTGCAAATAGTGACGATAAGCTCGATCGTCCAGAGTACGCATTATCAGCGGTCCTAGAACCTCTGCTTTCACACGATCCTGAAAAACTTCAGGGACCAGAGCGTCGTTAGCCATAAGATTGGGTAGCGCCACATAGGGTGTGCGCAAAAGACGCGAGATAATTGCGTAGGTCAGCCCCGCCATCCGATAGGCAACAACCATTGGCGTGCGACAGAGCATAGCCTCTAATGTGGCCGTGCCCGAGGCGATAAGTACGGCGTCGCTCGCCACTAGTGCTTTATGCGACTGACCCTGAATCAACGAAACTTTCAAAGTTTCACCGCGCTGCGCCAATAGCTCGGAGAGCTGTTGAAAACGCGCTTCGTTAGCAGCAGGTAAAACAAACTGAAGTTCGGAGCGGCGCTGTTTCAACCATATTGCTGTATCGAGAAAGTCAGGCGCAAGCTTGCCCACCTCAGAACCACGACTCCCCGGCATCAAACAGACAACCGGACGTTTGGGGTCCAACCCCAGTTGCGTGCGCGCGGATAGCTGATCGATATCTGGCGGTAGCTGAGTAGCCAATGGGTGGCCGATAAACTGAGCATCTACAGGGGTAGAATCGTAGAATTTTGCCTCGAAAGGGAGAAAGCAGAGCATGGTATCGACCGCTTTCACAATCTTCTGCAGACGCTTTTCACGCCAGGCCCAGACGGAGGGACTCACATAGTGAACGGTGGGAATACCCGCCTCTTTTAAGCGACGCTCCAGACCTATATTAAAGTCTGGTGCATCCACACCTATAAAGAGGTCTGGAGGATCGCTGAGCCAACCTGTTACCAGCCCTTTGCGACGTTTCAGCAGTTCTGGCAAACGCTTGAGGACCTCAACCAGCCCCATGACCGAGAGACGCTCCATCGGGAAGATCGAGAGCAAACCTTCGGCCTGCATACGACGCCCACCTACACCCTCAAACTGGATATCGGGGTAGTCCCTTTTGAGCTTCGCCATCAAGCCGGAAGCGAGAATATCCCCCGACTCCTCTCCAGCCACAATGGCGATACGCAATGCACTCATAAAGGGAGAATTAGCGGATAATACCGCGACTCGAAACCTGCAGGGAGTCGATCATTGGCTGCACCTCAGCTTCCGACTCGACCAATTCAGACAGCCGAGCTAAGGCGTCGGCAAGTGTAAGGTTCTGGCGGTAGATCGCTTTGTAAGCCTGTTTAAGGGTACGGATCGTTTCCGCTGAGAAACCACGACGCTTTAGGCCTTCGGCGTTAATGCCGTGCGGCTTGGCTGGATTACCTGTAGCTAGGGTATAAGCGGGAATATCTTGCAATACCACAGTACCCGCACCACACATCACGTGAGCGCCGATCTTGCAGAACTGGTGCACTGCGGTGAAACCGCCGAGGATGGTATGATCACCAACATGCACATGGCCAGCGCAAGCAGCGTTATTGGCCAGAATGACATGGTCACCGATATGACAGTCGTGAGCAACGTGCACATAAGCCATCAGCAGGTTGTGGCTCCCCACCCGGGTTATACCCTCATCCTGAACGGTGCCGCGATGTATAGTGACACCCTCGCGAATGACGTTGTTGTCGCCAATCTCCAGCCGAGTTGGCTCGCCGGCGTACTTCTTGTCCTGGCACTCTTCGCCCACAGTCGCAAATTGGAAAATGCGATTATTGGCACCAATTTTTGTCGGCCCTTTAATAACCACATGGGACTCGATGCGCGTACCCGCACCAATCTCCACATCTGGGCCGATCAACGTCCAAGGGCCGACGACAACGTCGTCAGCCAGTTTTGCAGATGGATCAACAATTGCCTGGGGGTGAATCAAACTCACACCTTCCTATCAGCACAGAGGATAGTCGCAGAGCTGACTGCGCTGCCTTCAACCGTTGCTTTAACTTCGAACTTCCAGATCCCGCGCTTTTCAGACAGCACCTTCGCCTCTAATTGTAGACGATCACCCGGCACTACAGGGCGCTTGAAGCGCAGATTATCAGCGCCAACGAAATAGTAAATAGAACCGTCCTGAGGTGTTTTATCCATAGTTTTAAAACCAAGGATACCAGCAGCCTGCGCCATCGCTTCCACAATCAGTACACCGGGCATTACAGGGTGATCAGGGAAGTGGCCATTAAAAAACGGCTCATTCACCGTTACGTTTTTGTACGCCACAATCGATTCGCCTGGAGTAAGCTCTACCACGCGATCCACCAACAGAAAGGGGTATCGGTGCGGTAGGTAATTGCGAATCTCGTTTACATCCATCATCTTTCTTTAGCCTTTTTCGGCGAGCTTCTTCACGAGCTCTTGGAGTTCTAATATCCGTTTATGCATCTCGTCCAGTTGACGAAACCTGACTGCATTGCGTTTCCATTGGCGGTGCGGTTCGATCGCGGTGCCTGAGGAGTAGGCACCCGGCTCATTGATGGAGCGACTAACCAGCGACATCGCAGTCACATGAGTACCATCAGCAATCTCAAGATGGCCGGTAATACCACTCATACCTGCGATAGTACACCGCTTGCCGATGCGAGTGCTACCGGCAATAGCGCAACCGCCGGCGATCGCCGTATGCTCACCAATCACAACGTTGTGAGCAATTTGAATCTGGTTGTCGAGTTTGACCCCGTTCTCGATCCGAGTATCCTCAAGTGCACCACGGTCAATCGTGGTGCATGCACCTATCTCAACATCATCACCGATCACTACAGAGCCGAGCTGGGCGATCTTCTGCCAACCCTGTGAAGAGGGAGCAAAACCAAAACCGTCCGCCCCAATTACAGCACCCGAATGGATAATGCAGCGTTCTCCAATTTTGACGTTGTAACCAATAGATACATTTGCTGCGATCTGCGTTCCGTTACCGACCGACGCATTGCTACCAACTACCGCATTAGCGCCAATAACCGCATGCTCTCCAACCCAAGCACCCGCTTCGATAACCGCTCCGGCAGCAATACTTGCACTGCTCGACACAATCGCTGTAGGCGCGATGCAGGCTTGTTTGGAGATACCCTCTTGCGTTGAAGCAGAGATGAACAGCTGACTAATTTTCGCGTAGGCCAGATAAGGATCATTAACAGCAATGGCCCGCTGTGGCGCTAGACTGGTCATTTCAGGTCTAAGCAGCACAACTGCGGCTTGGGAGGACTCAAGTTCGTTCTGATACCGGTTATTTGAGAGGAAACTGATTTGGCTGCTGGTAGCCTTTTTAAGCGTCGCTATACCGGTAATGGTGCAGTCCCCGCCCACTAACTCGCCCTGAACTAGTTCAGCAAGATAGGTGGCCGTGTAGGATAGAGCAGTCATAGTATTAAAGGGCGTTTAAACGCTTTACGACCTCTGGCGTAATATCAACCCCAGCTTCCATGTAGATGGTAGACTGGCGATTGAGAATCACTGAGATATCGCGCTCTTCGATAAGCTGGCGAATGATAGCATCGAGCTTTGGGCGCATCTGCGCGATAAATTCCTGCTCACGCTGAGCACGCTTCTGCTGCAACGCTTGTGCCTGTTGCTGAAACTGCTGATACACCTTTTTAAACTGAAGCTGGGCGCGTTGGGCGTCTTCACCGGACGCGGACTGCGCCTTGGCCTGCAACTCTCTGGCCTGCTCTTCCAACTCTCTGACAGAGCTCTCTGCTGAAGCGGTTTCGCTCACAAGCTTTTCACGAAAAGCGATTGCCGCATCGGATGCCAACAACGCCTCTTGGGCACCAAGAGCAACCACGCTACCGGCAGCAGTGACAGTGCTAAGTGATAAAGCACAGAGAAATAGGGCGAAACGATGCAGCCTAGCACTCATTAGAATGTGCGACCCAAGGCGAACTGGATGGCATCAGTGACATCGCCCGATTGTTCGTTCAGCGCCTGCGCGTAGGATACCGAGAGCGGACCGATAGCGGTCAACCAGCTCAAGCCGACACCCGCGGACATACGCAGATCGCCAAGCTCGATATTTTCGCTACAGTTTACCAGCCCAGTACCACATTCACGTGCATAGACGTTACCGGCATCAATGAAAGCAGTGGTGCGCAGATCTGAATTATCCTCTAAGAAAGGAACCGGAAAGATTAGTTCAACCGCGCCAGTTAGAAGAATATCCCCACCGATAATGTCATCAGTTACTCCATCGCGCGGACCCAGGCTGTTATTGCCGTAACCGCGAACGGTCGACAGGCCTCCTGCAAAGAAGTTTTTAAAGAAGGGATATGGGTTACTATCAAGAGTATCGGCATAACCGGCACGAGTTTTGAAGCCGAGCACCCAAGTCTCATCTACGTTAAGCGGTTGATAGTAACGCCCATCGTAAGTCGCTTTGTAGTAGCTAAGATCACCCCCCGGGACAGCGATGGCCAAATCCACACGCTGTGAACGCCCCTTGGTTGGGAAAAATCGACTATTAAGATCGTTGTAGCGCCAGCCCAAATTAAGCTGGTAGGTCAAATACTCTTCTTGAGAGCCGCTAACGAAACTGCTGATAGTCGATGGAATGGCCACACCTGAATTCAGAGCTACTTCAGTAGTATCGAGACCTAATGAAGCCGAAACACGTTGGAACTGATCAATCGGGTACCCAAAAGCGATCGAACCGCCCAACTCATTAGTGTTGTAGTTTGAGACATCGTCCTCTTGGAAATCGCGCTCACGGTAGTAGACATCAAATCCACGGCTTACGCCGTCAAGTGTGTAGTAAGGGTCGGTAAAGTTGAGACTTAGCTCCTGCAACACACTAGAGTTACTCACTGCGATACCGAAGCTGTTACCGGTACCGAGGAAGTTGTCCTGCTGGAGACCCAAATCAAACAGCGCGCCAGCTGAGTCGGAGAAGCCGATACCTGCGGAGAACTGGCCAAGGGCCTGCTCTTGGACATCAATCAGAACATCTACTTGGTCATCTGTACCGGCGACTGGCTGGGTTTTGATGTTGATAGACGAGAAGTAGCCCATGCGGTCCAGCTTCTCTTTCGCTCGGTCGATTAGGTCAGCCTTAGCGAGCGCACCCTCCATTTGGGGAATTTCACGTCGAATAACCTCGTCAGCAGTGGTGGAGTTGCCGCGGATCTCGATTCTACGAACATAAGTCACCTTGCCGGGCTCGACAAAGATTGTGATCGCAACTTCGTTATCACTAACAAACTCAGGCGTAGCATTCAGCTTGCCGCCTAGGTAACCTGCATCGCCCAAAGCTTTCTGCATATTATCTATAATGCGAGTCAAAGCTTTACGTGAATACAAATCGCCTGGCTGAGCTGTAATCGCCTCGCGCAGTGCAGTATCTGCCACACCGGTCTCACCCGCCAGTTTGATCTCAGATAGGGTGTAGGGCGCGCCTTCAGTGAGGTTAATGTTGATGTAAACCTGCTTCTGGTCTGGGCTTATCGAGACATCAGTCGAGTTAATTTCAAACTTGATGTAGCCGCGATCTAGGTAGAACGATCGCAGACGTTCAATGTCTGCGCTCACACGCTCACGTGCGTATTTATCGTTATCGGTCCAAAATGACCACATGTTAGTCAAACCGGTATCGAACAGATCGAGCAGCTCATCATCGGTGAAGTTTTTGTTACCGATAATGTTGACCTGTTTTACGATCGCCGTCTTACCCTCTTTGATGTCGATATTCAGGGCGACACGGTTACCTTCAACCTCCTCTACCTCTGTATCGATCGTAGCGGTATAACGACCTGCGGCGTTGTAAACTTTGAGCAATTCAAGGCGAATTTGGTCTAGAGAGGCACGACGAAAGATATCACCCTCCTCCACACCACCATTTTTCAGAGCATCACGCAGTTGCTCCTCTTTGATCAAGTCATTACCTTCGATTCGGATAAGCGAAACAGACGGGCGCTCAACAAGACGCAAGACAAGTACATCACCCTCATCACGCAACAGCTGTACGTCATCAAAGTAACCCGTTTCAAACAGGTCGCGGGTGGCATCGTTTAGGCGCTGATCATCGACCTGATTACCACGACTGATTGGAAAATTGCGGAACACGATACCGGGCTCAACTTGCTGCAGGCCCTCGATACGGATGTCTGAAACGGTGAAATTCGCTGCTTGAACCACCCCTGCCCAGAGGGCCAGTACCGCTGCAACTATATTTAAGCTTTTCATCGCTTTCAAAGATCCTTAATTATTCAATTTCACAGGCGTGCAATGTCGTTGATCATCGCTAACGCCATCAAACTAAACAGAAGCGCCATACCGACTCTCAGACCAAACGCCTGAACGCGCTCGCTGACGGGCTTGCCCCGTACCACTTCAACGAAGTAGTAAACCAGATGCCCACCGTCCAACATCGGAATTGGCAAGAGGTTCAACACACCAAGGCTGACACTTAAATAGGCGAGAAAACTGATGAATGACTCAAGCCCAGAAGCCGCCGAGGCCCCCGCCACTTTAGCAATGGTTATCGGGCCGCTCAAGTTATTTAGCGAGATCACCCCGACGATCATTTTCCTAATAGAATCAAGGGTCAAACTCACCATCTGTACAGTTTTATTAAATCCGCTAACCAGAGCCTCTACCGGGCCTTGTTGCAGGTCAACTAAATGATCTTCAGGCCAAGTGTAGGGCTGAACTCCCGCACCGATAAAACCCACAACCGAACCGTCGCTCAATGTCCGACTCCCCGGAGTGATCCTAAGGGTCAATTCTGACGAGTCGCGCAAAATCGTAAAATCCAATGCAGAGTTGGCAGATGCCTGAATCACACCAACCAGATCCATCCAGTCGGCAATTGGCGCACCGCCCACCGCAACAACTTTGTCCCCCACACGCAAACCACTCGCTTGTGCAGCAGCATCGGGCGTTATCTGGCCAATCACCGGCTCAATAAGAGGCTGCCAAGGTTGCAGGCCAAAGGCTCGCAGCGGCGACTCGCTCTCCAGATCTACACGCCATCCTTGCAGTGGTACCGAGTAGTTTTTCAACCAACCACTGTCAGGCTGACCGGCTCTGAGTTCAAGCACTCCCTCATCACCGATACGGGCAGCGAGCGCTAAATTTACCTCTTCCCACGAACGAACCGCGCGGCCATCAATTTCGGTGAGTACAAGCTCCGACTGAAGTCCAGCCTGCTCGGCTAGCGATGCCGGCTCAACAACACCGATAGTCGGTTTTACGACGGTGACGCCCCAGACAAACAGAAACCAGTAAGCTAAAACAGCAAAAATGAGGTTAACCAGAGGGCCTGCAGCGACAATCGCGATTCGCTGCATAACCGGCTTATTGTTAAACGCTTGTTGGCGCAGCGCTTCGGGCACATCGCCCTCTCGCTCATCCAACATGCGAACATAGCCACCAAGAGGAATAGAAGCCACCGCATACTCAGTGCCATCTCTGCCCACACGCATCCAGATAGGTTTGCCGAATCCGACCGAGAAACGCAGAACTTTAACGCCGCAGCGTCGAGCCACCCAGAAGTGTCCCCACTCATGGATTGTGACCAAGATACCCAGAGTAACGAGCGTCGCTAGAAGGGTTTGGATTAAGTCCATCTTTTACCTAGAAAATCTGCATCCAATATTGTCCGAGCAGAAAAATTGGGGCAGCGGCCGTCAGACTATCAATGCGATCCAGAATCCCACCATGTCCCGGCAAAATACGACCACTGTCTTTAATTCCCCGCTCGCGCTTAAACATCGACTCAAACAAATCGCCAAGCACCGAAACCATGCCGGTGACGAGCGCCAGTAGAAGCAGCGCTAAGGTCGCTCCGGCAGATAACTTCGCTGAGATCGCAAAGCCGATAGCAACCATTACGCAGACAGAGAGCCCGCCGAGCACCCCCTCACGAGTTTTACCTGGGCTTACTTTTGGAATGAGCTTGTTGCGGCCAAAGCGCTTGCCGGCAAAATAGGCACCAATATCTGCACCCCAAACCAACAAAAATAGCATGAAAATCAGTAGATTACCCTGTGGGTGCGCTTTCATACCCACCATTGCGACCCAAGCTGGAATCAACACTAGGTAGCCTATAAAGATCTTTGTCGCGGTCTGTTCTATGCCTTTGGTTTGCGGATAACGCCCAACACGACTCAATGCAAACCACCAAAAGACAAAAGCAGCCATTAGGATTGGCACCTCAACAAAGGCGAGCAGAATATGTGTACTAACAAGCAATAGTGCAAGACTGGCGACGTAGAGCCAACGGTGCGTGCGGCGATGCAGCGCTAGATTAGACCACTCCCAGCCACCAATCAGCACAAGCAGCCCCATCAGGATCGAAAATGGCAACAGCGGAAGCAGAAATACTGCTGCCAGCGCGAGTGGTGCCAGTATCAGGGCTGTCATCAAGCGTTCTTTAAACATGCTCGGCTGCCACCTGCTCGCTGGTACGACCGAAGCGTCGCTCTCGCGTTTGAAAATCTTGTAAGGCATCCAGCATCTGTTGATAGCCAAAGTCTGGCCAGTAGAGTGGGCTAAAATAGAGTTCGGTGTAGGCAAACTGCCAGATTAGGAAATTACTGATGCGTTGCTCACCGCCAGTACGGATACAGAGGTCCGGCAGAGGTTGATCAGCAAGACTCACCTCTAGCCCCAAACGCTCGGCCGTAAGCTCCTCGAGTTTCATTTCGCCGGCAGCGACTTGCGCCGCAAGAGTGCGAGCGGCACGCGCGATATCCCACTGACCGCCGTAGTTAGCGGCAATATTCAGGCAGAGACCGGTGCAATCTTGCGTCAGCGCTTCACCTATGGCAATTCGCTTCTGCAGCCCCTCACTAAATCCACTCTTATCACCGATCACCTGCAGACGAATGTTGTTCTTCGCCAGCTTCTTCACCTCACGATCCAGCGCCCAGGCGAACAGGTCCATCAGACCGTTTACCTCATCTTCCGGACGACGCCAATTCTCACTCGAGAATGCGAACAGCGTAAGAGACTCCACACCCGATTCGGCGCAAGCTTTGATAACAGCGCGCACGCTCTCAGCACCCGCCTTGTGCCCCGCCAGACTGGGAAGTCTGCGCTCTTTAGCCCAACGGTTGTTACCATCCATGATAATGGCAACGTGCTTGGGCATTGGGCGAAGCTTAGCCTTGTTATCAGTTGTTGTGTCGGCCATCAATATTGTCCTACTGCACCCCTCTACGAAAAGAGCGCCACCATCAACAGACGAAGCGCTCTGCAGGGTGCGATGGAGATTAGATCTCCATTAGATCCTTCTCTTTTTGTGACAGTAGGCTCTCAACCTCGGCAACATGTTTGTCCGTTGCTTTCTGCGTTAGATCTTCGCCGCGACGCGAGTCATCTTCGGAGATCTCTTTCTCTTTCAGCAGGTCTTTAATGCTGCTGTTAGCGTCACGGCGCACGTTGCGAATAGCAATACGTGCATTCTCTGCCTCTTGGCGAGCTTGGCGAATGTAACCCTTACGTGTCTCTTCGGTCAGCGCCGGCATTGGTACACGAATCACGTTACCAGCTGTGGATGGGTTGAGACCCAGATCAGACTTCATGATCGCCTTTTCGATAGCTGGAACCATTGGCTGTTCCCAAGGAATAATCGACAGCGTACGCGCATCTTCAACCGTTACGTTAGCAACCTGATTAATCGGCATCATCGAGCCGTAGTAATCAACCTGCACACTATCTAGAATCGCTGGTGTTGCACGGCCGGTACGAATTTTCTTGAACTGCTCAATCAGCGATTCAGCACTTTTAGCCATACGCTCATCCGCGTCGCGGACAATCTCATCAATCATCTTACTCTCCAGTCGGCTTGCCGCTGTCTATCAGCGTACCCTCATCGCCACCACCAACAACATTAACCAGTGCACCGTGTTTGTTCATATTGAATACACGGACCGGCATATCGTGGTCACGAGTGAGGCAGATCGCCGTCATGTCCATGACGCCGAGTTGTTTTTCAATAACCTCATCAAAGCTCAAACGGTCATAACGCACTGCCGAGGAGTCCTTCATCGGATCCGCCGTGTAAACACCGTCTACCTTAGTCGCTTTGAGTACGACATCTGCATCTATCTCGATACCACGAAGACAAGCTGCAGAGTCAGTTGTAAAGAAGGGGTTGCCTGTACCAGCTGAGAAGATCACAACATCTCCCTGGTTTAGGTAACGCATCGCGTTGCGACGATCATAGTGATCAACCACTCCGCTCATTGGAATCGCAGACATAACACGCGTTGCGATATTGCAGCGCTCAAGTGCGTCACGCATCGCAAGTGCGTTCATAACCGTTGCCAGCATACCCATATGATCGCCCGTAACACGATCTAGGCCCGCCGCGCTCAGGGCTGCGCCCCTGAACAGGTTACCACCACCAATCACAATACCGACCTGAACGCCGATACCGACCAACTGGCCAATCTCCAGCGCCATTCTATCCAGAACCTTCGGATCGATACCGAAGTTCTCTTCACCCATCAGCGCTTCACCGCTGAGTTTTAGCAAAATACGCTTGTATTTGGAGCTAGGTTTGGCAGCAGGCATAGGACCTCCGGGAAAGGCAGAATCGAGTGGTGTCTAACTTATATCGAAAGCGCGCGGCCCCGCAAGTCATTGCAGGACCGCGACAGCAGAATTAGCCGTTGAGCTGCTCTGCAACTTCCTGTGCGAAGTCTTTAACTTCAACTTCGATACCTTCGCCTACTTCCAGACGGGTAAAGCCGTTGATGTCAGCACCAGCATCTTTAATCAGCTTGCCAACTGTGAGCTCTGGGTTCTTAACGAACGCCTGCTCAACCAGGCTGTTCTCAGCCAGGAACTTCTTAACACGACCCACAGCCATCTTTTCTTTGATTTCCTGCGGTTTACCTTCCATATCAGGCTGAGCCATGATGATCTCCTTCTCGCGATCAAGCTCGTCCTGTGGCATATCTTCTGGCTTACATACACGTGGGTTCTGTGCAGTTACGTGCATTGCAACGTCACGTGCCAGCTCCGCTTCACCGCCAGTCAGAGAGACCAGAGTTGCGATACGGTTGTTGCTGTGAACGTAAGCATCAACGTTTGCGCCTTCCACTACCACGACACGGCGAACAGAGATGTTTTCACCGATCTTCTGTACAAGTGCTTCACGAGCAGATTCAAGATCGCCTGCCATCAGCGCAGCAACGTCAGCCTGCTTATCAGCGAAAGCTTTAGCCAGAACAGTGTCAACGAAACCAAGGAAGTTGTCGTCGCGTGCAACGAAGTCAGTTTCAGAGTTAACTTCTACAACGACAGCGTAGCTGTTGTCGTCTGCAACTTTGACGCGAACAACGCCGTCAGCCGCTGTGCGGCTCGCTTTCTTAGCAGCTTTCAGACCTGACGCTTTACGCAGATCATCAATCGCTTTTTCGATGTCGCCTTCAGCTTCAACCAGTGCTTTTTTGCACTCCATCATGCCAAGACCGGTGCGCTCGCGCAGCTCCTTAACCATTGATGCAGAGATGTTTGCCATTTCGCAATCCTCTATATTCTTTAAGAACTTAATTCAGACTTAAAAAAGGGGAGCCTGGCTCCCCTTCTCGTAAACTTACCATCCGAAGATGAAGCTTTTACTGCGCTTACTCAGCTGCAGCCTGCTCGTCTACTTCAACGAAGTCGCTCTTCGCGCCAGCGTTTGCATCGCTGCCTTCTACACATGCATCAGCAACAGACTGAGCGTAGATCTGGATAGCGCGCAGCGCATCGTCGTTACCTGGGATAACGTAATCGATGCCGTCTGGGTTAGAGTTGGTATCAACGATACCGATTACTGGAATGCCCAGCTTGTTTGCTTCGTTAATAGCGATGCGCTCGTGATCAACGTCGATTACGAACAGTGCGTCAGGCAGACCGCCCATATCCTTAATACCGCCGATAGATAGCTCAAGCTTCTCCATCTCGCGACGACGCATCAGCGCTTCTTTCTTGGTCAGCTTTTCAAACGTACCGTCTTGAGCCTGAGCTTCAAGATCACGCAGACGACGGATAGACTGACGGATAGTTTTGTAGTTGGTCAGCATACCACCCAACCAACGGTGGTTTACGTAAGGCATACCTGCACGGCTTGCTTCTTCTTTAACCACTTTCGCAGCAGCACGCTTAGTGCCCACGAACAGAACCTTGTTCTTGTTCGATGCCATGTTTTTAACGACTGCCAGAGCGTCGTTCATAGCAGGCAGAGTGTGCTCGAGGTTGATGATATGAATCTTGTTGCGAGCGCCGAAGATGAATTTCGACATTTTCGGGTTCCAGTAACGAGTCTGGTGACCGAAGTGAACACCTGCTTTGAGCAGGTCACGCATGCTGACTTTTGCCATTTTTGAACTTTCCTTCTAGCGGGTTCAAACCTCCACAACCCCCATCTGCCAACCGTTTCCGGCACCCAGGCAGCCTGTGACGAGCTGTGTGTGTTGTGTTTAAGCACACCCAGTAATGAGCAGTACTTGCGTTAATTGTGCCGAGGCACGAAATTTTGGAGCGCAGTTTATACCACAAGCCGCAAATAAAATGAAGCAAACTTTGGGCAGCAAAAGGATCTGAGGTACACTTGGGGCAGTTAACTATTTCCCGGCTAAGCGACGCAATTTTACCGCGTAGTGACTTGGCACAGATCGATGAGACGAAGAGATGAGCATAAAGATTAAATCCGCCCTCGAAATTGAGAAGATGCGCGTAGCCGGACGTCTGGCCGCCGAGGTACTGGAGATGATCGAGCCCCATGTAAAACCGGGCATCACCACCAACGAACTGAACCAGATCTGCCATGATTATATCGTTAACGACCAGCAGGCCATCCCAGCGCCGCTGAACTACCATGGCTTCCCGAAATCGATCTGCACCTCAGTAAACTCGGTTGTCTGCCACGGTATCCCCAACGACAAAGCGCTCAAAAACGGCGATCTGATTAATATCGACATTACTGTCATTAAAGATGGTTATCACGGCGATACCAGCAAAATGTTTTTGGTGGGCGAGGTTGCACCGCATGCGGAGCGCCTCTGCAAAGTCACGCAGGAGTGTATGAATCTTGGCATCGAACTGGTTAAACCGGGCGTACAGCTAGGCGATATCGGCCACGCCATCCAGAAACACGCCGAGGCTCACCACTACTCAGTTGTGCGCGAATACTGCGGACATGGCATTGGCGCGGAATTCCACGAAGATCCGCAGGTACTTCATTACGGCCGCCCCGGTACCGGTGAAACGCTTGAAGCGGGAATGTGCCTAACAATCGAGCCGATGATTAATGCGGGCAAGCGCAACGTAAAACTAAACAAGCGCGATGGCTGGACGGTTGAGACTGTCGATCGCCGCCTCTCGGCCCAATACGAGCACACCATACTCGTCACCGAAACAGGCTACGAGATTCTGACCCTGCGCAACGAAGAACGCGTTTAATACACTAGCCCCGATCATCGTCGTTCTTCAGCGTATAAACAGGAGCAGCTGCAGATGCAACTGACAGCAATACCGATAAATGGTGTCGAGCGTTTTTTTGACCAACCCAAACTTCATCGTGAAGCCGAGTCTCTCGGCGCCACTAAAGCGCTTAAAAACGCGCTGAACGCATCCACTGAGGCAATGCATGCAGCCTTTATCGATAAGGCGGATATTCGCACCCTCATCTATGGCCGAGCCTGGGTAATCGACCAACTCCTGCGTTTCGCATGGAAACAGTTTGATTGGCCAGAAGAGGGACAATTAAGTCTTATCGCTGTTGGCGGCTACGGCCGCGGCGAGCTGCACCCGCACTCGGATGTCGACATCCTCCTACTAATGGACGGTCTCGACCCAGCTGACTTTGAAGCGAGCATTAGCGGTTTCCTCACTCTGCTTTGGGACGTCAACTTGGATATCGGTTCGAGTGTCCGTACGCTCGAGGAGTGCTACAACGAGGCGCGCGGCGACATTACGATCGCCACCAACCTGGTTGAATCGCGCACACTGGTGGGTGACAAAAGCCTGCGTGAACGCATGTATGAGCAAGTCACCTCGGAAGATGCTTGGTCGGATGCGGAGTTCTTCAAAGCCAAGCTCAAAGAGCAGACAGACCGTCACTCACGCACTAACAACACCGAATACAACCTTGAGCCCAACATTAAAAACTCACCGGGTGGTTTACGTGATCTGCAAACCATCGGCTGGGTTGCGAAACGACACTTCGGTGCAACGTATATCAAGGACCTAGTAGAGCATGGTTTTCTGACAGATACAGAACTTGAGCAACTCAGCCGTGGAGAGATGTACCTGTGGCGAGCGCGTTATGCCCTACATATGAAAACGAACCGCCGCGAAGATCGACTACTATTCGATCATCAAAGAACGCTAGCCGGCTTTTTTGGATATGAGGATAACGATAGCGCGTTAGCAGTAGAGCAGTTTATGAGCCAGTACTATCGCGTCGCCAAGCGCATGTCTGCGTTCAACGATATGCTGCTGCAGTACTTCGACGAAGCCATTCTGCGTGCCGACGTCGAACAGGAGGTACGGCAAATCAATAGTCGCTTCGTTGTCCGCGACGACTACCTAGCAGCAGCCTATCCCACCGTGTTCGAGCACAACCCCTTTGCCTTAATGGAGCTGCACGTCATCATGGCACAGCACCCTGAGATTAAGGGTGTACGTGCCTCAACCATTCGCTTGATCCGCACCCATCGGCACCTGATCGACGACGACTTCCGCAAGGATATCCGCAACACAAGCTTGTTCATGGAGCTGTTGCGTTCACCCGAGCGCGTCTCGACTGAGCTCAAACGCATGAATCGCTACGGTATTCTGGGGCGCTATCTTCCGGAGTTTGGCAATATTGTGGGTCAGATGCAGCACGATCTGTTCCACATTTACACCGTCGACGCACACACGCTGAAGGTTATTCAGATGATGCGACAGTTCCGCCACCGTGAGTACCGCGATGTTTTTCCGATTGCGCACCGAGTGGTGAACAATATTCCCAAGATCGAGCTGCTCTACGTTGCAGGCCTCTATCACGATATCGCTAAAGGTCGCGGTGGCGACCACTCGGAGCTTGGCGCTGTCGACGTGATGGATTTCTGTCAACGCCACCACCTCAGCAAGTGGGACGCAGAGCTGGTTGCCTGGCTGGTGAAGAGTCATCTATTTATGTCGATGACCGCACAGCGTAAAGATCTATCGGATCCAGAAGTGATAAACAGCTTTGCTCGACGGATGGGCGACGTCACCCATCTAGATTATCTCTATGTACTCACGGTAGCGGACATCAACGCCACCAATAATGAGCTCTGGAACAGTTGGCGCGCTTCGCTGTTGCGTCAACTCTACACGGAGACGCGTCGCGCTCTGCGACGCGGGCTTGAGAACCCGATCGATCGCGAGGAGCGCATTGAGCAGGCTCAGCATGAGGCGCTAGCCGCACTCGAGCGTCAGCATGTAGACACAACAAGAGCCAAAGCTCTCTGGGCTCGACTCGGAGAAGATTACTTCCTGCGCGAAGATGGCAAAGCGATCGCACGTCATACCCAGGCGATCATTGAGCATAACAATAAGCCGTTACCGCTCATTATGCTGAGCCAGAACACCTTTAGAGCCAACGAAGGTGCAACTGAAATATTTATCCATACAGAAGACTCGCCCAACCTTTTTGCGGCAACAGTAGCGGCACTCGACCAGTTGAATCTGAGTGTTCAGGACGCTCGCATCATCGTGACAGACAACGGCTACACGCTGAACACCTACACCGTACTGACCGAAGATAATCAGCCGCTATCAGAGAATCCGGATTATCTGCAAAGTATCTACGACTATCTGTTTGAGCAGCTAGATGACCCTGATGACTATCCAGAAATCATCCAACGTCGGGTACCGCGCCAACTGAAGCTCTTCCCAATGAAGACCAGCGCGACTCTTAGCAGTGATAGCGGCGTAAACCAGACTGTTCTCGAGGTATTCACGGCCGATCGCCCCGGCCTCCTGTCGCGTATAGGCAATATCTTTAGCCAGTTTGGTATCGTTGTGCACAAAGCTAAAATCGCCAACGTCGCTGAGCGTGTAGAGGACTTCTTCTACATCACCGACGCCGATAACCAAGCACTAACAGACCCTGACTACTGCAACCGGCTAACAGACGCGATCTGTAAAGAGCTGGACGAGCATATGCACTGATTCACAGAGAACATTTTCAAAAAGGAGCTTTTAGATGGACCAGAATAAACAGAACGAGATAGAAGCCGCTGTCTTTCGCCGCCTACTCGACCACCTCGACAACCACAAAGAGGTGCAGAATATCGATTTGATGAACCTCGCAAGCTTCTGTCGCAACTGCCTGTCAAAGTGGTACGTTGCAGCAGCTGAAGAGCGTGGAGAAAGTGTCGACTTAGATGCGGCTCGCGAGCTTGTTTATGGCGAGCCCTACGGGGATTGGAAAGCTAAATACCAAACTGAGGCGACGCCTGAGCAGAAAGCCGCCTACGCTGCTAAGCACGGTTAATACGCCTGAGTTAATGAGTACCCAGTATCTATTTCTCGAAACGCTGCGAGCCATCCCTGGGCGCTCCGTATTTGCCCGCTGCACGCTTGCTCCTGCGTCGTGCAGCATACCGTCCTCCATGGACATATCCATGGCAAATACGGTTCGAGAAACAGACACTGGGCACTCGAAAAACCAGAGCTCAAGCATCGTCGGGGACACCTCTGAAGACTCTTGTTGACATGGAGGTCAACACGAAGCCCCCAAGGATGGGTTTACGGCGTGTCTGAAGAGGTGTCCGCGGCGAGGATTGAGCCACAGGTTCTCAATTCGCGCTGATCCAAGCCCTCTCAACCTGGTTCAAGTCCACTTCAAGAATGGTTGCATAGACGTCTTCTTGGACAGGGAAGCTCTTAACGACCCGAGCTCCACGCACGACGCCTGCGACTGCGGTTTTAAACTGGTCGTTCTGTAGAATCATCGACTCCACCGTCGTCGTACCATAGAGATACTGGCCATTCACAATCGCTGCCAGCTCTTGATAGGCACGCAACTTAGAGACTCGCATGGCGTTCAGCTGTTTCTGATCACTCGTCTCGCCGGGCTGTAGACTGATGGGTGCATAGCCCGTTGCTTGCACCCAATTTTCATCTGCAGCCACGGTTTTAGACGGCGAGGGTGTTAGCGCGGGGGTGACTGTTTGACATCCCGATAACGCCAAACAGAGCGCACATGCCAAAACTACAGATCTCATTCAGCAACTCCTGCAGGCACTCCGCCTGTCTCGACAACCATCCCTTTCTCAGCAGCGAGCAACGGGTCGTATCCGGGCAGACGCCCCTCTAAAAGCTGATCCGCCACATGCACCTGCCCTGCAGCAAGCACTTGGCGCGTAGTCGTATCCAGCACGCGAGCATTGATTACCAAACCATCAGCATAGTGAGCATAGTTACCCACCAGAACAAAGTAGATGCGGTTGCGCGATCTGAGCTGGCCTATCTGCTGCTCAGAGACCTCTGGCATTGCACGGTCCGGCATGCCCGCTACTCGGTAATCGATTAGGTTGTATTCGTTGGCTTGTAGCGAGTAGAAAAGTGATTCAGAGACGCGTTCACCCACAGTGCTGTAAACCGAGTGTCCTGGCAGCGCTCCAAAAGGCAAAATTGTCATTGGAAAGCGCTTCACACGCGCTTCACTCAAACCCGTGATCAATTGCTCTCCGAGAATCTCTGCAGCGCTACTCAACGGGTCTACCTTGGTATCGAGCGACACTGCCCGAACACCAATTGCCGGCTGCGCTTCTAACGGCTCTTCACGCTCACTCAAATAAGGGGACTGAGCCTCCTGCATCGATTCAACGGACCCAGACAGACTCCCATCATTACTCGACTGAGGAGCTGAAAACATCGCCATCTGACAGCCGCTCAGCATTAGGGCCACACCCAAGGTGCTAACAATTCTCATAGGGTAATCCCGATCAATTTCTACAGGAAATATAGTCTAGGATTCACTGTTATACCGTGCATTCTGCGCAAAACTGGGAAATAACTGACATTTGAACCAAACTGTTCTGTATCTCACTTGCTTACGGGTTAGTTATGCGAACACTGCTTTTATCTGTCTCTTTCCTCCTCAGTTTGATTACATCGGCTCAAGCAGCATCAATCGAAGCGATCGGCCGGGCCCTAATCGAAAATGATGACATTGATAACGCCCGAGAGCGCGCGATCAGCCGTGCGACCGAGCAGGCCAGCATGATGGCCTTAGCGCAGATTGCCGTCACCCAGAGTGTACGCGACGGCATTCTCGAGATTGATAACCTGCGTGTCAGTACACAGACAACTCTCGGGGCTGTTGAGCTGATCTCTGAGAATCGATCCGGCAACCAGCTGGAAGTACTGATCCGAGCCGAAGTCAATGCCGTTGAGGGCTGTGCCGATGATTCCGAGGCAACCGCCTATCGTAAACCTCTCGCACTCACCCAATGGACGCTGGCTCGGCCCGCTGAAGCCAATCTTGGCCGCCTTCAGTCACTATCTAGACTGCTACCTGGCTACCTGATCGCTCAGCTTGAACAGAGCGCGCATCTGAAATTGATTGACGCGCGCAACTATCGGTTGCCGACCTACAGCGAACTAAGCCCCGATGCAGCGCTGCAACGAGCACGAGATGCTGAGAGCCTGAATACCCAGTACCTGCTTACGGCGAGTATCGACTCGCTATCGATGGAGGCAGTAGCCAATGACACACCCAATGTGCTGGTTGACCTTGCTGAACGTACGGGTCTGAAACAGCGCGCAAATCAACGTTACTTCCAATTAAGCGCGGACCTTATCGATAGCCAAACCGGCGATCTGCTCCAGCGCTATCGACTGCAGACCACTGGCCGTTGGGAGGCTGCACTCCAGTCAAAACAACCGATCTCACTGGAGCAGTTTGTGCAAGAGCCCTATGGTAAAACAGTCATACAGGAGCTTTCTGGATTGGCAAACGAGCTGGCGAACAGCCTCGCCTGCCAACCCTTGCAGGCCAATATAGTCTCAACCAGCGGTGCTAGCGCTTGGATAGATAGAGGTGCCGATGCAGGACTCAAGCCAGGGGACCGATTGTCGGTCGCGCGCAGGGTTCAGATGTACGACTCAATGATGCAGCCGGTCACTTCAACCGAGCCCACAGACATCAACTTTACTATCGAGCGCACAGAATTTGGACGCGCCCAGGGCCGATTATCGCAACCGGGAGATATTGCCGGCATTCAAGCGGGCGATATCGTTCTGGGTTATTAGACTCAGTTCTATCGGGTTCTGGGCTGTTAACAACCTGTTATTGCTGAGTTCCGCGGATCCAAATCTCCACGCGGCGATTCGCAGCGCGCCCTCCCTCACTGTCATTACTCGCAATCGGGTTACGCTCACCAAACCCACGACTACTGATGCGCAGACTTTCGACACCCACCTGCGACAGATAGTTAGAGACACTCATTGCGCGGCGCTCAGATAGGCTCTGGTTGTATTCAAACGAACCGGTAGAGTCGGTGTATCCATCTACATTGATTGCTGTCTTATCAAACTTGAGCAGCACCTTGGCAACAGAATCAAGTACGGGATAGAAATTACCGGCTATACGATCGCTATCGGTCGCAAAGGTAATATTGCCTGGCATAACCAAGCGAATCTCATCGCCCACTCGCTCAACGCGCACACCTGTACCTTCAAGCTCTTGGCGTAGCAGCATCTCCTGTTGATCCATGTAGTAACCAATACCGCCACCTACAGCGCCACCTACGGCAGCACCAATCAAGGCACCTTCACCACGATTACCCTTGGATACCGCTGCCCCCAATACAGCGCCTGCCAACGCACCTATTCCGGCACCTTGAGTCGCATTCGAGGTTTTGGGCTGCTGGGTGTACGGATCGAGCGTCTGACAGCCGGCTAGCGTTGCTGCAACCACCAGCGTAGTTAGGACTTTCTTCACATCAGTCTCCAGAAGATTCAAAGATTATTTAGCTTCCGATTAAGTTTAGACATAAATTACTGACACGCCTGCGAATTCCTGATGTTTTACCGGCTGCAGCGCTAGCCACTACGCCCCCTATCGCGCTACAATTCGGCACAAGTTGTAGGTATATAGCGCGTCGTGCGTGGCGCATTTAGGCATAGGGGAGAGTCGCTTGTCTCAGCTTCCAGTTATCGTCGGTTTTGGTGGCATCAGCCCCGCGGGACGCTCCTCTAACTACCACGCCTACAACCGCATAATTTTCGATAAACTTGATGCCGCAACCCGTCACGAGACCTTGCTAGACCTCGCAATGCTGACCGGTCTGGGGGTCTTCAAGGATGGTAGCTATAAAGACAGTGCCGGCAATACTCTGGACGCCAGCGCACTCGCGCAGAAGCTCGAAAAAGAACTCCTCTCTCGCACCCTGATTCGCCGCATCCCGTCTGAGCAGTTCGATGCCAATGCAGTATTAATGAACTCAGCCGCCCGCATTAGCGAAGCTGAGGGCACCATCAATTTCCGTCTGCGCAGCCGTCTTCTACCCGAAAATGTTCCAGATAACTGGCGGGTAACACCACTGGATGGTGGCATGGTTGATGTCGCAGTAAGCGGCGGAACTGATGTAATTTTCCCAGACAGCCGCCGTCTACCGGTTCAAGCTGCAGGCACACTGCCGACGGGATTTGAGCCAGGCAAACTCTATCAGTCACGCAACCATCCACGCGCACTGCAGATGGCAGTCTATGCTGCCTCTGATGCGCTCAGTGCAACTGGACTCGATATTGATGCACTGTTGCAGACGCTATCTCCTGACCAGATCGCTGTCTTCGCCAGCAACTCAATTGGCCAGTTGGATGAGCTCGGCTTCGGTGGCCTGACAAAATATCCACCGCTCGGTAAGCGCACTACCTCAAAGCAGATGCCACTGGGCTATGCCCAGATGCCAGCAGACTTCGTAAACGCGTATATGCTGGGCAACCTCGGCACCACAGGGGGTGCGCTAGGCGCCTGTGCCACCTTCCTCTACAACCTGCGTTCTGGTGTTGAAGCCATCCGTACCGGCAAGGCTGAGCTAGTACTAGTCGGCGGTGCCGACGCTCCGGTGATTCCTGAGGTGATCGAAGGCTTCCGTGCTATGGGTGCACTGGCTGAGGATAAAAAGCTGCAGGCACTTGACGGCCTGAGCTCTATTGAACAGGTCGATCACCGTCGCGCATGCCGTCCATTCGGTGAGAACTGCGGCTTCACAATCGGTGAGTCAGCTCAGTTCATCGTGTTGATGAGCGACCGTCTAGCAATTGAAAGTGGCGCTAACATCTATGCGTCCGTACCCGATGTTTACGTTAACGCAGACGGCTACAAAAAATCGATTTCAGCTCCAGGTGTAGGCAACTATCTGACGCTAGGTAAAGCAGCCTCACTGATCGAGAAGCTGATCGGTAGTGACTCGCTACAAAAACACTCCATGTTACAAGCTCACGGCACCAGTACCCCGCAAAACCGCGTAACCGAGTCGCATGTGCTCAACGAGATCGCTAAAGCCTTCTCGATTGATCAACTGACTGTGACCGCAGTTAAAGCCTATCTTGGCCACTCACAGGGCACAGCCGGCGGTGATCAAATTCTGTCGACGCTCGGAGTCTGGTCTAAGGGCATCATTCCTGGCCTGACTACCACTTCAGCCATTGCTGACGATGTACATCAGTCAAACCTGAACCTACCACTGCAGCACTTAGAGGTAGGTGCGGAACATGTGCACGCTGCCATGATCAACTCCAAGGGATTTGGCGGTAATAACGCCAGCGCGGCTATGATCTCACCCAACAAAACATTAGAGATGCTGAGCAAGCGTTACTCGAATGAAGAGATGAAACTCTGGCAGCAGCGTAATGAAGCGGTCAACGAGAAAATTGCCGAGTACAACTTGGCTTCGCTGCGCGGAGAGATGCGACCAACTTATCGCTATGACTACCAAGTTTTAGAGGGCGAAGATCTAGCGATTAGCCATGCAGGCATTAAAGTGCCACAGCATCCAATCCCCGTTAGCTTTGATGTTAACAATCCGTACAAAGACCTTAGCTAGGGTCAACCCAAAGCAGACTGACACTCAGCGCTCTTAAATTGCTAGATCCCCAACAGGCGGCGTGCATTAGCCGTTGTCTGTTCGGCTACTCGCTCTACAGATTCACCGCGCAACTCAGCTAGCGTACGAGCGGCGTAGCCGACCCGGTGTGGCCAGTTAGGTTCTCCCTGAAAACCTTGCATCGGCATATCGGGGGCGTCTGTCTCTAAAAGAAGCGACTCTAGCGGCACCGCTCTAACCACACGACGTAACTTCTGCGCACGCTCGTATGTGATAGAGCCGCCGATGCCAATCAAAAAACCGAGATCCCAAAGCTGTTTGGCCTGCTGCTCACTGCCAGAGAAGGCGTGCAGCACACCGCCGGATTGAGGTTGAAGCTTGCGCAGCACCTTGATGATCTGATCCACTGCCCGGCGACCGTGCATTAGCAGGGGCAGGTCAAACTGCTTTGCCAGACGAACTTGGCCTTCAAACAGCTCTAACTGCCTCTCAAGGTTTGGATCTTCGATGTAAAGATCCAACCCTGTCTCACCCACTGCCTTAATCTGAGGGTGCTGACTAAGAGCCGCTTCAAGGCGCTCAAGATCGTCATCAAGATGTTCACTCAAATAACAGGGGTGCAATCCGAGGGCGGGGTAGCGTGTAACTGGTCCAGCAGCCACACACACATCAATGACGTTCTGCCAGCGCGATGCTGTGACGCCTGGCACGATGATGGTTGAGACCTGTTCTGCTTGGGCCAATGCCAGCGTGAGTTGAAGATATTCAGGATTCGACACCCCTGAGAGAGGCTCAAAGTCGAGGTGACAGTGGGTGTCGATCAGTTCCATTAGTGCTCGCGGGTCGCGCGGAAGGCCACGTCGGGCCAGCGCTCCTGCGTCAAATTGAGATTCACGCGCGTGGGTGCGAGATAGGTCAGCAACCCAGCACCATCAATCGCGAGGTTGTCGTAAGCCTTCTTCTCAAAGTCGCCAAGCATCTTGTTATCTGAGCACTCAACCCAGCGCGCGGTGGCAACGCTGATTGGCTCATAGATACACTCAACCTTGTACTCATCTTTGAGGCGATACATAACCACATCAAACTGTAGCTGACCCACCGCACCAAGAATCAGGTCGTTGTTGCGCTTAGGCATAAACAGCTGTACCGCACCCTCCTCCGAGAGCTGCTGCAGACCTTTCTGTAGCTGCTTCATCTTCAATGGATCGGTCGGGCGCACGCGCTTGAACAGTTCAGGAGCGAAGTGCGGAATCCCGGTGAATTTAAGCTCTTCACCCTCGGTGAAGGTGTCACCGATCTGAATCGTGCCGTGATTGTGCAGGCCTATAATATCGCCTGACCAAGCCTCTTCCACAGCCTCGCGATCACCGGCGACAAAGGTTACTGCATCCGCGATACGCACGTCCTTAGCTATGCGCGTGTGACGCATCTTCAGACCCTTGGTGTACTTACCCGAACAGATACGCATAAAGGCGATGCGGTCACGGTGTTTAGGGTCCATATTGGCCTGTATCTTAAAGACAAAACCCGTGAACTTCTCTTCGTCAGCGCCAACGGTACGCGATTCAGTAGCGCGCTCTGTAGGCGCCGGCGCCCACTCAACAAAGTCATGCATCATCTCGCGTACGCCGAAATTACCCAGGGCAGTCCCGAAAAAGACGGGTGTCTGCTCGCCTGTGAGGTAGGCATCGATATCCCACTCGTGGCAGGCGCCTTTTACCAGCTCAATCTCATCACAAAACTCATCGTACTCATCCGCTAACAACGCGCGCGCCTCGTCTGAGTCCAACCCTTTAATCAGTTTCTCATCCGCCAGAGTGTGCCCCATCCCTTTGGTGTACTGATGTATTGTATCGGTATAGAGGTTGTAAACACCTTTGAAGCGCTGACCTGAGGCGATTGGCCAGTTGATCGGTGCCGCCGCAATCTTCAGTACGGACTCAATCTCATCCAGCAGCTCAATAGGGTCACGGATATCGCGGTCGAGCTTGTTCACAAATGAGAAGATCGGCGTATCTCGCAGACGACAAACTTCCATCAGTTTTATCGTTCGATCCTCGACACCCTTAGCGCCATCAACCACCATCAGCGCCGAGTCGACTGCCGTCAGTGTGCGGTAGGTATCCTCCGAGAAGTCTTCGTGCCCCGGAGTATCTAGCAGGTTTACAATGCGATCACGAAACGGGAACTGCATCACCGATGAGGTGATCGAGATACCACGCTCTTGCTCCATCCCCATCCAGTCCGAAGTCGCATGACGATCACTACCACGCCCCTTAACGGTACCGGCCACCTGAATCAACTGACCAAGTAGCAACAGCTTCTCAGTAATCGTGGTTTTACCGGCGTCGGGGTGAGAGATAATCGCAAAAGTGCGTCGCTGGGCGACCTGATTCTGAACAGCTGATGACATTTAACTGACTTCTTTAAATTAGGTTTGGGCGGTGCCCGAAAAATTGTCGCGTATTTTCGCTGATTCCCTCGCGTTTCACAAACTGAGATCGCCCTCACATCTGGAGGCAGCACAGATTACGCTGGGTGGGGTTGTGAGACCCGCCGTAAATCCGGCCGCGCGCTTGCTCCTGCGTCGCGCGGCATACCGTTCATCCATGAACATATCCATGGGAGCTTCGTGGCAGCATCCCTGCTGCCACGAGTCTCACAATCCCCACCCACCGCACTCTGCACTGCTGGAGATTCTAGTCAACCCCGCCTCCTTAACTCAAGCATCAGCGGGCTTCGGAGTTGGTATGGCACTCAGGCCGGCGGAGTGAGTTGCGGACTACCCTTTCCAGACTCTCAATTTACAAGGATGTAAATTGCGAAGCGCCACATGGAAGTGCTCGAGCGTGTCTGGAAAGGGTAGTCCGCACCCCGCTTCGCCCCTAAAGAGCCAAAAAAAACGGCGCTCGATGAGCGCCGTTTTGATGGTAGGTAGCGTTACTTGGTAACAATCTCCGGCCCCATTATTGAGTATGGCAGCCAAGTAGACAGTGCAGGGATGTAAGTCACCAGAATCAGGAAGACAAACAGCACGGCAACAAATGGAGCGGCAGCTTTAACAACGCGCGCCAGACTCATACCGGTGATCCCCGAGGTCACAAACAGGTTCAGACCTATTGGAGGGGTAATCATACCGATCTCCATATTCACGACCATGATGATACCCAGGTGGATCGGGTCTACACCGAGCTCCATCGCGATTGGGAATACCACCGGCGCCACAATTACCAGCAGGCCTGATGGTTCCATGAACTGACCACCGATCAGCAGCAGGATGTTTACGGCAATGAGGAAGGTAAACCAGGTAAAACCAGCGTCCAGCATCCACTCAGTGATCGCCTGCGGGATACGCTCCGCTGATAGCGTGTGCGCAAACAGCAGCGCGTTGGCGATGATGAACATCAGCATAACGGTAGTTTTGGTGCCTTCCAGCATCACCTTTCGCGTCTCACCACCGAAGATACCCGGCAAGAATTTACGCACGATCAGCCCTAGGTTGCGCCCCCAGATCGGAAGACCTGCTGCGAAACAGTGCATGAAGCCCTCGTGCAGATCGCCACTACGCTTCACAATGTAGAGGATAGTGATCGCCGCACTGATGATCAGACCCCAAATGGCTCGTTCACCAAAAGTGACGGTAGCATCAGGACCAGAGGTTGCGAAGAAGGACATGATCATGAACACGAGGAACATCGATACGCCGTAGACGCTACCATTGAAGCCGATTCGCGCGTGATCTGCATCCGTATCAAGAACCCAAGGAGTATCTTTAAGCGGTCCCATGTCGCGGTAGACGAACACGGCAATCAGCATTGAGTAAACCGCAGCGACAACCGCTGCCTCGGTTGGTGTAAATGCACCACCGTAAATACCACCCATGATGATAACGATCAGGAACAGGCCCCAGCCCGCCTCCTTACCACCGCGTACTATTGCTCCGAAGCCTTTCCACTCTTCTGCAGGCAGGTTTTTGATACGAGCAACCACATAGATCGCCAACATCAGCATACCGCCAGCCATCAAGCCTGGGATAACACCAGCAAGGAACATTCGACCAACCGATACATCAGTTGATGCGGCGTATACCACCATTACGATCGATGGAGGGATCAGTATGCCCAGAGTACCTGCGTTGGCGATAATGCCCGACGCGAACTCCTTCGAGTAGCCAACTTGGCGCATACCGGCAATCGCAATGGTACCGATCGCAACCACGGTCGCCGGTGATGAGCCAGACAGGGCAGCGAACATCATACAGGCCAGAACCGATGCCATCGCCAGACCGCCGCGGAAGTGACCAACAGAGGCAATTGCAAAGTTGATCAGGCGCTTAGCCACACCGCCGGTCGACATAAAGGCTGATGCCAAAATGAAGAAGGGTATTGCCAGTAGCGTGTAGTGCGTGCCCACACCGAAGAGTGAGATCGCAATAGACGAGAGCGAATCACTCGAGAAAAAGGTAATAAACAGGATCGACGAGAGACCCAGCGCGATACCCACGGGCAGACCGATAAACAGCAGCCCGAGTACCAAAGCAAAAAGAATCAGTGCTTCCATCTCAGATGCCCCTATTAGTCTTTAAGAACATTTTTGTTTTCGTCCACAAGGTCCTGTGCCTCGTGACCGCTGATCAGCATATGACGCTTATCAGTCCAGATATCGATAAAGGCCTGTAACGAGCGGAATGCCAGCAGTGCCAGACTCACAGGCAGTACAACCAGTACCAGCCAGCGCTGTACACGCTCTTTCACGCCAAACCAATCCATAATGAAGTCTGGCCAGCGCATCTCTTCTACACCGATATTGATCTTGTACATCTTCGCCCAGTACTCAATAGCGCCACCGCGAACATCCACGCCGAGGGCAGCCAACCAGGCTGAGTCCAGCAGAATGAGACCATAAAGCATCGTCATAGCCGCGCCAAATAGCGCCATCGCTTTACCAACCTTGCTCGGAACAGCGTTTAGAACGATATCCACCCCTAGATGAATACCCGTCTTCACGCCATAGCTCATCCCCAAGAGGATCAGCCAGGAAAACATAACCATGTTGAACTCGAGTGCGCCCGTCCAACCAGAATTGAAACCGTAGCGCGCCACAACCTGACCGAAGGAGACCAGCATGATCGATGAAATGATCAATACTAGAAGGTTCTCTTCAAGGCTTGCGACAAATTTTGGATAGAGTTTTTCCAGCCCCCAAATGGCTAGAATAAACACCAACAGATAAAGATGCGGCCAATACTGCACAGCTTTACTCCAGGTTTAGCGGGAACGAGCCCAGGGTATAAGGTAAAGCGGGCCCCTCTGGACCCGCTCGGCATCAAAGCTCTTTGATGATTAAGAGTTTGCAGCCGCTTCGATCAGGTCAGCACCGATCTGATCTTCGAACTGTTCCCAAACTGGCTTCATAGCGTCAACCCACTTCTTGCGGCCTTCCGCGTCGAGTGTGTTGATCTTGCCGCCTGCATCCAGAACGTTCTGACGGTTGCCCGCTTCCTTGTCTTTAACAGCCAAGTTAGCTTCATTGGTTACGTCATTCGCGATTTTCAGGAACTGAGCGCGCTTGTCTTCAGGCATGCTGTCCAAGAACTCTTTAGAGGTCATGAACAGGTAAGCCAGCAGCTGGTGGCTAGTTTCAGTTGTTGAGTCCTGAACCTCAAAGAACTTCTTGGTGTAGATGTTCGACCAAGTGTTTTCCTGACCGTCTACAACACCAGTCTGCAGCGCACCGTATACTTCAGCAAACGCCATAGCCTGTGGAGTACCACCCATAGCAGCGATCATCGCTTTAGCAACGTCAGAAGACTGTACGCGGAATTTCAGGCCGTTTGCATCAGAAGGCTCCAGCAGCGCTTTGTTCGCTGAGAAGTACTTCATACCAGACATCCAGTAGCCCAGACCAACGAAACCTACATCTTCCATTTCACGCAGCAGACCCTGACCCGAATCAGAGTTGGTGAAACGCATTGCAGCGTCCATGTCAGAGAAGATAAATGGCAGGTCGAATACACCGTACTTAGAGGTGTATGAACCGAACTTAGACAGTGATGGCGCAAGGATTTGAACATCGCCCAGCAGCAGAGCTTCAAGCTCCTTCGAATCGCCGAACAGAGTAGAGTTCGGGTAAACCTCTACACACATGTAACCGTTCATTTCACTGTTTACGCGCTCTGCGAAAGCGTTAGCAGCAACAACTTTAGGGTGAGTCGTACCACCCGTTACGTGGCTCAGCTTCGCGACGATTTCACCAGAATCACAGCTTGCCTGAGCAGTTGCAGCAGATACAGACAGTGCCAATGCAGATAGGCCTAGAGTCAGCTTTTTCATTATTTATATTCTCCAGTTATGTGTTTGGGCATGGCGCCCACGCTTTAATGCGACCGGAGTAATACAGAATAAATGCCAACTATGAATTTGTATTTAATTTCAATAAGTTAAAAATAATGAGCATCCATTCAATGACACTTGCGACAGGAAAAAGGCGGAATTCAACACATTTCAACATCTGGATTTTGGCGGATATCCGCCATTTTCATGGATCTGGTACAGACCCAATATACATCACTGCTCGTCAATGTATCGACGGGCATCAAAAGTGCGGATCCAGTCCGGGTGAAACACCATCAGCCCAGTCATAATGATGCCGTTTATGAGTCCCTCAGGAAACATGATGAGCGGCAGATAACGTATGTACTCTATGTAGATCTTGCCCCAGTCATGCACTTCCGCCAGACCGAAGAGCAGCGCCAAACTCAGACCTGAACTAGCAACCGTGACCCCTCCTCCGATGAAGGCAACAACGAACAGATAGATAAAGAAATTGAGCGGCAAACGCTGCTCTGCCTGACGCAGTATCAACATGCAGACGCTCGCGGGGATCAAAACCTTGGTTAGCAAATTCACCGGCAGCATCTGCCAGGGTTCAACCCCTATCAAACTGAGAAGCACTAACGCAGCGGATCCGGCGAGTAACGCCAGATCCCAGCCAAACACCAGAGCAAGTGTTGTTATACCCAAGAAATGGATACTCAACCCAGCTGAGAGACCGGCACGAAAGCTCCAGGTCAGCATCAGAATGACCGCCGCGGCGTACAACATATGCTGCAGCCGTGGCTCTGCTCGCAATACAGCAAGAGGCAGGCGTCTAACGGCAATAAAGAGTGCGGGGACTACCCAAAAAGCAGCAAACAGCTGCCAGCTTAGTCCAAGCGAAACACTCGCAGTATCCAAATCCATTCTCAATATTTTCTCAAAAAGAACTGTGAGCCAATGCGCTCAAATGACCGAGCTAACCCAAATCCAGCGACATCAAAACCGCATCTTCGGCTGCTTTTCCAGATGTTGCAGAATAATACCCCGGGCGGCGGCCATCATTGATATAGCCCAAGCTTTGGTAGAGTTTTTGCGCAGGCTCGTTACCCTCACGCACCTCCAACAAAATCCGTTCGATTCCATTTTGATGAAGCTGCTGTTGGGCTAACTCAAGTGCCGCAGCAGCGTAACCAAGGCCACGAAACTCTGGCACCACGCCAATACGCAGCAGCTCCGCCTCGGGGTTAATTACGCTGAAGCTGGCGTAACCGACTAGCTCAGCCTCTACCTCAAAGAGAAAGAGTGGAAAGCGCTGAGGGTTACTCAGATAGGAGTTCCAGAGTGATTCCGAGTAGGGATCGCTGAAACAGGCACGATCGAGTATGACCAGAGCCTCAACGCTCGCGGCTACCAGTTTCACCTAGTCAGACGCACCGCTGACAAGCGGTTGTAGATCAGCCCAGAGCTGACGTTTGATGTCAGGCAGGCGCAACACCTCTGACAGGGTCGCGCTCGCCAAGCAACTGATGTTTTTCTGCGGGTGCAGTAGTAACTGACCTCTAGCCACCTCGCTGTGTTGCTCGCCCATCACCCAGCGACTGAGCCCCGAACCTAACATCAGAATATGCTCGGCACGACTCTTCTTCTGCATCGATTCAAGCGTAAGCTGCACATATTTAAACGCTTCGTCGGCGCCCTGATTGAGTTTCGAGCCTGCCAAATGGGGCCACTGCAGCATGACTGGCAGGCTCATCTGCTGGGTATCCTCGCCTAACGCACGCACCAAGCCCACAAGCAACTTTTTATAAGCATCGCTCAGCACCTGTGGCCCGGCATTAGGCAGTTGATCAATGATGACAAAGCGCGGCGTGCGAGTCAGCGCAAAACGAAAACGCGGTACAGGCTGCGGAGCAACACGGTGTGCGATAGCGGGTGAGGTGCCGGCAATTTGACCACTTTGTTGCCCTTCATAACTAACCGGGGACGCAGCGTCCTCAGCAAGCGCCTCGCTGATATGAGCAATTGAGCGCTGCTCTGCGTGCTGCTCATCCAGCGTGTGGCCGCCTTTAGTGGCCGGTGGATTAACGATCTGTGCTGCTGCCTTTGATTGTGCCTCAGCGGATAGTTCCTGTGCAGGATGAGTAAAACTGTAGATCCAAGCGGGCGACGCCGCAGCCTTAGCGAGCGGTGCTCGGGGTAGCCAGAGATCGACTCCGAGCTGCTTCAGGTATTCAGCTTGAGTGTTCATAAGCCCAGTCAGTTACACCTGCGGATGCGCTTTGGTCTGATTAGCATCGAGCAGGTTAAGCGCATGCAGATACGCCTTGGCAGACGCGATAATGATATCGGTGTCAGCCCCCAGACCATTGACGATGCGCCCAGCTTTTTCTAAACGCACGGTCACTTCACCCTGAGAGTCTGTCCCTTCGGTAACGGCATTCACCGAGTAGATGAGTAGCGATGCACCCGATTTCGCTACCGCTTCAATCGCATTAAAGACGGCATCGACAGGACCACTTCCCTTCGCTTCAGTCTGCAACTCTTGCCCACCCATCTGCAGCACCAACTGCGCATTCGGAGTTTCACCTGTCTGTGACTGGACGCTCAAACTACTCAAATGAAACTGGTCACTCGACGCTTCGGCGCGGGTATTGCTCACGAGCGCCATCAAATCCTCATCGAATATCTCATGTTTTTTGTCGGCCAACTCTTTGAAACGACCGAAGGCGTTGTTGAGCTCCGCATCCGTACTGAAAGTGGTACCCAGCTCTTCTAGGCGCGCACGGAAAGCAGCACGGCCAGAGTGCTTACCCATCACCATCTTGTTGGTATTCCAACCAACAGACTCAGCAGTCATGATCTCGTAAGTTTCACGATGCTTGAGGACACCATCCTGATGGATACCGGACTCGTGCGCAAAGGCATTGGCTCCAACAATCGCTTTGTTGGGCTGCACCGGGAAACCAGTAACACTGGACACCAGCTTCGAGGCTGCGACTATTTGCGTCGTGTCGATATTGGTCTCCACGTTTAACAGATCTTTGCGCGTACGCATGGCCATTACGATCTCTTCGAGCGAAGCGTTACCGGCCCGTTCGCCCAGTCCGTTGACGGTACACTCAACTTGACGCGCTCCTGCGCCAACGGCAGCGAGCGAATTGGCCACCGCCAAGCCTAAGTCGTTGTGACAGTGTACCGAGAAGATCGCCTTGTCCGCATTAGGAATACGTGTGATCAACTCACCGATGTGCGCGCCAAACTCGTGCGGTACGGCGTAACCTACGGTATCAGGTATGTTAATTGTTCGGGCGCCAGCATCGATAGCAGCTTCAATAATACGGCACATAAAATCCATCTCGGAGCGGCTGGCATCCTCGAGTGAGAACTCAACGTCATCGATCAGGTTACGCGCGCGTTTGACCGCATGTACCGCCTGAGCAATAACCTGATCGGGCTCCATCTGCAGCTTGTACTTCATATGGATTGGAGAGGTCGCAATGAACGTGTGAATTCGCCCCTGGGCCGCATTAGCCAGGGCTTCACCGGCACGATCTATATCGGCATCCAGCGCGCGCGATAGAGAACAGACACGACTCTCTTTGATCTGATCGGCAATAGTTTTAACAGCCTCAAAGTCACCCGGACTCGCGATCGCAAAACCTGCCTCAATCACATCGACTCGCATGCGCTCAAGCTGACGCGCGATACGCAGCTTCTCTTCACCCGTCATCGAAGCGCCCGGGCTCTGTTCGCCGTCACGTAGAGTGGTATCGAAGATAATAACGCGATCGTTACTCATGAGGCTCTCCATTGGGATATCTAAGTCTGCAGTCACGCGACTCGCCGTAAACGCAGTGTAATCAGAAAAGTATCGAACTATGATAGCGCTTTGTGACCCAGCGAAGAAAGCTTAAAGGGGCGTTGGATGCCAGCATTTGATTTTGACCGACTGATTGATCGTACACAGAGCTCAAGTGAGAAGTGGCTGAAGTATGCGGGCACCGAGATTCTGCCGCTCTGGGTTGCCGATACCGACTTTCAGTCACCGCCCTGCGTTATTGAAGCCCTTCAGAATCGAATTGACCATGGCGTGTTTGGCTATACCGATACGCCCGCATCGCTGAACCAGGCATTCGTTGAGCGGATGCAACGACTCTACCAGTGGCAACTTCAGTCTGAACAACTAATCTGGCTACCCGGTTTAGTCTGCGGTCTAAATCTGGCTGTTCGCGCCTACTGTGACGCAAACGGGGCAGCAATGAGCGCTACTCCGATCTACCCCCCGTTTAAAAGCGCACCTCGTCTGTCAAATCGCGAAGTGATCAGCCTGCCGATGCGCCAAGCGGGCGAGCATCAAATTATCGATTTCGAGGCGCTGGAGAAAGCCATTGCTAAACAGACTCAGTTACTGCTCTTCTGTAATCCGCACAACCCCGGCGGCGCGGTCTACCGCAGAGCAGAACTTGAGCAACTTGCCGAGATTGTTATTCGTCACGACCTGACCATCTGCAGCGACGAGATTCATTGCGACCTAATCCTAGAACCCGATCTTTGTCACACGCCAATCGCGAGTCTAGGGCCAGAAATCGCCGCACGCACCATTACACTGATGGCGCCCAGCAAAACCTGGAATATCGCGGGCTTAGGCTGTTCAGTCGCTGTGATCGAAAACGACGAGCTACGCAAACGTTTCGCTCGCACCCGCAAAGGGATAGTACCTGGCGTTAATCTGCTAGGGTTCACCGCGGCAGAAGCTGCTTACCGAGACGGTGATGAGTGGAACCGACAGCAGCTTGGCTACCTGCGGGCGAATCGAGACTATCTATTTGACCAGATAAACAGTATTCCCGGGCTCAGCATGCCAGCTAACGAGGCGACCTACCTGGCGTGGATTGATGCGAGCAGCCTGAAACTATCATCGCCGCATAAGTTCTTTGAAGAGGCTGGAGTTGGCCTCTCAGACGGTGCCGATTTTGGTGATGCTCAGTCGGTACGACTCAATTTTGGTTGCCCCAGAAGCCGACTAGAAGAGGCTGTTCGCCGCATGCGTCATGCGGTTGAGACGCTTCAGCTGTAGCGATCAGGCACGTTCAAACGCGAAGGGAATCACCTCTTGGATACTCGAGAGCCCGAGCTTGATCATCAATAGTCGATCAAAGCCAAGTGCCACGCCGGAGCAGTTCGGGAAACCCGCTTCTAATGCCGCCACCAGACGCGTCTCCAGAGGACGTTGCGGCAGCCCTTTCTCGCCTCTGAATTGATCATCGGCCTGCAGCCGATCAGCCTGTTCCTTTGGATCACGTAACTCCTGGTAGCCGTTTGCTAACTCCATACCACCGGCGTAGAGCTCAAACCGTGTAGCTACCAAAGTTCCTTGCTCATCACTCTTCACCTCAGATAAGGCGGCTTGAGAGGCTGGAAAATCATACACCAATACCGGTTCGATCAGCTTCGGTTCAATCAGGTGTGACATCACCAGCTCAAGCCAGGTGTCTTTGCGATCATCGGTGAAGGGCGTATCGAAATGCGGTTCTAGCAGCGTTTTGAGCTCGCTTATACTCGCCGTATGTGGATCTAGACCCACATATCGCAGAAAGAGCTCACGATAACTCAAACGCTCCCAATGCTGTTCGCCGAGTACCTCCGTTACCAATGCTTGCACTTCATCCATCAACTCAGCACTGCTAAATCGGGGGCGATACCACTCCAGCATAGTGAACTCAGGGTTATGTAGGCGCCCTACTTCGCCATTTCGGAACGCCTTACCTAGCTGATAGATCGGACCTGAATCAGCCGCTAACAACCGTTTCATCGCATATTCGGGTGAACTCTGTAAAAAGAGGGATTGAGTTTCACCACCCGGATAGGGGTGATAACTCACCTGAAGTGAATCAATAAAGGGGTCGCTCACCGCCGCATGAGACATACACTGGGTATCCACCTCCATAACCCCACGTGCTGCGAAAAAAGCGCGCACCTGCGCCAGCAGCTTTGCACGTTCGCGTAGCGTTTGAATTTCAGCGGTGGGTTGCCAGTGGTGGTTCATATTATCTCCCGGAACTGAAAAGGGGTCAGACCCTAATTAATTCAAAGAATTAATTAGGGTCTGACCCCTCTTGTGGATCTATGCCTTAAGCGCGGCTTACGTACTCACCGGTACGAGTATCGATACGCAGGACCTCACCTTCGTTGATGAATAGAGGTACTTTGACAACAGCACCGGTGCTCATCTTCGCTGGCTTGGAACCGCCGTTCGCTGTATCGCCCTTCAGTCCCGGATCGGTCTCAACCACTTGCAGCTCTACAAAGTTAGGCGGAGTCACTGCGATCGGGTTATCGTTCCAAAGGGTGATCATCACTTTATCGCCCTCTTTCAGCCATTTGGCGCCCTCAGCAACTGCATTCTGGTCAGCAGCATACTGCTCGAAGCTCTGCGGCTCCATGAAGTGCCACATCTCACCGTCGCTGTAGAGGTACTCCATGTCACGATCCATAACGTCAGCAGTTTCAGCTGATTCGTTCGACTTGAAGGTACGCTCCCAGATACGACCGGTGAGCAGGTTGCGCAGACGCACGCGGGTAAAGGCTTGCCCTTTACCAGGCTTAACAAACTCGACTTCAACCATGTTACAAGGGTCGCCATCGACCATCACTTTCATACCAGTTTTAAACTGGCCGCTTGATACGTTGCCCATCAAATTTATCCACATTGACGTTTAGTTTGACGCGCATTCTACTTGAAAGGAGAATGCCGGCCAAACAGTTAAAGTGTGAATTCGATGCAAGCGCTTAATTTCCCACCCGCCGACTGGCAAATGAGCCTTAAGAACCTGGTAACTGATCCAGCTGAACTGCTTGCACTGCTCAACCTCTCCGCTGAGCATCTTCCAGCTGCTGAGCGCGCCGCCAAGCTTTTTGGACTGCGTGTACCTCGAGAATTCGTCGCACTAATGCAGCCCGGCGACATCCATGACCCACTACTCAAACAGGTACTGCCGATCGACGCTGAGTTCGTTGATAAAGCCGGTTTTATTACCGACCCGTTAGAGGAGTCGGAAGCGCGTCCAGTACCTGGCGTGGTGCATAAGTACAAAGACAGACTTTTGCTGATTCTCAGTGGTGCCTGTGCGATCAACTGCCGCTACTGCTTCCGGCGACATTTCCCCTATGAAGAGAACCGCATAAGTGGCCCTGCTAAAGAGCGAGCGCTGGACTACATTCGCACGCATACTGAACTACGGGAGGTGATTCTCTCAGGCGGCGATCCTTTGGTGAGTTCGGATAAGCGCTTGGAGGATCTAATTAGCGAACTCAGCGCCATTGAACATATCGAGCGGCTGCGAATTCACTCACGTCTGCCGGTTGTGATTCCTAGCCGTGTAACTGAGCGCTTGGTGAGGATATTAAGTAACTCAGGACTTCAAACGGCTCTGGTTCTGCACATTAACCACCCTCAGGAGATAAGCGCAGAGCTAACCGACGCCTGTCTGCGGCTGCGCAACGCCGGCATCACGCTACTGAATCAGGCGGTAATTTTGCGTGGAATTAACGACCAAACTGAGATTCAAGTTGAGCTCAGCCGGACCCTCTATCGAAGCGCGATACTGCCTTACTACCTATTCCTGTTTGATCCGGTCAAAGGCGCCAGCCATTTCGATCTACCAGAACCGCAAGCACAAGCACTCGCCGCTCAAATGCAAGCTCAGTTGCCCGGCTACCTCATGCCTAGGTTGGCAAAGGAGATTCCTGGACAGCCCTCTAAAACGCTGATCCAAGCAAAACCTACTGATTAATTATTAGGCAGCTTGAACTAATTCGGTGTATAACGGTCTTAACCTAAGATTAATAGGGAGTTGTCACCGAGAATGTCCAATAAAAGAACGGTACAGTTAATCTTTGTATCACTGGCAGCGCCACTGCTGCTGGCAGGATGTGTTACCACCAAGGATAAAGTCGCTGAAGCACCCGTACCGCCTCCGATGCCAGAGCAGCGGCTTGTTGTTCACGACCTCACCACAGAGACTGGTAAAAAACAGTTAGTTGCAGCGCAGGTCGACTTCACCAATAAAACCGGGCGTTCGCTCGAGTATGTAATGTTCAAAACCACCGCTTTTGACCGACAAGGGCAGGTTGTTCCGTCTTTCAAAAGCGGCCGCCCCAACGCTTGGTTGCGAATTGCTGGGCCACTACAGCCGGGAAGTCGTACCGGTGCTCAACGCTGGGAGAAAGTCTGGGCTAGCTCGGCGATCAACTGCTTCCGCATCGAAGGGGCCGAGGTTATCTATGAGGACTCCAGCGTCGAATTCTTTCAGCTTGACCAGATCGAATTGGACCTCGCAATGATCCCCCCTGCCCTCTGCCAGGAGGTGGACGGGAGCTTAGCTCTCACCGAGTAACATCAATCCCGACTCATCAGAGTCGGGAATGCCGTTACCGTACCTTTAGCGTCTGATACGCGTGGAGTCCCACGCTTCTCAACCTGATCGATTTGAATGATCGCCTGCAGCGGCACGAAAGAGCGCTCCACCCCCTCAAACTGCTGTTTCAGTTTCTCCTCGGAAGGATCAATCAGCACATCGGTTTTAGAACCAAACACAAACCCTTCAAGCGCGATAAAGCCCCACATATCCGCAGTGTAAACCTGCTCACAGTAGAGTTCGTACACCTTATCCCGATTTACATAGCTGACCCGGTAGAGACGTTTATCTTCGGCCATTTACTTAGCTCCAAAACACTATATTGCTGGGTAGATGGGGGTGCGCATGTAAAAAACAAGCGCTGATCAATTTCTGGTCAGTCTTATATGGCTCAGGTATAATCTCGCGCCCCGGTTTTATGGGGTTTTACCGTTTTAACATGCCCCGCCTCGGCATCCGGCTCAGTAACGATTTAACGAACAGGTGACACATGACTAAAAAGCTCTTTATCAAGACACACGGATGTCAGATGAACGAGTATGACTCTGCCCGTATGGCCGATCTCCTCGGTGATAGCCACCAGTTAGAGTTGACCGAAAACCCGGAAGAGGCAGATGTCTTGCTGCTAAACACCTGTTCAATCCGCGAGAAGGCGCAGGAGAAGGTTTTCCACCAGTTGGGTCGCTGGCGTCTGCTGAAAGAGCAGAAGCCCGGACTGATGATCGGTGTTGGTGGCTGTGTTGCTAGCCAAGAGGGCGAGGCCATACGTGACCGTGCACCCTTCGTTGATATGATCTTCGGCCCGCAGACACTGCACCGCCTTCCTGAGATGATTGAGGATACTAAGGGGGGCAAAGTGGGCATTGTCGATGTCAGCTTCCCGGAAATAGAGAAATTTGATCACCTGCCCGCCCCAAAAGTTGAGGGTGCAGAGGCGTTTGTCTCTGTTATGGAGGGGTGCAGCAAATACTGTACCTTCTGTGTTGTGCCATACACTCGCGGTGAAGAGGTGAGCCGCCCACTCGATGATGTAATCACTGAGTGTATCGAGCTGGCTGAGCAGGGTGTTCGTGAAGTGAATCTGCTGGGTCAAAACGTCAATGCCTACCGTGGTGAGACAGCCGATGGCGACCATGCAGACCTTGCTGAGCTTATTCGCGCCGTGGCACAGATCGATGGAATCGACCGCATACGCTTTACCACCTCACATCCAGTCGAGTTCAGTGACTCGCTGATCGAGGTCTATGACGAAGTGCCCGAACTAGTGAGCCATCTACACCTGCCGGTTCAGAGCGGTTCGGACCGCGTGCTGATGGCGATGAAGCGCGGCCACACCTGCCTAGAGTACAAATCTAAGCTGCGCCGCATCAAAGCGAAGCGTCCGGATATTAGCTTCTCGTCTGACTTCATTATCGGCTTCCCAGGCGAAACCGAAGCGGATTTTGCCGCCACAATGAAACTGATCGAGGATATAGGTTTCGACACCTCATTTAGCTTCATCTACAGTCGCCGCCCCGGCACACCGGCATCGGATCTACCGGATGATGTCACCGAAGAGACCAAGAAACAGCGTCTGCACATTTTGCAGAGCCGCATTACGCAGAACGCGCTGCAGATCAGCCGCCGCATGGTAGGCAGCACACAGCGCATCTTAGTCAACGGTTACTCTAAGAAGGACCCTGGTCAGCTCAGCGGTCGTACTGAAAACAACCGTGTGGTGAACTTCCGTTGTGACAATCCAGATCTAATCGGTCACTTCGCTGATGTGAAGATCGTTGAGGCGCTGCCAAACTCCCTCATCGGTGAGCTAATCAGCTCGGAGCTAGATTGAGTATGAGCGCAGATCGCGGCAACCACCTCATCCGTCTACAGCCCGAGGACGGCGCAGCACTGGCCAATTTTTGCGGCCAATTTGATGAGCACCTCAAACTGATCGAAGAACGCACTGGCGTGCGCGTCAGCAGCCGCGGTTTCACCCTCGAACTCGAAGGCGAGCTCGCGCAATTGCGCCCGGTAACAGAGCTGCTCGAGAAGCTCTACCAGGATGCCATTAATGGTCTACCGCTGTCGCCAGCCGAAGTGCATCTAGGTATTCAACAGACCGGTATTCAGGCCCGCAACGCCCAAGCAGAAGAGTCGGAAGTCAGCATCCGTACTCGCAAGGTGCTGATTCGACCGCGCGGCGAAAATCAACAGGGGTATGTGCGCTCGATCCGCTATCACGATATTAATTTCGGCATTGGACCGGCCGGCACCGGTAAGACGTACCTCGCCGTAGCTTGCGCTGTAGAAGCGCTAGAGCGCGAAGAGGTGAGCCGCATTCTATTGGTGCGTCCGGCAGTCGAAGCGGGAGAAAAGCTTGGTTTTCTGCCTGGCGACCTCAGCCAGAAAGTGGACCCTTACCTGCGCCCGCTCTATGACGCTCTCTACGATATGCTTGGATTTGAGAAGGTCAGCAAACTGATCGAGAAGAACGTCATTGAGATCGCGCCGCTGGCCTACATGCGCGGACGTACACTCAACAACGCCTATGTCATTCTTGATGAGAGTCAGAACACCACGCGTGAGCAGATGAAGATGTTTCTAACGCGTATCGGATTCGGCTCTACTGCTGTCATTACCGGCGACACGACTCAGGTGGATCTACCCAAGGGTATTCGCTCGGGCCTGCTGCATGCGCTTGAGGTGCTCGAGGGTGTAAAAGGTATCGGTTTCACCCATTTCACGGCACGCGACGTCGTGCGCCATCCGATTGTGCAGCACATTGTTCTGGCCTATGAACGCTACGAAGCCAAGCAGGACAAAGCATGAGCCTCTATCTGGAAGTGATTCGCGACGTCGACAATTCGGATCTGCCCGACGATAACGACTTCGAGCGCTGGGCTCAGTTGGCGATTAATGGGCGCAGAGACGGTGGCGAGCTCTGTATTCGTATCGTCACCCCCGAGGAGAGCCAGGAGCTAAACCGCGACTACCGTGGCAAGGATAAGCCTACTAACGTGCTCTCCTTCCCGTTCGAAGCGCCACCAATTGAACTTCCAGACGGTCTGCCGATAGATATTCTGGGCGATCTGGCGATCTGCGCTGAGGTTGTTGCGCGTGAAGCGCAGGAGCAAAACAAGCTATTGGCCCACCATTGGGCCCATATGGTCATACATGGAACCTTGCATCTGCTGGGTTTCGATCATATAAATGATGACGAAGCTGAGATCATGGAGTCTCTAGAGCGTGAACTACTCGCTCAACTCCAGATCCCAGATCCCTATGCTTAATATCTGAGGATTTATGAGCGAAGACCGATCGAGCGGCTCATCCAAGACATTCTTTGGCAAACTTGCCCAAGCATTCTCGGACGAGCCGAAAACCCGCGATGACCTCCTAGAGGTACTTTATGAAGCCGGCGATACCGGCATCCTGGATACCGATGCACTCTCCATTGTTGAGGGCGCGATTCAAGTAACCGATATGCAAGTGCGTGATGTTATGATTCCGCGCTCGCAGATGGTGGTGGTTCAGATGGATCAGCACCCCCGCGAATTTATGCCCACTATCATCTCCAGCGCGCACTCGCGCTTTCCGGTGGTTGGCGAGAACCAGGATGAGGTCGCTGGCATCCTGCTAGCGAAAGATCTGCTCCCCTACGCCCTTGAAGGCAACCTCGACGATTTCGATCTTGGCGCTCATCTGCGTAAACCTACCTTCATCCCAGAGAGCAAACGCCTGAATGTGTTGCTGCGCGAATTCCGTATAAACCGCCATCACATGGCCGTGGTCGTCGATGAGTACGGCGGTGTCGCAGGTTTGGTCACTATCGAGGATGTGCTGGAGCAGATCGTTGGTGAAATTGAGGATGAGCACGACGCTGAAGACGATGATGGCAACATCAAACCGTTCGATGATGACGGCTTTATTGTTAAAGCACTGACAGACATCGAAGACTTCAACGAGTACTTCGATGTCGGCCTACCGGACGATGATTTCGATACCATCGGCGGTCTGGTAACACGTCAATTCGGTCATCTTCCGGCTAAGGGTGAGACGATTGATTACGAAGGATTCAACTTCACTGTACTTGCGGCTGACAACCGCCGCCTTCGTCTGATCCAGGTTCGTCGTAACAAGGACTAGGCGTGCTGCGAGCATCTTCAATTAGCCAGATACTGTTGATGCTCTTGGCCGGTGCGAGTGCCACACTCAGCTTCGCCCCGTTCAACTGGCCCGCGTTCTCGCTGATTTCTGTTATCGCAGCCTATCTGCTACTGCAACGCAGTCGATCGGGCTGGCGCTCAGGCTGGCTCTACGGCTCTGGATTCTTTGGAGCTGGGGTTAGCTGGGTGTATGTGAGCATTCACTATCACGGCGGCATGAACGCTCCGGTGGCAGCGCTGATGACGGCACTCTTCTGTGTCGGTTTGGGTCTGCTTTTCGCTCTGCAGTTCTACCTCTACAAGCGGATATTCAAACACCCCAGCCCCATCGGTTTCGGCGCACTCTGGATCGGATTTGAGTGGCTGCGCAGCTGGCTGTTGACGGGTTTTCCCTGGCTCTACCTCGGATATGGCTGGATTGATACACCCCTGGCGAATCTAGCGCCGCTGGGCGGTATCTGGCTGGTGAGCTCTGCTGTCGTTGTATTGGCGTTACTGGTCGCCTTTGCGATCCAGCATCGCGAATCTAAGACCCTGATTACAGCACTACTGCTCTTTGCTGGCATCAATTTTGTGCCGCCGGCGTCTATCGACCAATCGGGACGCTCAATCAAACTCGCTCTGATACAACCCAATATCAGCCAATCACTTAAGTGGCAGCAGAGCCACTTCGACAGCCACATTAGGCAACTCGGCGAACTCAGCCTTGATGCACCAGACGCCCAGTGGATAATTTGGCCAGAGACTGCCATTCCGCGGCTTATCAACTCAAGCTTTGATGTTCTCAGTCCATGGATCAATGAGCTGGATCGCCGCAACCAAATACTCGTATCGGGTTTCCCTCGCAGAGAGTGGCGTGATGATGCTGAGCGCTGGGTCTACCTCAACTCCATCGGCACACTTACGGGCTTCCCAAGCGTCTACGACAAACAGCGGCTGGTCCCTTTTGGCGAGTACATACCAATGGAGAACTGGCTGCGCGGAGCGATCGAGTTTTTCGACCTGCCGATGTCGAGCTTCTCACTACCCAATAAACAGAGCACGCCTCTGCAGATTGGTGATACGCCGGTCGCTGCATCTGTCTGCTATGAGATCGCTTATCCCGAACTGGTTCGATCAGAGGTCAACGCAGGCACGAGTTTGATGCTAACCGTCTCCAACGATACCTGGTTTGAGGGCTCGCACGGTCCCGCGCAGCACCTGCAGATTGCGCGCATGCGTGCGCTGGAGAATCACCGCTGGTTGATTCGCGCAACGAATAACGGTCACACCGCAGTGATCGACCCCCTGGGCCGGATTGCGGCTCAAGCGCCGGATCGTTCCACTCAGGTGTTACAGACTGAGGTCTGGCCCAACACCGAGAGCACGGTTTATCAACGCTTTGGAAGCTACCCGACTCTGTTGGGCTGGCTAGTACTATTTGTTGTCGCGCTAATCTACTCGCGTCGGCAGCGGTCGTTCAAACACTAAACCGCCACAATCAGCGCAGGGCTCGATACGCCCAGTCTCCTGCAACTGCTGCTGCGCACTACAGTGCAGACAGCGCAGCGTACCCGGCACTGTTACCTCTCCGCTCAAGTACTGCTCCTCACCATGATCGAGCTGCTCTCGCAGTAACTCATAATCGATTCGACTGCGATCGGCGACGGCTAATAAACGCTCAACAACGCTCTGCTCCAGCAGTGCCAAATCGAACTTGAGCCACTGTGCTAGGGTTGCACCCACCTCATGTAGAGTGAATCCGAGCGACTTAAGGTCGCGCCGCAGGTAGGCCGCCAACAGCTGCGCCTCATCTTTGGTCAACTCCTCTGCGGCCTGATCTATCGCGACCGCCTCCTCAATCTGCTGCTCGATAAACTCCCAGGTTTTCACGCCCGAATCATCCAACTTGTGTATCAGATTATCGAGGATGCGGTCGTAGTTTTGCGGGTTAGCATTCGGTTGCTGCGGTGCTTGTTTAGGGTCGTGCTTCGATCCGTGCTCCATTTTCCTCTCTCCTCAGGCCAACTGGGGCCTTTGTGCGACCTGCCAGGCTGTTTGCTCAGTCACAATTATTGTATGCTTAGCAGTATTGACTAAGTTTATGAAACTAACCATTGAGCGGTGTCAGCCTAAGGCCTTTTCTTCAGGAAAACGCCCACGCCAGACACCGTTTTTCTATGCACTGATACAGGCCGATGAACGAAAACTACCAGCCCCAAACGATCGAATCTCAAATCCAGCAGAAATGGGACGATACCAACGCCTTCAAAGTTGAAGAGAATAGCGATAAAGAGAAGTTCTACTGTCTGTCGATGTTCCCTTACCCAAGTGGGCGGCTACACATGGGTCACGTTCGTAACTACACCATCGGCGATGTGATCTCGCGCTATCAGCGCATGCAGGGCAAGAACGTGCTTCAGCCTATGGGTTGGGATGCCTTCGGCCTACCCGCAGAGAACGCTGCACTGAAAAACAATGTGCCGCCAGCCAACTGGACCTACTCCAACATCGACTACATGCGTAATCAGCTCAAACAGATGGGCTTTGGTTACGACTGGTCACGTGAATTAGCGACCTGTCACCCTGAGTACTACCGTTGGGAGCAGTGGTTCTTCACTCGCCTGATGGAGAAGGGTGTCGTCTACAAAAAAGATGCAGAGGTGAACTGGGACCCGGTCGACCAAACTGTTCTAGCAAACGAGCAGGTTATCGATGGTCGTGGATGGCGCTCGGGCGCTTTGGTGGAGCGCAAGAAGATTCCACAGTGGTTCCTAAAGATTACCGACTACGCCGATCAGCTCCTGAATGACCTCGACCAGCTGCGCTGGCCTGAGCAGGTGCGCACTATGCAGCGCAACTGGATCGGTCGCTCCAAGGGTGTCGAGCTGAGCTTTGATGTTGCCGGTTACGGTCCACTAGAGGTCTACACGACTCGCCCGGATACCCTTATGGGTGTCACCTACGTTGCTGTGGCAAGTCAGCATCCTCTGGCGCTCGCTGCTGCTCAGAAAGATGCTGACATCGCGGCCTTCATTGAAGAGTGTCGTCACCAGAAAGTGGCTGAAGCTGAGATGGCGCAGATGGAGAAGAAAGGTATGCCGCTAGGCATCACCGCTATCCATCCGCTGACCGGCGAAGAGGTTCCTGTCTGGACCGCTAACTTCGTACTGATGGATTACGGCTCAGGCGCGGTCATGTCGGTACCGGCACACGACCAGCGCGACTACGAATTTGCAGTTAAGTACAACCTGCCAATCAAACAGGTGGTTAAGCCTCTGGATGAGAAGATCGAGATCGATCTGGGTAAAGAGGCGTTCACTGAGAAAGGCGTACTGGTTAACTCGGGTGATTTTGATGATCTCGAATTCGACCTCGCTTTCAAAGCGATCGCAACCGAGCTTGAGAGCAAAGGTCGAGGCAAGGTGACTATTCAGTTCCGTCTGCGTGACTGGGGCGTTTCGCGCCAGCGCTACTGGGGTGCACCCATCCCAGTTGTGAACTGTAATAGCTGTGGCGCCGTGCCGGTACCTGAAGATCAGTTGCCTGTACTGCTGCCTGAAGAGGTCACCTTTGATGGTGTCGGCTCACCGATCAAGAAGATGGAGAGCTTCATCAAGACCAGCTGCCCGAAGTGTGGCGCTGACGCCGAGCGCGAAACTGACACCTTCGACACCTTTATGGAGTCGAGCTGGTACTTCGCCCGCTACGCCAGCCGCTTCAGCGATAACAAGATGCTCGACCCTAAAGCCGCTAACTACTGGCTGCCAGTGGATCAGTACATCGGCGGTATCGAACATGCGATCCTGCACCTACTCTACTCGCGCTTCTACCACAAACTACTGCGTGACGAAGGTCTGGTTAACTCTGATGAGCCGTTCGCTGGCCTGCTGTGTCAGGGTATGGTTTTGGCAGATAGCTATTACTACGAAGATGCGCAGGGCGGTAAAGTATGGGTATCACCTGCTGAAGTACAGGTCGAAACTGATGACAAAGGCCGCATCACCGCAGCCAAGCATGCCGAGAGCGGGCAGCCATTGATTCACGACGGCATGTCGAAGATGTCGAAGTCGAAGAACAACGGCATCGACCCGCAGGTGATGATCGACAAATACGGTGCTGACACCGTGCGCCTGTTTATGATGTTCGCCGCTCCCCCAGAACAGTCTCTGGAGTGGTCTGACTCAGGTGTCGAGGGTGCTCACCGCTTCCTCAAACGTCTGTGGAAACAAGTGTCTGACCATCTGGCACAAGGCCCTGTGGTTGCGCTGGATAAGAATAGCCTAAGCGATGCCGCTAAGGAGCTGCGCCGCAAGACCCATGAAACAATTCAGAAGGTTAGCGACGACATCGAGCGCCGCCAAACCTTCAACACGGCTATCGCCGCGGTAATGGAGCTATCAAACAGCATTAGTCGCGCAGCCGACACCTCCGAGCAGGGTCGCGCCGTGATTCAGGAAGCACTGGTAGCCGGCGTGCAGCTGCTGTCACCGATCGTGCCTCACGTTGCTGATGTTCTGCTGACTGAACTGACGGGTTCAGCTCAAGCCGACAACTGGCCGAAATTCGACGAGTCTGCGCTAGAGCGCGACAGCGTTGATCTGGTTGTACAGGTAAACGGTAAGCTACGCGCGCGTATCAACGTGTCAGCCGATGCCGACAAAGCTGTGATCGTACAGATGGCGCTGGCTGAGCCGAACGTGCAGAAACATATGGAAGGCAAAGCGGTTCGCAAAGAGATCGTTGTGCCGGGTAAACTGGTTAACCTCGTCGTAGGTTAAGGTTGTAAGGGAATAAGATGAAGCGTCGCGCGACTCTTGTACTGCTCTGTTCGCTGGCACTGAGTGCCTGCGGATTTAAACTCAAAGGCCTCTATGAGGTCCCTGAGGCACTACAACAACTCGTAATGGTCGAGCAGAGCGCGCAGCCCACCGCTCTGGGTCGCGAGCTGGTCAAACAGCTTAGCGGCTCAGGGGTAGTGATTAGCGAATCCGCTCCCTACCGTCTTGAACTTGGCACCGCACGCTACAACAAACGTGCTCTGACGCTTAGCGCTCGCGCTGAAGCCTTGGAGTATGAGTTGAGCGGACGCGTAAGCTTTGCCCTCTATCAGGGTGACAACGAAACCCCTGTGCTCGAGCGTGAAGTTCGCGCTGACCGAAGTTACAGTGAGAACTCCAACACGCTGGCTCTTGAGTCGTTGGAGAGCAGCTATCAAGCAGAGCTGAACCGCGCGCTGGCAGACCAAATCGTACGCCAGTACCTGAGCTACGCGCCGGCTAACTAACGTTAGATGAAGGTCAAAGCGGAGCAACTCGCCAAAACGCTGGAGCGCAGCAATGAGCCGTTGCCGATCTATCTGGTAACCGGTGATGAGGCGCTACTGCACGGCGAAGCCGCTGACCTGATCCGCGCTAAGCTACGCGAGCTCGATTTCTCAGAGCGTGAGCTGATGCATGTCGATGCACAGTTCAACTGGGATCAGGTATTCGAGTCAGCCAATAGCCTCTCGCTGTTTGCCGAACGTAAAATCATTGAGCTGCGCCTCGGCTCGCAAAAAATCCTGAAGGCGACCAGTGATCTGCTGCAACGCTACCTCGACAATCCAGCCCCAGATACAGTCCTGCTAATCCTTGCAGACCGCTTCGATGGCAGCGCTAAAAAGAGCGCCTGGTTTAAAACCATTGAGACCAAGGGGATGATCGTTGAGATCTGGCCGGTTGAAGTAGAGGCACTGCCCGGCTGGTTGACACAGCGCGCAGCCACTATGGGGCTGAGCTTCGAACCGGAAGCACTTCAGAGCCTTGCTGATCGGGTAGAGGGAAACCTACTCGCCGCACAACAAGAGTTACAAAAGCTCACTCTGGTCTACCCCAATCAGCAGCTCACACTCGATCAGGTCGATGCTGCGGTGAGTGACAGTTCACGCTTTGATATTTTCGCTCTCACGGACGCTGCACTGCAGTGCCAGGCTGCACGTTGCCAACATATCGTTCACGCGCTGCGCCAAGAGGGTCTTGAGGCTCCGGTAGTGCTTTGGGCACTCACCCGCGAATTGCGCAGTCTGCATCGGGTTATTGAGGGCATCGCTCAAGGCAAAAATTACGATCAGCTGGCGCAGCGTGAGCGCATCTGGGGTAAGCGCAAAACTCTGGTACGCACAGCCAGTCGCCGTGTGCGTCTGTCCGAACTTGAAGCGATGCTGCGAACAGCGGGTGAGGCGGACGCGGCGATCAAGGGCCAAAACCGAGCAGACCCTTGGCTGCTGATTGCTCAGATCAGCCTGAGATTGGCTGGCGTTAAGCTACCGCTGCTCGCCTCCTGATATCCACTCCTAGGTCTAGGAGCTGGCAAAACCGAGCTGACGCCAGGCCTCATACACCACGATCGCACAGGCATTGGAAAGATTTAGGCTACGAGAGTTCTCTAGCATCGGCAGGGTGATCGGCGTGGTTGAGTCGAGCACCTCCTGCGGAAGGCCTCGCGTTTCTGGACCTAAAAGAATCATATCCCCAACGGCAAACTGGTGATCTGAATAACGCGCATCTGTTTTGGTTGTCATCGACAGAATGCGTTGAGGTTGGAGCGCATCTACACAGGCCTCTAAGCTAGGGTAGACCTTGAGCTCAGCAAATTCATGATAGTCCAGTCCCGCCCGACGCAGACGCTTATCATCCAACTCAAAACCGAGCGGTTCAATTAAGTGCAAACGAAAACCAGTATTGGCGCAGAGACGGATTATATTCCCGGTGTTCGGTGGGATTTCAGGCTGATAAAGGACCACATCTAGCACAGGAGGTTCTACTCTCTATCTATTGGCTAAACAGAGCTTCAACGCGAGCTCAATGATGTTGTCCAGTATACCCTGTTAACTCGCCTCTGAGGCACTATCCTCGGCATCCATACCGAGCTCTTTGATCTTGCGCGTCAGAGTATTTCGACCCCAGCCAAGTAGCTCAGCAGCATCTCGGCGACGCCCACCTGTGTGCTTCAGCGCAGTCTCAATCAGCACCTGCTCGAACTGCGGTACCGCCTCTTTGAGAATACCGCTATTACCGGTAAACAGCTGCTGATCGGCCCAGCCTCTCAGCGCCTGCTCCCAGCTCCCCGTGACAGCCGGTGCCTGAGCATTGGACTCAAGCAGCTCCGGCGGCAAGTCCGACACCAGCACTTCGCGGCCGGAGGCCATGACTGTCAGCCAGCGACAGGTATTCTCCAACTGGCGCACGTTACCCGGCCAGGGCAACTTGGTTAGAAAAGCCTCTGCTTCTGGGCGCAGCGTCTTAGTTTCAACATCCAGCTCACGTGCAGAAGCGGCTAAGAAGTGGCGGGCCAAGCGTGGGATATCCTCACGGCGCTGCGCTAGTGAAGGTATGTGCACACGAATAACATTGAGACGGTGGAACAGATCCTCGCGGAACTTACCCTGCTTTACCAGCTCCTCAAGGTTTTGGTGAGTCGCAGCGATAATTCGTACATCCACCTTCACTGGCGTATGACCACCGACGCGGTAGAACTCACCGTCTGCCAATACGCGCAGCAAGCGCGTCTGAGTCTCGGCCGGCATATCACCGATTTCATCAAGAAAGAGCGTGCCGCCGTCCGCCTGCTCGAAGCGGCCACGACGAGCTGCCTGTGCGCCGGTAAAGGCACCTTTCTCATGTCCAAATAGCTCGGACTCAATCAGGTCACGCGGTATTGCCGCCATATTGAGCGGAATAAACTCATTAGCAGCGCGCGGACTGTGCGTATGCAGAGCATGAGCAACCAGCTCTTTACCCGTACCCGACTCACCATTGATCAAAACGGTAATATTTGAGTGTGACAAACGCCCTATCGCGCGGAAAACCTCCTGCATCGCCGGCGCTTCCCCGATGATTTCGGTGCTGGCTTCCTCCACCGCTACAGGCTGTTTGCCGCGCTGCTCTTCAGCGTGCTCTACAGCCCGTTGCACTAGTGCGACGGCCTCATCTACATCGAAGGGTTTGGGAAGATACTCGAAGGCACCACCCTGATAAGAGGCAACCGCACTATCCAAATCTGAATGGGCGGTCATAATGATGGTCGGTATCTGCGGGAAGAGTTCCTGCAACTGAGATAGCATCTCTAGTCCATCGATACCTGGCATACGGATATCGCTAATGATGACATCAGGCTGCTCCTGCTTTATTCGACGCAGCAGTTCATCACCATTATCAAAGGTGCGAGTATCCATACCTGCGCCAGACAGCGCTCTCTCTAGCACCCAACGAATCGAGCGATCGTCATCCACGATCCAGACACATGCAGCGGCTGACATTTAACTCTCCAACGGAATATAAATTTGAAAACTGGTTCGGCCGGGCTTGGATTTACACTCAATCAGACCCGAGTGCTGGTTAATAATTGATTGGGCGATGGACAGCCCAAGCCCTGTACCCTCAGCACGACCAGTAACCATAGGGAAAAAGACAGTGTCGACGAGCTCAGCAGGAATCCCGGGGCCGTTATCGACAATCTCAACGCAGGCCACCAGACGGTGTTGTTCTGTACCTAGCGTGATGCGACGCAGCGCACGTGTACGCAGCGTAATTCTTGGGTTCTCAATATTGGCAGACTGCAGGGCCTGCAATGCGTTTTTACAGATATTCAGAATTGCCTGAATCAGCTGCTCATAGTCACCATCAAACTCGGGCAGACTGGGGTCGTAGTCACGCACCAGCTCAATTCGGCCTTCAGATTCGACATCAATCAGCGAGCGCACATGCTCGAGTACCGCGTGAATATTAACCTCTGAGATCTGTGGTTTGCGGTACGGGCCCATCATACGATCGACCAGATTGCGAAGACGGTCCGCCTCGTCAATGATGATGCGGGTAAACTCTTTGAGGTCGTCACTGGGTAGTTCGCGCTCTAGAAGTTGCGCTGCGCCACGAATACCGCCCAGAGGATTTTTAATCTCATGCGCCAAACCGCGTATTAATCCGCTGGCGGAAGCGTGGCGATTAAGTAACTCCTCCTCGCGCTCAATTCTGAGCAGGCGATCCCGTGGATGTGCCTCAATTAAGATCAAGCCATCGGGTAGCGGCGAAACACTGTAATCGGTTATCAGCGCCTGCCCTGTGACGGTTAACATTTTTGCTTCGCGCTTGCTGAAGCGGTGACCAGTCTTGGAGACCAGATGCAGTAACTCTAACTCTTCGCGCTCGCCACCGAAAAAGATCTCTGCGCTAAGACCCTGCATACGCTTACGACTAGCATCAAACAGCACCTCGGCAGAGGGGTTAGCAAAGATCACCTGACGCGCGCGATCTAGCACCAAAACGGCGCTTGTAAGATTCTCTACCAGCTGTGAATACTGATTTGGAGTTGTCATAGGGGTTCCATTTTTAACTGAATATCATGGAGCAAAAACTCTGCCAATACGCCACAAACCGCGTAATACTTGGGCTACAGACTTTTCGTCTCTGCTGATCAAAAAATATCATCGCGTGCATGCACCATTATAGTGCACAGCGAAAATAAGGCGAGTGAGGTCGCACCAAAATAGCGCTTCGTTGATTGATACGGAGGTGGGATAGATACAAAAAAGCCCAGCATAAGCTGGGCTTTTCGATTCAGTATTGGTCTTATACTGAGTAGTACAGATCGTACTCTACTGGGTGAGTAGTAGTGCTAACTTTCAGACACTCTTCACGCTTGAGCTCGATGTAAGCGGCCAGCATGTCTTCAGTGAAAACACCACCGCGAGTCAGGAACTCGTGGTCAGCTTCCAGTGCGTCCAGAGCTTCTTCCAGTGAGCCACACACCTGTGGAATCTGAGCTGCTTCTTCAGCAGGCAGGTCGTACAGGTCTTTGTCAGCTGCATCGCCAGGGTGGATCTTGTTCTGGATACCGTCCAGACCAGCCATCATCAGCGCTGCGAAGCACAGGTATGGGTTAGCGATTGGATCAGGGAAGCGAGTCTCGATACGACGGCCTTTAGGACTAGTCACGTATGGAATACGGATAGACGCTGAACGGTTACGTGCAGAGTACGCCAGCATTACTGGAGCTTCGAAGCCTGGTACCAGACGCTTGTATGAGTTAGTACCTGGGTTACACAGAGCGTTCAGTGCTTTAGCGTGCTTAATAATACCACCGATGTAGTACAGAGCTTCTTCGCTCAGACCAGCATAAGCGTCGCCTGCAAAGATGTTCTTGCCATCTTTAGACAGAGACTGGTGTACGTGCATACCAGAACCGTTGTCGCCAACGATTGGCTTAGGCATGAAGGTAGCAGTTTTGCCGTAAGCGTGAGCAACGTTGTGGATTGCATACTTAAGAATCTGAACTTCGTCAGCTTTCTTAACCAGCGTGTTACCCGCAACACCGATCTCACACTGACCAGCAGTAGCAACTTCGTGGTGGTGTACCTCTACGTGCAGACCCATAGCGGTCATGGCATCACACATAGCCGCACGCATATCGTGCAGAGAATCGACTGGTGGTACTGGGAAGTAACCGCCTTTAACACGTGGACGGTGGCCAGTGTTGCCGCCTTCAAACTTGTGGTTAGAAGACCAAGCAGCTTCTTCAGACGATACAGAGTAACCACAGCCTGACATGTCAGCGTGGAAGTGAACTTCGTCGAATACAAAGAACTCTGGCTCAGGACCGAACATAGCGCTGTCAGCGATGCCAGTAGATTTCAGGTACTCTTCTGCGCGCTTAGCAACAGAACGTGGGTCACGCTCGTAGCCCAGGCCAGTAGCCGGCTCAACGATGTCACAACGAACGATAACAGTTGCATCTTCAGAAAACGGATCAACGATAGTCGCTGAGTCGTCTGGAAGAAGGATCATGTCAGAGTCATTAATGCCTTTCCAACCGTTGATGGAAGAGCCATCAAACATTTTACCTTCTTCGAAGAAGTTCTCGCCTACTTCGTGAGTAGGAATAGTTACGTGCTGCTCTTTACCGCGTGAATCAGTAAAACGTAGGTCAACCCACTTAGCACCAGTTTCTTTAATCAGATCCAGAGTCTTGGACATTGGCTCTCTCCATTCCAGGTATTGCCAGACTTATTAGCTTAGTTACGCTCTGCGTGAGCGTGCTGTTTAAAAACGCGCTGGGATATAAGCAAGCAGTATGCCAACCGCCTCAAACAGCTTTAAGATCAACAGTTGGAGCGATTTGCGCCCTCAGAGCGAGCAAAATATTGCACCAATATTGAACACGACAGCTACATTTGCACTATTATAGTGCGGCGCGTATGAGTCGCATTCAGATCTGGTGCAATATCATACTCTCAGTAGAATTTTTTGCACTATTTTCGTGAATCCATATACCTCAATTAACTGGGCATTTAGGTCGCGCCGCGAGGGTTAGGAGCGTATAATTTCGCGCACTTAATATTCAGGAATATCCTCGTGATCGAAAACTTACGCAACATCGCCATCATCGCACACGTCGACCATGGCAAAACCACGCTTGTCGACAAACTTCTGCAGCAGTCAGGCACCCTTGGCCGCCGCGACGAGGGCGCTGAACGTGTCATGGACTCTAACGACCAGGAGAGAGAGCGCGGCATCACCATTCTGGCGAAAAACACAGCCATCACATGGAACGATTACCGCATCAACATCGTTGACACTCCGGGACACGCCGACTTCGGTGGCGAAGTAGAGCGCGTACTGTCGATGGTCGACTCGGTTCTACTGCTTGTAGACGCGGTCGATGGCCCAATGCCGCAGACCCGTTTCGTAACGCAGAAGGCTTTCGCACGAGGCCTCAAGCCAATCGTGGTTATTAATAAAATCGACCGCCCAGGCGCTCGCCCAGACTGGGTTATGGATCAGGTTTTTGATCTGTTCGACAACCTCGGCGCGACTGATGAGCAGCTCGACTTCCCCGTTGTCTATGCCTCCGCAATCAACGGTATCGCTGGCGATGACCACGAAGCGATGGGCGAAGATATGGATGCGTTATTCCAGGCCATCGTAAAATATGTTGAAGCACCGCGTGTTGACGTCGACGGCCCCTTCCAGATGCAGATATCAGCTCTGGACTACAACTCGTTCCTCGGTGTAATCGGTGTCGGCCGTATTACTCGCGGCAAAGTTAAAACCAACACTCCGGTAAAAGTCATCGACAGCCACGCCAAGGTGCGTGCGGGTCGCGTACTGAAAATCATGGGCTACCACGGTCTAGAGCGTGTCGATGTCGACAACGCTCAGGCGGGCGACATCGTCTGTGTAACAGGTTTGGACGAGCTCAACATCTCCGACACCCTCTGTGATCCAGAACTGGTCGAAGCGCTGCCAGCTCTCTCAGTTGACGAGCCAACTGTATCAATGACCTTCCAGGTGAACGACTCGCCATTCGCAGGTCAGGAAGGCAAGTTCGTCACCAGCCGAAACATCAAAGAGCGTCTTGAACGCGAGCTGATACACAACGTTGCGCTGCGCGTTGAAGATGGCGACTCTCCCGAGAAATTCCGTGTTTCCGGTCGTGGCGAGCTGCACCTATCGGTTTTGATCGAGTCAATGCGTCGTGAAGGTTTCGAGCTTGGCGTATCACGTCCAGAGGTAATCCAGAAAGAGGTTGATGGTCAGATTCAGGAACCTTACGAAGTCGTTATGATCGACGTCGAAGAGGAGCACCAGGGCTCTATCATCGAAGAGCTCGGCAAACGTCGCGCTGATATGACCAATATGGAAGTGGATGGTAAAGGCCGTGTGCGCCTGACGTTCATGACTCCGTCACGTGGTCTGATCGGTTTCCGTAGCCAGTTCCTGACAATGACTTCGGGCACCGGCATCATGACTTCAGTCTTTGACCACTACGGTCCGGTTAAAGAGGGTGAAACAGTTACCCGTAACAACGGTGTACTGGTCTCTATGGTTAAGGGCAAGGTGCTCGGCTTTGCACTCTTCAATCTACAGGAGCGTGGCCGCTTGATGATCGGTCCTAACATCGACGTGTACGAAGGCATGATCATCGGTATCCACAGCCGCAATAACGACCTGGTCGTTAACCCAACTAAGGGTAAGCAGCTTACCAACGTTCGCGCATCAGGTACCGATGAGAATATCGTTCTGACACCGCCGATCCGCTTCTCACTGGAGCAGGCGCTGGACTTCATCGAAGATGACGAACTGGTGGAAGTAACACCAGAGAGCATTCGCATCCGCAAGAAACTACTGAAAGAGAACGAGCGCAAGCGCGCCAAGAAGTAACTCTCTCAGAAGTGGAGAAAACGGCGAGCGGCCCTAGCGGCTACTCGCCGTTTTTTTATGCTGAAATGCACTAGCCTGAAGAGTAGACTCAAGTCTGATACTTGCACCAACTCTGTTCGCTAGGATTGCCAATGGCCAACTCTATTTTCTATCGCGTCAGCCCGATCTTCTTCTCGATTATCGGCATGGCGATGAGCCACAATCTCTTCTTCCTGATACTGCCGCTGCAGATGAAGCAGGCAGGGCTGGACTCTTCGCAAGTCGGTTTTGCGATGGGTATGTTCGCGGCAGGCTCAATTGCTGCAGGCCTATTCGGTTCCAAGGTCGTCAATCGAGTCGGCCATATACGAGCCTTTGCCAGCATGGCGGCAACACTCTCAATCGTCTCGATAGCCCACTCGTTCATGGACTCGTTCATACTGATCTCTGCACTGCGAGTGATTGCCGGTTTCTGTTTTATCACTAGCTTTATCACACTAGAGAGCTGGCTAAACGTAATGAGCGACAGCAGTAACCGAGGCAAGCTATTCAGCGTCTACCAGATCTTTTTTGCCCTTGGTTTTGGCTCGGCACCCTTCCTCATGGAGAAAACAGGACAAGGGGATATTCGCCTCTACGGCCTAGTGAGCGCCGTATTGGCAGTCGCGCTGATCATTATGGCTATGAGCCGTATGCCCCAACCTGAATTGCCGGGACGCGCACGGGCCATGGCACTGAAAAAACTATGGAACTACTCACCCTCGGGCACTTTCTCCTGTCTGATTGCAGGTTCAATCGGTTCAGCTAGCGTTTCATTGATAGCACTTTACGCCTATGAGCGCGGCTTCAGCGGCGTGCTTCTATCAGTGATTCTTGGCTCCTACCTGCTTGGTGGCCTACTAACACAGTACCCTACAGGCTGGTTCGCTGACCGCTTCGATAAGCGTACCGTTGGATCCGGCCTGATGCTCGTCGGCGTCTTATCAAATGCCGTGATTATCTTGGACTACTACTCCAACCTACCGACAAGTCTGGTCGTCATTTTCTTCCTGCTATCAGGCGGAGCGGGCGCTGCTATCTTCCCGCTGGCGGTCACGCAGGTGTTCGACCATATCGACACCAAAGAGGCGCTGCCTGCAACAAGCACAATGCAGATTCTACTTGGTGTTGGTGGTGTAGTAGGGCCGATCATTGCCGGTACATTGATGACTGCCTTTACTGAGATCTGGCTCTACTTCTACGTCATCGCCCTGCATATGCTGCTGATGGCATTCCTTCTAGTACGTAAACTCTTTATTCGAACAGAGCGTCTCAAGCCAGCCCAGCCCTACCAGGTCACTACCAACCCAGCCTCGGTTCCGCCGCTGGAAGAGTATGTTGCAGCGGAGATCGCTGAACCGGCACTCAAATTGCTGATTGAAGCCCTAAAACAGGACCCGAAGAATCCTCGAGCACTTATCAAGACGATGTTTGATTCAACCAATCTGCGTGCCAACGAAGTTGCATTGCAGATGGTCCTAAAACTACCTAAGCGCGCGGGCGAACTGATGGAGAGCTTTGTAGCGCTCTATCCGGAAAAACGTTTGGAAGTTGCACGAGCACTGACCGACTTTTTCGACCTGCACAAAACACGCATTAATTATGCGATCGTTGAGGGATTAAAAACCGATGCCAATGAAGATGAGTGTGCAGAGATCGATCGACTGATTGAGATTCGTAAGCAACGGCTCAAAGAGGCAGGACTACCGGTAGAATGAGACCACTATATCCAGAACTAAAACCCAACCAAACTGAGATGCTCAGCGTAGACTCTGAGCACAATTTGCATCTGGAAGAGTCTGGCAATCCAGACGGTATTCCCGTGCTCTTCGTGCATGGCGGTCCCGGTGGCGGCTGCTCGCCGGATCACAGGCGCTTTTTCAGTCCTGAGGCCTACCGCATTATTTTGTTCGATCAGCGCGGTTGCGGTCAATCTACGCCACACGGCTCGCTGAGCAACAACACCACCCAGGCACTCATTGCCGACATGGAGTTAATCCGCGAGCACCTTGGCATAGACACATGGCTACTATTTGGTGGCAGTTGGGGCTCAACGCTCAGTCTAGCCTATGCGCAGACTCATCCAGAGCGGGTGCAGGGGCTGGTGCTACGCGGCATCTTCCTTTGCCGTAAACGCGATATCGATTGGTTCTATCAGGATGGGGCTAGCCATATATTCCCAGACTACTGGCAGGAGTACATCGCTCCAATTGCAGAGGAGCAACGAGATTCCATCTTGCCGGCATACTACGAACTCCTAACCAGCGAAAATGAAATTGCGCGTATGGCCGCTGCCAAGGCTTGGTCTGTTTGGGAGGGTCGCTGTTCGACGCTCCACCCCAACCCTGATCTAGTCGACCATTTTGGTGATCCGCACGTTGCATTGGCAATGGCACGGATCGAGGCGCACTACTTCATTAACAACTCATTCCTTGAGGACAATGCTCTGCTTAAGAGTGCCGATAAATTAAAAGGCATTCCGACCTGGATCGTGCATGGTCGATATGACGTTGTCTGCCCTATCGAACAGGCATATCTCCTTCACCAAGCGATGCCTGAAGCAGAGCTCAACATCATACGTGATGCCGGTCACTCAGCCTTCGAGCCTGGCATCACTGACCGACTGATTCAGATTACTGACCAGTTCGCCAACCTGGAGCGGGATGCATGAAAGGACTGATTCAACGCGTATCCGCTGCAAAAGTTGAGGTAGATGGAGAGACTGTTGGAGAGATCGGAGGCGGTATTCTGCTACTTCTTGGCGTGGAGCGCGAAGATAACGAAGTCAAAGCGGAGAAGCTGCTACATAAAGTGCACAATTACCGCATCTTCGGCGACGATCATGGCAAGATGAACCTAAGTTTGCAGGATATCCAAGGTGAACTACTGGTTGTATCTCAGTTCACACTCGTTGCAGATACTGCAAAAGGGATGCGACCGGGTTTCTCAAAAGGAGCCACCCCAGCTGAGGGCCAACGGCTCTATCAATACTTTGTCAGTAAAGCCAAGGAGACAGGTCTAAACGTCCAGACCGGACGCTTTGGTGCCAACATGCAAGTCAGCCTCACTAACGATGGTCCTGTTACTTTTTGGGCTGAGACCTGATAGATGACCCGACAGCAATTCGGCTTATTGGTACTCCTATCCGTACTCTGGGGTGGATCGTTTCTATTTATCGGCATCGCGGTTGAACAGATAGCTCCGCTACACTTAGTTTTCATGCGTGTAGCGATCGCCGCTGCGGTCATGCTGGTTGTGCTTAGAGTGATGGGTGTTGCGTTGCCCACAAACCTATCGGGCTGGAAGCCCTTTCTGGTTATGGGGGCGCTCAACAACGTTATTCCGTTCACCTTTATCTTCTATGCCCAGACGGAGATATCAGTGAGCCTAGCCTCAATCGTAAATTCCACAACACCGGTCTTTACCTTCCTGATTCTAGCCGCGGCAGGAGCAGAAAAGCTGGTACCGAACAAACTCTTGGGTGCTCTAGTGGGCATTTGCGGCGTAATCATCCTAGTAGATCCAACACACCTAGTTTTCGACTCAGCAACAAAAGGAATTCTCTTTAGTACCAGTGCGGCAATAAGCTACGGTTTCTCTGGGCTCTGGGCCAAACGACACCTTTCCAGCACCCCGCCACTACAGTCTGCAGGTTGCCAGCTCATCTCCTCAACTTTGATACTCGGCTTACTCTTACCCTTTATAGGACCCGCAATACCAGCAGAGCTACCCGATCTCAACGTCATCGCGTCAGTCTTAGCCCTATCCGTCCTCTCTACTGCATGGGCATATGTGATCTTCTTCCGGCTGATCACCGAGACAGGTGCAAGTAACGCTATGCTGGTAACTTTGCTTGTACCTGTATCGGGATCTTTCCTCGGCTGGCTAGTAATGAACGACCAACTGAGCTTGCATCAAATTACCGGTGCGCTGGTGATTGCAGCAGCGTTGGTTGTCATCGATGGTCGCGTTTGGCGGCGAATCAGAGGCTATCAATAGGGTCTATTTAGAGTTTGCTTAGTTCAGGGAGACCCGCTTAAAACCTGGACGGTTTTACATCGCCGAGTGCATGGATGCACGGAAGGCGATGCCGTAGGGAACGCATACGATAGTGGTAGACCTAGAAACGAACTGAACTAGCTTAGCTCTGGGTAACCCAACCGGCAGGCATCCTGAGACCCGCTTAAAGCATCCCTGTATCGCTTCGTGATTTACATCCATGTAAATCAAGAGTCTCAGGACACCTACCGGTTGGGTTTTATAGCTCGGAGCGTAACTTCTGAAGACGAGGAGTATCGGGATAAGGGATCGCGCAGCGATCGGCAATTAAAACCAGGATGGTTTTATGTCGCCGAGCGCATGGATGCGCGAAAGGCGACGCCCTAGCCGTAGAAGCACGTACGGGAAACACTTCTGTAGAAGCTCACTTTAGTGAGCGACAACCCAGCCGTTGGGCGACCAACTCGGTGGTAGTTGGATGTGGAGTTCCTGGGGTTGACCTACTTTAGGTTGCGAACGCTGTTCGCAATCACTTCGTGACGCCGCTGGCGCCTCCCCGCTGCACCTTCGGTGCATGCGTGGTCACATGGACCCGATTGTAGTGAAGAGAGAATCAATGCCCCAAACATTAAAAAACCCCAGCAGGCATGGCCTACTGGGGTTTCTTAATGTTAGGTGCCTGGCAATGACCTACTCTCACATGGGGAAACCCCACACTACCATCGGCGATGACGCGTTTCACTACTGAGTTCGAGATGGGATCAGGTGGTTCCACGGCTCTATTGTTGCCAGGCAAAACTGGTTGCTAGTTTTGCGCTTTCTATGTGCTTCGCTGCTGCTCTGCACTGCTACTAGCGAATTCGGATCTTGTCTGTCTGACCCTATTAAGTCAGATCAGTGAAAAAGTCTGTTTGTCTTTCTGTTGTATTGGTTTGCTACAAGCTACAACCGTAATCAATCTTAAACCACTCAGTTGTTCATCTTGATGCGCCTCTAATCAGCACACCTCAGACAACTTTGGCGTTATATGGTCAAGCCTCACGAGCAATTAGTACTGGTTAGCTCAACGCCTCACAACGCTTACACACCCAGCCTATCAACGTCCTAGTCTTGAACGGCTCTTTAGGGACCTTAAAGGTCCAGTGAGATCTCATCTTGAAGGGGGCTTCCCGCTTAGATGCTTTCAGCGGTTATCCCGTCCGAACGTAGCTACCCGGCAATGCCACTGGCGTGACAACCGGAACACCAGAGGTTCGTTCACTCCGGTCCTCTCGTACTAGGAGCAACTCTTCTCAAATCTCAAACGCCCACGGCAGATAGGGACCGAACTGTCTCACGACGTTCTAAACCCAGCTCGCGTACCACTTTAAATGGCGAACAGCCATACCCTTGGGACCGGCTTCAGCCCCAGGATGTGATGAGCCGACATCGAGGTGCCAAACACCGCCGTCGATGTGAACTCTTGGGCGGTATCAGCCTGTTATCCCCGGAGTACCTTTTATCCGTTGAGCGATGGCCCTTCCATACAGAACCACCGGATCACTAGAACCTACTTTCGTACCTGCTCCACGTGTCTGTGTCGCAGTCAAGCACCCTTATACTCTTGCGCTCATTGGCTGATTTCCGACCAGCCTGAGGGTACCTTCGTGCTCCTCCGTTACTCTTTGGGAGGAGACCGCCCCAGTCAAACTACCCACCACACACTGTCCTCGATCCCGTTCCGGGACCTGAGTTAGAACCTCAACGTTACCAGGCTGGTATTTCAAGATTGGCTCCATGAAGACTGGCGTCTCCACTTCAAAGCCTCCCAGCTATCCTACACAAGTAAGGTCAAAGTTCAGTGTGAAGCTATAGTAAAGGTTCACGGGGTCTTTCCGTCTAGCCGCGGGTACGCTGCATCTTCACAGCGAGTTCAATTTCACTGAGTCTCGGGTGGAGACAGTGTGGCCATCGTTACGCCATTCGTGCAGGTCGGAACTTACCCGACAAGGAATTTCGCTACCTTAGGACCGTTATAGTTACGGCCGCCGTTTACTTGGGCTTCGATCAAGAGCTTCGCCTAAGCTAACCCCATCAATTAACCTTCAAGCACCGGGCAGGCGTCACACCCTATACGTCCACTTTCGTGTTTGCAGAGTGCTGTGTTTTTAATAAACAGTCGCAGCCACCTGGTATCTTCGACCGGCCTCAGCTTAGGGAGCAAGTCCCATCACCAAAACCGGCGCACCTTCTCCCGAAGTTACGGTGCCATTTTGCCTAGTTCCTTCACCCGAGTTCTCTCAAGCGCCTTGGTATTCTCAACCTGACCACCTGTGTCGGTTTGGGGTACGATCCCACATAACCTGAAGCTTAGAAGATTTTCCTGGAAGCCGGGCATCAACTACTTCACTTCATATAGAAGCTCGTCATCAGATCTCAGCCTTAAGAGGAACCGGATTTACCTAGCTCCTCAGCCTACATCCTTAAACGCGGACAACCAACGCCGCGCTAGCCTAGCCTTCTCCGTCTCTCCATCGCAGTTATGCGAGGTGCAGGAATATTAACCTGCTTCCCATCGACTACGCTTTTCAGCCTCGCCTTAGGGGTCGACTCACCCTACCCCGATTAACGTTGGATAGGAACCCTTGGTCTTCCGGCGAGGGAGTTTTTCACTCCCTTTATCGTTACTTATGTCAACATTCGCACTTCTGATACCTCCACGGTGCCTTACAGCTTCCGCTTCAACGGCTTACAGAACGCTCCTCTACCATGCCCTAAGGCATCCGCAGCTTCGGTGTCTAGTTTGAGCCCCGTTATATCTTCCGCGCAGGCCGACTCGACTAGTGAGCTATTACGCTTTCTTTAAAGGGTGGCTGCTTCTAAGCCAACCTCCTAGCTGTCTGAGCCTTCCCACATCGTTTCCCACTTAACTAGAACTTTGGGACCTTAGCTGGCGGTCTGGGTTGTTTCCCTTTTCACGACGGACGTTAGCACCCGCCGTGTGTCTCCCATGATTGCACTCTTGGGTATTCGGAGTTTGCATCGGGTTGGTAAGTCGGGATGACCCCCTAGCCGAAACAGTGCTCTACCCCCCAAGGTGAGACATGAGGCGCTACCTAAATAGCTTTCGAGGAGAACCAGCTATCTCCGGGCTTGATTAGCCTTTCACTCCGATCCACAGGTCATCCGCTAACTTTTCAACGGTAGTCGGTTCGGTCCTCCAGTTGATGTTACTCAACCTTCAACCTGCCCATGGATAGATCGCCCGGTTTCGGGTCTACTCCCAGCAACTATGCGCCCTATTAAGACTCGGTTTCCCTACGCCTCCCCTACTGGTTAAGCTTGCTACTGAAAGTAAGTCGTTGACCCATTATACAAAAGGTACGCAGTCACCGAACTAAGTCGGCTCCCACTGCTTGTACGTACACGGTTTCAGGGTCTATTTCACTCCCCTCACAGGGGTTCTTTTCGCCTTTCCCTCACGGTACTGGTTCACTATCGGTCAGTCAGGAGTATTTAGCCTTGGAGGATGGTCCCCCCATATTCAGACAGGATAACACGTGTCCCGTCCTACTCGATTTCACTGTAAAAGACTTTTCATATACGGGGCTATCACCCACTATGGCCACACTTTCCAGAGTGTTCTATTAAGACTTAAACAGCTTAAGGGCTGGTCCCCGTTCGCTCGCCGCTACTAAGGGAATCTCGGTTGATTTCTTTTCCTCTGGGTACTTAGATGTTTCAGTTCCCCAGGTTCGCCTCTCTAAACCTATATATTCAGTAAAGAGATACCCGCAAGCGGGTGGGTTTCCCCATTCGGACATGTCCGGATCAAAGCTTGTTTACCAGCTCCCCGAACCTTTTCGCAGGTTACAACGTCCTTCATCGCCTCTGACTGCCAAGGCATCCACCGTGCACGCTTATTCACTTGACCATATAACCCGAAGGTGTCTGTTCAACTGAATGGTTCGTAACGATTGATTACGCCGGTTGGCGCTTGTATCAAAACAATACAAGACAATCTTGTGCTAACACCCTACCCGGCTAGAGTAGGTCAATTAGCACGACTTTTTCAGATCCAAATTTTTAAAGAGCGTTTAGCTTGTCTTTTTAGGCTTACTTTTCGTTGCACTTCGCACTCAATCGGTCACGTACTTGGTGTACGCTCCCTCTTTCGTTTGTCGTGCGCCTCAATTAATCCTAAAAATACAGCGCTAAAACCTTGAGAGCATTCGTTAAAAAACTCTAAAAGATAAACATCTTAGGATGCGTATTCTTTAGAGTTCGTTCAGTCACCATTTTGCGCAGATCAAGGCGAAGGGTGAGGAAGCATAGTTAGCTATGCGACGAATCCTTCAACGCAGAGATGCGTGAAATGGTGGAGCTATGCGGGATCGAACCGCAGACCTCCTGCGTGCAAAGCAGGCGCTCTCCCAGCTGAGCTATAGCCCCTCGATAACTGGTCTTTTTGTGCCTCTACTGCGTTGCACTTGTCGCTCTCTCAGTCGTGTACCTGATGTACACTCCTTCGATCGCTCTGGCGTGCGCCTTGTAGAGCCTCAAAAATCCTGCGTTCTCGACCTTTAATTTAAGGTTTCGAACTACGGCGTTATAACCGTATCGCTGTTCGCATAATTTTTCGATTATCGAGGCGGTTTGTGAGGAAGCATAGCCTGCTATGCGACGATCAAACCAACGAAGAGAATCGGAAAATTGGTAGGCCTAAGTGGACTTGAACCACCGACCTCACCCTTATCAGGGGTGCGCTCTAACCAGCTGAGCTATAGGCCTATTATCTCGGCATACACTCGAGCTAATCTTGCTAAAGCTTGCTCGGCTCGAGTTGCTGCGAACAACATTTTGCTCTCTTTACATTCGATCAAGTAATGCGTGTGAACGCTTGCCAGGACTCGGCTATCGTTTAAGGAGGTGATCCAGCCGCTGGTTCCCCAACGGCTACCTTGTTACGACTTCACCCCAGTCATGAACCCCACCGTGGTAACCGCCCTCCCGAAGGTTAAGCTAGCTACTTCTGGTGAAGTCCACTCCCATGGTGTGACGGGCGGTGTGTACAAGGCCCGGGAACGTATTCACCGCGACATGCTGATTCGCGATTACTAGCGATTCCGACTTCATGCAGTCGAGTTGCAGACTGCAATCCGGACTACGACCGGTTTTCTGGGATTAGCTTACTCTCGCAAGTTCGCAGCCCTCTGTACCGGCCATTGTAGCACGTGTGTAGCCCTACTCGTAAGGGCCATGATGACTTGACGTCGTCCCCACCTTCCTCCGGTTTGTCACCGGCAGTCTCCTTAGAGTTCCCACCCGAAGTGCTGGCAAATAAGGACAAGGGTTGCGCTCGTTACGGGACTTAACCCAACATTTCACAACACGAGCTGACGACAGCCATGCAGCACCTGTCTCAGAGTTCCCGAAGGCACCAATCCATCTCTGGAAAGTTCTCTGGATGTCAAGAGTAGGTAAGGTTCTTCGCGTTGCTTCGAATTAAACCACATGCTCCACCGCTTGTGCGGGCCCCCGTCAATTCATTTGAGTTTTAATCTTGCGACCGTACTCCCCAGGCGGTCAACTTATCGCGTTAGCTGCGCCACTAAGTAATCAAGTTACCCAACGGCTAGTTGACATCGTTTACGGCGTGGACTACCAGGGTATCTAATCCTGTTTGCTCCCCACGCTTTCGCACCTCAGTGTCAGTATCAATCCAGGGAGTCGCCTTCGCCACTGGTGTTCCTTCCGATCTCTACGCATTTCACCGCTACACCGGAAATTCCACTCCCCTCTATCGTACTCTAGTTCCGCAGTATCAGGTGCAGTTCCAAGGTTGAGCCCTGGGCTTTCACATCTGACTGACGAAACCACCTACGCGCGCTTTACGCCCAGTAATTCCGATTAACGCTCGGACCCTCCGTATTACCGCGGCTGCTGGCACGGAGTTAGCCGGTCCTTCTTCTGATGTTAACGTCACAGTAAGCAGGTATTAACTACTCACCTTTCCTCACATCTGAAAGTGCTTTACAACCCGAAGGCCTTCTTCACACACGCGGCATGGCTGGATCAGGGTTGCCCCCATTGTCCAATATTCCCCACTGCTGCCTCCCGTAGGAGTCTGGGCCGTGTCTCAGTCCCAGTGTGGCTGATCATCCTCTCAGACCAGCTAAAGATCGTCGCCTTGGTGAGCTCTTACCTCACCAACTAGCTAATCTTACGCAGGCTCATCTAATAGCGAAAGGTCCGAAGATCCCCTCCTTTCTCCCTTAGGACGTATGCGGTATTAGACCAAATTTCTCTGGCTTATCCCCCACTACTAGGTAGATTCCTACGCGTTACTCACCCGTCCGCCGCTCGTCAGCAGATAGCAAGCTATCCCTGTTACCGCTCGACTTGCATGTGTTAGGCCTGCCGCCAGCGTTCAATCTGAGCCATGATCAAACTCTTCAGTTAAAAGTTTTCGATTTCAAACCCGAAGGCCTTCCATCTAAATCTGCTCAAGAAAAACATTACGCTAAATGAATTCACATATAGGTTGCTTGTCTTGATTAAGCTTTGTTGCCTAATCCTGACAAGCGCCCACACGCATTACTTGATCTATTTGTTAAAGAGCGTTGCTTGTGTCCGGTAGACCGCGTTGCCGCTGTCTCCCCAAGCGAGGCGCGTATATTACCGCGCCGGATTTTTAAGTCAAGCGGCGAAAACCACTTTTGTAAAAAAATTCCAAATAAGTTTAGCGGTAGAAGAGATGATGTTTCTTCTTACCCACTTTCACTAGGAAGTAACGATCGTAGCGACCCTGGTCAGCTGCGAAAACAGACGCCGCGTTCATGATGTCGTCATTACCACATGCGCGGTCATTAACTAGAACCGCATTGCGACCCAACGCATCTTTAATCTGCTTTCCTGACGGTGCTAACCCAGCGTCTGACAACAGCGTAGTCATTGGAATCTCAGCGAGGTTCGCCGGCAGCTCGCTTGAAGGTAGGCCATCAAGTTTAAGCTGATCGAAATCTGCCTCACTCAAGCCGCTTAGATCGCCCGAAAAGAGAGATTCAGTAATACGCTGCGCAGCGAGTAGCGCCTCTTCACCGTGAATCAATCGCGTCATCTCTTCAGCAAGAATACGCTGCGCCTGTGGACGACCGCCTGCAGCCTGATCTTCAGCTTCGATCTCTGCGATGTGAGCTACATCTAGGAAGGTGAAATAGCGCAGGAATTTGTAGACATCAGCATCTGCAGTTGCCAACCAGAACTGGTAGAAAGCGTAAGGTGATGTCTTGTTTGCATCTAGCCAAATCGTGCCCGACTCGGTTTTACCAAATTTCGTACCGTCGGCTTTCGTCACCAATGGCAGAGTAATACCAAACACCTGGTTACCATTCATACGACGAGAGAGGTCAATACCGCCGGTGATATTACCCCACTGGTCCGATCCGCCGATTTGGAGAGTACAGGCATGAGACTTATTCAGCTGTTGGAAATCGTATGACTGCAGAATCATGTAGGTAAATTCGGTAAACGAGATACCCGCGCCTTCCCGATCGATACGCTGTTTGACCGACTCTTTAGCAATCATCTGGTTAACCGAGAAGTGCTTACCGACATCCCGCAAAAACGACAGCACATCAACACCGCGTGTCCAATCTAGGTTGTTAACCACTTCTGCAGAGTTAGCGCCGCAGTTAAAGTCTATAAAGCGACTAACCTGTGCTTTGAGTTTTTCTACCCAACCGGCAACGGTATCGTCATCGTTAAGCTTACGCTCCTGCGCCTTAAAGCTTGGGTCGCCAATGAGACCCGTTGCGCCACCCACGAGCGCCAGCGGCTTGTGACCGAACTGCTGAAAACGTCGCAGAGTTAGCAACGGCACAAGGCTACCGATGTGCAGACTGTCCGCGGTCGGGTCAAAACCACAATAGAGGGTTACAGAGTTGTTCCTGAGGTGCTCCTGCAGCTCATCTTCACTACTCATCTGGGAGATCAGGCCGCGTGCCTGCAGCTCATCTATCAGGGAAACCGTATCTGTGGTCATTTTACCTACTCGGATTGTCACAAAAGTTTAGAGGGCGCAGATTTTACTCTTTGCGCTCATAGCTTACAAACCCACAACTTTGCCCTCTCAGATCAAAAAAGATAGGATCTAGCTGTGACAAAATACATATATGAGGGAACTTATATATAATGGGTGGTCTAAGCGATTAGATGCAGTTGACTAATCAGGTATTTACCTTGTCGAAACAGTTATTCAAGAAGGCCAAGAGCTTTCCCAAAGTTCATCTAGCACTGGCAGGTACGCTCACTGCGGTCAGTGTTTTTGTTGCAGCCATGCTCCCATCACAGGATGTCGAGGCCACTCGCAACCAGGTGCAGTTGATAAAACCCGCCGAAACCGCTGCCAGCGTGGCGCCAGCTGCACGCGTTGAATCGGCAGAGGCGATTGCAGAGTTGCCTGCCGTTGAGTTGGAGAAAGACGCGCCGACTACAGAGCTAGCGGCCATACCTGATGCGCCCGTTGAACAAGCGATAAACTGGCAGGAGTTCAAAGTTCGCTCAGGAGACAATCTCACCAAGATCTTTAAACGCGCAGGCCTTAGCGCACGCGACGTTTACCAAGTGAGCCAGAGCGATAAAGAGAAACTACTGACCCGCATCCGCCCCGGCCAAGTACTGGAACTAGCCCTTAAAGAGGGCGAATTAGACCGACTGCGTTTAGTGAAGAGCAAGCTCGAGTCGGTCGAATTTATACACAATGGCGAAGGCTACGATCTGAACACGATCGAGCGCACGCCCGAAATTCGTACTCACTTTGTTAGTGGTGATATCCAAAGTTCACTATATCTGGGTGCGCAGCGTGCAGGACTCAGCGACAGTAAGATCATGGAGTTGGCACAGATCTTTGGCTGGGATATCGACTTCGCGTTGGATATCCGCAAGGGTGATCAATTCCGTGTGCTTTATGAAGAGAAGTACCTCGACGGCAAAAAGATTGGCGAAGGCAACATTCTAGCAGCAGAGTTCACTAACAACGGCGATACCTTTGCTGCCGTTCGCTACACCGACTCTGCAGGTGACACCAATTTCTTTACACCAGACGGTCGCAGTATGCGCAAAGCTTTCCTACGTTCGCCGGTAGACTTCCGCCGCATCAGTTCAGGCTTTAAACCTCAACGTCATCATCCCGTACTCGGCATTAAGCGTCCACACCGTGGTACTGACTATGCAGCAAAAACCGGTACGCCCATCAAAGCCTCTGGTGACGGAAAAGTTATCTGGCGCGGTACAAAGGGCGGATATGGCCGTACTGTCATCTTGCAGCATGGGGGCAATATCACCACCCTCTATCCCCACATGAGCAAGTACCATCCCAAGGTTACATCAGGAACCAGAGTGAAGCAGGGGCAGACGATCGGTTATGTCGGTATGAGTGGAACTGCTACTGGCCCTCACCTCCACTACGAATTCCGCGTCAACGGAGTGCATAAAAACCCGATGACTGTGAAGCTTCCTGTGGCTCAGCCGATTCCCAAGAATGAGCTGGCTCGTTTCAAAGCACAAACATCACAGCTAGTAGCTGAGCTACAGATGAAGGCTATAGAGCAGTTGGCTGAGATCAGCAGCGATAACAGCAACGGCTAATGACCGATCTCTTCATAGGATTAATGTCCGGCACTAGCGTCGATGCACTCGATATCGCGCTGTGCCGCTTTTCCCCTAAACTCGAAATTCTAGCGACAGCCGAGCACCCGTTCCCGCCCAACCTTCGCACACGTATCAATTCCGCTTGTACTGATACGCCGATGCTGCTTGATGATTTACTGCAACTAGATCAGGACTACAGCGGATTCTGTGCTCAAGCCACATGCCACTTTATAAAGACGCATTCCGCTGCTGACCAGATCCGTGCCATTGGCTTCCATGGCCAAACACTGCGTCACAGGCCGGATCTGGGCGCCACATTTCAAATGGCAAACCCAAGCCTACTAGCAGAAAGGACCGGTGTTGATGTCATCGGCGATTTCCGCCGGCGCGATATGGCTGCAGGTGGAGAGGGAGCTCCGCTGGTACCCGCGTTTCATCAATACCTTATCGGAGAGACTCAGCGTCCTGTTGGGCTGCTAAATCTGGGAGGCATAGCAAATCTGAGCCTGTTTGAGACCGATGGCTCGGTGAGCGGCTTCGACACAGGCCCGGCAAATACGCTGATGGACGCATGGGTTGAGAAGAGTTTGGGTACAAGTTTTGACGCGGGTGGTGAGTGGGCTGCATCGGGCTCTGTGAGCGATTCACTATTAACCCGTTTTCTTTCTGAGGGCTATTTCATGCGCTCAGCCCCCAAAAGTACTGGGCGTGAGTTGTTCAATTATGACTGGTTATCGAGGCATTTAAGCAACCACCCAGATCTGCACCCAGCCGATGTGCAACGCACCCTACTTGAGCTCACCGCTCTTACGATCTGTAACTGTTTGAGCTCGCAGCTAAAACGCCTGATTGTCTGCGGTGGGGGGGCGCAGAACACCCTGTTAGTGAAACGGATCTCAGAGCTACTGCCGAGCATAGAAGTGCAACTCAGTGATGAACTCGGCTGGCCATCAAGCCACCTCGAGGCAGTCGCGTTTGCCTGGCTAGCAAAACAGAATATTGAGCGTAAAGCAGGCAACTTACCTGAGGTAACTGGAGCAGCAGGCCCCAGGATACTTGGGGCCCACTATCCAAAGTAGATAATTCAGTTAATCGCTAAATCGCCTGAGCTATCGCCACACCCAACTCAACTGTTGATGCGGTTCCGCCCATATCAGGTGTTCGTGGCCCGGTCTCAAGCACCGTTTCGATCGTCTGCATAAGATGGTCCGCTGCAACCTTTTCACCCAAGTGCTCCAGCATCATGACGCCGCTCCAGATCATACCGACGGGGTTGGCGATCCCTTTACCGTAAATATCTGGTGCGGAGCCGTGAACCGGTTCAAACAGCGATGGGAACTTGCGCTCGGGATTGATGTTCGCAGACGGCGCGATGCCGATAGTGCCGGTACATGCGGGCCCCAGATCCGACAGAATATCGCCAAACAGGTTCGATGCCACCACCACATCAAAGCACTGTGGGTTCATCACGAACTGGGCCGTCAAAATATCGATATGATACTTGTCGGTGCTTACCTCAGGGTACTCCTTCGAAATCTCCTCAACACGCTTGTCCCACCAGGGCATAGAGATAGCGATGCCGTTCGACTTAGTTGCTGATGTAACGTGCTTGCGGTCGCGCTTCATCGCCAAATCAAAAGCGTATTTGAGAATACGATCCGTACCCTTGCGAGTGAATACCGACTCCTGCAGCACCGTCTCATTCTCCGTTCCCTCGGCAATGATACCCCCTACGGCAGAGTACTCTCCCTCTGAGTTTTCACGCACCACATAGAAATCGATATCGCCGACCTTACGATTGGCCAGTGGCGAGGGCACGCCCGGCATCAATTTAACCGGGCGTAAGCAGACATACTGATCATACTGGCGACGGAATTGAATCAGCGAGTCCCACAGAGAGATATGATCTGGCACTTTTTCTGGCCAGCCAACCGCGCCAAAGTAGATCGCATCGTAGTCACCGAGCAACTCTTTCCAGTTCTCGGGCATCATTCGTCCGTGCTCCAGGTAGTAGTCACAGGATGCGAAGTCGAAGTGATCCCACTCGAGCTGAAAACCAAACTTACCGGCAACTGCGTCTAAAGCACGGATACCCTCAGGCATAACTTCTCTGCCGATACCATCACCGGCCAACACCGCGATACGATATGTATTCATTTGTTCACTCTGTAAAGACAAAAATGCCGGCAGAGTGCCGGCATTTAGGAGTTAGATAGAGAAGGAGGATCCGCAGCCACAGGTGGTAGTTGCGTTGGGGTTCCTTACACTGAATTGAGAGCCCTGAAGACCCTCTTTGTAATCAACTTCTGCGCCCGCAAGGTACTGAAACGACATCGGGTCGACAACCAGCGTGACACCCGAATTCTCGACTACGGTGTCATCTTCGGCAACATCTTCGTCGAAGGTAAACCCGTATGAGAAGCCCGCACAACCGCCACCGGTGATGAACACACGCAGTTTCAGATTGTCGTTCTGCTCCTCTTCAAGCAGAGTACGCACTTTGTTTGCAGCAGAGTCGGTGAATGTAAGATCAACAGACACGTTTTATCGCCTCGTTAAATGCTATTGCTCAGAGTTTTACAAAACCTAGTAATTTAGTCAAGAATTACGGCATTAAGCCAACAATTCCCAATCCGGCACGTTCATCCAGACCAAACATAATATTCATTACCTGCACAGCCTGGCCGGACGCTCCCTTCACTAGGTTGTCGATTACCGACAGAACCACGACGGTGTCGTCATCCTGCGGGCGGTGAACCGAGATTCGGCACACATTTGAGCCTTTTACGCTGCGGGTTTCAGGATGGGTTCCTGCCGGCATCACATCAACGAACGGCTCGTTAGCGTAGCGCTCTTCGAACAGTTGCTGCAGTCCTGAATCTACTGGGTCTTTCAACACCGAGTAGAGAGTCGCGTGAATACCACGAATCATCGGCGTCAGATGCGGTACAAAGGTCAACCCAACTGGACGGCCCGCAGCCAGTGTCAGGCCCTGGCGAATCTCAGGCAGATGACGATGACCGGGCACACCGTACGCCTTCATGCTCTCGCTAGACTCACATAACAGAGAGCCAACGCTCGCACCGCGACCTGCACCGCTCACACCTGACTTACAATCTGCAATCAGTCTGCGTTGATCAATCAATCCACGCTCTAGCAGTGGCAGAAAACCTAGCTGCGTTGCGGTTGGATAGCAGCCCGCGCAAGCAACGAGCTGAGCATCTTTGATCTCATCGCGATTCACTTCCGGCAGCCCGTAAACAGCTTTTTCAACCAGATCGGGACAGCTGTGGTCGAGCTTGTACCATTTCTCCCACAGCGGCACATCTTTGATACGGAAATCCGCACCCAAGTCGATAATACGAACACCACGTTCGACCAACGCTGGTGCCATAGACATCGCAACACCGTGTGGAGTCGCAAAGAAGACCACATCACAAGCCGAGAGGGTCTCTACGTCCGGTACGCTAAAAGCAAGATCATAGTGACCACGCAGGTTAGGGAACATATCCGCGACCTTGATCCCCTCTTCGGAACGTGAGGTGATCACTTCGACACGTACTTCTGGATGATTCGCTAGAATTCTAAGCAGCTCTACACCGGTATAACCTGTGCCGCCTACGATACCAACTTTGATCACGTTAAGACTCTCCGGACTGTGAATATTACGGGGGCTGTATAATACGCCTGCTCAGTGTATAACTCCACTTGGACACAAGGTTTACTGAAGGAATTCGCGGCCAATGCAGCCAGCTGACAGTCAGATCCAGCGTTACCAAAAACTTCCAGTACTGAGCTTGATCGGCCTGGCAACCGGTCTGGTCACCGCTCTACTGATCAGCCTTTTCCGTTGGTTAATCGAGCTTCCAGAGCTGGGAGTAAGCATCTCAGGGCTCGCTGATGATCTGACACAACTCTCAGCGATCTGGCGCTTTTTGCTTCCGATGACTGGGGCACTGCTGCTGTGGAGTATTTGGCAGCGTCAGCCGACGGACTTTCGCCGAGTCGGTATTACACATCTACACGAACATCTCTCTTATAAGCACAGCGCTTTGCCGCTTCCCAACCTGATTAACCAATTACTTGGCGCGGCACTCACGCTTGGAACTGGGCATCCTGTCGGCCGAGAGGGCCCTGGCGTACACCTAGGTGCAGCTATTAGCTCACTACTTGGGGAGCGCTTTGAAGTCCCAGCTAGCCAGCAGCGCCTGTTAATCGGATGCGGTTCCGCTGCTGCAATCGCCGCGCTCTTTGGACTCCCCCTAGCCGGCATTCTATTCGCCATGGAAGTGGTGCTACTGGAGTACAGCATTACCGGATTTATCGCTGTCATTGTGGCTGCCGTAGTCGCAGACCAATTAACCGAAACCCTTTTCACGGAATCAGTACACCCGCATCTTTTCGCCGAAACGATCAACTTTTCCCAAGAGATCCCGCTGCTATTGTTACTAACGCTAGCAATTAGCCTGTGCTCGCTCTTCTTCCAAGAACTACAGATCCGCGTGGCGACACGTAGATCACCGCTGTTGGGCCGAATGATGATGGCCGGCGGTCTTGTCGGGGCAGTCGCACTGGTTTTGCCCGAGATACTGATTCCAGTGCACGTCAGCATGCTTGGAGCCATTAACGAGAGTTTTACCTTACAGCAGATGCTTGCACTGCTCGCCTGCTACCTAGTGATCACACCCATTATCCTAGGTCTAGGTGTGCCCGGCGGAGTTATTGGTCCAGCGATGGCGGCTGGAGGCCTTTTAGGCGCAGTTATCGCCAGCGTCTCAGATCAGATGCAGATCACCACCGAGGTGAGCAACTATGCGCTCATCGGTATGGCCGCGATGATGTCCGCAATTATCCATGCGCCGCTGGCCGCACTGGTTGCCGTTTTCGAGTGGAGCAGTAGCAGTCATATTCTGACTGCCGCAATGATGGTGATCGTCGGCAGTGAACTGATGATGCGCTCTGTTTTCAAACGCAAATCGATCTTCGAACGCATGCTGAGTCTGCAGGGAATGAGCCGCAACACCCTCGCGTACCGCCGCATACTGATGAGCATCGGTGTTGATGAGGTGATGAGCCGCAGCTATTCTCTCGTCGGCAGCGAACTGAGCGAATCTGATCAGCAAGAGCTGCTAGTGGAGAACCATTGGCTAATACAGCGCGTAGACGGCAAACTCCAACTCGCCCGCGGGATGAAGCCTCTGGAGCATGAGGGTGACGCGCAGATTGAGCAGGCAGAGATACCGCTGGAAACGCGAACTCATTGGCGATTAATGGCGAACATTCGGGACCGCTCAAATCTGTTGCAGGCATTGGATTTGATGAGCGAAAACGAATCCAGCGCCCTTATCGTCATACAACGGGGGATCCCAGTAGGTGTCCTCACCTATGCTGCGATTCAGGCTAAATTCGCCGCGCATGAGGAGTAGCGTTTGGCAGCCACCCCTTGGCTGTGGATAATTAGCGCAAGTTTCACTTATATATTTAAACGAAAGATTACAGGTATTGTTTAATGTCCAGATCTGAACAGCTTTTCGCTGCCGCTCAACAACATATCCCGGGTGGTGTTAACTCCCCTGTTCGCGCCTTCAAAGGTGTGGGCGGTACGCCTGTATTCGTTAAGCGAGCCGAAGGCGCTTACATTTACGACGAGGATGATAAGCAGTACATCGATTACATCGGCTCCTGGGGTCCGATGCTGTTTGGCCACAACTTTCCACCAGTGATTGAGGCCGTTCGCGAAGCGTTGAACTACGGTATCTCCTTTGGTGCTCCGACTGCGATTGAGACCGAAATGGCCGAGCTCATCTGCCAAACTGTGCCAGCGATGGATCTGGTTCGCATGGTGAGTTCCGGCACTGAAGCCACAATGAGTGCGATCCGCTTGGCGCGCGGTTACACCGGTCGCGACAAAATCGTAAAATTTGAGGGCTGTTACCATGGCCACTCAGACTCTCTGCTTGTTAAAGCGGGCTCCGGCGCACTTACTTTGGGTGAGCCAAACTCTCCGGGTGTACCTGCGGCCCTCGCAGAGCATACGATCACACTGAACTTCAACGATATCGATAGCGTTAAAGAGGCCTTTGCCGAAGTTGGCGAACAGGTTGCCTGTATTATTGTTGAACCAATAGCTGGCAACATGAACTGCATTCCTCCCGTACCCGGTTTCTTGGAGGGGCTGCGCGAAGTCTGCGATCAGTACGGCAGCGTGCTGATCTTTGACGAAGTGATGACCGGCTTCCGCGTAGCACGTGGCGGCGCACAGGAGCTTTACGGCGTCCATGCCGATCTCGTAACCCTCGGCAAGATCATCGGCGGCGGCATGCCGGTAGGAGCCTTTGGTGGTAAACGTGAGATTATGGAGAAAATTGCACCGCTGGGTCCGGTCTACCAAGCCGGAACACTCTCCGGTAACCCGCTAGCGATGCGTGCCGGAATCGCAATGCTTACTGCAATGCAGCGTGAAGGACTGTACGAAGAGCTGAGCGCTAAAACCGAGTACCTCACTGAGGGACTCAAAGCAGTTGCTGCAAAGAACGGCGTACCGGTTTGCACAGCTGCCGTGGGCGGTATGTTTGGCCTCTTCTTCACCGAAGCTGACTCAGTTAATAGCTTCGCTGAGGCGACTGCCTGTGACCTCGAAGCGTTCAAAACCTTCTTCCATCTGATGCTGGATGAAGGTGTTTATCTAGCGCCTTCAGCTTACGAGGCGGGCTTCCTGTCAGCAGCGCACACTGAGGCTGATTTGGATGCGACTATCGCTGCAGCTGATCGTGCCTTTGCTAAGCTCAAAGGCTAATCGTGCTGATTCTTAGCCAGGTGCTGTTTCTGCTGGCCGCTCTCGGTGTTGCTCTTGCCACCAAGGCAAAAGCAAACCGAGAGGATGACCACAACTCTGAGTACTTTGTCATCACGCTGAGCGCACTAGCCGCAGCACTGGCTGTACTAGGGCAGGTGACGCTTGATGCTGAGGGGTCAGACTCTGGCACGCTACTGCGCATACTCAACAACCTGGCGATCTATGCTGGCGCACCGATGCTGGTGACAGCTATTGGGGCAATTGCAAAGAACTATCCGATCAGCCGCCCCGCTTGGGGGCGCTGGCTGCTGGGCCTATTTGCGTTGTTCGAACTCTGCCGTCGAATGGGTTATGGCGAAAGTTACACACTCGTCTTGGGGCTCTGTTGCCTCGCGGGACTGCTAACTAGCCTGATTTGGTTTAGGGTTCGTGCAGTCGTTGCGCCGATGGTAAGTGGGCTAGCCTTTCTGGCAGCCGGATTCGGCGCGCATTATCTTGCAACAGCAGCTATCAGCCTACTGCTGGGTGCGGCAGGCCTTGCACTGCTGGCTCGCAGCCTTAAAAACGTTCCGCTTCAGCCTCGGCCTGAGTAGCGCCAGCAAAGTCTCCTGCCTGGGTGCGAATCAACGCAAGTTCTCGCCAGAGTCTGCGCTTGTAGTCCGGCAGACCCGCAGCGAGCGCGATACCTCGCAGTGCCACCTGCTCTGCTTGCAGATACTCACCCTGCTGACGCTTCACAGCAGCGAGTTGCAGATAAATCTGTGGATCACGCGGAGCAATCCTTAATGCACGCTCGACCTGCGACTCTGCGTTGGCATAATCACCGCGTCCGGCTGCCTGCTGTGCATCACCTAAGAGCGCGACAACTGCAGTGTTCGAACCCTGCTGTACTTGCGGCATCGGTTGTTCAGCCGGTAGTTGCTGCGCAGGTGCTGATTGGGCACTCGTAGTATCGGACGGCGCAAATGACGGTGCATCGTAAACGGGTGTGATTTTAATTCCCTCTACCGGCTCAGCCGGCAGCACTGTCCCCGCCGGTGGCGGTACGACTGGCGCAAGGCTGCGCTCCTCAACAGGAGCAACGTAGGGGTTGGGACCGGCACAACCGGCGAGTACGCTCACTGTAATCAACAGCGAAGAGATCTTGATATTCATGCGCGATATCCTGTCTGATTACGTCCAATTATTCAACGAAACCAGCCTTTAAACCAATCCAATAGATCATCACCGGACTTAGCGGGTCGCTCCGAACGCAACTGACCCGTACAGGTGAGTCGCTGCCGCGGTTCAGTCCCTCGTATAAAGGGTACAGAGCGAGCACCGGAGCACTCTGGATCAGTCAATACACCGCGCTCAGGGTCCACCCAAAAGTACTCAACATTGTCCGGTTTAAGAGTAATGTAGGGATCAGGACGCTCCTGACGCATCAGCTCTGTCCACACCTTCAATGCACCGCCAGAGCCGGTAAATGGCAGACTAGTGTTGTTATCACGCCCTACCCAAACTACCGCTAAGCGGTTGCCGGTAAAACCCGCAAACCAGCTATCACGCTGTTGGTCAGATGTGCCCGTTTTACCCGAAACATTCAGGTTTGCGGGCAAGGTTTGATAGAGCGAGCGCGCTGTTCCCTCACGGGCAACAGCCTGCAGTGCATAGTGCAACAGGTGCACAGAACCCGGATCGCTGATCTGCTCAAGGTTGAAGGGGTAACGTGACAGCTCAGTGTTCTGCGCGTCAGTCACGCGACGTATTGCCCTCAACGGCATTCGAAAACCATTAGCTGCAATCGTTTGGTAGATCTGCGCAACCTCAACAGGCGAAAGCGCAAGAGCTCCAAGGAAGAGCGAGGGATAGGGATCTATCGTCTTCTCAACACCAAGGCGCTGAAGGGTTTCGACCACCCGATCGACACCCAGATCCAACCCTAGATGAGCAGTTGATAAGTTGTACGAGCGGGACAAAGCTTCGAATAGCGGTACCTCACCTTTCGGCTTACCGTCGAAGTTTTGCGGCTCCCAGAACGAGCCGTCCTGCTGCTGTAGCTTCACCGAACGGTCGCTCAGCGGACTGATCAGCGTATAACCTGACTCCAAAGCGCTCAGGTAAAGCCCAGGTTTCACTAGCGAGCCAATTGGCCGATAGGCATCCAAAGCACGATTGAAACCATCGAAGCGCGCATTGCGATCGCCCACTAACGCCAAAACTTCACCCGTTTGTGGGTCGGTCACCACCACACTACCTTGTAGGTCCTGACCTTTTGCACCATGGCGCTTTGCAAGTTTATCCAGCTCACGCTCTAGCGCTGTTGCAGCGTGATGGTGCACTAGCGGATCCAGCGCGGTAAAGATGCGCACGCCCTCAGAGTTGAGGTCCTCTTCGCGATACTCTGTACGTAACTGGCGTTTGACGATATCCAGATAGGCGGGGTAAGCGCCCTTGTGCCGGCTGCCTTTACTAACTACCTCTAGCGGCTGCGCCTGCGCCCAGTTGTAGTCCTGATCAGAGATAAAATTTTGATCGCGAAGCAATTTGAGCACCAGATTACGACGATCTAGCGAACGCTCAGGGTGACGCCGCGGATCATAGTAGGATGGGCCCTTAATCAGTCCCGCCATCAGTGCAATCTGATGTATATCTAGCTCCGCCAACGGACGACCGAAGTAGAACTGTGCACCCTGGCCAAAGCCGTGGATCGCTCGCGCGCCATCCTGCCCCAGATAGACCTCGTTGAGGTAAGCCTCAAGTATCTCTTGTTTGGAGTAGTGCAACTCCAGCAGCATCGCCATCGGCAGCTCTAACAGCTTACGGGCTAAACTACGCTCTGACGTCAGGTAGAAATTCTTGATCAGCTGCTGAGTCAGTGTACTGCCACCCTGCACAAAACGGCCGGCACGAACATTCACCCACATTGCCCTGGCGATACCCTTGAGCGAGATACCGAAGTGATCATAGAAATCGCGGTCTTCTACCGCTACGAGCGCATCGGGCAACAAGGCAGGTACATCTTTGAGCTGAACAAGCTCGCGATCTTCGTTATCGCCGGGATAGATTCCACCGATAAGGATGGGCTCGAGTCTAGCCAAAGCCAGAGAGCCGCTAGCTCTGTCACTGATCGAATTCAGCGTTGAGCCATTGAAACTCAACGCCAGACGACGAGGCGGCTCAGAGCCCTCAGGAAAGTCAAAGCCGCGGGTGTACAGCTCAACTCTGCCACGCCCCCAGACAGCAGAACCAGGCCTGTCAGCCCGCTGCACCAATTTATATCCCAGCCCTTGCAGCTCTGCTTTGAATGCCTCTTGCGAAAGCGTTAGCCCCGGATAAAGCTCAAGTGGACGGGCGTAGACTTTAGCAGGGATAGCCCAGCGCTTGCCTTCAAACTTCTCTTTAAGTTGTGCGTCCAGATAGATCAACCCGGCGCCACCGAGGACTATACCCACAAGACCAAGTTTCAAGAAAAAGAGGAAAATTGCTCTGAACCAACGCGATTTTCGGCTATTTTTCGGCTTTGCAGGTTTTTTTCTCTTTTTCGTCATCTTCTCAGTATAATCTGCAGCCCAGTCACAAGGCGCTGCTGTTTGATGGAATCTACTCTGATTAACAATCTGCTCGATCCGGCCTGCTACCCACATGAGGTCAGCGAGCTGAAACTGATCGAGACACATATCGCCTGGCTGATCACCACCGGTGATTATGTTTACAAAATCAAGAAACCGGTTAACTTTGGCTTTCTCGATTTTACCACGCTAGAGCAGCGTAAGTTCTTCTGCGAGGAGGAACTCAGGCTCAACCAGCGCATGTCGTCGGACCTCTACCTCGAGGTTGTTAGCATCGGTGGCCCTGAAAACTCCCCGCACATAGGCCAAACAGATCACCCGATCGAATACGCCGTGAAGTTGCGACAGTTCGAGGGGGGACAACTGCTCTCAGAACTGCTCACAAAGGATCAGTTCGATCCTAGTTGGCTCGAACAACTGGCAGATAAGATAGCTGATTTTCACGCGCGCGCACCCATAGTTTCACCTGATTCGCGCTGGGGCGAGGCCGATAGCATCAGACAGCTCGCCGAGGATAACTACCAACAGATTAATCGGAGCTTGCTGTCGCCTGCGCAGCAGCAAGAACTTACCCGCCTCGAACAGATCAGTGCTGAGCGCTTCAGTGCGCTTAAGCATCTGCTCAAAGCACGCAAACGAGATGGATTCGTGCGCGAATGCCATGGCGACCTTCACCTGGGCAATATCACTCTGAGCGATGGCCATCTGATCGTTTTCGACTGCATAGAGTTTAATCTGGAATTCCGCTGGATCGATCGCATAGCCGATCTCGCGTTTCTCATGATGGATCTTGAAGCTCGGGGACATCAACGCTGGGCTAATCGCTGCCTCAACCGCTATATAGAGAAGAGCGGCGATTTCAGCGGCTTCCTACTGTTACCGCACTACAAGGCCTTTCGTTCGATGGTTAGAGCCAAGGTTGCCATGCTCGGTGAACAGCCAAACTGGGAGGAGTTCGACCGTTATATAGCTTTGACAACGCGCTACTCGCAGCCGCCTAAACCGCTGCTGATTTTAATGCACGGCTGTAGCGGTACAGGTAAGTCGTACCTAGCAGCGCAGTTGGCGGAGCGCATCAACGCCATAGAGGTGCGTAACGGCATCGAGCGTCAACGTATCTATCGAGAGCTAGCGCTGCGCGGTGATCATATTGAGCTTTACGGTGCCGATATGGATACGCGGACTTATATACGGGTGGAGGAGATTACCGAACTGCTCATGCGCGCTGGCCAAACTGTGATTCTGGACGCGACCTTCCTCAAACAACGCGTGCGCCAGCGCTTCGAAAAGTTGGCTGAGCGTTACGATTATCCATTACGGATCATTCACTGTGAGGCTCCGGAAGAGGTTATCCGTGAGCGACTGGCGAGACGGCTCACCGAGAGCAAACGCTCGAGCGACGCCGACATCTCGATTTATCAGCAGCAACAGGTCCGCAACGAGCCGCTCAGCGAAGCTGAGCAAGCACTGACACTCAACGCTGACACTACTAATCCGCAAGTCGTTGACCTGTTAGTTAGCGAACTCGAACGTCAATCGTTGGTCATTACTGCGTTGAACTGAAGCCGACCATCCGCCTCGACAGAGCGCTGAATCTCTATCTCAAACACCCGGCTCAGTAGGTCTGGTTGCAGCAGGTCGGTGCCGCCTAGCCCCAGCATTTCACCTCGTTCTAGCAAAGCAAACTGATCACCGAACTGCGCAGCGATATTGATATCGTGTAGCACTACCACAAAACAGTGCCCTTCGGTCTCTTTAATACGCAGGATCAGTTGCATCACATCCTGCTGATGGCGTAGGTCCAGCGCAGTCAGCGGTTCGTCCATCAGAATCAGACCGGGTTCCACAGAGCGCTGCATCAAAATCCGCGCGATCTGGGTACGCTGCGCTTCGCCCCGCGACAGGGTTGGGTAACGACGAGCCAGTAAGGCGCTCAAATCCAGTGCATCAACAATTTGGTCAAATCGCGCCTCTGCCTGCTCTGCATCGAGATTCAGTGGATGCAGCCCCATCCGAATAACCTCGTCGACAGTAAAATCGAAGTCGAGAGTTTGTCGTTGGGTTAGAAAGGCGAGGCGCTTTGCCCGCTCATCAACGGCCAAATCCAACAAATCGGTCCCGTTGAATTCAACCTGCAGCGCTGGCTGTTCCAGCAGGCCTGCAATGCAAGTCAGCAGCGTCGATTTGCCGGCACCATTGGAGCCAAGAACAACCGTTAGGCTACTCGGCTGAGCACTAAAACTGCCAAGGTTCAAACGATTGCCAAAATGTAGGTTACGAGCTTTAAGCATTTCCCGCCTCGCGATAACGCAGATGAATCAACAACAAGAAGAAGGGCCCTCCAGCCAGTGCTGTCAGGATACCAACCGGCAACTCCGAAGGTGAGATCAGTGCGCGCGAGAGCGCATCGGCTAACACCATCAACAAGGCACCGACTAGGGCCGACTGGGGCAGCAGTAATCGATTGTCAGGCCCGCTCCACAAGCGCACAAGGTGCGGCACCATAAGACCAACAAACCCGATCAGGCCAGCAAACGCGACCACTACACCCACGCCCACGCTCGCGCAGAGAATCAGTAGCCACCGCAGTGCTCGCACATCCACCCCCAACAACTGAGCCTCCTCGCGACCGAGCAACCACAGGTTCATGGCAGCTGCGCGACCCTGCAACAACCAGAGCGAGACGAGAAGAACAAGCATTAACAGAGCAACCTGCCACCAATTTGCTTCAGAGAAACGCCCCATCATCCAGAAGCTGGCATCTCGCAAAGCCTGAGCATCGGCAATATATTTGAGCGCGCCGATCATGGCCCCGGCAATGGCATTGACCGCTAAGCCGATCAACAACAGAGCGGTCATTGAGATTGCGCGGTACTGCGACGCCATTCGAGTCACTAACAGCGTTGCAAGGACACCACCTGCAAAGCTTATCAGCGGCAGACCCAAGATTGAGAGCAACGCACTCCCGGCTAGCAGGGAGCCACCGAGCACCACAACACTAACCGTTGCCAGTGCAGCTCCAGCTGAAACACCAATGAGCGAAGGGTCGGCTAAGGGGTTGCGAAAGAGTGTCTGTGTGGCGGCACCGGTCAATGCTAATAGCGCTCCGCAAAGCCCAGCTAGAAGAACTCGCGGAAGCCGCAACTGCCAGAGCACAGCGGCGTCAGTCGACCCCGACTCAAAGGCCGCACTGATATCCAATGACACTGGACCAACCCAGAGACCAAGCAGTACTGCCAACACAAGCGCCGGCATGCTGAATACCAGAGCCTTAGGATTAGACACAATAAATCCCTCGGGTTAGGCTTGCTGCAACGCAGTGAACAGCTTGGCGATGAGGCACAGCATGAATCAACCTATATGCGATGTTAGCGATCTGGAGGACCCGGGCGCTCGTGGATACGAATTGGGCGAGCAGGCTATTCTGATTGTTCGGCAAGGGGATCAGGTGCGCGCATTTATCAACGCCTGCCCGCATCGCGGTATCCGCCTTGAGTGGCAGCCTGATCAGTTCTTGGATTACGAAAAGCAGTACATTCAATGCTCTACCCATGGCGCGCTGTTTACCCTCGATGAGGGCAAGTGCATCGTCGGCCCGTGTAACGGCAAGAGCTTGCAAGCGTTCGATTGCCGTATTGAGGAGGGTAAGGTCTGGGTGTCTCACTCAGACTGATCCTCTATAAACTGACCAATACGATTCAGGGCCTCACGAATTCGATCTTGCGAGGTCGTGTAAGCAAAACGCACGTAACGTTCGGCTTGGTTTGTACCGAAATCTGCGCCAGGTGTTGCCACTACTTTTGCTTGTTCCAACAGCGCCCAACACCACGCAAAACTATCATCAGTCAGTTCACTCGCATCGGCGTATACATAGAAAGCGCCTTCAGGCACACGCGGTACCTTAAACCCGAGTTCCAGCAAGCCGGCCAATAGCAGATCGCGACGTGCTTGAAGCTCTAGCCTGCGCTCTTCGAAAAGGGCGAGAGCATCCTTTTCAAACGCAGCAAGCGCTGCGAACTGGGAGAGTGTCGGAGGTGAAATAAAGAGATTCTGCGCCATCTTCTCCATCTCAGCGATCGCCTCTTTCGAGCTGATGACCCACCCCAGACGCCAGCCGGTCATGCCGAAGTACTTTGAGAAGGAGTTGATCACAATCGCATCAGGGTCGATCTGGACTGCCGAAGGCGTCTCTACACCATAGGTCAATCCATGATAGATCTCATCGACCACCAGCACTCCACCCTTGGCTTTAACCACTGCAGCAATTCGTTCTAGTTCCGCGGCATCGAGCATCGCGCCAGTCGGATTTGCTGGGGAGGCAATCAGCACACCCGAGGTTTTCTGATCCCAATTATCTGCCACCATCTCGGCAGTGAGCTGATAATTATGGCGATGATCAACCGCAATCAGCTTGGCACCGGCCTCAACTAAACGCAGAAACTGGCGATTACAGGGGTAGGCAGGATCTGCCATTAGGAAGTTTGTGCCCTGCTCTGCGACCAGTGCGAACGCCAGCATCAGCCCAGCAGAGGCGCCAGCCGTAACCAACACTTGGTCAGCGCTGATAGCCTGTCCGTAGCGCTGCTGATGAAAGTCTGCAATCGCCTCGCGTAGCGGCTGAATACCACCAGCGGCAGTATAGGTCAGCGGCTGAGTGTCGAGCAGCTGTTTAGCGCGTTCAATGACCTGAGGCGCAGCCCCGAAATCGGGTTCGCCAGCACCCAGATGCACTACATCCTGGCCTTGAGCACCCAACTCGCTCGCACGCTTGAGCAAGTCCATTACTTTGAACGACTCAATATCCTGTGCTCTCTGTGTCCAGCCCTGTGCCATCTCTATCCTCCTACTGCTGCGCGCATTATAAACGGCAATTAGACCCGATGCGTACGTTCGATTGCACACTCGGCTTAGGTTCCATTGTAAGTACCTACAATAGGGACTAGCCTAAAGGGAAGGCATCTGATAAGTTCTCCGCCTTCTATTAACTCTTGACAGTTATTAGGTGACGGACAAACCGGACACTTAAAGAGATGAGGCAGTAATTATGCCAACGAACGCCGAAAAGAAATTCTCAACCATTGCGCCGTACGAGATCAAAGACTCAGAAGAGTTTATGAACGAAGCGCAGAAAGATCACTTCCGCGAAATTCTGCTTGAATGGAAGCGCCAACTTATGGAAGAGGTTGATATGACTATCAGCCATCTGAAAGAAGAGGCGACGAACTTCGCAGACCCTAGCGATCGCGCTAGCCAGGAAGAGGAGTTCAGTCTAGAACTTCGTACCCGCGACCGCGAGCGCAAGCTGATCCGCAAGATCGAGAAAGCAATTGAGCGCCTAGAAGAGGACGATTACGGTTACTGCGATGACTGCGGTGTTGAAATCGGCATCCGTCGACTGGAAGCGCGCCCAACAGCCACACAATGTATTGACTGTAAAACGCTTGCTGAGATCAAAGAGAAGCAAGTCGGCGGCTAACTCCTGCTAGGTAGCTTCGGTATCACGAAGCTACCGTCTCTCCTATATGGTATATCGCGGACGTTTCGCACCCTCGCCGACCGGCCCACTCCACGCCGGCTCCATACTTACAGCCGTCGCAAGCTACTTAGATGCCAAGGCCAACGCAGGCAAGTGGCTGGTACGCATTGAAGATCTCGATCCACCACGGATTCAACCTGGAGCTGAAAAAGCCATTTTAGATGCGCTAGAAGCCTATGGCCTGGAGTCAGATGAACCCATTATTCGCCAAAGCGAACGCCTAGAGATCTATCGCGAGTATTTGAACAGCTTGGTCGCAAACGGCCTGGCTTATCACTGCCGTTGCAGTCGTTCCGAACTCAAGGGGCGCAACGCCTTGGCCGAATACGATCGGTTTTGTCTCAGCCATCCTCCGGCCGAGGGCGCTCAGACAGGTATACGCACGCTAGGAGGAACTAGCCCAAGCTTTATCGACAAGGTACAAGGCCTACAAGCCGCTGAAGCCGTCAGCGACTTTATCGTTTTCCGCCGTGACGGTCTGTTTGCTTATCAACTTGCAGTAGTTATTGATGACGAATTGCAGTCGATCAACAGCGTTGTGCGCGGTAAAGATCTACTGAGTGAAACATCGAAACAGCTGGTTCTTCAGCGCAAGTTAAATTTTTCTCAACATAAAAATTACGCTCACTTACCCCTAATTTTGGCAAAAGATGGTCAAAAATTGAGTAAACAGACCTTTGCGCAACCCGTTTCAACCGATCCTGACCAGATTAGAGAAAGCTTAATCAACACCTTTCAGAATCTCGCACTAAACCCACCTAAAGATTTGATATATAACGAAATTATTGAAATATATCAGTGGGGCGTCGAGCACTGGGACTTAGCTAAATTACCGACTGATCTAACGCTATAATCTAATACTCATTAGACTTTGGTGCCAATAGTGCAAAAAAACTAATTTAGATGTTGAAAGATACTCAGGTGTCACATATATTCACTCACCAGAACAACAACAACACGCGGCATTTGCGACACCCAAATAAAAATAACAAGGGTGAGAACAAAGCCAAATTGCTCTGAATAAAAATAACAACAGAGCCTTGACGGTCGTGAAGACTACACCAGTGAAAAAATAATAATAATCACTGCCTGAACGTAGCTTCACGACCCGTCCCCCCAAACCCACCTTGTTACATAGCACCTGCCTTACACGCTCACTAACCCAACATATCCATTCAACTACTCTGCTGGTATGATTGCGTCTCAATTTCGGCAACTACCTAAAAAGATTAAACAGCACTGATGGAAGAGATCCTTCTTTTACTACTTGGCCTTGGCTTTATTGGCGCTTTTTACTGGACAGCTCGCGGCCAGAAACCCGCCCTTGCTGAGTCTGCCACGCAAGCGGCCACAGAGAGTCCACTTTCTGAAGAGGTTCTACCTCTGGGTGAACGCCGAGTTATTCCGGAATCGGTGCATCAGATACCTCGTCATGCTTTGGACGATAACGCCATGCGCGTGGTCTACCGCATTCTCGATGCGGGCTTCGAGGGCTATCTGGTCGGCGGCTGTGTGCGAGACCTTCTAGCCGGCAAGAACCCAAAAGACTTTGACGTTGCGACATCAGCAACCCCGGAGCAGACCGAACCTCTGTTTAACCGAGCTCGTCTTATCGGACGTCGCTTCAAAATTGTCCACGTCCGCTTCGGACGCGAGGTGATAGAAGTAGCTACCTTCCGTGCAGGCCACGATACGGCCGATAGCGCTGATCAGAGTCGGCAGGCAGCCTCCGGTATGCTTCTACGCGACAACGTTTACGGTAACATCGAAGATGACGCGCTGCGCCGCGACTTCTCGATCAACGCGCTCTACTATAATGTCAGCGATCACAGCATTCTCGATTTTGCCAACGGCTACCCTGATCTGCTGGCCAAACGCATCCGCATTATTGGCGATCCGAATGAGCGCTACCGCGAAGATCCAGTACGCATGCTGCGTGCGGCACGCTTTGCCGCAAAACTCGGGTTTGAAATCGAAGAGAGCACAGCAGCACCCATTCACAGCCTTGCGCCATTAATTGGTAAGGTTGCACCGGCACGCATGTTTGATGAAGTCCTCAAGCTGCTGCAAACCGGCCATGGTGTCGCCACGCTACGCCAACTGATCCGCTTCGATATGTTCCAGTACCTGCTACCAGGCACAGACCGTATGCTGGACTCCGAGCTCTATCCAGTAGAGACACTGGTCGATTGCGCCCTACGTAATACTGACCGCCGTCTCAATCAGGGCAAGAATGTAAACCCAGCCTTCCTGTTTGCCGCCATGCTTTGGTACCCCCTAGTAGAGCGCATGGCGAAACTTGAGAAACGCTCTGATCTGCCGCCTCTGCAGCGTCTGCATGAAGCGGCAAACCAAGTATTGGCTGAGCAGATAAAAGCGACCGCTATTCCACGTCGATTCTCGACGATGATTCGAGAAATTTGGGAGCTTCAGCACCGCTTACCGCGTACCGACCGCGCTGAGCAGATCATGGAGAGCCCTCGCTTCCGCGCTGGATACGACCTGCTGATCCTGCGAGAAGAGGCGGGCGACAACCAAAATGGTCTGGGCGCATGGTGGACTGAGTATCAGCGGGGCAACAAGCCACCTGCACCGCGACACGAGCCGCGCGATGAAAAGCGTAAACGCCCACGTCGGCGCCGTCGCCGCTCCTCTACACCGCGTCAAGACGATAACAGCTAATGAGCGTGCACGCTTATGTCGGGCTAGGGAGCAATCTCGAAAACCCGATTCAACAGGTCAGTGACGCCCTTATCGAGCTAAACGAGATTCCACAAACGCGACTGCTGAAACAGTCCCAACTCTACCGTTCAGATCCTGTTGGCCCACCCGGACAACCGGACTATATTAATGCCGTAGCCTTGCTAGAGACGGCGCTCGAGCCATTAGACCTACTGGACGCCCTGCAGAGCATTGAAAACGCTCATCAGCGCAGACGCATCCAACACTGGGGACCTCGGACACTGGATTTAGATCTGCTGCTCTACGCCGATCAGCAGATTGATCTTGAGCGACTTCAGGTGCCTCATCCGCATATGACTGAGCGCGAATTTGTTCTCTACCCACTGGCAGAGATTGCACCAGAGATTGAACTACCCAACGGTATCCCCTTGCAGCAACTGCTAACCAAATGTCCACTGGGCACTTTGGCGCCAGTCGCTTTATAATACTGAGAACTTTGACCCATAGAGATCAAGACGATGAGTAGCGTAAACCTACAAACCCTTATTGAGCATAAGCGCAACAGTCGCAAGTTCGCCATGCTAACGGCTTACGATGCCAGCTTCGCCAATCTGGTAAGCAGCGCTGGAGTAGAGGTCATTCTAGTTGGGGATTCGCTGGGGATGGTTCTGCAAGGCGAGAGCAGCACGCTTCCCGTCACCGTAGCGCATATAGCATACCATACTCAGAGTGTTGCCAAGGGTAACCAAGGGGCGCTGATCATGAGCGATCTGCCCTTCATGAGCTATTCCAACGTCGACCAGGCGCTTGAGAACGCCGCTGAATTGATGCGCGCCGGTGCTCATATGGTTAAGTTGGAGGGTGGACGCGCAATGGCGGAAACTGTCAGCAAACTCACTCAGATGGGTGTACCCGTTTGTGTTCATCTAGGTCTGACCCCTCAGTCAGTCAATGTATTGGGTGGCTACAAAGTTCAGGGACGCGAGCAGACAGCCGCACTACAGATGCTTGAAGATGCACGCATCCTCGAGGAAGCAGGCGCCGCAATACTGCTTCTCGAGTGCGTCCCAACACTGCTCGCCGAAGAGATTACCGAGAATTCTAAAGTGCCCGTTGTTGGTATAGGGGCCGGCCCGCATACAGATGCGCAGGTTCTTGTTCTGCACGACATGCTGGGGATCACCCCGGGCAAGAAGCCCAAGTTTGTGAAAGACTTCATGCAGGGCTCCAGCAGCGTTGTCGAAGCTGTCGAGAACTATGTAAGTGCGGTACGTGACGGCAGCTACCCAGCTCCGGAGCATAGCTTCGAATAGTATGCAGACAGTCACTACCATTGCCGAACTACGTCAAGTCGTCGGCACCGCTCGCAGAGCGGGAAAAAGCATCGGTTTCGTTCCGACCATGGGCAACCTTCACCAGGGTCACCTTAACCTACTGACTACAGCACGTGAGAGAACCGACTTCGTTGTCTCATCCATCTTCGTTAACCCGCTGCAGTTCAATGTTAAAGATGACCTAGAGCGCTACCCACGCACGCTGCAAGAGGATCAGCAGAGCTTAATCGAATATGGTTGCGATCTGCTGTTCGCCCCCTCTGAATCAGAGGTCTACTCAAGCGATCGTGCTAGCCAGACCTTTGTGGAGGTTCCCGGGGTCTCTGAAATGTACTGTGGCGCGAGTCGTCCGGGCCACTTTCGCGGCGTAACCACAATCGTAAATAAGCTGTTCAATCTGGTGCAGCCTGACCTCGCCGTATTTGGGAAGAAAGATTTCCAACAGCTGCATATTATCCGCCGAATGGTGGCTGATCTATCGATGCCGGTTGAGCTAGTAGGCGTTGATACGGCGCGCGAAGAGAGCGGCTTGGCACTCAGCTCGCGAAACGGTTATCTGACCGAGGAAGAGATGAAACGCGCGCCTGCACTCTACGCACAGCTGCGCACGATTCATGACGCTCTAGTAGGCGGTAGTGATGATTTTGACGGCCTGATTAAACAGGCGAATGAGTCGCTCGAGCGTGAAAGCTTCAAACCGGACTACATCCATATTGTGCGTCGCTCTGATCTACAACCCGCGACATCCAAGGACAAAGAGCTGGTTATCTTGGCGGCCGCCTTTCTAGGGCACGCTCGTCTTATCGATAACCTTGAGGTCAATTGCTAGCGCTTAAGCTCTGGCAATTGCCCCCTTACCTATACCCTCGAACGCGCGTACCTCCACAGACTTCTGCGGGCAGTTAGCTGCTGTAACGCGAGCCATATGCTCAGCAATCTGCTCCACGGTGGACTCAGTATCGATCAGATAGACACGATCGCTCCTCAATGACAGCTCAAACGCCCCTTGCGGTGCTTCATAAGAGAAATAGCTAATTCCCGCGGCCTCATACTGCAGATGAGAACGCGTGCCTATGTAGATATCGCGGAACTGTTCAGCCCAGTACGCCTCCTGTTCTGCACTACGCTCGCCATCAACAAACACCTGTACTCGTGAACGGTGGCCGTGAGCGATACGCTGACAGTTGCCCTGATGCTTCTGTAGGCCATGGGAGTAGTGATAGAGCGCACTGTCGATCGTCTCTGGGTAGAGCGTCAACGTCAGCCCCTGCACCTCATCTGGGAAGAGCTCCATCAAACGCGACTCGCACCAGCGTGCAACCGACTCAGGAGTAATCGCCTCAATATCTAGAAGCGCAAAGGCCTGCTCTGGGCCGACACATCGCAGTAGACGCCCATCGTTGTCAGTCCAGCGGACTTCAGTGCGCTCATCCACCTGTGCAATCTCGACATTCGGCATGCCCGTAGCGATCGCTAGTGCGTGGTCAATGCCGTCATCAAACCACTGTTTGACTCGCTTCTTAACGATGCCAAAGTCACAGATCATCCCTTCTTCATTCAGGGTGCCATCCAGTTCTAAACGCACCACCCAGGACTCTCCCAACAAACCGCGCTGGGCATCCAGATAAGAGAAATCGACATGAGTAAGATCATCAACAAAGAGTTTCACAGCACACCTCAAAAGTTAGAGGCCATAGTTTACCTCATCCCAGCAACCGCGCGCATCCGCTGCAACACTTGGGTATACTAGAGCGCAAATTTTTTAGGCAGTTAAAAATGCGATTAGATAAGTATCTAGCTCAGTCCACCGGTTTCTCTCGCAAAGAGGTGAAACGGATGCTGCACGCCGATGAGGTGCAGGTTAACGGTGAGTATGAGCGCAATCCAGCTCGAAAAGTGAGCGAAGAGGACGAAGTCCTTCTCGATGGTTATCCGATCGACATACCGCGTGAGCGCTACATCATGCTGTACAAGCCCGTAGGTTATGTCTGCTCAAATGATGATGGCACCCACCCTTCGGTACTCGGGCTGGTCGAACTACCCCGTGCAGACGAACTTACCATTGCGGGACGCCTGGATGTGGACACCACCGGTCTGGTGTTGCTGAGCGACGATGGCCAGTGGTGCCACCGTATCACCTCTCCGCGCCACAAGCTGGGTAAGATCTACGAGGTGACTCTGGCTGACCCAATCGACGAGAGCTATATAGAGAAATTCGAGCGCGGTATTCTGCTCAATGGTGAAAAAGAGCCCACCAAACCAGCCAGCCTTGAGATCCTGTCCGAGACCAGCGCGCGCGTTCAGTTATTTGAGGGGCGCTACCATCAGGTTAAACGTATGTTTGCCGCTCTCGGTAATCGCGTTGAAGAGCTTCATCGTGATGCCATCGGGCCTATCCAGCTGGACGAAGAGCTCTATGAGGGCGAGTGGCGCGAACTGACTCCAGCTGAGGTTGAGAGCATCTTTAATGCCTAACTTCGAGACACTGATTAACCAATGCTTGGGTGAATCAGACTCCGGGCTGTTGGTGGTTGATGAGAATCTGGACCTGCAACAGCTCAACAAGCCCTCTGGATGGCACGCCCTGACTAACCGCTTTGATCAGCATCTAAGGCTGCAAGCGAAGGGCTGGGAGTCTAGCTTCTCTGATTTTGTTTGGCCTGAGGGGTTCGCAACTGATCAGCTTATCTACCGCATCTCTAAGGAGAAAGCGGTGGTTAATCACCTGCTAAATCTTGCTGCTCGTCATCTTAAGACTGATGCCCGAGTGATTCTTTTCGGCGATAAGTCGGAGGGGATAAAGAGCTTCGCAAAGAGCGCACAAAAGCTCTTTGGGGGTGATCGACAGGAGAAAAAGCTTGGCGGCGATAGCTGGATGACAGAGCTCAGCCTAGGCACCCCGACGGCTACCCCACTCGACGATCAGGGCTACGACGATTTGCGAGAAATAGCTCAAGTTAGTGAATACACACTTCTATCCAAGCCGGGTGTTTACGGATGGAAAAAAGTGGATAAAGGCAGCCAGCAGTTAATTGAACGCCTCCCACATATGCTAGGCACACCCTTGCCACTTGAGTCCATTAGCGTGCTAGATCTCGGCTGTGGTTCAGGTTACTTAGCCCTCGCTGCTTGCGGGCAGAGCGCCCAAGTCTGGGCAACGGATAACAACGCGGCGGCCAAACTAGCAACAGAAACCACGCTGGGACGGGCTGGGCTCAACGCAACATTCAGTTTCTCAAATGCCGGTAAACAGTTGGACTCTAAGTTCGATCTGATACTATGTAACCCGCCTTTTCACAGCGGCTTTGGCGTCGACTATGATCTTACAGATCGTTTCTCAAGGAACGCTGCTAGACTGCTAAAACCCGAGGGCAAAGCCTGCTTTGTCGTGAACCAGCATGTTCCGCTTAAACGTATCGCTTCAAACTACTTCAAGTCAGTTGAACTCGATCTTGATAGCGGCAACTTCTGTACTTATGTACTCTCTCAGCCCAGCATTAACTAAACGGACCTGAAACCAAGATTGTATGGCTACCGATTACCTTAAACAGAGTTACTTCTTCTTTCGCTCTAACTTCAGCAATCTGCTGAGTATTCAACTGCCCTTTATTGCAGTGCTTATGCTTGTTCAGCATACGGTGATCGGCGGCATTGAAGAGGGAGCAAATCTGCAGAACGACCTCTTCCTTTTGACCGCAATGGACCTACTGTTTGTGCCCATCTATCTGGGCGCGACCATCTTCTACATGCAATCCATTGTTGATAGCCGTCCGATTAGTACCCTACAGGCCTGGGCTTGGGGCCTGCAGAACTGGGGCCGGCTGTTCTTCACTTTCCTGCTGAGCGCACTCGCGATCTCCGTTGGATTGATGCTGCTAGTACTTCCAGGCCTCTACATTGCCGTGCGATTAGGGTTGGCCAACCAAGTCTGCTTGCTGGAGCGCAAAAGCCCTATAGAGGCGATGAAGATGAGCTGGGCAGGCACCGCGGACCTATTCTGGACGCTGGCCAAAGGGTTGGCGATTATCTACGGCCTGCTGTTTATTGGTGAGCTTCTGGTTGCGCCGATTGTTGAAGGTAACGCTGTATTGGGCTTTGTCGGTTCAGCCATCCTCGATTTCCTCAACGTCTTTGGTGCGATCTTCACCTTCCGTATCTATCGAGCCTGGCGAGATCGAGAGCCAATTGAGCGCGATTAAGCTAAACCGACAACAGCAGAGTCGCACTAAAGCGACTCTTGCCGTAGCGCGCTAGCTGTCCATACTGCTCCAACGATATCGGCACATCGACAAAATCTGCCTCACTCGTCCAGAATTCTCCTTCATGATCTGGATCGCTGAAGTAGATGTGGCGCTCGTCCGCGCCAGTCGCAATAACCCAATGAGGTGCTTTGTTGCGATTTAATCGCCAAGTACTGATCAAACAGATAGCAACCTTCTCTCCTTTCAACTCCCTTGCCAAGGTTTCAGCGCCCAGTACCGTATAGACCGGTCTGACACCGAGGCTCTCTAGTTCCGTCAGGAATTGTCGGTGTACAAGTTCAATAACCTCGCGCTTGGCTGAATCTCGAACACTCTCAAGAAACGGTGTCTCTTCGGAGCTAAGATAAAGTTCAGCCTTTAGTCCACGGCGAATTGCGCAAGTGGCAAGCCCAACGGGAGAGCACCCGCCATGACCAGACGTCATATAGATCGTTGTGGATTCACGCCAGAGTTTGAGCTCCTCTTCCCGGCTCATTTGATAGTCTGATCGCAACTCTGCAAGAGCCATCAACAGACTTGAGGGACCGCAAGTAAATGGCGTGGTTTGCTCATAGTAGTGCAATGACCGGCTGGAGCGTCCAGAGCCGCTAATGCGCTTCTCCATACGTAACCCGTCGCTCCCATCCTCGTAGTAGTTATTGAGTGTGGCGATAGTGTGATAGCCCAATATTTTATAGAGTGCTTGCGCCTTGGTATTCTGCTGGCTCACCTCGAGACGCATAAAGTTTGAACCCCGCTCAAGCGCGACTTGCTCAGCAGCCTGCATCAGCAAACGGCTGATACCTAACCGGCGAGCCTCAGGGTCCACAGCCACAGAGTAAATACGAGAGAGATTGGTGCCGCGACGAAATAGAACTAAAACATATCCGTCAACGCTTGAATCATGCCGATCTAATTGCGCGATTAAGAGCTGAGAGTGCTCAGCTTTAATAAAGTGGGAAAAGCTCCGTCGGGAGAGCCTATCGCTGTCAAAACAGCGCTGTTCTAACCTAACAAGGAGGTCAAGATCAGAGCGGTTAGCGCGGCGAATCAAAATCTGTTCAGACATGGCAACACCCGCAGAATAGTTATCGACCAATGCTAGTGCTAAGCACTCTTTTGTGCCATAACTATGTTCGATCAACTCATGCCTTTTTTATCTGTGAGGCACCTATGTCGGCGTTCTACGTTGTTGTCGATGACCTGGAAGATTGGAAGCCCTATTTCCCCAGCCAGGATGTGATTTCATTTGAGCAGTACCTAGCCCTCGAGTCCAAAACTAGCCGTGCTCGTACCCGAGTCATTAACTGTTGTCGCAACTCAACGGCCCTTGGCCGGGGCTACTATACCTCGCTGCTTGCCGAGGCGCGCCGCCATCATGTGATTCCGTCGATCAGCGTCACCAATGACTTAAGACGCAAGTCACTTTGGTCTATTGATACCGCCCCAGTCGCAAAAGTGCTCTCGCGTCTAGCTGCAGCTGACCAGGAAGAAGACAACCAACTATCCCTGAATATCTATTTTGGTGAGGTATCCGAACCGCGTCTCGAGTCTCTCGGCAAAACGCTGTTCGAGCGCTATCCAGTTCCAGTACTGCAGGTAACGCTGCAGTTTGACGGACAGTGGCGCGTACAGAAACTGCGACAAGGTAGCCTGAGTGAGATATCAAGTGACGACGAGCAGGTGCGATTTGCAGCTGCGCTTGATCGATTTAGCCATAAAATCTGGCGTAAACCCAAAGTCCGTCAACAGTACCGCTACGATTTGGCGATCTATGTTGATCCTGAAGACCCAATGCCACCGAGCGATGAAACCGCACTGAAGCGATTCGCAAAAGCCGCAGAGAGATTGGGTATTAAAACCGAGCAAATCACCTCGAATGACTACCAACGATTGGCAGAATTTGATGGATTGTTCATCCGAGCCACCACATCGATTGATGATGCAACTTACAAATTCGCCCGCAAAGCTGAAGCTGAGGGGCTGGTCGTGATGGATGATCCTCAGTCTATCCTTCGATGCACAAACAAGGTCTATTTAGCCGATCTGCTCAAGGCCAACGCAGTGCCGACCCCCAAAACGGTCATCGTAAGTAATGCATCCGCAGAGTCCCAAGAAAAAATAATCAGTGAGATCGGCCTTCCCGCGGTACTGAAAATACCCGACGGCGCTTTCTCTAGAGGTGTCGAGAAGGTGAGCTCGCAGGCAGAACTTGCCAAATCGCTAAAACATTTGCGACGCAGTTCATCACTGGTGCTCGCCCAGGAGTATATGTACACCGAGTACGACTGGCGTATCGGCATACTGAACAACAAACCGCTGTTCGCATGTCGGTACTTCATGGTTGAAGGGCACTGGCAAATTTATAAACACGGTGACGACCCACAGGCTCCTGACTCCGGCAACTTTGATGCTCCGCCAATTTGGGAAGTTCCACACAAAGTGATGGATGCCGCACTCAAAGCAGCTCGTCTAATTGGTGATGGGCTCTATGGCGTTGACCTAAAACAAGCCGGTGATCGCGTGGCTGTTATAGAAGTTAACGACAACCCAAGTATCGATTCTGAAGTGGAGGATTTACTGCTCGGAGACGCTCTCTACCATGAGATTATTGCCGAGTTTTTACGCCGTATGGAGCAGAAGCGACAGTATCGTGTTTAACCGGATAATCAGCCGAAAAACCAGCTGTAACGCTGAGGCGTAAACAGACACATGAAAACATATATCTGCTCTCTGCTTATCGTAATTCCCTATCTAGCTCGGGCTGAAATGGTAGAGCTAGAACAGTTCTTCATAGACAAGACCGAAGTGAGTGTTGGTCAGTTCGAGCTTTATGCAAAGGCGGAATCTATTCTGACCGCGGCAGAGCGTGACGGTGGTGGGCTTGTCTACGAGTTTGGATGGACGCAGAAACCGGGGTGGAACTGGCGTAGCCCATACGGTATTTCTGCCAAACCCAGCGAGCCTGCAGTTCATCTAACATACGATGAAGCCGCTGCCTTCTGCCGCTGGAGCGGCAAACGCCTGCCGACTGAACCCGAATGGATCAGCGCTGCCTACACTGAGCAACGCTCTGGCATGGAGCGCAAAAACTACACCTACCCTACGGGCAACTCACCGATGGGTGCAAACTGCCTAGACGGATGTGGTGAAGTCGTTACGGCGGACGTGAGCGAGCACTTGAATCGCGGGAGGGGCCACGCTGAAGTTGGAACAACCCGAGAAGGCGTGAACGGGCTTTACGATATGGGCGCCAATGTATGGGAGTGGGTGGATATCCCCGACGAGAGCTCAAAAGGTACTCGCGGTGGCTCTTGGTGGTACGGACCTCGACAAATGCGAGCCGACTATGTAGCGACAAAACCGCGCGATATGGCGGTTGTCTATATCGGCTTCCGCTGCGTGAAGGATAAGTAAGGATTGAGACTGGTGAAGTCGGTCGGAGTCTAAATTAGGTCGACAAGCCCTCACCGGCTTCAGATTCAAAACAATTAAAATAAAAACTTAGGGATACAGTATGTACCGACAACTCATTACTGCGTTTAGTGCACTCACTCTTTCAGCTTCAGCAATGTCTGAGCCAGCCTTCGGGACCTGGCAGACCGAACCCGATGACAACGGTAACTATGGCCACATAGTAGTAAGCCCGTGCGCAGACAAGCTTTGCGGAGAGCTTGTACAAAGCTTCTCAGCTAATGGAGAAGTGTTGGAGTCTGAGAATATTGGACGCAACATCATTTGGGATATGACAGCAAAAGGCGATGGCCGATACGACGGTGGTAAAATCTGGTCACCTGACCGAGACAAAACCTATAAATCCAAAATGGAGCTAGTTGATGACGGCAACGGACTTGCCGTTGAAGGGTGTATTCTGTTCGTCTGTCGCGATGGCGGCACCTGGAGACGCGTAAAGTAGCGGTTAGGTTTCAATGGATAATTAAGTAGCAGCCACACAGCCACTCTAGGATGAACAGCTGTAGTGGCTCACGCCGCCTAAACCCCAATACTGCTCGGGCTTGAGACGGTCATGTTGAGCTTCGATTTCGCCGGACTGCTCGCCATAGGGTGCATTCATTACGGTTTGCAGTTGCCGCAGCGGCCCATAGTCACCGTTGTAGGCGGCTTGATAGGTCGGCACAACTAACCACTCCCTGAGAATGTATTTCGGATTAACTGCTCTCATCTGCCGCTTAATCGCGTCAGAGCCCTCAGACGCAACGCGCTCGGCGATAAGCGAATGCCACTGCGCTAACCAGGCGCCCCAGCGCTGCTTTAACTGTTCCGGCACGTCCTGTTGGGAGCTAGGGAGATAGAAACTGACCTCTAGCGCTCTGATGTCCTCAGGAAGATCAGATAGAGCTCTGAAAAACTTGGTGTAATCCACCGGAGTTGCTGTCATTAGCTCAAGCAGCTCATCTAACAGAGCCTTATCGAACTCTGGAAGACCGAGTTTAGAGACCCACATCACCTCCATCTTCTCTTGCATCACTGCAGAGAAGCCGGAGTTAAGCGCCTGTAACTGCTCCAATGCACTTTCATCCTCGGCCACCAGCGGCAGCAGAGCGACCAGGAACATCTGATAATTACGTGCCGCTGCGATCGGCTGATTCATGAAGGCGAAGTGTTCACCCCCACCGGTCCACGGTTGGAAGTTAGGATCAAACTGTTCACAGAAACCAAATGGGCCATAATCGAGGGTAAAGCCTCCCGCAGCACAGTTATCACTGTTGAAGTTACCCTGGCAGTACCCGACGCGAATCCAGTTAGCCACTAGCGAAGTGAGACGCGCACGAAACAGTTCGGCCAGTTTCAGCAGTTTCTCGGTGAGAGGCAGTTGTGAATCGATCTCTCCCGCGTATTCGCGGTCAATTAGATGCAGTACCAGCATCTCTAGCTCATTCATCGCCTCCGGATGCTCGCCTTTGCGCGCTCGGCGCCCAAAAAGCTCTAACTGCCCAACGCGGATGAACGATGGGGCAACGCGCGTTGAAATGGCCACAGTCTCCAATCCCATGCGGTCTGGGTCATAGGAGAAAGAGCCCTCTGAGTACCAAGGGCGCTGCACAGTCTCATCTCGGGAAGCATAGAGACTCAGTGATCTTGAGGTTGGAACGCCAAGCGCATGCATATGCTCCTGTGCCAAAAATTCGCGCACACTCGAGCGCAACACAGCGCGTCCATCCCCCCCACGGCAATAAGGCGTACGCCCACCCCCTTTGAGTTGCATCTCCCAACGCTGCCCCGCGAAAACCCCCTCAAGCACGGATATAGCACGCCCATCACCATAACCGTTGCCGGTCTGAAAGGGACACTGCTGGTAATATTCGCGGCCAAAGATCGAGAGCGCATAGCCGGTTGCCCAACCGGTATTTCGCATAGGCTCGGGCGCAGTAGAAAGGTCACCGGAGAAGAGTTGGATGAATTCGGCAGTATCAGCCAGGCCATCATCTAGGCCCAACTGAGCAAACAGGTTTTGGCTATGAGCTACGTACTCGGGCTTGCTAATGGGCGTTGGTGTAACAGGTACAAAATGCCCAGAGAATACCTGGCGCGGATCATGATCTTGCCCATCTTCACGGGCCTGAGGATCGGCACGAAGCGATTCCACAAAGGAGTAATCAGCGCGCTTTGCGAGCTCATTGAGCGAGCCTATACGTTCACTAGAGGTAGTTGTTACGGTATCCGACATTATCGCTCTCGCATCATCTGGACTGGTGCCAATCATATGAACCCGTGGGCACCCGCCAACATAGTTACGGCTGAAGTGTCAGACAGTTCAATTTGGTCTTATTTTACACTACTGTGTGATTGGCTCTAACCGTTATTGTTTCCTGTAGAGAATGGCTTGCGGCTTCGCATAAATGGACTTCTGTTATGAGCGCTGTACCCAAAGCGTATTAAGCTGCCTTTATCGTCGATAATCTGTCGCGAAATAGCGCTGCGCTCTACATCGCTCGTACAAAAATTTCTAAGAATTAATTCCATAGCGGTCTGCTTTTACAGCATGAAAAAAGGGAGCCGAGGCTCCCTTTTCTAACGTCAACTATTGATTAGTTATCAACAGTCTCGTCCTCTTCCATGTCTTTCATCGACAGTTTGATACGGCCGCGCATATCGACGTCCAACACCTTAACTTTCACGATGTCATCCATGTTGATGTAGTCGGTCACTTTATTCACGCGCTCGTTAGCGATCTGTGATATGTGAACCAGACCATCTTTACCTGGCAGGATGTTTACGAATGCACCGAAGTCTTCGATGCGAACAACCTTACCTTCGTAGATCTTACCAACTTCAGCTTCAGCGGTGATTGCAGTTACGCGATCAACAGCGGCCTTAGACGCCTCTTTGTTGTCAGCGTAAATACGAACTGTGCCGTCGTCGTCCAGGTCGATAGATGCGCCGGTCTCTTCAGTGATTGAACGGATAACAGCACCGCCCTTACCGATAACGTCGCGAATCTTCTCTGGGTTGATCTTAAGCTGAACCATTGCTGGAGCGTGGTCTGCCAGTTCTGGACGAGCGTAGCCGATTACCTTAGCCATCTCACGCAGGATGTGTGTACGTGCATCGTGCGCCTGCTCCAGAGCGATCTCCATGATCTCTTCAGTGATACCGGTGATCTTGATGTCCATCTGCAGTGCAGTAACACCCGCTTCAGTACCCGCTACTTTGAAGTCCATGTCGCCAAGGTGATCTTCGTCACCGAGGATGTCAGTCAGGACTGCAAAGCGATCATCTTCTTTCACCAGACCCATTGCGATACCCGCAACAGCTGCAGAAACAGGAACACCCGCATCCATCATCGCGAGTGAAGAACCACAGACAGAAGCCATTGAAGATGAACCGTTCGATTCAGTGATTTCAGACACCAGACGCATGGTGTATGGGAAAGCTTCCTGAGTAGGAAGAACCGCAGCAACACCGCGGCGAGCCAGACGACCATGACCGATTTCACGACGACCAGCACCACCCATACGACCCGCTTCACCTACAGAGTATGGAGGGAAGTTGTAGTGCAACATAAATGGGTCGCGACGCTCGCCTTCCAGTGCGTCGATGATCTGAACGTCACGGCTCGTACCCAGAGTACAAGCAACGATCGCCTGAGTTTCGCCACGCGTGAAGACAGCAGAACCGTGAACACCTTTAAGAGTGCCCACTTCAACATTGATTGGACGGACAGTCTTAGTGTCACGACCATCGATACGTGGCTGACCGCTGAGGATACGCTCACGTACAGTTGCTTTCTCGATAGAAGCGAAGACTTTAGAGACTTCACCAGCGCCTGGTGCGCCCTCTTCGCCAGTGGCGAACTGAGCAACAACCTGGTCACGCAGAGCGCGTAGGGTATCCTGACGCTGCATCTTGTCAGCAACCTGGAATGCTGCATCGATCTGAGCACCGAAAGCAGCGTTGATAGCGTCAGTCAGCGCAACGTTCTTAGCAGCTGGCTGCCAGTCCCACTTAGGCTTAGCCGCTTCAGCAGCGAACTCGTTGATTGCGTTGATAGCAACCTGCATCTCCTGGTGAGCAAACAAAACTGCGCCAAGCATCTCATCTTCAGAGAGCTCTTTCGCTTCTGACTCAACCATCAGAACCGCGTCGCTAGTACCTGCTACAACCATGTCCAGCTCAGAGCCAGCAAGTTGAGCGTAAGTTGGGTTGAGGATGTAACCTTCATCTTCGGTGAAACCAACGCGCGCAGCGCCGATTGGGCCAAGGAAAGGAATGCCGGAGATAGTCAGTGCCGCAGAGGTACCGATCATCGCTGCCATATCTGGATCGATGTTCTTGTCAGAAGACATCACCGTACACACAACCTGTACTTCGTTCATGAAGCCTTTAGGGAAGAGTGGACGTATCGGACGGTCGATCAGACGTGAAGTTAGCGTCTCTTTCTCGGTAGGACGGGCTTCGCGCTTGAAGAAACCACCTGGGATACGGCCTACAGCGTAGTACTTCTCCTGGTAGTGAACCGACAGAGGGAAGAAATCCTGACCCTCTTTCGCTTCTTTAGCACCAACAACGGTACAAAGAACCTGGGTCTTTTCGTTAACAGTAACCATAACTGCACCAGTTGCCTGGCGAGCTACCTTACCGGTTTCGATCGTTACAGTGTCGTTACCGAACTGGAACGTCTTAGTAATCGCATTAAACATCGATTAGCTCCGTTTTAAGTTAAAGATCTCTGCTGATCGCGAAACTTACATCTTTTAGAGCCAGTACTCAGTTGAGCTCTCTATCTGCGGTAGAAAATCCAATTGAGTACAGGCTTGAGTAACGTGATTTTGCAGAGGTTGATAATGAAAAGGGCCATACAGTGTATGGCCCCCTAGGGTCTGGTCTTAGCGACGCAGGCCCAGACGCTTGATCAGCTCAAGGTAACGATCTGCATCTTTACCTTTGAGGTAGTCCAGCAGCTTACGACGCTGGTTTACCATGCGAATCAGACCGCGACGTGAGTGGTGGTCCTGCTTGTTAGCTTTGAAGTGACCCTGCAGGCCTTCAATGTTAGCAGTCAGCAGTGCAACCTGTACTTCTGGTGAACCAGTGTCGTTCTGGCCGCGACCAAATTCAGCTACGATTTCAGCTTTTTTCTCAACAGACAGTGCCATTGATATTCTCCTACTTACGATATGCACAGGGCCCTACACACAGCAGTTCCCCGGGGTTAAGTCGCGCTGTACCGAGCATATCTTCAGTTCAGCGTCATACCTCAGTTGAGGTAAATCTAAATCTGCTCTTATTCAGAGCGACTGTTCTCTGCGGTACCTATAAAGAGGTATCTAACAAGCGTTTCGCTCGCAAGCGACCGGTCTCATCAACCTCGCCAAGCCCCAGAAAACGGGAATTCTCAAACAGTCTTACCAAGCCACGCTGTTCAAAACGCTCGCCCAGTTTCTGACCTTGGAGTAGTCTAGCTGCCAAAATTTCGCTCAATTCCAGCGATGGCAGGCTCTCTACGGCACTCCAGGGCGGTAATAATACAGCATCCAAACGCGTTTGTATGCACTCTTGCGTCTCGTCCTCGGTCGCTGGCCGAGCCAAAGATTCGAGCTGCTCAAGGGTCAGCATCTGCGCTGATTCGTAATTCGAAACTGCGGTGCGTCGCAACATACTTACGTGTGCGCCACAGCCAAGCTCAAAGCCAAGATCCTCAACAATAGAGCGGATGTAAGTACCCTTAGAACAGTGCACCTCCAGATCAATCTCATCTGCTCGCAGATCAACGAGCTTGATCTCAAAGATGGTCACTTGACGCGGTTTTACCTCGATCTTTTCACCCTTACGTGCAAGCTTGTAAAGCGGCTGGCCGTTGTGCTTTAACGCTGAGAACATCGACGGGACTTGTTCAATCTCACCGAGGAAACGGCGCTCAAGCAGAGCCTCAAGCTCAGCACGATCAATCGCAGGTACCGGCTTAGTCTCCACAACCTCGCCATCAGCATCACTCGAGTCTGTGCGCACACCCAGCTTAGCTGTCGTAATGTAGCGTTTGTCTGAGTCGAGCAGGAACTGTGAAAACTTAGTCGCTTCGCCCAAGCAGATCGGTAAGAGACCCGTTGCTAGCGGATCAAGCGCACCGGTGTGGCCGGCTTTGGCAGCATCGTAGATACGCTTAACACGCTGCAACGCGTGGTTAGAGCTGCAACCTTGGGGCTTATCAAGCAAAAAGACGCCGTCAATGCGGCGCCCTTTCTTACGTCGTGCCATCGGTTATTCGTCTTCCATGCGACGCGCTTTTTCGATCAAGCTCGCCAGATGGCGGCCGCGCTCGACGCTCTCGTCAAAGTGAAAACGTAGGTTAGGCATCACGCGCAATTTGATCTGACGTGAGAGTTCAGCGCGCAGGAAACCTGCGGCATTCTTCAATACAGCCAGGCTATTTGCAGTCGCTTCAGCTTCATCCATCCCGTTTAGCGGTAGTACCGTGATGTATACATCAGCGTAGCCAAGGTCCTTGGCAACTTTAACGTGGTTGATTGTCACCATGCCAAGGCGTGGGTCTTTAATCTCACGGTGAATGAGCTGGGCCAGATCACGCTGGATCTGGTCACCAACTCGGTCGGTACGTTTAAAATCGCGTGCCATATGTAATTGATGACCTCGGATTAAAGTGTACGCTGAACTTCAATGGTGTCGTAAACCTCAATCTGGTCTCCGACTTTAACATCGTTGTAGTTCTTTACACCGATACCACACTCCATACCGTTTCGCACTTCGTTGACGGTATCTTTGAAGCGGCGCAGTGACTCCAGCTCGCCTTCGTAAATTACGACGTTATCACGCAGTACACGGATGCGTTTGTTACGGTAAACCGTACCTTCGATGACCATACAACCAGCGATTGCACCGATCTTAGGCGCTTTGAAGACGTCACGCACTTCAGCGATACCAACGATCTCTTCACGGAACTCTGGCGAGAGCAGACCGCCCATCGCAGCTTTCACGTCATCGATGATGTCGTAGATTACTGAGTAGTAACGCAGCTCCATCTCTTCGCGCTCAACAATCGCACGCGCCTGTGCATCAGCACGAACATTAAAGCCGATCAAAATCGCGGAAGAGGCCAGCGCCAAGTTAGCATCAGTCTCACCGATACCGCCCACACCGCCAGAGACGATGTTCACTTTAACCTCATCAGTAGAGAGATCTTCCAGTGAGTGCGTCAGTGCTTCCAGTGAACCACGTACGTCGGTCTTGATAACGATATTGAGGGACTTAACATCGCCCGCCTGCATGTTGTTGAAGAGGTTCTCCAACTTAGACTGCTGCTGACGCGCCAGTTTAACTTCGCGGAATTTACCCTGACGGAACAGAGCAACTTCGCGCGCCTTCTTCTCACTAGAGACAACAGTGAACTCGTCACCGGCATCCGGTGTGCCGTCCAAACCTTGGATCTCCACTGGAATAGCAGGACCCGCAGACTCTAGCGGAGCACCGTTTTCATCGAGCATAGCTCGGACACGGCCAAAGTTCATGCCAGCCAGTACGATGTCGCCCTTCTTCAGCGTACCATTCTGGATCAGCAGCGTAGCAACTGGACCACGACCCTTATCAAGGCGTGATTCAACCACGACACCCTGGCCAGGAGCATCTTGAACCGCTGTCAGCTCAAGCAGTTCAGCCTGCAGCAGGATAGACTCGAGAAGGTTGTCGATACCTTCACCGCTTTTAGCTGAGACGTTACAGAACTGTACGTCGCCGCCCCAATCCTCTGGAATAACATCACGCTGTGCCAGCTCGTTCTTAACGCGATCTGGATCCGCTTCTGGCTTATCGATTTTGTTCACTGCGACAACAAGAGGTACACCCGCCGCTTTCGCGTGCTGTACTGCCTCTTCAGTCTGCGGCATTACACCGTCATCCGCAGCGACTACCAGAACAACGATATCAGTCAGCGATGCACCACGTGCACGCATTGCGGTAAACGCTGCGTGTCCAGGAGTATCCAGGAAGGTGACCATGCCGTTATCAGTCTCAACGTGGTAAGCACCGATGTGCTGAGTAATACCACCTGACTCGCCCGCTGCTACGCGTGTAGTTCGGATGTAATCGAGCAGAGAGGTCTTACCGTGGTCAACGTGACCCATAACGGTAACAACTGGCGCACGGCCTGTTGCTTCACCTTCGTGCGCTGCAACGCTCTCTAGCAGAGCATCCTCTACCGCATTTTCCTGCATCGGCTTAGCGACGTGACCCATCTCTTCGACAACCAGAGTCGCTGTATCCTGATCGATCGGCTGGTTGATGGTTGCCATAGCACCCATCTTAAACATCACTTTGATTACTTCAGCGGCCTTCACCGACATCTTCTTCGCCAGTTCAGCGACAGTGATGCTCTCAGGAATGCTCACTTCATGCACGATTGCCGCAGTTGGCTTCTCAAAACCGTGCTGGTTTGGCGTGTTACGGCCAGTATGTCTAGCGGCACGCAGTGGCTTTTGAGCAGGACGGTTGTTACCACCCTTACCACGACGTGATTCACCACGCTCAGCACGCTCGTTACGACGGTTATCGCGCTCTTTCCTCTTCTTGCGTGGATCTTCAGCAGCTGGTTCGGCCGGCTTACTCGGCACAGGCTCAGCAGCTTTTGGCTTTTCCACGACTGGCTCTGGCTTAATCTCTGGCGCTGGAGCTTCCTCAGCAACTGGAGCCGCTGGTGCTTCTGCCGGTGCTTCCGCTACTGGCTCAGCTTTCGCTTCAACTACTGGCTCAGGCGCTTTCTCTACCGCTGGAGCCTCAACCGGTGCAGCAACTGCTTCTTCAACCGGAGTCTCTTCAACCTCTTCACGCTTAACGTAGGTACGCTTCTTGCGGACCTCCACGTTTACGGTCTTGCGGCTTGCACCGCCACCGACTTTGAGTGTCGATGTGGTTTTACGTTTAAGTGTGATCTTCTTCGGCTCACCCACTTCTGCATCTTCGCCGTGGCTGCGCTTCAGAAAGGCCAGCAGCTGCTGACGCTCTTCGTCTGTCACTGTGGATTCGGTGTCTTTACCTTTGACGCCCGCTTCCTGCATCTGTGTTACCAAACGCTCAACGGACACACCAACCACATCGGCAAGCTGTTTAATCGTTACTTCTGCCATCTGGGGGTTACTCCCTCTCCGTTGTCTCTAATTACTGCTCTTCGAACCAAGGTGCGCGGGCTGTCATGATCAGCTCACCTGCGCGCTCTTCGGTCATATCTTCAATTTCGAGCAGCTCTTCAATTGACTGCTCCGCAAGATCTTCCATGGTGACAATGCCGCGTGACGCCATTACAAACGCCAGGTGCTTATCCATACCATCCATGTTCAGAAGATCATCTGCTGGCTCTTGTGCACCAAGCTGCTCTTCGTTGGCAATCGCTAAGTTCAGAAGTGCATCTTTAGCACGCTGACGCAGCGCTTCAACGATCTCTTCGTCGAACTCTTCGATCTCAAGCATCTCGTTAACTGGGACGTAAGCCACCTCTTCCAGAGAGGTAAAGCCCTCAGCCACCAGCAGCTCAGCTAGATCGTCATCAACGTCAAGGTGGTGCATGAACAGATCAACAGTTTTACCTGTCTCTGACTCGCTCTTAGCTGCGGCTTCCTCTTCGCTCATCACGTTGAGTTCCCAGCCAGTCAGCTCAGCCGCCAGGCGCACGTTTTGGCCGTTACGACCAATCGCCATTGCCAGCGCTTCCTCAGCAACAGCAACATCCATTGAGTGGGTATCTTCGTCGATTACGATCGAAGCGACTTCAGCCGGTGCCATCGCGTTGATAACCAGTTGCGCTGGGTTATCGTCCCAAAGCACGATATCGACACGCTCATCACCCAGCTCGCCAGATACTGCCTGCACGCGCGAACCGCGCATACCTACACAAGCACCGACTGGATCTAGACGACCATCATTGGTTTTAACTGCAATCTTCGCGCGCGCACCTGGATCACGTGAAGCGGCGCGGATCTCGATCATCTCTTCCGCAACTTCTGGCACTTCGATACGGAACAGCTCGATCAGCATCTCATTAGAGGTACGGCTGAGGATCAGCTGAGGGCCACGGCCTTCAGAGCGAACTTCCTGCAGTACTGCACGCACACGCTCGCCCATACGGAATACTTCGCGTGGAAGTAGATTCTCGCGTGGCAGCAACGCTTCTGCATTGTTACCCAGATCAACGATAACGTTGTCACGGGTCACTTTCTTTACCGTACCGGCGATCAGCTCACCGAGACGGTCAGAGTAGAGTTCAACGACCTTAGCGCGCTCAGCTTCACGAACCTTCTGTACGATGACTTGCTTCGCGGTCTGGGCCGCGATACGACCAAACTTAACCGACTCAACCTGCTCTTCGTGGATGTCACCAGGCTGCAGGTTAGTATCGATCTCTGCTGCCTCTTCCATAGTCAGCTCAGTACCGAGCGCTGGAACAGCGTCATTGTCTACAACCAACCAACGACGGAATGTTTCGTAGTCGCCTGTCGCACGATCGATGACAACACGGATATCCGCCTCTTCGTCGTAGCGCTTTTTAGTCGCAGTCGCCAGAGCCACTTCGATCGCTTCAAAGATCACACCCTTAGGTACATCCTTCTCATTAGAAACCGCTTCGGCTACCAACAGGATCTCTTTGTTCATAATTCGTTCTCGCTCCTAGATTCAAAAGCGTTATTCAAAAGTTGGAATCACGTTGGCACGCTCGATTAGATCGTGCGGCAACAAGTATTCTGTTTGATCAACGACCAGCAGGACTTCATCGCCCTCAATGCCGTTAAGAATTCCTTTAAATTTGCGACGCCCTTCAAATGGCATACGCAGGCGCAACTGCACCATGTGACCGGCATAGGCCTCGAACTGCTCTAGCGTGTAGAGAGGACGATCCATGCCCGGTGATGAAACCTCGAGGGTGTAGTTTTCAGTGATTGGATCTTCAACATCCATCACACCGCTCACCTGGTGGCTAACACGTGCACAATCATCGACGCTGACGCCATTAGGGCCATCGATATAGATGCGCAGAACCGTGTCCTTTCCGGCCGACCTGAAGTCGATACCCCAGAGTTGCAGGTCCAGACCCTGGACAACCGGTTCAATTAACTCTTGTAACAGCTTTAACTTCGCTGACAATTTACTTACCTATAAAACTGATTTACGGCTTCTGGCACTCACGCCAGAAATAAAAAAAGGTCCCATTGGACCCATTTCTGAAAATCTACCACTCCATATGGGAAGGCAGATTGACTGTCTCCTGCGGCAACCTTGCGGTCTCGCTGCGACCCAAATCCTTGGAAGCGCCTACGAAAAAGCCCCTTAAAGGGGCTTCTACCAAAAAGTGGTAGCGGGGGCCGGATTTGAACCAACGACCTTCGGGTTATGAGCCCGACGAGCTACCAGACTGCTCCACCCCGCATCAGAAACAGGTCAAAATATTACGCTTAACCTGTCATTTTTACAAATATGGTGCCCAGAGCCGGACTCGAACCGGCACGTCCTAGGGACACTACCCCCTCAAGATAGCGTGTCTACCAATTCCACCACCTGGGCTAAAACTTTACTTATCACCTACAGTTGGGATGTCTGATGTCCCAGCTGCAGAACTGTCGGCTGCTGGAAGCTCCTGCATAGGTGCTTGTTCGGCCGCAGCCTCGATCACCTCAGCAGCAGGGATACCTGCATCACCAACACTTGCCGCTTTGTTCTTGGCAAAAACCGCCAGTACGAAGCTAGTTGCGAATACACCAGCCGCAAGAATCGCAGTAACACGACCCAATACGCTGCCGCTACCCTGGCTACCGAAAACCGTCTGAGATGCACCGCCACCGAAGCTAGCACCAGCTTCCGCACCCTTACCCTGCTGAAGCAGTACAAGTGCGATGATGCCTGCTGCAAGCAGAACATGAATGATCAGTACGATTGTTTCCATAGCTTTAAGATAACAACTCTTAGCAAGTTTTCGTCGATCACAACGCTTGAGGAACAGCGACCGACTTCAAAAGAGGCGCGAATCTTACCCTAGCAAAAATCAACTTACAAGCGGCTTCAGCGCTTTTTCTACTTTATCCGCAACATCCTGACAGACCTGTCCGACCAGTTGCTCATCGACACCCTCTACCATCACGCGCACAACAGGCTCAGTGCCCGAAGGACGCAGCAAAATGCGACCATCCTCACCCAGGAGTTGCTCAGCTTCAGCAACAGCTTGCTCGATAGGTGCAACACCCTCAATCGATACGCGCTTCTCAAGACGCACATTGATCATCTGCTGCGGCAGCTTGGTCATCCCTTGCTTCAGCTCGTGCAGGCTAGAACCGCTCTCTACCATCGCTTTGAGCACTTGTACGGCCGCAATAGTACCATCGCCCGTTGGCAGCAAGTCACGTACAACGATATGGCCAGAACCCTCCCCACCTAGCACCCAGTTATTCAGATGCAACTGTTCCATCACGTAACGGTCACCGACCTTGGCACGGATAAATGGGATATCGATCTGTTTCAGTGCCTGCTCCATGCCGAGATTGGTCATCAGCGTACCAACAACACCACCTTCGAGCTCACCGGCCAAATGCAGAGACTTAGCGATTATTAGCAGAATCTCATCGCCATCGACGGTCTCACCGGTATGGTCAACTAAGATCAATCGATCACCATCACCATCCAGCGCAATGCCTATATCTGCACCGATCTCCAATACCTTTTCCGTCAAGGCTGCAGGCGAGGTCGCACCGCAGTTGAGGTTGATATTCATACCGTCGGGCTGAGTGCCAATCTCTGTTACCTTAGCACCGAGCTCTGCAAACACTTTGGGCGCCACGTGGTACCCAGCACCGTTGGCGCAATCGACCACAATGTTGAGCCCTTCAAGACTGAAGTGGTGACCACCGCTGGCTTTACAGAATTCGATGTAGCGACCCGCTGCATCATTAATACGGCGCACCTTACCCAGCTCGGCCGAGCATACTGTCGTCATAGCTAGATCAAGCTGAGCTTCGATCTTCTCCTCAACCTCGTCAGGCAGTTTTGTACCCTCAGAACTGAAGAATTTAATACCGTTATCATCGAAAGGGTTGTGCGATGCGCTGATGACGATGCCCGCATTTGCACGGAAGGTGCGCGTCAGATAAGCGATTGCAGGGGTCGGCATGGGCCCAAGAAGCAAAACATCAACACCGGCAGCAGTTAAACCCGCTTCGAGTGCAGATTCGAACATATAGCCCGAGATACGGGTATCCTTACCGATAACCACCTTCGATTGACCATCACGTGCTAGAACACGGCCTACAGCCCAACCCAACTTCAACACAAAGTCCGGCGTAATTGGAAACTCACCTACGCGACCACGAATACCATCGGTACCAAAATACTTTCTTGCCATCTAAATACTTACCCTAAAAATCTTTGGCTCAGAACATTACGCCTTTTCGCGCAACACGGCTTCGGTCATACGGACACAATCCACTGTCGCTGCCACATCATGCACACGAATTATACGCGCGCCGCGCTCAACCGCTAGCGCTACGGTTGCCAAGCCACCTGCTAGACGCTGATCGGGCTCACGATCGAGCAAGTTTCCAATCATAGACTTGCGCGAAGTCCCAGACAAGATGGGCACGCCCAGCTCTTGCAACCGATCCAGACGATTGAGTAGCTGCAAGTTATGTTCCAATGTTTTACCGAAGCCAAAGCCTGGATCGACAATCACCTGCGTACGCTCAACTCCAGCGTCGACACAGCGCGCAATCTGTTGCGCAAGAAAGTCCTGAACTTCAGCAACCACGTCTGAATAACTCGGCGCGCGCTGCATCGTAGCTGGGCTGCCCTGCATATGCATCACACACACTGGCAGACCCGTTGATGCAGCCGCATCTATGGCACCTTCACGCCCTAGCGCCCGCACATCATTGAGAATGCCGGCACCTAAGCTAGCCGCCGCCCGCATGAGCTCAGGCGAGCTCGTATCGATGGAAGTCACCACGTCAACTTCTGCACTAAGGCGCTCCAACACTGGCAGTACTCGATCCATCTCCTCCTGCAGAGAGACTGGATCCGCACCGGGACGGGTCGACTCGCCACCAATATCGATGATAGTCGCACCTTCAGCCACCATCAGCTCTGCGTGCTTGAGGGCTCGGTCGATAGAGAGCGATTGATCACTGTAGAGCTGTCCACCGTCAGAAAAGGAGTCGGGGGTTACATTGAGGATACCCATGATCTGGGTAGAGCGTAGATCTAGCTGGCGCGCGCCGCAGTTTAAAATTGCCACGTATTTACTCTGTGTTAAAAACCAAACAGGCCCGCACTAGCGGGCCTGTTGAAGGTATGGATATATCAGGCCTTCGGCTCTTCGCCTTCCGACTGATCGCCAGCGGCGCCAGGTGCGTCATCGCCATTTGGCATATCAGATTCTACATCCGAAGCTTGTGCTTTCTCAGCTTCAGGCTCTGGCGCTTGATTCTGCGGTGCCGGTTCAGCATCGCGCTCTGGCATGTCGCTCCAACCTTCAGGCGGAGAGACCTCAGTGCGAGCCATAAGCTGATCGATCTGTTCAGCGCCGATGGTCTCGTACTTCATCAGTGCTTCACACATTGAGTCCAGAATATCGCGATTATCTTCGAGTGTCTGGGAAGCACGCTTGTAACATTCATCAATAATGCTACGGACCTCTGCATCAACACGCTTCTGCGTCTCTTCAGACATCGCCTTAGCAGCAGCACCGCCGCCGTAGCCGAATGGATCTTGGTCTTCGCTGCCGTAAAGCAGCGGGCCAAGCTCTTCAGACAGACCCCACTTGGTTACCATGTTGCGAGCGAGGTTAGTCGCTTTCTGGATATCGTTAGATGCACCCGTTGTTACACCCGCTTTACCCAGCGTCATCTCTTCAGCAATACGTCCACCGTAGAGCGAGCATATCTGTGAAATAATCTGTTCACGGCTGTAGCTGTAGCGATCCTCCTCGGGCAGGAACATCGTCACACCCAAAGCGCGGCCACGTGGAATAATCGAGACTTTATAAACCGGATCATGTCCGGGCATAAGACGACCGATGATCGCGTGACCCGCCTCGTGGTAGGCTGTGTTCAAACGCTCTTTGTAGGACATCACCATTGATTTGCGCTCAGCACCCATCATGATCTTGTCTTTCGCCTGCTCGAACATCTCCATACCGACAGTGCGGCGGCTATTACGCGCCGCAAACAGAGCGGCTTCGTTGACTAGGTTTGCCAGATCCGCCCCAGAGAAGCCTGGCGTGCCACGCGCAATCAGCTCAGGCTTAACATCATCACCGAGCGGCACCTTGCGCATGTGGACTTTAAGAATTTTCTCACGTCCCTGAATATCAGGTAGACCAACATGAACCTGACGGTCGAAACGCCCCGGACGCAGCAGTGCCGGGTCGAGTACATCTGGGCGGTTGGTTGCAGCGATCACGATGATACCTTCGGTACCCTCAAAGCCATCCATCTCAACAAGTAACTGGTTAAGGGTCTGCTCACGCTCATCGTTACCACCACCGAGGCCTACACCACGTGAGCGACCGACAGCGTCAATCTCGTCGATAAAGATGATGCAGGGGGCGTGTTTCTTCGCCTGATCAAACATGTCACGTACACGCGATGCACCGACACCAACAAACATTTCAACGAAGTCAGAGCCCGAAATACTGAAGAACGGCACTTTAGCTTCACCCGCTATCGCTTTCGCCAGCAAAGTTTTACCTGTACCAGGGCTGCCTGCCATAAGGACACCGCGAGGGATATGACCACCCAAGCGCTGGAACTTGCCCGGATCACGCAGATAATCCACCAGCTCCTGAACCTCTTCTTTGGCTTCCTCCACGCCGGCGACGTCCTCGAAGGTCGTTTTAACCTGGTCTTCGCTCATCATCTTAGCTTTGGACTTGCCAAAAGACATCGGGCCTCCGCGGCCACCGCCACCGCCCTGCATCTGGCGCATGAAGAACATAAAAACAGCGATAATGACGAGGATCGGGAAGGATGCGACCAGCAGCTGCGACCAGATGCTCTGCTGCTCTGGCATCTTGCCCTCAACAGCCACATTATTCTGCAAAAGGTCATCGATCAGCTTAGGATCTGAAATCGCTGGACGCACGGTCTCAAAGCGCTCACCATTTTGGCGGGTGCCCTCAATGGTATAACCATCAACAACCACTCGATCTACACGTCCCGATTGGACCTCTTCAACAAAGTCAGAATAACTTATGCGGCGAGAATCCACTTCGGTGCTGAAATTGTTAAAGATAGTAAGCAGCACCGCTGCGATTACTAACCAAAGCACCAGGTTTTTGGCCATATCGTTCAAAGAAAAACACCTCTAAATTGATCGGCTACAAGTTAGTCCTCTTCTACTGGGTAACTTGTACGCCACAAAATCCTTTTCCGAGCAACTCTGCATTGTGCAAATCGTTTGCTGTTTTTCGACCCTGCAGGTCGTTTCAGATCAGATTACTAATCAGCGAACTACAGAGTAGATGGGGATAATCACCAAAAATACAACAGCACACCTGTCTTCTTGCTGAATCCGACCTTGAAAGTTTCGCGATGCTAACACGTGATCGTCCTTTCAAACAGTCTGAAAGGCTTGTATCTACTATGCCGGAGGCAAAGCGGGTAAACTAAACGTTAATTACAGCACTATTTTAGGACAGCAGTTTAGTATGAGCCTCACGAACGATCAAAAGAAGCGTTTACGTAACGTTGCACACAAGCTCAACCCAATCGTAACCGTCGGTGGTAACGGCCTCTCAGAAAATGTACAGCTTGAGGTAGACCGTGCGCTTGAAGACCACGAACTGATCAAAGTGAAGTTTGCGGTCGGTGATCGGGATCTAAAGCGTCAACTGATCAAAGAGTTAGTAGAGATTGTTGAGGCACAACTGATCCAAGAGATTGGTAACATTGCGGTTCTTTTCCGCCCTTCGGACGAGCCGAATCCCAAACTTTCCAATCTAATGCGCTAGCAATTTCGCTAGCTAGAGGTCGCCCATTAACGGGCGGCCTCTTTTTTTTGAATACCCCTCTTCTAAAATCCAATCTACGCTCATACTAGGCTAGAAGTAGTATCAAGCGTCAGATACATTGTGATTGATTGCTGCTCGGCGATACTCGAGCCAAGACTGGCATTTGAGATTCCAAATACAGAACGCTAACAACCCCAGGAGTAAACAATGATTAAAAAATTTATGGTTAAAGCCATGGCTGTTGCTGTAATGGGCGCCGCTCTCTCAATGGCTGCGCAGGCTGCTGAAGTGACACTGAAGTACCACAGCTTCCTGCCAGGCAAAGCGCCAGCTCACTCAAAACTGATTAAAGAGTGGACCGAGTCAATTGCCGAAGCTTCAAACGGCCGAATTGAAGTGAAGATGTACACTGCAATGCAGCTTGGTGGTAAGCCACCTCAGCTGGTTGACCAGGTTCAGGACGGCTTTGCCGATATCATCTGGACACTCCCAGGCTATACTCCAGGGCGCTACCCAGCGATCTCTGCATTCGAACTTCCATTCATGGTGACCGATGCAGAACAGACTTCACAGGCGCTGCAGGCTTACTACGAAGCGAATCCTTCGGTGCAGGCTGAGTTCGCAGATATGCATCCACTATTTTTCTGGGTACATGATCGTGGTGTCGTTTATTCGAAAGGCGATGCAATCGATACAGTTGCTAAGTTTGAAGGCAAGAAGCTGCGTAATCCAAGCCGCCCTGTAGCGATGGCGTTGGAAGCACTGGGCGCGACTCCGGTTGGCATGCCAGTACCCGAAATGCCACAGGCTTTGGCGAAGAATGTTATCGACGGTACTGTTGTTCCATTCGAGATCGTTCCAGCACTGCGCCTGCATGAACTGGTTGATAATGCCGTTGAAGTTCAAGATGCGGATGGTCGTGGCCTCTACACCTCAGTATTCGTAATGGGCATGAACAAGGCTAAATACGAATCGCTGCCAGCTGATCTGAAGAAAGTAATCGACGATCACTCAGGTATGGCGATGTCCAAGCAGTTTGGCGAGTTCTTCAAGAACGCTGAGAACGTAGGTCGCAAGATGATCGACGAGAAAGCAACACGCCAGATCATGGCGGCGGCTGAAGTGACTAAGATGCGCGAAGCGACCAAAGATGTAGCGACCGACTGGGTGCGCGAAATGAACGAGCGTGGCCTCGATGGTCAGGCTCTGCTGGAATCTGCTCAGGCTGCTCTGAACAAATACAGCAAGTAAACCAAGACTAAGGGTGAAAGTCAGTGTCACAACTGTTAACGAAAACCCGGTCAATCGTCTCCCTTTATGAGCAAGCCACTATGTGGCTTGCTCTTTTAGGGGGGGTAGTTTTGACCCTGATGGCCGTTACAACTGTAGTCAGTGTGGGTGGTCGATACTTCTTCTCTGCACCCATTCAGGGTGATACAGAGATCGTGCAGATGTTTACTGCAGTCGTCGTGGCGCTCTGCCTACCCTACTGCCAGATGCGTTTTGGCAATGTTATTGTCGACGTCCTAACCTCATCTGCTCCACGAATTTTCCGGCTAACGATGGACGTTATCGGTAGTCTTCTACTCGGCGGCCTATTTGCCATCCTCGCGTACTACACATACGACGGTGGTCTTTCTGCAGCCAAATATGGCAACGAGACCATGATGTTGCGCATGAAGGAGTGGTACTTCTACGACACAATCGCTTTCGGATTTGTTCTAACTTCGCTGGCAGGTTTTGTTAAACCCATTGCGTTAATCGCTGATTACGAAGGTTCAAAATGAGTTCTGAAGTCATTGCAGGACTAATGATCCTGTTCATGCTAGTTATTATGTTTTTGCGAGTACCCATCGGTATCGCAATGATGCTCTCAGGTGTTATCGGTTACTCCATCATCGACGACTTCAGCACCCTAACCTACTACATGAAAGGCTCGTCATTCGCACAGATGGCCAGCCACTCTCTTGCGGTAATCCCCCTGTTCCTATTTATGGGTAACCTCGCGGCACGCTCAGGCATTAGCCGCTCGCTGTTTGTTGGCGTCAACGCGTTTATCGGCCATCGTCGCGGCGGCCTAGCACTTGCAGCAGTCGGCGGTTGCGGCCTGTTCGGCGCGATCTGCGGAAGCTCACTAGCAACTGCAGCCACCATGGGCTCGGTAGCGCTGCCGGAGATGAAGCGACACGGCTATCACGGTGCTCTGGCGACCGGTGCACTCGCTGCCGGTGGTACGTTAGGTATTCTAATCCCACCCTCAATCGTGCTGATCATCTACGCGATCCTAACCGAGCAGAACATCGTTAAACTGTTTATGGCGGCGATGGTACCGGGAATCATGGCCGTGATGGGCTACATGCTAGTCATAGCGATCGTCGTTAAGCTCAAGCCCCACTACGCCGACAAAACTGAGAAGGCGAGCTGGGCCGAGCGTGGTAAAGCGCTGCTCGAACTGATTCCCGCTTCAATTCTGTTTATTGGTGTCCTTGGCGGTATCTACGGCGGCGTATTCACTCCATCGGAAGCCGCGGCCTATGGCGTCGTGGGCACAATCGTTATTGCGCTGATCAACCGTCAGCTGACTTGGCAAGGTTTTGGTGAGTGCATTAAACAGACTGCAGTAAATACCGGTATGATCTTCGTGATCATTCTCGGCGCAGATATCTTCAACGCATTCCTCAGCTTGTCAGGCATGCCGCAGGCGCTCGCCGATTGGATCGTGGGGGCAGAGGTGACCCCGATGCTGGTTCTTCTGCTAATGCTAGCCGTCTATCTAGTACTGGGCTGCTTGATGGACTCGCTGTCGATGATTCTACTAACAGTGCCAATCTTCTTCCCGGCGATCATGTCTCTCGATTTCGGCATGACCTACGAGCAGACCGCACTCTGGTTCGGCATCATCTGTTTGATCGTTGTTGAAGTAGGCATGATCACCCCACCAGTGGGGATGAACGTCTTCATCATCAACAAGATCGCCGATGGCGTGCCGATGCGCGACACCTTTATCGGTGTACTCCCGTTCCTCGCATCTGATTTCGTTCGCGTCATCCTGTTGCTGCTGTTCCCTGTGCTTACCTGGGGCATCATTCCGGACTAACCGGTCTGACTCACTTTAAGAAGCCACTCATCTGAGTGGCTTTTTTGTGGGTAACGAAAATGCGGAGCCGGGGAGTGTTTCTCGGATCTTGTTTGCCATGGATGGCAAACACGAAGCGCCCCATGGATGGGCTTGCAGCGTTCCGAGAAATACTTCCCAGCTTCGCTTTTCATAAACAAAAAAAAGACCGCTAATGCGGCCTTTTTTGTCGGCACCTGCGCTGCGCGCAGATACCTCCTACAGCGGATGACTCATGTACAAAGCTAGATGTGCTTAACCTCAGCCACCTCGTACTCAATCAAACCTTTTGGCGTTGTAACTGCAGCTACATCACCTTCCTCTTTGCCGATCAAAGCGCGAGCGATAGGGGAGTTGATTGAGATCTTACGCTCTTTCAGGTTTGCTTCGTCATCACCTACGATCTTGTAGGTAACTTCTTCGTCAGTTTCGAGGTTGACCAGATCGACGGTGGTACCGAAGATTACCTTACCGGTGTGCGGCAAGCTGGATACATCGATAACCTGAGCGAGAGAGAGCTTGCTCTCGATCTCTGCGATACGACCCTCAATGAAGCCCTGCTGTTCACGCGCTGCGTGATACTCGGCGTTCTCTTTTAGGTCGCCGTGTTCACGCGCTTCGGCGATAGCAGCAACCACTTCTGGACGCGCTTTAGTTTTGAGATGTTCAAGTTCAGAGCGAAGTGCAACTTCACCCTCAACCGTCATTGGTACTCGATTACTCATGCTGATACCTCTGCATGTACATCCTGCAAGCGACGTACTTCACGCTCTTCACCAAACTGCAGAGCTGCAGCTACGGCTTCAGCACCTGCCAGCGTCGTGGTGTAAGGTACTTTGTGCTGCAGCGCTGCACGACGGATGTCGGCAGAGTCTGCAATCGCCTTGCGGCCTTCAGTGGTGTTTACTACGTAAGCAATCTCACCGTTCTTCAGCATATCAACGATGTTTGGACGGCCCTCTGCCACCTTGTTTACAACCTTAGCTTCAAGGCCGCTATCGTTCAGGTGCTTCGCCGTGCCAGCTGTTGCAACCAGAGAGAAGCCAAGCGTAACAAGATCCTGCGCCAGCTTAACGACGCCCGCCTTATCGACATCGCGAACCGAGATGAACGCATTACCTGGCTTAGGCATCTTCTCACCCGCACCAATCTGCGCTTTCATGAACGCTTCACCGAAGGTGACACCGGTACCCATAACTTCACCGGTCGACTTCATTTCAGGGCCAAGGATTGGGTCCACGCCCTGGAACTTGTTGAACGGGAATACCGCTTCCTTGACGTTGAAGAACTTAGGTACGATCTCTTCCGTAAAGCCAAGCTCTTTCAAAGACTTACCAGTCATAACCAGTGCAGCGATTTTCGCCAGTGATACACCGATACACTTAGATACGAATGGAACCGTACGTGATGCACGTGGGTTCACTTCGATCACATAGATCTCGCCATCCTGGTAAGCCAGCTGTACGTTCATCAGACCGACAACGCCAAGTTCCAGTGCCATCTTACGCACCATCTCACGCATTTCGTCCTGAATATCCGCTGCCAAATTGTATGGCGGCAATGAACACGCCGAGTCACCTGAGTGAACACCTGCCTGTTCTATATGCTGCATGATTGCACCAATGACAACCTGCTCACCGTCACAGACCGCATCAATATCGACTTCGATTGCAGCGTTGAGGAAGTGGTCAAGCAGTACAGGCGCTTCGTTTGAAACCTGTACCGCAGTGTTCATGTATTTACGCAGCTCGTCCTCTTTGTAGACGATCTCCATCGCACGGCCACCGAGCACGTACGAAGGACGCACAACCAGTGGGTAGCCAATCTTCTCAGCTTCTACGATAGCGGCATCAAGGCTACGCACAGTCGCGTTCTCAGGCTGTTTCAGCCCCAGACGCTTAAGCATCTGCTGGAACTGCTCGCGGTCTTCCGCGCGGTCGATCGCTTCAGATGAGGTACCGATAATAGGTACACCTGCTTGCTCAAGAGCAACAGCCAGTTTCAATGGAGTCTGACCACCGTACTGCACGATAACGCCTTTCGGCTTCTCCACTTCAACGATCTCAAGCACATCTTCCAGTGTGATTGGCTCGAAGTAGAGGCGATCAGAGGTGTCGTAGTCAGTTGATACTGTCTCTGGGTTACAGTTCACCATGATGGTCTCGTAACCATCTTCACGCGCCGCAAGTGCTGCGTGTACACAGCAGTAGTCAAACTCGATACCCTGGCCGATACGGTTAGGGCCACCGCCGATAACCATAATCTTGTCGCGATCAGATGGGTTCGCTTCACACTCTTCCTCGTAGGTTGAGTACATGTAAGCCGTATCCGTGGCAAACTCTGCCGCACAGGTATCAACACGTTTGAATACAGGGCGTACGTTGAGTTTCTGACGCTGTTTGCGGAACTGCTTCTCAGACACCCCGAGTAGCTTCGCCAGGCGGCCATCAGAGAAACCTTTGCGCTTGAGGCGATAAATCATATCGCCAGTAAGATCGCTCAGCGCAGTTTCAGAGACGCGCTGCTCATCTCTGATCAGATCTTCGATCTGAATCAGGAACCAGGGGTCTACACCGCTGAGTTTGTAGATCTCATCGACGCTCATGCCCATACGGAAAGCGTCACCGATGTACCAAATACGCTCGGCACCTGGCTGAGTCAGCTCATGGATCAGCTCGTCACGCGCATCTTCTGCATCAAGATCTAGAATAGGATCGAAGCCTTCAGAGCCCACTTCCAGTCCACGCAGTGCTTTCTGCAGCGACTCCTGCTGAGTACGGCCAATCGCCATCACCTCACCAACAGACTTCATCTGAGTCGTCAGACGGTCATTGGCCTGTGGGAATTTCTCGAAGGTGAAGCGAGGAATCTTAGTGACAACGTAATCGATAGCCGGCTCGAACGATGCTGGGGTACGACCGCCAGTAATGTCGTTGTGCAGCTCATCCAGGGTGTAACCAACGGCCAGCTTCGCAGCCACCTTAGCAATCGGGAAGCCTGTAGCCTTGGATGCCAGAGCCGAAGAGCGAGATACACGCGGGTTCATCTCGATGACAACCATGCGGCCCGTGTCAGGGCAAACACCAAACTGCACGTTCGAACCGCCCGTCTCCACACCGATTTCACGCAGTACCGCGAGAGATGCATTACGCATCAATTGGTACTCTTTATCAGTCAGTGTCTGCGCTGGAGCTACAGTGATGGAGTCACCTGTGTGCACGCCCATCGCATCGAAGTTTTCGATAGAACAGATGATGATACAGTTGTCGTTCTTATCGCGGACAACCTCCATCTCGTACTCTTTCCAACCGATCAGCGACTCGTCGATCAGCAGCTCGTTGGTTGGAGACAGATCAAGGCCACGTTCACAGATCTCGATGAACTCTTCCTTGTTGTAAGCGATACCGCCACCTGAACCACCCATAGTGAATGATGGGCGAATGATTGCAGGGAAGCCGATGGAGTCCAGAACCTGCAGTGCCTCTTCGAGTGAGTGTGCGATAGATGCACGTGGACACTCAAGGCCGATGTTCTTCATCGCTTTGTCGAAGCGCTCGCGGTCTTCCGCTTTATCGATTGCGTCCTGAGTCGCACCGATCATCTCAACACCGAACTTAGCCAGTACGCCTTCGCGATCCAGATCGAGCGCACAGTTCAATGCAGTCTGCCCACCCATGGTTGGCAGCAGTGCATCTGGACGCTCTTTCTCGATAATCTTCGCAACTGTTTTCCAGTTGATCGGCTCGATATACGTCGCATCAGCCATCGCTGGGTCAGTCATGATGGTCGCTGGGTTTGAGTTAACCAGAATGACACGGTAGCCCTCTTCGCGCAGCGCTTTACACGCCTGTGCGCCTGAGTAGTCAAACTCACACGCCTGGCCGATAACAATTGGGCCGGCGCCGAGGATCAGAATACTTTTTAAGTCGGTACGTTTTGGCATCTGTAAAACCTAATCTCTAAAACTTATTAATCCCGTAGCTTTCGCTATTCGCTCTGATTGAGAATCGCTCTTAGCCGGTCTGGCGAGCTGACATCATCTCAATGAAGCGATCGAACAGTGGTGCCACATCATGTGGTCCTGGGCTCGCTTCTGGGTGTCCCTGGAAACTGAATGCCGGACGATCCGTGCGCTCAATCCCTTGTAGGGAGCCATCAAACAGAGATTTGTGGGTCGCACGCAGTGTCGATGGCAGGCTATCTTCTGCTACTGCGAAACCGTGGTTCTGGCTAGTAATCATGACCTGCTTACTATCAAGATCCTGTACAGGGTGGTTGGCACCATGGTGACCAAATTTCATCTTCTCAGTCTGCGCACCTGACGCCAGCGCTAGCAGCTGATGGCCGAGACAGATACCAAACACTGGAAGTTCGGTTTTCAGAATTTCAGTAATAGCCTCAATCGCGTAGTCACATGGCTCTGGGTCACCGGGACCATTGGACAGAAATACGCCATCTGGGTTCATTGCCAGCACCTCTGCAGCCGGAGTCTGAGCCGGCACCACAGTGAGGCGACAGCCACGCTCAACCAGCATGCGCAGAATGTTGTGTTTTACGCCGAAATCATAGGCGACTACATGGAAAGGCTGTTCAGAACCTGCCTTCTCAACGTAGCCCGTACCCAGTTCCCAAGTGGAGGTGCTCCAGTTACCAGTCGTTTCGCGGGTTACGACTTTTGCCAGGTCCATACCTTTAAGGCCGGGGAAAGCGCCAGCCAATTCGAGCGCTTTGGCTTCATCTATATTATCGCCAGCCATAATGCAGCCGTTCTGAGCGCCCTTCTCGCGCAGAATACGGGTCAAACGACGAGTATCGATATCAGCAATGCCGACGATGCCGCGCTCACGCAGGTACTCGTCCAGCGCTTGCTCAGAGCGGAAGTTGCTCGCCATTAGCGGAAGATCACGAATGACTAAGCCCGCAACCCAAGTCTTATCCGACTCGGCATCTTCGACGTTACAGCCAACGTTACCGATATGTGGGTAGGTCAGCGTCACGATCTGACGGCAGTAGGATGGGTCGGTGAGAATCTCCTGGTAACCTGTCATCGAGGTATTGAAAACGACCTCTCCGACAGACTCGCCTTCGGCGCCAATCGAAATCCCTCTGAAAATTGAACCATCTTCAAGAGCTAGAATGGCTGACTGCGTCAATGTGACCTCCCCGCGGAATCGCTAACATCAAAAACTGTGGGGCATAGTTGTGAAAAAGCGAGGCCAAACTGATGGTTCGCCTCGCTCTAAAAACATGCCGTATGAAGGGTCGCCGCGGATCGCGCGGCCAAAACCTGCGGTATTCTACTCGAACACCCCAATACTGTCTATCGCATTTAGGGGTTAGAGCCCTGAGTATGCAACCAGTAATGCCTGGGGTCTTACTTACCCCAAAAACGCACGCGCCCGGTATCAAGGTGTAGGAAGTTGGATCCAGTGTACAGTCCCACTCCACCTGATTTAGCCGCCAAAGCCGCCTTATGCAGATGTTTCAAGTCGGTGCCCGGCAGACGCACATCAATCGCCTGTCCCAGCATGTGCAGACTCTTCTTCGCCACGCCCGAGCTCTTGGAGCGCAGTGCTGCATTGGTTTTAGGTGAGCGATAACCGGAGATGATCTCAAACGAACGCGAATTGCCGGTCGCAAGCTGTAACTGATGCAGAAGATCGATCAGATCGCGATCCATCTGATAGCGCTCACCGGTGCGGAAATCGCGCAGCAGATGATTGATCTCAGCCAGCGACTCATCAATGTACTGGCCATCCGCCCAGTAAGTGAGCTTGAGCTTCTCGCCAGTGTGTAGGTGGTTGAATGCCAGACTTCGCTCTTTCTCAAGAGATGCCAAAGCAACGTTAGGAAATGCGGCTGCGGCAGCAGCCAAGGTTGCGCACTTAATAAATCCTCGACGCGACAACAAATCTACCCCTCCGTGGGTACTCTTCTGATTGGCCATACCTCTCCCCTGGGTAACTACAGACCATTTATTACCCCGACCCTCATAGTCAGGGTGTAACTGCAAACGAGGTGCTTATAGTTGCACCTTCTGATCAAATATTAACCAATTCTTTAGGGGAGGGATAGGCTGATAGCGGGCGTTTATCGCTGAACGAGTTGAGTGTTTTTCAATTTACTTTCGCTGTTTTCCATCGAGGCGATCAGGTCACGGTCAGCTTTATAGATGTCATCACGCAGCTGTAGACGACCCTCCGCGTCTAACCAGGCTCGGTTGTAGACGAGAAAAACGGGTATAGACTGAGGCAGTCGTAACCAGCGAGTTTCAGGCTGCAATAGAGAAGCTTCAAATTTTTCGGTGTTGCCAGACATCAGAGTCCGCGCCAGATCGATTACACCCTCTACGCGGATACAACCCGAACTAAAAGCACGCGAGGCATCCGCAAAGAGTTCTTTACTGGGTGTATCGTGCAAGTAGATCGCATGAGAGTTGGGCATATGGAATTTAATTTGTCCAAGTGCGTTACTGCTACCGGGCGCCTGCACCAAACGCACATCCGTATCGCCCCAATCCAACATACTCCACTCGACACTGTCATTCGATACGGGCTGCCACTGACCGGCAATCAGACGCTCAGCTTGCATCCCTTGAGTAGCGAGGTACTGCGGATTCGCGAGAATCTTAGGCAGCAAATCACGCATCAAAATCCGACGCGGTACCGTCCAGTTGGGATTAACGACGAGCTGTTCAACTCTGGCTTGGAAACTACGTGTCGGGCGTGCAGGCCGACCCGAAATGCTGATATGGCGTTCGGCTAATTTACCCTGATTGAAGTAACGCACTTCAAAACCGGGAATGCTCACCAATAGGTAACGTTCACCAAAATCACGAGGTAGCCAGCGCCAGCGTTCCAGTACCGCCGCCAACAGCTCAATACGATCAGTCGCAGAGTAGTTGAGCCATCCAAGAGTATCAGGGCCAATCACCGCATCAGTCTCTAGGCCATGATCGGCTTGGAACAGGCGCACTTGCGCTGCCAACTGCTCGTCATACAGGCGCGGAGCAAGATCGGAGACTTCATCGGAAGCCTCATAACCAAGCCAATCCAAACGCTCGCGGACTCGCTCTATATCAGCATGCATATCACCCGATTTAAAATAGGCACTAAAAGTTAACTGCGGCGGCTCCGAACCGATCAAGGCACGTTTATCAGCATAAGCCTGAACCAGTCCGAGGTAATCAGGGTGCTGCGGTAACAGCGATTCAAGCGCCGGCAGCAGTGCCGGTGCGGCTAATACCGATGTGCGAACAGCGTCTAGATCGAGCAGCTTCTCAGGATAGTGCCAAAGCGGATCAATACTGGTGGGCACCTGCCCAACAGAAAACCGCCTGATAAGCGAATCCAGAACCTCATTATGAGCTTTATCTACGTCGTGAACTGTTTGCGCTTGTTGTAGTCGCATCTTAAGGTCATCGCTCTCAAGCCCATGCTGATCAGCCAAAACAATCGCAGCATAGAGACCTAACGCACGCTCTGTAACTTGTCCGGTCTCGCTGTTGTACCAACGGTCGCTCGCAGCAGAGAGCGGCAGACTTAGGAGAGAGATTAGAATTACTGCTAGGGATCGCAGACTGACGTGGCGCACAAAAGAACTCCTTACCTCCCTTTCGTTAGGGGGGAAGTTTTAGTGTAGTTCTTCCAGATGAGACTGCTGCTTTACAGCTTGAAAAATGTGCAAGGCCCCTACGAGCACCGCAGGGCCATGCATCCAGCAAATTAGAACTGTGCTCGAAAATGATTTACACGACCTCGGCCAGGTTGCCTTTAGTCTCGAGCCAGCTCTTACGATCGGCGGCGCGCTTTTTCGCCAGCAGCATATCAAGCATCTCCGCGGTATCGTCACCTTCACTGAGTGTTAGCTGCACGAGGCGACGAGTATCTGGCGCCATTGTGGTTTCGCGCAGCTGCAGTGGGTTCATCTCGCCCAAGCCTTTGAAGCGCTGGACGCCGATCTTGGCGTTTTTACGCTCGGCACGCAGGCGCTCAATGATCGCATCTTTCTCAGATTCATCCAGCGCATAGTGCACCTCTTTACCCTGATCAATACGGAATAGTGGCGGCATCGCCACGTAGACATGACCGGCCCGCACTAGCGGACGGAAATGGCGCAGGAAAAGCGCACAGAGCAGTGTCGCGATATGGGCACCATCGGAGTCCGCATCGGCGAGGATACAGATTTTGCCATAGCGCAAACCAGTGAGGTCATCCGAGCCGGGGTCCACACCGATCGCAACCGAAATATCGTGAATCTCTTGGGATGCGAGAATCTCACCGGACTCCACTTCCCAAGTGTTCAATATCTTACCGCGCAGCGGCATGATCGCTTGGAAGTCGCGACTACGTGCCTGCTTCGCCGAACCGCCGGCCGAGTCACCCTCGACCAGAAAGATCTCAGATTTCATCGCCTCAGCGCCTGAACAGTCGGCAAGCTTACCAGGTAGCGCCGGCCCTTGAGTCACCTTCTTACGTACAACCTTTTTAGCTGAGCGCAGCCGACGTTGCGCGTTGGCGATAATCATCTCCGCCAGCGCTTCACCCTCTTCTACATGCTTGTTCAGCCAGAGCAGGAAAGCGTCTTTTACAGTGCCAGAAATAAATGCCGCGATGCCGCGCGATGAGAGGCGCTCTTTGGTCTGTCCGGAGAACTGCGGGTCACGCATCTTCGCCGACAGGATGTAGCATGCACGCTCCCATATATCCTCAGGACTGAGCTTTACGCCACGCGGAAGCAAGTTACGGAACTCACAGAACTCGCGCATCGCTTCTAGCAAGCCAGTACGCAAGCCGTTCACGTGCGTACCGCCCTGGGCCGTGGGGATTAGGTTCACATAACTCTCGGTGGTCATCTCACCACCCTCTTTGAGCCACTGCACTGCCCACTCGACCGCGTCCTCTTCACCCTGCAAGCTGCCGCAGAAAGGCTCTTCTGGTAGAGTATCAAAGACTTGGGTGTTACCCTTGAGGTAAGCAACCAAGCCATCCTCGTAGTACCACTCCTCTTTCTCTTTTTTACCCTGACTCAAGTCGAGAAAGGTAACTCGCAGACCCGGGCAAAGAACCGCTTTAGCACGCAGATTATGACGCAGGCGACTGACACTGAATTTAGGCGAGTCAAAGTAAGAGGCGTCAGGAAGGAAGCGCACCGTGGTACCGGTGTTGCGCTTGCCGCAGGTATCGATCACTTCCAAGTCGGAGATCTTCTCACCGTCAGCAAAGCCGATTCGATGAATCTGCCCATCGCGTTTGATCTGCACTTCCAACATCTTCGACAGGGCGTTAACCACCGATACACCTACACCGTGCAAGCCGCCGGAGTAGTTGTAGTTGTCGTTATTGAACTTACCACCGGCATGCAGACGTGTGAGGATTAGTTCGACACCCGGCACACCCTCATCCGGATGGATATCGACCGGCATACCGCGGCCATCATCACTGACTGAGAGCGAGTTATCAGGATGAAGGATAATGTCGATCTGTTTCGCATGACCCGCCAGCGCCTCGTCGACCGAGTTATCGATGACTTCCTGCGCGAGGTGGTTGGGACGATCCGTCTCGGTGTACATGCCCGGGCGGCGGCGAACCGGATCCAGACCACTGAGAACCTCTATCGAACCAGCATTATAATCCTTGGCCATACGTCTCTTAATCTCCTAGCTCCGCCGGCTTATTGGTCAGCCGTGCGGTATCAATCTGTCCTGCAGCAAAATCGATAATCAGTGGCAACATCTGCTCAAACTCATCAAAAGCGTGACTGCCACCGGGCTGCACTATCTGGGCACTCGCTTTGTAATACCCAACTGCGTCACGATAGTCCAGCGTTTCGTCCGCCTCTTGTTGCAGAAGAAGTAGCCGCTGCGGATGCATAACCTCTGGCAGGTAGAGTGCTTGTAGCTGATCCATATGACGTTGGGTCAACTCATAGCGCTCGCCCGTGTGGTAGTTCTCGGTAAAACCCAAGCGTCCTTCAAGCAATTTATGTGGCGCAACAGCGGGATTGAGCAGCACAGCGCGCGCTTGTGCATAATGTTCGGTAAGCCAGGTTGAATAGAATCCACCCAAAGAGGAGCCAATCAACACCGTTCGCTGCGCCGATTCAACTAGTGCTCTGAGCTGTGTCATCGCCTCCGCCGGGAAGTGCGATAGCGGAGGAATGGAGAGCTGATCTTCAGCACCCTGCTCTCTGAACAGCGCCAGCGTCTGCTGCGCCTTGAAGCTCTGCGGGGAGGAGTTGAAGCCGTGAATATAGATGAACTGGGTGTCCGCTGGGATCTGCATCGCGCTCTGTATCAGCCCGCAACCGAGACAGGTAATAGTGTCTCACCACTCGCGAGGCAGTGGCTGAGCCATTCAGCCAAATGCTGGTTTAGCTGAAACTTCTCATCCGGCTGATGCATCTGCGGATTGGGGTATTCGTACCGGCCGTCCAACTGCTTGCGTTTCTGCAGGCAGACTACCTCGGCCATCCGTGCATCATGGTAGAGACGCACAACAAAGGTCTGGGGATTAAACCAGGGCGTAGCGCTCTCTGGCCAATAACTAACGATCAGCGTTGAGGTGTACGCGAACTCTTCGTCCATACGGATAGAGACGCGGTAGTCACAGCGATGCCAGTCCACGCGGTACTCGCGCTGCTTCTGACCAGAGGGGAGCAGACGGCGCAGACGTGCGTAGTTGGTCTCGCAGATAGCACTCTGCTTCACCAAATCGGGCACATATTTACGCTTTGCTCGCTGCATCTCGAAAAACTTCCTATCGTTTCAGCCGATTACGATTCAATTCTAGCCACTGTAGGGCAATGATGGCAGGTGATGAGTTAATCGCACCTGAAACCACCAGATCAAACGCCTCTTGGGCATTCAATACATGTACCTTAATGTCTTCGCCCTCATCTGCCAAGCCATGCAAACCTTGCGCAACGCTGCTGTCTACTTCGGCGTACATCAAATCGATCCATTCATCACAACCGCCACCGCTTGGCAGATAGCGAATGATCGGCTGTACCTGATCAAGGGTTAAACCCGCCTCTTCAACGGCTTCGCGCCGCGCCACATCCTCAGCTGTTTCACCTGGTTCAACGATACCGGCAACCACTTCAAGCATCCAAGGACTCTCGGCTGCCAGCGCCCCCACACGGAACTGCTCAACCATCACCACTTTGTCTGCTTCTGGATCGTACAAGAGCACACATACGGCATTGCCACGTTTGAATACTTCTCGGCAGATCTCAATCGAGTCACCCGCGAAGGTGGCGTGACGGATACTAAGGCGATCTACACGAAAATAGCCCTGGAATGCCGTTTCGGTTTTCACAATTTTAGCGTCAGAGGCTGCAAACGCAGGTGACCAACTCACGCTTAAGCCTGTTCTAACTGCTTTTCGCCGGCAAAGGTGCGCAGCTGCTGAATCTCCTGATCCCAGATGGTCTCGTCGATCGTTTCGAGACAGAGCGGCACACCGCGGAAGCGATCATCCTGCATGATGTACTTAAACGGCGCCCAACCGATCTCGCCCATGCCGAGGCTGTGGTGGCGATCCACGCGGCTGCCGAAAGCAGATTTACAATCATTGATGTGCATGCCGCAGAGCTTATCGAAGCCGATCAGACGCTCGTAATCACCAAAGCTCTGCTCGCACGACTCTTCGGTTCGCAGGTCGTAACCCGCCGCAAAGATATGACAGGTATCGATACAGACGCCAACTCGTGACTGATCCTCAACCTGATCAATAATCTGCGCCAGCTCTTCAAAGCGCCAACCAAGGTTTGTGCCCTGTCCGGCAGTCGTCTCAAGCACAGCCGTGACGCCCTCTGACTCAGCCAATGCGATATTGATCGACTCAGCGATCCGACCTAAACAGGCATCAATGTCGATCTTCTTCAGATGACTACCTGGGTGAAAGTTGAGATAGCAGAGGCCCAACTGCTGGCAGCGGTGCATCTCATCAAGAAAGGCGGTACGCGAACGCTCAAGTGGTTCCGCTTCTGGATGCCCAAGATTAATCAGATAGGAGTCGTGCGGCAATATCTGTTCGGGTAAGAAGCCCTCAGCCTCACAGTTCGCCTTAAACTCTGCGATACCTTCAGAAGTCAGTGGTTTAGCGTTCCATTGACGCTGATTTTTGGTGAACACCGCAAATGCATTTGCGCCAATCTTCGCGGCATTCAGAGGCGCATTCTGGACTCCGCCGGCGGCACTAACATGCGCACCGACGTAGTAGGGCTTTCTAGCATAACTCACAACTTGCAAGCGCCTCCCGCACAATCATCAAAATCCATCGACTCAAGCTCTAAACGCTCAGAGTGTGCCTGCTCAATCTGCTTACGTAGTGTGCCTTCAGCACTGCTATCTGCAGCCACACCTGCACGGTCAAAAACATCTACTAAGATACCCAGCTCAGCGGTTGTCAGATCGTTCATGCGAATCTCCTTGTTTTAATTTTTGTGCGACTTTGCCTATTCAGGCCGGCTCGAGCCAATCAACCATCAACTGTAAATTACGCTGCCCGCGAAACTCATTTACATCCAACTTGTATACCAGCTGGACGCGTTGGATATCGGTGTTTGGCCAGACTTCAGTATCCACATTAAAGGCGATCGCATCCAGCGCCAAACCCGTTTGCGGCTCTTGCAGGACCATCTTAAGATGACGCTGTCCCACGATTCGCTGCTGTAGCAGGCGAAACTCGCCATGAAAACTCGGCTCTGGGAATTGGTGACCCCAAGGCCCGGCATCGCGGAGCAACTGGGCTAGGTCCAGCGTGAAATCACGTGGATTCAACTGACCATCAGTCATCATTGAGCGCTGCAGATCTTCAGGTGCCATCACCTGTTGTACTTGCTTGTCGAACAGAGTACAGAAGCACTCAAAATCCTCAGCTTTAATCGTCAATCCAGCTGCCATCGCATGGCCACCGAACTTGGCAATTAGGCCAGGATTTTTAGCCGCAATGGCGTCGAGTCCATCACGAATATGGAAGCCTGGAATTGAGCGCGCGGAGCCTTTGATTTCGCCCTCATCACCGGGGGCAAACACAATCACTGGCCGGTGGAAACGCTCTTTCAGACGTGACGCTAGAATGCCGATTACGCCCTGATGGAAGTTGGCATCGAAGATAGCCAACCCTGTCGGCATTTCGGACTCATCCAAGCCGATCTGCTCGAGTGCTTCCAACGCGTCGCGTTGCATCTGCTGCTCGATTCCACGACGATCGCGGTTCATCTGGTCGAGCTCTCGCGCCAGCTCTAACGCGCGCTCAGGATCGTTTGTTAGCAGGCACTCTATACCCAGGCTCATATCATCCAGGCGACCCGCCGCGTTCAGACGTGGAGCCACAGCAAAACCTAGATCAGATGCCGAAATGCGTTCGGGCTGACGGCCCGCCACTTCTAGCAACGCTAACAAACCGGGGCGCGCCCGGCGGCGGCGAATACGCTCGAGCCCCTGATAAACCAAAGTGCGGTTATTTGCCTCTAGAGGCACAACATCAGCAACGGTGCCAAGCGCAACAAGGTCGAGCAGCTCTCCCAAATTGGGTGGCTTGGTCCCTAGGCGCTCGAAGTAACCGCTCTGTTGCAGCCGGCGACGCAGAGCAATCATCACATAAAAGACCACGCCAACTCCGCAAGTCGACTTGGCGACAAAATCACACTCAGGTTGGTTTGGGTTTACGATGGCACAGGCATCGGGCAACTGATCACCCGGAAGGTGGTGATCCGTCACGATCACATCGATTCCCAGAGCTTTCGCCGCAGCAACTCCCTCGATACTCGAGATGCCGTTATCAACAGTAATAATCAGCTGAGGCTGACGCTGAGCAGCGACTGCAACTATTTCAGGACTGAGCCCGTATCCAAACTCGAAGCGGTTCGGCACAAGATAAGAGACCATCTGAAAGCCAAACTGACTTAGCGCCAGATAGGTGGTTGCGGTACTCGTAGCACCATCGCAGTCGAAGTCGCCCAGTATCAATACCGATTGCTGCTGCTCAAGCGCCTCCACCAAACGGTCGACGGCGGCATCAACACCTTTTAACTGGGCGTCGGGTAATAATTTATCGAGGCCTCGACTGAGTTCAGCATCTGACTTCAAACCACGACCGGCATAGATGCGTGCCAGGACCGGATGGAGACGCTGGAGCTCCTGCGGGATATTACTAACCGGACGTTCGACGATCTGTACCGAATCAGTCATTTTTCGGGCCCGGCAGCAGTTCGCTCGTTTTATCGGTGTAGTAATAGACTACCAGACCAATCCATTCGCGCACGGCGGTATGAAGGTCTCGTAGGTTCTGCCAGAGTTTGGGGTCATTTCTAAACCCTGTGGAGGTGAGCGAGTAGTAATCTACGGGATAAGGGATCAGGTTCCACCCCTGTTTACGGAAGATCCCAACCGATCGCGACATATGAAATGCGGATGTTACTAAGAGCCAATTACCTTTCGGCACCCCTCCGAGAAATTTCGCCGAAAATAGCGCATTTTCGTAGGTATTTCGCGAATCTGATTCAAGCATCACGCGATCCCGAATACCGAGTTGTTGCAGGTAATCCTCGACCGCGTCGGCACCTTTGAAGTCCGGCCGTAAAGCCGAACCACTGCCACCCGTAAAAACAATTCTTGCTGCCGGAAACTCGCGGGCTAAAGCAGGAATCGCCATCACACGCTCAGCCGCAGCGTTGAACTGCGGAGCATCCCAGACAACGCTCTCCTCTGCGAGCTCGCCGCCGCCGAGAACAATAATTCCCTCGATATTAGCTTGGGATAGATCCGGCTGAGGAAAACGACTCTCAAGCGGTCGCAGCAAAGCATCGCCCAAGGGCATAAATATCAGCGCGATCCAGAGCAGCAAGTTAACCGTCAGCAAAGTTCCACCCAACTTGCGCCAACCGACCCACAGAGCGAAAAGCGCAAAAATAAGCATAAAGACCATCAAGTGGTCGGGGGCGGCAAAGAACCAGAAAATTTTGGAAAGGCTGAAGAAGCTTGGCATCGGCTTACCTCAGTGGAGATTTAAAAGAAGAAGCTGCTGCCCCGCAATGCGGGACAGCCAAAACACTAGCGGTGGCAGTGTTCAGCAACGTATTGCTGGACCACCTGCAGCTCATTATCGAGCACCTGCAGGCGCTCTTCACGCTCAAACAGATCCGCCATATGAGCTGGTAGCTGTGGCGATTCCAGGCCCGCTTTTACAACAGGATCTGGGAATTTAACCGGATGTGCTGTCGCCAAAGTAACCATGGGCACTGAAGCACTACGACGGCACTCGCGTGCGGCTTTAACACCAATTGCCGTGTGCGGATCTAGCAGGTACTCAGTTGACTCAAATACCTCAGCGATCACCTCACAGGTGGTTTGGTCATCCACAGCGTAGCTAGCAAACAGCTCGCGTACGCGGTTCCACTCGCCGTCACCCAAGCTAACCGACTCTTTCTTGAAGCGCGCCATCAGATCGGCTACCGCTGCACCATCACGGCCGTAAACATCAAACAGCAGACGCTCAAAGTTTGATGAGACCATGATATCCATCGAGGGCGAAAGTGAAGGCTCAAGGGTTCCCTTTGACATATCGTTACCGCTAATAACGCGGTGTAGGATGTCATTACGGTTAGTCGCCACGATCAGCTGATCGATCGGCAGACCCATCTGCTTAGCCAGGTAACCCGCGAAGATGTCACCGAAGTTACCGGTTGGAACAGAGAAAGATACAGGGCGGTGTGGGCCACCCAGTGTCAGGGCCGCTGAGAAGTAGTAGACGATCTGGGACATAATACGTGCCCAGTTGATCGAGTTAACCGCACCGAGCTTCAGGCCACCTAGGAAGCTCTGATCGGCGAAACTATCTTTGACCATCTCTTGGCAATCATCAAAGTTACCCTCAAGTGCTATGTTAAAGACATTGTCAGCCAGCACAGTTGTCATCTGGCGACGCTGTACCTCAGATACGCGGTTGTAAGGGTGCAGGATGAAGATATCGAGGTGTTCAGAGTGACGGCAACCTTCAATAGCCGCTGAGCCTGTGTCACCTGAAGTTGCACCCATAATCACCAGACGCTCGCCACGCTGTTTCAGCACGTGATCCATCAGTCGTCCCAATAGCTGAAGCGCAAAGTCTTTAAACGCCAGCGTGGGACCGTGGAACAGTTCCAACACAAACTCGTTGCTATCGATCTGTACCAGCGGTGCAACGGCATCGTGTTTAAACACTGCATACGAGTCGTCGATCATCACTTTGAGATCAGCATCTTCAATACAGTCATCAACGAACGGTTTAATTACTTTGAACGCGAGGTCCGCGTAGCTGAGGCCCGCCCAGCTTGCGATCTCATCTTGAGAGAACTTCGGCAACTCTTCAGGTACGTAGAGACCACCGTCAGAAGCGAGGCCCGCCAGCAACACATCGGCAAAGTTCAATACAGGGGCTTCGCCACGAGTTGAAATATAACGCATATCTAAATCTCCTTACCGGCCGTTACTGACCCAAGTGCTCTACGCGGATACGCACCACTTCACCGAGGATATCGGGCAGGGCTTCAATCTCGCGGATCGCCTGGTTCATTTTCTCTTCCTTGACGCTCTGAGTCAGCAGAATCACAGGCACCTGCGCCTCTTCTGTCTGCTTCTGAGTGATCGCCTCAATGTTGATGCCTTTATCACCCAGGATACGGGTGATGTGCGCCAGCACGCCAGGGCGCTCAACGGCCATGATGCGCAGGTAGTAACCAGATTCAATCTGATCAACCGGCAACACCTCAGCATCAGATAGCTCGCCTGGCTGGAACGCCAAGTGAGGTACGCGGTTATCACGATCTGCTGTAAGGGTGCGAACCACGTCAACAACATCCGCCACCACGGCAGACGCGGTTGGCTCAGCACCAGCACCTGGCCCGTAGTAGAGCGTCTGACCAACAGCGTCACCGTCAACCAGCACGGCGTTCATTACGCCGTTTACATTAGCGATCAGCGCCTGCTGTGGAACCATAGTGGGGTGCACGCGCAGCTCGATACCTTGCGCACTGCGACGGCTGATACCCAAATGCTTGATGCGGTACCCAAGCTCTTCGGCGTACTTCACATCTTCCGCAGTAATGCGGCTGATCCCTTCGGTGTAGGCTTTGTCGAACTGCAGCGGAATGCCATAGGCGATAGACGCGAGGATAGTCAGCTTGTGCGCTGCATCGATACCCTCAACGTCAAAGGTTGGGTCAGCTTCGGCGTAACCCAGCGCCTGAGCTTCCGCCAGCACATCCTGGAAGTCACGGCCCTTCTCACGCATCTCAGTCATGATGAAGTTGCCTGTACCGTTGATGATACCGGCCAGCCAGTTGATCTTGTTAGCCGACAGGCCTTCGCGCAGCGCTTTGATGATTGGGATACCACCGGCAACAGAAGCTTCGAACGCAACCATAACGTTCTTCTCCTGCGCAGCCGCAAAGATCTCGTTACCGTGCACGGCGATCAGCGCTTTGTTCGCAGTAACAACGTGCTTACCGTTTTCGATCGCAGTCATAACCAGCTTGTAGGCGACGTCATAACCACCAATCAGTTCGATTACGATATCGATCTCTGGATTGGTCGCTACTTCAAACACATCAGCTGTGACATGCATACCCTTGGTATCGCATGCCGGATTTGGACGACGCATACCGATCTGCTCAATCTGAATGCGACGCCCCGCACGGCGAGCAATCTCCGCCGCATTGCGTTGCAACACATTGAACGTACCGCCACCGACAGTACCCAGACCACAGATCCCAACTTTTACCGGTTTCAAAACCTTACCCCGTTTAGCACAGTTACGCTTTTGCTGTCGGCGATTTGAGCCCCACACAGCGCGCGAAAAAAAATGGCGCTTAGTATAGCGAAAAGGCGGCTGCTACTCTACGTAACAGCCGCCTCAAATTGATGTTTTTCTGCTCTTTCGAGCGATTTAAATTTAGAGCTGTAGCATCTGCTGCAGACGTGCTGCCGGCACATAACCTGGCACTAGCGAACCATCTTCAAAGATTAGAGCTGGCGTGCCGGTTACACCCACCTGCTGACCTAGCACAAACTGATCGACAACGGCGTTATCACAGTTTTGCGGTTCGTTCTCATCACCGGTTTTAGCACGATCCATGGCGGCGAGACGCTCATCACCACTTTGACACCAGATCGCCTCCATCTTTTTCGCTGTAGGAGTATCCGGGCCTGAACGTGGGAAAGCCAAGTAAGCCACCTCGATACCCATCTCGTTCAGGGTGGGCACCTCGTCATGCAGCTTACGACAGTAAGGGCAGTCGATATCGGTAAATACCAATACACGGGCTTTGCGCTCGCCCGTAGCTGGGTAAATGACCATATCTTCATCCTGAACAGCGGCCATAGCATCTTTGCGCACCGTTTTAAGACTCTCTTCTGTCAGATTCACCAAACCGCGCTCGGATACCTGGTACAGGGTGCCGGACATGATGTAGTGCAGGTCTGTGCTAACGTAAAGCATCTCGCCCGAGCCTAAGGTTACCGCATGGAAGCCACCGGTCGCTTCTTGAGCGATCGCCTTGATAGGAATATTTGGATCAAGCTGCTTAAGACGCGCAGTAATATCCTCTTCAATACCCGCGAACGCGCTTAACGACAAACCCAGCGCTAGCGCGCCAATCAACTTTTTCATTACAGATCCTATGAACTCGATATAAAACAAAACTACGCCTAGCCTAACGCACCCTCTGGATAAACGCACTAGCCACGCGGATGATGCTGTTGGTGCAGCTGCTGCAGACGATACGTCGCTACCTGCGTGTAAATCTGCGTAGTCGACAGGTTAGCGTGCCCCAGCAACATCTGCACAGCACGCAGGTCAGCGCCATGATTCAACAGGTGAGTCGCGAACGCGTGGCGCAACACATGTGGGGATAGCGGCTTGTCGATTCCAGCCACCTGGGCCCAATGACGTATACGGTGCCAAAAGGTTTGGCGGGTCATCTGTGCCCCCCGCTGACTCAAAAACAGCGTGGCAGGATTCGCTTTAGATAAGAGCAATGGACGGCTCTGTTTGAGATAGCGTGCCAGCCAGTCAACCGACTCATCACCCAGGGGTACTAGCCGCTCTTTGTCTCCCTTACCCACCACACGAATCAATCCGGAGCGCAGACTCATCTGCTCCTGCTCCAAACTGATCAGCTCCGAGATACGCAATCCCGAACCATAGAGCAGCTCTAACATGGTCCGGTCACGCAATCCTAACGGGCTTTCAGTGTCTGGCGCTGCTAAAAGCGCATCAACATCCGCCTCACTCAAACTTTTGGGAAGCGCACGACCGGCTTTGGGATTGGTTAGATTGAGAGTCGGATCCACATCGATCAAGTTATCGCGCAGCAGATAGCGGTAGAAACCGCGCAGGCAAGAGAGCTGCCGAGACGTTGAACTCGCGCGTAGCTGCTCCGTAATGCGCCAGGCAAGGTATGTCTGCAATTCAAGAGCATCGGCCTTATCAAGCTGAGAGCCACGGTCATTCAGCCAGCAGGCAAACTGATTCAGATCACGCTTGTACGAGGCTTGGGTGTTCTCACTCAGCCCACGCTCCATCCACAGTGCTCGAACGTAGTCGTTGATTAATGCCTGATCTTCTTTTTGCGGTAAGCGGGCCCTAAGACGCCGATCGGTCACTAACGCATCACCTCTATCACCTCGAGCTTGGCGCGATCTACCGGATAGATCGCAAGCCCTTTACCAACACGGTGGAGAATCTTGATGTTGTCGCCTTCGACAGCCTCAAGACGCCCCTCTACTCGGTTGCCATAGTAGGTGAATATGCGGATGTCTGAATAGATGTAATTTTGTAAGTCATCAAACTCAGTGCGGCGAAACTTAACCTCTGGAGTCGGCAGTGGCTTGGGAGCCATTCCCGGAAATTCGACCATGGCGACCTCCTCAGAGCCCTCCCTGCCCGCACCACCCTGCCCCGCAGCAGCCACAGTACCCGAGGTCTCAGTGACTGACTCTTTAGCACCATCGCCGCTACTCTGATCATTGCCCGCATCACTAGCCTCAGTTGCGCCGGCAAGTGCCCGTTGCGACTGCATAATCGCCTCGGGGTCGGGCATCAATGCCAGCCAATCAACCTGATTGAGATCGACCGGCCGGCCGTTAATCTCTAGATGTAGGCGCAGCCGCTCAATCAGTTCTGTCGGCGCGTTCAACCCCATCATGACTTCAGCACCTAGACCCCCGACAGGATTCATGCCAAAACGCACATCCGCTCCCTTGGCATTGCTATCAGCATAGGCCAACCAGAGAATCTCCGGCACCTGCATCCCGAAGCCAGCTGCTCGCTGCTTCACCAACTCTAAATGATTAGCTCGGTACTGCGCTTCGTCTACTGCGGCATTACCGGCACAGAATCGATCGCGCTTGGCGTAATAACCCGTATCACGGTAATTAACTTCGAGTGATTTGAGGCGAGGATTAGCACCAGCGACGGTTGCTGGCTTTAGGTACCCAGCGGCGAAAGTCATTGAGAGATCGGCGCTAACCGCACCGATGCCGGCGGTATCCGTTTCAGTGAATAGATCGAGCCTACCCTGATCGTTATCAGCGCGCAGCGTGATGGCGATATCAGATGAGAGGCGGCCTATACCCATGCGCCCCCAGATTTCAGGCGTAAAGGCCAAGATATCCTCACCACAGCCAAGCGCTTCCAGTTGTGGCTCTCTCAGATGCAGGAGCAGATCAGCCTGACTTGGCTGCAGGGCTGTGATGAAATCAGCTTGGGGATCTAGTTTGGCGCCATCAAACGCGATCGAAAGAAACTCTGGGTACTCACCGCGCTCCAGGCGACCCTGTGGATCTAGGAAGAATAGCGGGTCATCCGATCGAACACTGACTGAGTCCACATCAACTGGAGTACGGTAACCGGCCGGTATAATCTGGATACCATCGACACGAATTTCACCGCGTGGATCGATTCGAAGCTTTTGATAACTGACCTGTCCAACGCTAGAAGCAGCAACGATCTGCTGGTCGAGATAGGTCTTGGTGCTGTACCAGACGTACCCATAAGCAGCACCGGCCAACACCGCCAGCAGGAGGATACCCCCGATGAGTCGTTTAATAGCTCGCATCTTGCTCTAGTTCTGCAATCCATTTTGATAGATTCCAGTTTAGGCCAAGAAACGGGGTCAGACCCCTTTTTTTAAAAAAAAGGGTCTGACCCCAGAACAAACGCGCCAAAAACAAAAAAAAAGCGACCCTAAGGCCGCTTTTTCGTTCAAACAGAAAAGGCTTAAGCGCCCAGCTTCTCTTTGATACGTGCAGATTTACCGCTGCGCTCACGCAGGTAGTAAAGTTTAGCCTGACGTACGTCACCGCGACGCTTAACTTCGATCGCTTCTACAGTTGGGCTGTAGGTCTGGAAAGTACGCTCAACGCCAACACCGTGAGAGATCTTACGGACAGTGAATGCAGAGTTCAGGCCGCGGTTACGCTTGCCCAGTACTACGCCTTCAAATGCCTGCAGACGGCTACGGCTGCCTTCTACTACGCGAACCTGTACAACGACAGTGTCGCCTGGACCAAAAGTTGGTACTTCTTTACCAGTCTGTTCAGCTTCGATCTGCTGAATGATTAAGTTTTTGCTGCTCATCGCTCGCTCCTAACTTTTTCAACCGCGGACTCTATTGAGTCTCGCTGATGTATTCTTGTAACAGCGCCTGCTGCTCCGGGTTCAGATCAATTTTTTCCAGCATATCAGGGCGCCTTTCCCAGGTCCGTCCCAACTGCTGCTTCAGTCTCCAGCGTCTTATCTCAGCGTGATTACCGCTGAGCAGCACGGCTGGCGCCTGCATCTCATCCAAAACCTCTGGTCGCGTGTAGTGCGGGCAATCGAGTAACCCTTCTGCGAAGGAGTCCTCTTCGGCCGATGCTTGGTCACCTAATACACCCGGGATCTGCCGGGCGATGGCGTCTAACATCACCATTGCCGGGAGCTCGCCGCCACTAAGAACAAAATCGCCCAGTGACCACTCCTCATCGATCTCCGTCTCAATCAGGCGTTCATCAACACCCTCATACCGACCGCAGACCAGAATGAGTCGCTCCTGCTTCGCTAACTCCAATACCCCAGCTTGATCTAGTTTGCGCCCTTGAGGCGACAGGTAGATCACGCGGGCATCTCCGCCAGCGGCAGCTTTCGCTGCATGAATCGCGTCTTTCAGCGGCTGAACCTTCATCAGCATCCCCGGACCCCCACCAAAAGGGCGGTCATCGACGGTGCGATGTTTGTCATGAGCAAAGTCTCTAGGACTCCAACTCTCGACCTGGATCAGTCCCCGTTTTACACCTCTACCTGTTACACCGTAGCGAGTGACCGCTTCGAGCATCTCAGGAAAGAGAGATACGATTCCAAACCACACAACTCAGGACCCAGCACTCAATAGTCTGAGCCCCAATCAACCCGAATAGTTTCGGATTCTAAATCAACCTTCTTAACCACCTGCTCAGGAACGTATGGAATCAACCGTGTTTCACGATCAACACTCTCAGCGTCCCCTTTGACTACCAGCACATCATTAGCGCCAGTCTCAAGTAGGTGGTCAACCCGACCCAGCAATTCGCCGGATTCGGTAATAACCTTTAGGTTCTGTAGCTGACTCCAGTAGTAGTCACCTGCATCAAGATTCGGTAGAGCCGACTTGGGAACTGCAATCTCCACTTCGCAGTAGAGGCGAGCAGCTTCAGGTGTATCTATGGTGTCTAGCTTCGCTATCAGACCTTTGCCCTGCTTCTTAACGGTCTTAACCTTTACCGGTTGCCACTCGTTTTTCAGCTTAACTAGCCAAGGCTTGTAGCTCTGTATGTTCTCCATTGGCTCAGTGTAGGAGTAAACCTTTACCCAACCCTGGATGCCGAATGGTGAGTTAAAACGCCCGAGGACAACAACGTCCTCTGCATTAAACTCTGACATACCCTTATCGAACCTTACTGCGCTTTACGTGCTTCTTTAACCAACTGGCCAACACGCTCACTCATCTGAGCGCCTTTGCCTACCCAGTAATCAACACGCTCCAGGTCAAGACGGAGTTTCTCTTCCTGACCACGCGCTACAGGGTTGAAAAAGCCCACCCGCTCAATAAAGCGGCTGTCGCGTGCAAAACGCGAATCTGCAACAGTGATGTGATAGAACGGCTTCTTTTTAGCGCCGCCACGAGACAAACGAATAGTTACCATGCAAGGTCCCCTTTACTTCGCGGGATGGGTTTTGAGATCGCCCATCATTGTTGTTTCTCCGCCTACTTCAGTTATTCAGTGAATTACCCAGGCAGACGGAGGCCTAAATTAAATAGGGCGTGGATTCTACGCGAACTCCACGCCCGTTAAAAGTCTTTTGTATAGATTTTAGACAGTTACTGAAAAAGTGATCAGAAACGCGGAAAACCGCCACCGCCGCCCATGCCTGGCGGCAGCATACCTTTCATGCCGCCCATACCGCGCGCCAACTTAGCCATACCGGACTTGGAGCCGAACTTCTTCATCATCTTGGCCATCTGCTTGTGCTGTTTTAGCAGGCGGTTGATGTCCTGAATACTTGTGCCAGAACCTGCAGCAATGCGGCGTTTGCGCGAGCCCGAGATGATATCTGGGTTGCGACGCTCTTTCATCGTCATCGAATCGATGATGACAGCAAACTGCTTCATTCCCTGCTCAGCCTGAGCGGACTGTGCAGCCTGCGCCAACTGCCCCATACCCGGGAGCTTCTCCATCATGGACATCATACCGCCCATGTTGTTCATCTGATTGATCTGGTCACGGAAGTCTTCGAGGTCAAAGCCCTTACCCTTAGTGACCTTCTTCGCCAGCTTCGCCGCTTTGTCTTTATCGATCTTGCGCTCTGCTTCCTCGATCAGCGAGAGCACATCACCCATGCCCAAAATACGTGAGGCAACACGATCTGGGTGGAAGGGCTCCAGCGCATCAACCTTCTCACCGACACCGAGGAATTTGATTGGCTTACCGGTGATATGACGTACCGAAAGCGCCGCACCACCACGCGCGTCACCGTCAGTCTTGGTAAGAATCACACCGGTTAGCGGCAACACTTCATTGAAAGCGCTGGCAGTATTAGCGGCATCCTGACCGGTCATCGAGTCAACAACAAAGAGCGTCTCAACCGGTTTAACGGCTGCGTGCAGCTCTTTGATCTCCGCCATCATCGCCTCATCAACAGCAAGACGGCCGGCAGTATCGACCAGCAGCACATCGTGATGCTGAATACGCGCGTGGTTGATAGCGCCGTTAACAATATCGATTGGCTTCTGTTCAGCTGTAGATGGGAAGAAGTCGACAGAGACTTCATTCGCTAGGGTCTCAAGCTGACGAATCGCCGCCGGGCGGTACACGTCGGCAGAGACCACCAGCACCTTTTTCTTCTCGCGCTCGCGCAGGAAACGCGCCAGCTTGGCAACAGAGGTGGTCTTACCAGCACCCTGCAGACCGGCCATCATGACAACAGCCGGCGGCTGAGTAGAGAGATCAAGCTTGGCGTTCGCCTCACCCATCACTTTAACCAGCTCTTCATTAACGATCTTAACGAAGACCTGTCCGGGACTTAGGCTCTTGGCAACTTCTTGACCAACGGCACGCTCTTTAACAGCGCCTACAAAGGCTTTGACTACCGGCAGCGCGACATCCGCCTCGAGTAGCGCCATGCGCACTTCGCGCAGCGTATCCTTTATATTGTCTTCGGTGAGCTTGGCTTGGCCAGTGACTGAACGCAGCGTACTGGTTAACCGTTCCGTAAGATTCGCAAACATATCTATCCTTTGTGCACCGGTAGCTGACCGGTGCTTCTAAAACATAATTGCTGTGGATTATAACGCAGCGCCCGCCTCGGATTCACCCGTATATTTCCCGCAGCCTCTATTTGTGCCAAACTCTGACTCACTAATTCTGTAATACTGATCCAAATATCAACTATTTATCGGCCTGGAGTCTGTAATGCTGACGCTGCTCTCATTAGTCGCAATCGTGCTGTATCTCTTTGCAGCCGTACGTCAATGGCAGCGCCTGGGCTCAAACGGGAGCGAAAGTACCGGACTACGCGGGCAGATTCTTGCGAGCGGTACCCTTGCTTGGGTTTTGCAGATTAGCGTCACTGCGCAAATGCTGGTGCAGCACGATACTCTGAATCTGAGCATTTTCCCTACCGGCTCTCTGATCGCCTCGATTGTTGTGCTGATTCTTCTGCTGAGCAGCCTACGCCAGAAACTCGATAATCTCTTCATCGGGGTTTTCCCAATGGCGGCTCTAACGCTGCTTGCGACATTGATCTCGCCCGATAGCGCAGGAGCAAAGGCGTATAGTTTGGGTGTCATTGCTCACATCCTGTTATCGATCACCGCCTATTCGGTCCTGACACTCGCAGCCTTCCAAGCTATTTTACTATCGCGTCAGGAGCGCGCGCTGAAACAACACCATACCCGCGGGTTGGTGAATAGCCTGCCACCGCTTCAGGTGATGGAGAGACTGCTGTTTGAGATGATCTTTGCGGGCTTCCTGCTTCTCACCGCTGCGCTCATTACCGGCGCGCTGTTTACTGAAGATCTGTTTGCGCAGCATCTAGCGCACAAAACACTGCTTTCCATTATCGCCTGGGTCGTATTCGCCACTCTGCTGGGTGGTCGCATGCTGCTGGGATGGCGCAGCCGCACAGCGCTACGCTGGACTTTGGCGGGCTTTATCCTACTGATGCTCGCATTCTTTGGCTCCAAGGCGGTCCTAGAGCTTATTCTGGGAAGCTGATCAACGCTTGACAGCTTTGAGCGGAGTCCAGAGAATGTCTTCTCATTCATAACACAGGCCTACCACATTGGAAGACGCGTCGATAAGCTCGCTCTCGATCCTTCTTTTCGTTCTGATCCTTTGCTCCGCTTTCTTCTCTAGCTCAGAGACCGGAATGATGTCCCTCAACCGTTACCGGTTGAAACACATGGCGAAAAACAAGCACCCGGGCGCTCGCAATGCAAGCCGCCTGCTGGAGCGTCCCGATCGCCTCATTGGCCTGATTCTAATCGGGAATAACTTCGTTAACATTCTGGCCTCTGCAATCGCCACCGTGATCGCAGTGCGCATTTGGGGTGATGCCGGTATCGCTATCGCTACCGGTGCGTTGACGCTGGTGGTGTTGATATTTGCAGAAGTCACACCTAAAACACTGGCTGCAATGTTCCCAGAAAAGGTGGCTTTTCCCGCCTCCTATATTCTGGTGGTGCTACTGAAGATCTTCTACCCGCTGGTATTTGCCGTGAATATGATTACTAACGGCATTTTCCGTCTAGTGGGTATCAAAACAACTGGCGCTGATGCTCACAACCTTAGTACTGAAGAGCTGCGTACAATTGTGAACGAAGCGGGCGCACTGATTCCCGATCGTAACCAATCTATGCTGCTCGGCGTTCTTGAGCTAAACGATGTGACCGTCAATGACATCATGATTCCGCGCAACGAAGTTGAGGGGATCGACCTCGATCAGGATATGGAGCAGATCCTAGACCAGTTGGCACATACCCGACATACACGTTTGCCAGTCTACGAGGGTGATATCAACCAGATCTGCGGTGTCCTGCACATGCGTAACCTCGCGCAGCTTATCCAGCAAGGTAAATTGACCAAAGCGGCAATCACTGCGGTGGTGCATGAGCCCTACTTCGTTCCCGAAAGCACTCCACTACACACACAGCTTCTGAATTTCCAGAAGCAGAGTCGCCGTATCGGGATCGTGGTTGATGAGTATGGAGATGTTGAAGGGGTTGTGACCCTCGAAGACATTCTAGAAGAGATCGTCGGCGAGATGTCGCATGACGAAGCGCAAATCAACCAGGACATCCACCCTCAGGATGACGGCAGCTTCATTATTGATGGCCAAGCCTACATTCGAGAGATCAATAAGTCACTCAACTGGGATCTACCTACAGATGGCCCGAAGACATTGAATGGCCTGATTCTGGAGACACTCGAGTCACTTCCGGAGGCTAATGTCTGCATGCAGCTTGAGCACTATCGGATGGAAACACTGCAGATCAGCGACAACACGATTAAGACTGTTCGCGTTATCGCTTTGGAGCGAGACGAGGACGATTAAGCGTCACGCTCACCCGCTTCACGCTCACGAATACGCGCCCAAACGGCGCGTTTTTCATCTTCGGTAAAGAATCCCCACTCGGCAATCTCCATACCTGAGCGCATGCACGCAATACAGAGATCGCGCTCATCAAGCTGGCAGATACCGAGGCAGGGGTTGGGCACAGGTTTTACCGCCTCAGTCATGCAGTGCGCTCCGGCCGCGGTCGGGTAGGAATACCGGCATCCAAGCCGACATTCAGCAACTCTGCCAACGCCCAAGCAGTCAGCCCCCATATCTCGTACTGCTGGTATTGCCAGGAGGGAACAAAGCGCGTGCGCCCATCGACCATCGCAAATTTATCGATACGCGCGTTATCAAGATCAAGCAGAAAATTGAGCGGTGTTTTGAAAATCGCAGCTATCTCACCCGGGTTCGGGCGCAACTCTACGTTAGGATTAACCACGCCTACAAAGGGGGTTACGGCCAACTTGTGCAGAGAATAGATCTGGCTGAGCTCACCTAGCAGTTGTACCTGACCTGGCTCAACACCCACCTCTTCATGCGCTTCACGCAGAGCTGTTGCTAGTAGATTCTCATCCTCTGGATCGCGTTTTCCACCTGGAAAAGCCACCTCGCCGGCATGAGTAGATAGGCTACCGCCTCGCTGGGTGAGGATCACCTGCGGCTCAGGCTCATCTGTCAGCAGACAGATGACCCCCGCTTCGGCGCGCGGCTTTAGGTCACTGCTGAGTCGCCAAGGGCGGTGCTGCTGAAGTCGAGTTTGAAGCTGATCTAACATACCGTTAATCCTACACCCATTGAGCTTCAAAAACAGGCATTTAGGCTTGTGAGTCGCCTATACACCTGCCTAAAATGGGATCACAACAAGCTAATAAGAACTGACCCATGAATTACTGTAGCGAGTGTGGCAACTCGGTTGAGTTACGCATCCCTGAAGGCGACCATCTTCCCCGCCACGTCTGTACTGTCTGTGAGCTTATCCACTACTCCAATCCGCGCATTATCGCTGGCTGCCTGCCAGTGTACGGAGATAAGGTACTGCTATGTAAGCGTGATATCGAGCCACGCCTCGGTTACTGGACCCTGCCTGCCGGTTTCTTGGAGAACGGTGAGACTACTGAACAGGGGGCCATGCGCGAGACCTGGGAAGAGGCCTTAGCGACCGTTGAGATTCTCTCGCTGTACACGATTACATCCATCGTGCACGTTAATCAGGTCCAGATGTTCTATCTCGCGCGCCTGCTCAAACCTGAGTTTGGCCCAACAAGCGAATCTTCAGAGGTACGCCTCTTCAGTGAAGACGAAATCCCTTGGGATCAGCTCGCGTTTCCAACCGTAGTAAACGCCTTGCAGCGCTTTTTTGCCGATCGCCGGGAGTCCGGGCGCTACCCGCTCTACCGCATCAGCCTCAATCGTCACGAACCGGAGTCCAATGAGCTGCTGAGCCAACGCGAGGTAGAGCTGTGAAAGACTCGAAGGCGGCCAAAGCCTTTCAACGTAAACTGCTAATTGCTTGGTGCATCGGACAGCAGGCGACTAACCTCACCGGTCTACAGAAAATCACGGGCATGCCACGCCGAACCCTACAGGACTGCATCAAAGATCTCGACGATGTTGGCATCATCTGCCAATTCCATCAGCAAGATGACGCACGGAACAATCAGGGCGAGTACCGTATTGAGAGCTGGGGACCGATTGAACCTAACTGGGTGAACAACCAGATAGGCGCTATTGCCAAATCACTTAACATCAACCTGCTACCGCTAGACGACTTACCAACTCCATGACTCTGAGCGCGTAGTCTTCGAGTTATACAGCACAATACCGCCGCTTGGAGGCGATATACCGGTCGCCGCAGAGATCACCACTTGGTGAGTGACGAGTACAACCAACTCCGTGCCCGATAAAGTGGTTAAATAGGCGTCCAGTTTCTCTAGCGTCTGCTCGCGGTTGGCATAGCCTTGGAAGAAGGAGTTTAGCCCCGAGAAGGTCGACCAGTTTCCAAGGTCCAATAGGTCCGCTGTTTCGGCGCAGCGACACCACTGACTCGACAGCACCTCGTCAAAATCGAGCCCGGTCGCTCTGAGCTTTGCGCCGATATCTCGTGCCTGCGCACGACCCTGATCATCCAAGTTGCGCTGTGTTTCACAGCGTTCAATATCAAAGTTATTAGGGTCACCAAACCCCGGAGCTAAAGCGTGGCGCATAAAGATCACATTAGCCCCCGAGGTCTCAATCCGCTCGCTCAGAGATTGCGCATGCACAGGTATAGACAGTGGCAGTGCAATAAATAGCACCAACCTAAGCAGTAGATTACTCATCAAAGTCTCCGAATAGTCATTTGTAGTGGCTACGCGACCAGTAAGAGCTTCGATTAATCTGTAATCAAAATTAGTCAATCAAGATGAGAAGGGTCTACGAGTTTGACGAGATCATAGGCGACCTCTTCATAGGGGTGTGCCGCCAGAAGCGCTGCGATAGCTGCTTTGATATCGTCCGGCGCACAGATCATCTCAACACGCCACTCGCTTACTTTCTCAAGTTGGCCAATGGAGCCGATGGCGGGACTAGCGTTATTTACAGGGCGGAACTGACCTGTGCCGAGGGTTTGCCAACAACACTCCTGGTAGTCGCCTTGACGCCCAGCACCGGCTGCAAATAGAGCACTTTTGACCGGCTCTAGATCTGCATCTGGCACGAAGAAACTGAGTTTGAACATAGAGAAGTTAAGCGATGGGGTTTGGCGCTGCTTCGGCGATATCAAGCATCGGAGCGGCATCTATCGACTCCGCATCCATCATCTGAGCCAGTTTACCCAAAGTATCAACCAAGCTCTGCTGCTCTTGGATTGGCAGCTTGTCGAAGCGTGCGATGAATCGCTCGTGCAATAAAGCCGGTACGGAGTGCAGAATTGTCTCGCCCTCCGGCAGCAGACGGGCATTAACCACCCGTTTGTCGCGTGCTGAACGTACGCGAACTACCAGGCCACGCGTCTCTAAGCGGTTTAGGATCGTGGTAACTGTGGCTTGGCTCAGGGAAACCTCTTCAGCCAAACGCTTGACTGTCACATCCCCAAGGGTCCCGATCGAGCGCAGCACCATCACCTGAGGAATCGTCAGACCCGAGCTTTTGGCTATGCGCTTGGACTGAATATCAGTCGCACGGATGATGCGCCTAAGCGCAACCAACACATCCTGAGCTTGATACTGATCCGCCATAGAAAGCTTCCTCAAAATCCTTAAACGGTAATCGCCGAATTAAATCAAAACCGACGCAATTTTGCTTCAAATTTATTCGAGCCATGGTGATTAGAGCACAAATAATTAGAGCTATAAAGATTTGAATTCTAATTATTAGACCTGTTAGTATCAAATACACTTTGAATAGGAGTCCGAAGAGTCACCTGACAATTCGGCTCCAAAGAAGAATAAATCAAACTGTTTTAAACACGGGAGCAACAATGAAAAAGCAGATTCTTGCCGTATCACTCCTTGCAGCCAGCACGGGTGCATTTGCCGGTGGTCATGCACCTTGTGGTGACGTCGTAATTGGTGAAATGAACTGGGCTAGTGGTGAATTCCTCGCTCGAGTTGATGGATTTATCATGGGCGAAGGCTACAAGTGTAATGTTGAGTACCTGACAGCGGGTACTATGCCGCAGATCACGTCGATGACTGAGAAGGGCACTCCAGACATCGCTTCTGAACTCTGGGCTAACGCTGCCGCAGTCGCTATCGATGCAGCAGTTGCTGAGAACCGTCTGGTCAAACTAAACCCAGCGCCTATCACCGGTGCAGGTGAAGGCTGGATGGTAAGCGCGGCAGCCGCTAAAGCTCATCCCGAACTGAAAACAATCGACGACATCATCGCGCGTCCTGATCTGTTTCCACACCCTGAAGACCCATCTAAGGGTGGTCTGCACAACTGTCCTTCAGGCTGGGGCTGTCAGCTAGCAACAGCCAACCTCTTCCGCGCATTCGATATGGAGGCGAAAGGTTGGAAACTGATTGATACTGGTTCAGGTGCAGGCCTAGATGGCTCTATCGCTAAAGCGAGCGAGCGCAACGAGAACTGGCTCGGATACTACTGGGCACCAACTACCCTGGCGGGTAAGTACGATCTGAAACTGGTTGATTTCAACTCAGGCTTCGATCAGGACCACTGGGATAACTGTATTGTTAAGCCCGTAGAAGAGTGTGATTCACCGAAGCGCAGCACCTGGACTGTATCTGAAGTGGTTTCACTGGCACAGGTAGACTTCACTGAGCGCGCTCCAGCAGTTGCTGAATACGTGAAGGCACGTACATTTGATGCTGACCTGCTGAACAAGTACCTGACCTACATGGCAGACAACCAGGCGTCTGGTGAGGAAGCTGCTGAAGAGTTCATCCTGAACGAAGAGGCGACTTGGTCTACGTGGGTATCGGAAGATGCCGCTGCCAACATCAAAAAAGCGCTCTAAATTGTAGTAATTGCAGAAACGACTGAGCGTGATGCTCGGTCGTTTTTGCGTATGTAGAGAAGTTTATGGATTGGTTAACCGAATTTCCTGAACTCGGACGTCGCGATCTGCGCGACTTTCGAAAAGGTATAGATGAAGGATTTAAATCCTTTACCCGCGAATATGGTGAGGGTATTGAGAATTTCTTTGATCCTCTGCTGCAATTTCTAATCTGGCTAGAGAAGTTACTGCTCGCAACGCCTTGGCCACTGTTCATTCTGATTGTTGCCGGCCTTGGATGGCTTGCCAGTCGCAGCATCAAAATCGTCATTGGCTCCGCAGTCAGCCTATTCCTGATCGGCTACCTAGGCATGTGGGAAGATACAATGAGTACGGTAAGTATCATCATTGTCTGCACACTGCTCTGTATCGGTCTGGGCCTACCAATTGGCATTATGATGTCGCGTTCAAATCGAGCCCAAGCGATCGTTACGCCGGTTCTCGATGTTATGCAAACGATACCCAGTTTCGTCTATCTGATACCCGTTGTAATGCTGCTCGGTATCGGCAAAGTACCGGGTTTGATCTCAGTTGTTATCTACGCACTGCCGCCGATGATTCGCCTGACTAACCTTGGTATTCGCCTGGTAGATCGCGAAGTTCTGGAAGCGGCTGATGCCTTCGGTGCAAGCCCGTGGCAAAAATTGACTCAAGTACAGATACCGCTCGCACTGCCGAACATATTCGCCGGTGTGAACCAGACCATTATGATGTCTCTGGCCATGGTTGTTATCGCATCGATGATCGGTGTGACCGGACTTGGTCAGCCTGTACTCAAGGCAATTTCAAACCAGTATCTCGCGATGGGCCTGTTGAACGGCTTGGCAATCGTTGCGCTGGCTATCATCTTCGACCGCATTAGCCAGAGCTACGGCAAGCGTCTACAAAACTACCGCGGTGGCCAGGATGAGTGATATGGAAACCAAGATTGAGATCAAGAACCTCTACAAGATCTTCGGAGACGATCCACAGTCCATGATGGAGAAGGTGCGTGCAGGTGTTACCAAGGACGCGCTGAACGATCAGTACAACCACGTCTTGGGCCTCAGCGATATCAACCTGAAGATGCCAGCCAAAGGCATACAGGTTGTTATGGGGCTATCGGGCTCGGGAAAATCGACGCTGATTCGACATATCAACCGACTGATCGAACCGACGGCCGGTGAGGTATGGATAGACGGCGAGAACGTGCTCGCGATGAACGAGAAGCAACTGCGAAACTTCCGTCGTAACCGTGCGTCCATGGTTTTTCAAAAATTCGCCCTGCTACCGCACAGAACGGTGATGGAGAACACCATCTACGGTCTAGAGATTCAGGGGATGCCCGAGAAAGATGCCAAGAAGCAGGCAGCCCACTGGATTGATCGTGTGGGATTGTCGGGTTACGAAGAGAACTACCCAGGCCAGCTATCGGGGGGTATGCAGCAGCGTGTCGGTCTGGCGCGTGCGCTAGCGACTGATGCAGACATCCTCCTGATGGACGAAGCCTTCAGTGCACTTGACCCGCTGATTCGTACCGATATGCAGAATATCCTGCTGGACCTTCAGAAAGAGCTACACAAGACCATCGTGTTCATTACACATGACCTAGAAGAGGCACTGCGCATTGGTGACCAGATCGCTATTCTGCGTGACGGCCAAGTCATTCAACAGGGTACGCCGCAACAGATTGTACTCAAGCCACAGGATGACTACATCGCCGACTTCACCAAGGATATTAACCGCGGGCGTGTGATTCAACTGAAGACGATCATGCACGCACCCAATGACAAACCGGGTCCGGAACTGTCTGGCGATATGTTGGTTGAAGATGCAGCCCAGCTGGTGACAGAGTCGCCGTCATCTCAAGCTCGTGTGACTAATGATGCGGGCGAGGTTGTAGGCGTTGTTGGTATTAATGACTTGATTCGTGCAATGGCTCGTCCGGACCTTGAATCCCGACTTTAGGCACGAAACTCGACTCCAACTAAAAGCCAGCGATTACGCTGGCTTTTTTAATTATCAGTCACTCAAAGAGCGCTTTGCGCAATGCCCGACGGCTTACGGCACATAGCTGCCTTATCGTGTCATTCTGCTGCGCCGAATAACCCTCCTACAAAACGCTGTAGGAGGCTTGTGAGGCGAAGCCGAACGAGGCGATCTGATGGCCGCAAAAGGGGCGTGAAACGTCATTGCCGTCCCCATTCCTTTCCACCCATTTCTACCAATCTAGACGCGGCTCGTCGAAAGGAGAAGGCGAGATCATTTGCGGCCGATAATTGTGCCAGTGACGCGCCCATTCGACCCGTCGCCGACCACTCCATATGTTCACCCTCTCTGGTTCGAATCATGGTCGTCGCAAAGGAGCTCGAGTTTCCCCCTTTCTCACTGACAAATAGTTCCTCGTTTACATCGCTGCTTTCTACTTGCGCTTCAAAATCGACAAATAATTCATCCAGTGGGACGCTTGCCGCCAGCACTAAGCGGGTGCGAGATTCATAACAGACGTCAATGAGAGTCACGAATCGTCGTGCTTCGTCGAGGCGATTGGCATCTAATTGCGGCACGTGGTCCAAGATGAGGACCGGAAATCGGTCGCAGAGGGAAATATAATCTGCCGCGCCGAGCGGCTGGTAGCATAACTCGGAAAAGTGAAACCAGGCGCACCGGTCATTCAATCGTGTCACCTGAACGGTGCGACCGAAGAGCACGTGAATGACCTCGGCCTCAGTTCTGAATGCTGTGGCACCAAATATTTCTCTCAACTGCGCCTGCGCGTTGTTATCACTACCATTTTCGCCATGAACATCCTTGTTTGACCAAAAATAGGAACGACCATCGGCTCGAGTTTCGAGTCGATAATCCTTGGCGGAATCCTCCATGGATATAATGTCGAACCTGTGTTTCAACATATCTATGAATGGCAAAAAGAGAGACCGGTTAAGGCCTCCCTCATACAAGGCATCGGGGGCGCGATTCGAGGTGGCCACCACCACGACATTCCAGTCCAGCAATAACAGGAAAAGTCGTTTCAAAATCATGGCATCGGCAACGTCTGTCACTTGAAATTCATCGAAACAGAGGAGTTGGGTTTCCTGTGCCAATTGCTGCGCGATTATAGGGATCGCATCATTTCGGGGGTGCTGCTGTTTGTAGACAAAGATTCGATGATGGACGTCTAGCATGAATTCATGAAAGTGGACGCGGCGTTTGGTAATTTTTGCGTGTTTGAGGCTGCGGCTGCCATTATTAAAGCCGGAATCATCAGGAGCATTAACCGACGCGTAGAAGAGATCCATTAGAAAGCTCTTGCCGACCCCGACCGATCCATGAATGTAAATGCCTCGCGGTGGAGGACCAAAAGACCACAAATGGAACTTCTTTCGAAGAAAGGACCGAACAGTTACCAAAGATCGCGCCACTAACAGTGGGCTGTTGCTGGTAGAGCTGCCCTCTATCGGTTTCTCGGAGCGCACAGGTACTGGTGGGAGCGAGGTGAGAGACTGGTGTAGAGCATCGAGTTTTGCTGCCAGAGCGACTTGCGCCTCATCTCGTCGCACCTCCCCCGCATCCACCTTGCGTTCGTACGCCGCTGTCACGGGGCCTGTCGAAAGGGACCGCGGAGCGACGCGATGTTGTGCTGCCATATTCTTCATCACCGCTTTCATCAGGAAAGGTCCGCTCTGGTTTGTTAGCGGCCAAATCAACAACCTAATATGTCGGACGGACCTACGCAGACTGAGGCCTCTCGGGTCAGTCTCGTCGCGTCGAACCGTTTATTGCTCCATCGTCTATTCTTACCCGTAGCATCTCAATGCAATTTAGTTTGCATGCGAACGCTTATTTCACACAGCAATAGTGCGGAGTTATGTATATTGATGATGAATGTTCCTCCGACCCAAGCTGCCAGTTGCGTCATCAAAGATGATTTTAACCGCCTACTCTTGATTAAACGTGCCAATCCACCCCAGCAAGGACGCTGGTCACTTCCCGGAGGGCGCGTTGAAGCGCAAGAATCATTAGAGTCAGCAGCCAGACGCGAGGCTCGAGAGGAGACGGGCTTGGACGTGGAGATAATCATGAAACTCGGTTCCGTAAACCTTGGAGTTGACGAGGGGTACAACTACGAAGTTCACCATTTTCTTGCGCGTACTATCTCAGGAAATCTGCAAGCGGGAGATGATGCAGCGGATGTCGGCTGGTTCTCAACAGAAGCTCTAAACAACTTAGAACTGAGTACCGACTTGCTGAAATACCTAGCGCCTTACCAAGTGCTGTAACGCTTTATCGCAAGCCTGGTATCAGGACAGAATAGGACATCAAGACAAAAACAAACCCGCCGCGGTCTCCCGGGGCGGGTTCTAAAAAGGAACAACAACTCGGATATACTACCTCAAATTGAGCACATCTTGCATGTCATAAAGACCGGTTTCGCGATCTTTTAGCCAGCCTGCCGCGCGAACCGCGCCTTTGGCAAAGGTCATTCGATTCGATGCTTTATGTGTGATCTCGATACGCTCGCCCTCTGTCGCGAAGAGCACGGTGTGATCGCCAACCACATCACCAGCACGAATAGTCTCGAAGCCAATCTGCTTCTCTGGACGCGCACCCGTCTGACCCTCACGGCCGTAGACGGCACACTCTTTAAGGTCTCGACCCAATGCATCGGCAACAACTTCACCCATGCGCAGTGCGGTGCCTGAGGGTGCATCAACTTTGTGGCGGTGATGCGCTTCGATCACTTCGATATCGTAGCCGCCATCATCGCCAAGGGCTTTGGCAGCAACTTCAAGCAGTTTGAAACAGAGGTTAACACCAACCGACATGTTCGATGCGAACATAATCGCAATTTTATCAGATGCCGCCTGCAGCTCAGCCTTCTGCTCATCAGTCAGACCGGTAGTACCGATCACCATCTTTTTACCAGCTGCCGCGCAAGCTTTTAAATTCGCCAGGGTAACAACCGGCGCTGTAAAGTCGATCAGTACGTCAAAGTCATTGATCACAGCTTCCAGAGAGTCACTCAGCGCAACGCCCAGCTTGCCCTGACCCGCTAGCTCGCCGGCATCAGCGCCCGCTAGAGAGCTACCCGGTTCAACAATCGCTGCACTCAAAACCAGACCCTCAGCCTGATTTACAGCTTCAATTAGGGTACGTCCCATACGGCCGGCTGCGCCGGTCACTGCTACACGAATCATCTGTAATTCCTGTGAAAAATAAATTCTATTCGACGGCTGAGCCGTTCAAGCCCTGATCCATATCGAGCGCTGGCATCTCAGACTGGGTACAGGCAACCACTTTGGCCGGTACACCAGCCACGGTGGTGTGAGCCGCAACGGCTTCCAACACAACGCTGCCGGCTCCGACTTTGGCGCCTGTACCTACTTCGATATTGCCAAGAATTTTGGCACCCGCGCCAATCAGCACGCCGGCTCGAATTTTAGGGTGGCGATCGCCCGACTCTTTACCCGTCCCCCCAAGAGTGACCGACTGCAGAATTGAGACCTCGTCCTCAATAACACAGGTCTCACCCACGACAATACCGGTGGCATGGTCAAACATCACACCGCGCCCGATACGCGCCGCAGGGTGGATATCAACCTGTAGAACAGCACTCATACGGCTCTGTATATATTTGGCCAGTCCCTGACGGCCCAGACTCCACATATGATGAGCAACCCGGTAAGCCTGCAGTGCGTGGAAGCCTTTGAGGTAGAGCAGTACAGTGCTGTAGTCGTTAACAGCGGCGTCTCGGGTGTAGACCGCAAGAAGATCCGCACAAGCGCACTCGATCAGCTCTGGCCGGCTGTCGTAAGCCGTTTCAAAGATCTCCCGCATCGCCACCGCTGACACTACCGCATCTGACAACTTCTCGGCTAACAGATACGACAGAGCTGCGCGCAGTGAACTGTGGCTGACAATCGTAGCGTGGTAGAAGCTACTCAGAAGTGGCTCACGTCCCATCTCAGTTCGCGCTTCATCTTGAAGCGCCTGCCACACGCGTGCGACATCTAGTTCTGCCACTGGCTCTACTGCTTGTTGCATACTGACCTCAGGTCATATCCTCAAAAAACTTCTTCACTGAATCGAAGAAGCCGTGTGATTTGGGCGCGTGCTTCTCGTGCCCTTTGGTCTCAGACTGAAACTCCTCCAACAGTTCACGCTGACGCTTAGTCAGGTTAACCGGAGTCTCCACCACAGCTTTGACCATCAAGTCACCCACCGCACCACCACGGACCGGTTTGATACCCTTGCCGCGTAGGCGGAACATCTTGCCAGTCTGAGTCTCCGCTGGAATCTTCAGCTTAACGCGACCGTCTAAGGTTGGCACGTCTAGCTCGCCACCAAGGGCTGCGTCGACAAAGCTGATTGGAACTTCACAATACAGGTGTTGGCCATCACGTTCAAAGATCGGGTGCTGACGCACGTTAACCTGAACATAGAGATCGCCTGCAGGGCCACCATGACTGCCCGCTTCACCCTCGCCAGAGAGACGAATGCGATCGCCGGTATCTACACCTTCGGGGATCTTAACCGAAAGCGTCTTAGTCTTCTCAACACGGCCCTGGCCGTGACAGCTGTTACACGGATCGCTGATCACCTTGCCTTCGCCATGACAGGCTGGACAGGTCTGCTGTACCGAGAAGAAGCCCTGCTGCATGCGCACCTGGCCTACACCGCCACAAGTGCCACAGGTCTTGGCGTTGGTACCGGGCTTGGCGCCAGAACCACCACAGGGCTCACAGCTTACGTAGGTTGGAACCTTCAGTGTCTTCTCACAACCGCGTACCGCCTCTTCTAGAGTCAGGTCGAGGTTGTAACGCAGATCTGCGCCGCGACGCACATTAGAGCGACGGCGGCCACCGCCACCTCCGCCGAAGATATCACCAAATACATCACCAAAGATGTCGGAGAAGCCACCCTCGAAGCCGCCGCCACCGAAGCCACCCTGGCCATCAACGCCGGCGTGGCCATACTGGTCGTATGCCGCTTTCTTCTGAGCATCCGATAGCACTTCATAGGCTTCGCTGATCTCTTTAAACTTCAGTTCAGCGTCCTTGTCATCCGGATTGCGATCGGGATGGTACTTCATCGCCAGACGACGATAGGCCTTTTTAATCTCAGCATCCGATGCGCCTTTTGACACACCCAAAAGCTCGTAATAATCCTGCTTATCCATAATCCGTAATCATCCGGTTTGGTTAAAACTTTATTGGCTCAGATATGACAACGCGGGAGCTCTCGCCCCCGCGCTGTAACATCGGTCAAAAGCCAGGGCTGAATTACTTCTTGTCGTCTTTGACTTCTTCGAACTCAGCGTCCACTACATCGTCGCCAGCGTCGCGTGGTGCCTCTTCTGCACCCGCTTCGCCGCCTTCAGCCGCAGCGGCATCAGCGTACATCTTCTGAGCAACACCTGAGATCGCCTCAGTCAATGCTTCAGTCTTCTGCTCAATCGCCTCTTTGTCGCTACCTTTCAGAGCTTCTTCCAGCTCAGTGATAGCAGTTTCGATCGCAGCTTTCTCTTCGTCAGACGCTTTGTCTTCCGCATCCTTCATAGTCTTGCGAGCGGTGTGAACCATCGCATCACCCTGGTTGCGCGCAGCGGTCAACTCTTCGAACTTCTTGTCCTCTTCAGCGTGCGCTTCAGCATCCTGAACCATCTGGTCGATCTCGTCATCGCTCAGACCAGAAGAGGCCTTGATCACGATAGACTGCTCTTTGCCAGTCGCCTTGTCTTTAGCCGATACGTTCAGAATGCCGTTCGCATCGATGTCGAAGGTTACTTCAACCTGTGGCACACCGCGTGGTGCTGGCGGGATGTCCGCAAGGTCAAAACGGCCCAGAGATTTGTTCTGTGCAGCCTGCTTACGCTCACCCTGTACCACGTGGATGGTTACCGCAGTCTGGTTGTCATCGGCTGTAGAGAAGACCTGAGACTTGCGTGTTGGGATCGTTGTGTTCTTGTCGATCAGCGGCGTTGCAACACCACCCATGGTTTCGATACCCAGAGTCAGTGGAGTAACGTCCAGCAGCAGTACGTCCTTAACGTCGCCGGACAGTACCGCACCCTGGATCGCTGCACCCATAGCTACAGCTTCGTCTGGGTTAACATCTTTACGTGGCTCTTTACCGAAGAACTCAGCAACCTTCGACTGCACCATTGGCATACGAGTCTGACCACCTACCAGGATAACGTCTTGGATTTCAGAAGCCGACAGACCAGCGTCCTGCAGTGCGATACGGCAAGGCTCGAGTGAGCGCTGAACCAGATCTTCCACCAGTGACTCTAGCTTAGAGCGGCTCAGTTTCACGTTAAGGTGCTTAGGACCTGCAGCATCAGCTGTGATGTACGGCAGGTTCACGTCAGTAGACTGTGAAGTCGACAGCTCAACTTTAGCTTTCTCACCCGCTTCCTTCAGACGCTGCAGCGCCAGCGGATCGTTGTGTAGATCGATACCAGACTCTTTCTTGAACTCATCAGCCAGGTAGTTGATAACTGCAAGGTCAAAGTCTTCACCGCCAAGGAAAGTGTCACCGTTGGTTGCCAATACTTCGAACTGGTGCTCACCGTCAACATCAGCAATCTCGATGATTGAGATATCGAAGGTACCACCACCGAGGTCGTACACAGCGATAGTACGGTCACCTGCACCTTTGTCCAGGCCGTAAGCCAGCGCCGCGGCTGTTGGCTCGTTGATAATACGCTTAACTTCAAGACCCGCGATCTTACCGGCATCTTTAGTTGCCTGACGCTGTGAATCGTTGAAGTACGCTGGTACCGTTATAACCGCTTCAGTGACAGTTTCACCGAGGAAGTCTTCAGCGGTCTTCTTCATCTTTTTCAGCACTTCAGCAGAGACCTGCGGCGGTGCCATCTTGTTGCCTTTTACCTCAACCCAAGCGTCACCGTTGTCCGCTTTGGCGATTTTGTAAGGCACCATTTTGATATCTTTCTGAACGACGTCATCTTCAAAACGACGACCGATCAGACGCTTGATCGCAAACAGTGTGTTGTCTGGGTTAGTAACCGCCTGACGCTTAGCAGACTGACCTACCAGAGTCTCACCGTCGTTAGTGTACGCGATGATGGATGGTGTGGTGCGATCGCCTTCAGCGTTCTCAATAACGCGAGTCTTTTCGCCGTCTAGTACTGCGACACAGGAGTTGGTGGTACCCAGGTCAATACCGATAATCTTACCCATGTTTATCTCCAATCTTTACTAAGTCTCTGGGTCTGCCAGAGCGATAAATTTTTAACCTTAAACCCTATATGGGTATGCAAATTCGAACTTCAAGTGGTGGCAATTAACCTTTTGCCACCATCACCATCGCTGGGCGAATCAGGCGACCATTCAATAGGTAACCTTTCTGCATAACCGCCACGACGGTATTAGGTTCAGCATCCCCCGCATCGACCATAGACATTGCCTGATGGTGCTCTGGATTAAATGCTTCACCCTGAGGGTTCAGAACTTCAACGTTGAACTTGGCAACACCGTCGATGAACATCTTGTGCGTCATCTCGACGCCTTCGCGCAATGTTTTAACCGCTTCGTCGTCACCCGTTGCGGCGTCAATCGCACGCTCTAGGCTATCAACTACCGGCAACAACTCATTGGTAAAACGTTCCAGCGCAAACTTGCGCGCCTTCTCAACTTCCTGCTCTGCGCGACGGCGCTGATTAAGGATCTCAGCCTGTGCACGTGGTTCTAGTTCAGCGAGCTGCTTCTGCAGTTCATTGATTGTTGCCTCAGCCTCTGCCAGCGCTACGGTCAACGACTCGACACTAGGCTCTTCAATCTCCACTGAATCAGCAGATTCTGCTTCAATTTCTGCACCAGCCTGCTCTTCGAGTTCTACCTCTGGGGCTTTTTGATCTTCATTGGACATGCCAAGTCTCTCCGAATTCGTTTCAAACTTGTCAGCTATTTGGGGTTTGGCGGCGATTGATTCAACCCTAGGAGACAATTTTTTTAACTGTATACTTGCACAGTAGTTCGCTTTGGATTAAAACTAGAACTACTGTACAAACCCACAGGTATTGATCATGTTAACGTTGCTAAGCATTCGCAATTACGCCATCGTATCCAGCCTCGACCTTGAACTTAAAAACGGTATGACCGTGGTCAGCGGTGAGACTGGGGCGGGCAAATCGATCATGCTCGATGCACTTGGACTGGCACTTGGCAAACGCGCAGAAAGTGATGCGGTTCGAGCGGGCGCAAAGCGAGCCGAGATCAGTGCAGTATTCGATATACGGCAACTAGCGGAAGCACAGCAGTGGCTCGCAGCCAATGAACTAGAAGCCGAAGATGAGAGTGAGTGCCTACTTCGCCGCACCCTAACAGAAGATGGACGCAGTCGCGCCTACATCAACGGTCACCCCTGCCCACTCGCGCGGGTACGTGAACTGGGTGAACTACTAGTTGATATCCATGGCCAGCATGAGCACCAGCGTCTTCTCAAGCGCGACTACCATCGTCAGTTATTGGATGCCTTCGCTCAGTGTGAGAACCAAGCTGCTGAAGTGCGCTCGCTCTATTCAACCTGGCAAAGCAAATCGCACGAGCTCAATCGTTTACAGTCGCTGAGTGAGGAGGCCAGTGCCCAATTACAGTTGCTGAGCTATCAAACCGACGAGATCAATCAGCTCAACCCTGAAGCGGGCGAACTTGGACTATTAGAGCAGGAGCAGAAAGAGCTGGCCAATGCCGGCGCGATTTTGCAGCGCGGACAGCAGGTGAGTCAGTTGCTTGGGGAGGGGGATAACGATCATGCAAGTTCTCTGCTCAACCATGCACTGCAGTTACTTGGACAGATGGAGGGCAACTCACCCGCGATTCGCCAAACGGAAGAGATGCTTAACTCAGCCCTGATTCAAGTAGAAGAGGCGCAGCGTGAGATGGAGCACTATCTACAAGGGATAGATCTGAACCCCGAGCGCCTTAACGAAGTCGAAGAGCGACTTTCAGCGCTCTACGATCTTGCTCGCAAACATCGCGTAGCACCCGAGCAGTTGCCTGAGCTTATGCAAGATCTCAACGATCAATTAGCTAAGTTAAGTCATGTCGATGAAGATCTCGAACATCTAGAGTCGGAAGTTGAGTCTGCAAGAGAAGCGCTGTTAGTTAGTGCTCGCAAACTAAGTAAGGCACGTGAGAAATCGGCCGTTTCGCTGAGTCGTGAAGTGAATAAGCAACTCGAGATGCTGGGCATGAACTCTGCTCGCTTTACCGCGCAGCTCAGCCCAATTGATGCCAAGCACGTCAGTGCACAGGGCCTTGAGGAGGTCGAGTTCCTCATAAGTACCAACTCGGGCCAGGGCGCCAAGCCTCTTGGGCGCATCGCTTCGGGCGGCGAGCTCTCACGAGTAAGTCTGGCCATTCAGGTGGTGACGGCTCAGGTCACCGAAACACCGACGCTGATATTTGATGAGGTCGATGTGGGTATAGGCGGAGGCATCGCTGAAGTTGTGGGTCGCCTGCTGCGCCAGTTAGGGCAGCGTGCACAGGTGCTCTGTGTCACCCACCAACCTCAGGTAGCCTCTCAGGGTAATCAGCATCTATTCGTCAGCAAAAACGCAGACAGCGGCAATACCGAGACGCGCATCGCACAACTTACTGATAATCAGCGTGTCAACGAAGTCGCTCGCATGCTAGGTGGTATTGAGATAACAGAGAAGACGCTGGAGCACGCTCAAGAGATGCTAACCAGCGCAGATTAACCGAGAGGCAATGGTTTTAAGCCTCGTCGCACCCATTAGCACAGTGCCCGTAGAGGTAGAGTGTACGGTCACTGATAACGATACCCATTTCGTCAGCAATCTCAGCAAGACGTGCGCTCAACTGCTCATCATTGAATTCACGCACACGGCCACACTTCACGCAAACGACATGGTCATGTTGCTCGTCGCGAGATAGTTCAAATACCGAATGCCCACCTTCAAAGTGGTGACGCATTACCAAACCTGCAGCCTCGAATTGAGTCAGTACTCGATACACGGTCGCTAAGCCGACATCTTCACCCTGCTCCATCAACAGCTTGTAGATGTCCTCAGCCGAAAAGTGATCGCCTTCGCCGCCCGCTTCAAGGATTTGATAGATCTTAACTCGCGGTAGCGTCACCTTGAGGCCAGCTTTGCGAAGTTCCTGATTTTCGAGCGGCATAGATAGGTCCTGTCTCTCGGGGTGCGTTGTCAGGTCGGGAATCTGTGGCGCAGCTTCCCGACTCAATGTTAGACTGAATTATCAATTGTAACGGACAAAAGTGGAAGCTTTTAACCCATGCGCAAGCAACTTCTCGTCGCTCTGACCCTGATTAGCCTCTCTGGCTGTACTGCTTTTCCCGGTGTTTACAAAATGGATGTTGCGCAAGGCAACGAAGTGACCCAAGAGATGGTTGATCAACTTCGTCCTGGTATGACGCAGTCCCAAGTACGCTATGTAATGGGCACACCACTGCTAACGGATACATTCAATCAGAACCGCTGGGACTATATCTACCAGATGGTTGAAGAGGACGAGCGTACCGATAAGCGTCGTGTAACACTCTACTTCGAAAACAACCGCCTTGTCCGACTTGAAGGCGATCTGCGGCCCGGCGCACAGTAGTTTCGACTAGCGCTCAGCCAAACTGAGCGCTCCTCAACAGGCTATATTCAGCAGACCTCATTTGGCGGGAACTCTAAGCAGCACTCTCGCCCTGCTCTTTCTTCTTTTTAGCCTTGGCAGCTCGTGCAGCACGCGCGTCCTTGGGGTCGATAATCAACGGACGATAGATTTCGATCCGATCGCCGGAATTAAGCACCTGAGTCTTGGGGTCTTTTATCGCCTTACCGAAAATTCCCATTGGATCCTTATTGATATCGATTTGAGGAAAGAGTTCAGCGATTCGCGAACGCGCGACCGCCTCAAATACGGTAGAACCCTCCTCAACCTGCAGGGCGATAATCTTCTGCTCAGTCGGCAGGGCATAAGCTACTTCAACGGTGATCATAATTTCCTCAGGTGTAGATCTGATCCGAGCGAGTTACGAAGGCATCCACAAGTGTCGTAGCAACCTGATTAAAAACCTTAGACATAGCAAGGCTTGTCAATTTTCCAGCGAACTCGAAGCTGAGGTTTAGCTCAACTTTAGACGCCTCATCGCTCAAAGGCGTAAAGGTCCATTCGCCCTCAAGGGACTTAAACGGCCCCTCAACTAGCGTAATTCGCATTCGTGTTGGGCGCACCAGTTCGTTGTGAGTAGTGAAACTGTAACTCAGACCGCCTTTTGAAAGATACAGCGTACCCTCAATGTGATCTTGGCTCTCGCTGATAACCTCTGTTTTGCTGCACCATGGCAAGAACTCAGGGTAGCGCCGTACATCATTTACGAGATCGAACATCTCTTCAGCGGAGTGCAGCACCAGCGCAGTGCGGTTAATGACAGTCATTCGTTTCTCAACTATAAATTCTGTTGCAAACGCTATTTTCCCGTTTCTAATCTTTTGAAACAAGGGCACTTTCCCAAAGCAACATGAGTCACTTGGTTTATGCTTTCAAAGCATTGGGGCGCTCTATATAATCCGCGGCTATGGCAAAAAAGAAAAAGTCTCCTGGCGGCAATACGATCTGCCAAAACAAACGCGCTCGCTTTGAGTACACCATCGAAAACAAGTTCGAAGCTGGACTTGTGCTGACAGGATGGGAGGTCAAAAGCCTGCGTGACGGCCGCGCTCAGCTCGTTGAGTCCTACGTGGATTTCAAGAACGGTGAAGCCTGGCTGCTCGGAGCACACATCACTCCGCTCAAAACTGCGTGTACTCATGTCGTTGCTGATCCACTGCGTCCACGCAAGTTACTGATGCACCGTACCGAACTCCTGCGTCTTGAGAATGCGGTTGCGGCCAAAGGCCAGACTTGTGTTGCGTTGGCGCTCTACTGGAAGCAAGGCAAGATCAAATGTGAGATCGGCCTGGCGAAGGGTAAGAAGTTACATGATAAGCGCGCAACCGAGAAAGAGCGCGACTGGAATCGTGAGAAGGCACGCGTTCTTAGTAAGAATCAATAACACGAAAGAACCCATAAAAGCTCTGTTGTAACACCCCCGACTCACGCTATACTTCTTCCACCCGGGGGTGACTTGGATTCGACGCTGATTACGAACCCTTAGGTGCATGTCGAGAATGTGATGATTCTCGTTAATCCCTCATCACACAGTTATAGTTGCTAACGACGATAACTACGCACTAGCAGCATAAGCCTGCTACGCTGCCCTCTCAGGTGTCTGTAACTAAGAGTTTCGGCAGTGTCATATGAGACAGAATCGCCCCGCGCCTTCGCCTTAAGTCAACGGGTTAAAACTAAAAAGGCTCGCCCATAGCTCCCTGGCTCTCGGGACGCGACGGGTTAACCCAATAGAGAAGCCTAAGCATGTAGATCTTGAGGCAGAGGATTGGCGGACGCGGGTTCGAAACCCGCCACCTCCACCAAAACAAATAAAAAGACCACCCAACGGGTGGTCTTTTTATTTGTTCAAGATGCCGGACTTGAGAACCCGCGGAGCGGGTTCGACAAAACGGCAGGATAGCCGTTTTGGACAACGCAAAGCGTTGCCCCAAAGGGGCGAGCACATGGATGTGCGAGTCAAACCCGCTACTAACTCGCCAGCAACCTCGCTAAAAAAGACCACACTTTCAACCGGGGTGGTCTTTTTATTTGTGCAGGATGCCGGACTTGAGAACCATCAATCACCCTTCCGCCTACCATGGCGAACCACCCCAAACAGCAACTCACCATCGACCTCATCATTACGCTGCAATAACTCCGGATTTCGGCTGTAGTACTGCAGCAACGAGACTCGACTTCGATCCTTCGTTATTCCTGGCGGAGTATCCGTTTCCCGCCGACCATCCGGCTGGGGTGAGGGTACATGTTGAGAGCGGGCACGATTTAACCGGCTGTAATCGAGTGATCTTCGATCAACTACAGAAGACCGACGCTCTTCACCGGCATATTGATTCGTGCAGTAGACTACCCACCAAGCTTGAGCAGCCTCCACGGAGTTGAAGTAAGGACTGAGCCACTCCGCATCTTGGGATTGCCAAAACAGAACGATATGCTCATCAACAAAGTCTTTGATTAACTCCAGTTCAGGCGCCATCACTACCACCCTTAAAACCCGCCTTGTTTTTGTGCTTGTATCTCAAGCACAGATTAGGCCAGTTTGATTAATCTTTTATCCGTATCAGTGTTCATCATCCGGTATACATTGAGCCGCCATCCGCATCGATCACCACACCACTCAAGTATGAGGCCATAGATGATGCGAGGAACAACACAATATTTGCCATCTCTTCCGGTTCAGAGGGTCGCTGAAAGGGCAGTTCCTCATAAGCTTTCGGATCTATTCCTTTGCTTTGCTGCAACTCTTTCATTCTGTCGGTTTTTGTCGGACCAGGGTTAACACCCACAATCCGCACTCCGTCCTTGGCCGAATCGGCTCCTGCGGCCTTGGTAAAAGCAATTAAACTAGCATTCGCCATCGAACCACAGACGTAACCATAGCTGTGTTTGACGCCAGCCATGCCGATAACATTGACTATCACTCCCGCGCCTCGCGCCCGCATGGCTGGGATAGTCTCTCGGCAAGTCGCCAAATACCCGTGAAGTTTTAGATCCCAGGCTTCTTGCCACCTGTGCGGATCTAGCGACTCCAGGGGCCCACCCGGAATTGCTCCGGCATTGTTAACGAGAATATCAGTCTCTTTAAGGCGTTCAGATATCGCTGCGCGCCCCTCTACAGAGCTCAAATCAGCTACAACACCCTCTGCATAGCCGGAGTGATTCAAGCGCAACGTCGTCACTGCAGCGGTTACCGTCTCTTCCCGTCGACCGACGATGCAGACACTGGCACCCTCTCGCAAGAAAGCCTGAGCGCACGCAAAGCCGATACCGCGCGAACCGCCAGTTATAAGTACAGTTTTTCCAGTTAACTCCAGATCCATGTTATCGAGTTCCTCATTCGGCTTAAGCGCACTCCAACCTACTGAGACTAAGCTTTCGCCGCCACGGCAGCAACAATCAAAATTTTCATCGACAAACTAGCTTCACGAACTCGACATTTATGCCACAACCTCGTAAAACCAACTTAGCTCAACACAAAAACCATAACGAGCAGCCGGGGAAGAAAATGACCATAAGATGGCAGGTTGATGATTGGGAGATTAAGAATGATATGCTCTGGCTCACTCTCGACGATGTGGTGCAAGGTGAACAACAGCAGTGGGCCATACGCAAATCATCGATCGACGCACTTGGGGCACGAGGCGTTATTCTTGGTAAAAACATTCAAGAGACGATTTACAAAGCGGTAATGCACTTTAGCGGCACTAATTTGGAGTTCACCGTTCTCAAACATGACTGGTCGAAACTAGTGAATGAGTTGGGATTTACGCAGGACTAGCGATCGACTTTAGGCGTCGTTTGGCAAATTTGTAATGAGCTGGGCATCCAAAACTGCATGCTCCTCGATTATCTGCGCGAAGTGGTACTGTTGTGCTTTAGACACAGCGCCAACGCCTAAATACGATCCGTGATCGTGCTTGAGTTCTTGAAATCTACCCTGGTTATCGCGCACGAATACGCGACGTGCACCCAGCCCATTCAAATGCTTATTAAGACGAGACAATACAGAGTTCACCAATTCCATAACCGGCTGAGAATAAAGATAGTTGCTATCCGCCAACACGACATGGGTATCTGTGGCGACGAACAGAGTGAAGCTGTAGTACATATGACTTGCCCCTGATTTGGGTCCATATATTTATATGGTCAAGCCAGTTTAGCACAAATTCTGTGCCAACCTTAGCACCTAGCGATTTAGCGAGTCTGCTCTTGCCCTAACAGCTCACTGACAAACAAACTTAGAGGTATAGTTTCCATCGGCGCCCTGCAGTTTTGTTTGCGGCGTCAGTCTTTTATCGCGAACAGTACAGTGGTTCAGCGCGTCTAAGTAGACACTATTATCCTTCGGAGACTGGGTTGCATGGATGTAGGTCAGCCGATCACCAGAGACACGTTTCTCGATCCAGTCACCCTGCGGTGGTTGCGCAGAACTTCCGAAACAACCAGTGAGAGCAAGCGGTAGTGAAGCTAGAACAAAAAACTTGATCTGCATAATGACTTCCAAAGAACAGTTAACAGTTTGAGTAAGAGCCTACTCTGCCCGATCTAAAAATCAACTAACCATCAATCGGCTTATCCGGTGTGTTGAGTGTGAGTTGATAGAGCGCTAGATCCAGCCAATTGCCAAATTTAAACCCGACTTGGGGCAACTTTCCAACGAGTTCGAAACCCAGTTTGTCATGAAGCGCACAGCTTGCACTGTTATTGGCATCAATCGCACCGATCATAGCGTGATAGTCGTTCTGGCGGGCACGATCGATCAGGAGCTTAAGTATCGTTTGTCCTAGTCCCTGTCCGCGGAACCCTTCAGCCACATAGACTGAGTGCTCAACCGTATATTTGTAGGCCGGGAAATTTCGAAAGGGTCCATAACTGCCAAAGGCTCGCAGCTCACCGCTGCTCGACTCGAGGCCCAGAATTGGCCAACGGCCCGTCAATTTATTACTAAACCAGATCTCGATCTGTTGTAGGTCGCGGGGTGCGTAGTCGTACAGAGCGGTCGAAGTGAGTATCGCATGGTTAAATATTTCCAGTACCTGTCCGCCATGTCGCTGGTAGCTGCACTCAACAACCGAAAGATCTGAATCCACTTTCAAACTCCAATTAACCCGCGCTAGTCTGCCAACCGCGAATTGCATACACTGCAGTTACGCCGCACGAATAATCCGATCAGCAGAGAGCTTGAGTATGACAAAAGGATGCTGGATTGCCCATGTTAAGGAATACCTGTGAGTAAAACACTAATCATAAGTGGAGCTTCATCCGGCATCGGCTTAGCTATCGCTAACCATTTCGACGCAGCGGGATACCGCGTCTTCAACCTCGACATTCAGCCAGGCGAAGTGGGTGATACACTAATCTGCGATATGCGCAACCATCAATCGGTCCTCGAAGCGGTTGCTCAGGTTGCCGAACAGGGCCCCATCGATCTGATGGTCTCAAACGCTGGCAGACACCTCTCTGCGAACATTGAAAACACCTCCGAAGAGGCCTTTATCAATCTGTTCGAACTCAACGTCAAAGGCGCGTTTTCGCTGACACAAGCAGTGATCCCACACATGAAAGCCGCTGGCAAAGGGGTGATCGTCTATATTGGCTCCGACCAATCCTCCATCGCTAAGCCAAACTCCTGCGCCTATAACCTCAGCAAACATGCTTTGGCCTCGTTGGCGAAGACGACTGCGCTAGACTACGCATCGCATGGGATTCGCTCTAATCTAGTCTGCCCCGGCACAATCGATACACCGCTTTACCAAAAAGCCATCGCTGCTTACTGCGAGCGCTCTGGGGCAAAACCCGAAGAGGTTCACACAGAGGAAGCGGCGCTACAACCAATCGGCCGAATTGGTAAGCCGGAAGAGGTCGCCGCTATGGTTGCTTACCTTGCTAGTGATGAAGCGGGCTTTGTTACAGGAGGTAGCTTCCCGATAGATGGCGGCTACACCGTCGGCTAACCTTAATGCAGATAATTGATCCACACCTGCACCTGTTTAACCTGCATCTTGGAGCGTACTCCTGGCTGCGTGAGGAGAACCCACCAAACTGGCCGGACAAATCTCGTATCCACCGAGATTTCTCTGAGTCTGATCTCAGTCTGGGTGCAGGCCTGAGACTAGCGGGTTACGTGCATGTTGAGGCGGGATTTGATAACCAAGCCTCTTGGCGAGAGGTCGATTGGCTAGAACAAGAGGCTAGTTTGCCGCTACGCAGCGTAGGACACCTTGATATAACACTTCCCACGGCGAAGTTTGCCGAGAGCCTGAAGCAGTTAATTCAAAGAGAGTCCATTGTTGGTGTGCGTCATATTTTCGATGACGTCGTTAGCGAGCTGACACAACACCCCAACACCCACCTAAACCTAGCGCAGCTGGCCGCCGATAATTTGCATTTTGAGTTGCAATTCAATACGCAAATTGCGAGAGATTGCGCGGTAGTAAAAGGTCTTATCGAAGCGTTGCCGCAACTGCATTTTGTTCTAAATCATGCTGGATTCTGCCCGCTAGACCAGGAGAGTGCTGCCTATGAGGCCAGTCTCGCCGGGCTACGAAACCTCTCCAAGCTTTCGAATCTATCTGTGAAGTCATCCGGTTTCGAGATGCTTAATCGCGCCTTTAAACCGGCAAGTGCAGCGCAGCTAACGGGGCAACTCTGCGAGCTGTTTGGCGATAGCCGAGTGATGCTGTCATCGAACTTTCCGCTGATTACTTTGAGCATGAGTTACAGCGACTACTGGACTCAAATGATTGAGGCGCTGCAAGCAGAAGATCTGCCTGTCGAGCGCCTCATCTATGACACTGCGAAACGAATCTACCGCTTCGACTAGCGACTAGAAACGGTTACTTAACCGTTACATTAGGTGAGCGTTTACAGATCTCATCGTTCAGTTCGATACCAATACCCGGCAGATCTGGCACTTGGAAACGGCCATTCACCGGCTGGTAGTCCTGAATACAGAGCTCTCGGTTCCAAGCTTTGATTGCATAGGTGTGGTGCTCATGAATCAGGAAATTAGGGATCGCCGCTTCAAGCTGCAATGAAGCCGCTGTCGCAACAGGGCCACCACAGACGTGTGCCTGAATACGGATATCGTAGACATCTGCGTAGTCACACACCTTCTTCGCCTCAGTGAAACCACCACAGAGCCCTACATCTGGCTGCAGCACATCGATCGACTGATCTTCAAAGTACTGACGTACATCCCAACGGTGGTAGAGTCGCTCGCCACCCGCGATCGGCACATTAACGCCATCCGATACCTTCTTATGCACTTTGGAGTTAAGGTAGTTCACCGGCTCCTCGTACATCATGCAACCGACCTCTTCGATGACACGTCCCATCTGAATAGCAGATGCCGCACCCATCAGCGAGTGCGATTCGAAGATAATATCGACCTCGTCACCCACCTCAGCTCGGATAGCACGTAGACGGTCACCGAAGAGCTTCATCTGTGCTGGCGTGAAGAGTTTAGTGCGATCGAAGCTTGAGTCACCGTTGGCATCGTAAACAATCGGGTCCACCTTAACCGCGTCGTAGCCTTCTGCCATCGCTTTAGCAGCAGCTCGAGCGTAATCGGCTGGTGTTAGCATCTTGGTGCAGTCCTTATCCCAGTCAAACTGCAGCTGGCTGGCATAGGTGCGCAGGTTATCGTTGGTTTTACCGCCAAGCAGTTGGTAAACCGGCAGACCCAGCGCCTTGCCTTTGATATCCCAGAGCGCTGTATCGATGGCGCTCATCGCGGCGTAGAGCACCGGACCTCCGCCCAAGCCCCAAAAGCTTTCACGTAGCATGCGTGACCAGAGCAACTCAGTCTTGAACGGATCAAAGCCTATCAGAACCGCCTCGGCAATCTCTTTGATCATCGCGGCCGCAGCGCTATGACCCCAGTCATAAGCCAGGCCTGCCTCACCCACTCCGTGGATACCTTCATCGGTGTGGACACGCACAAAGACCGGATTCCAGGGTGGACGATCCGGGCAATGAATATCAAAAATCTCTACGTGGGTAACTTTCATAATCTGTTTAGCTCTCGTCTGAACGAAGAATTAATTATCGAAATCGGGGTAGGCTTGCTTCACACGGCGCAGCATTGCGGGCCAGGACTTCTGCCCGCCAGTAACTCCGGTGTGGACAACATTAGCCTGAGCTTTTATGCCATCAATGACCGACTGAGGTACGGTGATGACGCCGTCAGTACGGTGTTGCATCTTCACCTGCACCTCGCAGGCGCGGATCAGGTCGTACATGTGCATAAAGGCGTCACCGATGGTTCGGCCCATTGTCAGGGCACCGTGGTTGCGTAGCATAAAGAAGTTAGCACTACCGAGGTCCTGCTGCAGACGCAACTCCTCTTCAGGATTAACCGCTAAACCCTCATATTCATGGTAAGCGATACTGGCAAGTGCAAAGGCTGAGTATTGGCTTAGCGGCAACAGTCCCTCTTTGAGGCTGGCTACGGCAATAAGATCAGGGTGATGCAGGTGAAAAGCACACTGATCTTCATGGCGAGCTTTATGCACGGCACTGTGAATCGTGTAACCGGCGGGGTTAATCTCAAACGGGAAGTCCGGATCGATCTTGTTACCTTCAATATCAATCTTGACCAAGTTTGAGGCTGTGACTTCATCAAATCCTAGCCCAAATGGATTGATCAGCAGATGCTCGGTACCAGGAATACGAGCTGATACATGGGTGTATATCAGGTCATCCCAACCCATCAACACGATCAACCGGTAGGCAGCAGCCAAATCAATTCGCGCCTGCCATTCGGTTTCGGAGACCTGCCCACGCAGGTCCACCTGTGGAATTTCGTACATAGCTTGTCTCAACAATTTACCTTCGGCCATTTTATCACGGCTGGCCAGCTGCATCAGGTGTTGTCGGACTAGCGACCTTGAGACGCAGTGCCAGCAGCGCCACAACAGCCAACATCAATGTCAGTGCTAAAATAAACAGCGGAATAGATTCGAAGCTTGTCTGGGCAGCGATAACGCCTGCCAAGGGTGGCAGCACCAGCATACCCAATCCAGCAAATGCCACCTGCATCCCAACAACGCGGCTAACATATTTCTTCTCAACCCTACGATCAGTGGTACTGATCAGGGCCGGGAAGATCGGTGCGTAAGCAAAACCAAGAATAGCGAGGGCGTAAGTGCCACCCGGTCCGGGGATGCCCAGAGCGAAAAGTACAGCGCCGACCAAACTCAGCACAACACCTGCAAATGTCAGCTGCTTAGCACTGAAACGCCCGGCAAATACACCTGCAACCACCCGCCCAACGGTAAATGACCCCCAGTAGATGCTGACCCAAAAACCGGCTTGAACGGTATCAACACCCCTACCTTCAGTAAGCAATGTAAATGCCCAGAGCCCGGCCCCCATCTCTGCGCCGACATAGAAGAAGAAAGAGAGCGTACCAAACCAGGTACCGGGCTGTTTCAGTGTCGCGCCCAGAGTCGGGCCCACAGTGCGCTCATGCTCTGGCTTTTTATGTTGAGGGGATTCCCAGAGGCCGCGGAAGTGAACAAATGCAACCAGCATTAACAGCACAAGAATCAACACAAAGATGTAGCCGGGACGCCAGAGCCCAAGGTGAACAAGCGAAGCCGTCATAATCAATGGGCCTACCGTAACACCGATTCCGAAGCTTGCATGCAGCCACTGCATTATCCGCTCGGAGTAGTGTTCATCAACATAGGCATTGAGGCCCGCGTCGATACCACCTCCGCCGAGGCCAGCAACAAACGCACAGAGGGGCAGAGTCCAACCGTAGGGCGTTACCACAAACAGAATTAAGCTAATCGAGGTGAGAATAGCGCTACCTATTAGCAACCCAGCGATGCCAAAGCGATCCATCGCAGAGCCAGCCATAAACGACGAACTGGTGTAACCGAGTGTGCCCCCTATCAACAGCGTACCAAGCGACTCAATCGACCAACTAAACTCACGGCTCATGGTGGGCCAAGCGATACTCAGCAAGGCATCTGGGAGACCGAGAAAGATGAAGGCGACATAACAGAGTGTCAGAAGTAGAACGGGGCGTGCTGCGGCACTCATAAACTGTACTCAAATCAGGCGTGAAAGCGCCAACGCTACGCCCCACTCCAGACGCTGTCAATCGCTGCAAAAGACTGGCGCTGTGCCGGCTAATGTTTCAGACTAGGCGCAGTTAGAAACTTAGATCCTTGGAGCCCCAAATGGCCAAAATTCTTCTGATGCACGGCATCAACCACGCGATGTTTGGTAAACGTGACCCAAAACACTACGGCACCTTTACTTTGCAGGACATCGAAACCGCCGCGACAGAATGGGCAAAAGAACTAGGTTGTGAACTGGAGTGCTACCAGACCGATATCGAGGGTGAGTTTGCCCGCAAAATTCATCAAGCGTTTCTTGGTGATATCGATGCGATCGTAGCCAACGCTGGAGCCTGGACACACTACAGCTATGGCCTTGCCGATGCTTTTGCCATCTTTAAAGATAAAGGACCTATCGTGGAGTGTCACATGTCCAACGTACATGCCCGTGAAGAATGGCGCCACAAGTCGGTCTTCTCCCATGTTGTAAATGGCCAGATCTCCGGCTTCGGACTCACCACTTATAAGCTGGGCCTAACTGCAGCAGCAGATCTGATCAAAAACAGCTAACGTAACGGCAGTATGAATCGAACTTCCGTTAATTTGCTGGAATTTTCAGAGAAGTGGGTGTAAAACGTAAAGTGTTACACCCAATATGAGTCGACAATGAATGCGCTAGCCCGAGAGGGATCATCAGTTCTTATTGTTGCTGAACAACTTCAGCAAGGCTCACTTTTCGGCGCGATGTCCGCCGACGGTATCAACTACCTCCTCGATCACGGCCAGATCTGGCAACTCAATCCCGGTGATCAACTCTACCACTCTGGCGATGTCGCCAACCGTTTCTTTGTGGTTTGCAGTGGCGAACTGCGCTTCATCAGAATTCAGGGGGAAACCGAACTGCACACCCGCAGCATCGGCTTTGGCGAGGAGATCGGGTACGTTGCGATGATCTCACTGCAACCCCACGGTGGTCGCGTCGAGGCGACTGAACCGAGCATTGTTCTCGAGGTGAGTTGTGATCTTTACGCACAGCTCCAAGCAAATCATCCACAGGACTTCGGCATCCTAACGCTAAATTTGGCGCGAGATATGGCGCGTAACGTCCAGCGGCTAAATCGTCTACTCTGCGAAAGCGCGATTCGCTTTTAAATTCCTTCTGCTGTCACACTTCTGTCATCATTTCCCAGTTAACTACTGGGTACAACCAGAGGAAATGAAGATGACAAAGATTAAAGCCCTCCACGCGCAAGGGGCCACTGCCGCAACAATACTTGAACTGGCCCATACCGATCCCAGCATTCACAGTGAACTGATCCGCCTGCTCGAACGCAATCTGGGCCGTTCAGATGATCCTGTAACCCTCTCTTCGCAAGCCCGCTATGCAATGCGACTCTCTTCAGCAGGTACGGCTAAGGGTGTACGCCACTCTGAACTGTAAGGCTGGACTCCCCGTAATAGTTATGCCTAAACTACAAATATTGGTCGGCTTGGCATCTTTGCTGACCAAGCACTCATAACTACATCGAGGATACGAATAATGAAAAAAGCTCTGATGGGCTTGGCTGCTGCAGCTATGTTGATGCCGGCAGCCGCTATGGCTGAGCGCGATGGCGCGACCGTATACAACACCAAATGTCTGGCGTGCCACATGAGCGGTATAGCTGGCGCACCCAAAACAGGTGACGCAGCAGCTTGGGCTGAGCGTATGAAGCCCGGCATGGAAGCAGTACTTGCGTCCGCTAAAAAAGGCAAGGGTGCGATGCCTCCAATGGGCACCTGTATGGACTGTACTGATGGCGAGCTGACTGCAGCAATCCAGTACATTCTGGATAACTCTAAGTAAGCGCTTCCAATCGCAAAAAACCGGCCGCATTATGCTGCCGGTTTTTTTGTGCTTTACAAACAGCAGAATCAGAAAATTTCGTCCGGCGACAGACCTACAGGAGCCTCACCTGGCTCTGTTGCCTGCACGCGCTCCAGCGACTCCTGGTCCTCACCCTTCTGAATCACTATCTCTACACGTCGATTAGTCGAACGGTTCTCCGGCGATATATTGGGCACCAGGGGTTTGGTATCAGCTTTTCCTGACACCGTGAACCGTCCCGGATCAACGCGGGTGTCGGCAAAGAGTTCATGGGCGACCGCTAAAGCCCGCGCGGCAGAGAGGTCCCAGTTGGATTCGAATGCTGTTCCGGAGTACGGGATATTGTCTGAATGTCCCTCGACCGAAATACTGCCACTAATTCCTAGCAGCAGATCGCGGATTTTCTCGATCACGGGAATGTACTCAAACTTCAGTTGCGAGGATCCGGAGTCGAACGAACCGCGCTCTTTAACACGAATGATAATCTTGGAGCCCTCAGTCTCTATCTCTATAGCCCCCTCGCCAATCTCTTTGGCTAGCGCCTGAGCAAACTGTACCGCCTCCATCTCGGCTTCACGCCGCTGCTCTCTGAGGGCCTCCTCTAAACCTTGCTGAGTCATCTCCTTGAGGCTTTGACCTTCATTGGTACGAACATCCAGCGTGTTCATGTCGTTATTTACCGTGAACTGGCGTACTTCATTAATCGGTGTCGGTTCAGGACGGCCCGGACTAAATTCTTGGGCGATAATCGATGTCCCTTTTGGAATATCGGGTGACTTAATCTGCGCTTGCACACCAAAAGCTTCACGCATCGAACCGGCTAGCTGCTTGAACTTAAGGACATCCATCTCAGAGAAAGAGAGCAGCAACACAAAGAAGCACATCAACAGTGCCATCAAATCGGAGAAGGTCGCCATCCACGCCGGCAATCCGGGAGGGGGGCATTTAGGGCAGTTGCAGTCCTCGTCGCTCATGGAGCTACTCCGCGCTTACACGCTTTTTCTCTGGCAGATAGTTACGCAACATCTGCTCAATCACACGCGGGTTCTGCCCTGCCTGAATCGCTAGCAGGCCGTCTATAATCAGGGCGCGATTGAGGGCCTCTTCAGACGCGCGATTATTGAGTTTGTCGGCAATTGGCAGCGCAATAACCGTCGCCAACATCGCACCGTAGAGGGTGGTCAGAAGTGCTACCGCCATCGCGGGTCCTATCGCTTTCGGGTCGGACATATTTGAGAGCATCTGCACCAGTCCCACCAGCGTACCGATCATCCCCATAGCGGGACCCACATCGCCTAACGCCTTAAACGCCATTGAGCCCTGCTCGTGGCGCTCAACGGTCAGGGCCGCCTCTTTGTTCAGCAAAGTACGCACAACATCAGGGTCATGACCATCTACGAGAAGCTGAATACCGCGCATCATAAATGGGGTCGAAACCTCTTTATCCTCAAGCGATAGAAGACCGCCTTTACGCGCCGCGTCGGCCAGCTCTACTGTCTCGGCGATGATCTCTTCAGGCGATACCGACTTAAACATGAAGGCCTTTGCAGCAACCTTACCCGCATTCAAGAACTGCACGAGGGTAAATTTAATGAGTACCACAAACAGACTGCCGCCAATTACGATCAGAATCGATGGCACATTGACGAAGATTCCCACATCGCCCCCCAGCACCATCGCCATGATGACGATGCCGAGGCCGCCTAATAGACCAACTAGCGTTGCTATATCCAAAGAAAACTCCATTAGCTCTCGCGATGACCCTGTGCACGTTCGCGAGCTACCTAAAACAGCAGCAACAAATCCCTGCCGAATTCGTTGTCGGTAAATGTATAATAGTTGAAAACTTCAGGCCTCTTTGCCCACTTCTTCTGTATCGGCATCGATTTACAGTTCTGAAGACAATTTTCTGAACTAGATCAATAAGTTCAGCAACCTAAAGAATGAGTGGTTTGACTATGGCTGATACTGAACAAACGCCCGACTTTGAGACCTCGCTCAAGCGCCTAGAAGCGCTTGTCTCACAGATGGAACAGGGCGATATGCCAATCGAAGACGCTCTGAAAGCCTTCGAGGAGGGTATAGGCCTGACACGTGATTGCCAGGCCATACTCGATCAGGCTGAGCAGAAGGTAAAAGTTCTGGTAGAGAACCGCGGCGCCATCGAAGAGCGGCCGCTCAACCGCGAAGGAGTCTCCGGCGACAGCTAATGCTCACAGAACTCTTACCTAGCTACCGCGCACGCGTTGAGTCTCAACTAGAGCGTCGTCTCAGCGAACGTACTGGCTTAGAGCCTCGCCTGCAGGAGGCGATGCGTTATAGCCTTCTCAATGGCGGAAAACGTATGCGCCCGGCACTGGTCTACCTCGCTGCAAGGTTTTGCCGTGGCTCGCTCGACCAAGCCGACTCGGCCGCTTGTGCGATTGAAGCGATACATAGCTACTCGCTAGTTCATGACGACCTTCCGGCAATGGATGATGACGAGCTGCGCCGCGGAAAACCTACCTGTCATATCGCTTTTGATGAAGCGACGGCCATTCTCGCCGGCGATGCTCTGCTCACTTGGTCCTTCGAGCTGTTGAGCCAACCCGACAACATCGGTACTGCTCAAATACAACTGCAGATGGTTCAAGCGTTAGCGCGTGCAGCGGGTGATCTGGGTATGGTGGACGGTCAGGCCTTCGACCTGAACTCAGTGGGTAAGCAACTCACTTTGGACCAGCTCAAAGCGATGCACAGCGCTAAAACTGGCGCTCTGATCAATGTCTCTCTGGAGCTCGGAGCTCTCAGCGCCGAGGCAACCGACGCCGAGATGGCCGCGCTGCGCCAATATGGAACTGCACTGGGTCTCGCCTTCCAGATCAAGGATGACCTTCTGGATATCGAAGGCGATACGGCAACACTTGGCAAGCCCCAAGGCTCAGACCAAGCACGCAATAAACCAACTTATCCTGCACTGGTCGGTGCAGAGCAGTGTCGCGCTTGGTTGATCGACCTGCAGCAACAGGCCGTAACCGCTCTTGAACCCTTTGGCTCTCGCAGTCAGGCTTTGGTTGCTCTGGCGCAGTATGTAATTGAACGTGACCACTAATGGCCTCACAGCTCCCTGATCAACGCCCACTGACCCCGCTTCTAAACCGGATTAATTCACCGGCTGACCTCGGGCCTCTGAATTTTAGTGAGCTTGAGCAACTTGCTGCTGAAGTACGCAGTTTTATGCTCTATACCGTAGGGCAGACCGGCGGACACCTAGGCGCGGGTTTAGGTGTGGTTGAGCTTACGATCGCACTATTAAGAGTGCTCAAACTGCCGCAGGATCAACTCATTTGGGATGTGGGTCATCAAAGTTACCCGCACAAGATTTTGACCGGCAGGCGCGATGCCATGCTCAGTATGCGCCAGAAAGACGGGCTTGCCGCCTTCCCCAGTCGCGATGAGAGCCCCTTCGATAGTTTTGGTACCGGCCACTCAAGCACATCAATCAGCGCAGCACTCGGTATGGCTCTCGCAGCACGGCTACAGGGCAAAGAGCAGCACTGCGTTGCTGTGATTGGCGACGGCGCATTGACTGCAGGCATGGCGTTTGAAGCCCTGAATCATGCCGCCCATGAGCGTGCTAATCTGTTGGTCATCTTAAACGACAATGCGATGTCCATCTCACCCAACACGGGTGGGCTAGCGACCTATCTCGCGGGTGACCAGCTAAAACAGGACTCCAGTGCAGTGACACTGTTTGAGTCTCTAAACTTCAGATATCACGGCCCCATTGACGGCCACGATCTGAAGGGAGTGCTGTTAGCAGTAGAGGAGTGCCTCAACACCCCAGGACCTCAGTTCCTGCACCTGCGTACTCAAAAAGGACGTGGCTTTGATCCCGCCGAACGAGATCCTGTGCGATACCACGCTATCGCCAAGATCGCCCCTAAAGATCAGCCACCATCGCAGAAAAGTTTCAGTAACTACTTTGGTGATTGGTTAGTTGGGCAGGCACAACTCAATGATCGTATCGTCGCGATTACTCCAGCGATGCGTGAAGGCTCGGATCTGATCAAGTTTTCAGAGTTGTTCCCTAAACGCTACTTCGATGTGGCGATTGCCGAACAGCATGCTGCTACTCTAGCAGCTGGCTTCGCCTGCAGCGGGATGAAACCGGTGGTAGCCATCTACTCAACCTTCCTTCAGCGCGCCTACGACCAAGTGGTGCATGACATTGCTCTACAGAATCTAGATGTACTGATAGCTATTGACCGCGCAGGTTTGGTCGGTGAAGACGGCGCCAGTCACGGCGGTCTGTTTGATCTATCGATGCTACTCCCTCTACCCAATATGGTAGTGATGACGCCTGCAACAGCCCAAGAGCAACAGCGCGCTTTAGAGTTTGGTTTAAACCATCGCGGACCGGCCGCAGTACGTTATCCGCGGGGAGGGGCTGCCGTTGAATCAACTGACACAGCCACCTATGAGTTAGGCCGAGGCCGCTTAGTCCGTCAGGGCGAGCGCGTCGCAATACTCAATTTTGGGGCTCTGCTTGAGCAGGCAACTGAAACCGCTAAGACCCTCGATGCCAGTTTGGCTGATATGCGTTTTGCTAAGCCTTTAGATCGAGAACTAGTTGAGCAACTAGCGACAGAACATGAGCTGCTGGTCTGCATCGAAGACCATGCAATCATCAGCGGTATAGGCGCTCAGGTATCTGGTTTTGTGGCTCAACTGAATAGCAAGGCGAACGTTCTTTGTTTGGGTGTTCCTGACGAGTGGCTCGCTCATGGCAGTCGCACCGAACAACTTGAGATGGCTGGACTGGATGCTGACTCGTTGGTTGAGAGCATCAAAGTCGCATTGAGAGAATCTTAACGGCAACAACAAAAAAGCCCAGTGATCGCTCAACTGGGCTTTGCATCGCGCAAAAGTTACGCCTTGTGATCAGTGGCCAGTCGACTCTTCAGCCGCCTTGAAGTGTACTTCAGTCATCATATGACCCAGCTTACCCATCTTGGTCTCAAGATAGTGTTCGTTGTAGCGGTTCTTTCCGACCTGAAGTGGTACGCGCTCGGATACCTCAACATCGAAACGCGTAAGCGCTGCGACCTTGCGAGGGTTATTCGTCATCAGATTTACCCGTTCAATGCCCAAATGCTGAAGCATCGGTAGGCACATTGAGTAATCGCGCATGTCAGCAGCAAAACCGAGCTTCTCGTTCGCTTCGACGGTATCGCAACCGCCATCCTGCAAATTGTAGGCACGAATTTTGTTCAGCAGACCGATGCCACGGCCCTCCTGACGAAGGTAAAGCAGTACGCCGCTACCCTCTTCAGCTATACGCTTGAGCGCCTCTTGCAACTGAAAGCCGCAATCGCAGCGCAAACTAAAAAGCGCGTCACCCGTCAGACACTCAGAATGAAGGCGTGCCAATACCGGCGTGTCACCCGCTACTTCACCGAAAACCAGCGCCACATGCTCTTTACCGTTGTCGGTGTCTTCGAAACCAACCATGCGAAACACACCCCAAGGGGTGGGTAACTTCGATTCCGCTACAAAGTTGATACTCACTGTTAAAACCTCATCTTTGGCAACCCGATGTTGCCCTTTAATCGCCGCTCTAAACGAGCGTGTACTGGAGGTTTACGCCCGTGTTGTCGACTCAGATCTATTAGATCAGCATTAGATAGTGTAGCCCCTGCACACAACCTAACGCCATCATACCGGCCAGTACATCATCCAACATGATACCCAAACCGCCGGATACACGCTTGTCAGCCCAGCCGATTGGCCAGGGTTTGAGGATATCGAACACTCGAAACAGTACGAATCCGATCAGCACCCAACCCCAGCCCTGTGGCAGTGCAAGGTAGGTAATCCACAATCCAACAAACTCATCCCAAACAATCCCGCCGTGGTCATGCACCCCCAGATCTTCCGAGGTTTTGCCGCAGAGCCAACACCCTAGCGCAAAGCTCAAAACCAGCAGTAGCAGGTAATAATCCACGCTAAGATCTGCAAAAAGGTACCAGATTGGGATTGCCGCGAGTGTGCCAAAGGTTCCAGGCGCTTTAGGCACAGCACCGCTGCCCAATCCGAATGCGAGAAAATGAATTGGGTTACGCCACACACTGGCAGGTGCATGTTTCATAGGGATTCTTCCTCTCCAAAATGGTCAAAGCCTTTAGCACCTGACACAGCCCAAGGTTCTCCCTGTGACAGTACCTGCAGTCCATTCCCCGAGCGAATCTCGCCGATGCAAGTGAGCTCTAAGCCGAGTTCTTTGGCCAGTAATTGGATCTCATCCCTGCGACCAGCAGGCGCCGTAAAGCAGAGCTCAAAGTCCTCACCGCCCGTGGCTGCCCACTCTTGCGACTGTTCCTCAGAGTAGAGTGCCGCTAGAGAATCTGACAACGGTAATTGTTCCAAATGCACCAGAGCACCAACACCTGAGGCCTTCAAAATATGTGAAAGATCAGCCAAGAGACCGTCAGAGATATCTATTGCCGCGCTCGCCAGCTGAGTCAGACCGCAACCAAGCTCAACGCGAGCAGTCGGGCGCAAAAAACGCTGCGTCAAAAATTCATAGTCCGCCGAATCAACGGCATGTGATAGCAGCTCAAGTCCAGCACGGCTATCACCCAGCGTACCGCTGACAAAGATCAGATCGCCCACCTGCGCACCGCTGCGCTTAAGCGCCTGCTCTGGTTTCACAGCCCCCTGTACATGCGCGGTCAGCACGCGTGTTGCTCCGGACGTTGTATCACCACCAATCAGAGTAATTGAGTAGGCTTTAAGTGCCGCCTTTAAACCCCGGCTAAATGCTACCAACCAAGCGTCATTACCGTCGGGCAGGGTAATCGCCAGACTGAACCAGAGGGGGCGTGCACCCATTGCCGCAAGATCGCTGACTGACGCGCTAACCAGGCGCCAAGCAAGATCCTCAGCAGCGATATCGGGAAGAAAATGAACCCCCTCAACGAGGGTGTCGGTAGAGTTTGCTAGCAGCTCATCGGATGCTGGCGGCTGCACCAACGCGCAATCGTCACCTAATCCCAATACGACATCAGCCGCCTGCGCAGCGACTGATGCAAAGTGACGATCGATTAGCTCAAACTCGCTGGGCATTACTTCTGACGAGCAGCCTTAATTTCCAAGGTGCGCACTTTCTGCGCCAGCTTATCCAGTACACCGTTGACGTATTTGTGGCTTTCGGTCGCACCGAAAATCTTAGCCAGCTCAACACTCTCGTTGATGGCCACTTTATAGGGCACCTCAATTCGGTGAATTAGCTCGAAGCTACCAATACGCAATACAGCGAGTTCGACCGGATCGAGATCATCCAACGCGCGATCTAGGTAAGCAGAGAACTGGCTATCGAGCTCGGTTCGCTTGCTGATAACACCGTGTAGCAACTCAGAGAAAAGAGGCACGTCGGTGTCTGACATATCGTTATCAACACGGAACTGCGCTTCGATCTCGTTGGCAGCTTGGCCAGCAAGTTGCCACTGGTACAGCGCCTGTAGCGTGTAGCTACGCGCGTTGCGGCGCTTCTCCGTATTGGAGACGCGCTTCTTAGGCGCTTTTTCGTCGCTCATCTTACACCTCTAGCTGACGCAGCAGGCTAACCATCTCGATCGCCGACAGCGCTGCTTCAGCACCCTTATTACCCATCTTAGTGCCCGAACGCTCAATCGCCTGCTCGATGCTATTCACGGTCAGAATGCCGTTAGCAACAGGAACTCCGTACTCTAGGGATACCTGCGCAACACCTTTCGAGCTCTCGTTAGAGACAAATTCAAAGTGCGGTGTACCACCACGAATCACGGCACCCAGCGCAATAATGGCGTCATCACGCTTCTGCTGCGCAACACGCTGTACCGCCAGAGGTACTTCAAACGCACCCGGTACGCGCACAATACGGATGTTCTCTTCGCTCACACCGTGACGTTTCAGGGTATCAACCGCACCTTCAACAAGGCTCTCGACAACAAACTCGTTGAAACGACCAACAACCAGTGTGTACTTACCCTCTGCGGCAACAAAGTTGCCCTCAACTACAGTTAGGCTCATCTTCTTTTACTCTTCAAAAGGAATGTATTCGACGATCTCCAGATCGAAACCTGAAATCGCATTAAACTTCATCGGTGAGCTGAGCAGGCGCATTTTGCCTACACCCAGATCACGCAATATTTGAGATCCGGTACCCACCTGCAGGTAGGCGCCTGAAGCACTGACATTAACTTTAGACGGCTTGGTGTTATCCAGCGCACGAACCGCGTCGCCCAGATCAACTTTTCCCGCCGAGTCGAGCAGCAATGCAACGCCCTGGCCCTCTTGTGCAATACGCTCTAGCGCATGACGCAGCGTCCACTTTGGATCTTCAGAGGCAACACCAACCACATCACGAAGCACCTCCGTACGGTTATGAACTCGCACAATAGTGGGTGTGTCAGCATCGAGCTCACCCTGATACATCGCCAGGTGATTGCAGCCCTGAATGTCGTCACGATAGATGCGGTAGTTGAAACTACCATAGTCGGTGTCCATCTCACCCTCATCGGTTGCAACGACGGTAGTTTCGTTGGTAGTACGGTAGTGGATAAGATCGGCGATGGTGCCAATCTTCAAACTATGCTCTTTGGCAAAGGCTTCAAGCTCAGGACGACGTGCCATGGTGCCGTCATCATTCATAATCTCAACGATCACACTGGCTGAAGTTGTCATACCGGCCATGCGTGCCAGATCAACACCCGCCTCGGTATGACCTGCCCGGCTCAATACGCCACCCGGCTGTGCCATCAACGGAAAGATATGACCGGGCTGTACGATATCGTTCGGCTTGGCATCGGGCTTAACGGCTGTGCGCACTGTGAGTGCACGGTCCGCCGCGGAGATACCGGTTGTCACTCCTTCAGCTGCCTCAATTGAGACGGTGAAGTTGGTTGAGTAGGCCGCACCATTCGCTTGCACCATCAGTGGCAGACGCAACTGCTCACAGTGCTGGCGACTCAGCGTCAGACAGATCAGACCGCGAGCATGTTTGGCCATGAAATTGATATCTTCAGGACGAACCATCTCAGCAGCGATGACCAGATCGCCCTCATTCTCGCGATCCTCATCATCCATCAGGATGACCATCTTGCCCTGGCGAATATCCTCTACCAGCTCTTCAGTGGTGTTCAGTTGCATGCTTTCTCCAAGCTTAGCGGCGCAGAAAACCCGCACTCGCCAACAGTTCCATAGAGACGCCCGAACCGGGGTGCTCTACACCGCTCTCACTCTGATACTCGTCCGCACCCGCGCTCAGCAAGCGCTCTAGATAACGGGCGATCATATCCACTTCCAGGTGTACCTGCTGTCCGATCTGGTACATCTGAATGATCGTGCCCTCAGCCGTATGCGGCACAATATTTAACTCAAAACCCTGAGCGCTCAGCGCATTCACTGTAAGACTTACGCCATCAACGGTGATTGACCCTTTAGCTGCGATAAAGCGGTGAAGGCTTTTCGGCGCAGCCACGCCAATTCGGATTGAGCGCGCATCCTGCTCTAGCGAATAGATCTCACCAACGCCGTCGACATGGCCGGAAACGAGGTGACCGCCAAGGCGCGTGGTCGGCAGCAGCGCCTTCTCCAGGTTCACTGCTTCGCCAACTGCTAAGTCGGCTAAACGGCTGTAGGCCAGCGTCTCCTGCGAGACATCGGCTGTAAAACTTGATGAATCCCAGTCGACCACAGTCAGACAGACGCCGTTAGTCGCGATACTGTCACCTAGTGCAACATCGCCCATATCCAGCGCGCCGACCTCAACACGCAGTCGCAGATCACCGCCAACAGGAGCAACGGACTCAATTTTACCAACAGCTTCAATAATTCCGGTAAACATCAGTTTGGCTGCCAAATAAAGCGGACATCTTCGCCGAACTGGCGGATATCTATTAATTTTAACTCAATTGAGTCACTCATAACATCTAGCGGTAAGTCGAGTAACGGCCTAGCACTGCTACCCATCAGCTTGGGCGCCATGTAAACCCAGAGCTCATCAATCAGCCCCGCCTTAACGAAGGCTCCGGCCAACTTTGCCCCGGTCTCAACCAGTAGTTCGTTGACGTTGTACTCGCTAGCCAGCTGCTCGACTAGCCAATGAAGGTCCAAGCCATTTGCACCCGTTGGCACCTGCAGGTAGCTTAGCGTCTCACTGTTTGTTGGGTTCTGCGCTTGTGCGTGGCAGATCAGAGTCGGAGCATCGGAACTGCGAATGCGCGCTTGAGCCGGTGTCTGTAGTTTTGAATCCAACACCACACGAAGCGGTTTGGGTTGTTCAACCTGCGCGCGAACCGTCTCACTCAACTCCTCAAGGCGAACAGTCAAAGCCGAGTCATCATGCAGAATGGAACCTACGCCAGTAAGCACCGCCGAGCTACGTGCTCGCAGCTGTTGTACATTCGCCCGCGCCTGAGCGCCGGTTATCCACTTAGATTCGCCGCTAGCCATGGCCGTTCGACCGTCAGCGCTCATCGCCAACTTCAGACGTATAAATGGGCGTCCACGCTCCATCCGCGATAAGAAGCCGGGATTCAGCTCCCGTGCCTGGTCCTCTAACAATCCACTATCCGCTTCGATGCCAGCATCGCGCAGCATCTGCAGACCGCGCCCAGCAACCTCCGGATTGGGATCAACCATCGCGGCCACTACTCGGCTGATACCGGCGTCGATCAAACCTTGAGCACAGGGTGGTGTGCGGCCAAAGTGGCTACAGGGCTCTAGTGTAACGTAGGCCGTTGCACCGCGCGCATCGCCGGCCTGCTTAAGCGCGTTCACCTCAGCATGCCCCTCTCCGGCGCGGATGTGGTAACCCTCACCAATGATCTTGCCGTCACGCACCAGCACGCAACCAACGCGTGGATTTGGGTGAGTGGTGTAGAGCCCCTTCCAGCCAAGCTGGATGGCCCGCGCCATAAACTGGCGATCTTCAATTGAGAAATTGGTCATTACTGCTCTTCCGCAAACAGGTCTGGGCTCTCAGGCCCTTTTTCTGGTTTTGGTTTACGGCGTCGAGCAGGTTTTGCGGCAACTGTAGACTCGACTGGCACATCATCCTCAGACAAGCGCTCAATCTCGAGGCGGAACTCGTGAATATCTTGGAAGTCGCGGTAGACCGAGGCAAAGCGGACATAGGCTACCTGATCAAGTTTGCGCAGTTCAGCCATGGTGGCTTCACCGACAATTACTGAGGGGATCTCACGCTCACCGGTTGCACGCAGGCGCTGCTTAACACGGTTGATACAGGCCTCAATATCTTCAACGCTGACTGGGCGCTTCTCGAGTGCGCGAGTAATACCGCCGCGCAATTTAGCTTCATCGAAGGGCTGACGCGTGCCGTCATTCTTCACAACACGTGGCATCAACAACTCGGCTTCTTCGAAGGTGGTGAACCGCTCATGACAGGAGACACACTCGCGACGACGGCGTACCTGCTGACCCTCAGCGATCAATCGCGAGTCAATCACCTTGGTATCTGATGCGCTGCAAAATGGACAATGCATTACATGCCTCGTGTCGGGTGGCTAAAGAGCGTATAGCCGCACGCTTGCTCCTGCGTCGCACGGCACCTGTGTCCTTTGGGTAAACCGGTCACCCATGACAATAAAAGGGCAGCAGGTCTAATACCGGCTGCCCTCTGTATTCTAAGGGGTTGAGGGCTAAGTCTCAAACCACCTCAGATTCAGGTCTTACTTGTACTTACTTATAAACAGGGTACTGCGCGCAGATCGCCTTAACCTGCTCTTTTACGCGACCGATTACGGCTTCGTCGTCGATGTTTTCTAGTACATCACAGATCCAGTTAGTCAGATCCTTAACTTCTGCCTCTTTGAAACCACGACGAGTGACTGCAGGCGTACCGATACGCAGACCTGAAGTCACGAACGGTGAGCGTGGGTCATTCGGTACAGAGTTTTTGTTAACAGTGATGTTGGCACGACCTAGCGCCGCATCTGCATCCTTGCCGCTGTACTCTTTACCGATCAGGCTGAGCAGGAACAGGTGGTCATCTGTACCGCCTGAAACAACGTCGAAGCCGCGTGACAGGAACACCTCAGCCATCGCCTGAGCATTTTTAACAACCTGTGCCTGGTACGCCTTCCACTCTGGCTCCATCGCCTCTTTGAAGCAGACCGCTTTAGCCGCGATAACGTGCATTAGTGGGCCACCCTGAGACTCAGGGAATACCGCAAAGTTCAGTTTCTTCTGCAGCTCTTCATCCGCACGAGCAGAGAGGATCAAACCGCCACGTGGACCGCCCAGAGTTTTATGGGTAGTTGTAGTTACAACATCAGCGTACGGCAATGGGCTTGGGTAGACGCCTGCCGCAACCAGACCGGCAATATGTGCCATATCAACAAACAGGAATGCGCCCACTTTGTCAGCGATTTCACGGAACTTCGCCCAATCAACCACACGTGAGTACGCAGAGAAGCCAGCGATAATCATCTTCGGCTTGTGCTCAAGCGCCAGACGCTCTACTTCAGCGTAATCGAGGTCACCGTTCTCATCCAGACCGTACTGGAAAGCGTTGTAGATACGACCTGAGAAAGAGACCGCTGCACCGTGAGTCAGGTGACCACCGTGCGCCAGGCTCATACCCAGAATGGTATCACCCGCTTTACACAGTGCCATGAAGACTGCAGCGTTTGCCTGTGAACCTGAGTGCGGCTGGACGTTTGCGTATGAAGCGCCAAACAGCTCCTTCGCACGATCGATCGCCAACTGCTCGGCAACATCGACATATTCACAACCGCCGTAGTAACGCTTCTGTGGGTAGCCTTCAGCGTACTTGTTAGTCAGTACTGAGCCCTGCGCTTCCATCACGCGAGGACTGGTGTAGTTCTCTGATGCGATCAGTTCGATGTGCTCTTCCTGACGCTGTGATTCTGACTGCATTGCGCCCCAGAGTTCTGGGTCGTAGCTGGCGATGTTCATATCTTTGGTAAACATGACAGTCCTCTATGAAGTATGACCGGGGACGTTTTCTGCGGCAAAACCGCTAGATGTCCGATAGGTCCTGAAATTTGCGGCGCATTATATTCGAAAAAGAGAGTTGATTCACTTGAATTAGCATCACCGGTTATACCAAATCTGCTCATGCAATCTCGATGCTGTGTTAATATCTGCGCACATTTTGTTTCAGGAGTTGTCTGATGGCTCAGTTCGTCTATTCAATGAATCGCGTTGGCAAAGTTGTTCCGCCAAAACGTGAGATTCTTAAAGATATATCTCTCTCTTTCTTCCCAGGTGCGAAGATCGGTGTACTCGGTCTCAACGGCGCCGGTAAATCAACCCTGCTGCGCATTATGGCGGGCGTCGATCAGGACTACATCGGCGAAGCGCGCCCGATGCCGGGCATCAATGTGGGTTACCTACCGCAGGAGCCACAACTGGATGAGACCAAGACCGTTCGTGAAGTCATTGAAGAGGCTGTTTCAGACGTCAAAGGCGCGCTGGCCGAACTCGATCAGGTTTACGCCGCTTACGCTGAAGAGGATGCAGACTTTGACGCTTTGGCTAAACGCCAGGCTGAACTGGAGAACCTGATCACAGCGAAAGATGGCCACAACCTAGATACTGCACTTGAGCGCGCTGCAGATGCCATGCGTCTGCCCGCCTGGGATGCCGAGGTCAAACACCTTTCTGGTGGTGAGCGTCGCCGCGTAGCGCTCTGTCGTCTACTGCTCGACAAGCCCGATATGCTGCTCCTCGACGAGCCAACCAACCACTTGGATGCCGAATCGATCGCTTGGATCGAGCGCTTCCTGCAGGAGTACCCGGGTACGGTGGTAGCTATTACCCACGACCGCTACTTCCTCGACAATGCTGCTGGCTGGATTCTCGAACTCGACCGCGGCCACGGTATCCCTTGGGAGGGCAACTACAGCTCTTGGCTGGAGCAGAAAGATGCTCGTCTTGCACAAGAAGCCAAACAGGAAGCTGCACAACAGAAAGCAATTAAAGCGGAACTGGAGTGGGTACGTCAGGGCGCTAAAGGACGTCAGTCTAAATCCAAAGCTCGTCTGAAACAGTTTGAAGAGATGAATTCGAAAGAGTTCCAGACGCGCAACGAAACTCAAGAGATCTACATTCCACCTGGCCCGCGCCTGGGCGACAAGGTGATCGAACTGAACAACGTGACCAAAGCCTATGGCGACAAACTGCTGTTCGAAAACCTTAACTTCTCAATTCCGCCGGGCGCAATTGTCGGCATCATCGGTCCGAACGGTGCCGGTAAATCGACACTGTTCCGCATGATCGCCGGTGAAGAGCAGCCAGATTCCGGCAGCGTTGACCTAGGTTCAACCGTACAGCTTGCCTATGTGAACCAGTCACGTGAGCTCGACGGTACCAAAACCGTCTTTGAAGAGATTTCTGATGGTTCGGATATGATCACTGTCGGCAACTACACCACGCCTTCACGTGCTTACTGTGGTCGCTTCAACTTCAAAGGTTCAGACCAGCAGAAGTTTGTAAAAGACCTTTCAGGTGGTGAGCGCAACCGCCTGCATATGGCGAAGTTGCTCAAAGAGGGTGGCAACGTGCTGTTGCTCGACGAACCAACCAACGACCTCGATATCGAAACCCTGCGTGCACTTGAGGAGGCGATTCTGGCCTTCCCCGGTTCTGCAGTTGTTATCTCGCACGATCGCTGGTTCCTCGATCGAATCTGTACCCATATGATCGCCTACGAGGGTGACTCGCAGGTTACCTTCTTTGAAGGCAACTACACCGAGTACGCTGAGGACTATAAGAAACGCTTTGGTAAGGATCACCAGCCCGAGCGCATCAAGTATCGCCGCATGAGCTAAGCGAAAGAGAGCTACCAAAAGAGGGCCCCGAATTCGGGGCCTTTTTATTGTGCGCTCAAACGCAAAAAGGGCCAGGCTGTGCTAAACCTAACAAGAGGCACTTGAAAGGTTGTACTGCTATGTCTGTGGAAAATTCTAATCGCCGTTTTGATCGCGTCGCTTTTGATGCAGAGTGTGAACTGCACATTACTGGCCAGCCACCCGCTGTGGTTGAACTCCATGACATCTCATTGAAAGGTGCCTTAATCGAGTCTCCAACCGCACTGGACTTAGAGATAGGAGGGGACGCAGAGCTGATCCTCTATCTCTCTAATGAGGTGATGATTCGCATGCCATCTATCCTGCGCTCAGTGCGCGACAACTGCTACGGGTTTGAGGTCAACAAACTCGACCTGGATAGCATCGCCCATCTGCGTCGACTGATAGAGCTCAATCTCGGTTCGGAGGAGTTGGTCCACCGCAACCTAGAAGCGCTGGTGCAGAACTAGATCAGTGTTCGTGGCACTCTAAATAGCATCAAGCGCCTGTGTAAGACGATCCACCGCGACAACCTCAAGCCCAGGAATTGAATCCTTGGGCTTGTTTGCTTTCGGTACGATCGCGCGTTTAAAGCCATGCTTGGCCGCCTCTCGAATGCGCTCCTGACCATTGGGCACAGGGCGAATTTCGCCGGAGAGACCGACCTCACCCAACACGATCAGATCGCCGGGCAAGGCCTTATCTCTAAAGCTTGATACCACGGCTAACAGCAGCGCCAAATCGGCACCGGTCTCGACCACACGGATACCACCGACCACATTGATAAACACATCCTGGTCACCGGTCATCAGCCCGCCGTGGCGGTTGAGTACGGCCAACAGCATCGCAAGACGATTTTGATCCATACCCACAGCAACCCGACGGGGATTTGAGTGATGCGAACTATCTACCAGTGCCTGCAGTTCAACCAGCATTGGACGGGTGCCTTCCCACACCACCATCACGACACTGCCAGGGCGCGGCTCTTCACCGCGCGACAGGAAGATTGAGCTAGGATTTTTAACCTCTTTAAGGCCCGCTTCGACCATGGCGAAAACGCCCAGTTCATTGACCGCACCAAAACGATTTTTGTGGCTACGAAGCGTTCGAAAACGGCTATCAGATTCGCCTTCAAGCTGCAGCGAACAGTCGATCATGTGCTCAAGCACCTTGGGCCCCGCCAGAGAACCATCTTTGGTGACATGACCTACGAGGAATATGACGGTACCTGTCTGCTTAGCGTAGCGTGTGAGGTAGGCCGCACTCTCGCGCACCTGTGCAACTGAACCGGGCGCTGATTGCACATCAGTAACATGCATCACCTGGATAGAGTCGATAACGATTACCTTCGGTTTGAGCTGGTCCGCCACATCACAAATCGTCTCTACGTTGGTCTCCGACAGCATCTTTAGCTCGCCAACATCTAAACCGAGGCGCTTACCGCGCATGGCTACCTGCTGCAACGACTCCTCGCCTGTAACATACAGGGCTGGCATCTGACGAACCAACTCGGCCATCGTCTGCAGCAGCAGCGTACTCTTACCGGCCCCCGGATGACCGCCAATCAACACTGCGGATCCAGGAACCAGACCACCGCCGAGCACACGGTCAAGCTCGCCAATTCCTGTGCCCATGCGTGGCATCTCCGCGAGGGCAACTTCACTCAGGCTGACCACCTTACCCTTGCTAGCGGCGTCACCTGCATAGCCCGAACGACGCAAGGCAGCCTGAGCACCACCCGCGGGAGCACTTCCCAATCGAACTTCAGTTAGCGTGTTCCAAGCCTTACAGGCTGTGCACTGTCCCTGCCACTTAGTGAAGTCGGCTCCGCAGTCGTTACATACATATGCCTGTTTGGTCTTAGCCATCGAATCTCCGAGCTTTACGAGCGCTGTTTCACAGGGCAGTATCGAACAACACCCTAGAACAACCAACAATAAAGAGATCAATAATAAGGAGTTATCATGAAACTCGAAACCCTCGCGGTGCATGCAGGCTACCAACCAGACCCTACTACCAAGTCCGTAGCCGTACCGATCTACCAGACTACCTCTTACGCATTTGATGATGCCCAACACGGTGCCGATCTGTTTGACCTGAAGGTCCTCGGTAACATCTACACCCGTATTATGAACCCAACGACCGATGTGCTTGAGCAACGTGTTGCGGCCCTTGAGGGAGGCATTGCAGGCCTTGCAGTGGCATCTGGTATGGCAGCGATTACCTACGCGATCCAGACGATTGCCGAGGTAGGCGACAACATCATCTCTGCTAGCGATCTGTACGGTGGTACCTACAACCTGTTTGCACACACCTTGCCACGCCAAGGGATTGAAGTACGTTTTGTTCCAAGTAACGATATCGCAGCAATTGAAGCTAAGATTGACGAAAACACTAAAGGGCTCTACTGCGAGTCTGTGGGCAACCCCTCGGGCCGCATTGCCGACATTGAAGCACTCGCCGAGGTTGCGCACCGTCACGGCATTCCACTGATTGTCGACAACACCGTACCGAGCCCAGCGCTCTGGCGCCCGATTGAGCAGGGCGCGGATATCATCGTTACGGCGGCGACCAAATACATTGGTGGCCACGGCAACTCAATTGGTGGCGTAATTGTGGATTCAGGTAAGTTCCCATGGGCCGAGCATAAGGATCGCTTCCCACTACTGAACACGCCCGACGTCTCTTACCACGGAGTGGTATACACGGAGGCTTTTGGCCCGGCGGCATTTATCGGTCGTTGTCGAGTGGTGCCACTGCGTAACACCGGTGCGGCAATTTCACCTATGAACGTCTTCCTGCTGCTTCAGGGCATCGAGACGCTGCCACTGCGTATGGAACGTATTTGCAGCAACACACAGAAGATCGCTGAGTTCCTCGAGGGCCACGATATGGTTACTTGGGTTAAATATGCCGGTCTGCCATCGCATCAGGATCATGCTCTGGCGCAGAAATACATGGGGGGTAACGCCTCAGGTATTCTCAGTTTCGGTGTGAAGGGCGGCCGCGAAGCAACCCGTAAGTTCTACGATGCGTTGGAGATCGTTACCCGTCTGGTGAACATTGGCGACTGTAAGTCGCTAGCGTCTATCCCTGCCGAAACGACACACCGCCAGCTTAACGCTGAAGAGCTAGCTTCTGCCGGTGTTACTGAAGATATGGTCCGTTTGTCGATCGGTATCGAGCATATCGATGATCTGATCGCTGATCTGACTCAGGCACTAGAGGCGGTCTAACTAAACCGGTTGGTCCTAGAAAAGTACGAGCGCAGTACGCACAGCGTATTGCGCGACCCACCCATCAAAGGTGATCGCGAAATAGCCCGTCGGGCTATTTCGCTCGTTACCTCAGAATTCCACTTGGAAAATCTTAGCTGTGGGTGCAGGTCGCGTCGCAGCGGTGCCCCTCTGTCTGTTCACCCTTGGTCTCAATCAACTCAACCGCATCATTAAATGTCGAGCGGATATCCTCTTTACTGCTAACTGTAAAACCGAGATCCCGCAGCAGGCCATCACCGAGGCCGTAGATCCAGCCATGGACGTTTAGCTCCTGCCCTCGCGCCCAGGCGTCGGTCACTGTTGTTGTGTTACACACGTTTAGCGCTTGAGTGACGACGTTCAGCTCACACAATCGATCGATCTGATGCGGCTTAGCTTCCCACTGACCCAAGAACTTACGGTGATTGTAGTAAACGTCACGAATATGAGAGAGCCAATTATCGATCAGACCGTGACGCGCATCCTCCATAGAGGCGGCAACACCACCACAGCCATAATGCCCGACGACCATAATGTCTTTTACTTTCAGAACTTCAACAGCGTACTGAATCACTGACAAGCAGTTCATGTCTGAGTGCACAACTAGATTCGATACATTGCGGTGAACGAAAAGTTCACCGGGCATCAGATCGACAATCTCATTTGCCGGAACACGACTATCGGCACAGCCGATCCAGAGGTACTGCGGCGCTTGCTGGGCTGCTAGGGTCGGGAAGAAATCCGGATTCGCGGCTTCAATTTTACGCGCCCATTCGGCGTTACTTTCAAACAGCGACTTCAATTTCTTCATCGCAACGAACCTCTAACCTTCCCAGCCTGATATCTTACCCGGGGACTCTTAATCGTGATACTGGGCACTCAGCTCATGCACAGCTTCTACGAAGACTTTAGCGCGCTCAGGATCAGCAAACTGGTGGATACCGTGACCCAGGTTCATCACATGACCCGAGCCGCTTCCATACCCTTCCAGAATACGAGCAACCTCTTCACGGATACGCGCAGGCGTACCGTAAAGCACAGATGGATCCATATTACCCTGCAGAGAAACCTTATCACCAACGCGGCGACGCGCATCACCGATATCCGTTGTCCAATCCAGACCCAGTGCATCAGCACCGACTTCAGCCATGGACTCGAGCCACTGACCGCCGTTTTTGGTGAACATGATCACTGGAACCTTACGCCCCTCATTCTCACGAATAAGACCGGCAGCAATCTTCTGCATATATTTCAGCGAGAACTCTAGGTACATCGGACCACTCAATGATCCGCCCCAAGTATCGAAGATCTGCACTGCCTGGGCACCACAACGAATCTGCTCGTTGAGGTAGAGAATCACTGAATCTGCTAGCTTATCGAGCAGTTTGTGCAGCGTTGCAGGCTCTGAGTACATCATCCCTTTGATGTGACGGAAATCTTTGCTCGAGCCACCCTCAATCATGTAGGTCGCCAGCGTCCAGGGGCTACCCGAGAAACCAATCAGTGGTACGCGGCCATTGAGTTCACGACGGATAGTCTTCACAGCATCCATCACGTAGCCAAGATCCGCTTGAGGATCAGGAATAGGCAGTGAATCTACATCTGCCTCAGAGCGAATAATCTTCTTGAAGCGTGGCCCCTCACCCGTTTCGAAGTAGAGACCCAGGCCCATGGCATCTGGCACAGTCAAAATATCGGAGAAGAGAATCGCCGCATCTAGAGGGAAACGCTCCAGCGGCTGCAGAGTCACCTCACAAGCCAGCTCAGGGTTACCACAGAGCCCCATAAAGTCACCAGCACGCGCACGCGTCTCACGGTACTCAGGTAGGTAACGCCCAGCCTGACGCATCATCCATACAGGCGTGACATCAACTGGCTCTTTCAGAAGGGCGCGCAGAAAGCGATCGTTCTTCAACTCAGACATAGGTGAATCTCTATCCATAACTCTCAAAAAATTTCCGGAATTGTACCCGTTTTGAACCGAACGTGCCGCTACTTTAGGGCTATACAAAAGTTCGCGGTTAAAACTCTTCTTCAGTTTTCCGTTCTCTGCGCTACCCCGATCAGCATAAAACGAACATAAAAAAACCGCTGTCCGAAGAGAGCGGTTTTTTCACTGCTGACTGGGGATTAAACTTCGAGGAAGTCCATGATCCCTTCAGCTGCTTCACGACCTTCGTAGATCGCGGTAACAACCAGATCTGAGCCGCGAACCATATCACCACCCGCAAAGACTTTCGGGTTGCTGGTCTGGAACGGTAGACGCTCGCCAGTTTGAGCACAGTCAACGCGACCATCCTGATGCAGTTCGATGCCCAGTTCAGTCATCCACGGCGCTGGGCTTGGACGGAAACCGAAGGCAACCAGAATAGCGTCAGCTGGCAGAACCTCTTCTGAACCTTCAACTACTTCAGCGCGGCGACGACCGTTCTCATCGGGTTCACCCATCTGAGTGGTCACCAGCTTAATACCGGTCACTTTGCCATTCTCGCCAACAACCTCAACAGGCTGACGGTTGAACATGAACTGTACGCCTTCCTCTTTAGCGTTCACAACTTCGCGCTTAGAGCCCGGCATGTTCGCTTCGTCACGGCGGTAAGCACAGGTTACGCTCGCGGCCTGCTGACGAATTGAGGTGCGGTTACAGTCCATTGCGGTGTCACCACCACCGAGAACAACAACTTTTTTGCCTTCCATGCTGATGTACTCAGAGGCATCTTTCTCGTAACCACGGCAGTGATTTACGTTAGAGATCAGGAACGGCAGGGCGTCGTAAACGCCATCGAGGTCTTCACCTGGGAAGCCGCCCTTCATGTAGGTGTAAGTACCCATACCCAGGAAGACAGCGTCGTATTCAGCTAGCAGTGCGTCCATCTGAACGTCTTTGCCCACTTCGGTGTTGAGCTGGAACTCAACGCCCATCGCTTCAAACACTTCGCGACGACGAACCATTACATCTTTTTCGAGTTTGAACTCAGGGATACCGAAGGTCAGCAGACCACCGATCTCTGGGTTACGATCGAAAACAACGGGTTTAACGCCGTTACGCGCCAGAATATCAGCACAACCAAGACCTGCAGGGCCTGCACCGATAATCGCAACTTTCTTATCAGTCCATACGACACCTGAAGTGTCTGGACGCCAGCCAAGCGCGAATGCAGTATCAGTTATGTATTTCTCGACAGCACCGATAGTGACCGCACCGAACTCCTCATTCAGAGTACAGGCATCTTCACATAGACGGTCCTGCGGACAAACTCGACCACAGACTTCTGGCAGTGAGTTGGTCTGATGTGAAAGCTCTGCAGCTTCCAGCAAGTTGCCATCAGAAACCAGCTTCAACCAGTCCGGAATATGGTTGTGTACTGGACACTTCCATGAACAGTATGGATTGCCACACGCAAGACAACGGTGTGCCTGATCAGCCACATCAGCCTTGGCAAACGGCTCGTAGATCTCAGCAAACTGACCACGACGAACCTCAGCATTGATCTTTGCTGGGCCTTCGCGCTCCACTTCCACAAACTGGAAGTTATTACTTAGACGGGTAGTCATAGTCCCACCTCTAAATTATTCGCCTGCGGCGCACCGCAGGCACAGACTTAAAATTCTTTTATCAGCCTTACTCAGGCGAGCTCGACAGGTTGTTCAGCAGTTGACCTAGGCTTGCAGCCTTAGGTTTAACCAGCCAGAACGAACCGATGTAATCTTCCAGATTATCAACGATCTCCTGACCCCATGGGCTGCCAGTCTCACGTACGAACTCAATAATTACTGAGCGCAGGTGGTTGCGGTACTGCTCCATCGACTCCGTATGAATACGGTGGATATCAACCAGCTCGTGGTTGTACTTGTCGACGAAGGTACGCTCCATGTCCAGCACGTAAGCGAAGCCGCCTGTCATACCCGCGCCAAAGTTGTAGCCGGTAGAACCGAGAACTGTTACCAGACCGCCTGTCATGTATTCACAACAGTGATCGCCAGCGCCCTCTACAACGGCATGTACACCTGAGTTACGCACACCGAAGCGCTCGCCCGCGGTGCCTGCAGCGAAAAGCTTACCGCCAGTCGCTCCATACAGACAGGTGTTACCGATGATTGCTAGATCAGTTGTTTTTAGATCCAGCTCTTTAAACGGCTTAACAACAACCTTACCACCAGCCATGCCTTTACCGACGTAATCGTTAGCATCGCCTTCGAGGATCAGGTTCTGACCGCCTGCGTTCCAAACGCCAAACGACTGACCCGCGTGACCACGGAAGTTAAAGGTGATTGGCTGCTCGGACATACCGAGGTTGCCGTGCTTCTTAGCAATAGCACCTGAAGTACGCGCGCCGATAGAACGGTCACAGTTTGTGATCTCAAGGGTCCACTCACCGCTAGTCGCACCATCAATAGCAGACTGTGCCAGCTCCAGCATGTGGGTATTGAGCGTGCCCTTATCGAACGGCTCATTACGGTCGCGCTGCACGGTGTGCGGGTACTCAGCTGGGATGCCTGCATCACTGATGATTGGTGAAAGATCGAGTGAACGCTGACGCTCAGTGCGACCTTCAATCACCTCAAGCAGATCTACGCGACCCACCAACTCTTCCACTGTGCGTACGCCAAGCTGTGCCATCAGTGCACGACACTCTTCTGCAACGAAGCGGAAATAGTTCTTAACCATCTCAACGGTACCGCGGAAGTGGTCGCTACGCAGACGATCGTTCTGAGTCGCTACACCGGTCGCACAGTTATTGAGGTGACAGATACGCAGGTACTTACAACCCAGCGCTACCATCGGCATAGTACCGAAGCCGAAGCTCTCAGCGCCGAGGATGGCAGCTTTGATAACGTCTAAACCTGTCTTCAAACCACCGTCTGTCTGTAGACGGATCGAACCACGCAGGTGGTTGCCGCGCAGAGACTGGTGAGTATCCGCCAGACCCAGCTCCCATGGGGAACCAGCGTAATGAATCGATGTGATCGGCGATGCCGCCGTACCACCGTCGTAACCTGAAATGGTAATCAGATCTGCATAGGCCTTGGCAACACCACAGGCGATGGTGCCGACACCCGGACGTGAAACCAACTTGACTGATACAAAGGCTTCAGGGTTTACCTGCTTAAGATCGAAGATCAGCTGTGCCAAATCCTCGATCGAGTAGATGTCATGGTGTGGCGGAGGCGAGATCAGTGTCACACCCGGTACCGAGTAACGCAGACGCGCGATCAACGAGTTGACCTTACCACCTGGCAGCTGACCACCTTCGCCCGGCTTCGCACCTTGGGCTACTTTGATCTGCATAACTTCAGCGTTCGCCAGGTACTCTGGGGTTACACCAAAGCGACCTGAAGCGATCTGCTTAATCTTAGAACGCTTGATTGTGCCGTGACGTGCTGGATCCTCACCACCCTCGCCAGAGTTCGAGCGACCACCCAGTTCGTTCATCGCAACAGCCAGTGCCTCATGCGCTTCAGGCGACAGAGCGCCGAGCGACATCGCTGCGGTATCGAAACGTGGGTAGAGCGCTTCTGCCGGCTCAACTTCACTCAGGGCAATCGCATTACCCGATTTCAGTGCCAGCATGTCACGAATTGTCGCAACACCACGCTCGTTAACGAGCTTGGCGTAGCGATCATAGTGTGACTGCTCGCCAGTGCGCACTGCGTCGTGAATCGCCTTAACTACGTCTGGGTTGTACGCGTGGTACTCTTCACCAAACTTGTACTTCAGCAGGCCACCGATCTTCAGTGCTTTGCGTGGGTTGAACGCCAGTTTCGCCAGCGTCTGCTGATCCTTCTCAAAGTGCTCAAACTTCGCACCCTGGATACGACTCATTACACCTTTGAAACAGAGATCAACAATCTCGTTAGAGAGGCCGATCGCTTCAAACAGCTGTGCACCACGGTAAGAGGCGATGGTTGAGATACCCATCTTAGACAGGATCTTAAATAGACCTTTATCGATACCCTTACGGTAGTTCTCGTGGCTCTGTAGTGGCTCTATCGCCAACTCACCGGTACGACAAAGATCAGTCAGTACTCGGTAGGCCAGGTATGGGTAAACAGCCGTGGCACCGAAGCCGAACAACACAGCGAAGTGGTGCGGGTCACGTGCAGTGCCGGTCTCTACGATGATATTGGCATCGGTACGCAGACCGGTATCGATCAGGCGGTGGTGAACTGCACCGGTCGCCATAGCAGCGTGGATAGGCAACTTGCCCTTCTCAATCGCTTTGTCAGATAGGATGATCAGCGCTTTACCGTTGCGAACCGCCGCTTCAGCTTCGTCACAGACAGCCTTAATTGCCTGTTCCAGTGACGCTGCTGCAGGGTCGTAGTTCAACTCAATGACCTGCGGCTCAAAGCCAGCGACATCATTATCGCGAATACGAATAAACTTACTTGCTGAGAGCACCGGCATTGTCAGAACAACACGACGTGCGTGGTCAGCAGTCTCTTCAAAAACGTTCTGCTCGCGACCGAGACAGGTCTCGAGCGACATGACGATCGCTTCACGCAGCGGATCAATTGGCGGGTTGGTTACCTGCGCGAACTGCTGACGGAAGTAGTCGTATGGCGAGCGGATCTGCTCAGATAGCACGGCCATAGGCTTGTCGTCGCCCATAGAGCCAACCGCTTCCATCGCGCTCTCACCGAGTGGACGGATAACCTGATCACGCTCTTCATAAGAGACGTTGAACATCTTCATGTGGGTCTTAACCTCTTCCACTGACATTTCAGGGAAAGATTTAGACTCCTCAGTGAGGTTCATGGTGTTTTCAAGACGTAGAGTGTTCTCTTTCAGCCACTGCTTGTAGGGCTGCGCCTTCTTCAGACGGTTGTCGACATCCTGCGTATGCAGCACATCGCCAGTCTGCGTATCAATCGCCAGAATCTGACCTGGTCCAACTCGGCCTTGAGCAACGATATCGTTCGGCTCGTAGCTGAATACACCTATTTCAGAGGCAGTACAGATCATCCCATCTTTGGTCATTACCCAGCGCGATGGACGCAGGCCGTTTCGGTCAAGCATACAAACAGCGTAACGACCGTCAGTCATTACCATGCCTGCAGGGCCATCCCAAGGCTCCATGTGCATCGAGTTGTACTCGTAGAAGGCGCGCAGTTCAGCGTCCATCGTATCTACGTTCTGCCATGCAGGTGGAATGATCATGCGCACTGCGCGGTAGAGGTCGATACCACCTACCAGCAGAAACTCGATCATGTTATCCATCGATGAGGAGTCAGAACCTGTAGTGTTAACGATTGGCTGCAACTCATCGAGATTTGGAATCAGTGGAGTCTGGAACTTAGACGCACGCGCACGCGCCCAGTTACGGTTGCCCTCAATGGTGTTGATCTCACCGTTGTGCGCGAGGAAGCGGAACGGCTGAGCCAGCGGCCAGCGAGGTGCAGTGTTAGTTGAGAAACGCTGGTGATAGGTCACTACCGCGGTCTCAAGGTTCTCGTCTGCCAGATCCTTGTAGAATACGGGTAGATCCACCGGCATCATCAGGCCTTTGTAGCTGATAACACGCTCTGACAGAGAACAGATGTAGAAGTCTGGATCGGCGTTCATGGCGATCTCAGCTTTACGACGCGCGACAAACAGCGCCACCGCCAGCTCGCGCTCGCTCATCTCACCAACGTTAACCAGAACCTGCTCAATCTGCGGCAGTGTCTCTTTTGCGATCGGACCCAGACACTCGGTATCAGTTGGCACTACACGCCAGCCGGCAACTTCCAGACCCTGTGCAGCTAGTTCAGTGTTCATTGCGTTGCGCGCTTGGTCAGCCAGTTCAGCACTCTGCGATAGGAATACCATACCCACAGCAAAGTTATCCGCCAGCTCAACGCCCAGCTCTGCTTTTGCAGCAGCACGCATAAAACCGCGCGGCATCTGCATCAGCAGACCACAGCCATCACCCGTTTTACCGTCGGCAGCGATACCACCGCGGTGTGTCATACATGCCAGAGCTTCAATCGCTTTGGTCAGCACTCCATGACTGGCTTCGCCTTGCATGTGGGCCATAAGACCAAAGCCACAGTTGTCCTTAAACTCATCCGCGCGATACAGACCGTTGCTCATACGCCAAATTCCAAATAAAAACTTTAATTAAATCAGCTAGTTATGCAGCTGAAACAGCTCGCTCAATGCACTCAGCAGAGCGAGAGGGCCGCTAATTTTACACGTGAAGCGCGTCAGCTACAAATCGAGCCAAGTGGCTAAGCCAAAGTGGGACAAGGACTTAGAGTTAACTGACGGAGGGAATTACGGGTTCAGAGCGCTATTAAGTTCACTCTTCAGACCCGTAACAGAGCGTATCCAGGGTTTAAGCCGCTGTAACTCAACCGGAAGTTTGGAAATAGCCTGATTTGCCGCCGCACGACTGGGGTAGTGTCCGGTTACGACAGTGAACCGTGGTGACCCTTTGTAGGGGTAGCTAAGTTTAAGCATCGGTGTGGCCGAACCATAGCGAGCGATCAGTTTATCGGCCGTCTGCTCCTCGCGTGCAGCCAATAACTGTACTGTTAGATCCGTGGCTGACCACCCGAGGACTGTTTCGATGTCTGCACTAAAGCGGCTGGTCGTCTGCTCGGAGCTAATCGTCTGCGCAGAGCGCGGAGCTGGTGTTGCAGGGATAGCGGGCTGAGGCTCAGCGCTCGTACCTTGCGCCAGCTGAGTCGGCTGCGGTTCCGGTTCTGGCTCCTTATCAGCTTGGACTGAGATCGCAACTTCCGCAGCTGTGCCAGAACTCGCCACCGTTGAGTCCGCTTCCAACTCCGCTCCCGGGGGTAGCTGACTCACGTCAACCGTCTGTTGATCCGGCGCAGTAGGTGTTAATTCCTCAACCACGGGAGCGGGTGTTTGCGGCTGCGTCGTTTCGGGAGCTATCTCTGACTGTGAATCAGCGACACTGACCGGCGTGGGTTCTGGCGCGGGCGTGATCTCTTTCACCACCTCAGTAGGTTCGGACTCTGCCACAGCATCCCGCTCTTGAGAGGTCAGGTCTGCAACTTCAGCCAGTCGCTGCTCTTGCTCCTCTAGACGCTTCGACAGCTCGGAACGCGCAGCCACCAGCTCGGGTTCCGACTGTTTGGCCGCTTGCACAACTTGTGGGATGGGAATTTCCAGCGGTGTAGTAACCGCCGGCTCAACTGTTGCACTGGGAGAGTAGAGGTAACCGATAGCGCCTGCCGTAGTAGCTAACACCAACAGAATACCGGCCCAGTACCATCGATTGCTTACCGCGCCTTTGACCCCAGCTCGGGCAGGTTCCTTATCCAACAGCTTGGCTAAGGCTGACTTCAACAGATCAGGCCGTCCCTGACTATCTAGCAGCAGACGTCGATATTCAGCGTCCTTAAACTGACGTCCATCTAGCAGGTGCGCATCGACAAAGGCGCGCGCCTCTTCAGCCGTGTAGGGCTGCAGATGTTCAACATGCAATGAACCCTCAACTAGACGATTAAACTCGCGTTCAAAGAAACGTTGTTCAAACTCAGGCAAGCCGGCCAACAGCACACGTGGCGCGGCACTATCAATCTTGGAGAAGTTAAGCAGCAGTTCAAGCGCGTTATCGGAGAGATAATCAGCATCATCTACGCAGATGTGCAGACGCTGGTCCAACTGCTCTAGCTCACGAGCATAAGCGTGTAGCGCTGTCAGTCTTGCTCGGTTGTTGGGTTCGCAACTGATTCCCGACAACGCAATTAGCGCCTGCAAAAGGTGCGTAACGTCGAAAGCGGTTTCCAAAGACAGATGGACCCAGTTCGGCTGCATCGGACTCTGTTCGGGCTTCAATTGTGCCAGCAGATGGGAGCGACCCAACCCTTGCTCGGCAACCAACAGCATCACCAAATCAGAAAAACTCAGCAGATGCTCCAGGCGTGCTCTCTGCAACTGGCGCGATTCGGGCTCAAAATGGATATTTGGCACCCGCATCAAAATCTACTCCGCCACGGCTTCAGGCGCGTAGTGCTGCTCAAGGGTCTGCTGCAGCAGTGCAGAGTCAAAACTATCAGTGACTACAGCCTTCCCAAGCTGCTCTAGCAGCACCAGGCGTATGCGACCATCCAGCACCTTCTTATCCACCGACATCAACTCCAGGAAGCGCTGAGGCTCCATACTTGAGGGCGGCTCAGTCGGAAGGTGCGCAGCCTTAAGGATCGCTTGAGTGCGCGCCAGATCGGCATTGCTGAGCCAGCCAAGTCGGTGTGACAGATCTGCAGCCATCTGCATGCCCGCGCCTACTGCTTCACCGTGCAGCCAAGTACCGTAGCCCTGATCGGTCTCAATGGCGTGGCCAAAGGTGTGCCCCAGATTGAGAATCGCACGGATGCTGCCTTCACGCTCGTCCTGCGCGACCACTTCAGCTTTAATTTCGCAGGAGCGGTAGATCGCCTGGGCGAGAGCTTTAGGTTCTAAATTATTGAGCTGTTCGATATTAGCTTCGATCCAGGTCAGGAAAGCCTCATCGTAGATCAGACCATACTTGATAACTTCAGCCAGACCCGCCGCAAGCTCACGCGGAGGGAGTGACCGGAGTATTTTAGTGTCGGCCAAGACAGCTTTGGGCTGGTAGAAAGCGCCAATCATGTTTTTACCCAGCGGATGATTCACACCTGTCTTGCCACCGACAGACGAATCTACTTGGGATAAAAGCGTCGTTGGAATCTGGATAAAATCAACACCACGCTGATAGCTCGCCGCTGCAAATCCGGTCATATCCCCCACAACGCCACCGCCTAACGCGATCAACGTCGTTGTACGGTTGTGCTTCATTCTTAGGAGGGCATCAAAGATGGAGTTGAGGTGCTCGAGCGTTTTAAACGACTCGCCGTCGGGCAAAATCACCTCATCGACCTGCAGATCGGGCAACTGTTGCTTCAACTCATCGAGGTAGAGCGGCGCGATCGTCTCATTCGTCACGATCATTACCTGCTTACCTTTTATTAGGCCTTGCAGGTCAACGGCCTGAAAAAGATTTTCACCTACAAATATCGGGTAGCTGCGCTCACCCAGCTCAACACGTAGTTGGCGCATCAATGCTGCTCCATTCTGGACTGGCCTGGGGAAGACTCTGTTGGACCAGCTTCACCCGATCCCAAAATACGATTTTTCTTGAGCGCTTTAACGATCTCGCCAATGACGGCACGCGGGTGGCGACGGTCTGTACGCAAGATGAAATCTGCAGTCTGACGGTAGAGTGGGTCGCGCACGCGAATTAACTCTTCTAAACGTTCACGGGGATTCGCGGTTTGAAGCAGGGGGCGATTTTTATCACGTGAAGTACGCTCAACCTGCTGATCGACGCTGGCGTGCAGATAGACAACAAAACCACGCTCACGCAGTCTCTGCCGATTATTCTCACGCAAAACAACCCCCCCCCCTGTCGCGAGTACGATATTGTCCTGCTCGGAAACCTGATCAATCACGTTCTCTTCCCGATCGCGAAAGCCATCCTCGCCCTCGACGTCAAAGATCCAGGGGATATTCGCCCCGGCACGCTCCTCGATCACTTTATCGGAGTCGATAAACTCAAGTTTTAACTCATTAGAAAGCAAACGCCCTATGGTGCTCTTTCCAGATCCCATAGGGCCGATTAGAAATATCTTCAAAAACGACCAACTCTTTACTACCGAGAGGTCAGCGCCTCACGAATCAGTTTCGGGGTGATGAAGATTAGGAGTTCATTTTTCTCTTCCTGTGTCTGCTTGCTTCTAAAAGCAGCACCAACAACAGGGAGATCACCAAGTAATGGCACTTTCTCAACCCCTTCCGTAGCTTCTGTACGGAAAACCCCACCTAGCACTATGGTATCACCATCATTAACCACAACCGAAGTATTCAGTTGGTTGGTGTTGATGGATATCTCACCGTTCGCCAATGTGCGGCCAATACTATCCTGATTTATCGCCAAGTCCATAGCAATTCGATCACCTGGATTGAGCTGTGGAGTTACGTTGAGCGTCAGCGCAACATCCTTGAAAGCTGTACTAGTGCTGCCATCTTCGACCGTCTGATACGGAATCTGCTGACCGGAAGTAATATTGGCAGCCTTACCGTTTGTCGTGATGATTTTTGGCTGTGAGATTACTTCACCGCTACCGGTACTCTCGAGAGCAGACAACTCGGCACCAAGGAGCAGAGAGTTCTTAAGAAAACCTACCGCAATCGTCGGCCCTGCAACGCCAAAGTCGACATTTAGCCCCGTATCTATTCCGATCGCATCCGTCGCATTTGCTCCGATGGTTAACTGCCCACCGTCAAGAGCAGAGGTGGTTTTTGAGAGCCCCCACTTGATGCCTAGGTTTTTCGCAAAGCTTGAGGATGCGGTAACAATTCGCGCTTCAACCATAATTTGAGCTACTTCCACATCAAAACGATTCAGAGTCCGACGAATCTCCTCGATCGAAGCACCTGTCTCACGCACCATCAATATATTGGTCTGGTCATCAGCAAGTAGGAAACCTCTTTCACTTATGAGATTTGCTTGCTCAAGATAGGTTTTCATTTCCGATGCTCTGCGGAAGTTAATTTGCACATACTCAGTGAGCAGCGGAGCTAAATTCTTAACCTGCTCCTGCGCCTCTAGCTCCTGACGCTCGCGCTCAGCGATTTGCGCTGCACCACCGACCAGCATCACGTTGCCGACAATGCGTTTATCCAAACCGTTGGTCTGCAAAATGATATCCAGAGCCTGGTCCCAAGGAACGTTCTTCAAACGCAGAGTAATGTTACCGCCAACCTCATCACCAACAACGAGGTTCTTCTCGGCCACTTCAGCGATGATCTGCAGTACTGAACGCAGCTCAACATTCTGGAAGTTAAGGTCGATCTCTTCACCTGAGTAGGGGAACAGATCCGCCTTGCGATCAGCAAGTTGCTGGTCAGTCATCGGTTTAAAGTCCAGTACCAACTGCTTGCCAGTCTGGTAAGCCATGTAGTCATAAGGCTCAGCAGAAGGTTTGATCAGAATTGCTGTGTTGCGGCCCGCAGCCATTGAATCGATAAACATGATGGGCGTAGCGAAAGCCTGCACATCGGTACGATTCTCAAGGCTTTTAGCGAGTGATGCCCCAAGAAGGTTCACAACGATATTATTGCCCTCTTCGATGATATCCAAGCCCGCCTCATCGTCGCTCATTGTAATAACAACGCGGCCTGTACCACCATCAATGCGTTCGAAGTCAATTGACTGAACTTGGGTCTGGTCTGATGCCACAGAAGATGTCTGAGCTGCTGGGTTCGAACGATCAGCCGGTGCTGCCTGAGCAACAGAGCCCGTGCCCATGCGGGCGTCACCCAACTGAATGAAGAGATTGTTGCCTTCCGCCGAGGTCGTGTAGCTTGCCGCCTCAGTTAGGTTGGCAACCACTCGCAGTCGCCCCTGAGCCTCCGCGAAATTAAGCGTTGAAACCACACCCGACTCGACTGACAAGGAGCGCTGAGCCTGCTCATTCGAAACACCAAAGAAGTCCAGCACTAGACGCGGTGGCGACTCAATCATGTAGACCTTGGGCGCTGGAGGCGGCGCATCGAAGCTGAAGCGAATCTCGGTTTTCTGACCTGGCAGTGCTACAAAGCTAGTATCTTTGAGTACTGAATCCGCTGCCTGCGCACCCAGCGCCACACCTGCGGAAACTGCCAGAACCAACCAGCGGCCAAAGCGACCTAAGCGGCCACGCGCTGATTTCTGGTTTTGGGGGTTCATCTTGCTATGCATCCTTAAATCACTCCAATTCCGGCAGGGCCACTGTGCGAGGGCGCTTCATCCATCCACCACGCCCGTTGGAGACTATCTCCTCCAACTGCATTGATCTCTCGTCGATCGCCATAACTACACCATAGTCCAGCCCCATGTGGTTGCCTACTACCACCTGGTGGACTTCACCATTTGTATCTCTAATCAACGAGATCAATTCACCATCTTCCAGCGCGGTAATGGTGCCCACCATAACCAGCTGATCAACAGGAAACTCCTCGAGATACTCTTTAATGCGCCCATCGTCAGGCTGGAGTTCAGTCTGACCGTCTTGCGGGATAGTTTGTTCCTCGGTGAGCATTACCAGAGGCACAAACGGATCACGTAGACTCGAGCCTTCATACACGAAACTCTCGTAGGGTTTAAATTCTGGCAGAGGCTCTATCTTGCCACCAGGCTGGGCAGCCTTGTCGGCAACGAACTGTCTAAGGTCGGTGTTGTCCTCTACCCAGATACAGCCTTGCATCATCAGGGTCAAAGCCACCGCCACCGAAATCTTGCTATTCAGTATCGTCATAACGGTAAGTCTTCGCGCTGATATTCATTGAAAGCATGTTGCCGCCCGCCGGACGGATCGAGTAGTCATGCAGGGTAACGATACGCTTGATCGCCGCCACGCCACTGACAAACTCACCCATCTGGTGGTAGGTACCACGCACTTGGATATTAATTGGCAATTCAACATAGAACTGCGCCTTCTTCTCTGGCTGCAGCGCAATTGAATCGATATCTAAACCGGAGTTTTTACCAATAGCACTGATATCTTCTAGCAGCCCGGGAACCTCTTTATCGGTCGGCAACTGTCGCAGCAGTTCGGCGAAGCGCAACTCAACGTCAGCCATCTGTTTGCGTAGCGCATCCAGCGAAGCTACCTGAAAGGCTTTGGATTCATATTGCTGCTTGAGATCTGTCTCTTTGGCAATTTCGCGCTCAAGCAGCTTATGTTTGTCCATCACCATGTAATAGACACCACCACCAACAAGAATGCCAAACACCAGAATGTAACAGATCACTTTGACACCGACCGGCCAAGACCAGGCGGTATTGAAGTCAGCGTTATTGATATCGAAACCGCGGAAGGCGTTTTTAAAGCCTGTTATCATACTCATTGGTCCGCCTCCTCAGCTTTTGGCTTTGTAAGCGGCACACGCAGGTTAAAGCTGCGCTGCGTGTTTTGAGCGTTAACTCGCGACAGATTAGGCTCGCCAAACCAGATCGAAGAGTTGAGGTTACGCATCAACTCAGAGACGTCCTCGTTCACTGCAGCCAAGCCATCAACGTTGATCGCCTCTCCGGTACGCGTTAACGACGAGTAGTGAATGCCATCTGGCAAAACCCGCACCATCTCATCAAAGTTACGCACGATAATTGGGCGGTTACCCTGCAGCTCTTGGATCGCGTTCAGACGCTCTAGTAGACGTTCACGTTGGCGTTTAAGCTCGCGAATCTCCTCAAGCTTCTTGTCTAACTTGGCGATCTCTTGTGTCAGATAGTTATTGCGCGCACGCTGGCGATCAGTTTGAAAATCGTAGAAGTAGATAATGCCGTAGACCGTCAGTGCACCCAGCAAGGCGGCCATTACCAGATTGGTAACGAAGCTTTTCTGCAACCTAGCGTTGCGCTCCTCGCGCCAGGGGCGAAGGTTAATCTGTGTCACGCTCATCCCTGTTTCTCCAGACTACGTAGCGCCATACCCACCGCTTTAACCAGCGTTGGAGCGTCCACTTCCAATTTCACAGGATTGATCTTCGAGGCTACCTTCATACCGGCGCAGGGGTTAGCAATCAGTGTCTCCACACCAATCTCACCACCAACAATCGAATCGAGGTCCTCAATACCGGCAACCCCTCCGCAGAGGTATACCCGGTCTAACTGATTACGAGAGCCTGACGAGTAGTAGAACTGCAAAGCGCGAGAAACTTGCTGTGCAACAGCCGTGGCAAAAGGCTGCACCAGCATCTCTTCGATCTCATCCGAGATCTCACGCATGCGCAGCTGCTTCTCAACCTCTGCGACCTCGATACCGTATTGCTGCTGTATGGTATTGCTAAGCTCATTTCCACCGAAGGCCTGCTCACGGTTGTATATCACTTTGCCTTCACGCAGCACGTTGAGCGTCAACGTTGAGGCGCCAAGATCGACAACACCGACGGTACCCGGCTCAGCATCGCGATCTAGCCAAGGCAAGACCCGCTCCATCACGTAGGTATCAACGTCGACGACTTCACACTTGAGGCCGGCACTATCGAGCGCATCCTCGCGGTTAGCCACATCGTCTCGGCGACAAGCCACCAGCAGTATTTCATTCAGTGCGTTGTTGCCCTGCACTGGGCCAACAACCTGAAAATCGAGCGCAACTTCATCCAGTGCATAGGGGACGAATTGATCGGCCTCGACTCGAACCTGCTCCTCCAGCTCCATACCAATAAAGGCATCACTGATCTGCAGGTCTTTTGTAATTACGGCGGACGAAGGCACAGAGGTGATCGCTAATTTGGACTTAGCCCCACTGATCTTTAAGCCCCTCTCGATGGCTTCGGCAACCACATCCGGTTCCTGGACATTTCCGTCAACAACCGCAGTAGCGGGCAACGAAACGATAGCATAGGCGGTCAATTCGACCCCTTTACCAGCAGCGCTTACAGCGGCAAGCTTCACGGCTGATGACCCTATGTCTACACCAATCCAGCCAGCATTCTTAGTTCCAAACAGGCTGACCACAGAAGATTCCTTTTACTCAAACAGTTCTTTGTAGCGGCGACAAACCTCTTTTTACGGGAGGAATCGCATAAAACTCTGATTTGAGTGTAGACCCTTTTCGCATGGTCTATATAATTTGATGCAACAAAATTTCGATTAAGTGAAGGTTTCGATGGGTTTTCTGAGAAAACTAGTTAAGTGGCTGTTTGGGCTAGCACTGTTTGGTGTGGCCTGTGCAGCCATTGCAGCAGGTGGAATCTACTACTACTTCAGCCCCCAGTTACCCGATATTGAAACACTACGCGAAGTCCGTTTTCAGACACCTCTACGTGTCTACACTGCTGATGAGAAGCTGATTGCTGAATTTGGCGAGAAACGCCGTACACCGATCGATTTCGACGCCATTCCTCAACGTTTTGTTCAAGCGCTGCAAGCTGCAGAAGATGCTCGCTTTTTCGAACATCAAGGGATCGATATACGCGGCTTAGTACGTGCGGCCTACCAGCTCGGTACCAGCGGTCAGATACAGAGCGGTGGTTCGACAATCACCATGCAGGTAGCGAAAAACTTCTTCCTCACACGAGAGCGAACGTTCGAGCGTAAGTTCATCGAGATCTTACTGGCTCTACAGATCGAGAGAGAACTCACCAAAGAGGAGATCCTCGAGCTATACGTTAACAAGATCTACCTTGGCCACCGCTCATACGGCATCCAGGCAGCCGCTCGTGTTTACTACGGCACAAGTATTGATCAACTGTCGCTGGCACAGCTAGCGATGATCGCCGGTCTACCTAAAGCGCCCTCTGCATACAACCCGATAACCAATCCTACACGTGCTGTTGAGCGCCGCAACTGGATTGTGGGTCGCATGCTCAGCTTGGGCTACATCGATCAGATTGCTCATGATGAAGCTGTTGCTGAACCGGTGACCGCACGCTACTACGGTGCGGACATCGAAGTTGCAGCGCCGTACGTGGCTGAGATGGTTCGCAGCCAACTTTACGAAACCTATGGTGATGACCTCTACACCGAAGGACTGAGCGTCTACACAACCATCGATAGCACCTCACAGGAGAGTGCCGACGCAGCGCTGCGTTTTGGCTTACTCGCCTACACGGAGCGCCATGGTTACCGTGGCCCGGAGCAGCACTTCGACATTAACGCGCTAAGCGAAGAGACTTTGCAGAGTAAGCTTGAATCTATTCCTGCCTACGGGGGGCTCACCCCTGCTCTCGTCACCGCAGTAGGCGAACAGAGCGCGGAGATCCTACTGAAAGATGGCACCAGCCAAACTCTAAGCTGGGGCGGTATAAAGTGGGCGCGCGCATTCAAAACTGTCAACGCGATGGGCCCTGAACCAGAGCGCGCCAGCGATGTACTTGAAGCGGGCGACCTAATTCGCGTTCGCGACACTGACGATGGACTGCGACTGTCGCAAATTCCTGAAGTACAGGGCGCCTTCATTGCACTCAATCCAGAGAACGGCGCAATTCAGTCCCTCACAGGCGGCTTCAGCTTTTACATCAACAAATTTAACCGTGCGCTGCAGGCCTATCGCCAACCTGGCTCTAACATCAAACCCCTGCTTTACACCTACGCGCTGAGCCAGGGCTACACCCCAGCTAGCGTTATCAACGATGCGCCAGTGGTGATTAATGATGTCAGCCTCGAGGGTGACTGGCGTCCAGAAAATGACAATGGCCGCTTCGGCGGGCCCACGCGCTTACGTGAAGCGCTTTACCGTTCGCGCAACCTAATCTCTATCCGCCTGATGCGCGCACTCGGTATTGAGTCGATGCGGGAGTTTGTGCTGCAGTTTGGCTTTGAACCCGCCAAACTGCCTGCAAACTTATCGCTCTCACTCGGCAGTGCGGACGCCACCCCAATTCAGGTCGCGACTGCTTATGCGATTTTGGCAAATGGTGGTTTTCAGATCGAGCCCTTCTTTATCGACCGTATCGTCAATCCAGCCGGAGAAGAGCTCTTCAAGGCAAATCCAAAAATTGCTTGCGCCTACTGCCCTGAGCGCCAACAAGCTGACATGATCGCTGCTGAAGCCGCTGAGCTTGCCGCAGCCGCAGAGGCAGCAGGCACACCCACAGCAGAGGTCACTGCTGTAGAGAGCGAAACTGAGTTGCTGACAATGGACGGTCGCCCTCTAGCCAAACGTCTGTTGGACGAACGCACGGCTTACATCATTCACCATATGATGCGTGATGTGGTTAAAAAGGGTACGGGGCGTCGAGCATTGGTTCTTGAGCGCACAGACCTCGGCGGCAAAACCGGCACCACCAATGATCAAAAAGATGCCTGGTTCTCTGGCTTCAATACCGCACTCAGCGCAACCGCGTGGGTTGGCTTTGACCAACCGGAGACGCTGGGTCGTCGTGAATTCGGTAGCACCGCGGCTCTGCCAGTATGGATTGAATTTATGCGCGATGCTCTGAGAGACGTGCCGGAGTCACTTCCAATTGAACCCGCTGGAATTGCCACCGCACTGGTGGATCCGGAAACGGGCCTACTGGCCTACCCCGGGCAGGAGAATGCGATTCTGGAGGTCTTCAAAGAGGAAGATTTGCCAACAAAGAGCGCACCAATGCCGGGCCAGCAACAGAACACGCCAACAACCGAAGAGTTATTCCGTTAACTGCCAAGAGTTAAGAGCCCACTTCGTATTAGCAGACACAAAAAAACCGCGACAGAATCGCGGTTTTTTACTTTCTGAGTTGGTTAGCTCAGTGGGTAGTCAGCAGGCATCTCTTTGGCAGCAACACCTGAGTCGATTGCAGCTTTAGCCACCGCGTAAGAGATCGCGCCAAGCAGACGAGAGTCGGTCGCTTTTGGCAGGATGTAGTCTCGACCGAACTCCAGGCTATCCAGACCGTAAGCATCCAACACTTCCTGAGTCACTGGTTGTTTCGCAAGCTCTGCCAGAGCAAGTACCGCAGCAGCCTTCATCTCTTCGTTGATCGCAGTCGCACGTACATCGAGTGCACCACGGAAGATGAATGGGAAGCCCAGAACATTGTTAACCTGGTTAGGGTAGTCGGAACGGCCTGTCGCCATGATCACATCATCACGAGTTGCACGCGCCAGCTCAGGCTTGATCTCAGGATCTGGGTTAGCGCAAGCAAATACCACCGGGCTTGCAGCCATCTTCGCTAGGTTCTCCGCAGAGAGCAGATCTGGGCCAGACAGACCGAGGAATACGTCCGCACCGTCAATCGCGTCTTCAAGGGTGCGCTTGTCGGTCTCAGTTGCGAAGATCGCTTTCTCAGGAGTCAGATCATCACGACCTGAGTGGATCACACCCTTGCGGTCGAGCATGTAAATGTTCTCGTTACGAGCGCCCATGTTGATCAGCAGTTTCATACAAGCGCTTGCCGCCGCACCAGCACCCAGACACACGATGCTCGCATCTTCTAGCTTCTTACCAGCCAGTTCCAGCGCGTTGATCATGCCTGCAGCGGTTACGATCGCAGTACCGTGCTGGTCATCATGGAATACAGGGATGTTACAGCGCTCGATCAGAGTGCGTTCAATCTCAAAGCACTCAGGCGCCTTGATATCTTCAAGGTTGATACCCCCGAAGGTGTCCGCGATGCGTGCAACCGTATCGATGAATGCCTGTGGGCTCTCAGCGTTCACTTCGATATCGATAGAGTCGATATTTGCGAAACGTTTGAACAGCAGTGCTTTACCTTCCATAACAGGCTTAGAAGCCAGCGGACCGAGGTTACCAAGACCAAGGATTGCGGAGCCGTCTGAAATAACAGCGACAAGGTTGCCCTTTGAGGTGTAACGGTATGCATTTTCAGGATCTTTTGCGATCTCACGAACCGGTTCAGCAACGCCTGGAGAGTATGCCAAAGACAGATCACGTGAAGTTTGAGCAGAAGTAGATAGCTCTACGCTGATTTTACCTGGGCGCGGAAATTCATGGTAATCCAGCGCGGCCTGTTTCATATCCTGAGACATTTCTCGTTCCTAGAATTAGTGTGGTTATAGCGATTTAGGCCGCCAAACACGGCAAGGCTCTAAATCTAGTTATATCGGTCGTCCGCGAATGATATAGAAAAGCGCCTGCCGGAAAAACCCCGTTTCGACTAACGGATCGCATTTTCTCACAATGCGAAATGAGATCCCCGACAAAAATGACGGCTATTTATCTCGAGCCTCTATGAAACTCAAGTGCCACTGGGAGCCGAGAGGTAAAAGAAAACCTTTATATCTAGATCCCGCCTTGAGTTTGGCGCGCCGATCAATCACCCACCCGCGAGCTTCAACCTTACGGCCTAGCGCTTTGCCAAAGCTAACGATCTCTTTTGGACTGAAATGTTTTCGGGTCAGGCGAAGTGCCAGGTGATCATCAAGTTCGAGATAGATATATTTTTGCGTCGCATCAATTCGCGTCACCTCACCTTGTACAACCGCAAAACCACCACGATTGAGTTCGCCTGCAGGCCTAACGGGGTTTGCCCAAACACCGAGCTGCATTGCGCGCGCTCGGCTCTCTGCAGCCATGAGGCAGTCTGCCTGACTGGTATTGGGCTCGATGACGACAGCCCAGCCTAAACCACGTTCGAGTAGCGCTTGAGCTGCATTGCGACCATCTAGCACCAAGTGGGCAAGCAGTCTCTTATAGCGATCTTCGGCCTCAGTACCTAAAACGACTTTAGCCTCGGCACCTCGAGAAAGTGCCTGCAAAAGCTGCTGCGCCTCCTTTGCATAGGGTTCCGGGTTACCGGTGCGTGGGTTCAACTCCGGAGTGTTAATGCCTAACAGACGTACCGAACGACCATTAGAGAGACGGACCGTATCGCCGTCGACCACCTTACTGATCGCAACCTGCTCCAGACCACTATTGGGGACACAGGCAGCAAAAACCGAATTGGCTGAAACCCAGGCAACAAAAAAGGCACTCGAAAGTGCCTTTTTTAGTTTCAACATGAATGCAGCTCTTACTTCTTCAGGCTGCGAGCGCCAAAGCGCTTGTTGAAGCGGTCAACTCGACCACCAGTAGTCGCTTCTTTCTGCTTACCAGTGTAGAACGGGTGGCACTGGCTGCATACGTCGACCAGCATATCGTCCGCCATAGTTGAACGGTGAGCCATAACGTTGCCGCAAGAGCAGGTGATTTTTACTTCGTTGTACTGCGGGTGGATACCAGCTTTCATGGTGTAAACCTCTTTTTGTATGCACCGCCACCTGAGACCAACGGGTTCAGGCACCGTACATGGGCGTTAATTACGCCGTTAATGTCGAGGCGCGGATTATACGCATAGTGTTTTCAGACAACAATCCCTTTTTTGAGCGTTTTTTAACCACTCTCGCTGCCTACTTGCGCCGGCAAAAGAGCCTCCCTAGACTGGGCACTCGATCCTCTAATGCTTTTATAGCCTTATACACCCCAGTATGATCCTTCGCATCGCTTTGCCTGTTCCGCTCGATCGTCTTTTCGACTACCTACCTATCGACGATCAGGCCTGTGTCGGTGCACGCGTACAGGTGAAATTTGGCCAGCGCCAGCTGATTGGCTTGATTGCTGAGATCACCGAACAGAGTGACTATCCAACTGACAAGCTCAAGCCTATCGAGACCCTACTCGATCAACAGCCACTGGTTGACGAAGAGTTGATGCGACTCGGGGTCTGGGCCGCTAACTACTATCAGTACCCCGTCGGTGATGCACTACTCCATTTAGTGCCCAACTTGGCCCGGAAAGAGGAGCGCCCCGAACCAACGCCCACGCCACTTTATCGTTTGGCTGCAGGCGCAGATATAGAGACCATCTCGAAACGCGCGGTAAAACAGCGAGCCCTTTTCCACTACCTACAGAATGACAATTCAGGAGTAGACTCCAGCCAACTGCGAGAAGCTGGCTATGACAAGCGTATTCTGGACGCCTTGGTTGAGTTGCAGATCGTCGAGCGCTTTATTGCTGTGCCGGGAACAACAAACCCCGTTATTGCGCTCGCCCAGCCGCATCTTGAGCTAAACGATGAGCAGCAACTCGCTGTCGAACAGATTAACGCCACCCACAACTACCGCTGTTCACTGCTCGCGGGTGTGACCGGTTCTGGTAAAACCGAGGTCTACCTGCAGGCGATCGAGCCACACCTGCTGAAGGGCAAGCAGATTCTTATCCTAGTACCCGAAATTGGCCTGACGCCGCAGCTGGTAGCGCGCTTCAGCTCTAGATTTCGCGCACCGCTGGTAACGCTGCACTCCGGCATGAGTGATCGAGCGCGATATGAGGCCTGGGAACGAGCACGATCAGGCGAAGCGAAAATTATCATAGGCACGCGTTCATCGATCTTCGTACCACTGAAGAATCCCGGACTCATTCTGATCGATGAGGAGCATGACACCTCGCTCAAGCAGCAAGAGGGGTTTCGCTATCATGCTCGCGATCTGGCGCTAGTGCGCGCACAGAATCTGGACATTCCGGTTGTGCTGGGCAGCGCGACACCTGCACTCGAGAGCCTGTTGAACGCTCAACAGCAGCGCTACCAACTCTTGCGACTCACAAAACGGGCAGGCGAAGCGCGACCGCCAAGCTTCGAACTCATCGATACCAAAAACCAGACCGTAGAGGCAGGCCTGACGGATGAGGCCTTGCGCCAAATGCGTTCACATTTGAGTGCCGGCAATCAGGTTCTGGTGTTTATCAACCGCCGCGGTTTCTCCCCCAGCTTGGTTTGCCAAGGTTGCGGCGAGGCAGTGCACTGCACCCGTTGCGATGCACATATGACGCTGCACCGTCGTCCGCCACGACTGCACTGCCATCACTGCGACCGGCAAACACCGATACCGCGCCAGTGCAGTCAGTGTGACGGGACTGAGCTGCGCCCTAATGGTAGCGGTACCGAACGAATTGAGGAGCGACTGCAGCAACTCTTTGATCAGGTGCCGGTCAAACGTGTTGATCGCGATAGCACCCACTCGCGCCAAGCGTTCGACCAATTGATGTCCGAAGTCGGAACCGGTCAACCACAAATCCTTGTGGGCACGCAGATGCTAGCGAAAGGGCATCACTTTCCGGATGTCACGCTGGTGCTGATTCTCAATCTAGATGCGGGGCTTTTGAGCGCGGACTTCCGTGCAATGGAGCGCACATCCCAGTTGATGCTTCAGGTCGCAGGGCGCGCAGGGCGCGCCAGCAAACCGGGGACGGTTCTAATACAGACGCAACACCCACAGCATCCGGTTTTGGCAACACTGCTGGAGCAGGGTTACCTCGCCTATGCGCAACAGGAGTTGCGTAGTCGCGAATCATTAAGCCTTCCGCCCTATACCTATCAGGCCATCGTACGTGCTGAGGCACAGCGCCAGGGCTGGGCTGAAGCCTATCTGATGCGCCTGCGCCAATTGCTTGATCAGGCAGGTGCAGAAAAAGCGGGGTTGCTGCTTGCAGGCCCCTTCCCGGCCAATATGGAGAAACGCGCTGGGATGTTCCGCGCTTATCTTGTGATCACTGCCCAGCGTCGCTCTGCGCTGCAGCATCTGCTACGCCAGGCACGCCAATGGATAGAGCAAGACCCCGATGCACCACGTGTGCGTTTAAGCATTGATGTTGACCCTATTGATGCTCAGTAACGCATAGATCCGAGAGATGCAGCGCGAGGATTAGCTTTTGCCACCGGGGCTCCGATATAATGTGCGCAAATTTTGAGCCGCGGCCGCGGCAAGCAGACTTTCATAGAGTATTTTGATGAAACAACAGATCGCGCAGCTGCTCGAGAGCGCACTGCAGACCTTGAAAGCGCAGGACGTTATCCCTGCCGAGATTGCTCCCAATATTCAGGTAGAGAACACCCGCGACAAAGCGCACGGTGACTTTGCTACCAACCTTGCGATGATGCTGGCTAAACCGGCCAAATCCAATCCTCGCGCGCTGGCACAGCTTCTGTGTGATGCACTGCCAGAATCAAACGTCATCGATAAAACCGAGATTGCCGGTCCGGGTTTTATTAACTTCTTCGTCAACGATTCAGCGATCTACTCGGTAATTGGCGATGTGTTAGAAGCCGGTAGCGAATTTGGTCGCCAAAGCGTCGATACCGCCAACCGTGTACAAGTTGAGTTCGTTTCCGCTAACCCAACGGGGCCACTGCATGTTGGCCATGGCAGGGGTGCTGCCTATGGGGCCACCTTGGCCGACCTGTTGCAGGCAGCAGGTGTGAACGTTGAGCGTGAATATTACGTCAACGATGCTGGTCGCCAGATGAATATCCTCGCGGCAAGTGTTTGGTTGCGTTACCTCGAGAACCGAGGCGCGACTCTAGTCTTCCCAGCCAACGGCTATCAGGGCGAATACATTAAAGATATCGCCGCTGGCCTTGCAAGCCGCTGTGACGACAGCTTAGTGCGTACCATCGACGAAGTATTTGCCGATATCCCAGCCGATGAACCGGCTGGCGGTGACAAAGAGCTGCACATCGATGCATTGATTGAGCGTGCTCAGGCGCTACTGGGTGACGACTACATGCAGGTGTTCAATGCCGGTCTCGAGTCGATCCTTGCCGATATTCGCGAAGACCTCGGTGAGTTTGGCGTTGAGTACCAGTGCTGGTTTAGCGAGCGCTCACTCACTAGCAGTGGAGACGTCGATCAGGCGCTGGAGCGCCTGCAGCAGAGCGGTCATCTCTACGAAAAAGAGGGTAACCTCTGGTTCCGTTCGACCGATTACGGTGATGACAAAGACCGTGTGGTGAAACGTGCTAACGGCCAAACCACCTACTTTGCATCCGATATCGCTTACCACATGAACAAGTTCGAGCGCGGTTTCGACAAAGTGATCAACGTCTGGGGTGCCGATCACCACGGCTACATCACCCGTGTCAAAGCGGCGATCTCTGCTCTGGGTTACGATCCAGAGCGTTTGGTAGTTAAGCTGGTGCAGTTTGCCATCCTCTATCGCGGAGACGAGCGCGTGCAGATGTCGACTCGCTCAGGCTCGTTTGTCACTCTGCGCGAGCTGCGTGACGAGGTGGGCAACGACGCTTGTCGCTTCTTCTATGTGACCCGCAAAGCCGACCAGCATATGGACTTCGATCTAGACTTAGCGAAATCTGAGTCCAAAGATAACCCGGTCTACTACATCCAGTATGCGCATGCACGCGTCTGTTCGGTACTGCGCAAGCTCGAGTCTGAGGGTATGAGCTGGGATCAATCTGCCGGTTTGGCGGCACTTGAGCGTCTGGACACTGAGGCCGAGCGTGACTTGGTCACAGCGCTGGGCAAATACCCGGAGACGCTACAAAACTCGGCACACAATTTCGAACCGCACGTGTTGGCAAACTACCTGCGCGACCTAGCGTCGGACTTCCACACCTACTACAACGGTCACAAGATGCTGATCGATGATCAGCAGCTACGAAACGCGCGTATCACGCTCTCTGTGGCTGTACGTCAGGTGCTAGCTAATGGCCTGCAACTGCTGGGCGTCAGCGCACCGGAGCAGATGTAATCGATGGCACGTCGCGACTACGCGAGTAAGCCAAAACGCAGCGGCGGGGCTACCAATCCCACCGCAGCGCGCTCGGCCAAGAATAGCTCAGCACGAAAGTCGAGTGCTCAGGCCAAGCGCACACCCTTTGGGCTGATTATTGCTGCGCTATTCGCGACAGCCGCGCTGGGAGGCCTGGTCCTCTTTCTCAGTTCTGAAATGAAGCCGGGTGAAGCGCCGCTGGCTCAGCCAGAGCAATCCACACTTGAGACACCGTCGATTGAACAGACTGTACAACAGAAGATTGACGAACAGCCCGCCGTACGCGCCCCCGGGGAGAGCCTGCCGCTGGATGATGTCGCGCTAGAACAAGAGGCACAGCAGGATGAGCGCTTCGGATTCTACGACCTGCTGAAAGACACGGAAGTAGAGACACCCGAAGAGTCTGCATACAAATCCACGCCTAAAACTGCCGCGCTGGACACCCCCTACCTGCTGCAGACCGGCTCTTTCCGCCAGCAGTCTGATGCCGAGGCGATGCGCGCGCGTTTGACGTTAGCGGGCCTACCGAATGTGCGAGCTAATAAGTCGGGTGACTGGTACCGTGTGACCACCGGCCCTTTCAACACTTACAACGAGCTAAAGAGTGCCACCAACAAGCTCGAGAAGCTCAATATTCACCCCGTCAAACGCAAAGCGAACTAAACCTTGAATTTCGGGGGGGCTACCCCCACCTATCTGTTTAGAATCAAAAACACAGAGTTCAGCATGACTACGATAGTAAGTGTGCGTCGTGGCAACCAGGTGGTTGTTGGCGGCGATGGTCAGGTCTCCCTAGGTAATACCGTGATGAAGGGAACCGCCCGTAAAGTTAACCCAATTCCTAAGCATCAGGTGATCACCGGCTTTGCCGGCAGTACTGCTGATGCTATCACCCTGCGCGACCTCTTTGAGCAGCAGCTCGATAAACATCAAGGCAATATCGTAAACGCCGTGATCAATCTTGCGCGCGAGTGGCGCTCCGATAAGGTTTTGCGTCGCCTTGAAGCACTGATGCTAGTCGCGAACGCCGAAAAGACCTATCTCCTCTCCGGTAATGGTGATGTTATTGAACCTGAGGATGGCGTCGTTGCCATAGGCTCTGGCGGTAATTTCGCGCTTGCTTCAGCCCGTGCGCTGGTCAATAACACCGACCTCCCCGCACGTGAGATCGTAGAGAAGAGCCTGCACATTGCAGCCGGCATCTGCGTATTCACCAACAATAATCTGACTATCGAGCAGCTCGAATCGATCGCTTAAGGAGCCCCCTGATGTCTAATATGACCCCGCGTGAGATCGTGCACGAACTCGATCGCCATATCGTTGGCCAGGATGAGGCCAAGCGCTCAGTTGCTGTTGCTTTGCGTAACCGCTGGCGCCGTATGCAGCTCTCCAACGATCTGCGTCCCGAAGTAACGCCAAAAAACATTCTGATGATAGGCCCAACGGGTGTCGGTAAGACCGAGATCGCGCGCCGCCTAGCCAAGCTGGCGAACGCCCCTTTTATCAAAGTCGAGGCAACTAAGTTCACCGAGGTAGGCTATGTGGGCCGTGACGTCGAGACAATCGTTCGTGACCTGGTTGATCAAGCACTGAAGATGCAGCGCGAGCAGGCGATGCAGTCCAACAAGACCAAAGCCGAAGACGCGGCGGAAGAGCGTATTCTAGATGCTCTGCTACCAACAGCTCGCCCTATCGGCTCCGAAGAGCTAGCTAAATCTGACTCTGCCACGCGCCAGGTGTTCCGCAAGAAACTGCGTGAGGGTCAGCTGGACGATAAAGAGATCGATATAGAGGTGGCACAGCCTAAAATGGGCGTAGAGATCATGTCGCCTCCAGGTATGGAGGAGATGACCAGCCAGTTACAGAACCTCTTCTCCAACATGGGCCAGCAACCTAAGCAGAGCCGCCGTCTCAAGGTCGCCGAAGCATTCAAACTGCTGACCGAAGAGGAAGCCGCAAAGCTGGTCAAAGAGGAGGATATCAAGCAGAACGCGATTGATGCGGTTGAGCAGAACGGTATCGTCTTCCTCGATGAGATCGATAAAGTCTGTAAACGTGCCGATCACACCAGCGCTGATGTAAGCCGCGAGGGTGTACAGCGCGACCTTCTGCCGCTGATCGAAGGATGTACGGTATCGACCAAGTACGGCATGGTTAAGACCGACCATATCCTGTTTATCGCCTCCGGTGCCTTCCATCTGGCACGCCCGTCAGATCTCATTCCTGAACTTCAGGGCCGTCTGCCGATTCGCGTTGAACTTCAAGCACTCACACCTGAACACTTCCGCCGAATTCTGACCGAACCTAAAGCCTCTCTGACCGAACAGTACCGAGCGTTGATGGCGACAGAAGGTGTGGAACTGAGTTTTACCGATGAGGGTATAGCGCGCATTGCCGAGCTGGCGTTCCAGGTAAACGAATCAACCGAAAATATCGGTGCTCGCCGGCTGCATACGATGATGGAGCGTCTGCTTGAGGAGATCTCCTTCAACGCCTCAGATCGTAACGGACAGCAAGTAAGTGTTGATCGCGCCTTTGTCGACCAGTACCTTGGTGAACTCAGCGCCGATGAGGACCTGAGCCACTACATTCTCTAACGAGGCCGACCACTATGTCACAACGCCCAATGCCACAGAACGTCAATCTACATAAACGCTCAAAAACGCTTGAGCTGGTGTATGAAGATGGCACTTTTGAGCTGACCGCAGAGTATTTGCGGGTACATTCGCCCTCGGCTGAAGTGCGTGGGCACGGTATAGGGCAAGAAGTGCTGCAGACAGGGAAACGTCATGTGGGAATCAAAGGTCTGGAGATGAGTGGTAACTACGCTGTGAAGATCATCTTTGATGATGGCCATGACTCGGGCCTATATACCTGGACCTACCTCTGGGAATTGGCTCACCACCACTCAGAGTACTGGACTGACTACTTGGCGCGCCTCGAGCAAGAGGGAGGCAGCCGCGATAACGGTATGATCGCTATCGGCTGATATGCGATTTCGCTGGGGACATCAGGGCTAACTCTGGATAGAATAGGCGGTAATTTAAGACAAATCGGCAGGTTAACAATGTCAGACGACAACAAAACCACACATTTTGGTTACACCGAAGTTCCCGTTGAGGAGAAGGTGAAACGGGTCGCTGACGTATTCCACTCGGTCGCAGCTAAATATGATGTGATGAATGACCTAATGTCCGGTGGCGTTCATCGCCTGTGGAAGCGGATCACTATTGAGAGTAGTGGTGCTCGTGCCGGGCACACTATTCTTGATATTGCAGGTGGCACTGGCGACCTGACCAAGAAATTCTCTCGTATCGTCGGAGCGAGCGGCAAAGTTGTGCTGGCCGATATCAACGCCTCTATGCTCAACGTGGGTCGCGATAAGCTTATCAACTCAGGTGTCAGCGGCAACGTCGAGTACTGCCAGGCGAACGCCGAATGCCTACCATTTGCAGATAACACCTTCGATATCATCACGATCGCCTTCGGCCTACGCAACGTTACAGACAAGGATGCGGCTATCCGCTCAATGCTGCGTGTGCTGAAGCCCGGCGGTAAGCTGATGATTCTAGAGTTCTCCAAAACTGACAATCCGCTACTCACCAAGGCCTACGATTTCTATTCGTTCAACATCCTACCTAAGATGGGTCAGGTCATCGCCAACGATGCCGAGAGCTACCGCTACCTCGCCGAGTCCATCCGTATGCACCCTGACCAAGAGACACTCAAAGGGATGATGGATAATGCCGGATTCGTTAACACGCGTTACCGCAATATGACCGGTGGCGTCGTTGCCTTACACACAGGAATCAAGCCCTAGGCTATGGAGCTGATCAACGCAGCACTGATTGAGTCAGTTGAAGCGGCACTGAACCTGCTACTGCAGACTCGGCCCATGCTCCGCGAACGACTGCAGAGTCTCAGCGGAAAAACCCTCCGTTTGATCTTGCTGCCGCAACATTGGTCACTGCTAGTTCGCCTGCACTCGGAAGGTATTGAGCTCTCTCAAGATAAAGAATTTGAAGCAGACGTTAGTTTGAGAGGCGAGCTGGGTGTTCTGGTCAAACTCATTACCGAGCCTCGCTCGGTACTCTTCGGGCAGGGAGCTGAGATTGACGGCGATGCGGCGCTACTCCAGCGTATTCAAAAGGCTATGCGTGACCCCGGATTAGACTGGGAGCTCTGGCTATCTGAGCAGCTAGGCGACCTACCCACCTCTGCCCTGGCGCAGGCTTTCGCGCCGCTTTCAGGCGCAGTGCAAGAGGGTAGAAGCTCACTCCAGCGTAATTTGAAAAGCTACCTGCAAGAGGAGCTACAAACCTTGCCGCCACGGGCTGAGTATGAGCTCTGGGCCGATGGAGTCTCTAAAGCACGCACCCAGACTGAACAGCTAGAGCGCCGTATTGCTAAGCTGCTAGAAATGAAGCTGTAAGAACCCTAGCTGTAAGAACACAAGTTATTGGAACCTAATTTGCGTCAGAACGGTTTCAACACCACCAAAATCAGTATCGGCACAAAGATCAGCAACGGCAGTTCATTGAACAGTCGGAAGTAGGTACCGCTGCGCGTCAATTGGTTAACCTTCAAGCGTTGCAGGTAAGCTCGACACCAGAGGTGGAAACCGATCAACAGCAGTACAAACAACAGCTTGGCGTGTAACCAGCCACCGGTAAAGCCATAGCCCAGCCAGAGCCAGAGTCCCAACCCAAGCGTGAAGATCGCCATGATGGTCATGAAGCCATAGAGCTTGGATGCCATAATCGCCAGACGACGCACATCCTCTCCCGCCTCCTGCCCCTCAACGAAGTGCACGAAAATACGCGGCAGATAAAAAATACCGGCCATCCAACTAGTCATCGCGAGGATATGAAAGGTTTTAACCCAAAGCATTCAGCAAGCTCCTGTGCTTAGTACAGCTGTATTACCAGGAGCAAAGTCTACCAAGAAATAGTCTGACCATCCCAGGCCAGGAATTGACCCGATCCGCCCCCCTCGGCCTGCTGCATTACACCAAGAAGCGAGGTTGCAGCAAACTCTGGAGTAAAGAGTTTATCCGCTGGAACACGCGCCTGAAAGGGTTTAGACAGCGCTGTATCGGTAGTGCCTGGATGCAGGGATAGAATTTGAACACCTTTGTGCGTGCGCGCCAACTCAATCGACAGAGTCTTTAGGTACATATTTAACGCGGCTTTTGATGCACGATAACCGTACCAGCCCCCTAAACGATTATCACTAATACTGCCCACGCGCGCCGACAGTACGCTGATCTGTACCTTAGCTTTGCGCTCAAGCAGACCGACCAGCTTGCCCAACAGATAGATTGGACCGATAGCATTTGCCTGCATCACCTGAGACAGCCAGCCTGCATCCAGATCGCGGTAGCTCTTCTCAGGTCCCATAGCATCTTGATGTAACAGCCCCGTCGCAATAATGATCTGGTCGGGCGCGAACTCCAGTACACTAAGCTGCTTTGTAAAGGCGTCTATGCTGGCGGGGTCTGAAAGGTCGAGCGCAAGCAGGCTATCGCTGCCTTGACGAGAAGTTCCGAGCACCCGCGCATCAGGATTTCGCTCTCTTAGCTGATTAAAGAACGCGGCACCAATACCACCCGATGCCCCCACGACCAATTTGTCCGCCATACAACCCCCTTTAATTCGTCGGAAGTTCTTACGTCGATACGACAGGAGCAGACCCTAGGCGGGGGCAAGGAATCTCTTGTGCAGACGAATTGTCAGGAGGAGCGTAAAACTGAGCACCAGCAGTGAGCCGGCAATAACCCCGGGCCAGCGCCACTCTGACCAAAACGGCTGAAGATAGAAGCCTCCAGTGCTCGCACCAACATAGTAGAAGACCAGATACAGAGAGGACGCACTCGCTTTGGCATGAGTTGCATTACGACTCACCCAACTGCTCGCCGTCGAGTGGCAGAAAAAGAAGCCAAAGGAGTTCATAAAGAAGCCCAGTACGATCAGCCAGATCGACTCACTCAAAGTGACCAACGAACCCAGCATCAGGATCAGAATCCCCATGGACATCGCACGCGTCTGCGGCAAGTAATCCGCCACTTTACCGGAGATAGCCGAGCCGAAAGTCCCCGTCAGATAGGTCAAAAAAAGCATACCCAGCAGACTGGCGGGCAGATTGTAAGGCTCGTCGGCCAATACAAATGTGATGTAGGAGTACTGGTTGATAAAGATAAAAAAGTTTTGGCCACCGATCAGATAAGCGATCAGCAGACGCGGATTTTTGAGGTGATAACCGATCGCTCTTGCCATTGAACCGGGACGCAGAGGACGTGGTTCGAAATGCTGCGATTTGGGTAGAAGTAAAACGAAAGTGATCAGGCAGAGCGTGCTGACAGCCGCCATCGCAATAAAGGCACTGTGCCAACCCAGCCAGTCACCTACAAATCCACCAATTAGCCGGCCACCGATACCACCCAGTGTATTGCCACCGATATACAGCCCGACTGCGAGGGCTAACGCTCGCGGCGCGTACTCATCATTCACATAAGCGATTGCGATCGCCGGCAGCCCCCCGAGCATCAAACCCTGAAGTGCTCGCAATACCAGAAGGCCGTAGTAGTCCTGCACCATGCTCAGGCCGATACCACAAACGACAACCCCGGTTAGTGTCAGAATCATAATGCCACGCCGACCGAGTGCGTCAGAGAGCGCACCATAGAGGATCAGTGAGAGACCGAGCGTCAACGTCGTAACGGTGAACGTCCAGCTCGACTCCAGAGCTGTAACACCAAACTCCTGTGCCAGCGTGGGAAGCAACGGCTGTGTCACGTACACATTGGCGAAGATCATGAACGATCCAATACATAACGCCAAAGTCGCGCGCCAGTAGGCTGGGCTGTTTGCTTCGATCAAAGTTAGAGCTTCCTTCCAGAGAGTGGGCGCATATTAACGATCTGTGCTGTAAAAGTGAAAGCAGTTCGCATATGATCACGCCACAAAATTTAGGAGTAATTTATGCTAAACGTAAATGAATACTTTGACGGCAAAGTTAAATCCATCGCACTGGAATCTGCTAACGGGCCTGTAACTTCAGGTGTTATGGCAGTGGGCGAATACACCTTCGGCACTAGCCAAAACGAAGTGATGAAAGTGACCCACGGCGAACTCGTAGTGAAACTGCCAGGTGCCGATGAGTTTCAGGCCTACCCAGCAGGTACACAGTTCAGCGTACCTGCGAACGCGTCGTTCGACGTGAAGGTTGCCGTTGAAACAGCGTACCTCTGCTACTATTCATAAAGGCAGCTCAAGGCTGTTCATAAGAGCCACTGTGGGCTGCTCTATATAAAAGCGGCTGAAGGCTCTTTTAAAGAGCAGCTGAAGGCTTTTTAGAAGAACAGCTGAAGGCTCTCGATCAAATAGCTGAAAGTTCTCTATGGGCTTGAGGGGCTGAGGTAGTCGGAGACTACCTCAGCCCTCAGATTTTCACTCCTTACGAAACTGCTCGATTAAATTTATCTCAAGAACCGCTGAAAATAATTCGCCCTTGGGCATTGTTTAAAATCCGCTCAATACGCCTTTTATGCTATACTCCGCGCCTTATTTTTTGGGCAACCCCACAGAAGCGGACGATTTTCAGACATGAGCAAACAAACTTCCCTCGATAAAGGCAAGATCAAAATCCTGTTGTTGGAAGGCGTACACCAATCAGCCGTGGATACTTTCCACGCTCAGGGCTACACCAATATCGAGTTCCATACTGGCTCGCTGCCAGAAGAGGAGCTACTGGAACGCATCGCTGATGCTCACTTCCTCGGTATCCGCTCACGCACCCAGCTCACTGAAAAGGTATTTGCTGCAGCTGAAAAGCTCGTGGCTGTCGGCTGTTTCTGTATCGGCACTAACCAGGTTGATCTGGCTGCTGCCACGCAAGCAGGTGTTGCGGTATTTAACGCTCCTTACTCGAATACTCGTTCAGTCGCTGAATTGGTCATCGGTGAAGCGATCATGTTGTTGCGTGGCGTTCCAGAGAAGAGCGCTGTTGCACACCGCGGAGGCTGGCTGAAGTCAGCGAAGAACTCTTATGAGATTCGAGGCAAGAAGCTAGGCATCATCGGTTACGGTAGCATCGGCTCGCAGTTGAGTGTCTTGGCAGAAGGCTTGGGCATGGAAGTTCAGTTTTTCGATGTGGTTACCAAGCTTCCACTGGGGAACGCTAAACAGGTTGGCACCATTGCAGAACTGCTGGCGACTTCCGACATCATCACACTGCATGTACCCGAGATCCCATCGACAAAGAACATGATGGGCCAGGCGCAATTCGAACTGATGAAGCAGGGCTCGGTATTCATCAACGCAGCGCGCGGCACGGTAGTAGATATTGACGCACTGTGCGACGCACTGCGTAGCGGTAAAGTACTGGGCGCTGCAGTAGACGTTTTCCCCGTTGAACCTCGTAGCAATGATGATGAGTTCATCAGCCCACTGCGCGAGTTCGACAACGTAATTCTGACACCGCACGTTGGTGGCTCGACCATGGAAGCGCAGATGAACATCGGCTATGAAGTGGCAGAGAAGCTAGTTAAGTACAGCGACAACGGCTCTTCAATCACTTCGGTTAACTTCCCTGAAGTTGCTCTACCAGAGCACGCCAACGCACACCGCCTGCTGCACGTACACCGCAACGTCCCAGGCATCCTGTCACAGATCAACAACGTCTTCTCTGACAACCAGATCAACATTGCGGGTCAGTACCTACAGACCAACGAAAAAGTTGGCTACGTCGTAATCGATTGTGACGCAGACTACTCAGAAGTAGCGCTAGAGAAACTAGGCACCATCGACGGCACAATCCGCTGCCGCCGCCTATTCTAAAACGTCTATTTCACAATATGAAAACGGCACTTCAAGTGCCGTTTTTTTTGCCCACAGGCAAAGGTTCCGGGTTACCTATTTCAGACCTTGTTTGCCAAGGAAGGCAAACACGGAGCGCCCCATGGAAGGGTTCAAAGCGTTCTGAAATAGGTAACCCGGGCTCTTACCCACGATGAACAAACAGCCAAAGCATCTTGGAAACCACAAATCTTTCATATCGTGAAAAAGAACTTTCCACATCTTAACCATATGTCTACTTATACTTCACTGAACCTGCGATAAGGTAGAGCCATATCTGAGTGAACCAGTTGAGGTGCCGAGGAGTACCTGAGCTGGCATCTTAAACTGAGAATTTTTACGGGAGTACAAACGAATGCAACGCACTGAAGTGAACGGCTTACAAGTCGCCAGCGAACTCTACAACTTTGTGAACGAAGAAGTTCTGCCGGGTGCGGGCGTCGAAAGCGGCGCATTCTGGGCGTCATTCGCTGACATTATTCATGACCTCGCTCCACGCAACCGCGAGCTGCTGGCCAAACGTGACCAGATTCAGGAACAGATGGATGAGTGGTACCGCGCACATCAGAGCGGTTACGACTTCGCAGAATACAAAGCGTTCCTCAAAGAGATCGGCTACCTCGTTGAAGAGGGTCCAGACTTCCAGATCACGACTTCAAATGTTGACCCTGAGATGGCAACCATGGCTGGACCCCAGCTGGTTGTACCTGTATCCAATGCTCGTTTCGCATTGAACGCAGCAAATGCTCGCTGGGGCAGCCTCTATGATGCGCTTTACGGTACGGATGCAATCTCCGACGAAGGCGGCGCAGCAGCAACTAAAGAGTACAATCCAGTTCGCGGTGCCAAAGTTATCGCATTCGGTCGTAACTTCCTCGACGAATCCGCGCCGCTCGCTAGCGGCTCACATGCGGATGCCACCAACTACGCCGTTGCTGATGGCGAGCTGAGCGTAACCGTAAACGGCAGCACAACAGGTCTGAAAGATGCGGCTCAGTTCTGCGGCTACCGCGGTGATGCAGCAGCCCCTTCAGCTGTTCTGCTGGCAAACAACGGCCTGCATTTTGAAATTCAGATCGACGCAGACAGCCAGATCGGTTCAGAAGATAAGGCCGGCGTAAAAGATATCGTCATGGAAGCAGCGCTCACCACCATCATGGACTGTGAAGACTCAGTTGCAGCCGTTGACGCTGAGGACAAAACCCACGTCTACCGCAACTGGTTGGGCCTGGTTAAAGGCGACCTGAGCGAAGAGATCAGCAAGGGTGGCAAAACATTCAAGCGTACCGTGAATGGCGATCGTGAATACACGGGCAAAGATGGCCAGCCAATGGCCCTTAAAGGCCGCTCACTGATGTTTGTGCGTAACGTTGGCCACCTGATGACCAACAACGCCATCATCGACAAAGATGGCAACGAAGTACCTGAGGGCATCATGGATGGCATGATCACCTCGACTATCTCGATTCACGACGTGAAGCACAACGGCAAGTTCAACAACACGGTTACTGGCTCAATCTACATCGTGAAACCGAAGATGCATGGGCCAGAAGAGGTAGCCTTCACCAATGAACTTATGGGCCGCGTAGAGCAGGCTCTGGGCTTGGCTGAGAACACCATCAAAGTCGGCATCATGGACGAAGAGCGTCGCACCACGATCAACCTCAAAGAGTGTATCCGTGCGGCAAGCTCACGCGTCGTGTTCATCAATACCGGCTTCCTCGACCGTACCGGTGACGAGATCCACACCTCAATGGAAGCGGGCCCAATGATTCGCAAAGGCGACATGAAAGCCGCTAAGTGGATTGCAGCCTACGAGAACTGGAACGTGGATACAGGTCTCGCTTGTGGCCTAAGCGGTCGCGCCCAGATCGGTAAGGGTATGTGGGCGATGCCTGATCAGATGGCCAACATGCTGGTACAGAAGATCGGTCACCCGAAATCGGGTGCCAACACTGCTTGGGTTCCATCACCGACTGGTGCCGTACTGCACGCGTTGCACTACCATCAGGTGGATGTATTTGCCCTTCAGAAAGAGCTGGCGAAACGCGAGCGTGCTTCACTGGATGATATCCTGACAATTCCAGTTGAGCGCAACCCACAGTGGAGCGCTGAAGAGATTCAGGCAGAGCTCGATAACAACGCTCAGGGTATTCTGGGTTACGTTGTGCGGTGGGTCGACTCGGGTATCGGCTGTTCCAAAGTGCCAGACATCAATGACGTCGGCCTGATGGAAGACCGCGCAACTCTGCGTATCTCCAGCCAGCACATCGCTAACTGGATCCGTCACGGCATCTGTTCAGAAGAGCAGGTGATGGAGACCCTGAAGCGCATGGCTGAAGTCGTTGACCGTCAGAACGCCAACGACCCAACCTACACGCCAATGGCGGGCAACTTCGACAACAGCATCGCCTTCAAAGCGGCTTGTGATCTGGTTATTGATGGCTGCAAGCAGCCAAACGGCTACACCGAGCCAGCGCTACATGCTCGCCGTCTGGAGCTTAAAGCGGCTCAGTAATAGTGCAGAGTCTAAAAAGCCGGGCGAAGCCCGGCTTTTTTATGTTCAACTCAAAATCTCATCGTCACCTTTGCGCCTATTGCACTGACATCGTTACCTTCGAGTCGGTTAGTACCAACGCCACTAGCATAGGTTATGTCACCCAGCTTAGTAATATTGTAGCCTAGAGAGAACTCAACATTCTCTACCGCGTAGCGAGCACCCAAAGTAATACCTTTGTAACCGTTGTTCACGGTAAAAAGACTATCGGTCGTACCACCACTCGAATTTTCCCAGTTGTAGCTCGCTGAGATAGCAAGGTTGTTGTTTATCCGTCGGGCTATGCCCAACGAGTATTCAGTCGAGTCTTTAAAAGCTGAAGTAGGTCCAGCAAGTGAATCGACTTCGTTATCCGCGACGCTTAACTGTGACTTGCTCCATTTACCCCGGTGAATTGACCCGAGCAATAATGTGTCCTGCATGATGCCAGTCTGAAAATTGAGCGTCATGTACTCTGGGCTTCCACCAGTAGTCTGGTCGGTGACACAACTTGATAGACCACACGTGGATTGAAGCGAAACTGATGTTTTAGCTTGATAAAGAAATTCCACCCTCGCTGCTATCTTTGGTAATTCGTAGCTCACCGCTAGGAAGGGAGACGCGTCACTACCAGAATCAACTATCGGTGCAGTTCGGGAAGCAGCCGCAGTCTCCGCGGTTGCCGTATTGCCAGTTGCTATGAGCGTACCAACATAGATCGGGACGCCAAAAATATCTGCATCTTGGACAGCAAATTTTTCGTTTTTTACGCCAGCCAATACGGATGCATTTTCATTAAACGAGTAGCGAACAATAAGAGCTATCATATCTGCAGTTACATTCACTGTCGGCCCAAAGCTAGGAACCAATCCGGTTCCGCCTTTGCCAGGATAGTTCACGTGAATTGCACCAGAGTCATACGAAGTCAGACCAAAAGACAACTGATCATTGACCTCATAACGCGCAGACAAATTCGACGCATTGCGATCACCGATCAGTGAACCTGTGGTACCAAAGCTACTACCATTAACCGTGAAATCTTTACGCACTGAGCCAAAAGACACGAGGTTCCCTTCATCGTACATGAAGGAGGTGTCCAGTCGTGCGTTCTCGAAGCCACCCGCCTGAACCTGTGCAGTGGCGAGCGCGACGCTAGCCACGAGGAGTTTAATTTTCATTGAACCGACCATTTTTTATCGTTGTGTGTGTTTATGACGACGGAATTCTACATATGTTGCAGAGTTCAGACGATGGGAAGTTTACGATCTGAAATTGAAAACGGCTCATACTTCTCTTCGGCCAGCGCACCTGAGCAGTAAGGCGATCACGACGACTGGCTAGAGCGGTGGATCAACCCTGTCGGGTGTCGAGCCATTAACGCGATACCAACCCGCAATTGAGTAACGATCCCGTTTGGCTGGTAACACTTCGTGAGGAAACTCTTCGCTAAGAAAAAGCACGACGGTACCCATCAGTGGAGTGACCTTTATCCCCTCCTGATCACTATTATCTCTATAGAGTACCAACTCCCCACCATCGTCCGGTCCCCAGCTCTGATTCAGATAAACCACCATTGATAGCACTCGGCTGCGTTGGTCTTGAAACGCGTCATAATGGCGTTTATAAAAGTCGCCGTTGCCGTAGTGTGCGAGGTGACTCTCAAAGGAGAAGAGCCCCATGAAGAGGCGACGATTGAGGTAGGTCTGCAATCTGTCGGCCCAGTCCAACCACCTACGACCGGTTGCCGTTTCCCCGGTAAACCAGCAAATCCGGTCAGTCCGAACAAATTCGTTCTTCATATGTTTATTTTGACGACCGATACCGGCACTGCTGAACTCGTCCTGGTCTAAACCATACAGCTGCTCACAGATCTCTTGTATAAGGACCGGTGGAAGTGCTCCCGGACAGATCGAGTAGCCGTCGGCTTGTAAGTCGAGCGCAAAACGCTCGAATAGACGCTCTTCATCTGTAAAACAGTTAAGATCGATAACCTCGGCGCCTGACATAAGGGGCACTCCTGTGTGAACTAGAAATGCTTTGTATTCCTATAAGCCTGCGTTAGCAATCATTTTTAATTCAGTGGAAGCGATGCTCTCTTATACCGAACAGCAACAGACCTTGGGTGAACAGCTTGCGGCATTTATTCAGCAGCACCCGCGGCTATTTATTTTGACCGGAGCCGGCATCAGCACTGACTCTGGTATCCCATCATATCGTGACTCAACCGGCGCTTGGCGCTCGCCTCCCCCCGTGTTACATCAGGAGTACATGAAGCAGTTGGCTGTGCGCCAGCGCTACTGGGGAAGAAGCTTAGCGGGCTGGCATACCATGCGCGACGCGCAACCGAATACCGGTCATCGAATTCTGGCTGCTATGGAGAGCGCGGGGCTTGTCGAACTACTGGTTACCCAGAACGTCGACCGCCTGCATCAAAAAGCGGGTAGCGAGCGCGTTATCGATCTGCATGGACGCGCGGACATTGTCGCCTGCATGGATTGTAACTTTGAGGTTGATCGCGATCAGATGCACCACTGGTGTCGTGAGCTCAACCCTGACTTCAGTACACCACGCTTCACGGTAGCGACCCGTCCAGACGGCGACAGCGATTTTGAGACAGATTTCAGTACGTTCAATGTCCCGACCTGCCCGCACTGTGAGGGCATTATGAAAGCACGTGTCGTCTACTACGGCGATAATGTCCCTAAAGAGACCGTCTATGAGGCAATTGATGCGCTTGAACGTAGCCGGGCAATGCTCTCGGTTGGCAGCTCACTACAGGTGTTCTCAGGCTTTCGCTTCAATAGACATGCAGCGAGCAAAAATATCCCCCAGGTTGCTTTGACTGAGGGTATAACGCGAGCCGATGAGCTATTGCAGCTCAAACTAGACGGCCCGATCGCCCCGGTGCTGAAGGTATGCGCGGATCGGTTGGGAATCGATTGGAACTAACTGGTTTAGCCTTCTGATATACTGCGCGCAATCTAATCTTGCTCTCGGTTACCCATGTCTATTCCATTCTCTAGCCTTAACCTGCCCGCTGCACAACTCGAAAACATCTCTGAATTGGGTCTCAAAACCATGACAGAGATACAAGCTCAGAGTCTGCCATTGTCATTAGCCGGCAAAGATCTATTGGCTCAGGCACCGACCGGATCAGGCAAAACAGTGGCCTTCTCTCTGCCGTTGTTGGGCAACCTCAAACCGCGCAACTTTGCAGTGCAGGCGCTCGTGCTCTGTCCAACCCGAGAGCTGGCAGGCCAGGTTGCAACCGAAATCCGACGACTGGCGCGCTACCCCGGTAACATTAAGGTTCTAACGCTTTGCGGGGGGCAACCAATCGGTCCTCAGATTGGCTCGCTGGAGCACGGTGCACATGTGATTGTCGGAACACCGGGTCGCGTATCAGACCATATCCGCAAGGGCACCTTGGACCTTCGACAGGTACGGACACTCGTGCTCGATGAAGCCGATCGTATGCTGGATATGGGTTTTCAGGATGAGATTCTGCAGATCGTCAGCTATACACCGGCAGACCGTCAATCGATGCTGTTCTCTGCTACCTTTCCGGACAACATCTCGCAGATTGGGCGTGATGTACTGACTAATCCGGAGCGGGTTCAGGTTGAAGCGATTGCCGAGCAGCAGCCCGATATCGAACAGCGTATCTACCTGACCGATCCAGAGTCGCAGACCGAGGCACTTTTGGCTGTGCTCACCGAGGCGAAACCCGAGGCCGGTGTTGTATTCTGTAACACGCGTGAGCAGTGTAATGATCTAGGCAATGAGCTGCGTCAGTACGGCGTCTCCAGCGGCATACTCCACGGTGACCTGGACCAACGTCAACGCGACCAAATGCTGGTGCGCTTCACCAACGGTTCACTGCGCCTACTGATCGCCACTGACGTAGCAGCGCGCGGCTTAGACATCGATACGGTCGACCTCGTAGTGAACCTTAACCTCCCTCGAGAACGCGCTGTATTCACTCACCGCTGCGGACGCACCGGTCGTGCCGGCCGACAGGGTCTGGCAATCTCGCTGATCTTCGAAAAAGAGCAGTACAAACTGGGTCTTATTGCAGAAGAGATCGGGATGGAACTGAAACCAGAGCAGCCACCGCGTCTAAACGAGAGCAAACTCAGTGTTCTTTCTGCAGAGATGCGCACACTAGAGCTCAGCGCAGGGCGAAAAAACAAGATCCGCCCAGGCGATATCGTTGGTGCGCTAACCGCCACCAAAGAGATCGATGGTAAGCAGATCGGCAATATCAGTGTACAGGACTTCCAGTCCTTCGTAGCCCTCCCGAAAGCGCTGGCTGACCGCGGTCTCGAGATACTGCGAAACCGCTCGCTCAAAGGTAAGAACGTTCGCGTAAGAAAAATCTAGCGGGTAGTGACTTAAGAGGGGGTATGCAGACTCGCTCGAGTCATCCCTGATCGCTCCGTGGCGGTTCCCTACCGCCAAGGGTCTGCATACCCCCTCTCAAGCCACTTAACTACAATATTCTGAGCACTGGTTCATCTAGTTGAGCGAACTGCTCTTTAAGGTCGAGCAGATGCTCGCCCCAATAACGCTCAGTATTAAACCATGGGAAGGCTTTGACAAAGGCGGGATCTTCATGGCGTTTTGCCAACCAACCTGCGTAGTTGATCATACGCAGCGCACGCAGCGGCTCCACCAAGTGCAGCTCGCGTGGATCAAATTCATAGAACTCCTCGTAGCCCGCTAATACCTCAGCAAGCTGCAACTCGCGTTGCCCTCGGTCGCCTGTCAACAACATCCAGATATCCTGAATCGCAGGAGCTGTACGCGCATCGTCAAAGTCGACAAAGTGCGGAAGATCATCGCGCCAGAGGATATTGCCCACATGGCAGTCACCGTGGACACGAATCTGCCGTAGATCTGAATACTCGGCAAAACGCTGCTCTACCCGTCGCAACAGGTCCTCAGAGATCCGCTCATAGGCCTCACGCAGCGAGGTCGGTAAAAAGTTCTGCAGCAAAAACTCGCGGTTCTCCCAGCCAAAGCTCTGCACATTCAGCGCCGGACGCGCGACAAAATCCCGACTGGCTCCCACCGCATGCATACGCCCAAGCGTCTGACCCAAAGTGAAAAGATGATCCATGTCGCCGAGCTCTGGCGCTCGACCGCCCCGACGCGGATAGAGGGCAAAACGGTAATCTCCATGCACAAAAAGGCTGCGCCCTTCGTCATCTTTGAGCGGCGCCACTACAGATAGATCCTGTTCAACTAATTCAAAACAGAGATCATGCTCCTCCTGAATCTGGGCATCACTCCAACGATTCGGGCGGTAGAACTTAGCGATAACCGGCTGCTCAGCCTCAATTCCCACCTGATAAACACGATTCTCATAGCTGTTTAGCTCTAGGATCCGGTAATCGCTTAACCAGCCCTGAGACTCGACGGCGTCAATTACGACGTCAGGCGTCATCTGGTAGAAGGGTTGGCTGTCGCTCATGATGAACTCCGTAATGCTTGATCCGAGGATTATCCTTGTCTCTAGTGCGTATTCATAGGACTTTCCGAGGTGGAATGTCTGTTCACCAAAATTGTGGGCAGAGCCTGTCCCGCTGGTTATTACCCTTTGCGAACGTTCGCAGCCGCGTATTTGCTTGAACCGAAAGGGTACCGGAGTGGGGGAGGCCTTCCCGGACTCTTGGCGGCAGGGACGCCGCCACGAAGCCTACAGGGACGTATTCACGGCGTGTCTGGGAAGGCCTCCGCCACTCCGGTGCGACCATCCGCAAACAAAAAAACCACGATACCAAGAGTACAGTGGTTTTTTGGGTCGCCTCCTGCCTTTTAGGCAGAAGCCTCCTAGAGTGAGGGTGCGATTAGTTTACTTTGGCGTCGAGCTCACCTGAATCGTATAGGGTGGTCATCGCTTCCAGCGAGATCGGCGTGATCTTCGCAGCATTACCCGCTGTACCGAAGGCTTCGTAACGCGCGAAGGCGATATCAGACATCGCCTTAATGGTCTTCGCCAGGTACTTACGCGGGTCAAACTCAGCTGGGTTCTGAGCCATAAACTGACGAATCGTACCAGTCGAGGCCAGCCGCAGGTCAGTGTCGATATTGACCTTACGCACGCCGTGCTTAATGCCTTCCACAATCTGCTCAACAGGGACACCGTAAGTTTCCGGAATCGCGCCGCCAAACTCGTTGATCACCTTGAGCCACTCCTGCGGCACAGAGGATGAGCCGTGCATAACCAAATGAGTTCCCGGGATACGCTCGTGAATAGCGCGGATGCGATCTACCGCCAGAATGTCACCGGTAGGTGGACGCGTAAACTTGTAGGCACCGTGAGAAGTACCCACAGCAATGGCCAGAGCGTCAACCTGAGTCGCCTTAACGAACTGAGCCGCCTCTTCTGGGTCAGTCAGCATCTGGTTATGGGTCAGCTTACCCTCAGCGCCGATGCCATCCTCTTCGCCAGCTTCACCCGTCTCAAGTGAGCCTAGGCAGCCAAGCTCACCCTCAACTGAGACACCACAAGCGTGTGCCATCTCAACAGTGCGGCGCGTTACATCCACGTTGTAGTCGTAGCTGGTTGGCGTTTTGCCATCTTCACCGAGCGAGCCATCCATCATGACTGATGAGAAACCGAGCTGGATGGAACGCTGGCAGACCGCTGGGCTAGTACCGTGGTCTTGGTGCATGCAAACAGGTATATGTGGGAACTCCTCAATTGCAGCCAGAATCATATGGCGCAAGAAGTTCGAACCTGCATATTTACGTGCACCTGCAGAGGCTTGAACAATGACGGGCGCATCGGCACGGTTAGCCGCTTCCATGATGGCACGCATCTGCTCGAGGTTATTGACGTTAAATGCTGGGATGCCGTAGCCATGCTCTGCGGCGTGGTCTAACAGCTGACGCATTGAAATTAGGGCCATGAAGTCTCCTAATTGGCTGAGCAGATGGTCGCTACTCAGCTCTTCTGATTAGTTATCGAACCGAGAACGCAGCATCGCTACTGCGGGCAGCTCTTTACCCTCAACAAACTCGAGGAAAGCACCACCACCGGTCGAGATGTATGATACATCATCTGCAATAGAATACTTGTCTACTGCTGCCAAAGTATCACCGCCACCGGCAATAGAGAATGCACTCGACTGAGCAATTGCCATCGACAGTGTCTTCGTCCCTTCGCCAAACTGATCAAATTCGAATACACCTACAGGGCCGTTCCAGATGATCGTGCCTGCACTCTGCAAGATAGTTGCCAACTTCGCGGCGGATTCAGGACCAATATCCAGAATCATCTCATCCTCGGTCACATCGTCAGCAGACTTAACCACCGCTTCGGCATCCTCAGCAAAGGCCGTGGCCACAACTACATCCGTTGGAATTGGGATTTCACACTTGGCCATCAGCGCTTTGGCGGTATCGACAAGGTCCGCCTCGTAAAGCGACTTACCCACCGGTTTACCGGCAGCAGCTAGGAAGGTATTGGCGATACCGCCACCGACAATCAGCTGATCACACTTATCTGAGAGCGAGTTCAGCACTTCAAGCTTGGTGGAGACTTTTGAGCCACCGACTATCGCTGCCAGTGGTCGGGCTGGCTTATCCAGCGCTTTACCCAGGGCTTCCAGTTCGTTCGCCAATAGAGGACCCGCGCATGCAATCGGTGCAAAGCGGGCGACACCGTGCGTTGATGCTTGAGCGCGGTGCGCTGTGCCGAACGCATCCATGACGTAGACGTCGCAGAGTGCCGCCATTTTGCGAGACAGTTCTTCGTTATCCTTCTTCTCACCAGTATTGAAGCGCACGTTCTCCAGCAGCATGACTTCGCCAGCAGCCACTTCAAAGCCACCATCGACCCAATCTTTGATCAGCTGGACTTCAGCACCCAACAACCTACTCAGGTGCGCAGCAACTGGAGCCAGTGAATACTGCTCTTCGTATTCACCTTCAGTTGGACGCCCGAGGTGAGACATGAGCATGACTGCAGCGCCCCTCTCGAGCGCCAGCTTGATAGTTGGCAGTGAAGCCTGGATGCGAGCATCGGAGGTCACTTTGCCATCTTTAACGGGCACGTTAAGATCTTCACGGATCAGTACACGTTTAGCGCTCAGATCCTGATCTTTCATCAGACGTACGTTCATTATTTCTCCAAATTAAGAGTTGTTATTTCGAATTAGGTTGGAGCTCAAGCCAGCGTTCTGCGACATCGAGCATGCGATTAGCAAACCCCCACTCGTTGTCGAACCAGCAGATCACTTTGAGCAACTTGCCGCCAGAAACACGAGTCTGCGTAGCGTCAATGACCGAGGAGTGACGGTCGCGGTTAAAATCGACAGAGGCGTGAGGCTCCTCGGTGTAGCCAAGATAACCTTTGAGAGCACCTTGAGAAGCCTGTTGCAAAAGTTCATTAACCTCGGCTTCGGTCGTTTCGCGGCTAAGCGTGATCGACATATCCATAAGCGATACATTGATGGTTGGTACGCGCAGGTGCAGACACTTGAAACGCCCGGAGAGCTCTGGAAGCAGCCGATCGATACCTTTATCAAGGCTGGTATCCACTGGAATTATTGACTGCAGCGCACTCCGAGTCAGGCGCAAATCGGTGTGATGGTATGCATCGATAACCGGCTGATCATTCATCGCCGAATGTACAGTCGTGGTTAGTCCCTGCTCAATACCGAAGGCCTCGTGCAGAAGCGATAGAACCGGGATAATCGCATTGGTGGTGCACGAAGCTGCAGAGACGATCTTATGCTCGGCCATCAATTCGGTCTGATTGAGGCCGGCAATAATCGTTGCATCTACATCCGAGCGGGCAGGCTGGGAGAATAGCAGACGTTTGGCCCCCGAACTCAAGTGCCGTTCTGCGGTCTCACGATCGCTAAAAGAGCCGGAACACTCAAACAGAAGGTCCACATTCAGCTCGCTCCAAGGCAGCGAATCTACCTGCTCTTCTCGCAAAACCCGGATAGGCTGTTCATCTACAATAAGGTTGGGCTTTTCAACGCGAACAGACCGTGGAAACCGACCGTGGGTGGTATCGTAACGGGTCAGGTAGGAGACGGTATCGATATCGGAGAGCTCATTGATCGCAACCGGTACCAGCTGGTGCTCAAGACCTCGCTCGTAGATAGCTCGTAACACCGCCTGACCAATACGTCCGTATCCGTTAATCGCGACTCTGTAACTCATCCCTAACCCTAATGTTTGCCAAACGTAATCGAGGCCCTGTGCTAAAACGAAAATGCCCCGACTGATATCGGGGCACCTTTTGTAGCAGGAACGCTAGTGTTAAACCAGCTTTAAACCAGTGCTAAGGCCTGAGCTTTGACATTATCTACGGTAAAGCCAAAGTGCTCAAACAGTGCGCCAGCAGGTGCAGACTCACCAAAGCTAGTCATACCGACAATAGCACCATTAAGACCGACATACTTGTACCAGAAGTCGGCCTGGCCGGCTTCAATGGCCACACGCGCTGTTACAGCTGCTGGCAGTACTGTCTCTTTGTACTCAGCAGACTGTGCATCAAAACGCTCAGTCGAAGGCATAGAGACAACGCGTACCGCTTTGCCTTCGGCTTCCAGTGCTGCAGCAGACTGCATCGCCAGATCCACTTCAGAACCGGTCGCAATCAGGATCAGATCAGGTGTGCCTGTGCTGTCTTTAAGTACGTAGCCACCTTTGGCGATCGCAGCAATCTGCGCTTTATCGCGGCCCTGGTGCGCAAGGTTCTGACGCGAGAATATCAGTGCACTTGGGCCATCAGTACGCTCTACTGCCTGACGCCAAGCAACTGCAGACTCAACCGCATCACAAGGGCGCCAAGTCTCCATGTTTGGCGTGTAGCGCAAGCTCGCCATCTGCTCAACAGGCTGGTGGGTAGGTCCATCTTCACCGAGGCCGATAGAGTCGTGAGTGTAGACGTAGATCGCGCGCTGCTTCATCAGGGCAGCCATACGAACGGCGTTGCGCGCATACTCCATAAAGATCAGGAAGGTACCGCCGTACGGGATAAAGCCGCCATGCAGCGCAATACCGTTCATGATTGCGTGCATCGCAAACTCACGCACACCGTAGTTAACGTAGTTACCGCCCGCGTTGTTCGCACGAATTGGGTCAGAACCTTTCCACATTGTAAGGTTAGAGCCTGCCAAATCAGCCGAGCCACCAAGTAGTTCAGGAAGAATTGGGCCCAGCGAGTTGATGGCGTTCTGTGAAGCTTTACGTGACGCGATTGTGTCACCCGCCGCCGCAACTTCAGCAATCCACTTATCAGCCTTTTCAGCGAAGTCAGTAGGAAGGTCTCCGGCCAGACGGCGCAAGAGTTCTGCGGCCAGCTCTGGGTAGGCCTCAGTGTAAACTGCGAGCTCCTCGTTCCACTCGTTCTCAGCCTGGCTGCCTTTAGTACGTGCATCCCAACCCTCCGCGATCTCAGCTGGGATCTCAAATGGAGCGTGCGGCCAATCAAGTTCTTTGCGTACCAGAGCGATCTCATCGTCACCGAGTGGTGCACCGTGACAATCTTCTTTGCCCTGCTTGTTAGGTGAGCCAAAACCGATAATTGTTTTACAGCAGATCAGTGTCGGCTGATCTTCGTTTGAGCGTGCCGCTTCGATGGCATCGCGGATCTGATCGGGGTTGTGGCCATCAACACCACGGATCACCTGCCAACCGTATGCTTCAAAGCGCGCTGGAGTATCGTCGCTGAACCAACCTTCAACTTCACCGTCGATAGAGATGCCGTTGTCATCCCAGAAGGCGATCAGTTTACCCAGGCCCAGTGTACCTGCCAGTGAGCAAGCCTCGTGAGAGATACCTTCCATCAAACAGCCATCGCCCATGAACGCATAGGTGTAGTGATCGATGATCTCGTGGCCTTCGCGGTTAAACTGACCCGCCAGAGTCTTCTCAGCCAGAGCGAAACCCACAGCATTGGTGATACCCTGACCCAGCGGTCCGGTGGTTGTCTCAACGCCTGGGCAGTAACCGTACTCAGGGTGGCCTGCAGTCTTGGAGTGCAGTTGACGGAAGTTCGACAGATCTTCAGCGCTAACGTCATAACCACTCAGGTGCAACAATGAGTAGATCAGCATAGAGCCGTGACCGTTGGACAGCACGAAGCGGTCGCGATCAAACCAGTGCGGATTGCTCGGGTTGTGCTTGAGGAAGTCGTTCCACAGAACTTCGGCAATGTCTGCCATACCCATAGGCGCACCTGGGTGACCCGATTTAGCCTTCTGAACTGCGTCCATGCTGAGGGCACGAATTGCGTTTGCGAGCTCACGACGTGAGGACATCTGACTTACTCCTGTCGACGTACAATTTTAAGGCGCTAATTTTCCCTTAGTTGACGCAAAGGTTCAAACAAAGATGCCCGAAAATTAGCGCTTTTCATGTGAAGGTCTAATATTTTTCAGCACATTTACGACTTTCTGCCTAGCCTCTGCTGACGGGCTGCGTACAATAGCGCCTAGCAAATATTCTTAAGGACGAAACCAGCCATGAGCGAATACAGCATTTTCACCTCTGAATCAGTTTCTGAAGGCCACCCAGACAAGATCGCCGACCAGATCTCTGACGCGGTTCTTGACGCGATTATCGCTGAGGACAAATACGCACGTGTCGCTTGTGAAACCATGGTTAAAACCGGTGTTGCTATTGTCTCTGGCGAGATCACTACTAGCTCGTGGATCGACCTAGAAGACCTGGTACGTGGCGTTATCAACGATATCGGTTACACCTCGTCTGATGTTGGCTACGACGGCGATACCTGTGGTGTGATCAACATCATCGGGAAGCAGTCTGTCGATATTGCGCAGGGCGTTGATCGCTCTAAACCTGAAGATCAGGGCGCAGGTGACCAGGGCCTGATGTTCGGTTACGCCTCTAACGAGACTGAAGTACTGATGCCAGCGCCGATCACCTACGCACACCGTCTGGTAGAGCGTCAGGCTGAAGCACGTAAATCAGGTCTACTGCCATGGCTGCGTCCAGATGCAAAATCTCAGGTAACCTGCCGTTACGAGAACGGTAAGCCTGTCGCAATCGATGCAGTCGTGCTTTCGACCCAGCACAACCCAGAAGTATCGCAAGAAGACCTGCGTCATGCTGTTGAAGATCTGATTATCAAAAAAGTGTTGCCGCCTGAACTGCTGCACGCCGGCACCAAATACCACATCAACCCTACTGGCAAGTTCGTGATCGGTGGACCTGTTGGTGACTGTGGTCTTACAGGCCGTAAAATCATCGTCGATACCTACGGCGGTATGGCACGTCATGGTGGTGGTGCGTTCTCCGGTAAAGATCCTTCGAAAGTTGACCGCTCAGCAGCTTACGCGGGCCGTTATGTAGCGAAGAACATCGTTGCCGCCGGCTTGGCTGACCGCGTTGAGATTCAAGTCTCTTACGCAATTGGTGTCGCTGAGCCAACCTCAGTCTCTATCAACACCTTCGGTACGGGCAAAGTATCCGATGAGAAGATCATTGAATTAGTGCGTGAGCACTTCGATCTGCGCCCATACGCGATCACCAATATGCTCGACCTGCTGCACCCAATGTACCGTCAGACCGCAGCCTACGGACACTTCGGGCGTAACCCCTTCGAGATGACTGTGGGTAATGACACCTTCACCGCTTTTCCATGGGAGAAGACTGACAAGGCTGATGCGCTTAAATCAGCCGCTGGTCTTTGATACGCAGTTTGAACTAGCGCTACCGCCGGTTACTTTCTCAGGGACGCCGTAAATCCGTCCATGGAGGCTTCGTGGCAGCATCCTTGCTGCCAAGACCCTTAGAAAGCAACCGACGGCATCGCCTCCAAAATTTCATCGCTTCCCTCCCAACCCCTCCAACTCTCATCCTTGAGGTCCGCAAAGAGATTCGTTCCGGCCCAAGGCTATGTCATACTTACACCGTTAATTCTGAACGGGAAAATCATGCGGATTCCTCGCGCTTACATTGATGCTGAACTTGCGGTCGGAGCTGAGCTTGCGCTGTCTGACGAGGTGCATAACCACCTGGTTAAGGTACTGCGCATGCGGGTTGAACAGCAGTTAGTGCTGTTCAATGGCGATGGCAGCGACTACCTGGCGAAGCTGACTGAGGTAGAGAAGCGTCGTTCGTCAGTGGTAATCGAATCTGCTGAGACGCGCACGAACGAGTCACCTCTGCGTATTCACATCGGACAGGGGCTGTCACGTGGGGAGCGGATGGATTTTGCTATTCAGAAGGCGACCGAACTGGGTGTGTGTGAGATCACACCGCTCTTTACAGAGCGCTCTGAGGTTCGTTTGAATGCAGAACGTCAAGCTAAGCGCACAAAGCATTGGCAGCAGGTTGCGATCAGTGCCTGTGAGCAGAGTTATCGCGCAGTGCTACCCAATATTACTGAACCTGAGTCGCTGAATGACTGGCTGCAGCGGTGTGAAGCCGAGCTGAAACTGGTTCTTAGTCCCCACACCGAACCGCTTGTATTGGGTGAGTTGGACCGGCCGAGCTCAGTTGCGCTGCTGATCGGTCCTGAGGGTGGTCTAGAGGATAGTGAGGTGGAGCACGCAATTGCAGCAGGCTTTCACCCTTGGCTACTCGGTCCGCGTGTGCTGCGCACAGAAACAGCACCGGTAGCCGCTGCAGCGGTATTACATTATCTTTGGGGTGACTTCAGTTAGTCGCCCTCACTACAAGGATCTGAAATGAGCATCAAACTCGGCATATTGATGGACCCAATCGACACCATCAACTTCAAAAAAGATAGCTCGCTTGCGATGCTTTGGGCTGCTCAGCGCAAAGGTTGGGAGCTGTTCTATTTTGAGCAGAGCGATCTCTACAGCCGTGATGGTGTTGTCTCGGCACGTATGGCTCCAATCACAGTGGCGATGGATCCACAACGCTGGTTCGAGCGCGGGGACTACTCTGACAGGCCACTGACCGATCTTGATGTGGTTCTAATGCGCAAGGATCCGCCGTTTGATAACGAGTTCCTGTATACAACACAGCTCCTCGCCATTGCTGAAGCAGCAGGCACGCTGATCGTTAACCGAACTCAGGGACTGCGTGACTACAACGAAAAGCTCTTCGCGACCCACTACCCCCAGTGCTGCCCTCCCGTGCTGGTCAGCCGTTCAATGGAGCGCCTTCGTGCGTTCCACGCCGAACACAAAGATGTGATCTTCAAACCGCTCGATGGCATGGGTGGTAGTTCTATCTACCGTGTCGATCAAGCAGGCTTGAACCTGGGCGTTATCTTGGAAACGCTGACGCGGTTCGGGCAGCAGACCATTATGGCGCAGCGTTACATCCCCGAAATTGTTGACGGTGACAAGCGAATCCTAATGATTGACGGCGAGCCTGTACCTTACGCTTTGGCCCGCATCCCAAGCCAGGGCGAGACCCGCGGAAACCTCGCGGCCGGTGGCCGAGGTGAGGGACGTCCGTTGACCGAGCGTGATCGTTGGATAGCAGCGCAGGTTGGCCCTAAACTGAAAGAGCAGGGACTACTGTTTGTTGGGTTGGATGTGATCGGTGACTACCTTACCGAGATTAATGTAACTAGCCCAACCTGTATCCGCGAACTCGATAACCAGTTCGGGCTGGATATCAGCATGCAATTGATGGATGTAATTGAGGCGAAACTTACGGCGTGATTGCTCAGGCAGAGACAGAATTCAACCAGACTTGGTATCTGGAGAGCAGCGAGCGTTTCAGATTTATGCTGATCCTCGCACTGGTTCTGCACGCTCTGCTGATTCTTGCCCTCAATTTCGGTCTGCCCGACCCCACTAAGCCCGCTCAAACTCTTGAAGTTACCCTCGCGCGCTTTGATGACAAAAACGCGCCTGAGAATGCCGACTACCTAGCGCAAACGAATCAGCAAGGCTCAGGGGAGTCGGTGGAGAAGCATCAGCCCTCCACCCAAGAACGCGCGATTTTTGACAGCGAACAGGCTCAACTCCAATCCGCAATGGCGGCCCAAGTGATTAGTACACCTGCGGAGTTTCAACCGATTGAGAGCAATAGCCAACAACTGGCAGAGGATGTACTGAACGAAACCGACCAGCCACTCGGCTTGCGTGATCTACTGACCACTCTTAATGATTCGAGACGCAAAGCGACCTCCGAAGAGCTGCGCGAGGCGAAAAGCGCTCCCCCGCCATTGGCCGGCACCTCAACCTCTGTAATTGCGCGCAGTATGGAGATTGCTAACCTGCAGGCAAAACTGATGCTAGAGCAGGAGAAGATGGCGAAGCGGCCTAAAGTCACTCGCGTTACCTCCGCTTCAACCTTAGCGCATGAAGATGCCGACTATCTTGATACCTGGCGCCAACGTATCGAGACGCTGGGCAACCTCAACTACCCTGAAGAGGCGCGCGCAAACTCAATTCATGGTAGCCTACGGATGCTCGTTAGCATTCGCCCTGACGGCAGCGTGCAGGAGGTCGATATTCTGAAAAACTCCGGCCACCCAACACTCGACGATGCCGCCATTCGAATCGTGCAGCTAGCGGCCCCGTTTCAGCCCTTCCCGTTAGAGATGCGCGAGCGGATGGACCTACTCGAGATCATCCGAACCTGGAAGTTCGAGAAGGGAACCCATGTCTACTGATCTGAGCAGCCAACTGAAGCACCAGTTCATCTTTTCAATGCCACAACTGGATAGCGACTTTTTCAGCAGCAGCCTGATCTACCTCTGCGAGCACTCAGACGCAGGCGCGATGGGCTTGGTGATTAACAAGCCCTCCGAGATGGATCTAGCTGAAGTCTTTGATCAACTCGAATTAAGCACCCGGCCTGAACTTGAAGAGATACCCGTTTATACCGGTGGTCCGGTCAGCGGCGATCGTGGTTTTTTGCTGCACAGTAAAAGCCAACACCGCTGGAAATCGATGCTGGATCTGAGCGAAGGCCTGCAGCTAACAACCTCTCTGGATGTGCTTGAAGCTATCGCCAATGGCGGTGGTCCAACGGACTACTTGATGGTTCTAGGTTACGCAGGATGGGACGCAGGCCAGCTTGAGGATGAGTTCAGTCGCAACCTTTGGTTAAGCTGTCCGTCAAATTTCGATATACTCTTTCGAACAGCCCCCGAGGGGCGGCTCACTGCAGCCGCTGCCCAACTAGGGATCGATATCAACCTCCTGTCCGACCAAGCCGGACACGCATAGACAAGGCGATCGATGTCAGAGCAATTTGCTAGCGCACTGGGATTCGATTTTGGCTTGCGCCGCATCGGCCTAGCCTATGGCCAAACTGTTACTGCAACCGCCCAACCACTGCAACCTATTGCAGCCCGAGATGGGGTGCCGGACTGGTCACTTATCGATAAAACACTGGCCGAGTGGCAGCCTCAAGCGATCGTCGTCGGCCTGCCGCTGAATATGGATGGCACTGTCAGTGAGATGGCCCGTCGCGCGCGTAAATTCGCCAACCGAATCCACGAGCGCGCTAAGATTCCATGTTTTCTCTACGATGAGCGACTCACCTCATTCGAAGCTAAAGAGATACACGTCGCACGTGGTGGCGGCCGCGATTTTGGGGCAGAGTCTGTCGATGGGCTAGCTGCACAATTAATGCTTGAGGCCTGGTTCGCCCAGGACAACCTAATTCCAAGTCACACCCGACTCGAGGATATCTATGACTAACGGGACGCAGAATACCGAACTCAGCGCCGAACTTAATGCAGAGAGGCTACTAGAAAAACTCTGTCGCGATACACAGGCCCTGATCAGCGAGCGTAAGATTGAGGCGCCCTACCTAATCGGTATTCGCTCCGGTGGAGTCTGGCTGGCCGAGCGCCTGGCTAAATTCCTCGGCTCGAACGAGCCGGTTGGTGTATTGGATATCTCCTTTTACCGCGATGACTTTACCCGATTGGGCCTCAACCCGAAGGTCGGTGCGTCTATGCTGCCCCAGCCCACGGAAGATCGAGACATTCTGCTCGTGGACGATGTCCTGATGACGGGCCGCACCATTCGAGCAGCCATGAACGAGCTGTTCGATTTTGGACGCCCCAACTCGGTCAGCCTGATCACACTGCTAGACGTGAATGGCCGGGAGTTACCGATCCAAGCAGACGTAACCGGCGGTGAACTTAACTTAGCCCCGGGCGAACAGGTAAAACTGAACGGCCCAGAACCCCTAAGCCTGACTCTCGGTCAGCGCGGATAATTGTTGAGGCTTAACGATGTTCGAGACTAAACACCCCTACCGAGTACAGCTCACCGAGTCTGGGCAGCTAAAACACTTTATTACGACTGAGGGCCTGCCTCGGGAGCTGTTGACCGAGATTCTCGATACGGCTGACTCATTCGTCGACATGGGCGCGCAACAGGTCAAAAAGGTGCCGCTACTACGCGGACGTACCGTTGCCAACCTCTTCTTCGAGAACAGCACACGTACCCTGTCAACTTTCGAACTGGCTGCCAAGCGCCTCTCTGCCGACGTGCTCAATCTGAACATCGCCACCTCATCAACGAAAAAGGGTGAGACCCTCAAAGATACCTTGATGACACTCGCGGCGATGCAGTCCGATATGTTTGTTGTGCGCCACTCCGATAGTGGTGCGGCGCACTTCATTGCCAGCGAAGTAACGCCAGGAGTTGCAATTATCAACGCCGGTGATGGACGCCATGCGCACCCGACCCAGGCGATGCTAGATATGCTGACAATTCGTCGTCACAAAGGCGACTTCACTCAACTGCGAATTGCGGTGGTTGGTGATGTGCTGCACTCGCGTGTCGCCCGCTCACAACTGCATGCGCTGCGCACCCTGGGAGTTGCTGAGGTGCGTGTGATAGCACCACGCACTCTCCTGCCGAGAGATGTCGAAAACTTCGGTGTAAAGGTCTATCAGGATCTGACCGAGGGGCTGCGCGACGTCGACGTGGTGATGACGCTTCGCCTACAACGCGAGCGCATGACCTCAGCGCTACTACCGAGCGAGTCTGAGTACTTCAAACTCTATGGCATTACCGATGATCGCCTCGCTTATGCACACCCCGAAGCGATTGTGATGCACCCGGGTCCGATCAACCGCGGTGTCGAGATCTCATCCGCCGTTGCCGATGGTAAACGCTCGGTGATTCTTGATCAGGTGACCAACGGAATCGCAGTGCGTATGGCGGTGATGTCGATGGCGATGAGCGGACAACAGGCCGAGCGTCAGGCACGCGCAGACGCCGAAGCAGCAGCCGCAGCAGAACAAGGAGCAGAACAAGGAGCAGCAAATGAAGCTTAAGATTGCGGGCGGGCGTGTAATCGATCCGGCACAGAATCTGGATCAGGTTACTGATATCTATATCGATGCTGGCGCTATCCTTGCTCTTGGAGACGAGCCCGAGGGCTTCGTTGCAGAGGAGGTTATCGATGCCAGTGGGCAGATTGTTGCGCCCGGTTTTATTGATCTCTGTGCACAACTCGGTGAACCTGGACAGACTCAGCGCGGTACTATCGCTAGTGAGACGGCCGCTGCAGCAGCCGGGGGTATAACAACACTCGTTACGCCACCTACGACCATTCCGGTGGTCGATACCACAGCAGTCGCAGAGCTGATACAGGACCGCGCTCAGGATTCAGGCTTTGCTCGCGTACTGCCGCTCGGTGCGCTAACAAAAGGCCTTGAGGGTCAACAACTAGCACCTATGCACGCGCTGGCTACCTCAGGCTGTATAGGATTTAGTAACGCGCGCCAGCCCATTACGAGCTCTATGGTGCTGATGCGCGCGTTAGAGTACGCCGCTACTCACGATCTGCTGGTGGTTTTCCAGGCCGAAGATCGATCGCTGGTCGGAAGCGGCTGTATGCACGACGGTTCAACCGCGACTCGACTCGGCTTAATTGGTATCCCAGCGGCTGCCGAAACGATTGAAGTTTCACGCTGTCTGCTATTGGTCGAAGAGACCGGTGTAAGGGCTCACTTCGGTCAGCTATCTTGTGCTGGCTCAGTTAAACTAATTGAAGAGGCACGCCTCCAAGGCCTGCCAGTCACAGCCGATGTGTCGGCACATCAGCTTCTACTGACCGACGAGCAGGTCGACGGTTTCGACTCGATGTTCCACGTTAATCCACCATTCCGCTCGGTTGCCGATCGCGATGCCCTGCGTAATGGACTAGTTACCGGCACTATCACAGCGATCTGCTCTGACCACCAGCCGCAGGATGAGATCGCCAAAGAGGCACCTTTCGCTGCAACGGAGATCGGCATCTCAAGCCTCGAGACGCTTCTACCCCTATCTCTGCTAATGGTGGAAGAGGGTTGGCTGGAGCTCCCTCAACTGATTGAAAGGCTCTCCAAGAATCCAGCACAGATCCTCGGTATCGAGGCGGGCACCCTCGAAGTTGGAAGCGCTGCGGATATCGCAATTTTTGACCCTGAACTTCGCTGGTCGCCAACTGCTGATCAGCTTCGCTCCAAGGGCAAGAACACGCCATTCAAAGCGCTTGAACTGAAAGGGCGGGTTACGCTGACACTTCTGGGCGGCACGCCAGTTTTCCGTCTCTAGTCTACGAACAAAGAGCCCGGCTCGAGAGCCGGGCTACTCGAGGACCTCGGGTAGGTAGGCTCTAAAGCCGACGCCCAGGATACTGAGGACTACATCCCCTTAACGTCGATATTTCCCTTCATATTCATGTTGTCATCCTCCTCTTGAAGCGTAAAGGATGGAACATCATCAGAATCAAGCTGCTCGTTGGTATCGGCATTGAGCTTGATCATCAGACGCAGGTCGTTGGCCGAGTCGGCATGCGCTAGTGCGCTCTCGTAGGTGATGATGCCATCGCGGTACAGCGTAAATAGCGCTTGGTCGAAGGTCTGCATACCCAGGTTGGTCGACTTCTTAATGATGTCCTTGATTTCGTGCACCGCACCTTTGCGAATCAGATCCTGGATCAATGGGGTATTAATCAGAACTTCAATTGCCGCCCTACGTCCTTTGCCATCAACTGTCGGCAGCAACTGCTGCGCGATGATCGCTTTAAGGTTGAGTGACAGATCCATCCAAACCTGATCATGGTTCTCCGCAGGGAAGAAGGAGATGATGCGATCTAGGGCCTGGTTAGCGTTGTTAGCGTGCAGGGTTGCCAAACAAAGGTGACCGGTCTCAGCAAATGCTAGGCCATATTTCATCGTCTCAGCAGAGCGAATCTCGCCCATCAGAATAACGTCTGGTGCCTGACGCAGTGTGTTCTTCAGTGCAACGTCAAAGGACTCCGTATCCAAGCCCACCTCACGTTGCATGATGATGCTCTTCTTGTGATCGTGGATATATTCAATCGGATCCTCAATCGTAATGATATGACCAGCATGGTTCTCGTTGCGGTAGTCGATCATCGACGCGAGTGAGGTCGACTTACCGGTTGATGTACCACCAACAAATAGAATCAGACCGCGTTTGGTCATGGAGAGATCACGCAAGACGGGCGGCAGTTTTAGCTCATCCATGGATGGGATATGGCTGGCGATCGAACGCAGTACCATACCTGGCGAGTTACGCTGCACAAAGGCGCTGACACGGAAACGACCAATGCCCGGTGCGCTCAGCGCAAAGTTACACTCGTTGGTGCCCTCGAACTCCGCCAACTGCTTATCGTTCATCGTGCTATAAACCAGCGCTCGGGTTTGTGCCGGATTAAGCTTCTCACGCGTCAGCGGCTTTATCGTACCGTCTACTTTAATTGATGGCGCGGCACCGGCGGTAACAAACAGATCCGAACCGCCACGCTCGGACATCACTTTTAACAGTTGCGTAAAATCCATGCTGGATCTCCCTGCTTAGAAAATTGAAGGGTCTTTTGCGATAACACGAGCGGTGTCACGCGAAATGTTGCCCTTCTTCACTAGATCCAGCAGTGACTGATCTAGTGTTTTCATGCCGTAAGAGGCACCCGTTTGAATTGCGGAGTACATCTGCGCCACCTTATCTTCACGGATAAGGTTTCGGATCGCCGGTGTACCAATCATAATCTCATGCGCCGCAACACGACCACCGGACGACTTCTTCAGCAGCGTCTGCGAGATAACTCCCTGTAGCGATTCTGAAAGCATCGAGCGCACCATCCCTTTCTCTGCAGCAGGGAAGACGTCGATGATACGGTCGATCGTCTTAGCCGCAGAAGTGGTGTGCAGTGTACCGAACACCAAGTGGCCCGTTTCTGCTGCCGTCAAAGCGAGACGAATGGTCTCGAGATCTCGCATCTCACCCACGAGGATGACATCCGGGTCTTCACGCAGCGCCGAGCGCAATGCTGCAGCAAAACTGTGTGTGTCACGATGCACTTCACGCTGGTTGATCAGACACTTCTTACTCTCGTGAACAAACTCGATCGGGTCTTCAATCGTCAGAATATGGTCGGACTTAAGATCGTTGATGTAATCAATCATTGCGGCCAGAGTGGTCGACTTACCGGAACCTGTTGGCCCAGTTACCAAGACCAGACCACGAGGCTGCTCAGAGAGATCGCGAAACACCTGCCCCATCCCGAGGTCATCAAGCGTCAAAACTTTACTCGGTACGGTACGGAAAACAGCACCGGCACCGCGGTGCTGGTTAAAGGCGTTGACACGGAAACGCGAGAGCTTGGGTACCTCGAAAGAGAAGTCGACTTCTAGATTCTCCTCGTACTCTTTACGCTGCTTGTCGTTCATGATGTCGTACACCAGCGTGTGAACCTGTTTGTGATCCATCGCGGGGAGTTTGATACGGCGAACATCACCGTCGACTCGAATCAAAGCGGGCATGCCGGCAGTAAGATGCAGGTCCGATGCGCCCTGCTGTACAGCGAAGGACAAAAGTTCTGTAATATCCATTTAGCTACTACCCGTGAATAGTTGTGACGCGCCAGACACCATCCGTCGACGCGTAACATAGATAAGGTTTCCAAATACTCAATGAAAAGCTTAGCAGAGAGTTTTGAAATTGTTCGACAACAGATTGCAGATGATTGCGCCAAGGCCGGACGTACTACCGAATCAGTCGAGCTTTTAGCCGTCAGCAAGACGCGCAGCGCAGATGAAGTAAGGGCTGCAGCGGCAACGGGCCAAAGAGCATTTGGGGAAAACTATCTCCAAGAGGCGGTGGAAAAAATAGAGGCGCTGAGCGAATTAGATCTGGAATGGCACTTTATCGGGCCTATACAGTCCAACAAAACCCGTCCGATTGCGGAAAATTTTGCCTGGGTTCACAGTGTCGATCGCCTAAAAATCGCCCAACGTCTCTCTTCACAGCGACCCCACTACGCAAAAGATCTGAATATCTGTTTGCAGGTCAATATTAGTGCGGAGGAGCAGAAAGCAGGATGTAGCGTAGCTGAGCTACCACAGCTTGCACGTGCGGTCGCAGCCCTGCCAAAAATTTGCCTGCGCGGACTGATGGTCATCCCAGAAGCAACGGATGATATTCAACTGCTGCGCACCCGCTTCCGCGAGACTGCTGAGCTACTTGCAGAGCTTAAACCAGAGATACCAACCCTCGACACGCTCTCAATGGGAATGTCTGGCGACTTAGATGCAGCTATCGCTGAAGGTGCCACCATTGTACGCGTAGGCACTGCGCTATTCGGCCCCCGTAACTATCCTAATTCGCATAGCTCCTCTAATTCACTCTAAGGTAACCAATTGTGACGAAACCAACGATCGCTTTTATCGGCACGGGTAACATGGCTCGTGCCATCCTTGAAGGTCTTCTCAGTGATGGTTACCCCGCAGGTTCTATCTGGGCAACGCGTCGCCAGGCTAATCTGCTGGCTGATTTAGCGGACCAAGGGGTAAACACAACCTCGGACAATGCCGCGGCAGTCGCGGCAGCAGATATTGTAATGATCTCCGTAAAACCACAGATGATGCGCGAAACCCTCGAAGCACTCGCGCCAGCCATTCAAGCGCGCAAGCCTCTGCTCGTCTCAGTGGCTGCCGGCATCGATGCGGATGCACTCGAGCGCTGGGCCGGAGGAGATCTGGCGGTCATCCGCTCAATGCCAAATACTCCATCACTACTGAAGCGTGGAGCCTGCGGTCTCTTTGCCAACGCCCGTGTTTCGGCCGAGCAACGACAAAGCGCCAATACCATTATGGGTGCCGTTGGTATCACTATCTGGTGTGATAGCGAGGCCGGTATCGATCAGATCATTGCAGTTTCTGGCTCCGGCCCTGCCTATTTCTTCCTCATGATGGAGAAGATGATTGAAGCGGGTATCTCTCTTGGAATGGATGCAGATGCTGCTCGTGAACTTACGCTGCAAACCGCACTCGGTGCTGCAGAAATGGCCAAGCAGACTGGCGTTGAGCCTGCTGAACTACGTCGCCGAGTTACCTCTCCTGGGGGCACCACCGAACAGGCAATTTTAAGTTTCGAGCGCGATAATCTCGGTGAGACGGTAGAGAGAGCAATGACCGCGTGTCGCGATCGCGCCGTTGAGATGACTGATATGCTCTGTAAAGAGCAGTAGATGCCTTCGGATCTAGCAAGCTAAGCGGGTTTCGGACCGCGCCGAACTTACTTTATACTGACGTAAATTTTTGATTTATAGGACCGAACATGACCGGCGATCCGATTAGTTTGATCATTCGAACCCTAGGTGAAGTATTTGCCTTTATATTTATCCTGCGCTTTATTTTGCAGGCCTCGGGCGCGGACTACTACAACCCGATTTCGCAGGCGATCGTGCGCTTCACCTCGGTGCCACTCGCGCCACTGAAGAAGCTTATCCCCAGCTACAAACGCTTCGACGCCGGCCCATTGGTTCTTGCTCTACTGATAAAATTAGCGACCGTAATCCTTCTTGTGCTTATTACTCAGGGTGGCTTGCCAAGTATCACTGCGGCACTACTGTTCTCAGTGTTTAGCCTGCTCGATAGCATCCTGACCATCTACTTCTGGGCGGTTATCGGCGCGGTAATTCTCTCATGGGTTGCACCCAACTCCTACCACCCGGGTCCACAGCTAATTCTGCAGATCACGGAGCCACTATTCGCAACGGCCCGTCGAGTGATTCCGCCGCTGGGTGGATTGGATCTGTCGCCAATTCTGATCTTTATCGTGATTCAGATTCTCCAGTCGCAAATAGCTAGGCTTGTTATGTAAAGAGCGTTCTAACCGCTCTGTACCTACCCCACTAGCCTGTTAGAATGGCAGGCAAATGGGGCAAATAGTCCCACATCAGTTTTTGGAGAACTTGGCATATGCCCGAGAGCCTGCCAGCCAATTCCGTTGGCATTGTAGCGCCCCAGTCGATCGCCTTTGAGCAGCCTCTAGAGCTCTGCTCGGGTCGCACACTGCCGCGCTATGACCTAACCATCGAAACCTATGGCGAACTGAACAGTACCAAGAGTAACGCTGTATTGATCTGCCACGCGCTGTCTGGCCACCATCATGCTGCGGGTTATCACTCAATGGATGAGAAGAAGCCTGGCTGGTGGGATGTGCATATCGGACCGGGCAAACCGATCGATACCAACAAGTTCTTTGTGATCTGTCTGAACAACCTGGGCGGGTGCCACGGGTCTACCGGACCAACAAGCACCAATCCTGAAACGGGTGAACTCTACGGCCCGGACTTCCCCATCGTCACTGTGCGTGACTGGGTGAACTCGCAGGCACGCCTCGCCGACCACTTCGGCATTGAGTGCTGGGCAGCCGTAGTCGGTGGTTCGCTGGGCGGCATGCAGGCGATGCAGTGGGCGATCGACTATCCCGATCGATTGAAACATGCGCTGGTTATCGCCTCCAGTCCACGCTTAACGGCTCAGAATATCGCGTTCAATGAAGTTGCACGTCAGGCGATCAGTAAAGACCCTGAGTTCAATAACGGACGATACTTCGACAACGATGCTATTCCGAAAACCGGATTATCGCTGGCCCGCATGATTGGTCATATAACCTATCTCTCTGATGACGGTATGGGTAGCAAGTTCGGGCGTGAAATGCGTCAGGAGAAGCTCAGCTTCGACTATGACACTCAGTTCGAAGTAGAGAGCTACCTACGCTACCAAGGCGAGCGTTTCTCAACCGCGTTCGACGCCAACACTTACCTTTTGATGACCAAGGCACTCGACTACTTTGATCCCGCATCAGAGTATGAGGATGATTTGGCAAAAGCGCTTGGACAAGCGAAGTGTGGGTTCCTTGTTGCGTCGTTCACCACCGACTGGCGCTTCTCTCCGGAGCGCTCTCGTGATATTACCGATGCACTGGTCGAGGCCGGCAAAGACGTCTGTTACGCCGAGATCGAATCGAACTACGGTCATGACGCCTTCCTAATCTCAAGCCCACGCTACGACGCTGTTTTTGCCGCTTACATGCAGAGGGTTGAGCGTGATATGGAGGTGTCTCATGCGAGCTGATCTCGAGATTATCAAGCCCTGGTTTACACCCGGCTCACGTGTCCTCGATCTGGGCTGCGGTGATGGCGAGTTGTTGCATGATCTGCAACAAAGCTTGGGCATTAATGGACTCGGATTGGAGATCGACCCCGACAATATCACCGCCTGTATCGCGCGCGGCGTCAACGTAATCGAAAAGAACATTGACGAGGGGCTGGCCTCAATCAAAGACAACACGTTCGACACCGTTGTTATGACGCAAGCCTTGCAGGTGATGCACCGCCCGGATAAGACAGTCGAAGAGATGTTGCGTATCGGCAAAGAGGGGATCGTCACCTTCCCTAACTTTGCCCACTGGCGTGCCCGTTTTTATCTCGCGCTGCGCGGGAAGATGCCGGTGTCGAAATTCCTCTCTTATGAGTGGTACGACACGCCCAATATTCACTTCTTCACCTTCAAGGACTTTGAGCGCCTCTGCATCGATCGCAACATCCGAATCATCGAGCGAACCGTAGTGGATCATGCGCACCGTGAACGCTGGAGCAACACACTCTGGCCGAACATGCTCGGTGAAATCGCGATCTACCGCATCACTCGTTAAGTTATCTGGAGGCTGATATGCAGAAATTTTTTACCGCACTGCTCTTCTCTTTTACCCTTGTAAACAGTGTACAGGCAGAGCAGAGCCTGACGCAGAACGGTTACGAAGTTCACTACAACGCCTTTAACTCGGGTTTTCTGACACCCGAAGTGGCTCAGGCCAACGGGCTGACTCGCTCCAAGGTGATGGCGTTGCTTAACGTCTCGGTTCTAAAGATTGCGGACGACGGCACTAAACGTCCAGTCAACGCGCTAGTCTCAGGCGAAGCAAAGAATCTGATCGGCCAGATAAAAACGATTAGCTTCAAAAAAATTGATGAGGGTGATGCGATCTACTACCTCGGTAGCTTCAGATTTAGCGACGAAGAGATGCTGAACTTTGACCTGGACGTACAACCCGACCCTAATCAGAGTCCCATTAGTGTGCGTTTCAGCCAGACCTTTTACGAGGATCGATAAGCATGACCCGCAAAGTGGTGCTCGCATCGGGTAACAAAGGCAAGCTCAAAGAGTTCGGCGAGATCCTCCAGCCTATGGGTATGGAAATTGTTGCTCAGGGAACCCTTGGAGTGACAGACGCTGATGAGACCGGACTCACGTTTGTTGAGAACGCGATCCTAAAAGCGCGTAACGCCTGCGAACATACGGGTTTTGCTGCTATCTCTGATGATTCAGGCCTCGAAGTGGACTACTTGCAGGGCGCGCCTGGCATCTTCTCTTCACGCTATGCAGGCGCAGGAGCTACCGACGCGACTAACATTGAGAAACTTTTGCAGGCGCTCAAAGGCGTGCCGGCCCAGCAGCGTACAGCTCGTTTTCGCTGCGTACTAGTCTGCATGCGTCACCAACTCGATCCTACGCCCCTCATCTGCATGGGTAGCTGGGAGGGCTTAATTCTGGATGCACCACGCGGAGAACACGGCTTCGGCTATGACCCGATATTCTGGAGCCCCGAGTTTGAGAAGGCCTCTGCAGAGCTGACTCCGACAGAGAAGAAATCTGTGAGCCATCGAGGGAAGGCCGTTGCGATTCTCACTGAGCAGATCGCTGAGTTCCTGAAGTAGCGATCGATCCGGTGTCCAAATCTAGCATTCCACTCTCTCTCTACGTGCATGTGCCTTGGTGCGTGCGCAAATGCCCCTACTGCGATTTCAATTCGCACCAGGTGCGCAACGAGATTCCACAGCAGCGCTACGTTGATACGCTTATTGAAGACTTAAGATCTGAAGCCATGCTGGCAGACGATCGGCCCATTCACTCGATATTTATTGGGGGCGGCACCCCGAGTCTATTTACGCCAGAAGCCTATCAACAAATCCTGGGGGCCGTACGAGATCAGTTTGAGCTCGCTCCGAGCGCTGAGGTTACCCTTGAAGCCAATCCCGGAACTTTCGAGCGTGAGCGCTTCCAAGGGTACCGAGAAGCCGGTATTAATCGTGTTTCTATCGGTGTACAGAGTTTCAACAACGACAGTCTAGACGCTCTTGGACGCATCCATAATGGTGATGAAGCGATCGCAGCGGCTGAGGCGGCTAGTACAATCTTCGATCGATTTAATCTCGATCTGATGCATGGTTTACCGCAGCAGACACCTGAATTAGCACTGGCAGACCTGCGCCAAGCACTGGCACTTAACCCCAATCAGATCTCTTGGTACCAGCTCACACTAGAGCCCAATACCGAATTCGCTGCTCGTCCGCCGCGCCTACCCGTGGAAGAGGAGCTTTGGCAGATTCAAGAGGCTGGGCAGAGCCTGCTTGAGAGTTCTGGATATCGCCAGTATGAGATCTCAGCCTTTGCGCGATCAGGGGGCGAGAGCGCCCACAATATTAACTACTGGCGCTTTGGCGATTACATTGGCATCGGTGCAGGGGCGCATGGCAAGTTCTCTAACTGGAACGGCGAATCAATCGAGATTCGGCGCCGCCACAAACAGCGTCAGCCCAAGGGCTACATGAACCCTGAAAGCCGTATTGCCGGGGATGAATTGATCGCTGCAGATGATCGCGCCTTTGAATTTATGCTTAACGCACTGCGCCTCACCGACGGCTTTGAACTCAAACTATTTGCCGAGCGAACTGGGCTAGCCGTGACGCTAATCGAAGCCAAGCTTGATGTCGCCCAGCGTAAGGGCCTGCTTAAGATCGAGAAAGGATTTGCTAAGCCGACAAATGAGGGCAGGCTGTTTCTAAATGATCTACTCGAGCTATTCTTAGACTGACGCGAGCCCAGCAATAGCAGCAGGAAGGTCAGCCAGCTCTTCCACAATCAGGTCAGCCTCAATCTCATGTGGATAATCGAGATTCTCGGGGTTCACCCAGATCGTTTTGAACCCCATCTCTTTAGCCGCTTTTACATCATTGATCGGATGATCGCCGATATGTACGGCTTCAGCCGGAGTTACACCCGCATGCTCGAGTGCCTTCTCAAACATCAGTGGGTGAGGTTTAGCGGTGCCAACATTATCAGCGTTGTACTGAAAATCGAACCACTCTGCCAAAGGCGTACGACCGATCTCCGCGTTGCCATTACTCAAGGCACCAACCATGTAGCCCGCATTTTTGAGGGCCGCCAGCATATCTCGAACCGCTTCATAAGGTTGAACATCGTGGCGGTGTTGATGGAAAAATTCGAATGCCCGATTCGCCCAGTGCTGCGACTCCTCAACTGAGTAGCCGACCTGTTGGTAGCCGTACTCCAACGTGCGCACGCGAATAAGTGTCATGGAGTGGTTGATCTCGGGATAACGTTCGAGCATCTGACGGCGCAGCTCTGAGCCCTCAAACAGATCCTCCATCGAGTAGCGCTCAGTAAACGCCGGCGTATGCTCTTGCATCCACTGCCAAGAGAGCTGATTTGCCCGAATAACCACCGGACTCACTGCCCAGAGGGTATCGTCCAGGTCGAAGGTTACCAGTTTAATCATTATCGCCCTCTTTAGATCGCGCTCGTGGGTGTGCTGAACGGTAGATCTGTTGTAGTTGATTAAAATCTAAATGAGTATAGATCTGAGTGGTGCTAATGTCGGCATGCCCCAGAAGTTCTTGGACTGCCCGTAGGTCACCGGAGTGGGCCAGCATCTCGGTCGCAAAAGAGTGCCGCAGTTTATGGGGGTGCAGACTCCCACTGACTCCTGCTAATTCGCCCCAACGTTTCATCCGTTGTTCGACAGTACGGGCGCTCAGTCGCTTACCTAGCTTACCGACAAAAAGGCCCATCTCTAAGGGAGATGCCAGAGTGGCACGAACTCCAAGCCAACGTTGCAACGCTTCTCTCGCCTTCTGACCGATCGGTACTTGCCGCTCTTTGCGGCCTTTACCCAGCACGCGGATCTGCGCATCCCGCAAATCCAGATCTGGCAGATCTATACCAACCAACTCCGATACGCGCAGACCGCTGGAGTAGAGCAGCTCCATCATCGCCAGATCACGAATTTCAAGCGGTTCATCGGTCTGTATATCCAGCAGGTCATCAAGCGAGTCAGCACTGAGCGTTTTAGGTAGGCGGCGAGGGACTTTAGGCGCTGTGATATCGAGTGCAGGGTTGGCAGACGCCAGTCCTTCTCGGTTTAGATATTTGTAAAAGCTGCGCAGGGCCGACAGCATGCGCTGCAGGCTTCGTCCCGAAAGGCCGTCAGCGTGCAGTTCAGCGATTGCGCGCCGCAGGGGTTTGTCGCTGAGATTGAGCCAGCTTTGGCTCTCAAGCCGATTAAGCTCTTTGCGAACGGTGCTAAGGTCACGGCCATAGTTTTTCAGTGTTTCAGCAGAGAGCTGACGCTCGACTCGCAGATGCTCGAGAAAGCGTTGTTCGAGCTCGGCGTCAGTCATCACTTATCCGCGGATTTGCATCAACCGCGCAAGGATTCGGCTGAGCACTTCGCCAATGTAGCTGAGGAAGACCGTACCTTGACTCGACTGGAAGTAGAGCGGGTCGTACGAGCCGATCGCCAATAGCCCAAGCGTCTCACCTTTCACGAGCGGTACAGCGGCACAGGAGCGTACCGGTTCTTGAGGATTACGGAACAGAAAACGAGTCATCGCATCGCTGAATTGGCCGCAGCTCGGCAGCGTGGTGTCGACCAGCGGCTGCACCATTGAGGTTTGGGACCGTGGCAGTACACGCAGGTCATTCACCTCAAGCGCTGTATCGCTGAACAGGATCAACTCTACCTCATCACCGCTAAAGTCGCCGCAGAGGCTCTCTTCAAGCGCGATACTAACCTCGTCAAAGTTATCTGCTTCCAACAGCGACAGCACCATGCGTTTGGTCTTCTCAAACTGCCCATCATTGTGGCGTGCAGCATCGATCATATCGGAGAGGTGAGTCTGCAAAGTTTGCGCTTTGGCACGTAAAACACTGGTCTGACGCTCTACCAGCGATACCGCGCCGCCCGCCTGATGTGGCACCGTCAGTTTCTCCAGCAGCCACGACTGCTGCGAGAAGAAATCGGGATTAGCTGCCAGGAAATCGGCAACCTGCTGCTCAGTTACACCCTGACTCATAGGAAAATCTGTCCTTCATATACACTGGCTACTGGCCCTGTCATCATGACCGGAGAACCCTCACCCTGCCAACTGATCTGCAGCTCGCCGCCCGGCAGGCGCACTTTTACGTCGCTATCGAGTAGACCGCGCAGCACGCCGGAAACAACCGCTGCACAAGCACCAGTACCACAGGCCTGAGTCTCGCCAGCGCCTCGTTCATAGACACGCAGACGAATTTCATTGCGGCTAACAATCTGCATAAAGCCAATATTGGCTCTGTTCGGGAAGCGCGGATGTGACTCCAAAATAGGCCCCAAGGCTTCAACGGGAGCGGTATCAACTGAGTCGACAAGCACTACGCCATGAGGGTTACCCATAGACACTGCGCCAAGTTCAATCTCACCTTCGCCCTCAATCTCGAGTCGGTAGACCGTGGACTGCTCGTCCGCCTGAAGCGGGATTAGCGCCGGCTCTAGTTCAGGCTCACCCATGTCGACCTCTACAAGATCTCGACCGGTAATATTTAATACAGCCTGACCGCGAGCAGTTTTCACGTTAATACGGTCACGCAGCACCAAGCCTTTATCACGCACGAACTGCGCAAAGCAGCGCGCACCGTTACCGCAGTGCTCCACTTCCGAACCATCGGCGTTATAGATACGGTAGTCGAAATCCATATCAGGCTCAGAAGGTGGCTCGACCAGTAAAAGCTGATCAAACCCGACGCCACGGTTGCGATCGGCGAGCTGACGCACAAGATCTGCGTTCAAACGGACTTTCTGTGAGATCGCATCGATCACCATAAAGTCGTTGCCCAGACCGTGCATTTTAGTGAACCGCAGTTGCATCAGTTAGCCTCGGTCATTAGGTGCTCACCGCGCACCAGATCTTCAAAGGTTTCGCGCTCACGCACCACCTGAAAACGATCGTCATCCACCATCACTTCTGCCACACGTGGGCGAGTGTTGTAGTTGGATGCCATGACAAAGCCGTAAGCACCAGCCGAACAGACGGCTAGGCGATCGCCTGCGCTCAGCGCAAGCTGTCTGTCCTTACCGAGGAAATCACCGGTTTCACAGATCGGGCCAACAAGATCCCAGGTTTTGACCTCAGCCGCTGATTGCTCAAACAACGGAATGATCTCTTGGTAAGCGCTGTACAGAGATGGGCGAATCAGGTCATTCATCGCCGCATCTACGATGGCGAAGTTTTTATCGCCGTTCTCTTTAAGAAACTCGACCTGTGTCAGCAGCACACCCGAATTGGCCGCGATGGAGCGACCCGGTTCAAATACCAGCTTCACGTCGCGATAGCCCAGACGATCCGTCAGCGCATCGATGTAGGTTGCTGGCGTCGGGGGCGTCTCATCGGTGTAACAAACGCCGAGACCACCACCAAGATCGAGATGGCGAATTGTAATGCCCTGCTCGGCAAGCAGATCAATCAGCGCTAGTAGGCGATCCAACGCATCAAGGAAGGGACTCACCTCAGTCAGTTGGCTACCAATGTGGCAATCCACGCCGATCACTTCAACGCCCTTCAGTGCTGCAGCCTTCGCGTAAACCTCAGGCGCGCTCTCGATCGCGATACCAAACTTATTCTCTTTCAAGCCTGTTGAGATATAGGGGTGCGTACCTGCATCAACATCGGGATTCACGCGGAATGAGACACGCGCAACCTGACCTCGTGATTCGGCCACCTCATTCACACGATAGAGCTCGGCTTCTGACTCGATATTGAAGCAGTGAATGCCAACTTCTAGCGCACGAGCGATCTCATGCGCCTGCTTGCCAACACCCGAGAAAACGATCTTGTTCGGTTCTGCACCGGCCAACAAGGCACGCTCAAGCTCGCCACCCGACACGATATCGAAACCCGCGCCCAGCTTTGCCAACACATTGAGCACAGCAAGATTCGAGTTCGCTTTTACCGCAAAACATATCAGTGCATCGCGCCCCTCAAGGGCCTCAGCGTAACCTAGATAGGCTCTCTCTAGCGCTTCACGCGAGTAGACATAAGCAGGCGTTCCAACCTGCTCTGCGATCTGGTTGAGCGACACCTCTTCGCAATGAAGGTCTCCATTGCGGTATTCAAAACTATCCATTCTCAATCTCTTAACCGTTGGTCTGTTCAGTTGCGGCTTCACCCGGCATCGCTAAGGGTCCTTTCTGACCACAACCCACCAATACCAGGCTGACAAGAATCGCTGCCACTAGTCGCATCTGCGCATCTCCAACTCATAATCGTTTGCAGAGCATCTGTTGCATAAAAGCTCTGTCTGTTTAACCGCCGATTATAGCGCGATGAGGCCGCTATTAGCGACACCGTGGGTGATCGAAACAGGCGCGAAAGCGCTAAAAACCTATGCGGGCTGCTGATATACTCGCTACCTATCAAACCTATGTGCAAGGAACAGAAAATGAGTGATGCCCTCTACCTGAGCCGTGTTGAAGAGACTCTCAATCAGATTGAAGAGCTGCTTGATGATGCCGAGTCTGATCTGGACTACGACAATAACGGTGCAATGATGGTTATCAAGTGTCCCGATAGAAGCCAAATCATCCTGACCCGCCAGCCTCCTGTAAGTCAGCTCTGGCTGGCGACTCGTACTCAGGGTCTTCACTTCGATTACGATGAGGCCTCCGAACAGTGGGTTTTAGATAGTGATGGCTCTCCTCTGCGCGACCACCTAAGCGCCGCCTTTGCGGATCAGACCGACGAGCAGCTCGACCTCAGCGAGATCTGAAAGCAAGTATGAAGATTCTAGTTACCGGCGCGGCCGGCTTCATTGGTTTCCATGTCAGCCAAGTGCTTTGTGGTCGTGGCGATGAGGTGGTCGGTATCGATAACCTCAACGACTACTACGCCGTCTCACTGAAAGAGGCACGCCTAGCGCAACTGGAACCGCTCGAAAATTTCCGCTTCATCAAACTCGACCTTGCCGATCGCTCGGGTATGGAGCGGCTGTTTGCTGAGGAGAAATTCGATCGTGTGGTGCACTTGGGTGCTCAAGCCGGCGTACGTTACTCGATTGAGAACCCGCACGCCTACGCTGACTCAAACCTGATTGGTTTCCTCAATATTTTGGAGGGATGCCGCCATCACAACGTAGAGCACCTAGTCTACGCCTCATCTAGCTCGGTTTATGGTGCTAACGAGACCATCCCGTTCAGTGAAGAGGATAACGTCGATCATCCCGTCTCTCTCTATGCAGCCACCAAGAAGGCAAATGAGGCGATGGCGCATAGTTACTCCCAGCTCTATAGCCTGCCTACAACAGGCTTGCGCTTCTTCACGGTCTACGGCCCCTGGGGCCGCCCGGATATGTCGCCGATACTCTTTGCCGATGCGATCAATCAGGGTAAACCACTTAAGGTGTTCAACTACGGTAAGCACCGTAGGGACTTTACCTATATCGATGACATCGTAGAGGGCGTAGTACGGACGCTAGACCGTATAGCCCTGCCTGATCCTGTCTGGTCAGGCCTCAAACCGAACCCCTCCAGCTCCAAAGCGCCATGGCGCGTCTACAATATTGGCAACAGCCAACCGGTTGAGCTGCTCTACTACATTGAGTGTTTGGAGCAGGCGTTCGGAAAAACCACTGAGAAGACTTTGCTACCACTGCAGCCTGGCGATGTGGAGCATACCTATGCTGATGTAAGCGCGCTGATGCGAGATACGGGATACGAACCCAACACGCCGATTGAAGAGGGTGTTGCGAAGTTTGCCGAGTGGTATCGCGGTTACTACAAAGTCTGAGTTACAGCAGGTGTCGCTCGACTCGCTTGTAGAGACGTTCGAGGGCACCGCGATTTCGCTGGACAACCCGTAGTCCGGCCTCCCCAGCTCCCTTTGAGTCGTTGATTAGTTCACCCGTCACGGTCGCCAAATGCGCCGAATCCTCGACAGCAAAAAGTGCGCCTTCATTTTCCAACTCATTAGAGATGCTCTGAAAATTGTATCGGCTTGGGCCCATCAGGATAGGCAGACCAAGCGCGGCGGGCTCCAGGGGGTTGTGACCACCCGTTCCTGAGAAGCTACCGCCCACAAAGGCGATATCCGCTGCCGCGAAATAGGCCAGCATCTCACCGAGGCTATCACCGATCCAGATCTCTGTTTGTCGAGTGGGTGGGTGGTTAGAAGAGCGCCGCTCACAGGCATTTGAGTAACTTTGCGCCAACTGCGCAACGCTATCGAACCGCTCTGGATGGCGAGGAACCAGAATCAAAGCGACAGTTGGGTCGGCTTGTTTGAGGTTTTGCCAGGCTTTCAGCGCTATCTCATCTTCGCCCTTATGCGTGCTGGCGGCGATCAGCACCGGTCTATCCGGTCCCAATGCTTTACGCCAACTATGGCCCAGTTCAATCATCTCATCAGGAATTGAAAGATCGAACTTGATACTGCCATCGATGCTGATTTTATCGCTTGGCAAGCCAAGCTCGATAAATCGTTCAGCGTCAGCCTGGTGCTGAGCGCAGATGTGAGTCAGTGCGCCCAGCGCAATTTCAGTTAAGGAAGAGAAGCGCTGATATCCTCGCAGAGACTTGGCAGAGAGTCGTGCATTCGCCAGCAGCAGCGGAACTTCGCGCTTTCGAGCGGTATTTAAAAGATTCGGCCAGAGCTCCGTCTCAACGATCAATCCCGCTCGCGGTTTGTGCCGATTAAGAAAGCGCCTAACAGCTCCGGGAGTGTCCCAAGGAACGTAGCGATGACTAACTCCACCGCCGAAGCGTTGCTGAACCTGTGCGGCGCCGGTAGGCGTCATCGTCGTAATCAGAATCGGAATATCTGGTTTAGACGTCAGGAGTTTCTCTACTAACGGGCTAATCGCTATTACTTCGCCGACAGAAACTGCATGGATCCAGAGGGGGTTGCCAGAGACTGGTTTAGAGTAACCAAGTCTCTCAGCCATACGCTGGCGATATGCGGGTGCGCGGCGACTGCGAATCAGTAGCCGTAGAGCAAAGAGAGGTAGGAGTAGCCTAAAGAGCGTGGAGTAGAGCGCCAGCGCCAAAATCAGACCTCATCGCGGAACTGCATGCGGTGCAACTGGGCATAGGCCCCATCCTGTTCAAGCAGCGTCTGATGGGTTCCCGTCTCCACAATCTGACCATGCTCCATAACCACAATCATGTCTGCCTTTTCGATAGTCGATAGACGATGCGCAATGATCAACGTTGTTCGGCCTTTGACGACCTCATCAAGCGCAGCCTGAATGTGTCGCTCGGACTCAGTATCGAGTGCCGATGTCGCCTCATCCAAAATTAAGATCGGCGCGTTTTTAAGAATCGCGCGAGCGATGGCAATACGTTGACGCTGACCGCCAGAAAGCAGTACACCACCCTCACCAATCTCGGTATCCAAGCCATTGGGAAGACGGTCCAAAAACTCAGTGACATGCGCCGCTTCAGCTGCGGCCAAAATATCCTCGCGCGATGCATCTGACATAGCACCGTACGCAATATTGTCGGCGATTGTGCCGTTAAAAAGCACGACTTGCTGGTTAACGAGCGCGATCTGCGCACGGAGGCTCTGTAGTGTCACCTCTTCAATTGGGACACCGTCCAGCGTCAACTTACCCTCCCAGCCATCGTTGAAGCGGGGGAGAAGACTAACCAAAGTGGATTTACCTGAACCCGAGCGGCCCACCAAAGCGACCGTGGTATTTGCAGGAATACAGAAGTTGAGATTGTTCAGAGCGGCAGGCAGATCTGGGGCATATTTGAAGCTCAGATTTTCAAGACAAATCTGACCTTGGACACCCTTGATGCGGCGCGTTCCGTTATCAATTTCATCCGGCGCATCCAATATTTCAAAGACGGACTCCGAGGCTGCGATCCCTTTCTGAATCTTGGAGTTCACATCAGTCAGTAGTCTTAGCGGTTTGGTAATGAGACCCGCAGCGGTGAGGAAAGCAACAAAACCGCCGGTACTCATACCGGCCATCACTTCAGGGTGCATCGCAATAAACATCAACGCAGCCAGCGCCAAAGCAACCAGCATCTGAATCATCGGCGTGTTAATCGCCTGTGTCACCGTCATCTTCATAAATTGGCGGCGATTACGATCACTCGCCTCGTGGAAGCGGCGCTTCTCAAAGTTCGCACCGCCAAAAATACGCACAATCTGGTGCCCTTTAATCGCCTCAGAGGCGGAGTCAGTGATATCACCGACACTCTCCTGAATCTTGCGGCTCTGACGACGTAATCTCTTAGAGGCGATCATGACAACAATGCCCATGAATGGAGCCGCAGCAACGAAAACCAGCGTCAGCTTCCAGTTGATATAAAGCATGTAGCCAAACAGGCCGATAACGGTCAGGCCTTCTCGAAGAGCCACTTTTACTGCTTCTGTCACCGCTTCAGTCACCTGTTCGACGTTGTAGGTGAGTTTAGCGAGCATCTGCCCAGATTTACCCTGGGCGAAATAGGAGACTGGCAGGGTTTGTAGCTTGTTAAATAGATCAACGCGCAGACCATGAATCGCTTGGCGAGCAATATAGGCAAGAGAGTAAGTGCCGATGAAGGTACCTGCCCCGCGCATGAAGAAAATCACGACGATCATCACCGCAAGCAGCGCGCGCTGCTCGAACTCGCCATCCTCAACCGCGTTGACGACCATCTCAAGCCATTTGGCAGAGGCTGCTTGTGATGCACCGTATCCTGCATAAGCAATAAAGCTGAGCACAAAGCCGAACCAGTATGGACCGACGTAACTCAATAGACGTTTGTATAGCTGAAAGCCTGTCTGCGGCTGCACTTTTATACTTATTCCTTTTCGAAATTAGCGCCCAGTATACACGACAGATCTCGCTTGTGGTTGCTCAATAAGTCTCAGGCTCTTAAACTTCAATTTTCACGCAAATTGACCGCAGATGAAATCGCAGCTTACTCAGTTTCTAGCCCCGACATACTGGCCGACCTGGATCGGATTAGGTTTTCTGCGTCTGGTAAATCTGCTGCCGTTCAACGCCCAACTAAAGGTTGGAGCGCTACTCGGTAGAGTCATCTATCACATTGCGAAATCTCGTCGCCATGTGGCAGAGGTGAACATCAAACTCTGCTTTCCAGAACTGAACGAAAAAGAGCAGGCAAGGCTGGTTAAAGATGTCTTCATCAACAATGGTATCGGCATTATCGAGACCGCCATGGCATGGTGGTCTGATCGCAACGCGTTCACACAGAAAGTAACGCTAGAAGGGCGTGAGCACCTCGATGAGGCTCTTGAGCAAGGCAGAGGCGTCATCCTATTGGGCGCGCACTTCTCTACCCTCGACCTCGGCGGACTGCTCTTCTCGCTCTATTACCCGCTGAATACTATGTACCGCCCACACAATAACCCTTTGATGGAGCACTTTATCCAGCAGGGTCGGCTGCGGTCTATCAACAAACTTATTGACCGCTCAGACTTTCGCACACTTATACGGGCCCTCAAGGCCAATGAGATTGTGTGGTATGCACCCGATCAGGACTTCGGGCCTACACACTCCGTCTACGCGCCATTTTTTGGGGTTGAAGCCGCTACGGTTACTGCAACAAGTCGAATTGCCAAAATGAACGGTTCACCGATACTAATGCTGTCCCATCATCGTCAACCGGATGGTACATACAAACTGATTCTTCATCCGTGCTTGGATAATTTTCCCAGCGAGTCGGATAGATTAGATGCGGCTCGTGTAAACGAAGAACTAGAATGCGGAATCAGAATCGCACCGGATCAGTATATGTGGGTTCACCGGCGTTTTAAGACGCACCCACGCGGAAAAAACCACCTTTACACGAGTCAATCAAAATGAGTCGCATAATGTTACTGGCGCTATCAGATTATGCGGGCGGTATGGAGAAACATGTCGTTGAGCTGTGCGAGCAACTTTGCACCCGGGGACACAGCATCAGTTTAATATGCGGTGACGGGTACCCTAATCTCAAAATATCAAATCTTCGCAGAACGATAGTCTCTACAACGTTATCTCGATACAACCCAAAGCTGTACTTCAGAATCGCCCAAGAAATTCTAAAATTCTCACCCGATATAATACATTGCCATGGAAACAAAGCCGTATTTGTGCTCGGGCTAATACCAAGAATCAGCGGAGCAAGGAGGATTGCTACTGTTCATGGCCTGAAGAAAATCAACTGGGCTTACCGAAAACTAGATCATTGTATTGGTGTCAGCCAAAAAATTACTGATCAACTTCTAGAAAAAAATATAAGGGCAACCCGAGTTTACAATGGTACAGACTTCTCTCCTGAACTAACCCCAACTAGGCTGGATTTGGCGAATTCCCATAACAAACCTTTTAGATGGGCCCTGGTAGGGAGACTAGTTGAAGTGAAGGGCTTTGAACTTGGACTAAACGCTATCTCTCGATTAGAGAAACATGAAGCAGTAATAATCGGAGATGGACCCGAGCGAGAGTCTTTGGAAGCCTTAGCGGCAAGTTTAGGCATTGAAGAGCGCACACATTTTCTTGGGTTTAGAAAGGACGTTTTGGCACAACTCTCAATGGTTGACGGGACACTCATTACCTCATTTAAAGAGGGTTTTTCATATGTCTTTCTTGAGTCAATGCTATGTGGCACACCCGTGGTTTCAACCGACGTACCAGTCGCAAACGAAATACTTCCCAATGAATACATCTGTAAAGACCGAGATCCGTCAGCGCTGGCCCAGATTATGGAAGCAGTCAGGTTGAAGCGAGATTCCGGGCCCATTCAATTAGATCAAGTTGAAAGATGTAGATCAGAGCTAACACTTCAAGCGATGGTTGAACAAATTGAAACTCTATACGAAGACAGCTAGTCATGAACAAACTCCCAATTTCGGTTACGATCATAACCTTCAACGAAGAAGAAAGGCTACCACTGGTGCTGGACCCTTTGGTCAACCTGGTAGACGAGATTATCGTAGTCGATAGTGGTAGTTCGGACGACACACTGCAAATTGCTGAAAAGTCGGGCTGCCTAGTATTCCATCGCGACTGGACTGGGTTTGGCGATCAAAAAGTTTTCGCGGAGAAAAAATGCAGAAACAATTGGGTTCTCAATCTAGACGCTGATGAAATACTTTTGCCTTCAATTATCAGATCCCTGAAAACGTTGTTTCGAGATCATACTAATTTAAAACCGGCTGTTTATAAGTTAGCGATACGCCACGTTAGTCACCTCTCGAACTCCCGCCACCCTTTACCGTTTGCACCGACAAACTGGACTCCCCGCCTCTACCATAGAGAAGTCGCTGGCTTCAGCAACAGCACAGTACACGACAAAGTAATACCGAAATCTACGATAACACCGACCAAGTTGAAGGGCGACGTCGCACACATCTCACTTAAATCGTTCAGTCATATGTGGGAGAAAATCGCTACATACAGCGCCCTCCAAGCTGAAGTTCGAGTTGAAAAAGGTCGTTCAAACTCCTTTGCTCTTCTCTTTTTAGATCCTCCCTTTTTCTTCTTAAAGAACTATTTTTTTAGACGCCTATGTTTTGTGGGGTTAGAGGGGTTGGTGATGTCATTTGCGTTAAGTGCTGGCCGAGCTCTGCGAATTGGAATGGCAAGAGAGATAGCAGCTAAGCGATTACCGTATGACTAACTTACTAACGATATCACGACTGCACAGATATTGTTGAAGCTTAGCGAAAAAGTTATTGCAAGAGCTTAGCAAAATATCAGTAGCATTATTTGTTAGGATGAAATATGACTAGAATCGCAGTATCATTATATTCGAAATATGATGGCGGCTTGGAAGAATCTTTTGTCTTCTATTGTAATTTACTTGACGAATTAGGCTACGAAATTACTGCTTTTTTTCCAAAAAGCGCTCCCTACCAGTGGAGATTAAGTAAGAAAATAGAAACTATATTTATCGAACCGAGTGGCTATCTTGATATATACAGCATGGTCAAATTGATTTTGATTAACACATCAAAAAAATACGATGTATTTATGTCGTTTAATTCGCGTGCCGGACATTACTCTACTATTATATCAAAACTTACTAAGAGTAGGTCAATTGCCTACACAGCGAGTTATAAAGTCCGCAGGTTGAAAGGAGCAGATGCGATTATTTGCGTAACGGATATAATGCGAAAAAATTTAGAAGAGAAAGGTTTTAATAAGGATATTTTGTATACTCTACCCCCCGTTTCAATCGAGTTATCAAATAAAAAATTTTCTATCCGACGCACTCATAATATATATACCAATATTGGATACCTAGGCAGAATGACGCAGGAAAAAGGCTTTAAAAATTTTTGTAACGCCATAACAGAATTTAACTCAAAATCGAAATTAAATGTTCATATAGCGGGCGACGGCCCTGAGAAAGAACAGGGCATTGTGAAATTAAAAAAATACAACGTTAGTATGAACGACTATGGATGGATTGAGGATAAAGACTACTTCTTTAGCAAAATCGACATTCTTGTTGTCCCCTCGACCTCTGAAACTTTTGGCATCGTAATATTAGAAGCTATACAAAGAGGAGTTCTAGTTGTTTCGACACCTACGGACGGTGCGTTCACCATATTGAGCCACAATAAGGATGGTTGGATCTCAGACTCTTTCAGTCCCAGCTCCATCGCGCAAGCCCTAGGAACAGCTTTGGCAAACCGCAAAAAATGGGATGAAATTCGTCAAAATGCACTCCACAAACTCGAATTATTTGGAATCGAAGCCACTAAAGAGAAAATGAACACTATACTCGAGAGAGTTTTATTAAGGTAAGAGAGAATGCGATCTCTCCTTTTTTAGGCAAAATAAAATACAATGAGCCGAATGTTTACCTTAAAAACATGATAATCGCATCCAATATTATTGGATAAAGTCATCGACCTATAGCTTACAACTAACCAATCTTAGAGAGAAGCCAATGCTAATCGTATCTTTGACAACTATTCCTCCTAGAGTTAAAGACTTGGGTTTTGTTATTGAAAGTATCGCTTCACAATCAGTTTCTGTGGATAAAATAGAGCTAAATATTCCCATAAAATACGACCGAAACGATTTGGGATCAATTGATGAGGCAAAACTTCCGAAAAACTGCGATATTTATTGGGTTGATCGGGATTACGGACCCGCCACCAAAATTTTACCAACTGTTGCAAGATATTGGGGTCAAGACGTTGACATCATCTTTTGTGACGACGATCGGTTGTACGACAAAGACTGGGTTAAAAGACTAACGGAAACAGCCGCTGCAAACCCTTATTGCTGCATCGCGGAAGAGGCAATGAATGCAAATCGGCGACTAGAATCAATAAAATGGAGAAAGCGACCGTTTTTATATAGATTGCTACGAGTGCTTTCTCTTTTAAGATTTAAACCGACGAAGTGTTTACCAGATGAGTTACCGAACATAGCTGAGGGCTATGGTGGCTGCCTGGTTAAACCTAACTTTTTTTGCGATAAAGTTTTCGATATACCTCTCGGACAAAGACTAGTCGATGATATTTGGCTCTCAGGTAATCTAGCGCTCAATAACATCGTTATCAAAAAGACACTCCGTTCTGCAGAAGAATGCTCCAGACCTGTTGAGCGCTTCTTTGACGTAATCACAGAGGACTATGCATTAAAAAATCAAACTCAAGACGGATATCGACGCTTGGATCTAGATGAATCCGCAATTAAGTGGTTTCAAAAACAGCACAAAATTTGGAATGATTAGATTGTCTAACAAGATTGCTCGTGCTCTCAGTACAAATCGAACTTATGGCTTTTTTTACATCGCTAACACTCTTGGTATCGTGGGTACGATTGCCACCTTAGTGATGTTGAAGACGGCAATTTTTAGTAGCCTACTGCTCCTTACGTCACTGCTCGCTTTAATTTTGTTCTTATTTTCTGAGCCTTCGTCTCGTTGTCATGTCTCAGTCCGTAAAAAATTCTGGATCGTGGCTCTTGCGATGTATGTTGGTGCGTGGATTTTTTCCTTATGGCAGTCAGGAGAAGCAATAGGACCCGGTATTGAACGTCCGCTCAAGCTGCTTGCTAGCGGCCTTATTTTTGTTAATCTGCTTGTATATGGCTTCCATCGTTTAGCTCTTCTAGTAGGAGCAATAATCTCGACGTCGCTCGTATTTTTTGAACTTTTCTTTATGGCGGACGGTTCTTTACAAAACAGAACTGGGCTTGGGCTTAATCCTAATGCGTTCGGCTATGTAATGGCCGGAATATCCCTCACTTTGTGTTCCTACAGCTTTGTCAGTAGCCTACGTACTTTGCAGCTAGTCACCCTTTTTTCTGCAATGCTTGGAATAACCGCCAGTCTTGCATCTGGTTCTAGGAGCCTGATAGTTGTCTACATCCTGTATTTCTTAGGAGTAATTTACCTCAAACGCAAGAGCCTTAGACTAAAGCATTTAGCCATTGGAGTTTTATTAGCCTCAAGCCTTGTCAGCATTCTGCAGTTTAGCGGCACAAAAATCGCATCGTTCGATCGAGCTACAGAATTCGATTCTACTCTGTTGGCATATCTGCGCGGTGAGACCGACGATCTCTCAAGTGGCCAGGATTCAGTCAGAGCATCTATGTACATAATAGCCACTGCTACATATTTAGATAACTTAATCATCGGCGCAGGCAACAACGTCAAAAGTATCGTATCCGAATACCAAAAGGCCCACCCCGAAGAGAAATTAAATTGGAGTGCCGTTGCAGCGCACTCGTCATTCCACAACTTATACCTTGATACAGCATCAAGAATGGGCTCTATAGGGCTTGTCAGTCTTCTATTATTCTTTGCCATGTGTCTTGTTGCCACAAAGAATAAGATTATGATGCTTGGGCCTTTAAGTGTTGCGGCCGGAGGAGGTATGTTTGATTCGCCGTTTGCCGGTGGTCAGTTTCTAATATTTTTCGCAATTAGTGTCGCCGCTATCCTAGCAAGCAGCCTTACCGAATGAGTGATACAACTCAAGGGTTTTTTTCTTCATTTTGGCTAAAGTAAACTTGTTTTCGGGAATTTCTGGTCTTTGGTCTAATGTTGAAGCTGTCTTAGCAGTAATTTCTCGAAGGTTACCAACATCGACTAAAAGCTCAGGCAAGAGTTCACTCATGGTTTCCTCCACTGCTCCGTGAGCATAGGCCACAACAGGAGTGCCGATAGCAATACTCTCAACCACCGCCCGTCCGAATGATTCAGCGGTAGTAGAAGTCAGCGACAAAGTGACATTTGAAACAGCATAAATCTCCCTCATATCCGACCTAGTGCCGAGGAAAATGAAGAAATGTCCCAGATTGTACTCATCGATTTCATGTTGTAGTTCGCTCAGAAAATTACCTCTTCCTGCGCTACCCACCACTAAAACAACGAAGTCATCTCGAATGAGAGAGAGTAAATGGACTACTTTGACAAGCTCTAAATGCCCTTTCCATCGAGTTATTCGCCCAGGGAAACAGATCAGTTTTTTATCGAGGCACTCAGGGTAATCCGAGTAAAACTGTTTTTTCCAATCATCAGAGGGCTGGAAACCTCTAACGAAATACTCCTCATCAATCCCTCGGTGAATCACGGTCACTTTGGTTGGATCGTCCACTTTATAGTTATCGAAGAGATACCTCTTACAGGTCTCAGACACACAGATTACACGCTCCCCTTTGGACATAATTGCGCTGTACCAGTTTACGGAGTGCATACCGTGTAAGGTCGTGATAAACCGGGGACGATCGTTTTCTGGCATTCCCTTCCAAGCTAACCAAATTACCCAAGCCGGCATTCGAGAACGCACGTGAACGATGTCGGGTTTCTCGTCGCGTAGCCATTCACGCACCGCCCAAAGCTTTAAGAAAGTTAGGAGAGATTTTTTGCCTAAGTCCCACGCTACGTGCCGAGAGCCCTCATGTTCGAGCTGCTTTACTAGGCGCCCACCAGCTGAGATGACAACGGATTCATGGCCCTCATCGACTAGCGCTTTGGCGATGTCTAATGTGCCTCGCTCGACCCCCCCCAATTCTAGTGCTGGGAGGACTTGGACCACTTTCATATAAATCGTTTTTCCAAAATAATCTGCGCACAGCGCGTTGCCTCAGCGAGGCGTTTTCCGCTGCGCGTTGACTCAAAATCTGTTCTGCAATCGACCAAATCGGCGTCTAGCAACATCTGCATTCCACGTTGAGTGCGTGAGTTAGTCACCGATTCTAAACCTATCAAGGAGACAGCGCACCCTGCCGTGAGTGCCTCGTAAACCATTGATACACTATCAGAAGTGACCCAAACGCGCTCGGTCTCGGCGAGCGTACTGGGAAGCCAATCACCACCGACAGATTCTGGCTGGACGATTTCTGTGCTTGGGAGCCCTTTGAGGAGCTCCAGAAATTCATTTGGAGTGCGCCGAGAGGTAGCTACTCGCAGACCAAACTCTGGGTTGGCAGACCGAATCTGTTGCAGTTGGTTGATAACTTCTTGATCCTTCCACCGCACGTGCTTGCTCGGTCCACCCACCAAAACTAGAGCGGACTCGGCAAGCTTATCACCCGGCACCATGCGATTCAGCGCACCACGGGTCGTCTGAAGCCTGTCTGATCCACACTTCATCTGATCATGCTCTGGAACCAGCACCAGATCAAAACAGGCAAGAGGTAAGCTCGGCCGCATCATAACCACGTTTTTAGCTTTGAAACGCAGTTTACACAGCCAACTCCACCAATGGGTTCGTCGGCCAGCAGATAAAATTAGCTTTGGCGAGGTGTCAGTCTTTAGGAGTGAGATTCCATCATTGATTGAGCGCACATCGAACTTCAACTCAGGGCGCAGACGCACCAAAGCTTCAGCAAGTCCGAGCGACTGATTGAGGTGGCCTGGTTTGCCATCGCTGATGATCCAAATGTCTGCCAAAAGTGGTCCTGCTTAGCCCCGTTTCACACAAGCCACAGAATAAAGAAAATTCGCTTCTGAATCAGCTAAAACCGGGTATTTGGTGAAATTTCGATTCCATTTTTCTACCAGTTGCATACAATTTGGCGATTAACTTTTAAGCAGCTCGCCCTATTGCGGCATGAGCTGTTCATAAAATCACTCAGAGTGAGTTTTAAATGGCGGCTTTTGGTTCCCTTTTCATGCCGGAGATGACCATCTCCTATTCCGACGGTCAGAGCTGGAGTGCAACAGAGATTGTACCCAGCGATAAACTGACACTGCATCCTGGTGCGCACGTGCTGCACTACTCAAGCACCTGTTTCGAGGGGCTAAAGGCGTTTCGCCACGCCGATGGTTCGGTGAAAATTTTCCGCATGGATAAGAATATCGATCGTTTTGCACAGAGCAGCCTCCTGCTCGGTTTACCAGAGATCGACAAGGCTCAGACTCAAGAGATGATCGAGACCATCGTGCGTCGCTTCATCTCTGACGTACCTGAGCCACCGGGTTCGATGTACATCCGCCCGACTCACATCGGTACTGAGCCAGCAATCGGTAAGGCGGCAGTGCCATCAATCACTTCGTGCCAGTACATCCTGCTGTCACCCGTTGGCGATTACTTTGCTGGCGGCGACAAAGCGCTGCGTCTGTTGGTTGATGACCATGCCATGCGCTGCCCACCACACATGGGCATGATTAAATCTGGCGGTAACTACGCGGCAGCAATGGGACCGATTCTCAAAGCCAAAGCCGAAGTGCAAGCCGATCAGGTCCTCTTCTGCCCAGGTGGTGACGTGCAGGAGACCGGCGCCGCCAACTTCCTGCTGATCGATGGAAACACCATCGTTACCAAAGCACTGGATGAGAGCTTCCTGCACGGCGTGACGCGCGACTCCATCTTAACCATTGCTCGCGATATGGGCATGGATGTTCAAGAGCGGGATTTGAGTGATGAAGAGCTGCTTGAACGCGCCGCTAAACCGGGTTGTGAAGCTGCCCTATCGGGTACTGCAGCAGTTCTGGCTCCAGTCGGTACACTGATCTACAACGGTAAAGAGTTCAACGTCGGCAATGGGGGTATCGGTGAAACCACCCTCAAACTGCGCCGCGCACTGAACGACATTCAGTGGGGCAAGGCCGAAGATCCACACGGCTGGCTAACCCACATGTAAGCGAGCCGACCTATCTAAAAAGCACCTTCGGGTGCTTTTTTTGTCCCTGAAGAACGTTGTCGATATCTCCTTCTGGGTATGCTGGCGCGCTGGGGGTGTAACCTCCAGACCCTTATTTCACATGGATGTGAAATACGGAGCGCCACACGGATATGTCCATGGATGGACGGTATGCCGCGCAACGCAGGAGCAAGCGCGCGGCAGTGCTCGAGCGAGTCTGGAGGTTATGCCGCCAGTGCGCGCGTCGAACTAAAGATCTGACCGATTACGCAGAGAAAATCTCCCCCCAAATTCCAGAAACTGTAGCTCGCATCTCCGCAATCTCAGCTTCTGAAACCAACCCTTTGCGCTCTTCCAAACTCTGCCGATGCCCAATCGAGCGATAGGTCTTATAACACTCACGCAAAGCCTCAGCCGACTGCTGACACAGATAACCACTAGACTCCAACGCATCCAATATCCGAATGTTATCGGTGTACTCAAACAGCCCAGAGGCCTGAGCAGCATGGCGGAGCACTAAGTACTGCACGCTGAACTCTATATCAACGATACCACCGGCATCCTGCTTCAGATCCACGCCCTCTGTACTCTCGCTCGACCCCAGATGTTTGCGCATCTTCTCACGCATATCGATCACCTCCTGGCGCAACACCGCAGGATCTCGACGCTGACTCAAGATCTCGCCACGCACCGCCGTAAAGGCCTCAGCCAAGCGCGCACTGCCGGCAACAGGGCGAGCACGCACCAACGCCTGGTGCTCCCAAGTCCAAGCCTCTTTTAGCTGATACTGCTTAAACGCTTGTAGCGACGTCACCAGCAGGCCTGAGTTGCCTGATGGTCTCAGACGCATATCGACCTCATAAAGCTGCCCCGAGGGCGTGAAGGTGTTCAATATATGAATGATGCGCTGGCCTAAGCGGGTGAAAAACACAGTATTGGCAATCTCGCGCGGCCCGCCCGTGGTGAACAGATCTCCCGGCAGGTCATGTAAGAAGACCAAGTCCAGATCCGATCCGTAAGAGAGCTCAATGCCACCGAGCTTGCCGTAGCCGACCACGACAAAATCCATCTCGGCCAACTCGCCCTCAGCACGTTGTGGCGTGCCATATTTCGCCAGCATCTCACGCCAAGCGATCTCTAGCACTGCTTGCAGAATCGCTTCAGCAAGCCAGGTTAAGTAATCACTCACTTTCATTAGCGGTAGCGCGCCTGTTATGTCGGCTGCCGCGACGCGCAAAATATGCGCGTTACGGAAGTAACGCAGCGCCTCCATCAGCTGCTCGATATCATCCTCTGGGATACGCAAAAGGTGCTGGCGTAATTCGATACCCAGCTCTTCTGCTGCCGGCGGGTTAAACAGTGTTTGTGAGTCGATCAGCTCATCAAGCAGCACGGGCTGATTCGCCAGCTTTTCAGCAAACCAGGGGCTAGCGCTGCACAGACGTACCAGCTGCTTTAAAGCACCGGGATTTTCGCTAAGCAACACCAGATAGGCCGAGCGACGCAGTACCGCCTGAATCAGCTGTAACACACGCTCCAGTGTCTGCTCCGGTTGCGGACAATTGATCAGCTCATTGAGTAACCGAGGAAGCAGAGCCAGCAAACGCTCCTGCCCAATACTCTGTAGTACCTGCGCCGTGCGTAGATTGCGGAACTCGATTAGCGTTTTGCCCGCCCGCTCAACATCGACAAAGCCCAAATTGCCCAAGTGTGACTGCAGAGCTTCAGCATCTTCGAAGCCTTGCTCCCAAAGCTGAGCCAACTCCCGATCAGTTTCAGTCGCTTCTTCTGCACTGGACCCCTCAACTGGGGAGATGACATCAGCGAAATGTTTACTCACATTCTCGCGCGCCGCGTTTAACTGATGCTCAAGCTGACTCCAGCTCAGATCACCTAAGTTCCAAGCAATACGCTCAAGCGATAGCTCATCTGCGGGCAACTCCTGTGTCTGCTTATCCGCTAGCGCCTGAATTGAGTGTTCAACATTGCGCAGCAGCAGATAGGCCTCTCGCAGTTCATCGACAAGAACTTGAGGCACACCAACCGCATCAGGCAAAAGGGGCAGTATATTCAGCAACTCGCGCTGCTGTAGTTGTTTATCACGCCCGCCCCGTATCAACTGGAAAGCCTGAGCAATGAACTCAACCTCGCGGATACCACCCGAGCCCAGCTTAATATTGTTATGCCGGCCTTTGATGCGATTCTCACGGCTAATCATCTGTTTCATATCGCGCAGCGATTCAAATGCGCTGTAGTCGATATAGCGTCGGTAGATAAACGGGTTCAAGCTCCTCAACAACTCATTACCAGCCGTTACATCCCCAGCAACAATTCGAGCCTTAATCAACGCATATCGCTCCCAGTCCCGCCCCTGCGTCTGGTAGTAGTGCTCCATCGCACCAAAACTGGCCACCAAGGGACCTGAGGCGCCGAAGGGGCGAAGGCGCATATCAACGCGGAACACAAACCCATCTGCCGTCTGCGTATCCAGCACTTTGATCAGGCGCTTGCCTAAACGATTGAAGAATTCAGCATTCTCAAGTGAACGGCGCCCACCCTCAGTCTCGCCATGTTCGGGAAAGGAGAAGATCAGATCGATATCGGAGGAGAGGTTGAGCTCTTGCGCGCCGTGCTTACCCATGCCGATAACGACTAACCGCTGCTCAACCCCCTGCTCATCTACAGGGCTACCAAAATCTCGTTTCAAATCCTCATGCAGCCAGTCAAGCGCTTGAGCACAGCAGGCGTCGGCCAGGTCTGAGAGCGCCAGCGTTGTCTCATGGAGATCAGCGAGGCGATTGAGGTCGCGCCAAATAATACGCACCATCTGGCGCTGGCGTAGATGACGCAGCGCCCGCATCAGCGACTCCTCAGACTCGACCCCATCGAGTGCCGACAGCACTCGCTCAACCATCTGACCGGACCGATAAGGTTCAGTAGCCGTCGAGACGGTTTCAGCCAATAACTCTGGGCACCGTGCAAATTGATCGCGCGCATAGTCAGAGCCGATCAAGACACGATGCAGTTGTTCACGTTGGTCATCCCGCAGTTCTAGCCCATCAAGACCAGCAGCGACACGTTCCAACTGCTGTTTTAATAGCTCTGAGAGTCCTTGCTGCATTGCACCTCCAAAATTTGGTCTATGCTGTTTGGTACGCATAGATTTTCTGATCTATCCGTTTGGTCTGACCATGACTCTGCTTAATGTTTTAGCACATCCGTAGCGCAACCGGTTTCAAAATGCATCAATTCAGTGCAGATGTATATTGACCTTGGAATAAGATTAGAACAATCTACGCCTACTAGTCCTTGCGCTGACGCAACAAATTCGCGCGTGCGATTGATCGAAAAGCCAGAGCTGGCGTATAGCCTCAGCAGTACAGCAGCTTGAAAAACGATCAATTTATCGCTCATTTTTCAGCCTTGGCACACTAGTTGCTGACTTACTAAAACAAGAAACAACTCAATCCAGAGGAAATGATAAATGGCTAAGAAAGCACTTTTCGCCGCAACAACCCTCGCTACTGCCCTGGTAGCTTCTGCAACAACCGTTCAGGCGGCAACTCTCGACGATGTAAAAGCACGTGGCACACTGACCTGTGGTGTATCGACTGGTCTGGCTGGCTTCTCAGAGAAAGACGCTAACGGCAACTGGAGCGGTCTAGACGTTGACGTGTGTCGCGCGGTAGCTGCTGCGGTACTCGGTGGCGCTGACAAAGTTCAGTACAAACCACTGACTGCAAAAGAGCGTTTCACTGCACTGGCTTCAGGTGAGATCGACATGCTCTCGCGTAACACCACCTGGACGCACACTCGTGATACCTCACTGGGTATCAACTTTGCGGGTACTAACTACTACGACGGTGCGTCTTTCATGGTCATGAAGGACCTTGGCGTATCTTCAGCGACTGAACTGGACGGTGCGAACGCATGTATCCAAGCTGGTACTTCAACTGAGCTTGCAATCGCTGACTACTTCCGCGAAAACGGCATGTCATACAAAGCGGTTACTTTCGACACCTCTGACCAGACTCGTCAGGGCTTCGAATCAGGCCGTTGTGACTTCCTGACTTCAGACGGCTCACAGCTGGCTGCACTGCGTATTGGTCTGGCAAACCCAGGCAACGCAATCATCCTGCCAGAAGTTATCTCAAAAGAGCCACTGGGCCCAGTTGTTCGTCAGGGTGACGATCAGTGGTTCAACATCGTTAAGTGGTCTCTGAACGCGATGATCGAAGCTGAAGAGCAGGGCGTTACCTCTATGAACGCTGGCGAAAAGATGAAAGATGGTAACCCAGCTAACAAGCGTCTTCTGGGCGCTGAAGGTGAACTGGGTGCTAACCTGGGTCTGGACGCAGAGTGGGCTTACCGCATCGTAACTCAGGTAGGCAACTACGCTGAGTCGTTCGAGCGTAACGTAGGTATGGGCTCTCCGCTGAAGCTGGAGCGTGGTCTAAACGCTTCTTGGCGTGACGGCGGTATCCTGTACGCACCAGCAATGCGCTAATTCAGCCTTGCTATCGGGAGGGGCGCAAGCCCCTCTTTTGTACCTGTTTTCTACGATTTTTCAGGTCATGTGAATGTTCAAACAGAAAACCCTTGAAGAGGTCAAAGCGTCCGCTAGACGCTCGAGTGGAAACTCGTCGGCTGCCTTCTACAACAATCCCAACGTCCGAGCGATTTTCTACCAGATCCTGCTGGTATTCGGATTAGGCTACTTTTTCTACTCCATCATCAGTAACGTTCTAGCGAACATGGAAGCGACCGGTATCAAGACCGGTTTTAGTTTTTTAGGCGCGTCCGCTGGTTATGACGTACTAATGACGTTGATTTCCTTCGAATCAACCGATACCTACGGCAAGATCTTCATCGTTGGCTTCCTCAATACCTTGCTGGTATCGGCCATCGGTATCTTCTTCGCTACTATTCTCGGTTTTATCTTCGGTGTAGCAGCTTTCTCGCACAACCTGTTGATCCGAAAGGCGGCGCTGATTTACGTAGAGATCTTCCGTAACATCCCGCTGTTACTGCAGGTCTTCTTCTGGTACTTCGCTGTGCTATCCGCACTGCCTGGTGCCCGCCAGAGTCTTAGCCTTGGCGAAGCGATCTTTCTGAACGTGCGTGGTCTTTACCTGCCAAAAATGGTCGGTGGTGACCTATTCTGGCTAGCTGAAGCAGCACTTGGCGTTGCGATCGTCGGTATCTTCGTGCTACGTCGCTGGGCGAAAAAGCGTCAGGATGAGACAGGCCAGCAATTTCCGGTACTGAACGCCTCAATTGCGATGGTGATCGGCCTACCGTTACTTGCGCTGATTGTTACCGGCTTCCCGTTTGAGATGGAGTATCCTGCACTCAAGGGCTTCAACTACTTCGGCGGTATCACGGTTATTCCTGAGCTTATGGCTCTCGCAATTGCACTGTCGGTCTACACCGGTGCATTTATCGCTGAAGCGGTACGTGCAGGCGTGCAGGCGATCCCTCATGGTCAGACAGAAGCCGCTCGCAGTATCGGCCTCAAAGAGAAGAAGATCATGCAACTAATCATCGTACCTCAGGCGATGCGCGTGATCGTGCCACTGCTCAACTCTGAGTATCAGTCACTGGTTAAGAACTCGACGCTGGCTGCGGCAATCGGCTACCCCGATCTGTTCAACGTCTTTGTCGGAACCGCACTGAATCAGACGGGCCAAGCAATTGAGACCATCTTTATGACGATCATTGTCTACTTCGTGGTGAACATGGTGATCTCGTTCCTAATGAACCGTTTCAACAACGCCGTCGCGTTGGTATCTCGCTAAGGAGGCTGTGATGAAAGACTTTCAACCCATTGCAGATCGTCCAGCTCCGGTACAGACGGTCGGCCCTGTTGCCTGGATTCGTGAGAATCTCTTCTCATCAATCGGCAACAGTATCGTCACCCTGGGAATCATCGCATTCCTGGTCTACTACATCCCACCCATCCTAGACTGGGCCTTCTTCTCCGCTAACTGGAGCGGAACTACAGAGGACGCCTGTGTTAAAGATGGAGCCTGCTGGGTGTTTATTAACGCCTGGTCTTATCAGTTTTTCTACGGCACCTACCCGTTAGAAGAGGTGTGGCGTATCAACTTGATGATCGTGCTCCTGCTGATCGTCATTGCGATGTCATTCACGCTACCTAAGCACTACCGTATGAAGGCCTCTATCGCTGCTTGGCTGGCACTGCCGCTCATCGGGATGGCCGTGCTGTACGGTGGCTGGGGTGGCCTTGAGGTTGTGAGCACTGACCTCTGGGGTGGCTTTACCCTGAACGTCTTTATGGCGGCTGCGAGTATCATAGTTGCCTTCCCATTCAGCTTCCTCTGGGCGCTGGGCCGACGCTCGCAGATGCCATTCATTCGTTCGGTATCGGTGATCTTTATCGAGTTCTTCCGCGGCGTGCCCGTGCTGTCGCTCTTCTTTATGGGCTCGGTGATGCTGCCACTCTTCTTCGCTGAAGGGACAAACGTCGATAAGCTCATTCGTGTCTGGTTGGTACTGATCTTCTTCATGTCTGGTTACATGGCAGAAGTATTCCGTGGCGGCTTTGCTGCGGTGCCGAGCGGACAGTATGAGGCGGCCGACTCGGTGGGCCTCAGCTACTGGCAGAAGATCCTACTGATTATCCTGCCGCAGGTGATCAAGATCTCAATGCCAAATATTCTGGCGACTTTCGTCATGCTGTTTAAAAACACCACCTTCCTGTTGATCATCGGTATCCCAGAGGTGGTGCAGACGCTACAGACAGCACTGTCTAACTCATACTGGCTGGGTGGCCACGCGCTTGAAGGCTACCTGTTCGTATTCCTCGTGTTCTGGGCGAGCTGTTTTGGTATGTCCGTCCTGTCGCGCCGAATCGAACGCACAATGAATACAGATAAGAGAGATTAACTATGACTGCAGTTAAATCTTCCGCAGAAGCTCAAGACATCATCGTTATTGAGAACCTGAACAAATGGTACGGTAACTTCCACGTACTCAAAGATATCAACCTGCGGGTGAAAAAGGGTGAGCGTATTGTTATCTGTGGTCCATCGGGCTCAGGTAAGTCGACCACCATCCGCTGTATCAACCGACTAGAGGAGTTCCAAGAGGGCTCTCTGCGCGTTGATGGCGTCGAAATGATTGATGATGTGAAGAACATCGAGACCATCCGCAAAGACGTGGGTATGGTGTTCCAGCACTTCAACCTCTTCCCGCATCTGACCATCCTTGAGAACCTGACACTGGGCCCAATATGGGTACAGAAAAAGCCTAAGGCAGAAGCTGAAGAGATAGCGATGAAGTACCTGGAGCGCGTTAAGATCCCAGATCAGGCACTCAAGTACCCCGGCCAGCTATCAGGTGGTCAACAGCAGCGTGTGGCGATCGCCCGTTCGCTCTGTATGAACCCCAATATCATGCTGTTCGATGAGCCAACCTCTGCACTCGACCCTGAGATGATCAAAGAGGTACTCGACGTAATGGTTGAGTTGGCAGAAGAGGGTATGACGATGCTCTGTGTAACCCACGAGATGGGCTTTGCGAAGAAAGTCGCTGACCGCGTTATCTTTATGGATGGCGGCCAGATCGTGGAGGAGAACAACCCTGAAGAGTTCTTCAATAACCCGCAGAACGAGCGTACTCAGCTGTTCCTTAGCCAGATCCTGGGCCACTAAGCCTGAGTATCAACTAACGAACAGTAAACTCTCCACAGAGCGGTTGTGGCCAAGCGGCTGCAACCGCTTTTTTGTTTTCACAGGTCGCCAGCAGATAGTGCATCCGGGCAAATGCGGCTTCCGGCGTTAGATCATAGCCATCCAGCGCGCCCAGGCGTTGCAATTCAGAGCCCGCCTCATAGACGCCCTGTTCCACGTACCCCGTCGCACACTGGGTAAGGTTAACCAACAGTATTCCAGCCTCAACCGCTCGCTGCAGCGCGGCCATCAAAGCTTCATCATCGCTAGGCAAGTTCCCACTCCCATAACTGAGCAGGATCACGGCTTCGCACCCACTCTGGCTCAACGCCTCAATCAGTGTCGATGGCATCCCCGGGTAGATCAATAGAGTCGCCACGGCCTGGTTATTGAACTGAAGCGCTCCCTTATACCTTCCACCGACGAAGGGCACTGCTGCGTCAGCCATGAATAGAGAGGGTTCAGACAACCCCAGTCGCGCCGCGTTCGGCGAGTCAAACCCCTGATACGATTGGACCGATATTTTACGAACACGGTTACCCTGCAGCACATAGCCACCAAAACAGACGTAGACACCGGCAGAGGGCGCACTCTCGATCAGCGCAAAGCTAGCGCTGATATTGGCATGAGCATCGCTGTCAGTTCGCTCTAAAGGCTTCTGAGATCCGGTTACGACGATGGGTAGGCCGAGCCCCCCACAGGTGAAGCTGAGCGCGCTGGCACTGTATGCCAGCGTATCCGTGCCGTGGATAACGATAACGCCAGCATAATTTTGGCCGTGGTGCGAAACCGCTTCGGTGATTCTTTGCCAGTGGCTCGGCAACAGGTTTGAGCTATCGATCAGCGGCTCTAGTTCGATCAGATCGAAACGGCCCACCAGCTCAGGAAGTTGCTGTTCAATCCTCGCATTTAGACCAGGTGCCGGTGCAAGCCCAATTGGGCCCTCTACCATGCCAAAAGTGCCACCAGTATTGATAACAAGGGTTTTGCCGCTCATACGCTTCCCTCTAACAGTCGTTGTGCACGTCCCGCCTTAGAGACGGTTGATACCTTCAGATCGATCTCACTTTTGAGAAGTTTTGCCAGCGCTAACAGGCCGCTTGTATCGCCGGATTTAAGCTCCAATTCGACTTCAGAGATCGGCACGCGCTTAGGCGCCGCAAAAATCTCGCCTTGATCCAGCGCGACCTCTATCAATGCCCCCTGATAGTCTATAAGCCAAGCTGTGCGCTTAAAGTCTGTTGTAAACAGCGGCTTGAGTTCAGCGGGGTCAATCTGAGCTGGAAGCTGTTCCCGCGCTAACTCCGGATTAACTTCGCTACTCGGCAGTTCCCACTCCCACTCACCGCGAGTACTAATTCCATTGGCATCCACCTGCCCTGCTGTTTTCAATGTTTGAACCCACTGATTGCCGATCCGGCGAACACGCAGTGCAATACGAGCCTGCTTAAGAGCTTGTTGGGGCGTATCGTAGTAGCAATTAGCCAACATCAGAGAACTGTTTGGCTCCCAGCCCTTTGCAGACATCAATTTTATAAAGTCGGAGCTTGCCTGCGGCGCAATCTCCATTTTTAACTCTAGCTCGGCAGCCATTCCCATTCCCAATAAAGGCGGTAATCAACAACCGCACTGAAAAACAACAGCCAAAGCATATCACCAAGCGGCACCGCATTGCTCAACCAACAAGCTGCGCCGCTCAGAAGGGGCCATGTAGCAACTCTGCGACCCTTTTGGCATTATGCGGTTATCTACAGTTGGATTCTCCTATGGCACAGCTACCTAACACGATCGATAAAATCAGCGCTTTGATCGGCTCGCCCTCGATTAGTTCGACCTCCCCCCAGTGGGACAGCTCGAACCTTGGCGTGATCGAGACGCTTCATACCTGGCTTGAAGAGCTTGGATTCAGCTGTGAAGTGATGCCTGTACCAGGTGAACCCACCAAGGCAAACTTGATTGCGACCCTCGGGTCCGGTCCGGGTGGTTTAGTGCTCTCTGGGCACACAGATACCGTGCCTTGTGATCCCGAGTTGTGGAAGTCGGACCCGTTTAAACTGAACGAGCGCGACAACAAACTCTACGGCCTGGGCAGTTGCGATATGAAGGGTTTTATCGCGCTGGCCATCGAAGCCGCGAGTCTCTTCAAAAATGCCGATCTCAAGGCGCCATTGATCATTCTTGCTACCGCAGATGAGGAGTCATCAATGTCCGGTGCTCGGGCACTGGTCGATGCTGGAAAACCTAAAGCGCGGGCAGCTGTGATCGGTGAGCCAACAGGTCTCAAGCCCATCCGCATGCATAAAGGCATGATGATGGAAGCAATTCGTATCGAGGGCCAAGCCGGCCACTCATCCGATCCGTCACTCGGCGCCAATGCGCTGGAAGCGATGCACGGGGTAATGACCGAACTGCTGAGCATCCGTGCCGAGTTACAAAGCAACTATCAGAACGCTGGCTTCAAGGTGAACGTACCGACAATGAACTTTGGCTGCATCCACGGTGGCGATAATCCCAATCGGATCTGCGGCCGTTGTGAGATGGAGTTTGACCTTCGCCCGCTACCCGGCATGTCGATGGATAACCTGCGTAACATGATTAGTGAGCGCTTACATCCAATTGAGGCCAAGCATAACGTCCAGCTAACAACTCGGTCGCTATTTCCTGGTATTCCGCCCTATGAGCAGACCGAGCAGTCTGAGCTGATTCGTCAGGTCGAGAAGCTGACCGGCCACAGCGCAGACTCAGTCGCCTTTGGTACCGAAGCCCCTTTCCTGCAGTCGCTTGGTATGGAGACGGTCGTGCTAGGGCCTGGATCGATCGACCAAGCGCATCAGCCGGATGAGTTCTTGGCGTTAGATCAGATCAAGCCAACCCTTGAGCTGCTACAGAATTTGATTAAACATTACTGCCTCTGAGGAGAGCGCTACATGAGTGACCAATACAGCTTTATCGACTGGTTCCGCCACTCCTCTCCCTATATCCATGCACACCGGGGAAAGACCTTTGTGCTGATGTTGGGGGGCGAGGCGATAGAGCATGCCAATTTCCGCAATATCATCCATGACATTGCGCTGCTCAACAGCTTGGATATTCGACTAGTGCTGGTTCACGGCGCGCGCAGTCAAATAGACGCGCGCCTTGCCCAAGCAGGTATCGACGTGCATCTGCACCACGACCAGCGTGTTACCGATAGCGCCAGCCTAAACTGTGTCGTGGAGGCGGTAGGCAGTGTGCGCACTTTCATTGAAGCACAGCTCTCGATGGGCCTCGCAAACACACCCATGCATGGTGCTGGCATCCGTGTTGCCAGTGGTAACCACATTATCGCTAAGCCAGTCGGTGTGCTGGACGGGGTTGATATGGGACACACGGGTGAGCTGCGCCGGGTCGATGCCGATGCGATCGAACGCCAACTGCAACAAGACAACGTGGTGCTGATCTCTAACCTCGGCTACTCGCCGACCGGTGAGATCTTCAACCTCCCATCTGAAGAGGTCGCTGTAGGTGTTGCCAACGCGCTCAATGCAGACAAGCTTATTCTCTTCGGGGCCCAGGAGGGCATCACTGATAGTCATGGCGAGCTGAGAACAGAACTGCTCGCGGCAACAGCTAAGCGGTTAGTAAGTCATTACTTTGCACGTCACGAGGACCCATCACAACCCTATACTGAGACAGCTTGTCTGCTGGCTGCGGCGGCCGATGCCTGTGATTTAGGCATTCCACGGTGTCATCTGGTCAGCTACAAAGAGGACGGTGCGCTACTCACCGAACTCTTTACCCGTGACGGCACCGGCACGATGATCAGCAAAGAGTCCTACGAGCAGGTGAGACCGGCAACAATCGAAGATGTCGGTGGCATCATCGAGGTGATTGCACCGCTAGAGGAGCGTGGTGTGCTAGTGCGCCGCTCGCGCGAGCTGCTGGAGGCCGAAATCGAACAGTTCTCGGTGGTTGAGCGCGACTCCGTCATCATCGGTTGTGCTGCGCTCTACCCTTTCGCGGAGGAAGCTGTTGGTGAGCTTGCCTGTGTTGCGATCGATGATGATTATCGCGGTGGAAACCGTGGGGAACTACTGCTGGAGCATGTTGAAGAGCGGGCCAAAGAGCAAGGGCTTAAACAGCTGTTTGTGCTGACAACACGAACGGCTCACTGGTTTCAGGAGCGGGGCTTTGCGGAGCAGCCACTCGAATCGCTACCGGGCCAGCGAAAGGCGCTCTATAACTTCCAGCGCAACTCGAAGGTGTTCTTTAAGACGCTCTGATCAGTGGGTATTTAAGGCAGGAGCACGCGGAACTCAGCGCCACCGAGCGTTGAGCTCCCGACTTCGAGTGCACCGTTATAACTACTCAAGATATCGGCACAAACGGCCAGCCCTATCCCCTGCCCCGGAGTCGATGTATCTAGGCGGGCACCTCGCTCGAGAATCGTAAGCCGCTCAGCGCTCCCTACTCCCGGACCATCATCGCCAATCAGGAGCAGCAGACCATTCGCATCCTCATACGCCGCGACTGAAACGCGTGACTTTCCGTATTTGAATGCATTCTCTAGCAGGTTACCCAATAGCTCCATTAAATCGCGCTCGTCACCGGGGAAGCTCTTCTCGGTCAGGCCCTCAATCTCTACCTCTATCCCTTTCGATGCATACACCTTGGACAATGCACCGCAGATGCGCTCAACAGCTGCAGCGATCGGTACGGTGTTAGCCAGGCGGCTATCTTTGCTCTTCACCGCTCGGCTGAGCTGATACTGCACAATCTGAGACATGCGATCCGCCTGCTCATCGATAAGACGCTCATAGGTCTCCAGGGTGTGCTGCTCACCGGCCGCTCCTTTAATCACGGCAATCGGCGTTTTTAGACTGTGTGCCAGATCGGCTAGCGTGTTGCGATAGCGCTCACGCTGCAAACGCTCAGTATCAATGAGTCGATTTAGGTTGCGCGTAACCGGCTCAACCTCTTTCGGGTAACTGCCTTTTAGCGCCTCTGCATCACCCTTCTCAATGCCAGAGATCTCATCCGCCAACCCTTTCAGAGGTTTGAGGCCCCAGCGCAGAATCAGGTACTGCAACAGCAGCGCCAGCAGATAGACAGCAAACAGCCAGCCCCAGAGCTGCGTCTGGAAGGTGATCAGCTCCTCCATTGCCCTGCTATCACTGTTAAGAACTGCGATCAGATATTTATATTCTGAACCATCAATATCCCATATTAAAGGGTAGACATAGAGAAAGGTGTTTTCATCTTTACGATGCGAGAAGCGGCTGGTCCCCGGTTCGGGCTGAATCTCTGAGATCTGACTGATCAGTTCATCTTCGATTAGTGTGCTCGATTCAGAGCGCCACTTCAGCTCGCCCTCGGCATCGAAAACCAGCGCTGACAACCCAGATTGGACTTGAGAAAAACGAGGCTCTTGGAGCGTACGCGGCAGTACCAACTCACTCTCAATGAATTCCGCCGATCCCAGCAGCGCATAGGTATGCAGGCGTGCCTGCGACTCTTCAGAGGTTAACAGCGTTGTTTCAAAAGCGCGCTGCAGCGCTGCACCCGCGAAGATGGTCAAAATAGGGAGCAGTACCATAGAGGCCCAGAGCAGACGCGCTCTAAGCGATCCAGGCACCGGCAGCAGCGAAACCAGTCGCTTAGTGAGTTGCTTCCAGTGCAAAGCGGTATCCCAGGCCTCGGACCGTCAATATGGGGTTCAGTGTCTGATCCGGATCCAGCTTCTGACGCAGTCGGCGAATGAACACCTCCAATACGTTAGAGTCACGGTCGTAATCCTGATGATAGAGGTGCTCGGTCAGTTCCGATTTGGAGATAGTCTGGCCTGCATGCAGCATCAGATACTCGAGCGTGCGGTACTCATAGCTCGTCAGCTTGATCTCCACCTCATTCACAGAGACAGAGCGCGCTGTCGTGTCGAGCGTAATCGGGCCAAAGCTCATCTGTGGTTTAGCGTGACCCGCTGCACGACGCAGCAGCGCATTCACGCGCGCAGTGAGTTCTTCTATGTGGAAAGGTTTAACCAGATAATCGTCCGCGCCGGCCTCAAGCCCCTCAACCTTATCCTGCCAATCGCCGCGGGCAGTCAGTATCAAAACCGGCAGGTCGCGCTGAGCGCTGCGCCAGGCCCGAATTACCTCTAAGCCTGAACGACCTGGCAAACCAATATCCACGATTGCCAGGTCGAACTCATACTCAGTACCGAGATAGACCGCCTCATCGCCGTCGCCACACTCCTCAACGGTGTAGCTACGGCTATGCAGATTAGAGACCAGTTGACGGCGCAGATCAGGATCGTCTTCAACGATTAGAATTTTCACTCCACCGCCTCCTTTGCTGCTTCTTGCTTGGCAGGCGAGACAGGCGCATCTGCTAGGGGTTCAGATTCTGGTGCTGTAACAGTTTCAGCCGGTCCAGTCACTGCATCCACGCCAGCAGCATCGGCGGCGCTGTCATCTGCACTGTCATCAGCATTGGTCACAGCGGCTGTCTCGATAGGTTTGATGATCTCGCCGTTCGCAGCATCAATTACCACATCTCGCACACGGCCATCATTCACCACGCGGATATGGAAGTGGATACCCATCTCATCCTCAACCTGTTCCGCTTTCAGCACTTCGCCCCCAAAGGCAGCTACCGCAATATCAGCCGCAGCTTTAATATCGAATGGCAATTGGGTAGCAGCGGGCACCGCCTCCTCAGAGACAACCGACGCATCAACACCCTCGGCAGCCTCCTCAAGAGGGACCTCAGGCTGGCCGGCCTCGCTCTGCTTAGGTTGCCTATCCTGCGAACTGTTCTGGGATACCGGTTCAACGGCCGCACTCTCTTGTACCGTCGCCTCTTCTGCGTCGGCAGCAAAACTAACAGGTACGAGTGCCAGAGTAAGAAGCGCAATTAGGGCTGCGCGTAGGGAATTAATCAACCCGTCCTCCGGACATAAAACGACTTATCTGGCACAAGATTAAACTAACGCAAATGAATTGGAAATTAACCACCCCGCAAAATGAAATAGCTGCCACCGTTCCAGGTCGCGCACGCTCCCTTCGAGTCGAACTCTTCTGATATACTCTCGCGACTGAAGTTTGCATTGATGCTCGAGAACGAGCGAACAATTAGAGAGAAACGACATGCCACAATATCGCTCAAAGACCTCAACAGCGGGTCGTAATATGGCTGGTGCACGCGCCCTATGGCGTGCAACGGGCATGAAAGATGATGACTTCCATAAGCCCATTATTGCTGTAGCTAACTCCTTTACGCAGTTCGTACCGGGCCACGTCCACCTGAAAGACATGGGGCAATTAGTTGCTCGTGAAATCGAACGCGCCGGTGGTGTGGCGAAAGAGTTCAACACCATCGCGGTGGACGACGGTATCGCAATGGGCCATGACGGCATGCTTTACTCTCTGCCAAGTCGCGACATCATCGCGGACTCTGTTGAGTACATGGTTAACGCACACTGTGCCGACGCTATCGTCTGTATCTCTAACTGTGACAAGATCACCCCTGGAATGCTGATGGCCTCTATGCGCCTCAACATACCCGTTATCTTCGTAACCGGCGGCCCAATGGAAGCGGGTAAGACCAAACTGGCTGAGCACAAGCTCGACCTGGTTGACGCAATGGTAATGGCTGCAGACCCGAACGCATCAGACGAGCAGGTCGATGCTGTAGAGCGTTCAGCTTGTCCGACCTGTGGTTCATGTTCAGGCATGTTCACGGCGAACTCGATGAACTGTCTGGCGGAAGCGCTCGGTCTTGCACTGCCGGGTAACGGTACAGTCGTAGCAACTCACGCTGACCGTGAAGGTCTGTTCCTCGAAGCCGGTCGCCGCATCGTTGAGATGGCGAAAGACTACTACGAGAACGACAACGAGATGATCCTGCCACGCAGCGTCGGCTTCAAAGCGTTCGAGAACGCTATCACCCTCGACATCGCTATGGGCGGTTCTACTAACACCATCCTGCACCTGCTGGCGATCGCTCAGGAAGCTGAGATCGACTTCACTCTGGCCGACATCGACCGTATGTCACGCACGGTGCCACAGCTATGTAAAGTGGCGCCAAACACGCAGAAGTACCATATCGAAGATGTACACCGTGCCGGTGGGATCATGGCGATCCTCGGTGAGCTGGATCGCGCCGGTAAACTGCACACAGACGTACCGTCGGTGGCTGGTGCAAACATGGGCGAAGTACTCGATAAGTGGGACATCATGCGCAACCCCACACCTGAAGTCGTGGAGTTCTACAAAGCGGGTCCTGCGGGTATCCCGACCCAGGTCGCATTCAGTCAGTCAACTCGCTGGCCATCCCTCGATGGTGACCGCGAGAACGGCTGTATCCGCTCGATAGAGAACGCGTTTTCACTCGAAGGCGGTCTAGCCGTCCTGTTCGGTAACCTCGCTGAAGACGGCTGTGTCGTTAAAACAGCTGGCGTTGACGAATCTATCCTCGTCTTCGAAGGCCCAGCACACGTGACCGAATCACAGGACGAGGCGGTTGACCACATCCTCAACGACCAAGTGAAAGCCGGCGACGTTGTGATCGTACGCTACGAAGGCCCCAAAGGCGGCCCGGGTATGCAGGAGATGCTTTACCCAACGTCGTACATCAAGTCTAAAGGCCTGGGGAAATCCTGTGCGCTGCTGACTGACGGACGCTTCTCTGGCGGTACCTCTGGCCTCTCTATCGGCCACGCCTCTCCTGAAGCGGCGGGTGGTGGTAACATCGGCCTGGTGCGCGACGGTGATATGATTCGTATCGATATCCCTGCACGCAAGATCGACGTCCTGCTGTCAGACGAAGAGCTGGCTGCTCGCCGTGCAGAGCAAGACAAGATAGGCTGGAAGCCTGCTAAAGATCGTCCACGTAAGGTCTCTGCCGCTCTCAAAGCCTACGCGAAGCTGGCAACCGCTGCTGACAAAGGCGCAGTGCGCGACCTGTCACAGCTCGACTAACCCAATACGAGGCATCTACGCGAAGCGTATGTCGCAGACCTACTCTAAAAAGCCCTGCCACCGTGCAGGGCTTTTTGTTATCGCTGTGTGCGGGGCCTCGGTAGAGATAGTTGAGACACGCTGCTAGCCGTCCATGGGCGCTCGGTGATTTACATCCATGTAAATCAACGGTCTCAACTACCTCTACCGAGACCCAAGCAGTGGTGAAAACTTAAGTGACTTTTACTCTCGCGACCAGTGGGCGTCGCTAAAAGATCTCTAGGACAGCCTGATAAACGAGCCTCAGTGCAAGCAGAGTGATTACCGCTCGAAACAGCTTATTGAACAGGTCAGAGGCGACCTTTTTGAGGAAGTGCAGGCCTATATATGTGCCAATGGCACCGGATGCAATCATCGCTAGGATGAACGGTAGCCACTCAAGAAAAGAGAAGCCCACAAACGCAAATACAAATCCTTTGAGCGCATGTTGAACACTCAGCGCTGCGCCCATGGTGGCCACTTTAGTCATCTTATCGCCATCTCTGCGGTGAATAAGACCGCCGACTAGCGGACCTGTAGCACCGACAAACATTGAAATAAGAGTTGTGACGACTCCAGAGAACACCGTACGGCGGGCGCTCATTTGGCCCGCTTTGGGTTTCGGCCCCCAGATCATCCAAAGAATAAAGAGGCCAACACCCACCTGAATCAACACCAGCGGAAGTTGGACGACAATAAATGACGCGAGAATCGCGCCTGCGATGGCTCCTAGGGCGAAGCGGCTAACCCAGACGCGATCAATGTGCTGGCGGGTCATGAAAGCACGGTTAAAATTTGAGCCGAACTGCACTAACCCATGAACCGGGATCAGCGCAGCGACTGGCACAAGCTGTGCCATTGCGGCAATGAGCAGCGCTCCTCCGCCAATGCCCAGCGTTGCAGTGATCAATGAGGTAAACCCGGACAGGAGTATTAAAAAAAGCGCGGTATAACCGCCAATGTCAGCTGGCAGCCAGGCCGATAGCAGGTCCATTTACTGCTCTTCAACCATCTGCGTCAGCACCTGAAGGGCCCAGCTAATGCTATGGCGATACGCTACCTCAAGGTAAGGCTTCTCTAGGGGCAGACGTAGATGAGCAAAGTCACCCCGCTCATAGAACTCAACATTCTGGAGTATCTCTCCCTCGGAATCGGCGTACTTCAAGATAGCGGCTTTGAGGCGCTGGTCCAGCGGTACTTGGGCCATCAGCTCATCCATCGGAATCTCCATTAGGGCGTCAAGCTGCGATAGCAAGCCAACAAAGAAGTGATTCATTGGGTTTGCTCGCTCCAGCATCTCTGCCGTCACTTCGCACATACGACCTCGTTGCAGCATGGCTCGAGTCATCTCCTGCGGTTGTCCCTCCTCCGCGACTGACAAAAACAACATCACCCATCGACGTATCTGATCTAGCCCCAACAGAGATATAGCATGAGCCAGGCTGGTCACTTCACGTCGTAAACTAAATGCTGCAGAGTTAATGACACGCAGGATCTTGTAGACCAGTTCGGGATCCCGCAGCGCCAGCGCCTCTATCGACTCGGAGGTTGCATTGGGGTTGTTCAGCTCGGTCAGGATCTGCAACAGCACCAGCTTATTGCCCTGCACACGCCGACCACGCACTAGCTGCGGCTTGCTGAGGAAGTACCCCATAAAGAGGTCAAACCCCATACGCTGGCACGCTTGGAACTCATCAACCGTCTCAACCTTATCTGCTAGCAGCTCCATCCCTTTGCGGCGCAGTTGACGCACAACGTTAGGCAGCTCATCAAGTTGGAATTTGCGCAGGTCAATTTTTACGATATGCACCAAATTGAGCAATGCATTGAAGCGAGGGTCCGTTGGGTCATAGTCGGCCAATGCAACTTTAAAGCCCTCTTTGACCAAAAAGTCGATCCTCTCAACCAGCTTTGGAGTGATCGCGGTGCTGCCAATCACCTCCAATACAAAGCTCTCGCGAGGAATTTCAGGAATGTCATGTTCCAGTAGAAAGGTATCGTTGACCTTGAGGAAGAGCGGTGCCTGACGCACTGAGCTTTTATCTGGTACGCTCGAATAGGTATTCAATAGAACGTTGAGGGTCGCCTCATCATCTTTGAGGCCCTTAACAAACTGGCCTGACTCGTCACGAAACAACAACTCAAACGCCACCACCTCTTTGGTCTTGGTGTAAATCGGCTGACGCGCCATCAGCACTTGTAATTGCTGTTCGTCGACGGTTGAGATCGAGTTCATGGACGTCCTTCGTTCGTTTGAGCTGCTATCAGTGTAGCTGGGAATCTTTAGTCTCGGCTGTTTGCGATAGTGGCGCAAGCCAATCAGGCCAGTTTTCGCAGCTCCATTCCGCCCTGCGGTAGAGGTCACGCAGAATACTGAGCCATTGACGCAGCGCAGTGCGTGGCATCTCTAAACGAGCAGTCTCGCTCTGATTGTCGCCAAAGACAAGGGTGACCGCCTTAGGGCGTGAAGTCATGTCAACGCGTCTAACGAGCCAAGCACTCTCGGCAGCCGGAATAGGCGCCTCTTGCTCAATATCTCGCTGGGCTCGCTGTTGCGTAAAGGCTTGTAGATCGCTCGCCTGAGGCTTTCCGCTGGTCTCCTCCTCCAGCACCTTAACCAACGCAGGTACTACACGGTTGAGGAGCCGCTGGGTTAGCCACAGCGTAGTACGTTGTTGCTGAGGATCCTCAAGATTGAGACGTATACGATCCTCTTCCTGCACATACTCAGTGGTCAGGCGTTCAATCTTAAATTCTCGATCAGTCATCAAATAAATGGAACAAATGGGACGCAGCCGGCCAGAGCCAGAACCATCACTGCAGTTACCGATAGTTTAATCTTCATAGTTTAGACCCTATAAATTTGTCGCTTATCCGCGTCCATGTAAATAAAAAAGGCAGCCGAAGCTGCCCTTTTTGGTTTTGCACTTAGCTCACTTGCCAAGTTTGCGGCGAATCTGCTCTATCGCACGCAGCTGTGCGGTTGCTTCTGCAAGCTGGGCTGCAGCAGTTGAGTATTCGAACTCACCCTGCTTATCAGCCATCGCCTGCTCGGCAGCCTTCTGCGCTTCAAGAGCTGTCGCTTCGTCAAGATCGTGCGCACGAGACGCAGTGTCAGCCAGGATAGTCACCTTGGTTGGCTGGACCTCTAAGAAACCACCGGACACGTAGATCACGTCCTCTTCACCGCCCTGCTTGCGAAGCTCGACAGGGCCTGGTTTGATTTCCGACAACAGCGGAGTGTGACCTGGGTGAACACCCAGCTCACCCAGGCTACCCCTCACTGAGATGAACTCGACAAGGCCAGAGAAGATCTCTTCTTCAGCACTCACGATGTCACAATGAACAGTCATAGCCATTTCCTTTACCTCTTCAGGTTCCGCTCAAAGGCGATTACATTTTGTTGGCTTTTTCGACAGCTTCTTCGATGCCGCCAACCATGTAGAACGCCTGCTCTGGCAAGTTGTCGTACTCACCGTTCAGGATACCCTGGAAGCCACGGATAGTGTCTTTCAGTGCAACGTACTTACCTGGAGAACCTGTGAAGACCTCTGCCACGAAGAATGGCTGAGACAGGAAGCGCTGGATCTTACGAGCGCGCGCTACGGTCTGCTTATCTTCTTCAGACAGTTCGTCCATACCCAGGATCGCGATGATGTCCTTCAGCTCTTTGTAGCGCTGCAGAACGTTCTGTACGTTACGAGCAACTTCATAGTGCTCAGTGCCGATTACCAGTGGATCCAGCTGACGTGAAGTAGAGTCCAGTGGGTCAACCGCAGGGTAGATACCCAGCTCGGCGATCTGACGAGACAGTACGACTGTCGCATCAAGGTGCGAGAAGGTTGTCGCTGGAGATGGGTCAGTCAAGTCATCCGCTGGTACGTATACCGCCTGGATAGACGTGATAGAACCGGTCTTAGTCGAGGTGATACGCTCCTGCAGAACGCCCATCTCTTCCGCCAGTGTTGGCTGGTAACCTACCGCTGAAGGCATACGACCCAGCAGTGCTGATACTTCAGTACCCGCCAGTGTGTAACGGTAGATGTTGTCTACGAACAGAAGTACGTCACGACCTTCGTCACGGAACTTCTCAGCCATAGTCAGACCAGTCAGTGCTACACGCAGACGGTTGCCTGGTGGCTCGTTCATCTGGCCGTAAACCATCGCTACTTTCGACTTGTCGAACTGCTCAACGTTTACAACGCCCGCTTCCTGCATCTCGTGGTAGAAGTCGTTACCCTCACGAGTACGCTCACCTACACCTGCGAATACAGACAGACCTGAGTGCTGAGTCGCGATGTTGTTGATCAGTTCCATCATGTTTACGGTTTTACCTACACCGGCACCACCGAACAGACCGATCTTACCGCCCTTCGCAAACGGACATACCAGGTCGATTACCTTGATGCCTGTTTCCAGCAGCTCGTTAGTAGCTGCCTGGTCAGCGTAAGTTGGCGCTTTACGGTGAATAGGGTAACGCTCCTCTTCACCAATTGGGCCACACTCATCGATTGGGTTACCCAGTACGTCCACGATACGACCGAGAGTCGCAGTACCTACAGGTACAGAAACTGGAGCACCAGTGTTTTCAACGTCCAGACCACGGCTTACACCTTCAGTCTGACCCATTGCAATTGTACGTACGACACCGTCGCCCAGCTGCTGCTGAACTTCCAGTGTCAGGTTGGTTTTAGTGACGTTCAGTGCGTCATAAACCTTCGGCACGTCTTCACGTGGGAATTCCACGTCAACTACCGCACCGATAATCTGAACAATACGTCCGCTACTCATGTTCGGATCCTCTTAACTTATTGACCTGTTCACTGCTTTAAACAGCTGCAGCACCACCCACGATCTCAGAAATCTCCTGAGTGATCGCGGCCTGACGAGCCTTGTTGTAAACCAACTGAAGCTCATCGATGAGGTTTCCAGCGTTGTCTGTCGCGTTTTTCATCGCCAACATACGCGCTGCCTGCTCACAGGCGTTGTTCTCAACCACAGCCTGGTACACACACGATTCAATGTAACGCGTCAGAAGTCCTTCAAGGAGCTCTTTCGCCTCTGGCTCGTAGATGTAATCCCAGTGATGGTTCAGACCTTCATCGTCTTCCTCAGCTCGCAGTGGTAGCAGCTGGTCTACTGTTGGCTTCTGAGTCATGGTATTCACGAACTCGTTTGATACGACATAGAGTCGATCAAGTTTGCCTTCAGAGTATGCGTCCAGCATTACTTTCACTGCACCAACCAACTGTTCCGCTTCCGGTGCATCGCCCAGGCCGCTTTTAGCTGCCACAACGTTACCACCGTAGTTACGGAAGAAGCTGATCGCTTTAGAGCCCAACGCACAGATGTCCATTTCGACATTCTGGTCGTGGAACTCTTTCATCTTGCTCACGGTCGCCTTGAACAGGTTAATGTTCAGACCACCACAGAGTCCGCGGTCAGAGGCAACGATAATGAAGCCAACACGCTTCACTTCGCCGCTCTGCATGTACAGGTGCGTGTATTCAGGGTTAGCTTTCGCCAGGTGCTGAATCACACCGCGGATGCTGCGAGCATAAGGTCGGGAAGACTGCATACGATCTTGAGCACGACGCATCTTAGATGCAGCAACCATTTCCATAGCGCTGGTAATCTTTCGAGTGCTCGTGATACTCGCGATCTGTGTCTTAATCTCTTTTCCGACTGCCATAGTTCCGCCTCTATCTCTGACTTAGTTTCGGCTGAGCAGCTTGCTCAGCCGCCATGCCCTTTATAGTGAGCAATTACCAAGTCTGGGTAGATTTGAACTTCTCGATGCCGGCTTTGAACTGAGCTGCGATTTCATCGTTGTAATCACCCTTCTCGTTCACCTGGCCCATCAGATCAGCGTGCTCGCTATTGAAGTAAGCGATCAATGCTGATTCGAAATCACCGATTTTGTTCAGATCTACGTCTGCAAGGAAGCCTTCGTTCGCAGCGTACAGGCTCAGACCCATCTCAGAAACTGACATAGGAGAGTACTGCTTCTGCTTCATCAGCTCAGTTACGCGCTGACCGTGCTCAAGCTGAGCGCGAGTCGCGTCGTCGAGGTCTGAAGCGAACTGCGAGAACGCTGCCAGCTCACGGTACTGTGCAAGAGCCAGACGTACACCACCACCAAGCTTCTTGATGATCTTAGTCTGAGCCGCACCACCTACACGTGATACCGACAGACCTGCGTTGATTGCAGGACGGACACCCGAGTTGAACAGGCTAGTCTCAAGGAAGATCTGACCGTCTGTGATCGAGATAACGTTGGTTGGTACGAACGCCGAAACGTCACCACCCTGAGTCTCGATTACAGGCAGAGCTGTCAGAGAACCTGTTTGACCTTTAACTTCACCGTTAGTGAACGCTTCTACGTAGTCAGCGTTTACGCGAGCAGCACGCTCGAGCAGACGTGAGTGGAGGTAGAATACGTCACCTGGGTAAGCTTCACGACCTGGTGGACGACGCAGAAGCAGAGAAATCTGACGGTATGCCCAAGCCTGCTTGGTCAAGTCATCATAGATGATCAGTGCATCTTCGCCGCGGTCGCGGAAGTATTCACCCATTGCACAGCCAGCGTATGGTGCCAGGAACTGCATCGCTGCAGGATCGGCTGCACCAGCCGCAACTACGATGGTGTGATCCATCGCGCCGTGCTCTTCAAGCTTACGTACTACGTTAGCGATAGTAGACTGTTTCTGGCCCACTGCTACGTAGATACATTTGATACCCGTACCTTTCTGGTTGATGATCGCGTCGATCGCAATTGCCGACTTACCGATCTGACGGTCACCGATGATCAGCTCACGCTGGCCACGGCCGATTGGTACCATCGCATCGATCGCTTTCAGACCAGTCTGTACTGGCTGATCAACCGACTGACGAGCGATAACGCCTGGCGCTACCTTCTCTACTGCGTCGGTGATTTTTGCGTCGATAGCACCTTTACCGTCGATTGGGTTACCCAGTGCGTCTACAACGCGGCCGAGTAGCTCAGGACCTACAGGTACTTCAAGGATACGACCAGTACATTTAGCGGTCATACCTTCTTTCAAGTTCTGGTAATCACCCAGTACTACGGCACCGACAGAGTCACGCTCAAGGTTAAGCGCCATACCGTAGACGCCACCAGGGAACTCGATCATTTCGCCGTACATTACGTCAGCGAGACCGTGGATCAGGATGATACCATCGGATACGCTAACGATTGTGCCCTCGTTACGGGCTTCAGAAGACACATCAAGAGATTCGATGCGCTTCTTGAGAATCTCGCTGATCTCAGATGGATTCAGTTGCTGCATTTTTATTCCTCACACTCAGGAATTCATCGCTTCGGCCAGTTTCGCCAGTCGTGCACGAACGGAACCGTCGATCACAAGGTCATCAGTACGAACAACCACACCACCCAGGATAGATCTGTCTACCTGTGTAGTGACCTGTACGTCACGACCCAACTTAGTACTTAGCGCCTTGGCCAGTTTCTGCTGCTGTTCATCAGCCATCTCGAAGGCAGTTGTCAGATCCACTTCAATCGAAGCTTCCTGTGCTGCTTTCAGCTTTTTGAACTGAGTAGCGATCTCTGGCAGTAGAGCTAGGCGACCGTTCTCGGCCAGCAGGGCAATAAAGTTTTTGCCTGACTGGTCCAGTTCGTCACCAAGAACCTCAACAAGAGTTGAGCCTTTTTGCTCTGACGTAAGTGCGGCACTTGATAGTACCTGGGCTACTGTCGCATCAGCTACAACGGTAGCTGAAACGGAAAGCATATTTGCCCATTGATCGAGGCTGCCCGCCGCTACCGCGTATTCAAACGCAGCTTTGGTGTAGGGCCGAGCGACTGTATTGAGTTCAGCCATCGTAAACCTCGCTTACAGCTCAGCTGCTAGTTTATCAACCAGCTGCGCGTGCGCTTTCTCGTCAACAGAGGCTTCCAGAATTTTCTCAGCGCCAGCAATTGCTAGTGCTGCAACCTGTACACGAAGGGCTTCCTTCGCTTGGTTGACTTGCTGTTCGACTTCAGCTTCTGCAGCAGCTTTAACGCGATTTGCTTCCTCGCGTGCCTGCTCTTTAGCTTCTTCGACAATCTGGTTAGCCCGCTTGTTGGCCTGTTCAATGATGGCGGCTGCTTCTTCTTTAGAAGCACGCATGTCATCTGCGGCTTTCTCCTGCGCAAGACGTAGATCACGTTCTGCACGTTCTGCCGCATCAAGACCGTCTGCGATCTTCTTCTTACGCTCGTCCAGCGCTGCTGTCAGCGGTGGCCAAACGTACTTCATGCAGAAAAGCACGAAGAAGAAAAACGCAATGGCCTGACCAATGATGGTGAGATTGATATTCACGCCATTACCCTCGCGGTTGTTTGATTAAAAGTTTGTTTGTCCAAAGTGGACGTGCTTTTAGTCAAAGTATCTTAAAGGGCGAACAGTACGTACATGCCCAGACCAACACCGATCATTGGGATCGCGTCAACCAGACCCATTACGATGAAGAACTGAGTACGCAGCAGTGGCACGAGTTCAGGCTGACGAGCAGCACCTTCGAGGAACTTGCCACCGAGGATACCGATACCGATTGCAGCACCGATAGCACCCAGACCAAGCATCAAAGCAGCAGCTAGCAGGTAGTATTCCATGATTTTCTCCAGTTACGTTTCAATGTTATTGAGTTGTTACAGTTTCTTACAAAAAAGCTTTGTAATTCGTTTTATCTCATCAGTGATCTTCGTGGGCCATCGCCAGGTAGACAACTGTCAGTACCATGAAGATGAACGCCTGAAGCGTAATGACGAGGATGTGGAAAATTGCCCAAGGAACAGACAACAGCCACTGAGCCCAGAACGGTAGAATTGCAATCAGGATGAAGATCATTTCACCTGCGTACATGTTACCGAAAAGTCGAAGCGCCAGAGATACAGGCTTAGCCAACAGACCAACGATCTCTAGGAAAAGGTTGAACGGCGCGAATACTTTTGGCAGCGGCTGGAACGACAGTTCAGCCAGGAAGCCACCTACGCCCTTCATCTTAATGCTGTAGTAAATGATCAGACCAAATACACTGAATGCCAGACCGCCCGTAGCGTTCACGTCAGTGGTTGGAACTATCTTCATGTAATGAACGCCGAGTTCATTAAAGATGAATGGAATCCAGTCGATTGGCACAAGGTCCATCAAGTTCATCAAGAAGATCCAGACGAAGATTGTCAATGCCAGAGGTGCGATTACCGGGTTCTTGTGATGAAAGACGCTCTTAACGTTCTCATCAACAAACTCGATGATCACTTCGATGAAACCTTGTAGACGGCCTGGTACATCAGAAGTTGCTGAAGCTGCCACCTTACGGAACAGCCAGATAAAAAACAGACCCAGACCAACTGACCATAGCATGGTATCAACGTTGATCGCCCAAAAGCCCATCTCTTTCGTCATCTGCGCGGTATCCGCTGCAGTCTCGCCGTGAGAGAAGGTCCAGCCCTCCTCTGGGTGATTACCGAAAGTGAGATTGGTAAGGTGGTGCTTAATATATTCTTGAGAAGTATATTCGCCGCTCGCCATTCCTAGTTCTCTCTATAAGTTCAAAGTTCACGAATTTCTCGCCCCACCCACTTGCATCACCAGGTTCATCACCTGCATCAGCAGCAGTGCGGCAAATAAGGAAAATCCACTTAGGGGCTCTATCAGCACAAAACTCAGTGCGAAGAGCATGGCCATCAGTGCCATTTTCCATATTTGCCCAGCGTACAACTCAGCCAAGGCGCGATTTGCCGTCTCAGGTGCGCGGTTTTTGAAGTGTCTCCATGCATGCCAGAGTTGCGGCAGCAAGTAGATCAATCCACCGAGCAGTGCTGAGTAAGCGACAACGAAATCAAAGGAAACCAGTAGAAGTGTGACTAGAGCTAAGATAGCGCTTTGATATTTCAGAGTTGTGAAATACCGCTGTCGCGCTCGATCGCCCCGTTTTACCCACATCCCGGCCTGCATTGATCACCCTCAGGCTTGTCTTCGGGAGGCTATTAGTTGGCTCTTATGACCAGCCTCTCCGGTTTACACAGACAAAAGTCGGCTGGGATTATAAGGAGAAGCAGTCCGGGCATCAACTTAAACCTGAAACCATTGCACTAAGGTCGTGCAATGCACAACACAAAATGCAATCAGTGCTCAGTTTTGGAGCTTAAATAAGATCCCTTCAAGCTCATCTGAGTCCTTGAAATTGATCGTGATTTTGCCACGACCCTTCGCATTACCCGACAGCGTCACCTTAGCGGCAAAGTGTTCAGATAACTGCTGAGCTATTTGGGAAAGGTGCTCATTGGCTGCTTCAGCTTGCTTCTGCTCGGATGTCGGTTGCTGTAGTCGACGCGCTAAGGCTTCGGCATCACGCACAGATAGGCCTTTGGCAACGACCTCACGAGCAGCTTGAAGCTGAAGTTCGGCACTCAGTGGCAATAAGGCGCGCGCATGACCCATCTCAATGTCGCCTCGCTCGAGAAAAGTCTTTACCTCATCACTAAGGTTAAGCAGACGTAATAGATTTGCGACAGCAGAGCGCGACTTACCAACAGCCTCGGCGACTTCCTGCTGCGAAAGTTCGAACTCCTGCTGCAGACGCTGCAGGGCGATCGCCTCTTCGACCGGGTTGAGGTTTTCACGTTGAATATTCTCGATCAACGCCATCGCAATGGCAGCTTCATCTGGAACATCGCGTATCACCGCTGGGATCGCATTCAAACCCGCCATCTGCGCTGCGCGCCAGCGGCGTTCACCCGCAATAATTTCGTAACCCGTTTCCACTGGACGGATAACAATCGGCTGCATCACACCCTGAGCACGTATAGAGTTGGCTAACTCTTCCAAGGTTTCGTTATCCATCTCACGGCGGGGCTGGTAGCGTCCGCGGCAGATCTGGTCAACCGGGATCTCGTTAAGGCCGGTACTGGCCGTTTCAGCCATACCCGCGTTAACATCATTGAAAGCTGCGGTATCGACACCCGAAAGGAGGGCGTCCAGCCCACGTTTTAGCCCACGTTTCTTGCTCATACTTCGCTCTCTTTCGCTTCCTTAGCTGAGGATGTCGTGCTCTGATCATTGCGGCGAATTAGCTCACCCGCCAAAGCTAGATACGCCAAGGCTCCACGGGAGTGTTTGTCGTACTGAAGGGCTGCCAAACCATGACTCGGTGCTTCAGCCAGACGAACATTGCGCGGAATCACCGTGCGGTAAACCCGTTCACCGAAGTACTCAACAAGATGTTCAGAGACATCTTTGGTCAGACTCATACGTGGATCGAACATGGTGCGCAGAATACCCTCTATTTTCAGTTTCGGGTTCAAGCGCTTCTGAATGCGATCAATGGTACCCACCAACGCACTTATACCCTCAAGTGCGTAGTATTCGCACTGCATTGGAATAATTACACCGTCGGAACAGGCGAGGGCGTTCACCGTTAACAAGTTGAGGCTTGGGGGGTTATCTATCAGGATGTAATCGTACTTGTCCGCGATCGGCATGAGGGCCATTTTTAGGCGAAATTCTCGGCGCGGTAACTCCAGAAGTTCTACCTCTGCAGCGGTCAAATCGCCATTGGCACCGAGCAGATCAAAGCCCGCCTCCAAATCGCCAATAATCGCATCCTTGGTCTCAGCTTGATCGGTAAGCACTTCGTAAATTGAGAGAGTGAGCTCCTGCTTTTCAACACCGCTCCCCATGGTCGCATTGCCCTGAGGATCTAGGTCGATTAGCAGCACCCGCTTATTCATCGCCGCAAGTGACGCTGCTAGGTTCACACTGGTCGTGGTTTTACCTACACCGCCCTTTTGGTTGGTAACGGTCAGAATTTTAGCCAAGCTTAGGCTCTCCCTAAAACCAGCAGATGCCGCTCCTCATCCAGACCGGGTACATGGAGTTCATAGCTCTGCTGCAAAACATATTGGGGCGGTAACTCCGCCAGATCCGCATCAGGATACCGACCTTTCATCGCAAGAAAAACACCTTTCTCGGCCAGAAGTGCATGACTTAAATTGATCATATCGACGATAGAGGCGAAAGCTCGAGATATTACCTGGCCAAACTGACGATCTTGGACAGCCTCAACTCGACCATGAATGACCTCGAGGTTATTAAGACCTAACTCAATGCGCACCTGATTTTGGAATCGGGTCTTTTTCGAGTTGCTGTCCAGAGTAGTTATCGACTGTTCAGGGAAAAGTATCGCTAAAGGGATGCCGGGGAGGCCGCCGCCACTGCCTACATCAATCAGTTCATCCGAGTTAATGTGAGGGACCACTGCAAGGCTATCTAGCAAATGGCGAACCAACATCTGCTGCGGGTCGCGAATCGCAGTAAGGTTGTAGGCTTTGTTCCACTTCTGCATTAAACCCAAATAAGCCAGGAGCTGTTCTTGCTGTTCTGCGGTCGCATCAACACCTAGCTGAGTCAGTCCGCTACTGAGTAGTTTTGCTGATTCAGCCATTAACTAACCGCCTTGGCTTGTAACTGGCGCTTTTTCAGATGAATTAGCAGCAGAGAGATCGCAGCCGGTGTCATACCTTGGATACGGTTCGCATGAGCGATGCTGACCGGGCGTACAGCCTCGAGTTTGAACTTGAGCTCGTTCGAAAGTCCACCCACTTGAGAGTAATCAAAATCTTCAGGCAGAGCGGTGTTCTCATGCTTGCGCAGTTGCTCAATCTCATCGCGTTGACGGTCGATGTAACCAGCATACTTGATATGTATCTCAACCTGCTCCGCCACATCGGCAGCTACATCGGTCTCAGCGGGTTTAACTTCAGCCAGATCGGTGTACGTCATCTCTGGACGTTTCACCAAATCAGCTAAATTGTATTCACGTGTTAGTGGCGTAGTCAGTTTGGGCGCCAGCGCCTCTGCCTCAACAGAATTGGGCTGTACCCAGGTGGATTTCATCCGCGCCATCTCCAAATCGATGGCTTCGCGCTTGGCACTGAATGCAGCCCAGCGATCATCACCGACCACGCCGAGCCTGCGACCCGCCTCTGTGAGGCGCAGATCAGCATTATCTTCTCGCAGAATCAGTCGATACTCAGCGCGGCTAGTGAACATTCGATAAGGCTCAGAGGTACCGTGGGTAATCAGATCATCAACCAACACCCCGATATATGCTTCATCACGACGTGGGTACCACTGCTCCTGATCAAGCGCTCGTGCTGCAGCGTTCATTCCCGCCAATAGACCCTGAGCTGCCGCCTCTTCGTAACCGGTTGTACCGTTTATCTGTCCGGCAAAGTAAAGGCCATCAATCACACGCGTCTCGAGCGTATGCTTTAGGTCTTGCGGATTGAAGAAATCATACTCTATTGCATAGCCGGGGCGAGTAATATGCGCCTGCTCCATCCCCTTCATCGAGCGGACAATTTGCAACTGCACATCAAAGGGTAGACTGGTCGATATGCCGTTTGGATAGAGTTCATGTGTTGTCAGGCCTTCAGGTTCAATAAAAACCTGATGCTGGTCTTTGTCAGCAAATCGGTGGATCTTATCCTCGATTGATGGGCAGTAACGTGGACCAATTCCTTCGATAACACCCGAGTACATCGGAGAACGATCGAGATTAGCCCGAATTAAGTCATGTGTCTGGGTGTTTGTGTGCGTGATGTAGCAGCTAATCTGCTGTGGATGCTCACTTAAACTGCCCATAAACGACATCACTGGGGTTGGCGTATCACCCGGCTGCTCTTGCATCTTACTGAAATCGACACTTCGCGCATCAATACGTGGCGGAGTACCTGTTTTTAAGCGCTCAACTCGCAGCGGCATCTCGCGTAGGCGCTCAGCCAGGCGCATCGCTGGAGGGTCACCGGCACGACCGCCTGCATAGTTCTGCATACCGATATGAATCAATCCACCGAGGAATGTACCCGCAGTCAGTACAACCGATTGTCCACGAAAACGTATACCCGACTGTGTAACAACGCCCTTTACGGTTTCACCCTCAATGATTAGATCATCAACAGCCTGTTGGAAGATATCGAGATTCTCTTGGTTCTCAAGGATTTCGCGAACTGCCGCTTTGTAGAGCACACGATCGGCCTGAGCACGTGTTGCTCGAACGGCAGGGCCTTTACGTGCATTGAGGATTCGGAACTGAATACCGCCGCGGTCAGTTGCTCGAGCCATAGCACCATCCAGCGCGTCGATCTCCTTCACGAGATGGCTCTTACCTATCCCACCGATAGCAGGGTTGCAGGACATCTGACCGAGCGTTTCGATGTTATGAGTCAGTAGTAGAGTTTTAGCGCCCTTACGCGCTGAAGCTAAAGCAGCCTCTGTACCCGCATGGCCACCGCCTATTACTAACACATCATATTGATCAGGATATTCCACACAAACCTCATTCGGATCGACTGCTTAGATCCGCTAACTCAACTAGGGCTGAAAAGAGGGGCGATTATACCTAGAGTCTCAGACAGAGTGAATGGTTAAAAATTGATCAACTTGTTCAGTTTCGTCCTCGGTGGTCTTTGAATCTCCCCTTTGAGTATGAAAAGAAATATATAAAGAAGAAGAGATATATAGAGTGTTTTTTATTTTTTCTTTTATATAGCGAAGCTATTTCTGTGTATAACGCTTTTTTATTGAATAAAAACAATATTTTATTCGAATGATAAAGTCTGTGTTAGCCGTGGGTAGCCTCTGAAAGAGCTGTTGAACAGTTGTTGATAACCTAACTACTTACCCACAGGCGAAGTTATCCTCAAATTTTCCCTCAGGTTAATCTCAAGGAGTTATACACGTTTTCCACAATAGGATGTGAATAAGTATAGCGTTTTGGGTATTTTGTAGAGATCCTGTGTGTAAAAACATCTTACTTACCCACAGGTCACTGAATTTCCTGGTTTTCACCTGTGGAAAACTTTAATCTTAAGTAGTTGTGGGTAAGTTTTTAGCGGTAAACAGTCATTTTCCCGTTATTTGCCAATACAGAACGAACCGAAGATCTTACCTAGTAGATCGTCTGCGCTGATCTGGCCGGTAATTTCACCGAGAAGTTGCTGAGCTAGCCGTAGGTCCTCTGCGAGCAGTTCTCCTGCGCCATTCGATTCGAGCTGCCAGAGGCCGGTATTAAGCACCTCTGTGGCCTGCTCTATAGCATCGAGGTGGCGACGACGGGCCATAAACGCTCCCTCACTGCTCCCTTGATAACCCATCACAGCTTTTAGGTGCTGCTGTAATAGTTCAACACCGATATTCTCCCGCGCGCTGAGACGGATCTGTGTCAGCCCATCAATTTCTTCTAAGCTTGCTGCCTCGTTAACCAGATCAATCTTGTTACGAATCAGCGTAATGTGACGAAAATCATCGAGGTGTTGACTGAGTTCTGGAATCAACTCGTGTGGGTCGGTTGATTCAGAAGTTCTAGCGTCGACCATTACCAATATTCGGTCGGCCTTGCGAATCTCCTCCCAAGCTCGGTTGATCCCGATCTGCTCGACCTGGTCGGGTGCGTCTCGCAGACCCGCGGTGTCGATAATATGCAGCGGCATCCCATCGATATCGATCTGCTCTCGCAGAAGGTCGCGGGTGGTGCCTTCTATATCGGTAACGATTGCCGTCTCTCGGCCAGCTAGTGCGTTCAGAAGACTGGATTTACCAGCATTAGGACGCCCAGCGATCACTACAGTCATCCCTTCGCGTAAGAGGCTTCCCTGATGCGCTCGGCTCTGTACCTCAGCGACTTGCGCAATAATAGCCTTGAGGTCATTCAGCACTTTGCCATCACTGAGAAAATCGATCTCCTCATCGGGAAAGTCTATTGCTGCTTCGACATAGATCCGTAGGTTAGTGAGTAGCTCAACAAGCTGATTGATTTCGCTTGAAAATGCACCTTGGAGCGAGCGCAGTGCACAGCGAGCGGCCTGTTCGGATGAGCTCTCAATAAGATCAGCTATCGCCTCGGCTTGAGTTAGATCCATCTTATCGTTGAGGAAGGCGCGCTCTGAGAACTCTCCCGGTCGAGCCAGTCGCGCTCCGTGCGAAACCGCCTCTTTTATCAGCAGGTCTATAACGATCGGACCGCCGTGGCACTGGAGTTCAAATATATCTTCGCCAGTGAAGGAGTTGGGACCTGGAAAATAGAGTGCGATACCTTCGTCGATCTGCTCACCCTGTTGATTTAAAAAGGGTGTGTAGTGTGCATGTCGCGCTTTAGGTTCGAAGCCGATAAAGGCCTTTGCAAGATCCAGACTTTTAGGGCCTGAGAGGCGCACAATACCGACACCGCCGCGCCCACTGGCGGTTGCTTGTGCCACGATCGTGTCTCGTTTTGCGTCTAGCATCTCTGCTCCTTTTAGCTCTGAGACTAATACGAAAAAGGCCCCCTATGGGAGCCTTTTATTCTAAAACGACACACCTCTATTTGGAGTCGCCCGCTTCAATCTGTTTGTTGATGATGTACTGCTGTGCAATCGACAGTACATTGTTCACCACCCAGTACAGTACCAGACCCGCTGGGAACCAGAGGAAGAAGAAGGTGAAGATGATTGGAAGCATCTTCATGATCTTCGCCTGCATCGGATCTGGCGGTGTTGGGTTAAGCAGTTGCTGCACAAACATTGACGCACCCATCAGCAACGGCAGGATGAAGTAAGGGTCCATCTGTGAGAGGTCATGGATGTAGCCGTAGAAAGGCGCGTGGCGCAGCTCCACAGACTCTAGCAGTACCCAGTATAGAGAGATGAATATAGGCATCTGCGCAACAATCGGCAGACAGCCACCAAGCGGGTTGATCTTCTCTTTAGAGTAGAGCTTCATCATCTCTTGTGACATCTTCTGACGGTCATCGCCATAGAGCTCTTTCAGGCGTGCCATCTCTGGGCCGAACTTACGCATCTTCGCCATCGATTTGAACGCTTTGGCATTCAGATGGAAGAGCGCGAGTTTCACCAGCAGTGTTACGCCAATAATCGACAGACCCCAGTTACCTACAACGCTGTGGATCCACTTCAGCAGCATGTAAATTGGAGAGGCGATAAACCAAAGGATGCCATAGTCGATCGTCAGATCTAGATCGGTGGCAACCTGCTCCAGCTGGTCAGTGTCTTTAGGGCCCGCATATAGGGTAGCTGACAAAGTTGCCTGCTGGCCCGGTGCTACATTGACAGCCGGTGCAAGGTAACCAGCGATGTAAAGGCCGTTGAGTACACGTGTCTGATAGGTATAGGTCTGGCCTGGCTCTGGTACCCAAGCTGACAAGAAATAGTGCTGTGACATGGCAACCCAGCCGTCGGCGCTAGTGGCGCTGAAGCGTTTGTCATCCATATCATCGAAATCAACTTTCTGATAGCTGTTCTCAGTTGTTGAGAAGACAGCACCAAGGTAGGACTGCATACCCATGTCAGTCTGCTGTGATGGGTCTGCACTGCGGTCACGTTTAAGCTGACCGAAGAGCACAGTCTCAAAGCTCTCAGCGCTCTGGTTGTTTATCAGGTACTCAACCTTGATTGCATTGCTGCCACGTGTGAAGGTAAATCGCTTAGTGATTGCGACGCCATTCTGGTTCAGATTGAGGTCAACACTGAGTTGATCGGCATCACCCAATTCAAAGCTGCGTACGTCAGCGTTGTAGAGCGGGCGACCATCAGGATTGGCATCTGGACCGTTCTTGCCAACCAAACCGCTTTGAGCCACATAAGTGCGGGTAGCGTTCTGCTCTAGTAGTGTTAGTGGTTCGCTTTCACTCAACACAGCGAGGTGCTGTGGCAGTTTAGCTTCAATCACATCACCGCCACGTGGATCGATCAGCAGCTCCAGCGTGTCAGTTTTGACTGAGATCAGGCTTGAATCGATCGCTTCAGCCACTGGCGCAGCGCTGGCTGTTGCCGGTACATCAGCGGACGCATTTGAGGTTGCTGTTGGCAGATCACCTGCAGCAGGCTCGTAGGCTGATACGCTAGAGGTAGCCACAGTTGGCTCGGCGACAGGTGTGTTGTAATCCTGGTTCCACTGCAGCATCAGCATATAAGACATCAATGCTAGTGCGGCAATAAGTATGACTCGCTGTATATCCATGGCGTTCGGGTCGTTACTCTTTTGCAGTTGGTTTGGCTTTGTCAGCTTTTTTACTCAGCCTGTTCCACGACTTTGATATAAGACGATGAATCGCCTCATTATCGAGCTGATCCACCCCTTTGCGTGCCAAAATAACTAGGTCGCAAGCGGGAAGTTTCTGTCGGTTCAGTCTGAAAGACTCGCGAATGATACGCCTAACACGGTTTCGATTCACCGCTAGTCGCACATTTTTTTTTGAAATGACAAAGCCAATCCGGGGGTGGCTGGTCTCGCTGGGGCGGGCAAGTATCAGTAGATGTTGATCACTGACCTTGTAAGTAGCTTTGTCGAATACCCTTTTGAAGTCAGCTCCAGTTAAGAGACGTAGTTCGCGAGGGTATTCAAACTCAGCCATGAGGCATTCGTGTTGTCCGCTATGACTTATGCAGACAGACGAGCGCGGCCACGTGCACGACGACGGTTCAAGACCTGACGACCGTTCTTAGTAGCCATACGAGCACGGAAGCCGTGAGTACGTTTGCGCTTCAGTACGCTTGGTTGGAATGTTCTTTTCATTACCTTGTCCTGCTTTACTTCAGGTTAACTGGTTGGAACCGGCCGCTCGGCCAGTGCCCAAAATTCGAGACGCGACATTCTAGGGAAAAGGCTCGGTGGTTGCAAACCCTTTAACTGATAATTCAGTGAAAAAGCTGAAAAAAGCTGGATGTTGAGAATCACAGCAACAAAAAAGCCAGCCCAGAGGCTGGCCTTTGATCTCAGTAGAGAGGATTAGCGTGCTTTACGCTGCATGTAAGAGTCTAGAGGACCCTCAGACACACTCATCCACTGGTTCTGGTCTTTCTGGAACGCAACCATGCTGTCGTAGATGCGTTTGAAGTCAGCGTTTTCAGCTGAAAGCTCCTGGTAAGTCTGCTGTGCAGCGTCCCAAGCAGCGTCCATCACGTCTTTCGGGAAGATCTTCATCTTCGTGCCGCCAGCTAGGATAGTTTTCAGCGCTTCTGGGTTCTTCGCGTCGTAGAACGCAGTTGTCTTCACGTTTGCACGTTCAGCTGCTGCTTCAACGATGTTCTGGTACTCAACTGGCAGAGAGTCAAACTTCTCTTTGTTGATGTAAACAGAGAGGTTTGGAGCCGCTTCCCACCAACCTGGTGTGTAGTAGTACTCAGCAACCTTGTTGAAGCCCATCTTCATGTCATCGAATGGACCAACCCACTCAGCCGCGTCGATGGTGCCTTTCTCCAGAGATGGGAAGATATCGCCACCTGGGATTGACTGAGGCACAACACCGAGTTTCTCGATGATCTTACCGCCCATACCACCGATACGCATTTTCAGGCCATCGAGGTCCGCCAGAGATTTGATCTCTTTGTTGTACCAACCACCCATCTGTACACCAGTGTTACCCGCTGGGAACGGCACGATGTTAGAGCCAGCAAAGAGCTCTTTGATCATCTCACCGCCGCCACCGAAGTTGTACCATGCCTGGAACTGACGGTAGTTAAGACCGAATGGGATTGTAGTATCGAGAGCGAATGCTGGGTTCTTACCGTAGTAGTAGTAAGACGCTGTGTGACCTGCTTCGATCGTGCCGTCAGATACTGCGTCAAAGATCTGCATAGTGCCAACGATCTCACCCGCTGGGAACACGCGAATTTTGAACTTACCGTTGGTCATCTTCTCAACTTCTTCAGCGAAGAACACACCGCCCATGTAGAAGCCGATGCCTGGTGGTACAGCTGACTGTAGACGCCAGTTCAGTTCTGGGAGTTCAGCAGCAGATGCTGCAGTTGCTGTTGATATGGCTGCTGCGAGCAGGGCGCCTTTAAACAGATCTCTACGTTTCATGAGGAATCCTTTATCGTTATTGGTCTTTTATTGAACCGAGGGGAATCGCGACTCACGATGACCCTTGAACCACAATTTAACTTCATCAGTTATAAATACCACAGCAGGAGCTCATACTTTAGTTTAATGACTCTTGAAATACTGGTCCGACCAGTAGACAGCCGAGTTGTCTCGTTTTGCTAAAGTCGGCACACTGCAGTCAGTCCGAATTTGGCAATTCAAGATCGGTAGCATAATAAGCTTCATGGAATTTGATAAATGAACGCTCTCTTAAGATTCTCGGCAACCGTAGATGCTATTAATGGCTTCGTCGGGCGCAACGTAAAGTGGCTGATCCTAGCCGCTGTTCTGGTCAGTGCGGGTAATGCAACGACGCGTTATCTTTTTAACGTGGCATCAAACGCGATGTTGGAGCTGCAGTGGTACTTCTATGCGGCAGTGTTCACACTAGCGGCAGGCTATGTACTCAAAGTGAATGAGCACGTGCGCATCGATGTGATGAGTCAGCGTATGACCCCCCGGACTCGTAACTGGGTGGATTTTTGGGGCTTCCTGCTATTTGTACTCCCAGTGACCCTCTACATCACCCTGCAGTCGATCCCGAACTTGATCGAGACCTACCAGAACCAAGAGGTGAGTCAGAACGCCGGTGGCCTTATTCGTTGGCCGGTACGTCTTATGATTCCGGTGGGTTTTGGTCTGCTCTTTATTCAGGCCTGTTCTGAGTTAATTAAGCGCTGGGCGTTTCTGAAGGGCTTAATCGAAGATCCGCTCGCCAAAGGTGGCCATGCAACGGTTGATATGGATGATGCTAAGGAGAGCGTATAAATGGAGTTTCTGACAGATAACATCGCGCCGATCATGTTCGGCTCGTTGATCTTTTTCTTGCTCTCAGGCTTCCCTGTAGCATTTAGCCTTGCAGCCAACGGTATTCTGTTCGCGCTGATCGGTCATGAGCTGGGTCTCTTGGACTGGGTGCTGCTGCAGGCAATCCCCGAACGTATCTACGGCATTATGCAGAACGATACGCTGTTAGCGATCCCGTTTTTCACTTTCATGGGAATCATCCTGCAACGTTCAGGCATGGCGGAAGATCTTTTGGAGAGTGCAGGGCAGTTGTTCGGTCGTGTCCCAGGTGGTCTTGGCTACGCGGTAATTCTGGTTGGCGCACTGCTGGCTGCGACAACGGGTGTCGTTGCGGCATCAGTCATCTCTATGGGCTTGATCTCACTGCCTGTTATGATGCGTTACCGCTATCACTACCCCACAGCAGCAGGTCTGTTGACCGGGGCAGGCTCACTAGCGCAGATCATCCCGCCATCACTGGTACTTATTGTACTGGCTGATGTCCTGTCAGTTTCTGTGAAAGATGCTTATACCGGTGCACTCTTTCCCGCGCTAATGGTTGTAGGCTTCTTGCTTCTGTATATGTTTGTTCTATCCATCGTTAAGCCCGATATGGTGCCACCACTGCCGGAGGAGGCGCGTACGATGAAGGGCTCCGAGCTTTATATTTCTGTAGCGACTGCGATGTTGCCACCAATCGTGCTGATCTTCCTGGTACTTGGTACCATCTTTATCGGCTGGGCTACTCCAACCGAGGGCGGAGCGATGGGTGCCGTAGGTGCACTGCTGCTGGCGATTGCTCGTCGCCGTTTGACATTAGAAGTCGTGAAGGGTGCGTTGGATTCAACGACTAAACTCTCGACCTTCGTCATGTTCATTCTGGTGGGCTCGTCAATTTTTGCTCTCTCGTTCCGTGCAGTGAATGGTGATATCTGGATAGAACACCTGTTTAGTTTCATTCCTGGTGGTGAGCTTGGTTTCGTACTTTTTGTCAGCTTGCTGGTGTTTGTACTGGGGTTCTTCATCGACTTCTTCGAGATTGCCTTTATCCTAATGCCGTTGATCGGCCCTGTGGCTGTCAGCATGGATATCAATATGATCTGGTTCCTGGTGTTGGTCGGCTTGAACATGTCCATGTCGTTCCTGACGCCTCCTTTCGGCTTCGCACTCTTCTACCTGCGAAGTGTCGCGCCGAAGGAGGATTATAAGGATGAGATTACCGGTGGTTTGGTGAAGGGCATGCGCACTCAAGAGATCTACAAAGGCGCTATCCCATTCATTTTGATTATGCTGCTGTCGTTATCACTAGTAATCATCTTCCCAGAGATCGTGACTTACAACCTGGATGCGCCGTTGGATGTTGATCTAAACACGATCGATATTCAGCTCGACACGGGCGGTGACATGGGTAGCGACGACCCCTGGGGTAGTGAAGCAAACGACCCTTGGGCTAACTGATACCTAGCCCTGTGTATAAAAAGGCCGCGCAAGCGGCTTTTTTTGTGGATAACTCTGGGGTTAAATTGTTAGTAAATTATGCGTAACTCCAATTTAACCTATAATACATAGGCTTATAA